>OZ253485.1:0-3233344 GCA_965261935.1 Dehalococcoidia bacterium | reverse complement strand
GACGCCGATTACGCAATGGCCGGCGCCCAGAAGTTCCACACCGGCGACTTTGAGGGAGGCTACGTCGTTACCAACTTTGCCGTCAGGGGCGGCACCGGCGCCCCCGGCATTGCTGATGTTCAAGGTGACATCCCGCAGTTCTCGTTCAGCATCCGCGCCGCCGACAGCAACGGAAACCCGAGCGCCACCGAGGTGGCGCGGGTGATCAGCCCCGGAGCCACTTTTCACAATGGCTACAACAACCTCGTAGTGCATCCCACGGACAGCGCCGTCCTCAAGCCCGACACCGACTATTTCCTCTACATCTCGGGCGATCTGACCGGCCGGAGCACCACGGAGAGCACGTTGTTCAGCCAGCGTAACGGCTGGAACCTGGGCAACTTCTACAGCGGCAGCAGTTTGTCCGAGCAGAGCGGGACGAGGATCCTCATCTCCGTCTACGCCCACCGCAAGTACGACTGCTACCCGCCCCTGGGGTGCGGGCGGCCGGTCGATGATGAGTCGCAGCAGCAGCAGGCGGCGACCCCGCCGGGCGCGCCGGAGGGATTCGCGGCCGCCGGGTCGTCACCGTCGCAGATCGACATGGCGTGGACGGCGCCGGAGGGCGAGCCGACGGGCTACGAGGTGGAGTGGTCGGCGGACGGTTCGACCGGCTGGCGGGCGGTGGACCCGGTCCACAGCGGCACGGACCCGCGGTACAGCCACGCGGGCCTGACGCCGGACACGACCTACTACTACCGGGTGCGGGGCGTGAACGACGACGGGCCGGGCGATTGGTCATTCGCTGCGGCGCCCACGCATCCCGCGCCCGATGAAGGGAAGGACGACGACACTTCCTCCGAGCGGCAGGGTGAAGAGTGGACGGAGAACTTGGCGCGCGGGCGCGAGCCGGCCCCGGTGTTCGCCGAGGCGACGGACGCCGGCATCGCGGTGTGCTGGTTTGCGCCCGAGGACGCCGCGGACGAGGTGACCGGCTACCGGGCGCTGCGCCGCCGGTCGGAGACGGCCGAGGTCTTCGCGCCCCACGGCGGCGACCACGCCGCCGCCGCCGGCAGCAATGCCTCCCAATGCTGGACCGACGCCGAGGTCGAGGAGGGAACGCTCTACGCCTACCGGGTGAAGGCGATCCGGGACCGGGAGCTGAGCCGCTGGTCGAAGTTCGCCTCGGCGCGGGCCGTCGCGCTGGCGGAGTCCCCGCCGCAGCAGGCCGCCAACAATCCCCCCACGGGGACTCCCACCATCAGCGGAACGGCGCAGGTGGGCGAGACGCTGACGGCGGACGCGTCGGGCATCGCCGACGCCAACGGGCTGGACAACGTGTCCTTCAGCTACCAATGGCGTGCCGATGGTACGGATATAGCAGGAGCGACCGGCGATACCTACACGCTGGCCGACGCCGACGAGGGCAAGGCCGTCAGCGTCACGGTGAGCTTCACCGACGACGCGGGCAACGATGAGACGCTGACCAGCGCGGCCACGGCTGCGGTGGAAGCGGCGTCGGACCCGCACGCGCCGCAGGAAGCGCAGGCCGCCAACAGCCCGGCCACCGGCGCGCCGACCATCAGCGGAACGGCGCAGGTGGGCGAGACCCTGACGGCGGACGCGTCGGGCATAACCGACGAGGACGGCTTGACCAACGCGTCCTTCAGCTACCAGTGGCTTGCCGACGGAGCGGACATAGCAGGAGCCACCGGTTCCAGCTACACCCTTACCGATAGCGAGGAAGGCCAGTCCGTCAAGGTACGGGTGTCCTTCACCGACGACGTGGGCCACGACGAAGAGCTGACCAGCGCGGCCACGGGCGCGGTGGAAGCCAAGCCCAACATCCCTGCCACGGGCGCGCCGACCGTCACCGGCACGGCCCAGGTGGGCGAGACGCTGGCGGCGGACACCACCGGCATCGCCGACGAGGACGGCTTGACCAACGCGTCGTTCAGCTACCAGTGGCTTGCCGACGGAGCGGACATAGCAGGAGCCACCGGCTCCACCTACACGCTGGCCGAGGCCGACGAGGGCAGGGCCATAAGCGTCATGGTGAGCTTCACCGACGACGCTGGCCACGGCGAGGAGCTGACCAGCGCGGCCACGGCTGCGGTGGAAGCCAAGCCCAACAGCCCGGCAACCGGCGCGCCGACCGTCACCGGAACGGCGCAGGTGGGCGAGACGCTGACGGCGGACGCGTCGGGCATCGCCGACGAGGACGGCTTGGACAACGTGTCGTTCAGCTACCAGTGGCTTGCCGACGGAGCGGACATAGCAGGAGCCACCGGTTCCAGCTACACCCTTACCGATAGCGAGGAAGGCCAGTCCGTCAAGGTACGGGTGTCCTTCACCGACGACGTGGGCCACGACGAAGAGCTGACCAGCGCGGCCACGGGCGCGGTGGAAGCCAAGCCCAACATCCCTGCCACGGGCGCGCCGACCGTCACCGGCACGGCCCAGGTGGGCGAGACGCTGGCGGCGGACACCACCGGCATCGCCGACGAGGACGGCTTGACCGGCGCGTCCTTCAGCTACCAGTGGCAGGCCGACGGCGCGGACATCGCAGGAGCCACAGGTTCCAGCTACACCCTTACCGATAGCGAGGAAGGCCAGTCCGTCAAGGTACGGGTGAGCTTCACCGACGACGCTGGCCACGGCGAGGAGCTGACCAGCGCGGCGACGGGCGCGGTGGAAGGAGCGCCGTCCACACCGCTGACGGTCAGCGTGGAGAACGTTTCGACATCCCACGACGGCGAGAACACGTTCACCTTCGAGCTGCGCTTCAGCGAGGAGTTCGACATCAGCTACCGGACCCTGCGGGACCACGCCTTCACGGTGACCGGCGGAACGGTGAAGAAGGCGCAGAGGCTGGACAAGCCGAGCAACATACTGTGGCGCATCACGGTGAGACCCAACAGCGACGGTCAGGTCACCATCACCCTGCCAATCACCGAGGACTGCGACGCCCAGGGCGCCATCTGCACGGAGGACGGCAGGATGCTGTCCAACGAGTTGGTGTTGACCGTCAGCGGTCCCTAGCCCGAGACGCGACAAGGGGGGCGGCGCATCTTCTGCTTGCGCCGCCCTTCTTAACGCAAAAGAGGCCGCACAGATGGATGTCCGGGCGGGGCCGCACTCCGGTACCGGACGTAGAAGCAGGGTGACAGTCCCGCTTCATAAGGAAGGGTCTCCAAGCGCCCTGCGTGGAGGACAGGCCCGCCATGCCGAGGCAGCCCACACAGTACAGGAGAAAACCCCACGCCACCCCAGACCACTTCCCCCAGCGCCTGGAGTGGTTCCAGCACGCCTCCGGCCTGACCTGGGCGGAGATCGCCCGTCGTCTCGGCATCTCCCCATCACCATAAGACGCTGGTGGAAGCGGGGGGTGCGGCCCAACTACAGGCATCTGAAGGCGCTTCACGACTTGGCCGACAGCCTGGGACTCGGCCACCTGTTCACCGACTGAGGCGGCGCGCCGGGGAAGCGGTCTGAAACCTGCGGGGCCTGAAACGCAAAAAGGGCAGCACATACGGTGAGGCAGAGCACCCGAAACGCAAAAAAGCCGCATACATGGCTGGGCAGGGGGAAGCCGCCGCCGTTGCGACGACCTCCCCCGTTCCTGCGGTCAGCGTCCCGCGCCGACCGGCTCCTCGGCCTTGAACGCGGCCCCTAGAACAGCCTCAGCGTCTCGGGTTGCTGCTGCTCCGTCTCTCCCTCGGCGGCCCCGGCCTGTGCCGCCCCTTGTGAGCGCCGGGTCCGGCGTCTGGCCGGGGGCGCGGGTCTCTCGTGCGCCGGATACTTCGGTTCCTCTTCCCACTTGGCCCTCGCCCGTTCGACCACCGCAAGGGCCTCCTGGGTCAGACCGGACAGGTCAGCGTCGTCGAAGGACTCGATGTGCGGGTCCGACGAGGGCTGTTGCACCCCGATGGTGGCCCTGCCTCCCTTGATGGACACGACGACCTTCAGGTCCTCGGACGCGCCGGTGTCGTCCCCAGCGTCCTGCTCTCCGGCGTCGTCGGAACCCTGTGCGTCCTGTGCGGTCTCCTCGTTGGCGTCCTGCTCGTCGGCAACCGCGGCTTCCGTGTCGTCCGCCGCATCGCCGAAGAGACTGTCGTCTGCGCTCGGGGCGTCCGAGCGGGTTGCTTCCGTTCCAACTTCGTCTGGCATGGTTGCTCCTTTCGTTGTTTCTTCTCTGGCCCTTGCTCAGGCTGCGAGCCTCGACTGTCTCCTGATCTCGCCGAGGGTCTGCGGCTCCCAGTACAGGTCCCGCTCCACGGCGGGGACTTGGCCGAACACGGTTACTTCCGAGAGTTCCGTCAGGTCGAAGTAGCCCAGTTCGACTTCAAACCCTTCGACGAGGCCGAAGCACGTTCCGGTCTCGGCCTCCCACTCGGTGATGTACCACCGCCACCCGTTGTAGGGCGAGAAGAGCTTCACCCTGGCGACCACGGCGTCGGGGTCGTCCGCGCCGTCATTGGCGTACAGGGGCGGGATGGTGTCGGCAAGCTCTTTGGTCATCAGCTTGTGCCTGCGGAGCCCGCTGTGGTTGTCCTGCCAGATCGTGGTGGTTCCCTTTTCGTTAGGCATGGTTTTCTCCTTATTTCCGTCTTTGAATGCGTCTGTTGAGCGTTGGTCACTAGGACGCTATCCCCGGCTCGGAGCCAGACCGCACCACCCGTGCCACCGTCTCCGGGGTGGCATACGTGGGGGTGACCGTTCCCTGCTCCATGTCCAGGTAGAGGCCCATGAAGGGGCAGGTTCCCGCCGCCATGCGGCGGACCACCTGTAGCGCCAGCGACGCCATCATCTGGTTGATGGTCGGGTCCTGGTCGGTGAGGTCGAGGGCCGCCGCGCAGTCCACGTCGGGAGGCGTGGTCGACACGGCGGTCAGCAGGTCGGGCCGCTGCACCGTAGGCGCGGGGAGCAGGTAGCAGGTCTGGTCGACGAAGGCTTGTTCGTCCCCAAAGTCCCGGTCGGCGACGTTGCCTATAAGCACCTGCCCCCAGTTGGTGTCGTTGCCCGCGTCGATGAGCCACCGGCGCGGGTCGCCCGGCAGGGACTCCGCCATCGCCCTGCGAGCTGCGGCGTTGTCGGCGCAGCCGATGATGAGGCTGTTCCCGTAGTGGGGAAGGCCGGGGTAGCGGCCCCCATCCGAGTGGGAGTCCTCTTCCCGGAAGGCGTACACCGAGTAGCCGACGGGACGCCGGAACGCTTTTGCCAGCCGGTCCGCGAGGGCCTGACTCTTGAAGCGGCCCACGTCCTCAGGGTAGAAGTTCTGGCGCAGCAGGTTGTGGGGCTCCACCCGGTCGTGGTCGACCAGGACGATGGTGGCCTCCCGTCCCTGGAAGAGTCGGCAGAGACCCTCGGCCACGAAGCCGCCGGTCCCGCCGCAGCCGACCACCGTTATCCAGGGGTTGTCCAGCAGGAACGTGTTGTCCAGGTAGTAGGGCATTTCTCAGTCACCTCCTTTTCTCTTGCCTCGTTTGAATCCGGCTCTTCGCCCGTCAGCCGGACGCCCGGAACTGGGCCGTCGAACACCTGCGGCCACTCCACCGGGGCGAAGTGGCCGTAGACGCCGACCCGCAGGCTCAGCTCGGGCCGGTCGCTGTCGAGGCGTCCCACGACGCCGTAGATGCGGAAGCCCTGCTCGTCGCCGTCGTCGGTCTTCGAGAAGAAGGCGCGGGAGCTTCCGTGGGAGTGGAACTCGGCGACCACCCCGGCGGGCGGCGTGTAGGTGAGTGACGAAGCCGTCCCTTCCTGTTCGGGAACCACCAGCCGGTAGGCGCGCCCGTCCCACCGCACGGCGAAGAACCGCTCGGTGCCGGGGTCGTCCTGGAACCAGCGCAGGCCAAGCTCGAAGAGCCGGGCCGGGATGGGGCCGTGGGCAAGCTCCACCTTCTCGGCGACGGGAGCCAGGCCCCGCACCTCGCAGGATGCGACAATGACCCGCGCCGTCAGGTGAGCGCCCTGGGACTGGACGTAGACGCCCCCCGATCCCAGCACGTAGTCGTATCCAATGCCCTGGACTCCCGCGAGCCCGGCGGGGTGGTTGACGAGGTAGCCCACCGGCCCCGGCGCCCCGCTACCGGTAGCCACGTCTCCCCTCGGAGACCGCCATCGCCTGGCCCACCGTGCACTGGGGAACCAGGTCTTCAGTCGGGTATACAGTTGTTCCATCGAGCTCCTCCCATAGCGCTTGCAGGTTGTCGGGGTGCTTCTTCGAGCGGTCCCGGGTGTCTCCGGTAAGGGAGAAGAAGGACTGGAAGAAGCCTTCCGGTATCAGGTCCACCTCCTCGGGGAACCTGTGGCTTCCGGGGCAGACCCTCCCGTCTCTGAAGACGTTGAAGGCGGGGGCCCGAAAGAGGAGCTGCTCGGGGTCAGTGGGCCGGCCAAGCGCGGCGTAGACCCAGGGCGCGCGCCCCGGCGAGCAGACGAAGACCAGCCCCGGCATGGGAAGCCGGAGCCGTGCGGGGGGCTTGAACGCCTCCCGTTGCAGGGCGACGGACCAGACCTGCGGCGGCCGCCATAGGGCCACCACCTGCCCGGTCTCGCCCTGGTTCCACCAGAGGGCGTCCTGGGGCAGGAGCCCCGAGGAGAATCCCAGGTGCTGGGTGAACACGTTGGCGATCTCGTCCGCCGAGACGGTCCTCACCCAGTTTGAGTCGTCCTCGAAGCCGCGCAGCAGGATGGTCTCCTTGTAGACCTCCAGCTGCATCTGGATCTCGTCCCTTGCCGCGTCCGCCGGACCCGGCAGGGACCACTGGGTCTTATCGACTTCACTCGTCATCACTTACCTCCTGTTCTTGGTTGGTGAGCCGCTCCAGGACGAACTCCAGCATCTCGGCGAAGCGGCCCGGAAGGTCTTCCTCCAGCCAGTCGGTCAGCTTGCTGACCGCGTCCATGAGGGCGCTTGCCTTGCGCCACTCCTCCGTGCCCTCGTTGATGATGTCGTCGTCCCAGGGGTCGGAGAAGCCGTCGTACGATCCGTCCTCGTAGGTGTGGTCGAGGAAGAAGTTGCCGGTCTCGGCAAGGACCCAGGAGCACGCCTGGGCCGCCCCCTCGAACTTCGTCTCTTTGAGCGCGTCGGTGAGGTCGTCCAGGGGTATGCCGCCTTCGGGGATTCGGAGCAGGGTCTCTTGCGGGATGCGTTCGGCGGCTGACTCCAGCCAGGCCACCCGTATCCCGTCAGGTCCGTCGTAGTAGGCGTCGGCGGGCTTGACCAGCAGGGCCATGGCCGAGAGCCCCTCGCGGTAGCCGTCCCACATCTCGTGGAGGCCGTCGTAGCCGAAGCCCATCAGGTCGAAAGGGATGCCCTGCCTCAGCCAGGACCAGGGCGGTTGTTCCCCCTCCTCCTCCGTCCAGAACTCGATGAACGGCGCGTAGAGGGGGAAGTGGCGCTCCCCGAAGAGCCCGGCGAAGCGCTCCACCCTCCCGCGTACGTCGGGGGCCGCAAGCGCCGCCTCCGCCTCTTGGGGGAAGAGACGGCGCACCAGCCCCACGAACCAGGCGTAGTCGTCGGCGTATCCGACCAGCGTGACCAACTCCCGCAGCGACGGCGGACGCCGCAGGAGCAGTCCCGCCAGCCCGCTCAGTTGCGCCGGGGCCGCAGCTGCCATCGCAGCGCCTCCAACAGGCGGCCCGTGGCCGCGGCGTAGTCCTGCGCCTGGACGCAGGCCGACTCCACGTCCTGCTGCCGGGCGGCGGCGGCGTCCAGGTCGAAGGAGCCGTCGGGCCGTGTGAGCTCCGCCGTGAGCTCAAGGATGCTGAGGCCCGCAGGCGGCGACGCCGCCAGCAGACCGGCTAAGGTGCGGTTGTCCATCGGACTCCCTCCTTCAGTTCCCGGCGTGGGGGAAGGCGCCCTTGGTGCCCACCCGCCGCTGGAACTCGTAGATGGTGTCGTCGCCCCGGCTGGTCTCCTTGACCGAGGCGTTGGCGATCTCCCCGTAGAAGTCGCTCAGGGTTGCCTTGACCTGGTCGACGCTCATCTGGGGGTCGGGGTCTGGGAACTCGCGGTCGTCGTAGACAAAGATGCGTGCCATTGGTTCATCTCCTTTGTGCGTGTTGTGTTTCGCTGCGTTTCAACCTGCGGGGAGGCCGCCGCTCCACTGGCGACGACCTCTCCCGTGTCCTTGCGGTCTAGCGTCCCGCGCCGACCGGCTCTTCCTCCCGCTCCTGTTCCACCGCCCACGCGAACAGGGACAGTGACGGGGCCTGGGTCTTGCGGCCCCTGGGCTTGACCGGCTCCTCGGCCATGAACTCCGCCCAGGAGAACAGCGACTGCTGCGGCTCCAATGCCTCGTCCTCGTGGCGGCCGTTTTCGTTGCCGTTGGCGTGACCGCTGGCCGGGACAAGCTCGACCGTCGGCCCGATACCGTCGGCGTGGTGGCCGTTGCCGTTGGCGTGCTTACCATTCCCGTTGACCGAGACCGTCTCCGGCTCGACTTCGACGACCTTCCAGCCGTCGTCCACCAGCAGCTCCTCGGCCTCGCTCTCAGCGTTCCTGGCCTGGGCGAACACCTCCTCCATCGTCTCGGCCTCGTCCTCCTCGTCGCCGCTGACGATCCTGCGGGCCAGGGCCATCATCATGTCGTCGCCGTCGTCGCCGTCGTCGCCGTAGGCGGCCAGCCCGTCCTCCGGCAGCTCCCCCTCAACGGCCAGGGAGCTCTGCATCTTCTTCGCCACCAGCTTCAGCGCGTCGGCCTGCAGGGTGTTCCTGTAGCTCATGAACACCACCTTCACCGGGCGGGTCTGCCCGATGCGCCACGACCGCCGCGACGCCTGGCGGACCACATAAACGCTGTAGTCCGTTTCGTCCCAGACGATTGTCGGGAAGTCGATCAGGTCGAGGCCGGTCTGCACCAACCTGGGGTGGCAGATGAGGACATCTATGCCCTCGTTCACCTTGTCGGCGACCCACTTCTCCCTGCGGTTCGGGGCCACCGCGTCGGCCTTCATCACCGCCACCCTGAACCCGTGCCGGGTGAGGAAGTCGTCCATCCGCCCGGTGATGTCACGCGTCCCCGTATGGGTGACGTAGACCAGCACTCGCCGTCCCTCCATCCGCTCGGCGGCCACCAGGTCGATGAGCGCCTTCTCCTTCGGGTAGAGCTTCTCCTCGGACAGGGGCGGCACCTGCACTATGACGTCCCCGGTCCGGGGGTCGAAGACCGTCTCCCCCCTGGTGCAGCCGTCGGGGTACGCCAGCAGGGTCTGGAGGTAGGTCGCCAGCAGCCGCTTCGAGCCGGATTTCAGCGCCTTCGCCAGCTCCTCCTTCAGCGTCTCGAACACGTGCTTGTAGGCGCTGCGCTGGGAGTAGCCGGTGGCGTCCTCCTCCGAGTCCATCGAGGACACGAGGATCTTCTCCTCGTAGTCCGGCAGGCCGGAGGCAACGTCCGCCAGTCTGAGGAAGACGGTGTTCCCGATGATGTGGAACAGGGCGCTGGGAACGAGTCCCGGCCGCTCCCTGGTGACCTTGCGGTAGCTGCGCCTCCTGCTGTTGCGCCCGTCCTCCACCGCGTCGTCGTCGGGCTTGCCGACGGTGACCTCCTCGAAGCCGTACCGCTGTATCCAGCGGTGCTCGTCGGAGCGCCCGAACTCAGTGCGAATCTCCGGCGAGAACCGGTAGAGCAGGTGGAAGATGGTCGAGGAGTAGCCGCCAAGGAGCGTCCCGGTGAGGCTGAGGGACTTGCCGCACACGTCGGCGAGGATGCCGGCGGCGATGCCCTGGGCAGAGCCGCGCCCCTTGAACTCGTGGACCTCGTCGCCGATCAGCAGGTCGAAGAAGCCCTTCATCCTGTGCTTGATGTAGTCGGCCAGCGGGTAGCGGGCCGGGCCGGACTTGTCCGCCTGCCACAGAGGGGCGTCGCAGTCGGCGCAGGTGTGCTTGCGGCGGTTCAGGTCGGCGTCCGTGAGCGGCACGCCGTCCTTGTCCACCACCTGCGCGGTGCAGTCGGGGCAGCAGGGGACCCGGAAGGGCGCCCCCGTCTCCTCGTCCCGCAGGAGCCTTCCCTTCGAGACGGCCCACCGCTGTAGCACGGCGGGCATCCAGCGGTAGGACAGCTTGGCCTTCTCCCGGCTCATCACCGCGAACAGGGGGCCGGAGCCGACGGAGAGGCGCAGCCTCTCCAGGTCGGTGATGGACTCGACGATGGCGGCGCGGACGCCGGGCACCGTCTGTTCGATCTCCCGCTTCCACTTGGGCACCAGGTGGGGCGGGCAGATGACGAGAATCCTCTCGAATCCCGCCATGTATGCGGCCGCCGCGCCGATGAAGGTCTTGCCGGTTCCCATCTCTCCGACGACGGTGGTGCCCCGGTGGGCCTTCAGGGAGAGGGCCGCGCCCCTGATGGCGTCGGTCTGCGCCCCCAGGGGCTTGCGGAGCAGTCTGGGGATCGTGCCGCCGTTCTCCGAGGGGCGGTAGAGGGGCGGGTAGGACTCCACCACCCTTCGCGCTATGGCGTCCTTGAACTTGTCGATGAAACCTCCGAGGTTCATGTCAGTCGTCCTCCTATTCCGTGGTGGGCCGGAGGACGACGCAGGGACCCGAGACGCACCACGCCCCCGGTGGGGACGTTTGCGTGTCGCGGGTCCCCGGAAACGTCCCCAGGCGGTTGCTTGAACGTGCGAACCCGCGCAGTCGGCGGGCCTCGTGAGTGCGGCTCGGTGCGAGCCGTCTATGCGGCTTTCAGGGCCTCCCTGCGGGCGGTCTCGGCAGCTTTTGCGTCGTCGTAGCAGCGTCCCGTCAGGTGGTATGCCTTCACCGGCGAGGACACGGCCCTGCCGTAGTCGTCGATGTCCACCGAGGCGGTCTGCATGGCCGGTTCGCCGGGGGCGATGGGCTGCCCGCACCGGCAGCAGGCTTCGAGGGTCATGGTGGTCTGCATCTTTCGACCTTCCTTTCCTTGATAAGAGGGGTCTTCTGGGTCGTTCCGATAGAGCGAAGGCCCCGCAGGTCGAATGGACCAACGGGGCCTCGTTGCGCGGCTCAAGATGAGCCGTCCGAGCTAGGCGGCGATGTCCTCGATCCGTCCGTCGTCCAAGTCGAGGGCCACCACGGTAGTCGTCAGCTTCTCGCGGTGGACCTCCTTCTCCGGGGCGTCCTCCACCAGCACCATGTCCTTCGAGGTGCGGCCCTTGACCAGGATGCGCCTGTCGTCGGCTTCGAGCACCAGGTTGTCGAGGAAGCCCGCCGCCACCAGCATCGCCATGTGCCCCCGTCTGAGAGGCATGAGCGGGCGGGTGCGGCTGTCGCTCGCGGGCCACAGGGAGTCGGTGATCTCCGTGCTGGCCCAGAGCCCCGACCGCCGCGCCTCGGCAGCCGCCGCGGCCGGGTCGACGGTGCGCGTGGTGAACAGGACGTCGCCGCTCGGCGTCGTGGCGGGGGTGTACTCCGGGTAGGAGTAGGAGTTGCGCTGGGAGCGCAGGGGCTCCGGCTCCCCCACCGCCCACTCCAGCACCATGCTCTCGGCTGTGGCGTCAGGAACGGGGTCGGCCTTGCGGTAGCCCATCAGGACCACCTGGTCGAAGACCTCCCGTTCAGGGTCGGGGAAGGCCCAGCACCGCATCCGCCCGTAGTGGGTGGACAGGTAGCGGGCCGAGACCGCCAGGCGCTGCCGTGGCACGATGAAGACCAGCAGGCCGCTCTCAGCCAGGTAGCGCGTGGTCTGCGTCAGGAAGGCGTGCTCCGTCCGCTTGTCTTCGGAATCAAAGTCATACGGCGGATTCAAGAGCAGCAGGCCGAAGGCCCCGTTCGCTATCGACGTTGCGAACAGGTCCGAGGCCAGGGTGCGGTGGAGCCGCTTCTCGGCCTCCTCGGCCCTGTCCCGGTGCAGCTCGACGCCGTAGGTCTCGATGGGAATGGCGTTGGGCCTGTCCAGGCGCTCGGCCAGCCGCTCAAGCGCGTCCCCGGCCCCGCAGCAGGGGTCGAGGATGCGGATGGTCTCCCGGCCCCGGTGGTAGGAGCCGGTGGGGGTGTGAATCAGCTCGGCGACCAGGTCCACCACCCGGTCGGGAGTCGGATAGTAGCCCCCTTTGGCTTGTGCAGCGAGTCTCATGTCGTCTCTCCTTTCGTGTCTGGTGTCGTGCGCCGCGTCAGGCGGCGATTGCCAGGTCCTTGTGGCGAGTGTCGATGCCGACCACCTCGCCAATAGCCACGTTGCGCTGGTAGCACAGGACCTGGTGGGTCCCTATGCTCTCGGCGCAGGCCGTGCAGAAGGCGGTGACAAGCTCGGCGTGGTTGGCGACGGTCATCCGCCGCACCAGCATCGAGCCGCCGTCCGGCAGTGTGTGGCGGTAGAGCATGACCGAGGGGTCCCGCCGCTCCGCCTCCGTCGCGGGCCGGAAGAAATGGGGCTGCCCCGACCGGCAGAGGTGCTGCGAGCCGTCGTGCTCGCAGTAGCGGCAGGTCTTCCCGTCGGGGGAGAACCGCTGCCATGCCCCGTGGTTGCGCTGTCCGCGCCTCTTGTTGTTGCGCTTGGCCCGCTTCAGCGTCCTATCCATCGGACGCCTCCCTGGGCAGCGTCAGCCTGCCCGACGCCACGGCGTCGGACAGGTCGTCCCGCAGCTTCTTGGCCTTGGGAGAGCACCGGTAGGCGGAGACGCCCACCGATTGCAGGGGGACTATCTCCTCTTCCTCGATGCCCCGCTGCCAGAGCCAGCCCGCCCAGGAGCCGTGGAGGGGGAGCGGGCTGCGCTTGTCGAGGAACCGGTGATGGAGAGCCGGGGCCGCCTCCTCCGACTGCGCCAGCAGGAGGAAGGAGTCCTTCTCGAATCCGTATTCGGCGGTCTTGGTGTACACCAATGCGTGCCATCCGCCGCTCGCCGGCAGGCGGGCGATCTTGGTCGTCCACGTGCCTACGGTCTTGTGGGGAATCTGGCACCGCTGGTAGCCGCCGCTGAGGGCCATCCCGTCGGCGCCCTTGATGATGTGGGCAACGTCCGGGGGCTGCTTGAGCAGCGAGGCCCAGATCGCCTTGAGCGCCGTCTGGGAGCCGACCATCGAGACGAACCAGAGGCCGTCCGTCCGGTCGTCGCGGGCGAAGGCGTCGGCGGTGGCCGAGAACCCCCCGGCAGTGATGGTGTAGAGGTCTTCGGGGTCGATGGTGTGAGTCTGCAACATGGGCAGTCTCCTTTCGTTCCTTGATGTGGGTGATGCAAGCGCGGGAGGGTGTCCCCCGCGTGAGAGCCGGACGGCGTGGGCCGTCAGGACATGAGGCCCCGTTCCTTGAGGCTGACGAACCGCTCGCCGCCGATGACGATGTGGTCCAGCAGCTCGATGTCCAGCAGCTTGCCCGCCTGGACCAGCTCGCGGGTGAGGGCCGCGTCCTCCGGGCTGGGCGTCGGGTCCTGGCTGGGGTGGTTGTGGCTGACGATGATGCTGGGGACGGCCTCGATGACCGCCGGGCGGAAGACCTCGGCGTTCCTCACGATGGCCGAGGACACGTTGCCCTGGTAGATGATCCGCTGGCCCACCACCTGGTTCCTGGTGTTGAGCAGCAGCACCCGAAGCTGCTCCTGGGCGAGGCCGGACATCTCCGGCCCCAGCAGCTTCCGCACGTCTTCGGGGCAGTTGATGGAGGGCGGGTCCTCCGGGCCTTCCGGCCTCGTCTCCACGTCGTAGCGCACCGCCAGCTCCCCCAGCAGGCTCAGGTTGATGCGGAGCGCGTTCAGCAGAACAGCGTCCTTGGTGAAAGTCTTCTTCCTGGTCATGTCGGCCTCCTTCGCTATCGGTTAGAACAAAGAGCGGGGCCGCCCCCTGTAGTGGGAAGCGGCCCCGTGGCGCGCCTTCGGGAAGGCGTCGCTATGCGGTTGTGGGACTAGAAGGGAGAGGCGCCGACCGGCTGCTCGATGTCCGCGGCGTCGCCGGTGCCGTTCCCGCCCTTGGAGTCGAGGAACACGACCTCGGAGGCGTGAATCTCGGTGCGGTGGCGGCGCTGGCCGTCGTCGCCCTCCCAGCTGTTCTGGACGAGGCGGCCCGCGACGTAGACGCGCTGGCCCGTCCCAACGTACTGGTTCACGGCCTCGGCAGTGGCGCCCCAGACCACGATGTTGTGCCAATCCGTCTCGTTCTCGGCGTCCTTGCGGTAGCGGTCGGTCGCCAGCCGAAGCTTGGTGACGGCGGTGCCGCCGGGGGTGTACTGCATCTCCGGGTCCGTTCCAACCCTGCCCAAGAGCTCTACCTTGTTGATGGTGCGTGACATGTGATTCTCCTTGTGTGTGTAGTGGCGCGGTGTTGCCGCGCCCGTCTTGAATGAGAGCGGGGCCGCCCCTATAGAAGGGAAGACGGCCCCGTCCTGCGCTCCCAACAGGGGAAGCGTCTAGGTGTTCACCCGCACGTACTCAGACTCGCTCTCGGTGACGATCTCGGCCCGGACCTCCGGGTCGAGTGCCTCGTTGAGCCTACGGTGGTTCACCGAGTACCTGGTGGAGCTGACGAGGGTGACCGTCCGGCCCCCCACCGTCGCTTTCGAGTCGCCCTGCCGGCGCATCCACGCCTTCAGGGTGTCCAGCGCGGCGCGCTTGGCCTTCTCGGGCTCCTTGATGGATTCCTGAGCCTCTGCGTAGGCCGTCACCGCGTCCCGTGCCTCTTCGTCGCTCACCTCCTTGTCCTCTATCTCCGTCTCCTCGCTCGCTTCCGCCATTCCCGGCAGGCAGACCGCCAGGAAGGGGCAGCTTCGGCACTGCCAGCTATCGGCCGAGAAGTCCCGCTCCGGCAGCGCGTCGGGGTCAAGCCCGCTCCGGACGTGGTGAGCGGCAAGCTCACCGAGCCACTCGCTGGCGTCTTGCAAGGCCCGCTCCAGCCGTGCGGCCGGAATCCGCTCCCAGTCCCAGGTGCGAGCCCCCGTGTCCATCGTGGCGATCACCGCGTCCCGCAGGTCGCCGAACTCGCCGAGCGAGTAGAAGGCGGCCTGGGCCACCGACGCCGGGTGGCTGCGCTCGGCTCCCAGCGTCTGCCAGCGCTTGAACGCCTCCGGTCCCCGCGTCTTGATCTCGACGACCATCGGGTCGCCATAGGCCGGAGCTTCCGGTTCCTCGTCGAAGAGGAACAGCTGCGGGGCAGCCGCTTCGTCCCCCTCCACCGGCATCCGCACCGTGCCGTCCGGGTGGCCCGTGACCAGCAGGTTGGGGCCTACCCGCACCGCCACCTGCTTCGGGTCCTGGGGGTCGGGGGCATCGACCTTCCAGCCCGCCCGCTCCATCGCCCGCACCACCACCGGCTCAAGGGCGTTGCCCGCCTCCATCGCCGTCAGCGAGGACTCGCTGGGGGGATTCATGGCCTCGTAGCCGGTGGCTGCGTACCAGAGGGCGCGGCGGCAGCCCAGGGCTGACGATGCCCGCACCTCCATGTTGCCGTCGTCGTCGAACCGCGCCGCAGGGCGAGAGAAGACCTCCGCCCGCTCGTCAATCGTCGTTACCATCGTCGTCGCCTCCTTCCTGTAAGTGAGAAGCGGGGCCGCCCCCGAAGGAGACAGCCCCGCCTCGATGCTGGTGTCCTGGCCGTTCATGCGGCCGCTTTCATCTCAATCGCCGCCTCTTGCACCGTCTCCGCCCCCCCGCTCCTCCCTGGCCCGCAGGTGGGCCTTGAGGATGTGCGCTATCCCGTCGCCGAGGCCGAGCACCGCAACGCTCTTGCCGTCGGGCATCGTGTTGAAGAAGGGCTGCATCTCGGCTATCCCCTGGCACTGGTCAATCACCTCTTCGAGGGGAGTCCCGCGCCGCAGGTGCAGGGAGATCAACCGGCAGGCCAGCTCGGTGACGCCGTGCTGGAAGCTGCCTCCCTTCCCCAGCCAGCCGAACACCTCGAAGGGCTCTCCGTCCTCGTCCGTCGAGACGGTGACGTAGAGGTTGCCGAACTCCGTCTGGAGCTTGGTCGTTGTGCTGGGCAGGGTGCGGGGCCTGGGCCGTGTCGTCGCGGTCATGGCCTGCCCCCTTCCGCACGGCAGAGCGGGAGCGTCCGGCTGCACTCGACGGCCTTCAGCTTCCCGTAGGCCCGCACCATCTCGGCGTCGCCCACGAAGGACTCGGCCTCGATGCGGGTGTCGAACCGCCCGAACGGGTCCGTCCCGAAGCCGCTCCGGTAGGCGACGGCGTGGTAGTGGATGCCCGGCGGGCAGTCGCGGAGGTGCGGGAGGGCCGGAGCGTAGCGGTCGAAGTAGCCCGCCACCTTCAGGGCCATCTCCCTTTCGTTGTCGTCGCCCAGGCCGAGGAGCGTCCTGACGATGGGCTCCTCGCAGTCCTCCTCGGCGAAGGTGGGCGTGAACATGGCGGACCGGACGCAGTCGGGGATTTCGGCCCACCGCTCGCGGCTGAGCTTCAGCCCGCCGTGGCTGGGCGTCCAGACCCGCCAGACGCCCTCGGCCAGCTCCTCGATGTCGTGTGTCCAACCCCAGGGGGTGCTTACCAAGGTCTCAGTCGTTGTCATGGCTCGTAGCCTCCTTGTCCTGTAGTGAAGGAGCGGGGCCGCCCCCGAAGAGACGACCCCGCTCGATTGCGAACCCGATGGACCGGCAGACTAGGCGGCCTGGGGCTGCTGCATCTGCCGGAGCTTGTTGGCGGCGGCCTCCACCAGCGGCCCGAGCTCGGCGGCCGTCAGGTCGTCGAGGCTCTTGCCCGTCCGGTCCACCACGGCCGTCCGCACCTGGTCCTCGTCGAGGCCCTGCTCGGATGCGATCTCGATGAGCCGCTTCCGCAGCTTCTCGGCCTGCGCGTCGGCCCGGTCGTTGGCCTGGCTCCTGCTGGAGTTGCCGTTGGATTGGGACTGGACGGACCTGCCGTTGGACGGGGCGGGAACGCGCTGCGGTTGCGGCTGGTTGCCGACCTGCGGCTGGTCCCCGTAGAAGCCGTTGCCGAACTGCGCCCCGAAGCTGCGGAACGCCCGCTTCAATCCGTCAGTGACCGCTCCCTTGATGGCCGTGTCGTGACCGTCGAAGTTGTCCTCGGCCACCGGGTGGACTCCTATGTCGGTGCGGGGCAGCGCGCCCGCGACGGAGACCCGCACCGGTGCGCTGTAGCCCTGTTCCACCTTCACCTCGCCGGTCTGGGGGTTGACCGTCTCGATCCGGCGCAGGGTGACGTCGCCGACCAGCTCGTAGCCCCAGCCGCCGTAGCCGAATATCCGGTTGGCCTGGGCGATGACGATGTGGCCTTCGAGGTAGTCGAAGGACTTGCCGCCGCGCCCCTTGCGCTGGGAGGCCAGCGCCGGGTCGAGGGGCTGTCCGAGCGCCTGCGTTACGGCGGGCGAGAGCCCGTCCCAGAGCAGCTCGTGCTCGGCGGGGATGGCGGCGTCGGGCTTGTGCCCGTTGCCGTTCCGGGCGACGACCGCGGTGTCCTTGTGGACGCCGTTCGCGCTCCCGTTTCCATTGTTGCTTCCGTTCTTGTTGAACATCTCAATCTCCTTCTTGTCTGTGTGGTGTGTTCCTGTAGCGAATGGCCGATGGGCGGACTCCCCCTATGGGAATCCGTGGGCGGGCAAAGCCCGTCGTGCATTGGGCATAGGGCCTCCTGGGTGGTGAGAGTGGGGACGGTGAGGGGGGCGGACGGGGAAGCCCGCAGAGGAGCGGCGGGGAGCCGCTAGCGGGCGGAGCGGGCCGCCTGTGAGAGCAGGCGAAGGAAGGCGGCCTGTCCGTGGGGAAGGGCGGCAAGCTCGGCCACGTCGCCGACGCCTGCGGGAAGGGCGACGACGGCGGCCCTGCGCCCGAGCAGGGTCATAAGCCGCTCCGTCGCCTCGCGCCCCGCGTCGTCGTTGTCGAAGGCGAGGAAGACGCGGGGGCAGCCCCGGAGGGCTGAGGCGACCCGCTCCATGCCCTGGGTGCCCAGGGCGGCGCAGGCCGGGATGCCCCACCCGGTAAGGGCGAGCCAGTCGAAGACGCCCTCGGCGACCACCGCCCAGGGCGGCGCGGGGCCGAGACGCCCGAGCCCAAGCACCGGCTTGGGGCCGGGCGGAGCCTGGAAGCGGGGCGTCCGGTGGGGATCGATGGCCCGGCCGACGAGCCAGCGGACGAGGCCGCCGGAGGCGTCGGGTACGACGACCATGCCAGCGAACCGCTCCGCGCCCCGCTCCATGAAGAGCCCCGAGTCCTGGATGCGCTTCTCAGAGAAGCCGAGGGACTCCAGGGCCAGCCGCAGCCCGCCGCCCGGCGCATAGCCGAGACTGAGGCGGGCTGCGGCGACCGGGCCGATGCCCCGCGAGGCCAGGTAACCCAGCGCTTCTGAGGACCGCCGGAGTTGTCCGGCGTAGAAGCGCGCCGCCGCCGTCAGCAGGGCGGGGTCGCGGGGAGGCAGCGCGGCGGACGGGGGACGCCGCGTTCCGGCTGGACGAGTGGCGGACCGGGGCGCAAGCCCTGGGCTGCCGTCCAGCCGCGCGATGGCCTCGGTCAGCGACAGGCCCTCGGCCCGCTGGATGAAGTCCAGCACGTCGCCGCCGAGGCCGCAGCCGAAGCAGTAGAACCGCTCCGAGTCGCCGTACACCGTGAAGCTGCCCTCCACCTCGTCGTGGAAGGGGCAGACGCCCTGGCGGACCCGGCCCCTTCCCCTGAGCCGCACCCCTGCGGCCTCCACCGTGTCGCCCAGGGGGTGCCGGGCCTTCAGCGCGGTGATGTCCACGCTGGCCGTGACCATCACGCACCTCCGGTCAGGGGACGCAGGCCCCGGAGGCTGCGCCCCGAGACGACCTTGCCGGGCCGCCAGCGCATCCCCAGGACCGCCGCGACCTCCAGCGTCCCGCCGTCGCCGGTGGGCACCAGGGCAGCGGCCCGTCCCGTGCCCTGGCTGTAGACCAGGGCGCCGCGGCCGCCGAACCGCCGCTTCACCAGCTGCGTCCACTCGGAGAAGGCCCACCGAGCCTCCTTCTTCTCCGTCTTCTCCGCGTCCACGCCGGCGAGGACCGCCAGCGCGCCGTCCACGTCTCCAGCCTGCCTGAGCCGCCTCGCCTCGTGGATCGAGCGCACCGCGCCCGTCTCCGCCGTCTCCGGCTCCTGCTCCTTGAACCCCATCGCCGCCATGAGCTGGTCGACCAGCTCTTCGAGGCTGCGCCGGGGCCTGTCCACCGTGTCCATCGACCGATTGCCTGTTGCCAGTGTTGCCGTCGTCATCGTGCACCTCCTAAGTGCCTGTGATTTGTGGCCTTGCCGTTTGCGCCCGCTTGCGGGCAAAGAAGAAGGGCCGCCCCCGGATGGGAGACGGCCCTTTGCGTTGAGTTGGGATGGGTATGAGGGAGCCGGAGGCCCTGTCGTCAGCGGCGACGGACCCTCCCTACCGGACGCCGGGGCATGAACCGCCGAAGCAGCAGCGCCCCGATGCCCAGCCCGACGAGGTTCAGGAAGAAGAGCTCCACGTCGCCGGTTATCAGCGGCGCCGCAACGACCAGGACGACCGCCCCGGCCACGACGACCCGCTTGCGCTTCCACCACGGCTGCTTCTCAGGGGCCTTGACCGGGGTGTCCTGCACCTGCGCGTAGGCCGTCCAGATGGGCAGCCCGATGAGCGCCTCCAGCTCGGTTATCACCACGCCGGCCGAGCAGCCCCCGGTGTGGCACTTGACCTCGATGCCGTTGCCGTCCGGTCGCTGCCGGAACGCCAGCCCGTCCGACTTGCCGCCGTGACAGATGGCCGTCGTCGTCCAGAACCAGCCCCGTTCGAAGCTCACCCGGCGCCCCAGCAGGTTGGCGACCCGCATTGCGCTCGGTCCCACGTACTGTTCCGTCCTGTCCTGTGTCCGTGATTCGTCCATGCCTATGTACCTCCTTGCTGATTGGTTTGCCGTTGCCGTTGAACCCGTGCATCCGTTCCGAAGACGCACTCCGCCCACGGTCGCATGTCGAACGCGGAAGACGGAGTGGGGTGAAAGAAGACGCAGCTCGACCCAGGGTGGATACCGTCCGAGTTGAGGGAAAGCTGCGAAACGTGAAGCGGCCAGCCTGCTTCTCAGTCGCAGACCGGCGCGTGTCGAAGCTGCGGCCCTAGCTGTGTGTCAGCCGTGCCGCAGGCATGTTGAATCGGCCGGGGCGAAAGACGCACTCCGACCGACTGGGCGAGGACGAGGCGCAGCAGGCGCTCCATCCTCAGAGTCCAGCGGGAGAAGCGATCAACTCCAACCACCGGACGGGTGTCCGACGGGAGAAGGACTTACGTCAAACTCCAACCGACGGACGTGGACCGAGGACGAAGGACCTACGTCAAACTTCGTCGTTTCGGCCCGTGCTGCTTGCGGAGAGCTACGTCAAATCCGCAGCGGCAGCAATTCCCTCGTGGGAGACCGTTCAGAGAGCGAATCATCCGTCAGGTCAGACCCGGGCAACAGGGATCGCGCCCCCAGGTTTCTATGGTCTGAAACCTTGGTTGAAAGCCAAACAGTGCCAACATTATTACCGCACCAAAGACCCGATGTGAAGGCTTTCGGGCAGTCCGCGCCAACATCGTTCACAAAACTTCACGGAAGTTCACTGGAAGCCCGTGGAGTAACCCGCCGCAGTAACCCGCCGGGTTATTTCCACAAAACTCCGCAGGTCAGCGAGTGCAGAAACTCACGCTTTCTCAGCGCTCTCCGCGTGTCGGAGAGCGCTGTCTTCCGCCAGTTGACCTGCCCGTTGCGGTCGAAGCCCCGCAGCGGAAACGTCGCCGGGGGAAGCGTCAGCCCGTGCTCCTCCAAGAGCGTCAGCTCCAACGCCAGGAACCGCTCCTCGGTGCGCAGCCAGGACAGGCTCTTTCCCGCGTCGGGATGAACGCCTTTCAGCTCCCGCCAGTCGACGATCAGGGGCCAGACCTCGCCGAACACCTCCTCGTCGTCCTCGGCGGGCTCCAACGTCACTAGGTCGGGGTACTCCCGCCGCAGCGTCACCCTTCGCCCGGGCTGCGGGCCGGCGCCGTTCGCCTTCGCCCCGTCCTGCCCACCACGTCCCGTCTCAAGTCCCGCCAGCGTCTGGTCCAGCTTGCGAAACCCCTGCGCCATCTCCTCCCGAATGGCCCTGTCTCTGTCCTCGCTGGCCCTGTTGTTCTCCCGTATCTCCTTGCCAAGCTCCTCGAAGCCGCCCTCCAAGTCCTCCAGACGGTCGGCCAGCCTGTCGTTGCGGTCCCGCTGCTCAGCGGCCGCGGAGCCCACCCCCGACTGGAGCGCCTTCTCCAGCGCCCCCCGGATGCGCCGCGTCAGCACACCCTCGTCGAGGCTGGCGTCCAGAGTCCTGCGGTCCACCCCCAGGACCTCGGCCGCCTTCTTGCGCCCGTTGTCCCGCTCCAGCTCCTGCAACAGCGACATGAGCCGCAGGTGGTGCATGTCCCGCACGCTCCTGCCCTTCTCGACCACGTCCTTCTTCGGTTCCATGAGTCCTCCTCTTTTCGCCGGCCTCAGTCCCCGGTCTCGCCCCCGACCAAGGCCCGGCTCTTCACGGGCTGCGACATGTGGACCACCTGTAGGGGGAAATGCGGGATTCCGACCCGTTTCGGCCCTTCTTTCTTGCGGCCCCGCTGCGCCCCTTTTTGCGGAGCGAGGCCGACCTGGGGACTTAAGTCCAAGTGTTCACAACTTCAGCCCGTTGTCGGCCCCATTTGTTCCTGTTTCAGGCTTGCCGTGACCTCACAGACACCTTCGCCACAGACTTCGTTTTCTTGTACAGCCCCCATACTGCACGGGAGGGTGTCTTTTGCCTAGAACCTCAAAAGGGGCGACATTTTTGTCGTCCCTTTTGGGCAGTTTCCACCGTCATTTCGTTTGTTCAAACTCTTCTGCGAGCGCCGCGATCCGATGAATCGCGGCGAACGGAAGAGAGGTGAACGAGTTGGCGCTGAAATCGAAACTTCGGTCGGCAAGACGGCTTCTACCCCTGGCATCCGCGCTGCTTCTGGCGGCGCTTCTGACAATCCCATCCAGCGGCATCGTCCTGGCCCAGACCCCGCCCGGCGACGAGATAACCCTCGTCAACGCCGACCGGGAGTTCGTTGAGCGCAAGGGCGGCGGCGAGTTCGTCGCCCGCCCCGTCTTCGACCGGCAGATCGCGGCGCTCCACTACGCCGTCCGCGACGCCGACACCGGCGACTGGATAAGCGCCATGTACCGGGTCAGCGGCGGCGAGAAGGCGAGAAGCGACGGCTGGGAGTACTCGTGGGAGTACCCCGCCCTGGACGAGCAACCCGACCTCGACCGCGACCGGGCCTACCTGCTGGTCATGCTGGCCCAATCCGAGGACGGACTCAGGGGTGACTTCTACTCCGTCGTCCCCATCCACCAGCCGGGGCGCATCTGGGACAAGATCCTGTCCGCCCTCAACCCTGCGCGGTGGGCTCGGGCCTTCGCCGGCTGGGTGGTCGAGGGAGTCCACGGGACCCTCTGCGGCGTGGTGGAGCGGGCGTCCGGCGAGGACGCCGACAACTGCGGGGGTCGATAGCGCATGAGCGACATCCTCACCGGCACCCCTCCCGACCTGACCTACGCCCACCACCTGGTCCAGCAGGCGTGGATGGTCGTCTGGGCCATCACCTCCGGCGCGCTGATGGTGATCCTCGGCTGGATGGGCCTCAGCTTCATCGTGTCCGAGCACCTTGGCCGCTCCCAGACGGGATGGCGGGAGATGGTCCCCCGCCTCGTGCTCGGCCTGGTGGCCGCCGCATCGTCCCTGTGGTGGTGCGCCCTGGTCCTCGACGTGGCCGACGCCGTGTCAGGCTTCATCGCCGTCTCCCTCAACGTCACCCCCGGAGACCTGCTCAGGGCTCCCCTCGACACGTTTCTCACCGCCGTCCAGGCCGGGAGCGTCGGCATGGCGCAGCTGCTGGCCCTGCTCTACCTGGTCTACGGCTTCTTCGTGCTCTACGTCATCGTGCAGATGGTGCTGCGCCTGGCCCTCATCGACATCCTCCTCGCCCTGGCCCCCATCGCGTTGGGGCTGTGGATTCTGCCCCACACGGCGGGCTGGGGACGCCACTGGCTGCGCCTGTTCATGACGACGGTGTTCCAGCAGGCCATCCAGCTCATCGCCCTTGCCCTCGGTCTCGGCTTCCTGAACGAGTTCGCGTCGATAGCGGCCTTCGAGCCGGTGCAGGACCTGATCTGGAAGCTCCTGATGTCGCTGGCCTTCGTCTACATGGCGACCCGGGTGCCCTCGATGCTGGGCAACTCCGGGACCTTCGACTCCTGGCTCTCGATGCTCTATTTCGGCATGAATCTTCCGTCGTTGCTGATGCGCTCGGCCCGGACCATCGGGCTGATGAGCGGGGCCGCGGGAGGGCCGGGCGGCATGGCGGTGGGAGCGATTGCGGCCAGCGCGGGCGTGTCGGCAGCCGCCAGCGGCCTGAGCTCGGCGGCCTCGATGGCCACCCCATCGGCAGGCGGAGATGGCGGCGGCGAGCCCCGGAGCAGCGGCGAGTAGCAAGAAGACGCAAACACGAGGGTTCGTGTCGATAAGCAAAGCAAAGGAGGGGGAGCGATGCGCAGCTAGCGGAGCTTATGGAACCCAATCGGTAGAGAGAGAACGGAAAGCTCGGAACAAGAGAGGAGCAATAGCAATGGAACAACTGACACAGACCATCTCGAACCTGGTGGGCATCCTGCTGGGCGTCGTGGGAGCGGTGGGCGTGGGCTTCTTCATCTACGGCGCGTACATGTACCTCACCGCCAGCGGAGCGCCCAACCAGATGGAGCGCGGCAAGAGCGCCATGATGACCGCCCTCGCCGGCATCGTCCTGGCCCTGGTCGCCTACGGCGTCGTGGAGCTGGTGATGAACGCGGTCGTGGACCCGGGAATCGAAATCGACGACGCACTGCCCGAACCCCAAGCGCCGGACGCCGCCGACAGCGGCGACAGCGGATAGGCCGACGTGAGGAAGGAGAACGAGACATGAGAGAACACGAGGTACCGACTCACGTGCAGGCCGAGGACCGGGTGCTGCTGGGGTTCACCTTCCCGCAGGTCGTGGCGGTGATGGCCGTATTCGCTTTGTCCTATGGGGCCTACCGCTACGCCCCCGTCGGCCCCTCCGAGGTGCGCATGGCCCTGGCCGTCCTCTTCGGGCTGGTTGGCGTGGCGATGGTGGTGGGCAAGATAGGCGGTCGGCGGCTGCCCCTGGTGGCCGCCGACCTGCTGAAGTACCGGCTGGGGGCGCGGCGCTACGCCGGGCAGACCGCCCAGCTGGTGAGGGCCGAGCCGCCCGCGCCCCCGCAGCCGGTGAAGACCGGACCCGGCCCCATCCGGCTGATGGTCAGGAAGGCAAGGCGCGGCCTGAGGAAGCAGCGCAAGAAGACGCGCCAGAGCAGGGAGCGCCGCAACGGACGGATGCGCTGGTTCGGGAAGCGCAGAGGTAAGGACGGCGGGAACCGCCAGCGTCACGACAACATGGCCGAGACGCTGGAGATCAGGCGCCGGAAACCCCACAGGGGCTTTCTCGCCATCGCGGCTCTGGCCGTCCTGGCGGCGGCGGTCATGACCGTCCCCCAGGCGGCCCTGGCCGACGACCACGAGCCCTGGCGGGAGGAGATCGACTTCGAGGTCGAGGAGCCGCTGGAGGGACGGCGGATATTCGTCGAGGCGCTCACCGTCACCGGCGACCGCGCGGCCGTCACCCTGCGGGCCGCCACGGAACTGGACATCCGGGTGCGGGCCTTCGGCGGTCCGCAGGGGAACTGGCTGCGCTTCTGGGGCTCGGCGTCCCTGGCCGAGGGGGAGCGCATCGACTACTCCCTCCCCCTCCACGGCCCGGCGCCGTCCTTCACGGTGTCCTGGGTGGACACCGTGGGACAGGCCGGGGCGCTCACCGTCAAGGAAGCACAGCTTCCCTATCCCCTGCCGGTCGTGGAGGGAGAGTTGTGCGACCTGCGTATGACCTCCCTGGGCTGGACGCCCGGAACAGTGAGCGGCGTCATCGAGGCGGAGTGCGTCACGCACACCGAGCACCCGGTCGAGCTTCAGACGGTGGCCGGACACGAGAGCGTCACCGAGACGGCCCTGATGGACGCCGAGGTGACGGCCGTCACGGGGACGGTCTCGGCAGCGACGGGAGCTTCGAGTGCAAGCGTGACCTTCGTCCCCGACGGCGAGACCCGCTTCAGGCTCGCGGTGCCCGCCGGCGAGGCGATTCACGACGTGAGCGTGGACATGAGCCTTGAGGCGAGCCTTCGCATCCCGATGCCCCCGCTGACGCAGCTCACCCACCACCCGGAGCGGGTCGAAGAGGTCACCAGGACCGTGCACCTCTTCCGCCCGGGGGACAGCGACTACGACAGTGAGACGGTGACGGTCACCTGCGACAACGGCGCCGATTCATCCGCCGCCACGACGTCGTCCGCCACCGCTACGGCCTACGCCTACGTTCCCAGCGCCACCATCGCCAGGCAGGTGACGGTGGCCGTCGTCCACCCGGAGCACGTCAAGGCCGAGACGGTGGAGCGACAGCCCATCGCCGGGACCAGGGCCGAAACGATGGCCCTGGCATCCGCCGTGGGATCAGACGACCCCTTCAAGGCCCTGGTCCTGCCTGAGCCGGAGCCGGTCGACCCGCCCGCCGAGCAGGAGCCCGCAGACGGCCTGCGCGACTGGTTCGAGGACATGGGCTGGGAGTGGCCCTGGTGAGGCCCGCGATTGCGGTCACCCTGCTGGCCGGGGCTGCGCTGGCGACGACCGGCGCAGCCCCGGCGGAGGAGCAGGAGATGCTCCGCCAGTTCGACCGGGTGCTCACGGCGATGGCCTACGCCGCCGCCGGCCTCTGCGTCTTCGCCATCGTCTGGGCCGGTTTCATCCTCATGGCCGAGGGAGGCGAGGAACGCGGCGGGGGCAGGGCAAAGGCCGCCGTCGTCATGGCGGTGGTGGGCCTCGTCCTGGTCCTGTCGGCCAAGGGCGTGGCCGCGCTGCTAAGCAGCGGCCTTGTGGACTTCCCAACCCCATAGAGAAAAGGAAGAGACCCTGTTGAAAGAGCTTATTCGACGACTGACAAGACGAGGAGCGCAGGGGCCGCAAGAAGACCTCTCCGCTCCCCACGAGACGCCCGGAGGCGCAATCGAGCCATCCGCGCCCAAGCCCCCGCCGGAGCCACCCCTGTTCTTCATGCTGTCCCACCTCGACGACGACGGGCCGGTGCGCCTGGACGGGGTGAAGCTGGGGGTGTGCGAGGTGATGGGCCTGGAGCTGGACGAGCCGAAGCTCGGGGCCTTCGCCGGGGCGCTCAACGCCCTGGACTTTCCGGCCCAGCTGCTCATCAGGCAGCACCCGCCGCGATTGGAACGGATGCGGGAGAAGCTGCAAAAGGCCCAGCCGGAGGACCTTCCCCCGCAGACGAAGGCGGCCGCCGAATCCCTGGGGCGTCTGCTCACCGACCTTGAGACGCGGGACGGCATCCTCGACCGGCGCTTCTACGCCGTGTGCGAGTTCGCCCGCGTCGACGACCTGCGGGGCCTGCTCTCCAGGGGCGGGCTGTCCGTCCACGCCCTGAGGGGCCGCCACCTTCGGATGTTCTTCGTATCGGCCGCCCTGGGCGGCTCCCCCGCAGAGTTCGACGAGGACGCCCCCGTCGAGGTGGAGGTGGGCCGGCGCGACGTGCGCATCGGCCATCGCCTTGCGCGCTCCCTCCACCTGGGCAAGTGGCCCCGCTCGCTGGCCCCCGGCTTCCTCCAGGGGCTGATGGCAGCCGGAGCGCCGATGGACCTGGCAGTCCACGTCGGCCCGATACCGGCGGAGCAGGCGGCCAGGACGCTGGAGTGGCAGAAGGTCCGCTTCGAGTCGGCCCAGTCCCTCTCCTTGAAACGCGGGCGCACCATGTCCCCGGAGGCGGAGATCGCCCTGGAGGACATCACCCGGCTGCGGGACGAGGTGCAGCGCGGGCGGGAGCGGCTCTTCCACGCCTCGCTGTCCGTGACCCTTCACGCCAGGGACGAGGCGTCGCTCAAGGAGATGACCCAAAGAGCCAAGGCCCACTTCGCCGCCACCCTGGGCAAGCTGGACAATCTGGCCTTCCGCCAGCGCGAGGGACTGCTCTCGACCATGCCCCTAGCCCTGAACGCCGTGGCCGAGTGGCGCAGCCTCGACACGTCCAGCATCGCGCGTCTCTTCCCCTTCTCGCCCCCGGACCTGGACACGAGGAGCGGCACCCTCTACGGCATCGACATGCGGGCCTGCTCCCCGGTGGTCTACGACCCCTGGGACGGAACGCACATGAACGCCAACACCGCCGTCCTCGCACGGTCGGGCAGCGGCAAGAGTTTCGCAACCAAGCTGGGGATGCTCAGGGGGTTGACCAGGGGTGTCACCGCCTACGTGATCGACCCCGAGGGCGAGTACGCGGACATGGCCCGCGCCGCAGGCGGGCGTGTGCTCTCGCCCGGCGTGCCCGGCCAGGGCATGAACCCCTTCGTCATCGACAGGGGGGATTCCGAGGAGCTTCTCCAGCGCATCGGCAGCCTGCGGCGGCTGATTGAAGTCATGGTGGGCGAGAGCCTCGGGGCGGAGCGCAGGGCCTCCCTCGATCACGCCCTGGCGGGCTACTACGCCCAGCCCCGCGAGCGCACCGGCTTCCGCGACTTCTACAAGTACCTTCAGGAAGACGAGTCTGGAGACCCCGGTCTCGCAAGGCTGCTGCGGCCCTTCGCCACGGGCAGCCTGCGCAACCTCCTCTCCGACGAGGGCGACGACCTACTCTCCAACGAGGCGCTGATCACCGTCTTCGACCTGCACCTCCTGGAGCCGGAGCTGCGGCCGGCCGCCGCGATGGTCTGCACCGAGACGGTGTGGGCCGCTGCGGCCCAGGATCCCAAGCCCCGCCTGCTCGTCGTGGACGAGGTGTGGAGCATCATGCAGCACCCCGAGGGCGCGGCCTTCATGGTGTCGATGGCGAAGCGCGCCCGCAAGCACCGGCTGGGGTTGCAGTTCATCACCCAGGACGTCCAGGACCTGCTCTCCGAGGACACTTCCCGAACCATCACCGGACACTCCGGTCGCGCCCTGCTCCAGAACGCCGCCTTCAAGCTCCTGCTCCAGCAGGACGCCGCCGCCATCAGGACCGTCGGCGACGCCTTCGACCTGCCCGAAGACCTCCAACGCTGGCTGCTGTCGTGCCCCAGGGGAGACGGGTTGCTGCTGGCGAAGGGGAACCGCTTCCCCGTCCGCATCGAGGCCACCCCGGAGGAGACGAAGGTCATCGAGTGGACGCCCGGACGCCATTAGAGAAAGGACTATACCGATGAAGCTGAACCCGAAGAACCTGTTGTTCGGAGACGACACCGAGAAGAAGCCCGTCCTGCTGACGGTGACGCCGCCCCGCGCCGGGGAGCGCACCCTGCTGGGCGTGGAGAACATGCTCGGCTCCATCGCGGTGCCGGAGCCCTTCTCCCTGGAGCTCGCCGCCGACATGGACGGCGTCACCCTGATGGCCCGCTGCCTCGACGACGAGGTGGTGCGCGGCCAGCTCTCCGCCCACTATCCCCAGGCCCGCATCCAGAAGTTGGACCCGGAGGACGACCCCCTGCGCATGGGCGACGGCGAGCAGGCGTGGAGCATGACCCTGCGGGCCGACGCCCCCGAGTACGTGCCCCTGAGGACCTTCAGGGACGACGACCTGCTCGATCCCGGCTCAGACCCTCTCATCGCCCTCATGGGCGCTCTCTCCAACATCAACAAGGATGAGCGCATCGTGGCGCGGCTGATGCTGCGCTCCCTCGGCCCCGACTGGTCGCAGGGACACCTGGACAAGGCCCACAAGCGGCCCGGCATGGAGCCCAGGGAGCCCGCCTACACCTTCCAGACCAAGCCCCTGCAGATGGACGGCATCACGATGGCCGTCCTCGGCCTGGGCGCGCTGGCAGCCCTCAAGGGCTACCTGTGGGTGCAGGACGGGGAGATATGGAAGGCGGCGCTCCTGGGGATAGGCTCGGCCCTGGGGCTGGCGGTCGGCGGCTGGGCATGGCACCGCTGGAAGAAGGCCCGGTCCCGCGTCGAGGACCCACTCCTCATCAAGGAGAAGGTGTCACGCATCGCCTTCGACGCCGAGCTTCAGGTCACGGCCATACTGCCCGCCGGGACGAGGCCCCAGCGCGCCGGCGAGCTCCTGGGGCCGGTGGCCGCCGCCTACCGCCATTTCGACAACCCCGCCGGGGCGCGCTTCAAGGTCGGCAAGGTCCGGCCAACCGCGACCGACCCCGACATGATGCACCCCGCAGGCCCCGGCCTGTTCGGCGGGCGCAGCGTCCTGGGCGTCCGCGAGATCGCCTGCCTGTGGCACCCGCCCGGAGCGGGGGACGAGACGCCCCTGGTGGAGCGCTCCGGCGCGAGGGCGCTCCTGCCATCGGCCAAGGGTGTCAGGGGCGGCGCGCTGGTGGGGGACACCACGGCCGGCAAGCCCCGGCCCATCCGCTTCCCCGACGACCTGCTCAGGAGGCACCACCTCTACGTGGCGAGGACCCGCATGGGCAAGTCCACCCTCATGCACCACCTCGTTACGCACAAGATGCGGGAGAAGGCCGAGGGCAGGGACAACGACGCCATCGTCGTCGTCGATCCCCACGCAGACCTGGTGGCGGGGTTGCTCCGGCAGGTGCCGGAGTCCCTCATCGACCGGGTGCGGCTCATCGACCTGGCCGACCAGCGGAGAGCGCCGGGCATCAACCTTCTCGACACCCGCATCTTCGCCGACCGGGACCGCACCGCCGACTCGGTGGTGCGCGTGGCGAAGGGGCTGTGGGAGCAGTGGGGGCCGAGGATGCAGTCCATCCTCGAACAGACCGTCAAGACGCTTCACGAGGCCAACGAGCACCCCGAGACGGACGAGGGCAGCCAGCACACCATCCTCGACGGGCTGAAGCTCCTCTCCGACAGGAAGTTCCGGGACGGCGTGCTCAAGAGGATCGAGGACCCCTACCTGCTTGAATGGTGGGCCAGGGACTTCGGAAGCTGGCACCAGCAGTACCGCGCCGAGGCCCTCGCCCCCGTGCAGACCCGCCTCTCCTACTACGCATCCTCCAAGCGGGCCAGGGCCATCCTCGGCCAGCGGCGCTCCACCATCGACCTGCGCGACATCATCCTGGAGGGAGGCATCCTCCTGGTGTCCACCGCCCAGGGCACGGTGGGCAGGGACGTGTCCGCCCTGGTGGGCGCGTCGCTCCTCAACCTGGTCGATTCGGTGATACGGGAGCAGGAGAGCCTGCCCCTTGAGAAGCGCAGAGGGGCGCTCGTGGTGGTGGACGAGATGCAGTCGATGCCGGGCGTGGACTACGAGTCGATGCTCTCGGAGCTGGGCAAGTACGGGGCGTCGTTTGTGCTCGCAACCCAGAGCCTCGCGAAGCTCGACGACCTCTCCCGCACCATGCGGGACACCCTGCTCGCCAACGTCGGATGCCTGGCCGTCTTCCAGGTGGCCGGGAACGACGCAAGGCAGCTGGTCTGGGAGCTGGGCAAGGAGCGGGTGACCGAGGACGACATCACGTCGCTGCCGGTCCACCACTGCTACGTCAGGGCCACCGTGGGCAAAGAGCGGATGCCCGCCTTCTCGATGATGGTCAGAAAGCCGGAGGACGGAGACCCCGCCGTCGCCGCGCAGATCCGCAGCACGGCCTCCGCATACACCCTGACGGCCCAGGACCTGGAGGACGCCGGGTCCGCCGACCAGAAGAAGGTCCGGGACTTCAAGGACCGCGCCGCCGACCTGGAGAAGGACGGCGGGGAGACGGACGGGAAGGAGAAGGCCACGGCCTCAAAGAACGCGAACACGACGGAGGAAGGGGAGGCCGAGCAATGAGAGCCGAAGGATGTGAAGCCCAGACCCTCCGAGCCCTGGCGGGAATGCCCTTCCTCGACCGGACGGAGATGGTGGCCGTCACCGGCTGGTCGAAGGCCGCGGTCCACGAGGCCGTCGACAAGCTGGACTCGGGCGGCTTCTGCGCCGCCGTGCCCCACGCCACCCCCCTCTTTCCCTCCTCGACCCAGAGGTTCCACCTCACAGCCGCCGGGCTCCGGCGGCTGGCTGAGGAGGAGGAGACCTCCCTGGACGAGCTCGTACGCGACCGCCCCGTATCCGCCGAGTGGCGGCGCAACTTGATGGGACGGCTCGACTCCCTCGCCGCGATCTACCGGCTGGCGGTCGCCGTCTCCGGCGTCGCATACCCCATACGGTTCCGGTGGTACAGGGTCTCGACCCTGGACGCCGCCGTCGAGCTTCCCGGCGGCCGCACCGTCGGCATCGTCAGGCAGGGGCTCACCGCCGACAGGACCGGCTTTTCCAACCGGATGTGGAGGCTGCGCCAGGGGCCCCTCCCCGGAGCCGTTCTCGTGCTGATGGCCGACGACGTGCGGCTCAGGCACGTCCGCAGGACGCTGGCCGGCGCCCCCGTTCCATTCTATCTCGCCCTCGAACGCGAGGCGGTCGCGGCGTCGCCGGACGACCCGGTGTGGAGCCCGCCCGCGGTCAACGCCTCCGTCGAGCTGCGCTCTGTCCTCGACCGGATAGAGAAGGGAAGCCTCTTTCCCGAGGAGGACGAGCCACAGGTGGCCTCGCTCCCAGCCGACCTCTCCGTCGAGGGTCCGGGGTGGAAGGTCTCCGACTATCTGCTGCCCGCCACCCTCAAGCCCGCCGAGAAGCGCGCCCTCGACCTCATATCCGACTGGCCCTGGATCACCTTGACGGACCTGGCCGGACTGATGGACGTCTCGGTCCCCAGGGCCTCCCAGCTGGTGACGCCCCTCGAAGGGTTCCGCCTCGTCACCCGGCCCATCGCCGGGAGCGGGCGCATGGCCCTCACCGACCGGGCCCTGGCGCTCCTGGCCCGCAGGGACCGGACGTCCGTGGCCATCGCGAAGAAGCGGTGGAGCGCCGCTCCCCTGTTCCCCGGCACCCCATTCGTCTGGGACAACGTGACCGGCGCGAGGAGCCGCCAGCTGCTCAGGAACGTCGAGCACACCGCAGCCGTCCACTCCTTCCTTGCGGCCATGACCGTGCAGGCGGGACTCCTGGATTGGGAGGTCTCCCAGGTCGACCCGCCCCGCAGGGCCTCACGACACTTCAAGCACGGCGACGGGATGCGCTCGGTCAACCCCGACGCCTTCGGCGTCCTCACAAAGGGCGAGACCACATGGCCCTTCCTGCTGGAGTGGGAGCGGAGGGCCGTGCGGCCCTCGACCATGTCGGAGCGCCTCGCCCCCTATCTGCGCTACTTCTCCTCTCACCGGCCCACCGACGACCACGGCACACGGCCCTCCGTCCTCATCGTCTTCGACGACGAGATCGTCCAGACCCACTTCCTGCGCCTGGCGCGGGACGAGATGCAGGCGAAGGGCGTGACGGTGCCCCTGTGGGTCTCCCACAAGGCCGCCATCGAGCGGATGGGGCCGCTGGGACGCGCATGGCGCGCCCCCAGCGACTGGCAGTCCCCCCAGGCCATGCCGCCGCAATGACCAACTACTGACATCGGGGAAGCGGCGCGAGGGTTCGCGCTCCCTTCCCCCAGAGGAGACGAAGAGCCATGCGTTCGCAAGACGACCACAACAAGAAGAAAGGCCCCCGGAGGCGTGGTGGACGGACCGTTGTCCGGCTCAACACGGCGGCCCTATGGGAACGGCTCACGTTGCTGAACCGCTCCCAGAACTGGCTCGCCAGGGAGGTCGGGGTAAGCCCCGGCTACATCTCGATGCTGGTCAACGCGGGGCGCACACCCTCCGGTCGCATTCGCCGCCGGATGCTCAGGGCCCTGGGTTTCGACGACTTCGACCAACTTTTCACTATGGAGGATAGAGATGACGAACCGTAACGATTCGTCCCGTTTCGACGGGACCACGGAACAGACCTTCGACGAGGAACAGGACCTGGCCCTCCAGGCCGCCGTGTTGGCGGAGGACTTCCCCAAGCGCCTCGAACGGCTGCACGAGGTCAGCGGCCTCACGTGGGCCGCCTTCGCCAGGGCCATCGGCGTGGACCCCAAGCTGGTCCACCGCTGGCGCAACGGCGTCGAGCCCCGCGGCTGGGCCATGCACGCCCTCTTCCGCTTCGCGGCTCGGATGCCCGGAGGCATGGCGATCCTCGTCACCGAGAGCTTCCAGATGAGCTTCTTCAAGGAGCACAGCTAGACCAGCGGCCCCGCCGGGCGCAGGCGCAACGGCGGCACGGCGGGGCCTGAGACGGTTGGATGCCGCCGGCGCCCGCCCGTTCCGTCGGCGCCGGCGGCCCAGCCGCAATCCCGTGTCGAGAGGCCAGCGGCCCACCAGACGCCGCTGCGACTACGCAATATGAAAGATACCACCGGAAAGAATGAACAGAACAGGCGGCGGAAGCCCCGCAGCGACGCCTTTGAGATAGGCGTCATCAGGGTCTCTTCCAGACCCGCACCCGACGCCCGGGACCGCTTGCGCCGCATCATCACCCTGATGATCAAGCACGCCGCCAGGGACAGGCAGGCCGCGCGCGGCGAGGACACTCCCCCGAGCGACCCGCAACCTGATGACACCACCGAGGCGGAGGCATGATGAAGCCCGAACCGTCTCTTACCGTCATCAGCCTGGGCGGGGGCGTCCAGTCCTCCGTCATGGCGCTCATGGCAAACGAGGGGGCGTTCGACCGCATCCCCGACTGCGCCATATTCGCCGACACCCGCTGGGAGCCGCCCAGCATCTACGAGCACCTGGCGTGGCTGAAAGACCGGCTGAGCTTCCCCCTGTACGTCGTGGACAACGGACGCAGCCTCCGCGAGGATGTGAAGGCCCTCACCAACCACTCGGACTCCCGAAACTACGTGGACATACCCGTCTACCTGAAGGGAGGCGACGGGGAGGGCGACGGCATCGGCAGGCGGCAGTGCACCGACAACTACAAGATCAGGCCCATCAGACTCAGGATAAGGGAATTGCTGGGCCTGAGACCCCGGCAGCGCGTCCCCGCCGGAACCACCGTCGAGCTGTGGCTCGGCATCTCCACCGACGAGGCCATACGCATGAGGACCTCCCGCGACCGGTGGATGACGAACCGCTACCCTCTCATCGAGGCGGGGATGTCCCGCAGCGACTGCCTGAGATGGTGGAAGAAGCGTTACGACAGGCCCCTGGAACGCTCGGCCTGCGTCGCCTGCCCCTTCCAGTCCCGGCAGCGGTGGGTGGAGACCAAGCGCAGGTGGCCGGAGATGTTCGCCGAGGCGGTGGAGATCGACGCCAGATTGCGGGAGGGGCTGTCACTGGACAAGACGCCGTACCTGCACTCCCTGCGGATGCCGCTGGCCGAGGCGGTCGCCCGCGATGAGGCGGACCTGGGAGACGACGAACAGCGAGACGGGTTCGGGAACGAGTGCGAGGGACACTGCGGAGTGTGAGGTGGGGGTGAAGTCGAACGACAGAGGTCTGGGCAACCCACAGCTGCGCGGGCTATCACCGGCATCGAGCGTTGACAGCCGCCGCCGCTCGTGGTATTTTTCTTCTACCACCCCTATCGCTTCGCCGGTAGGGTCGAGACCGTCCTCCGGGGCGGTCTCTGTCTTTGTATGGGAGTAGCGATTGATCACCAACGTCTACATCGACGGATTCAATCTCTACTACCGCGCCCTGAAGGACACGCCCTACAGGTGGCTGGACCTCCGGAGGCTGGCCGAGACGCTCTTTTCCCAAGACTCGATCAACCGGGTCTGCTACTTCACCGCCCGGCTTGATGCCCGTCCCGGCAATCCCAATCAGCCACGTCGCCAGCTCGTCTACCTGAGAGCCCTGGCGACGCTGCCTGGATTCGACACGTACTACGGCGTCTTCCGGTCCGGCGTCAAGCGCCGTCCGCTGGCGGAGCCTGTGACGGGGCTGCCGTCTTACGTCCTGGTGAGGGACTCGGAGGAGAAGGGGTCGGACGTGAACCTCGCCACTCGTCTCCTGGTCGATGGGTTCAACGGGGAGTACGAGCAGGCGGTCGTCGTGTCCAATGACGCGGACTTTGCGGGGGCGATGCGCTACGTTCGGGACGACCTGGGGCTTCGGGTCACGCTGGTCAACCCGGACCCCAGGAACAGCAGTCCGAGGGAGCTGGCGGACGCCGCGACCTACGTCAAGCGCCTGTGGAAGAGCCACCTGAGACGGAGCCAGTTTCCCGACACGTTGACTGACGGGATCGGAACTATAACCAAGCCAGCGGGGTGGTAGAGAATGACTGACCTACTGGCGGGTGACGCGCTTTGACGCCGGCCCCCCAATCGCGGTATCATGGGAGCGAAAGTTGGCCCGGCGATGCAGCAAACACCCCGGGCCGTGGCGCCACCTGATTGGACAGGTGATGCAGTAGCATTGTACTACTCGCAGACCCGCTCCCGACAGGAGGCGGGTCTTTTTGATTTCAGGGAGTCGGAAAGGAGGCAGCAATGGCGAGAATCACCGATAGAAAGACGGAGGCGAACCGGGCGGCCATCTACGCCCGCGTCTCGGACAAGAGCCAGGACGGGGAGGACAAGACCTCCATCTCCGAGCAGACGGGCGACATGGAAGCCTACTGCGAGAGCAAGGGACTGACCATCACCGCCCGCTACCAGGAAGTGGGCAGGGGCTGGTCGAAGAAACGACCCGAGTTCCAGCGGATGCTGGCCGACGCCAGACGCGGACGCTTCGATACCATCGTGTGCTGGAAGTCCGACCGCCTCAGCAGGGGCATGTACCCCGCCGCCGCCCTGATGGAGGTCGTCGAGGCCCATCAGATTCGGCTCGAAGCCGTCTTGGACGCCATCGACATGAAGACCTTCGGACTCATGGCGGCCATCGGCAAGATAGAGTTGGACAACTTCCGGGAGCGGTCCACTATGGGCAAGCGGGGGACTGCCAAGCAGGGACGGGTGCCCACCGGCGGCGTCCCCTACGGATACCGCATCGGGGACGACGGCAGGTTTGAGGTGGTTGAGGAGCAGGCGGAGGTCGTCCGCCGCATCTTCCGCATGTACGTCGATGAGCGGATGGGGTCCTACTCGATTGCCGTGCGGCTGACCGACGAGGGGGTCCCCACGCAGTCCGGCAAGATGCTGTGGCTTCAGTCCCGCATGCACCACATTTTGGGGAATGCCACCTACACGGGCACCTGGGTCTACGGAAGGTACCGCCACGTCTCTACCGAGGACGGTATGAAGGTCTACGACCAACCCAAGGACACCTGGATTGAGATCCCGGTCCCGCAGGTGGTCGACGATGAGACCTGGAAACGGGCGCAGAAGTTGAAGAAGCAGCGGGGCACGAAAGCCAAGAGGAACACGAAGGTGCTCTACCTGTTGCAGCACCTGCTGAAATGCGGCGAGTGCGGCCGCAACTTCCATGCGAGGGCGAGTTGGACAACCACCAGCGTTCGCAAGGGCAAGGCTTACACCTACGACCTGCCCACTCCCCGCCGCTACTACATGTGCAACGGGATGCAGAGTATGCGCCTGGGCTGCCGGGAGAAGCCCTACATCCGGGCGGAGCAGTTGGAGGAGCCGATATGGCGCGAGGTGAAGCGGGTACTCCAGAACCCCGATCTGATCGTCGCCGGTATCGCCGACCTCGATTCTCAGGAGGGCGTCGGAATGGAGGAGGAGATCGCCCAGGCCGAGCGAGACCTGCGGAGCATCCAGATGGAAGAGGACCGCGCCATCAGGCTGTTCGTGTCTGGGAAGATCACTGAGGCCCAACTCGACCTTCAGCGTAGGTTCATCACCGAGCGGCTTGAGAGCGCCAGGGCGAAGCTGGACGATTATCTGGTTCAGGAGACGAGTGGAGCTGAAAAGCGGCGACTGATGGAGGAGGTCCTAACCTGGGCGAGAGAGTTCGGCCAGGGCCTGGACGAGGTGACCCTCGAGGAGCGTCACGACTATCTCCAGATGCTCGTGGAAGAGGTCATTATCGACAGGGACAACAACGTGGACATCACGCTGGCTTTACCCATCGACGATGATTCCTCAGACCCTGATTCTCCTGACCCTGAGTCCCCTCAGCCTGAGTGCGTGTCAATTGGTTCACAAGAACCTTCACCTTGAGGTTCGTTCTGGCAGTGTGACCTAGCCGTTGGGCAGGCTAGATGCTAAGCGGGAGTTGACCGGTTTGGTGCTCTCGCAAGGAGTAGGGCGTAGACGACACCCAGCGCGGGTATCACGGAGAACACCACTAGAAGCTCCCAGTCCCCCTTTACCGCGCCGCGGCCTATGGCCAGCGCAAGCGACAGGTCGACGGCCACCGTTGCGATCAGGAGCGCCGCTATGGCCAGCATCCTTTCCCTACTTAATCGGGGCGACAGGACAAGTAGGAGCAGGCTGGCGGCACACAGGGGATGCAGGAGCACGACCACCAGCCGAGACCAGATGTCACCCCCGTCGGCGAAGACACCAACCATGGCGGTGAATCCAGCCAGAGCCGCTTGCGTCACGGCTAGAACCAGCATCGGAACCCGCAGCAATCTCATGCCCGAATGGTAGCCTTGCACACTCGGCTGCGTCTAGGTCTGGCGGCGGCGTGCCGTCAATCGATGGGAGGAGTTTGACCTTCAACTTCACGGTGATATTGGTCCGCACACCCGGTGTTCAGTGGTGGTCTTGGATATGACGATGGGCCACGTCGATTTCTCCAGCCAGTCGTTCTTGCGGACATACTTGGTGGAAATGCTGTTGAAGGCCGACAAGCTCCACATACCGGAGAAGGGCGACGGCCCCCTTTCCGACACTCTGCCGATGTGTGTTGTCTCTCTCCAGGATGCGCAGCTTGAGCTGTTCCTTACCGGAAAGCGCGGCGCCATAATGCGCCAGTACATGGACCGTAACGGTCAGCTTGAAGATAGCCGGACGGCAAAACTCATCCCGGACGCGGGCGATACTAAGGCAGCCATTCATCGCCGCCTGGGTGCGGCAGGTCAACTGCTCGGTGAGAACCTCATCGTCAAACGAAAGGGAGATGTGGTCTTCTCTTTGGAAGAGGGCCGCCGCCCCACGCCGAACCGGCGAGGTCGGCATAGGAAGACCGGCGCCGAGACCGGGCAATGACCGGGCCACTAGCCTTGACTCGAACTTTGACCAGTCAACCGATTGTGACTTCAGCTGGATCCGAGATCTACCACCCACGAGTACCGCAATACTTCGTTGCTATTGCTTCTCCGGTATGACCGAATCGTAGACTAACAACAGGTCTTGCCCCATTTCCTGTACCAGTCTGAGTGCGAGTCTTGCGGGTCAATCTGCCTATGTACCCAATGCGACAGACTCTCGAGGCGACAGGTTTCCCAGCGCACTGTGGGGTCTCTCGCCATTGTAGTGTCTTCGCCAGGATTCCACCTTGTCCACAGCGTCCTCCAGGGACAGGAACCAGTTCTCGTTCAGGCACTCCTGTCGAAATCGACCATTGAATGCCTCGATGAAGGCGTTGTCAGTAGGCTTCCCCGGCCGGCTGAAGTCCAATTCCACTCCGTTCAGGTAAGCTCACACTAGCGGACTCAGAACTAGTTTTGCAGCAGTACTACAAGCCAGCAACGACCTCATCTCAAAGAGTGATGCATAGCTCGAACAGGGTACTGCCTACAGTCAAGTCCGGCCCACCAGACTTGACGAAATCAAGAACTTTCACATTGAGGCTCGTCCTAGACCTGTAGTCAGGTCACCGGAGCGGAGCAAGTGGTCAAGAGTCTATATCCTGCCAGCATTGTTCGACAGGTCGCGCAGTAACTCGCTTTCGGTGGCGGATCTGCCGTTCAACAATGAATAGAGAAGGCACAGAGCCGCCGCGCGGATACCCTAACCGGTGGACATAGGCCACCGCAGGAGTCCGACTGACTCAGAATAGTCCGTCCATTCACTGGCCGCATGGGGACCCGAGTGCCGTCTCGGTCAGGAATAAAGAGTTCTGAGTGAGCCCCTCAGTGAGCCGCTTTACCCATCCCCACTTCTCAATCGGCACGAGAAACTCAAGCACCAGTGGGCAGTGGGCTTGGACGACCGCCCGTAGACGATGAGGAAAGGATTAGGGGAGGGCATTGGGCGAATGGAACAACGTTGCTCAAGAACCACCTGCGAAGGCCAAGTAGACTTGCGCCATTGCCAAAGTCATTGCCAAAGCCCATAATGTAAGGCCAAATGGCACATCTATGATGTAGAGGAGCCTCTTCCATGTTCGAATCCAGCATAACCGTGAAGGGCCAGACCACATTGCCCAAAGCCGTCAGGGATTCGCTGGCGGTGAAGGCCGGGGATAAGATCCGCTATGTCATTCTGGACGAGGGAGTGCTGATAATGCCTGTGCGGTCCACCAGCCGCCTGTTCGGTAGCCTGAAGTATGACGGCCCGGCTGTGAGCTTGGAAGACATGGATCGTGCCATCGCAGAAGGGGCAATCGAAGGATGACCGCGCTCGACACCAATGTGATCGTGCGCTACCTCGTTGGCGACGATGCTAAGCACGCCGAGGCTGCCCGCGCGTTGCTGGACGAGTTGACGCCTGGCAATCCAGGCTTTATCTGCCGCGAGGTCGTAATGGAGGTCGCCTGGGTACTGGAGCGGAGCTACCGCTTCACGCGGTCCCGTATTGCTGAGGCGTTGATGGACCTGACAGCTTCGGACAGTCTAGCCGTCGAGAATTCGGATGACGTCGCTGCGGCCGCGCATCGTTATCGGCAGGGAGGCGCTGGTTTCTCGGACTTGATGATACTCACAGCAGCCGAGCGGGTGGGAGCTACGCCACTTCACACCTTCGATCGCAGACTTGCCCGGATGCAAGGAGCAATCTTGGTGGGCAGTCTTGGAGGTACGTCGTCATGAAGGACTCACAGAAGCCTGACCACCAAGTGAGTCTCGCCAACATGGTCAGTCGTTCGCGAAGACTGTTACGTGATCCCCGATTGCCAGCGTGCTTTCGAATGGGAGCCGTGGGACATTTAAGGAGTTCATGCGCTCCATCTTCCGCACCACTACATTGGCAGTCTTCTTCTTTGGAGGGGCAAGGACGGAACTTTGAAGCGCTCTCCTGTGAGGCAATCTACGGCTCTGAGGGTGACGATGGCTGGACCGATATCGCGTCGGACGGCCTGCAGCGTCTCACGGCCATGTACTACGCGTTCATGGCGTCCGACAAGCCCGCACCAAACGCCGCAACCGATTCTTTACTTCATCAAGGTAGACCGCTTCATGGATGAGGCATACGGTGACGCCTGCCGCCGAGGAACTGAGCTCTTGGTGGCCTTTTCGTTCACAGATGACATACAATAGCGTCGACCCAACCGTTGCCAGCCCTGCCAAGGAGGTAATCCACATGTCATACGCGGCGGATATCAGCAGAAACAACCCTGCCTGCTTCCTCTTTCTGATCGACCAGTCGGCTTCGATGGCCGGTGCGCTCGGCGGTCAGCCGGAGCAGCGGAAGATGGACGGGGCGGCCGATGCCGTAAACCGCATCCTCGACGCCATCTCCCAACGCTGCTCACAGGGCATGGACGTTCGCGACTACTTCCACGTCGGCATAATCACATACACCACGGACGATCGGGGGAATCCGGACGTGCAGACCGCCCTTCCAGGGACCTCTCCGAAGGAACCCTTCCTCACCATCAGCCAGGTTGTCGACGCCGCCACCGTGGAGGACAGGCAGGTGAAGGAGCCGGACGGCGCGGGCGGCCTCGTGGAGGTAAGCCGGAAGTTTCCGGTGTGGCTGAGCCCAGAGGCCAAGTGGGGTACGCCAATGTGCAGCGCGTTGTCTCTGGCTTCAGAGGCGCTCCACGACTGGATAGCCGATCACCCGAGCTCCTATCCCCCTATGGTGATCAGCGTCACCGACGGCGCCGCTGGGGACGGGAACCCGGTGCCTCTGGCCGAAGAGATCATGGCCCTGGAGACCAACGACGGCAACGTGCTGATCTACAACGCCCATCTTTCGGAAATGTCCGCGATGCCGGTCCAGTACCCGTCCGACGAGAGCGAAGTGCCTCCCGACGAGTACGCGGCGCAGATGTTCCGCATGTCCTCGGTCTTTCCCGACCCGGTGGTGGACTTGGCCGTCGGCATGGGCCTGCCGGTCACCAAGGGTTCTCGCGGCTACGTCTACAACGCCGACATGGTGGCCCTGGTGCAGTTCCTGGACATTGGTACGCGCGCCGCTTCGGACCTGCACTGATCGGTTGGAGGGTGAGGTGGCCCTTCGATCTCCCACAGAGCTCTGGCTGCCCAAGGCGGGCAACGACCCGGAGGAGTACGAGGACGCTTTCCGCGTCGCATACCCCCAGCGAATGGGGGCGTCCAGCTGTGGTGTGGCGCGGATAGCCGTCTCCGACGGCGCCAGCGAGTCCGCCTTTGCCCGGGAGTGGGCGAATGCCCTGACCGATGCCTTCGTGACCCGGCCCCTGGAGCTATGCGGCCTGACCGAGGACTCGCTGAACGCGTGGCTGCGGCCGGCACAGGAGGCATGGCACTCGGGAGTACCTTGGGACCGCCTGCCCTGGCACGGAGAGGCTAAGGCGCGGGCAGGGGCTTTCGCTACCCTGTTGGGGTTAACCATCGGGGCTGCGCCGGACAGCTCCGGGCGGCTATCCTGGAAGGCGGTGGCGGTGGGGGATAGCTGCCTCTTTGTCGTTCGTGACGACCGGCTGTGGTTGTCCTTCCCCCTGGAAGACGCCGCCGAGTTCGACAACACCCCCGCCCTGGTCTGCAGCAACCCTGATAACGCCGTGGATATGTGGGAAGGGGTACGTCTGCACAGCGGCGAGTGCGTGGCGGGCGACCTTATCATTCTCGCTACCGATGCCCTGGCCTGCTGGCTCCTCGCCCAGGACGCCGCCGGGGAGAAGTCATGGGAAACCCTGCTGGCGTTGGACTCGGCGGAATGGGACTCTTGGATCGAAGAGCAACGCCGCGAGAGGCTAATGCGGAACGACGATACCACGTTGGTAATCATCGAGGTCGTCCAGGACAGCGAAGTGAACCGAGAGCCATGCCCTGGCCAGGAATAACCGACTTTAGCGAGGCTGTCCAGAACCCTCTGCTGTGCTTCAAGGGCACCGAGCTCGAAGCCGGGGCAGTGACGATCAACCAACGCGGGATGCCCCTGGTGTTCTCCGGCGCTTTCGCCTGCGTCTATTCGGTATCCGTCGGAGAGCAGAAGTTCGCGGTGCGCTGCTTCAGCCGCGAGGTGAAGGACCAGCAGACCCGCTACAACCAGCTGAGCGAATATCTCATCAACGTCCTCCCCCCGTCCTTCGTGCACTTCGAGTTCCTGGAGCACGGGATCAGCCTGAAGGGCACCTGGTATCCGGTCGTCAGGATGGAGTGGGTGGAAGGAGAGTCGTTGAGCAGCTTCGTAGGCTCCCATCTCAACGACCCGGACGCCCTGCGCCGAGTTGCGGCCCAGTGGCGCGGGGGCCCGGCCGCCAGTTTGCGGGGGCTGGGTATCGCCCACAACGACTTGCAGCACGGTAACGTGATGGTGCAGGCAGACGGCAGAATCCGCCTCGTGGACTACGACGGCATGTTCCTGCCCAGATTTCGCGGGGAGCGCAGCCCGGAGCTGGGGCACAAGAACTTCCAGCACCCCCTCAGGACGGCGGAAGATTACGACGCCTACGTGGACAACTTCCCTTCCCTGGTCGTCTACCTCAGCCTGCTCGCCATAGCCTCCGACCCCGGCCTGTGGAGCTTCTTCAACGACGACAACCTGATACTTACCAGGAACGACTACGCCGACCCCGGGAAGTCCCAACTCTTCGACCTGCTGAAGAAGTCCCCCGACCAGGCCGTGGCGAAGCTGACGGAGCGCCTGGAGGAGTGCTGCGCCCTCCCCGTGAAGGACGTGCCGGACCTGGAGACCATCCTGCACGGTATTCCGCCCAGCCCGGCTCCCTCGCCCTCAGCGACGCCGCCGGCAGCAACTTCTTCGCCCTTGGCAGCGGCGCCGGCAGATCCTTCGCCCTCAGCAGCGCCGAGCACCGCCGTACGGGGATACCGGCAGGCGCTCCAGGCGCAGCAACCCGTGCCGGCGCGGCCTGGTCCAGTGGCGACGCGGTCTCATCCTCCCGCGCCGACGACTCAAGCCCCCGCCAACCCCGCCCCGGGGGGCTCGCGCAGGGCCGCTCCCGGAGAGATCAAGAAGGTGCTGCTGGGAGTGGTAGTCACGGTCATCGTGGTAACGGCCGCTTTCACGGCGGTGTTGGCCTGGGCAATTTCGGTGCAAGGATGGTAGGCGTCTAGGGCCTTTCGGCCAGGAGCTGCGGAACGATTCCTAGGACCAGGACGGCCACGCCTATACTGACAAATATGCCTGCCACGTCGTCGAACGGCATCCAGGGCTCCCAGATTCTGAAGAACGGGATCATGCTGATCGTCCCGCCCACGACCAGCGCCACCGAGAGCCTGTTGATCCAGCCCCAGCATATCCTCCCCCATCCCACCGCGTCGGTCCAAGGCCCATTGAGAAAACGCCCATTGAGAAAGAGAGTGATGAGAGAACAAATCAGGAGTAGACGGCCCGCCTGCCAGATTGCGTCCACTATCGACAGGTCACCGGGAGTGTAGTTGAGGAAGAACAGATAGAAGAGGGTCTCGGGAAACAATGCGGCGGCGGTGACTACCACCCCGGCCGCCGCCGTGCCCAACGCCAGCTTTCCCGGCGGCCTCATCCGGCGGGTCAGTTTCGGCTCTCCGGCCAGTCCCAGCAGCTCGAGCACGAGGCGTACGCAGAAGATGCAGATGCCGGCGGCAAGAATGTAGGCGCCCAATACCCCCAACAGCTCCGTTCCCGTTTGAGGTTCGCTTGCGGGAAGAAACTGCCTGTCTTCAGGCACGCCCAGGAGCGGGAAGAGCTGCGTGAGCCCTCTAAAAAAGACCCCTCCGACAAACGGACTCAACACGATCATAAGGGTGCCGAACGCGATATCGCCCAGCGCCACCTTGTAGGCCACGTCCCAGTCTGCGAAAGTCGTGCGCACCCTGGGCAAGCTGGTTTGCGGCACGTTCGGGTAGGACATGTCCGCGCCTCCTGTCTCCCGCCGGACTTCCAGGGCGAAGTCCGGCGCTTAGATCGACCGGTCCACGGCGGTCATCGCCCGTCGCCGCGGCCCCCGCCCCGCCCTCTCCCTGAAGGCGACGAATGCGACCGCGCGTCCCGGCGGTGGAACCTCCCGTATACCAGAAGAGCTACGCCGACCCAGAAGACCACGATGCCCGGCGTTATGATTATGGCTCCGAAAACGGACCCAAAGATAATCTGCAGGACAAGGGCGGGAGCAAGCAGGACTAGCCCAACCGCCACCCCGGCCAGTCCCATCCTGTCCGGCCAGCGCCACGTGACGGTCGCGGCCATGTACCTTTCGAGAATGCGCCGCGCCGCGCCGATGACCGCAGCCCGCCTGCGGGGCTCCCCGAACAGGACCGCCCCGAGCCCACCCAGGAGCAGCACTCCGCCCATCGTCCTGATCACCGCGCCGAAGGCCACGCCGCTCTCCTGCAGGAAGATCCCAGACGCAACCAGGATGATCCCGATCGCCGCCGCGGCCGATCCCAGCGTGTCGGTCGGCCTCGACTCTTGGAGCGCCTTGAGTAGCTTGGCGCGCCCATCTTCCAATAAGGACATGTCTGCTATCCTTCGCCCACTGGACGGACTCCCGGTGATGTTCAACGAGTAGCATATACTTCGCTCCACTGGGCTTCAATCCCATAGTCCGCGCAAGGAGGTTGGAGATGGTTCCTGAGTTCGGGTCTGGCGGATTCCTCGCCCTCATAGGCGTGGCCGGGTTCGCATTAATCGCGGCCGGAATCGCTCACTTCGTCTTCTCCCTGCTGATCAGGTACAGCCAGCGAGACGGCCGGGACGTGCTCGGCACCAGGATGCTGAGGGCGTTCAGGGGCCCGGTCGTCCTGCTCCTCGTCTCGCTGGGGATATTCCTGGCCTACCCGCTGATGACCCAGCTCGAGCTCCCGACGTTCCACTTCTTCGACAGGCACGACCTGTGGGCGACCAGGGTGTGGTTGGTGGCCGTGATAGCGGTGGGCAGCTATCTCGGTTCTCATATCATCCAGGAGTTTGTCCGGTGGCACGTAGGGCGGATACCCCGGCGGTCTGCGAGCAGCCTGAACGACAGGCTGCTTGCACAGGCGCGCTGGATCATCCCCATAATCATCTACACCATCGGCGTGTTGACGGCATTGAACGTAATCGGAATCGCCGTCACCCCCCTTGTGGCCGGACTCGGGATTGGCGGTATTGCGGCCGCGCTCGCGCTGCAGCCCACCCTCAGCAACGTGTTCTCAGGGGCGTTCATGCTGACCTAGGGCGAATTGAACCAAGGGGACTTCATTGAGCTTGAAGACGGCCCGTCCGGGTTCGTAGTCGAGGTCAGCTGGCGCAGCACGAAGATAAGGAACAGATTTAACAACCTGATAATGATACCCAACACCAAGATGATGGAGAGCGTCATGACCAACTACTACAGCGAGTCGGCGGTCGTGACGGTCATCGTGCAGTGTGGGGTCAGCTACGATTCCGACCTTGAACAAGTCGAGAAGGTGGCGATGGAAGTGGCGGAAGAGGTGCGAGACGACGTTGACGCCGCCATCGACGACTTCGAACCCGCAGTTTGGTTCACCACGTTTGGAGAGTCCAACATAGACTTCCTGGTCATGATGCAGGCCGAAGACAGACCAGGCACGTTCATCGTAAGGCATGAGCTGATAAAGCGGCTACGCACTAGCTTGGCCCGTGAGGGTATCGAGATAAACTACCCCGTCCGCAAGCTGCTTCTCCCGCAGTCCGAAAGCTCGGAAGGATTGGAGGGTGTTCACACTACGTAGCGCACACCCGAAGACGGTCCATATGAGACCGCTACGCCGCAGAGGTTGTGCTGAACAGCGGAAGGGAGTCACCGCAGGGGGCACGTCCACGAGGGGCCAATCGCACATCCTGCGTATCTACACCGTGTCGCGCCAGTGGTTCCGGTTGCTTGCCGAGCGGCTGGACGCCACAGCCGTGCTCTACCATGTGACCGCTTTGGTCGCCGAAGCCGACTCGCACGAGAATCGCCCAACCTGCAATGTGCCGCCCCACCACCTGCGAGGAGGCGGTAATTGTCTATTGGACGCCTCCCCGTACACCGACACTGCCATATGCCGGCTGCCCGCCACGCCATTATTTGCTACGCTCGATATATGGCCCTCTCTGACCGACTACTACTCGATTCCCTCAGCCGGATGCCGTTCATCGATTCGGCGGAACTGGCGCGCATTCTCGGCGAGCCGCACGCCACCGTCCACCGCGGACTGACCGGCCTGCTGGCCGACGGCATCGTGGGGCGCGTCAGCCACGGCACCGCACACCTGCCGTCGAGCCAGAGATACCACCTGACTACCCAGGGCATCGATGAAGCCGCCTGGACGCTCGGCTTTGCGACCCCCTCGGACTTCGTGCGGGCCTACCCCGCGTCCAGGGAGTGGCTGACGCTGCTCATCCGACGGATGGACGCGGTGGCTTCCGTCTACCGACTCGCCGCCACACTCTCCCCGGGCATCGACGGGCTCCGGTCGCACGTCGAGTTTCACCGCAGGGGCCGCTTCGACGCCATCATCACCCTCCACGACGGCCGCAGCTTCGGCGTGGTGCGCCAGGGCCTGGCCCTGCGGCGCCGGTCGCTCTACGACCGGCTGCGGGCCATAGCGCAGTACGACCACTGGCGCCGTCCCGACACCGTGCTGATCCTTGTGCCCAGCGCATGGGAGCTGCGGAGGACGGCGAGGTTTTGCATCAACAACGATCTCCGTGACTGCTTCATCGCCGTGGAGTCCAGGGAGTCCCTCGAACGACGGGACCTTCGCATCTGGTGCGAACCCACGGGGCTGTTCGGACTCTCGTACTCCACGCTGGAGACGGTCAGCTTCCACGGCAGCCCAGGGGGAGGGCCTAGCCAGTCGCCGGAGCGGAAGCGGGCGTCGCTGCCCCGTCCCGAGCGCATGGCGCAGGCTGCGCCGGCCTTCGGCGTCAGCCCGTCGGAGAAGCGGACGCTCGACCTCATCACCGACCACCCGATGATCCCCCGTGAGCACCTTGCCCTCTGGCTCGGCGTCTCCAAGGGCCGGGTCAGCCAGATGATGCGCAACCTCGTGGACACCTGGGGCTTGGTGGAACGCCGGGGCAAACGGGGAGACACCCGCTACACCCTGTCCGCCGAGGGCATTCGTTACGTCACCGACAGGGACCGCCCCCAGCTTCCCACCACGCAGGGCATATGGAGCACCGCCATCACCACCACCGACAAACAGGGCCGGAGACGTCACGCGGGACACCGCATCGAGACGTGGGCGAGGCAGACGAGGCACGCCGACGGCATCACGTGGTTCCTGTCGCAGCTTCAGGCCGAAGCCCGTGCGGACCCCGACAGCGAGTTGGTGTGGTCTGTCCCCACCGCCAGGTCCGACCGCACCTACAACTGGGGCGATTCGGCCATCGCACCGGACGCTATTGGGCAGATGACCGCCGAGGGCCTTCGGACACCGTTCTACTTCGAGTACGAGCTTCGAGTCCGTCACCCCAGGGGAGTCCTTGCCCGCCTGAGACCCTACACGAGCTACTATCATTCCAACGAGCCGGGGGAGGACCAGCCGCCGTACCCCGTCACCCTCTTCGTCGTGGACACCGAGGAGGTCGAGACTACCTACGTGAGCACAGCGGCCCGCATGACTCTGATGACCGTGCCTGTCCTCGTGTCCTGCATGCCCGTCCTGTCACACACGGGGATACTGGGAAAGTCATGGCGTCCACTGTGGGAGCCGGAGTCCCCGAGACTTCCCCTGTCCGGGCTGAGAGCCTACCAGTGGGACTCACTGTACCACCAGATGCGTCATCGTCCTGTAGAGGGGAGATAGGGCCGCTGCGTCCCTATCTCCCCTCTATGCTGGTTGGGGGGTACAAAATGGCATTAGCGGGGTGATTTCCGAGGTCCACCGACCCCCAAATCACCCCTGATTCAGCTATGAAACGAGGTTGACGTGTCGCCTGACCGGTCAGGGTGCAAAATGGGAAGCCATGCTAAAATAACGAGCGAGTCCGGTGACAACTTGATTGTACTTTGGGAACCCTGACGTGTCAGCCTGTAGGGAAGGAAAAACCGATGGATGAGCGTGTCCGCTGGGTGACGAAAGCGGAGGCGGCTGAGGAGCTGGAGGTCTCCTTATCGACCCTGGACCGGAAGATCCGGCAGGGAGAGGTGGAGCTCCGCAGGGAGGGTCGCCGCGTGTTCGTGCGGATGGAGGGGGAGTATATCACCGACGAGGAGCTGCTGCGCCGGGCCGTTGTCAGGGAGCATGCGCTTGAGCGGACCGTGCGGGAGATGGAACAGCAGGCGTCCGAGTTGAAACTGAGGGCGTCGGAGCTGGAGCGGGAGCGGGACGAGGCTAGGGAGTCCGAAGCCAACGCCAAATGGCCGTACCACGAGCTTCAGAGGGAGCACCAGAAGGAGGTCGCCGCGCACAAGGCGACGAATGACGTGCTCAACGTCGTCCGCGTGATCGCCCTGGCGCTGCTATTGCTGCTGATCGGCAGCGTCCTCCTGTGGTGGTTCGTGCTGAGATTAGGACCATAATAGACGCGCGGCCAGGAGCCCGAGACCGGGCCTCCGGCGGCGGGGAGGTTCAGGAGTGGGCGATAGACGGCCACCAGAGGGTTACCTCGAAATGGGACGATGGACCCTGAAACAGGCATCGATGAAGGAGCTCCTGCTCTCTGTCCTGGTTGGCCTTGTCGCCTTCATCGCGTCGCTCAGCGCGACGGCCTTTATCGTCGGGACGGCGACCGGCTCGGGCGAAGTGCCAATAGACGGGGGAACATTCTTCTATGGATTGCTGTTGGGGAGCGTTCTCGGAGTCGTACTGCACGAATCCGTCCACGGCGTTCTCTTCCTGACTTTCGGCGGCCGGCCATGCTTCGGGTTCAAGCCGTGGACCAGATTCGGGCCGGTATTCTACGCGGCCGCCCCTGGCAGCTACCTCGACAGACCTCGGTACCTCGCCGCCGGGTTGGCGCCGGCAGTGCTGTTGACCGTGGCCCTGGCAGCGGCACTGGCTCTCGTGGCCGCGGACGACCTGCTCGCCTCCATCCTCACATGGGCTTTCGTGCTCAACGTAGCAGGCTCGGCGGGAGACATGCTCATGATGCGCAAGGTGATGTCCTACCCCCGTGCGACCCGCTTCGAAGATACCGGCGACGGGTTCGTAGCCTACGGCCCTGTCGGCGGCCTGGAATAGCCATTGGAAACGTGGTAGTGGCTTACATTCATTGACTCTCATGGCGGCTGGTCAACCGGAAGGGCCGAACTGGGCCGCCGTCGTCCCTGGAGACCGGCATCGGGACCCCGACTCGCCGCCAACAGACCCCGCCGCGTGCGTGACGTGTCACCGTGCAACGACCCCGGCGAGCGCTGCGTCAGCGCCCCTTCCGAGGTACCATGATCGCTGTTTCGGCCACGTCCTGCACCCCCACGTCAATCGCTTTTTCGGGGGCTTTTTGTCATCGGGATGCCGCTCAGACCGGCCTGCCAATGTCATTCCCCACGTTCGGCGATGTCATCGCGGTCCGGAACGCACCCTTTCAGAAAGTGTTCACTGTCCCCGTCCGATAGAGGGGCGATTTGCCCCTGTGCCAGCTACGAAATCGCCCCTTCTGCCGCTCCGACGCCAAACTCAAACTCGTGTACAGCCCCCGCACTGGGTTGAGACCCTCCGATTCGACAGGAGCCTGAAAGGGACTCCCTTGCAGGGGACGTGCCCCTTCTCGCCGGACGGCTGCGGAGCGGGGATCGCCCTGGGGGGAATGTAGGCATGCTCTGCTTGGCCTGTAACCGTCGCCGGAGTGGTGACAACCACCGGCCAGCCATGCATACTCTTGACATTAGTAACTGAGTGCATTACTATCACCATCAGTGAACCGATTTAGAAATGACGACGCTGAACGCCTCTTCGCCGGACAAACGGTTCGGCGACTACCGGCCGACATCCAGCGACGGGCACGACTGAGATTGCAACGAGTAGTGGCGGCTGCGGCGCTCCCCGACCTTCGGGTGCCGCCGTCCCACCGACTCGAAGCCCTACGGGGAGACCGGCAGGGCCAGTACAGCATCCGCGTCAACGACCAATGGCGAGTGTGCTTTGTCTGGACAGACCGGGGCGCAATGGAGATCGAAGTCACCGACTACCACTGAGGAGGAAGCTTATGACCGCCCCCGAACCGATACACCCAGGCGAGCATCTGGCGGAGATCATGGAGGAGTTGGGCATCACCCAATACCGATTGGCCAAGACGATAGGAGTGCCCCAGATTCGCGTGCACGATATCGTCCACCGCCGAAGGTCCATCACGGCTGACACGGCGCTTCGAATCGGACAGGCCCTAGGAATGACTCCTGATTTCTGGCTGAACCTTCAGCGGATGTACGACTTGGACGTAGCCCGTGCCAAGACCGATGTGAGCGCCATCGAGCCTCTAGTAAAGGTTTCCTAGCCAATCAACCATGACTGCCCATCGGACAGGATTTTCTCCACCCAACCAGAGGCTTGACGAGGGAGGTCCCTTGACGCATACAGGAAGACAGGCCATCCATGAAGAGCTCCTCCGGGTTGCTAGGAGCCAGCGAGTGGTCAATTACTCCGACGTGGCTCCTCTTGCTGGCTTAGACATGGATTCTCCAGAAGACAGAAACCGAATAGCCGACATCCTCGACGCCATAAGTCGGGCTGAGCACCGCGCCGGGAAACCACTATTGTCTGCGGTTGTAATTCGAAGAGATAAGAACATGCCTGGAGCTGGATTCTTCAGCCTAGCCAAGAAGTTGGGATTACACGAAACCGGCGACGACTTTCAGTATTGGTTGCAGGAGTTGCGGCGCGTTCACGACTATTGGTCTAGAACGTCCTGAGCAGGACTTGGGTGATTCCAGAGTAATCACAGGATGCCAAAGCCAACGGTGACCCTGAGTGGGGCCGAGATAGAGATAGGACGTAGGTTCCCAACTCGTGGGATGCGTGAATTGAAGACAGTATGAAGGAGGACAGCATGAAGAAGCACCTACAGCCGCTGACACCGGCGGCGCTCTACGCCAGGGTGTCCAGCAACAGGCAGGACGTGGACCTCTCCGTGTCCGCACAGTTGCGGGCGCTCAAAGAGTACGCGAAGGCCAACGGCTACTCCGTGGCCCGCGAGTACATCGACGAGGCCGAGAGCGGCCGCGTCGCCGACCGGCCCCAGTTCAGGGAGATGATCGAGGAGGGCAGCAAGCCCAAGGCCCCCTTCGACGTGATTCTCGTCTGGAAATTCAGCCGCTTCACCCGCAAGCGGGAGCACGCCGTGGCCTTCAAGTCCCAGCTGCGGCGCAAGGGCATCCGCGTGGTGTCCATCACCGAGCAGGCCGAGGACAACGCCACCGGCAGGCTGCTTGAGGGAATCATCGAGAGCGTGGACGAATATTACAGCGAGAATCTTGCCCAGGAGGTCGTCCGGGGCATGAGGGAGGCCGCTTCGAGAGGCTTCTTCCTCGGCTCGAAGGCCCCCTTCGGCTACCGGAAGGTGAAGGTCAGCGACGGGGCGAAGGAGCGCCCCACGCTGGAGGTTGACCCGGCCACGGCCCCGGTGGTGGAGGAGATATTCGAGAAGTCCCTGCGGGGCAGCGGCCTCAAGGAGCTATGCAAGGAGCTGAACGAGAGGGGCATCACCAACCGGGGCAAGCGGTGGAACAAGGGCGGACTCCACTACGTGCTGAGGAACGAAGCCTACACCGGCGCAGCAGTGTGGGGAAAGGCCAGCAAGGGCGAGAAGGCCCAGGACCCTGTAAGGGTGGAAGGAGCGTGGCCTGCGCTGATTTCGCGGGAGCTGTTCGAGGGCGTGCAGGAGGCGATGCAGGAGCGCGCCCCGAAGGTGCAGAGGCCCGCCAGGGTGGGCAGCCCGTACCTTCTGAGCGGGCTGCTCAAGTGCGGAGTCTGCGGCAAGCCCTACTCGGCCCAGGGAGCCAAGAGCGGCCAGTTCGCCTACTACATCTGCGGCACCCTGTTCAGGGAAGGAGCGGGGACGTGCAGCGCCCGTTACCTGAACGCCCCGAAGCTGGAGACGTTCGTGGTGGAGAAGATCAGGGAGCGGATTCTGAACGAGGAGACCATCGTGGCGCTGGTGCAGATTGTGGCCGAGGAGATAGACGCGATGGCCGGAGAGCTTGCCGGCAGGCTGGAGGTCGTCGAGGCCGAGCTATCCGACGTGAGGAAGCGGCTTGAGAAGCTCTACGAGGCCATTGAGACCAGCGAGTTGACCCTTGAGGTCCTGTCGCCCCGCATCATGTCTCTGAGGCACCGTGAGGAGCAGCTGGAGGCTGCGAGGGACGACGCCGAGACCCGGCTTGAGCAGCGCAGGGTTGTCCTGCCCGACACCGAGGAGATAGTGGAGTACGTGGCGGACTTCCGAAACTTCCTGAAGGACGGGACGATCCCCGAGCGCAAGGCGCTCATCCGCAACTTCGTGGAGGGCATCGAGGTGGTGGGAGACGAGGCGACGCTGACGTACACGGTCCCCATGCCGAGCGACGGCGTGACCAGCGAATCGGCCTCGGTTCTTGATTTCGTCAAGTCCAGCCCACCAAACTTGACGGTAGACAGAACCGAGCCGTTCAGCGCCATCTCCTCGACGTCTCTCCCCGGTATGGGGCTGTCCTCGGGCATCGGAATTGTGTAGCGCACCACGGCATTGTCGGGCATGACGACGATCTCCTTCACGAAGCTCTCGATGAAGGCCCTGCGCTCCGTCAGCTCGCTCTCTTTGAGGAACATGCTCATGTCCAGGGCGTAGGCCGTGATGGTCTCCACGTCGTCCAGGACCTCCCGCCGCTGTGAGAGCGTCGCCCTGGCCTCCTCCGCCGTAGCCTCCAGTTTCTCCTGCCGCTCCCGGTGCTCGCGTATCCTGGGCTTGAAGTCGTCGATGTCCAGGTCGGTGGTCTCCGCTAGGTCGTAGAGCCGTCCCAGCCTGCGCTTCACGTCCACCAGCTCCGCCTCGATAGTTTCCAGCTTCTGCCTCTGCTCCTTTGCCACCCCGTCCATCTCCTCGTCCACCAGCTTCACCAACGTCCGGATGTTGGACTCGGTGAGCACGTTCTCCCGAATCTTGCCCACCACCTGCTTCTCGAAGCGGCGGGCGTTGAGCCTAGGGGCGTTGCAGGCCCCGCTGCCCCGCTTCAACACCGACTGGCAGACGTAGTAGGCGAACTTCCCGCTCTTGGCGTCCTGGCCGGAGAGCGCCCTGTTGCACGCCTTGCACCTGACCAGTCCGCTGAGGAGGTAGGTACTCCCCACCCTGCGGGGGTGGCTCCTCCTGGGTGCGCGGGAGCGCAGCTTGCGGTTCACCCTGCGGAACCGGGCCTTGGATATGATGGCGGGGAAGGCCTTCTCCACCCGCACCGGGTCCGCCTTGTCCTTGGCGTCGATGCCCCAGACCAGAGTCCCCGTGTACACCTCGTTCTTCAGGATGATGTGGACACCGTTCTTGGACCAGAGCCTGCCGGTGGGGTTGGCGATGCCCTCGTCGTTGAGGGTGCGGGTGATGTCCAGGATTCCCCTGCCTGCCTCGGCCATGCCGAAGATGCGCTCCACCACGGGCGCGGTGGCCGGATCGGGTTCGAGGGAAGGCCGCTTCTTGGCTCCGTCCTGCACCATGAGCTTGCTGAAGCCGTAGGGAACCCTGCTGGCGACCCAGAAGCCGCGGGAAGCGGCTTCCCTCATGCCCCGGACGACTTCTTGGGCAAGATTTTCGCTGTAGAATTCGTCCACGCTCTCGATGATGGCCTCCATGAGCTTGCCTGTGGGGGAATCGTCGGCGTGCTCGGTGATGGAGACGACGCGGATGCCCCGCCTGCGGAGCATCGACTTGAATGCGACAGCGTGCTCCCGCTTCCTGGTGAACCTGGAGAACTTCCAGACCAAGATTTCCTTGAAGGGGGCCTCCGGCTTGGCTGCTTCGTCCAGCATCTTTTGGAACTGGGGCCGGTCGGCGATGCGGCCGCTCTCGGCCTCGTCCACGTACTCGCGGGCGACATGGTAGCCGTTCTTCTCAGCGTAGTCCCTGAGCGCCCGCAGCTGGGCGGCGACGGACAGGTCCACGTCCTGGCGGTCGCTGGATACCCTGGCGTAGAGCGCCGCCGGTATCAGATCGAGTCGGTCATTCATCAGTCTCTCCTCCCTGTCTCTTCCTGCTCTGTAGTCGTGCGGGAGCGCAGCCGTTCCAGCCGCTCCCGTCTGCGCCACTCCCGTTCCTCCATGAACAGGCGTATACCCTGCCGGAGCAGCTCGCTCACGGAGAGGTCGTCCTCCTTCATCACCCGCCGCACCTGCGCCTCCATCTCCGGCGGCAGGGAGAAGGTGATGGTCTTGGATCTCCTGGGGGTGGTCACTCCTCTTGTCTCCCTTGTAGTATAATGTCTTACTATACACTATCATGATGCCGGCATTCAACCCCTCCGGTACAGAGTCGCCGCGGGGTTCTGGCGCTGCAACAATTGTCACGTTTCGACCTGTTGGGGGCTGACACCGTAAGTAGTGGAATGCCCTTTTGTCCCCCTATAGGAAGTAGTCGGCACGGGCTGGGGCCGGTGATGGAACATGCTCCAGTTGCCGTCATGGGCCTGGTCGTGAAGGTCGTTAGTGAGGCGGATGTAGCTACGAGCCAAAGCTGAGAGGTGAGAGTAATGTGCTGTGGATGGGGCCGCCCCTGACGCATCCAATCTGCACCACTTTGTAATCGGGAGGGCCTAAGATGCAAGTGCGGGTGCAAGCGGGCGGACAATGGTCCCAGCAGCCATGCTGGGACACCCCCTACAGGAAGTGGTCGAAACGGCCTAGTGGTCATTCTGACACCGTGTCCAGGGCGGATAGCGGCCTCCTGTCGAGGGAGTGCGGGGGCGGAAGAATCCACGAGTCGCCCAGGATGCCCCGCTCCGCAAGCGTCTCTGCGTTGGAGGTGATGATGGGCGTCCCCTCCACCGTGTCGGCGACGTCGAGGAAGGCGTTTTCGTTGCCGGGGGACTCGAAGACGAAGAGCACCCGGGGCAGACGCCCCTCGTGGTCACGCTCAGCCCATCCGCTCAGGAAGTACCGATGGTAGGACTTCAGGCGGGAGCGGGCACGCTTCGGCGTCGTGGCCCTCCGCTCGAACTCCAGCAGGTACGGACGCCACCGACCTTTGTGCTCCAGGGTGAAAGAGGTGTCGGGGTGTATGACATAGGTGATCCAGTCGTAGCGATAGCCGATGCTGGAGCGGGACGTGGGCAGCAGGTCGAATAGATCATGGTCCGGGGAGCGGGTGACCTCGGCGGACAGGACGGCTGCGAAGTCGATGACGCCGGCCTGGTGACGCATCTGTGAGGCGAGGGCACGCACGGCGGTCCCGGCGTAGATGTCGGCGTTCAAGTACAGAGGCTCGGCGCTCCAGCGTTCGAGGGTGAGCCCCACGGCGGCTCGGTCCCTGCGGGCCAGGTACGTCAGCCCCTCGTCGGTGAGCATGTGCAGGGGCTCGTCGGTCCGCACGAGGCCGTGCTGGGCCAGGGAACGGAGCACCTGGTTGACCCGGCGCAGGGTGACGCCGCCCATCAGTCCCGCAAGCTGCTCACGGGTGCACAGAGGCCAGGCAGCCAGCAGGTCGAGGACGTCTTTCTCGGCGCGGGTCAACTGCACCGGGAGGGCCGGTGTGAGTTGTTCAGCAGGATCCGGCATGGCGGCCTGCACGCCGGAAGGATAGAGGGCACCGGGCTTCGGCTTCGGGTTCTTGCCCAGAAAGGAATAGGACGTGCCCAAGAGACGCTCCGCCAGGGCCAGTATGCCTGCCAGGGATGCGTCGGCGTCGATGCGCACGGCCTCGCCCACGCCGCTCCCGCACTGCTGCCAGACGACTCCCGTGTGGTCTCCGGCCAGAAACTCCCCCTCCGTCGTCACGAAGGTCCTGCGGTGCTCCGACGGGTCGCCCAGGGAGCGGATGGCACGGCGGGTGGCCTGATCTGCGTGGGTCAGCACCAGGGTGACGAAGGGCGTCTCGCTGCTGTCTAGCCGCTCGATGCTCCGTAGGCGGTAGCGGAGCCTGGACGTGGGCAGCGCCGGTCCCTGGCGAATCAGGCCGATGGAGCGGCCACCGGAGAGGGTGACGAGCATGTCATAGGGGCCGTTGCGGTAGTGGTCCACTCGCACCGGGTCGTCGTGCGGGTCGGCGTCGGCGATCATGGCGGCGACTCGGTGCAGCACGGCCATGGCGTCCAGACGCTCGGCCAGCAGCCGGAACCACTGCTTCGACACCGGGTAGGCCCGCAGCATGTGCTCCCGGCCCTTGGTGGCTGCACCCGCCGCGGTGACGCCCTTCTCCGTCGGGAAGTACCGGCGCTGTGGGCGAGAACCCAGCACGCTCAGATGGTGTGCCACGGAGTCCACGAGGCCCCGCTCGGTCAGTTTCGTCAGCCGGTCGCGGAGCGTGGAAGCAGGGATGCGCCCGAAGCGGGACAGCTCGTCCACGGTGGCCAGGGGCGTGGCGCACAGCAGCAGGAGCGCCTCTTCGAGACCCTGGCGTAGGGAACGCAACGCAGGGTCCGGTCGTAGGCCCTCCAGGTCGATGATCAGCTCGAACGTGGCCGCCTCAATCTCCCGCACGCTCCCGCCGACGGAGGTCAGGACGGCTGAGGGCAGGGCGCGCCCCATGTGGCCGCGTTCGAGGAATCGCCACAGGGTGTGGCGGGACACGCCGAGGTATTCGGCGGCCTTGCGCCGTCCGTGCAGCGACGCGTAGGCGCGCACGTAGCCCCGGACCGCTCTCTCAAGGCGCGGTCCGGTCTGCGTCGTGCCGTTCAACGTTCGTGTTCTTGGCTCCGCGACGATCAATCAACTGCTCCATTCGGCAATGGCCCAACATCTCATTGTGAACGGGAAATTCGTCCAAGGAAAGGCCCTGCAAGCCCTTGTTTTGGGTGCGGTTTTGTGGTGCGGGCCGAGGCGTTTGGGGGGAGTTGGATAGATTACAGCTCGACAACGGTAGGCCCATCAGCGAGATGCGCCGCAGGTCTATTCGGCACACAGACGCGGCGTGCTGCCCGATGCAAGAGGAGCAGCCAGTGGCAGGACCGCAGCATGAGCGCCGCTACTCTCCGACGTGTATGCAGGTCGCTACTACCGACGCTGGCGCCCGAGTGCGCTCTTCAATGCCTCCACATCGTCGAGATGGCATCTCTTGAACTTGCGGCCGCTGCCACAAGGACAAAGTTCATTTCTGCCAGGATCTCTACTAGCCATGTCGAGCATTTCGCTGATGAATTGCCGGCCCCCGTCATCGCCGTGAGGGTACTCTCCCCAAAGGTCTCTTCTGGCAGCAAGCAGTCCATTTCTATCCACGTAGGACAAACGATACAAGAACGGGATTACAAGTTCGTCTGTGAACCGCTCAACTGTTAGGAACCGTTCGGGAGAGAACCTGATTCCCAGACAATATGACCCGTCTGGATAGAAATGCAGGTCAATAACATCGACGTTGTGCTTTATCGAGATGGCCTGATGGCGGCCGCCAACTTCATAAGCCCTTGGCCAACCGTTCCTATCAATGGAGTTCAGATCGATACGCAGGGAGTATGAGTCGCAAAGGAATGACGCCAATTGTCTATGTGCCTCGTCGTTCCCGATCCGCACCTGGTCTGTCCCACTGTCGTAGGCTGCGCAGAACGCGATCTCGCCAGCCATCTCGTTGGCATTCGCATCGTACAGCAGGCCTGGAAAGCATCGGGTGAGCCACTCCAAGTCGGAAGTAGTCGGTTTCATCTAGCGTAAGGCTTCCTTGGAGTGACTACCCTGGAAATGCCTACAACTGGGGCGGCAATTCCACTAGGGTTGTTCCTTGGTCCACTTGGCGGATTGCTTCGTCCGTCCCCACCATTGCCTCCTCCACTGCTACTACCACCAGAGCCCTTGCCGAAGTTCTCCCCGAACAGCTCTTGCCAGATCTTGACGGCATCTTCGCTTGAGAATTCCTCTTTGGCCTTCTTTGCGATACGCGCATGGGAATCGACTCTGTTCCTGAAATTCGCGTACTTGGTCTGGTCCCAGTGTCGATTGAAAGTTTCCGTTGGCAGCACCGGATTCCTGATCTCAGGCATGTAGGGGTGTTGCTGGAGGTAATCGTCCATTCTCGTTAGGACGGTAGTCAATGTGTCGGCCACAGTGCTTACCCCTTCGGTACCCTCATCCGAGGGGGTAATGGTGTTGCCAGCTAATGTGGTCAGCAAGATAGACTTAGCGGTGTAGTTGTTCTTGTGGTCCCGCAGGTACTTGAGCAACCTGACGACTCGTTTCAGATTGCCGCCGGTTATCCGATTCTGCTCGTTGAAGCAGTCCCGGTAGCCAATGCCGTCAGTCTCCTCGAATTTGTTGTCAATCCGGTTGCAGACGTAGTGCCTACCGCTACTAGTCACACGAGGAAATACGTCAAGGTGGAAGTCTCCAGCATAGTCGATGGTGACGCATCGAGTCTTGAGCCTGAGCTTGTCGGCGTAGTTGTCATTCCCTTTCAGAGTACGGTGGACCTCATTGATGTAGTCTTTTGCCTGCCACTTGGAATTGGGGTTCATCACTATCTGGATGTCTGCATCGTACTCGTCATTGTCATCGACGGGTTTGATGAGAGTACCTAGCGCATATGAACCCTGCCGCTCCATCTTCTGATAGCCGGTCAGGTGGTCCTTGAGGTAGGCGTCTACAGCTCGCACGCTCGTATTGATCCGGTCGAGCCGACTTTGGTTCAGGTTGACTTCATCTCTGAGAAAGTCCTGGAAGTCCTTATTGTTCTTGGCCATCTCAATTTTCTCCTTCAGTTCTGTTTTCTTGGAAGCTGCTAGATCGGTCGACGTCTCGTTACTGCGGTATCTTGAGGTTCTTCGTAATCGCCTCACTCTGTTGAGTGAAGTCCCTGATAGCCAGGGCCTTCAGGCTGTCCAGATGTTTGATGTCATCCAAACCCCAGGGCTCGATTTCAGGGTCAAGTCGGAGATACCTGTCCGCGAGCAACAGCTTTGCCATGTTCGCCGAGGCGTCGGATTGTAGCCGGAGGACGTAAGAGACCAACTTTTGACGCCCCCAGCCCGTGAGCAACCCCCAAAGCCTGCGCTCGGTATACAGATTCACGGAATGGCCAGTGCCAATGGACAGGATGCGCACTTGGCTAGCTGACCGCCCAAACTTAGAAACAGCCTCCGTCAGAGCAATGATGGATGGGTTGTTCGCCCACAACCCGCCGTCCGCCAGAAGGAAGTCGCCGACCGGCATGGGATCGAAGTAGGTGGGAGCAACACATGATGCAAGGATTGCCTGGCTCAGAGCGACATTCGCATCTCTGACGTATGGTTCTCCGAGGTCTCTGAGGTACCTCGACTTAAACACGTGGACACCGCCCGTGGAGATGTTGGAGCTTGTTATCATAAGAGGCGTCGAGATTTCTCCCAGAGTCATGTCAGGCAGGTAAGCTCTCACGATCTGTCCGAGAGGGTGACTTGGATATTTGCTTCGGACATGAAGCCAACTAAACCACCTTCTCCGAAAGATGCGTGATGACTCCGTTCTGAAGAGCTCGACAATCTTGGCCATCGGAATGCCCGCCGCGACGGCTCCGGCCACTATGGAGCCAGTGCTGGTACCGGCGATGAGGTCGAACTGCTCCTTTATCGGTACACCGTTCACCTGTTCGATGCTGGCAAGGATCTGGGCCGAGTAGATTCCCCTTGTCCCACCACCATCTAGAGCCAGTATGTGGAATGCGCTATCTTGTGCCATAGGAGTCTGCCTTCTGTCCTCCGTGCCACCCATCCTAATGGAGTCTGCGTTGAATGTCAACTCAAGTCGATGGCAATAACAGATGGGTACTACCTTAAGTGCATCTGGCCTTCATATTCCTGTCGTGATGGGTAGAGATCCCCTTCCTCCGTCACGTACACGAGGCCCAGTCTTTCGAGCCTGATCTTCAGGGCCGATATGGTCACTTGGAAGAGGTCACGGAGTTTGTAGAGGGTTGGCCAACTCTGCAGGTCAACATCTCTGGCGGCCTCCAGCAGTATGGGTGAAGGCATCAACAGAAACCCCATGAACCGGTGAGCTTGGAGTTCACGCGGGTCCTGGCCAGGTCCGGAGCCTCGGTAGAGGCACTTCATGTAGGGCTCGAAGCCGGGTAAGGGCGACTGTGCTAAGAGGGCATGATCAACGTGGGCCTCCCAATGCCCCGCCTCGTGAGCAAGGATGGTGTGGTAGAGGCCCGGTGTCTCAGTTATGAGTGTACGCCTTGATTCATTGAAGACCACCGTCTTCAAGCTGGAATCCACCTCGGCGAGAATGGACTGGCCAGGCCGTTCGGAGACCTTGTCCCACAGGATGTTGAGGTCCAGCACATCCTCCAGTATGCGCTCCACCGGGACCGGAGGACGGGACACCGCTTCATACAGAGACTCGTATCGGCCCAGCAGGCGGCTCGCCATGCCCTCAAGCTGGGCATCTGACAGAAACTTAGTGGTCATCGCTGGTCTGACCGCCGTTCCCGTATCAGCCTCCGCCACTCGGCGGGTGACTGCACGTCATCGCCGAGAGACCTCAGATACTGGACGGCGCCGGGATTTCGGGAGAGCGTATCCGCCAAGTCTGAGGGAATCTTCCCAGCCAGGGTTATCAGTTCGTCGGCCAATTCAGTCTCGTTTCGGCTCAGTTCACCAGCCAACTCTCGAGCGATCCCCTTCAGAACCACTTCGCTGGGAGGCTCGACACGTCCATTCTCTATCTTGCTCAGGTAGGTGAAGTCGACTCCAATTTTCTCCGCCAAGTCGCGTTGGCTCAGTTGGGCTTGCTTTCGCAATGAACGTAAACGCTCTGGGAAATCCATGCTGTACCCCTCCTATAGGGTAGCTGATATTGAGTTGATTATCAACAGCAATTGCGAGTATGATGGGAAGAGTCTTAGAATCCCGGGACAATGGGAGAAAGCGAACGCATGCCCATAAGGAATCGAGACGACGCAGTTGAGGTAGAGGGCCGCATCGCACGCATCTTCGCCGCGCCTGCGGGTGAGCGGGCCGCCGCAGCGCGCGCGCTGTTCGTCGAGGCCCTGGACTTCGCCCCAGCCTCCGGCAGCGTGGACCTCGGTGCCACTGCAGGCAGCATGGCTTTGCCCGCCTACGCTGAGCGCGTAGCCTACTCCGGCGGTGTGCATGTGGTGTACATCGCTCTGGACACCCCGGAGACGGACCGTGTGCGCAAGAGCGAGGCGTCCGCCGCGGCCAGGCGGGTCGCGGAGCAGCTCGACGGCGACCTGCTCCTGGTCTTCACCAACACATCCGCGAGCCAACTGCACTTGGTCTATCCCAGTTTCGAGAGAGCGCAGCCGGTCCTGCGCCGCCTCGTTGTGGAGCGGGATCTGTCCCGCCGCACCGCGATTCAGCAGGTCTCAAACATCTACTGGAACCTCCGGGAGAGCGGCAGCGTCCGTCTGGCCCTGGACCAGACCTTCGATGTTGAGCCCGTTACCAGGGAGTTCTTCGCGGGGTACAAGCGGGTCTTCCAGGCAGCAGAAAACAATGTCTCCGGCTTTGGCGAGGACGTTGAGATCAAGCGGCGATTCGTCCAGACCCTCTTCAACCGGCTCATGTTCGTCTACTTCCTGTCGCGCAAGGGGTGGCTCACTTTCAAGGGCGACAAGGACTATCTCAACGCGCTGTGGAGTGACCACCGGGCCACTGAGGGCGAGAGCAAGAACTTCTATGTCAACAGGCTGAGGCCCCTCTTCTTTGCTGGACTGAACAATCCTCAGTCCCGCGACCTGATGCGTAATAACCCGGTGATGTACGCTCTCATCGGCGGGCCTCCCTTCCTCAACGGCGGCCTGTTCGAGGAGACGGGTCTGGACAAGCGCTCAGGTGTGGTGGTGCCTGATGACGTTATTGAGAGTATCCTCGGAGACCTCTTCGACCGCTTCAACTTCACCGTGATGGAGTCCACGCCGTTCGATGTCGAAGTGGCGGTGGACCCTGAGATGCTGGGTAAGGTGTTCGAGGAGCTGGTCACCGGACGCCACGACTCCGGCGCGTACTACACTCCCCGCCCCGTGGTCTCTTTCATGTGCCGCGAGGCGCTTAAGGGATACCTGGAGGGCCAGGACACCAGCGTCACACCGGAAGCCATCGCACGATTCGTGGACGAACGCGACACGTCCGGCATCTCGGTGGCGTCTGCCCGCAAGGTGGCGCAGACGCTGGATGAGGTGACCGTGGTTGATCCCGCCTGCGGCTCTGGGGCCTACCTCCTAGGCATGATGCAGGAACTGGTGGAGTTGCAGACCACCCTGTTCAACGTGGGCGTGACCCCAAAAGGGCTGTACGATCTGAAGATGCATGTCATCCAGCGCAACCTCTACGGCGTGGACATCGACGACTTCGCGGTCAACATCGCCATGCTGCGGATGTGGCTCTCCCTGGCCATCGACTATGAGGGCGATGTGCCACCGCCTCTGCCCAACCTGGACTTCAAGGTGCTTTGCGGCGACAGCCTGTTGGGGCCTGACCCTAGCCCAAGTAACTACGGGGACCTTTTCCGCCACAGGGCAGAAAGCGTCGCGGCCCAGCTCGTCGGCCTCAAGGCTCAATACATGGAGGCCACGACGGGCAAGGACGCGCTCAGGCAGGATATAGAGCGGGTGGAGGACGAGCTCAGGGAGGCGCTTGCCGACTCGCCCGCGCCCGCCGGGGCCACCGACTGGCGGGTTGAGTTCGCCGAGGTGTTCTCTCAGCGTCGGGGGTTCGACATCGCTGTCGCCAATCCGCCGTATGTAGTTATAAGCGATGAGCGACTTCGGGCGACGTACAAAGAGGGTATATATGGACGAATGAACACCTATGGACTGTTCATCCAACGAAGCTTGCAAGTTATGAGAGACGGATCCCAATTGACTTTCATTAACCCGAGGACTCTGTTAACCGATAGGTACTTCACGAACCTTCGGAAAGTAATCAAACAGCGGTCACATCTGAAAGGCGTTGTACTGATAGGCGATAGGCATAACACTTTCGAGCGTGTATTGCAGGAGTGCATCATCCTGCATCTAACCAAGAAAACGGAGCCTGCCACGTCATACCAAGTTAACACACGGGCGATTTCGATACCCATTGACCTTAACGACCCGGAGGACACGGTTGCGGTGGCATCTGATCGGGTACTCCTGGACGAAAGATACGACGGGGCCTTTTACATTGGAGCTTCAGACTTCGAGTACCGAGTGTTCGAGCGCATGAATTCGTTTGGCGTCAAGTTGTCGAATCTTGGCCTTAGAGCTGAGACGGGCAAGATACAGTTTGACAAATACCAAGAGTACGCACAGCCGACCAACGCAGACGATGCCTGCCGACTAATATGGGCAGAAAACGTCCAGCGCTTCACCCAGCGGGCAACCCGTACTCGAGTAGGCAAAGAATGGTTATCAAAAATAATAACAACGGCAGTTAATCCCAATGTCACGGGGATGGGCATCGTAACTCAACGGACGACAGCTAACGAACAACCGAGACGAATCATAGCAACTTTGGTAACGCCGGACATAGTGCATAGTGGCAGCGTGTATTTCGAGAACGGGACCAATTTTATATCGCTTAGCGGTGTTGGTTCGCAGTTTGCGTTCTTGCTTGCCGTTTTCAATTCGAGCTTAATGGAGTTCGTTTTCCGTCACCTGAATAGCAATGTGCATGTTTCGGCGGGTGAAATCAATAGCCTGCCTTTCCCCCCCATACCAGATGACGACGTGCGCAACGAAATCGAATCGTTGGTATTCGAGCTTATGAAATTGGGTGGCGTAGACTGCCAGCCGGAATCAGTCGCGCAATCGCTAACCTATGAACATCGTCTCGACATTATGGTTGGTTCACTTTATGGCTTTTCCCCCGGCGAGGTGGAGTCAATCCAACAAAGATTGCCGTCATACGAAGCGGTCTACGGCATGGCCGACAAGGCTCCTCAGCCATCAGTGGAAACCAAACTTGACGGAGTCGGCGGTGTCGCAGTTCGGGGCCAAGCAATTTACAACCGAAAGATACGCCCTATAGTTCAAGACACCGAGCGGGGTAACTTTGCGGTTATTGACATCTACAGTGAGGACTATGAGATAGACGTTAACCACGCTGCCGCCACTCGTCGATTGATGGCCCGTCGACCTGGAGTGATTACGTATACAGTACGGATCGGGTATTCAACGACCTACAGAATGGGGATTAGGTCCCCGGCTCTTACATCATGATTACAGGGAGAGTTTCTGAAAGCCTGGACCTGTTAGTCCCTATCGAAGTCTCAGACAGGAATGGAGTGTTTCTTCCTTTGGAAATCGTTCTGGACACCGGATTCAACGGAGACTTAGCGTTACCTAGAGAAGTAATCCAGAATCTCGGTTTGACCTATAGAGGTCAAACATCTTGGACCATCGCGACTGGCGAAGAAGCGACGATGTCCAACTATGACGGAGTAGTGTTATGGCACGGACAGCCGCGTGATGTGGTGGTCATCGAAACTGCTAGCGAATCGCTGATTGGGATGGCTTTGCTTGTCGGGAGCAGAATTACGGTTGACGCTCGGATATGCGGCGAAGTGCTGATTGAGGAAGACCCATAAACAGGGTGAACGCGTTAATCACCAATTGAGCCTTGCATCGGGTACCTCTACGGCCATCCGAAGGAAACGGACTAATGCAAAGGTAAACGCTCTTTGTGGAGGAAGTCAGATGAGCACCGTGCGAGCGAAGTATGCGAATGGAGTCCTTACGCCGCTTGAGCCCCTAGACCTCGAAGAGGGCGCGGAGGTAACGGTATTGGTGGAGGGCACCCCTGGGGGAGTGTCGGAGGAGACGCCGGCGCCGAAGCAAGGGCTGGCGGGGATTGTGGAGCGGGTCCTGGAGATGCAGAAAGATGTTCCGCCGGAGGCGTGGGAAGACCTCCCCGCTGACCTCGCCAAGAACAAGAAACACTACCTCTACGGTCATCCCAAGGAAGAGGACTAATGAGTGGCGTCTTCGCTGATGCAGGCTACTGGATAGCTCTATGGAATCCCAGAGATACTCTGCACCCAAGGGCAGTCAGCGTTGCCGATGGCCTCGGGACAACTAACGTCGTGACAACCCAAATGGTCTTGACCGAGACACTTGACGCTATGGCGGGCATGGGGGAATTCCGTCGACGATTGGCAATACGGATGATTCACGACCTGGAGACCGACCCGTACGTTGAGGTCGTCGAGCAGACGGGGGCGCAGTTCAGGGCTGCGGTGGAGCGGTACGCCGCTCGCAGTGACCAGCGGTGGAGTCTTACGGACTGCGCCAGCTTTCTGGTCATGGAGGAGCGCGGCATCACCGAGGCATTGGCCTACGACCGGGACTTTGAACAAGCTGGCTTCGCCGCCCTGCTGAGAGGGGGGCAGGCATGATGCCAAGCCACTCCTCCCATACAGGTGCAAGCCGTTGAATATCCTGCACTCCACGACGGACCCCACGCTGCTGGCTCGCCTGAAGGAGATGCTGGGCAGTTCCGCCAAGGCCGACATCGCTGTCGGCTACTTCTTCATCGGCGGCTTCGGGGCCGTCGCCGACGACCTGGCGCGACTGGACAAGGTGCGCATTTTGGTGGGGCGCACGGACCGGCAGGTGCTGGAGGAGGTCGCCCTGGGCCTCCAGCAGCACCAAGCCCTGCGTGCCCGGCTGGACGTGGACGCCCTCGTGCGCCGCAGCCAGCGAAGCCAGATAGCCCAGGAGACCGTCGCCCGCGTCGCAGAGGGCGTGGCCGTGCTCCCTCAGGAACAGGGCACAGAGGCCGCTGTCTCGAAGCTGAGGGACATAGTGTCCCTCGGCAAGGTGGAGGTGCGGGCCTACCTGCGAAGCCCTCTTCACGCCAAGGCGTACCTCTGCTGGTATAACAACCACGCCGAACCCGGCGCGGCAGTAGTCGGCTCATCCAACCTCACCCTAGCTGGGTTCACTGGCAACACGGAGCTCAACGTGCGCGTCACCGGCGACGCGGAGATGGCAGCCCTGCGCGAATGGTTCGACGCGCTGTGGGGAGACTCGGAAGACATCAGCGCCGCCCTCGTCACGGAGCTGGAGCGGTCGTGGGTCCTGGCCAAGACCCCACCGTACCACGTGTATCTGAAGGCGCTCTACGAGCTCTACTACACCGACGTGGGAGGCGGTGAACTGACAGTTCCGCCACGAGACCAAGAGCTGGCCAACTTCCAGTTGGACGCCGTGCGCCGCGGGCTGTCCATGATCGACGCCTACGGAGGGTGCTACATCGGCGACGTGGTGGGTCTGGGCAAGACCTTCATCGGAGCGGAACTGCTGCGCCAGCTTCGGGTGAGCTACCCCAGCGAGGGGCCGCCGCTCATTCTCTGCCCGGCCAGACTGAAGCCCATGTGGGAGGTGTTCAACGAGCGGTTCGCCTTGGGGGCGGAAGTCGTCTCCCATAGCATGATAGCTGCCCCTGCTGAAGCCGAGTTCGACGAGGAACTGGGGCGCTACGTGGACGCAGCCCAGCTCGGACAAGGCATCGCCCTTGAGCAAACATACCGCAATCGCGGGCCTGTACTGGTGGACGAGGCTCACAACTTCCGCAACATCAACCAGCGTTCCAGAGGACTTACCAGCTACCTGGAATCGGGCGACCACAAGCTGATTCTGCTCAGCGCCACGCCACAGAACCTGGGTCCCATGGACATCTACCGCCAGCTCCGGCTGTTCCTCCACGACACGGAGCATGGCCTGAACATCGAGCCGGTCAGCCTGGAGGCCTACTTCCACAATGCCCAGGAGTGGCTGGCCTACCGCGCCCTGTACGAGAACTACGAGGCGGAGTTCAGGGTGTGGCAGGCTTCTGGGTCGGTCGGAGCGCCTCCGTTGCCTCCTGACAAGCCTAAGGTGCCCAAGGCGGAGATAGACCAAGTGTTGCTCCCAGTGTTCATACGCCGCCGCCGAAAGGACATACGGGACCTGTACGGAGACACGGCCCTCGTGGACGGCAAGCCGGTGCGCTTTCCCGACCCCGTATTGGATAACGTGGAGTACCGGCTGGACAAGGTGTATGCGAAGGCAGGATCACTGGAAGAACTTGAGGCGTTGCTGCACGAGCACACGGCGGCAAGGTATCGGGCCACTGAGTACATCAAAGAAGAAGCCAAGGCGAAGCCGGAGTACCGCGACCTCTTCCGGGCAGGGGACAGGATCGCCCGGCTGATGGGCGTGCTGCTGCTGAAGCGGCTGGAGTCCAGCATCGAGGCCTTCCGCTCCACGCTACACTCCCTAATAAACAGTAACCGGAACTTCCGAGAGGCGCTGGCCTCCGACTTCGTTCCCATCGGCAGCACGGCGACGCGCCTGCTGGCTGGCCAGTCCTTCGACGTGGACGACCTGCTGGAAGTTCTCAAACAGGAAGAGCAGCGCCGTCAGCAAGCGGGCAGCGAGCGCGACAAGCTGGTCCACAGTGTCGTAGACTTCGATGCCGACAGGTGGATGCGAAACCTCGATGCTGACCACGACGTGCTCAAAGACATTCTGGGGCGTGTCGAGGGAATCGGGCCGGAGGACGACGACAAGCTTCGGGCTCTGCGGGATTTCCTAGTTCGGCCTGAAGTGCAGGCGGGAAAGGTGTTGGTCTTCTCCGAGGCCGAGACGACCGTGGAGTATCTCTACAGGGAGTTGAATCCCAACGGGCAGCAGGCGGACATCGTGCGGCTGACCGGCAGCACCAGCCAGGATGCCGAGAGAATCGTGAAGCGGTTCTCCCCAACGTGGAACCTGGGAGCACGCGAAGCCATGCCCGGTCCTGAGATTCGGGTGTTACTAGCGACGGACATCGTATCCGAAGGCCAGAACCTGCAGGACTGTGCCTGTGTGCTGAACTACGACCTGCACTGGAACCCGGTGCGGCTTATCCAGCGGTTCGGGCGCGTCGACCGCATTGGCACCGAGCACGAGGTGATCAACCTGCACAACATGTGGCCCGACGTCGCGGTGGACGCCGAACTGTTGCTGACCCAACGGCTCCACCGGCGTATACAGTCGTTCCACGACCTTATCGGGCTGGACAGCAAGCTGCTCTCGGATGCCGAACGGCTTAATGCAAGCGCGATGTACCGCATCTACGAGGGCAAGACCCTGCCCGAGATGGACGACGGGCTGGACGAGGTGGCTGCCAATCAGCGGGCCATAACCCTGCTCCAGCGCATCCAGGAAGATGACCCGGACTTGTGGCGAACGATCACCCATCTGCCCGACGGCATACGCTCCGCCTTGTCGGCGCGCACGCAACAGCCTTCGGCCGTGAACGACCGCTACGCGCAGAACGTGCTGGCGGTTGAGGGAACGCAGGCCCCTCTTATTTCGCCGGCGACGATGGCATCCATATCGTCTCCCTTCGATGACCCAAGGCAGGGGGAGACGCTGGTCCTGCTGAGCGCCGGGGGGGTGAGAAGCTGCTATGCGGTCGGCAGTGGCGTGGAGCCGCGCGCCCTTAGCCCGGCGCAACTCATCGCGGCGGCCGAGTGCAGCCCAAACACATCTGCCCAGCAACTGCCCACAGACACGAACGAGCGCGTCATGGCCGCGTTCGAGGCATTCAGCATAGACTTCCAACGACGGCTGGGCAGGGCCAGAAGACCGCGTGACACAAGGGCACGCCGGTACATCTCACGTCACCTCGGCATCGCCATGCGCGAGGCCCATGAGGACGCGGGACTGTTGAGCCGCATCGAAGTGCTGCGGCAGATATTCCTGGGGGAGGTGTCGCCACAGGTTGAGACCGCCCTGGGCGAGATCAGGAATCTGAGGCTTGAGGGCTCCGTACTTCTAACCCGACTCGAAGCTCTCCGGGAGCGTTACCGCCTCAACCCGCTCGACGATGCCGACCGGTCCCAGCCTGCGGAGCCGCAGATCATTCGCATCGTCTGTTCGGACGGGATTGTGTGAGAGGATGGGGGCAATGCGCCTCACAGCGCCATCCTCATCTCAAAGATGGTTCTGTCTACCGTCAACTTAGGCCCACCACAGGAGATTCGAACCGAATGGGAGCGGAAGTGGACTTGCCAAAGGTGAAACATATGCACTCGCCTAATGCCATCCAAATGGACTGGTTCCGTTTGCATACGGGGTAGCGCGAGGCAACCCCTAGAAGAGCCTGGGGATTACCCACCATAACGCCAACGCTTCCCCAACAAGATAAACGCATATCCCGCCCACAATCGCCACCCGCAGACCTAGTAAGCTCGCGTTCACCAACAGCCGCCCATGCCGATGCTGGGCCTCAAACTCGTCAATTCACTTCTCAAGGTCACTTTGCATTCCGGCACCCCATAAGCAAACGGAACCGCTGAAGCTCTTGGCTGGCACCTAGCCTGAACTTATGCATGACCATGACATAGGTTCAGGGCGATGTATCGAGGCTGTATCTGTCGGGCCCATTGCAAATCGCAAGCAAGAGAATGATAGTCATCGCCCCGACCGGGGCGGGACAAGCATCCCTAATTAGGTGTTTCTTTCAGGCAGCGCCCACATCTACTGAGCTTCGGTTGCAACTGCCTTCCGTGACGCTCCGCACCGTCCACACTCGCGTAAGGTCCATGCCAACGTCCCGTTTCCGTCACTGACTGACCTGCCGTGCCCATGCCGTTGTTGCAGAAGTGGCAGTCATGATGGTGCAACGTGACCTTTCGAAAGCTGTAGGCCTCTTTGATGTAGTAACTCATGCAGTACCCTCCCGAGTCGCCCCAGTCCGAAACAGGAAGGGCCACTCAATACAGTTGTCACATCCACGCAGAGCCCAACGGGCGCATTCCTGGCCAGCGAACCTCTTGAAGTCCTTCCGGCCCTCATCTATTCTCCCACACGTCACAGTTGTTGGTCAGTATGCCACTTGGCAGGCCATTGCTTGACAGACACTTTTAGCACTAGCCTTCCCCTCATTCCACCTTTCCCCGCTCACGGGGTTCGATGTCGGCGCGGATTCCCTCACTTATGCGGTCCGTCTCAGCCTGGAGGTTCTCGATGCGCCGGAGCGCGTCCACATTCGGCAGCTTGAGCAGCCCCTCCAGATCCTCGCAGAGGGCGTCGAATCGCTGCCACTCCGCCGCCTCGAACCCCTCCGGAGCAAGCTCCCCGCCCGACGTGACCCACGAGCACATGGCGAAGGCGCCTCTCTCCGTATCAAGCGCCTCGTCGCAGTTGTCCTCCTCGACGCATTCCTTCAGGTCGCCCAGGCGCGCGTCGAAGCGTCGTGCGAGCGTCTCGGAGTCGGCGATCCAGTCCTCGACATCGGGAAATAAACGCTCGCACCCAGTCAGGGCCAGTGCGGCGAGAGACGCGACCGCGATGAGCAGGACGGTCCGAATCAACCCAGCAGCCGCTTCATCGTCACGCAGGTCTCGCCCACCATCACGATTGCGTCCGTGTCGTCGTCTTCGTTCACCATGCGGGTCTTTCCTACCTCTCATAAGGCGATCACCCACCTTCTTCTATGGTCATCTTCCTATCTTCCCCTAAGGAAACTGTTTTTCCGCAGCCTGCTAAGTGTAGGCTCGCGTGTCAAGGCTGGAGTAATCGGCTCGTTGATGATGTACCTGGGCCTGTTGCCGTCGTCCTCCTGATCCTCGTCAACTACTATTGCCGCCTGTTGCCTCACCGGAGAATGTTACCGAAAGTTCAGCGATAGAAGGTCTGCTCGCTGATGCCCATCTTGCGACAGACCTCCGCAACCGGCGTGCCCTCCTCCGCTTGGCGCAGGCCGAAGGCGACCTGTTCCGGGCTGTATCCGGACCTCTTCATGGGACGATCCTCCTTTCCAATCGGTTTAGATCATCCCACATGATTCGCATTATGACTGGCTCAGTTTTCGGGGAGCAGACCTGTCGACGCTCAGCGATTATGTCCGCCTAAGTGCCAAGGGAAAATGTCCTCTGAGTAGATTGCCATGCTAGCTGATTACGGTACTTCCGACGTTGCGCGAGCGCGCCATGGGTGGGGTTTCGGCATTCATGTACTTCCTTGCAGTGTCCCGGTGGATGCCCACTTCCCGGGCGATCCCACGGATGGACAGGCCCTTGCGTTTCGCCTTCTGCACCGCCTTCCATCTCGCCGTCTGTAGTGGGGTGGGCTTTCTGGGTCGCGGAGTCACAGTCCTGCGAACTCTTGCGGCGCCGTTGCGGTCGGCATCGTCGCGGAGTCTGTCCGCTTCGAGCATTGTGCCCATTGACTCCACTTCGTCCTCCGGCCTCCTGATGACACCGTTGGTGTAGCGGCTGGGACCGGTCGTGTGTACGGTCCGCGTGCCGAAGCTGCGCAGGATACCTGGTCGCGGAGGCGCTTCCTGGGAGGCGACGATACGCCCTTCGTGTTGCACTGACAGCCGGCCGTCCAGTGCTTCGAGCACTTCCACCGCCGACCCGGCAAAGCTCGGTCGAGCCTGATCGGGAAGCAACTGCAGGGTGCGCCAGCGGTACTTCACAGTGTTGTCCCGGCCAACCCGGCGCCTGTACTTCAGGCATAGGACTGTGTCCAGGCACGTCCCCGGATCCAGGACCCGATACGCGGTGTCTGCGTGTTGCGACGGCACACCAAAACGTTCATTGAAGCGGGGAAGGAAGTCGTTGAGCACGCGGTTGGCGTCATCGATGGTGGTCGAGCCTGCGAGCCTCAGCTCCGTGACCAACCTGTCCTGAAGTGTGCCCGCGGCGCGTTCCACTCGGCCTTTGGCCTGCGGCGACCGTGCGAATATCAGCTGTACGCCGATCTCACCCATCGCGCGAGAGAACTGGGTGGGGGCGGAGGCGGTCTCTGACGGCGGCGTGTGCTTGAAGACGCCATGGCGGTCTGAATAGAGTGCGAGAGGTATGCCGTAGCTCCGTATCAGAATCCGCATCAGCAGTAAGTAGCTGCGGGTGTTCTCCAACTCGCAGAACAGGGCGTTGACGACACAGCCGGTAGCGTCGTCGACCGCCAGCAGCAACGTGAACTGGGGGCCATCTTCTCCCAGCCATCTGTGGTAGCTGCCGTCGATCTGTATCAGCATCCCCTCGCGGGCCATCCGCTGCCGTCGAACACGATGCTTCGGCGGCCTTCGACGGCGGGGGCTGCTCACACCGGCGTCGGTCAGTATCTTGCGCAATGTGTTACGTCCGATGTCTATGCCCTCTCGCTCCCTCAGCAGTTCGCTCAAATGCGTGTGGTTGACTCCCGCGTATCGGGTCCGCGCCAGGACCACCACGTCGGTCGCCAACGGGTCCGGTGTAGCGTTGGCCGGTCTGCGACCTCGATTGCCGTGAGCGAGTGCGGCTGCGCCGTCCCTTCTGTAAGCCGCCAGAATACGCCTGGTGTGGCGCGCGCTCACTCCCATCAACGTGGCTGCCTGCTCCGTGGTCATATGGTCCGCCACCAAACTGTTGAGAACCTGAAGCCTCGTCTGCTCTTTCTGTGTCAATGTCACATGCTCCTTCATGCGGACATTTTCGCTTGACAGTTAGCGAGGACTTAATCGCTGAGCAACAACAGCAGACCACCCGCCGGCGATCCGCCAGGAACCGACGAAGCAGGCCGACAGGTAACGTACCTGGCAGCGACGAGGCCCCCGCTGTAACGGCGGGGGCCTCTGGCTTGTTTCAGACCGCCGCAGCGATTCCGACACTCACGGCTACGCCTCGTCCGATCCCTCCCCATTCCCCGACCGTCAGCCGATGGGAGTCCCGTCGAGCGTCCACGTCGCTTCCTGAACCACGCTGGGCTAAGACCTGCCGCGACATGGGCATAGGTCTCTGTTTGTAGGTTCCATTGCCCACGCGATCTCTGTAGACAAACGCCTAATGCAAATTGGGCGTCTGCTCCTTACATCCGGCTTGGAAGCTCACTACGATTTGCGTTGGCGAGGGCTGCTTTTCGGGCGGCAGGGCTTGTCATGAGCGCCGATAAGTCCAGGCAATCATACGACCTCAGGAGAGAGGAGCGACGACCCGCACCGATCGAGGGATCCCAATCCTCGACGGAGACAGCCGCCGCGGCGACCGTCTGCACCACCGCGACGACCTCATTTGAGACCGTCCTACACACGACGGGCACACCTGGCCTGTGACAGGTCAAGGGATGCCCGGCTGACAAGTTTAAGGAAGGGACATGAAAGCAATGTCGAAGTCCATCATTGGACTGCTGGTAAGCGCGGCAGTACTCGCCGTACTGCTAACCGGGTGTTCTGATGAGCCAGATCCCATTCCTTCAAACGGGACCGATTCTAGTCCCACTACCTCATCGGAGCAGGGGGTCAATGCGGAACCAACACATGCTCCAACATCGGCTCTGACAAGCTCTTCCACACCGGAAGCTGCAACGACGCCGAAGGTTGTTACGCCGTTAAACGCGCCGACGCCATCCCTCAATCCGGAATCTATGCAGATGGAACCATCCTCACACGCTCCTACCCCGACTGCGACTGCTCCGGCCACCTCCGCATCTGCCAGTACAGTTGAGCCGAAGCCGGATACTGGTCAATCACCGGTCTTCGCCACCGTCAGTGCCGGATGGTGGCATACCTGCGGCGTAAGGACCGACGGCTCCGTCGAATGCTGGGGAGCCAACGAATTCGCCGGCAACCATGCCGGCCAGGCCACTCCCCCCGGCGGTTCCTTCGCCTCAGTCAGCGTCGCGTGGATCCACAGCTGCGGGGTGAGGCGCGACGGCTCCGTCGAGTGCTGGGGCAATGATGGTTCTGGCCAGGCCACGCCGCCAGCCGGGGAGTTCTCCTCGGTCAGCGCCGGGTTCGGCCACAGCTGCGGGGTGAGGCGCGACGGCTCCGTCGAGTGCTGGGGCAATGATAGTGCTGGCCAGGCCACGCCGCCAGCCGGGGAGTTCTCCTCGGTCAGCGCCGGGTTCGGCCACAGCTGCGGGGTGAGGCGCGACGGCTCGGTCGAATGCTGGGGAGCCAACGAAGTCGCCGGCAACCATGCCGGCCAGGCCACTCCGCCTGGCGGTTCCTTCGCTTCGGTCAGCGCCGGGGGGCTCCACACCTGCGGGGTGAGGCGCGACGGCTCGGTCGAGTGCTGGGGCAGCAACAAGGATCCGGAGGGCAATTTTGTTGGCCAGGCCACTCCGCCTGGCGGTTCCTTCGCTTCGGTCAGCGCCGGCGAGCTCCACACCTGCGGGGTGAGGCGCGACGGCTCGGTCGAATGCTGGGGCTTCAACGAGGATGAGGACGGCAATTTTGTTGGCCAAGCCAGTCCGCCCGGCGGTTCCTTCGCTTCGGTCAGCGCCGGGGGGCTCCACAGCTGCGGGGTGACGACCGACGGCTCGGTCGAATGCTGGGGCAGCAACAAGGATTGGGACGGCAATTTTGCTGGCCAAGCCAGTCCGCCCGGCGGTTCCTTCGCTTCGGTCAGCGCCGGGGAACTCCACACCTGCGGGGTGACGACCGACGGCTCGGTCGAATGCTGGGGCAACGATAAATTTGGTCAGGCCAGTCCGCCCCCCGGTGTCTTCGCCACCACCAGCGCCGGAGGGCTCCACACCTGCGGGGTGAGAGGCGACGGCTCCGTCGAATGCTGGGGAGCCAACGAATTCGCCGGCAACCATGCCGGCCAGGCCACTCCCCCCGGCGGTTCCTTCTCATCCGTCACCGCCGGGGGGTGGCACACCTGCGGGGTGACGACCGACGGCTCCGTCGAATGCTGGGGCAGCAACAAGGATGTGCATCTGGGCCGCAATGTTGTTGGTCAGACCAGTCCACCTAGCGGTTCCTTCGCTTCGGTCAGCACCGGGGGAATCCACACCTGCGGCGTGAGGACCGACGGCTCCGTCGAATGCTGGGGTAACGATAAGTATGGTCAGGCCACTCCGCCCGGCGGTCCGTTCGCCACCGTCAGTGCCGGATGGTGGCATACCTGCGGCGTGAGAGCCGACGGCTCCGTCGAATGCTGGGGAGCCAACGAATTCGCCGGCAGCCATGCCGGCCAGGCCACTCCCCCCGGCGGTTCCTTCTCATCCGTCACCGCCGGGGGGTTTCACACCTGCGGGGTGAGGACCGACGGCTCCGTCGAGTGCTGGGGCTTCAACGAGTCCCGCCAGGGCAACGTTAACGGCCAGTCCAGTCCTCCCGGCGGTTCCTTCTCATCCGTCACCGCCGGGGGGTTTCACACCTGCGGGGTGAGAGCCGACGGCTCCGTCGAATGCTGGGGCAATGATTACTATGGCCAGGCCGCCCGACGGTGATGGCTCCGATTCGTCCGGTAAGGAAAATGGCGATAGGCCTACCACCGGTGATGCCTCTGGCCTTTTGTGGCAAGGGCCTTTTTCGATCTGATGGAACTAATCCCGCTAACCGAGGAAAGCCGGAAGTTTGTGCACGTCAATGATTACCGGCGTACGTGGGAGGCGCACCACATCAAGGTGCCCGAAGAGGATGCCGGTGTTGGGGTCTTGAGGAATATGTGCGAGAGTTGGGTTCAACAGGATTGGCAGCTGGGCCTTGGTTAAGTGGATTCACCCATGAATTCATGGCTCAACTGGAGCAAAGGAAGTACCCGGGCTTCGGATTTGGAGATGTCGACCAGAGCATTCTTGTTGGGGATCCGCCTTACATTTTGGAGGCGGTAACTGGCCGTTTAGACCTCGAGTTGACCGAGAGTTCCCTTGCTCCCTGCATCGAGTGTCCGGAGGCCGAGATATACGAACACCTGGGAATCGAATTCTACAGTTGGGGAGAGGACTTCGAGACCGACTTGGACAAGAAACTGCAGCCGCCGGCATTCGACCAACTAGGCAGGGGCGGCCGGATCGCTGTCCTCGACTCTATTGTCTTCAGAACACTTAGGACGGCGGGTATGAGAGCCTTGATCGACACCTATCATGGTCACGGGGATTCTCTTGCAGACGACCCGGCGCTGGCGCTGGCCGCTGGCGAATTGCAGAGTCTCGGCGTCTATTCGGCGATACTGGTTGGGGACGTGGAGAGGTGTAAACGGCGGAGAGATAATGTACCGGCGAGGCGGGGTTGAGCGTTGAGGAGAGGTGTCGACGCTCAGCGATTATGTCCGCCTAAGTGTCAAGGGAAAATGTCATCTCGGTAGATTGCCATGGTAGCGGATTACGGTACTTCCGACGTTGCGCGAGCGCGCGACGACATGGGTGAGCTTTCAGCATGCATGTACTTCCTCACGGTGTCTCTGTGAATGCTCAGTTCCCGGGCGATCCCACGGATGGACAGGCCCTTGCGCTTCGCCTTCTGGACCCCCTTCCATCTCGCCGTCTGAAGTGGGGTGGGCTTTCTGGATCGCGGAGTCGCAGTCCTGCGAACTCTTGCGGCGCCGTTGCGGTCGGCATCGTCGCGAAGTCTGTCCGCTTCGAGCATTGTGCCCATTGACTCCACTTCGTCCTCCGACCTTCTGATGACACGGTTGGTGTAGCGGCTGGGAACGGCCGTGTGTACAGTCCTCGTGTCGAAGCTGCGCAGGATACTTGGACGTGGAGGCGCTTGCTGGGAGGCGACGATACACCCTTCGTGTTGCACTGACAGTCGTCCGTCCAGCGCTTCGAGCACATCCACCACAGATCCGGCATAGCTCGGTCGAGCCCTGTCGGGAAGCAACTGCAGGGTGCGCCAGCGGTACTTCACAGTGTTGTCCCGGCCAACCCTGCGCCTGTACTTCAGGCATAGGACTGTGTCCAGGCACATCCCCGGATCCAGGACCCGATACTAGGTTCTTCTCCTGTAGTTAGTGCGCTGTCGAGGCAGGGCCCACCCCTCTGGATTCCCGCATTTGCAGGAATCCAGAGGGGTGGAGGAGTCGGGTAATCGGTCAAGCGCAATGCTCAATGCCCGGCAAAGCGTCCGGGTGCTCCGGGAGCCGGACCACGATGTCCTGGACACTTTCACCGTCTACCTCAATGCGGGTTGCGTCTTCCCGTACCGTGGTGAATCCCCCTGGGCCGTACCACCCTACGAAGGTGCATCCCTGGCCGGGGGCGTACACGTCCAGAGTGAAAGAACCGCCAGGCACTAGTATTGCAAAGGAGCCATCTTCCTTGGTCCGGCCAAACCCGCTGTCGGCTACGAACCCTTGCCAAGCCCCCAGCCCTATCCCTTCCAACGGCTGGTTGTTCGGCCCGATCACCTTACCGTGAATGGTGACGATTTCATCGGAGGGCTCCTGCACCTCCGATGGTGCGTAGGGCGACATGTCGAATCCCTGCTCGTCAAAGTAGATCAGGCGATTCGGTATTGTCCTCAGAATAACCGTTCGTTCGGCGTCGGCCAGCCGCTCTGGTCGATACCGCACGGCAAAGTATGCCAGGAAGCTCTCCGCGATATCTTCCTTGTCCGGACGGTCCCGGGCATAGGTGGATATGAACACGCCGTCGGCCGCCTGCGCCGCGCGCCAGCCGGGGGAGTCCTTGTGCGCGATGTCCAGCGCGGCATGTACGGCTTCATGGAGGAACGATTCCTCCATGAAGTGGATACCGCGGCGGAAGTAATACTTCGATCGTTCCGCATGAATCAGGATCCCGTTGGTTCCGCCTCCCCAGGGATCGTCGCCGGCGTGGATATCTACATACCTGATGCCAGATAGGAGAACCGCCGGCATCTGTCCCAGAACAGGAGCGTACGTCTCGACTTCCGCCTGTGCGGCCTCCTCGCTGCCGAATTCGGGATTCACGCGGAATTCCACCTGCTGTCCGGCGTACTGTACATCGAACAGGTAGACATCGATCGTAATCCACGTGTCGGGCCGCCGATCGTAGACAAAGCGCTGGCCGCGACCCGCGTACGTGATGCTCCCGAGCGTCGTGGGATCGGCAGGGTCGATGCCCCGCGGCGTAATGACCACAGCCGCCACGTACGGAGGCGTGCCCGTGTGTTCGAGTTCGGCGTCCAGCGTGCGGTCTTCGTCCACCATAATCTCGACGGTCTCGGTTACATGGCCGGGCTCGGCGGTGAACGTAACCGTGACCGTCCCCCGGACGTTCAGGAAGCGGTAGCGCCCGTCGGGACCGGTGGTCATGGATTCCTGTCTGCCGTTTTCGAGCCGCACGACCGCGCCGGCAAGCACTGGCCCGTTTCTCCGGCTGTCGCTTACCGTCCCAGATAGAGTGAATGTGGGTGGAACCGTCACCACTGCGAACCCTGACGCAGAGCCCGCGCCCGCCGTGATCGTCGCCACCCCTTCCCCAATCCCAGACACCAGACCAATAGTGTCCACCTCCGCCACTAGGACGTCAGTGGACTCCCACCAGAGTACGGCACCCGCCACCGTATGCCCGTTCGCGTCCAGCGCCTCCGCCGTCAGCTGAACGGCCTCGCCCCACGCGGTCAGCTCGGCCACGGACGGCGACACCTCCACCGAGGCCACCGCCTGCGTCACCGTCACCGCCGCGGCGCCTGATGCCGACCCGGCCGACGCCGTGATCGTCGCCGTCCCGTTGCCCGCCGCAGTCACGACACCGGACGCTTCCACCGACGCCACCGGGACGTCAGTGGACTCCCATGAGAGTACGGCCCCCGCCACCGTATGCCCATTCGCGTCCAGCGCCTCCGCCGTCAGCTGAACGGTCTCGCCCCACGCGGTCAGCTCGGCTACCGACGGCGACACCTCCACCGAGGCCACCGCCTGCGTCACCGTCACCGCCGCGGCGCCTGATGCCGACCCGGCCGACGCCGTGATCGTCGCCGTCCCGTTGCCCGCCGCAGTCACGACACCGGACGCTTCCACCGACGCCACCGGGACGTCAGTGGACTCCCACGAGAGTACGGCCCCCGCCACCGTATGCCCGTTCGCATCCAGCGCCTCCGCCGTCAGCTGAACGGTCTCGCCCCACGCGGTCAGCTCGGCCACGGACGGCGACACCTCCACCGAGGCCACCGCCTGCGTCACCGTCACCCCCGCGGCGCCTGATGCCGGCCCGGCCGACGCCGTGATCGTCGCCGTCCCGTTGCCCGCCGCAGTCACGACACCAGACTCTTCCACCGACGCCACCGGGACGTCAGTGGACTCCCATGAGAGTACGGCCCCCGCCACCGTATGCCCGTTCGCATCCAGCGCCTCCGCCGTCAGCTGAACGGTCTCGCCCCACGCGGTCAGCTCGGCCACGGACGGCGACACCTCCACCGAGGCCACCGCCTGCGTCACCGTCACCGCCGCGGCGCCTGATGCCGACCCGGCCGACGCCGTGATCGTCGCCGTCCCGTTGCCCGCCGCAGTCACGACACCGGACGCTTCCACCGACGCCACCGGGACGTCAGTGGACTCCCACGAGAGTACGGCCCCCGCCACCGTATGCCCATTCGCGTCCAGCGCCTCCGCCGTCAGCTGAACGGTCTCGCCCCACGCGGTCAGCTCGGCTACCGACGGCGACACCTCGACCGAGGCCACGGTGGGTATAGGCGTGGCCGTGGCCGCCGACGTCGGGACAGGCGTGGGCGCCGGTGTAGGCCTTGGGGACTGTGTTGGAATCGCAGCATCGGAGCATCCGACCAGAAGGATGACCAGGAGCGCAGTGGCCACGACCAGCAGACCTATAGCGGTCTTGTACATGAGATTTCTCTCTCCCTTTGCATTTCAGGCCCTTCGGTCGCGGGCCGATTCCTGAATCTTCGATGACGGAGATTTCATAGCCGTCTCTATTCCATCTACTGGCCTGTCGAATGCCAATAATGGGCAGCCATCCGCGGCACTTTACCAAACTACCTGTGAGGTAGCTGTGAGGTGCAAGGCCTTTGTGACCCGAATCTGTTGTGAGCTTTTCCCGGGCCAGCTATAATTGGGGCTGGCCGGGCCGAGCGCGTTCTCGAATCCCGCATCCGGCGCGGCGCGGCGGCGACGGGCAGCGAACGGCCGTAGGCAGCCCGTTTCGAGGAGCGAAATGGAACAGGCAGACGATCAGGCGCGGGAGATAGCGGAGCTGCGGGACCGGCTGTCCCGGCTCAGCCAGGCCAGCCTGCGCATCAACGAGAGCCTCGACTTCGACACGGTGCTCCAGGGGGTGCTGGACAGCGCCTGCTCGCTGACCGGGGCGCGCTACGGCGTCATCACCCTGCTGGACGATTCAGGACGGATACAGGACTTCGTCACCTCCGGGCTGACTCCAGAAGAGCGCCAGCGATTTGTGGAACTGCCCGAAGGGCTGAAGCTCTTCGAGCACCTCAGCCGGATTGCCGAACCGCTGAGACTGCGGGACTTCCACAGCCACACCAGGGCGTTGGGCCTTCCCGCGTTCCGCCCGCCGATGGCGGTCAGCCCCGTTCTGACCTTCCTCGCCGCGCCCATCCGCCACCTGGGGGAGAGCGTCGGGGCCTTCTACGTGGGCGAGAAGGAGGTGGAGTTCACCCCCGAGGACGAGGAGACCCTGGTGATGTTCGCCTCCCAGGCTGCGCTGGTCATCGCCAACGCCCGCCGGCACCGGGAGGAGCGGCGGGCCAGGACCGGCCTGGAGACCCTGGTGAACACGACTCCCGTGGGGGTCCTGGTCTTCGACGCGAAGACGAGCGGCGTGACGTCGCTCAACCGGGAGGCAAGGAGGATCGTCAACGACCTGTGCGCGCCCGGCGGCTCGGCGGAGCAGTTGCTGGACGTGCTGACCTTCCGGCGGGCCGACGGGCGGGAGGTCTCCCTGGAGGAGTTCCCCCTGGCCCAGGCGCTGAGCACGGGGGAGACGGTGCGGGCCGAGGAGATCGTCCTCCAGGCTCCCGACGGGCGGAGCGTCACCACCCTGGTCAACGCCACGTCCATCCGATCGGAGGAAGGCGAGGTCGAGTCGGTGGTCGTGACCATGCAGGACATGACGCCGATGGAGGAGCTGGAGCGGCTGCGGGCCGAGTTCCTGGGCATGGTGAGCCACGAGCTGCGCACGCCGCTGACCTCCATCAAGGGCTCAGCCGCCACGCTCACGGAGGCGGCGTCCGACCTGGACCCCGCCGAGATGCTCCAGTTCTTTCGCATCATCGGCGAGCAGGCCGACTACATGCGCGACCTGATCGGCGACCTGCTCGACGTGGCGCGCATCGAGACGGGCGAGCTGTCGGTGGCCCCCGCGCCCGCGGACGTGGCGACCCTGGTAGACGAGGCCAGGAGCAGGTTCCAGAGCGGAGGGGGCAGGAACAACCTCCGCATCGACCTCTCTCCGGAGCTGCCGCTGGTCATGGCGGACGGGCGGCGCATCATCCAGGTGCTGAACAACCTCCTCACCAACGCGGCCCGGCACTCCCACGAGGCGTCCGCCATCGGCGTGTCCGCCGCGCGGGAGGGCTACCACGTGGCGGTCTCCGTCACGGACGAGGGCAGAGGGATAGCCGCCGAGCGGCTGCCGCACCTGTTCCGCAAGTTCTCCCGCATCGACGGCGAAGACCGGAGACGGGACATCGCGGGGTCGGGCCTGGGCCTCGCCATCTGCAAGGGGATCGTGGAGGCCCACGGGGGCCGGATCTGGGCCGAGAGCGACGGGCCTGGCCTGGGGGCCCGGTTCACCTTCACCATTCCGGTGGCCCAGGACGCCGCTATCGGGGCCGCCCATCTCCCGGTGCGCTCCAGGCGGTCGGAGAGGGAGCGGGAGCGCATCCTCGCGGTGGACGACGACCCGCAGACGCTGCGGTACGTCCGGGACGCGCTCACGAATGCGGGCTACGCGCCGATCGTGACCGGCGACCCGCAGGAGGTGACGAGCCTCGTGCGGGCGAACGATCCCCACCTGGTGCTGCTGGACCTGATGCTGCCGGGGACCGACGGCATCGAGCTGATGGGGGACATCCTCGATATGGCGGACGTGCCGGTCATCTTCCTGTCGGCCTACGGCCAGGACGAGATCATCGCCAGGGCCTTCGAGATGGGAGCCGACGACTACGTGGTCAAGCCCTTTTCGCCGACGGAGCTTGTGGCGAGGATCAAGGCGGCCCTGCGCAAGCGGGAAGCGCCCGAATGGGCCGAGCCGTCGGAACCCTACGTGTTTGGAGAGCTGACCATCGACTACGCCGAGCGCCGCGTGACGCTGGCCGGGATTCCCGTGCGGCTGACGGCCATCGAGTACGGGCTGCTCTTCGAGCTATCGGCCAACGCCGGCCGCGTGATGACCTACGACCGGCTCCTGCAACGGGTCTGGGGCCTGCGCGGCTCCGGCGACTCGCGGCGGGTGCGCACCGCCGCCAAGCAGCTCCGCCGCAAGCTGGGCGACGACGCCAACAACCCCACCTACATCCTCAACGAGCCCCGCGTCGGTTACCGCATGGAGAAGGGGGAAGCGAGGGGACCTGAGACGGAATGAAGTGGGCCGATGTTGCGGCCAAACACTCGATATGAAGCTTGGTCCGCTACCTTTCAAGAACGAGAAGTGGGCGGTGTAGCTAGAGAGGTGATCCAACTGATGGCTTTCTACGTCAACGAAGACAAGCCTGACAACTTGGCGACAGTGCACCAGAACCAAGGCCCCTGCCGCGTCCCCCAGCCTAAGCAGGCGAAGGATGGCCGATGGCACGGTCCTTTTGACTCCAAAGATGAGTCGTTGCGCGTCGCCCGCGAAACTCACCGTCCAGTCAAGGAATGCGGATGGTGTAAGCCCTGACTGGCCCGAACCACCGGAGGGAGCGTAACAGAGTTGGAAGAGGGCGGCGGGGCCACCGTCTTCCTCTTGCGTTCCTCCACTCTGTCACGCGATCCTATTCAGGCCGAGGGCCTCGGCGGCTTACTCTGCCCCCAACCACATCTCGAAGATAGTTCTGTCCATCGTCAAAATAGGCCCACTAGCGTGGACTCGAACCATAAACTTGAGCGAGTCTGGCACGCCTAACAATTCAGCCTGCTGGCCAACTACGATTGGGTTAAACATAACAGCCAGAGAGTACCAAAGCTCTTCATGTCCAGTGCCTTCCCGCCTTGGCTCCGTTTGCATACGGGGTAGCGCGAGGCAACCCCTAGAAGAGCCTGGGGATTACCCAACACAACGCCAACGCATCCCCAACAAGATAAATGCATATCCCGCCCACAATCGCCACCCACAGACCTGTAAGCTCGCGTTCACCATCAGCCGCCCAAGCCGATGCTGGGCCTCAAACTCGTCAATTCACTTCTCAAGGTCACTTTGCATTCCGGCACCCCACAAGCAAACGGAACCAAGCCCACTACTTGCTGGCTATTATCAACAGTGATGCGCTAAAGGCAGCTGTCGAGCCGTTGATGACCAAGGGTCAGTTCGGGCCTCGGGACTTCCACAAACAGCTATGGAAGCTGCCCATACCAGAGTTCGACCCTATGCAGGAACTGCACGCTGCCATCGCCGAGGCCGGGGCGACGGCGGCAGCCGCTGCGGGGAATGAGCAGGAGGAACTAAGGGGGCTACGGGGCGATGGGCGGACTGTGGCCGTGGCCCGCCGCGAGTTGCGGACATGGCTGCGTACGTCTCCGGAGGGCAGCGCCGTAGAGTCCGCCGTGGGAAGGCTGCTGGCCGGTGAGTAGGAATACCGAGAATTCGGTCCGATAGAGGGGAACTCCCATTACCTGAAAGTGCTTCGGCACACGTCACCCACGCCGCAAAGCCGCAAATTCGCAGTACGGTACACTTAGTCCCCGATTTTTCCGGTTTCTCTACTGAGAGGAAAAGACAATGACTGACAATAATGAACCGAACCAGTCTATCACCCTATTGGAAACCAACATCGTTGACATAGATGGCCAACCCGTGGACGTACCCGTAAACGTTGTCTTTCAAATGTTCCCGTATCCGAGGGTCGTGATCGAATCGGATCAGTTGCCCCGTGCAGTGCTGCAAAAGGAGCGCTTCAAGATTTCCATGCGTAACGGGGCTCAATTGGATGCGATGTGTCTAGTTCCTCCGGTTTTGAATAGTAGAGGTTCGCTGATACCTGCGCGTCTACCAGCCGATGTATTGGATAAGAAGGTTCCACTTAAGTCGATCCGGTTCAGTATCCTGAATTTTCCGAAGTTTTACGGTATGCAAGACAGATGGGTAGAAACCGAGACTGGCTCTACCCGCACGCCGCACGTGAAGTTGGAGGCATCAGGTTGGTGTATAGAGATCAATGGAGTGGAGAACATGACCGACGTGTTGAATGTACTGAACCGGGACGGAGGGTATGGATTCACACACGACGGTATCGTCACCCGCGCGGACGATGCTACTTTCTCAATCGAAGCAGTTGATACATTGCTCGAAGCACTGCGGATGTTCTTATCATTCGCGAAGGGCAACTACTGTAGCCTCTCCTTGGTAGAGGGAGAAGACGAACTAGGGGAACGGACATGGGCCCGATGGGGAGCACATTATGTGCCAAGTTGGAAGGCCAGACAATCGTGGCTTCTACGGAATGTCGGGGGTGACATCCTTGCTGAGTTATTCCCAAAGTTTGTATCTTTGTTCGAAGGCGGGAGCCATTCAAGAGAAACCGCTACTCGAGCCCTTGATTGGTATCTCACTAGCAATGAGAGTGCAGTACATGTTGGGCTCATTTTGACTGAGGCGGCACTAGAACGGTTGGCTTATCACGTTCTTGGGAGCCGTCAGAGATCTACTGGTCGGTTCATTGAGGCGGCCTTGAAGCAGTTGAAGTTAGATACACACATTCCACAGGAGTGCAAAGAACTCCGAAACCAACAAACCCCGAAACAATGGACTAGTGGACCACATGCGATCGATGATATCCGCAACGATTTAGTTCATCCTCAATCAGACCTTGGTAATGTCTCCGTGTATGCTTACCACGAGGCATGGAATCTGGGGCAATGGTACATAGAAATGGTCTTGCTGAATGAACTCTGCTACCAAGGGTCATATAAAAACCGCCTATCTAATTGGGAGGGGAGGAGCAATGTGATTCAGCCTGTACCGTGGGCCCAAGGGTGTGATCACTCATGACCATACCTATTCGGGTTGTTAACAACTAGGGCGTTATCTCTCTGCAGTCGGCAGTTGACCGGCTACCACCCGCCATGCGTTTTGGCGCTGATTGGTCTGGACAAGCCTACATCCCGATGTATGGAATCAGGATCTGACGATTGACGATTACGGAATCCCATCCCGCGGCATTTCGCCACTTGCTCTCAAGAGCCAAACAGCCGGGAATCAAAAACACGGCAGATCGCTTTACGGCGGACTTAGCCACCAGCAAACGGGACAGCCAGAAACAGGACACCACTCTCTGCACCGTGGCGGCTTGCGCGGCGATCATACGCCCGCCCAAGTGGCAAAATCTCTACGATCGGGACCTCTGCCCCATTTAATCCGTCCCCAATACCCGTCGGCTATTGGATGCCCATCCCCTGACACACTATAAGAAGGGAGGCAGGAGCGCGGGGAAGTCTTGCAATCGACTGAGGCCCCACCCGATAAGGCTTGAACCCGTGGGGCGGTCGGCAGATGTTCTTCGTTCTACGAAAGACGGGAGGTCTGTGGTCTCCGTAAACTGTGGCCACCTATTCAACATCAGGTGCATCCAAATCGACTGTCCATGAGAAACGTACTTATTTGTGTTGATTGGAAGACAAAGAGATCGGCCTAGGCGTAGGTGATATTGCAGATGCCGACGCCGCACCTTCATAAATTTGTACAGAGGACCTCGGCAGGCTCACAGGCTTCCAAGCCACATCTCGAAGATGGTACCACCTACCATCTACCTTGGCCCACTAGCGTGGACTCGAACCAGCAACTTGAGCGAGTCTGGCACGCCTAACAATTCAGCCTGCTGGCCAACCACGATTGGGTTAAACGTAACAGCCAGAGAGTACCAAAGCTCTTCATGTCCATTGCCTTCCCGCCTTGGTTACGTTTGCATACGGGGTAGCGCGAGGCAACCCCCAGAAGAGCCTGGGGATTACCCAACATAACGCCAACGCATCCCCCACAAGATAAACGCATATCCCGCCCACAATCGCCACCCACAGACCTAGTAAGCTCGCGTTCACCATCAGCCGCCCATGCCGATGCTGGGCCTCAAACTCGTCAATTCACTTCTCAAGGTCACTTTGCATTCCGGCACCCCACAAGCAAACGGAACCGGCTTGTGCGATGCAAGGCGTTCAATGAATCCCATGAGAGTTGCACCATCGCCAACCGAAAGCTGACGCGGTCGATTCATCATTTCCGGCTCAATCAGTTCTTTCCGCTCCGATGGCCCGTCAGGCGACACGCGGAAGTTCGAAATGCTCGCTAGGTCCTGCCTCTAGAAGCGCGAATGCGGACGCTGGGATTAACCGCAGGCACTGTGGCACTGTTGAGAAATCGTCGCCAGACCCCGTATTTCGTTACGACTGTGTAAACGCCTAACGACGGTCTAGAAGTAAAGCTAACGCGGTCCCTGATGTCTGCAACTCGTGGGGATTCGTGAGGCGTTCGTTTGCGGAGGGGCCAATACATGAATCTATCGCCTAACTTCTCCGCTTCCCAGACCTGCCACAGTGTTCGGGATCCGGCGTTAGGTACCGGCCAAGCCCTAAGGCTGGCCTGGGATGCCGCCCCGGTCCCTCGAAACCGTGACCGGACCGTCGTGACAATCCCTGTTCAACCTGGACCATCTCCGAACCCTTCCCCAATTCGGTCACCTTCGCGGCCCACCAGCCCGAAACGTACCCCCATAAACGGAGTCAAGCCGGATTGGACACCTCCGCCTCTTCCACTCTCTCTTATACTATATAAGGGCCTGCTAACCCACTTTTATCCCCACATTGGTACTCTGCAAAGCCAAAGTGGGGAGATAAAGTGATCGATATGAGGAAATAAGTTTGGGGAATCTGGTAATTTCAGCCCCTAGATCGGTAATAAGCTGGCCAATGTGGGGAAGTAAATTTGTCATCGCCATGTATCGCTCAGGATTTGTCCCGCCGACCTCCCTATCTTCATAGAAACGTCCTCCTGGAGCCCTGTCTAGCCGCAGTGTAAGGCCCGTTCCGCATAGAGACGGCCTCCGCGTGGCATCATGCGCGCCAACTCATGGCGAACCTGGCCCGGCAGGTGGTTGACGCCCTAGCCCTGGACTTTGTCGAAGACTTTCCTGTGGACCTGCAGCGCGCCGGGTTCTGGATCAGTCCCGGAGATCAACAGGCTCGGAGCCGACCGCCGCCTTCGGTCATGACTGGGCCCGGTTCAACGCCTCCCTCGGCTCCGGTCCGTCCCTGTTGTGGCGATCCGGCGACCGCAGGTCGCACCCTGGGGCTACTTCAAGGCCGTTTCGCTGCTGATTGGGAGGCAGGCGGAACGGAACCTGAGCTATACATGGCGATGACCAACTCTTCGGCAACTTGGTTAACTCTTGTGACATATGAGGCCGGGAATCTGCAGATTCCCCAAACTAATGTGTGAACTTAGGTCGTTAGATGTGGCACTTTAGCTTTGCGGAGTATCAAAGTTAATAGAAAAGTGGGTTTACAGGCCCTTCACTAGTATAAGAGAGAGGATTGTCGGGGTATGGAAGAGTCAAACAGGCTCGAGACTGTTGGGATCTGTAGAGTTCCGGCTCATGGGCCGCGACAGTGATGACTCGGGGCTGGTTTAGGAGTTAGTCCTGAATGTGGGGGATGGTCCGGTCACCGTTTCGAAGGGCGAGAGTGGGATCCCGCACCGGTGATAGGACTTGGTCGATGCCTAACGCCGGATCCCGAAGCCTGGAGGAGGCTTGCAAAGCGGGGAAGTGAGTCGATAGCTTCAGGAATTGGCCCTCTCCGCAAACGAACGTCCAGCGACGAGACTCAAGTTGCCGCCAGATGGCCCTTAACTAGCTTTGAATCGAGACCATCGTATGGAGCTTACGGCGCCGTTGGGCAAACACGGGTCTAGCGACGGCTCACGGATGCTCTATCTCCTCAATTGCAATGACCAGACCACTTGTCCCGAAAGATCAACCTAGAGACTTACTTACAAGTCCTGACGGGAGTGGTAACACCCCCGAAGCAACGATTGAAGTTGCGCGTCACCCAGTGTGAGAATATCCTATTCAACATATCTTGAAGCTCATATCTCCATAGGAAGTTCCACGGTGGCGAAGATCACGTTGCTAGGCTACAGATGCGAACGCTGCCTGCATGAATGGGTGCCGCGCCGTTCCTCGATCAAGGAGCCTGTGACCTGTCCCAAGTGCAAGAGCCCCTACTGGAACAAGCCCAGGAAGGTTTTGAAGACGTGACCTCTTCTTGCCCAGACACCCGTGCGTACTACCTACAAGGGTAAAGTGATTGCCTAAGCCGAGGTGGCGATTCCCCTCAAGAAATGGTGGGATTGACTACGTCAACGACCCATCGAGAGCCCATTTCAGCGACTCCCCGATTACGAAGCTCGTTCGTGAGCTGATCCAAAACTCCCTGGACGCCAAGCATGACGGCTATTCCGATCCTGTCACGGTCACGTTCTCCGAGACCAGTGTGAAGCGCGGGCTGATAGGCGGAGCCGCTCTGCAACGCCATCTTCAGTCGTGCCTTGACAGGGCAACCCACGACGGCAGGCCGGACATGGTGGACGTCTATACCAACGCCTTGTCCGTCATCAGCCGGCGCGACATCCCCTGTCTGAAGGTTCAGGACACAGGCACAATGGGTTTGAATGACACTCGCTGGAAGGCGCTGGTCATTCAGGAGGGCGCGGTCAGCAAGGGCAGAGGAGCTCCAGGCGGATCGTATGGGATAGGGAAGAACGCCATCCTGAACGTTTCCGACCTACAGACCGTATTCTACAGTACCCGCTTGATAGAAGGCCGCAAGGGGCTTGTGACCAAGCTGCAGGGAAAGGCCACTCTCACCAGCCACTCTGACCCCGCCAATCCAGTGGACGATCTTCAGCACATCGGTTTCTACACCCTCCATGAAGACGGACCCATCATGGGCAGGGACATTCCTGAGTTCTTCAAGCTGGCCCAGACAGGAACCGGTGTGTTCATAATGGGGTTCAACCCTCACTCCTCCGACTGGGTTAACCAGGTTGCTACCGCTGTTATAGAGAACTTCTTCTACGCGATTCACCGCCAGAACCTGACCGTTGAAATCGTGTCCGAAGATGAGAACCAAATCAGCATAGATCACCAGACCATCGACTATCTGTTTGAGCGGCTCACGCCCATCAACGAGAACGCCGTCCACTATTACAAGGCAATCAGGGATTCTTCAGAAGATGAAGTCGAAGCTACCAGGCGATTCAGAGATCTGGGTCGCCTCAGCGCATACATCGTCTTCTCCGAGGGATCACCCAGACGAATCGCCCACATCAACCGCAACGGCATGTTGATAACTGACAGCAGGGAGCAGAAGATCAACCCGCTGGCGCCACGAGGAAGGAGCCTGTGGCCGGACTTTGTGGGAGTGATTGTGCCGGACTCCGACGCCGGTGACCTCTGGCTGAGGCGAATGGAAAATCCGAGTCACGACTCGCTCTCCTCGGGCCACCTCCGGAGTGAGGAAGACCGGCGAGAGGCTGACAGGCGGCTCAGGCAGGCGCGCCGCGAACTTGGCGAGATCATTGAGCGCAAGGCCGAGATCGACAGGTACGGAGAGGCCTCCAACATCGACGAGCTCGCCGGCATCTTGCCGAACTTGGAAGACGCGCAGGGCGACTGGACACTGGCGACACGCGTAATAGAGACCAGGTCAGCGCCTTCCGACGTGTTCGAGATAGAAAGGGAAGTCGAAGCCGAAGGAGGCGGAGAAGGAGAAGACCCTAGGGAGGTATACGGCGGCAACGGCAACGGCACTGAGGAGGGCGGTGGAGAAGGGACGGACGGCAATAGACCGGTCAGGCACAGAGACCACAGGGCAGTGCTGCGGCAGGTGAGATACATTCCACTCTCTTCCGTCGAAGCGATCGTCGCCTTCAATCCGACCTCCAACCCTCCAAGAGAGGTACGATTGTCGCTGGCGCCCGCCGGCGCCGACCGGGACCCCGGGAGAATTCGGACTGTCGCGATTACCGAGGCGACAATGATCGGAGAGGTCGAGGAACCGCTTTCGGTGAGTGACGGTGAGATCGCGTTCACACCGGAGTCCAACGACAGGGTGACGATCAGGATCATCGCCGACGGCGACCTCGACCGGCAGGCATTCAGACTGAGATGACCACCTGGCACCAGAGGATGCTGCCCTATCCACTTCTAGCGCCGTGGATGGAAGACTACGACGGCTCATCCTTCGGCGTCGATGTTCCTGAAGCGGTCCTGAACAACGGACGAGAGATCAAGATCGACCTTGTGTTTCATCTCAACTCTGACACCCTGAGTGACATGATTGAGAGCGATGGGGCCAGTTACGCGGTAGAGGTCTCGTGCCCGAGGACATTCATCAGGGGCACGCATGTTATGCCCGAGAAGGGTCAGCTTCAGATTGACGCCAGCGAATTTGAAGCTGAGATACTGTTGACCCCTTATGTCGTATCCACCGGAGCTCTGGAAGAGTTCAGGTCGCCGGAACATGCCTTGGAGTGGCGTGACCACAAGCCCCAGGGCTTCAGCGTCCCCGCTGCTGGGATCTTGGCTGTTGGCAACTCCACGAGCATTATTCTGGAAGATTCCGGAGTGAGCTCCGTGATCGACCTGATTGCCAATCCCAACGTCTCCGAGGGCACATTCAACGTTTACCTTGACGACGAACGTATCAAGATCCACGTACCGACTGCAGAGAAGGAAAAGATCGAGGTTGTTAGGACCAGACGTGGCAGCAGCGTGGAGTTTTCTGCCCTGTTTCCAGGACTGTATCTGCACGCGATTGCGGAAGCGCTAAGGAACCTGTCTGAGCACGAGAACACCCGCTGGGCGTTCACTATCCGGAATGCGCTGGAAAGATCTGGCCACAGCGGTGTGGACACCGAGTTGCTCAGGAACGATGCGTTAAGGTACGCTCAAGATCTTATGGAACAGCCGGTCGGCGCATTTCTCTCTGCGGCGATGAATTCGGATGAAGAGGACTAGCGATCGATGACCGACAGTCATCCCGTCTACCAGGTGACCCAGGAGGCATACGACCAACTCCGTTTGGCGGCCGAAGAGAACCCGGACTCATATCTGGACCCCGGGAGAGACTTCGGCGAGGTCCTTCGTCAGCGAGGAGTCTCAGAGCCCTTCGAGGAAACGTCGATCACCACGGCCAGGCCGATCGACCTCACTCCCGTTGCTGATGGGGAAGTTCCGAACCGCGGAGATCGGCAGGCGCTGGACTTCTACAGATCATTCGACGGAATGAGTCCAAGCAAGGCCACGGACGAGCGGCTGTGGGCGTGGATGACCCATTTCCGTCTGCACGCCTACGGCCTCAAGCGTTGGCGGCGTCTCTCCCACACGAACATGCGGAACTATGTCCGGTCACACTGGTTCAGTTCGGGGTCAACTGATGCGTTCTGGCGGCACAACACAGCTTCCAGAACCTGGTGGATAGCTCACACCGCCATTAAGGCGGCTCGTGGTTCTGCCGGCGCATTCACATCCGAGGAAGCCCTGAAGGTGTTCGCCGACACCGCCGTCTTCTATCACATTCCCATGTACTACAACTTCACCCGCGAGCCCATGATCCTGGGAGAGGTGGTCCGGGCAATCCTCAACGAGGCTGAGGGCATCAGCGCTGAGAAAGGCACGTACGCGCTACTCAGAGAGCTGAATCTTATGGGGGGAACGCAACTCCTCCCGCTACTGCCGCGTGAACTCCTGCGCGAGAGCGTCGTTGACAACGTGGAGCGGATCATGTCCGACCCGGACTTGGTGAGCGACCGCAGGAAGATCCGTAATCGGACACCGTTCAGATCGCTCAGTTTGGGAGCTGGTGTGCAGTCGACTGTTCTGGCGCTCATGGCGGAACGGGGAGAGTATGATCTGCCGAAGCCCGACGTGGCTGTATTTGCCGACACCGGCTGGGAGCCTCCAAGCGTGTACGAACACCTGGACTGGCTTCAGGAACAACTGTCGTTCGAGGTCGTGCGCGTCAAGGCCGGGAACATAAGGGACAACATACTCGAGGGAACAAGCCCCGACGGCAACAACTACTTGGGGATCCCCGCGTACCTGATCAACGCCGATGGTAGCAACGGTGTCGCGGCCAGACAGTGTACGTCGAAGTACAAGGTGAGGCCAATCAACCGCTATCTGCGAGGGCGGTTGGGCATCGCTCCAGGCCGACGCGCTCCCAAGCAAGTGCATGTCGAAATATGGATGGGTATCAGCGCCGATGAGGCGCTTCGACAGAAGGAGAGCAGGGAGGAGTGGGCCACCAATCACTACCCTCTGATCGAACTTGGTTTCAGCCGGGCCCAGCTGCTCAAATGGTTTACCGAGAACTACCCAGATCGCTACCTCCCACGGAGTTCATGCATTGGCTGCCCCTACCGCTCCGACGGGGAATGGAAATGGTTGAAGATCAATGATCCCAACGCCTTTGAGGAGGCGGTGTTCGTGGACCGGGCGTTGAGAGAGGTGCCGGTGGTCAGGAACGCGATTACTCGAAGGGGCCAAGCATTTCTGCATAGCTCCCGCTTGCCGCTCTCGGAGGTGGACTTGGTGGAGGCCACTGACTACGACTCCTACATGATGTCAGAGTGCGAGGGTCTGTGTGGTATCTGACACGGTATCAGTGGACCCAGCTTATGGGCTCCATCCCTACCAACGTCAAGTTCTGGATGCCCTACTGGACGCACTTCGGCCAAACCCGCTTCGTGTCGTGCCTGAATCAGCACGCGTGGTAGCCCACATGCCCACCGGCGCTGGAAAGACTAGGGTCGCCTGTCACACAGCCTGTAGTCTGCTGAATCGAGCCAGCTCGGAGGGCAAGATCGTTGTCTGGTTGGCATCCACTGAGGAATTGTGCGCTCAGGCGGCGGACGACCTCACCCAGGCGTGGGAGCACTTGGGCAACCGCCCCGTCACGGTACACCGGTATTGGGGAAGCTCTTCCCTGGACCTCTACAGTCTAGAAAGCGGGTTTCTGGTTGCCGGCCTGCCCAAGCTGTGGGCCGTTTCGGGCCGAGATGTACGGTTGATGCAGAGTTTGGCCGAAATCACGGCAGGAGTGATCTTTGACGAGGCGCATCAGGCGATTGCTCGGACATACCGGTACCTAACCGAGCAGCTCCTGAGCTATGAGCCCCCTCTGCTTGGCCTCACAGCCACTCCGGGACGGTCTGCTGCCATCGATGACCCTGACTACGAGTTGGCGGAGATGTTCGGAACCAGCAAGGTGACCATTGACCCAAGGGGCCACGGGAATCCTGTCACCTATCTAATCAGGCAGGGATACCTTGCAGACCCCGAGTTCGTTCCGGTTGAAATCACTACTCAGGTGCAGATCAGCCAGCCACGGGAGGGCTTCGACTACACCTCAAGTGATCTGAGGACGCTGGGCGACGATGGCACATGGCAGGAGGCGATTGTCGGTGTGACCCTATCTGCGCTCAGGACCCATCAACGTGTTCTGGTGTTCTGCCCGTCGGTAAATAGTGCCAGAAACTGCGCTCGGGCAGTCAGAAGCGAAGGACTCCGATCGGAAGTCGTACTCGGCGAAACACCCGGGGAGCAGCGCAGGGCCAGTATTGAGAACTTTAGATCCGACTCGCACGAGCCGATAGCGCTTTTCAACTACGGCGTCCTGACAGCAGGCTTCGATGCCCCGCGCACCCGGTGCGTCGTAATCGGACGGCCGACGACCTCTTTGGTGCTGTACTCCCAGATGGTAGGGCGGGCTATGCGTGGTCGCCGTTCTGGAGGCAATCGCGCCTGCCAGATTTACACGGTCGTCGATACCGATCTGCCGGGCTTCGGTTCGGTTGCAGAGGCGTTCACGAATTGGGAGGAACTATGGCAACAGGACTAGGAACACAGATGTCGTTTGATAAACGTGCGCTCTTCCTGCCGAGCATGACGGTCCAGGCAATGCGCGACAGCAGGTATCGTCATCCTGCACTCGCGGTCGCAGAATTGATCGACAATTCCATCGATGCCCGGTCTAGCAGGGTCGACATTCTGATAAGGGAGCATCATGTTCGGCTGAATCAGCGTAATCGATGGAGGGTGGCGCAACTTGCTGCCATCGACAACGGACACGGGATGTCTGCGGACACGCTGGTCCAGGCGCTTCGTTTCGGAGGCCGCCAACCGTCGCAGTCCGTACAGCAGATAGGCAAGTACGGCATGGGCCTGCCAACCGCCTCCGTGTCGCAGTGCAGACGTCTAGATGTCTGCACTTGGGACAATGGTATCGATGATTGCTGCCATTCGTACATCGACATTGAGGAGATAGAAGCGGGGACTCAGCAGGAAGTTCCTGAGCCCGATTTGTGCCCCGTTCCCACGCAGTGGCTGGACATGGTGTCGTCCGAAACCCTGAATCCTGAGCATGGCACTCTCGTAGTTTGGGGCGAACCCGACCGCATCGTGGTGCAGTCCAGGACGATCTTCGACCAGGTAGAGGAAGAGGTCGGACGGATTTACAGGAGGTACCTCTACGAAGATGAACTGACGATCCGCATGGCATCCTTCAGGCAAGGTGAGTCTAGGCCGCAGATCGACAGAGTGGTACGTCCCAACGACCCGCTGTACCTTATGGAAGATACCTCAACACCCGAGCCTTGGGGTACAACTCCCATGTTCAAGCCATTCACGACGAAGGAGTTCACGCTCGACGTCGACGGACGAGAGGAGTCGGTGGAGGTTGTCTATTCCATAGTCAAGCAGGAGGCCCTTGGAGAGCGAAAGGGAGTTCTCCCCGGAAATACTAACTATGGAAAGCACGCCAGAAAGAACATGGGACTTTCCGTCGTCAGGGAAAACAGGGAGATCCTACTTGAGCACTTCTTCAACACTGAGGGAGGCGGCGGAAGCCTGCCACAGAACCGGTGGTGGGGCTGCGAAGTGCGCTTTGGTAGTGGTTGTGACGATCTTTTTGGAGTCGACCACAACAAGCAGATGGTCTCCTATTTCTCAAGGGCTGTCCGAGACACGTCTGAAGGTGAGGGCGAGAGTCGTCAGCAGACCTTGGACGATTTGGGAGTGGGGGAGAACGACATCTATGCCGTCGCCTCGCACATTCGGGGCACGGTAAGGAACATGATGGAAGAAATCAACAGGATGTTCGCTGCACGTCCTGGTAGAAGCACCAGCCCAGCCGCAAACGGAGATGGCCTCTCTGTCGAACAGACTGCCGTCAGTCTGACGACAGACGTCACACGATTCTCTGTTGAGGACGAAGGTTCTAGGCCGACTCAGACTGACAGGGACCGTGCGGAGTTGGACACCGAGGAGAGGACCACACGGCTGGCCGCCCATCTGGTGCACCAGGGGCTCAGCGAACCCGAAGCGCAGCAGCAAGCGGCGCGGATAGTCGAGAACGATGACTGGTTCAGTATCGTCCCTACTCAACTCACTGGAAGCCAGATGTTCAGTTTCGTCAGCCGTGGCGGGGTTCTGAACATGAGTCTCAATATCCACCATCCCATCTACAAGTTCCTCCAGGTTATAGAAGCAGAGGCTGCGGAGAGCGGCAATGAGGTGGCTCGTAGAGCAGCTGTGGGGATACTCGCCATGCTGCTCTCCTGGGGACGGATGGAGGACGATATTGACCGCGATGACATTCGACTGCAGGTCCAAGACCGCGCCATTCACTGGGGACGAATGGTAAGTGGTGTGTTGAGTGACCTCAACGCCGCCCCTCCCACGTCCGACTAGTAGTTCCCCGAGATCACATGACCACATTACCCTGGGATGTTCTTCTGGAGCGATGCACCGGCGCCACGGAGGCAGTTATTGTTGCACCGTATATCAAGGTTGGCCCTCTGGCTAAGGTGATGGATCAACTCCAGATTGGGGCATCCCTCCAATGTGTCACTCGCTGGACCCCGCTGGACATACAGGCGGGGGTGTCGGACCTGGACTGCCGAACGGTAGTGGTTGATGGAGGCGGGTCTTTCAGGCTTCACAACCGGCTACATGCCAAATATTATCGTTTTGATGAGCGGGTCTTGGTGGGTTCAGCGAATATGACTGCTTCCGGTCTCAGCTATCCACGGCACGGCAACCTTGAGATACTCTGTAAGCCCGGTCCGCCATTTGTTCCCGCTGCGTTCGAAGCCTCGCTGAAGCGAGAGTCGCGGGTGGTATCGGATGATGACTTTAGGATATGGCAGCAGTGTCCGGTGATCGAACGTGGATTCGTCCCCTCGACAGAAAATATCGTCGAAAGCAGTCTGGACGAATGGAAACCGCAGACGCGCAATCCTGACTATCTCTGGTTGTATTATAGTGGAAATGAGGCTCAGATCGTCTCAGATGAGCAAAGGGCGCTCTCGGCCCTGGACCTGCGGACTCTCGAAGTTCCTTCTGGGCTAACGTTGGAATTGTTCCGCGATTGGATATGTCTGTCTCTTCAGGCTTCGCCGTTTATGGACTCGGTCAGACAATTCGGGGGCCGAACCGATGCGGTCGTATGGGACAGCGTAGCTGCAGAGTGGGGTGTGAGCAGAAGCATAGCGGCAAGATGGGTGTCCACCGCACAAAACTGGCTGAGGTTCTTCGATTCGGATGCCAGTAACCAAGGCTGGGTAGACACAGAGGTGTTGTAGAGCCCATTCAACGAGGGCGCACAAGTGCCGTGGGGTTAGAGGGCGATGTCATTGTACCGGCTCCGGGGAGCAGGTCTGGATCAGAGCATTCCGTTGCTACCAAAGCTAGTGTCGGGGCACAATAGGGTCGAAAAATTGAACATACACAATCACTCTTGAACGGGAGATAGCTAGTGGTCAGCCGAGTAAAGGATCTATTCGAAGCGGAGGCTGGGAGTTTCGGCGACACGATGATGGCCCACAACGGGGTCGCTGGCTACAAGGTTCCTGAACATCAGCGGCCAAAACAACTGGAAACAGGAACACCTGAGACGTCTGCTCGCAGACTGCCTGAACGGATTCTACCGGCTCGAAACCTCCTCTGACCCAGAGTACACCTTCTTGGGTAGCATTATTCTCGAGACGGACAATCGGAGCGAACCGCCGTTCGATGCCGCTTCTCTGATCGTTGTCTCTGGCCAGCAACGGCTCCAGTGGACACCAGCGCATCGTTCACCACACTGCCCGCTGGCCTTGTCAGCGTTATTCTGTCGCGTGGAAGCAACCCTGTTTGCGAGTGGTGCAAATGAGCCAAATGCTAATGCTGTCCGCCTGGGCCTAACAAGTAATGACGGATCAGAGGTGGCCAGGGTTGTACGCTTCCGGGATGAGGATGAGCCTGCCGTCCAAGAATTGGCCGCGAGGCTCGAACAGGTCCTGAGGGAGGCCACTACTCTCAAGTTGGCAGCATTTTGTCGGGTGTTGCGGAAAAGCCTTATTGACGATTCATTAGGTCGCAACCCCACCTCATCTTCAGATTCGTCAGGCCTTAACGATTTGCCTGAGGGGGCGTCATGAGTTTCCGGGTTGCCGCAAGAACCCTTCTCCACTTGGGAGCCGAACTCATTAGTTCTGACGGAGTCGCGTTCTATGAACTTATCAAGAATGGGCTTGACGCAGGTTCTAGGACCGTGCGCGTTGACGTCGTGATCACCCTCCCGCAACCAACTTACAGAGACGTTAGGAATAAGGTAGACCATCTCAGCCACGAGGAAGGCAGAGGTGACAGTTCACCCCTTGATGTCTCACTAGAGTCGGTTCGCAAGCAGGCATGCCAGGGAATCGACCCAACTGCAGCTACAGCTTCGGAGGCACTTAGGCGACTGAGTAATGCCACAACTTGGGAACAGTTGCGTGATGCCCTAGAGAATGTGTACTCAGATCTCAATTACATCACAGTCTCCGACACAGGTTCGGGGATGTCACTGGAGGATCTCACGGATATCTATCTCACCATTGGTACACCCGCTCGATTCCGAGAAAGAGAGCAGTGGAAGGCACGGTCGCGAGATGGTGGGCCTTCCTCACAAGGAACACGACCAGTTCTTGGGGAAAAGGGAGTTGGCCGGCTGTCAGCTATGCGACTAGGGGACAGCCTCCATGTCCAAACAAGTCGGGCAGGAGAAGCCCACTGGAATATACTGGACATCAATTGGGATCACTTCTTGGAGGATGTGGACGCCCTGATCGAAGACATCCCTGTACAACCCGTGATCGGCGCTGCCAAGAGTGATCCAAATCAATCAGGAACCACCATTTTCATCTCAAGACTTTCAGGACCCTGGTCCCGTGCGAAAGTAGCTGAAGTGGCCAGCCAGGACTTTAGTAAATTTGTGGACCCTCTTACTTCCGGTGTGCGGTTTCCAGCCAGAGTTTATTTCAACGATCAGCAGATCGATATCCCTCGCTTTAATCGTATCCTCTTTGAACATGCCCACGCTACAATCAGCGCGACTTATACTACGGATCCAGAGCCACGGCTCAGTGGGCGCATTTGGTATGTCGGCAATCGTCGCATTGCTGGAGGAGAGCGGGAGACCACCTTCGCATTGGAAGGCGCGCATGTTGTAAGCACAGTGGGAGGTATGCTTCCCCACGAAGATATTACCGTGGATACACTGCGTAGATTAGGTCCCTTTACTCTCACCCTGTACTGGTACAACCGGCAGCGCCTGAGCGCAATCGAGGGGATAGGGAACCAGAGAGCTGTCAGAGAACTCCTCAGGCGTTGGGCGGGAGGCGTGATGGTCTTCCGCGATGGCTTTCGTGTCAGTCCTTACGGCAATCTCGACGACGACTGGCTAGACTTGGACCGGCGCGCCCTTGGATATCGCTCCTTCAAGGTCAACCGTGCTCAAATTATCGGTAAACTTGATATCTCTTCCGTGGACAACTTGCAATTAGTGGATCAGACCAATCGTGAAGGCTTACGTGACACTGTCGAGAAGCGTGTGATAGTTCGGCTCTTGAAATGGGTCATAGAGGACGCACTGTTGGGGTTCCTCAATGCTGTTGATCGGGAGAAACCAGCGACAGAAGCGCTCGACCTAGATGATTTGGAAGCACGAACAAGGGACTATGATACTGAATTGGATCACGCCCTAGTGCGACTGTCAAGCGAGCATCCTGAGGTAGAGCAGGAATACCATATCAAGGCACTTATCCAAGACAATCGCCAGGTCTTGCGAACGACAATGGCAGAAATCCGTCTCCTCAGGGACACTTACGAATCTGGCCGTAGCCAACTTGTGCATCTTGCTGGTGTTGGGCTGATGGTGGAAGTATTGGCCCATGAACTGAATCGGGCCACTACCTACACCCTCAACACATTGTCTGATGCTCAGCGCGTGCCAGTATCGGCCCAGATTGCTAACGTCTTTTCTACCCTAGAGGCCCAATTGCGATCATTGCAGAAGCGTCTCCGCACGCTCGATCCACTCAGCACCCGAGGTCGCCAAGTAAAAGAGTCATTCGACTTATTCGCGTGGATTCAGGACACGTTGGATGCACATCGCGCCCAATTCGAGCGACACGCAGTTCGTCTTTCATTTCGTACTGAACCTGACGCACGTGCCCGCTTCACCGTTCGTGCCGTCAAGGGCATGATCGTACAGGTGCTTGAGAACCTTATAAGCAACTCAATCTACTGGGTCGACCAAGAGCGCAAACTCAGGCCAACCTTTCAGCCAGAGATTGCTGTTGAGATTGATACCGTCGACAAGAAAGTGCGTTTTTCCGACAACGGTCCAGGCATTGATCTTGCTCGCAGAGAGCAGGTCTTCCAGGCGTTCCACTCCACAAAACCGCCAGGTGGAGGAAACGGGCTCGGGCTATTCATTGCGCGCGAGATAGCCGAATACCACGATGCAGCTCTGTATTTGGATCCCACGCCAAGCGGCCCACACCAGACGCTTCACACATTCGTCTTTGACTTGAGGCCCAGCCAAACCACCTTTTCGAAGGATGAAGTATAACCATGCCCTCGCAGAACCCAGTCGCTGATCGCCTCAGTGAAAAAAACATAAAGCGCGTCCTCATAGTGGATGATGCCTTCGATTCCCCTAGTCGGAGCGATTTACTAGACAATGAGTTGGCGGACTTCTGGCAAGATTTGGAGTTGGACTCCTCCGAACAGCTCGTCCTGCTGCAAAGAATATTGGGGTCGGTTCCGGAGTCGGAAGAGAAGATAGCCGACGCAGGTGTAGCAGCGCTATACGAGCAGCGCGACAGTTTGGGCCCTCTACAGGTTGCTTTTGATAAGCATCTCAAAGCTCCCCTAATGAGTAGACATGGTCATCTCGATCCATTGGTAGAGGAACTTCAGAAGTTAGGGCTCGAAGTTATCAAGATTGGCACTATGGCTCCAGACGACCCAGGCCAAGTGCAGCTTATCTTTCTAGACTATTACCTCGGTGCCCCGGGAGAGGAGACTTCAGTCGAGGCAGCGCGATTAAATGTCGATAGATTGTTAAGACTCTATCCCGTTGGAAGCGAAAAGCCTCTCGTTGTGCTGATGTCCTCCCACGACGACGCGAGGAAGTCGGCTGAAGAGTTTCGAAGCCAGACAGAAATTGTTGGAGGGATGTTCTATTTCCTACCTAAATCTGATTTAACAGACCGGGTCAAGCTGTTACTGGACTTGGATATGCTTTCGATGGCACTGCCTAATGGCCATCGTATCCAGAAATTCATAGACACGATAGCGAGCAAGGCGAATGCGGCCGTCACCGAGTTCCTGACGGACATCAAACGCCTGAATATTGATGATTACGCGAATATGCAACGTCTGAGTTTGCAGGCAGATGGTCATCCTCTTGGAGACTATTTGCTTTGGTTATACAGCGCATACTTTGGTCATTTGCTTTTTGAGCGCGCCCTTGAAACTGAGCGACGTGAGCTAGACCAAATGACTTTTGATGATTGGGTCCCTAGCCAAGGAGTTCCATCGACCCAACTCACAGCGATGTACCATGCAGCGCTGTTCGACACGACGGTGGGGCCATTGGGTCCACATCCCCGCTGGGTAAAAAGGGTGAATGAAGGAATGCCGCGAGCCGAACAACCAGGAGCTTCATCCGAAGAGGGAGAAGAACTCTCTGAATCCCAGAACGTCGGGGGCAACTCGGTAGAGAACAATGGAGACAGGGAGGGCGAGGGGGACACCATCACTAACGCTGGGAGCCTCTTGCCCATCATTCATGATGCAGAGGTGTCAGGTGAATCGCTTCCATACTTCAGCATGGGTGACATATTCTTAAACGCCGACCTACTTGAACTCCTCATGGTATGCAACCCGGCGTGCGATTTAGAATTCACTCCAGATGGTAAGCGCATTCCTAACTTTCAAGACTCAATCATCTTTGTTCCAGGCATACTCGAAAAGCTAGACGAGCCTCGTGGGAACCTAGCTCTCCGTACTGAGCTATTCAAATACAATGAGCATAGCTACTGCATTCAATGGCAAGCTAAGCAACTACGAGCGATTCCATATGGGAAAGTCGGCAAGTGGCTCTCCAGCCATGGCTTTATCCGTATGGCAAGACTGCGAATGCCTTTTTCACTTGACATCCAACACGACATCGCTAATCAGTTGACTAGAGTGGGAGTTCCGGTACCTCCGCCGTTCTGTCGGCCGGTACGGGTGACTCTTTTCAGGCGAAGGATTGATGGCAATCATGGCGGACTCGCCATCGCCGACTGGGAAAAAGGAGCGTTCGTTATTACTACAAGCAGCGGTGAGGAGAAGTGTGTACTTACTGCTGGTCTTGTTCGAGCTCTACAGAGAAGTGTTGACGAGATCTCCAAAGAGGAACCTTTGCCGCTTGACGGTGAATTGGAAGAGGCAGAACTCAAGCGGCGTAAGCGGGCCACTACACGCATCAGGAAGGCACGCAAATCTGGACGAGACTTCCTTGCCTGGCGCGAGGTTTCTGCATTGTTTGCCGCTCCAGACAGAGGAGCAACTGTTATGTTTGTTGGCGCAGGGATTGCGGTAGGTCGTGACGTCTCTGTCGCAGGACGATGGTCAAGCGATGCGCTGTTGTTGGTTCATATATCTGAATCACAGTCACCCGTGGAGCCTCCAGGCTCGCCTGCCTACGAAAGCGGGCCGTGAGTACCGACGACTTTACATACGTGTACCTGTTGAGACAGAATAACCATATTCGATAGGAGGCAATGCCGAATGGACAGGCCAGTCCGACACATCCTCAGCCTCTCCGGCGGTGAGCCAGGAGTGTCAAGCACCGGGGGGACGAACTCCCTGTTCCGCTCAACATCTGGTTCCTTGAGCATGCCGACGGGCTTCGGCGCCGTCCCCTCTTGGCCCCTGTCCCGTTCCAACGCCCGGTCAGTTCGGAAATCCTCGTGCGTGACGTTCAGATACAGTTCACCATCGAGATCCTTCACAGGATCGGAATTGCGCCACGAGGCACACACATCTCCGGCTGTGAAATCGTGTCGCTTGTGCTGCCTCTCAGTGAAGATACCGTGATTCGCATATGGAACAACCGGATCTGGGAGAAGCCCCTGGAGCCCGTGCTGCGCAAACGCCTGGAGGCAGTGTCCGAGCGCACCGGCCTTGTGTATGACGCCGAAATCTCAGCCCACCCGGCTTGTGTATGACGTCGAGGCCTGATCCCTCTTAGGGCCGCGTTCCACTCGGCCTCTCTCCACGAGCGGCCTGCTCCAACAGTTCTCGGGCGCTAACAAGCCTGCACTGTTCATAACCTGGCAAGAGTTCCGAACCTTCTGACGATGCCATTGCCTCACGCACGTGCGCAACTCCCGATGCGACTTCTTGAAACTCCTAAGTAAATGATCCACTCCCGGCTCTCGAACCGTCATGCGCTTCTTGAACAGGGACGATGTTGAGTCCCCAAACATGTTAAGAGGACGTGTCGATCATGAAAGACAAGCTGTTACGACGTCGAGAGGTCGAGGAGATTACCGGACTGAGCCGCGCTTCAATCTACAGGCTGATGGATGAAGGCAAGTTTCCGCAGCCTGTAAGAGTAAGCGCCACAGCCGTCAGGTGGAAGGCAAGCGACGTCTACGCCTGGATTGGGTCTCGGCCCGTAGCTGAAAGCGGAGTCGGCTCAACTCATCCCGTTTGGAAACGGCCTGGTTGACGTGGTATAGCTAGGCAGTGAGATAGTCCGCCCACTGCTGCATGAGCACCCGGCGCCGGTCGAACAGATCGGACCTGGCATACGCCTGCTCGACGCTGCCGCCGAGTTGATGCGCCAGGGCCGCCTCACCCACTGCCCAAGGCGCGTCCGTGTGCTCCATCGTCCACATCCTGAAGGACGTTCGAAACCCGTGAACCGTCGCGCGGTCCGCAAGGCCGGTAACTCTGAGTATCTTTGTTAGCGTCATGTTGCTGAGCATACGGCCGGGGCGCAGGGAAACAGAGACCGGATCCATCCTCCAGTTGCTGTGCGAGAGTCAGCACCTCAAGGGCGTGGTTGCTCAGCGGTACGCGATGCTCGACGCCTGACTTCATACGCGCGGCAGGAATCGTCCACGTTGCTCCCTCAAGGTCGATTTCGTCCCATGTGGCCCCTCGCTTCGCCATAGCGAGCCGCTGGGGGGAATGGAACTTAGCTATGGCATTAGGATAACTTAGAAATGCTTACCACACTGGTTACCAGAACTCTGTGGAGAATCTCAGAGACTGTTCAGCACCAATAGTGTACATCATCGAACCACCCTGTCTCGCGTCGAGCCAATATGCTCGTTCAACTGTGTGTCAAATCAGCCGGGCCAGCATTTCTCTGTCAACATGCATGACCATTTCTGCAGCGTCCCTGATAAACAGTGAAATTGCCCCTAGTGCGAACTTGGGTTTGAAATCCGTCAGCGCTTGGGCCTCCAACCTATTCTGCTGCAAGGAAACAGGCGATTCTCCGCTCCCGTCGATGTACAGTTCGGTATCTCCCACATTCAACGACGGCGCTGATGCCAAGGTCAGGATTCTGGTCGACCTGTTCGACGGAGATATTCCCAACCCTCGGGATGTGATGATCATTAGCCTGGCGGACGCCTGTGGGCTGTTCCCCAAGTTGCTCACACCGCAGCAGTTGAAAGGGGCGACGCCCCGCATAGAATTGCTGCGCAGCCTGTAACTACTTAGCCGCGGAGTCTTCCAGTTGATCGGGGAAGTAGAGCTCTCTAGCTAGGAAGGGAGCTCCGGTTGCTTCGACCCATGAATGGATGGCTCGCCGGCCAGTAGCATCCTCAGCCTGGCTACGGATGCGACGGCGTCTTCGCCGAGATCGAGTAGGTCCCGCACAACGCGCTGATCCAACTCAATTATTGTTCCGCCCTTTACAGCCGACCGCTTGAACGGACATTTTCCCTGAACAGCGACACCGTGCCAGCACCATTCAACGCTGTCCTCCATCAACCGCGCGTGGCAATCCAGACGACATGATGTGCGCCTCCCTTGCGGCTGCTTCCACCACGCGCCCGCACCTTGGATTGATTCACCTCGAAACCGGCACGGCGCAAACGTCTGACGAATGGCGGCTGAGAACCGGCAGACCATATCGCCAATACCCCGCCGTGCCGCAATGCCGCGTAGGTGGCGGTCAGCCCCGGCAGGCTGTAAAGCCAGTTGTTGCCCTTTCGGACCATCGCCTCCGCGCCATTGTCGACATCAAGCATGATGGCATCGTAGTCACCTCTGGCGGCCGTTATCAACTGGACAACGTCGGCTTCATGGAGTTCGGTCCGGCGGTCGTCAAGAGGGCGGCCGGCCAGATCGGCAAGCACTCCCCGGTTCCATTCAACCACGGCTGGCACCAGCTCCGCGACCACCACCCGGGCATCCTCGCCAAGGATGTCCAGCGCCGTCCTCACCGAGTAGCCCATTCCCAGACCGCCAATCAGAACGCGGGCCCTCGGCCGTTTTGCCAAGTTCTGACAGCCCAGTCTGGCCATGGCTTCTTCTGACCCATAAACCCGGCTGTTCATGAGTTCCAAGTTATGCGCTTTGAGCGAGAACTCAGAGTCACGTTGGTACAAAACGAGCTCCGCTCCTCCGCCAGGGGTTTGGGCCCGGCCAATCAACTGCCAAGGATTCATTGATACCTCACGATCATGTCTGGAGCAGCCGGGGCAACATCCTGGGCGGGATCCGATTACGTGTACCACTGGATCACCCGGGGCGAGTGCGGCAAGGGCGAGGGCTATTCTCAGGGGTTTTGGGTCACGTGCGTGCGTTGTCCTTCCAGAGGTGAGCGCTCAGGGCGCCCAGGAGCAGGACGAACAGGGTGTTGATGATCACCCAGAATAAGCGGCGGGTCTGGCTCTGGCCGTCCTCGCCGACGATGAGGTCGTCGACCCAGTCCCAGAAGAAGAGGATTGCGAGGGCTGCGACTGCGTAGAAGGCGACGGTTGACGCAGACGAAGGTGTTGGTGTCGGCGTCCGGGCCGGTGTCGCGCTTGTGGAGGTAGGTGACCGCCAGGGCGATGAGGGCGCCAAAGCCCATGAATCAGTTGAGCACGTACCATGCAGTAGGCTGCGTGCCTCGTGCAGCTGCGGTTCCTCAACTGATTAAATCCCTGCGGCATCCAGGGGTCGTCTTGAGACACGGAGCCCCACGGTTCAGCCAGCGCGTTCAACCGACTCGCGACTTGCCCAGATGCGCCGTGCGTAAGCCAATGGTAGCGAGGCTTGCTTCCCTTCCACTGATTTCGTCGGAGACTATCCAAGAGGCGGGTCATGCAAGAGCCATCCTAGCCTCGGGCCGGCACAGATTCCACACCTCCACCCTTGACATTGCCTTCTGACATCAAAGCCAACCTGTCCGCCCTCGGCACCCCTGACTGTCCCTATGCGTCGGATGACATCAGGACGGTGAACCCCTCCTGTTCGAAGTGATGGTCGCTTGTCAGTATCTCGGTGATTTCCTCGGAATCCATGACGTTCATAGAAATACAGTCCTGTACGCTATATCCTTTGTCCAGCCTACCCTCATAGCGTTGGAGGCCCATTTCGAAGGTCATTCGCGACTGCGGAATTATCCGCGTGTTTGGACTATCCAGTAGACTTCGTACTGTCTTGGCGGCGCGGTCTCGAAGATGTGGACCACCGCCTGCCAACGCTGCAAGGAACTCCATGAGCACCTCATCCGTAGTGATCAACAAAGATTCGCCCAACCTCTCACGGGCCGCAACTGCGGCCTGCCGCCACTGATCGTTCGGCTTAGCCATCGCTATCAAGTACACGGCATCGACGAACACATCTGCCATCTATCGGTCCGTACTGTACAAGTAGTAATCGAGCCGATCTGTCAGATCATGAGGCAGCTTGTCCCACTCTTCTTGAGGAACGTCTTTGAAGTTATCCTCAAGAATCTGCTCCAAGCTTCGTTCGTCTAGGCGCGAGGCTGGGACATCTCGAGGAGCGTCAATTCCTACGGTTTCTGGATGTATGGTCGCCATCCCGATTATCTCGAGAGATGAACGGACACCGCTTTTCCTCTCTATCTCCGCTAACTTGGATTGGGCCTCATTTTCGATTCGGCGGTTCCAGCCACGGTACATGTTCCTTAGGTTGATGTTGAGATCAGCTTTTGATAGCTGGCGCTCGTTTCGGCTGATCTGACGTTTTGCATGGGAGCGCACAGCTCGTTTTGCCTTGTCTGTCAGGAGGCGGTCACGCGAAGTGAAGATAGTAGCAACACCCTCGAACTGAGACAACAAAGCTTGCTCAGCCTGTGTTTTGAGGGTTTCTACGTCGGTGTTGACGTTCATCTTTCCATCCTGAAGGGTCGACATGGCCCGTGTCAGCTTCTGCGCGTGGTCAACTGAAACAGGACTGACTATTCTTGTCTCGCCATCGACGGTCGCGCACAAAAGCTCCACTCTGCTTGTGTATCCTTCTAGCGAGCCTATGGCCCAGACCAATGTAGTGGGCTTGGCCAACATATCCGACGGGACCACACCCGAGCACCACGGCGTGTCGGAGAGCGGTCCCCTCCCGAGGTTTCTTGCCAGTAACAACAGAGGATGTCGGGCGTGGACGAATTCCCCGCCCTCATTCTCTCCTACAAACGAGACCCTTATATTCCCCGGCTGATCGACCCGATTGCGAAAGCGAACGGTCTCAGTCCGTGCAAAGTGAGTCGATGGGAATGCTACCAGTAGACTTTGCAGTGCATCCCGAAGGTTATCGCTACCTACGACCTCGAACTCTCCCGCAGTCACGGTCCGCTTCATACTATTTGGGATATGATGTTCGATGGAAGTAAATGCGAATTCGGCAAGCTCTGCTGGCGATAGAAATCCCGCCTCGGCGTCCTTGATCTCCTGTTGTTCCGAGTCAATTAGCTGGCGACCCTGTTCGGAGATGACGCTCGACTGGATTATTGAATCCCTGTGCTGCTCGTTGTTCTCTATAGCCTGAGTGATTCGCTCAAGTCGTTCTTCCTGCTGCCGTTGAGTTAGACCACGCCTGAACAGATCACGTTCGAATGAGGCGATTTCCTCACCTAGTACGACCTCGAGACCACCTAGGGCACGCTCAAAGATACGCAGCCTCTCATATAACCGCAATAGAATCCTGGATTCTATGGTTCCAATGCTAGCGAGGCTTCCAATGTACACTTTATCGGAGACCTGACCGAGCCGGTCGCATCGACCAATACGCTGCTCGACACGCATGGGATTCCATGGGAGATCGTAGTTGATGACTACGTGGCAGTGTTCGAAGTCAAGCCCTTCTCCGGCCACCTCACTGGCCAGGAGTATCTGAAACTCACCTAGCCGAAACTCCGCTCCAATTCGCTCTCTGCTTTTCTCACCGTGACGACAGTCTTCGTCTCTGGCGGGAGTTGGGCCGTACATTAGCGCCAGCGAGTAACCTATCTCTCCGAGCTTTTCGGCAAGGTAGTGAAGAGTGCCCCTGAAGGTCGAGAAGATCATCACCCGATCTGCTTTCAGTTCGCCGAAGACATGCGCAAGTATCTCGTAGAGAGCTTCCAGTTTCTGGTCTTGTGATTCCAGCGCCGCTTGCGCAAGTGGTTCCAAGGTATCAACTTCGTCCCGAGTGAAACGGGCTTGGTGCTCATCCTCCTCATTTTCTGTCGCGTACCTAAGAATCTCCGACGCTACAGCCGGGACACAGCTTGCAGTTCGGCGCTCAGGCATCTGTGTTACGAAACCAGGGGGCACTCCTTCTTTCAATGCGCGTTCCAGGCAGATTTGATAGATTGCTCCATAGAATGCTTCTTCTTCGAGACTAAACTGCACAACTCTCGTGATAGCTTCCCTTGTCGGCCTGCTCTCATCAACATCCGATCGGAGCGTTCGTGTCATGTATGGACTTAGCGCTTGTAGGTCGCGAGCCGATTCAACAACGACCGTCCGTTGTACTCTATCTTCAAGATCTGACTCAGCAAGCAGCTGCTGAAATCCGCCCCATCCCGGTCGCCCTTTCCCTCCACTAGCCTCCAACTCGCGCAAGAAACGGTCCGCCTCTTGCTTCCATCCCGGCGGCTGACGTCTGACTAGGCGAATCCAGTCATTTAGTCGCATGTCCCAGCGCATTTGTTCTTCAAGCATGTTCGGGTCCGCAGCTACATCCACACCCATTGCGTCCATCAGGTGGACGATATCCTGAAGGTCAGTCTGCAAAGGGGTGGCGGTGAGAAATACCGCAGCCTTGGAGCGCTCGCAAATGAACTGTGCTATCGAGAATGAGAGCGTGTCCGTGTTACGCAGATGATGGGCTTCGTCGAATATGGCGAGGTCCCACGCAATGGGTGACTGTCCTAGTTGAGCCACATGGTTTTCCATGCGAATCAATTCCAGGTTGACTACGGACTTGGCGAACCTAGGAGGTAAGACGCCATCTCGCTCCAACGACACGAGAGCTTGTCGGATGCCCTCTGGCGACAGCGTCTCAAGACGGAGGTCGAATCGCTGAAGCATTTCATCTTGCCACTTTCCAACGAGCGACTTGGGACAAATTATCCATACATTCTCAAGGCCGTGCGCTGCTCTGGATTCCAGCTCGGCCCAGATCAGACCTGCCTCTATGGTCTTTCCAGTACCAACCTCATCCGCAATCAGGAGGCGTTGGTCCGGTGACTCTAGCATCTTCTTGACCGGTAGAAACTGGTGGTACAGAAGCCTGGTCTTGGATGCCCTGTACGACAGGAACTGGTCGGTAACCGGATGCTCCAGTCTACGCCGTGTCAGGGCGACCCTAAAGTCGCCGGGAGTCATTTCCATGAGACCTGGAACTGCCTCGAGCTCCGCTACCGGCACCAGTTTCATGGAACCGTCGACGAATACTCTAGCATTATCGCCTGACATATCGACGACCCAGCCCAATGTGGTCGCGTCAGCTTTGTATCTCACCGTCATATTGGGTTGTATCGTGCTCATAGATGAGTCACCTAGGTACTGAGAAGTTTGCAGAGGTACTTCCAGTGCGGAATGCTGAAGCGGATTTTGTCATCGATCCGTTCCGGGGCAGGTCTCCACTTCCTATACACATTCCAAAACCTGACTGGAATCGCAATGTAGCGATTGCCCTCGTCAATATCCTCAGAAGCGATGACCGGTGAGTTAATCAAGCCTTCTAGACCTTGAGCGCCTCCAGAGCGTTCAAACGGCTCGCCGGTCTCTGGATCCAGTAGTACCCACTGCCCATAGCTGATGAGAGCATAGTGCCATCCGCAAAGGCTAAGAAGATTGCCAAAGTGGTTCGTGCTGGAGACTTTGGCCGGATCTACGATGTGATCTGCGAATGCCTGAAGCTCTCCTTTACGAGTTAGGAAAGATGCGCCACAAACTTGGCATCGTTTTCCGTAATCGCCCTGTAACATGCTTCTGAATCCATCAGCGAGATTCTGAGCATCATCTGTCAGTTCGAATCTGGTGGTCGGCCGGGTGACACGGCGGCCCGACCCACCCTCGAGAACGGACTTCCGCGTATCACTGATAGCCGATTCAGGAGTCTTTGGGCCTCCTGGTGGCAGCACGACAGGATGACTGGGCCCATTGGATGGATTTAGAGTCATAGTGTCAAGCAGCGCCTCTACGAACGTGTAAGAGTCTTCCTCAAGTTGGCCATTTACTTCCCTGTTGTCTTTGCCCGGGACTTCGGTTACCGGCCGCCCACTATCCCCGATCGCGTCAAGAAGCCTGGACGTTGTGGTAATCCCACGCTTTTTGAGCAAATCCAAAATCGCGGGATCGAAACCGGATGCCTGCGCGAGCAACCTGATCGTTGACGGCTTGAATCGTATCCTTGATTGCAGGAAACTTTTCTCCTCCCACCCCAAATCGTCAAAAACAACATGCTCGGGCCTGTTGAGGTCCCCATCAGCAGTCGGCACCCAAGCAGTCTTGTTGAGAAGCTCTACGAACTCAGCGTCATAAATACAAAACCTGTTAGTATAGTAGAATCAGTTGTACGTACCCGAGAAATGCTGGCTGTTCACCTCAGCGAGGGCTCCCCAGAGCAACTTGGCCTTCCGCAAGCGGGTGTTGAAGTCCAGATGCGGAAGAGTGGCCAACAGCGGTTTCAGTCCGAACAGTTGCCAATCCTTGACACTCTCGCTTCGAGAAGAACCCGCATCCCCGATGGTACTGATTCGCATCTGCTGGAGTTCGGAACAGCCAAACCTCTGATCATTCGAAAACTGCACTGGTCTCATATGCCGTCTAGCGCCGCAGGCTTCGAGTAGTTGATGGACTCTTTCGTCACGCAGGCATTCGTATGTATGGTCTACGAACCGAAAGCCGCTGACCCCTTCAAACAGTTCGATCAGCTCATCTGACGGCAAGTATCCTTCGTTCGGAGAACTCCATATCTTACTTGAGGGCATCCCGGAGTCTATCATCCTGACGAATGCGGTCTCACTCAGTTCACCTATCAATACAGTTTTCTGTTCACCCGTGCTTGAACTAAAGGCCCTCAGGATACGCTGAATGTCCAGCGCGTAGTCGTCATCGCCTACCTGGACCGTGTTTCCACGGTATTTCGGGATGAGATTCATGATTACGTCATCTACCGCGTCTGGCTCCTTCAATCCAATCGAGCGCAGGAACTGAAGGGCGTCGGCAGTCGTACAAACAGACCGAGCTACCGTTGGAAAGTCGGTCGCGTTTGGAGTCGGCAGATATGCTTGAGGCTTGCCGTACATTTTGGCTGATACGTGACTTCCGTCCGATAGACGAACCACCGGAATTGATTCGACGCGCCGTGCCATCGCTGGCAGGCTACCAAGAAACTCGTAGAAAGACTGAATCCATTCATTGGTCTGAGTCTCTAGGAATGTCTGGCTGAGTCTCGAGACAATCGCCTCTGGCCGCACTTCCTGTATATTCAGATGTTCGGCGACGTACTGTGATATCATAAAGTCTTGCGTTATCACATCGTCGAGCCAGGCCAGTTCACGGTTACCTCCATAGATGGTCGAAATCTGCTCTGGGGAGAACAGTGTGCGAAGAGCCGCAGTCCGGCCTATCAGAGCTTTATCGGCCGAGATGTAGCCGCCACCACGTTTCGGCAACAACTGCTCCGAGGATAGTACCTCTTTAGTGTTCTCGAAAAGCGGTTGCAGGAGTCCGTCGCCGGTATGGGGCCAAAGTGGGTTCCAGGAGGTGAGAGGCAAGCAACGAAGAACGGTGGTGTCCAGCCGATCCTCATTTCGGAGCCAACGGAGGCTTCTGACCAGTAGAGAAGCAGTTTCAGTTACCAAATGTCGGTTCCACCTCTCGTGACCAGGTACGTTCTCCCGGTTCAGAGTCGTTCTGAATGGTCCGTTCGCGAGGAAGCCGAAGTGAGTCTTAAGTGCAGTGGGGAAGTAAGCGAACAAGGTGGAATTTTCAATCGACTGAAATCGTTGGTCCTGAGGGTTCATTGAAAAGGCGATTGCAACTTCCCCAGCAGGTCGTTTGTCATTAGCTACTTGATCGAAGAACATCAACCATTCGTGGGTATCTTCCTCACCATCCACTTGTGCAACGATCGTCACGCGACAGATACCATCATCTACAGGCGCTGACTCACGGAGGTAGTGTCCCGAACTGCCACGATCGTTCTCCCACCTGATCTCATCCATCTGTCGCAGAAACAGGAGCGCCTGTGTTCCCAGACCCCTTAACCCATCATCTATCTCCGAGTATGCAGACGGAGCATCTGGCTTGAATGGGAATATGAACACGGTTTCTTCTGTGTTCTTGTCAGCTAGCGGTTCTACCTCACGGGGCCATACATAGTGATGGATGGCGAAGCCTTCCAAGCCAGAGTGGATCTCGGGCAAGTCTGTGAAAGCGTAGACAGATTTGAACCCGATGCCAAAGCGACCGATCTCGGTGAGACTCTCTTTCTTCGTAGACTTAGTTATGCCGCAGATTCCTCGGACGTCAGACTCGTTGAACGGATCGCCGAAGTGTCCAACCCGGAGTTGGCCTTCCTTCAGTTGGAATGAAATCTGCCTCGGTCCATTCCAATCGTTCCCTCTCCGAGCCATTGCGTCTTCGGCATTTTGTAACAGTTCAAAGATGAAGTGCGTGCGATCGGCATAAGTGTCCTCAAAGAACATCTTCCCGTATTCGGGTATGTCCGTGCCGTAGCGTGTCTTATTCTCTTGGAGTATTGCTTCGTAGTTTAGCGCCATCACTCACATGTTCTTGTGGGGCAGGTCAACTGGTTGGAGACGCAACGCTACCTGCGCCCAGGCGTCGGCGTCATACACAAGCCGGGTTCGCTGAGACCTCTGAGTCATGCACAAGCCCGGTGCGTTCGGAGACGGCTTCCAAGTATCTGCGCAACACGGGCTCCAGGGGCCTTTTCCAGATGCGCTTTTTCCATATGCGAGTCACGGTGACTTCTGAGAGACCCAGCACTTCCGCTACGATTTGACAGCCGGAGACCAGACTGCCTTGCGGCGCCACTCCGACCTTGTGTAGGACCTCGATGGTGAAGTGAATCTGGACGTCACGTACGAGGTTGACCGAATTGACCGGGCGATGGGCCGGGAAAGGCCCCAAGTGGGGACGGCGCCGGAGACCGATGGCATACTCCAGCCACCAGATGAAGAGCGGGACGGCGAGCTCATCCCCCCGGAACTTGATGGCCGCCACGAGGTACATCAGAGCGTCGAAGTAGGCGCGACTGGCCTCGCAGCGCTCGATGTAATCCTCCAGATCGCAGGTTTGGCATCTCTCAGCGTGTGACAGCCAGTGCAGTACCAGCGTTTGTGTGACTTCCCTGGACTCACGTGCAGGGTCGAACCGTTTCTTGCCCTGGACTTCTGTCAGCAGACGCCTCGCAACCCGGAGGCCTTCCCAGAGGTCGGGACGACGTCTGCCGTCGGCAGAGCCGCGTCCCTCCTCCCGCTTGGCCGCCCGTAAGTATAGATCAGCCAGGAGTCGACATTCGGGAGTGTCCGGCCACTGCTCCCTGGTCTCGGCTCTGATGCGGTCCACGACGGCCTCGTCCTCAGCTTCTCTGTCCCCCATCTCCCAGGCCAGACGAAGGCGTTCGTTCGCATCCCTTTTATCGGGTCCCCCGGTCCCGGACCCCTGGGGGTCCGGGGCGATCTCCTCAATGACCTGCAGGCGCTTTTCGACGACCCAAAGGACGTTTGGAACCAGTTCGGCAACTCCTGTCGATAACAGTCGCATTCCCCTGTCCCTCCTGCCTATAGATGGCTTCTCTCTTGTCCCGTGTGACGCTCGGGTCTTGGAATGTGATTTGGGACGTGTCCCGCCCTCACCGGCGTGCCTCAGGTCGACTGCTATGTCTGCGTGGCCTGGCCGACGCCCGGCCGGCAGTGTGCTCAATGCGGCCACGGCGGATCGCAACCCCACTCACAGCGCCGGTTCAGCCGCCCGCACTTCCAAACGCCCGGAAGGCTCCCTGGGCGATCTCCACGCCACCCGGGAAACCATCCAATGGTACCATGGCGTTTGCGCGATTCAGCCTTGGTGCGCAAGCTGGCTAGGGCGTGCAAAGTGAATGACACGAGAACGCCCGTAGAGCGCTTCAAATGCGGCGGGATGTACCCAACCTTTGGAACGGCAGAAATGAGGCTCCTGCGACCAATGCGGGGGATTGCGGGCCTCGGGCTGACCCCGCTGGGTGTCCGGATGCGTGACAGCTGACCGGAGCCATGCGGATGAGCACGGCGTCCAGGACCTCGAGGAACAGCAGAATCGACAGGGAAGATACCGCCTCCGGCCATCGGGGCCGGGGATGCCAGATATGCTTTTCCTCGCCCGCCGCCTCCGTCCAAGATCTTGAGTAGATGGTTAGCTGCTTGGACCAACGCTGTTCTTAGGCGACATTATTGAACGGGGCATGATCTGAGCATTCCGAGTGACTGTGCGTACCACCTTGGTGTGCCTGTTCACGAAGCCGGTCTTCAAGCCTGCAAGTATGGACTGCTGCAGTCCGCAATGTCCGGCATCCCGAAAGGCCGGCGTTCCGATCCAGCGAGCTGTGGCGGGAGATTGGACCCAGCCTTTTCTCAAGACATCTGGACACAGATGACGGAAGTTGAGCCTCTCGGTAGTTGTCAGGCCAATCCAGGGTCTTGCGGAACTCGTCCAGGAGTAGATCGACGCCGGCAAGGTGGATGGTTTTCGAGTCGGAACGACTGCTCACTGCAACATGGTCACAACGCCCAGCGGATGCCAATGAAGTCGGCCGGCGAAGTGCGGGACTTGATCGCCAGTCGCCAAGACGAGGCTCTGCCGGCTGCGAAGACGTGGGCACGCAGACTGTTCGCCGCTGTGAGCAGGGATTGATCTGAAGGCCGCGGCCGAGCCTGCGGGTACGCAGGGGGGCGTGGATGCGTCAGGCGCTCGCTGCGAACCTGTCAGTTGACCGAGTCGACCACGGCGACGCCGTCCTGAAGTTGGAAACGGTTGCCGGCGATGGAGCGGTCATCCCACAGCCAGCCCACCATGCCGGTTTCCAAGCGACTGAAAGGCGGCGTGGCACCGCCCATACGTCGACCTGGCGTAGTCGCCAATCTCAGAGAGGGAAGAGAGGACGGCCGGCCGCCCACTGACCGCATGGCGAAGGCCGTGGCTGTGAGCCGGATGCAGGGGAGGGGGAGAGTGGCAGGTGGGTCCGAGGAACGGGGCGGCAGACTTCGGCGGGAGCTGTTATCAGCATGGAACCGCGCTGCCACGTTACCTGCTGCAGTTGGCCAAGCAGCGTGCGATTCTGCCTGTACCCGTGACACGATCCCGCATGGGCGCGCAGAGATTCCTCACCCTGGTGAGTGACGCGTGCCTGCTCGCATCTGTCAATAAGACCCGTGTGGCCCGACGGGTAGGCGGAGTGCATGTTGGCGCCGCGGACTCGGTCGCACAATCGCAGAGTATCCATGCAGGGTAGGCGCCTGGCCGGTGTTTCATGTTACCGCATACAGCGAATTTCCTACCTGAAACCCTTATAAATAAAATATATTCAGTGGCTCTGTCTTTTTTTTCTTTTCGCGCCTACCTATATCTGTGCCTCAGGCATTGACAGTCCATCAACCGGTCTTCAGTGAGGCGAGAGCGCCGCGCTCGCATAGTGCGCGTCAAACGCCTGGCCATGAGCCGGCGCTCAAAGAGGATCCGAGCTTCTTGCAATCAATGCGCCGTCGGTTCCGGGCATGGTCAGGGTTACTTGGGTCTGCGGTCGGGCCAATACCCCCGGACTGCTGGTCGTGCATGGGGGCGCGCAGCCCCTCTCTTCGAGGTTTCGATACACGGCCGCTGTCGAGTGCGCGGCTCACAGATCGGCTCGTTCGGTGTCGGCCAGGCAGTAGCCGCCCGCCCATTGCGCAGTTTTTCCCACAGGGCTCTCGAGGAGTTTTTTTTGGCCTGCCTTTTGAATTTTGAAATGCAGCCGCAGATACGTCTGCCGCCTGGGCGACCAGCGCAGCGACCGCAGTCACGCCTTCGAAGGCAACGACCCTTCGTCGACCGTGGCCGGGACGCTCTTTCTGCGGTATGACGGATGGCGACGCCTGCGGTCGTGCCGGCGCCCTCCGATGTTTCCATGCTCCCCTAATGCGCCGAAGGGCAACCCTGCAACAGTTGCGTGTCATTGGTCCATCTTGATCACACCTGGGGACCCAGGTGCCCTGACCTGGTCAGTCTGGTCTGCTGTCGACGCTCAGCGATTATGTCCGCCTAAGTGCCAAGGGAAAATGTCCTCTGAGTAGATTGCCATGCTAGCTGATTACGGTACTTCCGACGTTGCGCGAGCGCGCTATGGGTGGGGTTTCGGCATTCATGTACTTCCTTGCAGTGTCCCGGTGGATGCCCACTTCCCGGGCGATCCCACGGATGGACAGGCCCTTGCGTTTCGCCTTCTGCACCGCCTTCCATCTCGCCGTCTGTAGTGGGGTGGGCTTTCTGGGTCGCGGAGTCACAGTCCTGCGAACTCTTGCGGCGCCGTTGCGGTCGGCATCGTCGCGGAGTCTGTCCGCTTCGAGCATTGTGCCCATTGACTCCACTTCGTCCTCCGGCCTCCTGATGACACCGTTGGTGTAGCGGCTGGGACCGGTCGTGTGTACGGTCCGCGTGCCGAAGCTGCGCAGGATACCTGGTCGCGGAGGCGCTTCCTGGGAGGCGACGATACGCCCTTCGTGTTGCACTGACAGCCGGCCGTCCAGTGCTTCGAGCACTTCCACCGCCGACCCGGCAAAGCTCGGTCGAGCCTGATCGGGAAGCAACTGCAGGGTGCGCCAGCGGTACTTCACAGTGTTGTCCCGGCCAACCCGGCGCCTGTACTTCAGGCATAGGACTGTGTCCAGGCACGTCCCCGGATCCAGGACCCGATACGCGGTGTCTGCGTGTTGCGACGGCACACCAAAACGTTCATTGAAGCGGGGAAGGAAGTCGTTGAGCACGCGGTTGGCGTCATCGATGGTGGTCGAGCCTGCGAGCCTCAGCTCCGTGACCAACCTGTCCTGAAGTGTGCCCGCGGCGCGTTCCACTCGGCCTTTGGCCTGCGGCGACCGTGCGAATATCAGCTGTACGCCGATCTCACCCATCGCGCGAGAGAACTGGGTGGGGGCGGAGGCGGTCTCTGACGGCGGCGTGTGCTTGAAGACGCCATGGCGGTCTGAATAGAGTGCGAGAGGTATGCCGTAGCTCCGTATCAGAATCCGCATCAGCAGTAAGTAGCTGCGGGTGTTCTCCAACTCGCAGAACAGGGCGTTGACGACACAGCCGGTAGCGTCGTCGACCGCCAGCAGCAACGTGAACTGGGGGCCATCTTCTCCCAGCCATCTGTGGTAGCTGCCGTCGATCTGTATCAGCATCCCCTCGCGGGCCATCCGCTGCCGTCGAACACGATGCTTCGGCGGCCTTCGACGGCGGGGGCTGCTCACACCGGCGTCGGTCAGTATCTTGCGCAATGTGTTACGTCCGATGTCTATGCCCTCTCGCTCCCTCAGCAGTTCGCTCAAATGCGTGTGGTTGACTCCCGCGTATCGGGTCCGCGCCAGGACCACCACGTCGGTCGCCAACGGGTCCGGTGTAGCGTTGGCCGGTCTGCGACCTCGATTGCCGTGAGCGAGTGCGGCTGCGCCGTCCCTTCTGTAAGCCGCCAGAATACGCCTGGTGTGGCGCGCGCTCACTCCCATCAACGTGGCTGCCTGCTCCGTGGTCATATGGTCCGCCATCAAACTGTTGAGAACCTGAAGCCTCGTCTGCTCTTTCTGTGTCAATGTCACATGCTCCTTCATGCGGACATTTTCGCTTGACAGTTAGCGAGGACTTAATCGCTGAGCAACAACAGGTCCTCACCCCGAAAACTGGTCCAGCGGAGATGATGCTCCTTGTATCTTGGTTTGGGGGTATAACGAATCACTTCAGTTAGGCGGACCTGGGTGCGGCAGACCGATTGCTCCTTGGTCCTAGGAGACCGTTCTATAGCGAGGGTCGCCGCACCCCTCCGAAACAGAGCCCGAACAGTTGCCCGGGCCAACCAAGCCCGCATCTTGCAAGGATGGGCCAACGACGCGCAGGAGGTGCTCATGGAACAGGAATCGACATACGTAGGCATCGATGTAGCCAAGGCACAGGTGGATGTAGCCGTCCGTCCCACGGACGAAAGGTGGGAGGCCCCCCGTGACGAGGCAGGTGTCCGAGAGCTGGTGTCCCGGCTGAAGGCCATAGAACCTGTCATGGTGCTGATGGAGGCTTCGGGTGGCTTGGAACTGCCACTGGTAGCTGCGCTGGCAGCCGAAGCTGTACCAGTGGTCGTCGTCAACCCTCGACAGGTGAGGGACTTCGCCAGAGCCACCGGGAAGCTAGCTAAGACCGACGCCCTGGACGCGGCGGTCCTGGCCCACTTCGCCGAGGCGGTCCGACCTCCCGTGCGCCCTTTGCGAGACGCCGAGACACAGGCACTAAACTCCCTGGTCGCCCGTAGGCACCAGGTGATGACCATGTTGGTCTCGGAGAAGAACCGCCTGAGCGCCGCCGCCACCATCGCTGTCCGACCTCGCATCGAGGCCCACATTGCGTGGCTGGAGCGAGAGTTGGACGACCTGGACAAGGACCTGAGGCAGACCCTCGGTCAGAGTCCCGTATGGCGGGAGAAGGATGACCTCCTACGCACCGTCCCGGGCGTGGGGGAGCAGCTCTCCCTCACTCTTCTGGCCTACCTGCCGGAGCTGGGTACCCTGGATCGTAGGCAGGTCGCCGCCCTGGTGGGAGTGGCTCCCTTCAACCGGGACAGCGGCATGCTGCGGGGTAAACGCACCGTCTGGGGTGGACGCGCCCGGGTCCGCGCCGCTCTCTACATGGGGGCGTTGGTGGCCAGCCGCTTCAATCCAGTCATCCGGGAGTTCTACAAGAGGCTGTTGGCCGCTGGTAAGCCGAAGAAGCTGGCTCTCACGGCCTGCATGCGCAAGCTGTTGATTATCCTCAACTCCATGCTCAAGCATTGCTCACCCTGGCGTGATCCGGCTCCGAAGTTCGCCTCATATTCCTCTTGACTATCAAGACAGTTGCTATATGGGTTTGGTCATGCCCCATTTTCGCGGGCCATCAATGTTGTTGCTCAGCGATTAAGTCCTCGCTAACTGTCAAGCGAAAATGTCCGCATGAAGGAGCATGTGACATTGACACAGAAAGAGCAGACGAGGCTTCAGGTTCTCAACAGTTTGATGGCGGACCATATGACCACGGAGCAGGCAGCCACGTTGATGGGAGTGAGCGCGCGCCACACCAGGCGTATTCTGGCGGCTTACAGAAGGGACGGCGCAGCCGCACTCGCTCACGGCAATCGAGGTCGCAGACCGGCCAACGCTACACCGGACCCGTTGGCGACCGACGTGGTGGTCCTGGCGCGGACCCGATACGCGGGAGTCAACCACACGCATTTGAGCGAACTGCTGAGGGAGCGAGAGGGCATAGACATCGGACGTAACACATTGCGCAAGATACTGACCGACGCCGGTGTGAGCAGCCCCCGCCGTCGAAGGCCGCCGAAGCATCGTGTTCGACGGCAGCGGATGGCCCGCGAGGGGATGCTGATACAGATCGACGGCAGCTACCACAGATGGCTGGGAGAAGATGGCCCCCAGTTCACGTTGCTGCTGGCGGTCGACGACGCTACCGGCTGTGTCGTCAACGCCCTGTTCTGCGAGTTGGAGAACACCCGCAGCTACTTACTGCTGATGCGGATTCTGATACGGAGCTACGGCATACCTCTCGCACTCTATTCAGACCGCCATGGCGTCTTCAAGCACACGCCGCCGTCAGAGACCGCCTCCACCCCCACCCAGTTCTCTCGCGCGATGGGTGAGATCGGCGTACAGCTGATATTCGCACGGTCGCCGCAGGCCAAAGGCCGAGTGGAACGCGCCGCGGGCACACTTCAGGACAGGTTGGTCACGGAGCTGAGGCTCGCAGGCTCGACCACCATCGATGACGCCAACCGCGTGCTCAACGACTTCCTTCCCCGCTTCAATGAACGTTTTGGTGTGCCGTCGCAACACGCAGACACCGCGTATCGGGTCCTGGATCCGGGGACGTGCCTGGACACAGTCCTATGCCTGAAGTACAGGCGCCGGGTTGGCCGGGACAACACTGTGAAGTACCGCTGGCGCACCCTGCAGTTGCTTCCCGATCAGGCTCGACCGAGCTTTGCCGGGTCGGCGGTGGAAGTGCTCGAAGCACTGGACGGCCGGCTGTCAGTGCAACACGAAGGGCGTATCGTCGCCTCCCAGGAAGCGCCTCCGCGACCAGGTATCCTGCGCAGCTTCGGCACGCGGACCGTACACACGACCGGTCCCAGCCGCTACACCAACGGTGTCATCAGGAGGCCGGAGGACGAAGTGGAGTCAATGGGCACAATGCTCGAAGCGGACAGACTCCGCGACGATGCCGACCGCAACGGCGCCGCAAGAGTTCGCAGGACTGTGACTCCGCGACCCAGAAAGCCCACCCCACTACAGACGGCGAGATGGAAGGCGGTGCAGAAGGCGAAACGCAAGGGCCTGTCCATCCGTGGGATCGCCCGGGAAGTGGGCATCCACCGGGACACTGCAAGGAAGTACATGAATGCCGAAACCCCACCCATGGCGCGCTCGCGCAACGTCGGAAGTACCGTAATCAGCTAGCATGGCAATCTACTCAGAGGACATTTTCCCTTGGCACTTAGGCGGACATAATCGCTGAGCGTCGACACCCCGTGGCACAAGATCGCCCCGCCCTTGACAGGAAATCATGACTTCTCCTTCTCACTTAATGTTTGCCCAGATCCTGCGCACCATATTGCCTATAACTAGGTCTCCTCGGGCGTGGGTCTCAGACGGCCCATCCTTCCCGAACGCCCGTTTGCGCAGGTCCACAGGCAATACGGTCGGATCCTATAGGTCCGGAAAAGCCGCCAATCCCAAACAAACCGGAACGCTACCTAGTTTCGAGGCGGGTTGCTACTACTCATACCAGCCCGACCCAAATAGCAGTCCGTCATGCCGCACAATCCAAGTGTTCTTCTGACGATTCTCGCCCGATTCCGGGTTGAGCAACACATAGTCCACCCAATGACCCGCCTCAGTGGCGCTCTGTAAGTCGTCGCCATAGAAATACCCCGTGGCGTCCACACGGAGGCTGGGATCACGCCCTCGAAACTGCGGGTTATGGTGGGCTATCGTGTAGCCGTCTGGGTCGATGATGAAGACGTACCACTGGCCGTCAACACTCTCCTTGGTGTTGTAGTACGCGACGGTCTCCTCCAGGCCGAGGGCGACGTAGAGGTTCGTGGCCTGCTGCACGAAGGCCTTGGTGTAGGCGGGGGCGTCGGACTTGCCGGGGCCGCGTTCGTACCAGCCGGAGCCGAAGGTAATGCCGTCGTGGATCACCATCCAGGAGTGCTTGGTCTGCACAACGCCAGAGGCGGGATTGGGGTAGGTGTAGTCGAACCAGGCGCCGTCCTGGTCGGCGGAGGCGGCGACGGCGGACCCTGTGGGGTAGGAGTTGGGTCCCAGAGCCTGGGAGATGTGCTTGCCCACCAGGTCGGGGTCGGGGGCATGTGCGATGATGGTCTGGTCCTCATCGATGATGAAGACGTACCATTGGCCGTCAACGCTCTCCTTGGTGTTGTAGTAGGCGACGGTTTCCTCCAGGCCGAGGGCGACGTAGAGGTTCATGGCCTGCTGCACGAAGGCCTTGGTGTAGGCGGGGGCGTCGGACTTGCCGGGGCCGCGTTCGTACCAGCCGGAGCCGAAGGTAATGCCGTCGTGGATCACCATCCAGGAGTGCTTGGTCTGCACAACGCCAGAGGCGGGATTGGGGTAGGTGTAGTCGAACCAGGCGCCGTCCTGGTCGGCGGAGGCGGCGACGGCGGACCCTGTGGGGTAGGAGTTGGGTCCCAGAGCCTGGGAAACGTGCTTGCCCACCAGGTCGGGGTCGGGGGCATGTGCGATGATGGTCTGGTCCTCATCGATGATGAAGACGTACCACTGGCCGTCAACACTCTCCTTGGTGTTGTAGTAGGCGACGGTCTCCTCCAGGCCGAGGGCGACGTAGAGGTTCGTGGCCTGCTGCACGAATGCCCTGGTGTAGGCGGGGGCGTCGGACTTGCCGGGGCCGCGTTCATACCAGCCGGAGCCGAAGGTAATACCGTCGTGGATCACCATCCAGGAGTGCTTGATCTCCACAACGCCAGAGGCGGGATTGGCATAGGTGTAGTCGAACCAGGCGCCGTCCTGGTCGGCGGAGGCGGCGACGGCGGACCCGGTGGGGTAGGAGTTGGGTCCCAAAGCCTGGGAGATGTGCTTGCCCACCAGGTCGGGGTTGGGGGCATGAGCGACGATGGTCTGGTTCTCATCGCTCATGAAGACGTACCACTGGCCGTCAACACTCTCCTTGGTGTTGTAGTAGGCGACGGTGGCATCGAGTCCTTCCGATTCGTATCTGCTGATGGCGTCTCTTACTAGGAACTTGGTGTAGTCCCCGGGCGTCGACTTGGGAGGTACGGCCGCCGTGGCATAACCCGTGTCCAACTGCTCCTGTATCTGCTCAATGAGAGACGCGACGGTGGCCTCATCCACGAGGGCGGGATGCGCCCGCGGGCCCTGGAGGTCCGGGTGCGCCTGAGGAGCCCTGCGGCCCGGGAGGCCCCTGCCCCCCAGCGAGCCCGGCGGCTCCCTGGCAGGCAGCAATTGACAGGATAAGAGCGATGATCGGGATTACTGTGATTAGGGCGCGCATTGTCAAATCTCCTGGTTGCGACGGGCGGCGCCGAACCTCACGGTGGCGAATACTGCCGCTGCGCCGGAAGTGTCCGAGTCAAACTTCAGCCCGCGGAAGCGCATGCGCCGCTGCCAAGTCGTACGGTATCGGCGGTTACCATTTGCCGGACCGTTCAGCGTGCGCGTGGTCAGGCAGCCGATACGATACCCCCGCGTCGTCGTAAGCCGACGCTGCGAGAAGGGTTGAGAACCGACATTCCCCATATCAGACTGCGGGTGTCCAAAGAACCCGCCATCCTTCACGACGGTTATGGTAGGGGCATCCACGAACGCCGTCAACTATCCCATCGGGCTCACAAAACCATCTCTCGGTGCCGTGAATTAGCGTCCGCCAGACAACGGAGGCGGCTTTCAGCACGTTTGCACACGCTTCAACTCATCCAGGCGCACAGCTCCCCCTTGGCTACCCCCGTCACCTCCGATGATCCCAAGGATACTCGCTACCCTGGTGCTGGATGGAGTCCGGTTTGACGCTATAGCAACTGTGTTGAAGGTCAAGAGGAATGAGCAACGACCTTCGGAGTCACATCGCGCCAAGAGGAGCGATGCTTGAGCATGGAGTTGAGTATGACGAGCAGCTTACGCATGCAGGCTGTGAGAGCCAGCTTCTTCAGCTTACCGCAGGCCAACAGTCTCTGGCAGAAGTCCCGGATGACGGGATTGAAGCGGCTGGCGACCATTGCTCCCATGTACAGAACTGCGCGGAGCCGCGCTCGACCACCCCAGATCTGCCTCTTACCTCGCAGCGTGCCGCTGTCGCGGTTGAAGGGAGCCACGCCCACCGGAGCGGCGACTTGACGACGATTCAGCGTGCCCAACTCCGGCAACTGGGATAGCAGGGCGAGGGAGAGCTGCTCGCCCAGCCCGGGGACGCTGCGCAGGATGTCGTCCTTCTCCCGCCACTCCGGACTGCTGCGCAACGTCTGCCGCAGCCCTTCGTCGACGTCGCTCAGCTCCTGTTCCAGCCAGGCGATGTGGGCCTCGATCCGGGGGCGGACGGCGGCGATCGCGCTTCCAAGCCTGTTCTTCTCAGCCACTACGATGGATACGACCTGGTGTCTGCGGGCAACCGGAGAACTCAGGACCTGGGTCTCGGCGTCCTTGAGAGGGCGCACCACTGGACGAACCGCGTCGGCGAAGTGGGCCAGCGCGACCGCGTCCGGCGCGTCGGTCTTGGCCAGTGTCCCGGTGGCCCTGGCGAAGTCTCGAACCTGCCTGGGGTTGACGATGGCTACCGGCAGCGCCGCAGCCGCCAGGGCTGCAACCGATGGCAGTTCCAGGCCACCCGTGGACTCCAGCACCACCATGGCAGGGTCCAGAGCCCTGAGCCGTGAGACCGGTTCCCGGATTCCAGGCTCGTCATTTGAGATGGTCCACATCTGGCCAGTGGGGCGAACCGCGACGTCCACACATGTCTTGGACACATCGATGCCTACGTACACTGCTTCGGGTTCCATTCATACCCCCTGTGTAGAGCATTGGCCCTTCCTTGCGAGATGCGGGCTCAATCGGCCCGGGCAACCGTTCGGGCTCTGCTTGGGGATGGTGCGGCGACCCTTGCTTGACAACGGTCTTTGACGACCAGGGGCGGATCGGTCTGCCACACCACACTCCACGTCTGTGAAGTCACTATTGGGAACCGTTACCAAGATACAAGGGCGGAGCAATCGTATGCCACAGGGCGGAGGCTCTTCCATTGCCGGTGTGTTCGGCCTGCCAGTCGATGCGAAAGAGCGGCCACGCTCTTTGCAGCTGCGGTGTCGAAGAGGTTACGGTGTGGGGGCCGGGCCCAGAACGCGGTAGCCGAGGTTGTCATCAGTACGCTCGGCGGTCGGGAGAACCTCAACGACTACGTTGGACAGCCCAACCACATCCCCATTCTCGTCGAAGCTGTAGTCGTCACCGATGGCCCCGGTCCAGGTGATGTTGTTCAGACAGTCTCGGAATCCGTCGGCGTCCTGGTCGTCGTCGGTCTTTTTCAGGCATTCGGCGGCGATGTATACATCGTCGTAGGCGGAAGCCTGGAACCAAGGCAGTGAAGCGACTTTACCATAGCGATCCTTGAAGTTTGCCAGAAACTCCTTGCCGGCGGGGCTGGCTAGATCGGGGTTAGGAATAACGGCCTTCAGGCCTGTGGCGGCGTCACCGGCGATACCGAGGGCCACGGGGGCCGTTGGTACGATCTCGGAGTAGATCGGGCCGTCGTAACCCAGCTCGCGGGCCTGCTTGATGATGGTGCCACCGGAGGCCTCGCCCTGGGCGGCCAAGAGGAGCGCGTCAGGGCCCTTGACGAACAGCTTTGTCAACTGGCTACGGAAGTCGATAACGTCGGAGGAGTAGCCTTCCGCGGCCACCACGGAGCCTCCCAGCTTCTCGAACTGCTCGACGGCGGTGCGGCGCGTACCTTCAGCATGGTCGGTCGACTCGGTGATAGTGGCGATACTGCGCCTTCCGTCAACCCAGAGGGTGTTGCCCATGTCGATGCCCAGCTGAAGGTCGTTGATAGCAGTTCGGAAGATGTAGTCGCCCGCGGAGGCGATGTCAGGGCTTGTGGCGGAAGCGGAAAGAAGGACGACACCGTCTTTTTCGGCGAGTGGGGCGGCTCCGAGCATTGAGCCGCTGCATGTCGTGCCCAGGATTATTTTGACACCGTCTACATCGGTAAGCTTCTTGTAGGCGGTGATGGCATCCTGGGCCCCGCACTTGGAGTCCTCGACGACGAGCTTCAACTCACGGCCGTTGATACCTCCGGCTGCGTTGATCTCCTCCACGGCAAGCAACTTGGCCTGATGTAGAGGATTGCCATAGGACTCGGCGACACCGGTAAGCGCATCCATTGCGCCGATTGTGAAAGGCTCGTCGGAGTCTGAACCACAGGCAAGAACTAGAAGCACGGGCAAGCAAAGCAGGGCAATCGTTTTCCACAACATAGAGCGTATTTCCCTTCCTCTATCGAATGAAAAGTTCCGGATTAATCTACTGGCGGCAGGTTCAGATTCTCCTGGGAATTCCAGTCTATTCCAACGAAATGGGGAGCAAGAGCGCCTGTGCATGACTGTGGTGCAGCAATATATCCAAGATTTCCCGTATTGGGAGTCTTCAGGCTCATAGGGCAGCCTAAACTAGATGGTAACATCATAGTGAGGTCCTGCAAGGTCAGTCGATCGTCGGTCTATCCGATAAGGGATGCGATTCTTGCCGCGAACCATGCTCCTTGTCCGTCTTTGTCGTCTTCGGCCCCCCGCCAATGGCGTGAAAGCGCATTGAAGACAAGCCGACTCACTGGAGCGCTCTCCCTCTTGGCAAAATCGTGGTTGTACCCTCCCTCAGGTTGGCGCCAGCGATAAGAGGAGTTGGGAATCCGGCAAATCTTCGTCAGATCGCCCAAGGCCAAGGGCAGGTTGGAGCGTGCCAGGCGCGCCACAATCTCATGAATTTAGCTATGTGTGACGGCCTAAAGCATTCTTGGTAGCACTTTCGACATTGTGGAATCCACCGTGGGTGAAGACCGTGCGATGTCGAAGTTCAGCGATTCTCGCAGCCTATCGCTGGAGGCGGGAAGGGAAGTAGCGAGTAACAGTAGGATACGGCCTGTACGAAAAGGATCGATCGTAGGGTACAGGGCTGATGAGACGCTGCTTTGCCTGAGGCGGCAATTCGCGCCGTTGGTCGACTTGAAGTGATCGCGGCATTGGGGGGGGGCAGAAGTGTGCCGTCTAGCAGTCCAGAGTGTTGGTAGTCCTAGGGAGAGTCGCGGAGGGCAACTGTGGTTAATATGAGCGTTGATAGCGTCGTCCATGATGGGTTGGTTGTAACTTCCAACGAAGCGTACAAGGCCAGCGTAGCAATCAAAGGCGAGAAGATCGTGGCTGTCGGCCCGTCGGATGCAATGCCGCGGGCGGTCAGGTATATCGATGCTGCCGGCAAGTACGTTCTGCCAGGCGCCATCGACTGCCACCTACACTTCGGCGCGGTCGACGATTGGACGACAGGCGCCGCGGCGGCCGCCCACTCCGGGCTAACCACCATGATCCCCTTCATCAACTACTCGGGTGCCGGGCAGGGGACACTGCCCGAAGTGATAGCTCACACGATTGAACACACCGCCGGCCAGTCATTGGTGGACTTCGGTCTTCACATTATTCTCGGGTCCGATGTCACTAACTTGGCAGAGTTGCCAGAAGCTATCGGCATGGGAGCAACCTCCTTCAAAGTGTTCATGACTTACAAGAAGCGGGGCGATCTGATGTACTCAGATGCTCAGATCGCAAAGGTGATGGAAATCGTTGGAAAGCACGGTGGGATCCTGCAGGTCCACTGCGAGAACGGAGAGGTGATTGACTACCTCGAGGACAAGGCTATGGCGGAGGGCCGCACTCTCCCAATTGACTTTCCTGCCACGTGCCCGACGTGGGCCGAAGAGGAGGCAATCAACCGGGCCATTCTCCTGGGCCGCATGACTAACTGTCCTACTTACGTCGTTCATCTAAGTACTCGCTCAGGGCTTGAGCGAATCAAGAGGGCGCAACGCATGGGTCAGCACGTATGGACGGAAACGTGTCCACAGTACCTCCTGCTGAGCGAGAAGGAGATGGAGACCCTGGGCCCACTGGCAAAGATCGGACCGCCCTTACGTTCGGCGGACGGCGACAATCAGGAGGCGCTGTGGCAGGGCACGGAGCACGGATTCATATCCGCCATCGGCAGCGATCACTCACCGGCCCCACGGGAGTCTAAGGAGCCAGGCTGGCAAAACATTTTCGTCGGTCCGGATGGGGAGCCGATTCCTTTCGGCGCCCCATCGCTGGAGACCCTGGTGCCCCTGGTGTATAGCGAGGGGGTGGCCAAGCGCGGGCTGCCCCTGACTTGGATGGCTCGCGTGCTGGCAGAGAATCCGGCCCGGATCTTCGGTCTGTACCCGAGAAAAGGGACCATACGTCCGGGCGCCGACGCCGACCTTCTCATTATCGATCCCGGCGCAGAGCATACGGTCCGGGCCGCCAACCACCTCGGTAATTCAGGGTTTACCCCCTACGAAGGTTGGACGGTTCATGGCCGCCCCTGGATGACCCTTTTGCGAGGCCAAGTCTTGTTGCACGACGGTAGAGTTGAGCAAACACCCGGGTACGGGGAGTTTCTGCCTGCCCAAGGACCTGTCCCGCCAATCGCCGGCATGGTCCGTTAAGCCGGTTGAAAGGAGGAAGTCCGGTAATGTCCCTATACAAAGACGTGAAGTTCAAAGACCTAAAGTGGATTTTGGACGGAAGCTTTAGATTCACGCAACCTGGGGCATTCAACGATCCGTTCGAAATGGTCCCCGAACTTCATGTGCCAAAAGGACTTGGAAGTGAAGAAATCAACATCCGATTTTCCGTCACAACACCGAGGAGGGAGCTGGTCCTAGGGGCACTGGATGACGGTTTCGTGTCGGACCACTGTAGCGATCAGAATTCTCGAAGCATTTTGGCTTCGCTCAATCGAGCTATTGGCATTCTGTGCTTGTCCAAGAATGGTTCGTCCTTACTAATGTGGTCGCACTACGCAGACAGTTACAGAGGGGCGGTTGTGAAGTTTGACGAAACCCACGAGTTCTTCTCGGGTCACTTCGACGTGAAGTATAGTGAACATAGGCCAAAGGTGGACATAGCAAGCTACACAGATGTTGACGAGCCTGTTTCGATAGCTGAACCTTGCGTCAAGGCAAAGGAATGGGAGCATGAGGATGAAGTTAGGGTCGTCCGGAGCTTGGCTGATTGCAGATGCGTAGGCACCGCTAACGGCTTTCCGATCTACGTCACGGATGTTCCCCCGGAGTGCATCGAGTCAGTAATTGTGGGCGAACGTATGCCAGCTAGTCACCAGCGAGAGATTTGGGGATTGGTAAAGGACATGGAGGATGTCTCGTTGCATCTCGATGCCGTATCCAATTGAGGGTATGAATTTAGAAGAGAGCATGTAAAACTCCCGGGGATGAAGAACCCAATCCTCTCTCAGCGGACGGCACACATCTTCGCCGACCAGGGAGGAACGTACGGTGATGTTGCCCACTGGCTACTAGAGAAACACCCGCTCAGTGGAATGATGAACGATACGTTTTAGGTCCCGTCCCGCCAATCGCCGGCATGGTCCGTTAAGCCGGTAGGCCGGACCTTTGGCAGTGTAGGGTGAACTCTGAGCGACGGGCGCGCGCGATTGCCCGGAATGCCGGGACACCAGCTGGTCCTTGACATTCCTGACACCGGCTCACCCGAAGTAACAATGGCCCTTTGGTGCGGTCACGTGTTGGCGCTTTGATTCCTTAAAGGAGAGCCGCCGACCCTTGCCTTGCACGAACGGGCGTGCTATCATTGGCACGTGCACCAGGTGGTCCGACCTAAACACCCCGAAGTCATCGAAACCGTGTATCAATATTGCGTCAATTCTGTCCCCTTTTTGACACAATTCTGTAACCCTCAGCTACCAGGACAACCCAAGTTCTGTAACTCGAACCGAAGCTCCCAGCTATGAGAAGTGACGAAGTGTTACGGAATGTGACAGATTCTCGCGCCTTCGTTCTTACCCAAATCAGCCGAAGAATCCCGCACAGCTTGATTTCGCAGGGCATCGGTCCCGCCACCCGGCGATGTATCTGCAAGTGGCGGTACCCTGGAGTAAACTACGGGTCAGCAACACTCTAGGAGCCTTGTCATGGACCTTGACGGCGCGGAAGTCGTAGTCATCGGTGCCGGCGTATCCGGCCTTAGCGCCGCATGGTGGCTGGCCCGCTCCGGCGTCGACACCGTTGTTGTCGATAAGGGCGTCGTCGGCTGGGAGGCGTCCGGTCGCAACGGCGGCAGCACGTCGCACAGGGGAGGAGAGGCCCCCGTCATACCTCTTGCCGCCGAGTCTCTCCGACTCTGGCCAGGCTTGTCCAACGATCTCGGCTATCCGACCGAGTGGATGCCAGGCCGTCTCAACATCGCCATGACCGATGAGGAGTTTGAAGGAGCTCTCAAGTCAAAGCAGGCCTACGCCGAGCTGGGCATCGAGTCGGAGATCATCGACGGCGACGGCGTACGAGAACTGCTGCCAATGGCCTCCAAGGAACTGCGTGGCGCGAACTACTCGCGGGAGGCCGGCAACGCCAACCCGCAGCGCACCGTCCAGGCCTACGCCTGGGCCTTCCTGGACGCGGGGGGCAGGCTCCACCAGAACACGGCAGTGCAGAACTTCGAGACGGTCGGGGGCAAGGTGAGCGCCGTGCTCACCGACCGCGGCCGCATACCGACCGACTTCGTAGTCTGCGCCGCCGGTCCCCAGACCGGGCTGCTCGCCGAGAAGGTCGGCGCCTTCGTTCCGGTGTCGCCGGCGCGGGTGGAGATCATCGTCACCGCCCCGCTGGAGCCGATGTGGAAGGGGCTGATCGCTGGCAACGGGCTGTACGGCCGCCAGACCCTGCGCGGCAATCTCGCCTATGGCGGCGGCCCCCACGAGTGGACCGATGTCGGCTTGGAGACGCCAGCCAAGCCGAACACGCCGCTAGTCCGCAACATCGCACGACGGGTTGCTGAGCTGTATCCGGTCGCCGCCGAGACTCCGGTGATCCGTAGTTGGGCCGGCGTCGTGGAGCAGACCCCGGACCTGTACCCGATCATCGATACGCTGCCTGAGCTGGCCAATTTCCTGGTCGTGACTACTTCCGGCCACGGCTTCGGCCTCTCTCCTGCCACCGGAATGGTCGTGCGCGACCTTGTCGTGCACGCCGAGACGCCGGTCGACATCAGTGGTCTCCGCGTCGGCCGCTTCTCGCGCACGAGAGCGGACTGGCGCGAGCGACGAAGCTGGGAAGCGGGCGTGCTCGGCACGTAACTCCTTCCACTGGGTCCGTTCCATTGCCGATTGGGTGGGGGGGAGAGACCCTGTCGCGTACAACCGGGTACGTAGCCTTCGTGTAGCCTCACGCGCAATGTCTCGTGCATCAAACAGAATGAGGTAGGGAAACAATGACAACAATAGCCGAAGACCTCCGCTTCGTGGACGGCCTTGGCCAGGCGGCGCTGGTCCGGTCGGGCCAGCTCACCCGCGCCGAGGCGCTAGAAGCCGCGATCGAACGCATCGAGCGACTGAATCCGCCGCTGAACGCCGTTGTCACGAAGATGTGCGACGAAGCCCGCGCAGCTACTGAAGACTCGCCCAACCGCCCGAAGCCGAGGGCCCGCTCGCAGGCGTCCCGTTCCTGCTGAAGGACCTGGCCTGTCCGTATGCGGGCGTCGTGATGACGAACGGCTGCGCCGCAATGCGCGCCAACGTCCCAAGCCGCAACAGCGAGCTTGTCGACCATTACCTCCGGGCCGGCCTCGTCGTTCTCGGCAAGACGAATACGTGCGAGATGGGCCTCATGAACACTACTGAGCCGCTGCTGTTCGGCCCGGCCCGCAACCCCTGGGACATGGACAGGACAACTGCCGGCTCCAGCGGAGGCTCCGGCGCGGCTGTGGCCGTCGGCATGGTCCCGATCGCGCACGGCAACGATGGAGGAGGCTCGATCAGGTACCCGGCCTCGGCCTGCGGCGTCTTCGGCCTCAAGCCATCGCGCGGCAGGATCACCTCCGCGCCGGACGGTGGGGAGCTGCTCGGCGGCATAGCGAACGACCACGTGCTCACCCGGTCGGTGCGCGACAGCGCCGCCGTGCTGGACGCCACCGCAGGGCCGGCCGCGGGCGACCCGTACCCCGCGCCTCATGTGGAGCGGCCGTACCTGGAGGAGGTAGGCTCGGACCCCGGCAGGCTCCGCATCGCCTTCAGCGTCACTGCGCCCGGCGGGTACGGATTCGCCCCGGACTGTGTCGACGCCGTTCGTGACGTCGCACGTCTCTGCGAGAACCTTGGCCACGACATAGAGGAAACGGCCCCGGACTTCATCGACCGGGACCACCAGTACCACCAGTTTAGCGAGGTCATGTGGGCGAGCCTGACCGCCCAGATCGTCGACGGATGGTCGAAGCAGACCGGCGTGACGCCCACGACCGAGCACTTCGAGCCGTACACGCTCTCGCTCGCCGAACAGGGTAGGGGGTTTACGGCCGCGGACCTCATGAACGCCATGGACGCCATTCAGGCCCTTGGCCGGCCGGTCGGCCGGTTTCAGGAGCCGTACGACGCTTGGATCGGCCCACGCTGTCCGAGCCCCCGCTACCGCTGGGTTCATTCCAGCAGACCGCCGCCAACCCGCTGCGCCCCAACGAGGTCAACGACGAGTTCGGCGGCCCCTATACGCAGCTATGCAACGTCACCGGCCAACCCGCTGCGTCGGTCCCGCTAAGCTGGAACGAGGCTGGCCTGCCCATCGGGATTCACATCGCTGCCCGCTTCGGCGACGAGGCCACGCTCTTCCGTCTCTGCTCCCAGCTTGAGGCCGCGCGCCCTTGGGCGAATCTCCATCCACCCGAATCAGCCTGAGACTAAGTCGATAGACTGACGTCTTACAGTTACTTGCCCTTGATGTAGCAGCACCTTACACTTACATGTAAGGTACACGCAGGCAAAGGGAGGTGATAATGGTTAGCGAACTTGGTAAGGACCAAGCAGAGCAACAGCAAAGCGCAGGACCAACAGAGGAGTTACAGGCCGAGACGGAAGAAGATAGTCGCACCGATGAGAAGGGGCACCGTTTGGCCGATGCGCTGGAAGGCCTCGGAGACGTTGATCATGCGTTGCGTACCACCATCGGGACGGGTAGGGAAGTGGCCGCCAGCGTTGCCGGCACTGTCAGGGACAGCCTGAAGACGGTTCGCGAGACGCGCGACTCCGTCGTTATGGTCAGGCTGAACAAAGACAGCCTGCGAAGGATCGACGAGCTGGTCGACTGCCAGGTTACGCGGAGCCGATCAGAGGCCGCCGCTCTCCTGATTAACGAAGGCATCAAGGCGAGGGCGGATCTGTTCAACGAGGTGGCCCAGCAGGCCGAAATCATACGCCAGGCCCGCGAACGCCTCCGCACCCTCCTCGAAGGCGACGACACCAGCGAGTCCGCCGAGGAGTAACCCCGAGGCCGTCTGCAGCCGCGCTATCTAACTTACCGGTTGAGTGGTGCTAGTCAGAAAAATGAGGTGAAGGAGCAGTCAGCGTGTGGCAAGCAATCGCTGAAGAGAACATGCACTGTTCGGAATGCCAACACAAGATTCCAACCCATGCAGCTTGTCTGTCGCAGATGCCATTGCAGCTTCCGGAGGGAGTTCGTCGGAAAGGGCATGCAAACTTTTGCGTCGGTTGTGCAACGTGCCAATCTAACGGCAAGGCTGACCCTTGCTACGTGAGGTATCTAGACCATTGGTACACTCGAAAAGAAAAGGCTCCGGAAGACCTACCCTGCGGCCATTGCGGCACAGCGATTCCCAAGGGTATGAGAACATATACGCAAAGGTACTTCGCTTGGCCATACCTTAGAAGACAACCTGAGATAGCCTCGGAGACAGACCAAGCAGATAACAGCAGTAGTGCCGGAGCCTCAGGATCCGCCGGGTTTGCCGGTGCTAGGTCCGCTAGGCAGGCAAACGCAGGCGCTTGGCAAAACCTATCCTCTGACTTGAAGCGGCTGTTCCGAACTCGTGGTGTGGGTGGTTCGCGCGGGGTGCGCAGTGAAACGATGGCGCAGCGACTCTTCATGAGCATACCCGTGTACGACCGGGCACATAGGTAACAGTTAGACCGGGGACATAGGTAACACTTTTACGGGTGTCTTGTCGATCTGTCTCTCGTGATCATCCAGGGTACCGATGATGAGTGGGCCGAACTGTATGAACCAGGTTTGCTCGTCCTGCTGTACGAGGCCGACGGGTTCGCCTTTGAGAGACGCACTCAGGTAGATCAGGTCTCCCTTCCACTTGATCTCGCCGTTGCTGCGGACGCTGCGGACCGTGACTCCTGATCCGTATTGCGGTGAGCTGATGCGTGCAGGATAGGGTCTGGACGAGGGCGTGTACAGCAGACTCGGAGGCCGCTGTCCCAGGGCCTCGTGCGGCCTCTCGTTGTTGTAGCTGTGCCTGAAGCGGTCGAAGGCGTGACGCTGACGCCTGCGGTTGACCTGCGGAGGCGTGGCCGTCTCAGCCTTGAGCGTCCGGTGCAACCGCTCAAGGCGACCGTTCTGCTCGGGGTGTCCGGGTTCGATGCGCTCAGGGATGATGCCCAGCTTGACCCACCACACCGACAGCGACGAGAGGCTGCCAAGTCCCACGCCGGCGAACGGGGGGCCGTTGTCCGTGCGGATGGCTCTGGGCAGGCCGTACTCCCGGAATGCACGCTCCAGAACGCGCCTGGCCTCAGGCCCATTGGGCCGCTCAAGTCCGTCACACACCAGCAGATACCTCGATGCCGCGTCCTGGACAGTCAGAGGGTCGATCCGTGTCCCGTCTGCGGTGCGAAACCACCCCTTGAAGTCGATCGACCACACGTCGTTTGGCCTCCTGGCGCCTGAGAAGGGCTCGCCCCACGGCGTGCTGCGCCGCCTGCGCCGCCGACGTTTCACCAGTCCGACACGGTCCAGTATGACGCCCGCCGTACTGGCCGACGGCCACGACTTGTCAGGCCCTATGAGCCGCAGCCTGCCGATTACCTTCTTGGGTCCCCACAACGGATGATCTCGCTTCATCTCTATGATCCGATCGACCAACTCCGGGGGTGTCGCGTTCGGGTGGTGATGCGGCGCTCTGCTGCGGTCTAGCAGACCCGCTTCACCCTCGGCCTTGTGACGGCCGATCGTCTTGTAGACGCTCTTGCGGCTGACGCCGAACTGACGGCTCAACTCGGCCACGCTTTCCTCTCCCAGGGCGTAACGCTCGATCAGACGCAATCGCTCAGACTCCGGACTCGTATCTCTCCAGGGCAACACACTTGCCTCCTTGTGGAATGGTTCTCACAATCCCACATTGTGTTACCCATGTGCCCGGTTTAGATGTAACCTATCTCCCCGGTCTGTACCCCCGAAGCTATCCGAAATCAGGGAGAGGCTGCTGTCAGGAAATTCCTCAAGGATAACCAGGCTAGCCATATCAAGTCCGTGAGAAATGCGCCCCTATGGGCCAAGCGGCCCAGCAATATCGTATGGGAGAAGGCCAAGCAGAACGTAGCCCGAGGCAGTCGGAACATGACCGGTGCTGAGGTCACTGCCACAAGGTCGGCGGTACGCAACGCCGCAATCAAGGCAACCGCCAAGGGAGTAGCCAAGGGTGGAATCTTCGCGGCATTGGTCGAGGCTCCGCTAGCTGGAGTAGAGAATGCCCTCCACTAGAAGCGTGGTCGAAAGAGCGGTAAACAAGCTGCGAAAGACGCCGTAAAGAGTACGACTGGCGCTGGTGCAGTTGGAGTCGGTACGACGGCTGCCTTTGCGGGTGTGGCCAAAGGTGCAACTATCGCTGGAGTCGGGTTGCCCCTCGGGCCTCTTGGCACTCCGCTTATGGTTGTTGGAGGGGGAGTGTTTGTAGGTAGCACGATCTACCGCATCTACAAGGCCGCCAAGCACGAAATGCCCTTGGATGAACTCTGCGTGTTCTTCTGCAAGGATCGGGACTGCCGGCGGCAGTACGCGCGTCGTCTGAGCGACACATCGCGCAGTCTCGTTCCTACCCCGCCCCCTCCAACACCCTGAACCCCTCGCGCTCGAAGTCCGAGTCGTAGGCTAGGGCGGTGTCGATCTTCAACTCTCTCATCACAACAAAGCTCACGCAGTCTACTAGGCTGAGGCGCCGTCGGGCGCGCTGCTCCAGGAGCTCCACGGCCTGATCGTGCTCGCTTCGTGAAACCCAGTGGACGTGTAGGAGGCGCGTGGCATTGATGTATGCTAGCGCTGCTTGTAGTCTTAGCCTTCGTTGTATGAGCGCCACGCACTCCGCGACGACATAGTTGTGCGTCATTATGGGTTCTAGCATGGTGAGGGCGGACTGCAGGCCTTGAGAGGCACGGAGATGATTTCGGTCCTCGGCATTGGCGAGGGCGTATGAGCCCGACGAGTCCAGGAAGGTCAGTTTCTTTTCTCCTGAGGGCGCTTCTCGAAAATTTCGTCTTCGAGCGCCCTCGCCAGAGCCTCGGCGTGATTCTCAGACACCGGGCACAGATCGCCACCGTCCGATCTTCCAACGCCCACGAACCCAAGGTCTTCCAGCGTTAAGGGTTGTCGCCGTCTGCCAGTGAGGTGCTGCTCCAGCGCATCCCGGATCACGGCCGACAGCGATACGCCCTCGTCGTCAGCCTTCTGACGAGCTAGCCGGTAGATGTGCCCGTCAACGTGAACCTGAATCCTCCGCATGGTCCCAACCTCCCGGCATGTCTAGATACCGCAATGTAATGATTGCATACCGGCATGGTGGCATGAAGGTAAGCGCTCAAGGTTCTGGGCAGCCGCTCGCTGCTGAAGGAGACCGCGGAGCGATAGGGGTGGGGTAGGCGTCACAGCCGCTCGCGCGACCGGCAGACCACGGAGCGCTAGGGTTGAGAGGTCGGCTGGGCCTAAGCCCCTACGCCTTTAGCTTGCCGTAGTGTGACCGCAGCGTCACCATCGGATGCCGTGGCGACATCTGGAACTTGATCAGCAGCTCCCGCGCGATCATGTCCCGGTCCTGCTGGCTGTCGGGCAGATCGATGTCCTCCGGGACCGTGACCCAGCCGTTGATGTTGCGGTCGAACACGGCGGGCCTGTCCTCCTCGTACCCCATGTGCACGTCTTCAAGCCAGTTGAGGTCCTGCCACCCCATCACGTCCATGAAGCGCTGCAGGAACGGAGTGATCTTGGAGTAGTCGGGCAGCAGGTTTACGTCGTAGCGGTACCCTACGTGCTGCCCGGCCTGTTCGGTGTTGTCAGTGCTGTTGTCGTTACTCATGGCGGCGGTCCGAGACTCCCACAGTGTAGTCGGTGCCGGTCAGCGGCACCTTGCACATGGCCGACGCCTCCATCGTGAGCGCCGCCAGGTCTTCGGGTTCCAGCGAATGGACGTTGGTCTTGCCGCACGCCCTCGCCAGCATCTGGCACTCCATCGTCAACGTGTGGAGCAGGTTGTACACGCGCACGGAGGCGTCATCCGGGTTGAGCCGCTTCCGGAGCTCGGGGTCCTGTGTCGCGACTCCGACAGGGCAGCGCCCCGTGTGGCAGTGGTAGCAGTTACCGGCCTCCACGCCGATCTCCCGCATGAAGTCGGACTCCGGGATGTCCTTGTTGCAGTTCAGCGCGATTAGCGCCGCCGTGCCGATCGACACTGCGTCGGCTCCCAGCGCCAGCGCCTTCGCCACGTCCGCGCCGTTGCGGATGCCGCCGGCGTACACGAGCGAGATCTCGTCGGTCATGCCAACGTCGTCCAGTGCTCGCCGCGCCTCACGGATCGCCGCGATTCCCGGCACGCCGGTCTCCTCCGCCGCAATGTGCGGCCCCGCGCCGGTCGAGCCTTCCATCCCGTCAAGGTAGATGCTGTCCGGGCCGGTCTTGGCGGCCATTCGGATGTCGTCGTACACACGGGCCGCGCCCAGCTTCAGCTGGATCGGCACGCCGTCGGTCATCTCCCGCAGTTCATTGATCTTGAGCGACAGGTCATCCGGCCCCAGGAAGTCGGGGTGTCGGGCAGGGGACCGCTGGTCGATCCCTGCCGGCAGCGAGCGCATCTCGGCCACCTGGTCTGTCACCTTCTGGCCCATCAAGTGCCCGCCCAGGCCAACCTTGTGGCCCTGGCCTATGAAGATCTCGATCGCGTCGGCCAGCTGCGCGTGATGGGGGTTGAAGCCGTACCGCGACTGGATGCACTGGTACAGCCATTTCTCCGAGTACCGGCGCTCGTCGGGGATCATCCCGCCCTCGCCCGAGCACGTCGCCGAGCCGGCCATCGTGGCGCCGCGCGCCAGCGCCGTCTTTGCCTCGTACGACAGGGCGCCGAAGCTCATGCCCGTGATGTAGATCGGGATATCCAGCACCATTGGACGCTTCGCCTTGGGGCCGATCACCGTCTCGGTCAGGCACTTCTCCCGGTAGCCTTCGATGACGAACCTTGTCAGGGTGCCGGGCAGGAACACCAGGTCGTCCCACGTCGGGATGTGCTTGAACAGCGCCATCCCGCGCATCCGGTACCTGCCCAGCTCCGCCTTGATGTGGATGTCGTCGATCACCGAGGGCGGGAACATGAAGTTCGTGCCCATTTGGTGGGGATTGCGGCTGATCTTCTGCCAGGCGCCGTTGCTCTTTATCTCGTCTTGAGGTGTCGTCATTTGCCGGCCGACCTCTCTATGTGTTTAATTTTGCTTGCCCTCCAAAGCTGGATGATGCCCTAGAGCACCATCTTGCGCTCGTGCGGCTCCAGGCTGTCGTAGTTCCACAGCTCCTTGCCGGACACGATCTTTGTGAGGTTCTCGACTCCGTTCGGCGCTTCGAGCCCGTGCATCCCCAGCTTCCTGTTGAGCCACTCAACGTCCAGGTCGGTCATCTCGTCGGGGACGGCGTCAGTGCCTAGGCCCTTGACCTCGCCGCCGACGTAGATCGTGCCGTCGTACATCGAGTCGCCAAGATTCACGCCAGCGTCGCCCAGGATCACGATCCTTCCGCGCTGCATCATGAACCCCGTGAACGCCCCGGCGTGGCCGCCGATGATGATCGTGCCGCCCTTCTGATCGATTCCCGCGCGGGCGCCGGAGTTACCTTTGCAGACCAGGTCGCCTCCTCGGATTGCGGCCCCGAAGCACGACCCGGAGTTCTTCTCGATTAGCACTGTGCCGGCCATCATGTTCTCGGCGCAGGACCAGCCCACGCGTCCGCTCACCCTCACGTTGGGGCCGTCAATGCAACCGAGGCCGAAGTAACCCAGGCTGCCTTCGAAATTCAGGTTCAGACGGTTCAGAATGCCCACGCCCAGCCCGTGCTTTGCCCCGGGGTTCCTGACCGTGATCGTCCCGTGCCCGTCCTCCAGGAGTGCCCTGATCTTGGCGTTCACCTCGGGCGGCTCCGTGCCGGCCGCGTCAATCTCGGCCCGCTTCTCGAGGTCCACCTCGAATGAGCCGTGGTACAGGTAGTTCTCTTCGGCTTCGGCGCTAAAGAAGACCTGCTGTGTGCGGCCCGCGAGCTGCTCCTCGTGAAGCTGGGCGCCGCGCTGCGTCACGTTTGCCATACCATCACCTCGCCCTCGTACGGGTCGGACGTGTCGATCTCCTCCGGGAAGATGCTGCGGATCGCCACCTCCTCAGAAGCCAGCACGATCAACTCCGGGCTCTCGTACAGCACCATCGGCTTGGCCGCCATCGTGTCCTTGGCCATGCCCAATTCGTCCCGCGTGGCCACCAGGTAGGTGAACACCCCGTCCATCTCCTGGACGGACTCTCTCATCGCGTCTTCCAGGGTCACGCCGTCGTGCATCCTGTCCGCCAGGAACACCGCGATGACCTCGGAGTCGCAGTCGGACATGAACCGGTGACCTTTTCGCTCCAGGGCCCGCCGCATCATCCAGTAGTTGGTTAGCTGACCGTTGTGGACCACCGAAACATCGCTGAACGGGTACGCCCAGAACGGGTGCGCCGACCGGATGTCCACGTCCGACTCGGTCGCCATGCGGACGTGGCCGATGGCATGTGTCCCAACATAGCTGTTCAGCCCGTAGTTCGCGGAGACCTCTTCGGCGTCTCCAAGGTCCTTGACAAGCTCTAGGGACCGTCCTATTGAGAGGATCTCAACGCCATCGATCTCTTCCAGGTACTCGGCGAGTTCTCGTAGATCGCCGTCGTAGTTGACGACGTACCGGCTGGAATAGTCTCTGGGGCTGTCGGACTCGGTGATGGCGCCGCCCATCGACAACAGTCGCCGGTCGAACTCCTCCTTGCGCTCCTCCATCAGCTCCCGCGTGCGGCTGCTTCCTTTGCCGATCATCTCAGGCTCAATTGTGTTGAACCGGATGACGTAGGATGTCTCCTGCGGCGGTGAGCCGTACACCGCATACCCTGTCGAGTCCGGCCCCCGGTGCTTGAGCGACTGCAGCATCTTCGTGAGCTCTGCTCCAATGGGCGCGGCAGCGCCCCTGTGGATCACTCCGGCGATTCCGCACATATCGTTACTTGCCTCCCTGCCTCTTACCCTCTCATTTCTCTACATCAAAACTCCTCTCCCATCAAGGGAGAGGACCTAGGTGAGGGTGATTCTTGCGCTTAGATTAGCTTCCTGCCAGGTTGTGTTTTCATCGTAACTTGCTCGCGCACATACTGAAAGCTACCAGAACATTCTTCAGCAGAGCGCCAGATGAAGAGCGGTGTCCCACCACTACGGCAGCACGTCCAGGTACATGTCCATGTCCCAGTCGGTAACTGTGGACAGGAACTTCTCCCACTCGTCCGTCTTGTAGTGCATGAACACCTTGTACATTTCACCCGGCAGCGCGCTCTTGATAACCTCGTCCTCGCTCAGTGCCTTCAGCGCATCGCCCAGAGACATCGGCAGCTTGGACACCTGCTTGCCCGCCTCCATGGCCTCGTAGATGTTCCGCTGCTCAGGCTCGCCAGGGTCAAGGTCACGCCTGATGCCGTCGTCGAACGCCTTCAGGATCGCGGAAGCCATGAGGTACGGGTTCACCGAAGAGTCCACGGACCGGTACTCGAACCGGCCCGGCGCGGACACTCGCAGCGCGGTCGTGCGGTTCTGGTAGCCCCAGTCCGCATAGACCGGCGCCCAGAAGCCGGTGTCCCACAGCCTCCGGTACGAGTTCACCGTCGGGCAGCCGATCGCGGTCAACGCCGGCAGGTGCTCGCGAATCCCGCCGATGCTCTGCAGACCGACTGGGCCCGGCGTCGTAAGCAGCGCTCCTTCAATGGGCATGAAGTGATTCTCTCCGTCGCTTAGGTACGTGAACACGCCCTCCATTCCGGGCAGGGGATCGTTGCCGAGCGGGAGCACGCCTTCGTTACCGCCGGTCCACAAGGACAGGTTGTGGTGACAGCCGTTGGCGGAAACGCCCATAAACGGCTTTGGCATGAAGCACGCGAGAATCCCGTGCTTCCGGGCCACGGCCGCGCATATCTGCCGGTACGTTGTCAGCCGGTCCGCCGTGCGCACGGCGTCGTCAAACGTGAAGTTCAACTCCAACTGGCCCGGCGCGTCCTCGTGGTCACCTTGGATCATGTCGAGTCCCATCTCCCTTGACCACTGGATCGCGTCCAGGAAGACATCCCTCAACGACTCGAACTGATTGATGTGATAGCAAAATGGCTTGCTGAAACCGCTATCCCGGGTGATTTTCTCGTCCTGCTTGAGCCACATCATCTCCGGCTCGGTTCCGTGTCTCAAGTGCATCCCGTTGTGCTTCTCGCGGAACTCCTGCTGGTGACGGATCAGGTTCCCGCGGCAGTCCGAAGTCAGGAACGCTCCCGGATTCTCCGGCTCCTCTCGGTTCCTGAACAGCACGCAGAACACGCGGGCGCACCTCTTGTCCCACGGAAGCTGCACGAAGGTGTCCGGGTCCGGTATGCCTACCAGCTCCCACGACTCGGGCCCGTAGCCGATGTAGTTGCTGTACCTGTCGACGAATAGGTTCGCGGTCGAGCCGTACACAAGCTGGAAGCCGCGCTCTGCCGTCCGCTCCCAGTGGTCGGCCGGAATACCCTTGCCCATGATCCGGCCTGTGACCGACACGAACTGGTAGTAGATGTACTGGACGCCCAGTTCGTCGATTTTGCGCCGGACCTCACTCACGAGATCGGCCCTGCCGTCCTGCTCTACATATGCTTCCAGGTCAGTCGGCATGTTTTCCTCCGTTGCGTGGTCCGGCCCAGTTCACCGCCGCCTGCCGGCTCCCCGTCAGCTCCAGGGGAATGGACTGGAAGAGACCGGGTGCAGCTTGCCTTCCGCGTAGCGTGAGAAGCGGAAAGGCTCCAGCAGCGAGGACGTCCCGCCGGTAAGCTCTTCGGCGATGAGCGCGCCTACGCCAATCATTTTGTAGCCGTGATTGGAGTCCGCGACGATCCGCACGTTCTGCCTGTATGTGTCAATTACCGGGAAGCTGTCGGGCGTGAATGCGCCGAGTCCTCCGGACGGCTCTTTGCGGTACAGGCCGTGCTTGCCCTCGAACCGCTTATGGCAGAAGGCTAGGGCGGAGGACCACATGTCTTCGAAGTCCTCGCCCACGATGAATTCACTCGACTCCGGCCCGTACGGATCGACAGCAACCTCGGAGGGGGACTTGTCCACACTGTACGGCGCCGATCCGCCCTGGACCCCGTTGAAGTTGAAGTCCGGCTTGTAGTAGATGCCCCACAGCTCGTCGGTGATCAGTGAGCCGTCCCTGTCAGAGAAAAGCGGCGCGTCCGTGTCCACGTGGACAACCGGCGGCATCTTTCCGTCGTTCGTGACGAACGTGCTCGGGTCAACCGCGAGCGTTCCTTCCTGCAGACATAGGTAATTCCACATCGGGATGCCTTCGTGCACGGTGCCGTCGGCTCCCTTGATCTCGACCTCGGAGGGCAGGTCAAGCATCTCCCATATCTGGGGCACCCACGGACCGACCCCTACGACGACCTGCTCCACCCCTACCGTGCCCCGGTCCGTCTCAACCGCCGACACACTGCCGCCGTTGTAACGGAAACCCGTAACGCGGACTCCCGCCTCGATGCTCACACCTTCTTGCTTGGCCTTGCCTGCCAGTCCCTGCATCGAGCGGGCGTTGTTTGCGTAGCCGCCCTTCTTCTCGTGCAGGACGGAAGTAATCCCCTTGGCTTGCCAGTCGTTGAAAAGCCCCTTCATATACAGCAGGGAGTCTTCAGCCCCCTCGATGAAAGTGGAGAGGTACCCTATAGCCTGTTGCTCGCTGTGGATCTGGGCCACACCCTCGTGCATTACCTCCGGGCTGATCTGCATGTATCCCACAGGGTGGTAGCTGTACGCCTGCGGGTCTGTCTCCCAGATGGAAACGCTGTGCGCCATTAGCTCCCTCATAGCCGGCTGGAAGTAGTTGTTGCGGATCACTCCGCATGCTATGCCGGATGCCCCGGCCGCCACGCCGGTCTTGTCCACCACCAGGATGTCCCGGCCGTCGCCCTTGCCCTGCGCTCTGAGCTTCAGTGCGAGGTGGTACGCCGTGCTGAGTCCGTGGACCCCAGCGCCGATTATTAGGTACGGGACGTGCTCGGGAAGCGCCATAGGAAGACCCCCATTAGGGAAGCTGCGGCGAGTGTACAATGAAGCACCCACACCGGCAACACGAGGCTGACGATGAGAGGCGCCACGCCCAACTGAAAGGAAGTCCCTTGAACACAAACACCGCAGACCGCCTGACCATGCCCTTGGGCGAAGCAATTTTCACCCTCAGGGCCATACGCCGCCAGAAGCCGGACCCGATTCCCGAAGAAGACCTGCGAGCCATCCTTGAGGCGACGATCAGGGCGCCCAACGGCGGCAACGAGCAGCCGTGGCGTTTCCTCGTAGTTCGGGACGCCGCGCTAAGAGGCAGGCTTGGCGAGCTGTACAGGGAGGCTTGGTGGGCCAAGCGTCGAGACGAGGGTATCATGGGCCCCGAGGACCTGCCCGACACCCAAGTTCGTCGCTCCGCCGCGCGCTTCGCCGATGAGATTGGCAACTCGCCCGTCATTGTCCTCGTGTGCGCCACGGCGCGTGGCGGCGGCGCTGCGAACTCCATCGTGCCTGCCGCCCAGAACCTGTTGCTCGCTGCCAGATCCCTTGGAATCGGCGGGACGATCACAACGCTGCACGCCTCGGTCGAGGAGAGGGTGCACGCGCTTTTCGGCATCCCCGATCACGCGCAGGTCGTGTACTGCATGCCACTTGGCTACCCGCGCGGAAGGTTCGGCTCCACGACCCGCAATCCCTTGGGCGAAGTAAGCGCCCTCGACCACTGGGATACCCTGTCAGGTTGGTAGCCGAGACTCTGCCCACTTCCCCAGTCAGCTGGGGAAGTTTAGGATGGGGATCCCTGCTACACACCAAGCAGTGACGCAAACGTCAACAGTGCGGGAATGCTGACATGATAGACGAGCTGACAAGAGTTATGAACTTAACATGCTCCGCGTAGCAGCGGGGTAGGGTGCATGCAACCGCTTTCTGACCTGCGCGTCCTCGCCGTCACCGGCTTTCTCGCCGGCCCCTTCCTTGGGATGACTCTCGCCCGCCTCGGCGCGGAGGTCATAAAGATCGAGCGGCCCGAATCTGGCGATGCGACCAGGAGCTCCGGGCCCTTCGCCGGGCCGGAAGGCCTATCCGACGAACGCCGTACCCCGGAGGACATCTCGACCCGTTTCCTGAAACGGAACCAGGGCGTCAAGAGCGTCACACTCGACCTCAAGAGCCAGCGGGGTAGGAAACTCATGCTTGGTCTGGCCCGTAACTCCCAAGTCCTTGTCGAGAACCTCGCCCCCGGCTCGATGTCCCGCATGGGCCTGGGCTACGAGCACGTCTCAGATACCAACCCGGCGATCATCTACTGCTCCATCTCCGGCTACGGCCAGTCCGGCGCGTACTCGCGGATGCCCGCCCACGACCCGCAGGTCCAGGGCATGAGCGGCCTCATGGACGTGAACGGCTACCCGGACGGCCCTCCCACGCGCGTCGGCTTCTACATCGGCGACATGGTCGCGCCCTTGTACGCCGCGATCGCGATCGCCGGTGCGCTCAGGGTCTGCGAGAAGACCGGCCGAGGCCAGTACCTCGACGTGTCCATGATGGATTCAATCATGGCGTTGATGGCACTCGACAACTTGGAAGAGGACATCGCGAAGGGCTTGCCCCTGCGCATGGGAAACAACACCCGCGCAGGCCCGACCGGCCTCTATCACGCAAGCGACGGCGACGTCATCATCACCATCGCCAGCGACGAGCAGTGGCGGCGCTTGGTGGCTGCGCTCGGTCGCCCCGACTGGCACGACGATCCCAGGTTCGACAGCTTCGACTCACGCAGCGCCAACGTCGACGCTACACGCAGCGCCATTCAGGAATGCGTGGGCGCCCTGACCCGAGCGGAGGTCCTGGAGCGATCTGTAGAGAACGGGGTGCCGTGCTCACCCGTCAGGACCGCGCCGGAGGCGCTGCGAGACCCACACTTCCGGGAACGAGGGACCCTGTTCGACATGCGTCACGCCGGATTGGACGCGCCAGTGGACGCCTCGGCGACCGGCTTTCCAGTGCTGTTCGATGGCGAGCCACTGCCGCAGCCGCCAGGAGCTCCCACGCTCGGGATGCACAACCGTGAAGTCTACTGCGGCATCCTGGGCCTCGAAGAGCGCGAGCTGCACGAACTCAAGGTAGCGCGCGTCATCTGACGTCGCCAATTGGCCAATTCGTTTCGTAGAGGCGGGTTTCAGACTCGCCTTCGGCGCTCGCATCCCAAACCCCCGGTTACTGCAATCCTCTCGACCAACGCTCCAGCCCCACATTGTGCCGCCGCGTCCCCGCGAGTAGAGTAGGGGCTGAGCCTTCCTCGGCACTTTGTATCGCGGGGAGTCCAGAGAGCCCATCCCACTCTGGCATGGGCTCTGGTGGTAGTGACTTCAGGCTCAAGGCCCACCGAGCGTGGGTGGGCGGGACAGATGCAATGGCAATTTTGAAGCACTTTCGGGAATGAGTTTCGAGAAGACGGCGCGACCGGGCGCCGCACCGCAATAATAACAATCGGAGGTAGAAAACGATGCCGAAGCAGAACATCATGGACAGGCTGGCCACTGGCGACCCGCTGCTTATGGACGGCGGTACGGGCTCTGAGATTCAGCGCAGGGGTGCCGACGTGCTCGTCCAGACCACTGTGAAGAGCGAGCTCAGGGGCTGGTCTGCCACAGCGAACATCGAGTTTGCCGATGTCGTCCGCGAGGTGCACCAGGACTACCTCCGATGCGGAGCCGAAGTCCTCATCAGCAACAACTTCTGGACGACGCCGAGCAGGCTGAATCCCCTGGATCTGCCGTACTCGTGGCAGGACTACGTACGCGCAGGCGGCGAGAATGCCCTGGCCGCTAGGGACGCAATGAACCCGGAAGCGTACATCGCTGGCGGGATAGCCCCTCCATACGTTCACGATCACCTTGTCGGCGCACCTCGGTCCGACGTTTCGATAATGGGACGTGAGGCATACCGTCAGGAGTTCGCCGGTCCGGCGAAGATCCTCGTCGATCTCGGCGTGGACTTCCTGCTGCCCGAGTACATTGGGTTCATAGACGACTGCGTTGAGGCCGTGGACGCCTGCGCTGAGTTCGGCCTGCCTGTGTTCCTGGGCGTCCGCCACATCCGCCCCGGCGGCACGATGCAGTACGGTGAATCTCTCCGCGACCTTACGGCAGCGTTAGAAGGCCGCGGCGTTGACGGCATCCTGCTCATGTGCACACGCCCCGATGCGATTACCGAAGGTCTCGAAGTCCTGATGGGCTCCTACGACGGAGTGGCCGGCGCATATCCGAACGGCGGCTACAACCCGATGGCCCCGTTAGGAGGGCGCGGAGGAAAGAAGGGCGACATCGTGCGCTCGGACCATCTGCCGCCGTCCGATCTCGGCACGACCACCGCCGAGTGGCTGGATAGGGGAGTGAAGATCGTCGGCGGCTGCTGCGCAACCGGCCCAGAGCACACCCTCGCCCAGGCCGCCGCAATGCGCGTCGCCAGCGTGGCCGCATAACTAGAGTCTCGCCTGTGGCAATCGCTTCTTTGCTCTAGGGCGCCTCGACTCCTCGACTTACCGTGATTCCGGGCTTGACCCGGAATCACGGGGTGGGGCAGGGCCTTGCCACTTACCCGGATCCGGCAATAAAGCCGAATCGAGCGACGCTCGCTCAAGGGTCGACTAAGAGACATTCTGCAAACCCTGCATCGGGGGAATCCTGAAGAAGAATCCCTCCGATGAGCAGATCATGCCCCTCAGACCCGGTTCCATGAAGCGGTACTGAGCGGCATGGCACACGTGCTTTGATACTTTCTTGACATTCTTGGGTCACACTGCCGCCCTCAACCCGCCTGACTATTAATGTGGAGACAAGCGCAATGAAGAAGATCTTGCCAGGCCTGATGGCGGCGTTCGTTCTTGTATTGGTGTTCGCCCTAACCGGCTGTCAGGACAGTTCGGAATCAGGCGAAGGCGAGCATGTCCGTGCGGAGACCGGCGGCGCGGGCGAAGAATCTGGCGAGCATAACGGCGTCTCTGAGTCCGGCAATGCAAGCGAGGCGTCAGGCGAGCACAGTGGCGAGGGCGAGGCGTCAGGCGAACACGAAGAGGAGGGCGAAGAGTCCGGTACCCAGTTCGCGCTTGGCGACACGTTCGACGAGGTCCGGGCCGGCGCCCGGCTGGTCCTCTCCTACGACTCCACCGCCAACTCCTTCACGGGCACCGTGGAGAACACCACGGCAGCTAAACTCAGCCGTGTCCGGGTCGAGGTCCATCTATCTAACGGCATCGAGCTGGGGCCGACTTCTCCGGTCGACATGGACCCCGGGCAGATCATTGACATCACACTTGAGGCGTCCGGAGAGCCCTTTACCACCTGGCGCGCGCACCCTGAGGTCAACTGACCACCGTCGGAAGCCCCGATAGACGCGTCCGAAAGATGCTTCTGCACGCGTCTCGTCCAAGGGTTGCCTCCAGACAAACTGTTTAGGATTCGCTTTCTGGTTGCCTCGCAGCCCTCAAGCTACCGTGCAGTGGATGACGCATGAGTATCAACAACACAGTTCTAAGCCCAGCGTCTACCGGTGGGAAGGAGCGCCCCTTGTGACGCCATCTGGACTATCTTGGTCCCGGGCCGCACCCTGGCCTTGGCGGTCGACTCTTGTTCCATAACTGCTTCGAAATCGTTCCATTCAGGCGCCGCACGCGTTCCGGACCCGCTCCGGGAATGAGCCGCTTCCAGCAATGAATCGGAACAAAATGAACCACAATTAAACGCAAGGATCTCGCTGGAGTTCCTCAAGCGCACCGTCCGGAGGCACCGTAGAGTATGCCTCGTCGGGCGGGCGTGAAGCGAACAATCGAGCCTAAGCCTCCACGTACATCCCGTTCTCAAGAAAGTGCTCGTGCGCTGCTCCCATGGCATCCCAGTCCAGCTCGAAGCCCAGGCCCGGGCCGTCGACGACCCCAAGCCTGCCGTCCGTCAGCCTCAGGTCCGGTGCCGAAATTATATCCTGCGACAGCAGTTGCGGCATGATCTGGTTGCCGTCGTCCAGGTTGGGGAACGTGGCGGCCGCCTGGTTCGCTGCGCACGTCGTAATGCCGGTTTCTCGCAGGCCGTGCAGGCACAGGTTGATCCCGGCCGCCTCAGCGATCGCCGCCGACTTCCGTAGCCCGGTCAGCCCACCGGCCTCGTGCAGTCCCAGCACGATCACGTCAGCCGCCCGACGTCGGCAAACCTCGTACACGTCAGATAGCGTATACACCGACTGATCGGCGGCTATCGGCACGCCCACCGATTCCTTCACATGCGCCAGGGCGTCTATGCTGTGGCTCGGCACCGGCTGCTCGATGAACTCCGGGTCGAACCGCTCCAGCTTCCGTATCATCCGTATCGCCGTGTGCACGTCCCACGCCTCGTTCGGGTCGATCCGCAGTCGCCTGTCGCCGATCGCCTCCCGCACTAGCCCCACGGCCTCCATGTCGTACGCTTCGCTGTATCCGATCTTTACGTAGATGACCTGCGCTCCCTCATCCACGTGCCTTCGCGCATCGTCCGCGAGTTCCTGCGGCGTACCTTCCTGCAGGAAGGCGAAGTATCCGATGCTTTCGTGCACCGCTCCCCCCATCAGCCTATGTACCGGCTGACCTGCTGCCTTGCCGATCAGGTCCCACAGCGCCATCTCGATCCCAACGAACACCTGGTTGGCGTAGCGCGGCGTGAGGAACATTGCGTGCCGCTTCGACGCCTTCGCGATCAGCGCCTGGACGTCATGTGGCGGTTGGCCCTCGAACGCCTGCGACGCCTGTCGTATCGTGGCCTGCGTCGCGCCCGCAGACGCCCACGCCAGGCACTCGCCGTATCCCACCGCGCCCTCGTCGGTGTGTACTTCGACCAGGATCGTGGTCGTCCCGCCGCTAGTACCGTGGCTCCAGTGGTAGGCTTGCCTGAACGGGATCGCTAGTGGTGTCGTCTTAACTTCGGAAATTCGCATCGCACCCACTCCCAGCCTGAATTCCGCATATCATATACGCTCTCCGTATGACCAAACTGTGTTCTCAGAACTCCGTAACTGTTCAGAGTAGGTGTGATGCGTACCTGCCCTTAGCGGATCCGCGCCGCCGAGTAGCTAGTCTGGGAGCTCCTTGCCAGCCTAGGGTCTGCCGAAGTGCCTCGCGCACTTTGGACACAGAACTGAGGCGTTGCGGCATTGATTCCTGGTAGTGCATTGACTGCCCCCTTTTTGGGTGCCGGGCTGCGCCCTGCTCGAGCGCTGTTCCGGCTGCTGCTCGGCTCCCGGCTGCCGGTCACGAGCGGCACGCTGGAGGTAGACGGCCCTCGCGGTCCGGTCACCATACGCCGCGACCGCTACGGCATTCCGATGATCGAGGCCGAACACGAGATGGACGTCTTCTTTGGCTTCGGCTTCTGCCAGGGCCAGGACAGGGCGGTGCAGATCGAGCTGTCCAAGCGCGCCGCTTTGGGGACACTGTCGGAGCTATTCGGCCCCGCCACTCTGCCAGTGGACCGCCTCTTCCGCCGCGCCGGCCTGCGCCGCGCCGCTGAGGAGCAGTTCGATGTGCTGTCGCCCAACGTGGCATCAATTCTCACTGCGTTTGCCAGGGGCATAAACGCCGGCCGGGACCGCGGCCTGCCGGGCAGGTCACATGAGATGGTGCTGCTTCGATCCGGGTTCTCGAAGTTCACGGCCATCGACGTGGTCACGATCCTGAAGCTCCAGTCGTTTATTATGCCGTCCAACTGGGACTCCGAGCTCGCCAGGTTCATGGTTATGAACCTGGACGGCCCGGAAGCGCTCCTCGACCTCGACCCCTCTTATCCGGAGTGGCATCGGGTAGCCTCTCCGCCAATCGCCGTCGCGGGCCCTGCGGCCAACCGCCTCGCCGAAGACTTGGCGCTCCTCCAGGAGACGGTCGGGAAGGGTGGCGGTTCAAACAGTTGGGCTGTCTCAGGGAGCATGACCCGGTCGGGACGTCCCATACTCGCCAACGACCCTCACCTCGGGCCCGCGCTACCTCCTCACTGGTATCTCGCCCGCATGCAGTCGCCGAAATGGGCCCTCGCAGGCGCCGCGCTGCCGGGGACTCCCGCGATAGCTGTGGGCCATAACGGGAGCTGCGCCTGGGGTGTGACCGCAGGGCTTACCGACAATACCGATCTCTTCCTGGAGCGCATCGGCGCCGATGGCCGGTCCGTCCTTCAGGACGGCGAGTACGTCCAGTGCGAGTCCCGTCGGGAGGTGATCCAAGTCAAAGGTGCCGGGACCGTCGAGGAGGAAGTCCTGTACACGCCCCGCGGGCCCATCATCGGTCCCGCCTTGGACGGCGAGCTCGGCGCAATCTCCATGCGAGCGGTCTGGCTGGACGCATTGCCGATCCGGGGATTCCTCAGCACATTGCAGGCAACGACGGTCGAGGAGTTTCGCGCTCCGTTCGCAGACTGGCCCATCCTTCCACTCGACCTCGTCTGTGCTGACACTCAGGGGAATGTCGGCTTCCAGTTGGTAGGGCAGGCGCCGCGCCGCCGGCGAGGCTTCGGAACGGTTCCCGCCGCCGGCTGGGAATCCCGGGCCGGGTGGGAAGAGGAGGGCGTGCCGTTCGAAGAGATGCCGCACTCCCTTAACCCGGCATGCGGCTACGTTGCCTCCGCCAACACGCAGCCTCAGCCTGAAGGAGAAGGTCCTTTCTTGGGAATCGACTGGATAGACGGGTACCGCCTCGGCAGGATCGCGGAGGCGCTGGAAGAGCGCTCCGACTGGGACGTGGGTTCGACGGCCGTGCTCCAGATGGACGTGAAGTCGATGCCGTGGGCCGAAATGAGGGAGATCGTACTCGCCGGAACGCCCGCCGGTGAGGAGTCCCGGAAGGCCCGCGAGTTACTGGGGAGTTGGGACGGCCTGATGTCCGCCGATTCCGTCGCCGCGACGCTGTTCCACCTCTTCCTTGCCGAACTTTCCGGCCGCATAGCCAGGGCGAGGGCGCCCCGTTCGGCACCTTGGCTACTGGGCCGCAGCCTTCACCCGGTCAGCGGAAGCTCTTTCTTCGCCGCGAGGCAGGTGGGGCGCATATCTCGCCTGCTTAGGGATCGCCCGCCCGGCTGGTTTAGGAACGGATGGGAGGCGGAGATCGACGCCGCGTTGGGCTCGGCCTACAAGACCGCCGTTAGGCGTCTTGGGAAATCCACGGACCGCTGGCAGTGGGGAAGCGCCCGGAAAGTTTCGCTTACGCACCCATTCGGTCGCAGCCCCTTCCTGGATCGCATTCTCAACCGCGGCCCCTTCGAGTGCCCCGGAGATGTCAACACTGTCCAGCAGGCGGGCTCGGTCGGACCAGACCCGCTGTCCGGTCCCGGGGCTATCCCGTCCATGCGCATGGTTCTGGACGTCGGAGACTGGGACCGGTCGCTCTTCTCATTGCCCGGTGGACAATCGGGCAACCCGTTTTCGCCCCACTATGCGGACCTGCTGCCGTTCTGGCTGAAGGGCAGGGGAGTCCCAATTCCCTGGACCCCCAAAGCCGTTGAGTCGGCAACCGTCGAAACGCTGCTGCTGAAGCCGGCCCGGTGAGACGTCTGCGGCGCGCCCGCAGCCCCCAACTGTCGTTCCGAGCGAGCGAAGCGAACCGAGAAACCTTGTGTGAGGGGGAAGGTGGCAATGTTTGTGAATCGGGACGCTTGTCGACATGGACGCCCGTTTGCGCGGCGCCTACTTGATGGAATTGTTACTTAAGCGCCAAATGCCCCTTAACCTGGTCCCCATTTATGGGTGCAGGGCTGAACCCTGCTGCCCTGCCGCGCGGCCGCGAACAGGTACGTCGTCACGTAGCTCCGGTAAGGAGACCAGCGCCGCGAGGCCTCCAGCGCTTGATCGCCTGACATCCGGGAAGCGGTGCCGGCCTCGCCGCGTACCAACGCGGTCACGTGCCGTTGCAGAGCCAGGTCCCCGTGCGGAAAACCGTCGGCGCGATCGAACGCTCGGACGAGCAGCCAGTGCGCAGTCCACGGCCCGACGCCTCGAATCCTGCAAAGCCGTTCGACGATCTCTTCGTCCGTGCGGCAGTGAAGCTCCTCCAGGTCCAGCTCGCCCGAGGCGACGCCTTGTGCGATTCCGAGCACGTACTCGGCCTTCCGGCCGCTCAGCTTGAGAGCGCGCAAGTCCTCTTTGCTCGCTGAGGCGATAGCAGCGGCGGAGGGGACCGCTCTGTACGTCTCGCCGCAATGCTCTATCCTCGCCCCAAAGGCCTCCACGATAGCGTTCCGTAGCACTCCGGCGACCGCGCTGCTCACCTGCTGGCCTAGGATCGCCGAGATCAGCGCCTCGAACACCGAGTGAGCCTGCGGAATGTGCAGCCCGTAGAACTGGCTGATCACCGGCGCTAGCCGGGCATCGTCACTCACCGCCCGGTAGAAGGGCGTTATGTCCTGGTCGGTGCCCAGCAGCCAGCCGGCGACCCGCTCGATCGTCGGCGCGTCCGTTTCGTTGATGTCTACGCCGTAAGCGCGCACAGTAACCACCGGAGCCTCACGGTCGCCGTTCCACGCGGAGTCCAAGAGCACTAGGCACCCATTCAGGTCCAGCAGGCGTAGATAATGACCGTCCCGGTAGACATCCGCGCCATAGCGCGGCCTGTTGAACGTGATGTGGGAAGAGGTCAGGTCGTGATCGTAAGGTGGTGTGGGCGTTATCATAACCGTGACGGAAGCCGCGCTCGATCGTCCGCCCGAACTGTCCTCTCCGCAACCTCCAGGTATGCTCTTGTCGTTTAACATAGGTTAATTCGTAGCTGAGAGTCGCGCCGTTGTCGTCTGACGGTCCGACCGGGCGCCAAGCATCCGCTCCCTTGTCATGAAACTATGAACGGCCCCACGCTGCGCGCCTGCCTCGGTTTACTTGCCCCAGTTGCTATGCTAGATTGCGGCTACTTGGGAGGTGACGAACGTCCCAGGCGATCGGCGCAGGTCCCAAAGCGAGCAAGGAGCGTAAACATGGTAACTCCCACCGACAAGTCCGCGTGGTGGATCAAGCAGAACTATTCGAGGGAAGAGATCGAGAGCCTCGTGAAGAAGGGCCTCGATCACTTCTGGACCCAGAACCACCAGATGGCCGACCTCGTTGCGGAAGACGGCTACAACATCATGGTCCGGGGCGACGGCTGCTACATCTGGGATATCGAGGGTAACCGGTACATCGATGGCTTCGGCGGCCTCTTGCTCAAGAACATTGGCCACAATCACCCGGAAGTCGCCGAGGCTGTGGCCGACCAGATGACCACTCTCGCATACGCTAACTCTGGCGCGTACAGCAGCATCCCCGGCATCCTGCTTGCTGAGAAGATCGCCAGCCACGCCCCGGGCGACATGCATCGCACCTTCTTCTGCGGTGGCGGCTCGGAGGCCGTTGAGATCGCGCAGAAGATGGCCCGGCAGTTCCAGCACATCACCGGCAACCCCATGAAGTCAAAGATCATCTGGCGAAGGGGGCAGTACCACGGGTCTAGCACCGGAGCCATGTCCGCCGGTACTGCCGGAACGCGCGGCGGCGCAATGTTCTCCAACATGTTCCACTTGGGGCCTTCGGTCGATCCGCCGTACTGCTTCGAGTGCCCGTGGGGCTACGAAGGCAGGACCCGCGATAACTGCTGCGCGCAGAGCCCTAGGGCGCTGCGCAACGCTGTCAAGGCCGAGGGAGCGGACTCGGTCGCCGCATTCATCGCGACCCCCGTCAGCAAGGGCTCCCAGATACCTCCGGATGAGTACTTCCCGGAGATTCGCGAGATCTGCGACGAGAATGGCATGCTGTTCATCGCCGACGAGATCGTGTGCGGTTTCGGCCGCCTGGGCACATGGTTCGGCATGCAGAGGTTCGGCGTGCAGCCGGACATCATGACGATGGCAAAGGGTCTTTCCAGTGGTGAACTTCCGGTGGGCGGCGTTATGGCCGCAAAGAAGGTCACCGACGCGTTCGACAACGCGGAGGGCGAGGCCGGTGCCTTCCACCACGGCGTGACATTCGGCGGCCACCCGGCCGTCATGGCGGCCTCCCTCAAGAACGTTGAGATCATTGAGCGCGACAACGTCGTCCAGAACGCCGACGAGATGGGCCGCTACTTCTACGACCGCTGCATGGCTACGCTGCAGGAAAACCACCCGAGTGTCGGCTTCGTTGGCGGAGGCATGGGCCTGCTGCTCAACCTGGAAATGGTCAAGAACCGTCGCACCAAGGAGCGCTACGGCGGCGGACCGCGTGGCGAGTACTCTGAGAAATTCACCAGGAAGCTGCGCGACCGCGGCCTCGCTGTCAGGGCAGGGGACTCTGTCTCCTTCGCGCCACCGCTGGTAATTACCAAGGAGATCATCGACGACATCATCGACATCCTCGATGAGACCATCGGTGAAATGGAGCAGGAGTTCCCCGTAGAGAACGCCTAGTAGACTTCGCGTCAAAGAAAGGTCAGGCCCCGGCGTCTTGTAGCCGGGGCCCGGCCTTTGAGACGGGTATCACCCCCCGGCCGCCATTTCAACCACACATCTGTCAATCCATGCATTCGCCTGTCATCCCGCACTCCTCTCTGTCATCCCGAGCGAAGTCGAGGGATCTAAAACTGTAGCCTAAGTCCTATGTTGCCGGGTCATGACGCTTCCGTACTGACTCACCCCGTCATTCCGGGCTCTACCCGGTATCCAAAGTCATCGGCGCAGAGGAGTCGGCACGACGCACTCTGCGGAGCGGCGGCTTGGTCAGGTGGAATGCCGCAACGCCGCAATCTGGAGGGGCGCCCCCTTCACGTCAGCGGTAGCGGCGACCGCCACCAACTCCAGGTGTCGTCGACGTGGACCGAAGTGACCCACTTCACCCACTCGAACCCGCGCTTGCCCGGCGCGACCAGCCGCACCGGCGACCCGTGCCCGTGCGAGATCGGCTCGCCCCCAATGTGCGTTGCCAGCACGTAATCGCTGGCCTCTTCCATCGAGAACTTTCGCTGGTAGCCGGTCACGGACCGGACCGCAACGCTGCGTGCGTTCGGTTCCGCACCGGCCCGCTCCAGGATCTCGCGTAGCGGCAGTCCTTCCCACTCCTGCGTAGAGTGCCAGCCCCCGGTGCAGTCAAGCGTCGCCGTGACTTGGTCTGGGCCGCGCGTAAGGTCCTCCAGCTTGAGTTCGAGCTCACGGTCCACCAGTCCCGTGACCCTCAGCCTCCAGTTCTCGCCATCGACCCTAGCCGGGTTGTCGTTCAGCCATGAGGTGGTGGGGAAGCGGTTCCCGGTGAAGCTGCCCCGCTCGTAGGACCCGGTGAAGCGCCTGCGCTGTCCCTGCAGTTCGAGCACGTTTGCCGCCAGGTCGCCGGCCTGCCACAGGGCCAGTCCCGCTATGCTCAGTCCGGCCAGCCTTAAGAAAGATCGCCGTTGGACCCAGAACCGTGTGCGAAGAGTCCACGAGTGCCTCTGGGCGTGCCACACGACCAACGGCGCAAGCACCAGCGAGAGGTAGATGTGCCAGCTCACTCCACTGAACCCGAGGTATGCGAAGAATCCGCCGAAACTCCACACCAGCCCCAGTGCAAGCGGGGCTAGCAGCAGCGCCAGGAGAGCGATACTTCCGAGATGCAGCGCCGGGTTCCGCCGCCACCGTCGCCGGCTCATCAACGGCGCGATGATGTTTCGCCCCTTCCAGATTAGCAGCGCCACCAGCGCATATCCTGAGACGCGGTGGACGTGAAGGGCAGGGGACCACTCCGGAGAGCCACCCAGTAGACCCAGGAAGCCGCTGGCCAGCGAAACGCCGCCCGCGATCAGGATAAATACGTTGGCCCAGGGATGCGCCATGCCACTTCCTTGAGTGTGGTCCTGCAGCCGATTCTACGTCGGCGGGGCCCCGGGCGGTTTCAAAGATCCCACGCCGCTGCCCGGACATTGAGTCGTTTGTGCAGGGGAGGGGTTAAAGTCTTCCGAGGGGTCTCGAGGGCAATCCCTGCCGGGTTGCGGAACCACAGGCCTGTGATTTCCTCTGCCAGGTGGCCCGTTGCTCAGATCCACCCATTTGTGTGGCGGCATTCGATTCCATTATGTCTAGTTGAGTAGAGGAAATGCGCACCTTATTGTCGAACACTCTGAGCCCCGCACACCCTCGAAACGGCCATTTGGCCCAGGTTAAGGAGGAAATTGCCGCGCAAAGTGTGCTAGCATATTGCTAGCACTTAAGGGGTTTTAGCTATGGCAACAGTGCACGTTAGGCGCTTAAGAGATGATGTCGTCATCGGGCTGAAAGCGCGCGCCGCCGGAAACAACCGCTCACTGGAGGGTGAGGCCCGTCACATACTTGAGCAAGCCGTGGAAGAGGACATGTCAGGTAGGCTCAGGTCATTCCGAGACCTCGCAGCAAGGCTCCGCAGACAGACGGGTAGCAGACGCCAGACCCCTTCGCAGTATCTTGTTCGTGGAGACCGTGATAGCGGGCATAGAACTGAGTAATGCGATTCGTCGTTGATGCAAGCGTAGCTGTCAAGTGGCTTGTAGCAGAGGAGGACTCCGACATTGCCGAACACTTGCTGGATGGCCGCTATGACTTGTTCGCCCCACGTCACATGGCCAGCGAGATCGGCAACGCTCTTTGGCGGAAGGTCCGCGTCGGTGAAATCGGACCAAGACAGGCGGGAGCCTTGGCTGCTGCCATACCTGACATGGCCGTCGAATGGGCAGACGATGAGGGCATTTCCCCGGATGCTGTGCGTCTGGCTGTTGCGCTGGATCGTTCTGTGTACGACTGCGCGTACCTTGCCCTGGCCCACAGGCTAGGTGCGACTCTGGTTACGACCGACACGCATTTCGTGAACGCATTGTCCGATACCGAGCACGGCGCCTCAGTCATCGCCTTGGAAAGCCTTTACGTCGAATGACAACACCCCGCCGCGCTCGAAGGGCAGAGCGAACCACCCTCAAGAGATGGGGTGCCGTGCTGGTCTGGGTCGGCATAGCCGTCGTTCTGCTCGGCTTCGGCGCTTGCGGCGTGAGCTGCGTTGGCACAGCCGTCAGCATCGGCACGGGAATTTCGGGCGACACTCAAGGTGCGATGTCCACGAAAGACCTCGCCGACAGCGTCGGCATCATCTCTATGGCGATGATGGTCGGCTGACTGGGTCTCGCCGTAGTAGGCAGCATCCTGAAGGGGATATCAGGCAGGTAGGGCAGAGGGCCGACCCGCGCTGTTAGTAACTCTGTGCAACCCCTTGGTCCAATTGTTCCGGCCAACGTAAAGCTACCGTCTGAGGCGGTTTCAAAACAGTATCATCGTGACAAGCCCGTGTAACGTTACTCACGTCCACGAAGATCGCTTGCACGCTCGCCATGCTGGCGGGAAGCCCGTGCACGAAGACCAGTCGTCTCTGGTTGGCGGGGAACAGTCTGTGTCCGGACTATCCTCGGAAAAAGGTCAGAGGTGTTCGGGAGGGCGTCTCTCGAACAGCCCGACGTGCTGCTGGTACGTGTAGGCAGCGCGAATGACCGTCGGCTCGTCGAAGTGCCGCCCGGCCAGTTGTAGCCCGATGGGCAGGCCGGACTCCGTGAAGCCGCATGGCACCGAGATTGCCGGCATACCCGTCAGGTTGTACGGTCCGGTGAAGCTTGGCACCCTGGCCGTAGACATTACATCTGTCTCGTCGAACCTGCCGGCCGGGTTCGACATTGTCGGCGACGCTATCAGGTCGTACTTCTGCAGCGCCTCGTTGAACTCGCTCGTCAACGCCTTCCGCACCCGCTGGGCCTGCACGTAGTCTCCCCCTGAGAAGAGCCCTCCCACTCGGAACCTGGCGCGACACATGTCGCCAAAATCCTCAGGCCGGCTGCGGAGGTTGCTCTGGTGGTAGGCGAAGGCTTCGCTCAGCATGATCACGGGCTGGGCCCCACTGGCGTACTCCAGCATCGGAATCGAGACCTCTTCCACATGGGCGCCAAGCCCTCTGAGCTCCTCCAGCGCCCCTTCGACGGCGGACAGTACCTCGGAGTTGACGTTCGGGTCGTCCCTGAAGAAGAAATCTCTCGGCACGCCTATGCGCATCCCCTCGATGTCCTCGGTGAGCGAGCGGCTGTAGTCTGGTACCGGTGCGCGGCTGCTGGTTGGGTCCTTGGGGTCGTGCCCGGCGATTGCCTGCAGCATGTGGGCCGTGTCCTCCACGTTCCACGTCAATGGCCCGCAATGGTCCAGCGTCCAGCTTAGGGGCACGACGCCGTAGCGGCTAACCCTTCCGTAGGTCGCTTTCAGGCCGACGATTCCGCAGTGGGCTGCCGGTCCTCGTATGGAGCCACCCGTGCACGAGCCGAGTGTCGCCATGCACAGTCCAGCCGCCACCGCCGCCCCGGAGCCGCTGCTGGAACCGCCTGGAATGTGCTCCAGGCTCCACGGGTTACGGGCCAGCGGAAAGCCCGTGGAAGGGTCAGGGCCGCCCAGCGCGAACTCGTGCAGCGTCAGCTTTCCGAGGAGGATGGCTCCGGCCTCCTTGAGGCGGGCCGTCGTGGTCGCGTCGCGCTGCGGCACCCTGTCCGCCATGACCTTGGAAGCGGCTGTGGTGAGGACACCCTCCGTGTCGTATAGGTCCTTCAGAGCTATGGGGATGCCGTGAAGTGGGCCCCTGTAGTCGCCTCGACGGATCTCCTCCTCTGCGCGTCGCGCCTCCGACATTGCGCTTTCGCTGAGGACCGTGATGTAGGCTCGCAGGGTGCTGCCCAACTGGTCTATGCGGTCCAGGAACGACTGCGTTAGCTCGACAGGGGACAGCTGGCCCTCCCGCAAGAGGCTGCTGGCTTCGTGAATCGTCAGGTAGTAAAGCGAGTCTCTGTGCTGTGTCAAATCCTGCCTCCCTCGCATCCTTGACCCCTTCGGGTGACAGTTGTACGACCCCGGGTTACCACAAAGATCCCCCTCTCTCGATAAACACTTCTGTGAGACTGCAAACTCGACGAACACTGGAGACTTCTTGGCCCCTTCCCCAGTCTGCTGGGGAAGGCTGGGATGGGGTTTCTCACCAGCGGAAGGACGTTACGCAAGTGTCTCCTCCGGGCGGAACGCCACTGCCAGGTCGCCGTCATCCAGGTCGAGGTCGTGCATCCTCGCAGCCTGGGAGGCGTAATGCTCGTACATTGGCCTGAGAGCCGAGACCTCATCGGCCGACAGATTGAGGCCTGCGCGCCTCAGGAGAGCTTCCAGGTCATCCGTAGGTGAGTTTTCTGCTTCGCTCATAGCTTGGCACTCCTCTCAAAAAAGCGCGGCTTGTGTCGGAATCATCGTCCAAGCCTACACCGTCCCGCTGTCGCAGGGCTTCCGTGCGGCATCTTGGCCGAGTGGGCCGATTGTATGTCATACCATTGGCCCGGAAAAGGAAGCGTTCCTCCTGCTCCGCTGAGAAGTTTGCACTTGGCGAACTGGTGTGCTAATATACCTTCATGAAACGCAAAGACCGCGACATCCACACTACCGAGGCCCGCATTGCGGGGCTTCCATTGGACGCCGGAATCGCCTTAGAACGTGTAACAAAAGTGACAAGTTTTTGTCACCCTTTGTGTGCTTTTTGTGTACGACAGGTACCAATTTCAGCCCACTTTTGTAACGTTCGGCGGTGTCCCCCAGCTATGGGACGTTACGAAATGTTACAGAATGTGACATTTCCTGAGCAACGCAAAGCTGTACGGCTGTCTCGACGGCGGAAGGGCAGACTCTGCCCTGAGCTTGCCCAAGAAGTGGGACCGTGAGTCTAACCCCGATCGACAGGGACAACTCCAAAGCCCCTCCCTCCAATGGAGACCTTTGCGAAACCTGACAAGCTGCGTAAAGAGCCCTCCTCTCCCTCGATGGGAGAGGAATGAGGTGAGTGCCCCCATCCGCAAGCGGCCACTCCCTTTATGGGTGCAGAGCCTGCCCCGTACTGTGATACGGGGGCGTGCCCTGCTGCCTAGTGCGCGATGCGTTCGAGGTCCCGCAGGATGGCGTGAGCCGCGTTGTGGCCCGGAGCCCCGGTCACCTCGCCCAGCGGGTGCGTGCCCGCGCCGCACATGTAGAAGTTGCGCACCTCGGTCCTGTACGGCTGGCGCTGCGAAAGAAGCTGGCTCGGGATCATGTCCAGGTGGCGGATGTTGCCGTCGGTCATGCCAACCCTGGTCTGTATGTCTTCCGGTGTCTGCACAGACCACTCGATCAGGCTGTCCCTGAAGTTCGGCGCGTACTCCGTGATGCGCTCGATGATCTGCTCGCCGATCTCGTCGCGAACGTCGGACCAAGCCCCATCGTTGGGGGAGCCGGGGTAGTAAAGCACCCAGTCCGAAAGCACGTGCCCGTTGCCTCTGCGCACAAGGTTCGGCTCGATCACGCTCGTGAGCTGGATGCTCATGATTGGACTGGAGGTAGGCCTCCCGGCCTGGCAGTCCATCCAGCTTTGCCTGTGGTACTCAACGGACGGGTTGATCGAGATATGGCTGACTTGGGACGAGTTGTACCCGTCCCCCAGGTAGCCGGAGAGGTCTGGAAGCTCCTTGAGTGCCGCCAGGAACTTGACGCAGCCCGCCTGCGTCTTCCAGCGGTTGACCTTCTGGAGCGTGGCGTCGCGTATCTGCCCCTCCTCGAACAGCGTGTTGAACGTTCGCTTCGGATCGGCGTTGCAGACAACCATGAAGCTGCGAATCTCCTCGCCGTTGGCGAGCCGGACTCCCCGCGCCTCCCCGTCCTCCACCAGCACCTTGTCCACCGGCGCGCTGGTCCTGATCTCGACACCCATGCTGCGTATGGACGATGCCATCGAATCGGCGATCGTACCCATGCTCATGCGAGGGATACCGCGGTCCTCCGCGCGGCCCTGCCGGCCTATCCCAAGTATCGCCGTTGACATCATGCTGCCCGGCGAAGCCGGGTCCATCTCCGGGTAACGCAGGAAGTTTGCCTGCACGTTCGGGTGCTCAAAGTGGTCTTCGATCAAGTCGAGCAAACTCCAGGTGACGATCTTCTCAAGAATCTCCTCGTTACGCGTTCCCTTCACGCTGTGCATCACGTCCGAAAGAGTTGGGGGCTCCGTCAGGAAGTACGGCGCAAAGACGGAGACGGCGCGCTCCCAGAAGTCGACCCAGTCGAAGAACCGCCGCGCGTCGTTCTCAGAAAACTGGCGCAGCTGGTTGGCCTGGTCCAGGGGACTTCGCACCTCCGGTCCGCCAATGTACGTGCCGTCAGGGAAGGGGTGAATTCCGAACGATGTCCATCCTAGGGCTCCGGACTGGGGGATGATCTCGAATCCGTGCTCTCGGAGCTTGAGGTCGTCAATAACCCGTCCCTGGAGCGCGTGACATACATACGAGCACATGGGGCCGAGAAAGCCGGGCGCGAACTCGTCAGTCGTAACGGCCCCGCCGATCTTGTCCAGCCTCTCCACCACCAGCACCTTCAGCCCGTCCCGAGCGAGATAGCCTGCCGACACCATCCCGTTGTGCCCTGCGCCTATGACGATTGCGTCGTACTGGTTGTCAACCATGCTCATACCTCCTACCGGCTATATGACCCCTTCCCCAGTTTGCTGGGGAACATCAAACCCTGCCTTGATCGCATCCGCGCAAGCCGGGTAGGGCAGTGGCCGCCCGCTCATCACCGAGGCTCCCCATTCATGGGTGCAGAGCCGCGCGTGCTGCCCTTGCTTAGTGGGCGATGCGCTCTAGGTCTCTCAGCACCGCGTGGGCGGCGTTGTGGCCCGGAGCCCCGCTGACCTCTCCCATTGGATGCGTCCCTGCGCCGCACATGTAGAAGTTCTTGACCTCGGTCCGGTACGGCTGCCGTTGGGAGAGCATCTGGCTTGGGATCTCGTCCAGGTGGCGGATGTTGCCGTTCGTCATGCCTACCCTCGTCTGGATATCCTCCGGCGTCTGCACCGACCACTCGATCAGGCTGTCGCGAAAGTTCGGGCAATAGCTGTCGATCACGTCGATGATCTGCTCACCGATCTGGTTGCGAAGGTCCGCCCAGTTGCCGTTGACAGGTTCGCCTGGGTAGTAGAGCACCCAGTTGGACATCACGTGCCCTTCCCCACGACGTACGAGGTTCGGCTCGGCCACCGAGGTTAGCTGTATATGCATGATCGGCGCCGTGGTCGGTATTCCCGCGTCGCAGTCCGCCCAACTCTGTCTGTGGTGGTCCACGGAGGGCATCATGCGTATGGACGTGACCGCGTTCCGATCGTACCCGTCGCCTAGATACCCGGAGAGGTCCGGCAACTCCTTCATGGCCGCCAGGAACTTTACGCAGTTTGCTTTCGTCTTCCAGCTCTTGACACGCTTCAGCGTGGACGGCTGAAGCTCCTCAGGCTCGAACAGTGTAGAAAACGTGCGCTTGGGATCGGCGTTGCTGATGACTATGAAGCTTCGTATCTCCTCGCCGTCCGCAAGCCTGACTCCCTTGGCTTCTCCGTTCTCGACAATTACGCTCTCTACGGGCGACCGAGTTCTGATCTCAACGCCCAGGCTCTCCGCGGAGGCGGCCATCGCACCGGAGATGTTGCCCATGCTCATGCGGGGGATGCCCCTGTCTTCCGGCCGGCCGAATTGGCCGACCCGGTGGACCGCTTGGCCAAGTATGCTTCCCGCATCAGCCGGGTCCATCTCGGGACTGCCCATGAAGTTGGCCTGGACGTTTGGATGCTCGAAGTGGTCTTCCAAGAGGTCTAGGTAGCTCCAGGTAAGTAGCTTCTCAAGTATCTCTTCCTGGCGGCTTCCCTTGACGCTCTGGACGAGGTCAGACAGGCTGGGTGGCTCCGTCAGGAAGAACGGTTGGAAGATGCCCGACGCCTGCTCCCAGAAGTCCACCCAATCAAAGTACCGGCGCGCGTCGTTCTCCGAAAACTTTCGGAGTTGGTTTGCTGCGTCCAGGTTGTCTCTAATCTCAGGGCCCCCCAGGTACGTGCCGTCAGGGAAGGGGTGCATACCGCGCGCCGCCCCGCCGGTACGCGTGGGTCGCGCTATCTCGAAGCCGTGCTCCCTAAGTTTCAGGTCGTCGATTACTTTGCCTTGGAGTACGTGGCATACGTACGAGCACATAGGACCCAGAAAGCCCGGAGCGAACTCGTCGGTCGTGACTGCGCCGCCGATCTTGTCCAGGCGCTCCAAGACAAGCACCTTCAAGCCGTCTTTGGCCAGGTAGGCAGACGTAACCAGTCCGTTGTGTCCGGCCCCAATCACTATGGCGTCGTAGTGCGTGTCTGGCATATCAATTTGCCTCCTGTTAGATGGTTGCTAGGGCAGGGCGATTATACAGCAGAAGCAGACGTGCACCAGACGTTGGGAGCCGATGATGAGAGTCATTTGTCGTTTAACTTAGATTGGGCCGAGTGTGAGGAGCCACGGTAGAGGCGGCAGCCTCAACCTGTTTCCGGGTACCGCTCCAAGTCTTGGAACAGCCCGAGCGGGTTGCCTCAGGGATCGTTGAAATCGCAGTATGCTACGACTCTTGGCAGAGTGACCATCTCCGAGACTTCCGCGCCCAGGTGGTCGATGACGGCCCTTCGTGCCCGTACAACGTCCGACACGCCAAGCCTGAGCCGCCCGGCGTTGCTGGCCACTTGCCCCTCAGTTACCTGTATCCAGAAGTCGGGGAATAGCTCCCACTCGTGGAGGTCCGCGTTTGGTCTTAGGTCGGCCTGTCGCCCTAGCAGCCGCTCATACCACAGAGCGCCTTCTTCCAGGGCTTCCGACCTTGATCTGCAGGGTTGCCGCGAGAGGCCTATGCCCCTGACTCAACACCGGCGCCATCCCAGCACTGGAGTTTTAAGTCGAGAAGAACTCGCGAACTATCGCGACTGTCCCTTCCAAGTTCTCGGTGTGGAGCCCATGCCCGGCACTTGCGACTTCCCTAAAGACGCCCCTGCCGCCAGGTATGGTAGCGGCCATCTTCTCCGCCTGCGGCCTGTCTAATACAAAGGTGGTCTCGCCTCTGAGGACCAGCGTCTTACAGTTGATCTTGGAGACGCAGTCCCACAGGAAGGGACCTTCCTTGAGTGCCGCGCGCCCATTCAGCCAGTACATCTCCGGGTCGGTCTTGTGAACTAGAATGCCGTCCCAGTTACGACGGAAGCTGTGCCTTACCGTTCGCCATATCTGGTCGTCGGTCGCATCCTCATCCTGTTCCCGGTGCCACTCGAACGCCTGCTCAGGCGAAAAGAACCCTCTAGGGCGGGGTGTCGAGCTTCTGCGGAGCCTTGCGCGGGCCGTAGCGCGGCCCTCCTCTGATGTGTCCGGCATGGGCCCGTGGTCGCCAAGCACGAGGTGGTCCACGAGATGGCCGTAGTATGAGCCGACGGCCATTCCTATGCGTGATCCTTGAGAGTGGCCGTAGTAGTCGAACGGGTACAGGCCCAGCTTCAGCGCCATCTCGCCGACGTCCGCGGCAAACGATTGCGCCGAATACCCCTCCTTCGTCCAGTCGCTATCTCCGCAGCCTCGTTCGTCGACGGCGATTACATGATGGGTGTCCTGCCAGAGCGGCGCAAATTCGTCAAAGGCGTGGGCGTTGCCGCCAATGCCGTGCAGCAGGAACAGCGGTTTTTTGGTACGATCGCCTCCCCAGTCTAGGTAGTGGATATTGAGGCCGTTCACGCGGACCCACTTGTCTTCGGGAACGGTGGGGTTGATAGTCATCTCTTCTACCTCTTTGAGCAAACTGGTCGACTTGACCTGCGGCTAACCTGGCATGTGTTCTACAACCCGGCCCGACTTGAGCCTGACCAGGATTATGTCTGACGGGTCCATAGAGTCTGCGTACGCCTTGCCTTCAGCTTCCCCCAAGTACTTGACTGCAATTTCGAGAATGTCGTCATAGGAGGCCTTCCCATCCAGTTCTACCGACCCGTTGATCATGAGGGCGTAGTAGGAGGGTGAGCGGCGGTCGAACGCCAATGAGGCCTGGGGATTCTCGATCAGATTGCGGTGCTTCTTTGAGTCCTTGCCAATCATGACGCAGATCGTGCCCTGCTCATGAAGGAACCAGACGGGCACGGCATGGGGCCGACCAGCAGCGTCGGCAGTTGCGATCACACAGATGTTGGGTTCCGAAAGGAAGTCCCTCTGCTTAGAGGTGAGGTTCATCAGTACGGAGTCTAACAGAGAGGCGCAGGGTCCGGCAATGCCAACTCGCTGCGTTATACAATCGCACCGACAAGGGTGGAATCCCGCACAGGAACCACTGATCTGAGAGGAGGCAGGCTGCTGAGTACCCCGCACAGAGAGTCGAAGTTTACCGAAGTTAACGGCCTCAATCTGCACTATCTCGACTGGGGCGAGCAGGGGAGACCGCCCCTGGTATGCCTGCATGGAAACACCGGGCAGGCTGGCACGTGGGACTTCTTTGGAAGAAGAGCGAGGGTGCGCTACCACGTAACGGCTCTCGACCAGCGCGGCCACGGCAACAGCGACTGGGCCCCAGAGGGGTACGAGCCGCGGTTGTACGCAGCCGACCTGGCTGGACTTCTGGACCATCTCGGCGTCGAATCGGCTTCGTTGGTCGGGCTCTCGCTGGGAGGACTGGTCTCGATGGCCTTCGCGTCCGAGAATCCCGGCCGTGTCGAGCGCTTGGTTCTCGTGGACATTGCACCCGAAGCTAGCCCAGCGGCCCGTGCTCGAATGGCCGAATCGCGAGGCTATCCGGAGAGGTTCGATAGCTTGGAAGAAGCAGTTGAGTGGGCGCGCGGCGATTACATGTGGGCGCTTGGCCCCGGACTGAGAGACGATCTGGCCGGCAGGCTGAAGCCGACCGACGACGGTGGCCTGACGTGGAAGGCCAATCCGCAAGTATTCAACCCTGAGAGGCCGCGAAGATGGGCTAGAGGCCGGCAGTCGGCTTGGGATGCGTTTGACCGGATCAGGTGCCCCGTGCTGCTCGTGCGCGGTGCGGAGAGCGATCTCGTGAGCGACGAGACGGTTAAACGGATGACCTCGGCCAATACCGAATGTCGCGTTGTGGACCTACCGGGCGCCGGCCATAACGTGGTGGTAGACAAGCCTGACGAGTTTTTCGAAGCGGTATCTCCATTCTTGGAACTGTGAGAGATGGCTGGGAAGGAGAAGCACACTTGGTGGAACCGGAGTCACTGTATGTTCAGGTCGGCAAGCTCCAGCTTCACTGTGTTGAATGGGGTGAGGCAGGTCTGCCTCCGCTGATTTGCCTTCACGGGTACTCGAGTCATTCCCGCATTTGGGACCGCTTCGCGGAGTCGGCCAGACGTGAGTATCGCGTGATCGGTATGGACCAGCGTGGTCACGGGCGAAGTGGTTGGGCCACCGATGGATACGCAAGAGACGCCTTCGTAAAGGATCTAGATAAACTCTGCGGAACGCTCGGACTGGATCGTGTGACCCTGGTCGGTCTATCGATGGGAGGCTGGCATTCGCTCCTGTACGCCTCTGAGCATCCCGAGATGGTCGATAGAGTGGTGCTGGTGGACATAGCCCCTGAGTTAAGCCCTCGTTCCGCAAGGAGGAGCGAGGACGCGGAAGAGCCTACGCCCAACAGTTTCGAAAGCCTTGAGGAGGCCTTCGCATTCGCTCGGCGGCGCAATCCGAGACCTCCGGAAGATCTGCTGCTGACGGATATCAGCAACTCGCTGCGTCAATGTGAAGATGGCAAGTGGACTTGGCGCCCAGACCCAGCAATGTTAAAGGCCGGGTTTGACGATCCGCGCAATCCGGACATGATCCACCGCTACTGGCAGGCGCTGGAGGCTGTGGTCTGTCCGCTGCTAGTCGTGCGCGGTGCAGAGAGCGGTCTCGTTTCGGACGAAGTGGTTGCCCGCATGGAGGCGGCCAATCCCAACGTGTCCGCCGTTGAAGTTCCGAACTCAGGCCACAACGTCCCGCTCGACAGCCCGGAGGGCTTCTTGGAGGCCGTGCGAGGCTTCCTCGAAATCGACTGACGGACCGAACGAGCCGTGCCCAGCCGCTGTCCGTAAGTACGAGAAAGCGCTAACTTAAACGTAAAGGCCGTCGTGCAAGAGGAGATACGAATTTGAAGTGGGCAAAGAGCAGGGAGCTGTGGGAAAGGTCAAAGCTCTCCTTGGCAGGCGGTATCAGTAGCCTGGCACGCGCGGATGACAACCCGTTCCCGCTCTTCTTCGATAGGGGCGAAGGATCGAGGTTGTTCGACGTCGATGGCAACGAATACATCGACTACCTCCTGGGATTTGGACCGCTGGTCTTTGGGCACTCACCGAAGTTCATCCTCGATGCGGTGTCTGACGCAAGCCAGCGGGCCCAGATGCTGGGCGCACAGCACGAGCTGGAGATTGAGGTTTCCGAACTGGTTCAGACCATGGTGCCCTGTGCCGAGAGAGTCCGCTTCGCAGGATCAGGCACTGAGGCTGTCCAACTGGCACTTCGCGCGGCGAGGGCGTTTACGGATCGTCCAAAGTTCATCATGTTCGAGGGGATGTACCACGGATGGATGGACAGCGTGGCTTTCGGCGCTGCTCCGGAGGTGGGACATGCTGGATTTGAAGGAAGTTGCCCTCCTGCTGCACAGTCCAAAGGCGTCGCCTCTGGGGCTGATCACGGCGTCATAATGCTCCCTTGGAACGACGCGGATGTCCTGAACGACACAATCAGGAATCAGGGCAACGAGATTGCGGCCATAATCAGCGAGCCAATCATGTGCAATTGCCAGTGCGTGCTGCCCAGGACAGGATACATGGAAGAGATGCGGCGCCTCTGCGACGAGCGAGGCATCGTGTTGATCTTCGATGAGGTGATTACCGGTTTCAGAGTGGCCAGAGGTGGAGCGCAAGAAATCTTGGGTGTGACGCCCGACCTGGCTACATTCGCAAAGGCGTTGGCAGGAGGCTATCCCATTGGAATGGTCGCGGGGCGCGAGGAGTTGATGGCATCAATCGGGGAAGGCACCGTGCGGCACGGCGGCACCGGAAACAGTAACGTGATGTCTATGGCGGCCGCGAAGGCATCGCTGACGAAGTTGGTTGAGGATGAAGGGGCGGTGTTGCGTGACATGCAGTCCGTCGGCCGTGAACTGATGTCAGGCTTGGAGTCGCTGGGCCGCAGACACGAGCAACGCCTGCTAGTACAGGGGCCCGGCTCTGTGTTTGGCGTTTCCTTCTCGGAAGCCGAAGAGATTGCGGACTTCAGAGACCAGGCACGGCTCGCGGACCACGAGAAGTATCGCCGGTTCCGTAGGGGGATGCTTGAAATGGGCATACGATTCAGGAGCGACGGCGGTTGGTTCCTGTCCGCTGCCCACACGACCGAAGACGTGACGGCAACGCTAGAGGCGGCTGATCAGGTTCTTGCCGAACTCTAGTCTTCAACCCAGGAGGCGATGCCCAACAGCCCCGGGCCGGTGTGAACGCCCATCACCGGCGAAAACTCACTGATGAAAGATTCGACGCAATTGAGCTCATTTCGAACGTCCGTCAAGATCTTTAGAGCATCTTGTTTAGCGTCCGCATGGATCACAGATACATGTACAGGCCTATCGCCCGCAAGGGCCGCGGTGGCCTCTATCAATCGCCGCGAAGCTCTTCGACGTGTCCGTGGTCGGCCCACGGTGCGTATCTCTCCCAAAGACATTTCCAGCAAGGGCTTGACTTGGAGCAGGGAAGCGCCGGCGTGGGCAATGCGGGGAACCCTGCCGCCCTTCCACAAATAGTAGAGAGTGTCGACAAACGCGTAGAGCATCACCTTGGGCGCTACCGTCGCTATTGCGGCAACGACGTCCTCAAGGGACCTGTCCTTCTCGATCTCACGGATAGCCGCCTCAGCGACCAGAGCTTGGCCTCCGGCTGCAGATCTAGAGTCTGCAAGTTCAATAGGTATATCCGGCAGAGCCGTTCGGGCTTCAACTACTGCTGCCTGAGCCGCGTTGAAGGAGCCGCCAAAAGCGGCCGATACAGTTAGACACGCAATAGATTCCGACTCCCGCGCCGCTTGACGAAACGCCGTAAGAAAAGCATCCGGAGATGGAGCGGAGGTCGTAGGCAGGACATCCGAACCTCGAAGTAATCTGTAGAACTCCGAAGTCGAAAGGTTACGGCTGTCCAGATAGTCGCGCTCGCCAAAGGTAAGCCGCATAGGGACCACATGAATGTACGGCTTTGCAGTCAACTCCTCGGACAGGCAGGCTGCGCTGTCAACCACAAGAGCCGTTCTTCGTGCCGGTCCCTTAATTCGGCCCATAGATGCCGATCGAGGCAAGCTACCGGATCAGGTCGACCGGTAGATCCTCTTCAAGTGCGGCTCGGCGCTCGCGTTGCCGGTAGAGGAGGGCAGGACTTAGTAGAAGCGCCAGCGAGATCGCCGAGAACAGAAAGATCGCGAAGACTCCGGGACCGCCCTGGTAGCTGAGCCAGGCGAGTACAACGACCGATGGCGCGGTGATCAGCAGAACGGCAACCTTTAACAGCCTCCTTCCAATCCGGAAGAAGACCACGGTAGTACCTGCGAGGATGAGAAACACTGCGGCGGCGCTAGCGTCGACACCTTGAATGGCTTGAGTCGCTTCCTGTGCTCCAGCCCTGCTATAGAAATAGAAGAACCAGTAAGCGAGGAAGGGGCACGGAAGCACAGTGAGAGACGCCATCAGCCACTCCGGCCTCACTAGTCGCGAGACTATTTTCACGACGGCCCACATCGACAATGCAATGTATGCGAGGCAGACGATGTACAGAGGGAAGCTCAACGGGAGTGAATCCGAAGTGATTATTCTCCAGGCCCCGTAGGCCACCACACTCATCGCCAGTCCCCAGGAAATGATGGGCACGACAAGGCAGTATCCCAGCCAGGGGTAGGTCCACGTTGGGCGTCCCATTCTCCACCCAAACACGCTGATGACCGTGGCGGTTACGAGAAGGAGGACAACCCAGAGCTGATTGGTCCAAAGGCCCAGACCGAACATGATGGCAAGGAGCAGGTGGGGGAGGGCTGCGAGAGCCGTGTGCTGCCATGGCGCTTGGTGGTACACCGCGTACAATTGCTGGCCGATCGATCGCGTTGTCCCCATCTCGTCCAGTGCCCTGGCCAAGGCTTCCTCACGGCTATTGCCGCCTTCCACTAGTTCAGTGGTGCGGTCTTCGATATGAGTCTGGATCTCCTCCAGAATCTCGTTCTCTTTCGCAGGCTCCAAGTACAGTTGCCTGCGTAGCTCGCTCAGATGGGACGCGCCAGTTGGCTGCATGATAGAAAGTATTGGCCTGACAGCTAAGCGTTGTCCGGCATCGCGATGAGGTTGACTGCTCGGGAGAAGTCCTGCCACTCCTCAAGCATTGACCTCAAGCGCGCCCGACCTTCTTCCGTGATGTGGTAGTACCGGCGGCGCTGCTTGGAGAGGGAGAGCTCCCATACGCCACTTACAAGTCCGTCGCGCTCCAGACGGTGCAACGCTGGGTAAAGCGTACCTTCCTTAAGCCGGAAGTAGCCGCCGCTGCGGCCTTCCATCTCTTTAGCAAGGCGGTAGCCATACATGTGCTCTTCGGAAAGTAGGGAGAGCAACAATGTTTCCGTGCTTCCCTTCAGCAACTCTTTACGGTACACGGATATCCAGCTTTCCTGTAGGGCGAGTGAAGCAGAACTAGTAAGATTATGATTCCCGTCTGCCAGTTGGTCAAGCTAAGCTTGGAGTAGACATGCAACTGGTGTCCTGACATGGGCTGAATGCTGGACAGGACTGACATTCCGGTAGGCGCGCAAGTAGAATTGTGGCTGAGTTGGAGAGAGCGAATTGAAGAGGCATCAAATAGGGAGTTTGCCGGGGATGCGTGACCTGGCAGGTGACGACGCTCTGCGCATGGAGCGGGTTGCATCGTGCCTGAGAAAGTTCCTGGGCGCGAAAGGGTACGGTCAGGTATCGACTCCAATTGTCGAGGATGCCAACCTCTTCATCAGAAAGTCAGGAGGGGAGTTGGTAAGCCAACTTTACTCATTTACCGATCCCGCTGGCAGAACGGTTTGCCTGCGGCCTGAGTTCACCTCCGCGGTCATCCGATACCATCTGTCCCTTGGACAAGCAGGCGAGACTCCCGCGCGATACCAGTACTTAGGACCAGTCTTCAGGTATGACGCGAATCAGATCCCGGTACGCCACCAGCGGACACAGCTTGGCGCCGAGTTGATTGGTGCCCTCAACGGCAACGAATCTGACTCAGAAGTGGTCTGGCTCGCATGGCGCGGTCTGATGGAGTTGGGCCTTCAAAACGTCCGTTTGCGGATCGGCAGCGTTGGCTTGTTGCTTGGCCTATTGAACAGCTTCGAACTCTCCGAGTCGGCTCGCGTGTTCGTATCGGGTAGCGTTGGAGAGCTAACGAGCGGCGCCACGGAGGTAGCTAGGTTGGTGACCCGTGCTGAAGTGGCCGGCTTGGTTAAGGCGTCGACGCGAAGCCGTGGGGAAGCATTGGTTAGCCAAGATAGCATGGAGATGGCCGGGGACGTTGTGCGAAACGTTGCAGGAGAACTGGTGCTTGGTCCGACGGGCAGGCGTACATCCGAGCAGATCGCGGCCCGGCTAACCCGAAAAGCTAGGGAAGCAAACGATCCGGCAGAACTATCGGCTGCGCTAGAGTTGGTCGGATTGGTCGCCCGTTTGAGTGGACCTCCCTCGGGTGTACTTGCCAAGGCGGCAGGACTACTCGGCGCCAATGGCGTCGAAGACGGCGCCTTGATGGACCTCGAGAGCTTGGTAGCAAGCCTGATTGCTCGCGGCGTTCCGGAGAGCAGCCTCTGGCTGGATCTCGGCCTGGCCCGAGGCATCGCCTACTACACCGGTGTTGTGTTCGAGCTCGGACCAGTGGACTCCCCGGGTGCATTCGGAGGCGGTGGGCGGTACGACGGCCTGGTTAGAGCCCTTGGTGGCGAAGACGGGATGCCGGCCATAGGATTCTCGTACGACCTCGACCGCGTTGTAGTCGCCGTCGAGGACGCGGATTCTTTGGACTGATAGCGGTGTTCCGTCTAGCAATTCCGTCGGATGGTCCCCTTCATGAGCCTGCGCTCGTGTTCCTCAATTCGTGTGGACTGGGAGTAACGAGAGCAAGCTCTCGACGTTACACCGCTGGAATTGGATCCGTGCCTGGAGCGACGGTACTGTTTCAGCGGGCCTCTGACATCCCTGCCGGAGTGGATGACGGCCTCGCGGATATGGGAATCGTCGGACTTGACAGGTTTCGAGAGTCGGGTAGGGGTGATAACGATACTCAGCTTATCTTCCCAGACCTCGGGTTCGGCCATTGTGCGCTGCTGCTCGGCGTTCCCGAGTCGTGGATCGACGTTTCCTCGATGGCTGATCTCTCTGAGGTCTCGAGAGAATTAAGGGAGACAGTCGGCGACATGCGGGTTGGAACGAAGTTTCCGCGCCTGGTCTCCAGCTTCCTGCTGGAGAACGGTGTCGTCCACTTTTCGCTCGTTCAGCCAAGCGGAGCGATCGAAGTGATGCCCGGCGCGGGGTCGGCGGACATTGTGGCGGACATTTCGGAGACAGGGATAACGCTCAGGGAAAACCGGCTCAAGACAATTCGCGGGGGGGTCGTCATTACATCGCGTGCCTGTCTGATCGTTAACGTGGATTCGATGCGCGCCAACGAGCTTAAGATGGAGTGCGCGCTTGCGCTAGGTGAGCGAATCGAGGGACGCCTGAATTCGACTGGCTTCTACTCTGTCACTGCGAACCTGAAGGGAGGTTCTGCGGAAGCCGTGGCAAGAGATATGCTCCGGCACACAGCAATCTCCGGTATCGGTGGTCCGACGATCTCGAAGGTCTACTCTGCAGGTGACGAGGCACTATTCGCCGTCACGGTAATGGTGGAAAAGGATCGGCTGTCTTCCGCGGTAAAGCTCATTCGCGAGTCGGGTGGCGCGGGAATCACGGTGAGTCAGCCCGACTACGTGTTCCACGCGGAAAGCAAGGCGCAGGAACTGTTGAACCGCAGTCACGAGACCAAAGCTCCATCCAAATTCCCCGCGGGAGGGCCCGGTGCCTAACACAGCAGTGCACATAGACTTAGCCTGCAGAGCAGTAGGGGAGCTGGATCACCCAGTACTGAAGCGACACGTCGGCCACGTAGCGTTTGGCTCTACGGCTCCTGACATTCGCGTCATCACCAGAGAGCCACGCGAGGTCTATCACTTCGCCGGCCTGGACTTCGAATCGGTGGGTGCCGGAGTCGAAGGAATGGCGACGGCGTATCCCGATCTGTTTGACCTGTCGCGTCACGATGAGGTCACGCAGGCATTTCTGGCGGGTTACGTGTCCCACCTTATTCTGGACGAGACTTGGATCACAGAGATGTACAGGCCTTACTTTGGAGACACGAGCGTCTTCCAGGACAGCGTGACCGGCCAGGTAATGGATCGCGCGCTTCAGATCGAACTGGACCGAGAGTCAGGGCAGTCGGCATTAGACATGGTCCAAGCCATCGACTCGGCCCGTGCCGGAGTGAATGTGGCTTTTCTGCCTGTTGACACGCTTGACAAGTGGTGCGACTGGGTGATCGGCCGAATCAGCCAACCAGTGTCCATGGAGAGGCTCCGGTTCATGGCTGGACGTATTGCAAGATGGGACGAGTCGCACCCCGCCTATGACGTGGCCGAGAGTTTTCTGAACTCGCTGCCTGAAGGGATGGGCAGACTGTACGAACGGGTTCCTAGGCAGCGTGTGGACCGTTTCAAGGCCATCGCAGCGGAGCGGCTCAGAGATACGATGGCAGAGTACATGCAGTGCGCCTGATCCGGGACGCCGGCGACGCAATGGAGGAACTGCAAAGGAGTCGGGGCCTTGGCTTTGACGAGGTTTCTGACAGCCTGTGCTCCAGTATCAGGGAGATGTTTGGCGAGGCCTTGACGCCGGCCCAGGTCGTGGAACGGATAGTAGGGGAGGTACGCGACGGCGGTGACGAAGCGATTCGGAGACTAACACGCCTCCTCGACGGCACGTCGGTCGAAGCATTGGAGGTGCCGCACGATGTCTTAGAGTCTGCGGCACTAGATGTGCCTTCAGAGTTGATCGATGCAATGAGGTTTGCGGCGAATCGAATCAGGCGGTTCCATGCGAAGTCCATGCCTCAGACGTGGACCGACGAGGACGAAGGGTACGGCCAAGTATTCAATCCAGTAGATTCGGTTGGTATCTATGTTCCTGGCGGCACGGCTCCGCTAGCCTCCACTGTACTCATGACCGCCATCCCTGCTCGCGTGGCAGGAGTCAGGGAAGTCCTGGTATGCAGTCCCCCCGGGACCGGCAGAGTCCCTCACCCGGCGGTAATGGCAGCGTGTAGAGTCGCAGCCGTGGACAGGGTGTTTGCCATTGGCGGCGCGCAAGCAGTGGCGGCCATGGCATTTGGTACCGAATCGGTACCCAAGGTGGATCTGGTCTGCGGACCCGGCAACATCTTCGTAACGCTGGCCAAGAAATCCGTGTACGGTGAAGTAGGTATCGACGGGCTCTATGGGCCCACAGAGACGCTGATCGTCGCGGACGAGTCCGCCAATCCGACCCTATGCGCTGCCGACCTGGTGGCTCAGGCAGAACACGACCCAATGGCACGACCGATCCTGATCACTACATCCGAGGAGATTGGCTGCGCTGCTAGGCAAGAGGCGTTGGACCGGGCCCGACAGTTAGAGCGCAGCTCAATAGCTATGGCGGCCTTGCGAGACTACGGAATAGTGGCGATAGTCGATGACGTTGAAACCGCGATCGAGATGGCGAACAAATTCGCTCCGGAGCATCTGTCGTTGATGGTCCGCGATCCTCGTAGATGGGCGCCCCTGGTCAGGAACGCCGGCGCGGTCTTTTTGGGCGAGGGGTCGCATGAGGTGTTGGGCGATTATGTGGCAGGGCCTTCTCACGCAATGCCCGTTGGCGGCACAGCCAGGTTTTCGTCGGGCATTAACGTGGGGACGTTCCTGAAGGTAAGCCCTGTGATTGCTGTCAAGGATGACAGCGAGGGGACTCTGGCCAGGGCAGCCGCAGTGTTGGGCAGGGCGGAAGGACTGACTGGACACGCTGAGGCCGCTGAGATCAGGCTCGAGATCGAATCGTCATCCGTGGAATCGGCAGACTAGTGCTGGGAGAGGTGTAATGAGCAAGCCAACCGTAGACGAGCTGATCCGCCCGCACCTCGCGAGCATCAGGACATACAGCGCGGTCGACCCCCCTGAAGTTCTGGCAGAACGGGCAGGCATCCCAGTTGACCAGATCGTGAAGCTGAACGGAAATGAAAACCCGTACGGAGCCTCGCCAAGAGCCTCCAAAGCCCTTGCGGACCTGCCACTTCACATTTATCCCGATCCCCAGCAGAGAAGAATCAGGAACGCGCTCGCGGAGCACGACGGAATAGAGCCGGAATACATTGTTGCAGGGGCGGGGGCGGACGAGCTGATCGACTTGCTGTTTCGGCTGTTCATCTCGACCGGGGACAAGATACTGGACTGCGACCCCACGTTTGCAATGTACGCCTTCTGCGCCCGTGTGGCGGGTGCGGAGATCGTGATGGCGCCTCGCGACGAGCGGTTCGAGATCGACGAGAACGTCGTCTGCGAAGCGTTGGACGAGCGCACGAAGATCATCTTCGTGACCTCTCCAAACAACCCTACGGGCAACCTGGCGACGGAAGAGCAGGTGCTGCGTCTCCTGGAGACCGGTCTCATCGTCGTTGTGGACGAGGCGTACTACGAGTTTTGCGGCAGGACGGCAGCAGATCTCGTGAAAGGGCACGACAATCTCGTCGTGCTCAGGACGATGAGCAAGTGGGCCGGACTTGCGGGGCTGCGAATAGGCTACGGCATTATGAGTCCCGGACTCGTACAGCACATCATGGACATCAAGCCTCCATATAACGTGAACGCCGCGGCCGAGGCCGCGCTTCTGGCCTCGTTGGAAGACAAGGAGTGGCTGCTCCAGAACGTGCAGAAGGTCGTGGCCGAACGCACCAGGATGTTTCGCCTGCTTGAGGAGACGCCCGAAGTGAAGCCGCTGCCGTCTGAGGGCAACTTCATCCTGTGCGAGCTTCAACCAGGGACCAAGGAGAGGACGGTCCAGGGACTGGCCGGCAAGGGCGTCTTCGTGCGCGCCTTTGACTCCGAACGCCTGACTGACTACTTCCGAGTGGCAGTAGGGACGCCGCAGGAGACGGATGCCTTCGTATCCGCGCTCAGGAGCGTGCTGTGAGGAGCCTGGCGCCGGCCCGACGCGCGTTGCAATTGCGCCCCATTCGTACCTGCCGCAGGCTAAGTTAGACGCTAAGGAAGGCTTAATTGGACCCCAGAATCGGTACATGCAGCCGCGAGACCGGCGAAACGCAGATCCAGGTGGAGTTGAACCTGGACGGGCAGGGCCGTTACTCCATCGATGCCGGAAACGGCATGTTGGAGCACATGCTTGCCCAACTGTCACGGCACGGGCTGATCGACCTAAAGCTCGTGGCGAAAGGGGATACCAACGTGGGGTGGCACCACCTCGTGGAGGACTGCGGCATTGCGCTGGGCCGAGCGTTTCGGACGGCAGTGGGAGACGGGCACGCCATCACACGAATGGCCCACGCCTATGTGCCGCTGGACGAGGCGTTGGCGCTTGTGGCGGTCGACTTCAGCGGCAGGGGCTACTCGGTGATCGACGCTGAGATCGGCGACTCCGATATGGGAGACCTGCCGGGCGATCTCGTCAGGCACTTCCTCGAGAGCCTCGCCAGGGAAGGCGGGTTCAACCTTCACGTGAGGCTCCTGGCGGGTATTAACAACCACCACAAGGCTGAGTGCATTTTCAAGGCGCTGGCGCGGGCAGTTCGAGCGGCGCTTACGATCGACCCTCGGCTGGACGGGGCAGTTCCGAGTACCAAAGGCACGGTGAGCGGGTAGTCCTACACGACCGAGAAGGTCTGCATCGCCGGGGCTCAAACAGATCCATTTCAAGAAAATCTGTCTCATTGTGTCTCACTTTGTTTCATTTCGTAGCTGGATAGGCTGAGTCCTGAGACAATTTTGAGGCACTTGTGAGACGGAGTTGAGGCAGTTTCGAGACACATTGAGACGTTTATGAGACAGGCAGGGCGAGGCTCCTTCGGATGTGCTCCGGACGCTGCCTGAACCCATAGGGGACTCGTGGCAGGCTCTCCAGCCTGCGAGGTCCGGGTCCAAGATGGACTTCATTTCCAAGCGGCCCAGGTCGGCAGGGAGCGGCCATGGCCAGTACGCGAAGTCCCAGGCGGTCACTATGATCCGGGCCGCCAATTTGACTTTCCAAGAAATCTGTCACATTCCGTAACATTCTGTAACGTCCAAAGCTGAGAAGGACCGGCTGTGTGACACCCAATGGGATGTTTTGATAGCTGAAAGCAACCAAATTGAACCGGAAAGTATAAAAAGTGTGACAGTTTTGATACAGGGGTCCTGCCGTCCATTGGGATCTGCGTGGGGTGTTCGACGCGGCCCTCCGAGGCGTGGTTGGACTGCCGCAAAGTGTTCACGCATCAATAATAGCACACCAGTTCGCCAAGAGGAAGTGGCCGGAGTTGGCGGGCCGGGGCCGAGGTTGAGGCGATCCCACGCGGGCAATTGTGGGCCTCCTTGGGTATCCAGGAGGGATACCACTACGCGGCGTGAGGGCGGGATGTGGATGGGGTGGGGCAGGGGCCGCCTTTTGGTTAGACGGCCTCGAGTTGGAAGCGGAAGTCCTCGATGATCGGATTGGCGAGGAGTTGGTCGCACATTTCGGCGACTTTCCTGTTGGCCGAGAGTTCGTCGGTTTCGGTCACACGGAGCTCGAAGTACTTGCCGGCCCTGACCGACTCCAAGGATTGGAAGCCAAGATCTCGCAGGCCGTTTCCGATGGTGTCTCCCTGGGGATCGTTGACCATCGGCTTGAGAGTTACCACCACCCGGGCGAGAAACACGAATGCTAGCGTGCGCCCGATTCAGGAGCGTTCCCGGAATCCAGGTGGGCGCTAATGAACTGGCGGATCCTCTCTTCGTCAAACTCATCGAACTTGTCGATGTAGTCCCAAGCGGTCAGAGCGAGCGTAGTGTCCATGTCCGGGTAGGGTGACAGAACGACTCTGCGCTTCTCATCCCTGATCCCTCCAAGCAGCTCCACAAGCTCTGAGCAACCATCGGGGCAGTTGTAGTGCATGCCTATCCCGCCGTGCTCCAGGTTGTGTACCAGTTTCTCGTCGGGCAGGGGCTCGGTGTATGCACGCCAGGCCACTGGAGCGTCTGGGTAGTCGTAATGCCAGCCGGAGGTGGCCGGAACGGAGTTGTAGGCAGGGTGCTCTTCGCCCGGAAGGATATGAGTTCTGCCCTGGTCATCCACACTTTGCCAGGACCCGTCTTGAGGTATGTCTCGTGCGGGGATGACGGACAGCACGTTGGGAGCAATAAGGCTGACGATAAAGAGGAAAGCTATGAGAGCCACAGCGATGAAGGCAATAGTCCTCACCATTCGCCTCCTGGCATTTTTACGCCCGCGCCTCGCAGCCCTGGCCTGCGTGGGTGTAGCCCTGCCTTCTCTTTTTCCATCTCCGCGTCTCTCTCTAGTTGTCATTCAGTCTTGTGCTTCTCTCGCAGTTTCGGCGACCCGATTCGTGCCGCTTCAGTTTAGCCGATTACATCCAGAGGCGGGGTAGGGTAGAAGGCCTCGCAAGATGTCCTCCGGTGGCGATCAGGGCCTGAATCAGGCTAGTTGGGCGCCGGTAAGCCGACCGTATGCCTCAAGGTATCGTTCCCTGGTCCTGGCGACAACGTCATCCGGGAGTTCAGGCGCCGGGGGTTCATGGTCCCAGTCCTGTTCATCCAGCCAGTCCCTGACGAACTGCTTGTCGAAATTGGGTAGGGACCGGCTCGGTTCGTAGCCTTCGGCGTCCCAGAACCGGCTCGAATCGGGCGTCAGCAGCTCGTCTATGAGACTCAACTCTCCGTCTATGAAACCGAACTCCATCTTGGTGTCCGCGATCACTATTCCGGACTCCAGCGCACGGTCTCTGGCAAACATGTAAACGGCGATGGATATCTCCTGGAGGCGGAGCGCGGTGTCATCACCCACCATGTTCCTGACTTCTTCCATGGAGATGTTCTCGTCGTGGCCCACCTCTGCCTTTGTGGTAGGGGTGAATAAAGGTTCAGGGAACCGGTCTCCATTTCTGAGCCCCGTGGGCATTTCCATGCCGCTGACCGTGCCTTCCCGGCGGTACTCCGCCCAGGCAGAGCCGGTGATGTAGCCCCTGACGATGCATTCCACGTCGATCCGCTCCGCCTGCCGGACCACCATTGCCCGTCGCGCTATCTCCGCCGACAGGTCGGACGGTCCTCCAGGCTCGGCGAGCGCGACCATGTGGTTGGGCACTATGTGCGACGTCTCTTCAAACCAGTGTGACGAGATCTGGCAAAGCACAGCGCCCTTGTCCGGGACTGCCGTGGGGAGCACAACGTCAAAGGCCGAAATGCGGTCCGTGGCAATCATGAGGAGTTGTCCGTCGGGCAGGCCGTAGGTGTCCCTGACCTTACCTGTGTACAGTCGTTCCAGGCCTGGCAAATGCGTGTCGTGAATGGCTTCCATAGTATGGACCCTCCTGACTTTGCGTTTAAGTTAACTTATATCCGTAGTGATGTAGGGTCTTGTCCACGTTGTGAGCGGCATGGCCGCACTCGATAAGGCTGACGAACTGGGGCGCGGACGGAGGGGAGTGGACCTGCCGGAATCAGCATCTCCTCATTTAGCACTGCAATAGTTGCCGAAACGCTGTCAGCGGCGACCGCAGATTGATGGCCGTTGAGCGGGCCGTACGTGTGCGTATCCCTGCTTTTGAATGGTCGTGGCAAGATTTGCGAGAATGCACTGTGAACGGTCTCCTAGCTACGGATTCCCCTGACTTTGCGTTTAAGTTACCTGAATGTTGACGCGTTCGAACGTGTCGTCCACGTATCGAACGAAGTGGTCATACTCGAATAGTTCGTCAAGCTCAGGGACTGTCAGCAGGGAGGTGACCCGGGAGTCCGCGCGCATAAGGTCGCGGAAGTCCGAATCTTCCTCCCAGCTTTCGATTGCCCGGTTGTGAACCGCCTGGTAAGCGTCTTCCCTAGCGAGGCCCTTTTCGATCAGGGCCAGCAGGACCCTCTGAGAGAACACGACGCCACGAGTAGACTCGAGGTTGGCCATCATTCGTTCCGGATAGACGCGCAGGTTACGCATTACGCCGGCGAACAGGTCCAGGATGTAGTCGAGGGCAAGGGAAGCGTCCGGCAGGATGAGCCGCTCGGCCGATGAGTGGCTGATGTCGCGTTCGTGCCACAGCGCGACGTTTTCCAGCGCCGTGAGGGCGTAACCGCGGATGAGCCGCGCGAGGCCGCACACGCGCTCAGAGAGCTCAGGATTGCGCTTGTGGGGCATAGAGGACGAACCGGGCTGGCCCTTCGGAAAACTCTCGGCTACCTCCCGGACCTCGGTCCTCTGAAGTCCGCGAATCTCGGTGGCGAATTTCTCGAGAGAGGCCGCGATCAGCGCGAGGGTAGTCAGGTACTCTGCGTGGCGGTCTCGCTGCAGAATCTGGTTGGAAGCCGGCGCTGCCTTCAGTCCGAGGCGCCGGCATACTTGGGCCTCGATCTCAGGGGGAACCGTGGCATGCGTGCCCACAGGCCCAGAGATCTTGCCGAACGCCATTACCTCCCGGGCCTGGCGCAGACGTGTCTTGTTCCGGCGCATTTCGTCGTACCAGACGGCCAGCTTCAGGCCGAACGTGACGGGCTCGGCGTGGACGCCGTGCGTCCTGCCCACCATCAAAGTGTGCTTGTGCTCCTGCGCTTTCTCGCCGATCGCCATCATGAGAGCGTCAATTTCGTCGTCCAGAAGGGCGATGGCGTCGAGCACCTGGAGGCTTGTGGCAGTATCCCAGACGTCGCTGGTGGTGAGGCCCAGATGCAGCCAACGTCCTTCAGGGCCCGCGAACTCCGTGATCGACTGGAGAAACGCGGTCATCTCGTGCCTGTGGACTTCCAGAATCTGCGTAAGCCTCTCGTAATTGTACGAGACGCTTCGCAGCTTAAGAATGTCGTCCGCGGGTATGACGCCCTTGTCCGCCCAAGCCTCACAGACGGCGAACTCAACCTGCAGCCACTTGTCGTACTTGTTCTCTTCAGACCATACGGCCTTCATGCGGGGACGGGAGTAGCGTTCGATCACGTTAGATAACTCCGGAGGACGGCAGGCAGCATAGACCCAAGTGCGTTTGTCTTCAGGAGTTCCGTAGGCTTTCGCGATAGGCTTCGCATGCTTCGCGGATGGAATCGTGCTTTATCGCCAGAATCTGCGCAGCGAGGTGAGCCGCGTTTCGCGCCCCCCACGAGCCAACGGCAACGCATGCCACGGGAATGCCCGGAGGCATCTGCGCTATGGAGTACAGAGAGTCGATGCCATTGAGGTCGCTGGAGGGCAGGGGGATGCCTATCACCGGCAGGGTGGTCCACGCTGCAACCGCGCCGGGCAGGGCAGCGGCTCCCCCCGCGGCGGCGATTATCACTTCGATGCCCCGATCACGGGCGGTCTGAGCGAACTCGGTTACTTTCTCAGGCGTTCTGTGCGCCGAAGCGACGACGACCTCGTGCTCTATGCCGTACTGGTCGAGGACCTCGGACGTGGCTTCCATGAGTGGCGTATCGGACTTGCTCCCAACTATGACTCCAACTAGTGGCATTGGCGATACCTCGCGATGTTCTTTTGCGGTTTCAGATGATGATCAATGGTACTAGCATTTCGTCCGGCGTGAGGCCCGAGTGGATGCCGATCGGGTTCCTGGAATCGTCCCCGATCCTGTAAGAGAGGGCGTCTGCTCCTCGCGAAACAGCCAGGTGTGTTCCAAGCCGTTTCCTAGTGGCTGGACCGATGCGGCCGGGGCCCAGCAGCCGCAGCGCTTCAACTTCATTGATCGAGAGAAGGAATGCGATGTGGCCGTAACGCCGCCGGAACTCCTCCTCAAACACGCTGGTATTTTCCGGATAGACCGCGAAGTGCATCTGGCGGTCGTCTCCCCATGGCTCGTGCCGCAGGTGCCGGACGACGTGGTCGGTCGGCAGTATCTCGTGGGTGGGTCCGTCGAGCAGCCCGTGATCTGCGGTAAGAACGACGCGCGCGCTCGACGGCAGTCCGGCCGCCAGGCGCTCGACGGCTTGCTCGACACTTCGCAGGGCCTCGAGCGTCTGGGGCGCGTGCACGCCGAACCGGTGAGCCGCGGCGTCAACGATGTCCGTGTAAAGGCATGTGACGCTGCGCGACCCGGCAGAGCGGATGATGGACAGCGCCTCGTCGACGCCGCCATCAAGGCCATCGTAAGCAACGTACTCTGCGTTGCGGCCGGTCCAGTAGTCTGAGAACGCAGAGCCGGCAAGACGCCTCGGCGTAATGGAAACCAGCTGACCTTCGAGCGCACCGCAGAGGGAGGGTAGGGGATATGCTTGGCGTTCACGGAGACCGAGCCGGTCCAAGGGTTCCCCATCCAGGCGCGTCGCGAACGTGATGATCGCTGCTACGTCATCAATCTCCTCAAGATACATGTCCCAGCCAACGATCCCGTGCGTGTTGGGCCAAGCGGCAGTCGCGAGCGTCGTCAGAACGGCTGGCGTGGTGGAAGGGAAGACCGTTGCCAGTTGCGTCACCAGATGCCTTCTGAGGATGGATGCCGGCCTCGTCTTATTGATGAAGCACATTCCGAGGCCGTCAGCTATTACAAATACAAGATTGGTAGCATCGGCGATGTGAGCCCCAATTTCCTTGGAGTTCTCGTTTGAAGAAGGTGCGAGCACTCCTGCCCAGTCGAATATTGCCGCCGCGAGATCGACGACATTGGGAGAACCAGCGTCAGGCCGAATCAAGGACTTTGCCTCGAACGCGGCGGTCAACTCTGCCAGGTCGCTGGTGTTCTTCAATGCGGTCTCAAGCAATGAACGGGTTGATGGGGGTCGCTGACATGCCTGTGTTGAATTAACTTAAACGCAAAAGGAGTAGATTCGTTCGGCAGATGTGTGTAACCGCAGTGTGCGGCGACGCTCACAGAGCAACCAAGATTTAGTTAAGTTAAACGAAAAAACGTTAGTCCAGATCAAGTTTGGGCAACCTGCGCGATGTCTGTGCGATGTATGGAACCTTCGAAGGAGGTTCCGCTAACGCGCGAGTAGGCGCGTTGGCGGGCCTCATCGCGAAACTCGCCGGTCCCGCACACCGTCAGCACGCGTCCGCCGTCCGTTACGGTCTCACCGTTCGCATCAAGTCTGGTGCCGGCGTGGAAGATAAGGGAGTCGTCTTGGACGCCGTACAGCCCCGCGATGGGGATTCCGGTGCGGTAGTCACCCGGATAGCCGCCGGACGCCATTACGACACCAACGCATGAACGGTCGCTGACGACGAGGGGAGCGTCGTGCAAGCGACCTTCGGATGCAGCCAGCATAAGTTCGAGCAGGTCCGATTCGATTCTGGGCAGAATAACCTGCGTCTCAGGGTCCCCGAGACGGCAGTTGAACTCGATCACTTTCACCCCGTCCGCGGTGTGTATCAGCCCGGCATACAGCGCTCCCGTGTACGGGGTTCCCTGGGCTGCCAGTGCAGACAGCACGGGCTCGATAATGTCGTCGCGGACGACGCTCTCGATCTCATCGTTCCAAATATCGCGGGCGGGTGGACTGTATGCGCCCATACCGCCGGTGTTTGGGCCTGTATCGCCGTCTCCAACGCGCTTGTAGTCCACAGCGGCAACGAGAGGGGAAATGGTCCGTCCGTCTGTGAATGTGAAGACGCTGAACTCAGGCCCCTCCAGGAACTGCTCGACGAGCACGGTCTCGCCGGCTGCGCCGAACTCGCCCTTTACCATCATGGAATGCAGCGCCGAGACCGCGCTTTCGTGCGTATCCGCGACAACGACTCCCTTGCCGGCGGCAAGCCCGTCTGCCTTGATCACGACAGGCGGGGAGAGGTCGTCCACGTAGCGCGCAGCATCCTCATAATCGTCGAAAACCAGAGCCGAGCCGGTGGGCACACCGTGGGCGAGCATGAGCTCCTTCGCGAAGGCCTTGCTGCTCTCTATTCGGGCGGCGGCCCGCGTCGGTCCGAAGATCGGCAGGCCGCACTGTTGGAATCTGTCCACAATGCCTGCCGCAAGCGGCGCTTCGGGGCCGACGACGGTGAAGTCGACGCCGTGCCGCACGGCGAAATCAAGCAGGCCTTCAACGTCCGACGCGGGAATCGGTACGTTTCTTCCGATTCGGGCGGTGCCCTCGTTGCCTGGGGCGACGATAAGCTCTGCAAGCATTTTGCTAGCACTCAGTTTCCATGCCAGCGCGTGCTCACGAGCGCCGTTTCCGACGAGGAGCACCTTCAACGGGCCGCCTCCATAGGTGGGCTGGTCACTCCCACTCTATGGTCCCTGGCGGTTTGCCGGTGATGTCGTACACAACGCGATTCACTTGGGGGACCTCGTTCGCGATCCTGTTGGAGATGTGGGCGAGCACATCGTAGGGAAGCCGGGCCCAGTCGGCCGTCATGGCATCGTCGCTGGTCACGGCCCTCACGGCGATTACGTAACCGTAAGTGCGCTTGTCCCCGGCAACGCCCACGGACTGAGTGTCCGTCAGGACCGCGAAGCTCTGCCAGAGGTCCCTGTAGAGGTTGTTTCGCTTCACCTCGTCCATGACCACCCAGTCGGCCGCGCGAAGCACGTCCAGCTTCTCCGCAGTGACTTCTCCGATCATGCGAATCGCAAGCCCGGGGCCGGGGAACGGTTGGCGGTGCACGACCTCCTCAGGCAGGCCCAGTTCGAGGCCGACCTCACGCACCTCGTCCTTGAACAGGAACCGCAGGGGTTCTACGAGCACCAGTCTCATGGTCTCCGGCAGACCGCCCACGTTGTGATGGGTCTTGATCTTCGCCGATACGTCGTCCCCGGACGTCTTGCTCTCGATAACGTCCGGGTAGAGCGTGCCCTGGGCAAGAAAGTCCACTTTGCCCAGGTTCGCGGCCCGCCGCTCGAACAGCTCGATGAACGTTTCGCCTATGGTCACTCGCTTCCGCTCAGGGTCAGTGATCCCGCGCAAGGCGCCGAGGAAGTCTTCGGCCGCACTGACGTACTCGATGTTTGCCTTGATGTGTTTGCCGCACATAGCAACCACGCGTTCAGGCTCCTCGTGGCGCATGAGGCCGTTGTCGACGAATATGCAGGTGAGCTGGTCGCCCACTGCCCTGTGGATGAGGGTGGCTGCCACTGCCGAGTCCACGCCGCCGGACAGCGCACAGATCACCTTGCCATCGCCTACCTGCTCACGGATCAAGGCCACCGCCTGCGATATGAAGTGTTCAGGCGTCCAGTCACCTTCGCAGCCGCAGACTTCGTAGAGGAAGTTCCGCAGGATGTCCTTCCCGGCCGGGGTATGCGCCACCTCCGGATGGAACTGGATACCGAACGTGCCCTTTCCGTTCCCAATGGCGGCGATAGGGGAGTTATCGGTGACAGCGAGAGTTTCAAATCCAGGGGGAGCCTCGGTGATTCTGTCGCCGTGACTCATCCAGACAGGAATCGAAGATGGCATGCCGTGGAATAGCGGTGAGTTATCCGAAGCGCTGTGGAGGTCTGCGCGACCGTACTCCCGCTTGCCGCCCGGCGCTACACGGCCACCAAGCTGGTGGGCGATAAGCTGCAGACCGTAGCAGATCCCCAGGACCGGAAGCCCCCTCTGAAAGACCCAGTCCGGCGCCATTGGAGCCCCGGGATCGTACACGCTCGCGGGCCCTCCGGAGAGTATGACGCCTTTGACGTTCAGGTGGCTGACGTCCTCCCAGGGTGTGTCGTGCCGCAAAATTTCGCAGTAAACTTTGCATTCCCTGATGCGGCGGACAATGAGCCTGCTGTACTGGGAACCGAAGTCGATGACGAGCACAGCTTCCTGGGCAGACCACTCCGGTGAGGGCGACGGACAGTCTAGTTCGCTCTTCGGATGCACGATTGGCTCGGCAGAGCCGGCGCGGTGGGCAGAGGGCTGTTCGGATGCTTCTGAGATCTGCAAGGGAAGGGCAAGATTAGCACCTGTGTTACACTCCGGGCAAGGAAGGCTGGAAGTGGCGACACACACGCAAATCCGGACCAAGATCGGCGTCGTCAGGCTAGGGAGCGGCGGGTCATCTGCAGGCGCATCGGCGTGGTCTCAGGGTCTGTCTAGCTGACGAGGCATCCAGCCATTCGCGCACCGCGTGGGGAACTTTGAGCGACCAGATCGAACGTGCCGTAGCCTGCCTGCGAGACGGCGGCGTCGTAGCGGTGCCGACAGATACGCAGTACGCCCTCGCTGTGGACGCACTCAACGAGACTGCCGTTGGCCGAGTGTTCCACATCAAGGGTCGGCTACAAGGGATGGCACTACCCATCCTGATTTCCTGCGCAGAGGCTCTCGACGATGTGGCCGACGAGGTGCCCGAGGTGGCTTCGAGGCTTGCGCGCAGGTACTGGCCGGGCGCGCTGACGCTCGTGGTGCGCAGGTCCGCCTCCGTTCCAAGCGCCGTCGCGGCGGGACTGGATACTGTGGCCGTGCGTGTGCCGGACCATCCGATCCCGCGGTCGATCTCAAGCAGGCTCGGATGCCCGATAACCGGGACCAGCGCGAACGCAACAGGCAGCCCGCCACTAAACAGCGCCGCCGACCTTCGACGCGAGTTCGGAGATTCGCTCGACTACGTGGTGGAAGGCACGGCCCCGGGTGGCCAGCCCTCCACGATTCTGGACGTTACCGGCGACGCGCCTGTGATCATCCGCGAAGGAGCCATTACGGCCGACGAGCTTGCCGACTACATGGGAGCGGCGGTCCAGTCGCTGGTCCGTCCCTCCGGCCCTCTGGCAGCAAATGAACAGTAACTCCGTTACCGAGCTAGTTTCCAAGATCGACGACGAGCTGAGGGGCATCCTGTCGGCCCGCCAGATGCCGCTCTACGACATGATGCAGCACCACCTCGCGCTGGGTGACGGGCCGCCGACAGCGCCAGCCCACCGAAGCAGGGGCGTGCTGTGCCTACTGGCCTGCGGTGAGTCCGACGTGGCCATGCCGGCCGCGGCGGCGGTCGAGCTAGTGCAGGGGTTCACCGAAATCCACGACGACGTTCAGGGCGGCATCCCAACAAGAGACGGCCGCGACGCGGTGTGGTGGGTCTGGGGACCGGCGCAGGCGATCAACGCCGGAGACGGCATGCACGGCCTGGGCAGGCTGGCGATGTTCCGGTTGATCGAACTTGGAGTCGACGCAGTGACGACGTTCGAGGGGCTCAGAATACTCGACCAGGCCGCGTTGTCATTATGCGAAGGCCGGTACGCAGACCTGGAGGCGCAGGAACGGATCAACTTCAGCGTGGAAAACTACCTCGCTATGGTCGCAGACAAGACCGGCGCGCTCTACGCAGGCGCGCTGAAGCTCGGCGGCCTACTCGCGGAGGCAGAGCCAGGGACCATCGAACTGCTGGGCGACTACGGCCGCAGAGCCGGAGCGTTGATACAGGTGAGCATCGACCTGAGCGAGCTCGCGGCCGGCGCAGAGGGTCCCGGTCATGAGGTGATGAACAAGAAGAAGCTGCTACCGGTGTCATACGCCATGGAGCGCGCGGCCGTCCGCGACAAGCGGCGTATCGGCGACATCTACTTCAAGCGGGTGCTGGAGCCGCAGGACGTGGCCGCGTTGAGGGACATCCTGGAGGAGCTTGGCGCGTTCGAGTACTGTGAGTCGTACATCGACAGCGAACTCGACGAGCTCTCGCGTGCGGCTGAGGGCTTAGGCGGTCCAGTTCCAGGATACGCCGCGGTCCACGCGTTCGTGACAGAGTTGGTCCGAGGATGAGCCTCCGCAAGCGAACTGTGCGCGACATCGAGCTGACGGGCCGGACGGCGCTGGTGCGCGTGGACTTCAACCTACCGTACAACCCCGGCACGACGGAGGTATCGGACGACCGCCGAATACGGGCGACGATGCCTACACTGGAGCACCTGCTCGAGCATGACTGCAGGCTAGTACTGTGCTCGCATCTCGGGAGGCCCAAGGGGCGCGTCGTCCAAGAGGCGAGGCTCGATCCGATAGCGAGGCGCTTAAGCGAACTGATGGCGAGGCCGGTCCGGCAGGCGGACGGCTGTGTGAACGGCGGCGCGCGCGATGTGGTGGCCTCGGCGGGCAGGGGGGAGATCGTGATGCTCCAGAACCTGCGGTTCCATCCTGGCGAGGAAGAGAACGACCCAGACTTTGCGTTTAATTTAGCCCAATCCGGGGACGTTTTCGTCAACGACGCGTTCGGAGCCGCGCACCGTGCACACGCCTCCACGGTGGGCGTAACGGCGTATCTTCCGGCAGTTGCAGGCTTCCTGATGGAGGCGGAGATCAACACTCTGGGCCGGCTGATGGAATCGCCAAGGCGACCTTTCACGATCATCCTTGGCGGCGCGAAAGTTTCGGACAAGATCGGCCTTCTTCAGCGCCTGCTGCCCCAGGCCGACAGGCTGCTCATCGGAGGCGGCATGGCTGCCACGTTCCTGAAAGCGCTGGGCCAGACCGTGGGGGAGTCGCTCGTGGAAGAAGCGATGATAGAGGCCGCCGGAGCCGTGCTGGACCGCGCGAAGTCACTCGGCGTGGAATGCCGGCTGCCGACAGACTTCGTACTGGGCGACCGGTTTTCCGAGGACGCGGTCAGCGAGACGTCGGGGGCGCGCGGAGTTCCAGAAGGCTGGAGAATCATGGACATCGGCCCAGACAGCGCGTCGGATTTCGCGGAGGCGCTCAGCGGTGCTGGATCGGTGCTGTGGAACGGACCGATGGGTGTGTTCGAGTTTCCGGCCTTCGCGTCGGGCACGGCGGTTGTAGGCGAGGCTGTAGCGTCGCTGGAGGACGCCGACACGATCGTAGGCGGCGGTTCTACCGCGCAGGCCGTGGAGGAGCTTGGCTTGTCAGACCGCATGACGCACGTGTCTACGGGAGGCGGCGCCTGTCTCGAGTTCCTCGAAGGCAAGCGCCTGCCGGGCGTGGCGGCGTTGTTGGACGCGAAGTGATCCTGCGGCCTGCCAGTGCGGTGGCGCTCTCCACCCCTGAGTGTGATGCGTTCAGGGAAGAACGGACCCAGGTGAGATGATCGACTTTCCGTACCTCGCAGACGTCTGCCGAAGCACCGAGTCCAGAATCGTAATGCTGGTCGTCGACGGGTTGGGCGGCCTCGCAGACCCCGCAACAGGCAAGACGGAACTTGAGACCGCCGACCTCCCGAACCTGGACGCCCTGGCGCGGCAGAGTAGCTGCGGCCTGACCACGCCTGTGCTGCCCGGAATCACGCCGGGAAGCGGCCCGGGACACATGTCGCTGTTCGGCTACGATCCGGTGAAGTATCTCATGGGAAGGGGAGTCCTCGAGGCGCTAGGCAGCGGAGTGCCCCTCGGCGAGGGTGACGTGGCCGCGCGGGGCAACCTGTGCACTGTCTCGGCGGAAGGCGTTGTCACGGACCGCCGCGCCGGGCGGCTGCCGACGTCCGAGAGCGCCCCGCTCATCGCGACGTTGAACGCAATCGACATACCGGGTGTTGAGGTCGCGGCGTACCCGGTGCGCGACCATAGATTCGTCCTGGCACTGCGGGGCCCCGGCCTGGACGAGCGGGTAACGGACACCGATCCGCTGGTGGAGGGAGCCGCGCCGCTGGAGGCGCGCCCGTTGGGTGAGAACGCCGCAAGGACCGCCGAGTTGGTCAACCAGTTCGTTAACCGGGCACGGGATGAGCTTGCCGGGCGAAGCAGCGCCAACATGGTCGTCCTGCGAGGTTTCTCCGGACTGCCCAGCCTGCCGAACATGGCCGACGCTTACGCCCTGCGTCCGGCGGTGATCGCGGCGTATCCCATGTACCGTGGTCTTGCGGAACTGATCGGCATGACGGTGATCCCTTCCGGGAGCAACTTCGGAGAGCAGTTGGACGTCCTGGACGCCCACCACGACGCGTTTGACTTCTTCTTTCTCCACTACAAGCCTGCTGACGCCGCGGGTGAGGACGGAGACTTCGCAGGCAAGGCAGCCGCACTCGAGGCGTTGGATGGTTGGATTCCGCGCATACTCGCGCTGGATCCCGACGTCCTCGTGGTCTGCGGCGACCACTCGACTCCGGCCGTACTGGGCGGGCACAGTTGGCATCCGGTGCCCGTAATGATCCGGTCGCAGCACACACCGGAGCGCCGCGTCGACGTCTTCAATGAGGCCGCATGCGACGGGGGCGCGCTGGGACGTTTCGGTGCTGTTAGCCTGATGTTCCTGGTCCTGGCCCACGCAGGGAAGCTGGCCAAGTTCGGGCCGTAAATTCACGATAACCAGGAGACCGCCAATGCCCGGGTACGTAGTTGCCGGAAACTGGAAGATGAACAAGACCGAGCCGGAAGCGCGCGCTTTGGCAGCCTCGCTGAAAAGTGAGTTGGACGGTATCGAGCATGTGACGCACGTGGTCTGCCCACCGTTCGTGTCACTGGCGGCTGTGGCCGAAGAACTGGAAAGCTCTCCGATTGCCTTGGGTGCCCAGAACATGCACTACGAAGACAGCGGAGCCTTCACGGGCGAGGTCTCGCCCTCGATGCTGGAGGGTATCTGCGAGTATGTGATCTTAGGCCATTCTGAGCGGCGTCAGCTGTTCGGCGAGACCGACGTGACCGTCAACCGCAAGGTTAAGGCCGCCTTGGCGGCCGGACTGAAGCCGATAGTCTGTGTTGGCGAGAGCCTGGAAGAACGCGAACAGGGTAGGGCGGCTTCTGTGGTGGCTGGCCAGGTGCGTGAAGGCCTAGCGTCGGTCACCTCCAGCGAGGGACTGCTGGTCGCATACGAGCCGATTTGGGCTATCGGGACCGGTGTGGCCGCGACCCCTGCTGACGCTCAGCAGGTGATGGCTAACATACGCGCCGCGCTTTCTGAGGTCTTCGATGCGACATCGGCTGGCAGGGTGCCTCTGTTGTACGGCGGCAGCGCGACTCCGGACAACGCTGCCGGCTTCTTCGAAGAAAGCGATATCAACGGAGCGCTCGTCGGAGGAGCCAGTCTCCAGGCCGACTCCTTCGGGGCAATCTCTCGCATGGCATCCGAAGCCTAAGAGATCTCACCCCAGCCACACCCGTTCGATGAAGCCAACTTTGCTTGCGGTCGTGGGTCCGACCGCGTCCGGAAAGAGCGAACTGGCGCTGCGGCTTGCGAGCCGGTTCGATGGCGAGATCGTAAGTGCCGACAGCCGGCAGGTGTACCTGTACATGGATATCGGCACGGCAAAGCCTGCCGCAGCAGACCGACTACAGATGTGTCACCACCTGATAGACGTCGTTACGCCGGATGTTACGTACAGCCTCGTGCGGTTCCTTCGCGAGGCCCGGCTCGCGATCCGGCAGATACAGGACCGCGGCAAGGTGGCGATTCTTGCCGGCGGTACCGCTCAGTATGTTTGGGCGCTACTAGAAGGCTGGCAGGTCCCGGAAGCGAAGCCGGACCCAGAGTTCAGGGGCGAATTGGAGCGGAGAGCCAGGATCGAGGGCGCCCAGGTTTTGTACGACGAGCTAACGGCGCTGGACCCCCTGAGAGCGTCGGAGATTCAGCCGGGCAATGTTCGCCGTGTGGTTAGAGCACTCGAAGTGCACCATGCGCTTGGCTCCCAACACATGCCCCGCAAGGTAGAACCCCCATACCGAAAGATGATCATTGGCCTTGCCACCCAAAGGGCGGAACTTTACAGGCGAATCGACGCAAGGGTCGACAGGATGATTGTGAACGGCTGGCTGGACGAAGTCAGTCTTCTGATGCGGCGAGGCTATGGCGTTGAACTCTCTTCCATGTCCGGCGTTGGTTACCGGGAACTCGGACTGTGCCTGAAGGGGAGGCTCACCCTCCAGGAGGCGGTGACGCGGACAAAGTTCCGCACACACAGGTTCGCAAGAAGCCAGCACGCGTGGTTCCGGAGGGACGACGCCCGGGTTGCGTGGTTTCGATCCGAACCGGGTGGACTCGAAGCAGCGGAACAGGAAGCGCGGGCATGGCTGGAAGGGGCATTGTGATAAACTCTCCAAGTACGAAACAAGCATCTGAGCGGAGCGCGAACCCAGGGTTGAAATTCACAAAGATGCACGGCGCCGGCAACGATTATGTGTATGTGGACGCCCGAGCCATGGATGCGGATTGGCCGGCGGTGTCAGTCGCAATCAGCGACAGGCATACGGGAGTTGGGTCCGATGGCCTGATCCTTCTGCTGCAGTCCGACTCCGCCGACTTTCGCATGCGGATGTTCAATGCGGACGGCTCTGAGGGCGAGATGTGCGGCAACGGCATTCGCTGCCTCGCCAGGTTCGCCGTAGAGTGCGGCGCCGTGGCTCCTGATAAGACACCTATGGTTGTTGAGACCGGCGCGGGAAACCTGGAAGTAACGCCTATCTGGCAGAGCGGAGAGTTCGCGCACGCCAGGGTATCCATGGGACTTCCGAGGCTTGATCCCGACGATATTCCGGTGAAGGCTGAGAAAAATGGCGCCGTAGTCGACTTTCCGATCACGGTCGCCGATCATGAGTTCGCGATAACTTGCGTCAGCATGGGCAACCCTCACGCTGTTGCCTTCTTGGACGAACCTGTCGATTCTGTGCGGCTGGACGAAATTGGGCCGCTGGTTGAGCATCACCCGATGTTTCCGCAGCGGGTGAATTTCGAGATCGTCAACAACCTGGGTGGAGGCCAACTTCGGACTCGGGTCTGGGAGCGTGGCTCCGGTCTCACAATGGCCTGCGGGACTGGAGCGTGCGCCGTGGCGGTTGCCGCTCGGTTACACGGATACACGGTAGACAAGTCGATCGTCGAGCTGCCGGGAGGGGACCTTACGATCGAGTGGCCGGGTGAAGGTCCGGTTGTGATGGAAGGTCCCGTCTCCAGAGTGTTCGACGGCGAGTGGTCCTTCCGATGAAGGGGTCCCAAGAATGAATCTATCGAAGCGCCTTGAGAAGGTGCCGCCGTACCTGTTCTTTGAAATAAGCCGCAAGATAGCGGCGAAGAAACAGCAAGGGATCGAGGTCATCAGCTTCGGCATTGGCGACCCTGACCTTCCAACACCGGCGGACTCTATAGCGGCCTTGTGCGAGAACGCGTCGGTCCCCGGCTACCACAGGTACCCGGAGTCGGACGGCCTTCCAGCGTTTCGTCAGGCCGTAGCGCGCTGGTACCACCGCCGGTTCGGGATCGCGCTTGATCCGGACTCGGAAGTGATCTCCCTCATTGGGGCCAAGGAGGGCATCGGTCACGCGGCTCTTGCATACATCGATCCAGGAGACGTGGTACTCGTGCCGGACCCAGGCTACCCGGTGTACTCCGTGGGTACGTGGTTCTCCGGCGGCGAGTGCCACTGGATGCCGCTTCGAGAGGAGCACGGCTGGTTGCCCAACCTCGGCGACATACCCGCGGAGACCGCGAATGCCGCCAAGGCGATGTGGTTGTGTTATCCAAACAACCCAACGGGCGCGGTCGCAGACGCGGCTTACTTCGAGAGTGTGGTCGAGTTCGCCAAGTCCCACGACCTGATAGTGCTACACGACGCGTGCTACTCGGACGTGACATTCGATGGCTATCGGCCGGCCAGCTTCCTGGAAACGCCGGGCGCAATGGACGTTGGCATGGAATTCCACTCGCTGTCCAAGACATACAACATGACAGGCTGGCGTCTTGGCATGGCCGTGGGAAACTCCGATCTGGTCTCCGCGCTGCTCGTGATCAAGTCGAATCTCGATTCCGGGGTGCCGGGCGCGATCCAGGAGATGGGCATAGCCGCGCTGGAAGGCCCGGAGAGCTGGATTGACGAGAGGAATCTGGTGTACCAGAGACGCCGTGACCGCGCGGTGGAGGTCCTGGAAGGCGTAGGACTGAGCCTAGACCCTCCGAGGGCGGGACTGTACATCTGGGCGAGAGTGCCGGAAGGCTATACTTCCGCCGGATTTGCCGAGCTGTTGCTGGAGGAGAGGAACGTAGTTGTTACTCCCGGCAACGGTTTCGGCCCAAGCGGCGAGGGATTTGTCAGGCTGTCGCTGACCATTGACGACGCTTCGCTGGAAGAGGGCCTTGACCGCATCGCAGACTGGGAGATTCCTTCTCCGTCCGGCGAAGGCTCGGACTGAGGCCCCCGATTTCGAAGAAGCATCACACAACAGCACGGCCCGCGGAGCGAGCGCTTCTCGTGGGCGTACAGGTCAAGGGCCGCGGCGGTTCATGGCGGCTTGACGACTCGCTAGCCGAGCTAGCTGACCTTGCGACCGGCGCCGGCGCTGAGGTCGTGGATACGATGCCGCAGCGCATCCCAAAGCAAACGCCTTACTACGTTGGCAAGGGCAAACTGGAAGAGCTTGCTTCCCTTCGCAGAGCGGACGTATTCGACACCGTGATCTGCGACGAGGAACTCACTCCCACGCAGCAGCGCAACCTGGAAAACGCCCTGAAGGGCGCCAAGGTCATAGACAGAACGGCCCTGATCCTGGACGTGTTCGCCAACCGCGCACAGACCCGGGAGGGACGCCTGCAGGTGGAGCTGGCGCAGCACGAGTACCTGCTGCCGCGACTGGCCGGCCAGTGGTCGCACCTGGAGCGCCTGGGCGGGGGCATCGGCACGAGGGGCCCCGGCGAGACGCAGATCGAGACCGACCGGCGCCTCGTTCGCAACCGCATCAGTACGCTCCGGCGCAGCCTCGAGTCCGTGCGGCGCCATCGCGAGTTGTACCGTTCTCAGCGCCGCGATAGCGGCGTCCCGGTTGTTTCGCTTGTCGGGTACACGAACGCCGGTAAGAGCACGCTTTTGAACACCATGACGAACGCCGGGGTACTTGCCGAGAACCGGCTCTTCTCCACGCTGGACCCCGTAACCAGGAGGCTAAGATTGGCCTCAGGACGGGCGATACTGCTTACGGATACCGTGGGATTCATTCAGAAGCTGCCTACGGCGCTCGTGGCGGCATTCAGGGCAACCTTGGAGGAGATCCAGGAGGCCGCATTGATCCTTCACGTGCTGGACGCCACACATCCAAATGCCAAGGCCCAGTCCCGGGTGGTCTCGAAGATGCTGGAGGAGCTTGGAGTCGCGGACCGGCCGAGGATACTCATCGCCAACAAGATGGACATGTTGGAGGACGGGCCTGCGCCTGGCGTTGTGTTGGGCGAGCCGTACCTTCCGGCCGGACCCGACATGGCGATAAGTACACCCAAGCGAAACTACGACGTCCCAGGCAGGGAAGTCGTACTTCCGGTGGGCGCGGATCGTACCGTTTACACTTCGGCGGTCACGGGGGCCGGAGTCGATAAGCTTAGGGATGTTATCGACAGCGTTCTCGATACCGTCGTGAACGAGCCTGTTCCAGCCACAGCGGAGACTCGTTAGCGGCCCATCAGGGCGGCCCCGGTAGCGCCCTGGGCGACGCAGCCGCCCGCATAGGCCTGCTCTTGACCGAAGAGGTAATCCCCTCAGTAGGGTGCACGAAACGTGTCTCTCAGGGCCTTCTCAGCTATGAAGCAGCTTTCGGTCGTCCGTCAGGAGTCAGCGGGCGCACTCCAGCATCACGCGAGCGTCGTCCCGCTTGTGCCGCACGCCGAAATCGCATGCGCCTGTGTACCGGCCATGCGCCGACGCGTTACTGCGGCGGACCCGGTGACGTGGAGGGTCAGATTTGTCTCTGGTGGGACGGTCTTGCCATCAGGCGCTGTGCGGTAAATCAAATGGTTGTCCACTGATCCACTGAGGTCGCGCCGGCTGTCAAGTCCATGCACGGGGAGACCCAGCAGGCAGGTCGGAAGAATCTTCGAGTGTGCCGTCAAAAAACAGCGAGCCTGATAAGACGGCCGGCGATCCTGTTCAGGCCGAGGCCTGGACGTGTTCGCGCCGGTGCATCCCCATGGCCGCGGCCCGGATTATGTTGTGCGCGGAGGTGCGGCCCACAGAGGCCTTCTTTTGGCCTTGGAGGCACTTCGGGTAGGGTGATACTCAAAACGCGCCTCTCAGAGCGTTCAGTGAGGGAGCTGTTTTCGACGATCAATTGGAAACGGTATAGGGCAGGAGGTCATTAGGCGGATCGGCTCGGTTCCGGGGCCGGCAGGGCGCGAATCTATTGGTTCGCACTATAGATGTTATGTGAAGTTCCGTACCTATTGGAAGCTGCCGGGAGTGCCACTTGACATAACATGTCGGCATATCGAGCCGGAGGGCCTGTGCCCCAACGTATTTGTCTTTCCCGGTGGAAATCGGACGGATATCACAATCCGAGCACCTGGGTCTTCTTGGTCACGCCGTCACCGAGACTACGCCCGCGGCAACGAGAACCTTGAGAAGATCCAGCCCAAGACGTCCGGGCCGGTCCGGTTCGTAGGCCATCCTGTGGCCCCCGAGGTCTTCCCTGTCGGAGTCCGAAGTGACGGCTTCTTCCAGGACTATCACTTTTTCCCCGAAGAGCACGGACGCGCCGCCGAGCTGGTAGCCCAGCGAGCTGCCGCTGAAATTCGCAGCTTCGAATATCAAGACACCCGCCGTGCAACTTCTCATCTCCCTGGCAACTGCCGGGGGTACAGGCAGACCTCCGCCAACGGAAGCGTCGGATTCCACGAAACGGATATTGAAAGCGGATAATGTGTCCCGGACCGCGTCCAGCGCGCGGCTGGGCCCTGCGTGGCCGACGAAAATCCTACTTTGGACCGGAGCCTGATTCCCGGCTAAAGATTCGCCAGTCGGAAGCCTACCTGGACTTGCGTCTATTCCGGCGGCCTGTGCGGTCGAGGCGCCCACGGCATGTGCCGCGGCTCGGCTTCCGAGGTCGACCACTCCGGCCCCGTCCGCGTCCGCCTTGAGGATGTCTACGAAAATGCCATTCTTTGTGATGAGCTCAAGGCATTCGCCGGCCAGGTCCGGATGGATCTCCAGTTCCCTCTGGATTAGGTTCCTGGCGTACTCGACCTCAGGTACTATCCGTCCGTGAAACATCTCGTAGAACCGCCGGAACGGCACAGGCTTTATGGCCGCATCGACAAGAGCATTGTGCCTCTCATCGGCTGCCTGGGGAGCCGTAATCGCCTCGCCGGTGGGCGTCAGGGTTATCACAGGATCGTTGTAGGCTCCCTCGGTTAGTCCGTACCTGGCAGCCGAGTTCAGGCGTGTCGTAAAGCCGCTGCTGGACACGGTCGTTCCCAGGGCCTTCGCTAGCTGGCCGCGGTCTATCGGATATCCTGAAGTGGTCCTGCGGATGGCCCGCGCCACTTCCAGGGCGTCCTCAAGCGTGTTTACCGGGTATGGCCTCACCAGGCGCGTGCGCTTGCCGGACCTGGCAGCGGGTACGACGACATCATTTCCGGTGGTCAAAGCTTCGTCCTCTCCAATTCGAGTGCCTGTGTCTGTAAAGGCACTGAAACATTACGTCTTTTCAGGAGACATTTCAATGCTCCTTTTCAGCTCTTTCAGGGTCATTTACGTTTGGAGGCCGTGATTCTGAAATCATTGGGCTCTCATTTCACGAGTAATTCCCGATCTAAGGCACCTCAAGGCCCATCTTGCGGATAGTCGAGAATCCACGGACCGTCCCGCGTGCATGAGAAGGCGCCTCAGGCGGTTTGCGAGCGTCTTCGTATCCCTTTTTCTACGAAAGCCGATCAGGACGTCCGAACGTAGTCATACTTAGGTAGTCATACTTAGAAGGAGGCCTTGCGGGGCCTCGACCGCCACAGTCCCAGAGTTGGCATGACCAGTGACTAGCGCGTCCTGGCAGTGAATTGTGTTGGAGGGGGTTCCGTGTATGGGGCTGGTCGTATTCCCTACTGAATGAGCAAGGCAGTCTTGCTGCCTCAGCGTAATATAGAATGAATGCCAAGTAATCAGAGGAAACAAGGATGCGGATCATCAAGCTTTCTGTAGTTTCAACGCCAATTCGGTTGGCGTTCCTCTTGGCTGTCGTGGCTGCCGCTTCGGTGTTGCTCGTCACGGCATGCGGTTCCGATAGCGAAGACTCACCTCAGACCGGGTCGGTCTCCATCTACGACCCGATGGCGCTTCCTGAGATCACCGAGCCTGAGCAGCCGCTCAAGGCTCCCTCAGAGGTCCCTCCGGAAATGAGCATCATTTGGGAGGTCTGGGCGCACCTTACCCGCGACTACGTCGATCGTTCGTCTTTGGACCCAGAGAAGCTTTCTGAAGCTGCCATTCGCGGCATGTTGGCCGCCTTGGACGACCCGCACACGTCCTACATCAGCCCGGAAATGTTCAGCATTGAGAACGAGGACTATCTCGGCGAGTTTCAGGGCATCGGCGCAGAGGTGGAGATGCGGCGTGACGGATTCCTGATGATCAGGGCTCCGATGCCGGGCAGCCCCGCCGAGAAGGCAGGCCTAAAGCCTGGAGACATTGTCCTTGCCGTCGACGGGGTGAGCATCGAGGGTCTCGGTCTTCTGGAGGCTGTAGCGCTGATTCGAGGCCCAAAGGACTCCCCTGTCCTGCTGCTCATCAAGCACCTGACGGAAACGGAACCGGTGGAGATTGAGGTAATCCGGGGCGTGATCCCTCTGGTGAGCGTAATCCTCAGAAGCGAGCCCGGGGCTGAGATCGCCCACATCAGGCTTGTATCGTTCTTCCCTGACACGGCCGAGCTGCTGTTCGAGATGATCCAGAAACAGGAGGCTGCGGGAGCGAAAGGGCTGATTCTGGACGTTCGAAACAACGTGGGCGGACTGCTTTCTTCAACGGTAAACGTGGCCAGCGTGTTCCTGGACGTAGACGGTACTGTGGTCTACGAAGTGGACGGACAGGGCCGAAGGAAGGACTGGAAGGCTACCGAGGTGCCTTTGGTGAACATTCCCATGGTCTTGCTGGTCAACGAGTTCAGCGCCAGCGCCAGCGAAGTCCTCGCAGGAGCGCTTCAGGACTACGAGAGGGCCACGATCATTGGCGCCACCACTTATGGCAAGGCGGCCGTGAACATCTTCCGGCCGCTCAACAACGGCGGCGGGCTGTACATCACTTACGGGAAGTGGTTTACGCCCATGGGCCGCTCGCTGCACGATGTTGGGGTAACTCCGGACATAGAGGTCCTAGCTGTGGACCCGCGCGACGCCGACGTCAAGCAACTGGAGAAGGCGTTTGAGGTGCTGGCGGAGATGATCTCGGAAGGGTCCCCGACTGCATCCGTCAAGTAGGCCGGTGGCCAAGACGAAGACCGTAACCGTAAACCGCAGGGCCAGGCGCGACTACGAGATCCTTGAGGCCTATGAGGCCGGACTGGCGCTGGAAGGCAGCGAAATCAAGGCTATTCGCGAGGGCCGCGCCAACCTGTCTGACGGCTATGGTGCGCCGCGGGACGGCGAGCTGTGGCTCGAGAATGTACACATCGCCCGCTATTCATCGTCGGCCTCCAGGGAAAGCCACGAACCGAAACGACCGCGGAAGCTGCTGCTGCACAAGCGCGAGATCGAATATCTCGCCAGAAGCGTGTCCCACAAGGGGCTGACCATCGTCCCGTTGCGGCTCTACTTCAAGGCAGGCTGGGCCAAGGTGGAACTGGGCCTTGCCAGGGGCCTCAAGAGGTACGACAAGCGTCGCGTTATCATTGAGCGTGAGCGTGAGCGCGAGGCCCGCGCCGCGTTGGGCAGGAGGCAGCGCGAGGGCTGACGCCCTACTGTCCGGCGCAGCCCTCGCAAACGCTCACTTCCTGGAAGCAGAAAGACCACGGTGCGTGTCCTCTCAAGGACCAGCACCGTGGTCTTTGATTACGCTGATATGCCGGCAGGTACGCCGGCTGGGTTCAGCTGCTCACCCTGTGGATTTCCAGGACCTCACCGGGGGCAAGCGCGACTCGACGCACGTTGATCCCCAGCTTCAGTAGCCAGTACCCAAGAGTGGCCTTGGATACACCGAGATAATCTGCGGTGGCTGTTAGCCCGCGCTCTGTGACCATCTCAGGCAGCATGCTCTCCAGCGCCTGCCCGAACTTGTCCTCAACGGCCGCCATCTTCTTGGTCTTCCGGTTCATCATGCTCACTTTGCCTCCTACTAACAAAGTATCTTGGAGCGAATCCTACCCGCACTGACTTTATTCGGTCAATCCCTTTTCAACCCTTTTCTAAGACGTTTCCATCTTTTTCAGCAGGCGTAAGTTGTGTTGGACGGCTTCTCACGACGGTATATTGGCGCTTGAAAAGGTTTTGCACACGTGTAATTGCCGTGTAAGGAACTCTACGTTAGCTTTGCGTTGAGCATGTTTCGAAGCTGGAGGCGTGTCTGGCGTCTTCCGGGAGGCCCGACTAGGGCTGTACAGAGCGCTCTGTTGGTTTTCCGGAGATTTGCCCTGCCCTGTCTGGACTAAGGTTCAGACTTCGCCGGAACCTCTCGACACTCTCCATTGCGAACGTGCCGCCGTTGTTAACATAATGGGACTGCGGAGAGGGCCTCATATACTTTGAATAGGAATCTGTGTATGAATAAGGCGCTTTAGGCGCCTCCTGTGCCGCTTCAAGTACAAAAGCCACGGGAGTCTCGGATGAAGTCCATTACCGGAGTGGTCCGCAGAGTGAGGGTTAACCACGGACTGGAGCACGCGACTATCGCCGTTTTATTAGGCCAGGGGTGCCCTACCCCGCTCGGCGGCTACTCGACGGCAAACGGTTTCTACGTCTACGGCCGGGTAACCACTGATCAGTTGCGATGCGCGGTCGAGAGCGCGTTGGACGCGATGGTCCGTGGAGCCCAGGACCTGGCCGTCTCGCCGTACTGCGGCACAAACCTCGCGATTGGCGCGCTGGTTGCGGGCGCCGTGTCCAGCATCCTCAGCGGCCGGTCTGGCAGCAAGCGTCGGCGGTATCCTGCGCTGGCGGCAGGCGTCGCGGTGTCGGTGCTGGTCAGCCGACCGCTGGGCGCGTGGGTGCAGCGCCGGTTCACGACATCGGCCGATGTCGACGGCGTGCGCATCGCAGGCATCAGTCGGCTCAAGGGCGGCACCTTCACCATCCACCGAGTGGCCACCTGGCAGACCGGCTGAGAGCGACGTGCGAGTCGCCCTACCCTTTCTCTCCGGCTTAACCCGACACCTTCAGAGTCCTCGCGTGAACGGCAGACGGGCCCAGGAGGGCCCTTGGCGTTTGTTGACCGGCGTTCCGCGCCATTGCTAGACTCTTTTGAGGTGTCCCCGTAGCTCAGTTGGATAGAGCGGCTGCCTTCTAAGCAGCGGGTCGCGGGTTCGAATCCTGCCGGGGACGCCAGCGAAAGTTTCCTGATCGTTGCGCGAGCAGAGCTAAAGGCTCCTACTCTGTCCACTACGGTGACCGATTGATTGGCCCCCTACTCTGCCTTGGCGCAGTTTCGCCCCTTCCTGCGTTGAGGTGATGTCCGCTGTGTTTAGCTTGGCCAGAGGCTTGTGGCAAGTTATAGCTATCGCGCTCTTGGCTGCCGCAGTTGGCGGGGCTGTCGGCGCATTGGTGGCGGTAAGTCTGGTAACGGATGACGAATCTAGCCGCGACTCCTCCTCAACCCAAACTGTTCCTACTTTAGGGCAACATCCAAGTGTGCTTGAGCACCTAGAGGCGATTGGGATCCTGTTCAACGCCGACTGGCCCCGTGTCGACTACAGCGAGGACTGGCGCATTGCCCTGTACAACTCACAATCTGACTTGGAGAGCGAATGGTTCAACCTCAGCGGGCGCATATACATCGACGGAATCGAAATGATGCGCACCAATGTCGAGGATTGGCGGAAGAGATTCGTGGAATGGATCGAAGATGCGGAAGAGGCGCTCAGGAAGCATCCTTCGTCCGATTCTCACGACTCTGTGAAGGCGGTCCACTCCCGTGGTGTGCGCATTCTCGGCTACGTGGACGCCATCCTTAGCCAGTAGGTAGGCCGGCGCCCGGATTCGTCCTCCTCAACCCCCGGCGCCAGCGCGATATAATCGCCGGCATCCCGGCGCGGCTCGAACGCCCGGTGCGAAAGGGAGCGCGCGACGACCCAAGCTGAGATTAGGGACCTGCCCGCCAGTCGACGCCGTGTCATTCGGGCCTGGTGCATGTACGACTGGGCCAACTCAGCATTCGCCACCAGCGGGGTGGCCGCGATCATGCCCATCTACTTCGTCTTTCTCTTCAAGGACGCTCTTGGGGAGAATGTGTCAATTGCCGGGCTGACGTTCACCGGCAGTTCCGTCTGGAGCCTGGGCATTGCCGTGTCAACGGCGAGCGTCGCGCTGACGAGCCCGGTGTTGGGCATCGTGGCCGACCGCGCCGCGCTCAAGAAGACACTCATGGCCGTGTACGCGGCCGCTGGGTCGCTGTTCACGGGGCTTGCCTTCTTCTCGGCGTACACCTCCCACCCGTGGGCATGGTTGTTGGGCGCGTTTATTCTGGCAAACGTCGGCTTTGCGGGGAGCCTGGTCTTCTACAACTCCATGCTTCCTCACATCGCTCCCCGAAACCTGCTCGACGACGTTAGCAGCAGAGGGTTCGCATACGGGTATGTGGGCGGCGGGCTGCTCCTCCTCGTACACCTCGCGTTTAGCTTCCTTTTCCAGGACTCGGACTACGCAGACCTCGTGACGCGCGCCTCCATAGCCTCCATAGGTGTCTGGTGGTTCGGCTGGGCGATCTGGACGCTTCGGGTGGTGCCCGAGCCTCCGGTCAACACGCCCGTACACGGTCTGACGCCGTGGAAGTCGCTGACGATGGCGCTGGGCGAACTGCGCTGGTCTTTCAGGAGCATCGGCAAGTTCAGGGTGGTCCTCGTCTATCTTTGCGCGTATCTGCTGTTCAACGACGGCGTCCAAACGGTCATTGCCATTGCCGGAGCCTTTGCCGCCGACACGTTAGGCATCCCGTTAATCTTCAACATGGCGACCATACTGGTCATCCAGTTTGTGGCCGCCGGGGGCGCTGTTGCGTTTGCATGGCTCGCGCGCAGGACCACCACAAAGACCGCGCTCAGCTTCGCCCTCGCAGGATGGGTGGGTATCGTTCTCGTCGGCGCGACGGTCGTGGGGCTGGCGCCTGAGGAACGAGGCGATTTCGACTACCTGCTGACCTACGCAGCGGACGCGGGGATCTACACGGCCGAGGCTGTGCCTGACCTTGGCGACTCGCACTCGGAAGAGATGTGGAAGCAGGAGGGCTACGAAATCGAAGAGGGCTACGCCCTTTCGTCGGAGCTCGCGGCCAGGCTTCTGGAGGACGTTGGCGCGTCCGAGCACTCCGAGTACGCCATCGTCATAGAGGGTGGCGCTCTGGATGGCGAGACGGCTGTTGGCCCTCAGCACCCGTCCACACTGGGCGGCGGTCCGATCGACTGGTGGCCCAGGACCGTGCGAAATGCCCTCTGGGAGCCTCTGGGCCTCAGTGCGGGGTTACAGTGGCTTCTTCTGGGGGGGTGTCTGGGTCTGGTGCTGGGAGGCAGCCAGGCGCTCGCTAGAAGCCTTTTCGCGCAGATTACGCCGGAATCGCGCAGCGGGGAGTTCTTCTCTTTCTTCGGCTTCATGACCAGGGCTTCGGCCGTGTTTGGACCGATGCTGTACGTGTTCGTCTCCACGGCGTTCGATACGAGAGTTGCCGTGGTCTCGATCAGCGTTATCATCGTGGCCGGCGCGGTGGTGCTGCGGTGGGTGGACGTGTCAGCGGGAGCGCGGACGGCCGCCGCGGAAGACGCCGCGCGGATGCCATCAGAAGCCGTGTGACGCTGCTCAACGACGTTCAGTCGAGGCTCAACGCCACCGAGATGCTCGAAGTGTTGCGCCCTGCCAGTTCGGCCGAGGTAGCCGCGGCGGTCGGAGCTTCGGTGGACCGGAGCGTCCCGCTATGCCCAGCCGGGGCGTTGCACTCCATGGGCGGCCAGCAGTTCGCTGAAGGCGGCATATCGATCAGCTCATCGGACCTCCGCCAGATAGGACCGCTCGACGCGGAATCAGGCACGGTCTGGGTCGAGGCAGGCGTACGGTGGCCCGAACTCGTACGGTGGCTGCTGGACAGCCAGAATGGTCCTGACAGTTCCCTTTCCATTATTCAGAAACAGACCGGTGCGGACGACCTGTCGATTGGCGGGGCCGTCTCCTCGAACATTCACGGCAGGGTGCTCGGGCGCCGGCCCATCGTCGACGACATCGAGGCCTTCTACCTCATCACCGCCTCTGGCGACCGCGTCCTGTGCGGCCGGGACGAGAATCCTGAGCTGTTCGGTCTCGCGATCGGCGGGTACGGAATGCTGGGCTTCATAGACTCCATCAAACTGAGGCTCAGGCGCCGAAGCAAGCTGGTTAGACGTGTAAATGAGGTTGCCCTGGACGATGTCGTACCCATTTTGGAGCAGCGCACGAGAGAAGGCGCCGAGTTCGGGGACTTCCAGTACATGACCGACGAGTCTTCTCCGGACTTCATGGCGAAGGGAATAGTGTCCACGTACTTTCCGGCGGACTCTGACGACGAGCCGGCCGCCGATCAGACTGGCCTGTCGGCGGAAGACTGGCTGCGGCTGTACGTGCTCGCGCACACGGACAAGGCTACGGCCTACAGCGAGTACGCGGGCCACTACCTTCGTACGGACGGCCAGGTCTACTGGTCCGACTACAGCCAGTTCAGCCCTTACCTGCCGGAGGCCGGCGACCTGCTCTACAAGAGGATGGGCTGGCAGACGTTCGCGTCCCTCGTCCTCACCGAGCTGTACGTGCCGCGGCGAAGCTTCGTCGAGTTCATGGAGTCGGCAAAGACGCAGCTTATGTCAACTGGCGCCAACGTGGTGTACGGCACGGTGCGGCTCATCGAGCCCGAGAACGAGACGGCGCTGCCGTGGGCCAAGGAAGACTACGCCTGCGTCATCTTCAACCTGCTTGTCGAGCACTCGAGCAGCGAATTGGACAGGTCGAAGGGGCACTTCCGGGCGCTCATAGACTGCGCCCTGGCCCTGGGGGGCTGCTACTACCTCACGTACCATCGTTGGGCGAGGAAGGACCAGCTTGAAGCTGCGTACCCTGAGTTCCGCGGGTTCATGCAACTCAAGAGCCGTTACGACCCCGACACCGTCTTCGACAGCGACTGGTACCGCTTCCATAGGGCCATGTTCGAATGAAGAACGGCCGGGTTGCTTACATACACCCGTCCACGCGTAATCTCCTTCGGTTTAGGTCCGGTAACTGTTAAGACATTGCAGGCAGGTAGATAAACCCCTTCCCCAGTCTGCTGGGGAAGGTTGGGATGGGGTCTCCGTGCCCCGAAGTCTGAACAGGTCCCGTCAGTCTGGATGAGCTGCCGTCCCTGAGTGGTACCCTACCCTTCTTCGCAGGACTTGAGAGGCCGGTCATTCGTCTAAAGTAGAGGTCTCGGAGGCAACGATGTCCCTGGTGCTGGCAAACGCAACCCTAATCGACTGTGTGAATCCCGATCCGGTGCCGGAAGCGAGTGTGGTGATAGAGGACGGGCGCATCGCCGATATCACGGACGGTGGCCGCTCCCCCGCTGCCAGCGACGCCCCCGTCATTGACCTGAACGGCGCTTACCTGCTCCCCGGCCTGTGGGACGTCCACATCCACCCCGCCCCCGCCCGCGATCCCAACGTCACCGTAGCCCAGCAGACGGCGCGGTTCGGGCAGAACCTGTCGCGCGGCATGATCGAAGGAGGCGTGGTCGGGGTCCGTTGCGGCGGCGCGAGCCACTTCATGGACGTTGCCTGGCGCGAGGCCTTCGACTCCGGCGAGTTGGACGGGCCCCGGGTGTTCGCCTGCGGGAACTTTCTCACCACCACCGGCGGGCACTTCCTGACCTCAGGCCATGCTCGCGAGTGCGACGGCCCGTACGGCTTCGTGAACGCCATCCGGGAGCAGATCAGGAACAACGTCGACCACATCAAGCTGAACCTCTCCGGCGGCATCATGGGCCCACGCTGGGACCTCCACACTCATCGCTTCCTGCTTGAGGACGAGCTGGAGGCCGCCTTCGCCGTTTGCCGGCAGCGTGGCTTCGACGTGATGGCCCACGCCACCAATCCGGAGGCGGTGAAAAAGGCGCTTAAGCTGGGCACCCACACTGTGGAGCACGGGTACATCATGGACGATGAGTGCATCCAGCTCTTCCTGGAGCGGGACTGCTGGTACGTCCCCACTCTTGGCATCACTCACCTGACGCCCTCCCAGGCAAGCTCCGAGCGCGAGAGGCGCTGGATAGAGCAAAAGGCGTTGGCGCCCGATCTAGTGGCTCGCGCCGAGGCCGCCGTGGACACTCACCGGGGCTGGTTTCAGGAGGCCCTGCGCTCCGGCGTGAAGATGGCCCTGGGTTCAGACATCTACCCGTTGCGCGAGTCCGCCCTGCTTGAGATGGGGCTCTGGGTCAAGTCCGGCGCGACGCCGTGGCAGACCCTGCTGGCCGCCACCCGAAACGGCGCGGCCCTGTGCGGCATGGAGTCGGAGCTAGGCACGGTAGAAGCAGGAAAGATCGCCGACCTGATAGTCGTCGACGGTAACCCCCTTGAAGACATAGAGAATCTCGGCAACCTTCTGCTGGTACTCAAGAACGGCAAAGTAGTCGCCGACCACCGCCGGTAACCGCTTGTTGCTGAGCGCGACCTGTACCCGCAGCACCCTGTAGTGGCGGGTCTCAGACCCGCCTTCCGCCGCAAGTCCGGCTAGCCCGTTCGCCCTGAGCTTGTCGAAGGGGCCTGTCGAACCACAACGGGCGTCGCTGGGTACAGGGGGACCTTCGACAGGCCCTCATGAGCTCGCCGACCGGCTCAGGTTGTTTCTAAGGGTGTAAAGTGCGGCGCTGTCGACCGTTGATTGGGGCTGAATGGTTCGGTCGCGCAATTCCACTACTGTCTTGGGAATCTTTCTAGAGATTCGAGTATGACCCGGCACTGAGCATCAGGGTAAAGCTCCCTAATGGCTGTCGCAGTCACGTTCTTTAGCGCACCAGTGTGCATACGTAATCGTTGGCCAAGTCTGATCACGTCTGTATCGATTTTGGATGCCAACTCTCTCGCACGTCGATATTCCGGAGTTATGTCGCACAGATCGGCACGGTATTGGCCGAATATACGGGGAATGACCTTCAAACTGAACTCAACCGCAATGGCTTCCTCGATTCGCATCGCAGCGCCGGAAGGGACAATCGGATTCAGGCAGTGCACTACCTCATGGGCCGCTTCAAAGTAGTAGCCTACCCAACTCCTCTTCGTGGTTAGCCAGACAGTAACGCGGCTATGGGCGTCGTTCGTTGTTTCTGGATACTGGGGACTTTCCCGTAGTTTGACGGTGTACTCTCAGCCAGGCTCGCGTGGGCCGAAGGCGTGTTCGGCCCTTCTGAAGCAATCCCAGAATATAAGCTTAACCTCATGGCAATCAGGGATTGAACTTGGGTTTTGGAGCCCACGGGCCAGAAAGTCATCAACCATTGTGGCCCCAATGCCTCTGTGTCTCAGCCAAGCCTCGCTCAACAGCGTTCCCATCCAAATCATCTCGGTATGAGGATCTGAAATGTGGCTGGATTAGACTCGTGTTTTCTTGGGACATCTAGACAGCCTAGCCCTGAAGTGGCCGTCCGCCAAGCTTTATCGCTTCCAGCGCTGGTGATGTGCCTCATACCCAAGGCTATCCAACTCCACTACCTTATGTTTCGCCTGATGTTTCGCCTGCCGCCGCAAGTCCAGTCAGCCCGTTCACCCTGACGCCGCCCTGAGCTTGTCGAAGGGCAACCCCCACGATCGTGAGCACCCTGTAGTGGCGGGTCTCAGACCCGCCTTCGCTCGTAAGTCCAGCCAGCCCGTTCGTGGTGAGCCTGTCGAACCACAACGGGCGTCGACTAAGAACAGACTCTCCCCTTCCCCTCTTGCCCACAGCCATTGACTTCCAGAACTCTCGTTCTGTAAGATCATTTGTCCATATGTTTGGTAACCCCCACTATTAGAGGAGGACGCATGAGGGTCGCCTGCGTTCTGATAACGCACCTCAGGGCAAAGATCGAAGCTAAGCGGCGTCTCGGGCTGAAGGACAGGCCCGTCGTCATAGTCGACCGCGGCACGGCACAGGCGGCTCCCGTGGTCGTGGACCGTGGGCCGGCGGCCCGCGGCGTCATGACGGGGATGACGCTTGAGGAGGCGGTGACCCGCCATGAAGGCATCGTTGTGCTGGAGACGGACGAGCCGCGTTACCGGCGGATATTCACACGGGTCCTCAGGTCCCTGCAGAGAGTGAGCGACCGGGTTGAGGACGCCGGCCTGGGCACTGCGTACGTACGCGTCGATGGCCTTGAGGAGCTGTACCGGGGCGAAGCTGGCACCGTCTCAGCCCTTCTGAATGCGGTGCCCTCGTACCTGAAACCCCGCATCGGCGTGGCAGACGCGAAGTTCCCGGCGTTCGTTGCGGCCCTGACGTACGAGGCGCACGGGGCCTGCAGAGTACCGGACAACGTGAGCGGCTTCCTGGCCCCGCATCCCGTGGACCTTCTCCCTGTGCCCCAAGCCTTGAAGGCGGAGTTTCGCCGCCTTGGGCTGCGCACTATGGGCGACGTCGCTGCCATGGGCGAGCGCATGATCACGGACCGGTTCGGGCCTGAGGGCAAGCGGGCCTGGGAGCTCTGCAGCGGCACCGACGTCAGCCCGGTCATCGCCATGCCATTCAAGGAATCCGTCGTCGAACACGCCTCGCTGCCGTTCCATTCCTCCTCTCTGGAGGCCCTGTTCGTCATGGTGGACATTCTTCTGAGGAAAGCATACTCCCAGCACGAGATGCGGAACAAATGTGCAGCATCGGCATTCCTGCGATGCGATGCGCCCGGCTGGCCGTCCTGGGAGACGTCCGTCAGCTTCATGGAGCCCGCCGGGACGTGGGAGAGGGCGTCCGCCGGGGTCCGAAGCCGGCTGGAATCGGACCCTCCCCACATCCCCGTCGAGGACGTGACCCTCACCCTGTCCGGTCTCGCCGGCGAGTCGGGAACGCAGATGGGGTTGCTGAATGACGTGCGAGACGACAGGCGCCGGAGGCTGGTGGAGGTGGACCGGAAGCTGCAGCCTCTGATGGGCGGCGGCCCCGCTCTCCACAGGATCGCCGAAGTCGCGCCCTGGCATCCTGCGCCTGAGATGCGCGCCCTTCGGGTACCCGTCGACCCTTCGGGAGGAGACGCCGTCAGGCCGCTCCACACGCCGAAGCCCGCGGAGGTACGGGAGGGAATCGAGCGCGAGCCGGCGTCGGTGCGCATCAAGGGCCGCTGGAGGCAGGTGTCGCGCATAGACGACCGGTGGACGTTCGACCTGTGGTGGCTCCACGAGCCGGTGGCCCGCGCCTACTACCGGGTCGACTCGGCCGACGGCGGGAAAATCACCCTGTTCCGTGACATCGTGGACGACCGCTGGTACAGGCAGAGCGCCTGATGGCCGATGGCTACGTCGAGCTTCACGCCAGAAGCTTCTACTCCTTCGGGGCAGGCGCCTCCCACACGCACGAGCTGCTGGCGCAGGCTAAGGAGTACGGCTACCCATCGCTGGCGCTGACCGACACGAACCTGTGTGGCGCGCTGGAGTTCGCGCGGCTCGCGAACAGCCTCGGCGTCCGGCCGATCACCGGCGGCGAGCTGACCCTGACCGACGGCTCGAGGCTCACGCTTCTCGCGAAGACACGGGCCGGGTACTCCAACATCTGCCGGCTGTTCACGCTCGCCAATGCGGTCGACCGCAAGGACCCAAAGCTGGACCCCGCGCACCTGTCCCACCACTCGGAGGGCGTGGTCCTGCTGACGGGCGGCCGCTACGGTCGGCTCTCGCGGCTGGCGCTCGACGGCAGGCGCGGCGCGGCCCGCGATCTCCTGCGTGAGTACGCGGACTGGTACGGGACCGGCTCGGTGTACGTCGAACTCCACCAGAACTTCCTGCAGGGCGACACGGACCGCAACCGCGCCCTGGCGGGACTCGCGCGTGAGGCGGACGTTCCGGTGGCCGCCACCAACGACGTCCACTACCATCATCCGGGCCGCTACAGGCTCCAACACGCTCTCGCCGCCGCAAGGCTCAACACCACCATAGACCGGGCCCTGCCGCATCTGCTGCCCAACGATCATCTGCACCTGAAGTCCCCGGCGCAGATGCGGAGGCTGTTCGAAGAGTGCCCGCAGGCTGTTTACAACACGCTGGGGCTCGCCGAGCGGTGCGAGTTCAACCTCGCCACCGACCTCGGCTACTCCCTGCCCGACCCCGACGTGCCGGACGGCTACACGCCTGAGAGCTACCTGCGCCGCCTCTGCTACGAGGCCGCGGCGCGGCGCTACGGCTCGGTGTCGGAGCGCATCGAAGCACGGCTCCAGGAAGAGTTCAGCCTGATCGAAGCCCACGATCTGGCGGGCTTCCTGCTGCTCTACAGGGAGATCGCGCTGCTCGCACATCGGATTATGAAGGAGCGCGGCATAGTCGGCCCGGAAACTCCGGTGGAGGAGAGGCCTCCGGGCAGAGGGCGCGGCTCTTCCGTCGCGCTTCTGGTCGGGTACCTCATCGGCATCAGCCACGTCGATCCGCTGCAGTGGGAGCTCACCCTGGAGCGGTTCATCTCGGAGGACATGGATGTGCTCCCGGACATCGACCTCGACTTCCCCAGGGGGCTGAGAGACGAACTGATCGAGCGCGTACACCTCCACTTCGGGCCTGAGTACGCCGTCCTGGCGGGGGCGGTCACCACGTACAAGGTGAAGGGCATCATCCAAGACCTCGGCAAGGCCCTTGGGCTTCCCCAGGAGCACCTCTCCCTGCTCTCCAGGCGGCTGCATTCCCACGAGGCCGCGGACCTCCGGGACGAGATGGCGCAGCTACCGGAGTTCAGCGACAGGTTAGACGCGCCGGGATGGCGCGACCTGCTCGATCTCGCCCCGCAGCTCATGGACGCCCCCAAGGGGCTGGGGCAGCACGTCGGCGGCATGGTACTGAGCAGCTCCCCGATCCCCGAGTTGGTCCCGACGAGGGCGGGAGCGATCGACGGGCGGTTCATCATGGACTGGAACAAGGACAACGTGGCCGATGCCGGCTTCGCCAAGATCGACATCCTCTCCCTGCCCGTGCTCGACCAGATCGACGAGGCGCTCGATCTCATAGAGGAGCGCGATGGGAAGCGGCCCGATCTGAGCAGGATCGACCCCGAGGACCCGAACGTGTACGACATGATTAACGAGGGCCTCTCCAAAGGAGTCTTCCTGCTGCAGTCTCCCGCGCAGCTCAAGATGGCGCAGCGCCTGAAGTCGCGCAACCTCCTCGACCTCGCTTACCAGGTCGCCCTGATCCGGCCCGGCGTGGGCGTTCAGGGCAGCGCCGTCTCCCAGTTCGTGGAGCGTTACAGGCACGGGGCGGAGTGGGAGTACGACCATCCGCTCGAGAGGCGCGCCCTGGAGCGCGGCTACGGGATCATCGTGTGGCAGGAGCAGGTCGTGCAGCTCGTGATGGACGTGGCGTCGATGACTGCGGCCGAGGCCGATGAGGTGCGCAGAGCCTTCGCCAGGCCCAACAACGGCCACCTGATCGCTGCGCACCGGCAGAGGTTCCTTGAGGGCGCGCGTCGCAACGGCGTTGCGCAAGAGACGGCTCTAAAGATATTTGAAAAAATCAACGGCCAGTACATGTTCCCTGAGTCGCACTCACACGCGTTCGGCGTCACCGCATATCAGGCCGCGTGGCTCAAGCGATACCACCCGCTCGAGTTCTTCGTCGCGCTCATCAACAACCAGCCGATGGGCTTCTACCCGATGGAGACCCTCAAGCAGGACGCGCGGCGCTTTGGAGTGCCCTTCCTGAACCCATGTGTGAACCTCAGCCGGGAGATATGCATGCCTGAGAACGGCTCGGTGCGGCTGGGGCTCCAGTTCATCAAGGACGTTGGCAAAGAGTCGGCGAAACTTATCGTCAGGGAGAGGGAACGTAACGGATCCTATGTCACCGCGGGGGACCTGGTGCGCCGGACGGGCCTAAGGCCGCAGGCCGTTTTATCGCTGGTGATGGCCGGCACGTTCGACGGAATCACGCCGAACCGCAGGGAAGCTCTGTGGGAGGCTGGGCTGCCCTTGCGGCCCTCGCGAAACGGCCAGATCGCCCTGCCGGTATCGACGGAGAACAGCGTGCCCCGGCTGGACGACTTCACCGGGTACGACAAGATGATTGGCGAGTACAGGGTGATGGCCATCTATCCCAAGGGCCACCTGATGGAGTATGTCAGGCCCGGCCTGGCCCCTAACGTGCTACCAACGGCGGACGTCGAGAAGCTGGGCGACGATGAATGGGCCACTGTGGCAGGCTGGCCCGTGGCGAGGCAACACCCGCGCGGCCGGGACGGCACGGTGTTCGTGACCATCGAGGACGAGACAGGAGACGTACAGGTCATCGTCTGGCGCGACCTGTTCGCCAGGCGCCGCAGGGAGCTTGGAAGCCAGGTGATTGAGGTTACCGGGCGCGTCTCGAGGTGGGACGGGACAACGAACATCATAGCCACAGACCTGCGTGCTGTACGTACGGACGTAGCCATGCCGCCCTCCCACGACTGGCACTAGATCGGCCTTGTAGTGGCGCGTCTCAGGCCCGCCATCTCCCGCAAGTCTAGCCAGCCCGTTCGTGGTGAGCCTGTCGAACCACAACGGGCGACGACTGAGGACAGGTCCTTCGACAGGGCTCTCGCGAGCTCGCCGACCGTGAATTACGAAAACAGGCACACAAACCCCTTCCCCAGTCTGCTGGGGAAGAGCTTGTCCTGAGCGAAGCCGAAGGGCTGGGATGGGGTTCCCCTCCGCACACGAGCGGCCATGCCGCCCTCCCACGACTGGCACTGACCGGCCCGCAGCACCACCGCTTGACCCTTGCGAACTTCTGTGCTAATATCAGTGCATGATAACTACGGATCGCAACATGCTGACCTTAGTTACTGCGCCCCTACGAAAGAACAGACCCAGTCCTGAATCCCTCGAAGGCGGCCTGCCCAAGTGTCTCACAACTGTCCCGGAATTGTCCCAAACCGTCTCATTTACGTTCCATGGATGTCCCGAAACTGTCCCGCAGACCACTCCGTCCCAGCTACGAAACGAGACAAAATGAAACAGAATGAGACAGATTTTTGCTCAGGAGGCCCCTCCGCGTCTGCTGGCTCCCCATTGGCGTCAGACCGTAGCGCTCCACGTTCTGCCGGCGAAATGTGGCCGCCCTGCTCCCCTGCACTCTTGGCGTAACCTTGTTCCCTCCGTCCGGGGATTGCGCGAGCGCAGACAATGGGTCCATCATAAAGATGAAATGTGCGGCAGATACAGCCTAATAGCCGACCTCGGAGAGCTCGCCCGGCGGTTTGAGTTCGACGGCGACTGGCTCGCCTTCGAGTCGACGTACAACGTCGCTCCCACGCATAACGTCCTGACCGTCGTTGGCGGCGACACTCGCCGCGTCGGCTACATGCGCTGGGGGCTGATACCCCGCTGGGCGAAGGACGCCAAGATCGGCAGCCGGATGATCAACGCTAGGGCGGAGACCGTAGCCGAGAAGCCCTCTTTTCGTGACTCGCTGAAGCGCCGCCGATGCCTCGTCCTCGCGGACGGCTTCTACGAGTGGCAACGGGACGGCAAGGCCAAGAGGCCCATGCGCGTGGTCATGCGCTCAGGAGAGCCGTTCGCCTTCGCCGGAATCTGGTCCGTGTGGAAAGACCCGGAAGGCAACCGCGTCGCCACATGCGCCATCATCACGACCACGGCGAGCGACCTGCTCATGCCCATCCACGACCGCATGCCCGTCGTCCTGCCAAGGGAACTGGAGAAATTCTGGCTGGACCCCGCCATCGAAGACCCCGCCGCCATCACCAACGTCCTCACTCCCGCTCCCAACGATGCGATGAAGGCTTACGAGGTCTCCACCCTCGTCAACTCCGTTGCCAACAACCGCCCCGAGGTCACGCAGGCCGTATAGGACACGTCTCGCATAGCACAGAGCGTGCCTGCTCTCGGACGTCACGGCCCCGGCATATGACAACTCCTGCCGCGCCCTATCCCCCGTCCCGCCTGTGCTTCTCCAGCACCTCCAGGAACTCCGCGTAGCTGGAGACTCCCGATATAGTCCTCGCGAACGCCCCAACGTCCGGCAGCAGCTCGCGCAGTTCGCGCACCTCGCCGCCGATCGGGCTAACCGAGCCCGCGCTCTCCGCGTACTGGCTGAAGAAGGCGAAGAACGCTTGGTTCAGCTTCCGGATGCCGTATCCTCCGAGCCGCAGCCGCCACCGGCGCTCCCTCATGTACTGCTCGGCGTCCTCCACCCTGCCCTCCGCAAGAAGCTCCTCCGTACGCAGCCGGGTCTCCCGCATGAAAGCCGTAACCTGGGGGTTCGCGGCCTCGCCTGTCTGATATCTGGACGACGACTCGCTTAGGTCCCCTCCCATTCTCTCGAAGACCATGTCCCCGATCTCCCGTCCCGCAAGGTCCGCGGCCGTCTCATTGAGGGTCGTCATGTCAGGCGTGGCCAGGTAGTTCCAGCCCAACGGACGAAAGAACCAGTGATTGTGCAGCCACTCGTGGACGGCGGTTCTGACGACGGTACGCAGGGTGTTGTGGTCTTTGACAAGTGCCGGGTACGTCCCGATCCCACCCAGGTTTATGACCAGGGCGGAGACGCCGTGCTCCTCCTCGATCTCGCGCTCCAGTTGATCGCGCTCAAATGCCCTAAGGCCCGTCTCCAGCCCGACGGTCCCCAGTAGGCGGATCTCGTGTCTTGGCGAGGTAACAAGCAACGTGGGCGTGCTGTCGAGACGTACGTCCACAGGTGGCCAGATCAGTCCCAACGGCAGCCCGAAACCCAGCTCATGCAGAACGGCGCTTATCTCCGCCTCCAGCGCCTCTTCTGCCTCGGGACGAAGCCTTTCCCTGGTGGCTTTGAGCTCGTCGAGATAATCTGTCGAGACCGCCAAACTCTTGGTCGCGCTTGTGCCGGGTATGGCGCTTCTGGATTCCAGCAGTCCTTCTATCCTGGCCTCTTCCTTGTGGAACCTGCGGACCGTTAACAGGTACTCGTCGAGCATGGCCAGACGCTCTTCTCTGGGCGGCCTGTGCCCGGGACGCAACTCGAAGATCCAGTGGACCCACTTGTCCGGCAGGTTCGAGATCTCGTAACCGACGAAGGAGAAGAGGTACGGCGCGGCATTCGCCTTGCCCGGCGTGAGGAACAGCGAGTCAGACTGCAGGTACAGCATGGACACCAGCATGACGAGGACGAAGCCCGCCCTGCCGAGCCGTCCGAATCGCACCGAAGGCTTCACTCTGCGCTGAGGACGCCCTCCCGGTCTGCGTACCTACCCGGGGCCAGCTCGTGGAGCCGGCCAAGTATCAGGAACGGGACGAAGGCGAGCGCAGCTCCCGCGATTCCCACGCCGGTCAATCCGAAAAACTCGGCGATTATTCCCGCCAGGAGAGGTACGCTCATGGAGAAGCCGTTGCCAAGTGCATCGTTGGCTCCAATCGCGCGGCCTCGCTCTTCGGGCGCCGTCGTGTCGACGAGAATAGCTGTGGCAGCTACGTTAACTGAGCACCACCCGACTCCAACAAGGAACAGGCCGAGCGTGATGACTGCGTACACGGGAGTCAGGGGCACAACCGCTGCCCCTACGGCGGCTGTGAGGAGCCCAGCGGCCAGCATCGGCTTCCTCCCTACCCTGTCGGCCGCCCGCCCGAAGAAGATCGAGAACGCGAACATGCCGACGACATGGAGCGCCACGGCCAGCGCAATCGACCTCAGCGAGTAACCGCTGTCCGAGAGCACGAGCGGGGTCATGATCATCATCATGCTCATGCATGACTGGGCCGATGCGAAGCACAGGTACGCCACCTGCTTGGGCCGCTGCGACAGAAACGCGAACAGCCCTGCGCTGCTCTCGGCGGGCCTCACCCCTTGCGAGTGGCCGGGCCAGTATGTAGAGAGTTCCATGGCAATTCGCTTGGGGTCCGGCCTGACCAGTATGAAGCACGCCAGAGCAGGTATCAGTGAGATAGGCAGCAGGAACCAGGACACAGCTATCGGGTCTATATCTGTGTTTGTGGAAATCCACTCGCCTCCTCCTACGACGACCGGGGCAATGAACGCGCCCGCCACGGTGCCCGTGAGCACGAATCCCAGGCCTTCCCCTCTTCTCGCCGGCGGGTACATGTCCGCCGCTGCCACTCTGATTTGCCGGCCTGCTCCCATTCCACAGCCCAGCACTACAATTCCCACGATGTACAAGACAAACGAGTTGGAGAGAAGCGACGCGCCGAGTATTGTTCCGCCGCCGAGTCCCAGGACAGCGGAGGCGAGCATCCCGAACCTGCGGCCGTACGTGTCGTTGAGCTTGCCGATTGGGTACGACACCACCACTTGCGTCAGAGCCAGCAACGTTCCCCCAAGCCCCGCCAATCTCACGCTGCCGATGATCTTAGTCACCATCAGTGCGCTTAGAGTGATGGCCATCTGGACTGAAGGGCTTTGGAGCGCCAGCCCGAGCGCGATAAGCAGCGTGTTTCGGCGGATGACCGGCGGAATCGACCCCACGCCGGCGCTTGTCCCGGACCGTACGGGAATCGTCGACCTTGTCAGGAACTTCAGAAGCAACTCCTCAATGTCACGCTCTTCTGCTTCTCAGGCTCGGCCAAGCGGTCGGGAGTCGCACCTTCATCCCAGGTCATCCAGCAAGGGCATCACCTCTTCGGCCAGCAGCGTCATGGAACGCTCCCACTTGTCCTTCGGCTGCCATTCGTGGCCCATGGCCAGAAGCACGCCGAATCCGCCGACCTCCTCGTACGCGCGACGCACCTGGTCGGCAACGTCGGCGGGGCTACCGACAATCCAGATGTTCTCCATGAAGTACTCTGGCGTCAGGCAGGAGTCAGGCATGTCAGGGTCTGTCTTGAAGATAGACCGCCGCCCGCTTACCTCCATCAAGTTCATCCAGTACTGCATGTAGTCGCGCGCCAGCACTCCTTCTAGCGCGTCCTGTCGGGCTTGCTCGGTCGTTTCCGCCACGTACACCTCACGAGCTACGCGCCACAGTGACCGGTCCGCCGATCTCCCCGCAGCCCGCGCGCCTTGCTCGACCGAATCCCAGTGGCCCTTCAAGGTGCTGACAGGGATGAAGTTAACGCTCATCGGCATCCAGCCGCGTTCACCGGCCAGTAGCAGCGTGTCCGAATTGGGTGATACGCCCGCTACCCCAATGGGCGGGTGCGGCTTCTGGTACGGCCCCAGGTGCCACCTGAGGCCGATCTGTTTCACAGGCTCGGGTACCGTGCCCCTCCAGCGAGGGTGCTCATACAGCCCCGGCTTTGGGTCCTTCCACAGCTCGATGATCAGGTCCACCGCATCCCTGGTCAGGGCACGCTGGTCGAACTTCTTGGAGTCGAAGTCAAAGAGCTGCTGGTCTCCCGGCGTCGAGCTGGAGCCTACGCCCCAGTAGAAGCGGCCCTTGGCCATGTGGTCGAGTTGGGCGATCCTGTGGGCGAGCATGAACGGGTTGTGATTGGGCATGCACGTCACGCCGGTGCCCAGCACGATGTTCTCGGTCATCGCCAACGCCTGGGCGATGAACAGATCGGGGGCCGGTATGTTCTCCCACTCGAAGGTCAGGTGCTCCCCGATCCACGCCTCGTCGTAGCCGAGCTTGTCCAGCAAGACGATCTGATCCAGGTCGCTGTGAATCGTCTCGGTGAAGTCGTGCCCCGGAGGATGGAGCGGCATCGTGAAATAGCCGAGTTTCAACTTGTACCCTTTGTGCGGCCCGTCAGCCGGGTGTACAGCCGGTGCGGGCGAGAGTGTGTAGCGACTATGGTAGCCGACCCTTGCCGGTGCGGGCGACCCCCGCGGGCTGTTCCGGTTCCGACAGTTGCGGACGCCTCACCGTGGTAACTAGCAGAGCGCCGGCTGCGCTCAGTACCGCGAAGGCCATGAAGGGCACAAAGTAGGTACCTTGCACATCGTATGCGTAACCGGTGAGTATGGGGGCGACGATCATTGCTAGGTTGTTGGGCAACTGGGACAGACCCATGATCGTTGCGAAAGAACGCCTTCCGAAGTAGTCGCCGCGTATCGCCGTCATCAGCGGGATTCGGCCGCCGATGGCGATGCCGTACAGGGCGGCAAACGGGATTACCATCGCAACAGTGTCCGCCAGCGCAAGTATGACCAGCGAGACGGACTGGATGAGGAGAAGGACGGTTAGGATGGGCGGCTTGGGCAGCCTGTCCGCAAGGAATCCTGCCATCATCTGCGATGGTATGGCGAATGCCGTATAAAGCGTGACGAACGAGGCGGCCTCCGTCAGACTCATGCCCATGTCCACCAGCTTCGGCGAGAGGTGCAGTGAGAGACTCACGATGGATGCGGTGGAGGAGAGATGGACTACGGTTAGAATCCAGAACGCCCTTGTTTTGAGCGCTTGCCTCGGGGTGAAATCGATCTCTCCCACCCCGCCAGTACCGGTCGACCTCTGGTTCCTGCTGTAATCCGGTCCGTCCGGCCGCTCGCCGCGGTCCTCCGGCCGGTTGCTGAGCGACTTGAACACCGGCAGCACGGTCAGGAGCAGCGCCGCGCCTATGCCGGTCATCGCGATGCTGAACCCGTGGGACTGGATGCCTAGTGCGAGCACCGGCACAAGGAAGCCGCCGAAATGGACGCCCATCATCGCGGTGGCCAAGGCCATGCTCCTGCGCCGTATGAACCAGTTGTTTACCAGCGAGATGATCGCGAGCCATCCCCCGAAGCTGGAGCCGATGGTTACGATGAAGAACGTCGCGTAGAAGTGCCATAGCTCCGTTGTACGAGCTACCAGCAGGAATCCCACGCCCATCGCGGTGAAGCCGATCATAATCATCGTGCGGTTTCCGAAGCGGTCCACCAGGAAACCTTCGACAGGCCCGATTATCGCTCCCTGTACCCTCGCAAGGGAGAATGCGCCGGAGAGCGCTGTGCGGCTCCAGCCGAACCGCATCTCCAGTGCCACGAGGTATGTCCCAACTCCCTGGAATGAAGTGATTGACATCAAAGTGAGCAGGAACATCGAGACGCCAACGATCTTCCAACCGTGGAAGTGTCGCACTTGCTCGTAGCCGGAAGAAATGCCGGTCCACACCGATGTCGGCTTACTCATGTTGGCGCGGATTGTACCAAGAGACATTCAGGTTGAAGCAGCGTCCACACATGCCTATAATCCGCAGTTATAGAGGCTTCGGTAGGCAGGCCTTGACGCATCGCCTTCGAACCGCAGCATCGCCTTTGCTTCGAGATCCTGTGGAAGTGCCCTATAGTCCAGCAGACACGCGGAGGAAACGATATGACCACCCAGCCGGCCCTCCTCAACCCCATGACCGTACTTGACCAGTTCAAGAAGAACGGCGTCACCCACGTGGTTTACCTCCCGGACAGCGAGACGAACCACTTGTTCATAGCAATGGAGAACGATCCTGATATCGACGTGATCCCGGTTGCGCGCGAGGCGGAGACGATGGCTATTGCCGCGGGGCTGATCGTCGGCGGCAAGAATCCCGTGTGCCTGCTGCAAAACACAGGCATGTTCGAGTCAGGTGACTCGATCAGAGGACTTGGGTTGGACGTCAATCTGCCGATAGTGATGGTAATCGGGTACCGGGGCTGGACGCGCCACGGCAATACGCCCGACTCTGCGGCCAGGTTCACCGAGCCCTTCCTGCATGCGTTCGGCATCAATTATTATCTGGTTGAGGACGACGCGGACGCTGACAGGTTCACCATCGCGTTTGAGGAAGCCCGGTCGCAGAACCGCCCTGTGGCCGTACTCGTGGGCGACGAGTACCACGGCTTCAACAGGCCTGACCTGGATCAGGTAAGAGAAGAAATCTCGCGGCAGTAGTCTGGCTCCTCGCCGGCGACGGGTACGTGTAAGAGCGGACAAGGAAGGAACACATGATCAGGAACAACGATATGATGGAGGTGTTATCCCAGCACAGGGGAGACGCGGTCGTTATGAGCACGATGACCGCTACGCGCCCCTGGACGGCCGCCAGCTCCGTCGAGATGCTGGACGTGCCATTGGGCGGGGCTATGGGCAAGACCTCCTCCGTTGCCTTGGGACTCGCGCTGGCCCAGCCCGACAGGAAGATCATAGTACTGGATGGCGACGGCAGTCTGGAGATGAACCTGGGTACATTGACCACCATCGCAGGCAAAGCGCCTCACAACCTGTACCACTTCGTGATGGAGAACGGCGTGTATGCCGTTACGGGCGGCCAGCCGATACCAGCCAAGGACAGGGTCTCCTTCGCCCAGATGGCAAAGGGCGCCGGCTACGTCTCCGCCTATGAGTTCGACGACCTGGAAGACTTTGCGTTGAAGATAGGCGACATTCTGGCCGAAGACGGCCCAGTCTTTGTCACCATCAAGTCGGAACCTGAAATTCAGAACGAGCCAATCGGCCGCCGCGTGAGGCCCACAAGGCAGCGGCCCACCGCTACTGCATTCTCGGACCTGCAGAAAGCGCTTGGACCTTAGTCGGCCGCGCGTTAGATGATGGAGCTTGGGGCCGCGCTCGAACTGATCGAACGGAACCGTGGCGAGGCCATAGTGATCGCCTGCCAGGAAAGCAGGCACACTTGGGAAGAGGTCAGTTGCAGCCCTCACCTGGACATCCCATTCGCGGGTTGCATGGGCAAGGGGTCCTCGCTGGGCCTCGGGATAGCCCTAGCCTGTCCCGACAGAAACGTGGTTGTGTTGGACGGCGACGGCAGTCTTCTTATGAACCTGGGCGGACTCGCTACGGTCGCCGGGAAGTCGCCGCCCAACTACTACCACTTTGTAGTTGAAAACGGGATCTATGCAGGGACCGGGGGGCAACCCATTCCCAACCGTGGAGGCCTTGGGTTCGCAGGCATGGCCAAGGCGGCCGGGTACAACTTCGCATACGACTTCGAAGACCTGGAAGACTTCGCGCTGCACGTCCAGGAAGTGATGACGGCCCAAGGTCCGGTGTTCGCTTCCCTGCGCGTGCGGCCAATGCCCGAAATCAGGCCTATGAGCCGCAGGCCGAGAGGTCGCAGGTTGCGAGACGGACTGGAGTCCGTCAGGATCGCGCTTGCCGGAAAATAGGCTTGTAGGTTTCCTTTCCTTCTTTCACCGAGCTCGGGCTGGCTTTACGTAAACCGTAACTGTCCGCAGCTCCTGCTCTTCAACACTTTGGCCTTTCCCCTTTCTGGCCCTGACAGTTAGGATGGAATGAACCCTGGAGGCGGTAATGACACAGAAAAGCTACGCGGGTACAACAGACGCTCCTGAGTTCCCCGGCAACCTGGAGTGGCTCAACAGCGACCGCCCTATAACGCTGCAGGAACTGCGGGGCAAGATCGTCCTGCTGGACTTCTGGACCTACTGTTGAATTAACTGCATGCACGCATTTCCGCAGTTGCGGAAACTGGAGCAGAAGTACAGCGGCGAGTTGTTCGTCATTGGCGTGCACTCTGCCAAGTTCATGGCTGAGAAGGCCACCGAGAACGTGCGCCAGGCGATACTTCGCTACGATCTAGAGCATCCCGTGGTGAACGACGCGGACTTCCAGGTCTGGCGGCAGTACGCCGCACGCGCTTGGCCTACGTTCATGTTCATAGACCCGGAAGGCAAACTCATCGGCCGCCATGAGGGTGAGATCCCGTACGATGCCATGGACCGCGCCCTGGGCGAGATGGTGGCACAGTTTGACTCGTTGGGACTGATTGACCGCCGGTCCATCCCTCTGATTTTGGAGAGGCAGAAAGAGACGGACCGGCTCCTGTCCTTTCCTGGAAAGGTACTCGCGGATGGGGCTGCCGGGCGGCTGTTTGTGTCCGACTCAAACCACAATCGCATAGTTGCGGCAACCCTGGACGGCCGCGTAACCGACGTTATCGGCTCCGGAGATGCCGGAATGTCGGACGGCAGTTTCTCCGCGGCTCAGTTCCACGATCCGCAGGGCCTGGCTGTCGACGGCGACACACTGTATGTAGCGGATACCAGGAACCATGCCGTGCGCGTCGTGGATTTGGCCGGGCGCACGGTCGGGACCGCCGCGGGCACAGGCCAGCAGGCCACGCGCTTTCACTCCGGAGGAAGCGGGCCGGAGACTAGCCTGGCCTCGCCGTGGGACCTGGAACTGCACGGCGCCTTCCTGTACATCGCGATGGCCGGATTTCATCAGCTTTGGAAGATGGACCGGGCCTCTTGTGAGGTGCGCCCCCATGCTGGAAACGGCCGCGAGAGCATAGAGGATGGCCCCTTGAAGTACGCTCAACTGGCGCAACCAAGTGGCATTGTCACAGACGGCGCCCTGCTCTACTTCACTGATAGCGAGACCAGTGCCGTAAGGTCCGCTGACCTCGACCCCAACGGACGAGTCAAGACAATCGTCGGAATGGACCTTTTCGAGTTCGGGGACTTGGACGGCGTTGGTGATGCGGTCCGTCTACAGCATCCCATCGGCATTTGCATGTGGGAAGACCTGCTCCTGATAACGGACACGTACAACAACAAGATCAAGAAGGTATATCCCCACTCCCGCCGTGTGGAGTCATTTGTTGGTAGCGGCGAGACAGGCGCCAGCGATGGCGGCCCTGCCGAAGCCACCTTCCAGGAGCCCGCCGGTCTGAGTGCGGCGAAAGGGAACCTTTACATCGCGGACACCAACAACCACTCGGTCCGGGTCGCCGATCTCCTCACTGGCCGCGTGACCACGCTGGAATTGGCGGAACTGTAACCGGTCTGCCTGAACGATGCCGAACCGCCTTATAGACGAGACCAGCCCCTACCTTCTCCAGCACGCCTACAATCCCGTGGACTGGTACCCGTGGGGCGCTGAGGCGTTCGAGGAGGCGCGCTCCAAGGACAAGCCGATTCTCCTTAGTGTCGGATACTCCGCCTGCCACTGGTGCCACGTTATGGAGCGCGAGTCCTTCGAACACTTTGAAACAGCGCAGACAATGAACGACAACTTCGTCTGCGTAAAGGTTGATCGCGAAGAGCGCCCGGACGTGGACGCCATCTATATGACCGCCGTTCAGGCGATGACAGGACAGGGCGGCTGGCCCATGACCGTGTTCCTTACGCCGGAGGGCAAGCCGTTCTACGGAGGGACCTACTTCCCTCCCCGCGACAGGGGCCCGATGCCAGGATTTCCAAGAGTGCTCGAGGCTGTTGGCAGGTATTATAGGGAACGTCCCGGCGACGTCGACGTCACAACCGCCAGGCTACTTGAACAGATAGAGAGGTACCAGTTCGCGGGTCGAGGCGTCGAGCCACTGACGGCTGACATGCTGCATCGAGCGTACTCCGGGGTTCGTGCCGAGTTCGATCACGTCAATGGCGGCACCGGTTCACAGCCCAAATTTCCCCAGCCGATGGTCTACGAGTTCCTTCTCCGCCACCACGTACGCACAGGTTCGGCGGACGCGCTGGGAATGGTGGAGCTGACGCTGGACAATATGGCGCGCGGAGGCATCTACGATCAGCTCGGAGGAGGATTTCACAGGTACTCAACCGATGCCCACTGGCTCGTCCCCCATTTCGAAAAAATGCTGTACGACAACGCTCTGCTCGCAAAGCTCTACCTTCACGCATTCCAGGTGACGCGCAAGCCGCTGTACAGGACAGTGGTGGAGCAGACGCTTCAATACGTGATCCGTGAGATGACCGACTGCGAGGGTGGTTTCTACTCTGCCCAGGACGCGGATAGCGAGGGCATTGAGGGCAAGTTCTTTGTGTGGCGGCCTGAAGAGGTCCAGGTAGTGCTTGGCGAGTCGGACGGTGCCCTGTTCAATCTCCACTACGGGGTAACCAAACAGGGCAACTTCGAGGGCAGCTGCATACTCTTCGTTGCGGATGAGCCGTCGGCGGCAATAGAAAATTCGGGACTTGACCAGCAGCAGTTCGAAATATTGCTCGAAGAGTGCAGGCAGAAGCTCTTGGACCATAGGGAGCGCCGCGTCAAGCCTGAACGGGATGACAAGGTGCTGACCGCATGGAACGGCCTCATGCTGAAGGCGTTCGCTGAAGCAGCCTCAATTCTCGAAGAACCCGTGTACGCCTCCGTTGCCACGAAAAACGCTGACTTCCTGCTGACGCGGATGCTCGAAGGCGGCCGGCTGCGTCGTTCCTTTAAGGACGGCGAAGCTAGGCTGAACGCGTACCTGGAAGATTACGCCTTCCTGATCGACGGTCTGCTGGCGTTACACGAGGTGACCTTCGAATCCAGATGGCTTGAAGCCGCAGTCGAGCTCGGCCGGACGATGATCGATCTCTTCTGGGATGAGGATAGCGGCCGGATGTACGACACCAGCAGGGACCACGAGAAGCTGATCGTTCGCCCAAGAGACGTCTCCGATAACGCTGTCCCCTCCGGCGGCAGTATGGCAGCGGACGTGCTCATACGCCTGGCCATCATTACCGGAGACAGGGAAATGGAACGAACTGGCGCTTCTGCACTCAGGTCCGTTCGGGAGTTGTTGCTCAGAGCGCCTCTCGGAGCGGGCCAGTGGCTCTGCGCCCTGGATCTGTACCTGTCAGAGCCTCGCGAGATCGCGATCGTTGGTCGGCGTGGAGAACCTGCTGCGGACGCCTTAGCCGCCGAGGTATTCCGGCACTATCTCCCGAACCGCGTGATGATTGGCGCTGTGGATCCCGCTGTAGCGGCCGCGTCGCCTTTGCTGGAGTCTCGCGATGCCATAGACGGCCGCCCCACAGCGTACGTGTGCCGCAATTACGTGTGCCAGTTGCCGGTCACTGAGCCCCAGGCGCTAGCCAACCTGCTCGCGGGTTGATCGACTTGGCATCCTGCGAACTGGAGCTGTATTTCCTCGGCTCTAACCGCTGCTCCGACGCGTCACGTCATGGAGCTTCCATGTGAACACCGCCGTGCTCTCGACCCTGCTCCTTGTCGGCCTTGGGGGGTTCGCGGGATCGCTGCTGCGATATGGCGCCGGTGAGTGGGTCCAGAGCCTGTCAGGAAGCTCTGCCTTCCCGTTCGGAACGCTTGTTGTCAACGTGGCGGGCTGCCTTACAATCGGTCTCTTGGCAGGGCTCTCCGAGTCAAGGGAGTTGTTCGGCGAAGACGCCAAGAACTTTCTGTTCGTAGGGGTACTGGGCGGGTTCACTACATTCTCCGCATTCGGATACCAGACGCTGATGCTGCTGCGGGACGGCCACACGGCGATGGCCCTGGCGAATGTTGGTCTGCAACTCGCGCTTGGTCTGGGCGCCGCCACAGGCGGCTACTTGGCTGCCCGCGCCGTCTAGCCTGCCCCCTAGGTGGGCGCGTTGTCGATTTCCAGCTTCGCCAAGGGGATGAGAACCGCTGGGCTCCCCGGTCGAAGGATTTAGGCTCGCCTCTCTCAATCTGAATTGTGCCCTGCGCTAGTCTTCCTTATCATGGCTGATACCAATACCGGGAGGCCGAGGCCCTGTCAGCGCGGTTGATCGAAGAACTCAAGACGGTCGTCGGGGCGGACTATGTCGTGCATCGCCCTGAAGATCTGATCGTCTACGAGTACGACGCGTCGATCGAAACTGCCGTGCCCTTGGCTGTCGTGCTGCCCGACAATTCGGAACAGGTTGCCGAGGTCCTCCGCCTAGCCGGTACACATGACGTACCGATAGTTCCGCGAGGTGCGGGAACCGGGTTTAGCGGAGGCGCAATAGCCGGACCCTCTTCCATCGCATTGGGGCTGTCACGCATGAACCGGATCCTTGAGATCGATACTGAGAACTTGCTGGCCGCCGTGGAGCCCGGCGTGGTCAATCTCGAGCTTTCAAATACGGCCGCGGTACACGGCCTGTACTACGCGCCTGACCCGTCAAGCCAGCAGGTTTGCACAATCGGGGGCAACGTGGCGGAGAACTCCGGCGGACCCCACTGCCTCGCCTACGGCGTCACCACTAACCACGTGCTGGCGCTTCAGATAGTGAGGTCGGACGGCTCGGTGGAGTGGTTAGGGTCACGCTCCCGTGAGACCACGGGGTACGACCTTCGTGGAATCGTTATCGGCTCGGAGGGCACCTTGGCCGTCGTGACTAAGATAGTGGTCAGGCTCCTCAGGAAGCCGGAGGCCGTTAGAACACTGCTCGCGGTCTACTCGAAGATGGAGCAAGCTTCCGCCGCCGTTTCCGGGATCATCGCCGCCGGTATCGTTCCTGCCGCCGTTGAGATGATGGACGCCTTGTGCATCCGTGCCGTCGAACCCGCAGTGAACGCCGGCTACCCGGCCGACGCTGAAGCGGTGCTGCTCGTCGAAGTCGACGGCCTGCGTGAGACCGTCGACGAAGAGTCGCGGGACATCGAGGAGGTCTGCCGCAAGTATGGGCCAATCGAAATAAGGACTGCGACGGACGAAGAAGATCGCGCGCGGCTTTGGGCAGGCCGCAAGGGTGCGATTGGCGCGCTGGGCCGGCTGGCGCCAAACTATTACTTGCTGGACGGGACCATTCCGCGAACGCGGCTCATGGAAGCGATGAAGGGCATCTATGACATCTCCGAGCAGGCCGGCCTTCCCATTGCCAACGTCCTCCACGCGGGCGATGGGAACCTGCATCCCTGCATCCTCTTTGATATCAGGGACGATGACCAGACCGCCCGCGCCGTGAAGGCCGGCGGCAGCATCTTGGAGCTGTGCGTCGAGCTTGGTGGCGTGTTGTCCGGGGAGCACGGCATCGGCCTTGAAAAGCAGGAGTTCATGCCGCTCATGTTCACCGAGGAAGACATGGAGGCCATGTCCCGCCTGAAGCCCGCATTTGGAGCCGATGACCTCCTCAACCCCGGCAAGGTGTTCCCCAAGGGGTCGAAGTACACCGGCATCGATCACTCCGCACTTGTTGCCCATGCGGGCACAGGCGCCTACGTGTAGCCGGCAACGCGAAACTTGACCTCCGCAGCCTCCATGACTTCTTCCTCCCGCTGCAGCCACTCTGACTCGATAGACGGCGTGGTGCATGATGCCGTCGCCGAGCCTGAGTCGGTGGAGGCAGTCCGCTCTGCCGTCGCACAAGCAGCAGCCGAGGGATCGACCGTTGCGCCCGTAGGCGGCAGGACTCGTTTGGACGTCGGCAATCCTCCCGATTCGGTAGACTTGATGCTCTCCTCCAGACGGCTGGAACGGCTCGTCCGACATACGCCCGACGATCTAACTGCGGAGGCGGAAGCTGGGATCACAATAGAGCGCTTGCAGAATGAGCTGGCAGGGCACGGCCAGTACCTTGCGGTGGACCCGCCGCTGCCTGAACGGGCTACACTCGGCGGAACGCTTGCCGTCGGGTTCTCGGGGCCTGCCAAGTGGCAGTATGGCAACGTACGTGACTGCGTCATTGGCCTGTCAGTTGTTCAGGCAGACGGCAACCTCACCAAGAGCGGCGGCCAGGTGGTCAAGAACGTCTCGGGCTACGATCTTGCCCGGATGCATGTTGGCGCCCTCGGAACTCTCGGCATGATTGTGGTGGCTTCGCTGAAGCTGACTCCCCTGCCCCGCACCGAGTCCACGCTGCTTGCGGGCTTCCGTTCTTTTGCGGCGTCTTGGCGTGCAGCGCTCGCAGTGTTCAGAAGCCGCGTCGCACCACTCGCCCTTACCGTCTTCGATGAACACGCCGCTCGTCTGCTGGGCCTGCCGGCTGACTCGCACGCCGCCTGTCTCGCCGTTCGTCTTGGGGGACGCAAGCTGACGGTGGAACGGTATGTCCGCGAGATTCGCGCCGAGTTGAGCAGGTCTGGTGACGGGCTCGCTGAAGAGCTGGATCCAGCGTACGCTTCGACTTTATGGAACGGCCTTCGAGACTTCGGCTGGGGCGAAAACTCAATCGCACGACTTCTGACCAGAGCCATGGTCAGATCTACTGACGCGCAGGCCGCTGCCGAAGCGCTGATGAAGTGCGGCGTGGAAGACGCGCCTCCGGCCATCATCGGCCACCCGGCGCACGGCACGATCAGCGCGGGCTGGTTCGGCAACGAGTCGTCGCCTGCTACTGCGCTACGGCAGGCGCGCAAGGCCGTTGAAGACCTCGGGGGACGCTTGGTAATCGAGCGGTGCCCGGTCAGGCTGAAGTCTGAGATCGACGTTTGGGGAGACCCGGGACCTGCTCTGGCCACCATGCGAAGGCTGAAGGAGCAATTCGATCCGGAGCGCATCTTCAACCCCGGCCGTTACGTAGGCGGTATCTAGTGCCGAAGGTGTTGCCAGCCTTCGTGGGGCATGAAGGACCTTCCGAGGAGGACCTTTACAAGTGCGTGCACTGCGGATTCTGCTTGCAGGCATGCCCTACATACGTAGAGACAGGCTTGGAGACCGAGTCTCCAAGAGGCAGGATCGCCCTAATGAAGGCCGTGCGCTCTGGCCGCATTGGAATCACGCCTGGCGTGTTGGAGCACTGGGACCTTTGCATTCAGTGCAGGGCGTGTGAGGCCGCCTGTCCGTCCGGCGTGCCCTACGGCCGCATGATAGAAGCCACAATGGCCGTTGCGACGCGACAGCGCCCGGTTTCTTGGCCCTCCAGACTCGCTTCGGCTGCTGCCCTCGACCATGTCTTGCCGCACCAACGTAGGCTGTCGTTGCTGGTCGGAACTGCTCGGCTCTATCGCAAGTCCGGTCTGCACGCGGCAGTGCGCAAGTTGCGTCTGCTGCGGCCGTTCTCACGGACGATGAGCGATCTCCACGACTCGCTGCCGGAAATACCGGCGCGTACGTTTTCGGCCCGCGGCCAGGTGGTCGCGGCCCGTGGCGAGAAGCGCCTGCGGGTGGGCCTGCTGGCGGGATGCGTGATGCCGCTCGTGCACGGGCCTCAGATGGAGTCTGTCGCCGCCGTGCTTTCGAGGAACGGATGCGAAGTGGTAGTACCGAAGGGCCAGGCATGTTGTGGAGCGATTCACAGCCACGTGGGCGACCTGGAAACCGCGCGCCGGCTGGCTCTGCGCAACATCGAGGCGTTCTCCAGCGCCGGGGTGGACGCGGTGGTTGTCGCGTCGGCCGGTTGCGGAGTTCGCATGAAGGAATACGGCGACCTGCTACGGAACGACCCTCGGAATGCCAAGCGCGCCGCGAGGTTCGACGCCATGGTAAAGGACGTGCACGAGTTCCTGGCCGCCCTGCCCTTCACTCCGCCCGGAGGCAGGCTCGATTACCGCGTTACTTACCAGGACTCGTGCCACCTGTCCCACGCTCAGGGAATCACGCGCGAGCCAAGAGAACTGCTGGGCAGCGTTCCCGGACTACGGCTCGTCGAGATGGACCACGCGTCGCGTTGCTGTGGCGCCGGCGGAACGTACACGGTCACACAGCGCGACTTCTCGCTCCGGCTGCTGAAGCGCAAGATGCGCGCGGTGGCTGACACGGAGGCAGACGTGCTGGCGACGGCCAATCCGGGCTGCGCTTTGCAGCTGGAACATGGCGCGCAGCGCTACGGCGTGCCGGTGAAAGTGCGTTACGTAACGGACATTCTTGACGAGTCGTACAGGCTCGCGGATACCCAATAGACTTCCCTGTCCGCCTTTACAGAGCAGTCAGGATCATGCCCGTATCGACTTCCTGTGCTCCTCCCAAGACACCTGCGCTGCCTCAATGTTTTAAACTACCCCTCAACACTTATAGCGAGTCTGAAAGGAGAGGGCTGATGGATCTTGGCCTGAAAGGTAAAGTAGCGGTGGTGACGGGAGGCAGCGAGGGCATAGGTAAAGCCACTGCGGTAAGGCTTGCGCAGGAAGGGGCCGCTGTCGCGATATGTGCGCGACGCGAGGACGTCCTGGAGGCAGCGGCCGCTGAAGCACGCGAGGCCTCCGGAGGCGACGTATCAGCGGTGCCCGCCGACGTAACGGATCCTGCGCAGATCGAATCGCTGTTCGACCGCGTCGTCAGCGCCCACGGTAAGCTGGACATCCTTGTGAACAACGCAGGGTCCTCCGCCGCCAGCTACTTTGGCGATGTCACTGACGAGGAATGGCAGTACGATCTGGATCTGAAGCTGTTTGGAGCAATCAGGTGCTCCCGTCTTGCGATTCCCCACATGCGGAAACAGGGCGGCGGGCGCATCATCAACGTAACAGCCGTAGCTGGAAAGGCGCCTCCCGGCAGTTCCGTGCCAACGTCCGTCAGCCGTGCCGCGGGCATCGCACTGACCAAGGTCATGTCCAAGGACTACGCGCCTGACCAAATTCTCGTGAACACTGTCTGCATAGGCCTGATCAAGAGCGGCCAGATTGACCAGCAGTGGATGCGGGACCGTGAGAGCGAGCCGGATCTGACGCGTGACGAGTGGTACGAGCGCAGGGGCAAGACCATCCCAGTGGGCCGCGTCGGAGAAGCCGGGGAGGCGGCGAACGTGATCGCGTTCTTGGCGTCCGATGCCGCCAGCTACGTTACCGGCAGCTCGATCCACATCGACGGGGGATCAGCGGCCACGATTTAAACTTCTACAGAACTGGATCCCGGCTTCATGGGCACCTTTTCAGCATGGAGACGGGCTCCCAGTTAGAGTTGGAGTTTAGGTCCGATTCGGAAGTCGACGTTAGGCTGCTTGCCCCCGATGGTCGCGAGTTAGACCTTTGGGGGTAGGTCATCCACGTAGACAGGCAGGCGTTCGAGGCGGGGTCGGCAGGGCAGTACAAGTTGGAGATAGACAACTCTTCCTCGGACTTAGAGCGCGTGACTGTCACTATCACCATGCAGGTATTCCCGCCGGGCGATTGGGGGGGGGGGGTCGGACGGTGACGTGGCGCGGAGTTGCATTGCCGCGCACTGAGCGCATGTGCGCTGGAAACCGCCCTCTGGCTTTGCCCTTCGGCGCTAGACCTCGCCGCGCTGCCCGCGCTGCCTGAGGGCGTGGTCGGTCAATACGATAGCTAGCATCGCTTCCACGATCGGCACGGCCCGCGGCAGCACGCACGGATCATGCCGACCCCTGCCCCGCATCGTCACCGGCTCGCCGTCCTCATTCACCGTGCCCTGTTCGCTCGCGATCGTAGCCGTCGGCTTGAACGCCGCGCGTACCACGATGCTCTCCCCGTTTGAAATGCCGCCCTGTATGCCGCCGGAGTTGTTCGTTCTAGTGCGGATTCGGTCGCCCTCGCTGTAGAACGGGTCGTTGTGCTTTGAGCCCGTGCTCATTGTGCCGTCGAAGCCCGATCCCACTTCGAAGCCCTTGCACGCCGGCAAAGAGAGCATCGCCTTGGCAAGGTCGGCGTCCAGTTTGTCGAACACGGGCTCTCCTAACCCCGGAGGCACGCGCCGTGCCACTGCCTCAACAACGCCGCCGAGGGAGTCGCCTGCCTTTCGTGCTTCTTTGATCCGTTCGATCATCTGAATAGCGACGTTCTGGTCCGGACATCGAGCTGTATTGGACTCGACGTCCTCCGCCCTCACCGTCTCAGGATCCACGTCCGCCTGCAGGTACTGCACGCTCTTGACGTAACCCACAATCTCGACGCCGTACTCGGAGGCCAGGAAGAGCTTGCCGATTGCGCCGGCGGCAACGCGGCCGACCGTCTCCCTTGCGGAGGCGCGGCCGCCGCCTTTCCAGTTGCGTATCCCGTACTTGGCCTGGTACGTGTAGTCGGCGTGCGAAGGCCTGAAGATGCGCCGCATGTAGTCGTAGTCTTTGCCCCTCGCGTCCTGGTTCCACACGCCGATGGAAATGGGGGTTCCGAGAGTTTTGCCTTCGAACACGCCGGATAAAACGGAAGCTTCGTCAGCTTCCTTGCGCTGGGTCGAGATGTCGCTCTGGCCGGGCCGCCTGCGGTTCAACTCCGCTTGAATGACCTCGACGGAGAGAGGCAGCCCCGGAGGGCAGCCGTCCACGGTAACGCCAACCGCGTCGCCGTGAGACTCGCCCCACGTGGTAACGCGAAAGGCGCGCCCAAAGGTGTTTCCCATCTTGGTCTGCTCCACAATATTTGATCCCTTCCCCAGGCTGCTGGGGAAGGTTAGGATGAGGTCTCTGCTCATCCAGCCTGCGCCGTCTATCCTACCATCGGGCAAAGCTGGCATGGTACCATCCACTCCGGTTCCCATAGCTGAGGCACTCTTGCAGGCTGCGGTTCCTCAAGCAGCTATCGGCACCTGACTTAAACGTAAACGAGCGCAGGGTCCGGGTTGAACACCTGCGAGCGCCTCTCGTGGTTTCACGAGTGAGTGCGCTCGCAACCCGGGCCCAACCGATCTGAACAACGGAGGATCTTCACATGAGCTCGAACGTGGTTCTTTCCAAGAAGGAATACAAGGTCGTCGGCACCCGCCCTGTCCGGCACGATGGTGTCGAAAAGGTCACCGGTGCCGCCCGGTACGGAGCGGATATCCACCTCCCCGGCATGCTGCACGGCAAGGTCCTGCGCAGCCCGCACGCCCATGCCGTCATCAAGCGTATAGACGTCTCGGCAGCCGAATCCCATCCCAGCGTCAAGGCAGTCGCAACCGGCAAGGACCTGGCGGAAGTGGCGGACACGCTTTCCGATGTCGGTGAGGAAATATTTACCAGCCTTCGGTACATGCGGGACAACATTCTTGCGGCGGACAAGGCGCTCTATGCCGGCCATCCGGTGGCTGCTGTCGCCGCCGACAGCCCCCACGTGGCGGAAGAAGCGCTTGCCCTGATCGAAGTTGAGTACGAAGTGCTGCCTCCGGTCGTCGACGTCGAGGTGGCGATGCAAGCCAGCACTCCGGTACTCCACGAGCGCTTGGCAACCGCAGGTCTCGAGGGAGAGAGCTACAGGGCCAACACCAACGTGGCAAGCCACGATCAGTACCTCCTCGGTGACGTTCAGGAAGGCTTCGCCCAGTCGGACGTTGTCGTCGAACGCGAGTTCAGGACGAAGACGGTGCACCAGGGCTACATAGAGCCGCAGAGCGCCACCGTCATGTGGCGGGGCGATGGCCAGGTCACGGTCTGGTGCAGCAGCCAGGGCCAGTTCGGAGTGAGAGACAGCACCGCGACCGTGCTTGGGCTTCCCGCGTCCAGGGTCAAGGTGATTCCCATGGAGATCGGGGGCGGCTTCGGTGGCAAACTCTCGTGCAGGCTTGAGCCTATTGCCGCTGTCCTGTCGAAAAAGAGCGGCAGGCCGGTCAAGCTGGCCATGAGCCGCGAAGAGGTCCTCACCGCTACGGGCCCCACTTCAGGCAGCTACGTAAAGATGAAGATTGGCGCGAAGAACGATGGCCGGTTAATCGCTGCGCAGGGCATGCTTGCGTTTGAGGGCGGAGCCTTCCCTGGGTCGCCCATCGGAGGCGCAACCGCTTGCATGCTGTCCCCGTACAACATCGAAAACATCCGGCTGGACGGGTATGACGTGGTCACCAACAAGCCGAAGACCACGGCTTACAGGGCCCCTGGAGCACCAATTGGCGCGTTCGCGGTAGAAACGACCGTCGACGAGATCTGCGAGCGTCTTCAGATGGACCCGGTCGAGATGCGAGCGCTGAATGCCGCCAGAGAGGGTACGAGGCGAGCGGACGGCGTTGTAAACGGCCCCATCGGTATGGAAGAGATTGTTGACGCAGTTCGTTCGCATCCCCACTACAGCGCTCCCCTGCCCGACGGCAACACGGGCCGTGGTGTCGCGTTCGGTTTCTGGAGGAACAACACTGGGCCATCCTGCGTTATCGCGAACGTTGCCCCGGACGGTTGCGTTGCACTGACGGAGGGCTCGGTGGACATAGGCGGATCCCGTACGGCGGTCGCGCAAATGCTGGCCGAAGTGCTCGGCATCCCCGTGGAGGACGTGAGGCCAACCGTCGGCGACACCGAGGCCATCGGTTACACGTCTAACACCGGCGGCAGCGGCGTGGCGTTCAAGACCGGCTGGGCCGCCCATGACGCGGCCGAAGACGTCAAGGCTCAGCTAATACGGCGCGCTGCGTTCATCTGGGAGACGGACGCCTCCGAGGTGGAGTTCGTGGACGGTGTGCTCAGGCACAGGGCGGACCCTGAGCTTAGCTACACCTTCAAAGAAATCGCCGCCCTCCTCAACGGGACCGGCGGCCCCGTCGTCGGGCGCGCCAACGTGTATCCCAGGGGCGTGGGCGGCTCGTACATGGCTAATCTCGTGGACGTGGAAGTGGATCCCGAGACAGGTAAGGTACAGGTGACGAGGTACACGGCTTTCCAGGACGCCGGTAAGGCCGTCCATCCAAGCTACGTGGAGGGCCAGATGCAGGGCGGCAGTGTGCAGGGAATCGGCTGGGCGCTGAACGAAGAGTACTTCTACAACGACGACGGCCGTATGGCCAACACCTCCCTGCTGGACTACCGCATGCCGACAAGCCTGGACGTGCCGATGATCGACACGGTTATCGTCGAGGTGGCGAATCCCGGCCACCCGTTCGGCGTTCGAGGCGTCGGCGAGTCGTCCTTAGTCCCGCCAATGGCAGCTATCGCCAACGCGATCCACGACGCAGCCGGCGTCCGCCTCCATGACCTCCCCATGAACCCAGACTCCGTCGTCCACGCGCTCAAGCGGCAGAACGGCGCCACAGATTAGACGTTTCTGCGAAGGGCTTGGTCTTGCCTCGGTATCCTCGCCGGCGGTTCGGCGAGTTGGCCTGCGCGCTGTTGGACGTCTCCGGTTCGAACTTTGCGTGGACACGAGAGCCCGACTTGAAAACCTGTCTGGGCGCGTCGCTCGTATCACAAAAGGAAACGCCGGCCAGTGTCCGGTAAAATGTGACTGGCATGACTCAGGCCCGGCAGGAAGCTCAAGAAATGGCAGAAGACGCGGACCTCGGTAACGGGGACTACACCATCTCGGTTCAGGGTGCCACAAAGGTGTTCGGCGCCACCGTGGCTGTCGACCGCGTCACCTTCGATATCAAGAAGGGTGAGGTCGTGGGATTCCTCGGCCCCAACGGTTCTGGTAAGACCACGACGATGCGGCTTATCACCTCCTTTTACTCGCCGGACGGCGGCAAGATACTGGTGGATGGTGTCGATACGCAGGAAGACGAGACTGCGACCAGAGAACTGATCGGGTACCTGCCCGAGAGCAACCCGCTATACGAAGACATGCTCGTTAACGAGTATCTGGACTTCGTGGCGGACCTTCGCGGCATCCCGAAGGCAGAATACAAACGGTACCTGGAAAAGACCATAGATGAGACCGGTGTCAACGAGGTCTATTACAGGCCCATCAATGAGTTGTCCAAGGGCTACCACCAACGCGTGGGATTCGCGCAGGCGATTCTCCATCAGCCCGAGGTCCTGATTCTCGACGAACCCACCGAAGGCCTCGATCCGAACCAGCGCGTCACGATCCGTGAGCTCATAAAGTCGCTGGGAGAGGAACGCACTGTCCTGCTGAGCACTCACGTGATGCAGGAAGTCGAGGCCACTTGCGAGCGAATCCTGCTGATCAACCGTGGCAAGCTCGTGGCTGACGACTCCGTAGAGGAGCTCCTGACAAGGGCGCGCGGTCTGCGCCGCCTCTTCGTAGAGGCCGAGGGCAACCAAATCGAGTCTGGGCTGAACAGACTGGATGGCATTAGCGGCATCCAACGGCTGGATCCCATCGAAAATCGCAAGCGGTACGAGCTTACAGTGTCCGGCGACGCCGATCTCAGGCCCCACGTGTTCAACCTCGCCAAGAAGGAGGGCTGGACGTTGTGGGAACTTCATGAAGAGGCGTCCAGGCTGGAAGACGTTTTCCACGTCCTGACGGAAGAGGCTGAGCGGGAGGTTCGGTAAATACGCCATGCGGCCATTCCTGGCGCTCGTAAAGAAAGACCTGAAGGGTTACTTCGATCAACCCACCGGGTACATCCTGGTGGTCATCTTCGTCGTCCTGCTGTCTTACCTGTTTTTCAACGCGGCATTCCTTAGCGACGAGGCGTCGCTGAGGCCCCTCTTCACCGTGGACTTCAGCCCCTCCCTGCCCTGGCTGCTGGCGATCTTCGTCCCGGCCGCCACGATGAGGCTGTTGGCGGAGGAGCACCGCGACGGCACGCTGGAGTTCCTGATGACCCAGCCAGTAAGAGGCTGGACGGTTCTTCTGGCGAAATTCACGTCCGGCCTCGTCTTCGTTGGCGCCGCTATCGCTGCGACCATCGTCATCCCGCTCACGCTTCAGACCGCCGGCGACCTCGATGAAGGTGCCATCATCGCCCAGTACATTGGCAGTATCTTCCTGACGGCTTCCCTCATCACGATTGGCCTGTTTACCTCGAGCCTCACCAGGAACCAGATCGTTTCCTTTATGGCGGCACTGGCGCTCAACTTCATCCTCATGCTCGCCGGCCTGGATCTCGTGCGTGCCGCCCTTCCTTTGAACGTGGCTGTTCTGTTCCAGGACCTCAGCCCCGTGACGCACTTCAGCAGCATGGCTCGTGGCGTTCTCGACTTGCGCGATGTCCTGTACTTCCTTGCGTTGATATTCACTTTCCTCAGCGCCGCGTATCTGATGCTGCGCGGAAGATCGCTGAGCCGCCGGTCGCCCCGTTTCGTCTATCTGCAGTTCGGCGTAGCGGGAATGGTGGTGCTTAGCCTGCTTGTCGGCTGGTTTGGCAACTCGATCGGCGGCCGCCTGGATCTGACCGAAGACAAGCTGTACACACTTAGCGACGGCATGGAGCAGATCGTAGACAAGCTGGATGACGTTCTGACCATCAAGCTTTTCGAGTCCCAGGACCTGCCCCCGCAGCACGCCCTGGTCGCAAGAGACGTTAACGACTTCCTTGACGAGCTCGCAGCGACATCTGAAAACGTTGTTGTTGTGAAACGCTATCCGAAGACGGCGGAGGAGGGCGACCCCGACAGCCTGGAGGCGCAGAGGCTCGGCGTACCGCAAGTGCAGTCCGAAGTCCGAAGCCGCAGCGAGCTGCAGCTCCGGAACATCTACCTGGGCCTCGCCATGACCTACGCGGACAGGAAGCAGATTCTGCCATTCATTGAGCAGGTCGATGGGCTCGAGTATCGCGTAGCCGCGCTCGCCAATCAGATGCTATCGCGGGAACGCAAGAGCGTCGGATTCCTCTCCGGCCACGATGAGATGACACTGGACGTCCAACTGAAGACCCTCGCGGGCGCCCTCCAGGTGAACTACGAAGTATTACAAGTTGAGGCTGAGGAAGGGCGGGAGCTCGATCTCTCCGGCCTTGATGTGCTGGTCGTGGCCAGGCCGGTCTCTCCTATGCCCCCGCAGCATCTCGAGGAGATCCGGGACTACATTGATGGCGGTGGCAGGGCCGCGTTCCTGCTGGATCCGATTGTGGTGTTCCCGGACCCGCAGAGCGCCGCCCTGCTCGGCATTGAGAACACCGCGAGCATGGCCTCCTTCTTGAGGCGTTACGGTGTATTCGTGGACACAGACCTGTTGCTCGACTTCCGGTCCTATTCCAATTTCCCCGGCTCTGCGCTTCCCTACCCTTACTGGATGCGCGTCCCCGTGATCGATCACAAGATCGCTGGGAATGCCGAAACGGTCGTCCTTGCGTGGGCGAGTTCCGTCGGCAGCACCCGCTCGGAGGTCGGCCCGGTGGAGGTGATACCCCTGCTGGAGACACGAGGCTCCGCCGCGCGCTTGGAGTTGACCGAAGAAGACGCGATGTTCAACGTAAGCCCGGATATCGTGCCGGACATACCACCCACCGAATGGAGAGAGCAGCTCACCGGCGTGGCGGTGACCGGCCAGGCTACCGCATCCGGGGGAGACACGTCGTTCCGGCTAGTCGTAGTTGGCGATGCGGACTGGATCAGCGACACGGTCCTTAATCAGCCGGACGGCCCAGGCAACCTGCTCCTGTTCTCGAACTTGGTGGACTGGCTTGCGCAGGAAGATGCGCTCGCGGATATCAGGTCCAAGCTCATTACGACACGTCAACTTCTCTTTGACTCTCAGACGCACCAGTTGCTGGTTCAGTACGGAAACGTGCTCGGAATACCAGTCTTTTTCGCACTGCTTGGACTCCTGCGGTACCTGATTAGACGCCGCGCCACTCGGAGGATTTACCGCAGTGCAAGGTAGACAGGTAGCTTTCGTCTTCGTCGTTCTGGCGGCCATAGCGGTCGCCGGCCTCGTTGGCCGGTTCTTCTTGGCTGGCTCAGACGAGCTCTCTCTGAAAGGCCTGCTGCCCATCGCGCCTGAGGTTGTCGACGAAGTCACGCTGGAGGCCGGTTCCGAGAAGACCACGATCCGACGGCGGGACAATGAGTGGCTGCTCGTCGGGGATCGCACCGAATCCGCATTCATCCAGCGCCTTGCTGTGTTCTGGGGCACCGTGAACCTTGTGGACGGCGCCCAGCTCATCGCCCGCAATCCTGCCAACCACGAGCGCATGGGCGTGGACGACGACCAGGGAGTATTGGTCTCGTTCTACCTGGGTGACGCCTTGCAGGAGGAGCTGATCTTCAGTTCCGTGTGGTCCGAAGAGGCGCAGCTCTGTTACGTGCGGCGCCCGCAAGGCGAAGAAGTGTACGGTGTGCCATGCGGCTTCAGTCAGATCTTCGACGCGTCGCCATACTCGTGGCGTGACCCTATCATCGCCCAGCTTCCTAGAACGGAGTTGGACTCGCTGACGTTTACTTACCCTGACGACACCTTCGTACTGCGCCGCGCCGGCCCCGGATGGGTCGTCGAGGCGGAAGGGCAGCAGTTCTCCGCCAACCCCCTCCAGGTGGAGACGATGCTGCAGCTTGTGGAGTTCGTCGTTGCGCAGGGCTTCGTGCAGGACGAGCAGGCGGCAACGGTCGACTTCAGCGAGCCACATGCGCAGCTTATCGCGGTCACTGTACCGGGGTCCGAACTTGGCGGAGTGAACCTGCTGTTCTTGAGAGTGTCCGACGACACTTACTACGTCAAGCGCCAGGGGTCCGAAGATGTCTTCCTCGTGGACGGCCCCATGGTCGATGCCCTGTTGCGCTCACGCGAAGGCTACATCTTCACCATCGGCGAGGACGAAGGCTAGCGCCGCCCGCCAACCTCTGATGAACCTTCTAACCTCTGTGTTTGGGCCAGCCTATTTTTGGGGCCCCCACATCGGGTTCGGTGTATCTCAAAGAACTGCCCTCCACTTAGGAATTGCGTGCAGGCAGCTTACTGACTTCCCCGCAAAATCGCGCGACCGCCTCTCCGCGCCCTGGTACGAAGCCAAGCCCGCTATGCCCATATGGGTAGTGGGGTACGCCCTAGCTAGTGCGCCGCCTCGTAGTGGGCTCCCAGCACGTCGTACGCGAAGTCGTTGTCGATGTCCCGCCACACCGAGTGAACGTGATTCGCGTAGTCCTGCGTATTGTCGTACTCCACGAAGAAACGCGGCCCGTGAATACGGTAGTAGTGCGGCTCGCGCTGCCTGTCGCCGCCCGCCCATCCGAAGTGGATCTCCTCGACACCGGCGGCCTCGATTTCTCTCATCGAACGCTGCGCGAGACGTCCTTCGAGCCGCTCCACGTACGTCCTGACAAGCGTCATTAGCCTGTCGCGCGAGTCGGCCTGGAGCGCGCCCGCTGCCACGCCCGCCGGGCGGGTCAGCTCAACGCGCTTGCTGTTCCGCATAAGCATCTCTGAGGGTGCCACCGAATAGATCGTCGCAAGCGACCGAAGGTCGTCGTCAAGCGACACGTACAAGTCTCGCGCTAGGTCCTCCTCCTGCCGCATGATCCTCAGACCCTTGTGGTGCCCGTGGAACACCTCTGCGGGATTGGCTCCGAGGAAGCAAGGCGTCGACCCCGCTACCTCACCGTCCATAATCGTGAAGTGCAAAGACAGGTGGTGTCCCTCCACTCTCCACCCCCACGGCCCGTCGCCAGGCTCGCCGAACACGGTGTGGAAGTAGAGTTCGGGCCGTCGGCGGAAGCTCGACGCGCCAGCCCGCGCCTCGATCTCGCCCAGTATCAACTCGTGGTCGATGATCTGCTTAGTCCGCTCGTACGCCGCCGGGTTCAGCCCAGTCGACATGAGCGCGTCCGCCGCCTCCAGCGCCGCGCCGTCCATTTCGCCCCGGGATAGTCCCTGCCTTGCCATAGGAATGAAGTTCCAATTGAGCCGCTCCGGCGTCTCGAACGGGAACGTCGCCTTCTCGCGTTGCGAGGCATCCAGTGTACCCAGCCAGGCCTTTGCCGCCTCCGTCATCTCTTGCGCAGTCTTCACGGTACAGCTTGCGTTCGCCATCGCCTGCCTCCTGCCGGTTTGAGGGTGGCCAATACCCGTAGACCTCATCCTACCCTTCCCTGCCTGTCCATTGCACGTCCTTGCTCTCAGTACAGACTTGTTCGCTTTGGTGAAACGGGTTGGTTAGCCGTGCAATCGTCTCATCTCCCTCTATGACTGCCATCCGAGCATCAGCCTGCGCCGCCCCATATGGGTGCGGGGCTGCGCCCTGCCTACCCCTCTCGTCTCATAGATTGGCTGGCATAGCAACACTCACCCTTCCTGGACGCCCACCTTGTATGCTTGTGGCCAACGGCAGCCCCTCGGGCATGCCCTGGTGGGTACAAGCCGAGCCCTGTTGAACTCCACGCCGTTCACGTGTAACTTAGGCCAACCAATGCTTGGAGTGTAAGAACGTGGCATCAACAGAGACCGGAACGGTTGCCTCCCTGCGCCTGTGCATGGGACACCGTGAGCCCATGAAACAGGTTGGCGCCGTCGAAGCGGTGGCCGGTTACGGCATCGACGGAGACAGGCATGCTACGCACGGCAAGTCCCGCGCCCATCGACAGGTTCTGCTCATGGCGCAGGAGACGCTCTCCGCCTTTGGCCTCGCCCCCGGCGAGGTCCGGGAGAACATCACCACCGAGGGCCTGGCCCTGCAGGAACTGCTTCCCGGAGACCGCCTCGCGCTCGGCAGCGATGCTGTTGTCGAGATCACTGGCGACTGCGAGCCTTGCGAGCGTATGGACGAGCTCCGCCAAGGCCTGCGAAGCGAGCTCGACGGCAAGCGCGGCATGCTCGCCACAGTCCTGCAGAGCGGCACGGTTCGAACGGGAGATGGGGTCCGCGTCATTAAGGGCGCGGCAGTCGGCTAGCCGCCTCGAATGAACTCAAACCAGATGCGGGGCATGGCGCAGACCGTGCTTGGTCCTGTGCTAGCCAGCGAACTCGGCCCCACGATGACGCATGAGCACCTGCTCATCGACTTCAGGACCACCTTTTCTCCCCCGACCGCTGCTTCCGACATTGGCCGGGCCCACGAGCCGGTCAGCCTGGAGAACCTCGGCTGGGTGAGATACCACTGGAACCGGAACAGGGACAACCTGCTCCTGACCGACGAAGAGACCGCCATTCGCGAAGCTGAGCTATACCGCCGTGTGGGCGGCCGCACGATCGTCGAAGCGACAACTATCGGTATCGGCCGGGATCCGCTCGGCCTTGCAAGGGTGTCCACGGCCTCGGGCATCCACGTGATCATGGGTGCGGGTTACTACGTCGCGGCAACGCATTCGTCCGACATGGACCACACGGAGGAGGAACAGCTTGCCGCACGTATGATCGGCGACATCTCTGATGGCGTGGACGGCACCAACGTGAAGGCCGGAATCATCGGAGAGATCGGCTGCACTTGGCCTCTGACGGCCAACGAGCGCAAGGTTCTCCGCGCCGCCGCCGCCGCCCAGAAAAAGACCGGCGCTCCGATCTTGATTCACCCGGGCCGCAGCCCGCGCGCGCCATTCGAGATTCTCGATGTTCTCGCCGAGGCCGGAGCCGACATTCGCAGGACGATCATGAGCCACCTGGACCGCACCTACACGGATGAAGAGACCCTTCTGGAGTTCGCGGCCAGGGGCTCCTACCTCGAATACGACCTCTTCGGAGTGGAGAGTTCCTACTACCCCCTATCCGATATCGACATGCCAAGCGACGCCCAGCGGCTGGACTACATCGGGCGTCTTGTCGCCGAGGGCTACCAGGACAGGATAGTCGTGGGGCACGACGTGTTCTCGAAGCACCGCCTCGTCGCCTACGGCGGGCACGGCTACGGGCACATCCTCGAAAACATAGTTCCAAGGATGCGCCGGCGCGGCATGACCGAAGAGACCATCCACGCCATCCTGGTCGACAATCCAGCCCGCGTTCTCGCGTTCGCCTGACCGCATCCGCTGACCAACTGAACTCAACCATCCCGAACTAACCATCAAGGAGAATTGAATGTCCGCCGAAGACAGACTGAAAGAACTGGGAATCGAGCTTCCCGAGTCCCCTGCTCCGATCGCTAACTACGTCCCCGCCGTCCGGACCGGCAACCTGCTGTACCTCTCCGGCGTGGGCCCCGCCAAGCCCGCCGACGGACCCGCCCCCACCGGCAAGTTGGGTGCCGACCTTTCCATCGAGCAGGGCTACGAAGCCGCCCGTCTGGTTGGGATTAACCTGATTGCCCGCCTCAAGAGCGAGCTCGGAGACCTAGGCAGGGTGAACCGTGTCGTGAAACTGCTGTCGATGGTGAACTCCACCCTCGACTTCGATCAGCAGCCCGCTGTAGCGAACGGCTGCTCAGACCTGCTCGTGGAGGTGTTCGGAGACCTAGGCCGTCACGCGCGCTCCGCCGTCGGCATGGCCGGCCTTCCCGGCAACATCCCGGTCGAGATCGAAATGATCGTGGAAGTCTCCGACTAGCGCCCTCCCACGCTGAACCGTTGAGATTGCTTCTCTGACCCCTTCCCCAGTCTGCTGGGGAAGGATGGGATGGGGTTGTATCCGCACAAGAGACGCTTAGGAAGGCTCTTCAGACAAGACCTGCGGGGTCACAAGCGGGCAATTTCCCCATCCCGTTCTATAAAACGCTGGCAGGGTTGTGCCCTGAGACGGCCTCCACCGGGAACTGCGACGCCCACCCGCCGAAGCCCCCTAGCAGGGCCGCTGCGTTGAGGCCCTTCGCCTGTAGTTGCTGCGCCGCACGGACGCTCGTTGCGTCGCCTGGTCAGGCGCAATAGGCCACGACCAGCGTGTCGCCTCTGGGCCTAGCAGTCGCCCATTCGGAGATCTCGTCCGGCAACACCCGCACGCTTCCGGGAATTTGCCCCAACGACCCCTCGTAACTGGAACGGGACCGTACGTCCAGAACGATCGGTGGATTCGGGCCCTTCGCTATCTCATGTAGCTCATCCGGCGACACCAGCCGTACCTCGCCGTGATCCCTCGCGAACAGGCCGTCCGCGGTGCCCTCCCGCTCTTCGGCCAGTGTGACACGGGCCGCCCTTCGCCCGTACCAGGCGCCAAGAGGCGTGGTGCTTGCTCCGTGGATGGCAACCGATGCGATCACCACCACTCCCACGGTGGCCAACAATACTTCGGCGCCGGGTATGTCCGCCTGCACCGCAAGTAACGCCAGCAGCAACGAGTTTAGTCCCCGAGGCCCGAACCACGCGATCAGCCCCTTCGCCTCCAAACTGAGCCTGGTTCGGGCCAGCAGCAGTCCGAGCACAGAAGGACGAAGTCCGAAGATGACGATCGCTGCCAGTGCAACGGCCAACGGCATATTGACCGTATCAAGAATGCCGGACAGCACGGCGCCAAAGAGCACGAACGCCAGTAGCATCGCCATCTCAGACGTCACCTCGCCGTACTCCATGAAGCAGTCGCAAAGCCGCTGGTTCAGCAGCACAACCGCCAGTCCGGCGGCGAAGGCCGCCAGGAAGCCGTCTCCCCCGGCTGCGGTAGCCGCCGCAAATGCCGCCAGCACCAGCCCGATGCCATAGAACGACTGGTGCTCCCGGCGGATGTTCATCCGAGCGTCCAGCCAGTTCATCAGCCACGATCCCACGCCGCCAATGGCAAACCCGATGGCCGGTCCCAGGAGCAGCAATTGCGCTAGAAATGCGCCCCACCCTGCCATGTCCCTTCCCTGCGCCTGCGCAATGGCGATCAGAACCAGGATTACTGGAAGGACGATTATGTCGTTCGTCCCAGCCTCGATCTTGAGCACTTGTCTCACTGAGCGAGGAACACGCGGGTCGCGCAGTAACTCTCTCAGCACCACCGGGTCGGTTGACGCGAGTATCGCTCCGCCTATGAACGCAACCAGCCAGCCAAACCCCAACAGAAGAGTAAGCGGCAGCGCGCCCAGTGAGATGATCAGGGCTGTGCCAGGGCCCAGGATCAACGCCGGTGTTAGCCAGCGCCGGCCCAACTCCTCTACCTGCAGGTTGAGCGCGTCCAGGAACAGGACCAGCGAGAGCGTCAGCGCCGCCACCACCTCCAGAATGGGGTCGTGCGGCCCCATCTCTAGCAACCCAAACCCGCTTTCGCCCAGCAGGAGGCCCAATCCCAAGAACAGTATGGGAAACGACAGAGGAGAGCGCTCTACAGCGCCCGACACCAGCGCGGTAACCACCATGATGACCGCAACAAGACCGAAGGCTGGCAAGAATTCGGGTAACACGGCCTAACCTGCGACCCTAGAGGTAAGCTCCTCGAGGATACACCGCTCATCGTTAAGCTCTGCACCAGCAGGGATCGACATCGTCAGTGCCCTACAGAAGATCTGATGTAAACTCAGTCACCTAATCTGTGGTCAGGCAGGTCTCCAAACAAGGAGGCCCGTCCTGGCCGCTTCTCCCCTCGTCGGCCACGAACTGATTCGTAGTCAAAGCTCCCGCACTCACAAACGAGAACTCAGTGAGTTCACGGGTTGGCATCCTGTCTTGGGTGTACCTCGCCGCAGCCCCGCAGACACCAAATCCCCTCTCCCCAACGTGGGAGAGGGTTAGGGGGAACGTCGCAATTTCCCTGCACCGCCATTTGCTCTCAGGACCTTCCCTTCCCTGCGGGCAATCTCGCCGCAATCCATCCGCCCCATACGGGTGAAGGGCCCCGCCCTGCCCCCTACGCCAGCACTGCCATCGCGTAGCGCGACTGCAGCAGCTCTCCCGCCTCGAACCGGCCGAGGTTCAGCATCGAAATGTCGATCGTCGAAGCGCTCCCATCAACGATTAGTTCCGACATGAGCTGCCCCACCATCGGCGACAGCTTGAACCCGTGTCCGCTGAACCCAACCGCGCAGTACAGACCGTCTATCCCTTCCACCGCGTCCAGCACCGGGTGCCAGTCCGGCGTGACCGTGAACAGGCCGGACCACCCGCCCCGAAACAGCCCGTCCTCCATACCGGGGATCCGCTTGGCCAGCCGCACCATCGTCCGCTCCACATGGTACATGTCCACGCCTTGGTCGAAGTCTTCCGGGCTGCCGTCATGCTCGTCCTCACCTACCCCCACCATCGTGATGTTCCCAACGTCCGGCCTCGGCGACATGTCGTTCACCACGTCTCCCAGGATCGGATGCATCCCGATACTGTCGGGCCTCCGTATCATCACCACTTGGTGCCGCACCATGCTCAGCGGCACATCGACGCCTATGTCGGCCAGCAGCCCTTTGGACCATGGCCCGGCGGCCACCACCGCTGTATTCGTCTCGATGCGCTCGTCCCCTACAAGCACGGCCGATACGCGGCCGCCTTCGACGTCGATCCCGGTCACGCGGGAGTCCGTCCGTACCGTCGCTCCGAGCTCACGGGCGCGGCTCGCGAATCCGTTCGTGACCGAGTACGGGTCAGCGTACCCAGACTCCGGCTCGTACGCGAACACCTCGCCCTCTTCCGCCGCCAGCAACGGCGAGATGCGCGGCACGTCCTCCGGACCCACTATTGTGGTATCCACACCCGCCGCCTGCTGCATCTCCACGTTCTGTCGCAGCGCCTCTTGGTCAGACTCAGTAACGGCTATGAAGTACCCTGTCTTCACGAAGCCCGACGGCGTACCCGTCATCTCCTCGAAGCTCCTGAACTGCTTCAGGCTCTCCCAGGCCATGCGCGTAGTGACCTCGTTCGAGTAGTGCATCCTGAGAATGGCCTGCGACCTGCTCGTCGAACCGGAGGCCAGCGTCGCCTGCTCAAGCAGTACGGTGTTCGCGACCCCCTTCGCGGCGAGGTTGTAGAGAATGCCGGTCCCCATCACTCCGCCTCCAACCACCACCACGTCTGCCGTCCGAACTGCCATATCTGATTACCTCCCTATCCAGGCGCTTACCGCCGATTCTGCGTCCTCCATTGGATGGTGTCTCCAGACCCAATCTTGGAGATTGTTGCAGAACGTTCACTTTAGTCACTGTAGAGGGTTTGCTGGCCTCTTCCCCAGTCTGCTGGGGAAGAGCCTGTCCTGAGCGAAGCCGAAGGGTTGGGATGGGGTTCACCTCCGCATGCAATGGATGAAGCAGAGCCTTCCAATCTATGGGAGTTCGCAGGGTGCGCCGCTGCAACGTCAAGAGACACCTGCGAACCTCGCCTTATGGGTGCAGGGCGCTGCCCTGCACCTGCCTAGTCGTCGAAATCCCTGATGATCTTGCCTGGCGCGGCACGCGTGTACTCGCCGTTCTCGATCACCATCGCGCCGTTCACCGCGACGTGTGGAATGCCGACCGCGTAGCTGTGCGGCGCTTCGAACGTCGCCGTGTCTGCAACCGTGTCCTGGTCCAACGCCACAATGTCGGCGGCAAAGCCCGGCGCGATCCTGCCTCGGCGCGTCAGTCCCATGCGGGAGGCCGGCAGCGTCGTCATCTTCCTCACCGCCTCTGCGAACGAGACCACTCCCTGGCCGCGCACAAACTCAGCGATGAATCTCGGGAAGGTGCCATAGCTTCTCGGGTGCGGTTGTCCGGCCGACAATACCCCCTCGGTTGACAGAGAACTTCCGTCCGATCCGACCGAAATCAGGGGATGTTGTGCGATTAACTGGACGTCGTCCTCCCGCATTGCGTGGATCACCACCATCGGCTCGCCCATTTCGTACAGACGCACAGCCGCCTCCGCCGGGTCGCAGCCGAACTCGTCTGCGATGGAGGTCATCTTCATGCCCTCAAACCTCGGCTCCTCGGCGAGCCGCGAGATCACAACGCCCTCAGGGCTGCGGTTCCATTCGTAGTTGTAGTTGATCCCGTCCTTCACCTGGGATCGCGTCTTGGCGTCCGCCAGTCGTGCCATCGCAGCTTCCCGTCCGCCGGCTAGCGCCCATCTGGGGAAGATCGCGCCCGTCAGGCGCGTGCTCGCGGCCGTGTACGGGTACTGGTCTCCCGCGACGTCTAGTCCCTCGTACACCGCCGATTCAATCAGGTCCAGCACGTCCGCAGCCCTGCCGAAAACCGTCGGGCCCACGCACTTTACGTGCGACAGTTCCAGCCGCACGTCGGTTCGCCGGCTGACCTCTATAGCCTCGTTTAGGGCCACGAACAGGCCTACGGAGTGCGCGCCTTCGTCGCGGATATGTGTGGAGTAGATCTTGTCCCTCTCAGCCACCGCTCCGCAGATATCTATCACCTCTTCGAGGCGCGCGTAGTTGCCGGGGTCGTAGAACAGCCCGGTCGAAAATCCCATCGCCCCGGCGTCCAGGCACTCGGCCACCAGTTCCCGCATCATCTCTTGCTCATCAGGCGATGGCGCTCTCGCGTCTAGGCCGACAACGCACGCTCTGACCGTGCCGTGTCCCACCTGGCACGCTAGGTTGAGCGGCGGGCGGGCAGCCTCGACGGCGTCCAGGTACTCACCGAATGACGTCCAACCCAGCTTCTTCGATTCGGGTCCCCTGCCTAAACGCGCCTCCAGCTGTTCTCGCGCCTTGCCGATCACCGGCGCGCAGAAGCTGCTGCCGCAGTTTCCGGCAAGCTCAAGCGTCACTCCTTGCCGGACCTTGCTCTGGGCGGTTGGATCGTGCAGGAAAGACGCGTCGCTGTGCGTGTGCAGGTCTATGAAGCCCGGCGTCACGGCCAGCCCGGACGCGTCGATGGTCTTCGCAGACTCGTCGTCAAGCCGGCCCACGGCCACGATCTCATCTCCCGATACCGCGATGTCTGCGGTGTACGGAGGGGATCCGGTCCCGTCGTACACACTTCCGTTCTTGAATATCAGGTCGTACACGATGGTGGCAGTCCTTTCTCCAGGCCCATGGAATTACGCTCCAGAGTGACCACTCTGCTCTTCCATACCTGCGGTCCAATCATCTCGAGTGCCTGCTTGCCCGGCCTGTCAATGTCTAGGACTCGTTCCAGCACCGTTTCACCGAATCCACGAAGGTACGCGCACCTCTTCCGGAACCCGTTCAGCGTGTGCTTCTCCCCTCCCAGCAGTACGTAGTCGATAGAATCTTCGTGTTCGGCAAACACCGACCTGGTCACCTCGCAGCACTTGTCGAACAGCTCCCGTATTAGGCGCTCTCGGCTGCGCGCGAACCTCCCGGCCGACGACCCGCCCTTCCGATGTCGGTTCTTGACGTACCGCGTGGCCGACTTGGACGCGACCAGCGTGTCACCTTGAAGTACTCCGACGGCGTACCTGCCCAGCCGCAGCAACACTATCCCGATGTTGTGCTCTGTGTCCAGCATGCGCAGCAAGGGCTCGGCTTCGACTCCGTCCGAATGGAATGTTGCTCCAAGAGGAAACGGGGGAATGATCACCACAGCACAACCGTCCGTTCGGAACACGGCTAGCCCGGTCCCTTCCAGCCCGGTCAGCGGCACCACGTCGCTCAGTGGCACGCAGCCCGTCTCCGAAGCCGTTGTCTGACCTCGTAAGTCGGTGCCTTTCGGAAGGTAGTCGCTCCGCCATCGGTCTCCACTCTCGGTAATCTCCGAAAGGAAACTTCTAAGGCGTGACCTGCCCATCCAGGACCTGTTCGTCACCTGTAGCATGCGACTCTCTGCGCCCTACGGTCTGCGATGCCAGCTTAAGTTCACGCATTCTATAACAGCGTCTTCCAGGTTGACGCTCCAGGCGTTCGTTCATAAACTGCGCGTACTATGAGTCTGCAGTCGTGTGCGAAAGGACTTTCTTTGCGAGTTGCCGTAGGTGCAGACCATGCTGGCTACCACCTAAAACAGTTGATAGCCGAGACTTTGCGGGCGCAGGGCCACGATGTGTTCGATGTGGGTGCGCACGCGCACGATCCGTCCGACGACTACCCCGACTTCGCCCTGGCCTTGGCCGAACGGGTGGCCTCAGGCGATTCTGAGAGAGGCATCATGGTTTGCGGCAGCGGCGTTGGCGCTAGCGTTGCTGCGAACAAGACCCCGGGAGTCCGCGCCGCCGTATGCCACGACTCATACTCGGCCCATCAGGGCGTGGAGCACGACGACATGAACGTGCTGTGCCTTGGAGCCCGGATAGTCGGAGAGGAAGTTGCCAGGGAGCTGGTAACCAACTTCCTGGATGCCGAATTCAGCGGTGAAGAGCGCCATTGGAGAAGACTTCGTAAGGTCAACGCTATGGAGGACGCGTCTTTCCGGCGTCCGGCCTGAGTTTGGAAAGCGATATGCTTTACCGCAATGCTGCACAGGGTTGTTTGAAGCCAATACCATGCCTATAATAAGTTCGCTCAGTAGGAACTATTACAAGATTTGGAGGCGTCCTATGCAGGCATACTGCCTAAAGTGTCGTGATCACAGGGAAGTGGAAAACGCAGAGGCCGTCACTTTGAAGAACGGCAGGCCTGCCACCAGGGGCACGTGCTCTATCTGCAAGTCCACCGTCTTCAGGATTGGCAAGGCCTCTTAAGGCAGCCGGTCCTCCCATACCTCGCGGGACAGGAGCGCGAAGCCGGAACTGCACCGCTTCCCTGTCTTCCCGCCCAACACGACGCAACTTCAATACTCAATACTGAGGAAGGTGCTCCCGAATGAGGGGGTGCCTTTCATAGTGCATCAGGCTCCAGTCACCTCTTCCAGCACCCTTAGAACGTTTTCTCCCAAGATCATCCGCACGTCGTCCGGCGCGTAGCCTCGATTCAGCAGTTCTTCCGTTATCCAGGGCATCTTTGAGCAGTCGTCCAGCCCCCTCGGTGTCGAGGGTATCCCGTCGTAGTCCGAACCCAACCCCACGTGGTCTACTCCCATCACATCGACCATGTGGTCGATATGGTCTATGACCTCGGTGTAGTGCGGCGGCTCGAGCTCCGTCCCGAGCCGTTCTCGGTGCCGTCGCCGCATGCCGGACAACTCTCGCTGCAACTCCTCGTCGCTCCCTACCCAGCCGGCTTCTTGCTCAGCTACCTCAACCTTGTGGCGCTCGCTCAGCTCTTCGGCGGCCAGCCGGTGCGACTCCGACACGAACGCCGGTGCGAAGTTCACCGACACCACTCCGTTGTTGGCCGCCACCGCCCTGAGCTGATCGTCGTTCATGTTTCGCGGGTGCTTGCAGATGGCCAGGGCCGAGGAGTGCGACGCTATCACCGGTTTGCTCGTCACTTCCATCGCGTCCCAGAACGTCTTGACCGATACGTGCGAGATGTCAACGATGATCCCAAGCCGGTTCATTTCGCGCACCACTTCCCTGCCGAGATCGTTCAGTCCGTCATGGCGCGCCTCGTCGAGTATGCCGTCCGCCCAGTTGTTGGTGTTGTTCCACGTCAGCGTCATGTACCGCACTCCCAGCTCGTGGAACATTCGCAGCGCCGCCAGGTCGTCCTGTATCGCGTGGCCGCCTTCGATGCAGGGGATGCCCGCAATCTTGCCCCCCGCCTTGGCATCTCGCACGTCGGCCGCTGTCCGCGCCTGCACGATACGGTCTGAGTGGGCCGCGAACGTCGCGTACATCGCGTCGAAGTACTGGAGCAGCCTCTGGATGCCGAAGTTCAGCTCGTACTCGTGCGGATTCAGCCAGCCCGCGAAGAACTGGCCGGAGATGCCTCCGGCCTGCATTCGGGGTATATCCATGTGCCCTCTGCCCGTATCTAGGCCAAGGTCTTCGCCGTGGTCCACCGCACGGCCGAAGCTGTCCGAGTGCGTGTCGACAACTATCGAAGAGAAGTGAAGCTCGCGCGCCCTTTCGCTGACCATTGAGATCTCCCCATGTTCAGAGTGCCGTATTCGTCTGCCTGCAGTGTCCCCCAACCCGCTCGAAAAGACAATCCGCGCCTCAGGCCCCTTCCCCAGTCTGCTGGGGAAGGCCGGGATGGGGCAAAAGCAGTGACCGCCGGGCGCGCCCACTAACTCTGAACTGGCTTGCCAGTCGATACCCAGTAGGCCGCCGTGACGGGTATCATTAACTTATCAAGCTAACTTGAGGTATCTGCAAATGAACGGTCCTGAGCTTAGAGAAGCCTTCTTGAGTTTCTTCGAAAGCAAGAATCACTCCAGGGCTGCCAGCTCTTCCCTGATTCCCGTGGGCGATCCCACCCTGCTGCTCACCACGGCGGGGATGGTCCAGTTCAAGCCGTACTTCGCCGGACAGACCTTGCCGCCCAACAAACGAATGGCCACCTCGCAGAAGAGCTTTCGCACAGACGACATTGACGAGGTCGGCGACGCCACCCACCTGACGCTGTTCGAGATGCTCGGCAACTTCAGCTTCGGCGACTACTTCAAAGGCGAGGCGATGGACTTCGCCCTTGAGTTCGTGCTCGATCACATGGGTCTTGACAAAGAACGCTGCTCGATCACCGTCAACCACATCGATGAAGAGAGTATCGGGCTGTGGCTGGAGCGCGGCATTCCCGAAGGCCGGATTTACCGGTTTGGCGACTCCGAGAACTGGTGGGGCCCTGCCGGGGACGAGGGCGCATGCGGCCCCAATTCGGAGATCCACTACGACACCCAGTCCTCTCGGAGGTGCGAAGCGCCGGACTGCGCGCCGAACTGCGCGAACAAGTTCGGCCCTCACGATGAGACGTGCGAGCGGTTCGTAGAGATATGGAACCTCGTCTTCATGCAGTATGAGCACCACCTCGACGGGACGCGGACCCCCCTGCCCGCCCCCGGCGTCGACACCGGCATGGGTCTGGAGCGGGCCGCCGCCATCCTGCAGGGCGTGGACACGGTATTCGAGACCGATCTCTTCAATCCCATCGTCGAAAAGGTCGAAGGGATAACCGGGCTCAGCAGAGGCTCAGAGTACGAGACCGACTACGCCCTCCGCGTCCTCTCTGACCACGCCCGCGGGGCCGCGTTCCTCGTAGCCGACGGCGTGGTCCCCGGCAACGAGGGTCGCGGTTACGTGGTGCGAAGGGTCATTCGCAGGGCGATCAGGCACGCGCGCCGGCTCGGACTCGAGAGGCCGTTTCTCGGCGAGATCGCCGAGGTCGTCATCGAAGAGATGGGAGACGTTTACCCCGAGCTTTACGCCAACCGTGAGTTCATTCTGACCGTGATGCAGCTTGAGGAAGAGCGCTTCCAGCAGGCATACCAGACTGGCCTCAGCGTATTGGAAGACGCCATTAGAGGCTCCGATCTGCTCACGGGCGCGGAAGTGTTCCGCCTCTGGGACACATACGGCTTCCCCGTTGAGATGACCGTTGAGATCGCCCATGAGAACGGCGTAGAGGTGGATCTCGAGGGGTTCGAGGTGGAGATGGCCCGCCAGAGGGAGCGAGGCCGCGCGGCGGCAAAGTTCGGCGGCGATCAGGCGAAGATTCGCATCTATGAAAGCCTGAGCGTCACCGACACCCCCTTCGTCGGATACTCTGCGCTCACAGGCTCCTCCGTCATCGTCGGCCTCATCGCCGATGGCGAGGTCGTCGAGAACGTGTCTGAGGGCCAGAACGTCGAAGTAGTACTTATGAGTACGCCGTTCTACCCCGAAGGAGGCGGACAGGTGGGCGACTCAGGTACGCTGGACGGACCGCTGGGCCGCATAGACATTGACGACACTCAGAATGTGATGGCCAGGCTGATTGTCCACTTCGGCACTGTCTCCAGGGGGAGGGTCACGCTTGGAGACAACGTCGATGCTTACGTCGACCCGGTTCGCCGCGAGGACACCGCCCGCAACCACACCGCCACCCACCTCCTGCACGCCGCCCTTCGCCAGGTGCTCGGCCCCCACGTCCGGCAGGCCGGCTCCCTCGTTGCGCCCGACCGCCTGCGCTTCGACTTCACGCATGTGCAGGCCATGACCGATGACGAGCTGAGGGACACCCAGTTCCTCGTGAACGAGAAGATTAGGCAGAACGCCAAGGTCCTCAAGGACGAGGACAGCTACACACGCGCGATCGAGCGAGGCGCGCTCGCCTTCTTTGGCGAAAAATACGAAGAGAAGGTCAGGCTGATAGAGATCGCCAACGGAGACACCTTCAGCTTTGAAGTGTGCGGGGGCACCCACGTGGGCCGCACCGGGGAGGTCGGCTCTCTGTTCCTGCTCGGCGAGTCCAGCATCGGAGCTGGCATTCGCCGCGTCGAGGCCGTCAGCGGGCGCGCCGCCGAGCGCACCTTCTCTGACAGGCACAATCAAGTCATCAGCCTCGCCGGGAAGTTGCAGACAGGGCCTGTCGACTTGGAAGCGAGGCTCCAGGCCCTGCTGGAGGAGAACGCGGCCCTGCGTCGCGAGCGAGACCAGTTGAGGCGCAGGATATCCCTGCAGTCGGCTGAAAGCCTGCTGGACGCCGGCATTACCGTCGAAGGCGTGTCGGTCCTTGCTGTCAAGGTGCAGGTCGAGACCGTCGAGGCATTGCGCGAGATGAGCGACTGGCTGCGCGACAAGCTGGGCAGCGGCGTGGTGGTATTGGGCGCGGTGGTAAACGACCGGCCGTCCCTTATCGCCATGGTTACCCAGGACCTGCTGGGCACTGGCTTGGACGCATCCAGCATAGTCAGGAGCGCCGCCAAAGAAGTACAGGGCGGCGGTGGCGGTCGGCCGGACGTCGCCCAGGCCGGTGGGCGACGCGCCGACAAGCTGGACGACGCCCTTGCCCTCGTCCCTGCCCTCGTGAAGGACGCTCTCACCGCCTCGTGAGGTTGCTTTCGCTCGACGTCGGCGACCGCAGGATCGGGGCCGCCCTAAGCGACCCGCTCGGCATCACGGCAACCCCGTTGCCCGCAATCGACCGCTCCCGCGTCCCCGACGCGGCTGCCGTGGTACTGGACCTCGCCCGCGAGCATGAGGTTTCCGAGATAGTCGTCGGCTTGCCTCTGACGCTCTTGGGTGAGGAGGCGCACCAGGCCCTCAAGGTCAGGGAGTTCGTTCGCCACTTGGAATCGCGTACCGGTCTGCCGGTAGTCACCGTGGACGAGCGGTTCTCCACCCAGGAAGCGGAACGCCTGCTCCGGTCTGCCGGAAAGCGCTCCCGCTCCCGGGACAAAGGCGCCGTCGACTCCGCCGCTGCCGCCGTCATCCTGCAGTCCTACCTGAGCGCCAACTTCGCCAAGCCTCACCGGTCCCTTCCCCGGTCTGCTTGGGAAAGTTAGGATGGGGTAGTTGCATGTGCGGTGGTTCTTACGTACGTCTCCTGATAATTGAAGCTGGCTCTCCCGCAGTCTTGTCGTAGTGAAAACCCCGCTGTCCCTATGACTAGACTCGCGGGCATCATCGGCCACCCAATTGGCCACTCGATCTCTCCCCCCATGCACCAGGCCGCGTTCGACGCGCTGGGGTTGAACGTGCGCTACATGAGGTGGGCCACGCCGCCCGCTGGGCTGCTGCGGCGGGTTGAAGCCTTGCGGCGCAGCCATTACTTGGGCGCAAACGTCACCGTACCCCACAAGATCGCTGCTCTGGATTGCGTCGAAGAGATCGAACCGCTCGCCCAGTCCATCGGCGCCATCAACACCATCGTGAACTCCGGGGGCCGCCTGACCGGCCACAACACGGACGCGTACGGTCTCGTGACCTCGCTTAAACACGAAACCGGGAGCGACCTCGTGGGGATCAACGCCCTGGTCCTGGGCGCCGGAGGAGCCGCCCGAGCCGCGGTCTTCGGCTTGGCCGCCGAGGGTGCCGAAAGCATCGCGATCGCCAATCGCACCGCTTCCAAAGCCGCGACCCTCGCCTCGCAGGCTGGGCCGGCTACCAACGCGAGCGCCGTCGAGTACGGTGGGGAAGCATTCGAGCAGGCGGCCGGCCGGGCTGACCTGATCGTCAACTGCACTTCAGTCGGCATGGCCGGAGGTGCCTCCCCCGGCGGAACTCCCATCCCGAGGCAACTCCTCAAGAATGGAACGGTCGTCTTCGACATGGTGTACAACCCGGCCATTACTCCCCTGCTTGCCGACGCCGCTGACGTCGGTGCCGTGGGTATCGGCGGCCTCGCAATGCTCGTCCACCAGGGCGCCGCTGCCTTCGAGCTATGGACCGGCGTCCCCGCCCCGTTGGATGCTATGTTCGCCGCTGCCCGCAACGCCATGGCCGCGCTCAACGCAGGTAGCGCGGCCTAGGCAGTATCCTCCGTTCCACTCTCATTCCTACATGGAACGGAGGCTAGGACCTGTTGGTCACATGATGCGGGGTAGGGGTGGTTGCTACGACCCTCTTAAAGCTTCCAAAACTACGTTGGCCAATCTCTTCTTATGCGAATCGCTAGATCAATGAACTTCTGCGTGCTCCACCGGTAACCCGATAGATGATGAAAACCCACCAGATCAACATCCTTTCCACCTAACATCCCAAGTCGACCTCGGACCTTTCTGTAATAGATTTGCTGACCGGATGCTGGTGGTGGAAGGGCACGATCAATTTCCTTGTCGTTCGCCAAGTGTCCCTTGAGGTATCTGAATACATCCATGCTGTTAGCGAGAATCAAATTTGGGTCTACTATCTCCATTAGTTGAGTCAGGTATGGTCTGCACTTTTCTCGATTTGACCGCGTTTCACGAACCGAAGGTCTCCCGGGCGATCGGAAGAAGCTAGCATTTGTTACCTGTACATGGCGCAATCTCGCATGGCCCTTGCTTCCAAACGCACTCTTAAACAGGTCACGGGTTCTTACCGCCAACCGGTAGTGTTCGTCCAAAAAATCGTGGTCGCCATCTCGATATTCTTCTTTGTAGTTGGCTACCGTCTCTGGTCTGCATGGATCGCCACCTGGACTATCTCCAATCATTAGTACATCTGACGGTGTCAACGGGGAGTAAGCCACTTTGTAGAGGTTCGGATCCTCTAGTTCGAATTCTCTTATGAAGTCTTTGATAACTCGCTTTGTGTTCAAACTCTCTTTGGACAATTGATCCAATTCTCCTTTCCAGATACGCGCCAACGTTTCATACGATCGACAAGTTAGTTTCAGCTTGAGCCGCCGCCTTCGAGTTAGTTTCGATGGACACCGTCAGTCGGCTACCACTGGACTCAGGCCAGCATGCGTTCCTGGACGCCGCCCTCAACGCCGTGGCCTCGCGCTGGCAATGACGCGGCAGCACGCTGCCATTCCACCGTTCGCCCTGGCTCCGTCCTGAAGCCGTCCTTGTATCTTGGAGGTAAGGGCGGGGCAGACCTTGAGAAGCCTGCCACGTACTTGAAATTAGCGCGACGGTGACGGTAGCCTGAACACTACTGCAAGCCTTTAGCCAGTGTAGCGCCACTCGATACATCACCCAATCAAGGTCATCCAACCATGCAATGTACCCAATGCGGCAGAGAAAACCCGGACGGGGCCCTCTACTGTGGCGGCTGCGGCGTCGACCTGCGCGCCGACCAACCCCATCCCTACCAGGCCGGTCCCTCCGATAGCCGCCGCGGCGCGGGTGACATTCCTCCGCGCAACCTGGGCCAACTACTCGAGACGACCTTCAACCTGTACAGACGTGCCGCTGTGCCGCTGTTCATCATCGCGCTCGTCCCCCAGGTCCCCATTATGGTCAACGTCCAGTCCGATTCTGCGGTCGGCGCTGCACTGGGCTTGGCATCCGCACTGCTCGGGATAGTTGCCAGTGCCGCGGGCATTTTCTGCGTAGGCCATGCGCTCACGGGACGAAGCACGGACGTGCTGGACTGCTACAGCCGCGCCGTGAACGTGCTGCTACCGGTGCTGGCGGTTTTCATCATCGTCATGCTGGCCCTTCTCGGCACGGCCATCCTGATGCTCATCATCATAGGCATCCCCCTGTTCTTCTTCCTGCTGGTGATATGGTCATTTGCCACCCATGCCGTTGTGATCGAAAACAAGGGCGTGTTCGAGGCCCTGGGCCGCAGCCGGGAATTGGTGCGCGGCAACTGGTGGCGAGTGTTCGGGATCGGCCTGGCGTTCGTGCTCCTCGTGGTTGCCGTCATCGTGCCGGTCGGCTTGGTTTCCATCGTCGTAGGGCTGCTGATCAACCCCGGACCTCTTGTATTCGCGGTTCTCGGAGGAGTGGTCGGAGCTTTGCTGAGCCCGGTCTACTACATTGGGAGCACCCTGCTCTACATCGATCTGCGCGTCCGCAAAGAAGGCTACGATCTGCAGGCCCTCTCAGACGATCTAGCGCGAAGGCCGGCTCAAGCGCGCCAGTAAGAATGAGATGGGTCCAACGTCCCCCGTCCCTCCAATGCGCTTAACCCCGATGCCTTACTCCATTACCATGAACGTAAGGAGGGCATGCCATGATTGTAAAGATAACCTCCAATAGGCAGGTCAGCTTCCCCAAGCGCGTGCTTGACGCGCTTGGCGTCAAACCGGGCGACTACTTGGAGATTGATTAGGGAAGGCCCGGACGGTTTCACACTGCACCCACCGCGCATAGATCTGTCTATGCTGGCGCCGTTGAAGGACAAGATCGGCCCGAATCCGAAGCCGTTCGACCTCGAAAAGGTCCGGGAAGAGCCCTATGACCCGTCGCTACAGAATAACACATCTATTCTCATGCGCCTGCTCACTGGCCAGCAGGTGAAGACTTCGCACGTTGCGTGAGCGAACTCTCCACACTGGGAGAGCGGCGGCGAGGTCCTCACCTTGCTAATGTTCATTGTACAAACCTAGGCTGCTGTGCAGCCCAACTAAGGCAGAATGCAGACCGTGCATCGCCCTCTGTCCTCAAAGTCGCGCTTGAGTCTGGCGCGATCCACGATAGCGCTGTCAGGGTCAAATACAATGAACAAGATGTGCGCTTCCTGAGGATACTTCGTCAGGTCGGCGGCCATTCCCTCCGAAACTCTGCTTGGAGTAGTTGCTCGTCGGATGTACTTCCCTTCTATAAGCAGATGCCCACGATTAAGATCAAAGTCTGGAACCACACCAGCACTGGCAAAAGGCACAGATGGATGTTCCCTCTGCAAGTCGTCACGCCAAGTGTCGAGGAGCCCTTCAATCTTGTCGTTCAAGTCCCCCTCGTTAGCCGGACGAACACTTCTGAATGACTTGGGGAGAGCCGACTCAAGACAATTCTCAATTGACGTGACCAAGCGTTCGATAGGTGCTTTCAGGAACTCCCTGTCTGAAACCACTTCTAGTAAGGAATCCGGTGCTAACGGGCTAAACACCCCTTCGTGGAGATCCCGCATACGTCGAAGCGCATGTGCAACTTGCTTCCCATGCCGCGAGCACAAAGTCCAAATCTTCTCGACCAGGTCGTTCTCGTCCTCATAGCCCGGGACCCAACCTAGAAGCATTTGAAGCTCGTCGAGAGTTTGGTTGTAGAAATACTGTAGGTTCCAACCTGTGAAACTGGCCGCCTGTCTCAAGTAGTCTACAGCGGTCGTCTTGCCTTCTTTCGATGGGATGCCAGAAGTGATGATGTTCGTTGCATACAGACCTTTGTTGTCAAACTCATGGGCAGCCGCCCCATAGACTCCGACGCGCCGATCCAGACACTGGAAGCACTCTCCGCAATGAGTGGCATTCGGTCCGGAGTTGAACGTGCGACTGCACGACACCGAACTGGGCGGCAAGTGTCCCCGGCCTGAATCCTTGAGGTATTCCACTACGTCAGACTTGGTTGACCACATGAAGGGCGTCTCTATCGAGAAGGGACTCTCTGCAATGATTGAGAATAAAGACGCTAAGCGTCCGACTGTTTGAGGGTGAGTCGTTCGGCTCGCTCTCGCGTTGATGAGGTCGTCTCTCCGAGCGAAATTGAGACTGGTAATCCCATTTTCGTAGATGTAAAAGCGATCGCGGCCAAATGCTGTGGCTAATGCAAAGGCAATACTTCCATATAGAAATGGTCTGCTTCTTTGCGTTTCTTCCGTGTGCGAGATTCTCCCTCCAACGCGTCGGAGTTGAGTCTTGAATTGGTATGGGCTAACGCGCCCTTTGTGCTCCTTTTGCAAGTCGGACACAAGGTTTCGTTGCGTTCGGATGGTGCCAACTTGAGACAAATGGCTGACTAAGCAAACGTGTTCACTGGTCTGCTCGAGCCTTTGAACGGCCCCAGCGAGGGAATCAATCCCGCCGGAAAAGAGCATGATAGAAAGAGCATCTTGACCCTCGATGGAGACTGCCTCGTTGTCGAACAGGCTGGTTGGCGGAGTACTGTGACCTGCCTGGAAGGTAAATTCGTAGCTCTGGTCGCCAGTTGCGAACCGTAGGGCGGCTTGCAGCACATCCCCCACCCTTGGCTGACACCAAAACTCGTAATCCCTAACCTTCACTACGAAATTTAGTCTTCTCGACCACGCTTGATACTCAACCGCATCTCTGGAGCCCCTAGACGTCAGCCGGTCTGCCGCAAATACGTAGGCCGCTATTTCCAGCAAGTCGAGGCACCTGTTAGGAAGGAAGTACACACTTCGAACGAAATCTGGCAGGCCTAGGCGGACCATGGGTGGTTGGCTGCCCGAAGAGCGATAATCCAGAATGGCGCAATCTGATTGCTGCAGTCCATCGGGGAGTGTCGCCCCATTGCACAGGAAGACCCTAACTGTTCCTTCGGCCTTCATTGTGGAGGCGGCTCACGATGGAGTTCCTCTCGCAACTTGCCCACTTGATGGGAGAGGAATCCTGATATCTCACCCGCAGAAGGCATCCCCTCACGGGCGTTGCGATTGAACCAACCTGCCGCGAACGACTGTGTGATCCTAGCGGTTTCGAAAGCGTGGTGAGAAACAGCGTCAGCATGGTCTCCGAGGCGGCGAGATAGCCTTTCGCGATCCTCCGTGTTGGACAGATGAGATGACGCCTCTCGTCCGATGAAGTAGTTGAGATAGCGAGCCACGAAACTTCCGAAGAACAGACGCGCCACTTCGCAGAAGCCTCTACCGTCACTGGCTCTTCGCCAGACTTCGGAGGCTTGCTCGTGCTCACCAGTAAGCGAGAGTTGCCGGGTCTGTTGCTCTGTCCAAGCCGAGATAGCGTCTGTAGCGGCCTTGCGCGCTATTTCCGCAAATTCGGTTGACTGCCTGTTGTCTGCGACATACTGGCCGAGGGCATTCGCAAGCCTGAGTGGCGAAGGGTTGGTCTCTAGGTCAACGGCAAGTTCACCAAGTGAAGACCTGTCGATGTTTGCAGAAGCTGACAGCGCAAGGCCGAGAAGGAATTGGAAGGACGCAACGAACCCGGTATCACTATGAATGGCAAGCAGACGAGAGCGAACGTTCTCAAGAGTAGCGTTGGCCAGACCACGTACATCGCCGTCAACTGCCGCCGCATCCGCTATGCCACCTACTACATCTCGCCACCGCTTTGTCGGCGGCAATGCCCCTACACGCTCATGCCCCATGTGAAGTTGGCTCCTGCTTGGCCTTCCCCGCCATGCGCCTCGCGAGGTCCCGGGAGTTGGCTGTCATCGGCGCGTCGACGTCGATGACGACACTCAGCAGACCGGCGACCTGCTGCGCGCTAGCGCTGTTGAACGGCATCCCACCGCTCCCGTCCGACTGGCCCAGCCGCGCAATCTCACGCAACTCACCGTCCCTTAACCAGCGGAACTCGAGATAGTCGCTCAGGATCAGGTTTGGCAGCCCGTCGCGGTAACGCTTGATCTGCTCGCTCACCTGCACCTTGTCAAGGTGAGCGCCCACGTCCTTGCACTCGACGTGGCCAATCGGCACCCCGTCCCTCTCCACGATGAAATCGGGCGCCCCGCACTGGACTTGCGAAGGCTCGTTGAGCGCGGTCACTCCATTGCCTCCGAGCTCTTCGATCAGCGTCTTCAGGAACGGACGGTAGCTGTGCTCCGTCGCCTGTCCTGTGGACCGCGTGTTCGAAGCGGCCTTCACGCGTATTCCCTGAGTGCGGCCTTTGTGCCCTGTACGGTCATTTGAGTTCTTCCCCGTTCACTCCTGATTGCATAGTCAACTCAATCCAAACTTGCACTGGCGCGTTGGGAAAGGTGCGGGACTGTTGCTGCGTCCGCGTATGGATCTCCGCCGCGTCGGATAGGCCGCGCGTCCAGACCTCTTCGCCTCGACAATCTAGTTGCCGGATCTCGCCCGGACACATATGCTCATGCGCCTCCTTGACAGACTAGAACATAGCCACTATTCTGAACTCTCTGTCATATCTACTCAGGCGCTGTCGCGCCGCCTAGGAGGCAAAGGAACATTGGATGACACCGAAAAGACGCAGGACGATAGTCTCACTCTGAAACAACAGAGCGCCATCCCTCACCTGATCACCCCGGGCACCGCGGAGGAAAAGGCCAGTAATGCCGGTATCTCCGCTCGCACACTCAGAAGATGGCTACAGGACTCCAAGTTTCAACGAAGGCTCAAGGAAGCCGGCGAAGAAGCAATGAAGCTCGCAACTACGAAGCTTGATCTCATTTCGAATGATGCCGTGGCCGTACTCTACGACGCCCTCCACGACGCAGATGTAGGCGTAAGAGTCCGCGCTGCCCAGTCGCTGATTAAGCTGGGCCAAAACGCTCACTACGGAGAACGTGTCGAACAACAGATCTCTCATGTAGAAGACGCTATGGCCCTCAAAGAGGAAATGCGGTTCTGATGTGCTTAGCCGTGGCCTCCTGCGGCCGTTCATGGCAGACCCGACGCCGCCTCTTGGCCGCGGGTCTGCCGCATTTGGCCCCCCGAAACGCCACCGTCGGCGCCTCTGGCCCATGGCCGTTTACGGCCGCAAGTGGCCGTCCGTAGCGAACACGAAGCCGTCTCGCAGCTACGAATTGGCCGTTTCCCCCCGGATCCGGCGGACATCGTCGAGCCCTCATCCCCTGACCGCCGTTTTCCGCCTTCAGGTAGGGGCGTCCCTCGTGGGCGCCCGACACGGCCCGTACCCCGATACGGGAGCCCTGCCCTGCCCCGCCTCGGTTACAATTGTCGGCGCATGACCACTAGTCCAAGGCCCAACATCTTCCTCACCGGCTTCTCCGGGTCCGGCAAGTCCGCGGTCGGCAGCGCCGTGGCACAGCGGCTCGGCTGGACGTCCGTCAACATGGACGCCGAGATCGTCCGCTCCCAAGGCGCGGCCATCGAAGACCTGTTCAGGCAACATGGAGAGGCCCGCTTCCGTGACCTCGAACGCGAGGTGCTGGCCTCGGTCTGCGAGCGCGACCGTCAGGTCGTGGCTACCGGCGGCGGCGTGGCGGCCGACGAGCGAAACCGCGAGTTCATGCGCAGGTCGGGAGTCGTCGTATGCCTGGAGGCCGCGCCGGAGGTCCTGCACGACCGTCTCCAACGTCAGGCCTCAAGTGCAACCGAGGCCGAGATCAGGCCCTTGCTGGCCGGGAACGACCCTCTTGGCCGTATACGTGAACTCAAGGCCCTGCGTCAGCCCGCGTACTCCATGGCCGACTGGATCGTCCAGACCGACAGCCTCGACATCGCGGATGTCGCGGAGGAAGTCGTCCGGTTCTGGGAGCGCGTTTCCGCCATGGACTCCCGGTTCCCGGGTGCCTCTTCCGTGGTAAAGGTTGCGTCGGGCGACTACCCGGTCTGGGTGGGATGGGGCATCATCGCCGACCTCGGCCAACGGGCTGTGCAGATCGTGTCCCCTTCCGCCGCCTACGTGATTACAGACTCCGGCGCCTACAGGCACGGCCGGGCCGCGCAGGCCTCTCTGGAGGCCGCCGGCGTGCCCGCCCACATCCTGCAACTCCCGAGCGGAGAGTCGTCAAAGGCCTTGCGAACGGTGAACGTCATCTACAACTGGCTTGCCGGTCGGCGCGCCACCCGGGGCGATCTTGTCCTGGCCGTGGGCGGTGGCGTTGTGGGAGACGTGGCCGGCTTCGCTGCCGCAACGTATCTCAGAGGGATGCCGTTCGCGCAGGTCCCCACCAGCATGCTCGCCATGATGGACTCCTCCATCGGCGGCAAGACCGCCGTGGACCTGCCTGAAGGCAAGAACCTCGTCGGCGCCTTCCATCAGCCGAAGTTCGTACTGGCCGACGTTGGTACCTTGGGTACCCTGCCCGAGCGTGAGCTGGTCTCCGGCTGGGCTGAGGCCATCAAGCACGGTCTGATCCTCGACGAGCCGCTCCTGTCCACGTTCGAGGACCATGTTGACGAGATCAAGGCTCTGGACCGCGACACCGCGACCGATGCCATTCGCCGCAGCATCGACGTCAAGGCCAATGTCGTCTCGAAGGACGAGAAGGAGACGCTCGGTATCAGGACGCTGCTGAACTACGGTCACACCATCGGCCACGCCATTGAAGCGGCCACCGGCTTTACGAAGTTCCGCCACGGCGAGGCAGTCAGCATCGGCATGATGGGGGCCGCCGACATCGGGCAGCAGATGGGCATGCTCTCGGCGGATGCCGTCGAGCGCCAGAGTCACGTGCTCCAGGAGTACGGACTTCCCCTTTCCTGCGGACCGATCGACGTCGATGGGCTCAACGACGCAATGCGGATGGACAAGAAGACCGTCGGCAAGTCCATCAGGTGGGTGCTGCTCGAAGGCATCGGTAACGCGGTCAGCCGTAGCGACGTACCCGAGGGTCTCGTTCAGAACGCCGTAGCCCACCTGGTCAGGTAAGCGGCACAGTACGCCTGTCCTTGAACTGGCTCTGGTTCCTCATGCTAGGCCTCGGGGCCGGGTCTTACGGTGTCATCGTCGGTGCCGGCGGCGGCTTCATCATTGTGCCGGTGCTTCTCACGTTCTTCGATTACGACTCGCAGACTGCCGCCGGAACGTCGCTGGCCTTGGTGGCCGTAAACGGCCTCTCGGCGTCTTTCGTTTATCTTAGGTCTGGCCTTGTGGACCGCCGCAGCGCGCTCTTGTTCGCGGTGGCTGCCCTCCCCGGATCCGTGCTGGCACCGTTCGCGCTCAAGCTGGTCCCCGGCGAGGGCTTCATGCTGGCGTTTGGAGTCCTGCTCGTCGGCCTCGCCTTGCACACAGTACTTCGGCGCACTGATGATGAACCGTCCGCTGAGTCGTCCCCAAGCTCCGGCCCAGCATGGATGTGCTTCAGAGAAAGGCGTATCAAGGTCGATGCCGTCAACGAGTACAGGTACAGTTTCAGCGAAACTCTCGCCGCCATTTTGAACGTCGCGCTTGGCTTCGTATCCAGTTTCTTCGGTGTGGGTGCGGGTTTCCTCAGAACGCCGCTGCTGATAGCCTTCTTCCGCTTTCCTACCAAAATTGCAGCGGCAACTTCGATCTGCGCCCTGGCAATCTACTCTACTGTAGGCACCGCTGCCCACGCCTCGTTATCGAACGTCGAGTGGTACCCTGCGTTCGTGGTTATCGGAGCCGGAATGATCGTTGGAGGGCAGCTCGGAGCGCGTACCGGTACGCGCTTGCGTGGCCGCTGGATCGTGCGCCTGCTCGTGCTCCTGCTGGCTGCGCTCGGCATTCAGCTCATATTGGAGGCACTGTATTGAGCCAGTACCGCTTCAGCCTCCAGGCAACGGATGGCAATGCGCGAGCCGGTGAACTTCACACGCCTCATGGCTTCTTCCCTACCCCGGCCTTCATGCCCGTGGCCACTCAGGGATCTGTGAAGGCCGTTGATTCGGTGGACCTGCAATCGCTGGGGTCTCGGATCATGCTGTCGAACGCGTACCACCTGTACTTGCGTCCCGGCGTCGATCTCATCGAAGACTTGGGCGGGCTTCACTCCTTCATGGCGTGGAGTGGGCCGATACTCACCGATAGCGGCGGATTCCAGGGCTTCAGCCTTGAGCGCCTTCGCAGCATCTCAGAGGATGGAATCGCCTTTAAGTCCCACATAGACGGCAGCAGCCATATGTTCACCTCCGAATCTGCGGTGAGGTGTCAACTCAGGCTAGGCGCGGATATCATCATGCCGCTTGACGTGTGCGTCCCCGCCGAGAGCGACCGCGAGACTGCGGCGTCCGCTCTTGCCAAGACTACACGCTGGGCCTTGAGGAGCCGGGATGCGAGCTCCGAGGGCGATCAGCAGCTCTTCGGCATCGTGCAAGGAGGGCTGTTTGAGGACCTGCGGGAGGAGTCGGTCCAAAGCCTCGTCGCGCTGGACTTCCCCGGTTATGCCATAGGCGGCTTGAGCGTGGGCGAGAGTAAGGCATCCATGTATCACATGACGGCGTACACCGCCGCGATGCTGCCGCATGACAAGCCGAGGTATCTGATGGGTGTTGGCTCTCCCGAGGACCTGATCGAATGCGTAGCAGCCGGCATTGACATGTTTGACTGCGTGCTGCCTACTCGCGTCGCCCGAAGCGGAGCGCTGTTTACTCCCAGCGGCCGCGTGAACGTGTTGGGAGCGCGTTTCCGGGATGTGGAGGAGCCTGTCCAACACGACTGCGACTGCTTCACCTGTCGAAACTACTCGGCCGCCTACTTGCATCACCTGTTCAAGGCAAAGGAACTGCTTGCGTACAGGCTGTCCTCCATTCACAACTTGAGATTTGTGGTCCGGCTCACTGAGGAGATGCGTTCCGCCATCCTTACCTGCACGTTCGGTGAGTATCGCAGCCGATTCCTGGGGCGGTTCACTCCTACAGACGAGGCAACTCGCGTAGAACAGAAGCGCAAGTGGGCCGTGTCCGCCGGACGTCGTTTAACGGCATGATGAGGTGCGGATTCGGCCTACCGGCCGTTGTGTTAACTGCCGTAGTCGCCACTGTCTTGGTTGCATGCGGCGGCTCGGATGACGGACTGCCGCAGCCTCCCCCCGGCCTCGACGCACTGGAGCCGGCCTGGGTAGCCGGGCACGCAGCCTGTACCGCCGATGCTGACGAAGTTCCCATCCGGTGGGTAACGTCGGACTATCACGATACTGACATCGTCGGTTACGGAGGAGAACGGGCTGGCTGGTCGAATGGCGAACTCTGCGTCCGCGGCAGGATCTTGTGGGATTACGGTCTGGGAAGCAAGGCGGGCGTCACCATCCGGGCTCAGGGCCAGCCCATTGAAGGCCCTTTCGATTACCGGCAGTGGCTGGAGAAAGACAAGTCCGCGCCTCGCCAGTGGCAGAAGTTTGTCGTGGCCGTCCTTGATCTGCCGGAGCGGCCCAGCGAAGTCAAGCTGGCCGTGAAGCTGTACTTCGAATGAGATTCTTCCCTCTGCTGATAGGCCAGAGCTATGGAGGGAATCCGGTCTCTCTTAAGTGCTAACGGAGAGTGGGGTTAGAGCTTCGAAATGGCTGGTAGGCTGGTTCCCTAGCCTCCGGCAACGGCAGGCACGATACTGATCTCGTCCCCGTCATTTGTTCCGGTGTCAAGGCCGCTCAGAAATCGCACGTCCTCCCCGTTGACGTACATGTTGACGAACGAGCGTATCGCCCCCTGCTCGTCGCACAGGCGCTGCTTGATTCCGGGGAACTCTGCGTCCAGCGACGCGATCACCTCTTGGATGTTCGAGCCCTCCAAGCTAACCTGGTCGGCCCCGGCCGTCATGCGTCGCAGTGGCGTGGGTATTCGTACGTTAACACTCATTTCGGAATCGACCTCCTGGCGTTGGCGACATTCCCGCGGTGAGCTACAGGACGTTGCCGTTGTAGTTTCGTTTGAACGATTCGTAATCGGGGGCGGTCGAAGTAATCTCAATGGCATTCGCCATGATCTCTTGGGTCTTCAGCCCATTGCCGGTTACGTAAGCAACCGTAAGATCATCGTGCGCTATTCTTCCCTTCGCAACAAGGTTCTTTAGGCCTGAAATGACCACGCCCCCGGCAGTTTCAGTGAAAATGCCTTCCGTCTCTGCAAGCAGCTGTATCCCCTCAACCACTTGCTCTTCCCTGCAGACTACACCCGACCCCTCCGACTCTTTCGCTGTCCGGAGCGCGTAGATTCCGTCCGCTGGATTTCCGATAGCGAGCGATTTGGCGATTGTGCTGGGCCTGACTGGTTGGACGTGAGTGTCCCCTTTCTCCCATGCAGTCACTATTGGCGAGCATCCCTCTGCCTGGGCAACATGCATACGTGTCGAAACACCTTCGATCAAGCCAAGGTCTGCAAACTCGTTCAGGCCGCGCCAAATCTTTGTAAACATTGCTCCGGAGGCTGCTGGGACTACACAGTGATCCGGTGCGCGCCATCCAAGTTGCTCGGCCACCTCGTAGCCGAGCGTCTTGCTCCCTTCCGCGTAGTAGGGACGCATGTTTATGTTCACGAAGGCCCAGCGGTTGTTGTCAGCCACTTCGCTGCAGAGGCGATTCACCTCGTCATAGTTGCCGTCTACGGCTATCATCCGAGCGCCGTAGATGCCGGCACCGAGAATTTTCCCTTGTTCAAGGTCAGCGGGAAAGAAGACCACAGTCTTCATGCCTGCCTTTGCTCCGTGCGCACCCACAGCTCCCATTAGGTTACCGGTTGAAGCGCAGGCCAGAGTGTCGAACTCGAACTCCAAGGCCTTTGTCGACGCTACTGATACGACTCGGTCCTTGAACGAGAACGAAGGGTTGACGCTGTCGTTCTTGACGTAGAGGTTGTCCAACCCGAGAGCCCGACCGAGGTTCTTGGCGTGCAGCAAGGGGGTGTACCCTGTTCCTAGATCAACCGGCGTCTCGGTCTCGACCGGCAGGAGATCGCCGTAACGCCACATCGTGGGCGGACCCCTCTGTATCCGGTCGCGGGAAATCACGCGGCTTATTGCGTCGTAGTTGTACTCCACTTCGACGGGCCCGAAGCAGAAGTCACAAACGTTCAGCGCCTCTGCGGGATACTCCTTGCTGCATTCGCGGCAACGGAGGCATAGGACCTTTTCCAATTGCCGCTCCTAAACTCCGGTCCTGGGATTCGGAGGAGGTCCGTGAAGATCCTCCCCATGCCCTACATTTGGCCTTCTCGGCATTGCGCGGATGGTAGCAATCGGCCCTTGAGAGTGTCAAGAAAACCAACTCGCCCCATAGCTATCAAATCGTCGGTGAGCGGCTCACGTTTGCGCATTGGAGGTTGAAAGCTCGATCGCACCAACAGCGCTGGGGCATGCCCATTTTTGATTGGCGCGAACTTGTCCGCTTAACCGCCTCTGGATATACTCAACCTGAGTGAGGTTGTTATAATGGTAGCCAGATCTCTTCCCCTCTTTCCGCTGCAGACCGTGCTGTTCCCAAAGGGGACGTTGCCTCTTCAGATCTTCGAAGAGAGGTACAGGCTGATGCTTGAGCATTGTTTGGATGCCGATTCGAAGTTCGGAGTGGTACTGATTAAGCGTGGGCTTGAGGTGGGTGGCCCAGCGGCGACGTATTCGGTAGGCACTGTTGCGCGAATTGTGCAGGTAAGTCCGGTGAAAGAGAGACGAATCTTTATTTCTGTGTACGGAGTTGAGCGGTTTGAAATCTCCGGTGTAACGCAGTTCGAGCCGTATTTGTCCGCCCAAGTCAAGACGCTGCCTGAGTCTGAAGATGAACCGCCCCTATCGGAGGCGCGTGTCCGCGACATCAGGGAGGCTGCGGCGCAACACGTGCGTCTGACTCTTGGCATGCGGGCCGGCTGGTCACGAGACGTATCTCTACCTGAGGCGCACAGAGACCTTTCTTACTACTTGGCAACCGTGATTCAAGCCCCTACACAGATCAAGCAGAAACTGCTGGAGGAGCCATCTACTGCTCGCCGATTAGAGATTGAGGCTCAGTGGTTGGATTCGGCACGAGAGCCGCTTAGGGCGCAGGTTGCCCAGAGACTGCTCTTCAAGAGATTCGGAAGGCAATAGAAGCATTTCCCGGAACAACCACACCGTTCGACCTTCAGAAGTCCATCCGCAAGTTTCCTGTAGAGAACGTCGCCAAGTTGTGCCCCGCTGGAGTGAACACTCCGAACAACCCTCGTAAAGGGGTCGTGTGCTTGACCTTAGAGTATGCCTTGGGCGTCGAACACGTCCGCAAGCTTAGAAATGCCTTCGTGGATCTCGGTTGTCGAGTTGTAGCCGAAGCACAGGCGCGCGTAGTTCCGCCCTTCGCCCGTCGGTGAGAAGATCACACCGCTTTGATACAGGACGCCGGCTTCGGCGGCTGCGTCCCGGCATGCTTCAAGGTCCGTGCCTTCCGGCATTTTGACCCAAAGGTATAGGCCGCCTTCAGGCCTGTTCCAGGTGGCCGAAGAACCGAAACTTTCTCCGAGAGCCGCAAGCATCGCATCGCGTTTTGCGCGCTGCACGTCCAGCATGTGGTCGAGGTGGCCTGACAACTCGCCTGTAGCAAATCTGTGGATGGTCATGGCCGCCATCTCGTTGATACCACCTCCGGCCTTGATTGCCGGTACACGGTCGAGCACCTCGTCAGATGCCACCATGTAGCCCATGCGCACGCCGGGCGCAATGATCTTGGAAAACGATCCTACGTACAGCACTCGCCCGCTGTCGTCCAGCGACCGCATTGAGTCCACGCTCTCGCCCTCATACCTCAAGTCCACATAGCAGTCGTCTTCAAACACAACTACTCCATGGCGTCCAGTCACGTCCAGTATCGCCTTGCGCCGCTCAAGGCTCATTGTCCATCCTTGAGGGTTCTGGAACGTGGGTATCAGATAGACGAACTTTGGATTCTTTCCCTGATCCTTGGCTTCGATTATCGTCTCGTCCAGCGCGTCCGGAGACATGCCGTCATCGTCGCATGGAACGCCACGCACTTCCGCTCCCATGCTGCGGAACATGTTCAGAGTGCCCGAATAGAAGAACTCGTCGGCCAGCACCACGTCTCCCGGGTTAAGGAGTGCACGGCACAACAGGTAAATGACCTGACTGGAACCTTCCCCGAGGTAAACGTTGTCCGGTGCAGTAGAGATGCCACGTTCAGTGGCTAGCTTTGAGGACACATACTCCCGGAGTGGCGCGTAACCCTGCGCGTGTGGGTAAAAGGCTAGACTTCCGGCTTCCTCCCGCATGGCGGTGGCGAGAGACTCAACGAGACGTTCTCCGGGTATGGTATCCGGGTCTGGGTACGCCACGGCGAAGTCGTACTTAGCCCTTACAGCCGACTGCCTCCTGCGTCCTACGGGCAGCCCGTCCGCAAATAGACTTTCGTAACTGAACTGTTTGGTGGTCGCCAAGTAAAGCCTCCTGCGATCAGACTGTTCTGCAAGTCCCTTGCGCGTTCGGTTCGTTAGTCTATTGATAGAGTCAAGGCCGCACAACCCTTACCTGATGCTACAATTCGCGGCGCCCGACCGACACTTCGCGTTAACCGGCCGGGCACGGGGACACGAATTGGCAACGCAGTCCTGCGACATAGCTATTGTTGGCGGAGGCATTATCGGCCTCGCCACAGCAATGCGCATGGCGAAGAAGCACCCTCGGACGAGAATCACGGTTCTTGAGAAGGAATCGCACCTCGCTCGGCATCAGACAGGTCACAACAGCGGCGTCATACACGCTGGCATCTATTACGCGCCCGGTTCTAGCAAAGCCAACTTCTGCTCAGCCGGCGGCGTGAGACTCCGGGAGTTCTGCGACAATCACGGTGTCAGCTACAATATGTGCGGAAAGGTGATCGTGGCCATCGATGAATCGGAGGTCACAGGGCTTGAGGAGCTTCACCGCCGCGGCACGATTAACGGTGCGGTAGGTCTTCAATTGGTGGACCGTGAGCGGCTACTCGAGCTGGAACCGCACGCAGCCGGAGTCATGGCCATCCACTCTCCAGGGACCGGCATCATAGACTTCGTTGAGGTATGCGACGCGTACGCGGCCGAGTTTCGGAGGCACGACGGCGAGGTCGTGTTGGAAGCGGAAGTTACGGGCGCGACGAAGAACGAAGGTGCGTACATTCTGCAGACCAACGGCGGAGAGTACTCCGCGCGCCACGTCATCAACTGCGCGGGTCTGCACGCAGACCGAGTGGCCCTGATGATGGGCGCAGAGATTGACGTGCGCATCGTCCCTTTCAGAGGCGAATATTTTACGATCAGGCCTGAGAGCGCGTACTTAGTAAACGGCCTGATCTATCCGGTTCCCGATCCTAGGCTGCCGTTTCTGGGTGTGCACTTTACCAAGAGGGTCGACGGCTCTGTCGAGGCTGGCCCGAACGCAGTGATGGCGTTTGCCCGCGAAGGGTATGACCGTGCTTCGTTTAGGCCGGGCGACGTTATGCAATCGCTGGGGTTTCCTGGGTTTTGGCGCATGGCCCTCAGCCACTGGAAGACGGGTCTCGCGGAGCAGTACAGGTCACTCGTAAGACGCCGGTTCCTGCGTTCCTTACAGGTGCTGGTGCCAGAGATCACGATGAACGATCTTGGCGAGCGCGGCGCCGGCGTCAGGGCACAGGTCGTGTCAAGGGACGGCAAGCTGCAACAGGACTTCAGCATAGCCTCGTCCAGAAATGCCATACACGTCATCAGCGCGCCTTCTCCAGGGGCAACATCGTCGCTTGCGATCGCCGACTACATAGCAGGACTGGCTGAGGATTCCTTCGTTCTATGAGAGGAGAAATTGAATGAAGATGGCGTACGCTTTTAGGAAGAGTTCATATTATCCATGGATAGGACTAGGGTTCGCCAGCATGCCTGGCGAACGTGCTCGTTCTTCATGGCTCGATCACGTGCAAGAGATCGGATTCGATGCTATCGAGTTGGGGATGCCGGACCTGGAAAGCCTCGATGGCGCCTCGACCGCAGCCAAGGATCTGCGAGCTGAATTGGATAGACGTGGCTTGGGGCGAGTGGTGCGAGTGGGCGCCGGCTTTACCAACCCGCGCACCGAAGATCACAACCGAGCCGCCCTCATGAGGGCGGTAGAGTTATCCGGCAGCATTGGCTGCGAGATTCTGAACATCGTGGTTGCCAGTGCGCTCAGGCATCCAAATGCGCCTGGGGCAAGCACTGGTGAGCCAGTGTCACAAGGATCGAGCCGTGATGCGTCCCACGACGATTTCGAGCGAACCGCACGTCATTTGCGGGACATAGCTGCGGAAGCGGTTAAGCACGGGATGAAGTGCACTATCGAGATGCACCACCTAACGATTGCTGACAACAGCTGGTCTACGCTCCATCTGCTAGATTTGATAGACAGCCCTGTCGTTCTGGCGAACCCTGATCTTGGAAATATCGTGTGGTCGTACGACACTCCGGAGGAGACCACTGAGGATGCGATCGTGGCGCTGGCCCCACGGTCAGGGTACTGGCACTGCAAGAACTTGAAAAGGGTCCCAATTGCAGCAGGAGAGCGGACTGCTTTCATTCGCGTTCCCCTGCCCGACGGTGAGATTGACTACCGGTTCTCAGTCGCCGCCATGTTGGACGCTGGGTACTCAGGGTACATGGCCGTGGAGGGCGCACTTGCCGGGGACCAACTCCATGCCGACAAGCGCAGCTTCGACTACGCGAGATCATTGATCGACAGCCTGAGCACCTAGGATCTTCTAGCGGCGGAACTCACTGAGGCGGCTGAGCCGTTCTCCAACCTGCTGCAGAGTGCCTTCGTTTTTGGCGAATGCGAACCTGATGTAAGGCCTAGCCTGTTCTTTGCTGTGGTAAAAGGCCCTGCCGGGAACGGGAGTCACTCCGATCTCTCGGCATAGGAAGTAAGAGAACTCCAAATCGTCGTCGTACCCGCAGTCTGGGTATCTGCACATGACGTAGTAGGCGCCCTTGGGCGTAGCGAAGTCGAACCCGGCGTCCCGCAGCATAGGCAGGATCATGTCGCGCCGCTTCTGGTAGCCTCTAGTAAGTTCGTGGTAGTACTCTGGCTCATACTTGAGCGCGGTTGCCGCAGCCTCCTGGAGAGGATGCGCCGCGCCTATCGACAAGAAGTCGTGAACGCGGCGGATTCCTATGGCGATCTCGTCGTTCGACGTAACAGCCCAGCCGATTCGCCAGCCAGTTGCGCTGTACGTCTTCGAGAAGCTGTTAATCGTAACGGTGCGGTCCGCCATCCCGGGCAGGGAGGCAATGCTGTGATGAACTGCGTCGTCGTAGATTATGTGCTCGTATGGCTCGTCGGTTAGCGCTACCGCGTCGTACTCCAGGCAAAGTTCGGCGATGAGCTGGAGTTCGTCCAGCGAGAAGACCTTGCCGGTGGGATTCTGGGGGGTGTTAACGACTATGGCCTTGGTGTTGGGGTTGAACGCGGCCCGTAAGTCATCCTCTTCAAACCATACTCGATCGCCCTCAGAATGCAGTTGAACGTACACCGGCCGGCCGCCCGAGAGAATTGAGTCGGGTCCGTAGTTCTCATAGAACGGCTCGAACACGACGACTTCGTCGCCCGGATTTATCACCGCCATCATTGCGGCGATCATCGACTCCGTGGCTCCGCAACATACGGTTACATGTTTCGCCGGGTCCACTTCCACTCCGTTGAATCGTGCGAACTTGTCCGCGATCGCTTCTCGAATCGAGTCAGTTCCCCAAGTAACGGCGTACTGGTGGAAACTGCCGTCAATGGCGCGATGCGCGGCCTCGATCAGTTCGGACGGTGGGTTGAACTCCGGGAAGCCCTGGGCGAGGTTGATCGCGTCGTACCGGTTGTTAACACGGGTCATATCGCGAATCAGCGACTCGGTGAAGCGCATGACTCGCCTGGAAGTTAGCTGTCTGGTCAAGATGGCAACCTCAGCGTGCCAATGTAGGTGAAGAGATCCGCAGAGATTATCACGGGGGCCTGCGGGCCACAACGCGGGATGCTGTGAAGACGTCCTTATCGGGCGCTAGTGGCAACGGCGCACGCTGCAAACAGGCCAGTATTCGGGCGGCCCTGCGCAGCTTCTCAGCCCAGGCATCGCCGTGAGGTGCACGAGCGGCATACTCATGCTGACGATTAGACGGACTTATGCGTTGGAGGTGACAGAGCAAGTGCCAGATTCTTCAAAGGTAACTCACTTTGGCATTCCCCTCAGCATCGGCACGGTCGCGGTCGGCGGCAACGCCATTGTCCTTGTGGCGGTGGGCCTAGTAAACGCTGTCGACCTTACCGCGCTCAGCATCCTGAACGCAATGGGGCTGGTCGCGATCGGTCCCGCGAACTCGATGGGGTTCGTCGCGATAGGCGACGTCAACGCGATGGGCGTTGTCGCCATCGGCGGCCTGAATGCCACGGGCGTACTCGCCATAAGAGGCGGAAGCACCAACAGCGCCCTACCCGCCTGACAGAGGGGCGCGGGACCATACGCCTTGTTAGTGCGCTAGTTGGCAGCTTCGGTTGACGCCGCCAGTTCGGCCAAGATCGATTCGTACTTTCCAGCGTTACCGGTGCCCATGTCTCCCCGGTACACAACGATTCCGTGCTCGTCCAGTACGACCGCTGTGGCCTGGTGCTTCACGTTGAAGTTGGGAACCATGTTTACGCCGGAGAAGACGATCGGGAAATTCAACTCCATTGCTTTACCGAAGTCCAGTACTTCCTCTGGAGTGGACTCCCGGTCTAAGCTAACTGCATACAGATCGACGCCATCGGTGTACTCGGGGTAGATGTCCGTGAGACTCCGTAACTCGGAGCGGCACTTCGGTCACCACGTGGTGAAAAAGTAGAAGAACGAGGGCCGTCCCCTTGCGAAGAGCTCTTCCGAAGTGATCTTCGTCGCAGACGAGTCCCGGATGTAGAACGCTGGAACCTTCTGTCCGACGTTCGAGCCTTCCTCGAGAACCGGCTCAGTGACTACGGCGACGGACTCGTCCACATCCGTACCTGTTTCCGCTGTGTCGGCCGTCCCGCCGGTCTGCTGGCCATCCACCCCGTCTGTGTTCTGTGCCGAAGAGCCGACATCGGTGTCCGACGTGCCGCAGGCGCCGAGCATGAGGCCGACCGCAACCAGCGTGAGGGCCAGGGCCGCCAATCTTGTCGAGTAAGAGCTAAGTAGGATCAATGCTAGCCCTCCATTCAGTTCAGCGCCGCGTCAGCCAACTTCGCAAGCTCCTGAAGAAGGCCTTTGTAGGTGGACATTCCCCCGGAACTTCCCGAGTACAGCACCGTACCGTCCGGCTTCAGAGCCACCGCTGACGCCTGCTGCTTGATTTTGAAATCGGCAACCATCCTCCCGCCAGGATACCCGATTGGGAAGGTGAGCCCTTTTTCTTGCCCGTATGCGATTACCTCCGAATCTGATGCCGTGGAATCTATGTTGAGAGCATAGAGATCCACTTTTTCCGAGTACTGCGGGTAGATCGTGCTTAGCCCCTGTAACTCAGAGGAACAGGTCGGTCACCAAGTTGTGAAGAAGTAGTAGAAGACCGGCTTGCCGGAGGCAATCTGGTCCTGCGACGTGATCTTCTGATACCGCACGTCCAGGATGTAGTAATCGGGCGGCATCTCGCCGACGCCAGTGCCGATCTTTACGGCCTGCTCTTCTGTGGCAGTGTCATCGTCCATGTCGTCCTGCGATGTCATGGAGTCGTCGTCATCGTCGTCCATGTCGTCCTGCGATGTCATGGAGTCGTCGTCATCGTCGTCCATGTCGTCCTGCGATGTCATGGAGTCGTCGACATCGTCGTCCATGTCGTGTTCTGAGGCCATAGAGTCGTCGACATCGTCCATGTTGTCCTGGGATGCGACGGCCTCTGCGTCTGCGGCAGTGTCATCTTGCGAAGTCGAGCTCTCGATCTCGGATGACACCGACGTTTGGTCGGAGGAATCGGAGCCGGAGCCGGTCTCATCCGAACCGCAAGCCGCCGCGAATACCGCCAAGGCGGCTACCAGAATTAAAAGGGCTGCCGCAGAAGCGCGGCCTAGTTTCAGACTGCCAATCAAAGTTCTCTCCTCGGGCCTTGCTGTGGATGCGGGATACAATACGCCTATAGGATACCTACCAATCATTATACGCATGGAAGTGGACTTGGGATTCGAGCCGCGATCGAAGGCGTTGTCACTGTCGAACGAGGCCCATCGATGAGGATGCGCTGGATAGTGCTTCTAGCCGTGCTCGTGCTTGGCGGCGGCGTGGTCGGACTACTGGGATGGGCGATTGCCGGAAAGGAGCCCGTTACAGGGAGAAGCGGAGAGACCCGCGTGGGTAAGCCGGCGCCGGATGTTCGCCTGAACGCATTTGACGGGAGTAACTTCACACTCTCGGAGCACATAGGATCGCCGATTGTGCTCAACTTCTGGGCCTCGTGGTGTCTTCCCTGCCGCGATGAGGCGCCAGCACTGAAGGAACTCTGGAATCGATGGCACGAGGAGGGACTCGTATTGATCGGAATCAACAGCCAGGACGGGTACGAAGACGCTTTGGCATTCCTGACTGAGTACGACGTCCCATACGTCAACGTGATCGACACCGACGGCGTAGCTTCAATCGACTATGGAGTGGTTGGGCTGCCAGTGACGATGTTCATTGGCAAGGACGGTATCGTAGAACACAGGTACGTTGGGGCATTGAGACTCGAAGTAGTGGAGCCCTGGGTCGCAGGGCTGGTCGCAGAGCCATTGGAAAGCGGGACCACTAAGCTCAATTAGCATCAAGCCCGATATGGTTTGTGAGTTGCCCAGGCAGTCCTTCGCTAATTTCACGACGGTTCCCATGTGCATATCCTCCAGGTTTAGCTCGTCAACCGAGGTTCCTTTGTTCAATTTTGTTTAGTAGCTGGGAGCCGTAGGCTGTAGAACAGATGCGGAACGCGTTTGGAACTTGAACGGAGCGGAACTGAGACGAGCTTGGAACACCGGTGGTGGCGCTTCAAACTCGGAGGACCTCTGAGCCAAGACTGTGAGTGGCAGAGGAAAATCTGTCACATTCCGTAACATTCTGTAACGTCCCAAAGCTAAGGGGCACCCGCTGGTGTTACAAAAATGGGACGAATTGATAGCTGAATGCAACTAGACTGGGCCTGAAAGTATAAAAAGTGTGACAGTTTCGATACAGGGGTCCTGCCGTCCTCTGGATGTTGAGCGGGGGGTTCAACTTTGTGAGCCTGGGCGCGGTTGAGGTGCTTCGGGAGTTTCATACATCAAGAATAGCACGCGCGTGCGTGCCGAGCAAGTGTTCGTATGCCTCGGAACGCTTGAGTTGCCAAGTGGAGATTGAGGCTATCCATACTTGGGGAAGTTACCGTGGACAGGGCGAGCACGTGGCGCATCAGAAATACGCATGACACAGGACTCCCGGCGTAGATCATTCTCTGACATTGAGTGTTGCGACAGCTGTGACCGGCTACAACCGTAACTTGGCATTGCGGCTGCTGACAGATTTGGTCCAATTGGGCAGTTGCCATACTGCTCGTTGTTGAATTGCTTGCCGTCTATGTAGATAGTGCGGATTTCTTTGAACAAGCTGGTGAGGAACCCCATCCCCTCTGATTGCAGCCCTAAGACGGCCTTCCCTTTCGTCTGACGTCACAGTCAAGCAGAGCCTTCCAACCAAGCAGAGGCCAGGCAACTCGAGGCCAGAGATAGCGGCCTCGAATGCAGGCGCCCAAGAGAATACCAATGCGCAGGCGAGAAGAGTCTGACGCATTGAAACTCTCTGGGGTAGAATCGAGAGCGAAGTTTCACGGTAGCCAGGAGATGTAGATGAGCCGTTCAGAGTTGCCCGAGTCCAAGATGCCACTTGTTCCTGATCGCATCCTGTTGGGACCTGGGCCAAGCAATGCCAGCCCGCGAGTGTTACAGGCGATGATGGCGCCTATGATCGGCTACTTGGACCCTGACTTCGTTCTCATAATGGACGAGGTCTCGGAGTTGCTCAAGAGAGTTTTCCAGACCGACAACGAGCACACCTTTCCGCTCTCAGCCACAGGTACCGCAGGTATGGAAGCGGGCCTAGCCAACCTGCTCGAGCCGGGAGATACAGTCGTCATGTGCGTTTACGGTTACTTCTGCGAGCGCATGGTGGATATGGCTGAGAGGATTGGCGCGAATCCTGTGCCTCTAAGAGCGGACTGGGGCAAGCCGTTTCCCGAGGAGATGCTGGAAGAAGAGCTCAAGAAGCATACGAACGTCAAGCTGGTCACGGCGATTCACGCGGAGACGTCAACCGGTATACGACAGCCTGTGGAGGGTCTGTCTGCCCTAGCCCATGAGCATGACGCGCTGTTCATGGTGGACGCTGTGACATCTCTGGGCGGCGTAGAAGTGGCAGTAGACCGATGGAACATTGACTTCTGCTACTCCGCCAGCCAGAAATGCCTTGGGTGCCCGCCCGGCATGGCTCCGGTCACAGTGAGTCCACGGGCGTTCGAGGCAGTGTCGAACCGCAAAACCAAGCCGGTCAACTGGTACCTGGACCTGCAACTGCTTGCGAACTACTGGGGCGGAGACCGCGTTTACCATCACACTGCTCCGGTAAGCAACGTAGTAGGCCTGCGGGAAGGGCTGCGCATGGTGCTGGAGGAAGGTCTTGAGGAACGGTACGCCCGGCACCGGCTGAACGCAGAGGCGCTTTGGGCCGGCCTAGAGGCTCTAGGAATCGAAGTCGTGCCCCCCAAGGACAACAGGCTACCCCAGATAACGCCAATGTGGATCCCCGAGGGAGTGGACGAGGCCGAACCGAGAACTATCCTGCTGCGCGAGTACGGTATTGAGATTGGACGCGGGCTGGGAGATTTCGCCGGCAAAGTCTGGAGAGTCGGACTGATGGGCGAGTCCAGCAAGGCGGAATACGTTCTGGCCCTTCTCTCGGCCCTTGAGGAGATTCTTCCACGCCAGGGCTACGAAGTAGGCGTAGGTGTGGGCGTATCAGCTGCAAGCACGATACTGGCGGGCCGGTAGTTGTGCGCGTTGGGTAAGTCTTCAGTGCTGGTGAGGTCGCTGCCCGCCATCGCGAGTGTGACGGAAATGCCAGGGGAGGGATGTTACCAACTCTGAACAGTTACCACGTTGACGTGAAGATTGCCTCGCCGGAGCATTGTCGCTAGGATTTAACTGTAACTGAATCGGATTTCGACACGTTTGCGAGGCGCCAATGGTGACCACACTACCAAACCCAGTCGAGGCTCTCGAAGACCAAGGCTACCGAATCACGATGCCGCGCCGCAGCGTGATTGCCGCGCTCGAATCGAAGTCAGCGGGTTTCACCGTAGAGCAGATCTGTGGCGAGGTACCGGGCGTCGGCAGGGCAACCGTGTACCGGACAATCAAGATCCTGTTGGAGAACGGGGTCCTCTGCAAGCTCGCAACGATCGACGGCGCTCCAGTGTACAGCCTAGCGAGGGCGGAGCATCACCACCATATTGTCTGCGTGCAGTGCGGGGGGGTCAGCGAGTTCCGCGATTCGACGATCGAGAGGTTTCTGCGAAACATAGGATCGGACATCGAGGGCGAAATCCTGGGCCACCGGATAGAGTTTTACGTGCGCTGTCAGAGTTGCCTAAGCTTACAGCCTTCCTCCTAGTCGAGCTTGCTCTAACGACCCTTCAGCGAACCCAAGAAGCGCCGAAGGTCTTCCGGAAGATCTGACTTGAAACGTCGGTACTCACCGTCGCAAGTGACACGGAAGGCAAGACGATGGGCGTGGAGGAAGTGACGCTGCAGACCTTTGTGAGGCTTGCCGTAAGTCCTGTCTCCCGCCAAAGGATGTCCAATCGACGCCATGTGAACGCGAATCTGGTGCATTCTACCAGTCGTGGGCGTCACCTCAATCAAAGAGAAAGACCCGAAGCTCTCTTTCACACGGTACCTAGTGACCGCCTGCTTCCCATCTACCACTACAGCCATGCGCTTACGGCTTCGCGGGTCGCGCCCAATCGGGGCTTCGATGACTGCCTCCAAGGGATCTGGAAGCCGTTCTACGAGCGCAAGGTAGCCTTTTTGCACCACTCTCTCCCTGAATTGCCGTGATAGGAGTTCGTACGCGTCTCCGTTCTTGGCCACAACTATCAGCCCTGAAGTGTCCTTATCCAATCTGTGAACGATGCCGGGCCGATCCCTGTCCCCTACCCTGTCTATACCCGGACACATTGAGAGGACCGCGTTAGCGAGCGTCCCGCCGGGATGGCCGGGCCCGGGATGCACGGCTAATCCTGCGGGTTTGTCTACGACTACGAGGTCGTTATTCTCGTAGATGACATCCAAGAGAATGCGCTGCGCCTCTATGCGCGGCTCTTGCGGCTCCGGAACCGTGATTCGGATGGTCTGGCCGACGGCCAGACGGGTTGAAGGTCGAGCGGGCCGATCGTTTACGGTGACGCTGCCATTGGCTATCAGGCTCTGAGCGCGTGTTCTCGAAACACCTGAAATTTTGCGGACAACGAACAGATCCAGTCGTTCGCCCGGGCGATCCACCTGCATCAGTTCAGTCTGGATAGGACTCGGGCGCACTTTCACTTTCTCCAGGATCGGAATCCACTGTCTTCGCGTCCGTCGTGTGCCGCAGGATAAGGTATGCCAGCAATGCGACGCCGGTTACTACTGCAGAATCGGCAATGTTGAAGATGGGCCATGGGCCGACGTCGATAAAGTCCACGACGGAGCCCAAGCGCACCCTGTCGATCAGGTTCCCGAAGGCCCCTCCCAACTGTAGTCCCAGCGCCAACCTGATCAAGGGGTGGCCCTGCGATTGAGTGCGGTAAAAGTACACCAAGAAGCCAATCGCGAAGATTGAGAGCACCGTTAGGAGAAAAGTGTGGTCCTGGAGGAGTCCGAAGGCGGCTCCAGTGTTCACGCCGTAGGTGATTCTGACCCATCCTTGAGCCGGAATGGACTCCCCAAGCGACATGTTGGAACTGACCAAGTGCTTTGTTGCCTGGTCCAATGCGAGCACGCCCAAGGCGGTAAGGATTGTCCGGTACATGAGTGTAATCAGGCTAGCACAACGTTACCTGGGCCAACTCCGTCACGGGCGCAGTCTCGGCTGTGCGTAAACTGCACGGCCCGGTCAGATCATTCCCGTCTTTAGCCAGCGGCCTTGTTTCATGTAGAACGCGAACATGACCAGCCGAGTGGCGCTTGCCGCCACGGTTGCCCAGGGAAGGCCGAACTGCCCAAGGGAGTCTAAATGGGAAAGCCCAAACGCAAGAGGGACCTCAATTCCCCACATAGTGCCGAAAGTGATTACCATCGGCGCTACGGTGTTGCCGGTTGTGTTGAACGCCTGCGTGAACACCTGCACGCAACTCATGGAAATGTAGCCAAAGGCCAGAATTCTTAGCCACGTAGCCGCGGCACTCACAAACTCGGCGTCGCTGCTGAAAAAGCTTGTTATCGGCCCCGGAGCGAGAATGAAGCACAGGGCAACGACGGCACTTGCAGCAGCACTATAGGCAAGGGCCCAGAGGACAGAGCTGTACGCCTGAGACTTCTGTCCAATTCCCAAGTTCTGCCCTGCCAGTGCACCGGCGGCCCGCCCAAAGCCCCGGCTTCCGTGGTTCACGACGTTTTCCGCCCGCCTGGTCATGGCGAAGGCCGCTACTGCGCCGTCACCAAATGGCGCGATGATCCCCACCATCGCCAGCTGGGAAAGTCCGCGCTGCACGTTTGTAACCGAAGCAGGAGCGCCGACCTTTATCAGACGCCAGATCAGAGGGAAATCCGGAGCGGCGTTTTTGAACGACAGTTGAAGACGGGACCTGCCCCTAATGAGCACATATGCCACGATGGATGAGCCGGCAACCTGGGCTATGAGGTTGGCCACTCCCATTCCAGTAAGGCCCATGTCCGGAAAGACCCAGATGCCAAATGCGAGAAGCGGGCTGAGACCCAAGTGAAGAACTCGGGTCAAGCCAATGGCTTTCAGTTGGGTGATGCTGTCGCCAGCAGCTTGAAGCGATGCTCCCATTGTCCGCTGGTAACCCATCATGGACATCGCAACAAACTGTACTTTCATGTACCCGGATGCCTGTTCCATCACGGCAGGGCTAAGGCCCAACACCCTCAGGATGGGTTCAGTAAGCAAGAAGCCGAAGGCGATCATCAGCGCCGCCAACATCGTCTGTAGAATAAGCGACTGCTGGAGCACGTGATTGGCGTAACGAACCTGGCGAGCACCGATGGCCCTGGAGATCATGGCGCGCATACCCGACTCCAGCCCCATGCGTGCCGTCATGGCGACCATGATTACGATCTGGGCCACGCCGAGCCCCGCAATGGCCTGGTATCCGAGCCGTCCGGCCCATAACAGGTCTGCGACCTGGTCAACTACGGTGAGAGCGCCCTCAGATACCTGCGGCCAAGACAGGAACCACAGATTTCTTGGAACACTGCCCTTGGTGAGGTCTCTCGTGATGTTGGAACCGCGCCGCCGCCGGGCAGTCCGCAGCCTCTCCGAGGATTCGCAGGTGGATGCGCTTGGCGATGTCTTGGAGGTTGACGTACTTTGGCCGGGACTGGGAGAACGCGGCCTATCCGGGTTTAACCGGACGGACTCGTCGTCGTTGTCTCCCATTCAACCCCGCGGAAGCGCTAGGGCCGGGCCGCTTTATCGGCCCGCCGCCAGTCTTCTTCTACATTTTCAGATGAGCGGAACGTTAGTCCTGGGCAGTTCTGTTTAGCTCCGCTCCTGGTTTGAAACCCACGCGCTTATGCGCGGGTACTGTGACCAAGCCCCGAGACTGCCCCTCTCTGATCGGGCGCACCTTCCTGGCCTTGACCTCGCGGACGTCGAACGAGCCGAAGCCCGTGAGGACCACGCGATCTCCCGCTGCGAGAGCGTTGCCAATGATCTCCAGAACGGAGTTGAGCGCGGCCTCACCCTCAGCACGGGACCCTCCGAGCTTGGTCGCCACGCGGGACACAATGTCGCCTTTCCTCAACGACGCCATTAAAGCGCTACCTCCTGGGGAACCGGACGACGAATCGGTTGAAATTACGTGTGAACCCGTCCGGTCTTTGAACTCCGCCGCCGCGATAGTATGTTATTGGGAGGCGGGTATGTCAACTCGTTCAGCTTGACGGAACGGCGAGAGCGGCTACCGTGACAGAGCGAAATTGCACATTTCATATAGCTGGGGACCCAAGGCGAGGAAAAAGAAAGCATGAGAGTGAGTGGAATCGCTGGGGCAGTGTCCCGTTTGGCAACCGCTGCTGTGGAAGTACTGATGCCTATGAGGTGCGTGAGCTGTGATCGTGAGGGACCCTACGTGTGCCCTTCCTGCGAGCCGGCGTTGCCGAGGCTGCGGGGCCCTCGCTGCAGCTCCTGCGCCACGCCGGGACCAGCCGGGATGTGCGAGATGTGCTCGGTGCGCCGACCGTCGTACGACAAGATCATCTCTCCTTACCTCATGGACGGCACCGTAAGGGTGGCTGTGCACGATCTTAAGTACCGAAATCTCAGGGCGGCGGCGCCGGCTCTCGGCCGTCTGATGGCTCGCCATGTCCGCGAAAGCCGCATCGATGCGGACTTGGTGATTCCCGTGCCCATTCACCGTAAGAGGGAAAGGCAGAGGGGATACAATCAATCGCAGCACCTGGCGACGGCTATCGCAAAGGAATTGGGACTGCCCATTGAGTCGGGAACCCTGCGTAAGTTGCGCGAAACCGAACCTCAGGTGACCATGCCAAACGACGAGGACAGGAGGAACAATCTGGCCGGGGCGTTCAGTTGCGACGGCAGACTGACGGGGTCCTGCGTGCTGCTGGTAGACGATGTTGTGACGACAGGGAGCACAATGTCCGCGTGTGCGGAGGCCCTGAAAGTGTCTGGGGCCGCGGCCGTGTTCGGACTTTCGCTGGCGAGAGAACCTTAAACCTCGAGCCGGCACTTGGCGGGTGACGGCCAGTTAGAACGATGATAGTGTGAACCGCGAGGAGCGAGCTCGACGGTAGGCAAGCGCCGTCTAAGTGTCATTCAATGCAAGGAGGACGCGTTGAAGAGAATTGAACTAGGTCAACTCTACTACGAGATCAGTCGCCATAACCCACCGAGGGTCAGCATAGACCCTGGAGAGACAGTGATTGTGGAGACAGAGGACGCGTTCTCCGGCCAGATTCGTACCGAGAGCGACCGCCGGGACAGAACGACCGTGCCGTACAGTAATCCGCAGACGGGGCCGATCCTGGTGAACGGAGCGAAGCCGGGCGACACACTTTCGGTGCGGATCGAGGATATAGAACCCCTGCGCGGCCAGGCGGCGACCCGCACCGGCGCCCCCGGAGGGCTTGGAGAGTGGCTGGGACTCGACGTTCCGCACGGCACGCGCATCTGTCCGATCAGAGATGGCACGGTGTGGTGGAGCGCGGAGCTGGGCATTCCGTACGCACCTATGATCGGCACTATTGGGACCGCCCCGGAGATGGGGGCACCCACCACCGGTCCAGCAGGGCCTCACGGCGGCAACATCGACGTACGCGAGGTCACGTGCGGCGCCACGGTCCTCCTGCCTGTGTTTGTGCCCGGCGCCCTACTCCACCTTGGCGACGTTCATGCGGCGCAGGGTCATGGAGAGCTGTGCGGCACTGCCCTGGAGATGGCGGCCGTAGTGACGATCACAGTGGACCTGATTCGAGGTAAGACGATCGAGAGGCCGCGTATACGTTCTAACAGAGAGCTGATGGCTGTCGAGACGGGCCTGCCCATGGAGCAGTCAGTTCGGAGGGCATGCGCCGACCTGATCCTGTGGATCGAGGACGAATTTGGAGTAGACCGATGGGATGGGTTCAACCTGTTCACGCAAGTGGGCGAAATCTCCGTCGGTTATGTAAACATCGGAACGGTGGCCGCGAAGATCGCCGTGAAGTACGTTGAAGCCGCCGCGAAGAGCTAAGAGTCGAGTAACAGGTCTCCGGCGTCAGTCAGGATCACGTAAGGTTCGCCCCACTGGTCAGGGTCGTCAAGCGACCATTCGCCGACCGTATCGGACCGCCTGAAGCGTATGCCGAAGTCGCCCCCGTACACGAGGTACGCCCTGGCCTGACCAGAGTCGGACACGGGGACGTACATGGCGGGCACTGGTGCACCCCTTCCGTCGAGATCGCCGCCGCTGTCCCAGCCGGTCACATCGTAGACCGCTTCGGGATGCAAGAAGTCCTGCATGCGAACGCGGGTTATGGGGACCGGTACCGCGTGCCCTTCGTAGAGTTGAAGAGGCATGTACTCGCAGTTTTCGTTCTCTTCAACTTCGAGGTAAATCTGTCGGATCATCGGGCCCTCGCATCGCTTGTCAGGAAGCATGGCCGACACCCATCCAGCACGATCAGATCCCCATAATGTTGTAGCCGGTGTCGACGTGGACTATCTCTCCGGTGACTCCGCTGGAGAGGTCGCTGCAGAGGTAGAGCGCCGTTTTTGCCACCTCCTCCAAGGTGATGTTGCGGCCTAGCGGGGAACGCTCCGAGTGCATGCGCTTCATGTCCCGATAGCCGCTGATTACGCGGGAGGAGAGTGTGTCTACCGGCCCAGCCGATACGGCGTTTATGCGGATTCCAGACTTGCCAAGGTCCCAGGCCAGCTGACGGACCTCGTTTTCCAGGGCGGCCTTCGCGGTGCCCATGACATTGTACCCAGGGAACACCGAATGGGATGCTTGGAAGGTAAGGGTGATGATGGCGCCACCCTCTACCATGATCTCGGAAGCGTGGCGCGCGATGGGGACGAGCGAGTACGCGCTTATGTCCATGGCGGTACGGAAGCCTTCTCGCCCCTGGTCTATAAACCTGCCTCCCAAGTCTTCGCGATTCGCGAATGCCACGCTGTGTACGACGACGTCCAGTGCGCCGAACTCATCTCTGACGCGCCGGAAGGCGCCTGCGAGCGCGTCGTCGTCCGAGACGTCGCACTCCACCAACAGCGCGTCGTTCCAGGGCTCCACGAGCTTGGCCACCGACGCGCGAATACGCTCGTTCTGGTAGCCGATGGCAAGCCTGACCCCTGCCTGATGGAGGATCTGGGCGATCGCCCATGCGATGCTGCGGTGGTTGGCTACACCGAAAACGAAGCCGGTCATGCCACTCAGGTCTATTGGGTACAAATCGCGCACTCCATGTGCCTCGCCTCTGGATAGAAGAGCCTAGTCATTGCCTGCAGCCTCTACGCCGACACCTACCCTGCCAACGCCCATCGCTGCCGCGCCGGCGATCAGTTCGGCCTTCTGGGATGGCGTCAACGGGAGGTTCGGGGGCCGCCCCTGTCCACACTCGATCCCCAGACGGTCGCTTAGCAGAGCCTTGTAGGCAGCGGGGAACGGGTATCCCGCGGTGAGCGCGGCGAATCTGCTGGCGATGTGCTGCGCTTGTTGCGCGCGCCCGAAGTCGCCGGACTCATACGCGTTCCATATGTCTACCCACAGATCCGGAGCGGCGTTTGGCGGACCGTCGATCATTCCACAGGCCCCGATCGTCATCCCGGGCAGCAGCAGATAGGCGCTACCTATGAAGCAGTCGAGTCCCATGTCAGCGAAATCACGCACCCTGGCGAAATGCGGAGAGGAGTGCTTCAGTCCACGAAGCTGCGGCACGTTGTCCTGAATCTTCTTCATCAAGTCTGGGGAGATGTCCACGCCGGTGGACGACGGGAGATTGTAAACGAATAGCGGCAGATCGGCCGCGCCGCCAACCACCCTGTAGTGCTCGACGATTGCCTCGTCGCCCGGGGAGTAGAAGAAAGGAGGCACACAGCAGATCGCCTCCACTCCGGCCCTTGCCGCGTGCTCGGCAAGGGCGGCTGCCCTAGCTGTGTTAGGGGCGCCAACGTGCATGATGCACTGCACTCTGCCGCGGTTCTGGTCGGCGGATATCTCGGCGATGCGCATGTTTTCGTCATCATTGAGATACACGCTCTCGCCGGTGCCTCCGGCGATCCAGAATCCATGCACACCCGAACGAATGTTGAACTCCATCACCTCTCTGAACGACGCCTCGTTCAGTTTGCCGTCTCTTGTCAATGGCGTTACGTGGGCCGGAAACACGCCTCGGAACTTGCTCATCACGCCCTACCTCCAGGCTGGTGCGGAACCCGTTGGACTCTTTTCGGCTTAGTGTAAGGAAACCTGCTCGGTCACGCTAGCGACGAGTATCGAGATGCGGCCGCCCGGCCATTGAAGGCGCCGACGAGCGCGTGCACCTGCAAGCCGAAGTTTGGTGGGCCCAGGTCGAAGGAGTGCGGGCATACATCTTTTACTTGGTAATCTTGGCGAGCGATCAGCCCTTCGCGAGCTTCGCCATCTGCTTGGGAGCCAGCAACCACTCAATCCAGCCGCATTGACCGAACTTTACGATCCGCAGGCTCAGCTTGCACAGGGCGCCCTTTTTGAGCCTGATCACGGGAAATGGCGAGCCAGCAGCGAGCACTGAGACCAAGGAGCTCAAGTCGGGTTCGTGACCTACTATCATTACACTGGCGGCAGCCGCATGTTCTTTGGCAAGGTATTCCATGAGCAGCCCATGGTCCCCTCCCGGGGCCAGGTGGTCAGAAGTTACCACGCTGCAAGGCTCTTTTAGCTCTCGGTGCATTACTTCTGCGGTCTGGGCGGCCCGCGCTAGTGGGCTGGTTACAATCACGTCCAATGCAAGCCCCATCGCGTTCCAGCCCTTCGCCTGGCGTACGAGCCTTCGGACGCCTCTCTTGGTGAGCGGGCGGTAATAGTCGTCGGGGCACTTCCGTGCGTCCCTCTCTTCTGCTACTCCGTGTCGGAGAACGTACAGTTCCATGCCTAACGCCCCCTTACTTTCGACGAAATGGTCACCAGCGCGCGTCGGGGCAGCCTTGCAGGGCCAGAATGCCGCATTGCGATGTCCGCAAGGAGTCCCTCCCGGAGTCCAACGCGAGGAATCGTCAAGCTGGCGGCCCACACCGAGTTCATCAGTGCCTGAAGGATAACCGTTGCCGGGTAGATCACATCAGCACGGTCCGGCCGGAGTCCCAATTCCCTGCGTCTTCCTTCGAAACCAAGGGTGTCCAGCGCTGCTCGAGTCCGCTCAACATCACCTGCGTTGGCGTATGAAATAGCGTCATTCCCCGCTCGCCTGCCGCTGAGGTCTCCTATGGCCTCAACGTTTCCTCCTGTCCCAATGACTGAGCCGATGAGGTTATGACCAAGTATGGAGATTACCCACTCGCGAGTCTCTGCCGCTACTTGCTGTACCAAGCCATTGAATGCGTCAAGGCCCTGACTTGGGTCCGATATCATCTTGAGCATCCGCACGGTCCCAAGCTGATGGCTCCTGCTGTCGATTAGGAGGCCGTCGCAGGTGAGAGCGACCTCCACGCTGCCGCCGCCGATGTCCACGAGCATGGCTTCGCCTTTGCCCAACTGGAGCTTCGAAGATACGGCAAGGTGTACGAGTCTAGCCTCTTCAACTCCGCCAATTACGTCAACTGTAAGACCGGTCTTTTCACGCAGGCGGTCCGTCAGGGTGCGGCCGTTGGTAGCCTCGCGGACCGCGCTCGTGGCGACCGCTGCCGTGTGTTCGGCGCCATGCAGTTCAATCGCCTTCGAGAAATCCCTGATGGCCCTTACGGCATTGTTGATCGTTTTTTGAGATAGTCGACCGGTGGAGAAGACATCCTCTCCAAGCCGTATCGGGTTACGGGCCGTGTGGACGACCCGGACTTCGCCGTTGCGCAGGCAACCAACGGCCATCCTCAACGCGTTGGACCCGATGTCTATCGCGGCAAGAGAAGTCACTTCATGCAAACGAGCGATGGATCAGTAGCGCTGAGAGGAGGCTAGGACCAAGGCCTGTGAGATTTTTCCGCATCGCCTTCAGGCTACGAATGTAGGAACCGGCTACCGACTCGGGAACGTAGCGGAGCCTAGTTTAGCACAGGGGGAGCACGTCATTGCCGTAGTGTCCGCGAGATGCGGCTGTGTTGTAGCTGTGTTGCCCGTGTTGTAGCTGTGTTGCCCGTATAGTACGCTAGCATCATTCACTGACGCACTATAGGCGGCGAGGGTGAACTGATGAACAAGAAGAAGCTTCCACTGAAAAACCGGGTTCGCCACCACTACCAGTACGTCTACGGCGATGAACACGAGGTTCTCAAGAAGAGGCGTCGAATCCTTGACGCCGAGCCTCTGGACGACCCGCTCGCTATATCTGCCTATGATCGAATCCGCTACTTCCGGGAGAACATCTACCCCTACGCGGAGCGGATGGGCTACGAGGAGTACTACGATCACAAAATACCCCTCCAAATCGAGCTCATTAAGCTGCAGAACTGGATAAGGGATTCGGGAGAGCGCGTCATCATTCTCTTCGAGGGCCGGGATGCCGCCGGGAAGGGCGGCACGATCCGCAGGTTCATGGAGCATTGGAACCCCCGGGGTGCGCGCGTCGTGGCGTTGGACAAGCCGTCTGACGTTGAGCTGGGCCAGTGGTACTTCCAACGGTACATTTCGCACTTCCCCACTTCAGGTGAGATCGTTCTGTTCGATCGCTCCTGGTACAACCGGTCAGGCGTGGAACGAGTGATGGGCTTCTCAACGGATGCCGAGTACAGGCTCTTTATGCGACAAGCGCCCGTTCTGGAGCGAATGATCGCGGACAGCGGAATTCATCTGATCAAGCTCTACTTCTCGGTAAGCCGTAGGGAGCAGTTAAGAAGGTTCAAGAAGCGAGCCAAGGACCCACTCAAGCAGTGGAAGGTCAGTCCAATAGACTTAATGTCCAAGAACAAGTGGGAGGAGTACACGGAGGCCAAAGAGGCGATGTTCTTCTTGACCCACTCCGACTTGGCTCCATGGACGATCATCAAAAGCGACGATAAGATGCGGGCCAGGGTCAACGCGATTCGTCACGTCCTTGATTTGCTTGACTACGAGGGCAAGGACAAGTCAGTCGCACATCCCGCCGACCCGTCGATAGCGGCATTCGCCGACGAGATTTACACTGCGGGCGCTCCTAGAGGGAGTTCACGGACGCCTGAGTACGCTGAACCGGTGCCGGAGGTGTCCCTACCTGGGTAGGCAACCCGGGCTAACGAGGAGGCCGGATCCGTTCACGTTCCCGTTAGAGACGGCGCAGCATTATTACGCACTGCTTTGCCGGCCTCAGAATGAACACCAACACAAGCGTGAGTCCAATGAGCTTGAGGTCAAGTAACGGACTCATCTGCTCAATGTAAAGATTGTCGTATCTCAGTTTGTTGATTGGAGGCGGGTTGTAGCTCCCTCTGACCTGAGCTAATCCGGTCAGTCCGGGACGTACGCGAAGCCTCAGATAGAATTCAGGCAGCCTTGACATGATTCTATCCATGAGGACTGGCCTTTCGGGCCGGGGGCCGACCAGGCTCATCTCTCCCCTGACTATGTTCAGGACCTGTGGAACTTCGTCCAGGTAAAGGAACCTAAGAACTCTTCCCACGCAAGTAATGCGCCCATCACCTGTGAAGGTCAGCATGGGCCCGGTGCTCCGCTCCGCGTCTCGTATCATCGTACGAAACTTGACGACAGTGAACTCTTGACCTCCCTTTCCCATGCGAAGTTGCCGGTAGAAGATAGGTCCTCGGTCCTCAAGCCATATGGCAAGAGGGACAAGTGTCCACAGGAGGATCAGCACCGGGAACAGGAGAAGATGCCCAACTATGATGAGGGCGATATCAAACGGGCGCTTGTAGCCGTCGTTGGCACGCCGACACGCTGCTACGGCCTCCAGAACTTCGCTTTCCGCAACCGAACCGGGCGTTACCGAATCGTTACCAGTAACTCCGCTGTTGAGGCCGCTCTTCGTGATCATAGCGCGGGTCCACGTTGAAAGTTCATCTTTGTGCCCTGCCCAGCGTCCATCTTCGGTCTCTCATGGGTCCATCCTGCCAATGGCTGAAGCATGCCAAGACAATCAATTAAACGCACTATTTCGGCCAGGGCTCCGATAGCATGGCACAGAGTCTATTACAAGTTTCAGAGTTTTCAAATGCAGGTGCGGCGGCGATTTGGCATCAGGCTCACCGCCAATCCTCGTCGGAGCATGAACTTGGTAAGTGTGTACAGTCGAACGCTTCAGTCGCGCTCTTGGCCCGTCGATGCCTAATCTGAGAAGATTGACGCGGCCGAATTGGGTTTGCGATGAAACACTGCTGGGAGATCGGTTGATTGACAGACATCCTTTGCTATGAGGACAGTTATCTTCGCGAGTTCGACGCAGAAGTTGTGGAGGCAACGAACTCAGGCGTAGTGCTGGACCGCACCGCCTTCTACCCCGGAGGTGGAGGGCAACCTCACGATACAGGTACTTTGACCGGTGGAGGGTGCGAATGGCGTGTGACAAGGCTTGCGAGGGAGGAAGGTAAGCTAGTACACCGTCTGGATTCCGATCCGCCTCCCCCGGGGACAAAGATCGATGGAAAGCTCGATTGGGAACGGCGGTACGAGTTGATGCGTACGCACACCGCGCTGCACATCCTTTGCGGAGTGGTGTGGCGTGACTATGGGGCTCAAGTTACGGGTGGAGACATGAAGCCGCTCTCCGCACGTATGGACTTCGAATTGGAGAGCATGTCTGCCAGCTTCGCCGCCGAGGTTGAGGAGCGCGTCAACGCCGAGGTTGCAGCGGACAGGCCGGTCCACATACGCACGCTCCCTCGCCAGGAGGCCTTTGCGATCCCAGACCTGATCAGGACCAAGATCAACCTTCTGCCCAAATCGATTACACAGGTTCGAATCGTGGACATCGTGGGACTCGATTTGCAGGCCGACGGGGGTACGCACGTCGCCAACACTAGAGAGGTTGGCGTGGTTAGAGTAGTCGGACGTGAGAGCAAAGGACGCATCAACAAGCGGCTTAGGATAGCGGTCAGTTAGTTGGCCGCCGACAAGTGCCCGGCCGGAAGCTCGCGGTTGACTGGTACTGCTTGGTCGGGTGTGAGGCAAGGCGCCGGCCGAGCGGATGATTTGAATTGTGTGGCAATCTTTGGAGGTGCATTCCGTGAAGTGTCAGGGAGTCGCTCTCCTCAATTTATGAGTAAGTGAAATGATCAACACTGCCGACACTGCGTGGGTACTTTTCAGCTCGGCGCTTGTACTCCTGATGATACCCGGGCTTGCTTTCTTCTACGGCGGACTCGTGCGAAGGAAGAACGTGACCGGGACCATTATGCAGGTCGTCGTGACGATGGGCATCGTGGGCGTAGTATGGGTTCTTTGGGGCTACAGCCTGGCGTTCGGCCCGTCAGTTGGCGGCTTCGTCGGCAACCTGGAGTGGTTCGCGCTGTCGGGCGTGAGCGCTACGGAGCCCGGCCCCTACTCGGACACAATACCGCACCAGGCGTTCATGATCTTCTAGGGCATGTTTGCCATGCTCACTCCGGCCGTGGTCATAGGCGGGTTCGCCGAGCGGATGAGGTTCCATTCTTTCCTGGTGTTCGTGGTCATCTGGGTGACTGTTGTGTACGCGCCGTTGGCCCACTGGGTCTGGGGGATCGACGGCTGGATCCACTCCATGGGCGCGCTGGACTTCGCCGGAGGCACGGTCGTCCACATCAAGTCCGGCGTGGCCGCCTTCGTCGCCGCTATCGTTATCGGCAAGCGCATCGGCTATGGAGAAGAGGAGATGGTCCCGCACAACGTGCCGATGGTTATCCTCGGCGCCGGCCTCCTTTGGTTCGGCTGGTTTGGCTTCAACGCGGGTAGCGCCCTGACGCCCGACTTTACGGCGGTGAACGCGTTTGTAGTTACGAATACGGCCGCAGCGGCGGGCGTCCTCTCTTGGACTTGCATGTCATGGTTCTTCGATAAGAAGCCGAGCGTAGTCGGCGCGGTGACCGGCGCGGTCGCCGGCCTCGTCGCCATCACGCCTGCCGCAGGGTTCGTTGGGCCAATGCCTGCGGTCGTCATCGGCCTTGTGGCGGGTGTGGTCTGCTACTGGGCAGTCGAGCTTTTGAGCAAGCTCAGGATCGACGACTCGCTGGCCGTGCTGGGAGTGCACGGCATCGGAGGTACGTGGGGCGCGATTGCCACGGGGCTATTCGTGGGCGTCGGGTACGGCGCCTTGGCTGAGGGCGTGAGCCGCGGCGAACAGATCCTGTACCAGCTCATCAGCATCGGCGCGTCCTGGGGCTGGGCGTTCGTTGCCACGGGCGTGATCCTACTGGCGATCAAGTGGACCATGGGTCTGCGACTCCGGGACACGGACGAGGAGGCCGGGCTAGATGCGTCGCAGCACGACGAGGTCGCCTACTTCCTGACCGACGACTAGCTCTCGTGGCGAGCTACGGGCCAGCGCCCACTGCGGCCTCAATTGTTCGGTTGATGAACTCATCCTTAGCGTGGGTGTAGGCAGGACGGTCGTATCTATACGTTGAAGCGAGTACCTGCTTTAGGGTTTCGTACTCTCGTGCTGTCTCTGGATGCGCTCTTAGGTAATCGCGAAACACAAAATGTCTTTCGATCGCAGGATGGCCGGCCTGGTACATGTGGGCGTGGACAACGATGCGGCCATCTATGACCTTATTGAAATAGAACCGCCCAGGAATCCCCTTATCTCCGCAGTACACGTAATCGAGCGCCGCCATCTTTGAGACCGCTTCCGGGGAGTCTTCCAGGGCTGACATGATTGGCATGATGTCGAGTATCGGCTTGGCCGCCAGGCCGGCTACGGACGTACTGCCGACGTGGTGCACCTCGACAACCCACGGCCTGCAAGCTGCGAGGATTGCCGCCGCCTCACGCTCGAAAATGCGGGGCCACTCGGCGTTGTACGGCACGATTTCGACATGCCCGCGCCGGGCGCCGAGGGACTTCCAGCGATTTGTGTCAGCCATACGTATTGCTCCGTAAGCGCGTAGACATCGACCTTCCGACAGCCTTGAGCAGGTACGACATGTTAGCAATTGGGAGCATTGAGTCGTCAAATTCCAGCAAGGCCATTTCGAACGCAACTGCAGGACAGCCCATGAATTAGTGGGCCAGCGGCGACTACCTTGGCGAATTGATCTCCAGTGCTCGACGGTCGGGGCAGCGCCCCCGCAGGCCACTTCCATCGAGTGTTTCATGCTTGTTACTGCGGAGGTATTCCGCTGCTCATGCTTGAGTATCCCATCGAGGTAGCTGCCGGTTTTCAACGGCGTGAAGTTTCGGTTAGAATGTTGTAGCTTTTCCTTTCAGGTCGATAGACTAGTGAGCGGATCAAGAATGTCCAAGCACATTGCACACGAGCGAAGGAGAACCTCAGTTGGAAATCTCGAAGAGTAAGGTAAGAATCGCGCAATTGCTGGGTTTCCGGCCGTTGCTGCTCGCCATGGCCCTTGTGGCCACAGCAGTTGGTGTTGTGGCATGCGGGGGAGGTCTAAGCGAAGAGGACGTGGAGGAGAGGGCCCAGGAACTGGCCGAGGGGATGGCCGCGGAGATGGCCCAGCAGATGGTGGCGGACATGGAGGGTGATGCTCCGGACGAAGAGATGATGATGGCGACGGGAGACCGGCTGAAGCAAGTGATGGACCGAGGAAGGGTCATCTGCGCCAGCCGTAACGACGTGCCCGGCTACGGCTATTTCGACGAGGCAGGCAACAACGTCGGGTTTGACATTGACCTGTGCCGCGCGCTGGCAGCCGCGGTGCTAGGAGATTCCAACGCAATCGAGATCAAGCTGATCACTGCTGCTGACCGCGGTCCGACGATCCAGTCTGGCGAGGTCGACATGCTGGTCCGCACGGTTACATGGACGTCGTCACGTGACGCGCAGTGGGGCAACTACACACAGACGATGTTCTACGACGGGCAGGGATTCATGGTAAACAAGGTCCAGAACCCCAACGTTACCAGCGCGCTCGACCTGAAGGACGCTACGGTATGCGTAACCCAGGGCACGACAACTGAATTGAACTTGCAGGACTTCTCTAACCAGAACAATCTGAACATCTCTGTGCTGACTTTCAAAGATACGGATGCCGTGCTCGCGGCGTATGAGCAAGGGCAATGCGACGCTTTCACGAATGATCGATCTCAGCTTGCCGCTCTTGGGACCGCATTGGCGAACCGTGCCGACCACGTGATTCTTCCCGAGACAATTTCAGAAGAGCCTCTCGGTCCTGTAGTGCCTCATGGCGACGACCAGTGGTTTGACATCGTCAAGACGGTGATGGGCATCCTCATTTACTCTGAGGCGTACAGCGTGACTTCTGACAATGTGCCGACGTCAACGACTGGCGACACGAGGGTGGACAGGCTGTTCGGCCTGGAAGGCTCGTTCGGCCAAGAGAGCCTTGGCCTGAAGCAGACAGTGGCGCAGGACGTGATTAGCGCAGTGGGCAACTACGGTGAGATCTACGACCGCAACCTCGGCCCTGGTGGAGTTGACCTCCCGCGCGAGAACGGACGTAATGCTCTCTGGGATGCGGCCACGTGCACAGATTGCCCAAAGGGCGGCCAGATCTATTCAGCACCACTTCGGTAACGCCCAACCTTAGCGGAATGTGAAGAGGGGCGGCCGGCTCAAGCCGGCCGCCCCTCTCTTGTTCATTCTTGTAGGTGGGGACACTACGCCCCTTTGCTGAACGGGCAAGAGCACTGTCGAGGTCCCGAGGACCGCCTCAAGGCGGGCTACCGCCATTCCAGTCTCCAAGCGAGGCGGCAATCCCGCTTTCGATGTAATAGAATCCGACTTGATCGGGGACTGTTCTCGGATATATCACTATGACAACGCTGCTAAGCAGCCTCACTTACAAGGGCATACCAGTCTGGAGACACCTCCAGGTCATCCAATGGACGACCCAAATCGTGTCCGGGATTTTGGTTGTCTCCCTAGTCACGTGGTTCTTCGCCAACATGGCGAACGCTCTCCGCGACCGGAACATCCCATTCGGATTCAGGTTTCTCGACAACGAGTACCTGACGCCCATCGGGCAGTTTTACCTTCCATACGAAACGTCAGACACATATCTGTACGCGTTCATAGTCGCGTTCTCAAACACTCTGATCGTCTCGGTGATCGGCGTGATACTGGCGACCGTGCTGGGAATCGCAGTAGGCGTTGCGCGCATGTCAGGCAATTGGATCGTTTCAAGGGCCGCGCTGGCATTCATCGAATTCTTTCGCAACGTTCCGCTCATCGTGCAGCTCTACTTCTGGTTCACCATCGTGCTAGCACTGCCGATAGTCACGGAAGGGTACGTCTTCGCCGACAGCGTTTATCTCAACAACGCAGGCCTCTCGATACCATGGGTTGCGGCTGAAGGCCTTGGAGGGGCGCTGGCATGGCTCGCCTTGGCCGCAGTCTCGGTATTCATAGGCGTAGCGGTTTACAGAAGGATGCTGCGCCGCGAGCTACTGACCGGAACAGCGTCGTATCCCGTGCTATTGGGCTGCGCAACCGCGATCGTTACTGGTGCGTTGGCGTGGGTCGTAATCGGAACGGCGTCAGGTGGAGCGCCGTTAGTGGTCTCGATACCCGGCCCCGAGGGGGCCTTCGGCCGTATCGAAGGAGGACTAGTTGCATCTGGAGGGATGATTGCGCTGCTGTCGGGGCTGGTCATGTACACAGCGGCATTTATCGCTGAGATAGTTAGGGCTGGCATACAGTCGGTAGGCCGGGGACAGCGGGAGTCCGCCAGAGCGCTCGGTCTTTCGTGGATAGATTCTCTACGTCACGTCACGTTCCCTCAGGCGCTTCGAGTAATTGTGCCTCCGTTGATAAGCCAGTATCTCAACCTTACCAAGAACAGCAGCCTCGCAAGCGCGATCGGATTCTCCGATCTGTTCAGCGTTGCGGAGACGATGACGCAAAAGGCCCCCGCAGTGTCCATTTTCATACTGGTGATGGTTGCGTACCTGTCGCTCAGCCTTACCTACTCACTCATCGGGAACTTGTACAACCGGAAGTTGCGCTACTAAATGGAATCCACGAGCCGAGATGAGAACCTATGGCGATGACGGCTGGCGCGGATAGCGGTGTAGCCAGGCCGCTGACCAGAGTGCCAGTGAGGGCATGGCTCCACGCCAACCTGTTCAGCACGTGGTACAACAGCGCTCTTACTGCTGTTGCAGTCGTCTTGCTCGGGGCCATGTCCTGGTTCGGACTACGCTGGGCGATTTTCGACGCTAACTGGAGCGTCATTTCCACTCTAGGCGGGCTGATGGTCATTGGCAGATACAACGTGGAGGCCGCATGTCCAGGCCAGAACTGCTTTTGGCGGCCACAAGTATCGCTGCTCTTGTTGACGGCCCTTCTCGGTATGAGTTGGGGCATCGCGGGAGGCGGACTCACGAGACGCATTGCCATCGGTGTGGCGGTCGTGGTGTCGGCGTTCGCGCTGCTGCCGTACAGCCTAGAGACCATGGGAATGGACGTCCGCCTGTTGCTGGTTGCGAACCTGCCCGCAGTGGTCGCCGGGTGGGCACTAGCCCGTTACACGCCGCTGGGCAGTCCCAAGTGGCTCGCAGTGTCATGCATAGGGGCGTTCATTTTAGTACTTGTGTTGCTGCGAGGGATTTCACAGGTTCCCGGTCTTCAACCGGTCCCAGTTACAGAATGGGGTGGGCTGATGCTGAACCTGCTGCTAGCAGCAATCGGCATCGCGGGAAGTCTGCCAATTGGAGTTGGCCTGGCACTGGGACGCCGGAGCCGGCTCCCCGTGGTAAAGGGGATGTGCGTGGCGTTTATCGAGGTGTTCCGTGGCGTACCCTTGATAACTCTGCTATTCATGTCCGTGAGAATCGTACCCCTAGCCTTTCCTGAGAGCTTCCCGTTGAACTCGATTACTAGCGCCGCAGTAGTGATCACCCTGTTTAGCTCGGCTTACATGGCGGAAAATATCCGGGGCGGCCTTCAGGCGATTAACCCCGGCCAGGCCGAGGCGTCGCGCGCGCTGGGGCTTGCCGGGTGGCAAACGATGATGCTGATCTCGCTGCCTCAGGCCATCCGCAATGTGATTCCAGCCATAGTGGGGCAGTTCATTTCGCTGTTCAAAGACACGAGCCTGGTGTACATCATCAGCCTTCAGGATGTTGTGGGAATCAGCCGAGCCTTCATAAGAGGAAACGTAGAATTCCTAGCGAGCCACAAAGAGCTGTACATATTCCTAGCATTGGTCTTCTGGGTGTTTACGTTTGGGATGTCATACGTGAGCAGGCGGATCGAGCAAAACCTGCGAGTTGGCGAGCGATGATGGACGAAAGAACGCTCCCCTAGTCTTCCCACAGCCCCGGGTCAGAATTTCCTGACTGAGGTGAACAGACGGCGGTCTACCATGCGATCTTCGCTTGTTCCGGCGATCCAGCAGCGGCCGAGAGCCTCGTCACGGCACAGTGCTACACGGGAGTGTGTGACCTGGAGTACAGTACCCAATCCTTGGGTTTCCGATGGCGGAAGTTGTCCGAGCAACGGAAAGCAGAAGGTTTGAAGGCTTGATTGATCTGTTAGGAGTTTCAAAGCACTACCAAGTCGGTCCCGTGGAGGTAGGAGCGCTAGACAATGTGAACCTCCATGTGGCAAGCGGAGAGTTCGTGGTGGTCCTGGGACCTTCAGGCAGTGGCAAGACTACCCTACTCAACATCATCGGCGCCCTAGAAACGCCCACTTCCGGCATCGTGTCAATAAGCGGGCGCGACATCACAACTGCCTCGCGCTCGGAACTGTTCGGGATAAGGCGCCACACGGTGAGTTTCATTTTCCAGAGCTTCAACCTGTTTCCCGGACTTACTGCCTTGGAGAATGTGGAGTTCGGCATTGACGTAGCAGGAAAGCGCGGCGAAACAACCCCAGAATCAGTGCTAGAGGCCGTGGGCCTTGGCCACAGAACCGACCATTTCCCACACGAACTCTCGGGCGGCGAACAGCAGCGTGTGGCAATTGCACGGGCTCTGGCAACCGGCAACCCCGTGCTGCTAGCTGATGAGCCTACAGGCGAACTCGACTTCAGTACCGGTGCTCAGATACTGGAGCTTCTGATCGATCAGGCCTCGGCTGACCACGCTGTGCTGGTGGTAACACACAACCGAGAGATTTCGCGGATCGCCGACAGAGTGATCGAGATGAGCAGCGGCCGTATCGTAAATGATGGACCGCCAACGGGCGGCAAGACCCTCCTCTCAGAACTCCACTGGTGAAGTCTTTGCAATGCTTGCATTAAGGCTTCGCTGGACTCTGCGCGAGGCCAAGACGCGATGGATGCAGGTAGCGGGGATTGCCTTCATGATGGCCATCGGCACCGGAATGTTCGCCGGCCTGAGCAGCGTGACGGAGTGGCGTATTGCCTCAAATGAGGCGAGCATGGAAATGACGAACATGTACGACATCCGTGGCCGTCTGCCGGGGGACGGCTTCCTGCCGCGCGGAGCACTCCGGGAGATCGCCCTCGGAATCGACGGTGTGGAGGCCGCCGAGGAAAGGCTTATCACGGAGACACAGGTGGAGGTCGATTCGGCTGTAGGCCCGATATTCGTGCCAGGCAGGATTGTAGGTGTCGACATGTCGAATGGGGGACCGAGCGTCAATGGCGTCGAGGTCATTGTGGGACGGGGCATTGAGGCTGCGGAGATCGGAGAACGCGTTGTGCTGCTGGAGCGTAACTTCGGCGTGTACTACGAACTCCCGCCAGAGGGCGAATTGCGGCTTGGCGACGGGGCATCTGCACGCTACGTGGGCCATGCCGTATCTCCGGAGTACTTCCTTGTGGTTGAAGAAGGCAGCTTCCTGGCCCAAGCCAACCTCGTGGTCTTGTTCACATCCATTGAGACCGCTCAAGAGGTGACGGGCAGGCAAGGGCTTGTCAATGACCTTGTCCTCACGGTCGAGCCTGGCATCGACCAGAAGCGAATCGAGACGGAACTTCTGGCCGAGACTGCCGAGCGCCACTTCGGCACGCACCTTGCGCTGATGCGTACGGGAGACGATCCGTCATATGTGGCCCTGACGCGCGATCCGGAGGGCGACCAGCAGATCTACAACGTGTTCGCAATAATCCTATTCGGCGGCGCGGCGTTCGCGGCGCTAAACTTCGCGGCACGGATGGTGGAGTCCCAGCGGCGCGAAATAGGCACATCCATGGCGCTAGGCATGCACCCTACCGCGATTGCGATCCGGCCGCTGCTTGTTGGGCTCCAAATCGGGGTACTGGGCGTGGTGTTCGGGGTATGTGTGGGGCTGTTGATCGCAAGGCTCATGGAGGGTGTTCTAGCGAGCTCCGTCGCCCTACCCGTGTTACTCACGCCTTTCCAGTCGGGGATCTTCATAAGAGTAGCGTTGATCGGGTTCCTGCTGCCCATTGTCGCCGTCCTGTGGCCAGTGTTGCGCGCGATACGAGTTCATCCGGTGGAAGCCATTAGGACTGGACATCTCGCCTCGCGGGGCGGCGGACTTGCTCCCGTCATGAGCCGCCTGCCTCTGCCGGGTACCAGCCTGGGGCGTATGCCATTCCGGAACCTGCTAAGGGCGCCGAGAAGAACCTGCCTTACTCTGTTTGCCCTCACCATGGTCATAGCGATTCTGTTCAGCGTAGTGGGCGTGCGTGATTCGTTCCTTACCACACTCGAGATGGGCGATGACGAGCTGCTGCAAGGCGTTCCTAGCCGACTCAGCATTCAACTCGACTCGTTCTATCCCGTCGATTCGCCGGAAGTGACCGGCATTGTAAGGGGAGGCGCTCTGAGCGGCGCAGCACCAGGGCTTGCCATATGGGGCGCAGCTCACGTCTACGAGGGCTCCGACGACCCAGATCACCAGGTTGGAGGTCTGGAAAGTGCTAAGGACGTATTTGACGGAATCAATCTAGGGGCGGTGAGTCTGAACATCCAGTTCGTGGACTTCGAGAGCACGACTTGGCGGCCAACCGCCTCGGAGGGCAATCTCTCTGTCGACATGCCTGGGATAGTGTTGTCCCGAAAGGCTGCCGCAGACCTCGGCGTGCGTACTGGCGACCAAGTGAAGCTGACACTCCCGTTGAGGACCGGCTTGGGCGTGTTTGGGATTGGGGCGACCACTGTTCCAGTAATTGCGATCCACCCACATCCGCTCCGATTCAATGCGTACATGGACATTCGCCATGCCGGTTTGGCGGGACTGGACAATTTTGCCAACACTGTCACTGGCACGCCGGCCAAGGGGAAGAAACTAGCAGACGTAAAGCGGGCGATGTTCGGAATGCCTGGAGTGGCGAACGTACAAGGATTCGCCGAGGCTTCAATCGCTGTCCGGAAGGCGTTCGAGCAGATCTCCGGTGTGTTCTGGTTAGTTGAGCTGTTTGTGCTTGGGCTCGCGCTTCTGATCGCCTTCAATACTGCCAACATCAATTCGGACGAGCGAGCGCGGGAGCACGCGACAATGTTCGCATTTGGTGTACCTGTTGGCAGGGTGATCGTCAACCTAGCGGTTGAAGGGGTTGTGCTGGGTATCATCGCCACATTTCTAGGCGTTGTCCTCGGCCTGGGGCTGTTGACGTGGATGATCGTTGGTCTGTTTCCAGATAGCTATCCTGACATGAGTGTGATTCTGTCAATACATGTGCCGCAAATGGCCGGGATACTGGCAGCCGGAGTTGCCGTCGTCATGCTCGCGCCAGTGTTGACCGTCCGTAAGCTGATGCGAATGTACATTCCGGGGACGCTACGGGTTTTCGAATAGGTGCCCCAAGTTTGTTGAATTGCGCTTGCGGATTGGGCTGGGGTCTCGGCGGCAGGGTCAGGCTATGCTAAGTCAGGTATCCTGGTGTGTTGCCCGCGTTGATAATGCTTCTTGCCGACTGAGATTCTTCAGGTGCTACAGTCTGCACGATTGGTCCTTCGAATTCGTCATGGGAGACGAGACTGGGAATTCCCAACGTCATTCCAACCTTGCGCTACAAGGACGCACGCACAGCCATCGAGTGGCTCTGCAGCGTTCGGATTCAAAAGGCACGTCATCGTCGACGGGCCTGACGGAACTATTGCCTACGCACAGCTTGTCCTCGGCGGTGGGTTGATCATGCTTGGTTCTGCGAGAGACGATGATTTTGGGAGGATGATTAAGACTCCGCAGGAGGCTGGCACGAATACGCAAAGCGCCTACATTGTGGTGGATGACATCAATGCGCACTACAAGCAGGCAGAGGCGGCGGGCGCAGAGATTGTCATGCCCCATTAGTGGATGAGGACTACGGTGGCCGAGGCTGTTCTGCCCTGGACCCAGAATGGCATATGTGGAACTTCGGCTCATACGATCCCTGGGCGAGCCAATAGCGTAGAGAACCCCTCAGTTGGGAGCGCGAGGGCCCGCGTAGCTGTCCGAGAGTTGGCTCGCCACCGGTGGGGATGAGTGCTTACGAGTCGATCCGCGCCGCCCGTTCCGCGATCGTGCATTGTCATTCGCGGCGGAATGTAGAGGTTTCAAGAAGAAGCACCTTACAGTCGAAGAGAAGTGAGTGTGCCCCTGACCTGCAGTGTGCAGGAGCATATTCTTCTGCCTGTCAGGGTCTATTGTCAGCGACTGACCTCGTGGAAATCGATGCTAAAATGAATATGTGATCGTAGATGAAGGCTTCTTCGGAAGGCTTGGGTGCGGAGGGAATGGCATGAGATCTTCTAAGGTCAGGGTTGACGTTCTTGCCGACTCCGTCCTGTTCGCGATTGGAGCCGTGGCATTAGCTCGTTGCGGTGCGACTTCTAAGGAGCCTCAGTCCTGGATCGAGCCGGCTGTCGAAACGGTCCGGACTTCGTCTGCCGTGGACTCCGGTTCGACGGTAGAGGCTAACTTAGTTACCGCCTTCCTAGTCCCTGATTTCACTTACGCACAGTACTCTGTCCCACAAGAGAAAGCCCCGATCGATGCGGTCTTGACCATTGGCGCAAGAGAACAGCCGGGTCCTGTTCCCCTCCTAAGTCCGACCGACGGCGCAAATGATGCGCCGGAACATTATCCACAGGAAGAGAACCTAAGCCAAGTAGTGGATGAAGTCGGATTAGACAAGAAAGCTTCACCGAACTGGCCGATACAGTTAAGGGTCAACAGTACTCCTGGGAGGATGGTGACAGGACATTGACAGTCCATCTCTAGGAAAACCTGTTCCTTCGCAAGGATGTGAATGATTCGTTGGGCAAGATCGTTAGGGTCAGCAAGGGCAGTGTAAGTGTTGTGAGGTCGGAGACCGGCGAGCGGAAAGCTATGATCTCCCGGTCTTTCGCTCAGAGTCGGGCGCGCTGATGACCCTGGCCGGGAGTGTGCTGCTGCTCGTTTCTACATGGAGCCGCGCGCAAACGGATGCGTTCTTCTCCGACAATGGCATCAAGCTGACACGTGTATTAGAGTTGAGCTTTGTGCAAAACGGTTTCTTTGTGTAGATTGAGCCCGGCTTCCCGTTCCTCAAACTGGCAAATGAGCTCGCAGGGCAGGATGGAGTTGAGATATTCAGCGCCAACTGGTGGACGGAGACCGTGGCAAAGTAACTGATGGAGCTTCAAGTGTCGCCGTAGGCACTCTGCCAATCGCGATGAGTTTGATTCGCACCCTAATCTTCTGAGAGAGGATGCGCGCATATTCTCGGCCCGTCGGCCTGCTATAGCTCATCGTCATTGTCGATGGCCTAGGCGTCATCCTGGCCCTCACCGTATACATTCGCAGCAAGCGCTAGCCAGATGCGATGCATCCAATTGGACGAACTTTGGTTGCCATGTAGCGGAGGCCAGCTCTGTTTACAGTCGGCTCCGGAGCGAATGAAACCAAAAGCAGGCGCACATTCAATAATCTGAGGTCATACAGGTGAGTGAAATGAGAAAGCTTGTTGTTCTGCTGGCTTTCGCTGTCTTTGTGTCAAGCGTGACTGCGTTCCTGGCCGGATGCGGATCGTCTGCGCCGACGGAGCAGTCCGCCGCGCCCACGAACACTGCAGCGCCCCTTAAGGAGGCAGCCGCCACTGCATTCAACGCGGAGGACTCCCCGTCTATGCCTACTCCTGTCCCAACGGACGACGACGGGCTTGAGTTTGCGTCGGCCGATGTTCTCAAGACCTCAAGCAAGGATGAAGGCATTACCACGTTGGAACAGGACCCCTCACAAAAGAACGACGCATCCGAAGAGCCTGTGCAGGGCCAGACCTGCACGTGGGAAGATGGTGACTGGACCCTAACGGCTTATCTTCAGACCGATCTGGTAGTGGAGAAGGGCTCCGATCGATTGCCTCGCGATATCGTTGCGGCTGATGACGGGGGGACCAACGTTGTCAGGAGTGCGGATGGACAATCGAAGGGCGATACTCTGCCTGTATTTCGCTCTGAGTCGGGCGCGCTTATGACTCTGCCCGGCGGCGTCCTTCTGGTGCTCAATGCCGAATGGAGCCAGTCGGAAACGAACGCTTTCTTCTCCATCAACGGTATCAAGATGAACCGCGTATCGGAGTTGGGTTACGTTGCCAACGGCTTCTTCATTGAGACGGAACCGGGCTTCCATTCGCTGGATCTTGCCAACGGGTTGGTGGAGCTAGACGGGGTGGAGGTGTCCAGCCCCAACTGGGGGAGAGAAGCAACCCCGAAGTGATCTTTGCTCTGTGAGTGTCCCTGACCGTTGCCACCCATTGTTCCTTTGAGCGCTAACGATTCTGCTGAGTCAATGACTCCATGACCAGGATGCTCAGTCCAGCCAGACTGCTTCCGGCGGCGGGGTGCGCCCTGCTCTGCCTCATGCTGGCTTTGGGCTACGCCAGAGCGCAGACGACACCCGCCGCTCCGACCATTGACTCCGTAACTCCAGGTGATACGCAGCTCAATGTCGCTTGGACGGCCCCTGCTGGCGAAACGGGCATCACTGCCTATGACGTCCGCCACATCGAGACCAGCGCAGATGGACGGTGGACGCAAACTGGACGGTCGTAGACGGCGCATGGACCTCCGGCGCACTGGAATACACGATTACCATGCTGACCAACGGCACCCAGTACGACGTGCAGGTGCGGGCCGTCAACTCCAATGGTGACGGGACCTGATCCGGAACGGAGATCGGGACGCCGGCATTGCCCGCTCCCACTATCAGTTCCGTCCGCGCCGACGACCGCGCCCTGCTGGTCTCATGGAACGCTCCCACCGGGACCATCTCGAAAATCGAGGCCTATGACATACGTTACATGGAGTCCAGCGCTGACGAGACGGTTGACGCCAACTGGACAGTGAAGGAGGACGCCGACGGTAGGCTGACCTACGCCATTACCGGCTTGACCAACGGCACCGAGTACGATGTGCAGGTACGCGGGGTGGATGAAAACGACGTAAACGGCGCTTGGTCTTCCACGACCAGCGCCACTCCCGAGGACCATGGCGACACCCTCGCCGACGCTACCAGCATTGCGACGGGCGCCAGGATTTGGGGCGCCGTAGACTCCACCGACGATGAAGACTACTTCAGGCTCAGTGTGTCAAGCACAGCCGACTACTGGATTTACACGCTGGGAGACCTTGAAACTGTAGGTGAGCTTCTGGACAGCAACGGTGTGTTCGTAGAAAGCGACGACTATGGCGGAGTACTGCCCAACCCGGACAATTTCTTCCTGTGGCGCAAACTCCGATCAGGGACATACTACATCAAGGTCACGGGGTACGGATCAACCGAGACACCCTATGTCCTGAGGATACGGGCCTTCACGGACTCCTCTTCGAGAAGCAATGCGGCCACCTTGGGTATCAACGGCTCCGCCAGCGGCACGATTGACCCGGAAGACGACGAAGACTACTTTAAGTTGCAGTTGTCCGAGACTACGGAAGTAGCCATTCGGGCATCCGGGTTCCCGGATACGGTTGGTGAGGTGCAGAATAGCTTCGGCGTCGTGGTTGCCTACAACGATGACGGCTACCTTCCGGGCGGTAGAAGAAATTTCCTCATTCGGGAGAGTCTGCCAGCGGGAACCTACTACGTTAAGGTGACATCCTTCGCCGAAAAGTCTGATGGGCCGTACAGCGTGTACGCTACGGTCATCGCCGAGCCTGGCAGTTCCACCATCGACGCTCAGCCTCTGACCCTCGGAGATGCGGCCGGGGGAATCATTGATCCGGCCGGCGACGTGGACTACTTCAGCTTGACCCTGGACGAAACTACCTTTGTGATTGTCGGGGGCGTGAGCCAAGTTATCGACATCAGCGGTGCGCTGATCGATTCCAACAGCATGCAGGCCCCTGTCGACTCGATTCACTTCGACGATGCATTCATCTTCCAGGGCAGATTAGACGCGGATACGTACTACTTAAAGGTGACGGGGAAGGAAGGCACAGAGACCGGCCGATACACTGTAAGGGCAATCCAAGAGGGAGGGTACACTTACTTCGTAAACCGCTGCTCCAACATCCTCAGGAGCTCAGGTATTAGCGATCCTCTATACGGATGCCAGTGGCACCTGAACAACACCAACCAGTTTCGCAACAGCGCCGGTCAAGACATCAGAGTTGAGGAGGTATGGCCCACCTACACAGGCGACGGCATCAACGTGGCGGTTGTGGACGACGGAATGCACTACGGCCATGAGGACCTCACCGATAACGTCAACACCTCCTTCAATCACAACTACGATCCCAACCAGACCGACATCTACAACTACTTCGAAGACCACGGGACCGCCGTTGCCGGTCTCATCGCGGCAAAGGACAACGCCTTGGGAGTGCGAGGCGTGGCCTCCGAGGCCACCATATACGGCTACAACTATCTTGTAGAACAATCCGACGCCAACGAAGCGGACGCGTTGTCTCGCAACGCAACGACCACGGCCGTTTCCAACAACAGCTGGGGGCCCGGGGACAGCGGCAGGCCGCAGCACGCCACGGAGCTTTGGGAGTTGGCGGTCAAGGATGGCGTTACCAACGGCTATGGTGGGAAGGGCGTATTCTACGCTTGGGCTGGCGGAAATGGGGGTGAAGATGACGACCGCTCCAATCTGGACGAGTACGCAAACTTTTACGCCGTCACGGCCGTCTGCGCCGTAGGCCACGACGACAAGCGAAGCAGCTACTCGGAGCCCGGTTCAAACCTGTGGGTATGCGGCCCATCTAGCAGCGGGAGAGTGGGACAGCCCAGGATAGCGACGACCGATAACGGTAACCGCTACCGGGGTTCATTCGGCGGCACTAGCGCAGCCACGCCCATCGTCTCCGGCGTGGTGGCCCTTGTGAGAGAGGCCAACAATGCGCTTACGTGGCGGGACGCCAAGCTGATCCTGGCGGCTTCCGCTCGCAAGAACGACCCTGACAACACCGGTTGGGAGCAGGGCGCATTCAAGTACGGTTCCACCACGGATCGCTATAAATACAACGACGAGTACGGTTTCGGCATGGTGGACGCCAAGGCCGCCACGGATTTAGCTACGGGTTGGACCAAAGTCCCCGAGCTGCGGGAGATAACATCAGATTCAGCCTTCATCAATTTGGCCATTCCAGACGCCCCTTCATCAGGGTCGTCTACCACTGTGTCCACGAGCCTGACCGTTGAGCCTTACGTGGAATTCATTGAGTCCGTAGAGGGCAACACCCATTTCAACCACCTCAACTTCCGGGACCTCACCGTGGAGCTTGTGTCGCCGTCCGGGGCCGTCTCCGTCCTCACAACTTCTGCCGACGTTAACGGGGAGCTGACTTCATCCTTCCGCTTTGGTTCTGCCCGGCATCTTGGCGAGGACGCAGCCGGCGAGTGGACCCTGCGAATTAAAGACGCGCAGAGGGGCAGCAGCGGCGCTCTCAAGTCCTGGGCCCTCACGGTGTACGGCCACGGCTCTATTCCCGGCGAACCGGAAATCGTCACTGTGACGCCGGGCGGAGGTACGCTGACTGTTGAATGGGACGCTCCGACCGACACGGGGGCGACGGCCATCACCTCCTACGATCTGCGCTACATACGTGACGATGCAACAGACAGGAGCGATGACAAATGGACCTTGGAGTCGGGTGTCGGCACTCCGACCAACCGCAGCCACACTGTCACCGGGCTGGAAGGCGCCGTCAAGTATGAATTCCAGCTCCGGGCCCATAACGGTTCCGGACACGGTCCCTGGTCGAAGTCGGATGCAGAGGAGCCCACGACCGTCTCACCTTCGGCACCCACCATCTCCTCCGTCGCTCGCGGCGACAGGACCCTGGCTGTAGTTTGGGACGGGCCGTCGGACACGGGAGGGGCACCCATAACCGCCTATGACGTTCGCTACATCGAGACCAGCGCCGATGAGACTGTGGACGCCAATTGGGACGGTGCGGGACAATGCTTGGAGAAGCGGCGAACTGCGGTACGTTATCAGCAACCTAATAAACGCTACTCAGTACGATGTGCAGGTGCGCGCCGTTAACCGGGCCAGCGACGGGCTCTGGTCCGGCACGGAGACGGGGACGCCCTTGCCGGACGACATACCCATTATTCTCCAGTTGGAAGATACTACGCTGGACGTTCAAGAGGATGCAGGAATCGTCGTGCTTAGGGCCGTGTTCACGACAACTCTGAACTCGCCGCCGGCAGCCGACTTCACCTTCGACGTGACACTGACTACTACCGATTTGGGCACAACTTCGAACGACGACTATACGCCTCCGCCCTCCTCAGCCAACTTTGTCGCCAGCGACTTCAGCCAGACTATCGTGAACGGTCAGCAACGCTACCGGGCGACCAGAGATTTCAGCGTAGTCATCATAGACGACACTTCGGACGAATCGGATGAGAACCTAAGAGTAACCGTCAACTACCTGACTCCCGGCCTCGTGCACCTCCAGGGAGGCCCCCAATCGGCATTGATCACAATCAGGGACAACGATCACGTGCCCGTGTCTCTTGGCTGGGAGCGGACGAATGTATCGGTAGATGAGAACGCCCCGACCGTGACTATAAGCGTGATTGCCACTACTACAAAGGACAAGATCCCGGATGCCGGGTTTACATTCGACGTATCCGTTGCTACTTCCGATGGCAGCGCATCGCAGCCTGACGACTACACTCAATTAGTCTCGACGGTGACGTTCGACAGGAGCGACTTCAGCCGGGCAACCATTCGCGGTCAAAGGACTTACAGGGCAATCAAGCAGGTTGAGGTGGACATCGCGGACGACACCGAAGACGAGCCGGATGAGAGCTTTGACCTGACGGCGAGGTACCTGGCCCCTGGGTTGCCGCACCTTTTGGGGGGTCCGGTCAATGCGTCGGTGACGATCACCGACAACGACCACGTGCCCGTAACCATTCATTGGGAGCAGGCCGTACTCACGGTGGATGAAGGCAATGGCGTAGTGACCCTGCGGGCCGTCGCCGTCACCGAGAAGGACAAGATGCCGGAAACCGGGTTCTCGTTCGATGTCACCGCCGCGACTTCAGATGGCACAGCAACTCAGTCCGAAGACTACCGACGGCTTTCCACCGCGTTGCACTTCAGCCAGAGGGACTTTAGCCCGCAGGTCGTCAACGGACAAGACCGGTACATTGCGACAAAGGACGCGACCGTAGCAATTATGGACGACACGGTCGATGAGCCAAACGAGGACTTCGTTGCAAATCTCAGCTACTCAGGTCCTGCGCCGCATCTCCGTGGCGGTCCCGATTCCGCGACGGTTTTCATTACCGACAATGATCATGTGCCGGTGGTGCTTGGGTGGGACCAGACGTCGATCACCGCGGACGAAAAGGCCGGTACCGTGAACCTTCTCGCGGTCTCCATTACTACGAAGGACAAGATTCCAGAGAGCGGATTCACTTTCGACGCAAGGGTCTCCACCAGGAACGGTAGCGCCAGGCAGCCGGCAGACTATACACAGCTTGACGAGACGGTCACATTCAACCGCGGCGACTTTCAGGTGAGTGTCGTCAATGGGCACGGAGGTACCGGGCCGAAAAGAGCTTCACCGTGACGGTAGTGGATGACGGGACCGCCGAGCCGAATGAGGAGTTCACTGTGACCCTGGCGTACAACAATCCGGGACTGCCACATCTTCTAAGCGGAGATCTGACCGCTACGATTACCATCACGGACGACACATTGAAGACAGTGGACTTGAATCTGAGCGCGTTCTCCTCAGATTCCCGTGTCTCACGAGGGGAGGAACTAACCTATCAGTTCACGGTCCGTAACGATGGTCAGGCTACCTCTACAGGGACAACGCTCAGGACAACTCTGGACCCGGGAGTGAGCTTCGTTTCTTCTACACCTGAAGACCTATGTTCGAAGTCCGGTGGGCGCCTGGTCAATTGCGACGTCGGAACTCTTGCCCGGTTCGCCAGCGTAACGGGAGAGGTCTCACTACAGGTGGAGCCGACTGCGGCGGCAGACATTAGGATCGTTTCCGAGGCAAGCAGCAACGAACTGGACCTACTTCCGGAGGACAATAGAGCGACGGTGCTCATAGAACTGATCGCGGCTCCTGAGCGGGTGACGGGCCTCAGGGCCACGGGAGGCAGCTCTTACATTGAGCTGTCTTGGGGAAGGCCATCGGACAATGGCAGCCCGATCACGGCCTACGACTTGCAGCGCAAGGAGGAAGGAGTGGACTATGTTAGCGTCAGCCCTGATCCCAGCGCGTCCGCGACTTCTTACCGGGACAATCAGGTGACCGCGGACAAGACATACACCTACCAGTTGCGTGCCGTTAACGAAGACGGCGACGCGGAGTGGTCCAACGAGGCAAGCGCCACAGTAGAGGTGAAGCCACCTCCACCGCCGCCAGAGACTTCGGGATTCGGTGGTGGATTTTTCATCGTCGAAGTGAACAACGATCCAGAGTTCTCAGAGGGTTCAAGGACCGCACGTACGATTGAAGAGAACGCTCCTGAAGGAGCCGACGCCGGCGAACCCGTAAAGGCCAGCGATGAAGACGGGGATGCGCTTACTTATGCGCTTACGGGCATAGACGCGCCTTTCTTCACCATCGATGATGGTTCAGGCCAGATTTCGGTGCTGGCCGAACTGGACCATGAGACGAGGGATACCTACCTCCTCAGGGTGCAAGTGTCGGACGGCAACGATGGAGACGACTCCATCAAGGTGGACGTTACCGTGACAGACGTTGACGAGCCGCCCGTGGTGGTGGGCACGACTTCGCTGGAGCGCCGGGAGGACGAGGAGGGTGCTGTCGCTGTGTACACGGCATCGGACCCAGAGAGGGGCGAAGTTGCGTGGTCAGTTTCCGGACCGGACAGCGGAGTGTTCTCGATTAGTGGCGGCATGCTCTACTTCGCGACCACGACGGACTACGAGGCGCCGGCCGACGCTGACGAAGACAACACTTACGATGTGATCGTGGAGGCGTCCGACGGCAACAGCGCTACATCGCTGGAGGTGGCGGTCACCGTTACGGATGTTGACGAGCCGCCTGAGGTGACGGGACCGGCCTCTCCGATGCATGAAGAGAATAGGACCGATGCCGTCGCCGTGTATATGGCGGCAGACCCTGAGGGTGTCGATGTTGCGTGGACCGTGGCCGGAGAAGATGCGAGGGCGTTCTCGATAGACGGCGGCAGGCTGACTTTCACGGGTCTGCCGGACTACGAAGCGCCAGCCGACGCGAACGAAGACAACGTCTACAGCTTGACACTGGCAGCTTCGGACGGAAACAGTACGTCTTCGCTGGAAGCGAGGGTAACTGTCAGTGACGTTGACGAGCCGCCTGAGGTGTCGGGACCAGTCTCACCGGTGCATGAGGAGAATGAGACCGATGCGGTTGCCATGTACTCGGCGACGGACCCCGAGGGAGCCGATGTTGTGTGGAGGCTTAGTGGAGACGATGCCGGTGCGTTCTCGATAGCCGGCGGCATGCTGACGTTCGTCGCAGCGCCCGATTTCGAGATGCCTGCGGACGCGGACCAGGACAATGTTTTTGAGTTGAGCGTCCAAGCATCGGACGTTAGTGGCAACACCGGCGTGCTGGAGATCGCCGTTACGGTCGTGGATGTGGAGGGCGAAAGCATCGTCAGCAGATACGACCAAGATTCTGACGATGTGATCGACCGAGCTGAGGCGTTAGCGGCAGCGTTTGACTACTTCGCTGACCTGATCAGCAAGCAGGAGGCCATCGAAGTGGTCAGGCACTACTTTGCCAATTGAGGGTGCCGTTCGAAATGAGCCGAAGTACGCGTTGGGTCACTCAGTTGGGCTTGGCGCGCAACTGGCTATCCGTAGCATTACTGCTCTGCATCTCCGCTACGGCAGCGGGGGTGCCGCATGCCAATCAGGCGGAGGCAACTACCCACAGGGCCGTCAGAAGCTTCTCTGAATCCTGGGTGCTCCCGGGAGGCCCGTTGCAGGTCACGATCAGCGTTTCGGGGTACGGCGGCATTGGGCAGGTTGTAGAGACGCTGCCCCCGGGTTTCACATACGAGAGTTCCAGCCTGCAATCTGTCGCCGATCGTGTCGATGGCCAGACCGTTTTGTTCACGCTGCTGGGAGAAGACCGGCTTACCTACACGGTTACGGCGGCTGACGAAGAAGACCGTTACGAGTTTGCCGGCATCTTCAAGGACTCTAACAAAGTTGAGGAGGCCGTGAGCGGTCAGGCCGAGATACTGGTCAGCGAGACTCCTCCGCCTGCACCAACACCGTCTCCTACTCCAACGGAGTCGCCAACTCCGTCTGCCACGGTGACGACTACCCCATCACCAATGCCGACGCCATCGCTCTCCCCTACCCCAACGCCATCGTTGACGCCTTCGCCCACGCCATCTCTTGCGCCGACAGTTACAGCCGGGCTAACGAACACCCCGACCCCTCGTTCAACACCTCAACCTGAGACGACGCCAACTGAAACGCCATCGCAGGAGGTCGTGTCCGCCGAAATCCAGGCTGATGAGCAGGTTGCTTCAACTTCGATGTCTCAGGAGAACCCCGCGCCTGTTCTTACGATTCAGGTGCCGGAATCTGAGGGCGGCATTGACGGGTGGGTGGCCTACTTGATAGTTGCGTGCGCGACGTTTGTGTCGGGCGCCGGCTTGACGTACGTCCTTATGAGGCGGCGCTAGCTCGCGACTGAAAACGACCAGAACCCGGCGACATGCCCACGCTCAGGCGGACCCTCTTCTAAGCAAGTGACCTTGCTATTGGGTCGTACGGCCCTGGGTCAGTACATGCGGTGCGCTTGTATTGATGCGGCGACCGAGACCTCGATGTCCTGGATAGCCTGCGTCATGGCTTGACCTATCAGGTCCAACTTGCGCACCTGCTCAATTCGCTCCGATGCCCGGTACATCTCGCGCCTCGACAGGATTTCACTGAAGATGCCGCATGCGTCCGCAAGGCAGATTATCACCACGTCCCGTGGATCCGGAATCTCGTCGCTGAACAGCACTTCCATGATGCGCAGTTTGACTTCCCGCTCGGGCTCTCCATCAACTGCCGGATAGCGCCGGGACCGGAAGACCCACAAGAAGCGATCGTCCTGGCGCTCCAAGATGCCTTTGTCAACAAGACGGTCCAGCGCCTCTTCGCGTATGGCGGTGGATCGTTGCGCTGTGTGCTCCACCCAGTGTCGGGCGTCCTGGCTGTCTCCTGCCGCGATGTCCGCCAGCGTGGGATCGAGGAGACCGTCGCCCACAGGCGTGGAATCAATCAGTATGAGGTTCTTGAGGTCAGTGTCAATCCTGTTCTCCAAAGCCAGATCCATCAGTACAGCGCCGGCAATGGCATAGTCGAAGGCCCAAGTGGAAACGCGAGCGAACCGCCCGTCCTCGTCGTGGAGCAGAAGCAGTATCATTTCCTCTACGAATCTCAGCATTAAACTTGTCCTCTCTCTAAGGCACTCACAGAAGCAGCATTTTAACGCATGTGTATGCTCGTCGGTTCGGAGCTACGGCTCCTCTACTTTATCAGCAGATTTGTCGCCAGTCGATTGGCTGCCGCCAACTGCCCGGGGATACTAATGCGCCATGGCCGGACCATCTGGGCCGGAGGGGGATCAGGCTACGGAAATGTCACATTCCGTAACATTTTGTAACGCGCCATAGCTGAGAACCGCGGTTGCACGTGTCCAAAATGGTTCAGAAACATACCTGATTGACCCAAAACGTACACAGAAGGTGACGAAACCGAGACACTTTTGATACACCTGTCAAAGCTAGAGCATCGCCCGTATCCAAGGGCGAGGGGCCAGTCTCCGGAACCATGCAGGAGAAGGATGCTCTCAGGGGACATCCCCGCGAACCGGGGTGAAGAGGACGGCGCGTTGCCAGTGCTAATCATGCACCTATAATAGCACATATGGTCGCTGCCAGCAAGTTACTGTAAGACAACAGGATCGTGGGGTTATGACGCGACTCAGCGCCCCGCAAGCGAGGCGCCCGGGCTCGTGAAGTCCAACATAGAAGCGCATATAACTTTGATTGGATTGCGCGAACGTCTTTCCTCTTGTCCTGCGGGCAGAGATTTGGTCGTTCTCGTGTTCAAGATGTAAGAGAGAAGCCAGGCGCTGGCCGACGTGTCGATCCTCGGTGTACTCTGCCGACGTTCGATACGATTCCCCCCGGGCGATTTGTCCACGTGACGTGTACTTATGGGGTGGGTCGCTATCATATGACTTGTTGGAAGATCGGGGTACGAAACACATGACGCCGGTATTCTGCCGGGCAGCCTGCGGCCGGTCTTGCCGGTGTAGATGAACAGCTAAGGAGCAGTCATTGGGCTTTGATCCCTCGGTGAGAGCGGCGTTCATCGGCTGCGGAGGACTAGCACGGCACAGGATCCAGGAGATACTGGCCGACTTCCGCAATACCTCCATTCCTGTGGTATGCGAGCCGTCGCCGGAGGCCTACGAACTGACGGCAGCGTTGCTTGAGGCCGCCGGCCGAGCGAGGCCTGTCAACGTACCTGACTTCGCCAGCATGCTCGAGCAGTATGCGGAGCAACTCGACGTTGCGTACGTGGTAACTCCGCATGTCCTGCACTTTAGCCAAGCCAAGGCTTGCCTAGAGTCCGGTCTCGATGTGCTGGTTGAGAAGCCGATGGTGATGAACGCGGCAGAGGCAAGGAGCCTCATAGAAACACGCGATCGTACCGGGCGCATGCTGGTGGTAGCGTTCCAAGGCAGTCTGCTGCCGCATGTTCGCAAGGCAGGAGAGATGCTTCGCTCAGGAGAACTGGGCCAGGTCCAGAGCATATCCGGCGTAATCTGGCAGAACTGGGTTGGACTGTCGGGCGACTCGTGGAGGACCAAGCCCGAGATATCGGGCGGAGGGTTTGTGTTCGATAGCGGCGCGCACATGCTCAACACCGTATCCGACCTGGCTGGCGAGGACTTCACCGACGTCTGGGCCCTACTGGACTACCAAGGCGGCCCGGTCGAGGTGAACGCGGCTATCATGGGCAGGTTGCAGTCGGGCGTGCTGGTGACCATACACGCGTGCGGCAACACCGCGCCATCATGCGCATCCGATATTCGCGTGTTTTGTTCCAGTGCCGCGCTGAGGACGGGAGCGTGGGGCGAGTCGCTGGAGATACTGAGACGACAACCGGCTGACTGGCACCAAACCGGACTGAGCCGTGACCAGGGATGGGAGCCCGTGGAAGTGCGAGACTCCCGTGGAGTGTGGGAGGAGTTTCTATCCGCCCGCGATGGCGTGAATGTCAATCCCTCCCCGCCTGAGCTGGGCCTGAGAATGGCGCTGCTCTGGGACGCTATCAGGGAGTCGGCAAGACAAGACGGAGCGCCCGTGAGAATGAAATCCTGAGCGTGACCCATGCTCAAGTAGGCCAGGAGCAGCGATGACACAGCTTCCCAGAGTTACGATTTGGAATGAGAACCGCCACGAACGCGAGGACGCAGAGGTCATCGCGGTCTACCCTGAAGGCATGCACGCTCCGATTGTAAAGTACCTCAGTGGTCGGGGCTTTCCTGTGAGGGTGGCGACGCTGGACGAGCCTGAACACGGGCTGACTGAGGACGTACTCGCAGAGACGGAGGTTCTGGTCTGGTGGGGGCACAAGGCCCATCGGGAGGTGAGTGACGAGATCGTGGAGCGCGTGTACCAGAGAGTGCTGGACGGGATGGGACTTGTCCCACTTCATTCCAGTCATTTCTCCAAGATCTTCAAGAAGCTCATGGGTACGAGTTGCGGGCTCTATGTTCGAGAGATTGGCGAGAAGGAACGGGTCTGGGTAGTCAACCCTGGACATCCCATCGCCAGGGGGATTGGGGAATACTTCGAGATTCCGCACGCCGAAATGTACGGGGAGCCTTTCGACATCCCGGAGCCGGACTCCTTAGTCTTCGTGAGCTGGTTCGCGGGGGGCGAAGTGTTCAGGAGCGGATGCTGCTACAAGAGAGGGCGCGGCAAGGTTTTCTACTTCCGGCCCGGACATGAAACGTATCCAATCTTCTACCAGGATGAGGTACTTTGCGTGCTCGAGAATGCCGTTCTGTGGGCCGCACCGGACGATGGCATCGATGATCGACCGGACCGCACGACTATCAAGGGCATTCATCGTCTCGTGCCGCTGGAAGATATCGTCTGACGCCGCGATGTACATAGCCGGCCGGCCGCCAGGAGAAACGTAATGGACAGGAAGCTGAGGATGGGCATGGTGGGCGGCGGAAGGGACGCGTTCATCGGCCCGGTGCACCGGATGGCCGCGCTCATGGATAACAGGACCGAGCTTGTCTGCGGCGCGTTCAGCAGCACGCCGGAGAAGTCGAGGCTCAGCGGCCAGGACCTGTTCTTGCCGCCGGGCCGGGTGTACGGCAATTACCATGACATGTTCCGCAGGGAGGCCGCCCTACCCGACCGCGAACGAATGGACTTCGTGGCAATCGTCATGCCCAACAACATCCACTACCCTGCTGCCGTGGCAGCATTCGACGCGGGTTTCCACGTGGTGTGCGACAAGCCGATGACGATGGACCTGGCTGAGGCAAAGGACCTCGAGCGCAGGATGGCAGAGGCCGGCAAGCTCTTCTGCCTGACGCACAACTACACCGGGTACCCAATGGTCAAAGAGGCCCGCGACCTTGTTTGCGGCGGCGAGTTGGGTACGGTCCGCCGCATAGTCGTCGAGTACCCCCAAGGATGGCTTGCTACGAGGCTGGAATCGGAGGGAGTCAAACAGGCGGTCTGGCGCACCGACCCAAACCTCGCCGGGGCGTCGTCGTGCATGGGAGACATCGGCACTCACTGTGAGAACTTGGCCGAGTATGTGACTGGCTTCAAGATCAGGGAAATGTGCGCCGACCTGACAACTTTTGTGAAAGGACGGGGCCTGGACGACGATGGGAGCGTGTTGCTGCGGTTCGAAGGCGGCGCACGCGGATTGCTCTGGGCCAGCCAGATTGCCGTGGGCCAGGAGAACGGCCTGCGATTGCGAGTCTACGGCGAGGAAGGCGGCATCGAATGGCGACAGGAGGAACCCAACTCGCTTGTGGTACACAGGCTGGACAGGGCAATAGAGATCAGGCGAACAGCCACGCCGTTCGTCGGGAGGGCGGCTTCCTCCAATGTACGCCTACCCGCCGGTCATCCCGAGGGCTACATCGAGGCGTTCGCAAATATCTACAATAGCTTCGCCGACGCGTTGTGCGACGTCATCAGCGGCGGCGAGGTGGACGAAGAAGCGTACGATTATCCGAACGTGCGCGACGGTGTTCGAGGCATGGCGTTCCTGGATGCGGTTGTGCGTAGCAGCAAGAGCGAAGAGAAGTGGGTGCGGTTTCCGGACTAGAGAAGGCAGAAAGCCAATTGGAGGGTAGTGGCGATGACCAGGCCGGTTACACTGTTCACCGGGCAGTTCGCAGATATTCCCCTTGCAGAGCTCGCGCCCAAGGCAGCGGAGTGGGGTTACGACGGACTGGAGCTAGCCTGTTGGGGCGACCACCTGGATGTGGACCGCGCGGCTGCGGATACACGCTACGCGGAGAGCCGGCGCGAGCTGCTGGCGGAGCACGGCCTCAAACTATTCGCGATCAGCAACCACTTGGCCGGCCAGCTTGTCTGCGACCCCGACGACGACGCCCGCACGGACACTTTCGCTCCGGCGCGTTACCACGGGGATGCAGACGCGAAGCGCTCATGGGCGATCGAGGCGATGAAGAACTCCGCCCTGTCGGCCAAGAACATGGGACTCGACGTGGTCAACGGTTTCACCGGATCCTCCATCTGGCACATGATCTACAGCTTCCCACCGGTCAGCGCAGCGATGATCGACGATGGATTCGCCTACTTCGCCGAGATGTGGAACCCAATTCTCGATGTGTTCGACGAGTGCGGAGTCAGGTTCGGTCTCGAGGTGCACCCGACCGAGATAGCGTTTGACATAGTGACGTCGCGCCGGGCGTTGGAGGCTATCGGACACAGGGACGCCTTCGGGTTCAATTTCGATCCGAGCCACCTACACTGGCAGATGGTCAGTCCCACCAGGTTCCTCAGGTCTTTCCCAGACCGGATCTACCATACGCACATCAAGGACGCGGCCCTGACGCTGGACGGAGACTCCGGTGTGCTTTCTTCGCACCTGAACTTCGGTGAGCCTGGTCGAGGCTGGGACTTTCGCACGCCGGGACGAGGACAAATAGACTTCGAGGACATCATCCGGACTCTGAACGCTATTGGATATGAAGGACCGTTGTCGGTCGAGTGGGAGGACGCCGCAATGGACCGGGAGTTTGGCGCGGCCGAGGGATGCAGGTTCGTGAAGTCACTGGAGTTTCCTCCATCCGACCGAGTCTTCGACGAAGCCTTCGGAGAGTAAGCCGGCAAGAAGTCAGCACTTGTCCCCTGCCGCTCCTATTGGCCCAGGAGCGATCCCCTATCTTTATGGCCAATTCTCCCCAGCGAAAACTGGCGGGACGATCTTCCACGACAGTCCATAGAGGGGCAATTCCAAAGAGGGGCAATTCCAACGGCAGAAGCCCCGCCGGACACTGTGGGGCTGCGCTAACGAAGTTATTTCGCTTTCCAATGGGTTCTTTATGTCTTCTACTTCCCGGCTATAGTGATGCATCTGGATGAGCGTCCAGCCAGAAGAATGCCGTCAGACACGGCTCCCAATAGCCACGCCCAACATGGCCAATGTGCTGGCGCCCGCTCATTGTTCTACAAGTATTCGCGTCCTGGTCAATGGGGTGGAGTCCGAGAACATATCAGGCCATGGACGGGGTGGTTGATTGCGAAAATCCACGATTGGACCAGTCGCACGAGCATCTCTCTCTTGAGTTGAGTGGACCATTCTCCGCGCATGCCCTACTTCGCCTAGCATGAAGCCGAATCACATACAATCCTGGAACGACCACTGAATGAGCATAGGGGTGGCGCGTGAACGTCAGCTAATCTGTTCAGGTCTGAGGGGGTATCAAATTTGGCAGGGACTAGAGTATCTGAAACCAGGCTTATGGCAATCGACAATGGACCGGATGTATCCGCCGTATCGGTGATGCCAAGCCCGGCAATCGCCATGATGGTCCTTGGCCACGGAGCCGGGACCCCGATACACAATCCGTTGATGGCGGAGTTGGCAGAGGCGCTTGCCAGCCACGGCATCGCGAGCCTTCGCTATAACTACCCGTACAGCGAGGGAATAGTCACCGACTATTCTAGGGGCGTACTGGACCCGCTCGACGTGCTAATCTCAACCACAAGCTCTGCCAAGAGGGCCGCCAAGGACGTTTCGCCTGATCTCCCGTTGTTTCTTGGAGGACGTTCGATGAGCAGCCAGGTCATGACAGTAGCAATGGCACGCGAAGATTGGCCGGATGTTCGAGGCGTGGTGCTGTACGTCTTTCCGATGAGGTGGCATGACCTGCTCGAAGACACGGTCAGCCATCTCCAGCAAGTCCCTACACCGATGTTGTTCGTACAGGGCAGTTGCGACGATCTAACTGACGTTGGAGAGCTTCGAGTCGTGCTGGAAGGGATAGGACAGCCGTGCCAGCCTGCACGTCGTGGAAGGGGCGGACCATTCATTCGACATGCCCTTAGGGTCCGAAAGGACGAGATCGGATGCAATGTCAGAGGTCGCTTCAGTGACTGCAGCATGGATTCGACAACAGCTTGAATGAGAATCGACGTGGCGACCAAGAAGCTGCCGGCTCTACCCGACGCCGCCATGCGGATCAGCCGGGGACAGCACGTGTTCGCATCGGTGGTTGCGTACAGGCGATACTTCGTGGCCGCCAACGCTGTTCCAGAACGACGTTGTCAATGAGGCGCGTTCCTCCCACCCATGCGGCCAATGAAACTACGACAGGTCCCTCGATGTGGTCGATCTCTTCGAACGTGTCAGGGTCGGCCACGCTGATGTATTCGGGACACACTCCGGCCTGACCATCGATAAGGTGGCGCATTCGTGACCTGATGTGTTCGGCGTCGCCCACAACCCCCACCCATAGGCCTTCTGCCAATTGGAGAGCTTTGTAGATCACCAGTGCCGACGCGCGTTCAGAGTCGCTGAGGCGGGCATTCCTGCTGCTGAGGGCGAGCCCATCCGGGTCGCGAACTGTCGGTACGACGATGATCTTGGCACCGAGGCCCAGGTCGGCATTGAGCCGCCGTACGACGGCGCACTGCTGGGCGTCCTTTTGGCCGAAATAGGCACAGTCCGGACGTATCGCCGCCAGAAGCTTGCATACGACTGTGGCTACGCCTGTGAAGTGGCCCGGGCGAAACGCGCCCTCCAGGCGCTCGGCCACTTTGCCAACGCGGATACTGGTGCTGAATCCCGGCGGGTAGACCTCCCCTACTGCCGGTGTGAAAGCAAAGTCAGTGCCGGAAGATTCAACCTCCGCGAGATCGCGTTCGATGTCCCGGGTGTAACTTTCGAAGTCGTACGAATCGTCGAACTGAATTGGGTTGACAAACAGGCTTGTCACAACGGTGGAGTTCTCCAGGCGCGCCCTTTCCATGAGGGCTACGTGACCGGCATGAACGGCACCCATCGTGGGCACGAGGCCCAGAGGCCTCGCCGCGGCGCCCGCGATTTCCCTCATCTCCGCCATGGTTCGGACGACCCTCAACGAAAGCTCTCGTTCTCCGTTGGGAAATCCCCTGCCCGAACATCCTTGACGTACTCCGAAAGAGCTTCTCCGGCAAGCCGCGCCAGTTCTGCGTACCTTCGCGCGTGTCTAGGGACAAAGTCGGCATAGAGACCGAGTACATCGTGCAGGACCTGCACCTGGCCGTCGCAGTGTATTCCTGCACCGATCCCGATGGTAGGAACGCCGACATTCGAGGTCACGGCGCGGGCGGTCATGGCCGACATGTCCTCCAGCACGAGTGAGTACACGCCGGCCTGCTCCAGCGCTTGCGCGTCTCTGACAAGCTGGGCCGCAGCCTCTTCCGACTTGCCCTGCACGCGATAACCGCCAAGCTGGTTGATCGCCTGCGGCATCAGACCGATGTGGCCCATGACAGGAATGCCTGCTTCGACGATGCGTTCAACAGTCGCAGCAAGGTGCTCTCCACCCTCCATCTTCACCGACTGGGCGCCTCCTTCCTTAAGAAGCAGACCAGCGTTGCGAACCGCCTCCGCCGTGTCCGCCTGATAGCTTAGGAAGGGCATGTCAGCCACGATGTGAGCCTTGCGAGACCCCCTTACCACCGCCTTCACGTGGTGAACCATCTCATTCATGCTGACCGGAACCGTGGTCTCATAACCCAGTACGACCTGACCCAGACTGTCGCCGACGAGGATTATGGGAACGCCCGCACCTTCGACTATCTGCGCGGAAGTGTAGTCGTACGCGGTCATCATGGCGATCTTCTCGCCGCGAAGTTTCATTTCCCGAAGCTGTCTGGTCGTGATACGCACGCTTAAACTCTACTGAACGTCACGATCGCAGTGCGAGCGTTGGATTAGCCGGTGTGGGCCAACTGATGCTGACTCTATCACAATCCACCCTGCCTGAATTGTGACGGCTATTGCCTGATCAGAGGCCTGAATGTGTAGATAGCCTGAAGGCGGCGCTCTGAACCGTCATCACGCAGGGATGTGAGCCGGCTGTTGGGGACGCTGGTACGCGCAGACTGCCTCAGAGCTACAGTGCCGACGCTCGCTTCGCGGCCGAACATCTGGCGATAGCTCAATAGAATCACAGGAGTGTGGTCGTCGGTCTAGGAGTGTGAATAGTGCAAAGAGTCACAAGCACGGCTATGATTGTCTGCCAATCCTTGAGTAACGAGCGCCTGGTGTGAGCCAATTGCTTCCCACTAGGCAAACAGGAACCGCTAATGTCACCGGCGCTGCTGTGGCTTCAGTTCGCCGCGATCGCGGTAGCCATACTGATTGCTTCACAGTACCTGGCCCGTTCTGCGGACGCCGTGGCAGAAAAGACAGGACTCGGCCGCTCATTCGTTGGAGTAGTGATGTTGGCAACAGCCACATCGCTGCCTGAGATGGGCACCGGAGTGAGTTCTATAGTCTTGGTAGGCGAGCCTGATTTGGCTATTGGGGATGCCTTTGGGAGCAACCTCTTCAATCTGTTGATCATTGGGCTGGCCGACCTCTACTGGCGCAACGGACCTTTGCTGACGGCGGTCCGGCTCACGTCCGTGACGGTAGCGGTACTGGGTGCGGGTCTCATAACCGTTGCCTTCGTTGCTGTGTACGTACACAACGCAACGACCGTCACTTCCTCATGGTACCTGAGCCCGGCGTCCCTCCTGTTGCTAGTGGGCTTCTTCATCACAATGATGATCGTGTACAGGCAAGAAAAGGGAGCGGAGCAGCCTGCGGAGCCTACTGGTGAAGTTAAGGAGAGCTACACGGAACAGAGTCTTCAGAAGACAATAGTCTTGTACCTGGTTTCCTCAGGGGTTGTGGTGGCGGCGGCCGTGTTGCTGGCAGGGACGGGATCCCAGATAGCAGAGGCAATGAACTGGGAGGCGAGCTTCGTGGGGACGCAGTTCCTGGCTATCAGCACATCTCTTCCAGAGCTAGCCACGTCGTTTGCCGCTCTCCGGCTGAACGCACCAGACCTGGCCATTTCGAACCTGCTGGGGAGCAACGTGTTCAACATGGGCTTCGTGCTCTTTGTGGACGACATGGTATACACCGAAGGAGTCGTCTGGGGAGCGGTATCACAGGTGCACATCGTGGCGGGGATGGTCGCAGTACTAATGACAGGCATCGTGATTGCCGGCATCATAATGCGCCCGAGGCGCAGGCTAGCAAGAGTGTGGACTCTCGAGGGGTTCGCATTGGTTGCTGCTTATGCCAGCGCAAGTCTGCTGGTGTTCACCCTGGCTTAGCTGAAGCGAGGCGTGAGGAATAGCGTCAGTTCGGGAGGGCGAGGCAAGGCTACTGCGATTCGTACGCCATGAGACTTTCCGGGCGACTCTGAATGCGCGTCGGAGTAGGAGGCCTGTTGCTGCACCTTTCTGTGCCAGAAGGCATCATGCGCGAAAACACTTGCCCCGTACCTTGCGAGGCCGCAAGTGACAATATGCGCGTCAAAATGGATTCGCACTTAGCCTGGAGTAAGTCCACATCCTGCCTTTAGAGATGCAGTCAGTGGCCAAAGACGCGAGGAAACAGTCCAACGGGAATTGACCAAATAGCTTGAGTTAGTCACTTGCCCGAGCAGGCGACGTGCAAGCTCAGGCACTTGGCCTAAGGTTCATTCAGATGGTGAATCTCGCGTCCGGTCTGTTGACGCACGAACAGGACCCCTGTTGACTTGCATCCAGGTGGTTCGTTCGCATCGTCCCCTGCTACGATCTTCGAGTTGTCGACTTGTGCCTGTGAGTAGGCAGGCATTTGCGACCAGGAGACCCGCAGTGTTCGACCTCGACAAGAAGCTTTACAGGTAAGAACGGGTGTAAGTGGCTGTCGTGGGTGCTGGCCCGGGGGTAGGTCACAATTACGAAGGGCGAGAGTCCACTGTTTTGCCCTGCGATATCCATTTCCTCAAATGCCGACCGTATAATGTTGCCCATCTCTCACGTGGGAATTGCCACATGAACCGGTTCCTCCAACATGCTCAAAGCCATAACGACGAAATCTTGGCCACGCTGAAAGAGCTCGTGGAAAGAGAATCCTTCACCGCGGATAAAGCAGGTGTAGACAGGCTCGGAGCCTGGATCAGAGGCCAGCTAAAAAATGTGGGTGCCAGCGTTCAGGTGCTGCCCAATCAGTCTCTCGGCGACAACCTGCTGGCCCATTTCGGCGAGGGAGACGGCCAGGTGCTGATCCTGTGCCACATCGATACCGTTTGGCCCCCGGGGACGATTGAAGAACTGCCCTTCCGAGTTGAACTCGACAAGGTCTGCGGCCCTGGCATTCTCGACATGAAGGCCGGCGTTGCCATCACCCTCCACGCTCTGAAGATGCTCCACGAACTACAGGTGTCGCCGCCTCACAAAGTCGCAGTGATCTTCAACACAGACGAGGAGATTCAGAGTGGCAACTCTCGCCCACTGATAGAGAGGGAGGCCCTAAAGAGCAAGTATGTGCTGTGCCTTGAACCCGGGTACGGGACGTCGGGGGCACTGAAGACGGCCCGCAAGGGGGTTGGCTCATACACAGTTAAGGTCGCCGGCAGAGCCGCTCACGCAGGGAACGATCCTGAGAATGGCATTAGCGCAGCAGTAGAGGTGGCCCATCAGGTCCTCCGGTTGAATGATCTGAACAATCCCGAGACAGGGACCACAGTCACCACAGGCTTGGTTCACGCTGGGGTGGTGAGAAACCAAGTGGCCCCCTCTGCGGAGGCTCTGGTGGACCTGCGCGTGGTAACTCCGGAGGAACAGGAGCGGGTGGACAAACTGATAAGAGGCCTTACGCCGGTGCTGGCTGGAGCCAAGGTGGATGTGACCGGCGGGGTCGAGAGGCCACCGATGCCCCGGACTGAGGCCATAGGGCGAATGTTTGATAGCGCCAGCACCCTGGCCATCGAATTAGGGATGGAGCTTCAGGAGAGGAGCGTGGGCGGCGGCTCAGACGCACAGTTCCCAGCCGCACTAGGTGTCCCCGTTCTGGACGGTCTGGGCGGAGTGGGTGAGGGGCCGCACGCCATTACGGAGTATGTGTTCGTCGACTCATTGCCACAGCGAACGGCGCTATTGGGCACGCTGCTGACCAGGATGCAAGTCTGACGTTGCATCCTGGTCGATAGCTTCGGGCGATTTGCGGCCGCGCCAAGCCGGACCCGCCTTGGGGAGTGATCGAGCGGATCCTTGATCTGGACGGTAATTTTGCAGCGTCGTCTTCGTCGTCTTCCGAGAGAGCAGCGCTTCACCGTTAACTGCATCTACGACCGCCTCAAAGCCGAGCACAGGTTTCCCGGCTACTTGGCAATTGTCAGGGACCACAGGCGGGAACTGCGCTGAAGACACGTGAGATGAACGAACAGCTCTCACACTCTCCGGTCACGTCTAGGGCGATTTCAGCCAGGCTTAGGCATTCATCGTGGGAGTGGAGTCGACCGTCCGCTAATTCGTCACGAACCTTCCCCACGGCGACTTGTGTCTCATCCGAGCTCAATGTCAGCCCTATGGCGATTCCAAGCGCTGCTCCCAAGAACACCGAACAAGCGCTCGTCACCCTAGCCTCACGGCCTGACCAGTCTTTTGGGGGCAGGTCATCCGGGCTGTTCAGTCACGAATTGAAACGAGTTCATGGGTAGATTCCTCCCGCAATCGTCAATCACGACAGATTGAACTTGGAGGCAATGGTGCCGGGCTGATAACGTACGGTATTGTCCAGGGAAGTACATATGCCCAAGTTCGTATTCATGCCGCCGCAGGACGATCTCAGGCGCAGGTTCGCCGCGAGGCTTGCCGACACCCTGCCCGAGTATGCCGTATCGGCGCCAGAGACCGACGAGGAGGCCCTGGTGGAGATCAAGGACGCTGACGCAGCGATGGGCTGGATTCCGCCTGATGCTCTCAGAGCGGCGAGCAGGCTCCGCTGGCTGCACAACCCTGACGCTGGGCCGTTTGTTGGGTACTACTACAGGGAGCTAATCGAGCATTCGCTGACCGTGACGAACCCCCGGGGAATCTACTTCGACCACATATCCCACCTGGTACTGACCTACATGCTCGCCCTGTCTCGTGGCCTGCCGTGGTACCAGAACGCCCAAAGGAGGAGGGTCTGGGACAATGACGCGCGCAGGGTGCCTTACGTGTTCCTCGGCGATTCGACCGTGCTCATCAACGGCCTAGGCGGCATCGGGCACGAGACGGCAAGGCTTTGCAACGAGTTGGGTATGCGAGTAATCGGCGTTGATCCCAGGCCGGAGTACGAGACGCCGAATGTTGAAGTCCATGGTCCCGAGGCGCTCGACAGCCTCCTGCCACTCGCCGACTTCGTGGTCACGACCGTGCCCCACACGCCCGAGACGGAGGGTATGTTCAACTCCGCCCGCTTCAGTATCATGAAGCGAACGGCCTACTTCATTAACGTCGGCAGGGGGAATGTGTGCAAGTTAGACGACCTGGCCGACGCCATCGAGACCAGCGAGATAGGCGGGTGCGGCCTTGACGTCTTCGAACACGAGCCGCTCCCCTCGCCTCACAAGTTGTGGGGCCTGCCCAACGTCCTGATGACACCTCACATTGCGGTCAGGGAGGCCAAGAACATCCCGGAGCGAAGGGCCCAAGTGCTGCTGGAGAATGCCCGACGGTTCCTCGAAGGCAGGGAGCTCAACAATGTGGTCGACAAGGGGAAGTGGTACTGACGATGCCGAAGGCGCTAATTGACGGGGTCGCGATCTACTACGAGTCCCACGGCGAGGGTTTCCCGCTCGTGCTGTGCCACGAGTTCGCAGGTGATTATCGCTCATGGGAGCAGCAAGTCGGATACTTTTCGAGGAGATACCGGGTCATCACCTGCAACGCCAGGGGATATCCGCCGTCGGACGTGCCGGACGACCCGAACGCCTATAGCCAAGAACGAGCGGTGGAGGACCTGAAGGGCCTACTCGACCACCTGGGAATCGAAAGCGCACACATCGGCGGGCTCTCCATGGGCGGAGCCGTAACGCTGAACTTCGGGATCATGTATCCGGAGATGGCCCGTTCTCTCATCGTGGCAGGAGCGGGAACGGGGTCAGTGGACCCAGAGGCCTTCCGGCAAACTGCGAACAAGTTTGCCGAACAGATGGAGACACACGGAATGCAGTCGATGGCCGATTACACGAAGGGCCCCGCACGCATCCAGCTTCTGGAGAAGGACCCAGCCGGCTGGGAGCGGTTCGCAGGCTATTTTCTGTCCCACTCTAGCACCGGATCGGCGCTCACATTCCGAGGCTTCCAGGCCAGGCGCGCTCCCATATTCCAGATTGAAAAGGAACTCCGCGCCCTCGAAGTCCCCACGCTCATCCTGTTTGGCGACGAAGACGATCCATGTATCGAGCCCGGCGTGTTCATGAAGCGCTGCATCCCCAGGTCGGGCATGGCCGTCTTCCATAAGTCAGGTCACGCCATCAACCTGGAGGAGCCGGACCTGTTCAACCGGACCGTCAGCGATTTCCTGTCGGCCGTCGAGATCGATAGGTGGCCGGAGCGGCACACGGGCGTTGAATCAGGCCGTCTCGCATAGCCCAGACCTTTGCATAGCTGAGGAGCATTTGTGCAATGAAAATCACGGACATCACAGTCACAGTGATACCTGCAGTTGCCGCGGGCGCGCGAGACAAGCCTATCGTCCAGGTACACACCGATGAGGGTCTGACTGGAATCGCCGAAGGACTCCGCCACGTCGGCGTGCTGAGAGCCTACATTGATGACCACATCAAACCTCTTATTGTAGGACTGGATCCTGTGCAGCCGCGCCAGATCTGGGAGATTCTCAGTCTTGGCACAGGAGAACATGCCACCGGGTTTCCTCCGCAGGTTGTCGGAGCCATTGACATCGCTTGTTGGGACATCACCGGTAAGGCAGCGGGACTTCCCCTGTACGCACTGTTCGGCGGCGCCCATAGGACCGAGATTCCTCTGTACTGGAGCCGCGGATTCGGATGTCGCAAGTCTCCCGAGCAGATACTGGAAGAGGTCCAAGAGGGGTACGAGAAAGGCTTCCGGGCCTTCAAAGTCCGCATGGACTGGCGCAACTACAGACAGGACAGCGATCCGGCCAATGACCTTGCCATCTTCCAGAAGTGCAGGGAATGGCTGCCCGACGACATTCCTCTGGGCTTCGATGCCAACTGCGGATACTCCGTGCCCACAGCAATAGAGCAGGGGAGACGCTTCGAACAGTTGGGCATAGCTCACTTCGAGGAGCCGCTGCCTCAGTACGATCTTCCGGGACTCCGCCAGGTCGTAGACGCGCTGGACTGCGCAGTGTCGACCGGTGAGCAGGAGACATCCGCATGGCGGTTTCGTGACCTTATCGAACTCGGCAACCCGGACATCCTCCAGCCCGATATCCTCAACGTCGGGGGCCTGTCCGAGCTTCGGCGCATATTTGAGATGGCCGTGGTGCACAACAAGGTTGTCATGCCGCACAGCCCAAACATCGGCGTGAACGCGCTCGCCAGCCTACACGCCTACAGCACTGTCACCAACGCGGTCAGGCCGCACGAGTACTCTGAAGAGTTTACCGGCCCCATCGGGAGGGTCGCCGAGCTCTTCGTGGAGCCTATCGTCCCGGAGGGAGGCGTAATCAGGCTGTCCAACCGTCCCGGGCTGGGTCTGGAGTTGGACCAGAAGGCCCTGCGGAAAGCCGCGGCCGGCCAATGGTCTCAGGCCCCCTGAAAACCGGTGTAGAGGCCATCCAGCACACCGCTGACAGGGCGTCTCAGCAAGAGCTTTCGCGCACGGCCGTCAGCGCGGCCCGCATCCCGCGCAGCGTTTCTGCATCGAACGGGTTGCGTCACGCCCGCAGAACTGCGTCCTAGGCCAGACGGCTGGGCCGGCACTCGAACGTCATCGAGACGGCCGACGCCTCAGACCGCATCAGGGAGCACAGGGAGCGTGATGAGCAGCTTGAGGACTCGGCTGTGGAAGGCCAAAGCCATCCTATCGCAGCGCAGAGTCGTCCTGGACGATCTGAACATCAAGGCGGCTTACGCTCAGGACGTGAGCGAGTTCCTGAGGAACAAGCAAGCCGATCCAGCACAGAGGGCCTTCATCGGCACATACGTCAAACAGATCGCCGTGATGTACTGCAACGACGTCGTGCGCTGAACTGACCTGCCCCCCAAGAACTGGTCCAAGACCGATGTTAGTCTTGGGCCGCAAAGGAGGGCTAAATGGCCAGAAGGAGACACACGCCGGAGCAGGTGATCAACAAGCTGCGAGAGGCTGAGATTGCCATAGGCGAGGGCAGCACGGTGGCAGAGGCCTCGCGCCGCATCGGAGTGACCGAGCAGACCTTCTACCGGTGGCGTTCCGAGTACGGAGGCCTGAGGATCGACCAGGCCAGACGACTCAAGCGCCTGGAGTCTGAGAACGGCCGTCTCAAGAGAGCGGTGGCCGACCTGACGCTGGACAACCAGATACTGAAGGAGGCAGCGGAGGGAAACTTCTAAGCCCTGCCCGCCGCCGCCGGTGCGTCGACCACGTGGTGGAGTCCTTCGGGGTGTCGGAGCGGCGGGCCTGCAGGGCGCTTGACCATCCCCGGTCCACGCAGCGCTATGAGCCCATACCTGCAGAGGACGAGAGGGCGTTGACCGATGAGATCGTGGAGTTGGCCAGCCGGTTCGGCAGGTACGGCTACCGTCGGATCACCGCCTTGCTCAGGCATCGTGGTTGGTACGTGAACCACAAGAGAGTGGAGAGGATATGGCGACGGGAAGGACTGAAGGTACCTGCCAGGCAGCCGAAGAAGGGAAGGCTGTGGCTCAACGACGGCTCGTGCGTGCGTCTGCGGCCGGAGTGGAAGGACCACGTGTGGGCGTACGACTTCGTGCATATCAGGACCCACGACGGCAGGGCTGTACGGCTGTTGACGATCATGGATGAGTACAGCAGGGAGTGCCTGGCGATCAGGGCCGGCCGCAGCATGAGGTCTGCCGACGTGATAGAGACGCTTGCCGAGCTGATGATGATCAGGGGAGTGCCCGGCCACATCCGCTCGGACAACGGGCCTGAGTTTACGGCCAGGGCGGTGCGTGAGTGGCTTGGGAGGGTGGGAGCGAGGACGCTGTACATCGAACCCGGGTCGCCGTGGGAGAACGGGTACATCGAGAGTTTCAACGGGAAGCTGAGGGACGAGTTGCTGGACGGGGAGGTCTTCTACACGCTGCTGGAGGTGAGGGTGCTGACAGAGCAGTACAGGCAGACCTACAACCGCATCAGGCCTCACAGCTCGCTGGGGTATAGGCCGCCGGCGCCGGAGACCTACCTGCCTACAGACCCCGTTCCCTTGCTTTTGGCACTAACATAAAGAGTGGTACAAAGACCGGGGGCAGGTCAGAACCCATCGCGATGCCCGTCGGTAGCGTCATACCCGTCAGGCATAACGAGGAGATGACATTGCACGGGCAGGTTCTGTCTGCGGTGAATGATGGCACGGGCACATGGGGATAGTTGACACCCTAGCCAGCCACTCCTAGGCTCAACCCGTGCCCGCTCGGGTGATAACACTACCCGTGCGGAGTTAAGTGATCTTGAGGGGAGACCGTTATGCATGTGGGAACGCAGTTTGGAGCGCGCCACGAGACGGATATCAGGCGGCTCGCGCAGTTGGGAGTGGAGCATGTCGACGTAACGCCCGAGGAGCATTGGACCGAGTGGACAGTAGAGCTTGTTACGTCAATTCGGGAGAAGTATGCGAAACATGGGATTACCGTGGAGTCCATACACACTCCCCTCGGTTCACGAAATGCGTTCGACAACAACATGGCACATGTGTTCCTAGGTCCCAGCGACGATAGGGAACGGGAGTTGGACGGCCTGTGCGAGATCATTCGCATGGCGTCAGAGGTTGGTCTGAGGGCGCTCCTCTACAACATCACCATCCTGGGTCACCTCCGAACAAGGCCTCGGTACGGTAGAGGCGGCGCAAGGCTTTCGTCCTTTGAATATGCGGACCTTGACCAGTCCTTGCCGGAGTTTGAGGGCGGCGCTGCAGACGCCGACACGATGTGGGAGCGGATCGACTACTTCCTAGCCCGCGTTGTTCCGGTGGCGAGCGAGTACAGGGTGCAGCTTGCGTGCCACCCGCAGGATCCCGGCATCAAGGAGGAGAAGTACCGGGGAGTGGCGCGGGTGATGGGAACCGTCGACGGGCTGAAGACGTTCACCAGTATGCACGAGAATCCCTTCCACGGCCTCAACTTCTGCCAGGGCACTGTCTCCGAAATGCTCGAACGGCCGAGTGAGGAGATCTATGACGTAATCCGCTACTTTGGGAGCCGCAAGAAGATCTTCAACGTGCACTTCCGCAACATCAAGGGCAGAGTACTGGACTTCGTGGAGGTCTTTCCCGATGAAGGCGACGTGGACATGCTGCGGGCCGTACGCACCTACAAGGAGATTGGCTACCCATACATGCTCATGCCCGACCATGTCCCGGGTATCGACGGGGATGAGGCGGAGCAGGTGGGGTTCGCATACTGTTACGGGTACATCCACGCCATGATCCAAGCAGCGAATGAAGTGACGACGAACTGATATGCGAGCCGACGGTGTGAAGACGGCGCCAGGTCAGGCCCTAGATCTACGTGGAAGGAGAATAGCTTGAAGTCAATCGGGCGCATCCTGTTCAACTTTGCCGGGGACGCGGCCTAACTACGCGAAGCTACTCTGTATTGGCTCAGTATCACAGGGACGAAATGATAGGCGACATTCGCCCCTGACTCCCAGGTTGTACAGAGTTTCACCCAGAATCGCAGACATGCCCAAGTAAGGCATTTGCCTGAAAGGAATCTATGTCATCCAGGACTTGCTGAACACATGCTTCATCGCTGCACATGCACATGCACACGAACCAACGATTTGCTACACCCACTCGGGGTTGCCCCTGAAAGACACGAAGACTCACATTCCGAAGCACCGCGTACCCTGGTCGCACCCAACTGCTCGGCCGGGCTACGGTCTGTCCAGGTGACGGGCGCAGGTAGCGGAGATACTCCTTGGACGGCTGGTTGAACGACCCGAATCCTGCAATCCTGCGCGCATGGTGGGCCTCCTGGTACTGCTGGTCGCGGCGGACTATAGGTTGGGACCTGGGGTTGGGCAATCTCGCCCGCTGACAGCCTCGCGCCCGGCTCATGTTCTACGCATCAATGCGGGGAAGTCAGCCCGCTCCCGAGCAAGACGAGCTAAGGGATTGACGGTACCGCGGCCACCCACCCGCGGTGTCGAACGCGGATTCTTTGCCGGCTCACGACGCGGAGGTGTACGAGTACCTGCCCTTTAGCGAGTATGGGCGAAAGCGCGGCAGGCGCTCGCCTCAACAGACGTTCGAGGCATTGACGCGGATGGGCCTGTTAGACCTTGGAAATGGGTGAAGAATGACGGCGATCGGACCATGGCCAGGCGGATGCAGGAAATTCTCTTTTGTGCGAGCTTGGGTTCACAACCTCCCGCTCCTTCTTGGAGGAGTGGCTGCGGGAAGTCCGCACCCCGCAGGAGGGCTTCGGGTACCCGCCTCATGCTATGGCCATCCTAGAGGGGCGCTGCATTGCCCGGCATCTTAGCCGGCAGTAGCATTGGGCGATCTCTACGCGAGAGGAATAATGGCTATGACCTGGAATAAGAATGCTGGGAGCCCGTTCGAGACATACAAGCGAGACGCCGTGGCGTCGAACGGTATGGTGACCACGAATCACCCGCTGGGATCGGCTGCGGGCCTGGAGATGCTTGCGATGGGCGGGAATGCGATGGACGCGGCCCTTGCGGCTGCGTTCGCTCTGAGCGTCGTGGAGCCGATGATGATCGGCATCTTTGGAGCCGGGTTTATCAACTTCTACAACGCCTCAGACGGCGAGTTCGTGAACATCGACAATTACTCGGTCGCGCCCCATGCGGCGAGGCCGGACATGTATGAGACGGTCTCTGACACTTGGCCGGACTACATGGAGACTGAAGGTCGCGCCAACTTTGTCGGATACAGGGCGGTTGGGGTGCCTGGGGCCTTGAAAGGCTGGTGCTATGCCGAGGAGCGGTATGGGAAGCTTGGGCTCGACACGGTGATGCAGCCGGCGATTCGATACGCCAGGGGCGGCTTTCCGGCCAGTCAGTACCTCGTGGACATCATTCACCAATGCCGAGAAGACCTGGCGATGTTTCCGGCGAGCGCGGATGTGTTCCTTCCCGGAGGCTCGCGGCCGTCTGTGGGCGATCTGATGGTCAGGGAGGACTACGGAAACACGCTTGAATCTGTTGCGAGGCATGGACCGGACGTGCTCTACACGGGCAGCATCGGCGAGAAAGTGGTCGATGATATGACCGCGAACGGCGGGATCATCACTTCCGACGACCTTCGAGACTACCGAATACACCTGCGGGAGCCTGTAATGGGCACATATCGGGGATACGATGTAGTCTCGATGGCGCCGACCAGCTCAGGCGGGACAGCAATCGTGGAAATGCTGAACATTCTCGAAGGGTTCGATGTGGCCGGATCTGGATTCGGCACTGCGGAGGGCGTGCATCTGCTGGCGGAGTCGATGAAGATCGCGTTCGCGGACAGGTTCGAGTACCTGGGCGACCCCGGCTTCCTCGAGGTGCCGGTGGCGGCACTGACGGCCAAGGCATACGCGGATTCGCGGCGCGGGGAAATCGACTCTGACTCGGCGGGCAGCTACAACTACGGCAACCCTTCGGCGTATGTTGGAGAGAACGCGGACACGACACACCTTACAGTCGCGGACGGTGATGGCAACGTGGTGTCGATGACGCAAACCATCCACGCGGCGTTCGGCTCCAAGGTGACGACTCCGGGCACAGGCATTCTTCTGAACAACAACATGAACATCTTCGATCCACATCCAGGCAACGCGAACTCGATCGCGCCCGGGAAGAGAATGGTCAGCAGCATGGCGCCCACAATAGTGATGAAGGACGGCAAGCCTTTCATGGCGCTTGGTACACCGGGCGGGACGCGAATCTTCCCGTCGGTGCTACAGGCGATCGTAAACGTCGTCGACCATGGCATGACACTCCAGGAGGCGGTGGAAGCCCCGCGCGTGTGGACACAGGGGCAGTCGCTGGAGGTCGAGGGCGGCATCGCGCCGGGCGTGCGGGCGCGGCTGCAAGCAATGGGGCACGACGTGCAGGGAGTCGCCAAGGTTGCCGGAGGGATGAACGGCGTCATGTTCGACCACCGTCGCGGAGTGATTCACGGCGCTGCATGCTGGCGTGCAGACGGCACACCGGCCGGGTACAGCGGAGGCCCGGCCAAGCCCGCGACCGGGGAGGCGCTGTACCGGCTGTAAACCCGTCATTTGCCCCACGGCACCAGTAGCAAAATCTCTCCTCACTGAAGCGATTCGAGAGTCTTGACGTTGAGGTTTGATCTCGACCAATAGGCTGAGCCGGATTCCCAAATCCGTCGGAACAGGTGACAGACGTCACGATTCGAATTGACCAGCGTCGGGACTTTCAACCCATCAATGACGAGCGAGGAAGAGTTTGTTGAGATCGTCGAAGATGGGCTGAGATTATACAGTTGCATGACAGTCGATGAGTTGCGGGCGATGCAGAAGGCGTCGGCCCACTCACTAGCGTTGTTCGGCGAGTCGGCCGTCAATCTCGAATAGTAGTCAGCCAGCTTGTCCGACGCGGTTATGACCGCGGCCTTTAACTCGCCGTCCCGCGGCCAGCCAAACTGAGTGCAATTTGCCCATACTCTTCAGCGGCGGGCGATCAACCGGGAGGCGGGGACCATGGCGCACAGTTGGGCCTATGACGCATTCACGTTGGACATCGCTTTCGGGTCCAAGGGAACCCGCGGGTGCCTTTTGCTCCTTCTTTGTTGCGCCCGTTGTTTCAGTCCGGCCGAGAAAGCAGGAGTCCCAACAGGCATGAGGGTCAGCGGCGCCGGCTTGTAAACAGAGAGCTGGATGGACCTAAAGCGGTAGCTCCTCCACAAAAACACAGTCGATGGAATCCAACCTCTTGCGCTGGGTCGATCTCCGGACTATGCGACACTTTGGCGCCGTCCTGCGCGTGGACATTCCTGTAGCCGCAGGGATCTGACGGAGCTACCCATAAGCCGATAATGGCGGCCATTCGGAATCCCTTGGTGGGCTGCTGGGCAGGGAATGCCTTAAATCTGATCGAGGCCAATTGGCCAGATTGATGTGGACTTTAGGACTACGAACTTATCGACTGCAGAGGTGGACTTTGGGGCGATGTGCGGCTAGAACTCCGGTCGGTGGAGTGGACTCAGCCGTCGTCGTGAACACGGCCAGCGCCAACTTCGAAACATCGGGCACCCTGCCCGCAGCATGCGGGCGACCGCTGGTAGCTGCCGCTATTCTGCGAACTGAGACTACCGGCACTACTCGTATCGGAGAGCTTCCGCGGGCGCGACAGCGGCTGCCTGACGCGCAGGCAAAAACGTGGTAAGAAGCGAAAAGACGTAGGCTCCTACAGCAATGAGAATTACCTTCATCCACGGCAACACAAATTCCACTTCCGGTTCATCTACGCGCAGCTCTTCTATGAGGCTCACGGAGGAAACCAGGCCCAACACCAGCCCAAGGCCAATACCAAGAACGGCGATGAAGGAAGACTCGGCAAGGAAGCTTAGCTGGACCATGCCACGGGAGAAGCCGATGGCCCGCAGCACACCGATTGCGTGCCGGCGTTCCACTACAGCTCGCGCGCTAGTGACTCCCAGGGCGGCAATCCCCACGAACAAACCCAGTGCCATGAAGCCGATGAGCAGGTTGAAGAGCGTCTTCTGGGACGCCTGGGCCTGTTCAATAGACTCTTTCACGTTCAGCGTTTCCACACCGTTCTGGAAAAAGGTCGCCTCTATGTCAGCAGCCCCGTCATCAACGCCGTCATCAACGTTGAAGAAGAACTGCGTTGCATTCACCTGGCGGCCAAGAGTCTCCGATGCGACGTAGAACCCGACGGGCATCGGCCCAGTGGAAGCCAGTGTGTCCAAAACTCCAATGATCGTAAGGTCCAGCGTGTTTCCGCTCTCCAGGTCACGCACGGTAATGTCCAAAGGGGCCATGACGTCATTTTGTAGGAAGAGGTCCTCTACGCCGTTCAGAGTGAACTGGTTTGACGATAGTGCGAATGCGGCGTAGGTCCGACTCGGGACAATAGTGGCATTGACGATTGCCAGCCCGCGGTCCGACTGGACTGCATTCCACACTGCCACGGTGTCCGGCCCGTCTTCCCGCGTGTACTCCGGCACGGCAAGGGCGATGTCAAATTGGTTTGACGCGAAGAAATCGTTTCCGACGCCGGTGACTGTGGTGTCGGCGTAGTCCCCGGAGGAGTCGGAGGCCAGCCGCGCGACCGCCTGGTATATGGTGTGGAAGGTGCCCACAGAGGGCGCTCCATCGATGCGCTCGACGAAGGCCAAGCCCGGATTGGCCTCCACGGCGGCTCTCAGGTCACCGAGCGGGTTCACGTCGGCGCGCACGAATCCGATGACCTCATAACCGCCGCCCAGCCTGTCCTGGTTGTTCATGAGGTTGCCGAAAACGTCCACAAACGTCGCCATAACGGTCACGGAAAAGATGACGATGGCGAACATGGCCAAGGATAACCCCGTCCTGAACCGGAATTGGAGTGGGTAAGACACGGCGGACTTCACCACTGGCGCATATCGCCGGACGCGGCCAATGGTCTTGCTCGCCAAATTGAGCACTATCGGGGCGTTGTTGACGGTTACCAGCACCGCACCAGTCACAAGGAAGATTCCTACGACGAAGAATCCGGACATGTCCTCGGTGAAGTCCTCTTTGACAGACTTCAGGAAACTATGGGGGATCAGCCAGTAGGCTAAGAGAAACAGTCCGGCGCCGGTGAACGCCCATCGCTGTGGCGCACCGAATGCGCGCGCCGCCATCGCAATTCCAAGGACGGTAAAGGAGAGGCCCAACCCGAAGAAAGGCAGGTGGGCCGCCTGAAACGCGGCTATCGTAACCAGTAACCCCAACAGGATCATGACGACAGCGCGGATCAACGGCCCGCGCCGGGAGCCTTCCACCTGGGGTTCCGGGAGGTCCCGGATGGCCCGCACGATGTTCAGCCGACTGATACGCCTGGATGCGAAGACGACTGTGACAAATGTGAGGACGCCTCCGGCCAAAAAAGCGGCGAGGAGGCTTACCGGCTGAACGCGGGGAGTGATAGTGAACTCTTCGACGGTCTGACTGATGATGGCGGACACAGCCTCCACTAGAGCGAAACCGAGCGCCACGCCAATTCCCGCTCCAATTGCGGCAGAGCCGATGCCGTATATTGCGCCTTCCACCGTGAACATGCGTACCAAGTGTTGCCGCTGCATGCCAACAGCGTGAGCCATGCCCATCTCACTCTTCCGCTCCTCCGCCAGCATGGAAAAGATTAGGAAGATCAGCAACAGGCCCACACCGATCGAGAAGAGGCCAAATGTGGTGAACAGGGAGAAGACGAAGAGCGCGCCGATCTCATTTGCCTGATGTACGACGTTGCGCTTAACGGGCACCATTTCCAGCCCGCTGCCGCCGACGGATGTGTGCTCCCCGTAACGCTCAACTACAGTTTCTGTCAGGTCCAAACCGCCGAACACGTCCCCGCGGTTGGAGATGGGTACTGCAGAGAGAGTTCTCCGGAGCGGCCCAATAGTTCCTGTACAGAGGCAAGAGCCGCCATGAGGACAACGTCTGTGCCTTCCGCTCTGATGTATGCCCCGTCCACCACGCCACGCACGGTCAAGGGGGTCAGTATGCCCGGTCCCAAAGCCACGTCCAGAACGCCCCCGGGCTCCACCTGCAGGGCATCGGCCCCGGTCTTAGTCGGTCTTAGTGATGTATACCTCGCTGGGCCTCAGGACGGTCAGGTCGAGCGGGGCGCCATCCGTATCGAACAGTTCATCGAAAGTCATGGCCCGCTGAGGGTCCAGCCCCGCCAGCAGAACGGAGGATTCGAACTGCTGACTGCCGAGGTTGATGGCCGCCACGTCCTCCGTCAGGGCGGGCAGAACGCCGTCTATTTCAGAGTCGGCGTCGAGAGCGAGCGCGAGTTCCTCAAGTACGCTCTCAGGAAAGCCGTCTGGCAGGGCCCGGCCCTCCCAGACAGCCGAGTCCTCATCCACCACAAGCAGCTCGTCGACGGAACGGAGCGACGCTGCGGTGGTGCTCTTGATGCTGTATGTGACGGAGTCTCCGATTGTAAACGCGCTGGAGATGATGGCCGTCGCTAGCATCAGCCCAGCGAGGACCAGGAGTCTCTGTCCCGGCCTGCGGAGTACATTGCGAATTGCCATGCGGACCAAGATGGGGTTCCGAATCCTTATGAAAAGGAGGAAAGCTATAGCGACGCCAAAGGCAATAGCCAATACAGCCGCGATGCTGGTTAGTGGGGCTCCGAATAGCTCGTCCACGGGGCCTAGACTCCTTTGCCCGTGCAGTCTTCGACGATCAGGCCGTCCATCATGCGGACCGTCCGGTGCAACATCTCCGCCACCGCGTCCGAGTGGGTTACGATGACAAACGTCTCATCGAGATCCTTGTTCAACCGGATAAGGAGATCCATTACTTCACCAGCGTTCTCGCTGTCCAGGTTGCCTGTTGGCTCGTCGGCCCAGACGATTTCCGGCCGGTTCACCAGCGCACTGGCAATGGTCACGCGCTGTTGTACCCTCCGGACAGCGCCGCTGGATAGTGTCCAGCGCGGTCAGAGAGCCCGACAAGCGCAAGCGCTTCCTGGGCCTGCGTCCCTGGCCTCTTTTTCGGGGAAGCCTGAGACCAGCAACGGCATCTCGACGTTCTCAAAGGCCGCGAGCATAGGTAACAGATTAAAGGACTGGAAGATGTAGCCCATCCTAGTCGCGCGAAAGCGGGTCTTCTCAGCGTCGCTCATATTACCGAGTTCGGATCCGGCGATGGAGATGACACCGGAATCGATGTCGTTCAAGCCGGAAAGGCAATTGAGGAGTGTTGTCTTGCCGCCACCGCTGGGGCCCATGATCGCGAGCATCTGACCACGTTGCACGTCGAGGCTAACGCCCCTGAGAACGTGCACCTCAACTTCTCCTAAACCATAAGTCTTGTGCACATCCCTCGCCATCACTACCGGATCCGTTGAATCACTCAACACAGCCCTCTCAGCATAAGCCACTGTACGTAGAGTCGATATCCACTACTGTAAGAGGTAGGCCAAATTAGCTAAGACCATATCGACAAGGAAATGTCATTCTAGGCAGTCCGCTTGCTACAGGTGAATGGAGAAAGCTCACTGACCCTGTTGTAGAGTCCAACGCTAAGAACAATCGCCCACATGACCGTGACCGCGCCAATCAGTCTGGCGACCTATAGGATCTGCTCGGTCACCAGAATGAAAATCAACCCAATCATTGAACGGACGACCGCACGGCGCAAGAGGTTAGCAGATTACAGCAACCGGGCGCCATTCTCAGCTCGAGGCTGAGCAAAGCTTACTTTTGGAAGTCGCGCTGGTCCCTGCCAGTCAACAGAAGCACGCAGCACTTGCCTGTCAGCCCCCGTCAACGGGAACGTATCCCCTACATCTGACAACCCCCGGAGCCCACGAAAACACGTAGTTACAGGCTCGGCCTAGAAGTCAGACTAGAATTCACCCCGCAGAATCGCAGCCACTTGCAGTGGGTCACCGGAGACAGGCGATCAAACTCAACTCTGAGCAGTCGCCTCCCCGGATACACTGTCCCCCAGCATTTGCACTTGAACTCCGATTCGTCGAGGTGGTTCGACTCTGCCACGGTCGAGTTCACACCACCTCTGCTTCATAGTGATCTCGTGTTCCTTACCCTCTTCCGAGCAGCTTTGTGGAACTTACTCCATCGGAAATCAGCGGTAGTCCTGATTCGTGTCTTCTCCCCCGGGTACTGTTGCAACGCAGCGTAAGGCTACCCGGAGGGTGCGGCGCGTGCGCGTGCAAGTCACGCCTCCAGGCAGATCACGATTGGGTCGTTGCCGGCGCCGAGGTTGCCGTCCTTCATTTTCTGGGCGTGTTCAGCGCACAGGGCGATCTCGCCTAGCGGCACAGGGCCGCCCTCAGCGTCGGCGTACACCTCTAGGTACTCGCTAACCTGGTGGCTTTCACACTTGTTGTAGCCGCACTCCAGCATCTTCGCTACTACACTCACAGGTCCGCTCAGCTGAGTCATGTCTCCTCCTATTGTTACTTAGCAAAAGAGTCCTCCCTCTGCTCCCTGGCCAGCCAGTTGGTCCGCCAAGGCAGTTAGGAGTGTGTTCATAATAATGGTTTTGTCACTGTGATTAGTATTGGCGTCTTGAGCTGCATGGCTGGTGATTTTGAAATGCACCCTGTGGCCCGACAGTGACGAATCTCTAGTCGCTGGAGGCTAGTAGTCCGGCGATTCAAGGTCCTATGCCAGAAAGTACTAGAATGAGCGACCAACTTGGTTGCAGCGACTCCGATCGACTCCAATTCAGTTTCGCGTTCTGAAGTCTCGTGGAGTACGAGGGTCCTTAGCATGGGGAAAGCCGGACGACTCATCGAACTCACGCAACCTCTTTCGCAAATGGTCACCAAAAGTGGATTGCACGGCATTTTCCATGTGTGAAAGGTAGTTTTCTCCATCGCATTGTCGCAGGCCCTCCGCAGGCTCGTTACCGGAAGTCTATCTAGTCCGAGATCGGGCCGGTAGCCACCCATCATGGACTGCAGGACCCGGTCCCTTGAGCCGCCGGGTGATACTACCAAATGCACTCCCGTCGATGTAGCGCCCGAGTTCGCGAAGGGCCTCGCCTTCCCGTAGTGGGCTTAGTCATCGTGAATCTCTTACTACTCATGCGGTGTATCTGCGTACCACACGTCGTACCACGCCAGATGCGGGATGCTACGGTAAGGGGAAAGTTCGCCTGGGACAGTGCAGGAAGAGAGCCAGCTACGTAGAAAGGCGTTGCAGATGCTCATTGGAACAACGCGGGGGCATTCAATGGAGTGGAGCTGGGCGGATTCGAACCCCCGGCCTCCTCCGTGCAAGGGAGGCGCTCTCCCAGCTGAGCTACAGCCCCACGGTAAACACGTCGTCAACGCCAACCTGGGACCTGTGTTCGCTTGAGTTGCAGCCCCTTACCAGTCCGTGTTCGGCACACGGCTGGCGACGTTGGGGCGGAGTTGACCTTTCATCGCTGGACGATTCAGGGCCACAGGCCTTGCCAATTGCTCACGCCGATTCGCGACAGGCCAAGAACATGGAAGGGCCGACTTTGTAATGCGCCGGCCCTCTGGCCTTAACGACTGAATAGTGGCAGGAAACGCTTTGGTTCATGATATCTGTGAAAACAGTAACGATGGGACTTCAAGGAGAAGTCTCCGTCCGATGGAACTCCCCAACGATTGCTCGCAGGTCGTGTTCAACACCGGCCTTATGACTTCCCGCCCACCGACCGACCTATCCCTTCCTGCTATCGCAGGACGGGACTACTCCCTAGAAAGGAGGTGATCCAGCCGCACCTTCCGGTACAGCTACCTTGTTACGACTTAGTCCCAGTCATCAACCCCACCCTCGGCGCCTGCCTCCCGAAGGTTGGCCCAGCGACTTCAAGTGTTGCCGACTTCCATGACTTGACGGGCGGTGTGTACAAGACCCGGGAACGTATTCACCGCAGTGTGCTGACCTGCGGTTACTAGCAACTCCACGTTCATGCAGGCGGGTTGCAGCCTGCAATCCCAACTGGGGCCGGCTTTATGGGATTAGCTCCGGATTGCTCCATCGCAACCCTTTGTACCGGCCATTGTAGCGTGTTTGTAGCCCAGGGCGTAAGAGCCATGCCGACTTGACGTCATCCCCACCTTCCTCCCCTTTGTTAAGGGCGGTCTCGCTAGAAAAAGCAACTAACGACAGGGGTTGCGCTCGTTGCGGGACTTAACCCAACACCTCACGGCACGAGCTGACGACAGCCATGCAACATCTGTGAATCCGTCCCGAAGGAACTCCCGGTTTCCCGAGATAGCGGATACATGTCAAGCCCTGGTAAGGTTCTTCGCTTTGCATCGAATTAAACAACACGCTCCGCTGCTTGTGCGGGTCCCCGTCAATTCTTTTGAGTTTTAGCCTTGCGGCCGTACTCCCCAGGCGGGATACTTAACGCGTTAGCTTCGGCACAGAGGGGGTCGATACCCCCTACACCCAGTATCCATCGTTTAGGGCGTGGACTACCCGGGTATCTAATCCGGTTTGCTCCCCACGCTTTCGCGCCTCAGCGTCAGGATCAGCCCAGAAAGCCGCCTTCGCCACTGGTGTTCCTCCCGGTATCTAAGTATTCCACCACTACTCCGGGAATTCCACTTTCCTCTGCTGTCCTCAAGCTCGCCGGTTTCCCACGACCTCTCCCAGTTGAGCCGGGAGATTTCACATGGGACCTGGCGAGCCGCCTGCTCGCCCTTTACGCCCAGTAAATCCGGATAACGCTCGTCTCCTACGTATTACCGCGGCTGCTGGCACGTAGTTAGCCGAGACTTATTCCCCAGGTACCGTCCTCTCTCTTCCCTGGGAAAAGGAGTTTACAACTCGAAAGCATTCTTCCTCCACGCGGTGTCGCTGCGTCAGGCTTTCGCCCATTGCGCAATATTCCCCGCTGCTGCCTCCCGTAGGAGTGGGGGCCGTGTCTCAGTCCCCCTCTGGCCGATCGTGCTCTCACACCGGCTACCCGTCCTTGGCTTGGTGGGCCGTTACCCCGCCAACTACCTGATAGGCCGCAAGCCCCTCCCAAAGCGGAACCCGCCGAAGCGAGAACCCTTCCTTCCAACCCGGACTACCGGACTGGAAATTACGCGGTATTAGACCCGATTTCTCGGGATTATCCCCCTCTTCGGGGCAGGTCACTTACGTGTTACTCAGCCGTCTGCCACTACCCCGGCCGGCCTAAGCCAACCGAAACCGTTCGACTTGCATGCGTTAGGCGCACCGCCAGCGTTCATCCTGAGCCAAGATCAAACTCTAAGGCTCTATTTTTTTGAACTGCTGCGTTTCTTACCACTATGCAGTTGTTAAGGTACCCGTTGAGGTGCTCAAGGCTACTTGAGATCCGTGATGATTGTCAAGGACAAACCTCAACTGCGCCGGGCTGCCCCGGCAGCGAGATGGAAGCATAGCGGACTACACCGTGTGATGTCAACCTCCAGGACTGGAGGATCTTGCTTGCGTTTGTTGGTCAAAATCTCCATCCCTTCTTGACTTGCTCCTGCGGAACGGTGACCGTTCTCTGATCACCTTCCGGCTCTTCGTTGCCATATTAGCGAAACGGATCACCACCGATGGGCAGCATGTTTTCCCTTCCTATGCTATTTCCGAACAGTACGCCGTCTCTATAGTTGAGCCGCTCCCTGGTTAGGTCGTGCTCGAATGCAAAGTGCGCCAAGATAGCCTTCACAAGTTCATTGCAGAACTGGCAATACGATTCGTAGTCCGTGCTTCCCTATCCTCCCTATCCCTTTCGACAACAACTATCAAGCGAGACCGACGGGAGGATCCTACCTAGCGCAGACCGTCCGAGAGAAAGATTCGCCTCATTCTGTCTCATGTTGTCTCGATGCCTAGCTGGGAACATAGGTGCCGTGAGGCGGTTCTGAGGCATTCGTGAAGCAGAAATGAGGCAGCATCGAGCCGCTTTGAGACGTAACTGAGACGGGTCCCGGTATGTTATTTACCTGGGTACCCGGGCAGGCAAGACTTGTCAGCCGAAACCGGCAAGAAGCGGCCAATTCGATCTTGACGACCGGCGCCGTGTTCTCCACGGGAGGTCAAAGGCGGCCATAATCGGCCACCAAGTCCATAATCCACGGCGCCAACAATGGGCGCCTCTACGCGGCTGGGCGTTGGGGCGCGATTGACATGAGCCACAATATGCACGAGTTTACACTAGCACACCAGTTCGCCAAACGCAAGCTGTCCGCCGGCGGTACTATCGCCTGCCCGGCAGAATTGCCTAACGCACGTCATCCTGCGTTCCCTACTGAGGCGTGTACCGGATTAGGACCGGCGCTTCCAAGGAACACACTCTCCCTCGTCAGGCCGAGCGCAGGCGTAACCTGAGAGTTGCCTGGAGCCTGTACCCGGCCTAGCAATCAACATGAGGTCGGCGACGCAACTCCCCCCGCTAGCTCGCAGGGAGCATCTTCGAAAGTCCAGGGGCGTGGGCGTCGCCCCGACATCTGCCTGTGTCGTAGTGGCCGCGGCCTCTTGACTGCCTGCCGACCGAAACATATTATGCCTCCAAATTACAGACATACAGCCACTGTCCGTTCAGGTGCCCGAACATAGGGAGAATAGGGAAGGCGGTTTGAATCCGCCGCGGTAGCGCCACTGTAAGCGGGGTCTGGAGCCGATGCCTACTGTCGATTCTGATAGGAAGGGCCGGTAAAGAATCCACCCGCAAGCCAGGAGACCTGCCTGAACGGAAGGTGACCTCTCCGCACTAGAGAGGGTCCCTAGGCCGCCCGGCAAGACTTCAAGGCGGAGCAAACTTGTGACCTCTTGCGGAGAAACGCGGAGGTCATTTTTGTTGGGGTCTGCCGGCTTCACTGCATTACGCGGCTATCGCCAGACGACAGTCTCCACTCGCCTGGTGATTGGGTCTGCGGTTCTGGCTATGCTGATCTTGGCAACCGCACTGGCATCTCTGAGCCTCGGCCCTGTGAACATCTCTATCTCCAATGTCGTCGCCATTATGCTGTCGTCAATTGGAATAGAAGCAGGCAGCTTCGACCGTACCGAGCAGCTCGTGATCGAGCAGATCAGGCTTCCAAGGATCGTTGTCGGCGTTCTCGTCGGGATGGCACTGGGTGTTGCAGGAGCGACGATGCAAGGCCTGTTCCGCAACCCAATGGCCGATCCCGGGATCATCGGTGTCTCGGCAGGCGCCGCGGTGGGAGCGGTTGCGGCGATAGCCGCGGGGATCACAGGACTCTTCTTCCTGGCGCTGCCAACATTTGCGTTCGCCGGCGCGCTCGCAGCCTCAGGGCTTGTGTACGGGATCGCCGCCGTTGGGGGACGGTTCTCCATGGCAACGCTTCTTCTTGCAGGCGTCGCCGTCAACGCATTTCTCGGCGCCGTCGTCTCCACGATCATCATCATGCTCCCGGACAAGGGAGCGCTTCGAGGGATCCTGTTCTGGCTGGCGGGAGGGTTGGACTCACGCTCCTGGGAGCATGTCCAAACATCCGCGCCACTGATACTTGTCGCGGTGTCCATAATTGTCCTGATGGCGCGGGACTTGAACCTACTGATGCTGGGCGATGACGAGGCGCGTTCGATGGGTGTGAGGGTGGAGCTGGCACGTCCAGTGCTTCTGGGAGCAGCGGCGTTGGCAACAGGCGCGGCTGTGGCAGTGAGCGGAATCATAGCCTTCGTTGGCCTTGTGACCCCCCACATCCTCCGGATGGTACTCGGGCCCGACCACCGGGTGCTGATTCCAATGAGCGCCATCGGTGGCGGCGTCTTCGTGCTTGTGGCCGATACTGTTGCCAGGACGATCCTACAGCCGGCCGAGTTTCGTGTTGGTGTGCTCACTGCATTTGTCGGCGCACCGTTTTTCATTCTTCTGTTAGTCAAGAACAAGCGGAGAGCATATTCGCTTTGATCCGCAGCTACTGAGGGAGACTCAATGACATTCAGACCGTTTCACTACCTTTGGGTTACTCTGACCATACTCCTGACCATGGCCCTGACGGCTTGTTCATCGGAAGAGCCGGCGCCGGCAACGCCCGTCGCGGCAACAGCGATTGCTACCGCCATGCCCAGCCCGACGCCTGAGCCTACGGTTGTATCTGAAACCTTCGAGAGTCTGTTCAAGTCGGTTAGTGGAGTCGTGGACTCCAGCAACTTCGGATGGCCTCGAGAGGTTGAAGGATTGAACGGCCTTGTCAGCATTCCCCAAAAGCCCGAGCGAATCATTACGGCTTCGATAGGACATGACGAAGTCACGCTGGCAATCGTGCCAGTAGAACGGCTCGTAGGAGTAGGAGTCGTCTCAAAGGACGCCACTTTCTCCAACGTCGCCCCGCTGGTGCAGGACATAGCGGAGGTCTCCCGCGATCCTGAGACCATCATCGCGCTGTCGCCGGACGTGGTGGTCACTAGTCCCTACTTTCCTGCGGAGGGAGTCGAAGCCTTGTCCAGGGCCGGGATCCCCGTAATTCAGACTGAGTTGCAGAACGATCCGGAAGCACGAATCAGCTCCATCCTGTTCATAGGTTACATCTATGGCGAGGAGCAGAGAGCCATAGAGTTTGGGGAAGAGGTGCGCGACCGGTATGAATCCCTTGTCGCGGTAACCAGTAAGGCGGCGCCCCGGCCCCGAGTTCTTGCTGTTACGGAGTACTCGGACATGCTGTGGGTTGCGGGCGCAAACTCCACGGAGGGTGGAGTAATCGCCGCCGCCGGCGGAATCAACGCTGCCGCAGAGGCCGGGATAGAGGGAAACCAGATCACAAGCCTCGAAGGAGTGATTGCCATGAACCCTGAAGTAATAGTGATCCCCCAACCGGTCGCTTTTGGCGCAGAGGAGTTCCGGGAGAGCCTGCTGTCCAACGAGGCGCTTGCTGAGGTCCCGGCAGTCAAAGATAACCGAGTCCATGTGGTAGACAGCAAGCTCTTCACAACGCTCTCCCACTGGAACATTCTTGGGGTCGAGGAACTTGCGAGCACGCTCTGGCCCAACGATTTTCCGGAGCCGACGACGGTGGCATTCAGCACGGCGGAGTAGCACGAGATGAACAGCAATGGACCGCCAGCAATCAGTTCCAAGGGGCTCTTCTACGAAGTCGACGAAGAGCCCCTTCTCGATGGAGTGGACCTGCAGGCCGAACGAGGACAGTTTGTGGGACTAGTCGGGCCAAATGGCGCTGGGAAGACGACCCTTCTCAGAACAATCGCAGGCATCATCAGTCATGGCCGCGGCGCGGTACGGCTGGAAGGGGCGGACCTTATGTCCCTGTCAACGAGGGAGGTTGCCGAACGCCTCGCGCTGGTGCCGCAGATCGCACCCTACACTCACGGTTTCAGTGCCACCGAACTCGTGCTCATGGGCAGATATCCGCACTTGGGACGCTTCCAGATCGAGGGTAAGGAGGACGACCGCATTGTCCGCAATGCAATGCGGCTTTCGGAAACGGAGCAGTTTGCTGACAGGACACTGGACACCCTTTCGGGAGGAGAACGCCAGCGGGTGTTCGTCGCGCGTGCCCTGGCCCAGCAGGCCCGCATCCTTCTGCTGGACGAGCCAACCGCGAACCTGGATGTTCTCCATCAGTTCAAAGTAATGGACATCGTGCGGGGGCTTGTTGACGACGGCCTCACGGCTGTGGCCGCCATTCATGACTTGAACATGGCAGCGCGCTATTGCGACCGGCTGGTGGTTATGTGCGGCGGGCGAGTGCTAGCCGAAGGGTCCCCGAGAGAGGCGCTGACACGGGAGACGATTCGTTCGGCATTTGGAGTCGAGTCGGTAGTGAATCAGGACCCAGCAATCGGATGCCTCTCGATATCCCTCATTGGCCCGGCCGACGAACACGCATTTGACGGTACTTCGACGTCGTCGGCGAGCCGCGTGGCTGAGAGGCCGCTGTCAGGCATCAATGCTGAGTGAGCGAATCACCCGTGCGGCGACCCGCGAGCAAACCATGGTTTGAGAGGAACCTGAGGGATAAGCTGAGTGCCAACGCGCCCGACGCGGAGCGATCACATTGATGCGCCGCTGTCGCACCACCCACCCCGCGAGGCCGGCGTCGAGTGCCGGCGATGAATCGAGTTGATATCGCGACCGTAAGCGACGCAATTGTGCGCATTCGCCCGGCAGACTCTCAAGCCAAGAGGGCAGCGGAACTTCGACAGGAACGTCTAGTCGAGCCACCGGGCAGCCTAGGGCGGCTAGAGAGTCTGTCCGTACAGGTCGCAGGGATACTTGGGACTGCCCGCCCGAGGATTCGGCGGAAGTCGTTAATCGTGGCAGCAGCCGACTCGGCGTGGTTGCACAGGACGTTGCCGGCTATCCCCAGGATGTCACAGCACAGATGGTGCTGAACTTCCTGGCCGGCGGAGCGGCGGTCAACGTAATGGCTCGGATGGCAGGCGCCGATATTATCGTAGTCTACGCAGGCGTAGCCACTTCCCTACCCGACCATCCCGGACTACGTGTTATCGGCGCCGGGCACGGCACCGCCGACATCACGGAGGGACCGGCCATGGCGGGGAGCAGGCCGAGGTATGCGTACGTGCAGGCGGCTGAGAGTCAGGATGCCCTGACTCTCAGCGACGAACGGCTCCCGGGCGCATCGGGAGCTACAAGTCAAGCACTTCTGCGGAAGGGGAAGGCTTTTGGCGACTCGAACCGGCGAGAGGCAATCGTTGAGGCCGTGGATGCCAAGTCCGTGGGTTGGTGGGCCAGCGTGGACTCGAACCACGGACCTCCGCTTTATCAGAGCGACGCTCTAACCGGCTGAGCTACTGGCCCACACGGATTACTGAGCAATAGTAACACCTGCACAGCTGGAGGCGGTAGGCGGAATGCGTAGCCTTGTTGGAAGCATCAAGGCGCGGCTATGTCCCGCCGTAAGGCCGCGCTACACGAGGTCTCTAGCGTGCTAGAATCGGCGTCTGGGCGGGAGTAGCTCAGTTGGTAGAGCATTTGCTTCCCAAGCAAAGGGTCTGGGGTTCGAGTCCCCTCTCCCGCTCCAGCTATAGTATAGCTATAGCCCCCCGGCGCTCGGCTCAGGCCCAAGGTATTCCCATGTCAGCACCCGTGTAAGCAATGAGATGATCCGCAGGGGGACGAGGTTCCCCGACCGCGCCGCCTTCCGGCTATGGGCATCATTTGGACGTGGAGCAAGTATGGGATTTACCGTAGAGAGACAGACATTTAATCCCGAAGTCCTCAGGCAGTTGCTGGAGGTCTGGTGCGGATACTGGCGTCTGCCAATGGGGCCTAAGCTTGCCGACTTCACGGAGCGTGGCGGATTATCTATCTCTAGTGATGCCCTGCAATATTACTACCTGATGGCTCTAGACGCGGGCCTTGTTGCGGACTACTTGGGGACAGATGGGCAACCTGTCATGAGTGCGCCAAAGCGTGTTACGTATCGCGGGCAGTGCTTTCTTGACGAAACGAGGGAGAAGCCCGCTTGGGAAAAAGTGAAAGTGGCTATGTTCAGGTTTGGTGCGCGTGCTGGCATCGAACTCGCATCTAAGATGGCAGTAGAGGCCGCAACAGAGCTCACGAGCGGTGGCTCTCTCTAGCCGGTGGTCTGCCTTGACAGGCAGGGGGGTGGTGCTGGATCGCCGTGGAGCCGTTCCGGAGTCCGCGAGCGCCGCTGGGCACCACACCCCACGCCCCGGACCACCGCCAGGGGCCGCTCGCGCCACCGAGCCGGTCGAAACGGTCGTTGACCCTGCCGGGACCCAGCCTTGGCTCGTCGAAGGGTCCTTCTCATCGTCCGCCTAGTCGTTCGAGTCCGGGGGGAGCGGAGCGCAGGACCTTGGCCCTTGCTGCGCTCCGCTTCAGCGATGTCGTCAGCCGCATGCCTACCAGATGATGCGTAGAACATTAGTCTGGCCCTACAGCTTGTGGTATACTGCATTCAGACCATCTTCTAGGGGGTTTGGAATTGGGATACTACGTTCAGTTCGATAAGCAGGGTCCGGTGGACGCAAAGTCTGCGGAAGACGCGCAAAAGAAGGCGTCTGAACGGTTGATTGATGCCGTCAAGAAGGCGAGTGATGAGCCCAATCCGGTAGAGGCTTTGATAGCTGCCGGGTTCAAAGTCGGCGTTAGGTGGCGGTAGGGCAGTGGAAAATAGAGCCATACTGCCGGAAGAGGCAATTGAGAAAGGGCGGCAGAGTGCCTTATACCGTCGATTGATACTCAATGAGTGGGCAGAACTTGCTCCGGGTGAGGTTGAGTTGACGAAGGCTCAGGATTCGGCGGCCCATGCATTCCTCGACGAGGTGCCAGGCGGAGACTTGCCGGATGCGGTTGCGATACTAGGATTTACTCTCATCAATTCAGGCAATGACTTCCAGACCAATCTCGCTGGCGTCCGTCGCATGGTTCTTCGCAGTTTATGAAGCGAGGCGTATCCTTACTCGCTTAAGCGGACAAGCGCTTACGGTCTTAGCTAGAACTACCCCCCCCCTCCGCCTCAACGAGACTCTTAAGCGGCCGCGCCCGACCCGGCCAAGGGTATCCCTGTGTCAGCGCCCGTGTAAGCAATACCCCTGGCTTTCGGCCTCCGTGGTATTTCTCAGCCCGTCCAGCGTCGTCTAGCCTTTCCCGCAACACCACTGCCGGGCAGGACCCGGCGCAGGAGGACGACAGGATGACCACAGAGGCGACAGGGCAGGCGAAGAAAACCACGACGGGGAACGGCAGGCGGGGTCGGGCGGCAGCGAAGAAGGACACGCCGGGGAAGGCCCCGCAGCCCGACCTCCCTCGAGGCCGGTTCAGCGCCGAGCAGAAGGAGCGCCTCCTTGGGCAGATGTAGGCGCTTGTCGACGACGGGGCTAGCTGGACGGCAGCAGCCGAGAGCATAGGGCTGAGGGCGGACACGGTCAGGCGCTGGCGGCAGTCCGAGGTCGGGCAGGACCCCGCGCAGCAGCTCCGGGAGTTGGAGCGCGAGAACTCGCGGCTCAGGCAGGCCGTCGCCAGCCTCGCTACCAAGGTAGCCGACCTAGAGGCGGGCGGCGTTGATGAGGGCAGCGAGCTTGCACAGACGCGCGAGGCGCTGGCGACGATGACGTTGAAGGTTGTCGAGGCGGGCGTGGGCTAAGCCGACGGCCTCGGGCGGACGGCTGGGCCTCCCCTGCGGGAGGCCCTTCGCTTTTGCTGCCTGAGCCACAGAGCGCCCCAAGGAGCCAGTCTGGGAGGGGCGGAGGGCCAACACCAGAAGAAAAGTTTCCGCCTCGACCCCGTTTCGTTCGCCTCCGCGCGCCTCGTGAGCCCTGACGGGCAAACGAGGCCACGGGAGAAACCCAGAGCCGGGGCCGTCGCCGCGCCTCCCCCGAACGGCATGTCCTCGGCCCGAACTGCCGACGCATCACCCCGGCGTTCTCGACTCACCCCCTCCCCGCAGTGGAGGGCTCGGCGTCCCTCGAATCCGTGTGCAACCCGCAGGCAATGGATACCCATCGCCGCGCAGAGCCTGCAACGCTGACTGCCAAACGCGAGTCGTGTGGGGACAGCGGCCCCCACACCCCCTGTTGTTTCTCTCACACGGGAGACGTGGGCCGACAAAAGCCGAGCCGGATAGGAGTCAACGTGAGGCCTGTATACACACCAGCGAAGCCCGGATCGGTCGACAAACGAGGCCGGAAGCTCGTAGGCAAAGACGCGCCGTGGTCTATAAACGACCCGTTGAAGCCGGAACAGGGCGACGAGGTGTTTGCTAGGATACCCGTCGAACTGCGGAAACCCGTCGTCATAGGTACCCCCCGTGAACGGTCGAAGGCATTGGTCGGCGAGCTCCTCAGGCTGGCCGGGTGTCAGCGGGCAACCGGAGAACTCAGGACCTGGGTCTCGGCGTCCTTGAGAGGGCGCACCACTGGACGAACCGCGCCGGCGAAGTGGGCCAGCGCGACCGCGTCCAGCGCGTCGGTCTTGGCCAGTGTCCCGGTAGCCCTGGCGAAGTCTTGAACCTGCCTGGGGTTGACGATGGCTACCGGCAGCGCCGCAGCCGCCAGGGCTGCAACCGATGGCAGTTCCAGGCCACCCGTGGACTCCAGCACCACCATGGCAGGGTCCAGAGCCTTGAGCCGTGAGACCGGTTCCCGGATTCCAGACTCGTCATTTGAGATGGTCCACATCTGGCCAGTGGGGCGAACCGCGACGTCCATACATGTCTTGGACACATCGATGCCTACGTACACTGTTTCGGGTTCCATTCATACCCCCTGTGTAGAGCATTGGCCCTTCCTTGCGAGATGCGGGCTCAATCGGCCCGGGCAACCGTTCGGGCTCTGCTTGGGGATGGTGCGGCGACCCTTGCTTGACAACGGTCTTTGACGACCAGGGGCGGATCGGTCTTCCGCACCACACTCCACGTCTGTGAAGTCACTATTGGGAACCGTTACCAAGATACAAGGGCGGAGCAAAGGCGTACAACTGGGCGGTCAGTGTTCAGCATGAGTGTCACGCTGCGGTGGGCGTCAGCGGAGGGTCTTAGCGGGATCGAGCGGGGAGCGGTCTATGCGTCAGGGGGGCTGCCGGCAGAGCGCAGTGCGGTTGCCTGCCTGCTCTGCCTGAGGCGGTAGCTCTCTCCGTTCATCTCCAGGATGTGAACGCGATGTGTGAGCCGGTCCAGCAGGGCGCCGGTCAGCCTCTCCGAGCCAAGGACATCCGTCCACTCGTCGAAGGGCAGGTTGGTGGTAACCAGGATAGACCCTCGCTCGTAGCGCTGGCTGAAGACTTCGAAGAGCAGCTCCGCTCCCGTCCTGGACAGCGGTACGAAGCCCAACTCGTCGACGATGAGCAGCTTGAGCCGGGCCATCTTCTTCTGGAGGTTGAGCAGCCTCCGCTCGTCCCCGGCCTCGATCAGCTCATGTACCAGGGAGGCGGCGGTGGTGAAGCCGACCGACAGCCCGCTCTGGCAGGCGGCCAGTCCCAGGCCGAGCGCGACATGGGTCTTGCCGGTCCCGCTGTTGCCGACGGCGATCACGTTCTCGCGCCGGTCGACATACTCGCAGCGGGCAAGCTGCATGACCAGATGCTTGTTCACAGACGGCATGGCGAGGAAGTCGAAGGTGTCGAGGCTCTTGACCGCGGGGAAGCGCGCGGCCCTGATCCGACGGTCCACCATGCGGTGATGTCGGTCTATGAGCTCGAGCTCGGCCAGCCTCAGCAGGTAGCCTGGATGGTCGACGCCCTCTGCGGCGCAGACGCCGGCAACCTTGCCATACTCTCTCAGGAAGGTGGGAAGCCTCAGCTCCCTGAGGTGGTGCTCCAACAGCACCGTGGCCTTCTCACTCATCGCCAACCCGCCGGTATCAGCGCCATGTAGTCGCTGGCTGCTGTCTTCGTCACGTTCACCCTGGGCAGGTGGGGGTACAGCTCCAGGTCGAGTCTCCGGGGACGTCCCTCGATCCTGCACAGCACCAGGAGCTTTATGGCGTCGAAGCTTATGGCCCCGAGCCTGAGGGCGTCGCGCACACCCTCATGCACCTCCTCCTTGCGGAAGTTCTCCATCAGCCGCAACACCTGCACGTACTCCCGCTTGCCGCGCCCGCCCATCCGCGACTCAAGCAGCCGGCGAAGCACACCGTACTCCTCGGGCAACTCCCACCCGGCCAGCGGCGCTGCCTGGTCAAGGGTTCCCACCTTACGCTCCAGCAGCGGCAGGTAGTGCACGGGGTCGAACACGAAGTCGTCGCGTTCGTATGAGCGGGCATGCCTGGCTATCACCTCAGACCCGCAGCTGATCACCACCGTGCTCCACATAGCCTCTCACCAACACCTCCCTGTGTCCGTAGGCCACGGGCACCGGGTAGTCGTTGGTCCTGTACCGCACCAGGGACAGCGAGCTGACGCGGCTCACGTGCCTTTCGCTGGCGTCGTAGTGTGTGGCGGGTAGAGGCAGCAGCGCGTCCAGGTCTCGCTCCATCCGCTGCCCTATCGTCTCGTCGTGCCCACGCAGCCGTCTCCCCAGTCGCTCCAGGCACCGCTCCTCAAGATAGCTGTTGAGCGCATCGAAGCTCGGATACGACGGCGCCGGCACCAGGAAGTTGCGGCGCACATAACCCACCAGACCCTCCACCTTACCCTTGTCGTTGCCCTTGCCCGGACGGCCGAACCTGTCCTCGAACAGATAGTGCGACACGAGCTCCGAGAACACGCGGGTACGCTTCCTTCGACCGTCTCCCATGATCCTGGCCACGGCCAGCTTCGTGTTGTCGTACACGATGCTCTGCGGAACACCCCCGAGGAAGGAGAACGCCGAGACGTGACCGTCGCAGAACGCCTCCGTAGTCTCCGCGGGGTACGCATTGATGAAGCACCCGTCGCTGTGGGGAAGGTCCAAAACGAAGTAGTGGACGGTCCGCTCCACTACTCCGATCACGGCCTTCGCCTGTCCGAAGTCGCACTGCGCGTTACCGGGAGCATGCGACAGCGGAACGTACATCTCCCGTGTCCTGAGACGCCGCTCACGCACGTAGTCCTTGACTATCGTGTACTTGCCGGGAAACTCGTGCTCCGCTCTGAGGCGCTCGTAAATCCGCTTCGCCGTGTGTCGCTGCTTGCTCGGAAGACTGCGGTCATCCTCCATGATCCGGTCGATCACACCACGGTACGGGTCCAGCTTCGGACGGCGCGGCGGCGACTGCCGACGGTACCCGGGAGGCGCCGAGTACTTCAGCATCTTGCGTACCGTGTCCCGGTGCAGTCCGAACACGCGGGCAGCCTCCCGCGTGCTCATCCCATCGACCATGCAGGCCCGGCGCACTCGAACGTACAGCTTCACCTTGTACATCCTCTACACCTTCCAACATGTTGTCCCCAACTCTATGGAAGGCGGCGGACAGTACGGTTTTGAAGCGCCACATCTCTACGCCATCACACGCCTGCACGGTCCATTATTACTCCGCCGTTTACTGTTGTTGCTCAGCGATTAAGTCCTCGCTAACTGTCAAGCGAAAATGTCCGCATGAAGGAGCATGTGACATTGACACAGAAAGAGCAGACGAGGCTTCAGGTTCTCAACAGTTTGGTGGCGGACCATATGACCACGGAGCAGGCAGCCACGTTGATGGGAGTGAGCGCGCGCCACACCAGGCGTATTCTGGCGGCTTACAGAAGGGACGGCGCAGCCGCACTCGCTCACGGCAATCGAGGTCGCAGACCGGCCAACGCTACACCGGACCCGTTGGCGACCGACGTGGTGGTCCTGGCGCGGACCCGATACGCGGGAGTCAACCACACGCATTTGAGCGAACTGCTGAGGGAGCGAGAGGGCATAGACATCGGACGTAACACATTGCGCAAGATACTGACCGACGCCGGTGTGAGCAGCCCCCGCCGTCGAAGGCCGCCGAAGCATCGTGTTCGACGGCAGCGGATGGCCCGCGAGGGGATGCTGATACAGATCGACGGCAGCTACCACAGATGGCTGGGAGAAGATGGCCCCCAGTTCACGTTGCTGCTGGCGGTCGACGACGCTACCGGCTGTGTCGTCAACGCCCTGTTCTGCGAGTTGGAGAACACCCGCAGCTACTTACTGCTGATGCGGATTCTGATACGGAGCTACGGCATACCTCTCGCACTCTATTCAGACCGCCATGGCGTCTTCAAGCACACGCCGCCGTCAGAGACCGCCTCCGCCCCCACCCAGTTCTCTCGCGCGATGGGTGAGATCGGCGTACAGCTGATATTCGCACGGTCGCCGCAAGCCAAAGGCCGAGTGGAACGCGCCGCGGGCACACTTCAGGACAGGTTGGTCACGGAGCTGAGGCTCGCAGGCTCGACCACCATCGATGACGCCAACCGCGTGCTCAACGACTTCCTTCCCCGCTTCAATGAACGTTTTGGTGTGCCGTCGCAACACGCAGACACCGCGTATCGGGTCCTGGATCCGGGGACGTGCCTGGACACAGTCCTATGCCTGAAGTACAGGCGCCGGGTTGGCCGGGACAACACTGTGAAGTACCGCTGGCGCACCCTGCAGTTGCTTCCCGATCAGGCTCGACCGAGCTTTGCCGGGTCGGCGGTGGAAGTGCTCGAAGCACTGGACGGCCGGCTGTCAGTGCAACACGAAGGGCGTATCGTCGCCTCCCAGGAAGCGCCTCCGCGACCAGGTATCCTGCGCAGCTTCGGCACGCGGACCGTACACACGACCGGTCCCAGCCGCTACACCAACGGTGTCATCAGGAGGCCGGAGGACGAAGTGGAGTCAATGGGCACAATGCTCGAAGCGGACAGACTCCGCGACGATGCCGACCGCAACGGCGCCGCAAGAGTTCGCAGGACTGTGACTCCGCGACCCAGAAAGCCCACCCCACTACAGACGGCGAGATGGAAGGCGGTGCAGAAGGCGAAACGCAAGGGCCTGTCCATCCGTGGGATCGCCCGGGAAGTGGGCATCCACCGGGACACTGCAAGGAAGTACATGAATGCCGAAACCCCACCCATGGCGCGCTCGCGCAACGTCGGAAGTACCGTAATCAGCTAGCATGGCAATCTACTCAGAGGACATTTTCCCTTGGCACTTAGGCGGACATAATCGCTGAGCGTCGACACCGTTTACAGCCGAGCCTGCGCCCCGACTACGGCTCGCAGAAAGGTAGACCAAGTTTGGATAGGTCGTTTTGAGGCACGGACCCCAAATCTCCGGGGATGCACCCGGTGAACATGTTGCCGCCGAGTACCAGGCGTTCCAAGTTACGGAGCTTGCCCAACTCGGGCGGAATCCCGCCGCTTAAGTTATTGTCATGCAAGAGAAGGTCTTTCAGGTCAACGAGGTCCCCCAGCTCTGACGGAATCTCTCCGGCCAAGTTGTTCTCGCTAAGGTTCAGCCTGGTCAGGCCATCTAGGGAGCCCAACTCCGGAGGTATTGTGCCGACCAAGTTGTTCCACCTGAGTACAAGCGCATCAACGACAAGAACCTCTTCGCCGTCGGGGAGCTGGCTGACTCGGACTCTGACGCCGTGCCACTGATGCAACGGTCGTTTGGTAAGCCATCCGTTGTTGTTGTTCCAGTTATCGCCGCCGGTGGCGTTGTAAAGGGCCAGCAGGGCCGGGTTGGTCTCTTCAGGGGAGAGGAAATCACCAGCGCAAAAGGATAGACCAAGGGTTGAGAAGTCGTTCTCCGAGACTGAGCGCAGACTACCCGGTATACACCCGGTAAGCTGGTTTCCGCCGAGGTGCAGGGCGCTTAGCGTAAACAGATTGTCCAACTCGGCAGGAATTTCACCGCCTAAGTTGTTGTCTTGGAGGAACAAGTCCTCCAGGTTAGAGAGATTGCCCAACTCGGCAGGTATCTCGCCGCTTAAGTCGTTGTCCTGAAGGAACAGGTACTCCAGGTCACGGAGATGGCTCAACTCAGACGGAATCTCGCCACTCAAGGCGTTCCCTTGGAGGCGCAGGTTCAGCAGTGAAGAGAGCTTGCTCAATTCGGCAGGTATCTCGCCGCTTAAGTCGTTGTCCTGAAGCATCAGCCAGTACAATGATCCAAGGTCGCCCAATTCGGATGGGATCTCGCCGCTGAGGTTATTGCCCGAGAGGATCAGGTATTCCAGTTCTAGGAGTTTGCCCAATTCGGCCGGGATCTTCCCGCTCAGCCTGTTTTCGTTAAGGTTGAGGCCCTGCAGCGATCCGAGGCCACCCAACTCCGCCGGTATTTCTCCACTTAGGTCGTTCTTATTGAGACGCAGAGTCTGGAGGTGTTCGAGGTCGCCCAACTCGGGCGGAATCTCTCCCGTCAACTGATTCTCTCCAAGGTCCAGCCTTTCGACTCTGCCTGACCGGCGGTCGATGGTGACACCGTGCCATCTCTTCAACGGCTCTGAGGTCAGCCAGTTGGCGTTATCCTGCCAATTTTCACCGCCCGTGGCGTTATAGAAAGCGACCAATGCGGTCCTGTCATAGTAAGAGGGAGGAGGCTCAAGGGTCGCCTGTCCGCCGCAAAGGGGTAGACCAAGCTCCCATAGATCATTGTCCGGGATCAAGCTCAAACGGTCTGGGATACACCCGGTCAGATGGTTCCCTGCGAGGCGGAGCACTTGCAGCCGGAGGTTACCCAACTCAGGCGGTACCCCTCCAGTCAGTTGGTTCCCTTCGAGACGCAACTCCGTCAGACTGGCGAGGTTGCCCAACTCAGGCGGTATCTCCCCGCTCAGACGGTTCCCACGAAGGCGCAACTCCGTCAGCCGGGCAAGGTTGCCAAGTTCAGGAGGTATCTCCCCCGTAAAGCGGTTGCCTCCGAGGTCCAGCTCAATTAGTTGCTTGATGCTGTCCAATCCGGAAGGTATCAGCCCGCTCAGATCATTCCCAGCGAGACGCAGGAACAGCAGGTCTTTGAAATTGATCAACTCTGGAGGTAATTCGCCGCTCAAGTTGTTTGCGTTGAGGTGCAGTATTTGGACCCAGCCTTGGCGGCCCGGACCCTGGCGACTTGTGGGGGAACCGCCGACGCCGTACCAACCGCGGAATCCCTTGGTGGCGTTCATCCAGTCCGTGTTGTCCCGCCAGTCTTCCCCGCCAGTGGCATTGTAGAGGGCGACCAACGCAGCCACCGGGCTTCCGGGAGGAAGGAGAGGCCCCTCCCCGCAGAAGTCCAGGCCAAGGTTCAAAAAGTCGTTCTCCTGGGTTGAGCGCAACCCGCTAGGGATGCACCCGGACAACCGGTTCCCACCAAGGTACAACTCTCGCATACCTCCGAATCTGGACGGAATCTTCCCGGTCAGATCGTTGTCGCTGAGGTCCAATCTGTGCAGCATTTCGAGCCGAGAGGGAATCTCTCCGGTCAGCTGATTTCCGCTTAGGTCAAGATATGAAAAACGCCGGACTCTACCCAGCCCCTCGGGGATCGTCCCGGTCAAGAGGTTGTTGCTGAGGTCCAACGCGATGAGGCCCTTGAGGATCTCCAGTTCGGAAGGGATTTCTCCAGTCAACTGGTTCCCCCCCAGGTAGAGGTACGACAGGGAGCGGGGTTTGCCCAGCTCAGACGATATCTCGCCGCTCAACTGGTTCCCACCCAAGTGAAGATGGGTCAAGGAGTCGAGGTTGCCCAACTCGGAAGGTATCTCCCCGCTCAACTGGTTTCCGCCAAGCCAAAGCTGGGACAGGAACCTGAAGTGGCCCAACTCGGAAGGTATCTGGCCCTTTAACCCGTTGGTCTCCAGCTTTATCCCGGTAACCCCACCCTCGGTAACGGTTCCCCCTCCGAGGCCGACAGACCTTTCACTGCTGAAATACAGGATGCCGCCCCAGTTCTCCAAGGGCTGGTCGCTCAGCCATCGGGCGCTGTACCTCCAGTCTGGGCCGCCCGTCGTGTCGACGCTCGGCGATTATGTCCGCCTAAGTGTCAAGAGAAAATGTCCTCCGAGTAGATTGCCATGCTAGCTGATTACGGTACTTCCGACGTTGCGCGGGCGCGCCATGGGTGGGGTTTCGGCATTCATGTACTTCCTCACGGTGTCTCTGTGAATGCTCAGTTCCCGGGCGATCCCACGGATGGACAGCCCCTTGCGCTTCGCCTTCTGCACGGCCTTCCATCTCGCAGTCTGAAGTGGGGTGGGCTTTCTGGGTCGCGGAGTCGCAGTCTTGCGAACTCTTGCAGCGCCGTTGCGGTCGGCATCGTCGCGGAGTCTGTCCGCTTCGAGCATTGTGCCCATTGACTCCACTTCGTCCTCCGACATCCTGATGACACCGTTGGTGTAGCGGTTGGGAACAGTCGTGTGTACAGTCCGCGTGCCGAAGCTGCGCAGGATACTTGGACGTGGAGGCGCTTGCTGGGAGGCGACGATACGCCCTTCGTGTTGCACTGACAGTCGTCCGTCCAGCGCTTCGAGTACATCCACCACAGATCCGGCATAGCTCGGGCGAGCCCTGTCGGGAAGCAACTGCATGGTGCGCCAGCGGTACATCACCGTGTTGTCCCGGCCAACTCTGCGTCTGTACTTCAGGCATAGGACTGCGTCCAGGCACAGCTCCGGGTCAGGGACCCGATACGCGGTGTCTGCGTGTTGCGACGGCACACGAAAACGTTCATTGAAGCGGGGAAGGAAGTCATCAAGCAGGCGGTTAGCATCATCGATGGTGGTTGCACGTGCGAGTCTCAGCTCCGTGACCAGTCTGTCCTGGAGCGTGCCCGCGGTGCGTTCCACGCGGCCCTTGGCTTGCGGTGACCGTGCGAATATCAGCTGTACGCCAAGCTCACCCATCGCGCGCGAGAACTGGGTGGGAGCGGCGGCGGTCTCCGACGGCGGCGTGTGCTTGAAGACGCCATGGCGGTCTGAATAGAGTGCGAGAGGTATGCCGTAGCTCCGTATCAGAATCCGCATCAGCAGTAAGTAGCTGCGGGTGTTCTCCAACTCGCAGAACAGGGCGTTGACGACACAGCCGGTAGCGTCGTCGACCGCCAGCAGCAACGTGAACTGGGGGCCATCTTCTCCCAGCCATCTGTGGTAGCTGCCGTCGATCTGTATCAGCATCCCCTCGCGGGCCATCCGCTGCCGTCGAACACGATGCTTCGGCGGCCTTCGACGGCGGGGGCTGCTCACACCGGCGTCGGTCAGTATCTTGCGCAATGTGTTACGTCCGATGTCTATGCCCTCTCGCTCCCTCAGCAGTTCGCTCAAATGCGTGTGGTTGACTCCCGCGTATCGTGTGCATGCCAGAAGCACCACGTCGGTCGCCAACGGGTCCGGTGTAGCGTTGGCCGGTCTGCGACCTCGATTGCCGTGAGCGAGTGCGGCTGCGCCGTCCCTTCTGTAAGCCGCCAGAATACGCCTGGTGTGGCGCGCGCTCACTCCCATCAAAGTCGCTGCCTGCTCCGTGGTCATATGGTCCGCCATCAAACTGTTGAGAACCTGAATCCTAGCCTGCTCTTTCTGCGTCAATGTCACATGCTCCTTCATGCGGACATTGACGCTTGACCGTTAGCGAGGACTTAATCGCTGAGCAATAACAGATGTGGCGCTGTAAAACCGTACCGCCCGCCGCCTTCCATAGAGTTGGGGACAACATGTTGGAAGGTGTAGAGGATGTACAAGGTGAAGCTGTACGTTCGAGTGCGCCGGGCCTGCATGGTCGATGGGATGAGCACGCGGGAGGCTGCCCGCGTGTTCGGGCTGCACCGCGAGACCGTTAGGAAGGTGCGGAAGTACTCAGTGCCTCACGTGTATCGTCGGAGGTCGCCGCCCTGTCGGCCCAAGCTGGACCCCTAACGGCGTGTAATCGACCGGATCATGGAGGAGGACCGTGGTCTGCCAAAGTTCTTGATTTTGTCAAGAGTGGTGGGCCAAGGCATTCCGATCTGCGAGCCTCTTGGTGGGCGTTCAAGAATGAGGAATAGCGATTGATTCTGCTAGCTTATGACACTCCGTTAGATTTGTGACAAAGTAGAGTAGTTGTGCTGCTAATTGTTTGTCCAAAATGGATGTTAATGTCGGACTGAGCAGATGTATGTGCTGCCCATGATACAAAGCGACGGGGTCTCTCGTGGCACTGAGTGATCTCATTTCCAATAGGTCCTACTTGGGACGAACTGACCTACGCATCGTCATTGGTTGCCTGTTCTCGGCAGACCAATTGCTTTCCGGTTTGAGCGTCAAGAACGTCAACCAGATTGGGCGGATTGTTCTCGTCTGCACGAGCCTGATCAATTTGGGATTGGATCAACCCCATCGCAGGCTGCAGGCCGCCATTAGAGAATTGGACACCTGAGAGGCCTGCCTCGGACATGTTCGCATCTGTCAGGTCCGCCTCAAGAAACTTCGCGCCGGCGCAGTCTGCCCTATCGAGCCGCGCTTAAGACAAGTCTGCCCTAAGGAAGGTCGCACCGGCCAGATCCGCGCCATCAAGCCACACACCGGCTAATTTGGAATCCTGAAATATCGACTGGGATAGATTAGCTCGCCCGAGATTGGCACCCGACAAATTCACGTTGTGCAGACTCAGCCTGACCATCTCGGCGTCTTGGAGCATTGCGCCCGACAGATTAGCGGACCTGATGTGCACACCCTTGAAATCTACTTCGTGGAATTGGGCCTTTGACAAGTCCGCGCCAGAAAAGTTCGCATCGGTTAGATCCGTATTCGCGAAGTAGGCGTTGGGCAGATTCGAGTGATGAAACATGGCTCTTGACAGATCCGCATTCATGATCTGCGCTTCACTAAGGTTGGCCCCACGAAAATCCAATCTTACATCCGCCCTTCGCTCAAGGAATCTTCGCGTCTCGTCTCGAGATCCAATGGCGTTCAGGGCAGACTCAACGTCCTGTCGAATTCCCAATACGGACCTAGGCCAATTTCGCGAATTGCCCGATTCAATGTTTTGGTCCCTGGTAGGAAGCCGAACGAAAGCGCAGAATAAGCCCATGACTTGGACATGATATTGATCTGGATGCTCTGTAGCGAGACGTTGCAAGGCGAAAACTCCGGCTAACCTGACTGAGAGGACTTCGTTGCCAAGCATCTCTGCAGCCCTTTGATAACGCTCATTGAGCAGACTGAGTTGCGCCGTCGTTGCCTGTCTATCTGCCACAATGCTGCGCCACATTGCGAGCGGCAATGCGACCAGACCTGCTAGGATTAGGGGAGGTTCCGTATTGTCGTGCTGCCAGATTCTCCGTTACTCAACCACTCCCAAAACATTGCCAGAAGCGCAATCGCCACGACAGTAACGACAATTGAGTCTCCGGCCACAATCATATATCGGCGACTAAGTAAGCCCTGTCCCATCTCTGGCTGTCCTCCTGATGATGCCCTTGCGACTCTTCAAGACACCGCCCATCCTTCGGACAATACTTCCGCTTGCTCCAGTACCGTGCGTGTCGCACTCTCCTGCTTGTCGGGCGGGTAACCGTGCTTTCGCAGAATGCGCCTGACCAGGCGACGCAAGTTCGCTCGCACGTTCTCGCGCAGCGTCCAGTCGATCGTGACGTTCCCGCGCACCGTGTTCACCAGCTCACGCGCGATCGTGCGCAGCGTCTCGTCGCCCAGCACCTGCACCGCGCTATCGTTCGTCTCAAGTGCGTCGTAGAACGCAAGCTCATCGTCGGACAGCCCCAGCCGTTCTCCCCGGGCGTTCGCCTCTCGCATCTCGCGCGCCAGATCGATCAGCTCCTCGATCACCTGCGCCGCCTCAATCGCCCGGTTCTGGTAGCGGCGAAGCGTCCGCTCCAGCATATCGGCGAATGACCGCGCCTGCACCACGTTCTTGCGCCGTCGGGTCGACACCTCGCCTTTCAGCAGTTTCTGCAGTAACTCCACCGCCAGGTTCCGGTGCGGCATCCCCTGCACCTCCGCTAGGAACTCGTCGGACAGCACCGAGATGTCCGGCTTGTCCAGCCCTGCGGCGGCGAAGATATCAATCACGCCCTCGGACGCTACCGCACGCGATATGATCTGCCGCACGGCCAGGTCCAACTCCTCCTCCGGCCGCGCCTCGCTGTCCGCTCGCTTGGACAGCGCCGACCGCACCGCCTGGAAGAAGCCCACGTCGTCGCGGATTCGCAGCGCGTCTTCGTGCGGCACCGCCAGCGCAAACGCCTGTGACAACTCGCGCACCGCGTTGAGGCACCGCTCCTTGCCGTCCTCCTGCCCCAGCACGTGCTCTTGGGCCGCCGGCAGCAGGCTCAGTCGTTCCTGCGGCGTGCCATCGGTCCATTTCGCCCAGTCAAAGCCGTGGAACAGCGCGCAGCAAACCTCGTGCTTCTCCTGCATCACCGCCACCGCCTCGTCCTGGTCCAGCGCCGTCTGCCCCTTGCCGCCGCTTTCCGTATAGATGGCGAGCGCCCGCTTCAGGTCCTGGGCCAGCCCCAGGTAGTCCACGACTAGCCCGCCCGGCTTATCCTTGAACACGCGATTCACCCCGCGCGATCGCCTGCATCAGCCCGTGCCCGCGCATCGGCTTGTCCACGTACATCGTGTGCAGGCTCGGTGCGTCGAACCCCGTCAGCCACATGTCCCGTACCAGCACCACCTGCAGCGGGTCGTCTGGGTCACGGAACCGTTGCGCCAGCGCTTCCCTCCGCGCCTTGTTGCGGATGTGTGGTTGCCATTCCAACGGGTCCGACGCCGATCCGGTCATCACCACCTTCATCGCTCCCGCGCCGTCATCGTCGTCATGCCAGCCTGGTCGCAGCCGCGCCAGCTCGCCGTACAGATGGACGCAGATGCGGCGGCTCATGCAAACAACCATCGCCTTGCCGTCCAGCGCCTCCCGCCGCTGCTCGAAGTGACTTACGATGTCCCCCGCGATCTGCTTCACCCGCTTCTCTGCCCCCACGACCGCCTCGAGCTGCGCCCACCGCGTCTTGAGCCGCTCCGTGCGCTCCACCTCCTCGCCCTCGGTCGCCACTTCGAACTCCGGGTCGATCTTCGGCCGCTCGTCCTCGTCCAGCGTCAGCCTGGCGAGCCGGCTCTCGTAGTAGATGGGCACCGTCGCCCCGTCTTCGACCGACCGCTGTATGTCGTAGATGCTGATGTAGTCGCCGAACACCGCCCGTGTGTTGGCGTCCTGTAGCTCGATCGGCGTACCCGTGAACCCCACGAACGACGCGTTGGGCAGCGCGTCCCGCATATGCCGCGCGTACCCATCGACAAAGTCGTACTGGCTGCGGTGCGCTTCGTCGGCGATCACCACGATGTTTCGCCTCTCCGACAGAGCCTGTCCTGAGTTTGACGAAGGGCCTCTCTCCTCAGGGAAGAACTTCTGGATCGTCGTGAACACCACGCCGCCCGCGTTTACAGACAGCTTGCTCCGCAGGTCCGCCCGATCCTCCGCCTGTGCCGGCGGCTGGCGTAGCAGGTCCTCGCAACGCGAGAACGTGCCGAATAGCTGGTCGTCCAGGTCGTTGCGGTCCGTGAGCACCACTACCGTCGGGTTCTCCATCGCCGGCTCCCGGATGATCGTCCCTGTGTAGAACGCCATCGTCAGGCTCTTGCCCGACCCCTGCGTGTGCCACACCACGCCGATGCGCCGGTCCCCAGGCTCCCCGCCAGGCTTCCTTCCCGCCTCGTAGTGTCCCTCTCCCTGATCCGCGATGTCACGACGGCCAATCTTCGCGGCCCGCAGCGTCTCCTCCACCGCCACTCGCACGGCGTGGAACTGGTGATAGCCCGCCATCTTCTTGACCAGCGCGCCGCTGCCTTCGTCGTCGAACACGACGAAGTCGCGCAACAGCGCGAGGAACCGGCGCGGCTGGAACACGCCCTCCAGCATTACCTGGAGTTCGGTCATGTGCCGGTCCGCCAGCGTCTCCCCGCTCACCGTGCGCCACGGCTTGAACCACTCTCTGCCCGACGTCAGCGTCCCGATACGAGCCTCGTTGCCGTCCGACACCACCAGCGCCTCGTTCATCGAGAACAGCGTCCCAAGCTCCGACTTGTACGTCTGAAGCTGCTGCCACGCTGTCCAGACCGTCGCGTCCTCGTCGGCAGGATTCTTGAGCTCGATGATCCCTAGCGGCAGCCCGTTGACGAACAGCACGATGTCCGGCCTGCGAGTGCCACTGTTCTCCGACACCGTGAATTGGTTAACTGCCAGCCAGTCATTGCGGTCCGGCCCCTCAAAGTCCAGTACCCTGACCACGTCTCCCCTCACGCGGCCTTCTCCTTCCCGGTACTCGACCTCCACGCCGTTCACGAGCATCTGGTGAAAGGCGCGGTTGCGGGCCTGCAGCGTCGGACCCTCGGGCCGCGTCAGCTTGCGATGCGCGTCGTCGAGGGCATCGCCTGGCACGCCTGAGTTCAGCGCCGCGAGCGCCTCACGAAGCCTGCCCTCCAGCACCACCTCGCCATAGTCGCTGCGCTCGGCGGCGGCTGCGCCCGGACCGATCTCCGGCCCGTGCGCAAGGCCCCACCCAACCTCACCCAGCCACTCGAGCGCCGCCTGCTCGACGTCAGCCTCTATGAGCGTGGTCACCGCTCATCCCACGGGTTGACGACTTCGACGTCCAGCCCCTCGAAGTCGGCGACGTTGCGCGTGGCCACGGCCAAGTCGTTGGCCTTGGCAGTTCCAGCGATAAGAATGTCCGTTAGATCAGGCGGCCGGCCCGAACGGACTGCGTCCGCCCTGAACCGGGCGGCCCATTCCGCGCTGGCCCGATCCACAGGCAGAATGCGGTCTTCGTAACCCTCCAGCAAGCTCAAGAGGTCCGATTGAAGCCGTTCACGGCGACTTCCCGGTGGCATGAGCCGCAGCCCAAACTCCAACTCGTGCACCACCAGGGACGCCAGCCACAAATCAGCCGGCGTGGCAAGAAACTCAACCACCTGAGGGTTGGGCCTTGGTCTGGTCATCTCCGACAAGACGTTAGTGTCCAGCAGGAAGCCGTTCACCCGTCGCCCCAGTCGTCTTCATCCCAGTCCGAGAACGGGATCTCGCGGTGGGACTCACGGCTGCGTTCAGGAATTTCGAGATTCGTGCCGCGCGGCATGTTCTCAACGAGCCACTGCCCCAGCGGCATCCGAGGCGGCCCCTCCCGTTCCTGCCACACGCTCTCAGGCACCACCACGAACGGTCGCCGGGTCCCGATGCGCTGCGGCCCTTCCTCTTCCGCCAGCCGCAGGACCTCCGACAGTTTCGCCTTCGCCTCCGCCACCGTCCACACCCGACCGGCTTTCGATACTGCCACAGTCCGCCTCCTACAAAGTCTTGATATAGACTACCTTAGACTATGACCTTGGGTTGTACAAGACGATGGGCTTGCGCCTGGAAAGGCAAGTTGCCGGGATGCTTTGCGGTTCGCTCAATGTCAGCATTGATTAGCGTGGTCACCGCGTCCAGTCCACCACGCCGACGATAGCGAGAACTATCATGACCGCCAACACCACATGTAGTCCGGCGAAAAGCATCGGTAGCCAGCGTTCGATTCCCGTTACCGCTCGGTAGACCTTACCTCGACCCTTCTCCGCCAACTGCCACTCATACCTGTACATCGCCGCTGGCAGATGCTGCTCCAACTGGTGGATCACGCAGAACTTCACACGGTTCAGGTCAGAGTGCGATTTGATAACGGAGTACCAGAGCCAAGAGACTGCAACCCCTACAGCCGGGATCAGCAGCGTCCAGTAGCCCTGGCCAAAGCTGGCAGACTGCAGGCCGTACAGTGCGACTAGGGCGGAATTGAGAGCAAGCAGGTGTCCGTTCGAAGCGACACGTCGCGCACTGACGTTGTCCGCTGACTGTACGTATAGCTTGTACTGCTCCAGCAGATCGCTATGGAAAGTATCGCCGTAGGCGTCTTCAGCTTTGAGTAGAACAGTTTCTGGTCCTTGATCTGCCAAGACACCCTACCCCGGATTCGCAATGAGCTCTTTCAAAGTCGGCCATGTCCAGGTATGGATCTTCTTCCTCTTGGGCGCTGACTTTGGTCGCGAGCACGTCTTCTTTCTGCGCCCCTTGAGCAGGAAATACGGTTTTCCCGCCTGCTGCACCATCGTGACCTCCGCCTCCACGCCCATTGCTTGATGAGTGTGCTCCCCGCAGATGACGATGGTGAGATCTGCCCTTTCGATGAGGTCTCGCACCTTACGCTTCCAGGCTTCGTCAATCGGTTCCTTGACAGACCAGTCCGTGATGCTGAGAGGCGAATCTGAACTATCAGCTTGTACAATTAGGTTGCCACGCAGGTCATTGTCATGGTCATAGTCAAAGCTGATGAATGCGCTCTTCTTGACCAATTTGCCCTCCATTCAACAATGCATATCGCCGCTCCAGGGCAGGCTTCTCAATCGACAGCCTCGCAAGGCCCCAGGCGAATCCCGTCCATTCGCACATAACCTCCCAACACATTCACTTCAACTCTTGAAGACATAAAGCGGCTTGGCAACTTCGACTCCGGAGACACAATAGCCTTGTAGGTCGATTGCCAGCTATCCCCGGATGCAAGGACCTCGTAGACGCGCCCGCTGACTTCGATGCTAAGAACACGCTCGTCGAAACTGAATTTCATTTCAGTTTCTTCGGCGAGCCAGGATATCTCGTGCACTAGATTTCGCCGGAACGGCCGAGCATATTCCCTATCGATAAAGCACTTGGGGCTGGCCTCGTAAGCCCGCCTCCTCTCCTCGGCCTCGCGCAAGAACGGTATGAGGTCCCAATGCCGCTCTCCTTCTACGAACCAGTCCGGCAGAGGCTCAAGTTCTGCTTTATCAGACTGTAGAACGTAGCTGATCCAGGCTGCCGCTTCCAATGGGCTACGTAAGTCGGCGGGGATCTCGCCTTCTATCATAGAAAGTGTACGGGCGGAATAGCGAACACCACTTAGCGTGACCACGATTCGACCGAACGTCTTCATCTCGGGGCAAGCGACCAAATCGAAGTGTGCGAACTGGTAGCAAACGCTTACCGATGGAGATCGCAGCCGCCCCGGCACCATCCACGATACGGAAGCAGGGACCTGTGTTGCCGGCGGCCGGTCCTCGAACCCAAGTTCAAGCAGTACTTCAAGTGTCGGGCACGGACCACTCAATTCGGTACCTCCATTCGGTGGTGAACTACACCGCCTTCTCCCTGCTCCTCAAGCTCGGTAGCGTACGCCGTATCCGGCGCGATCTCTCGCCCGTGCGTCACACCCCCGCCAGCTAGTCGAGCGCCGACTGCTCGGGGTCCGCTTCGGTGAGAACCACCAGAGGTGTGCTCTTAGATTGCCGTGTTTCCCATTGTGCATCACGTCTTCTCCACAAGCGCCGTTGCGTATCACGGGGCGGCCTGCCGTGATATTCAAACCGCATTGTCTCTAATTGGTGAGACGCAACCTACTCGCCACCTTCCGCTTCCAGGCTTCGTCAATCGGTTCCTTAACGGACCAGTCCGCGATGCTGAAAGGCGAATCTGATCTGCCAGCCTGCGCAACTAGGTTGCCACACAGATCATTGTCGTTGACATAGTCAAAACTGATGAATGCGCTCTTCATACCAACGTTGCTCATACTCTTGAAAGCTAGGCTTGAACGCCAACTATGTATGGCAGAGCCTAGCTCTGCTTGGCTGATGGTAGTCGCAGATTGCCGCGGATCCCAGGGCCTTCGCCAACTACAGACACGATTCGGTCCTTAAGGGCCTTATGTAAACGTCCATATGAATTCCAGAGAATATGGTTGAATTGACGGGTGTCAAAATGCAACTTGTGCTTCAAGTCTTCACGGCAAGTATAGAACACAGGTATTCCCAGCCCGCGTGCAAATCCTGCCTCGTAGTAGACTCCACCTCTTGCACCATCGGGCCCTTGCGTGAAGTCTGCCACCAGAAATCTGGAGCGCCGAATCTCGGCTATGATCTCATCGTCGATCTTGTTGATGTGCTCCTTCTGATCAATTCTTACGGCGTCGTATCCTGCCGCCTCTATGGCGGGCCTGATGCCTTCCTCAAGTGCTTCGTCCATACTTGGGTCGATCCACATTGCGACGAAAGCTTGGGAAGAATCAACGTTTGTCGCTTGTTCTGCAATGTGCCCGTACCCGTCTACTGTAGCCCAGCCCTTAAACATGTTCCTTTCAAATGTCCCTGTCGCTACCCATCCTCTATCCTTCAAAAAACCTATTAGAAAGTAAACCTCCGGCCATTCAACCGATTCTGACCATGCCAGCGCCGCATCACAGTTGTCCTGAGACAGAATCATGTAGTCACCAAGGGTTTCGGTTGACTCGGCTATGTATCGAAGCAGCCTTTCTGCCCTTTCATGGACTGCCAAGGGTGGCTTGCTGTTGACATAAGCGACCAAGTCTTTCGTAATCCTTGGTATGAGATCGCCTCTAAGTCTTTGATCGACGAGCCAAGTTGTTAGGCGTGCCTTCTGTACTTCTGTCATCTGCTTGACGTCTGAATTGACCAGTACTTGATCAATCATGTATCCACCAGCTGCACGTGCAGAGTGTTCCACTTGAAACGTGCGAGACCTCTGAATGAACATCGCGTTCGCAGGGTTTGCTCGGCCCCATAGAGGACACATGTCAGTTGAAATTGTCATTTCTATTACTTCCATTAACTGCGTAACCTCGCAGGTCACGTCAAGTTCGCTCGTAAGTGCCTAACACCTCTGTCATTAGCTTCGGCAAAAGCACGTCCCGTTGCGTGGCAAGGGCCTGGGACTCGAGACTGTTGACATTACACTCCTCAAGGAGGGGACCTATCCTTTCTTGGCAAGCACTCAACACACTGCTATCAGTCGGAATTGTAATTGCAATTGACTCAAAGGCTCGACGATTTAGACCAGGCTGGGCTACTCCAGTTGCCAGTTCACGCATTTGCCAGAAAACAGATGGAGTTGTCAGATAGCAATACAGGAGTGGCTGAGAAAACAGTCTAGCTCTAGCTCTGAATACATGCTCATTTATGCAAAATACATTGAATGGGAATCCTTGCGACACGTACGTTACGGATGGCTCCAATTCACCAGGTTTGCCACCGTCCTTGTATATCAGCACATCACCGTCTTGAACTACACCCCTCCTCATCTCCCTATAGAACTCCGACGGCACATATTTTGTCTTGTTGAAGTCAAAGATTCCGACCCGTTCTATGCTCTCGGCACCGACACTTGGAATGCCTTCAATTATGCCTGAAACTCCGCCTTGTGGACGACGTCCTGTCTCCAGCAATGCCAGGCAATATCCAAGGTTCCTCACCTCCCACCCCTCAGGCACCTCCCCCAACTCCGACGGCGCCAGTCGGTCCGGGAACAAGTCGTAGAGCTCCGCCGGCAGGCCGGGCAGCGACTCGCCGGGCCGCCACCGTCCCTCCATCTTCGCCCGCACCGGCTCGAAGTCCACGAACCACGACTTGAACAGCGCCCGCGCCATCGTCTCCAGCGTCTCGTTCATCCGCCGGTTCAGCTCGATCTTGTCATCCAGTGTCGCGAGCACGCGAGCAATGGACTGTTGCTCTGACAAGGGTGGGACAATTGCGGGAATCGATGAAAGGATAGCTTGATTCAGTAATGGCTGACCTGAACCCGTTCTCCATTCGTTCAAGTTAAGTGTGTGTAGCAAGTAGTAAGTGAACCTCGCGTCAGTTTCACCTACGGGACTCGCTCTAATGGCATTGTCAGTTACCCAACAGGGGCTCTCGCTAAAGTGGAGGGAACCGCAATAGCTGCCGACTCGGCCGATCACTACCACATTCCCTCCGGAGTTTGTCTCATCGGAATGTCCAATCACTCCGTTGGACCCATAGACAGGAATCGGCGATTCATCGGAGCGCATGGGGCTAGCAGATCCGTTGGAGAATGACAAGATGTCGCTCAAAGCAACCTCCCGCAACCCGGCCTTTAGCTGTAACCCCATCGGGGTCCGCTTGGTTCTGTCCTGCAACACAACGTGCTCCCACTCGATTTCGCAGCGAAAGCTCTGAAAAGGCGTTTCAGCGTAGCAAGTCCGTCCATAACGACGATTGGGACTCCTCGCCCACTTCCTTGCGCAGGCTGAGCGCCCTCCGATCCAGCTTCCCGCATCCCGCGACGACAAGATCGAGGTCAGAGTAGCATTTCGCAGCCCAGGTCGGTCGGGAACAGAAACCCCGCACCTCAACGCCAGGCAGGTGCTCCGCAAGAATGGCCCTGACAGTGTCCAGAGGGTCTGAATTTAAGTCAACAGGTCCGTTCACTACCAAAGCTCTCCGGTCAGAGTCCTATACACAGATTCAGAACCTCCATCCCCCGCTCCTCGTCCGGTTGGACGGCGGGTTCTTTCCACCATGGTTGCGTCGATAAGTGTCGAGCCTTCGGGCCTCCCAACGCTGCGCCGCCTCGCGCGACATCCCGCGAGTCTCGACCTTCATCGATCCGCTCTTGCCGCTCTGCTTGTGCTCGGTTGAGCGCCGGCCGGGGTTGTTCGTCACCCCAACGTAGTTAATGCGCCCGTTCCGGCCTCGTAGCGAGTATCCACGCACCCCGCGCTGTCCCCCGGACGACCGCCGCGCTCCGCCTCTTCCGTATCTAGGCATCTCACTATTCCTTTCTACTGTGAGAATCTCACTCTCTCAAACGACACCGTTCAGACTTCCCTGATCGGACCCGGCGGACGGCACCAAGCGTACCGTGCGCCCAGCGACTGGCCGTATCGCCAGCATAACCATCTCGCAGGCCCGCCGCATCGGCAGCACCTTTGGTCCCTGACCCTCTCGCACATTACTCTCTTCTGCATCATTCGCCACCCGGATATCCGTGGTCCATTGCTCGTCGCCAACCTAGGGCCGCTCATCCTGCTCGAACAGCGTTCTCACCTGGCCCGTGCCTACGAACTGCGTTAACAGTCGATAGTTGCCTTCCTCGTATCGCACCCTGCCTGCGACTACCGCCGGATGCACTCCCGCCTGGGAAGCGAGCTCTATTACCGCCATCGCCGTAGGATTGAACGATGCCGCGCTCTCTTCCCAGGCGTCCGCCGGAATTAGCGCGTCCTCAGCCCACTGATCGGCCTCCGCCTCCATCGATCCGCCCGATCCCGCGTTGGTGCCCCGCAGACTATGGTCGTCCACGAAACCTGAGTCCTGACCGTTCCCTTCCATGTGAAGTCCAACGTGTGCCAGCTCGTGCAACAGCGTGTACCAGAAGTTATCTATCCGGTCATACCGCAGCGTCAGTCCGATCACCGGCCGGCCGTCTGCGAGCCGGAGAGCGGCGCCGTCCAGGTGCGTCCGGCGAAGGTGCCGCACCGTCTCCACGGCAATGCCTTGCTCACCGAGGTGTTCGACTGCTCGCACCGGCCCTCGGTAGGAACTGCTGAGCTTCGCGACCTTTCTTAGAAAGTCGGGCGTTACCGTCCCCGGCCTGTACCTGGCCTTCGGCGGACGCTCGTTGGCCCTCGCCAGCACCTCCCAGCACCACGCGCTCAGCGCATACTCGTCGGTTTTCGCGTTGATGCGCCGGTGATCGTTCTTTCGGAACATCGCCGCCATCGCCACCTTCGGCCCGCCTGCACGGGCGATCAGCGCCCGCATCACCTCCTCGGCCTGGTCCTTCAGGTCAACCACGTCGGCGATCCAGCCGTTCTTGACCATGTCCTTGAGTGGGAAGCGCCGCCATTCGAGGTGGTCAAGCGTGTCGTCAAGCAGCACCGACGGGTCCTGCAGCAGCGCATCCGCCGGGATTCCCAGGTGCCGGTGAAGAGCCCGCGCCATCGCCATCGTCACGTCACGCTTGCCGGACAGCACCTCCGAGACTTTTGCGGTGCTTCCGATGTACGGCACGAGGTCGCGCCGGGTCAGCCCCGCTTGCTCCATGCGGAACATGATTGCCCCCACCGGATCAGGAGGGCCGATGGCATAATGGGCCTCCTCGTACCGCTCCACCAGGCCTGAGAGGATATCGAGCTCGTCACCCCCTGGGCCGTCCGGCTCCGCGTCCATCAACTCGTCAATTCGTGCCAGTGCTGCCGCGTAGTCATCAGGCAAATGCCCCAATCGTTACTGGGAGGTCAAGGATGCCGTCTAAGGATATGGTTAAGGCCATTCACAGTCAAAGCTGTGCTGGCACGAAATGCAGAGAGGAAAATGGTCTGTCAGCCACCTCGCCATTGTCGGTAATCGGTACCAATCCTGATCATGATTTGAGTGGTACGAGAGCTGTTCGCATACAAAGATGCGCCAGTCAAAGCGCCCTTCGCTAGACCCCCAATCCGATTGCGGCGCCGTAACCCCGTTTACGACGGTCACCGGCCGAAGCTAAGCGATTGCCTCAGAACGGTAATCAGACCACCGACGTTAGACGTTCGTTTGCGGAGGAAATCAGGACGGCGAGAAGGTGCCACTCGCAATATGATGATGCCTAGCCTTGAGTCTACGCGTCACGCGGCTTCTCAACGGCCCGCCCCTTATCGTGTGGTAGATTCCACGCAATAGCCAAAATTCCAGGAATCTGTTGGACACCTAAGTGTCTTGGAAGTGTCTCAGTTTGAGAGTCAGCCCACTTCATCGCACCCAGCTCGGAGTGGCCACTTGAATTTTACAAGTGTGCTTCTAGCTCATATGATTCCTGTAGTGTATTTCCAAGGATCATACCCGGATGAGATTACTCCCATTGGTCCTACTCTTGACGTTTTTGCTGGCTTGCGCGGACGACGGTCCCGCCAGCACTCCTACTCCGCAATCGGAGTCCACAACAACGCCCAGCACCGCTCCAGTTCCTACATCTGAGCGGACTTCCTCAAGCCGCACCCCCACTCCGCACGACACGTCCACTGCGACATCTCTCCCAATGGCCATCCCGTCCCCCACTCCTGACTTCTTTTACACAGGCGATTGGAACCCATACGTCATTACCAACACCTCGGAGACCGTTGTTGGAACCTTCGTTGCTAGCTATGAGCCGAGCATCGAAGATGGGAATCCTGCAGGCCTCACGGTCACCTGCGTCAGCCCCTCCAAAGGTGACGCGTCCTTCAACGTCTCAGTCGGCATCTTGGGATACGACTTCGACCCCGAAGGTGTCGATGTGCAGCTGGTGTGGGACGATGGGCCCACTGAATTCGACACTTGGGAAATAGCTGAGTGGGTTGGCCATAGTATCGCTCCCCAGTACTCAGAGAGTTACGAGAACTACCTGGACTTCATCGACCGAATCAGCCAGCACGACCATCTTAGAATCGACATAGAGAGCGTTCAGGGCTGGTTCCAAGCTGAGTTCAACATCTCTGGCTTCCTCGGCGCTTACCAGCCCGTCAGGAGGGAATGCTTCCCGGAATCAATACCGCCGGATTTCCCTACATCTCCAACTGGATGGACCCGCCTCAACTTTAGCCAGGTACAGGCAAACAGATACGACCGAGAATCGTACTCGCCTGCCCCTCAGGGCGTTTACCTTGAGACTCTGGACGAGGTTTCAGGGGACATATACAGATTCCACGTCAATTGTACCAACCCCGGCTTTGAGTATTTTTGGTCGAGGATTACATGGATCGTCCTGAGTCCGGACGAAGACACAAGGAGAAAGCTGACTAAGCAATTTACCGTAGATGAGCTCACTATTGGCGTTGAAATCGACGGGGAGGTCAGTACAGCGCAAGACTGGAACAAACTATGGGCTTCTCGCTCCTACGCCGGGCCGGGAGACCCTTTTGGAGATGTGGCAATCCTTGAATTCGAGAACATTGAAGACACATATGGGCTTCTTATGGAGATGTACAGAAGCGATGCTAAGAAGGTCGTTTTCACTCTATCGGGGGAACTGTACAATGCCCGTCTAACCTTCGACGTTACGGGATTCCAAGAGGCTCTTCAACCAATCATTGATCATTGCGGGATATGATCTGGAGATCCAAGCAACTGCATTTCAGGAAGCAGGGAAGGTGTTGCTCCAAATCCCATCTCTACCTAGACTACAGACTCTGTGTCGACGGTCAGGACAATTGTCCGGCCAAATGGCCAGCGTAAGTGTCGCTGGTGCTACCCGCGAGGTTAACAGGTGTCCCCTACCGGACACGGTCTGGGTACAAGGGTGGACACTCGGCCTCCATGTACTTTCTTGCCGCGTCCTAATATCCGGCCGCCCTTGACGGGGCGGGCGGCTGGAACGTGTGTCCAATGCCAGGATGCGGGGCGCGCTGAACGTGGCGATGATAGGCCTTATGCGGGACGCTAGGATTCGGGTGAGCGAGGCGGATATATTGACCTGAGGAGACTTGGAGCAGGTGCAGGGCGGGTCCGGCAGAGTGCGTGTCGGGGAGAGCGGCTATCGGGTGGTGAGCGCAGACTCGATGCAACTTCTGTCGTCGGTGCGTCGTGGCGCGGACGGCGACGCTTTGGTTTTGGGCATAAGGCCGAACGAGATAGCGATACGAATACGCGCGGCGGCGATACAGGCTGGGTTAGGCAAAGGGAACCTCTGAACAACATCGTGTAAGCCGTATGGGGTGTACAGAAGGGATATTGACGGGGATGTCCGCTCTTCTATTGCATACCGATTGATGCTGCCGCTGCCCTAAACGTTTCTGCCGGGGCGTCTCGTCGCTCATATCTCTGATTTGGGCGCACTTCGCCCACGTCAGGCCAGCAGGTAACGCTCTGCCGTTATCAGGTTGGTCAGCCCAAGCAGTAACATCAGTCGTTGCGTGTTCTTAGCCAGCCCTCGGTACCGGACCTTGGCGTACCCAAAGTGCCGCTTCACGTACAGGAACGGATGCTCCGCCTTCGCCCTGACCGACGCCTTCCGCTTCTCCACTAGCGCCTCACCGCTTCCCGGCTCCAGTTGCCGTCGCCGGCCAGGCCTCATCGCCACTTGCCACTCCACACCCAACTCCCGGTTCTCTGCCCGCTTGTCCACTCCTTGATATCCCGCATCGCACCACACCCGTTTCTCTCCACCGTGCAGCAGCCGGTGCGCCTCTGTTACATCGTGCATGTTCGCCGGTGTCGTTGCTACGCTATGCACTACTCCCGTCTCAGCGTCCGCACCGATGTGTACCTTCATCCCAAAGTGCCACCCGTTCCCCTTCTTCGTCTGACGCATCTCAGGGTCGCGATCACCAGCACGGTTCTTTGTCGATGACGGCGCCTCGATGATGCTCGCGTCCACGATCGTCCCCTCCCGAAGCCGCAGTCCCTGGGACTCCAGATGACGGTTGATCTCCTCGAACAGACTCTGCCCCAACTCGTGCTCTTCCAACAGATGACGGAAGTTCAGGATCGTCGTCTCGTCCGGCAGCGGGCCCGACAGCCTCAGGCCTACGAACCGTCTCACCGACTCGACCTCGTAGAGCATGTCCTCCATACCAGGATCACTGAGGTTGTAGAACAACTGCACGCAGTGTATCCGCAGCATCACCGACAACTCATACGGCCTCGGCCCGCCTTGGGATAGAAGGGGCGGATACGCTCTTCTATCTGACCCCACGGGATCAGACTATCCATGCGCTCCAGGAACATCTCCCGGCGGGTCTTGCGCTTCTTGCCGTCGTACTCCAGATCCGCAAATGTTGGCTGGTCCATAGCATCGTTCACCCCAAACATCCTCTCCCTTCTCGGTGACATGGTACTGTGACACAACCCAACAGACTTGTTCAGAGTATCCCTAGTTCGACGGAGGAGACCATCGGCCTTGAGAATCCCAAATGTGAGGAGGGGGAAGACGATGAGGGAAATCGCCCATATATATTGATACCATGCCGGACACACGGCAGAAACAAACAGGAGGATAATATGTCAGTACTTGGAAGAGTAGGGACGGCTGTGAGGGATTCATTGTCCGGTACGGTACGTGGCACAGGCCATGTGACGGGAGTGGCCATCGACGTGGTCCGAGACACTACGGTCAATGCGCTCAAGGGCACTCGCACCATTGGCGGAGAGGCCGGTCATCTGGCCCAAGATGCAGTCATAGGCGTACTACAGGTTACCGGGAAGATCGGAGCGGAAGCAGGATCGGTGATCAGAGATTCCGCTATAGGCGTGATCGAAGGCACAGGCCAGGTCGCCACAGCAACCACGACTATGCTCCACGATGTAGTGGTCGGTGCGATTCGTGGCTCTAGCGACGCTGGCGCGGAGCTGGGAACCGCTGCTCAGGGCGCCGTCGAGGGTGCCCTGCGAGGAGGCGCGTCCGTCGGTCTAACGGCGGAAGAGTCGGTCGTCCAGGTAACTCGTGGAGCAATAGATGGCACTAGAGAGATCGGAGGAGCGCTTACCGATGCCGCCCAAGGGACGGTCGCGGGAGTCATCACAGCTGTCGCAAGCACTGGTGGGGACGTGACGACCGCTGCACGAGACACTTCCCGGCAACTGATCAGCAGCGCGGCAGCGGTGGGAGAGGACGTGGCAATGGTTGCTCTGGCCGCAGTTCAAGGCGCCATTGATGCGGCGAAATATGTAGGAGTCGACGCGGAGAAGACAGCATCGGCTGTTGCGACTGGGGCCATCGAAGCTGCGTACGATGTAAGCGACGCCGCTGGAGATGCGGTGAGAAATGCGGCAACAGGCACCATCCAGGGAGTTCGGGTGGTCGTAGAGTCTGCAACTTCGGATGAGAAGCAAGCCGAGGAAGAGGCCAAAGCTTAGGGCGAGGTACTTTCACCCGACGAGGCCAAGCGCCGAGAGTGGGCACTGACTGATCCGTAGTCCCGCAGCCCTGATTGTCGGCATATGCCGAATGCTATGAGCCTTTTAGACTCCGCCCTTCAGGGCGGAGTCTAAAAGGTCGCGCCGGATTCGACGATTCCACCTATTTGAATGCCAGCCGCACCCCCAACTTGTTCGAGACGTGCCGTCCAGCCGTGGGAACTCTCGTCAGCATTACTCGCATCTAATAACTGCCGGACACGCTCTGCCTGAGTTTTCAATCTTGAAGGTCCCTTAGGCAGCCCCTTCTGAGTGGACTCGAACTCAGTGCACAGCCCACGAATACCTCAGCACTTCGTTGCAATTGCTTCTCAGGTATGACCTGGCTGGGCAGCGTCCCGAAGGTCAGCTTCACCAACTCACCGTCGTCAAGCCGAGCCTTTTTCGGGTATAAGCTGAACCAACTCAGCACACAGTTGAAAAGGCATCCCCTTCAAAGATGCCGTCGGCACGCTGCAACTCGCGGACGTAGCAGATTATGTTCTCCACGTCATCCGATGAGACGCCAGCGACGGGGGCCATGTCGCCGAAAGACCAGTGGTGCTGCTTCACTCCCTGTTGCACCGCGTTGCGAATGCTAAAGTCCGGGTGATGGCCGGGCCGGTAGATGCCGTCGATTAGAGGAGGACCCTGGGTGGTCCCGGTAGCGCCCATGCCGTGACAGACCGAGCAGTTGACGTTGAACAGTTTCTCGCCTGCACGAGCAGTGTCTGACAAGACGGATTCTGTTACCGGAACCCGCTCAGAACCCCTAAGTCCCGTAGCAGCGCGCTGTGGATCATCCTCTCCACCACATGTAATCATCGTGAGCAGGGCAATGCTCACGACTATGACGTAGACAAAGAGCCCACTTGTACAGCTTCCGCCTCTGGCCACAGTGGGAAGTCTTTCCCTTGTTTTCGTTCAACCTTGGGCGACCGGTGGAGGCGTATGGACCGGACAATCGCCATGCTCACCCCTCACCCAGTCTCCTTCCTACATATCGAGGCGCTTCTCACCTGACAGGTAGGCCGCCGCCTCATTCTGGAAGGCCCGGTTGCATCCCGGGCCACAGAAGTAGTATGTGACACCGTCATAGTCCCAACTGCCGCCGGGCGGCTTCTCGATGTCCACCTTCATGTGGCAGACCGGATCGATCGCCCTGGGGTTCCTCTTTCCGAATAGAGATATTCGCATTAGACTCTCCTCTGACACCCGGATACTATTGAACCTCACTCCTGCGCCGAACCTCCACAACCTCAACGAATTGGTCACCACCGTCACCGAACCAATGGCCATGGCTGCTGCCGACAGCACAGAGTTGAGGAAGCCGAACTCGCCAGAGACCGGACTCAGCGCTGTCGGGCACCTCTGGGACCGAGAAGACTGGATACATCACGCCTGCGGCCACTGGGACGAGGAGCACATTGTAGGCGAACGCCCAAAACAGGTTCTGCCTGATGGCCGTCATGGTGGTTCTGCTTAGGGAGACGCCTGTTGCGACGGACTGCAACTCGCTGCCCACCAGAGTCATGTCGGCTGCCTCTTCGGCGATATCGGTCCCCGTATCAATTGCGATGCCTACGTGGGCCTGGGCCAGCGCGGGAGCGACGTTGATCCCATCCTCCACCATGGCCACGGTCTTGCCGTCATTCTGCAGGGCCTTGACACGGCTCGCCTGCTGGGCTATCGCGGCGGCGGCTGATGGGTTATCTCCAGTCAGCATCACCACGTCCGGCCCAAGACGCCGCAGGGAGTCCACAGCTTGCCGCGCGCCAAGCTTCAAGGCGTCCGCCACTGCCACTGGGCCCAACGCTTTGTCTTCCCTTCCCTCTCAAACCTCTTGTCCCTCTCCAGCAGGCTTTCGATGGGGAAGCCCTCCTTCTCCATTAGGGTCCCGCTCCACACGAGCACCTCCCCGTCTCCCACTCTCGCACGGACCCCATGGCCCGTTAAGGAAGTGAACTCATGCGATTCGGAGATGGACAGGCTCCGCTCCTGGGCGGCGGTGAGCATCGCCTGGCTCAAACGGATGCACTGACGACGTCGCCAGGAGGGAGTCCACTCCGACTCCCGCGGCGATCACATCCGTCACGGCCGGCGTCCCGGAAGTCAGTGTGCCCGTCTTGTCCATCATGACCACCTGAACACTGTGGGCGCCCTGCAGTGATTCCACACTGCTCAACCTACCAGGTTTGGCCTCCAAACCCCCAAAGGAACGATGTTGATGGCCAATAGTCCGACTCTGCTGTTGAGAATACGGTTGAGTCCGCAAGCCACATGGCATTGGCTATCAGTACGCGAAATTGCGTCTCATGTACATGAGACGCAATCAGTCGAAGTGCTGGGAGGGGGGCAGTACTCTGTGTGGCACTGAGCATGCCGAGCAGTTGTGCCCACAGGCTTCATTCCGCGTCACTCGCCAACTGAATGCGTTCCATCTCGGGTTGGAACAATGCTTGTTTTACCTAGTCGAAGGACTGGTTAGTCTCTGCTCATGTAACCGCCCATTGCCGCCGCGACCATTTCCCGCGCCTCTATGCTGAGCGCACCCGCCTGCTGCACGTAGCGGTCCAGCATTCGCGTCGATGTATGACCACTGATGGACCGCAGTTGCTGGGCGCTTAGCCCAAGATTGGCGTCCTGCGTTAGCACCGTGCGCCTCAGGTCGTGGAGCCGCACATCTCTTAATTTTGCTGCCTTTACTGCTTTGGCGAATGCAAGGCGTACAGACTTGTAGGCGGGGCGCGTGTTGGGAATCACTGCAAAGCAATAGTCCGAGATCCGGTGCTCTATGGCTACCAGGACGTCGACGGCTGGGCGCGGCAATGTATAGACGCGCGGCCCCGACTTACCTTCGATCAACGCCCGGCCAGTCTCAAGATCTACGTTCGCCCAGCGCAGACTCAGCACCTCACCGATCCTTAGACCGCAATACATGGCCAGCCTTATGGCCGCGACTTGCATGGGATTGTTGTCGCTGGCGGGCTTCAAGGCGTCGGATAAGCGTTTCAGTTCCGAAGGCGACAAAACTCGCTCGCGTGGCAGTTCACGCGCACGCTCCACGGCAGCGGTTGGATTTGAGCCCCGTTCGATCAAGCCCTCGCGTTCGAGCCAGTTGAAGACGACGGATGTGAATTGAACGATTCGATTTCCCGTGACCGGCGTATGCTTCAATGCTAACGATTCCAAGTCACTGCGTGTGACATCTCGCACTTTGACCGGGCCTAACTCGTCGCGCAAGTGTCGCGCCCATGTCCGATACACTCTTGCTGTGGACTCTGCCATGCGGCCACGCGCAACACGCGCTGGAACATACGCTGCAAAAAAAGCGTCCAGCGCCTCCGCGACTGAGGTGTTCACTGTCAACGTTTGCGCAACCTGGCGCTTGTCAGATACGCCTGACTGAATGGCAGCTAAAGCGTCTGTAGCCTGTGACCGCGCTTCCTTCAAGCTCATATCAACAGCACGTCCTAGAGTCACACGCCGGGACCGCTTAGCCTTGTCCCGCCCCTGCGCGATGTACGACTTAGCTCCGCCTTCAGAGACACGGAGGCCTAGCCCCTTCAACTTGGCATCCCAGATGAGGTATGTGTTGCCCGTTGCCTTCTGCGCCTGAACGATTCGCTCGGTCAACATCGAGCGCTCCTTGTAAGCAGTTTGGGACGATACTTGTAAGCAAACAGCGTTTTGTAAGCATTACGAAACGATACCATGGTTAAAGTCAACAACCCATACGCCGCATGCCATAGGTGTTTATCGGTCATTGCATTCAAGTGAGCGATACGGCCTGTATTTGTTTCCCAAGCAAAGGGTCGCCGGGTTCGAGTCCCGTCTCCCGCTCCAGCTATACCTATACTATGACCCTTGGCGCTCGACTCAGGCCCAAGGTATCCCCATGTCAGCACCCGTGTAAGCAAGAGGCGCGGAAGTATTTCTCCGCCCTTGGGCGAGCGCTGGCATCCACCGCAGCCGAGCCTTAACCGTCCGCCGAGCAGAGCGCAGGTCCCGAGCGTCCTGGACTCTCTCGTTCCCGCCTTAGGCGTCCCCTGCCCTGCCCTGAAGCCCCTCGCGGGCTCCGGGGTACTCGGAGGTCAGGCGTCTACCGTTTTGCCCTGCCTTGCGGGTCGCAGAAGGTTATGGCTAAATGCCCTTATGACTACCTTCTCAGAACGATATGGCTACAAGCCTGACCGGACGAAGCTTCACCAATTCGGGGAGATGGACTGTCTGCTGAGGATCGCGATTTGGAACTTCCTGCTGGAGAGGTACTTTCAGGATAGCGCTGCGATAGTGCAAGCCCTGATGGAACGTGTGTGGGTTGAAGTGATTAGACGCCCCTCTGACGAATTCTTGAAGCTATCTGGTTTGGAATTACAAGATGTGGATCACGGTCACGCCTCTTTCCCTCTGAAGGACTCCATCCGGAAATGGTACTTTGGAGCACACTGGAATGAGGTTTATGATGTCCTGCAGTTCATCTTGCGTAAGAGTCAGAACGAGGAAGATGTCAAGGATGCAAACAGGATGCTGAGCAGGGAGGGCTCTGCCTACAGATTCGTCGCAGGAGCGATAGCCCCTATCACCAGTAAAGAAGAGCTCTCCGAGGTTGAGGCTGCAACTAGGTTGCCGGACCCGTTCGACGGAGCCTCGCAGCACATCGGGCAGGCAGTAGCCCTCTTGGGCAATCGCGAGAACCCCGACCCGCGTAACGCCATGAAGGAGTCAATCTCGGCAGTAGAGGCAGCGGTGGTGGTTGCGGCAGGTACTCCGAAGGCCAGCTTCGAAAAGGATTTGCAGAAGCTGGGATTGCACTCGCAGCACGCGAAGGCGTGGAGCAACATGTATAACTGGATGAGCGACGAGGACGGCGTCCGGCATGCGATGAAGGGACCTCCTCAAGTGGGAATCGCAGTTGCTCGCTATGTGGTGGTGGCTTGCTCCGCTTTCGTGAACTATCTGGTGTCGAGGAAGAGCGAGGGCTGAATCGCCTCGCCGGGATTATCCCCACGTAAGCAAGAGGCGCGGGGGTATTCCTCGCGCCGCGTGCGACCGCTAGCATTCGCCACCGCCGAGCCTTCCCCGGCGACGAGTCGATAGGTGCGACGTACAGGAAACGTGAGGAGTCCTACCCCGAGGCAACGCTGGTCAGGGTCGAGAGACCTCGCAGGCCATGTGCTGTGTCTACTTGGCGGGCCTTTTGCCCCAACTCACAGTACCCACGCCGAAGCACAAGGTAAGTGCTATTGACCGAAGCGCTCTAATCTAAGAGGTAACGCATGAAGAGAGATATGGAGTTGGTCCGTCTTGTCCTGCTTCGGGTAGAGGCTGCGACTTTGGGTGCTATGCCTGATTTGGAAATTGACGGCTATGCAGAGCAGGACATTGACTACAATCTTTACCAATTGATTCAGGAAGGGCTTGTTGACGGTTCAGGTGCCTGGAGTCTCGCAGATACCTACAGTGCGAGCATTCGAGGGCTGACGTGGCCGGGTCACGAGTTTTTGGACGCTGTCCGCGATGATTCTGTTTGGAGCAAAGCAAAGCGGATGGCCCAAGGTAAGGGACTAAGCCTCCACGAATTGCCCATTGATGTTGTTAAACTACTAGCAGTAAATATCCTTAACAGCGTTCTCGGGAACGTAGTCGACTAGTAATCGGATAGCCTTCGCTTTCTCAGCACCTAAATCTGCATATCGCGCGTGGTCTTAGGCGTCCAGCCCAACAAGCTCTCGCGCCTCAGCTAGTGGAACGCCTGCCTCTACCAAGCCCTTAAGCGCCCGCGCTCGGCCCAGGCCCAAGGTATCCCTATGTCAGCAGCCATGTAAGCAATACCCCCGCCCCTTCGCCTCGGGGTATTTCTCAGCCCGTCCAGCATCGTCTAGCCTTTCCCCGCAACACCACTGCCGGGCAGGACTCGGCGCAGGAGGACGACAGGATGACAACAGAGACGACGGAGAAGGCAGAGGCGGCGCAGAAGCCCACGACGACCAAGGCGAGGAACGGCAGGAGCGCGAAGACGAAGGCACAGACCCCGGTGGTGCCGGAGGAACCTCAAGGTCCTCGAGGGCGGTTCAGCGCCGAGCAGCGGGCTCGGATCCTCGAGCAGGCGCAAGGGCTGGTCGACGCCGGGAGCTCGTGGACGGCAGCGGCAGAGGCCGTCGGAGTGAGGCCCGACACGGTTCGGCGTTGGCGGCAGCCCGGCGAGGCCGAGCAGAGCCCAGCGCAGCGGATCAAGTAGCTCGAACGGGAGAACACGCGTCTCCGGCAGGCCGTCGCCAGTCTCGCTACTAAGGTAGCCGACCTAGAGGCCGGGGGGGTTGACGAGGGCAGCGAGCTCGCCCGGACACGGGCGGCGCTGGCTGCGATGGCGCTGAAGGTGGTCGAGGCCGGGATGAGCTGACTCCCAGCAGCCCCGGCTGAGTGAAAGGGCCTCCTTCGGGAGGCCCTTCGCTTTACGTTCCGGCTCCAGAGCGGTCCAAGGAGGCCGCGCGTTTGGGCCGGGGGTAAGGGGGGGCGGTAGCCCCGGCCCTGATTCGTTCGCCTCCGTGGACCCCGTGAGCCCCAGCGAAGGGCGGGCTCGGTCGGTATCCCTTCACCTCGGACGCCCGCCACTCACCCTTAGACCTCAAAGTAGACCCTCCCGCACCTCGAATCCGTGTGCAACTCGCAGGCAATGGATACACAGCGCCGCGCAGAGCCTGCAATTCTGGCTGCCAAACGCGAGTCGTGTGGAGCCAGCGGCCCCCCACACCCCCGGTTGTTTCTCTCTCAGGGGAGACGCGGGGCGCGGAAGCCGAGTCGGACAGGAGAACCGATGAGGCCAGTACCTACACTGCCGAAGCCCGGAGCGGTCGATAAACGAGGCCGGAGGCTCGTAGGCAAAGACGAGCCGTGGGAGATAAACGGCCACTCGAAGCCGGAGCAGGGCGACGAGGAGTCGCTGACCAGTGACGCGACGGCCGCGCTCACCCAGCCACTGACAGCCACCATTCACAACCCGCGGGACTCCCATGACGGACGGAAAACATTCACCTTCGAGCTGCGGTTCAGCGACGATCTCAAGCAGAGCTTTAGCTTCAAGACCCTGCGGGACCACGCGTTCACGGTCACGGGCGGCGAGGTGGTGAGGGCAAAGCGGCTGGACAAGGATGGAAACGTCAGGTGGGAGATACACGTCAGGCCGTTCGGAGACGGGACGGTCACCATCGTGCTGCCGGCAACCACGGACTGCGATGCACAGGGGGCCGTCTGCACTTCGGACGGCAGGATGCTTTCCAGCGGGCTGGAGTTGAACGTCGCGGGGCCGAGCGGATAGGCCGGGACCGGCTCTGCCGGATTGGCCCAGGACAACACAAGCATGGCGCGAAAAAGGAATTTGCAGACACATGAGCCGCATATGACGGTGTTAGAACCGGATACTGGATTTCCCGGAAGGACGGAGGACCACACATGGTGTTCGAAGGGTCAGTAGGATGGAGAAGGGGAGTTTCGCCCGGCCGCTGGAGCGTAGGGACGTTGCGCCAGTGGCTGGCGCCGGTAATGGTCAGTCGCATCTGGAAACGCGAAAGCGTGCATGAGGCCAGGGGGTGGACCGTCATCCCAGGCGCGCACGGCGGGCCCGCGCCCCACCAAATGGGGGGGGCGGGGGGTAGGAGTATGCGCCTCGCGATTGTGTTCCTGATCGCCCTGGCGGCGTTCGAGGCCGTTCCGCAGGCGGAAGCCCAGACCGACCCCTGCGCGTCCCCGGAGATCACCAGCGTGGGCGGCTCGGCGAGCAACGGGTACGCCCTTTGGGTGTGGGAAACCAGCCCGCTCGATGCCGGCAGCTGCTGGTTCGACTTCCGGCTCTCCTACAGCGACGACTACGGCGCCACATTCACCGAGGCGGCGGTCGTTCGCAGAGGCATGGACACCAATGCCCGGGAATTCCACTACTCCTACGCGGCAGTGCCGGAGATGTCCATCGTGAGTCAGCTGCAGGTGTCGGTGTGCACGCCCGACAGCGCCAACTGCGCCTACACGCTCAAGAGCACGGACGCATCCCTCGACTAGTGGTACTACAGCCGCATTGAGAACAAGCGGGCCGGCGCAAACACCAAGGGCGTGCTGGTCCCGACAAACAGCAGCGAAGGCGTCGGCAACGCCGCAGTGGTGGGCACCCTCGACATCGGAAGCAGCGAGACGCACACGTACCGCATCGCGATGACCACGGGCAAGACCTACACGTTCGACGACACCTACCGCCGGTGGGCGCTGATGTCGGGCGAATGGTGGGGCAAGGAGCACTTCTACCTGCCCGACGAGTTCCGCATCAGCCTGTACACCAAGAACAGCGCCGGGCAGCTCGTACCCGTCACCTCCTTCCAGAACAAGGACTTTCAACTCACTTACGGCGAACCCGGCTTCCAGACATGGCCGTTCGAATTCCTTTCTGACCACAGTGTAGGCAGTCATATTCCGTACACCAACAAGGAATACTTCTTAAATGTTCAAACCCTGTTGGACCTTTTCGACCATGCTCATTTATTCCCTCCAGGCTCGCAGCACGACCACATCTGCGAAATCGCCGTTGCTGAAGGCCACATCCAAAACGAATGCGGCGAGGAGCTGGACGTCACCAAGGACGACGGTCGCCAACTGCGGAAACCGAGCTACACGCCGACGCAGAGCGGCGTGTACTACCTTCAGGTCACCCGAGTATTCGACGACGCCCCCGTATGGGGTCCCGACGCGGACGGCTTGCAAGGCCCAAAAGGTTTTGGTGAACCCGTCGACTGGTGGCCTCAAAAACTAGAAGAAGCGTACATCCCGGTGGCTGGCTACGACACCCACGGAGAAGACACAATCGACGAGAACGACAAACGCACGTACTTCCCGATGTACAACGGCGTCCAGAGTTACCAGCGCAAGGCCTTTCCCTATTACGAGATCTCCGTGGAGGTCAGCGACGCGACGGCGACGCAGCGGGCCGCCAACTCCCCGGCGACGGGAGGCCCCGGCATAGACGGCTCCCCACGGGTCGGCCAGACACTGACTGCAACCACCTCCGGCATTGCGGACGAGGACGGCATGACCGGCGCGGTCTTCGCCTACCAGTGGATTCGCCACGACCTGGCGACCGCAACCGACACGGACATCGAGGGTGCCACGGGCTCAACGTACACCATGACCTCCGCGGACGAGGGCAAGGCCCTCAAGGTCAGGGTGACGTTCACCGACGACGCGGGCAACGAGGAGTCGGTCACCAGCTATGCCGTGGTCGCCTCCCCGGCACCGACCCGTACGCGCGAGCCTGCCAACTCCACTGCGACCGGCGCGCCTGGCATAGACGGCTCAGTGGTGGTCGGGCAGACGCTGACGGCGACCACGACCAGTATCGGTGACGACGATGGAATCGCCAACGCGGTATTCGCCTACCAGTGGCTGGCCGACAATGCAGCCATCGGGGGCGCGACGGCGTCGACCAACACCGTGCTTTCAGGGGACGTGAGCAAGGTCACCAAGGTCAGGGTCACCTTTACCGACGACGCAGGTAACAAGGAGTCGCTCACCAGCGAAGCGACGGCGGCCAACAGCCCGGCCACGGGAGCGCCGAACATCAGCGGCTCGCCGGTAGTGGGGCAGACGCTGACGGGGACCACGTCCGCCATCGCAGACGCAGACGGATTGACCGGCGCCACCTTCGTCTACCAGTGGCTGGCCGACGATGCAGCCATCGGGGGCGCGACGGTAGCGACCTACACCGTGGTCGCAGGGGACGTGGGCAAGGCCCTCAAGGTGAGGGTGACCTTCACCGACGACGCGGGCAACGAGGAGTCGCTGACCAGCGCGGCGACGGGGGTGGTGGCGGCGGCCAACAGCCCGGCCACGGGCGCTCCGACGATCAGCGGCACGGCGCAGGCGGGCGGGACATTGACTGCGGACACGTCGGGCATCGCCGACTCAGACGGATTGACCGGCGCCACCTTCGTCTACCAGTGGCTGGTGGACAATGCAGCCATCGGGGGCGCGACGGTAGCCGACCTACACCGTGGTCGCAGGGGACGTGGGCAAGGCCCTCAAGGTGAGGGTGACCTTCACCGACGACGCGGGCAACGAGGAGTCGCTGACCAGCGCGGCGACGGGGGCGGTCACCCAGCCACTGACAGCTACAAGACCTTGCGGGACCACGCCTTCACGGTGACGGGTGGCGAGGTGGTGAAGGCAAGGCGGCTGGAGAAGGGCAAGAACGTCAGGTGGGAGATCCACGTCACGCTGGGCTCCTCAGCCGACGTGACCATCGTGCTGCCCGCCACCGCGGACTGCGCCAGCGACGGCGCAATCCGCACATTGGACGGCAGGAAGCTCTCCGGCAGGCTGGAGCTGACTGTCTCGGGGCCGGGCGCATTCGCCGCCGGCCCGGTTTCGGGCAACAAAAAAAGCCCGCATACATGCCTGTGCAGGGGGACGTCGTCGCCTTCAGCGATGGCCTCCCCCTGTCCTCTGCGGTCAACGTCCTGGGCCGACCGTCTCCGCCTCCCACTCACCGTCCACCCCCCGCTCGAAGCGGGACGCGGCTGCGGGCTGCGGATTGCAGGCCCTTAGAACAGCCTCAGCGTCTCAGGTTGCTGCTGCTCCGCCCCTTCCTCGGCGGTCGAAGCCTGCGCCGGTCCCTGCTGACGCCGGTTACGGTGCCTGGCCGGGGGAGCGGGTCTGACGTGGGCCGGATACCTGGGTTCGTCCTCCCACCTGGCTCTCGCCCTCTCGATCACCGCCGGGACCTCCCGGGGCAGCCCTGACTCAGCCAGATCGTCGAACGACTCGATGTGCGGGTCCGTTGGGGGGACTCTAATCTAGCTATGAAATACGACCTCCTTTGGGCTCTGTACCACATTTAGTACCATAGGGGCCCGAAGATGTCCTGCAACCCCCTGAGGCTTTCTGGGACTATCAACTTTCCCGGGTCAGAGATATGGACATCGTTAACAAGACACGACACTGAACAAACCCAAGCGGTTCATTTATTCCCAGTACGCGTTTCCCGCAGGTTCGGTCGTTGGAATCACGTCCTCAGCAGTCCTGGTCCGATCGCAGACTTGTCTATACTATCAGCATCTACGTTGCCGGATGAAACTCTCTTCCCTGCCTGAACGTCGCATTGTGATCCTTGGCGCCTTCAACGTCCGCGATTTGGGAGGTTTGCCCACCACGGACTGTCGGAAGACCAAGCGGGGCCGTTTCATCCGGTCCGATCTTCTATCCGGAGTCACGGATGAGGCGCGAGAGACGCTGTCCTCTTGTGGCGTGCGAACCGTGGTCGACCTTCGGACTACTGAGGAGACCTTGAGGTGGCCCTGTTCCCTCGCTGACGATGCCCGCTTTGACTACCGCCACTGCAACCTCGAGGGAGACGAGGCTGTTCCCGACTATGACCTCAGCCAGAAGAATCATTCGCTGGCACAATCATACGCCGCACTTCTCGCCGCCCGTCGGTCACCGATCCGTTAAGTATTCGAAACGCTAGCCGACGGATATCGGTCGCCGACCACGTTCTTCTACGCCGGCGGCACTGACCGCACGGGAATGATCGCGGCGCTAATTTTAGGGCTCTTCGGTATTGCAGACGAGGCAATCGCCGAGGACTATTCACTCAGCGCACAGGGCCTTGTAGACTGCTTTCTCGCCAATGGCCCGCCCCCGTTGGATGCCTCCCGGCGATCTCGCGTTAGGTCGCGCTCTTGCGGCTCTGGCCCGTCGGGACACCATGCTGAATTTGCTGCATCGGGTTCGCGGACTACGGTGGCGCCACATCGTATCTTCGGTGTATAGGAGTCTCGGCCGAAGAGATCGAAGAGATCCGAGACAATCTTTTCTAAAATCCCATAAGACTCGCATTACGGCTTACGGCTGGCTCAGTTTTCGGGAAGCAAACCATCTCGCATGCGTCCCGCTGCTAGCATTGCGAGTTGAAATCCCCCAAGAAGCTGTCGACAGGAGCAACAACGTACGCATCAACTTGGCGTTCCCAGAAAAGAGTTTCGTGTTGATTGATTCCCCTTCTTCGTCATACCTGAGAAGCAATTGCAACGAAGTGCTGAGGTTTTCGTGGGTGGTGGGTTTGCAACCAAGTGGAAGCTAGATTGCCCTATTGGACTCAGTTCGAGTCCATGTTGGTGGACGCGGACCGAACGCTCCAGGATCTCGCCTAGACGCTACGCACGAGATACTCCGCGTAGTCTGCGCTTCTCCGTTGGACTGGCCAATTGCCGGAGCCTATGCCTCAAGTAAACCCCGATGTGACTCTGAGATCGGTTACCAGATCCACTCTACTCCACGCTGTCGAGCGCGGCTGGGCAATTCGACATGAGCGATGGGCCGAGGATTGTCAGGTCAGGTCCCGAATGATCCTGCGCATCTCTTCGACCATTCGAGGCACGGCGACCATTGGATCCTCGGCTTCTTCGTACTCGATGTTCAGGAAACCTCGGTATCCTGCTCCGTGGAGTGTGCCAAGCATCCTCTCCATGTCGACCGGCTCGACGCCAGAGGACGTTTCCACCGTAGCCTTGATCTGTGACGTTACGGCGTAAGGGACCGCCTTCGTCACCTCATCGTAAGGCCGGTCAGCTACGTAGCCGCCGGTATCGAGAAGCAGCTGCAGCCAGTCCGAGCCCACAGCGTTGAGGATACGAAGGTGTCTGTCCGCTGTTTCAGTATAGTGTTGGCCGTGGTTCTCCAATGCCAGCACAACGCCGCGAGCCTCGGCAACAGGCACGCACCTCCGAAACTCCTGAACGGTCCACTTGTACGCCTCCTCAGGATCGACGTCCTCCTCCAGCTTGCCTGAGAACACCCGCATCGCCGGCGCTCCCAGTTCCACCGAGTGGCCGATCCAGTCTTTGACCATTTGCACGTGCACGTCCCGTTCCTGTGCATCGGGAGTTGAGAATCGGTTGCCAACCGCCGTCCCGGCAACTGTAATTCCCTTCAGCAGGCAGTATCGCTTGAGAGCATGCAGGTAGGAGCTATCGGTCGTTGGAAAGTAGTACGAGGTCAGTTCAACCCCGTCCAGGCCCATCTCAGCAGCCAAGTCGATGAACTGTTCATAGCTCATCTCTCCGCTGGACAGGTAACTTCTAAAGGAGTATCCGCAGCATCCGATCTTCATGTTGGCCCTCGTCGATATTCATCTATGAACACCGAATCGCTTAAGCTTGATGTTGCTTGTGTTCGCTAGCCCAGATCGATTTCGACGCGGCGTCCAGAGTGAGCCGACACGTACGCTGCGTAGCATACTGCCAGCACATCACGCGCCAAGGCGCTGTCTGAGAGCGGCTTCCGACCGGTTGCTCCCACCTCGCAGTGCTCCCGCATTTCGTGCGGAAAGCCATTGATCCAATCTTCATCTGGGTTTGTGAAGTGCCATCCCGCAGTGGTCTCAACCTTTTCGCGGATGTACTCATTCGCAAATGCTCCTTCGTCGGCGCCGTATGCGACCACAGTACTGTTCGGGTTGAAGTTGAGTTGCAAAGCCGCCCGACTTGCGTAGACGGTCATGGTGTTGTTAATGCCGCCAACGGCCGTGTCCGCGCCTGTGATTTGGGCAACGGTGCCGTCATCGAATCCCATGGTCAAGCTGCCCCAGTCTTCACAGTCGGTCCAACCGGTCTTGATGTAATGCGTCCCTTGGCCTTGAAATGCTTCGGAGTGTGTGAGATTGGCCACAGTGCCAACCACCCAGGTCGGCCGTATGGGACGCCCAAGTCGCCGCCTGCCCTCCTCGGCCTTCAAGTACAGAGCTCCTCCGACTGGGTGGCAGCCGCACTTGATCAGACTGCCCCCGCCCGCCGTGTCCCACCGCATAGCGTACGAAGAATGAGTGCCGCTGTGGGACTCTTCCCCTACCATCCTGAGGATCGGCGTCTTCGCGGACGTCAATAGCCGGCGCGCCTTTTGGATCGGAGGCGAGTATACCCAGTTTTCGTCGTAGCAGATCCGTTTGCCAGACTCACGTTCCGCCTCTAGCATCCGGTCCGCGCTTGCAAGAGCTTCACGCAAGCAGTCCTGAATGGTGTGTCCATCCTGCCCTGGTGGAACGAAGCACCCAGTCAGGGGCTTCTCCACCGCCACGTGCTTTTTCGCGTTCAGCGACTGGACAACGAAATCCTCGTGGAAGCGGGTAGGGACGCAGACGTCCACCAAATCCACTTCTGGGTCTGCGAGAAGCACATCGAGCGTCTCGTATGTTTTCTCAAACTCATGACGGTCAGCGAACACACGGGCTGCCTCATGCCTGCGGCTGTAGACTCCAACGAGCCGAGCTGAGGCTCCGGGGCCGCTCTTGTAGTTCTCAGCGTGAAACTCCGCGGCGAATCCGCTTCCGACGATGGCGATTCCGACCGGTCGGGGAGAGCCTGCCATCACCTTGACATCCGCTTTCGTTGGCGCCGGCATGCTGACACGAGCCGTGGTCGGACCACTGGACCTACCGCCCCAGGTCCTTGAGAATGGCGTGGGCGGCGTTATGCCCCGGTGCGCCGGAAACCTCTCCGCCGGGATGGGTTCCCGCACCGCAAAGGTAGAATCCGTCGATCTGCGTACGGTACGGCATTCTGCCAGCCAGCAGTTGGTCGGCGCTGTCGTCTATGTGATGAATGTTGCCGTTGGTGAGCCCAACCCGGTTCTCGAAGTCAAGCGGAGTCTGGAGGCTCCAGTCGACGATCGAGTCCTGGAATCCCGGCGCGTACTCATCAATCATGTCGATCACGAATCCGGCCGCTTCCCCGCGGGCATCTTCCCAGGTCACGTCTTCGAGTATTGGCGGCTCGTACATGATCCAGGCGCAGGCTATGTGCCCGCCGCGTGGCGCGAGCGAAGGGTCGAGCAGAGTCGGGATTTGGATGCTGATTACAGGATGCCGTGACCACTGTTTGCTCTGACAGTCGTCCCAACTTGCGACGATGTACTCCACAGACGGCGCAATGTACGGATCGACCACGCTTTTGCGCAGGTATCCGTCGCCAAGCCACCGGGAGAAGTCGGGAAGCTCACTGAGCGAAGCGAAGAGGTGCAGGCTCGATACGGTCGACTTCATCGACCGCGCCTTGCGAAAATCGTTGGGGGCGTCTTCTGGCGCGACGAGAGTGGAGAACGTCCGCTTTGGGTCTGCGTTCGAGATGACAATCTCGGCCCGAACCTGTTCGCCATCGGACAGTCGCACTCCCTGTACAACGCCCGCGTCAACAAGGACGGCATCCACCGTGGATCCCAACCGGATGTCCACGCCCAAGTCCCTCGCGGATGCCGCCATTGCCGTGGTGATGCTGCCCATGTTTCCCAGGGGAGTCCCTCGGTCTTGCGGACGGCCGAACCGGTTGCACCGGGAGATGGCCGTCCAGAGCAGGCTGCCGGGGCTACGAGGATCTGATTCAGGCAAACCGATGAAGTGGGCTCGCACGTGGGGATGTTCGAAGTGCTCGTCGAGTAGATCCAACACGCTCCAGGTCAACAGCTTCTCCAGAATCTCCTCAAGGTGTGTGCCCCGGACATCGTGCAGCAAGTCAGAAACGGTGGGAGGTTCGGTCAAGAAATATGGAAAGAAGATAGAAGGAGCCTGCTCCCAGAATCCCTCCCATTTGAAGTAAGCCCTGGCATCGTGTTCCGAGAACTCTCTAATCTGGTTTACGAAGTCGAAGGTATCGCGAATGTGGGGTCCGCCCAAGAAGGCGCCGTCCGGGAAGGGCCTGAGACGCCGTCCGACTCCGACACCCGGCGGGGGCACTGCGATCTCGAACCCATAGCTGTGGAGCCTCAGCTCGTCTACAACCTTTCCTTGAAGCATGTGAGACAGCCGGGCGCACATCGGTCCGTACAGTCCGGGGAAGATCTCATCGGTCGTGCAGGCCCCGCCGACCTTGTCCAGCCGCTCCAGCACGAGCACCGACAGTCCGGCCTTAGCGAGATAGGCTGCGGTCACGAGGCCGTTGTGGCCTGCCCCAATCACGACGGCGTCGTACTTGCGATCTGTCATTGGCTAGAGGCCGATCAACTGGGCGAGGCTGCCGCCCAGCACCATCTTGAGGTCGCTGTCGGCGAACCCCGCCATCTTCAACCGGTCAATCTCAGACTTCGCGTACAGGCCAGCCTGTTCTGGCGATGGGTGAGGCCCGTCGGTTCCAAAAACCACCTTGGCGGCACCAAGCTGGCCGATCGCATCGGCAATCTTCCAGATCAGCGGCACTCCGCTAATGTCCAAGTACACGTTTTCATGCCTTCCGGCTGCTTCAATGAATCCCTGATGGAGGCGGGGATCGACGCAGTTATACTGGCCCATGTGAGCCACCAGTATCTTGGTCCTTGGAAATGCTTGGGCCAAGCGGTCCAAGTCCTCGAGTTCTCCTTTGAAATCGATTAGGCACGTAGCATCGAGACGGCCGGCCAGTTCTAGGATCGGATCGGCAACGTACTCTGCCATCGTGACCTCACCCTTGTGCATCTTGATACCCTTGAAACCCTCGTTTGAGATAGCGTCTTCCAAGTCACCGAGTATGGGATGCTCGGCACTCGGCAGGCCGTAGGCAAAGGGAATCAGACGGTCGGGATACTCGGCAATGGCCTCCTGGGCCATATGGATCGATCGACGCGTGGTGGTTTTCATTGCGAAGACCACCGACCTGTCGATACCGGCCTCGTCCATCACATCAATGATCTGTCCGGCCGTATACTCGCTGCCCTCTTTGTCTCCGTGCTTCAGGTGTACGTGGCAATCGATAATCATGGTCGTGGCGCTTCTTCGCGAGTTGCATACTCGGATTGCCGGTACTCCGGTTTGAGGTACGCGTCTTCTACTTTCTTGATCGCCGCAAGGATGTCCGTCACCTCCTGGTCACCCCAACTCTCGTGCAGGGTCATTCGGAAGTGGGTCGCCATAGCCTCGTGTGCGTTCGGAGTAAGGAACTGGCGATCAGGGTCGCCCTTGTACAGGGGGCTGGACCAAGGAAGGCCGCTGGTGCCGAACACGCTTCGTTCCCTGAACCAGTCGTATTCATGGGGCATGATGTAGTAAGGAATAGCCCTTGGCCCTTCAGCGGTAATGGCATTGGCGAAGGTGTCCTTGTCACAGTCCAGCTTGTCCACGTGAACTCGTGCCCGCCAGTACCAGTGGGAGGATTCGGCGCCCGGCAGTTGCGGAGGATTGGAGACCGTCTGGATGCCCAGTTCATGAATACCTTCCTCGAGCTTCTGGACGAACGTCTGTCTCTTAGCGACAAACTCCGGCAACTTTCTTAACTGGACACGACCTATTGCTGCCGCCATATCGTTTAGGTTCAGGTTCAACGAGGCGGTGACATTCGTGGAACCTTCAGGAAGTCCGAAGGGCTTACCCCTATCAGAGGCGCGACGGGACTTCCAGTAGAAGTCTTCGCTCTGAGTGTAGACCAGACCGCCTTGGCCGCCGGTACTCATGTGCTTGCCGAACATCGTCGAGAAGGTCGCCATATCGCCAAAGCTTCCAACGTACTTGCCATTGAGCTTCGCCGCGTGAGACTGTGCGCAGTCCTCTATCACCGGGACCCTCTGGCGGCTTGCCACCTTGATTATGCCCTCGATGTCCGCCGGATCCCCGTTCATGTGAGCGATTACGATCGCGCTGGTGCGGGGCGAAATCAGCTCCTCGACCTGGTCCGGCCCTACGTTGAATGAACCCGGCTCTGTGTCGGAGACCATGGGGATGCAGTTCATCAACGCCACCGGCATTACGCCGCCAGGATCGGTGATCGGGCTCACAATTACCTCGGTGAAGGGTTCGATCTCTAATGCCCGTAGGGCCACGTAGACCGCCGTTGTTCCCGAGCTAACGGCGTCTACAAAACCGCCGCCCATGAAGCCTGCGAACTCCTCGCAGAAGGCCATTTCGGTGACGCCGTTGTAACCGGGTGCTGCGCCCGTCCGGATAGCGTCGTCGAACATGGCGCTGACAGCGGCCTTTTCTTCATGTCCCAGATTGGACCGCTCCGGGAACGGCTTGGACCGGATGGGCGTGCCGCCGTTAACGGCCAGAGCCGATAGAGAAACTTGGCGTGGATATGACATCAGGAACTGCTCCCTCCGATTCGTGGGATCGCCCGAGCTAGGTACGAGTTTCCATGGTGACGCTTGCAAGCGCTCTGATATGCTCCGGCGCCGCGCCGCAGCATCCGCCAATGATCTGTGCTCCAAGTCCGATCCACTCACGTCCGAACTGTGCGTACTCATTAGGGCCATACTGGACATCTTGCTCCCAAGATTCCCAAGCCCCGGCATCTTTGGCGCTGTAGTATCCCACGTTGGCGTATACCCCGGTGGGGCCGCTCCACACCTGCCTCAGGTTTCGCAGCGCCGCCGAGAGCCGCTCCGGAGGATGGCACATCGGCAGGATGGCGTCCACGGGTCGGCCTTCGAGCTCCTCGATCAACTCGCAGAAAGTCTCGCCGGATGCGAGATGTCCCTCCTCTGTGGGGTGCCGGACGCCCAGCCAAATGGGAAGGCCGAGACCTGCGCCCGCGTCGATAGCCTCGACACACTGACGCACACCCCCCACGTACTCGGGAAGCAGTACATCTACGCCGCACTCGGCCATAGTTTCCGCCACTTCCCGAAGGATTTTAGCGGTGTCGCCACCTTCCGGCGGCGCGAATCCGCCGGCCACGTAGGCATCGGGGTTCACCCGATCTCTGGCTATGACCGCATTTTGGGCCCCGGCGCGTGCGTATTCGCGCCATCTTCCGCCCAGCCCTGCAAAGCCCATGTGCACGCGGTTTGTCCAGAAGTTGTTCGAAATGATCACGTCCGCGCCAAGCCGCAGGTAGTCTTCGTGGACCTCCTGCACGGCGTTGGGAGCCGTGAGGTTGGCGGTGGCAGACCATGCGCCGTGGGTTATCCGGTCGTTCGGAGTGCCCTCGTGAACGTCGATCCCGCGCTTATGAAGCTCAGAGCCCGTGGCGCCGTCCATCAGGAGAATCTCACCGTTTCGGAGTCGGGACATCACGTCCGGTCTGCTCATCGCTGCTCCTTTAGATTCGCGTTACAGTCGATCTGTTCTCGCTTGCCGGGCCGACGTAGAGCCGACCGACCATACCGGATCAAGATACCACTCAGGATCGACGTCCCTGAACCGTGACGCCTGCAAACCTTCTATCGGCACGGAGGTCTCGCCGTGCAGCACAAGCTCGCTGATCACTTTGCCGCTGGCTGGAGAGAGGCAGAAGCCGTCCGCGGACATGGTCGCGATAACCATATTGTTGGGTACGGCGGGCATGTCTATGATCGGCGACATGTCGGGAGCCTGCTCAACGACGCATGCCCAACTGCGTATCACTCTAAGCTCTCCCGCACCGGCAAAAAGCTCGTTGAGCCGCCGCGCGATGTTACGTATCACCGGTGTATTTGGCTTCTCCGGGGTGTCAAGGTCCACCGCAACCCACTCGTGCGGGCCTCCGCCGTAAGCCAGGTTGCCTCGCAGCGTCTGTCTGCCGTACAGGCCATTGCCAAAGATGCCTCGATGCAACAGTGGCGGTATCGGCTCCGTGATTACGATCTCTACTCGGCCGGGCGCCACAGGGATCCGCACATCTGCCAGCGCTGCTACAAGCCCCGTCTGAGGTCCGCATGCAGACACGAAGAAGTCGCCCTCGATCGCGCCCCTGCTCGTCTCGACAGAAGTGATCCGTCCGTGGATGACCTTAACATCGGTGACCTGAGTATCCTGGTAGATGCGGCCGCCAAGATCTATCAGCGCCCAAGCATAGGCCTGGACCGTTCTCTGAGGGTTCGCCTGGACATGATCGCTGCGCCAGGCACCGCCAAAGTTGTGAGGCGTCACTAAGGGCACCATTTCCTCGACCTGACGACTGTCCAACATATCGATGGTCACGCCCATACGGCCCAGCCTCTGGCGCTGCAGCTCCAGGCTATTGACTTCGCCCTGCGTCAGGGCGAAGTTGATCAGCCCCGGTGTGTACTCGGTGGGATATCCGAGTTCTTCGTCCATGACGGGCCAAAGTTCCATCGACAGGGCGGACAGAGCGAAGGACGCCCGCTCGTTGATCCGGTACCCGCCCATGCCTCCGTTGCGGCCGGAGGCCTCGGCCCCTACGACCCCCTTCTCGATCACGATCACGTCCACGCCTTCCTTGGCCAACCATCGCGCGGAGCTGAGGCCGGTTACGCCTCCGCCGATGACAACGACATCCGCACCGTCTATCGACACCACGTGTTCGTACCTCCTTCGTGGCTAGCCGAACGGACATAACCCGGAGTTCCGTGAAAGGCGCCTTTCACGAAGCTGTCTCCTTTTGCAGCACGGTGATGGTGCCAGTCATCCACGGATGTGGAAGACACAGAAACTCGTAAACGCCGGGCTCTTCGAAGGTTACCCAGATCGTCTTGCTTCGATTTGGTACCAGGACGCTCATGCCCACCTTGGGAATCGTGAAAGTGTGGTACCAGTAACCGTAGGGAGATACCTCCCCCCTTAGGATGAAACGGACTGTGTCCCCTTCGGTGAACGTGAATTCGTTGGGAATGAATCGATACTCGCCGGACTGGGTTTCCGTGGTTATCCAGACACGTTCGTAACCCTTCTCCCTGGCCGCGACCGCGGTTGCCTCGTGGGGCGGCAACTGCGTGACCGTCGCATCTGTGACCGTGTCCGCAACCGAAGAGCACGCGACAAGAGCAGCCAGGCTCAGGGCCGCCACAGTCCCGGCGCCCGCCGCGAGTCCTTCAGCGCCGTAAGTTTGCTTACGACTCCTCACGCCCGAACCTCATCCGGATCCGGTCAGTTTGATCACCCAAAGTACCGGGAAGGCCTCCCTCGAACCAGTCTACGCGCCGCCCCGGTCCTGCGATGCTACTCCCAGTCTACTCCCAGTCGTTGGAACTGCGGGATGAGTCGCCAATGTCGATCCAGGCTTTGAGCCACAGGTCACCCTGCTGGCTGGTGTACTGAGGCCCCGGGTTTTTAATCCACCTTGGGAACATGTTGGTGTTGGTCCAGTTGGGTACCGCCCAGTCGTACTGCATTTCGGCCTGATACCTCTGGAGTTCCGCGTAGACATCTTGTCTCACGGCGGGATCTGCCGTGGACCGCCCTTTCAGGATCAACTCGTCCATGTGCGGATCGTTGACGCCGCTCATGTTCTGTACCGATTCGCTGAAGTAGCGGTTGTAGTACAGGCCATCGGCGTCTACGGTAGAGCTTCCGTACATTAGGGCGATGCCTTCGAAGTCTCCCTTACGCACTCTTTCGAACTCCACGCGGTCGAAGGCATTCATCTCGGCCTCGATTCCGATCTTGGCTAGGTCGGCTATGTAGCGGGCCGCGATGTCTATAATCGCCTGGTCAGTGCCCCTTATGTTCATCAACGTCTCAATGGGCTTGTCCAGCGGCAAGCCGAGTTCCGACTTGGCGTCCTGGACGTACTGTTTTGCCTTCTCGATGTCCATTGTGGAATCCGGGAAGTTTACGTAGAACTGCTGGCCGTTGGGAGTGAGGCCCGAAGTTGAAACGAACCACGGGTTCTCGGCCGCCACCCAGCGCGCGGGCTGTATGCCGCCAGTCACCGCGCACCAAGCGGCGCACGAAATGTCGTTGTACAACGCCACCGCCCACCGCAGCTTCTGGTTCTCCCAAATCCCCTCCAGCTTCGGGCCGTAGAAGTACGTGGTGTAAGCACCGCCTCCGCCAGAATGGTAGTGGTACAGCAGGTCCGGCCTGTCGCCGAGCGCCTCTACGTGATCGTCCAGCGCGCCCCAGAATCCCCAGGCTTCCCATGCCGGACCGTGGTCCATGAGTCCGGAGCGATACATGGCCATCTTTGCCGCTTCGCCTGGGTCGGGGAGAATGTGGAACTGTTGGATGTAAGGAAGCTGTTCGCCGGTGACTCCGTTGGGCCCTCGGAAGTACTCCTCGTTGCGGATTAGTGACAATCGGACCCCTACCTGGTAGTCATCGATCATATATTGGCCTGTGCCGATCATAGCGTCCCAAGACTGATACCCGCCAAACTCGTCCACGATTTCCGGGGGCTGTATCGGGAAAAAGCTCTGGGACAGCACAGTCATAAACGGGGCGAAGGGTTCGTCGAACTTGAACTCGACCGTATCCGCGTCCACGACGTTCACCCCGGAGATGGGGCCGAGGAGAGAGCCGCGCCTAGAGTCCGGTTGTAGACGACGCTCAAAGCTGAACTTGACGTCTTCAGCCGTCATTTCGCGACCGTTTACTGGTGGAAGATCGTGGAACTTCACTCCGCGGCGCAGGTGAAACACGATGGTCCTGTCATCTCGGAACTCCCAAGACGCCGCTAGTTCTGGATTCGGACGGTAGTCGGTGACCACCAGCGGATGATCTCTGTACCAGTGCGTGAGGGTGTCGTACATGATTGAGTAACCCCGCCAGTACGCCTCGTCCGGATCGAAGTTGTCGATGTCTAGTCCGATGACACGAAGCACGCCGTCCCGTTGAGGCGGATCGTCGGTGACGTGAACGGTTCCTTTCGCGGCCTGTTCCGGCTCCGCCACATCATCCATTTCTTCTTCAGCCATGACCTCTTCTTCGACTGTCTCCTCCATCACCTCCTCGGCGCCGGTATCGGTCACGGTTTCCTCTGTTGCCGCATCTGACGGGGTAGGTAGGGAAGTTGTCTCCTCATCCTCGTCAGCGCTGCTACACGCGGCCACCGCAGTGCTTAGGGCTACTATCAGTGCGAGCGTTGAGAACATTCTGATCAGACGACCAGTTATCATGCATACCCTCCTCGCCGGTGTTGGGGGTTGTCCGCCGCCGATCTGCCAGTGAACCGTCGTGGACGTCCACAAAATTCAGCATAGCATCGTGGCATGGCATGTCAAGTTAGAACACTTGCTTGGTGTGACCTGCCCCCCAGAACTGGTCCAGTCATAATGCGAGTCTTGTGGGATGTGGTCTTTGTCGATGGTCAGCGAACATGTCCGCCTAAGTGGCCAGCAAAAATGTCACTGGTGCTGCCCACGATGTTAACTGATGGCTCCTACCGGGCACAGAAACTGGGTCAAGCTGTCTCCAACGGCCATTTTCATAAGTATCACCTACAGCAACCCGTAAGTAGCCTGTGTGAGTTGCACCCCTGATATTGAACACTGGGACTTGTGCAAGCTCTGGCGCCTGCAAGGTTGTCGTGCCCCCATGCCAGCTTGGGGTGCCTTCCTCTGTTACGATGGCTCCCCATTTTCAAGTAAGGTCACATCCCCTAGTTCAGCCAAGGCCTCCAGTGCGTCTTCGCGAACGCTTGCGTCCTAGTAGGAAAGGTCCTCGACGAGCTCCTTGAGTTGGGCCAGTTGTTCGTCGCTCACGGGTCGTCCGGGGCCACCGATCAGGCCTCCGTTACGCGCGTCGAGGCGCCGCCAGGGGCCGTGCTCTCAAAGGTGACCCATCCAATCCCGTCCAGGGCAACCTCTGCCCACTGGTGTGCCTGGTCTGTGTAGACGGTCTGATTCTCCTGGGTGGAGTCGACAACCCAGCCTGAGACCACCCTGGACGGGATTCCGACGGACCTCGCCATGACGACGAAAGCACTGCTGAAGTTTCCGCATGTGCCTTTGAGATGCTCAAAGAGGAACCAGTCCACTGGATCGCGTCCCGGAGGCGGCAGCGAAGCCGTAGGTATACGTTCCGGACAGATAATCGCTGAGGGCGCGCGCCTTGCCGTACGTAGTGGGATGTGCGGCTGTGATTTCGATAGCGAGGCGACGGATTCGTTCGGGTGCGTCCTCGGGCAACTGCGTGTAGGTGGGATCGGAAGAGGCGGCTGCACCAGATAGCTGGCCTTCTGAGAATTCTGGTACCAAGGATGTCCAGGAATACCCACTTAAGGGCTTGTCCGCGAAGAACGTAGAGCTGAATGGCAGGAATGTCCCTCCACAACGATGGTCTGCAAGGTCAACGATGTAGGTACTGGTCCTCGAGGTATCTCCGAAAGCAGGCCCGAAGGAGACACCGTTAAGTGATCACTGTAGACCCTTGGCGGTCGTGTTTGGAAACCTGCTAGAAGATCGGAGGTGCGTCGTGAATCGGGCAGCCGCCCAAGCTCGCTTGTCTCGCTGGCGAGTTGCGACTGCACAAGTCGTGGTATATCCGTATTTCCTGCGGGACTGATGCTTACCGGATCACGCTGTCGCCAACTGCCGTGCTCGTAGACGTCGCCGACCGCAACGCGCAGATAGTTGGTGTGGGTGGTACCGGCGAGATTGAACAACGGAACACGGGGCGTCTCCGGTGATTGATGGGTCGTCGTGCCCACAATCCAGCTCACATCCTTGCCATCCCCAACGATTGCGCCCCTGTTCTCCAGCAGCGAGACGCGCCCCAACTTTCTTAACTCCCAAAGCGCTCTCTCACTCACGCTGGCGTTTTCGTCCGAGAGGTCTTCAACTAGCTCCCCGAGTCTTTTCAAGTATTCATCGCTGCCAGGCTCCAAGGGGGGCTGCGCTCGCGACCATGCCCCGCCCGGCGTTGGGTCGAACGTAACCCATCCAAGACCTCCAAGGGCCGCTTCTGCCCATTGGTGGGCCTGGTCCGCGTAAACGGTCTGAGTTTCTGAGGCGGGCTTGATTGCCCAACCTGATACCACTCTGGCTGCAAGGCCTGCCGACCTCGCCATCGTCATGAATGCGCTGCTGAAGTTGCCCGAAGTGCCCTCTCGTTGATCGAAGAGGAACCTATCAATTGGGTCGCGGCCCAACGGCGGCCCGGTATTTTCTTGGGACGCTGCGTAGCTGTACTTGTATGTCTCACGCAAGTATTGTTGAATTGCCATTGCCTTCGAGTAACGAGTCGAGTGGCCTGAAGTTATCTCCAATGCTAATTCGTGTACTCGATTCGGCAGTCCGCTGTGCAAGCGTTGAAATGAGTAGGCGCCCCTCGCCGGCACAGCGTTCAGTTGGTCTTCTGTGTAGGCTGAAACGTTTGAAGTCCAAGTGTAGTCCTCGGTCGTAGCCCGACGGGCAAAGGTTGCGCTGTCGGGCCAATAGAATCCAGGTACGGAGATCGTGTTTAGCTGCGGCGATGTAGGCAGAGAGCCCGCCAGAATAAGTTGGAAAGGTTCAGCGGGTGTGATTGAAATGCTGTTCGCATGCGTGACGTCAGCCTCGGTGGGCGAGACTCCGAGATTGCTCAGGTGCAGGACTGTAGACCTCGCGTCGGAGTGGTGCACACGTAGTTAGTCACTTGGTACGCATCGTTCTTCGATGTAAATGTTTCCAACAGAAGTCCGCAGAAGATCTGTATGGGCGACCCTGCCACCTCGAACACCGGGGTATGGTCCACCTCAGTCGAGCGTTCAGACGTAGCTCCGGGAATGAAAGCAACGCTATCGTCGTCGCGAATCAGTAGCATGCCACCATTCTCCAGGTGGACGAGCGTGCCCAACCTTCCGATGGCTTCGGCTGCCGCCCTGCGCACTTCTACAGCAAGATCGCTTAGGGCCCTGCTTAGAGTCAGAATCGACAGGCTGTTCCCGCGATCTCCAAGGATCTCGGCCGCCGCTGCACACGGGGCATGATTGTCAGCCCGATCGATGACCGATTCCAGGTCAAGCTCGGTCCACTCCTGCAGCGCACTCTCCACGGACTCTCTGACTGTTGCAGACTCGTCATCGTCTCGTGAATCGAGGAGTGGCCCCAATGCGTTATAGTCCCCTATCGCGCCCAACGCCTCGGCGGCCACCGACCTGACCATGTAGTCTGAGTCTGTCTTGAGTGCTTCCACCAACGGGCCCACCGCCTCACGAGGCTTGAGCCTCATCAGTGCTTCTGCGGCGGCCAGTCTCACTGCAGCACAATCGTCCGAAGCCAGGGCACGCAGCAGAGGCGCCACCACTTCTGGAGTGCCCATCAACCCGAGTCACTTTGCGGACTCCGCCCTTACCGAGGCGTCCTCGTCCGTTGCAAGAGCACTGGGCAGAGATGCGATTCCATCAGGGTCTCCCATCTTGCCAAGTGACCTGGCGGATGAGGTCCGGACCGTGGAGTCTTCGTCGGAAGCGAGTGCCTTGGACAAAGGGACCGTGGCCTTCCTGTCGCTCAAGACTCCCACCAATTTCTCCAAGGAGTTCGCTGGCCTCAGCTCGGGCTTGTGAGCTTGAGCTAGTCTACAAAGTCTCGAGGGCAGACTCGACCTCCGGAACCCTTGTTGGCGGTGTTGGAGCAACTTCATCGGTAAAGCCGCCGACCGCCGCCTGGCCTTCGTAAGACGACTCTGGGCCCCCTGTAGTAGGGTCAAACGTAATCCATCCCAATCCTTCAAGCGCAATCTCCGCCCACTGGTATGCCTGGTTTGAAAACACGGCCTGAGAGATCCCGATGGGCAGAAACGACCATCCCGACACTACTCTGGCCGGAATGCCAATCGATCGCGCCAGGACAACGAAGGTGCTGCTGAACGATCCACTGCCGCCTTGGCGGCTGTCGAAGAGGAACTGGTCTACCGGGTCTTGTCCTTCAGTCGCCAGGCCTGTCTGAGACTCAGAGTCGGCTAACCCATACGTGTATTCCTGCTTGAGATGTTTTGCGATCAACACAGCGTTCAAATGCGGGGCCCCGGCCCGTCCGATCTCTCTGGCTAGGTTGCGGACTCGCTCCGGTAGCTCGTCCGGCAGTTGAAGATAGGTCAGATCATCTGCCGGACGAGCCAACAGCATCTGATTGACCGAGTACTGCGGTATCGATGTTTGCCATTCGTACTGCGAGGTGTGGCCTGCAACGCTGAAAGTAGCGCTGAACGGACGGTATGTTCCTTCAACACTAATCTCCGTCATACCAAGTGAGATGGGGACCACACCTGCTCGAAAATACTCGAAATCCCCAGCGGGCGTGATTGAAATCTCATCTACGTAGACGTTTTCGGTAACGACTTCAGGGGTGGCAAGCAGGTCCGAGTTGACTCTTAGGGACGGTAAGTCCCTGAGTTGCCCAAGTGCATGGTCCGCAATCAAGGAGTTGACTGACTCCAGCACCGAGTCATCCGGCATAATTTCAAGTTCCACAGGGTCCAGTTGAGACCACTTGCCGTTTTCATAGATATCACCCGTTGCTGTCCGTAGAAAGGACGTGTGCCACGCGCCTTTAACTCTGAACAGAGGCTGGGCGGAGGGCCTGTCCGACGTGCCGAACGACAGACCAGTCGCAAGTGACACGAAGGAATCGTCGGGTGTGCTTGGCGAGGCATTGCCCAGCACACCCGACGACTCAGTCTGCTCATCGTCCCCTCTGAACTTTAAGTGTCTCTCCACGACCCCCGAGTACGCCACGGGTCTTTGCAGCAGCGATGGATGCGGGAAAAGGTAGAGACCTCTGAGTGGCCTCGTGTCCAGGAAGCCGTAGACACCGCCGACGACCAGCCAGATTGCGAGTAGCGGCAACAAGAACCTGGGACTGAGGGTCCCTACGATTACTATAGACAGGAATAAAGCCGAGACAATGACCAAACCCATCGGCTGTAACAGAGAGCGCTGGGCCAGATGCTGGTCGTAGGTGATCTCTTCGCTCAGTACCCCTGAGAGCGCGATGTAAAGTCCGGCTGCCACTAACCCAATGGCAATCAGCGCCCCAAGAACCGAGGGCACGGACGGTCGAAGAAGTCCACGGCGCGATGACCATGACTGGGTTACAAAGAGCACTACCGCCGCGAGGATGATCGAGAGCGCAATGACGCCAAAAGCAAGCAAGCCCACCCCACTGGGAAGGGCTATGTCCTCATCCTCGTAGGGGGTTACGGCCAAGAGGTCTTGTGGGCCTGACGATATCAGCGCCACCAGAAGGTTGAGCAGGAGAAAGAATCCTGTCAGCGCTGCCGCCAGAATCAGGAGAATCCCAATGTCGCGGGCCAATCTCCTTAGGATTAGCCTGCGAGGGGTCATCATGAACCGGAACATTATTGGCTTATCTTACTGACAGGTAGAGGCGAATGTTGGTAGTCCAACCTCGATATCTTCCTCTAGCACTTCTAGTTGTTCAGTAAAGCCGGGTCTTATCGGTACATCAGCTTTGCAGAACGAAGCGCGGTCTTTGAGACGCGTGCTGCGTCATTCCCACGGAAAGATCTTTTGACAACTGGAGTTTCTCTGCGGGCGTGGTCCCCGACACACTGTGCCGGAGCCTGGCGCAAGAATCGTATCTCTACGAACGATGCGAACATGTTGGGAAACTCCAGTTACTCTGCCCCTAGAATTCCGCATGCGCACCGGAAGTCTGACGAAGGGTTGAGATAGTGGACAGCGATCGCTTAGACCGACTTTGAGCGATGGTATCAGATCAACCTAAATCGACCTTTGGGCGCCTTATGAGAGGACTCTACATCCATCTACTTCTATGGCTTGTTCCGCTGGATGTTCAACTTCAATGCGAGCCCTTGAAACCGTTGACCTCCTGGAGAGCGTTCCACTAGCTTCCGTGTTGAAAGGACTTCCTGCATGTCAGGGTGTCAGACACTCGGATCGGGAGAGCGTCTTCGTAGAAACCCTTGTGTAAGCATGAGCGTAATCTGGCCCAGTGTCGTGCGCAGCGAGGGCAACTCCCGATTTGGTGCGCACTCCGTCTGGCGGTGTGAATTGGGGAGACTGGCCTGGCTTGGGAAACACCTGGGTGCAACGGGTAACCTGGGTATATTGACTAACGGATGACAAATCCAGGTTGGATTCGATCTAGCGTAACCCTGTGCTTGGCCCGCGCCTTCCTCATGTCCCAGGCTCGCACGAAGTGTCACCCGTACCCGTTCTCGACGGACCGCAGGGCGGGATCCCCGTTGTTTCATTGACCTCGCTTTCGGCGACGTCCAGCGACCGAAACGTGAGATTGGGGCTAACACCCTCCTACGTTCGCGATGCCGCAACCAGAGAGGCTGCCAAAATGAAGCTGAACGAGAAGGGCGTCCCAGTTGAGGAGCTGCGCGCAACGATGCGTCAGATGGCAGGTTGGGAAAAGAAGCGGAAGGAGCGCCTAGCAGCCGACGTCTCCTATCCGACTGACACTTGAGCCGCCTCCTCGGGAATGCGGGAGATTCCTGTTTAAGCTGTTAGTATCATGGTTGCGAGATGCCGGGAATGGGCAGTTGGTTCGCGTTCCGTCTCCATCTCCGCAGGGGCTGCAACTGTCGAATGCCATCCGTGCAGGCTCGAATAGCCAAACGCTGGCAAGTTGCAGACGCACTGAAAGTGCCAATGTACGGAGTTAAGAATGGCAACCAATGACAGCGGTACACCATTCGAAACCAATCGTATTGGTGAGGATTTCGTAAAGGCGCCGGACGGCTCGCAGATACGGCTCCTGCACGAGTTGAGAGGAGGCGGCCTCTCCGAGTGTACGCTGCCGCCAAGCGGAGTATCGGCTGCCGTTACCCACAGGACGATCGAGGAGATATGGGTGTTCACGGAGGGCAGCGGGCAGGTGTGGCGCGAGCAGGAAGGCTGTGAGTCCGTGACCGACGTCTCGCCGGGGGTGTCTCTTACGATTCCTCTTGGCACTCACTTCCAGTTTCGCAACACAGGCGAAGGGCCGCTTAAGTTTGTCATCGCGACTATGCCTCCGTGGCCGGGAGAGGATGAGGCTCCAAGAGTGCCGGACTATTGGCCCCTGCCGCAGACCGTGCATGACTAACCGGTGCCAGGGCGAGCCTGAGATGGGCTTCAAATGCCTGCTCTCCGGCAATGAGACGAGGTGAAGATGCCGCGAATGGAGTTCGGATACAGTGCGCCGCCCGGCGACAGGGGCCTGGAGCCGATACGGCCTCGCGAGTTCCTTGGCGACCTGCAGCGCTCGCTTGACTTCGCGGTCCAGTACTTCCCTTCAATCTGGGTCTCGGACCACTTCAACTACCGGGACGAGTTCCGGATGGAGTGCTGGACACTGCTCAACTGGATCGCCGCTCGGTACCCAGGACCGAAACTGGGCACTATCGTGATGTGCAACTCGTGGCGCAGCCCGGCGCTGATGGCAAAGATGGCCGCGAGCCTGCAGTTCCTCAGTTCCGGGCGGTTCGTGCTCGGCTACGGCGCCGGTTGGAGCGCCCGTGAGTACGAGGCGTACGGGTTCGACTTCCCTCCCCTCAAAGTCAGGGTGGAGATGCTGGAAGAGGCCGTTGAGATTATGCGCGGGCTTTGGACGGAGGCGCCCTTCTCTTACGAAGGCAGCCACTACCAGATCGTGGACGCTTTTTGCGAGCCGAAGCCGGAACCGCTTCCCCCGGTGATGATCGGCGGGTCAGGCGAACGCTATACGCTCCGCGCAGTGGCCCGTCGAGCCGACTGGTGGAACGACCTATACCGGCCGCCCGCCGAACTGAAGCGCAAGCTGGACGTCCTTCATGATCATTGCCGAAATGAAGGCACGGACTTCGAGCTTATCCGGAAGACGGTGGCCGCTACCTTGTTCATAGACCGCTCGCACGAGCGGGCGCGGGAACGTGCGGGCAACCGCTTGGAGGGCCCCGCTCCGGCCATCGCGGGTGACCCGGCTTATGTCATCGATCGCCTGGAGGAGCTGGCCGAACTGGGTTTCGACCTATGCATCACGGCGTTCACAAGCCTCGGAGAGCACGATGATGTGCGCCTGTTCGTGGACGAGGTGATGCCGGCCTTTTCCTAGGGCGCCATCTCCTATCGGCCGATAGCGTACGTGTCCCTGCGTGGATCGGCTCCGCCTATCAGCGCACCCTTCTCGTGGTCTACGACGATGGCGGACATGCCGGCCATCGCCATGCCTCCCCAGTCGTCGAGGACTCGAATGTCATGGCCTCGGCGGGCCAACTGCGATCGCACGTCTGACTCGATACGGCCCTCCACGGTCAGCCTACCCGGGAGATACGCGTGCGGCCAGAACGAGTTCGGGAAGTTCGACGAGGTAAACCGTGGCGCTTCGATAGCGGCCTGCGGATCCATGCCGAACTCCACGATGTTCAGGAACGTCTGCACCATGGCCTGGGGCTGCGCGTCCCCGCCGGGGCATCCGAAGGGCATGAAGAGCCGCCCGTCCTTGAAGGCGATCGCCGGGTTTGGCGTGAGCCTCGGACGCTTCCAGGGCTGTAGCCCGGAGGCGTGGTCGGGGTCCAGCCACGTCTGCGAGCCCCGTCCCGAGACGATGAACCCGAGACCGGGCACGATGGGCGACCAGAACGATGCGTCGCTCGGAGTTGCGGAGAACGCGTTGCCCCAACGGTCGACCACGCACGTGTAGCTTGTGTCCGTCAAATCACCGCCAACTGCCGCCGCCTCGTGCGGCGCGGGCGTCCTGTGCATGGCTGGCTGGTATGGTTTTGGATGTCCGTGAGGCGGCATCTCCTGCCACGCGGCCGCCATGTCGATCTCAGCGCGCCTGGCGGACGTGTACCCGGGTGAGAGCAGGCCGTCTATCGGCACGTCGACGAGGTCAGGGTCGCCGTAGTAGCGGTCGCGGTCGGAGAACGCCGTGTTCAACGCACCGGCCAGAAGGTGAATGTAGTCCGCCGTGTTGTGGCCGATTGACGAGAGGTCGTCGTCCTGGAGAGTCTGCAGGGCCTGGGCCACCACCGGTCCCTGGCACCAGGGACCGCACGTGTAGACTGTGTATTCGCGGAACTGTCCGCTCACGGCGGGCTCGACCTTGACGGAGAAGTCACGCAGGTCGTCGAGTGTCAGCATGCCGCCCTGCTCTTCCACGAAGGCCGCGATCTCCGTGGCGATCTCGCCCTTGTAGAAGAAGTCACGCGCCGCGCGTATCGCTCGTTCCCTACCTCCGGCGGCGTTATCACGCTCCACATCGATGAGGCGCCTGAAGGTGCGGGCGAGGTCCTTTTGTATGAACTTCTCCCCTACTTCCAGCACCCGGTCCCCCGGCATAAACACTTCCCGGAGCGAGGGGAACTTCCACATGGGGCCGTCCTTGTCGGCCGCCTGGCTGGCGAACGCACTCTGCACTCTCTCGGGTAGCGGGTAGCCGTGTTCGGCGAGTTCTAGCGCCGGGGTGACGACCTGTTCGAATGTCATCGTTCCGTACAGCTCGAGCGCGGTGAGCCACGCGTCGGGCGCGGCGGGGACCACGCTCCGGCAGACGCCAAGCGGAATCTGGCTATCGTGTTCTTCGTGGAAGTGCTCGATGGTGGCCGCGCGGGGCCAGCGGCCGAGGCCGGAAATGGTCACCGGCTCGTCCATATCCGCCATGTAGACCATGATCGGAGCCACGCCGCCGAAGCTGGTGTTCTCCGGCAGGGTCACGTTGATGGCGATGCCGGAAGCCACGCCAGCGTCTACGGCATTGCCGCCCTGCTCAAGGATGCGATAGCCCGCCGCGGCCGCAAGGTACTGGCCGGCGGACACCACGTGGGTGATGCCCATGATGGGAGGCCGATATGAAGTGAGTCCAAGCGCCATCTGGTTCTCCTCTCCTCAGTAAGCGGAAGGGCCGCCCGTTTGGGCGGCCCTATCATTAGCCAAATCCTATGCCAGATGTCGCGCCGCTTCGCTAACCGAGCGGTTACTAGGCTACACGGGGCTCCGCGAGCTTGGCTGGCAGGCCGGCGCGCAGGGGCTTGATGTAATCGAGGCCCATGCCGCAGCAGCCGCCGATCACCTGTACGCCCTCGCTGACCCACTTCTTCGACATCTCAAGGTAGCCTGCCGGGTCCATCTCGTTGGGAGTGCCGTCACTGAATCGGGCGACATAGTCCCTTCGGCCAGACTCGGGGTACGCGGCCATAGGCCCGGACCAGAACTTCTTGAGGATGGGGATGGCAGCGTCCGTGTCGTCCACGCCGGAGTGGAAAACGGTCATGAGGGAACCACCCATCGGGAGGACCTCTTCGAGAGCCTGCTCGAACGGCTCCTCACCGGCGTATCCGATCCTGATGGTCGGGTCGTCTTCTGTCGAGTGGACCTTAAAGCCGGTCCACATGGGCAGGCCGACGGATGCAACGGCCTCGGAGACCCACTTGCGCTGTTCAAGGCTTCCTGTGGACTCTGCAAGCATGAAGTCGACGCCCGCCTCGGCGAGTATGTCAGACTGCTCTTTGAGGTTGTCCTTCGATTGCTGCTCGGTGATCACGCCGCGCCGCAGGAAGCCGCCGCGCCGCATGCCCGGACGTCCCATATGACCCGCCCTAGCCCTCCGCAACCTGTTGTACTCGCCACCTGCGAGCAGGCCAAAGTTCGAGACGGCACCTGCGATGTAGATGGGCCTGCCTGCGTTGGCGCGAAAGATCGCCTCTTGGGCGATATGCACGGCACGCAGATTCAACTCAGTTGTGAGCTCGCCGTGACCGAGGGGCTCCAAGTTGTGCCTGGCGGACGAGTACGTGTTCGTGGTGATGACGTCCGCGCCGGCTTTGATGTAGTTGATGTGCATCTGGAGAACGGTGTTCGGGTGCGTCAAGTTCGGCAGTCCCGCCCAGGACTGCTCGTTCATCGGCGCCCCCATCGCCTGCAACTCCGTGCCGATTGCACCGTCCAGGACTAAGACGTCGCCAGCGTTTACTCGATTCTCAAGGTCTTGGTAGTCAGCCATTCGCTCCTCCCCATTATTGGTTATTGTTGATTCTTTAGCGTGCGTAAGGATACCACAGTGCCTGCGCTAGCTGCGAACGGTTTTTGGACCGACGCATCGGGCCCTCAGGCGCTTGCCTTACGCGGGTACTTGAGGCCGGTCTTCAGCTTGTTGCGGTCCTCCCGCTTCACCCGTGCGGCCAACCGGTCTTCATGCTGCGCCAGGAAGCGCTCCACGGCGTCCGGGTGCCACGGGACCAGTTCTCTAAGGGCCCAGGACAAGGCCTTCACGACCATGTCCTCGTGGTCGTTGGCCAGCATCTCGCACACGGCCAGCGTGCGGGGCGCGTCGCCGTGGCCGCCGTGGGTCTTGATGTTCAGGCCCGTGGTGGCCACCAGCGCCGTCCGCCTCCACCACCGGTCCGGCGACTTCGCCCAGCGGTGCACGTCTTCGTCGGATAGCTGCCCGTTCAGCCAAGCGGGGCCCGCAAGCTGGGCGCCGAAGGTGTCGACGGAGGCCCAGCCGGCAATGCCCTCTCCGATGCTCTCGATGGTGGGGGCGTCCAGAGCTCGTAGCGTGGGCCTGTGGTAGTGGACGATCTCGTACGCCCAGCCGCGCAGATCGAGGTGTTTCAACAGCCGGACCAACTCGAGGACTTGCTCCGGTTCGGCCTTCGCTATCTTCTTCGAGATTTCGCGGCGTATGGGCCGGACCAGCGGGACCTTGCGCTCCGGGAGCGCATCGACGCGGACGCGAAACTCACCGGCGAGCGCTGCAGCGTCGAAGTTATCCATGCTTAGGGCGCTCCTAAGTGTGATCTGAACTAGCCTTCGGGCCGCGTCTCAATCCGTTCTAAAGACCCTTCGACATGCCCCTTCGGCAAGCTCAGGACGGGGTCAGGGCGAACGGATTGAGGCGCATTTGTGCAAGTTTGCCGACTTTTTCAGAGGTCTTCTAGTGGCGCGAAATTTTTGAAATGAAGACCTACAGGTCTGTTGACGCTATGCGCCAATGCCCCTCACCCTAACCCTCTCCCACCAAGGGGAGAGGGGAATTCGGCGGTGTTGCGCGCATCAAATGCAACTTGGTCATCCATTATTTCTATGATGTTGAACCACTAGATCCTGATGACCTCGTAGGAGACGCCGTACTCCCAGCCCATCTCGTACCCGACCTCGGAGGCCCCCCAGCGGAGGAACGTGTCCGGGTCGAAGCTCTGGCCGAGGCCTTCGATGTACACCCGGTGCTCTTCGAGGGAGGCCACTCCCCTGTCCATGTGGTCCGTCACGTCGACCGCGTGCGTAGGCTGCGGCGAGCCGGACATGCAGACCATCCGGACGTTGCCCCACGGCTCCAGGCCTTCCTCCAGTAGCTCCGGGAAGATCCAGCGGTTTCCGGCGTCGCGGGCGGCATCCAGCGTCGCGAGGCCGCCCCAGCGGTGATCGGCCATGTTGAGCGTGGTAGTGCCCGGCCAGAACATGTGGTAGTTCATGGAGATGATCACGTCCGGCCTGCTCCGTCGGATCGCCCGGGCGATGTCGCGGCGGAGCGGCATGCCGTATTCGACCACGCCGTCGACGTGGTCCAGGAACTCGACGTTGTCCACGCCGACAACCTTGGCGCTGCGGACCTCCTCCTCCATGCGAATCCTGGCGGTCTCCTCCGGCTGCATACTGTCGATGCCGGCCTCGCCCCTGGTGATGAGCAGGTAGTCGACCTGCTTGCCCTGGTCGGTCCAGCGTGCGATCGAGCTAGCAGCACCGTACTCAAGGTCGTCCGGGTGCGCGGCTACGGCCAGCGCGCGATCCCAGTCTTCGGGTAAAACTTCCAGCTTGGTCTGCTCCATCCGGCACCTCGGCTCTTCGGTGTTTACCCGGTGAGTTTAGCAGAAGGCTAGCGGCGCGAGTTGGGGGCGGATGCGCGGGGTTCCAAGGCCCTTAACAATGCTGTGTCGGAGCCCTGCAAATGCCACCATCGGAGGAATGCTGCGGTACCTGAGAGGTCGAAAAACTGTCACATTCCGTAACATTTGTAACTTTCCGTAGCTGATGGGGTTTTGCAGTACGCCCTGGATGAGACGAAATAATGCCGAAATGATGCCCAAATGAACCGGAATGTATAAGAAAGGTTACAGTTTCGATACACGTCTGCGTACCTACGTTCGGTGCGCCTCCGGCAGGGCGCTCACAAGGGAAGCCCCTACGCGGAGGTACGGGGTCGGTGGCGAGTGCGGCGTTCATGCATCAATAGTAGCACGGGTGTGCGCTGTGTGCAAGGGGCGAGAGGTGGGACTGCGGCGGCTCATCTGCACTTCGGAATCCACACCTAACAAGCTGGACGCCAAACTGTGCATCTGAGTGGACGGTTCGATTGTCGGGGAACTTGGAGGCGTGGCATAGTAGGCGATGTCTGTTCTCCGCGTACGAACTCTTCAGGAGGCTCGCGGCGACCGAGATTCGCGGCTACCACCTACAGGCTTCCATTAACAACTCATCCAAACAAGAAGGCATAGTTCGATTTTAGGAGAGTCGACTCTACGCGTTCGATGGTCCCGGCGCGGACATGCGGCAGCACATCCTAGCGGCAGTACACTCCAAATAGACTATTTCTTTCATGAGGTTCATCCGTTGCTTCCCGTCATCGCGATTGTCTCGGAGTCTTCGTCTATTCCCATGTAGGTAGACAGGCGGGCAGCAATCGTAGTTTCGATGTGTTTCTTGTTTCTGAAGAGACTACTAGCAGAAGGTACATACTTTCCTAAGAGGAAAGGACGCTCAGAATCTCACACCAAAGCCAATGGAAGACTTGGGAGTGTATTGACAGACTGCCACAATAGCAGCGACGGCCGAGAAGCAATTATGAGATGAATTCGCTCCAATGGCGGAGAGCCATGCTCATGGGGCCATCCATCCACCTAACGAATCTCGCTACTATAGCTTCGGCATTGTCTTCCCATGTAAAAGTAAACGATTCGATAGTGCAATTCCTGAAAGCCGGATCGCTAAGCTCCTCAGAGCCCTCCGTGCTGTAGTCTTGGTAATTGACGATCTGAGCAAATGCTGTAGCTGCCATGATTCCAGTTAACTGTCGCCCGACATGGTGAAGAGACACTACAAAAATAAGACGTGGTGTTCGGGATTGATCTTCGGGATTGATTGACAGCTTTATGAAGAACCTGCTTTCGTTTAGGTTAGCCCAGTGCATCATATCACTTGCGGTCTTGACTAATTGAGCACGATACCAATGCTCCTTGTTGCTGGGGCCACCCCAGTCGATAACACTTTCTACCGCAAGGCCAGCTTCACTAAGACGCCGAATGATTGGTTCGGCTTGAGATTCCAGATGGGTCTTGGCAGCGTCTTGAAGCACTTCAGCAACACTGTTGACTAATCGCCTCTGAGCCAGCTGCGCTTGGTGTTGCTGCCTGACTCGGTCGGTTATGTGATCCAGAATCTGACTAACCATTCCGGAGTGAATAACAGGGGCAGGCTCCCCCAATGCTTCCAGAATCATTCTTCTTTCCAGCTTGACGATAAACTGGACAAATGGATCGAGATCACCGGCGTCCGCCAGTTCGAGACACTCGATGTATAACTTTCGATCATCCCTAGATACAACAACAGGCAGGTAATCTTCCTTGGCCAAATGCCAAGTTAACAGTGCCCGTGCGACTCGTCCGTTGCCGTCTTGGAATGGATGGATTTGCGTGAAACGATGATGCAACCAGGCTGCAACTAGTAGTCCATGATAACTATCGTCGTTATCCTGGATTCTCTTGCATAAACTAACCAGCCTTTCAACCTCGCTAACTACGTGTACGGGGGGGCAATATTCATGAATGCTCCCATCGGGCCGCATCGGGTTGTTGGGTTGATTCTTAAATCCGCCCCTGTCCAACGGGGTCTCGAAAGACCGTCCGAATTGGTCGACAGCAGTGTAGGTAAGTTGATTTCGAGTCAGCAGTTGGTGCAACTGCCTAATGAAGTGCCCAGAAAACGGTGTTCTCCTCCTTATAGATTCGGTTACGTATTCAGCTGACGTCTGGTGGTCTTTTAGTACTCTAACTAGATCGTGGGGATCGCGATCAGTAGCAGTCGGTTCGATTAAGTCAAGAAGCAGTCCATTCTGTACGAGTGTTTGTGTTGTGCCTACGTCGATGTTGTAGATGCCTTCAATTATGCCCGTCTCAATCGCCCAACGACGGTCTACGCGCTCCAAGAAATCTCTGTATGCGTTTGGATCGGAATCCTCTCGTTGTTTCCGAAAGTTGAGCCATTGTTGATGGAGTGAGTTGATTTCATCGAAGTCCACATTCGAGGACTGGTGATCAAGACCTTCCAGTTGCTGCCACCTGTGTGCAAGCATCAATCAGAACCTCCTATCTACAAAGCGGTTGAACTTCGGCCAGTGGCTGCTGGCGCGGCGGTCGCCTGAAGTCGGAATCCCAGGGCGCGCATCACCTTTAGGACAGTGGCGAACTCCGGGTTGCCGTCGGCGGACAGAGACTTATATAGGCTCTCTCTGCGCAGTCCAGTCTCTTGCGCCACAATCGTCATTCTCTGCGCGCGTGCTATGTCCCCCAGCGTAGCCATAATTAGGCCCAGGTTACCGTCTTCGAGCGCGACGTTCAGATAAGCGGCCATGTCCTCTTCGGTCTCGAGATGTTCCGCAGGGTCCCAAGGCTTTGTTTGCGTCTTTACCATAGCTGGAACCTCCTAAAGTCCTCTGGCCAACTCCAGTGCCCTTCGTATGTCACGGTCCTGACTGCCTTTGTCGCCTCCGGTTAGAAGTACGATCAAGGCGTGGCCTCGCCTCGCAAAATACACCCGGTAGCCGGGCCCGTAGTCGATGCGAATCTCTGATACCCCTTCGCCCACTGGCCTGACATCGCCTGGATTGCCCAGGGACAGCCGTCGGATTCGGCTGTCGATTCGTACCCTCGCCTCTCTGTCCCGAAGCCGCCTGAACCAACGGGCGTAGACGTCGGTCTGGCGAATCTCGACCATATTACTATTGTATGCCATAGGATACACTGACATGGCGACAGAGGGTCATCGCGGGCAGAGTCTTCAGGTCGAACGCGCCTACTGACGATGCAGATCTCTGAATTTGCATGCGGTGAGTTCAATGGTGTTGATTCCGCAGCCCACGGACTGTGTCAACTGAGCACTTCACTAGCACCGTTCTCTGCCAGCTTCTAAAGGCCGCTGAGGAAGGAGAACATCGTCTGGAAGAGTTCTTCTACGCGGCCGAGGTAGCCGTGGTTGGCGCCGGGGATCTCGGTTACCTGGACGTTCGGGTAGCCGGCGGCTCCGAGGCGGCGGCGGGCTGCGCCGCACACGGGGAGCTCTTCGGGGCCGCCAATGGCGCACTCCTCGCCACCGAATATGAAGTGCGTGGGGCAGCCGGTGTTCGCGGCGTGCACGGTCACGCTGTAGCGGTTGTCCTGGTTGAAGCAATCGACGAAGGCGCGCGCGCTCCACGTCGATCCCCACGGAACGCCGGGACGTAGCAGCACGTCGGGGCGGCCCTCTGCGACGTTTCGCTCGGACTCCCGGAACGGACCGGAGAAGTCCTCTGCATGCAGCGCGATGACCCCCTCGTGGTCGTACTCGCCCGGCGACACGGAGATGACCGCCACCACGTTGTCGAACTGCTCCGTTGCCTGCGCATAGGTGGCCCGCACGGCCCCGCCGCTGTGCCCGCCGATGGCTATGCGTCGGTGTCCCCTCTCTCGCAGTAGCTCCAGCCAGGCGCCGAAGTCCGCGAGAGAGTCGTTGACGGACTCGAAGGCGTAGCCGGCGAGCGGGCCTCCCCTGACACCGTTGGCGACGTGGTCGTGGCCCCGGCGGTTTCCTGTCAGAAAGGCGATGCCCTTCTCTGCCATGCGCTGCCCAAGCCCAAGATACAGGCTGCTGTAGAAGTGGCCGCCGTCGCCGTGAAAGTACAGCATGGCATCCACGGGACCGGCTCTGGGCACGTCGGCCGGGGCGAAGTACGCGCCGGTCAGCGGAATGCCCTCAGGTGTCGTAACTTCTACGAGGTCCGCAAGCATCTTTGCCTCCTGTTCTGTCTGATACGGCTAAAAGTAGAGGGAATACGGGAGCGCCAAGTAGATAGTACATGCACATTAGAAGTGTGTACTGGCCACTCCGCCCTGCCCTTTCACCTCCTCGAGGGAGTCGGGCAGGCTCTCACCCTCACTCTAACTCTCTCCCATCAAGGAGACCCTTGCATATCTGCTCGGCTACGGCCCCACCCCACCCATTTCACCCTCACCTCAATCCTCTCCCGTCGAGGAGACCTTTGCGTAACCTCTGTGCGCTGGGGAGAATCCCCATCCCAGCCTTCCCCAGCAGACTGGGGAAGGGGCCGGAGGGTCTCTCCCGTCCGCCGAGGCGGCAGTTATGCAAAGGTCTCCATCGAGGGAGAGGAGGGCTTATTGCGCGTGTTGCGGGGTTTCGCAAAGGTCTCCATCAAGGGAGAGAGGATGTCTTGTCGCACCGCCACGTGACCTCGGCTATGAGTTGAAGCTGCCAAGCATATTTGCCTACCCTTGGCATCTCATCAAGGGAGAGGAGGTTCTTTCGCTCTTGTGACTGGGCATTGCGACCTTCTCCATCAATGGAGAGAGTATGAGCTATTGTGCCTTGCACCGGGCTTCAGCTCAGAGCAGAGTTGAAGCTGCGAAACATGACTGCCTACCCTTGCCAATCCCAGTGCGGTGCGGACTGCGTTTGTGTCTGTGACCACTGGTGCTAGTTTATTGCAAAGCCTCAAATGGCATGAGACTCTTCTTGCAGTGGACAGACAAGTCTGCGTAATAGTGTCAACGGCCCCTGCCTTAGGGCAGTCCACAATTGGGGGAGGCAATGTCCGACGCAAGCATTGACATAGGTTCCAGGCTGGAGTTGTTCGTCGACGACCATCTCATCGAGCGGTTTAGCGGGGCCGAGCTCCGTCTGCACCGCCCGGAGCCGCAGAACGTGGTGCTGCGCTTCGACGCGCCATGGGAGGGGAACACGAGCGGCTACGTCACCGTGTTCCAGGACGGCGACATCTACCGCATGTACTATCGCGGCAGCGGCCATAACTACGTCGATGCCCAAGCCGAGTACCACCAGCAGTACTACTGCTATGCCGAGAGCAGGGATGGGATCGAGTGGCGCAAGCCCTCCCTGGGGCTGTTCGAGTTCGAGGGCTCGACCGACAACAACATCGTCCTCGACGAAGAGCCCTCCACACACAACTTCACGCCCTTCAAGGACCAACCCCGACTGCAGACCCGACGAGGCCTACAAGGGCGTCGGTGGAGACAAGGAGCTGGGCCTCATTGCCTACAAGTCGCCCGACGGCATCCGATGGACCAAGATGGCGGACAAGGGCAACATCACCGACGGTTACTTCGACTCCCAGAACCTCATCTTCTGGGACGAGGCGCGCGGCGAGTACCGTGAGTACCACAGAGATTTCATAAGCGGCGGGCGCGACATCAAGACAGCAGTGTCGAAGGACTTCATGCGCTGGCCGGAACCGAAGTGGCTCACGCACTCCCCCGGAAGGGTCAGCGAGCTGTACACGAACGACGTGATCCAATACTGCCGGGCGCCGCACATCTTCTTCGGCTTCCCGACGCGGTATGTCGACAGGAGTTGGACCGAATCGACCGACCACCTGCCGCAGCTCGAGTACAGGCTGGTCAGGGGAAGCAGGACTCCGCGAGAAGGCACGGCGGTGACGGACGGCATGTTCATGTCGAGCCGGGACGGGCAGCACTTCAACGTCTGGCCGGAGTCGTTCATCAGGCCCGGACTCCGCCTTTAGGAGAACTGGTTCTACGGCGACAACTATCAGAATTGGGGCATCGTGGAGACGCCTTCGACCATAGAGGCGGCGGCAAACGAGCTCTCCTTCTATGTCAGCCTGTGTCAGCGAAGCGTCGCACCAAGCCGAGGCAACCGAGCGGCTACGGCGGCACACGATGCGGATAGACGGCTTCGTCTCCGTGACTGCGCCCTTCTCGGGTGGCGAGCTACTCACGAAGCCGCTTGTCTTCGACGGGTCCGCCCTCGTGCTGAACTTCTCGTCGTCCGCGGCCGGAGACGTGAGAGTGGAGGTCCATGATGCGCGCGGCCACGCGATCGAGGGCTACGCGCTTTCGGACTGCCACGAGGTGTGGGGCGACGACCTGGCGCGGACGGCGAAGTGGGGCGACACGACCAACGTCTCGAAGCTTGCAGGCCAGCCGGTTAGGCTGCGCTTCGTTATCCGGGACGCCGACCTGTATTCCTTTCGGTTCTGAGGGGCAGTTCCGCCAGGCAGTTCCGCAAGGAGTGACGGATGCGTACCGAGACAGAGCTACCTGTCGCAGAGATTGACACGACAGCGCTTCGACATATTATGAGATGGCAAACAGTCCAGAACCGGGAACAGGAGCGAACCATGGCCGAATACATGCCCTCACCCTCCGACTGGGTGCGCGAGCAGGTGGAACTCTACGAGAGGAGCGGCGGCACGGAGGGAACAACGCTGCGAGAGACCGGCCTGCCGGTAATCGTCGTGACGAACCGCGGGAACCGGACAGGGGCGATCCGCAAGACGCCGCTCATGCGGGTGAAGGACGGGGACAGCTACGTGCTCGTGGGATCCCAGGGCGGGGCGCCGACGAATCCACGGTGGGTGTACAACCTCCGGGCAGACGACAACGTGGAGATCCGGGATGAAACCGAGGTGTACACAATGCGGGTGCGCGAGGTCGAGGACGCTGGAGAGCGAGCGAGGCTCTGGGAGCAGGCGGTGGCGGCGTATCCGCCGTACGCGGAGTACCAGGAGCGCACGACCCGGCTGATACCGGTATTTCTTGCGGAACTGTCGTAGCAGAGGGGCTACCCAAGTATTCGAGGGCACCGCGCCCACCAGCGTGATGCCGGATGCATCGGCAGGACCGCAAACATGAACGATGGCGGAGGCCACGGGGGCCTAGAGCGGCAGCGTGCGGCCGGCCTCCCTGAGCCTGGCGCGTCTCGCCTGCACGTCGGGCATGGCCGCCGAGACGACGGCCCAGAACGCCGCCGAGTGGTTCCGTACGGATAGGTGGGCAAGCTCGTGCACGACTATGTAGTCGACCAGCTGCGGTTCCAGCATCATGACGCGCCAGCTGAATCGCAGCGTGCCGTCGGCGGCGCAGCTGCCCCAACGGCTGCGCTGATCCCGGACGAGCACCCTCGGCTTCGAACCGCGGCCGAGTAGCGGCCACCAGCGGCCCACAAGCTGCGGCACCCGCTCAGCCGCGCGTGCGGAGAACCAGCCCATCACGGCCTGCCATATCGCGCCGTGGAGGGCTGAAGCAGGCAGGTCATCCGGCGCGGCTATGGCCAGGCGCCCATCTTCAAGGCTGACCCCCACGGCCTGGTGGCCGGGCGGTCGAACGTGAAGGGTCAGGTCGCGGCCAAGGTAAGGGACCGCCTCGCCGGTGACGAAGCGCAGCCGTGGGCACCGCTCGCTCTCCGCGAGATGCCTCAGTATCCACTGAGCGCGCTTGAGAACCAGGCGGCGCACCTCGTCCCGCGCCGTGTTCCACGGGGCGAGCACCCTGGCGCCGCCCTCGACTATGCCAACTTGCACCGTCTTCTTGCGGCGCCTGCTGCGCCTGACTTCGAACTCGATCGTGGAATCGCCGACACGCACCGAGTCCCGACTTGCCTTCACTTGCGCTTTCAATGGCCGGAGGGCAGCCAAACGTGGGGTCGATCATGGGCATCGCCGGGCCTGGTTAGCGCAGTTGTTATCATTTGCCGCATGATTCGCACCAGCAAGTGTAACCGGTTATGCTCACGCTCTTGGGGCCTGCGACGCTCTACATCCCGAATCACACCCTGCTGCGCAACATTGGTTGCCAGCGTCGCTGCCAATCGCCCTGTGTTGTCGTACGTCACGAACGGCGACCGCTTGCTCTTGCTCCGGCACGTACACGCCCCGGAGGCGGGGGTTCAGGTCCCGGCGGGCACGGTGGAGCCGGGCGAATCACCCGACGAGGGCGTTTTGAGGGAGGCTCAGGAGGAGACGGGCCTGGACGGTCTCACGATCCGTCGATTTCTGGGCGCACGCAGCTACAATGGCGTGCCGTTCGGACTTGCCGAAGTGCACAGGCGATACTACTACCATCTCGAAATCGCGGGCTCTTCGCCGTCGACCTGGCGTCACTTCGAGGAACAGCCCAGCGGCGCGACCGAGCCGATCGAATTCGAGCTCTACTGGGCCTCGTTTCCTGACGAAGTGCCGGAGCTGGCCAGCAGGCTCGGCGATTTCCTGGAGAGCATTGAGTTGGGTCAGTAGACTGCCCCGATCGCATCCTTCAACGGCTAAGGCCGTAGGCCTCCTACGAGTCTGGCGAGCCGCAGCATGTCTGCCAATTGATTCAACAACTGGGTGGTACGATTGTGTCATACTGGATGTCGCCGTTGCTCGAGTGATAGAAGCCTCGGTGGATCATGCCTGCGCCACGACGCACACCGTCCGTCTCACCCTTCGGTAGTCTGAGGGCAGGCTCCTTCGGCAAGCTCAGGACGAGGTCGGGACGGGGAGTAGCCAACTTCAATTGAGGAAGAGTTCGGGCAATCTCCCGTGTGTGGAGGGCAACCCCATCCCAACCTTCCCCAGCAGACTGGGGAAGGGGCTAAAAAGATCTTCTCCAATGACCAGTGTTACAGTCTTGCAAAGATGTCCATCGAAGGAGCGGAGTTTCTGATTTGGAATCGGTGAAGCGGGAGGCCGCGCCGTGACCGCTGAGTACGGCAAGCCGTTGCCGAGGCCGCTTGGTCCGGAGGTGACGCGGCCGTTCTGGGAGGCGGCGCGGGAACACAAGCTGATGATGCCCCGGTGCGTGGCGTGCGGCCACATCTTCTTCTACCCGCGATCGGAGTGCCCCGAGTGCCTGGAGGACGGCATCGAATGGGAGCAGGTCAGCGGGAACGGGACGGTGTACTCGTTCACTATCGTGCGTCAGCCGGCCGACCCGGCGTTTCGGGACGAAGTCCCCTACCCTTACGCTATCGTGGAGCTGGACGAGGGGCCGCGCATGGTCACAACCATAGTGGGATGCGAGCCGGACCACGTACGGATCGGAATGGCGGTGACGGCCGTCTTCGACGATGTGACGCCGGAGTGGACGCTGGTGAAGTTCAAGCCTGCGGGCCCTGAGACACTCCCAGCGTCTCAGGACGATATCAGCCCCTCCTGAGGCTGTGTCCAGGGCAGGTTGTAGACAAACGCGAACTGCGGCGCGCGCGATATCGGCATGTCCCCGAAGGGCACATCGATGATTACCGGCGCCTCGCGTTCCAGCGCGAGTGGAATCAGCGTCTCCAATTCCAGGGGGTCGTCCGCTCTCATACCGACCGCGCCGAACGACTCGGCGAACTTCACGAAGTCAGGGTTGTGCAAGTCGGTCTCGTAAGCTCCGCCAAAAGGGTTGTCCAGGTCTCGGGCAACATTGCCGAATGCGTCGTTCCTGAACACGATGGTTACTACGTTGATACCGTACTTGACGGCGGTTGAAAGCTCGGACGAGTTGAACATGAACCCGCCGTCACCGGCCATGCACACCACAGGCCGGTCCGGCTTAGAGACCTTCACCCCCAGCGCCGTGGGGAAGGCGTAGCCGAGGTTGAATGAGTACCCGGAGTCTACGTAGGTCTTCGGGTGGTTGACCTTGTAGTGCGTGGGAGCGTAGTAGCCGAATTGCGTAACGTCCCAGACTATGAATGCGTCTTCCGGGATACTCCTCTGCAACGCCTCCAGTACCCCGTACTGAGGCTCCTTCAGCCTGATGTCGTAGTACGCTATCAGGTTACGGGCCGCGGTGACCGCCTCGGCGGGCGACGGCCGGTCTCCAGCGCCTGCCTCGACGAGGAAGGGCAGCATGGCTTCGATAGTAGCCCTGGCGTCGCCGTGCAAAGGGATGGTGTTAGCCTGGACCCTTGTGAGCTCGGTGTCGTCTATGTTGATGTTCACCAGTGTTGACGACTCTCCGGCGGGATTGCCCAGAGAGAATCTTGCGCCGATTCCTATCACAACGTCGGCGGACTGCATCACCTCGAAGAGCTGGTTCATCTCCTGACGCTCCCCCCGGGGGCTGAAACAGGAGCCGTAAGAAAGCGGATGGGAGTCCGGGATGGTCCCCTTTCCGCCGCTGGAAGTAACGACGGGTATGTTGGTGGCCTCTGCCAGCCTGACAAGGGACTCCTCCGCGTCCGACCGCGCCACACCGCCTCCGGCAAAGATCAGAGGTGTGCTGGATTGGGCGATAACACGGGCGGCTTCCCGGAGGTCTTCCGGGCTGGGCACGATTCTGGAGATGCGAGCGGGACTCCGTAACTGGACTTCCTCCCGTTCCACCCCTGCTTCCGGCGGGAGCTCGACCAGAACGGGACGAGGCCGGCCTGTACGCATCTGCCTGACCGCCTCGAACACGGCGTCCGGTACTTCCCGGGGCCTGGACGCTTGCCGCTGCCACTTTGTCACGGAGCGCACGGTGCCGGGCTGGTCCAATACTTCGTGGACGGCGCCCAAGTTCTTACCCAAAGCGCCGCGCGGACCTGGCCGGCAATCAGTAGGACGGGTGTCGATCGCGAGTACGTGTTGGTCAGGCCGGATGCGGCGTTGTACAGGCCGACGCCAGGCACCACGAGGGCCACTCCGGGTTTTCCCGACGCCCTGGCGTAGCCGTCGGCCATGTATGTCGTGGCCTGCTCGTGGCGGGTCGTGATCATGCGGATGTTCGGCTCGTCCCGTAACGCGGCGACAATGCCGTAGATCTGAATACCGGGAATTCCGAAGATGACCTCGACGCCTTCACTCACCAGCGATTTGACGAGGGCTTCGCCCCCGGTCATGTTGGCCATATTGTGTTTACTCCATACGGTTGAGACTGTCTCAAGATGGCCAACGTCTTGGTACTACCCGCCGGATTACCGCGTCTCGTCCAACCGCAGCAGACTGGGGAAGGGGCTGGTCTTGCATACGAGGACATCTCCCAAGCCCCCTGCCATTGGGAGGAAAGGCAGGTTTGAAACCTGCCTCTACGAGGGCGGACGTGGGCGTCCGAGAAAGGTTGTTAGCATAGGCTGCAGGCCGCAGGACCGCGAAAGCTTCGAGCAATTGAGACACCACCTGGCGCCGGTCGGAGCTACGAGCTTTCGACGATTACCATGTTGATCTTGGATGACCTGTTGCGTAAATCATCCAGCGCAGTGAACTCTGGCGAGTTGAGCCAAGTATGGACCTGCTCGTGGTTGTCGAATTCGAGTATGGCGATGCGTTTCGGCGCCCAATCACCCGATAAGACTTCAATCGAGCTGCTGCGCGCCATGAATCTGCCTCCGTGGCTCTCGACAGTCGCCGTCACTTGCTCCAGAAACTGTCCGTAGAGGCCGGGGTCAGTTATTTCAACATCGGTAATGACGTATGCTGGCACTGGGGTTCACCGTCCTTCTCAGAACGACTCAGTGCGGTCCTTCTCGGATAACGGCGCTATACTACCATGCCCCCGGCCAAGTTCAGATGTACCCGTGCGTTGCGTGCGTTGCGTGAGCCTCAACGGCGATCGAAGCGCAGGAACGGCGACGGTTTACGTAGACGCAAGTGGCCCGCGAACGGGCTCTTACTTCGCCTTTTCGGAGCCGAGTATGAGCGTGCAAATCACGCTCGCGGTGCCCCCTCAGCCGTTGACGAGGGCAATATCCTTCTTCTCCACCTGCCGGTTCCCAGCCTCGCCCATGATCTGCCGCGCCGCCTCGACGACGTGCCGGAATCCGCCGCCTCCCGCTCCCGTCGGCTGCCCGCCCGAAAGCTGGCCGCCGTCGGTGTTGACCGGAAAGTCGCCCTTGTAGGTGGTGTCGGTATCCTCCAGGAACGAGCCGACCTCGCCCTTCTCGCAGAGTCCAGCGTCTTCGAGGCTCACGGCCGCGAAGATGGTGTATCAGTCATAGACCTGGGCGAACTGGACATCGGACGGCCCGTAGCCTGACATCTCGTAAGCCTTCGAAGCGGCAGCTTTCACCGGAGTCGTCGTGATGCTCGGCGCCTGCCAGATCGTGTCATGGTCGCTCGCGCCTGCTCCTGCGCCCAGGATGTACACGGGCCGCCGCCTGAGATCCTTCCCGCGGCTTGCAGATGTCACGACGGCGGCCGAGGCCCCGGCGCACGGCATGACGCACTCCAGCAGGTGCAGCGGGTCGTTCACCATGCGCGACTCGAGAACATCGTCCACGGAGATAGGCTGACCGTGGAATACGGCGTTCTCGTTTGTCAGGGCGTTGAACCTCTGGTTGACGGCGATGCGCGCAAACTGCTCGTCGGTGGTGCCGTACTCGTACATGTGACGCTGCTTCATCAGGCCGTAGCCGGTGTTGGCGCCCGCTGCGGGGCCGAACGGCGTCTCGAACTCGGTGGTCTTGCTCGCCGGCGCGGGCCCGCCTTCCGAACCGGTGCCCATGCCCGGCGCGTCGGGATCGCGGGCGCCGCCCATCACGCACAGCACATGCGTCGCAAGTCCCGCCTGAATCGCGACGGCGGCGATGACAATCGACTGAGTGCCGCTGGCGCCGTACTGCGTGACTCCCTCGGAGAATGAGACGTGGAGGCCCATGTACTCGGCCAGGTCCATTGGGCTGATGTCGGTCCCGCATGTCACGAGGCCGTCGAGCGAGCTCTTCTTGAGGCCAGCGTCCGTGATGGCGAGGCGCGAGACCTCGGAGAGGAGCGAGTGCGTGGTCCTGCCCGGGTACGTTCGGCGCGTCGGAATCTCTCCGATCCCAACGATGGCGGCCTTGCCTCGCAGGCTCATGCGCGTGACCTCCTGTTCGGAATCAGCCCCCTCTGTGCTGCTCTTCTGCACACTCGCTCATGGTGAATCATTGGCGGTGAGGGCGCATGTTAAGATACCAAATCGGAGCTAATCGATCGATCGATTGACATCTAAGACGACATACTACAGTTCGACCAGCTGGGACTTCCTGGCGAAGGCAAGGGCATATCTTGCGCAGGACGATCTGCTGCAAGCGTCCGAGAAGGGCTGGGGGGCTGCCGCGCAGATGGTGAAGGGCATTGCGGAATCCAGGGGTTGGCCGCATGACGGGCATAATCTGCTCTATCAAGCTGTTAACCGACTGTCTGCAGAGACCAGAGACCCCGGTATCAGGACTCTGTTCAGACTGGCCGGAGACTTCCATATCAACTTCTATGAAGATTGGCTCCCTAGGGAAATGGTTGAAGACGGCCTCGCTCAGGTTGCAGAACTGGTGCGAAAGGTTGACAGGCTGGCCTAGCAAGCAGCGCGGCACATGTCCTCCCAAAAAAGAGAGGGCTGCGGATTGAGACCACTGACAGGCACCCGCGTTCTCGACCTTGCCGACGAGTCGGCGGTGTTTGCCGCTCGGATTCTGGCCGACCTCGGCGCCGACGTCATTCGCGTGGAGCATACGTCCGGCGGGCGAGTGCGGAACCTCGCCCCGTTCCTGAACGACCAACCGAGCGTGGAGCGCAGCTTCTACCACCTGTACCACAACGCCAACAAGCGCTCGGTAGTACTGGACATAGAGTCGGAGCCCGGCCTTGAGACTCTCAAGCTGCTGGCTGCTCAGTCAGATGTTCTGCTGGAGACTGAGCCTCCGGGCCGCATGGCCGAGCTCGGCCTGGGGTATGAGGAACTGTCGACACTCAATCCACGGCTGGTCTACGTCTCCGTTACGCCGCACGGGCAAAACGGTCCCTGGAAGGACCGCAAAGGGTCGGACCTTACTGCGGCGTCCTCCAGCGGCCTTATGTTCGTGGCGGGCCAGACGTACGATCCGCCGACGGTGGCCGGCGGCGACCAGTCGTTCAAGATGGCGAGCCTCGCGGCCGCCTCCGGCGTGATGATCGCACTCTTCGGCCGACGGTCCGACCCCGAGGGCGCGGGCACTCACGTCAGCGTCTCCGTTCAGGAGGCGGCGTCAATGGCCGTGTGCCAGACGTCCAACGCCAACCACTTCACTTTGCGTGGCGACATACCGCAGCGTCCCGGAATGACCAGGGGCGTGTTCGAGTGCTCCGACGGCGGGTGGGTTACGCTGAACGTCTCGCCGGACAAGGTGCACGACTTCCTCGGCTGGGTTGCTGAGGTGGGTATCGAAACGGATGTGACCGCCGAGTCCATCCTGGGAACAGCGGGCAGAGGCACACTACTGCTGCCGGAAGTGATCGACCTTTCTAAGCAACTCGCGGCCCGACTCACCCGGGCCGAGTTCATGGAGAAGGCGTGGGAGATGGACATGATGTCGCTTCCCGTCATGGACTTCCCGGACCTGGAGGAGTGCGAGCACCTGAAGCAGACGGACCAGTTCTTCAGCGTGTGGAACGAGCCGCTGGACGCCTCGCTCGGCTTCTGCCGTAGCCCGGTCGACGTTTTTCCTGAGCCGATCATCGTAGCCAGGGCGCCGCTGCTCGGCGAGCACACCGAGCAGGTCTTCGCCGAGCTTGGAATCACGGCAACAGCTCCGGCTAGTTTACGATCGAGCGGAGGAGACCAGTGAACACGCACGCGCCGCTGAAGGGCATCCGGGTGGCCGACTTCTGCTGGGTGCTGGCCGGGCCGTTCGGCACCAGGGTGCTGGCGAACTTCGGGGCCGAGGTCATCAAGATAGAGAGCAATGCTCATCGCGGCCTGCGGCGGCGGGGCAAGCGCCCGGACGGCAAGCCGGGGCCGAGCGTGGACCCGCTGTTCAACGACGCAAACACCGGTAAGCTGTCGGTCACGCTTAACCTGCGCTCCGAGGAAGGCAGAGAGATAGCGAAGAAGCTCATCGCGAAGTCGGATGTGGTCACGAACAACTTCCGTGCCGGCGCAATGGACCGGATGGGCCTGGGGTACAACGTGCTAAAGGAGATCAACCCCGGAGTCGTGTTGCTACACCTTCCCGGCTGCGGGCACGTCGGTCCGTGGTCGAACGTGCGGACGCTGGGCAACATGGTAATGGCGGCATCGGGCATCAACTGGGTCACCGGCTTCGATGGCAGGCCGCCGTCTGGTATGGGCGTCGCCTACCCGGACTTCACCTCACCGTACGTTATGGTGACCACGATTCTGGCCGCCCTGCTGGAGCGGGACCGCACCGGAGAGGGCCAGGAGCTAAACCTGTCGCAACTCTCGTCGACGATCTCACTAGTGGGGGCTGAGTGGATGCAGTACGCGTCCAACGGCAGGCCTCCCCCGCGAAGGGCGAACCGTGACCCAAACCACTGCCCGCACGGCGTGTATCCCGCGCACGGCGACGACCAGTGGTGCGCCATCGCCGTCCGGGACGACGACGAGTGGGCAGCCCTGTGCGGCACGATGGGCCGGCCCGAGCTCGCCGGCGAAGCCCGGTTCGCTGACATGGAGGCGCGCAAGGCTCACGAGGACGTTGTGGATGCGGTGGTCTCCGAGTGGACTCGCGGCCAGGACAAGTGGGAGCTGGCCGAGATGCTGCAGGGCAAGGGAATCTCGGCGGCCGCCGTCGAGGACCTGCAGGACACGCTGCTCCTGGACCCGCACATGCAGGAGCATTACGAGCACTTGCAGCAACCCAGCGACCCGGACGTGGACATCGTGATCGACCGCGACCCGATCCGGTTCGAGGGTAATGACAGTCCCGTTCCGCGCGCCCCAATGATGGGAGAGCACAACGACTACGTGTTTGGAGACCTGCTGGAGTTGCCTCAGGTCGAGATCGAACGGCTGACGGAGAAGGGCGTAATTGCGTAGCCGGAGAGCACAAAGAGCAGGAGCATAGCGATGACGGTACGATCCGATACATATAGAGGCGCATGGAGGGTGCTCCCAATCCTGGGAGCGAACGTCAAAGGCACCATCCATGACGACGATGAGGCCAGCCGCCACGGGTTCAGGCGTGCAATCGTGGGAGGCACAGGCGTGGCCCAGGCGATCATGCCGGCGATCGTGGAGCTGCTGGGGCCGGGATGGGTCGAAGGCGGCTGGATGTGGCTCAAGTTTGTCGGACCCGTGTACCCGGACGAACTCGTGCGGGAGGTTGCCGAGCCAACTTCGGAGGATGGCGTCTTCGACGTGCGAGTGGAGTACGAGGACGGCCGCGTCGCGGCCGCGGGCCGTGCCGGCATGGGGGCTGTCGAGCCCTGGAGGGACGCCGTGACGGAAGACCGCGGGCCGGACCAGGTCTTCCACGACCTCCCAATTGGCTACAAGTTCGAGGACGTCCGGTTTGAGTTCTCCGAAGAGGCCATACTCCGGACACTGAACACCGCGGGCGATGACACGCCCTGGTTCCGTAGCGTATCCCCGTGGGGCGGACCGGTCGTTCCGCCGCTCGCGGCGTTCAATCCCGCGACGCCGCCGCAGCGCGACCTGGGCTTAAGCCAGCCGGTGCATGGGGCGGGCATGAACGCCGAGTTCCACCTGGTCACGAGACGGCCCATGCCGCACGAACTGTCTTACGTTCTGCGCATGAGGCTGGTCGACAAGGGACTAGGAGGACGCACGTGGTTCTGGACGTCGGAGTTCGAGATCACCGATGAGGCGGGCGTCAGCTACGTGACCGGCCGGCAGAAGTGCAAGTGGTTTCCGAAGGAGTAGGGCTAGAACTAAGTTCCTTCCCCCTCCGTCGGGACAGCGAGAACTGAGACGAAGCTAACTCTGGGTTCGGCCCATGCGCCCGGGGCGTCGAAAGGGCGGCTGGCAGGAGCGGCAGGGATCGAACCCGCGACCTACGGTTTTGGAGACCGTTGCTCTACCAAGCTGAGCTACGCTCCTGCGCCTGACACTCTGATTCTAGGCAACGTGGAGTAGGTGGTCAATGCGGGGGGATGCCCTCCGAGCGCTGGGTCCTCATCTCCAAGACGATGTTCGCCGCCCGACCCTACTGTGACGTGAGGGCTGGAATCACCCCGTTCCAGTCCCAGCAACGTCTATCGACGTGGTGCCTATGTACATGCCGTTGGCCCAGAGCTGGAACTCGTAGCGGCCGGGCGATGGGAGCGGTAGCTTTGGGAACGGCACAACGAGTTCCATAGCCTTCAGGCGGTCCTTCGAAGTGAACTCGCCGGTTGCCTCCGCCAAAAGGTCTTCACCGCCGCGGCTGGAGAAGCGTATCTTGAACTCGTAGCGCCCCTCGGCGTCCGTCAGTTTGTAGTACAGGGTGATCGGTCTGCTGACGGGGAATCTTGCCGCGTTGACGCGGTCGAAGATGCCGATGAGGCTCTTCTTGCCGGTCGTCGGGTCCACAGCGTGCGTGTCGCAGACCAACGCCGCCATCATCACGGGCAGGACTTGACTCAGGACGCTTGGCTTATCTTCAGTCATAATCTCAAGAATGGAAGCGCAAGGCGGCCTATAAGCCGAGTTCTGTTCCCTGCGGGCCAGCGGTTTACATTCGTTGACACGGACTTCATCCCACTGCTCCACGCGGGCGACGGCCATCTATCTGGGCGCACCGTTGCCGACGCGCTCTTGCGGCCAACCCGGGGCTGAGCCGGGCCTCTCTAAACGCCCCTGTTAGGCCTTGCTTCGAATGGGGTTTGCCCGGCTCCCGGCATTACTGCCGGAACGGTGAGCTCTTACCTCGCCTTTTCACCCTTACCCCGGCGTTGCCGGGGCGGTTGTTTTCTGTGGCACTTTCCGTCGGGTCGCCCCGCCCCGCCGTTAGCGGGCATCCCGGCCCGGTGAAGCTCGGACTTTCCTCCCCTCCGGCGGCGCCGGAAGAGCGGCCGCCCGGCCGCCTTGCGTTAACCAGATTCTAGCATTGCTTGAAAGGGCCGGACTAGACGGTCACCTTCACAGCTTCATCGACGACGTCCACGCGGACCACGTTTTCCTCGAAGAATCGGCGCCGCTCGATGGGCTCCAGTTCGTCCCAGCGTTCCAACTGCTCCTGGACATTGTCGAACTCGATGGGGGCTTCCATCGCAGCACGAGCCCGGTCGAGGTCCTTCAGGTACTCTCCTATCACGCCCATGCCGATCTGGCCCTGTGCGGCACGCCGCTGCGCGAGGGTGAGCTTTCGCTCAGTGTTTTCCAGCCTGGTCTGCCTGAGGCGCCGAACCCGTTCCCTTTGCTGCTCGTGGGCTTCGGTGTCCGTCCCCTCCAGGTCACGCTCCTTCAGCGCAAGCCGCAGTTGCGAAAGAACCGCCGCCTCCAGGCGGGAGGCGCGCCACGTGTGATACTTGCATACGCTCTGGTTGTTGCGGGACTGGCACTGATAATAGCGGTAAACGCGGGACATGCGGCCGCCATCCTTCCTTCTCCAAGACTGCCTGCGTGTCGCACCCATCATCTTGCTGCCGCAGTATTCGCAGTAGACCAGCCTTGAGAGGTCGAACGGTTTGGCGTTTACCACCCGCCCAACCGGACGGCGGGACCTTGTCTGCGCCTGCGCGGCCTCAAAGGTGTCCCTTGGAATAATGGCCTCGTGAGTCCCGGACACGGTGATCCCGAACCGTTTGTACGTTCCCGTGTACGACGGGTTGCGCAAGATGTTCCGAATGGTCACCACGTTCCAGTTCTTCCCGGTCCTGGTGGGGATGGTCCTCTCGTTGAGGTGCTGTGCGATCAGCCTGAGCCCAAGGTGGTCTCTGGTGTACAGCCGGTATATCAACTCCACCACGGTGGCCTCTTCCGGGATCGGTTCCAGCGTCCCGTTTTCCCCGATACGATAGCCGAACAGGGGGCGCCCAAGCGTTTTCCCCTGCATGGCCCGCTCCTCCATGGCCCTTCTGATGCGCGCGCTCCTGTCCAATGAGACGCCCTTGACGCCAAGTGTCTGCAAGGCGTTCTGCAGGGGGTCAGGGAGGTCCCTCTGCATGCAGGCGACTTTCGCGCCAATCGCCTCGAACTCGACCATGGCCCTGGCGACTGACTCAAGGTCGGGTCCGAGATGGCGCGCGTCCGGGATTAGGACGATGGACATCTCTTTCGACTCGAGCATGTCGTCACGCATTCTGTCGAACTCAAGGCCGTTGTTTCCGTTGCCGTTTCTTCGGTCGCCGTTGGTCTTTTCGAAGTAGCAACGTACGGCCTGATGACGGTGAGCGCGGCAGTAGGCCTCGAAGTCCTCCTCGAACTGTTCCGAAGAAGACCCGGGTTCCTGGTCTAGAGCGAAGTAACCTATGGCCCTCATATCCGGTTACGGTACGAAGAGTATGCGGCTACAGCTACTACACTGATGGACGCCCTCTTCCGAGCGCGCCCTGGAAAGCTCTCCTGTCGGTAGCGTCAGCCGGCATCCTTCACAGATACCTCTCTCAACCAGCGCTACGGCCCGGCCTTCCCTGCGCACCAGCAGAGCCTCATAAGTGGCCAAGACATGCGCGGGAACGACCGCTACGAGCTCCCGGCGCCGGATGCCGAGCTCGGCAAACTCCGACTCCAGGTCCTCATTGTCAGCTGATAGCGTCTCGGTCAGCACGGACCTGGCTTGCGTCAGGTCCTCAAGCGATAGCTCACTGCCGGCGAGATCACTCTCCAGATCATCGATACGCACCATCGTTTCCAGCAGTCTGTCTTCCTCCTCACCCTGTTGAGCTTCGAGGAACGATCGCTCTTCCGTCATCGCCTGGTACTGACGCTCGCTGGTCACCTGACCGCCGTACATCCTGGCACTAATCTCGCTTATCTTGCTCTCGAGTCCCCGCAGCTCAAGTTCTGACGATCTCTGTGCCACCTTCGCCTGCCTGAGATCAATTCTCAGGCTATCGGTCTTCTCGGCCGCCTCTCGAACTGCCGAATCGTCCGCTAGGGCCGCACGGTTCTCTGAAAGCTGTTCTGATGCCTTCAGAATTGACCAGTCAACCTGCTGCAGGTCGTACAGAATCTTTATTGAGAATGCCACGCCGTCTCACCGGAATGTAACTGAATCTGTGGTCACTTTTTCGCTCTTTTCGAGCGCGCGCCGTACCTGGGCGGCGCCGGTTTCCCACCAGCCTGGTATATCATACAGATTGGCGCGATCAGATAGACTGGGAACGTTTCAGCGACGCCGCGCCGGGCCTGGGACTAGGCCCCGAACGTGTGACCGGCACTGACAGGAGAAATGTATGTTTTTCGAGTTTCGTGACTACACTGCCAAGCCCGGACAACGAGACCGGCTGGCGAAGCTTATGGACGAGGAGCTCATTCCGTTCCAGGTCTCACTGGGCATGGTGGTGGTTGGAAGCTTCACGGGCCGGGATGATGATGACCGCTACTACTGGATCCGCCGGTTCGAAAGCGAAGAGGAGAAGGACCGTCTCTATGCAGCGGTCTACCAGAGCGAGCACTGGAACAGCTACTTTGTCCCATTGGTGGAGGAATTGCTCCACCGTGACAAAATCAAGGTGACGATCATCGAGCCCACGAGTCGTTCGATTCTGCGCTAGGCAGGCGCGGCTCGCAATTCCAACTCCCCGGGAACATCCAGCAAATCGTACCGGGAGCGCCGCCGCCCGACTACCTGCTGCTGAACGCGCGGGTGCTCACGATGGACACTCGGGTTCCATTCGCGGAAGCCGTAGCGATTTCAGGACGTCGGATCTCGTGGGTCGGCGCCGGAGAGAACGCCCCTTCGCAAGTGCCCGGCCGCACGAGGCAGATCGATTGCGCCGGCGCGGTTGTATTGCCGGGCATCGTAGACGCCCACTGTCACCCGCTTTCACTGGCGGCCAGCCTAACTGAAGTCGACTGCTGCACGCTCGTCGTGCGGTCCATTGAAGACGTGGTCGGGGCAATCCAAGAGAGGGCAGCGGAGACCGCGCCCGGCGAGTGGGTACGCGCTCATGGATACCACGAGTCCGACCTCGTGGAAGGACGCCACCCAGTCCGCTCGGACCTGGACCGCGCGACGACTGCTCACCCGGTGCGACTCATGCACAGGTCCCGGCACGCGGCGGTGCTGAACTCGGCGGCGATGCGGGCCGTCGGCATTGGAATGGATGCGGAGGAGCCGCCCGGCGGGACCATAGACAGGGATCCCCTCACCGGCGAGCCTACGGGCCTGCTCCTGGACATGGGCGACTGGCTGTCCGCCCGGTTGCCTCCGCTGACATCACGCGTGTTTTCGGACGCCGTCCGCCTCGCTGGGCAGCAACTTCTGTCACACGGGGTCACGACCGTGACGGACGCCGGCGCAGGCAATACGCCGGACACGTGGAAGACATACACGCGTCTCAAGGCAGTAGGCGACTTCGGTCCGCGCGTCGTGACGATGACAGGAGCGTGGCACGCGGGACGATTCGCGGACGCGGGGCTCCGTTTTGGTACAGGGGACGACGCACTGAAGGTCGGTCACGCCAAGTTGATGCTCTCGGCTTCTTCCGGCAGACTTGCGCCGCCCAAGGATGAGCTCAGATCGCTGGTTGCAAATGCGGCGAGACTCGGCTTTCCGACTGCCATTCACGCCGTGGAGGCCGATGCCGTCCGGGCGGCGTGCACCGCCATCGCAGAGGCGCGCCGAGAGGTGGGGTCACTGGCCGCACCCCACCGCATAGAGCACTGCTCGGATGCCCCGGAGAGCGTCCTCAAACTCCTGGCAAACTCGGGTGCCGCAGTAGTTACGAATCCACTGTTCATCTACGAGAGCGGCGAACGCTACCTCAGAGACGTCGAAAGCGCGGCTCTGCGAGGCCTCTATCGCGTTCGGTCGCTACTGAACGCCGGCGTCCTGGTGGCTGCGGGCTCAGATGCGCCCGTGACCTCGTCAAGCCCGCTCGCAGGCGTGCATGCGGCGGTCAGACGTCGGGCGGCGTCAGGGGAGACCCTCTCCCCCGCGGAAGGCGTGACGCCAATGGAGGCGCTTGCTATGCACACACGCTGGGCCGCGGCTGTCAGCGGGCTTGCAGACAGGTTGGGCACCATCACGGCTGGAAAACTGGCCGACCTTGTAGTACTCGACTCTGACGGTGTGGGCTCGGACTCGCGGGCGGCTGTTACGATCGTCGACGGCAGGCCGGTGTACGAAGGTTAGGACGCCGGGCGGTCCTGCGACGATGTAACGAAGAGCCTTCCGGGCGTGGGCGGCGCTTACTTTCGCCTGCTGAGCACGAAGTCGACCAGCGTCAGTAGTGAAGATCGTTCCGGGCGGTCCGGCAACTCGTCGAGGCAGCGGCGCGCTTCCGAACCGAATCGTTCTGCTTCAGACTCGGCCTCGGCCATGACGGCCGGGTCCTGCACCTGTTCCACGGCCTCGCGAAGCGCGTCCTCGTTGCGAAGATCACCGAAGAGTTGGCGGACGCGGTTATCGTTCGGGAAGCGCTCGCCTGCGATGATAGATGGGATCGTCATGACGCCGTTGGCGAGATCGCTGCCCACGGGCTTGCCGATCTCAAGTGCGGTCCCGGAGAAGTCGAGAATGTCGTCCACAATTTGGAACGCAATTCCAAGGTTGTAGCCGTAGCCTTTCAGCGCCGCGACCTGCGCTTTGGGAGCACCGCTGAGAATGGCGCCGGACTCGCAGGCGACGGTGAACAGGGACGCCGTCTTGTTGTAAACGCGTTCGTAGTAGGCGTTCCGGTCCAGTGTCCAGTCGCAGGAAGAGGCAAGCTCGAACAGTTCTCCCTTCGACAGCTCGGTTATCGTTTCCGAGAAGCGCCGGATCACGTACACGTGATGCGTATCGCACACGTGTATGGCTGATGTTGCGAACAGGTAGTCTCCGAGCAGCACGGCGACGTTCCGGCCCCACAGGCTGCTGATCGTGGCCTTGCCCCTGCGTAAGTCGGAGTCGTCCACGGTGTCGTCGTGAATTAGCGTTGCCAGATGCAGCAGTTCCACGGCCACGGCCATCTTTTCTGAAATGGCCTCGTCGTGATCGTTGAAGCCGGACGCCAGCAGTGTCAGCGCAGGCCTGACTCGCTTGCCGCTGCTGCTGATGACGTGGCCGATCAGTTTGGCCAAGAACTCGGGCGGGACGTCGCTGAGGCCGCCAAGCTGCCGGTCCACCCTTTCCAGCCTATGCTGGACGGGCGCGTAGATCTGGGCGACCTGCAACTCCGAGACTCCCGGCACTAGACGCTGGCGCCGAGCCGTTGCGACTCCTCTTTGATGATGGAGTCGTCTAGCTTGGTGAAGAGCGCTACAGGCCTGGGCAACTCCAGGCCGGGGGCAACTTCATCCTGTGACCATGCCCAGCCCCGCTCCTGCAAGGTTCCTGAGAGGCCGAGCATGCCGTGCAGCCTTTCGGAACTGAATGGCAGCACGGGGTACAGGACCGTCTTGAGGCAGTTGATCACGTTCAGGCATGTCCAGAGCGTCCTGCCTGCGTCCTGCGGGTCTGCGTCGGCGGCGCGCCAGGGCGCCTTACGGTCAAGGTATCTGTTGACTGACTGGGCGAGAGCCATGCACTGCCCTAGCGCAGCCCGGAACCGGCACGCTTGGAGGCTGTCACCCACGTCATCCAATGCCCTAGCGGCCTCTTCAAGTAACTCGCGGCTGGTATCGTCCAGTTGGCCTGGATCCGGCACACGGCCGTCGAACCTCCGGTATGTCAGCGCGAGGACCCTGTTTACCAGGTTGCCGTATGTGGCAACGAGCTCGTCGTTGTTCCTGCGAACGAACTCTTCCCAACTGAAGTCGGTGTCGCTTGTCTCCGGCCCACCGGCGGTAAGCACGTATCTTATAGCGTCAGGATCGTACCGGCTCAGCAGATCCGGCAGCCATACGGCCCAGTTGCGGCTGGTGGACAACTTCGAGCCCTCGATGTTCAGGTACTCGCTGGCGACCACGTTGTGCGGGATGTTTAGTCCTCCGTACCCCAGCAGCATCGCAGGCCAGATTATCGAGTGAAAGGCGATGTTGTCCTTGCCCATGAAGTAGTAGCCAGGGACGTCCTCCTGCCAGAAAGGTCGCCACGCGTCCTCCTCTCCCCTGTTCCTCGCCCACTCAATGGAAGCGGACAGATACCCGATGCAGGCTTCAAACCAGACATAGATTCGCTTTGCCTCATACCCTTCCACGGGGACCGGTACGCCCCATGCAATGTCTCGCGTGATGGGGCGGTCCTTCAGGCCGGCGTCCAGGGAGGCCAGCGAGGAGTTGCGGACGTTGGGCCGCCATTCCTCGTGGTTGCGAATCCACTCGGCGAGCTGGTCCTGGAAGGCGCTGAGCTTCAGGAACATGTGCTTGGTAGCCCTGATCACGGGCGCGTTGCCGCAGAGCAGGCATCGCCAGTCCAACAGGTCCGGCGGGTCCAGTAACCTGCCGCAGGCTTCGCACTGGTCGCCCCTGGCGTTGGACGAGCCGCAGTTTGGACATGTTCCTCCCACGTACCTGTCTGCGAGGAACCTTCCGTCCGACTCGCAGAAAGGCTGGTGCATCGTGTCTTCATACACGAAGTCCTTCTCCAGGAGCTTGAGGAACATGTCCTGGGCAACCTCGGTATGGTTATCCGTGTGGGTGGACGTGAAGAGATCGAAAGTGACGCCGAATCTCTCCCAGCAGTCCAGAAACTCGGCCTGGTAGTGAGCGACGAGGGCTTCTGGGTCCTGCCCTCTCTGTTCGGCTGTGATCGTGATGGGCGTACCGTGGGCGTCCGAGCCGGATACCATCAGCACGTCGTTGCCCTTCATCCGCTGGTAGCGCGCGAAGATGTCCGGCGGCAGGTAGGCCCCGGCCACCTGCCCCACATGAAGTGAACCGTTGGCATATGGCCATGCGACGCAGACCAATACACGTTCGGGCAATTAAGCATCCTTTCAAAGTGAAGAGGCGGGGCATTTATGTTATCACAGAGTTGTTCCGTTTCGACTCGGAAAGCTGCGGGCACTCGCGCGTGAACTTGGCTACTTCTCTCTGTCTCTTCCGCAGTGTACGCGGGCGCGTTACGGCGTTACGATTAGGGTATTCGAAGCGCGTCCGGTCTTCCGGAATGCCCGTGAGGCGCCAATGATTCGACCAGCCGGACCCTTACGCCGAACTTCGCCGCCGCGGCCGCACGGCTTCACCCTGCGGTGGGGGCTGCTGTCCGGGCTGGCGGCAGGCGTACTCATGGTCTTGGCCGGCCTGGCCGTACGGTTCGTTTGGGGCGTTTCCTCGATCACGGAGCTCGCCGCAGACTGGCTTACTATTGCGCTTCCCGGCCGAACGGTCGACTGGCTTCTGGAGACGCTGTCCGTTTCCGCCAAGCCTTTGATGTTCGCGGGGCTGGCAGCAGCGCAGCTACTTGCCGCCTCGATTGCAGGCGCCGCGTACGCACGCCTGGCAACGCGGTGGCCCGCAAGTCCTGTTGCGGAGTTCCTGCGGGCGTTGGCCTTTGGGCTGGCAGCGTGGCTTGTGAGCCTAGTCACTCTGGTGCCTGCGTTTGGCGGCGGCTTGTTCGCCTCGAACGTGCTTGGCAGCTCGGTAACCTTCGTTTTCTCTACTCTCGTATCGTTCCTTGTGTACGGTATCGTCCTTGGATACATGTTCGGCGTCGCCGGCAGGCCTGGAGCGGAGCACGAGCAAGCCGATCGGCGAGCCTTCCTAAGGCGCGCGGCGATCCTCGCCGCAGTGGTCATCGCCGGCGCGTATGGGCTGCGGTGGCTCTTCAACCAGGCCGGCGAGAACATGTCGGCCAGCAGCACTCACCGTGTGCGCGGGGTGCTCTCTTCGGTGGTAACGCCCAACGACCAGTTTTACACCGTCTCCAAGAACTTCATCGATCCGGACGTGAGGCTTTCAGAGTGGTCGTTGGCTGTCGAGGGACTCGTGGATAGGCCACGTGTGTTCGAGTTCGATGAGATCAGGGCCATGCCTGCCGTGGAGCGGTACGTGACGCTGGAATGCATCAGCAACATCGTGGGAGGGGACCTCATCAGCAACGCGTTATGGAAGGGCGTGCCTCTGAAGACGCTTCTGGAAGAGGCACAGATTGCCCCAGAGGCCCACGACGTGTCCCTATGGGCGTGGGACGGTTACTCGGAGAGCATCTCCATCGATAAGCTCATTCGGGACGAAGCGCTTGTCGTCTACGAGATGAACGGCCAGCCCCTGCCCCGCTCGCATGGCTTCCCAGTCAGGCTGATCGTACCGGGATTCTTCGGGCTCAAGAGCGTGAAGTGGCTTTCGAGGATCGAGCCCGTGGACTTCAACTTCACCGGGTACTGGCAGGGCCGGGGCTGGACGGACGTGCCGGTAGTGAAGACGATGTCGCGCATCGACACTCCCGGGCCCAGCGTCCGCGTGCCCGTGTCCCCGCTCGAGGTGGGCGGCATCGCTTTCGCCGGCACCAGGGGCATTCGTAGCGTCGAGATCAGTACAGACGACACCGATTGGATGCCCGTGGAAAGGATCAGCACACCTCTCGGCGAATCTACGTGGGTGATCTGGACGGCCACGCTCGACCCGCTGGATGCCGGACGAGCCAAGCTTTACGTCCGCGCGATCGATGGCGAAGGCAACGTGCAAACGGCGGAGCGCATGTCGACGATTCCCACCGGCGCCACCGGACATCACAGCATCGATCTGGCGTTCGAGAGGCAGGGCGCGGCCCTGCGTCCACGGCAGGCCCCGGTCACGCGAAGAAGACTCTGACCGGGTCTCTCGAAACTTACAGTCCGAGCATATAGCCCGTTCGTCCTTAGCCAGTCGAAGGGCGAGAACGATAGAGCGTCAAGATAAACTGAACTTCTCCGCGCGGTTCGGACGGCTGACTTGGAACATAGTCCCTTCGCTGCCCTACACGCCGGCTAGGGAAAAACGAACTCCCTGGTCTCGGTGCCCTCCAGCGCCTCCTTCACCAGGTCGACCACCGGCAGCGCGGATTCGAGCCAGGCCGCGCGCGCGGGCGAGCTCCTCGTCTCAGGACTCTTCGGCACGAAAAGGCTGCAGCAGTCCTGGTCTGGCTGGATTGAGACTTCGTACGTGCCGATACTTCGCGCTGCGTCGATGATCTCCTGCTTGTTCGCGCCGACGAGAGGCCGGAGTACGGGCATAGTTGAGGCATCTTCAATCGCGGCCAGGTTGTGCAACGTTTGCGAGGCGACCTGGCCTAGACTGTCACCCGTAACGAGGGCCAGCGAGCCTGATCGCTCGGCGATGCGCTCGGCGATGCGCATCATTAGGCGCCGGTACAGGATCACGCGCGATTTGGACGGAGTGGACACTATGATCTGCCTCTGCGCGCCTGAGAATGGCACGAGGTGCAGCGTGGAACGGCCCTGGAACCGCGTCAGGTGCTCGACGAGCTCGATCGCCTTGTCGATAGACGACGCGTCCACCAATGGATAGCTGTGAAAGTGGATGTACTCGACCACGCAGCCGCGCTTCATCATGTGCCACGCGGCCACCGGCGAGTCGATTCCCCCCGACAGCAGGCACGCCGCCCTGCCGCTGACTCCGACCGGCAGGCCGCCATAGCCCTTGTTCTCGTGGAAGTAGACCAGGATCTCCTTTGGCAGGACGTCCACCTGGATGTTCAGGTCGGCGCCCTTCAACTGTACTTTCCACCCCGTGATCGACCGGACGAAGTCCCCCAGCCTGTTGTTGATTTCGTAGGAAGTAGTCGGGTAGTCCTTGTCTGACCGCCTCGCCGTTATGCGAAACGACCGAGCGGAAAGTTCCGGAACGGTGGATGTCAGAAGCTTCTCCACTGCCTGCAGGTCGCGGGGCAATCGATGTGCGAGAAAGTATCTCGCCACACCGAAGCAGTCGCCTATTCGAGCGGCCACTTCAGCCGGATCTGCTTTCTCGGAGAGGGTCAGGCCCAGCATCGAGTGGCCGCGCCATACTCGCCGGACTCCCGTGCCCCTGGTTGCGGAGCGCAGGTTATCGGCGAGCTGCTTGACGTACATCGGGCGGTTCTTGCCCTTGAGCGCCAACTCGTGATACTTGACAATGTAATATCGGTCCATTTAACGACGTTCCCAGCACATGATAAGGGACGACGAGCCCATACTGGACTTGACCTGGAGGAATCTGCGCTGAGTATCGACGCGTTGGCTGGCGTCAGGGTCGTAGAGCTGAGCGTCGGACGCATGGGCGCCGCCTGTGCGAAGTATCTGGCCGACTTCGGCGCGGACGTCGTAAAGGTGGAGCCGCCGGAAGGAGACCCGTTCCGGCAGGTCGGCCCTTTTACCGGCGGCGAGCCGCACCCCGAGCGGTCGGCCCTGTTCCTGTATCTCAATGCTAACAAGCGCGGCGTGTGCCTGGATGTCCGCAAAGCAGACGGCCGCCGCGATCTCAATCTGCTTTTGAAGACCGCCAACGTCTTCGTCACAGACATCACCCGCGCGCAGGCTGCGGAGTTGTCCCTAGACGAGGCACATGTCGAAGCGCTGAACCCCAGCCTCGTGTACACCAGCGTGACTCACTTCGGCCGGAGCGGACCGTACAGCGATTACAGGGGTTCGGACCTCGTCGCCTTCCACATGGGCGGCGTAGGCTACGTCACACCGACCGCTTCCGTCACCGATCTGGCTGCGCACGCACCGCTAAAGTCCGGCGGATACCAGGCGGAGTACCAGGCAGCCTGGACAGCCGCCGCCGCGATCATGATTGGCCTCTTCCACACGGAAACTTACGGGCGAGGGCAAACGATTGACGTATCGGCCATGGATGCCATAGCCAGCATGGTCCGCGACAGGATCGCCCTGTACTCGTACTCCATCGGCGACGTTGCCGAGAGCCGCATGAAGAGCTTCTTTTCTTTCCTCTGGCACTGTAAGGACGGAATCGTCTCCACGTCGTTCTCGTCCCCTCACTGGTGGGAAGGTTTCAAACGAGCTATGGGACCACAGGAGTGGTTCGAGGACCCGAGATTCGCTACGCGAAATGCCCGCAGGCAGCACATGGAGGAGGTGGAGGTCAGGATCACGGACTGGCTCACCGGTTACACACGCGAAGAGCTGGTCGGCATTCTTGGCCGCGAGGGCGTCCCTGTGTTCCCGGTGCATTCAGTGGCCGAGCTTCTCGAATCATCCCAATACGCGTCTCGGGGCGTGTTCGTGGACCAGCACCATCCCGTTGCCGGTGCCTTGCGGCAACCTGGCCCTCCCGCGCGCCTCAGCGCGACGCCCTGGCGCATCAGGCGGCCTGCCCCCACGCTGGGTGAGCATACGGCTGAAGCACTGGCCGAGGCCAGGGGCCTCGCGAGCGGGGCCGCCCCCGACGCGCCCTGCGGCTCCCACCCGGAGTCACCGCCGCGCAATGCGGAGCAGGACGTGTGTTACGAAGGCTCACTGCCGCTGGCAGGGATCCGCGTTCTCGACTTCGGTTGGGTGTACGCGATGCCTCACTGCACTCAATGGCTCGCCGCGATGGGCGCGGAAGTCCTGCGAGTCGAGTCCAACGGAAAGCTCGAGTGGTGCCGGACCATGGGCAATCACGGCGCGGACGGGATTCACGGAGTCAACCGCGCGTACTCATTCAATGCCCTCAACGACAGCAAGCTGGGAGTCACTCTCAACCTGCGGGAAGCCCGGGCGCGCGAACTGATACAAGAACTGGTGTCGATCTCAGACGTGGTCGCCGAGAACTTCACCGTGGGCGTCATGGCGCGAATGGGGCTGGACTACGAGAACCTGCGCAAGATCAGGCCGGACCTGGTAATGCTCTCCGCCACCACGCTTGGCGGCACGGGCCCGGAGAGGTACTCCACGGGCTGGGGGCCGAACATACAGTCGTACTCAGGTATGACTGCCGTCACCGGGTACGAAGGCGGCCCCCCGCTCACCGTCGGCGGAAACTGGCCCGACTTTGTGACGGGCACAGTCATGGCGTTCGCCGTGCTTGCGGCGCTGTACCACCGACGCAGGACCGGCCAGGGCCAGCACCTCGACCTCTCCATGGCCGAGGTGGTGACGACCATGCTCCCTGAGCCGATTCTGGAGTACACGGTCGCGGGGCGCGAACTTCAACGCATCGGAAATCGGGACCCGGTTCACGCGCCGCACAACGTGTACGCCTGCGAAGGGCACGACCAGTGGGTCGCCATCGCCGTGACGCGAGACGAGGAGTGGACGGCGCTCTGCGACGCGGTGGGCCGGCGGAACTGGGCAGAAGACCCAAGGTTCAGGACCGCTGCCGATCGCAAGGCCAACGAGGACGCGCTGGATGCCCTCATTGCAGGCTGGACCCGCGAACTGGAGCCTTGGGAAGCAACGAGGGTCTTACAGGCCGCAGGCGTGCCGGCAGGGCCTGTCCTCAGCGTATTCGACATGTTCGCGGACCCGCACCTGGCGGCCCGCAGCTTCATGGTCGAGATGGAACACCCCGAGGTCGGTCCCAGGACAGTCGCCGGTCTCCCGGTGCGCTTCGGCGCCGTGCCGGAGGTCCGGCACAGGCACGCCCCGCTTCTGGGCGAGCACAACGGGCTTGTGTTCGAGCAGATGCTGGGCGTCGGCCACGAGACTTTCGAGCGTCTCGTGGCCGACCGCGTCATTTACTGAGGCGTCGCCGGCTGATTCCCTTCACCGGGCCGCTGGGGAAGGTCAGAACCTGTCCCGAGTCCCTCGAGGGGATGGCGTCTCTCCGCTAGTTGAACGTGAGCACCGTCCGAGTGGCCGCTCCGCTGACCATGTCATCGAACGCCTCGTTGATCTCGTGCAGCGGTCTGTACTTCGTGATCAACTCGTCCAGCTTGATCCGCCCGTCCATGTACAGGTCGAGCAGCCACGGGAAGTCGATGCGCGGACGTCCTGCGCCGTAGAACGTGCCCATGACCGTGCGGTCCATGAACAGCGCATTCGCCGACACCGTGACGGTCGAGTTCGACGGTGGAACGCCGACCATGCACGCCGTACCGCCCGGACGCGTGCAGTCGTAGGCCTGGGTCACCACCGCCGGCAGTCCGACGACCTCGAACGCGTAGTCGACGCCGCCGCCCGTCAGGTCGATGATCCGGCCGACGGGGTCTTCCCTGTCCGCATTGATCGTGTGCGTGGCCCCAAACTCCCTGGCCACGTCCAGCCTCACGTCCATCTTGTCGACCGCAATGATCTTCGAGGCGGATACCAGTTTCGCACCCTGGACCGAATGGAGCCCGACGCCGCCGCAGCCGAAAATCGCGACGGTTGAGCCTGTCTCCACCTTGGCCCGGTTCACCACGGCGCCGACGCCGGTCATCACGCTGCAGCCGAACAGGCACAGCTTGTCTATGGGGATGTCCTTCCTGGTCTTGACCAGCGAGGAGGCGGAAACGACCGTCTCCTCTGAGAACGTCGCCAGCCTATGCGAGACTGGAACACCGTCCTTGCTAAACCGGTAACCGCGATCGGTAGCCCTTCGGGGGTCGACCTCGCAGAGGTTCGCGCGGCCCGCCGTGCAGTTGCGGCATGTTCCGCACTGCCTCGTCAGCGAGAAGATGACGTGATCGCCTGGCGCAAACTCTTCCACACCCTCGCCGACCTCCTCGACCACGCCTGCGCCCTCGTGACCCATCACGAACGGAACTTCATTGGGGACGGAGTGACCGGTGACCGCGTGGTAATCGCTGTGGCATGCGCCTGCCCCCGCCATCTTGACGCGGACCTCGCCCTTTTGCGGGCCGTCCAGGTCGACTTCCTCGACCGGAATCGGCTGATGCGCCTCGTAGAAGACTGCTGCTTTCATTTTCATGTGCCTCCTTGATGGTTTGAGCCGTCACTCCACCGAATTGGGCCACACGCACAGGTGTAGCTGCCTCGTTTAGTCGAACGTCAGCACCGTCCGCGTTGCGGCGCCGCTGACCATGTCATCGAACGCTTCATTGATCTCGTCCAGCGGCCTGTACTTTGTGATAATTTCGTCCAGCTTGATTCGCCCGTCCATGTACAGGTCCAGCAGCCACGAGAAGTCGATTCGCGGCCGGCCCGCGCCGTAGAACGTGCCCATCAAAGTACGGTCCATGAACAGCGCGTTCGCCGACACCGAGATGGTGGAGTTCGACGGCGGCACGCCGACCATGCAGGCCGTGCCGCCCGGCCGCGTGCAGTCGTAGGCCTGGGTGACCAGCTCCGGCAGTCCCACGACCTCAAATGCGTAGTCCACGCCCCCATTGGTGAGGTCCATCACCTTGCCGACGGGGTCCTCCCTGTCCGGGTTGATCGTGTGCGTCGCGCCCATCACCTTCGCAGCGTCGAGCCTCGAGTCCATCTTGTCGATGGCGATGATCTTCGACGCGGACACGAGCCGCGCGCCCTGTACGGCGTGGAGTCCGACGCCGCCGCACCCGAAGATCGCGACCGTGGACCCAGGATGCACCTTGGCTCGGTTGACCACGGCGCCCACGCCGGTCATCACGCTGCATCCGAACAGGCAGAGCTTGTCGACGGGGATATCCTTTCTGACTTTGACCAGTGCCGAAGCAGAGACCACGGTCTCCTCAGCGAATGTTCCCAGCCAGTGATGCAGCCTGACGCCGTCCTTGCTGAACCGGTATCGGCTTTCGCTCGCACTGGAGTTGTCGACCTCGCAGAGATTGGCGCGGCCCGCCGTGCAGTTGCGGCACAGACCGCACTGCATGGTTAACGAGAAGATCACGTGGTCTCCTGGCGCCAGGTCTTCCACCCCCTCCCCTACCTCCTCGACCACGCCGGCGCCCTCGTGTCCCATCACGAAGGGATCGCGCTCCCCGCCCCCTGAGTGTCCGCTTACCGAGTGGTAGTCGCTGTGGCAGGCGCCGGCGCCTGCCATCTTCACGCGGACCTCACCTTTCTGCGGACCTGCCAAGTCTACTTCTTCAACAGGTATAGGCTCGTGCGCCCTGTAGAAAACGGCTGCTTTCATAGTTAAGTGCCCCTTCGAGTTGTTGGCCGCCGCAGTTCCGGCGTCGTTTCCGCCAAGTCTATTGTTTGCAAGCTGTGCGTGCAAAGGCTCGCGTGTTGACCTCGTGGAGGGCCCATACATATACTCGGAAGCACACTAGATCATGTCATTACGCAGCCGTCTAGACGAAGACCTGAAGCAAGCCATGCGGGACAAGAATGTCGCCCGGCGCGATGTGCTGCGCTACTTGCGGTCGGAGATCCACAACCAGGAGATCGCAAGCCAGAAGGCGCTCGACGACGAAGGCATCCAGGCCGTGCTCGTCAAGCAGGCACAACAGCGCAGGGACAGCATTGAGGCGTTCAGGCAGGCGAGCCGCTCCGATCTTGTCGACAATGAAGAGGTTGGCCTTTCCATAGTCATGGAGTACCTGCCGCAGCAGATGACGGCGGAGGAGATACGCGAGCTCGCTCTCACAGTTGTGAAGAACGTGGGCGCCGCCGGCCCGGCCGACATGGGCAAGGTCATGGGGCCGCTTGTTCGCCAGACGCGGGGACGCGCCGACGGGCGCCAGGTCAGAGACGCCGTAAGGGAGATTCTCGCGTCGCTATGAGATTCGGCGTTGTTGTGTTCCCCGGAACATGGAGCGACGTCGACTGCTTTCACGTACTCTCAGATGTGCTTGAGCAGCCAGTCGACTATGTCTGGCACAAAGAGACCGATCTGTCCGGCTACGACTGCATCATCCTGCCCGGCGGGTTCTCCTACGGCGATTATCTGAGGCCGGGCGCGATAGCCCGCTTCTCGCCGGTGATGAAGTCTGTGGCGCAGTTTGATCTGGCGGGCGGACTCGTGCTGGGAATTTGCAATGGGTTTCAGATACTTTGCGAGGCTGGTCTTCTGCCTGGCGTTCTGCGGCCCAATGTGCACCTGGAGTTCAGGTGCCAGTGGACTGACTTGCGCGTGGAGAATACGTCGTCGCCCTTCACCGGCTCGGCTGAGACCGGACACGTATTGCGCGTACCCATATCCCACGGTGAGGGCAACTACTTTGCGGACACAGACACGCTCGCCGAGCTGGAAGGTTCAGGACGTGTTCTGTTCCGGTACTGTACATCCGAGGGCGAGGTCACGGCGGACGCTAACCCAAACGGCTCCCTGAACAGCATCGCGGGCATCGTCAACGAACGCGGCAATGTCTTGGGAATGATGCCCCACCCAGAGCGTTGCGCCGAAGGCCTGCTCGGCGGTGTGGACGGCCGCGTAATCTTCGAGTCGATGATCGAGTCGTCGGCGCGAGTATGAAATCTGCCCATCTATCTTGAACCTGACAGCTTGCTTCAATGTTCACATCAAGGGTGTCCAGAGGGACGCGTCCCTCTGGCAGAGGGTCTGGGGGATGTTCCACCAGATTCAAGACCGTCCGAGGGTGGGCGGGCGGGACAGGTACGTGTGTCTTTTGCGGCCTTTCTCTGCTGACCACTTGGCTTTCTGACATGAACCCCACCACCGAACAGTTGGAGGCCCTCGCCGTTTCTGAAGCCGAGTACGAGGCGATCGTAGAACGGCTCGGTAGACAGCCGAACGAGCTGGAACTGGGGCTGTTTGGCTCTCTCTGGAGTGAGCACTGTGGTTACAAGCACTCCAAGCTGCTGCTGGCTACGCTGCCTTCGTCGAGCCACCGCCTTCTAGTGGCCCCCGGCGTGGAGAACGCGGGCGCCATCGATATCGGCGACGGTTTGGCACTCGTAATGAAGATCGAGTCCCACAACCATCCGTCGGCCATCGAGCCGTACGAGGGAGCGGCCACTGGTGTCGGAGGCATCGTACGCGACATCTTCGCCATGGGCGCGCGGCCCATCGCGCTGCTCAATTCGCTCAGGTTCGGCCCCCTCACCGAGCCCCGTAACCGGTTCCTCTTCAACGGAGTGGTTTCCGGTATCTCTGGGTACGGCAACTGCATCGGTGTGCCGAACGTCGGCGGCGAGGTCGTCTTCTCAGAATCGTACTCGGGCAACCCGCTCGTCAACGCGATGTGCATCGGCCTGCTGGCCACCGACGGGCTTGTCCGTGCGACGACAGGCGAGCCCGGAAACTCGCTGGTCCTTGTCGGGTCCGAGACCGGAAAGGACGGCATACACGGAGCCTCAGGCCTGGCCTCGCGGAACCTCGATGAGGACAGGGAGATGCGGCCGACCGTCCAGGTGGGCAATCCATTCTTGGAAAAGGTGCTGATCGAGGCGTGTCTTGAAGCGGCGGCCACCGGCAAGCTGGCCGGTATGCAGGACCTCGGCGCCGCCGGGCTTACAAGCGCGGCAATCGAAGCCGCCTCCAAGGGCGGGACCGGAATCACCATCGACGTCTCGCTTGTGCCGCGGCGCGAACAGGGGATGGAACCGTACCACGTAATGCTGTCCGAGTCGCAGGAGCGGATGCTGATCGCTACCGCGCCCGAGAACGTGGACGAAGTCCGCGCCGTCTTCGACAGGTGGGGCCTGCAGTCGACGGTGATCGGCCGCTCCACCGGAGACGGGCTCGTCCGGGTCCTCGATGACAGCGAGCGGTGCGGCGAAGCCCCCATCGCCCTGCTGACCGACCCACCCCAGTACAGGCCTCAAGGAGTGAAGCCTGCGTGGCTGGACGAGCTGCAGATATGGGATGCTGACACCCTCCCGATACCCGAAGAAAGCCCCGAAAGGGTCTTGCAAAAGCTCCTGGCTTCACCCAACATCGCCAGCAAGGAACCTGTGTTTCGCAGGTACGACCACCAGGTGCAGACAAACACGGTTGTGACACCTGGCGGCGACTCCGCCGTGCTGCGGCTCAAGGGCACGCGCAAAGGCATAGCCGCCGCAACCGATGGCAACGGCCGTTACTGCTTTCTGGATCCCTACGAGGGCGGGAAGATCGCGGTGGCGGAGGCCTGCCGCAACGTTTCCTGCTCCGGCGCCGAACCGGTGGCGCTTACCGACTGCCTGAACTTTGGCAACCCCGAGCGTCCGGAGATCTTCTACCAACTGGAAATGTGCGTTCGAGGCATCTCGGACGCGGCAAGTGCCCTCGGTGTTCCCGTGATAAGCGGTAACGTCAGCCTGTACAACGAAAGCGAAGGGGCAGTCTACCCCACCCCGATCATCGGTGGCCTGGGACTGCTGGAAGACGTCCGGCGGCACGCCACAATCGCCTTCCAGCGCCATGGTGACCTTGTGTACCTGCTCGGCAGGTCAACCACGGATGAAGACGCGGGCTCGCTCGGCGGAAGCGAGTACCTGACTGTCGTGCACAGCCTGGTCGCGGGCCGGCTTACAATCGATCTGGACCTGGAGGTTGCGGTGCAGCGTGCGTGCCGTCGGCTGATCGAAGAGGGCGTCGCCAGGTCCGCGCACGACTGCTCGGACGGCGGACTTTCCGTCGCGTTGGCCGAGTCCTGCATCTCGGGGTCCGTCGGGCTCACTAGCGAACTCTCCCTTGAGTCGAGGTGGGATGCCGTGCTCTTCGGTGAAGGCCAGTCGCGCATCGTCGTGTCGGTGAGCCCGGGTACAGAGCAGCGCCTTCTTGAAGTATGCCGCAACGAAGGCGTGCCTGCGGCTTATCTCGGGGTCGTCGGAGGAGACAGACTCATCGTCGACGGCCTGCTGGACGCCCCAATAGCAGACCTCGCGTCGGCCTGGAAGCATGGCCTGCGGGAAGCTGCGTCGGGCAGCTCTGCATAGCTGTCTTTACGCTTGGGCAAGGTGATGGCGCCGCTTGTCTACATACCATAGCCCCGAGAACCTGGGCGCTACCCAGGACGAACGCGATGCTGCGATACCAGGTCGCCATTTCTTCGTCTACGTTCTTGAGACCAGCAACGGCCACTACGTCGGACACACGGCAAGATTGAAAGCCAGAATGCGTGAACACAGGAACGGCGAAGTCGAATCAACGGTGGGATCTGACCCCAATCTCGTATGGCGCTCTGGCCCCTTTGGGGAGCGGCACGATGCTGCCAGGTTCGAGGCAGCTTTGAAGTCGATGCGGGATTCAGGCGCCGGGAGATTTACCGAGATCACGGGTCTCCAGCCTGAGCCCTTCGTAAAGTCATTCACCGTCGTCCCGTGCGGAGATGCCGGTCCAGGCAAGGCAAGTAAGCTCATCCGTCGTCCCGTGGCCGTCGGGGCTGCAATGGGGGCAGTCCTTGGCCTCCTGTGGGCCTTCGATTTCGATGTCAGCGCGCTTGGGGTCGGCGCAATCAAAGTAGTCATAGTGATCTTCGTGTGTGCAATCGGTCTGCCCCTGCTCATCTGGCTAGCGCCTCGAATGGCCCGGTTCTACCTATCTGTAGGCAGAGTCTCCTCACGCCGGAGAGCCGGCAGAACCGGACGAAAACACCGCCGCCGTCGGTAGCCGTCGGGCAAGCCGTCCCGCGTGGCCTCCGCGAGCTATGCGCTTAACTTGACAGTCTCGAAGCCGGACTGCTAGATTGGAGGCGGTGTAAGCTGCCCTGGCTGCCGAAACGGAGGTCCTGTTGCCCACATACGAATACCGCTGCGAGGCCGAGTCGCATCACTTTGATCTCCGGCAAAGTTTCGATTCCGACCCCGTGATCGACTGCCCCCAATGCGGCAGCATCTCTAGGCGCGTGTTCCATGTTCCCGCCGTTGTCTTCAAAGGCAGCGGCTTCTACGTGAATGACTATGGCAAGAAGGGCGGCAACATGGGCTCGTCCTCTTCGTCAGGCAACGGCAAGTCTTCCTCCGACGGCGAAAGCTCTGCGTCCAAGTCCGAGTCGAAGGCCAAGAGCGACTCCAAGCCGGACGCCAAGAAGGCAACTGCTTCCTCCGACTCGTAGCCGGTCTGTGCTGGCTCCTCCCTGCATTTGCTCCGGGAGGACAACTTGAGGGCGCTCCTCCAGAGGGTTTCCTACGCCTCAGTTGAGGTCGATGGAGAGACACTCGGTCAGATAGGTTCCGGCCTCGTCGTTCTTCTTGGTATCTCGCGTGAGGACACAGAGAAGGAGGCGGCCTACATCGCCACCAAGACCGTCAACCTTCGCATCTTCAGCGACCCCGACGGCAAGTTCAATCTCTCCGCACTGGACGTGGGGGCCGAGCTTCTGCTGGTGAGCCAGTTCACTCTTTACGGCGACACTCGTAAGGGCCGAAGGCCAAGCTTTGTTGGCGCCGCCGATCCGGGCGTTGCCGGGCCGATGTTCGACCGCGCTGTCGAGCTGTTCCGCGAGACCGGCCTCCAGGTCCAGACCGGCCGCTTCCAAGCCTACATGAACGTGACGATTCACAACGACGGCCCCGTCACAATCATGCTCGACACCGCCGACACCGGTCGCCCCCGCCGCGGGTAGCACACCGGCCGGTCAGCCCGCCACTCGCGTTCTCCTGTCGCTGATTGCCCGGTCGTCTGACCACCCGCGCAGACAGAACTATCGGACGCCGCCTGCGTGACCCTCATCCCTGATTTGGAGACCTTTGCACCACCCTGGAGTCCGTACCAGGAATGGCTCTTCCCTAGATGAAGAGCTCTGCGTGTTCAGCATTCCTGTGCAATCGCGAATCTTGGGGGTAGGGTCGCCGGCTTGGATAATTCTGCGTTCATAAAACGATGATGGCCTGGAGGAGGAATTCTGCGAAGGTCCCCTATTTAGGGGACCAGAACGCTAGCCTCCCCTCTCCCAACGCTTGCAGCGTAGGCAGTTCGCCAACTGTAAGCACGATTACCTGGTCCTGCTGCTGAGCCGAGGTAGATGCGCCCGTTGCGCCGCCTGCAGCCGCTCCCGCGAACACTATAGCCCTGCTGTCCGGCGACCAGATGCCGTGTGAATACACGAACTGGTCGAAATACTGGAGCCAAACACGCATATCCTCGGAGGCAATGAACTCGGCGAGACGCCGCGCCCTGCCCGTCTCCACTTCCAACACGTTCCAGCCCCACACGAGCTGAGCGCCGGTGACCGTGACGTATGCCAGCATCGAGCTGTCGGGCGACCATGCGAACGCGATCACCAGCTCATGGATGGTCGCGGCATGACGCTCGCCCTCCGGTGACACGAGCACTACCTCGTCGTAGGCCGGCACTCGCGGGTCGGCGCCGCGGCCCACCGCCAGCCATTCGCCGTCGGGAGACCACAGGTACGCCACCCTGGGGGCCGCCCTCAAGATGAACGTAGTTTCGCCATCCAGGCTTCGCAGGTGGACCCCGTAAAGCCCGGACTCGTCGTTCCTTTCGATCGTCGTCATGAGCTCGGCCCTAGGCCACCACGCCGGCGCCCGGTAGCCCGCCGCGAACGGCGAGAGGTCTCTGATCGTAATACCCGGCTCGGTGTCCACGAGCACGTGGTTGCCGCCGCGGTGCACGAGCAGGTACCGTGAAGTGTGGGACCACGAGAAGTACACCGGCGCCTGGCTCGCCACGTGCTCGGGTCCCGCCTCGTCGCGAAGATCGTCGACGAACACTTCCAGGCCGGCCTCGCCTCCCGTGATCAGGGCCAGCCGCTCACCGTCCGGAGACCAGACCGGATAGTGCGGCAGGTTCGGGGCCACCAGGATGCCCGCGTACTCCGGGTCGCCCCGGTACAGCACGCTTTCGACTAGGCCACCGTCCCTCACCGCAAGCAGGCTCACGTCGACCGAGTCGCCCTCGCTCCTTACGGCGGGGAACGCGATCGTCTTGCCGTCGGGCGCCCACGTGGGCCACGAGTACCTGCCCTCGGTGCTGATTAACGAACGATCCTCGGTCCCGTCGGGGTTCACCGTCCGTATCTTCAGGTCCGGCGTCACGTACGCGATCCGGCCTGCGAGCGGCTCCGGAGTCTCAACCGCGGCCTCCGGCTCATCGATAGATACCGGAGTCTCAACCGCGGTCTGCGCCTCATCCTCAGCCGCCTCTGCCTCCTCGCCGGATTCCGCGTCGCCTGCCGTGAGCGCTTCGAAGGGCGTTGCGGTCGGCGATGCCTGCGCCGCCGGCGTCGCGTCCGGGACCGGCGTCTCGCCCGCCTGCCCGCACGCAGTAACAAGCGCGATGGACGCCATTACAGCCCAAGCTGCCAGAAAGCTGACGCCGCTTACCTCGGATAAGCGTCCCTTGGCGTGATTTCTCAGATGATCCCCCGCTCTGCCTGGTGTGTTCCCATCCTAATTATCGACTGCTGGCAATGAAAGAGGGCGTCCTGAAATCCGAAAAGCGCGAGTCGAGAGGCCGTGCCCTGTCTTTCCGCGGGGGACTGTGCATGTCCACCTGTATGGGTGCAGGGCCGCGCCCTGCCTACCCGCCGAAATCCAGGCTCACGTTGAAGCCTGGCGCTGAGTGCGTCAACTCCCCCACCGAAATCAGGTCCACACCTGTATCAGCCACGTCCCGCACCGTCGCCAGCGTGATGCCGCCCGACGCCTCCGTGACCGCCCGACCCTTCGACAGCCGTACGGCCTCCGTCATTGCCGGCACGTCCATGTTGTCCAGCAACAGTATTTCCGCACCGCCGGCGAGCGCTTCATTGACCTGCTCGATGCTCTCCACTTCCACCTCCACGCGCAGCGTGTGAGCCGCACGTGACCTTGCCAGCTCTACAACCTGTCGCAAGCTGATCCCCTGCGCGGCGAGTGCGGCGATGTGGTTGTCCTTGATCAGCACGCCGTCCCCCAGATTTTGCCGGTGGTTGAACGCGCCGCCTGCCCTCACCGCGGCCTTCTCCAGCGAGCGCATTCCCGGCGTCGTCTTGCGCGTGTCGATGATGCGCGCGCCCGTGCCGCTCACTACCCGCACGTACTCTGCTGCCAGCGTCGCCACGCCGCACAGCCGGTACAGGAAGTTGAGAGCCGTCCGCTCCGCCTTCAGTATCGACGCAACCGCCCCCTCGACTCTCGCCAGCGAATCGCCAGGCGAGAGCTGAGCGCCGTCCGCCTTGAGCGTGCGAACACGCAGGCTAGGGTCGATGCGGGAGAACACCGCGAGCGCAGTCTCGATGCCGGCCAGCACACCGGCCTGCCGGGACACGATCACCGCCGCGCCCGTTCGCTCAGGCGCTATCAGCGATTCTGTCGTCGGGTCCCCGGCGCTCAGGTCTTCGGCAAGGGCTAAGTCTATGAGGTCTTCGACGTGTTTGGAGGCCATCACTGCGCCGCGTGCCTTAGGTCTACCAATCCTTCAATGGAGACGATTGAAAATCCGTGGAATTGGCCAGTGGCAGAGACTGCCTGACCCTTCCCCAGTCTGCTGGGGAAGAGCCTGTCCTGAGCCCAGCCGAAGGGCTGGGATGTGGTTCCTGCCTCACACAAGAAGCTACACCTATGTCTCCTCAATTGGAGACGATGGAGATGAGGGTAATTTTCTTCGTCGCCGCAGCCGCTACACCACCCGTAGCATCCGGTCGAGCGCCACCCTCGCCTCTTCCCGCACTTCGGGCTCCACGGTGATGCGGTTCACAGTCTCGCCGTTAGCCAGCGACTCGAACATCCACGCCAGGTACGCAGGATGTATACGGTACATCGTCGAGCACGGGCAGACCACCGAGTCCAGGCAGTACACGTTCTTGTCCGGGTGCTCGGACGCGATCCTGTTCACCAGGCTGATCTCGGTGCCAATGGCCCAGACCGAGCCGGCCGGCGCGTCCTCGATCATCTTGATGATGTACTCGGTAGAGCCGTTGTAGTCGGCAGCCTGCACCACCTCCATCGTGCACTCCGGGTGCACCAGCACGTTGACGTCCGGGTCTTGACCCCTCGCGTTTTCGATCTGCGCCACCGTGAACCTCGTGTGCACCGAGCAGTGGCCCTGCCACAGGATGATCTTGGCGTCTCGCAGCGCTGCCTCCGAGTGCCCGCCCAGCGGCTTGAACGGGTTCCACACGATCATTTCGTCCAGGCCGATGCCCAATTTCACGCCCGTGTTGCGCCCAAGATGCTGGTCTGGCATGAACAGCACGCGCTCTCTCTGCTCGAACGCCCACTCGAACGTCGCGGCGGCGTTGCTGGAGGTGCACACGATCCCGCCGTTCCGGCCGCATAAAGCCTTGATCGACGCCGTCGAGTTCATGTACGTGATCGGCACAACCGCGCCCTCGCCCAGCACCTCCTCCAGGTCGTCCCAGCAGTCAAGGACGTCGTCTATCACCGCCATGTCGGCCATCGAGCATCCGGCGGTCAGGTTCGGCAGGATCACTTTCTGCTCCGGCGCGCTCAGAACGTCCGCCGTCTCGGCCATGAAGTGCACGCCGCAGAACACGATGTACTCGGCCTCTTCCTGCGAGGCCGCGAACTGCGAGAGCTTGAACGAGTCGCCGCGCAGGTCCGCGTACTTGATGACCTCGTCCCTCTGGTAGTGGTGGCCGAGCGTTACGAGCTTCTGGCCGAGCGACGCCTTGGCCTTGGCGATCAGCTCGTCCAGCTCCTCCGGCTTCATCTTGATGTACCGGATCGGTATTCGCTGCCACTGTACGCCGGCCTTGAACTCCTCCTCCAGCGGCTTGGATTCAAGCTCCTCTGTCGTACAGAACGCCGACTGCTCGATCTCGGTCAATGGGATTACGGGCTCTCGACTCCTACGAAGTTTCGCAACCATTTCGGTCAACTCCTTACTGCTTGTGCGGTGACCGCCATCCGGCCCCGCAGCGCCCACGGGCTCGTGGCTTCGATCTCGATGTTCACCATCTCACCGACGAGCTCGTCCCCTCCCTCGAAGTAAACGAGCTTGTCGTTCCGGGTTCTGCCGAACAGCCTGCCCCTGCGCCTCCCCTCCACCAGCACCTCCAGCGTGCTCCCGGCCAGCCTCGCATTGATTTCTGTGAGTATCTCTTCCTGCATGCGGTCGATTGTTTGCAGCCGCCGCTTCTTTTCGTCCGGGTCTACGTCGTCCTCCATCTTGCGAGCCGCGATTGTGCCCTCTCGCACGGAGTACGCGGCCGAGTGGACCTTGTCGAACCGGACGTCCCTGACCATGTCCATGGTGTGCTGAAAGTCGTCCTCGGTCTCGCCGCAGAACCCCACGATAAGGTCCGTCGCCAGCGACACGCCGGCGACCCGTTCGCGGATCCTGTCGATCAGCCGCCGGTACTGCGCGTTGTCGTACCCCCGCCGCATGCTCTCGAGCACGCGGTCGCCGCCCGCCTGGAACGGCAGGTTCACGTGCTCGCACACCTTGTCCAGGTCGGCCACCGCGTCGATGATCCGGTTGCTCATGTCGTTGGGGTGCGATGTCAGGAACCGCACACGTCGCAGCCCATTAACGTCGTTCACTGCCGCTAGGAGGGCTGCGAGGTCAACGTCGCCGACCAGGTCATGCCCGTAAGAGTCGACGTTCTGGCCGAGCAGCGTGACCTCTTTGACGCCCCGCGCCGCCAGCAGCTCGCACTCGCGCACCACGTCCGGTATCGTGCGGCTCTTCTCCCGTCCGCGCCGGTACGGGATGATGCAGAATGAGCAGAACTTGTCGCATCCGTGAATGATCGGCACATACGCCGCCACCGCCGGCCTGGCTGTGAGCTGGCTGAGGCACCCTTCCGGGTCCACGCCCATCCGGTCGCCCAGCAGGTTGACGAGCGGCGCGTACTCCTGCGGCCGAATGAACACGTCGACGTACGGGAACCGCCGCTCCAGCGCATCGGTCCTCGGCCCGACCATGCACCCCATCAGTGCCACGACTCGGTCCGGGCGCTTAGTCTTGAGCGGCTTGAGGCTGGTGAGCATGCCGACGACCTTGTCCTCGGCGCTCTGCCGCACCACGCAACTGTTCAGCACGATCACGTCGGCCGACTTCGGCTCGGGCGCGCTTCTGAGGCCCAGCTGCCCCAGCGCGCTCTCCAGGCGCTCAGAGTCCGCCTTGTTCATCTGGCAGCCTATGGTCCAGAGATAAAAGCTGTCCATTACGGTAGAAACGCCTCCTGCTACGTCGAATTCGCTGAATGGCGGAGGGAATGGGATTCGAACCCATGAGGGGGCTACAAACCCCCTAACCGCTTAGCAGGCGGCCGCACTAGACCTCTATGCGATCCCTCCACGCCATTTCGAATATAGCAGTGGACTTTGAAGCAGGCAATAACAAGTTTGTGATTTCAGGAACTAATATTGGAAAACGCTTACTGAATCGGCAAGGGCGCTACTACAGTCTTGCGCTTTTCGTAGTAACCACAGAACTAGGTGAACGAAGAGATAACGTTTGGTAAAGTTTTCACAAATTACCGGCCAAACGCCCGATTCTTCATGCTCGCGATGTCATCGGCATTTTTGTTTGAGTGGAGCAGTGTTGCGGGACGCCGCACTCTCTGATCCCCTCTCCCCTACGTGGGAGAGGGCCAGGGTGAGGGGGAATTCTCCACCATTCCCAGCAGGAAGTCCTTAGGTTCCCCCAGACGGGGCACCCGCGCCGCGCGCCTCGAAGAACTCGGGGCTCTCGACCCACACCTCGCCGTCGACGAAGTACTCCTTCTTCCAGATCGGCACCGTCTGCTTGATCCGGTCGACAACCTGCGCGCATGCCCGGAACGCCGCTTCCCGGTGCGGCGAGCCCACGGCCACTACAAGGCTGATGTCGCCGATCTCCAGCCGCCCCAGCCGGTGCGCGATCGCGATGTCCTCCACTGGCCACTCTTCGCTGATCTCGGCTGCGATCCCGGCCAGCTTCGCCTCCGCCATCGGCTCGTACGCCTCGTACTCCAGGTAGCGCACCTGCCGCCCGCTTGTGTTGTCTCGTGTCACACCGAGAAACGTCACCACGCCGCCGTTGGCCGGACTGCGCACCGCCTCCGTTACGTGGTCCGGCACCAGCGATTCTTCAGTCAGCAATATCATGAAGTCCCTCCGCTCACAGGGGGAATGAACGCGACCTCATCACCGTCGCTCAGCCGGTGCCCATGCTCGCGGTACTCCCGGTTCACCGCCACCACGATGCCGCTAGGGTCCGACGCCAGCCCCGGGTACATCGTCGACACCTGCGCCGCCAGGTCCCCGACCGTCGAGCCCTCTGGTGCGCAGAGCTCCAGCGACCCGGTCCCCGCCTTCTCCCGATAGCTCGCGAACAACAATACGGTGACCTTCAGATGACAACTCCCAAGTGCGTTCCGGCTCTCCGATTATAGCATCGGCCTTTCTGGCGACAGGAGGCCCACGGCCATCCCTCTTATGCTGGGTCTCGCTGTACAGAAGGCACTCCTGGCATCAAGCTTGGGACAGCTCCACAAGCCCAGTCACACTGTCTCGGGAACTAGTGTCACGTGAGCCAAACTGTGTGTCTTACGCGCTGGGTGTCACCTCGCGGCTAGCCCGGACTTGCCCGACTTCAGAGTCTGACCATTACATTGCCAGGGCACCATCCTCCGGATACGTCGCCGCCCCATCGCTAACGGCCAGCGTCAGTATAAGCAAGTCATGCGGCGCGAACACTCATTCATCTACAATGTAGGGTCAGAACCCCACGTCAATTCCAGACCCAACAGGTGACCTCAGAATGGCTACCGATACAAATGATGTAAAGCAGTCCGAGATAGCCGTTCACTGGCAGGAGGAGGAGCTGATACAGCCTCCGCCGGCTTTCATAGGCCAGGCCAACATGGCCGACCCTGCAGCCTTCGAGCGCTTCAGCCCTCGGAATTGGCCGGACTGCTTCCGCGAGTATGCCGAACTGCTTGATTGGGATCGTTACTGGCACACAACCGTCGACACGTCGAATCCGCCCTTCTACAACTGGTGGGTGGGCGGCAAGCTCAACGCGTCCTATAACTGCGTCGACCGCCACCTTGCCGAGCACCGCAACAAGGCGGCATTGATATTCGTGCCGGAGCCGGAGAATGAGCCGCACGAGGCCGTCACCTACCAGGAGCTTTGGGTCAGGGTGAACGAGTTTGCCGCGGTGCTGCGCGAGGCAGGCCTGAAGTCTGGCGACCGCGTAACGCTTCACATGCCCATGGTCCCGGAGTTGCCGGTTACCATGCTCGCCTGTGCGCGGCTTGGTGTGGTGCACTCGCAGGTGTTCGGCGGTTTCTCGGGCGCCGCGTGCGGCGACCGCATAGTCGACTCGCAAAGCCGGGTGCTGATCACCTCCGACGCGTACTGGAGGGCCGGCAGGCTGTTCGACCACAAGGGCAAGGCTGACATCGCCGTCCGGCGCGCGGCCGAGGCGGGCTATACCGTGGACAAGGTGCTCGTGTGGCGCCGGTACCCCGGGCAGTTCAACTCCGAAACACCGATGGTCGATGGCCGCGACTACTTCGTCGACGATCTGCTTGCCGGGCATCGTGGCGAGCGTGTGGACCCGGTGTCCCTGCCCTCAGAGGCGCCGCTCTTCATCATGTACACCTCGGGTACTACCGCCACGCCCAAGGGTTGCCAGCACTCAACCGGCGGCTACATGTCCTATGTCGCCGGCACTTCCAAGTACTATCTGGACATACATCCTGAGGATGTCTACTGGTGCATGGCCGATATCGGCTGGATAACCGGTCACTCGTACATCGTGTATGGGCCCCTTTCGATTGCCGCCACAAGCGTCGTTTTCGAAGGCGCGCCCAACTTCCCCGACGCAGGCCGCCCCTGGAGAATCGCCGAGCAGCTCGGGGTGAACATCTTCCACACCGCTCCGACCGCTATTCGAATGCTGCGAAAGGTGGGTCCCGACGAGCCCGCGAAGTACGACTTCCAATTCAAGCACATGACAACGGTCGGGGAGCCAATCGAACCCGAGGTCTGGCGCTGGTACTACGACAAAATCGGCAAGGGCAAGGCCGTCATCGTCGATACGTGGTGGCAGACGGAGACCGGCGGTTTCATTGGAACAACCTTGCCAGCCCTTCAGGAGATGAAACCCGGCAGTTGCGGCCCGGGCGCCCTCGGCATTCAGCCGTTGGTGCTCAACGATGACGGACAGCCTGTTTCGCCGGGCAGCGCCGGCAACATCTGCATAGCAAATCCCTGGCCGGGGATGATGCAGACCATCTACGAAGACCCCGATCGGTTCATTGAGACCTACTTTGCCAAGTTCGCCAAGCTCGATAGCAAGGACTGGTGCGACTGGCCTTACGTCACCGGCGATGGGGCTACCATGTCTGAGGACGGGTACATCCGCATCCTCGGCAGGGTTGATGATGTGATCAACGTGGCGGGCCATCGGCTCGGCACCAAGGAGTTGGAGTCGGCGGCTCTTACCGTTCCCGCGGTCAGCGAGGCTGCGGCCGTCCCCGCCTACGACGAGCTTAAGGGTCGAGTGCCTGAAATGTACGTCTCTCTCCAACCCGGCTATGACGGCTCGGATGTGGAAGACCAGGTCAAAAGAACGATTGACGAGATCATCGGTCCGATTGCCCGCCCGGCGCACGTTTGGGTCACTTCCGATCTTCCCAAGACGAGATCGGGGAAGATTATGCGCCGTGTCGTGGCGGCAATCTCCAACTTCATGGACCCCGGCGACACCACCACGCTCGCAAACCCGGAAATAGTAGAAGAGATCGACAGGCAGGTCCGCGAAGCCAAAGTCGGGATGGGAATAGTCCCCGAGGACGAGCGCCGCAAGCTCGAAATGGAAGTCGAGGCCTACGGAGAGACCTAGCCGGCCGCTACCGCCTTGTTCGGCACTCTCTGCGTCAATTGGTTTAGAAAGCCGGTCCGCCTCGCCTCAACCCCTAGCGGGCACGTGTCGGGTCTTGCCTTGAACGCAACTGAAAGGCCTGCCCCGTACCCTGATACGGGGGCCAAGCCCTGCTCGTCCGAGGGTGGGTGGGCGGGACCAAGACATCTGAACATTGGAAACATTCTCTACCACACACCGCGGGCGGTGATAGCTGGTTCATCTGCGCCCAGGGCAGGCCATGGGTGCCACGGCCGTGGCACCCATGGCCTGCTTGACTGTCACGAATGAGTCAGGCGTCGCCTATTGAAGAGTCTACTCAAACTCCCATGACGACCGTGACGGGTGATTGAAGTCCACCCACGCCTCCATATACATGTCTGGAATCCACTTGCCGGCGGTGAACGGGCCGGGGTTCTTTACCCACTCAGGGAACACCTGCTCGTTGGTCCAGTTGGGGACGGCCCAGTCGTATTGCATCTCAGACAGGTGTATCTGGATGTCCCGGTAGATCTGTTCTCTCTTCGTTGGATCCAGGGTACTCCGGCCCAGCTCGATCAGGTCATCCAGGTATGCGTCCGACACACCTGGCTTGTTGAACTCCGAATCACTGTGGTAGCGGTTGTAGAAGAGGGTATCGGCCTCCGAGAGGTTGGAATCGTACTGGACAATCAAGCCGGAATTGTCCGGACCATTCTGGAAAGCCAGGAACGCGGCGCGGTCGAGGCCAACCAACTCGGCCTCGATGCCGATTCGTTTGAGATCGGCAACCATACGCTCGGCTATGTCCGTTATCGCCGAGTCAGGCACCCGGATTGTCAGAGTCGTCTTGATCGGCTCGTCCGGGTCCAGCCCCAATTCTTCCTTACCTTCCCGGATATACTGATTGGCCTTCTCCAGGTCCATCGTGTTCTGCGGGAAATTCAGGTAGAACTGCGCTCCGTCCGGGGTCAACTCTTCCGTGGGGACGAACAACGGGTTGTCCATGGCGGCCCAGCGGGCCGGCTGCGTCCCGCCGCAGCAGGGCGCCCATGCCTCGAAGCTGATGTCATTGAACAAGGCCACGCCCCAGCGGATCTTCTTGTTCTCCCAGGGGCTTCCAGGTGTCATTCTGGCGCCGTAGTAATAGGTGGTCCAGGCGCCTCCCCCAGCGGGGTGGTAGTTGTAAAGGAGCTCAGGCTTATCAAGTAGCAGGATCATGTTGTCCTTGAGAGCCCCCCAGGCGCCCATTGCCGCCCAGACAGGACCCGCGTCGAGCAGGCCGGACCTGTACGCCGCAATTGCCGCTGGCTCGTCGGCAATCTCTATCGCAAAGACTTTTTGGATGTACGGCAGGTCCTCCCCGGTCACCCCGTTTGGCCCCCGCCAGTAGTCCTCATGCCGGACCTGAACTGCCATGCTGCCCGGTTCGTAGGACTCAAAGGACCACGGGCCGGTTCCGATCAAGCTGTCCCAGTCGTCCAGTCCGCCGAAATCCTGCTCGACCTCCGGAGCCTGGATCGCGTACTCAGGGCGTCCAATCACGCTCATGAAAGGAGAGAAGGGACTTTTGAACTTGAATTCGACAGTGTAGTTGTCCAGTGCCGTGATGCTGTCAAGCGGTCCAAGCGTCGCACCGTGTCTGCCCCCGGGGCGCAGCCGGCGCTCGAAGCTGTAGACCACGTCGTCCGCCACCAGTTCCCGTCCGTTAACAGGGGGTGTGTCTTGGAACTTCACACCCTTCCTGAGATTAAAGACGATGGTCGTGTCGTCGAGAAACTCCCACGACGTAGCCAGGCTCGGGAGCGGTCTGAGGTCCCAGGGCTCCATTGGGTTGTCTGCTCTGAATCGCACCAGGGAATCGAGCGCCATCCGGGCGGTCCAGGTCGGGTTTTGCTTGTCGGGGTCCCAGTTAGTAGGATATTCGCTACGCAGCCTGAGAATGCTGTCACGGTTTGGCGGGTCATTCGTCCAAACCGACAACCCCCGCGCTTTGAAGATGTTGTCCTCGTTTATCTCGGAAGCCGAAGTTATGAAGATCTCTCCAACCACCGGCTCGGCCACGTAGACGCCGGCCTCCACTTCCCCATCTACGTCAGACTCCACTTCCGTGGTTAACTCGGCAGCTTCGCCCTCTTGGGAAACTTCCTCAGCCTGGGTCTCCTCGCTTGTTGTCTCTTCCGCGGTGGTCGCAGTCTCGTCCGCCTCTTCCTCCACCCCTCTGCATGCTGCCATTGCCATAACCATTGCGACTACGGCAAACATCAAACCTATGCGTTTTAACGAGTGCATGTAAGCCTCCTACTCCGGCTACTCCAGAAACGGCCACAATTCACCGACTCTCGAACAACCAAATGGCACCTCCTACTCCCGCAGCATGACTCAGGTTACAGTCAAAACATTTGAGTCCATGCACTAAGCCGCCATCGACCCGCAGGTACCCTCGAAAACACTGGAGTCCATGCACCAACCCACCGTCAATCAACGGGTACCCTAACAATGAGGCATATAGGTGTCAAATAACTGTATTCGTTCCTCCAAATCGGCACCGTGTGCTTGATCCGGTCAACCACCTGCGCGCACGCCCGGAACGCCGTCTCCCGGTGCGGCGAGCCGGCGGCTACGACATGGCTGATGTCGCCGATCTCCAGCCGCCCCAGCCGAAGCGCCCTCGCCGAAGTAGCGCTGCAACCACCCATTCGCCCTGACTCCGTCCTTGTATCTTGGAGGTAAAGGCTTGTCGAAGGGCCTTGGCGAGGTAGCACCGCAAACGCCGTTGGCCCTGACGCCCTTTCGAACCTTGTAGCGGCGGTTTGCGAACCGCCCTGCCCTCTCCTCAGAGTACCCCCGTTACCCTTCATCCCCATATGAACTCTTGCAAAACCCCATTCGCTTTGACGTCGTCCAGAGCATTGCCGAATGAGCTTGTATGGGGGCGTTGTCGAATCAGCTTGCCCGGCAAGCACTGCCGGAAAGTGGGTTGTTAGCAAATTGCAGAGCGGTGGCATACAGACGCCCACCTTCTTGTGCCCATTTTCGCCCGACGTATGACTGGGTAACATCCGATCTGCCCAAGACCAGGTCGGGGAACATCATGCGCCGGGTCGTCGCGGCCATCTCCAACTTCATGGACCCAGGCGACACCACCACGCTCGCAAACCCCGAAATCGTAGAAGAGATCGACAGGCAGATCCGCGAGGCCAAGGTCGGGATGGGAATCGTCTCCGAAGAAGAGCGCCGCAAGCTCGAAATGGAAGTCGAAGCCTACGGAGAGACCTAGCGAGCCCCAACTCCCTGACTGGGCGATCCCCACGAAGATGGAATCAACATCTCAGCCCAAGTTCCGGGTCAGGTGAATACCGACCGACTCTAGGCCGCATCTAAATAGAAGTGGTTGAGGGGACAGGCAGTGACTATTCAGTCCAAGTAGCTGTATCCACTCGCTCATCTATTTCCGAGCACTCACTCCCTTCATCCGAATCTCACACTTCGGACATTTTGAGCTCTTCCTACATCTCAATACCTCAAGACGACCGATTCGAATTTGCCTTATTGTCATTTCGAGCGAACGAAGTGAGCCGAGAAATCTAAGAGTATTGTTGAGAACCAGCCCCACAATTCGGACGCACAACCCATACTGCAACCGGCCCATCGACGAAGGCCCTGGTCCTTCTCGCTGGCAGAGTCATATGACCCATACACCTTCATGCCTTGGTAGGAAGACACAGCTTCTGAGTCGACGGTTTGCAGCGCCATCCGTGCAATCTCAGGTCCCAATCGTTGCCAGTCGATCTTGAGGGCGGAGTCAAGACTGTTCACAGATAGCTGGAAGTTCCAGAAATCGACAAACACCATCACGCGAATACGATGCTCAGCCTGTGGATTGGTCGTCATTGCCTTTGCATGTTCCCCATAAAAATGCAGGGACGCTTGACGCGTCCCTCGGGTGATCATTATCGGGTTGCCGTTCTACCCCGTTTAGCCGGGCGGCCTCCCGATGGGTAATAATGACTTAAGTCTAACGAGAAATGGAATGTAGTGTCAGACTGTCTCTATGTATCGAGACAGTTCAGATTTCGGGGGAATCTCCGCATCCTCTGACCCCTTCCCCAGTCTGCTGGGGAAGGTTGGGATGGGGCAAATGCGGCAACTGTCGCGTGCCTCTCAGCAACTCTGAACACTCACTTCGTACCCGCCCACAGCGCACGCCAGAACTTGGAGTCGGAACTACGCCTGGGTCATGGCGCCGTGAATCCTCTTGAACTTGCGCCTGCCGTTCGTCGTCAGGTAACTCAGGACTTTCTGCGTGAGCTTGATACATATACGATTCCATGTGGCGAGCGAGACTTCCCAACAACGGTCTATTGTCGGACGCCAGCGGGTGAGACTCTGCGTATGCGTCTCGCACATCGAGAATCGTCTCCACGAACGCCATCGTCACCACAGACCACAGAGAAGCCAGCCCAAGGGGAGTCCGACATAAAGTGTGTTCGCAACTCCTCCGGAACCTCACCCCGCAGTATCGCTTCTAAGAAGTCGTCCTCCACTCAACCCTCTCTCACGGCTTGCAGACTACCCACGGATATGGGCGGTGGACCGTCACAGTCCTCGGCTCTGTTGTCCTTTCAGTTTCCTCGTAGGTGCCTCCGGTCGTCGGAGAAGGGTAGCCGTAGAACCACCGTGGGGCTGTAGAGCGATAGGTGATGTTGTAGTGGCCGTGCCATTTTCGTCGTCGTCGTAGCGATATCGCCCGACGTGCTCCTCCACGATCTTCAGGTCCTCGGCGTCGATATCCAAGGGGATGTCCACTCCGTTGACGGCCATCGAGTAGTGGTCGCCCTTGACCTCAAACATCACATGGTTGGTCTCCAAAGGGCCGCTGTTGAAGTCGACCAGGTTGCCTGAGTCCAGGCGACGCACTAGAGATCCCCAGCCCTGGGTGAATGTATTGACCTGCCTGTCGTTCTCGTAAGCCCGACCATGCCGGGCCTCATATGACGCACCGGGCCTTATCTCACCACTGCGGAACTCAATGCGCCAGGTCCTGTCGGACGACACCAGGATCAGAAGGCCGATATGTTTACGTGATAAGTAGTTAGGGGCTGGACTTTACAGGGCCGCTCTAATAGGATTCTATTAGAACTTAGTAGAGGGGCGGAAATGGACCTGCTTAAAGTCTACCAGCGGTATCCCGACCATGAGTCTTGCATCGAGCACCTGGAACGTGTGCGCTGGCCGCATACACCGGCCTGCCCGTTGTGCGGAGCGGTCAACGTAGGCCGCAAGGTGGACGGCGACAGAATCGGACGCTGGAATTGCCACGGTTGCAAGTCCAGCTTCAATGTCCTGTCCGGCACGATCTTCCAGAAGACTAAGGTCCCGTTGCAGAAGTGGTTCCTAGCGGTCTCCCTAGTCCTGAACGCCAAGAAGAGCATGTCTTCGCACCAGTTGGCGCGTGACCTAGACCTGAATCAGAAGACAGCTTGGTACTTGGCTATGCGTGTTAGAGCCGCGATGGTCGATCATGGCAACCTGCTATCCGGCATCGTTGAAGCCAACGAGGCTTATGTTGGCGGCAAGCGCCGGAAGGCCAACAAGCGCGAAGACGATCAAGAAGGGCCGCGTGGACGCGGAACGGACAAGCTCCCGATTATCGGCGCGGTAGAGCGCGGATGGCGCGTTGTTGCTGAACCTTCCATGAAGGTGAACGCGCAGGCGCTGACTGAGTTTCTTAGCCGAAACGTAGAGTTGGATTCCCTACTGGTGACAGACCAGTTCCGGGGCTACAACGGAGTAGGCCGGATTATGCGTCACGTAACCGTTGACCACTCCGTACAGTACGTGGACGGTATCGTGCATACAAACACCATCGAGGGCTTCTGGGGCCTGCTCAAGCGGGTTTGGTACGGACAGCACCACCACTACTCCAAGGTTCATGCGATATCCTACGCAATCGAAGCGTGCTACAAGTACAACATCCGCAATGCTCCGAACATGTTCGAGAACTTCCTGCGGGGCACGGTTAGAAAGGCAGCTACAGCATGATACAGACCATAATGGGCGCACTGACAGCTAAGGATGTGTTGACTGCGGCCCCAAGGCTGCTTGACTCTGCGGCAAAGCTATTCAATCTACGTTCTGGCGGCCGCAAAGATGACGCAGTAGCAAAACTGATCCAGCAAGTCGTCAAAGACCAAACCGTTCTAGCGAGGGAACTGCAAGAGGCGTCCGACCGCGTAGCCTACCTAGACGCCAAGCTTAAAGAGGCGTCCACGCGAACGACACTGCTCACTTGGGGCCTACTTGTCTCTTCAAGTGTTGCCATAGCAGCAATTGTTCTCAGTGTGCTGTTATGAATCGCCTCTACTACGGCGACTGCCTGACTGTCATGCAGGACTTTGGGCTTGCCAGTGTTGATCTGATCTACCTGGACCCGCCGTTCAACTCAAACCGCCAGTACAACGCGATCTACAAAGACGAAACTGGCCGCCCGCTGCCCGACCAAATAGAGGCGTTCTGCGATATGTGGGAACTTGACCCTGAGCGGGAGCGGGCAATCCGCACAATGCCCGTTCTCATGCAGGAGAATGGCATTGACGACTCCATAGTTGAGTTCTGGCGTCTATGGATGCGGGCCTTGCGCGATACACAACCACGCTTGCTGGCGTACTTGTCCTACCGTTTCCGGGGATGAAGACATGGGGTACGATACTCAGAAACCGCGCGCATTACTGGAACGTATCATCTCCCTGTCCAGTGGCCCAGAAGACGTTGTGCTAGACCCGTTCTGCGGTTGTGCCACAACGATGGAAGCTGCTCAAAGGCTGGGACGGCAGTGGATAGGGATTGACATAGCTATCCACGCTATCAAACGCGTAGCGCGTGTCAGGCTGTCTGAACGCCTCGGATTGGTAGAAGGGCGGACTCACCGTTGAAGGCGTTCCACGCACCGTAGAGGGCGCTCAGGACTTGTGGGAGCGGGACAAGTACCACTTCCAGAAGTGGGCCGTTGAACAAGTGGAAGGCTTTGTGACAACGAAACGGTCTGCGGACGGAGGCGTTGACGGCCGCGTGTACTTCGCTGTACCGCACGCCCAAGACCTTCAAAGCATGGTGATAGAGGTCAAGGGCGGGGCAAATGTCGGAATCAATGTTGTGCGCGAGCTCAAGGGCGTCCTAGACTACGACAACGCGCTCATGGCCGGTCTCATCGTCATGAATCCTCTTGGGCAGGCGAAAACCCGCAACTTCAACAAGTTCATGGGCGAGGCCGGAATGTTAGAGATACTAGGCATCGAGTACCCACGAATGCAGATTCTGACTGTGGCAGAGATTATTGAAGGCAAGCGATTCAAGACTCCGACTGTCGCGGGCAGGCACGATCTCAACCCGCGCTTGCCCGGCATTCCTGCCGTAGGCGTTTGATATGAACGACGCAGGGATGACACCCTTTGAAAGAGGTTGGGATGACAGGGATCGACGGCAAGATGCAATCAACGCATTCTTAGCGGACTTAGATTCGGGTGCTTGGCACACGATGCTCATGGTTCTTGCTGGCGTTTTCGTCGCCACACATGCGCAAATGAGACAAGCCTATACGCCTGATCTTCCCAAAGAGCCTTTTGACCAAGAACTTCTGCGTTCGTACTATCAACATCTGGCGACATGGTTAAGGGAACTCCCTGAGACAACTGCCCCCGTTTCGCTAGACCAGATGCCAAAGCTTCGTATGTTGCTCGAACTTCATGGCAAGACAATTCAGTGGCTTTCCGAATTGCCCCCTGAAGATTGGCCACTTCTGTATCCATCCTAAGGCCCTGACTACTTGCTGCGCCTGCCCAATCTCACGGGTACACAGGTATATAATGCCCATGGTGAATGTCAAGACACGATTTGTGTCCCATCCAAGGCTGGACCTTGGTGACCCCCCATTCTTCCCATGCAGTCTCACCAGATTCATCAAGTCCTCTAACAAGAGCCATTCTGCAAGTGACACCCCTGGCGAACGAGAGAAATCGATTTAGTGTCGCCATAAATGGCTTCACGCTCTCTCTCGGAAAAGGCTTGTCATCAATACGTGTCACCAATCCCCAGTGAGTAAGCGCAAACGCGCTTTGTCGCCTTAATGACTCACTCACTTCCTTCCGATTACCAATCGGCCTAACTTCCACCAGCCAAGGGCTACCTTCCAGATCTAGAGTCCGTAGATCTTGGATATTCCAAGGTGATTCGGCGTCCGTTTGAGGAGCAGTAGCTCTTGGCTTCTTGAAATCTGGGAAGTTTACAACTCCGAATCGAACGGCATGCATGGGCTTCCCCGCATGTAGGGCCGTTACCCTTCCCGAAGTGGGTATCAGACTTTGTTTGCCGTCAAATACATGCACGTTCTCGCCTGACGGCAATTCAAATACCATTGGGTGCTGCTTCAGGAAAGAGTCGAAGAGTGCCCTTTGAAACTCGCCACTCAAGTCCACCAGGTCAAAGTGGATCGTTGGTACCGGAGAGAGTTTCAGTACAACTTGGGCAGTACAAGCAGGGCCATCCACTAGTTTGACAGTAGTTCCAGCTATCGGTATCGACTCATTCGCATCGTAGGGAGTCTCCACGTAGCCACACTCCCAGCTTAGACTGACTTGGTTCCTATTGTGAGTGACCTGTAGCACTGAACAGAGAAAAGGCCCCCTTCAAAGGGGGTCGCGCCAGCGCAGACACCGGGAAGCGCGCGAAGTCCGCGTTGTTCGAGTGCAACTCCGCCTGGTACTCGATCACAATCGCCGCAAGGTGGGCGTCCATTACGAGGTTCCCGCCCACGCCGACCGCTTCCAGCAATCGGCGCATATGCGTCAGGTGCTCGGCGCCGGGGTTGATCGGCACGATGTGAGGGAAATCGAACCATCCGCGCACCCAGTCGACCGCCTGTGCTGGCGTGACAGGATGGGCGAGCAGCCTGCGGTTGGTCATTAGCCTCACAAATGCGGTAGACACCACCCACGGGATGCACCGCCCTAATTGTTCCCCTTGAATCCACAGTTTGGACATACGGGGGTGGGTTCGAACTCGTGAATAAAGCCAGATCCCAAAATGCCCGCAGGAAGTGCGAACAGCCCGATGCCCATAACAGCCATGACTCCTGTCAAAGCACGTCCGGCCATGGTGATCGGATACGCATCCCCGTAGCCGATAGTAGTCAGTGTAATGATACCCCACCACATGGTCTCCGGAATGCTGGAAAAATCATCGGGTTGAGCTCCATGTTCGGCAAAGTAGACAAGGGATGAAGTCAGGACCAGCAGCATCGAGAGCACTGCAATCACACTTACCAACTCACTCTTTTTCGCTTGAACAACTCGAACTAAAGTCGCAATGCCGGACAAGTGGCGGCTAGATCGGGCAATTCTAAACGCCAAGCGCACGCTCCGTAGTATGCGGAGATCAAGCGGAACTGGAATCACTAATGCCACAAAGAACGGCAGAATTGCCAGAAGGTCAATCAACATTAGCGGGGAAGTCATGTACCTGATCCGGCCGGAGAGAGGTCGGAAGAACCCGGGATCGGCAGTGGATGACCACAAGCGGAGCAGATACTCAACCGTGAATATGGCAACGGACACGATCTCAATCGCCATGAAGGTTGTAGGAGATAGTTTGTGGATGCCTTGGACAGTTCCCATGATCAAAGCAACCACGTTCAGAACTATTACCGTTGTCAGAAACGCAGATATCGCCCTACCGAAGTTGGAATTGGGTTCTGGTCCCAAGATGTCGAAAACGGTTTGCTTCATCTGTTTCGATCTACCCACGCCGCCTTGCGTCTATGCGGCACGCCCATCTTGAGACGGTACTTGCCGACCTGAATTGCCTTCCGACAGGGTCGCTCGACATGGCACCCCACCTACCCCTTCACAGCGGGTTGCGCCAACGCAGACCCGGGAAGCGTGCGAAATCCGAGTCGTTCGAGTGCAGTTCCGCCTGGTACTCGATCGCGATCGCGGCCAGATGCGCGTCAGTCACCAGGTTGCCTCCTACTCCCGCAGCTTCTAGGAGCCTATCCAGGTGCGTTAAGTGCTGAGGACCGGGATTGATCGGCACGACATGAGGATAGCCAAACCACCCTTGCACGTAGGCGACCGCGCGCGCAGGGGAAATCGGAGGCACGACCACTCTGCGGTCGGTCATCATCCTTACGAAGCCGGTCGACACAACCCATGGAATGCCAACACGCTCAACTCCGTTGAGCAAGTCCTCCCACCACTGGCTTGCGGAGTCGTACTGGACAACCTCGTCGTTATAGGCGTAGAGCAGCAGATTGACGTCGGGTACTATCACATGCCACTCTTGCGGAGGAAGTTCTCTATGTCCTCTTCTTCGAGGATGTCCTTCAACCTCAGCGGGTCGACTCCGGGAGCGAACCCACCGTGGTTGGGCTTTACCCGGTACTCTGGCCGGGGAGCCTCCCGTATGCCGGGGGACATCCCCCGCCGCAGGGTTTCGTTGACCACCTGCTTGAATGAGCAGCCTCGGAGACGGACCTGCTCCTTCAGAAAATCGGCTACGTCGTTGTCCAGAGTTAGCGTAGTTCGCATGGCTCTCTCTCCTTTTCGGCACAACTGAATCGAATGTAAGGCCCCTGTTGCCCAGAACACTAACTGTCTTTGGCAGGCATGCATCTAAAGATAGGCGCCTGGACCGCTTACTTCCTAATCATATTGAGATAGCGCTCGTCGTCCTCCTCATACATAATCTCCTTGAGCTTGAGTGGGTCGACGCCAGGTGCAAACCCGCCGTGGATGGACCTTACCCTGTACTTGGGCCGGTGCGCCTCTCGCAAGCCAGGAGACATTCCCCGCCGCAGCGTGTCGTTCACGACCTGCTTAAAGGAACAGCCCAGTAACTGCGCCTGCTCCCTAAGATAGTCTGCTACGTCGCTGTCCAGAGTCAGCGTGGTACGCATGAGAACTCCCTCCTACAGTACGGACTTCAAGTATCTGTCCCATCTCATTAAACTGGAGCAACAGCCCGCCGCCGCAACCGTAGATCGGCAGGCCGCCTCCTGGGACTATCGCCTCCCGCTCTTTTTGAGATAATTCTCGATATCTTCCTCTTCGAGCAGGTCCTTCAGCCTGAATTGATCGACGCCGGGGGCGAAACCGCTGCTGATGGGCCTAATTCGGTAAGGTCGGGCGGGTTCCTCCCCTGCGCCTGCGGACATTCCACGACGCAGCGCCTCGTTCACCACCTGATCGAACGTCCTGCCAAGCAGCCGGACCTGTTCCTTCAGGTAGTTCGCCACATCGTCGTCAAGCGTCAGCGTTATCTTCACTTGGACATCATGATGTCGCCATAATCTGATGGCAAGATGCGCCACCATGCCCCAAGGCCCCTCACTCGAACGACTGTGCCATAGCTCTTGGCTCAAAGAGATCCAAGGGGCAACACGCATCCCACGATTTGTCCTTCACTCCCCGGGAACATTTGATGGACTCCCAGGCTAGCGAAAAAGACTGCCAGGCCCCTTCCCCAGTCTGCTGGGGAAGGTTGGGATGGGGTAAGAGTGGAGACTGCGGGCCGCCCCTTATCAGGACAGAACACTTACTCAGTCCATTGCTCTCTGCGCACAGGTGTGCTATCATGTAGCCATGTACGTCACAGAGCACAGCGCGAAGCTCTCGGTCTACCGCCTCATAGAGGCGTCCCTTATCGTCGCCTTCGGTTGCGTGTCCGCTCTTGGACGCCTTTGGCCTTCTGTGGAGACTCCGACCTTGCTCCGTAGGAAGGAAATCACTGGTTTTGGCCACTTGTCCCGGACATTGCTTTGGGTACGGACTGCGGGGCAGCGGCTCTCGTCGCTCGCTGTGGGGACCTCCGCCTGCCGCCGCTCCTGGCCTGCACAGCACCCCGATGCGGTTACAAGGATGATCCTTCGAGGCTGTCTCACTTTTGTCTCAAAGTGCCTCGAATCTGCCTCACATCTGCCTCATAGTCGTCTCAAAACCGCCTCACGAATCACCTGGGCCAGCTACGGAATGAGACAAAATGAGACGAAGTGAGACAGATTAATCGCTTCGAACCGTGGCAACGGGCCTTATGGGAAGGGCCGTTCGCGGCTTAGCCGGAGGCCATCGCCTTCTTGACAAGATCGGGAATCTCCGAGACGTCCTCCGCGACGGGTATGCCGGCGTCGGACAACACCCTGATCTTCTCGGCGGACGTGTCCTGCTTGCCTTCCACGATCGTCCCTGCGTGCCCGAACCTCATCCCCGGCAGCTCGTCCATGAACCGCCCTGCGAGGTACGCGACGATCGGCAGCCGCGTCCCGTTGACCCGCACGTGATTGGCAAGCTGCGCTTCCATCGTCCCGCCCGGCTCGGTGTAGATCACGATAGCCTCAGTGTCTGGATCCGCGTCGAATTCCGGCAGCAGTTCGGCGTATGTCGTCCCGATGATCGGGTCGCCGCCGATACTGACCGCCGTGCTCTGTCCCAGCCCTGCCGCCGTCAGCGTGTTCGATATCTCGGTCGTCATGCCGCCGCTGCGCGACATGATCCCGACCGGCCCGGGCATGAACGCCTTCGTAGCGTCCTCCGCCGGGCCGCCTATCCCGCCGATCTTCGACTTGCCAGGCGAGATCAGCCCAAGCGTGTTTGGCCCGATCACCCTCGCCCCGTGCCGACGCGCAAGCTCCAGCACCTGCACAATCTGTGTTCTCGGTATGCGCTCCGTGACCAGCACAACCAGCCCTATGCCGTTAGAGATCGCCTCGAACGCCGCGTCCCTCGCGAACGCCACCGGGACGCTGATCAGAGCGCAGTCCACGTGAGTCTGGCTCACTATCTCCTTCACGCTGTCGTACACGGGCACGCCGTGAACGTTCCGGCCCTTACGCCCAGGCGTCACGCCTCCCACGATCTTCGAGCCGTACTGCATGCACTCCCGCGTCGCCGCCACGGCCTCCCTGCCGGTGATACCTTGGATGATGTAGGTTGTGTTCTCGTCGATCAGGATGGACATCTAACGGTTTGCCTTCTCTACCGCTATCCTCGCCGCTCTGTCGAGGGACGTCGATCTGCCGTAGTGTTCGACACCGTACTTGCGAAGGATCTTCCTACCCTCCTCTTCCCACGCGCCAGGAATCCGGAACGCTACGATCACTTCGGCGGGATCGAGACCCAGCTCGACCACGCCCTTGATCACTCCCCTCGCCACGATGTCGACCCTCGTGTTGCTCACTATGCTCATCATCACCGCTATCTTCTTAACGCCCGGTTTGCTGAGCACCAGCTTCGTCAGGTCGCGCACCTTGGCGACGCTCGGATTGCCGCCGATCTCGCAGTAATTGGCCGGCCGGCCCCCCCACTTCCTCACGGAGTCGAACAGCGAAAGGCTGCCCCCGCCGGCCCCGATAACAAGACCGAGGTCGCCGTCGAACTCAACGATTCTCCCCGCGACGCCCCTGTGGTCGCTGGAGTCAATCTCCGTGCCGCGCGCCTCGAACTCGGTCGGTGCCCTGCCCTGCCTCGGCTCCGGCGCGACGCCGAGCTCGGCCAGCAGATCTCGCTGCAGGGGCACTGCCTCGTCCTCCAGCTCGACGTGGCAGTCCAGCACGGCGAATCTCCCGTCCGCCAGCCGGGCCAGCGGGTTGATCTCCGCCAGCATCAACTCGTGTCTCAGGAACACGTCCACGAGCCGGTGAATGATCGTGCTCAACGCGCCAAGGTCACGCCCCGTGATCCCCAGTCCGCTCACAAGTTCCTTGGCTCGGAAGGGAGGGAACGGCGTCAAGGTGGAAAAGTGGAGCCTCGCGACCCGGTCCGGCTGCGTTTCTGCCACCGTCTCTATGTCGATGCCGCCCACGTCGCTGAAGATCACCACGGGCAGCTTGGCGCTTCGGTCGTAGGTGACTCCGATGTAATACTCGTTCGCCAGTTCCGACTTGCGCTCGATGAGCACTTGCTCGGGGCGCTGCCCTCCGATCTCCAGATCGAGGATCCGCGAGGCGGCCGCCTCGGCCTGCTCGGCGTCGTCTGCGAACTCCACGCCACCGGCCTTCATTCTGCCGCCTGACAGTACCTGCGACTTTATGACTACCGGAAAACCGGTCTCTTCGGACGCGCTTGCGGCTTCCTGCGCTGTGCTCACGAGCCTGAACTCGCCCACGGGAAGCCCGCGGTTACGCAACAACTGTTTCGATTCGTGCTCGAAAAACCTCACCTGTCACCGCCTGGTTCGTATTGCCGGGACCTCCCCCGGCCTTACACTGCGGCGCGACTGCGCCTCCTGTCGGCCTTCTGCCGCTCTTTCGCGGCGATCAGTTCCACCTTTGCCAGCAGGTCCTTCTCCGACCTGTACACGGCCCAGTCGATCATCCTGCCTCCGATTGCCACAGACGCGAGGCCTTCTTCCAAGGCCTTCTCGAACGCCTCAACCACCTCGGTGGCATATGCCACGTCCTCTTCGTGCGGCGCGTATATCGCGTGCGAGGGCTCGATCTGGTTCGGGTGGATGAGCATCCTGCCTTCGTACCCGAGCGCGCTCCCCATCCGGCAGTCCTCGGCGAAGCCGTCCGTGTCGGCGAAGGCGGGCCACGGCGGGTCTATCGCTACCACGCCTGCGGAACGAGCCGCCATCGCCACTGCGGAACGCGCGGCTATCGTGCCCGCGCCGGTCAGCTTGATGCGCATGTCACGTGCGTAGTCGACCGCCCCAAAAACGATGGAGTTGACGCGGCTGCTGGATCGACCACTCGCCTCGGCGTTGATGATCCCCTTCGCGGTCTCCGCCAGAAGCTGCACGCTCACGGCGCCCTCTGCCATCCCAGCCTTGGACTCCAGGCTCGAGAGCTTCTCGGCCAGCCGTTGCACGTCCTCGGGCGACTCTGTCTTGGGCAGCACTACGCCGTCGAGCGTCGGCCCGACGATCGCTTCCAGGTCCTCGTCCGTCATGCCTGTGTCCCAAGCGTTGAGCCGCACGTACACGTCCGCACCGGACTCGGCGACCGCCGCCGTGGACTCTCCGACCAGTCGCCTGGCGTGCTCCTTCTCGGTTGGCGCAACCGAGTCCTCCAGGTCCAGGACAACCAGATCCGAAGTAAAAGTCCTAGCCTTCTCGATCAGCCGGGCGTTGTTGCCCGGTGTGTACATCACAGATCGCTGCACCACCGGCATGGTTGACGGCACGTACTCAAGCAGCGGCATTTCTACCTCCTGTAGCTCGTCTTTGGAGCATCTCGATGGCTGCTAGTCTTCGTATAGCTTTATGATCCTGACAGCACCCTGCAGCGCCGCGTCCTTGCACAGATCGCAGAGAGTGCACTCGTCGAGGTTCATTTCCACGATCGTGAGCCTGCCTTCTTCATTGGCGGCGAAGATGTCGACGGGGCAGGCCTCAACGAGCGTCCTGACCAACGCGGTGTCTGTGGAGACAACAGGGTCCACCTCTACGTCGATGAACATGGACAAGCGCAGCACCTCCTGCCGCGTCCGTATCCTGGCACGGACCTTGAAAACACTATGTGAAATTTTTAACAATGCATGATAGCACGGGCTGAAACCTAGCGCGATATTAACGGGCAGAACATCATTCCTGCCTCTGGGAATGGGGACCGCACCACGTGCCCTTGTCCTCCAGAGGCGGCACGTACGGTTCGACCGGCGGCTTGATGAGTCTGGGAACGTTCATACACTTCGATTATGAATATCAAGGGGCGGCACTACCGTTCGACCTGGCAGGCCGGAAACGGCCGGAGCGTTGAGTTCATTGATCAGACACTGCTACCGCACGATTTCGAAACGCGAACGGTCACCACGCTGGACGGCGCGGTAGAAGCGATTTGCGCCATGCGGGTGCGTGGTGCTCCCCTTATCGGCGCCATGGCGGCGTACGGAATGTGCCTTGCGATGCTCGTTGACGCATCCGACGCCCGATTGGACAGCGCACATGAGGCGCTGAGCGCGACCCGGCCTACTGCCGTGAACCTGAGGTAGGCGCTGGACCGTATGCGAGCCGTGCTGTGCCGGACGCCGTCCGGCGCGCGCGTATATGCCGCGTTCCAGGAGGCTGCCACGATCTGCGATGAGGACGCAGCTACCAACGAGTCCATAGGTAAGCATGGCCTGGAAGCGCTGCGAGCTGTCTGGGATAGCAAGGGCAGGCCGGAGAGACTCAACGTGCTCACGCACTGCAGCGCTGGATGGCTTGCTACGGTCGACTGAGGCACCGCCCTAGCGCCGGTCTACATGGCCCGCGACTCCGGAATGCCCGTACACGTGTGGGTCGACGAGACCAGACCCCGCAACCAGGGCGCATCCCTAACAGCATGGGAGCTTGGCAATCATGGAGTCCCTTACACGGTGATTGTGACAATGCCGGCGGCCATCTGATGCAGCGCGGCCTCGTGGACCTGTGCATCGTGGGCGCCGACCGCGTGACGGCCTCGGGCGGCGTTGCGAACAAGGTAGGTACGTACCTGAAGGCGTTTGCCGCGCGCGACTGCGGCGTGCCGTTCTACGTGGCGGCCCCGGTCTCTACCGTGGACTGGACGTTGACCGATGGAATTGCAGGCATCCCGATCGAGGAACGGGAGCCGGAAGAAGTATCGTCAATCTCAGGCCGCGCGCGGTCGGGGCAGGTCTGCTCCGTTAACCTGCTTCCAGAGGGCAGCCGGGCCGCGTACCACGCCTTCGACGTGACGCCGACCCGGTACGTGACGGCTCTCATTACCGAGCACGGCGTCCTTGAAGCGTCAGGGAAGCGTCAGGCGTTGGCTTGAGTTCTCTATAGTCAGACGGCGCCGTTAGCGCCTGTATCAGAGCTCTCTGATCGCTATTCCGTGGTAGTCCAGGTCCGGCGGGTCTCCGGTCTCAGTCGGCTTGCCCTGAAGCAGGATGTCCACAGTTTCCCTGGTCGCCACATCCACGACCACAATTGCGGGCGTTTCCCCGAATCCTGCCATCGCACCGGTAGCCTCCGGCTGGGCTCCCCGAAGCAGTATGAACGCGAAGACTCCATCGGGTGAGATCGCCAGCAGGTCCGGCGCTACACCTACGAACGCTATCTTTTCCTTGAACTCATTTTCCTCTGTGCTGAAGATTCCTATGCTGCCGGTCCACCTGTTCGTGGCCCACAGCTCCGAGCCGTCCGGGGTCAAGGCGAGGCCGTGGGCGTCCGCCCCACGCGTCGAGTCCTTGGCGATGAGCTTGTGCGTAGCCGTGTCGAAGACGTACACGAAACTCGTCGTGTCTTTGGAGCCGCCGGTTACGTACATCTTGCTCCCATCGGCTGAGAGCACGCTCATCAGATTAACCTTAACCTCATTTGGCGGGTACGCCTTAACGACTGAAAACGACTCCAGGTTCACCACAACTAGGCCTCCGTCTTTCAGGGCGGGACCGAGGGTCACGTAGGCGAAGCGCCCATCGCTCGTAAACGCCGAAGAGATCGGCTTGGCTTTCGGCGGCTCCAGCGGGTTGGTGGAGCCAAACTCGGCAGCACGCGCCAGCACGGCCGGGTCCTCCGCTATCTTTAGTGTCCTGCCTATTGAGAAGGTCTCAGAATCGTGATCCGCCACAATCTCAACCAACTCCCCGCTACCGATTACAGACACAAGTACGCCGCTGTCATCCGGGTAAATGTCGGCGGCATGGCTCGAAGGACCAGTATCGAACGTCTCGATAACCTTCCGGTCCTCCGCTCTGACGACAGCCACGTTTCCGGAGGCCGTACTCGCGATCCACGCATATTCGAAGTCGCTGGTGAAGTCGATCCAGTGCGTCGTCTTGACTCCTGCTTCAGTGAAATCGACCGACTCGACCAGTTCTAGTTGAGGGTTGATGACGTGGACCGTGTTGTTGAACTGGTCCATGGCCCACACTTCGTAGCTGGCCGTTGACACGGGTATCTCGGACTCAGTCCCGGTCTCCTCATCATCCGGTTCTACCGGCTCAGGAGTTGCGAGTGCCGCCTGGATTTGCTCCTCCAGCTGCTCGAACTCCTCCTGCTGATTGGCCAGAGCCTCGGAAAGGTGCTCGGCTTGAGAAGCGCTCAGTTCTCCCGCCTCGCTTATGGCCTCCAGTTCGTTCAGGAGCCGCGACTCGATTTCCTGGAACCCCTGCTGTTGCGAGGCCAAGTTCTGTTCCAGACGGGCAAGTCGGGCGTCGTCACCGCCGGCGGCCTCTACGAGGTCGGCCATAAGCAAAGTCATCTGTTCCTGGAGAGCCTTGACGTCCCGTTGCGCGGCCGTCAGCGCGGACACTTCGCCCTCAAGTGACTTGACCTCATCCTGAGTCCCCGCGAGGGCCGACACCTGCTCTTCAAGCGCCTTCACGTCTTCCCTTATTGCAGAAGTGGAAGTGTCCAACTCATCCTTCGAGACTCCCGATCCGCAAGCGGACAGCAGAATGGCGGTCGACAGTAAGGCAAGCGTTAGCGCTAACAGCCAGCGGTCGCGCGCCAACGCGCCGCCTGCGAAAGTCTTGTTCGTTATCGGCATTGTGTCCTCTACATCCCGGCGACTTGTTCGTATGCCATTCATACTAGCTCAAGTGCGCAGCCTTGGAAGGCGCCGGGACACTGGGAGTGCTCACAGTCTTCTCAAGGACGTGCGGTTGTCATCCTCCAACGAGCCATTGCCTGGGAACGACGTACGGGCCAAGCTCTGTGCCGCCGACCACGTGCACGTGCGCGTGGGGCTGCGACTGCAGCGCTTGCCTCCCGAAGTTGGAAAGTATCCGAAACCCGCCCGGACAGAACGTCTCGCCTACCCTTACGGCAAGTTCGCCTATGCGGGCTATCCGCTTCCGGTCCTTCCATAACTCCTGCTGGCTCATGTGGACCTTCGGGATCACCAGCAGCATGACAGGAACCCACGTAAGCCGGTTCTGGAAGACAATGAAGTCTTCCTCGTCGTGGAAAACGCGGGCCGACACTTCACCGGCCACGATGCCGCAGAAGGTGCAGACGGTGTCAGCCGGCGCTGAGACAGGCTCAGGCCTCGCCTCGGTCAACCTCCGCTTCTCCCTCGGGTGCGGTAGTCTGGAGCGTGCAACGGAACGACCGAGCCAATGGCCGGATCCTTGATCCTTGAGCTTATCGGCCCTGTATCGACAGAATAGTCATCCTTCGACGTAATCACTGTCGGCAGATGGAGGTTGTCGCGGTGAACCATGATCTGAAAGACCATCTCTTTAGCCCAGTCCGAGCGCCGCTCTCTCCCTAGGTCGTCGAGGATCAGCAGCGGAGCGTTCTTGATATCGTCCAGCAGTCGCATGTAGCTGATGCTGCTGTCAGGCTCGTAGGCGTGACGCAGCCTGTCCATCAGTTCGGGAACCGAAGCGAACATCACCGGACTGCTCTTCCTTAACTGCTCGCGGGCAATCGCCACGGCAAGGTGCGTCTTACCCGAACCCGTGCCTCCGCAAAGGGTCAGCCAGCCCTGCGGAGCGCTGGCGAAGTTCCTGGCGGCCTGGAAGGCGGCCACGAGTCCCGCTTCGCTCTCGCTGGAGAGGCCGCCGTAGCGGGGACGGAACGAGTCGAAGCTCATGCGCTCGAGCATCCTGGGGTCCACACCGCCAAAGGAAGACGTGGTCAGCAGAGGGCGCCCTCCCAGCCGGAACACCTTGCCCTGTCCTTCAGACTCGATCCTCACACGAATGTAAGGGTCCGCCTCTTCGGGCGGCAGCACCGTCGCTATGACCGTCGGAAGCTGCCCGCTGCACCTGTGGTTGACCAGCTGCCGGAGCTTCTCCTGGGACCACGGGGTCGCATTTCCGGCATGCAGCTCGTCCATCACCAGGATGGGCGCGTTCTTCACCTGCTCGAACAGTTCGTCGTAAGTTGTCTCGCTGGCCGGCGAGTATGCCGATCTGAGGTGATCGAGCAACTCAGGGATGTGGACAAAGAAGACCGAGTAGCCGTTTTGGATCAGGCGGTTCGAAACTGCTGCGGCCAGGTGGGTCTTGCCAGTTCCGTGGGGTCCGGTGAGCACGAGCCAGCCTTCCGGCCTAGATGCGTACTCAACCGCCGCGTCGTAGGCCGCGCGGAACCTGTCGACGCCCTCGAAGCCTTCCGATCTGCCGTCTCTGTCCAGCCTTTCGAACGTATAGCGCGTGAGGGCGCCCAGGTTACTGTAGCGAACCAATCGCACCTGCCTGGATTCGGTAAGACGGGTCTCGAGGCAACGGCACGTGACAGTTTGCCCGAACTCGGGATGTCCCACGGGCACGTTCGGTGTATACCAGCCCCTGCCGCCACATTCGCCGCAGCCCGTGCCGGCCTCGATATCGTATTCGTCCGACTCGTCTCGAAAGCCCTCAGTAGTAGCTCTCTCGCCTAGTCTTTGCAGGATGTCTCTCAGATCTTCCATCTGTCTTGCCCTGAATCTCCCAACGTTCTAATACGCGCGAAACGTACCGCCAGTTTCTGGCGTTGGCGGTAACCGCCTCCTTGATGGCGTCCTCGATCCAACCGGCCGGATAGATCTCTTCGGCCTTGCGTATCTGATCGGCGACCAGTGGGGTGAGCATGCCTATGTTCTGCTCGTACACCGCGTACGCGTTCGGGCGTTGCGTGCTGCCCGCCCAGGTGTCGTCCATATCGCCCTCGGCATGCGCCGGCGCGGAGGGTGGGCCGAGCCCCCGCTTCTCCAAAGCCTGTCGGTGGGCTTCGGTGTTGAGCGTGTACACGTTCACCCTTGCTTCGTCCTTTCGCAAGGAGCCCGCGATCAACGTTCCTCGCAAAACGGCGGCAGCCAGCGCCTGATCGAGCGTGCGCCGGCGTTCCTCCGTCGTATCTCCCATCAGCCTGGCCAGCGTCGGGTCCGACCTTAACTCCGCCTCAGTAAGTAATCTGGGATGGCCCTTCTTGTGATGCAGCAGCCAGATGATCCGGAGTGTGCACCTGAGCTCATCCAAGTCGTCGATCTGCTCGAGCAGTGGGCCCAGAAGCGGTCCGGGCACGGGCGTGTCCCGCGTCCCGGGGGGAAACCCGGCGAAAGTCATGTTACGGCGCGGACGCGACGGCCGCCGGTTGCTCCAGGCTCTCGAACCTGGACATGCGGTCCCTGAAGTAGAGGTGAATCCCACCTACCGGACCATTTCGGTGCTTGGCGACGATAAGTTCCGCGATGTTCTCCGGGTACTGCTGCGTGGGGCTGCGCCTCTCCCAGTCCTCGCGCGTTGTGTACACGTCCTCGCGGTAGATGAAGGCGACGACGTCCGCGTCCTGCTCGATGCTGCCGCTCTCGCGAAGATCGGAAAGCATGGGCCTGTGCGACGGGCGCTGTTCGACCGCCCGGCTAAGCTGCGAGCAGGAGAGTACGGGTATGTCCAGGTCGCGTGCCATGCCTTTCATGGAGCGTGAGATCTCGCCCATCTCCTGGACGCGGTTGTCGCTTCGGCCTGAACCGGCAATGAGCTGGAGGTAGTCAACTATAAGCAAGTCCAGTCCACGCTCGGCCTGCAGGCGCCGGGCCTTGCCCCGCATCTCGACAATGCCCTGTATAGGAGTATCGTCGATATAGATCGGCAGGTCGGACAGTGCGCCGATGGCGTCCAGCACTCGGCGGTACTCGCTTTCGCTCAGGTGGCCGATGCGCAGGTAGTAGCTGTTGACGTTGGCCTCGCTGGCCAGCAGGCGCAGCGCGATCTGTTCGCTGCTCATCTCCAGGCTGAACATGCCGACGGTCTGGCCAGACATAGCGGCGTTGCGCGCGATGTTCACGGCGAGCGTGCTCTTGCCGAGGCTGGGACGGGCGGCTATGACGAGCATGTCGGAGCGCTGCATGCCGCCGCCGAGAAGCTGGTCGATCTGATCGAACCCGGTGGTGACAGGCGCCAGGTGGTGGTCGCCCGCAACGTGGACCGCCGCCGACTCCTCCATGTACACGTCGAGCACTTCCCTGATGTGGCGGAAGTCCCGGGTCTCCCTGCCTGTGCGGACGTTGAAGAGCAGCTCCTCGGCACTGCTCATCGTTGCCTCGATATCGGTGGTGCCCTGGTAGCCGAGCTTGGCGATGTCACCTGCCGTCGCAATAAGCTGCCGCATCACCGAGCACTGGCGCACGATGCGGGCGTACTGCTCGATGTGGACGGACGTGGGGACTGTCGCCACCAGGTGGCCGAGGTAGTCGCTGCCGCCCGCTTCCTCGAGGCGGCCCTGTAGCGATAGCTCGTGGGCCAGCGTGACCTGGTTCACGGACTCGTCGCGGCCGAACAGCGAAAGCACGCCTTCGTAGCACCAGCGGTTCTTGGACACGTAGAAGTCCATCGGGAAGAGGAACGAAGAGACGCGGTTCAGCGACTCCGGGTCGATCAGCAGGGACCCGATTACGGACTCCTCGGCGTCCGGATCGTGGGGCAGAAGTCTATCGGTGTACACTCTTCGAGCGGGCCTCCGGAGCGCCCGGCGGAGGGTTCAGGGACCCGGCCGGGGCGATAGAGGAAGTATGCCACGGTCGGCGTACTGTGTCACCATTGTCTGGGCCGGCGCCGATAGCCCGGCAGCCATACCGGAATTGGGGCCGTTGCACACCATGCTAAGAAGCCTCGAGCCAAGCAGGAAGCGCAAACGGATGTCCCATTTGGTCTCATTTTGTCTCATTTCGTAGCTGGGACAGGTGAAACTTGGGACAGTCTTGAGACGTTTTTGAGACAAACCTGAAGCAGGTTTGAGACACTTTGGGACAAAAGTGAGACACGGTCAGAAGCCGCTTCCGGGAGGGATGCTCGATTACTTGAATTGAGGGCGTTGCTTCGCATGAACAGAGGATAGCACAGCTGTTCCCTCATAGCAAGTGGTATTCTGCATAACACGACACGGCACATGATGCCAACCACCAGGTTGAATGTGGTGGGATTTGATTGGGAATAGTCGTGGTCAAATACGGGGGTTGTAGGCCAATCCCAGAAGACCGGAGGTCGACCTTAGAGGTTGGGCAAAAGGAACCGCTTCAGTCCTATCTAGCCGGTTCCGAACGGCGACAATGCACTCCGCCTGTTGACCAGGCTAGGCCAGCGTGCCATGTTTGCGTGCACGATGCGCATCAGGCCGATCATTCCGGCTGGGATGGTGTATGCCGTGGCCCCTACTGCCGCGGTGATAATGGGCGACTCGCTCATGTACGTCGTGCTGCCCGTCGCGGCGAGCGAGTTCGGAGCCGGCGACCAGTTGGGCCTCTCCACCTCGTTCTGGATTGGCGTTGCGCTGAGCATCAATCGCTTTGTTCGGTTGGTCAGTAACGCCTTCGCCGCCCTCGTGTACCAGAGGTTTGGCGTGCGCTGGCCCTTCGTCGCCTCGATCGGACTCGGCGCCCTGACGACTCTCGCATACGGGCTGGGAAGCGGCCTAGCGGTGCTGCTGCTGGCGCGGGCCGCCTGGGGCGTTTCGTACTCCTGCATGCGGCTTGCCGCGCACCTGACAGCGTTTCGCGTGGGAACGTCCGACATGCGGGGCAGACTGATGGGCTTCTTCAACTCCGGGCAGCGGCTCGGGAGCCTTGTCGCGGTTACCGCCGGGGCGTTGCTCTACCAACTCACCACGAGAGAGGTGACGTTTTCGGTCCTGGCCGTGGTGGGACTGCTGGGCATCGTTGTCGCAGTTAGGGTCCCGGACCTCAGGCCAGAGCGCGTCCGGCCAACAGTGAAGAGCATATTAGAGCGCCTGAACGCCTGGGACCTCGCCGTATCGAGACTGCCGGGATACGGACGGAAGCTGCGCGTCCCCCTTCTCTCGATCAGCCTGATGGGATTCGCCACCGCGTTCGCTGCGAACGGCCTCGCAATCGCGACGGTGGCCCCCTACCTCGCGGAGTTCGCAGATGAAAATGGACGGGTACTCGGCGGGCCGCTCGCCGTGGTGACACTCGCCGGCATTCTCGTGGGTCTCAGATGGGCTTCCGATCTTGGGCTCGGCGTACCCCTTGGCCACTTGTCGGACGGGATAGGCAGGCGGACGTCCATTGCCTACGGAATGGCCGCGATGTTTGCTTCGCTGGGCATGATGGTCCTGTTCGATTCGCCGATCGCGGTAATTGTTGGGATGCCACTGTTGTTCATGGCGGGGGTGGGAGTGAGCGCCGCACTCGACGCGGCCATGGGCGAGACGTCGACCGGCGCGACTCGGGCTGCTGCGATGGGGAGGTACGCGACGTGGCAAGACCTGGGGGCGGCGCTCGGCCCGTTCGCTGGATTCCTGATCGCCGACAGGATCGGCTTTCAGGGAGGGTTCGTCGTCGCGGCCGTGCTCCTGGCGGGCACTTGGGCGTTGTACGCGGTAGCCTCGGGCAGCCGGATACGGCGCAGGGCGGGCTGAAAAGGGGGCGAGTGGATCACTGTCCACGGTGCGACAAGTGCCCTGGCTGGGGTCGCCGTGATCTACGTGCCCGGGGAGCAAGTGAGCGGAGTGCTCACTTCCCGAGTCGCCTTCCATACTGGTGAGTCCAAAGTTCTGCGATCCTCCTAGTAATGGATTCACTTTACTGCTGACTCAAGATAGCCGGTGGAAGGACCATAGTAGTCCAAACAACGAACCGTGATGAAAGCTGTGTCAATTCGGTTGCGCTGCGTCTCATGCTGAGATGCGCACTGCCTTCTCGAAGGTCAGTATTGACTCTGTACGCATGCGCTTCTTTAGCGATTCTTGAATAGTCGACGTGGGAGGAGGAAGATAGCGTCTATTGGTTGGTATCTCGCGTTCAACACACTCAATTTGTCTCAAACCCAAGTAGTTGGCAATAGACGCTATCAATTGAGGATTGTCAATTGTCTTCCCCCGAATTCGAGAACTAGCTACAACCAGGACTGCTCGCCCTGAGGGTTTAAGAATGCGCGCAATCTCTGCTATGACTTTAACCATATCAAAGGCATATCGCCTTACATGAGATAGCGTCACATTGTCGAGATCACTAGGCAGAAATGAGGTACTCAGCCCGATATTCTTGAAAGCTCGTTCACTCAGTGCATTCTCCTTACCTACAGCTGATGATCGAATACGTCTTAGCTTAGCCACGGGATAACCAAGCCAGACCAAAGCAAGTCGGTGCCCTCGAATGTAGTCAATGGCGTTCATGTAAGGAGGTGATGTTATGACAATATCTGCGTATTCGTTCGCGATACGAGTTAGTCTTCTCGCGTTACCTATTCTCACAAGTGCTGTGCTTTTAGGAGGTATCTTACGTGCTTCGACGGCAATAAATGATACGGCAGTCTTGAAGCCCGACAAGACATCATATTCATTGCACAGTTTGACTCTATGTGGTCTGCTATGGGATACGTCCCAGGCAAGTGAGGCACCATTCTTTTTCGTAACAATAAGTCGGCTAATTGCAAGTTGTAGCGCGCGGTTGACTGGGCCACGCTTCTGAGCCATTAGATGGGCAAGTTTGCATAATGGCTCTTTTTGACGGTCTGCAAACCAAAAGTCAATAAATTTAGCTGTCTCTTTGTCCCCGTCGATCCATGGCAGGACAATATCGTCTTCAGTCAAGTCCGTTGCAGCTTTCACTATGGCTTCGCCTCTTCTTATAAGTGTGGAAGTATCCAACGGATGCGTCCATACCTTGGACATTAGGACCGCCAATGGATCAACGTCAAAGCCAATTGCCAAGTGGCCTTGTTGCACGGCCTCTCTCAAAACGACACCAGAACCGCACATAGGGTCAACAACAACACTACCAGGTCTAAGTGCATGTAACGCTTGCAAAACAATTTCAGGTGCCATTCTTGCTGGAAACGGATGTACCGACTTGGGACGTTCATGTAGTTTCAATTGTGTTGGCATACTAGACTCCAAACCACTTCGTTGCATTGCAAGTTAAGCCATGATAACGTGAATCATTGTCACCGCACGACTTCCTCCGCTGAGAGCTGAAAATCGCGAATCATGTTTTCCATTACCGTGCCGCCGCCTGGTAACCGGTGGAACAACACATCATCGACATTTGCCCCTATGAGCGAGTATCCGGAAGCAACCAAATCAAATTGAGACCGAGTGAAAGGATTACTGTGAATAACAAAATTTCTAATGCGGCGAATATCCTCGTAAGGTACGGCGCTGACTCCTAGGATGATTTGCTGTAGATTCCTAGGCTGGATCTTCCTAACCTTAGTGATCGTCCACTTGGGATCTCCCCAGCGTAGCCTAGGCCCTGTTATGGAAGGTTCGCCTAGAGCGCATAGGATGTCGGGAACACTACTAATCGTGGAAGCACTGTTGAGTATTGAACCATCAATAGTCCGACAGCCTCCTAATGCCGATGCTACAACTACATGTCTACAGAATTCGCCCCAAAGATGAAAGAAGTGGTTAACTAAGTAACCGCGATTGTGCCTTAGGAGGCGTCTCACGGCAATCTCACTACTGCTTACAGAAATAGACGAAGGCGAAACCAAGAAATCATCAAGCAGCCTATTTGTCCTGCCGTAGAAGCTACCATACAATGAGGCCAATGTGCGTGTAGCCATTTGGCATCTATCTAGATTGGCAGTGGTTTCAGAGCTCTGTAGAGCGCTGGGAATCGAGCGCTTCGACTTCTAATCCTTTGAGTAGATCCTGCAGAAGCTAGCCTGAACGAAAAGAGACGGGAGGGTACTTCGTCGTCTGGAGTTTGCAATACGTCTGCTAGTACGCCCAAGTTGGCCCTTGCCGTGTCTAGGTCAGTTAAGGCGGTTGGATCCCTCGCTGGCATGTCATCACCTATTTGTCCGGTGGGGATCCCAAACAATGCGTGGGCTACAGCAGCGAACAACATCAGAAAGTGAGGTCCACGTGCCAATCCTGTTTGCAGAATCTCCGTAAGTTCCCTAACGAGAAACTCCAAGGTCTTGTCAAGTTTCTCGACTGCCTTCTCTGGTAGATTATCGTCATATGCATCGTACAATCTATTGGTAGCTGGTTGTCCACCGTCTACAACCCCGTCCAAAATAACGCCGAGCATGAGAGCCATCAATTAGTCATCGCCCATTCGAACACGATCACGAAGCCCGACAATCCTATACGTTTCCCAGAGGACCGACCACCGCTTTGAGGCTTCAATGACCGCGATCCGGAAGAGCCCTTGAAATTTGCCGTGCCTCCTTTCTTGAGGATTGAGTCTCAAGCCATATGCGTTGATCCGATGGAATACGTCCAGGACATCCGTGTCTGAAATATTATATAGTTGCACGACTCCAATTTGATAAGTAAGAAATGCGGCCTTTAGGGCGTTGTCCAAAGTGCTATAGGACTTGCCCGCGAACTCCTTTGCGGTGACGGTCAAGGTTAAATGGTCAGAGGCGAAGTCATTGATTGCACGCAAACGTTGCTGTCCGTCAACTACTTCTCTGTACGCCCTTCTCGTCCGCAGATCGGTCCTGGTACGGATGTATAAGTTAGGCATAGGGCGATCCCTAAGGATTGAATCGATTAGGAACACCTTTGCGCTCGGCGGCCACACACTGCGTCTTTGGAAGTCCGCGTTCAGAATGAGCGTCTTCTCATTCATCCAAGCGAGAAGGTCTGATATGGGATACTGGTCAGCTTGCGGCATGTATCAACCTTTTGGGATCGTCCTTACGGCTGAGCTACAAGCGTGCAGTATACATTATCGAAATCAGCTCAAGTAGCATGCAGTCTTGCCAATTGTCGAATTGTCCTTCTGCATTTCGAGTTGCAGCAATTAGGATTTTGGTGCGGGATACTTCCCCATGCTGATGCTACAGCAGGAGCAACAAGTCTCGTCCGACAACCAACGGTGCAGCCCGCGTACTGCGCGGCTTCTACTCGCTCTCGCTCATCCCGATCAATGCAATTGACAAATCGCAGTTGAGGTTACTTACTGAGGCTTGTAGCTGTCGACTTGGCTTAGAGGCTGTTCAATGCGGTTGCCCTCGACGGGCAACGGAGACGGAAAGCTAGAAGTCCCTCACTCTGTCCAGGTTGGCGGGGTCAGGCGGGTTGGATCCCCGCATTACTCCTCGTCAGCGGCGGCAGCGGCGTCTTCGTCCTGGTTTCCGGCTTTGTCGTCGGACTTCAGCATGTCCTCGGGGTCGGTGCCGGTCGGTTAGACGTGCACCTGGGTGCCGGCCTCGACTTCGGTGTGCAGCCTGACTGCGATGTCAACATGCCGGTCTCAAACGGCCGTGCCCTCCGCAGTCGGTCTGGCGACTGTCCGGCCCGTCTGGGATGGAGGCCCCGCCGATATATTAAGAGACTGTTCCATTGCGTGGCCTAAGATCTCTCCGACTTTGGCATCCAGTACATTCCGTTGGCGTTACCGCTTGAGTTGCAGGTACTGAGGTGTCCTGTTGCAGTATGCGAGATACTTCTCTCCGAATGCGGAGCGCAGGTGAGGCTCTTTGACACCCCGTACGTAGAGGTGGACGATAGGTGCAAATCCGAACGCAAGGAGAAATGTCCATTGGGAAAGGCTCACTATGGCTGCGCCTAACATGATGAGCCAGTAGCCGACATACTGCGGATTACGCGAATATCGATAGATGCCCGTGGTAAGCAGTTTGTCTTCCAGGAGTCCATAGAGCCGGGCAACACTCGCGTATTCGCGGCGCCCTGCCACGATGAGCCCCACTCCGATACTTGCGATGACTAGTCCGAGCGCCAGATTGACCGGTGTTGATTCGCTGAGCGAACCACGGTCCAGCCATGCAAGCGTGAACGTAACTGCTGCGTGAGCGTGCATGTTGACTCCGGAACAGACCGCAACCGGCAAGGAGAGTCGTCCTTGCCGGGCAAAGTCATGTCTTGCCCGTAGCGTCATTGGAACAACAGAGAGAGCATTCAGTATCGAGACAGCGATCAGCCCGAGGATCATCCCCCTGCACCTCGAATGACCTGTTTCGAGTGGACGGACACTGCTTCCAATGGAGCTCTGAGGTGATTCTTACTGCAGACCAGGCTAGCCGGAGGTGGTGTTCTGACTCTGCCCGGCCTGGCAGAGCGTGGCGGTCGAGTCCTACTCCTCGTCTTCGCCTTCGTCCCCGTCAGTGTCGGCGGCGGCGTCCTCGTCCTGGTCTTCGGCCTCGTCGTCGGACTTCAGCATGTCCTCGGGGTCGGTGCCTGTGGGATAGACGAGCACCTGGATGCCGGCCTCGACTGCGGAGTGCAGCCTGATTGGGATTTCGAACAGCCCGATCTGGCGAATCGGGTCGGTCACCTCTACGGTCCGGCGGTCGATCTCGCGCTCGGTAAGCTCCGAGAGAGTCTCGGCCACTATGGCACTGGTCACGGAGCCGTACAAGCGGCCGTTGGGACCGGCGCGCATCGGCACGTCTACGCGGGTGCCGTCGAGCGCCTCGGCGAGTTCGCGCATGTCTTTCAGCGACTTCACGCGCTTGACCTCCGACTCCCGGGTGAGCCGCTGAATCCTCTGCAACGCGCTCTTGGTGGCGGGCACGGCCAGTTGCTTGGGGATCAGGTAATTGCGGGCAAAGCCGTTCTTGACTTCCTTGACGTCGCCACCCTGGGCAACGTTCTCAACATCTTGCAGGAATACAACCTTCATGCTGTCGGACCTCTGGAGTGTGCCGGAACTCTTCGTGACCGCCCTTGCGGTAACTCTCCGGCCAGTTGGAATCGGTTGGCAGTACGCGGCGAATTATAGCACGGCGCGAACAGGCCTTCCTTCTTCGTTCAGACGCAGGTCGGGCGGAATGGGACCGCCTCCGAATGCCTGACTGCCGGGCAACCTGAGGGCATCCTGCCGTTCTGCGTGGTCCAAAGGAAGTACAGGCATTGCGGCTGAAGTCCCATGAAAGCCAGAATGGCGCTCAAATGACGAACATCATCGGCGTAGATTTCAGCGGCGCCCGCGACGACCGAAACACGTGGACCACGTGCGGGCAACTGTGCTCAGATGGGACTCTTGTCATTCAAACCGCTGAGCCGGTCCGCCGTGACGATCTGTACGCACTATTGTCGGAAGCGCAGACACCCGCAGTGGCGGCATTGGACTTCCCGTTTGGCGTGCCAAAGGGGTTTGCGAGTTTTTCAACCACCCCGCAGAGGGCATTGACTATGACCGACGTATGGAGCGCCATAGAAGGGTGCAGCCCGCCGGAGTTTATCGGCAAACGGGACGAGTTCGTCGCCAAGTTCGGAGAAACGAAGCGCGTTGGCGATGAGAAGTACCACCCGGAGAGCTTTTCTCCACTTCACAAGGTCAATCCCAACATGGTGCCGATGACCTACCACGGAATCCGTATGTTGCACGCCCTACACGAGGCATATCCGCGCCGTTGGCACGTTCCACCCATGGAGCCTGAAGCCGAACCCGACCGCACTGTGACTCTACTCGAACTCATGCCAGGCGCGTTTCTGAAGGCCATCGGCCTGCCCTACAAGGGTTTTAAGAAGGGGCGCGATGCGTACACATTGCGTCGCCGGATATTGGGCCATCTGTCGGATGCGTCGGGCGTCCCCCTGCCCAACCTGGGAGACGTACGGGAAGTCTGTATCGCTGAACACGATTGCCTGGACTCGGTTGTCGCCGCGGTGGGAGCGGCGGCATGGGCGTCTAAGCCCGGGAGCTTCAGGTGTCCCACGGACTCCGAGTTGGCAGACGCTTCACTGGAAGGCTGGATCTACGTACCCGGAGCAGCCGGCTAGCAACTCTCGTTCAGAGACTACCCTTCAACGCCCCAATGCCGTCTCGCGATGGGCAGGGTTTCGATGCTCAGTTGAAGGTAGAACCGCGTGATGCGGGGAGCGTGGCAGCTAGCAGGAACTTTAGTAGCAGTATGCGATTGCGCCTATCTTAGGGCGAGGGCGCTCAATCGGCCCCTAGCTGGCGTTGCGCACTTGACGTCGATTCCGCACCGGGGCTTTCGATGTCCAGTCTCCGTTCGAGGCGGAGGAGCGATTCCTGTGTCGACCGTATCTCGCGCAGCAACTCTTCCCTGGACACAGGCTCGTCCAGTTCCTTCAGGCGCTCGATCTTCTCTTCGTCCAGGTTGTTGATGATTATGGCTATGAACATGTTGATCACGACGAACGTGCCCACGACGACGAACGTGAGGAAGTATATCCAAGCCAGCGGGTTGAAGGCCATCGCCGTGTCGAGCATGTCGGTCCAGCCCTCCAGGGTGATGATCTTGAAGAGCGTGAGCAAGGAGGTCCCCAGGTTGCCCCAGTTCTGAGGGTCCTGCTCGTGGAAGAGGTAGTAGCCGATGATGGCGTACACGTACACGATGATGCTCATGAGCATCAAGATGTGGCCGACGCTGGGGATGGAGCGGACGAGTGCGGCCACTATCAGGCGAAGCTCCTTGATGGTGGAGATGAGACGAAGCACTCGCAGCAGCCGGGCGAGCCGGGCGAGAATGGCCATGGGACCGAGGGCGGGAATCAGGGCGGCGACGATCACCAGGAAGTCGAACACGTTCCAGCCGTCGCGGAAGTAGCCGAGGACTTTCGGCTCCGAGGCGGTCATCTTGATCACGGCCTCGGCGATGAATATGGCTAGCAGCGCCCAGAAGGCCCCTTCGATCCAGGCGCCGATGCTCCGGTCGAGGGCGTCGGAGGTGCCGATGCCGAGCAGCGCGGCGTTCAGGAGGATGACGGCGATGATGCCTAGCTCGAAGGCGTTGGACCGGACGAGGCGCTGGGAGAGATGTATGAGGCGGGTCATGGAAGGGGGTGCGGGCTAGCGGGGAGCGAGAACCCGCGGCATCAGGAGAAGCGGACCTTGAAGGCGGTGGGGTCCTGGCCGGCATGGCGGATAGCGAGAATTGTGCGGCGCAAGATATCTTGTGCGGAGAGGTGCGTCTCTAGGAAGTATTTGTTTAACTTACTGTAGCTTTTCATTGGTTTTCCGTCTGAGTGAAAGGGTGTTTCGGCAAGCTGATATCTACTGCCCTTTGTCAGTTTGAGAGGAATATCCTTGTCCTTTAGTTCGTTCGTTGTCAGAAGCCAACGGAATACTTCAATCATTATGCTCTTCCATGAACGCATTTGGACTGCCAGTCCATCCGGAAGAAGCATTTCCGCTGGCGGTGGCTTGTTTGTAACTGAACCTAAAGTCGATATCGGCTTCCAATCGTAGCTGTCTGAAGGCTGTTGTGGAATAGCCTGAACTTCGATTGCCTCAGGGCTCGGATCACTGGAATAGAAGGACGCTGGTTCTGCCAGCATGGGCACAATCGCAGGTTGACCTGGAAGTAGGCTGCCTTCTTCGGCGTTTGGCCTCCACAGTGCGAATGCCTTCCTACAGACTTCGGACGGCAAGTCTTCTACCAGATCAATAATGACGATACGCTTCTCGTGAATATTACCTTTCTTGTGAGTTTCGAATACTTCCCAGTGCCGACCATCTGTCACAGCAAGATGATCTACACCCTCCATTTGACAGTAGTTAAGTACCTTTGACAACACAGGTTGCAAGGGAGTTCCGAGTCTCTTCGCCTCGACTATAATCACAGCTGACTCATCGCTGCGAAGGGCATAGTCGGCCCTACTGTTGCCTGTTCCATACTCGATATCGCCCGTCTTGTATTCGGGAATCACAAGATTTGGGTCGGCTGTGTCCCAGCCGAGTTCCCGAAGGAACGGATCAATCAAGGCATACCGCGTCAGGGCCTCGTTCTCCCCTAGCTTAGTCCCATGCTCAATGATGCGCTGCTTGAGAATTTCTACCAGTTCGAGCAGGCTATCCAGCGGCATGTCCGGCCTCCTAGCTGGAGTTGGGCGGATTATAGCAGGACGGCGTAGCTGAGACGGCCATAAGTTCGTTGACACTCCGAAGCGGCGCAAGCTAGAATCGGCTATCAAGAAATAGGCAGTCCCAAACGGACGGAAAGCGACGAAATGCTCAGGATCAGACTAAGGCGGGTGGGCGCTCGGGGACAGCCGAGCTACAGGATCGTAGTAGCGGACAGAAGGGCCGCTCGGGACGGTGCGTTCGTCGACCATCTGGGGCATTACAATCCCAGGACCGACCCTCCCACAGTAGTTCTGGACCGTGAGAAGGCGCAGAAGTGGCTGGACGTGGGCGCGCAGCCCTCCGACGCCGTGCGTCGCATGCTCGATAGAGCGGCCAAAGAAGAGGCTGAAGAGGCGGCTGAGGAAGGCGCCGAGTCGTGAGCGACCTCATCAGATACATCGTCGAATCGATCGTAAGCCACCCTGACGAGATCGAGATCGAAGAGGAGGACCGGCGGGGCAGGACGATCTACCTGCTTCACGTGTGCCCCGATGACAAGGGCAAGATAATCGGCCGGGGCGGCCGCATAGCCCAGTCAATCCGCGCCCTCCTGAGGGTGGCCGCCGTCAAGCAGGACGCCCGTGTCGTCCTCGAGATCGTCTGACACCGGCACCGAGTCTGCCCAGGGCCGGGCCGCCGACCCAGGCAAGCAACGAGAAGTCCCCTCCGACCACGTTATAGTCGGACAGGTGCTCGGTCCGTGGGGACGGCACGGCGAACTCAAGCTCAGACTTCACACCAGTTACCCGGCCCGCTTTGCGCCTGACACGGTGGTGTACTTGGACGGCGCGCCGATCACCGTCCAGGGAAGCCGGCCCTACAAGACGGGGCTGCTGGTCAGGCTAGGCGGAGTAAGTGGGCGCGGCGCTGCCTCAAGGCTGCGCGATGCCTTCCTGACAATTCCATCGGCCGAGCTGCCGGAGCTTGACGACGCCACGTACTACCACTTCCAGATAGTGGGGATGGAGGTGCTGGCCGTAGAGGGCGAGCGGCTGGGCGTTGTCCGCGAGATCCTGGAGACTGGCAGCAACGACGTGTACGTAGTTGGGCGCGAGTCGGCACGCGATCTGCTGGTGCCAGCCATAGCGGATGTCGTGGTCGAGGTGGATGTGGACGCGGGCCGGATGACGGTGGACCTGCCGGAGGGGCTGGCGTAGACCGAGCCAAGGTGCCGGAGCGACGCTCCGAGCACCGTACGGGTGCCCGCAAGGGGCCCGGTGGGCAAGGGGCGTAGAGCCGGCTCTATTCCACCGTACGCACGTGAGGGTAGCCGGCAATCTTGTGGTCGGATGTGACCAGCGGGCAGCCATGTACCCTTGCGGTTGCGACGATGATCTGGTCGGACGGGTCGCGGTGGAAGACGCCCGGCAGGCTGACCGACTCGACGGCTACTTCGGGAGTCAAGTGCAGCAACCTGATTCCGGGATACCGGAGCGCCTCGCTGAACCACTCGGTCAGCCCGACGGGCAGCGCCAGGCGGCGATACTCCGCGAGCTTGGCAACCTCCCAACACGAGATCGCGCTGACTCCGATTCCGGCGTCTTCGCTCCTGGCTATCTCCTCCTGCTGCGTTTCAGTGAGGCGGTCAGGGTCGAGCGTCCACCAGATCCAGGCGTGGGTGTCCAGTACTATCACGGCCTGATCTCCCAGTCGTCCACTGCGACCGGCTCGAAGGGGAGGTCGTACCGGTAGAAGTCGCCCCTCAGGGGATAGCGTTCGTCCCTTGGCGTGACCTTCTTGACCACCCACGTCGGCTCGGGCTCCAGGGTGAAGTGTTGCCCGTGGGTCAGGACGTAAATGCACGGGTTTGGACCGGATACACCTACTACCCGGTACATGGAGGCTCCGCCTTTCGTGAGTGCATAGTGCGCCCTTTGGTCTGAAATCTTCATATGTTGCCAGTCCATGACTGATGACTCCGTGCCCTCGACCTCAATCCGCATTTGCTGTCCATCTGCGGTGACGTTTAGGTCCGCTCCGTCGTCAATCTCTTCTATCTTTACATCGTCTCCGAATTTCTCGGCCAGGTGCTTGCGCACGATGGACACGGCCTTCTCAGCGGCGCTGAGGCCGGCCAGGGCGTGTCGCTCGGCCGGCGTCAATGCGACCTGGATGGACGGATAGAGGTGGGATGGGCCTGGCACCGTGTCCGGCCGCGTATCCGGCCCTACTGCCCCTGTCAGCGACTTGCCTTCTCCAAAAGTCGCCCGTGTCCTAGAAGCCCTGAGTAGATCGGCCCGCGCGGTTGCCAACTGAATCTCTGACTGCTGGGTGGAAGCGTCATCGTCCGGGTCCGCGACCAGTTGGAACTCGCCCCGCCCGACACGCCATGCCTTGGGAATCGCTCCTTTCCTGACAAAGTCACCTATTCCGTCGCCCTCCTTTGAGACGCTGCTGTTGAATGGGCAAACGGTGATCGTGTTTGGCGAGTACGAGGGACCGACCGGCTCCTCGAGGAACTCTCGTAACTGGCCAGCCTTCCACCTGCGGGGGACTAGATTCCGCACTCGCAGGCTGTATACGTGATCCCAGAAACTGGCGGAAGAACTGTTCAACAAGTCACTCCTCCGAGATATGAGAAAAGATGTTCATAAGCTCCTAACCTATCATAGGATAGTTAAGGTGTGCATACAAGCAGTCCTTTTCTCGATGTTCAAGTCGAAAGTGAGGCTCACAGCTGCACGGCGAGCCTTCAGGCAGCTTGCAACTGAGCATCTTGAGTCTGGATTACAAGTACCACCGGAAGGATGGACGGGAATCGTAGTGGGTAGTTTGCAGACTTAAGTGTTTTGCTCCTAGCGGACGCCCGTGCTGCCATACATTAGCGCCAGGTTTGGGCCTAAGCTGGGTTCTAGTCAAGTAGCGGCAACCAGCGACAGAACCGGCTAACGACCTCGGTGAGCGCACTTGGATTGACAGCCGGTCTGTACGACACCTCTCAACTGCCTCAGCATGGCACTGTCTGGAAATGCCCGGGTATGGCGCAATAAATAATTGAAGGGCTGCGGCACGATGCACGCCGGAATTGCCTTCCGCCGGCAAATGGCTTCGTGTCGGTCCGATGCCACCTCGACCGGTAGAGTGCGCCGGTGCTAGAATCACGATGTATCGCAACCCCCAGATAACGATTTCGCGAGTATTTCCAGTATGTCCGGTCACTCCAAGTGGTCGCAGATAAAGCGAGCCAAAGCTGTCACAGACGCCAAGCGCGGCAAGCTCTTCACTCAGCTTGCAAGGGAGATCATCGTGGCGGCGAAGGACGGCGCAGACCCTGATCTAAATTTCAGGCTACGCATGGCGGTCCAGCGCGCCAGGGACGCGAACATGCCGGTTGCGAACATCGAGCGGGCGATCTCGCGCGGCTCGGGGTCAGGCGCGGAAGCCGCCCAACTCCAGGAGATTACGTACGAGGGGTACGGGCCGGGCGGCGTGGCGATCATGCTACAGACGCTCACGGACAACCGGAACCGCACGGCGTCGGCTGTGCGGGCGGTCTTCTCGAAGGCCGGGATCAGCCTGGCGGAGCAAGGTTCGGTCGCCTGGCAGTTCTCGCAAACCGGCGTGCTGATGGTAGAGGCGGACAGCGATCAGGCGGAGGAGTTCACGCTTGCCGCCATCGACGCCGGCGCCGACGACTTCGACACGTACGACTCAACGCTCGAGGTCAGGGCGGTGCCGGGGTCGCTGGAGGAGGTACGCAGGGCTCTGGAGGGCCTGGATGCGGCCATAACCTCCTCGGAGCTCTCGATGCTGCCGACGAACACGATCACGCTCGACAATCGGACGGCGGCACAGGTGCTGCGGCTGCTTGACCAACTGGAGGACCTCGACGACGTCCAGCGTATCTACTCCAATGCGGACTTCTCCGACGAGTTGCTGGAGGAGTACCGGGCGGAAGAGTAGCGGCCAGTCGCCGGAGGTCCTGCCATTCGGATACTTGGAATAGATCCCGGCACGTATACGATGGGAATCGGCGTGGTGGACTCCGTGGCAGGCGCAATGACGCTGGTGGGGTACGACGCGATTCAACCTCCGCGTGGCGCTTCCCTTCCCGTCCGGCTGTACGCTCTATACGAGAGGCTCGTTGCATACATGGCGGAAGTCCGGCCGGCTGAGGTCGCAATCGAGGAGCCGTTCGTGGCTCGCAACAGCCGGTCCGCGATTGCGGTGGGCCAAGCGCAGGCCGTGGCTTTCCTTGCCTCCGCGAGCCTGGGTCTGCCCGTGCACACTTACCAACCTACGCAGGTCAAGCAAGCCGTGACCGACCATGGGGGAAGCTCCAAGGAACAGGTGCAGGAAATGGTGAGCATACTGCTCGGACTCTCCCACCCTCCGCGTCCAGACGATGCGTCCGATGCACTTGCCATTGCAATATGCCACATCAACTCACTCCACACCCGAAACATGGCGATGACGGAATGAGCTCATGATCTCATCCGTGGCCGGCGAGTTGAGGGCCGCAGGTCCAAACTGGGTTGAAATCGAGTTGGGTGGGGCGTTAACGCTTCGAATCAACGCGCCCAGCTCCACGGTGGAGTCGCTCGGTAAGACCGGCGAAAGGGTCCGGCTCTTCACACACCTCGCGGTCCGGGAGGACGACCTGTCGCTGTTCGGGTTCGAAAGCGAGGAGTCCCGCACGGCCTTCGAGGCGTTGATCGGGATCAGCGGAATCGGCCCAAGGGTGGCGCTCAGCATTCTCTCGACGCTGCGACCGGAGTCGCTGGCGGCCGCAATCGCCGGCGGCGATGTCGCGGCGTTCCGAGGCGTGCACGGAGTAGGCAGGAAAACCGCAAGCAGGATCGTGCTGGAACTGGCGGGCAAACTGGAACTGTTCGCGGCTCCCTCGGTCGCTTCAGGCTCGGACCAGGAGGTAGTAGAGGCCCTCATGGCAGCCGGTCTGGGCGCCCTCGAGGCCAGGGAAGCGGCGACCAACCTATCGTTCAGTCCTTCCGATTCGCTGGAAGACCGCGTCCGAGAGGCGTTCCAGCGCATTGGCAGCGAGTAGCCGAAGTGGGCGAGACATTCGACTTTTGGGCCGATGTCTATGACGCGGTGCACTCAGACATCCGCGACGACGTTCCATTCTATGTCGACTTGGCCCGCATATCAGGCGGGCCCGTGCTGGAGTTGGGCTGCGGTACGGGCCGTGTCACACTTCCCATAGCAGCAGCAGGCGTGAAGGTCACCGGTCTGGATCTTTCGCCGGCGATGCTGAAGATAGCCAAGGCAAAGGCGGACGGTCTGTCATCCGACACCGGCTCCTTGACGTTCGTCGAGGCTGACATGCGGAGCTTTGACCTTCAGCAACGATTCAGCCTTGTAATCGTTCCTTTTCGGGGGTTTCAGTCGCTACTGTCCGTGCCGGACCAGATATCGACGCTAGCCGCGATCAAGAATCATCTGGACTCCGGCGGCTTGCTGGCATTTGATTTGTTCGTGCCGGAGCCGGGCACGCTCATTCAGGACCACGACGTGCCCTATTATCTCAAGGACGTAACGGACTCCGAAACGGGTGTCCGCAGGATCCTGTACCAGCAGAGCAAGTACGATCATTTCGAGCAGATCGTCCATGCCCGCATCATCATTGATGAAGTGGACGTAACGGGAATCGTCGGCCGAAAACTCTACCGTGAGTTTTCACTCAGGTACTCCCACCGCTGGGAGATCCATCACTTGCTATCGTCATGCGGATTCGAAGACGTGGAAGTCTTCGGCGGCTTCGACTGTTCTGAGCTGCACGAGTCGAACGAAGAGATGGTCTGGACGGCGCGCTCGCCATCGTATCCGTGAGTTACCGCGCCGCGTTACACTGGAGCGGAGTGAAACTGTCCCGCCCACAAGATTCGAGATGCCTGAGTTTAAAATAGCAGCTGACTTCAGGCCCACCGGCGACCAGCCACAGGCGATAGACGCGCTCGCCCGGGGCATAGGCGAGGGTCTGCGCCACCAGTCGCTGCTCGGCGTGACCGGAAGCGGCAAGACATTCACGATGGCATGTGTGGTGGAGAAGGTCCAGCGCCCCACGCTCGTGATCGCGCACAACAAGACGCTGGCGGCACAGCTCGCCACCGAGTTCAAGGAGTTCTTCCCCGGCAATGCCGTGGAGTACTTCGTCAGCTACTACAACTACTACCAGCCGGAGGCGTACCTGCCGCGTACCGACACTTACATCGAGAAGGACGCGGACATAAACGACGAACTGGACAAGCTCAGGCACGCCGCCACGAGGGCGCTCCTCACCCGCCGTGACACGCTGATCGTGGCGTCGGTGTCCTGCATATTCGGGCTGGGTTCGCCCGAAGAGTACATTGGCATGATGGCCTCATTGCGAAAAGGAGAACCGCTCTCCCCGCGCAGGCTGGCAAGGCAACTTATCGATATGCAGTACGACCGGAACGATTACGAACCCTCGCGGGGCCAGTTCCGCGTCCGCGGCGACACTCTGGAAGTGCTGCCGGCGTACGAGGAGATCGCGGTCCGTGTGCAGTTCGACTGGGACGAGGTGGCGCGAATCATCGAGTTCGATCCCGTCACCGGAGAGTATCTTAGCGAGTCCGACGAGATCGAGATTTACCCCGCCAAGCATTTCGTCACGCCAGAAGACAAGCTGAAGCTCGCTCTCGAAGATATAGAAGTCGAGCTTGAGGAACAGCTAGCAGTTCTCAAGAGCCAAGGCAAGCTCTTGGAGGCTCAGAGGCTGGAGTCGCGAACCAAGTACGACGTGGAGATGCTGAGGGAGGCGGGATACTGCTCCGGCGTAGAGAACTACTCGCGGCACCTATCGAGACGCGAGGCTGGAAGCACGCCATACACGCTGATCGACTATTTCCCCGAGGACTATCTCGTGTTCATTGACGAGTCGCACATGACGCTACCGCAACTCAGGGGTATGTATTTCGGCGATCGCTCGCGCAAGGAGGTGCTGGTCGAGTACGGATTCCGACTTCCCTCGGCGCTCGATAACCGGCCGCTGAACTTCGGCGAGTTCGAGGAACGCGCCTGCCAGGCGGTATACGTCTCCGCCACGCCGGGGCCCTACGAATACGAGCACTCTCAACAGATAGCCGAGCAGGTCATCAGGCCTACGGGACTGACCGACCCATTGATCGACGTGAAGCCGACGACCGGACAAATCGACGATCTGCTTTACCAGATAGGCGAACGTACGAAGCAGGGGCAGCGTTGCCTAGTTACAACGCTGACAAAGCGAATGGCCGAAGAGCTTTCGGACTATCTCCGCGAGGTGGGCGTGAAGGTGCACTACCTACACTCGGAAATCGACACGCTGGAGCGGAGCGAGATCCTGCGGGACCTGCGGCTAGGTGTTTACGACGTTGTAGTGGGCATCAACCTGCTCAGAGAAGGACTAGACCTACCGGAAGTCAGCCTTGTCGCGATTCTTGACGCAGACAAGGAAGGCTATCTCCGCTCCGACACTGCACTGATCCAGACTGTAGGCAGGGCAGCGAGGCACGTGGACGGTCACGTGATCATGTATGCTGATGTCGTAACAAACTCGATGCGCCGGGCCATCGATGAGACGGACAGGCGCCGTGCTATGCAGGACCAGTACAACCGCGAGCACGGAATCACACCGCAGGGTATCCGCAAGACGGTCCGGGACATCACCGAGCGAGTTAAGGCCATTGCAGAAACTAGGGCCCCATACGTGGCGTCCGGTGAGATTCCGAAGGAAGATATCTTGCGGCTCATAAAGGGTCTGGAGTCGCAGATGAAGGCCGCGTCGCGGAATCTGGAATTTGAGAAAGCGGCACTCATTAGGGACCAGATCATCGACCTTCGCAAGGTGATGGCCGGATAAGCTGGCGAGCGGCCTAGCTTACCGGTCCTCGCGGCCGACGAGGACTTCGCTTCGATAGGACCACGAGCGCTCTGCGATTTCGTCGTAGGCGTCTTGCGGTAATCCGGCGATATCGATCGCTAACTGAATCTCATCAGATAACGTTGTATCGAAGATTCCCGGATCGTCACTGGCAATGATGAACGGAGCGTCGCAATCCACGAATTGAATCAGTGGATGATGCTGGGGTTCAGTGATGCCGCCTATGCGGCGGTTTGAGGTCGGGCACACTTCGATCACCGAGTCCAGGGCTCGGATGCACTCGATAGCGTACCTCTGGCGTCCTCTCAGCTCTTCGAGCCGCCCGTCGTCATAGCTGACGGACACGCGGCGCTCACTGGGTATGGCTACAAGTTCACGCAGTTCACGATCAGCGCCCTCCAAATCCACACGAACTCCGTGCCGCCGCGAGCCTTCGCTGTGCCGCATGTCATAGCGCAACTGGTCAATGCGCTCGTCGACGCTCTCACTACGGGTGTGACGACCGTACATTTCAGGGTTCACACCTAGCGCAATGGCGTGACCGAGCCGATGGGCGCCCATTTCGGCAGACTCGTGCACTCAACGGACCGCGCTCTCCAGCAACTTATCAGCAAAGCTCTCTCCAGCGTGATACAGGATGGCCAATGCGCGTTCGGGGTGCCTTTGGTTGAAGTTCTTCACTTCATCGAAAAGTTCGCGCTTCTTCTTCGGAGGGTGGCCCTCTTCAACGTTGCAGAAGTCTATACCTGTTAGCTGTCTCCCAAAGGGCCCTAACGCAGCCTCTTTGACCACGTCCCAGTCGGGCCACGGGTCTTCCCTACGAAGGCTCGCCGCAAAGCGCGGCTTGATGTCGGAGTCCTCGTAGGATGCATACAACTGCAGAATCTCTGACACTAACTCCTTAACTTGGGGAGGCGTCAACGCCTCATTGAGTAGCATTCGTTGCTCTGCGTAGCCAATGTTCTGCTCGCGCTGCCTAGCTATGATCTTTTGGATGAAGGCACACAATTCGCCGACCACGGCAGTGAAGTTAGCCTCACCTCGGTTGATTCTCGAAAACTCGCTGCCACTGACAAGGAGGTCATACTTGGCCTGGAAGCATGCGAAGGTGCCTGCGTCATGGTTGCCGAAAACGAACAGTTGCTTGAACTCCTCAAGTGCTCGCGGTACTCCTCCGTTGTGCCTCTCGAGTACCGCTCGTATCGGCGGTCGTTCGCCGTACGCTTCCATGAATCCAGTCTCGTAAGCTTGCCAATCCACATCTCGTTTGCTCACGAATTCGAGGTAGTCCTGGTAGTGAATGGAGCCGTACATGTGGAGATGAAGGTCCGCCAGCTGGCTCGTCTGATTGGCCATGGAACTGAGTCTATCAGAGCTACGAAGCAGGCCGGACACCTGTGCGCGTGAAAGACTGACCGCAGGCCGTCAAAGCTAGACCACCTGTAGCGCGATATTGTAAGGTTGCACCATGGCTGAAGGCACTTCGCGAAGCGAATACGCGCATCCTGAGATGCTGGTGGAAACGGGCTGGCTTCGTGAACACCTAGAAGATCCAGGCGTTCGCATCATCGACTGTGACGAGTGGCCGATCTACCGGCGCGCACACATTCCCGGTTCAGGAGGGCTTCGCGTACACCACTACATTAAGCACCCGGACTTTCCCAAAAATTCTCTGGTGATGCCGCCCGACGATTTCTCCAAGCTAATGCGGCGACTTGGGGTGAGCAACGACAGCGTGGTGATCGCGTATGACGGCTTCGGCGGTTTGCACGGGGCCAGGATGTGGTGGGTCCTGAACTACTACGGCCACGAAAACGTGAAGGTACTGAACGGGGGCTGGAACAAGTGGCTCGATGAAGGTGGTCCGGCGACCTACAAGAGTCCTTCACATCCGGCCGGCGACTTCACGGTCAATTCAGTAAACGAGAGCATGAACTGTCCCATCGACTATGGCATTAGTCGAGTGGGCAACCCTGACACGCTCTTCCTGGACGTTAGGTCCGACGAGGAGTGGGACGGATCGAACACTCGTGGCAACAGGCGGGCCGGACGTGTGCCGGGCGCCGTCCACCTGGAATGGTTGAACTTTGTTACGCGGGACGCCCACCGAACCTTAAAGCCCGCACACGAGCTGAGGGCACTTTTGGAGCAGCACGGGGTTACGCCGGAGAAGGAAGTGATCCCGTATTGACAGGGTGGCATCCGTGCGGCGCACGGAGCATTTGTACTGAGGCTGCTGGGCTACCAACACGTGCGCAACTACGACGGCTCGATGCGCGAATGGGCCAACAGGGAAGACGCGCCGCTCACGCTTGAGTGAACGTGGCAGCCGGCGAGGTCCGGGAGACCTTGCCTAGTTGCGAATCCTGCTAGAATGTGACCAAGAATCCATGTGTAATGGGAGATTTTCATGGTTGAGACTTCTACTGAACTCACTAAAGAGGACGTACTAGAGATCCTGAAAGAGGTCTACGATCCCGAGATTCCGGTCAACATCGTTGACCTCGGGCTCGTTTACGGCGTGGATGTGGACGACGGTGACGTCCAGGTGCTTATGACACTAACCTTTGCGGGCTGTGGGATGGGACCATACATCGCGCAGCAGGCAGAGTGGGCAGTCGCAGAACTGGAGGAAGTAGAAGACGTGGAAGTCCGCGTAGTGTTCGATCCCCCTTGGACACCGGACATGATCACGGAAGACGGAAAACGCCTCCTGGGCCTCGACTGACAGGCTGGCTGACCAACCCCTAGCCCACAGGCGTAATCCAATGACGCAACCCAGAACCAAACGTGAACCGCCGGACGAGAACGAGATCGCCCAAGCGCGGTCTAAAGTCCAAAACATGAAGCGCTCGTTCGAGCAGAAGAGGGCCATCACGGAGGCCCTGAGCAAGATCCGATGCAAGGTGGGGGTGTACAGCGGCAAGGGAGGGGTCGGCAAGACCACCGTTGCCGTCAACCTTGCTGTAACGATTGCGAAAGAGGGCCACAGTGTAGGCATCCTCGATGTCGACATTGACTGCCCCAACGTGGTCAGAGCGATGAAGGTGTTCGAGCCGCCTATCGTGGACGAAAACCGCACCATGATCCCCTCGGAAAGGTTCGGGGTGAAGGTCATGTCCATGGCTTTCTTCCAAGAAAACGAGGAAGAGGCGATCATCTGGCGCGGACCGATGATTCACAACGCGATCAACCAACTTCTTCAGTCCACGGACTGGGGTGAGCTTGACTACCTGATCATTGACCTGCCGCCGGGCACGTCCGACGCGCCGCTGACGATTATGCAATCGCTCACTATGGACGGCTTCATTGTAGTCACGACGCCGCAGGAGCTAGCTCAGATAGACGCGCTGCGTTCTGCGAACATGATCCGCAAGCTGCGCGTCGAGGTGCTGGGAGTGGTCGAGAACTTCTCTGGCCGTATCTTCGGCTCCGGCGGAGGCGAGGAGTTATCCGAACGCCTTGGCACCGAATTCCTAGGGCGCCTCGAACTCCGTTCGGACTACCGTGACACCTCCAAGCCTGTCTGCCTGACCAGCAAGAGGGTAAGGAACGAATACAGCCATGTTGCCGGCAAGCTCCTGGCGCTGACAGCTCCCGCCGAGGCCTAGCCTCAATGGGCTCATACCAGCCGATTCCAGTAATCTTCTGGTATGACTACATATGACCCTGGTGCTACATCGGCCTGGCAAGGCTCGACAGACTGGCTGGTGAGTTCTCGTTAGAGCTGGAGGGTCGGCCTTTTCTACTGCGCCCCGATACTCCCAAGGAGGGGCGGCCGAAGGAACTATATCCAGGACAGGTCCCCGGCGAGCTCACACGGTCCCTAGCCGAAGTCGCGAAGGAAGCCGGCGTAGACATGCGCCAACCGGGTATCACGCCGTTTTCCCTCTATGCTCTGCAGGCCACCGAGTACGCCCGCGAAAAGGGCAAGTTCGACGCCTTCCACCGCTCGGCTTTTCGCGCGTACTGGGCCGAAGGCCTAGACCTGGGAGATTTGAGCGTCATACGGAATGTTTCCGAGTCGAACGGTCTTGACTGGGCTGAGTTGGGCCCAATTCTCAAGGAGGAACGCTACCTGTCCGGAGTGCTTGCTCAAATGCGTGACACTTCCGCCATGGGGATCAAGAGCGTGCCCGCATTCGCAGTCGGGCGGTACGCGTTCAGCGGAGCACAGCCGTACGACTTCTTCCGTTCGGTTGCAGTCAGGGTGTTGGAGGAGCGGGACTCGTAGGAACGGGTGACCTGCTCATAAGCTCAGGACATCGGCCGGAACACTTCCTTTAGATCCAGATCAAAGCCTTCAAGTACGAAGGACTTCAGAGAATCTTCCACTCCGTAGTATCTGGCTTCGTTGAACCCGCCGGCCTCCGACTGCGTCATCAGCCAGGCCCTTCTGGCGTCGGGGTCGACGATCTAGTACTCGCGCACGCCGTGCTCCCCGTACGTATCCATCTTTTCGCGCCAGTCCCTGCTCGCGGAGCCGGGTGAAAGAACCTCTACCACAAGGTCCTGTGCCCCTCGCAGGTTCTCAGGGGTGACGAGGTGCTCACGTTCAGAGGATATGAAGAGTAAGTCCGGCTGCACGACGTTCTCCTCGGACAGGACTACGTCGCAGGGAGCCAGCAGCACCTCACCGAGGGTGCCTTGCTCAACGAAAGAGGTGACGTGGCCGAAAATCCTGCCCACAACCCTCTGGTGTTCGATGTTCGACGCAGGCGGCATTGTCAATTCTCCGTCCAGCAGTTCCCAGCGTTCATCGTCAGGCGTGTTCAGGTAGTCGTCGTACGTGAATCTGGTCGCTGTTGTAGGCTCGACCATCGCCGCCTCCTTTCTCTTTCGCCTCCGTTATTCTAACGTTCTTCGCATTCGTCGGGGCCCCGCGCCACGTGCCGTGCCTGTTCGATCATCTCTATCGGCACGTGCACGCGGTGCGGGATGAAGGGGTTAACGCCGAGTATTCCGTAGCCTCCGCCCAATGGTTTCACAAAGGCCGGTATACCCTCGGCTTCGAGCCGCTGTACAACGAGGCTTGCCTCCATCTCGTTTGGGAACGATGCGAGAGCAACCATCTTCCTGTTCACGGGTCTAAGTCTCCGGACGCATTCGTTTCTTGTTAGGTCCTTGGCCCTGTGCTACATTCTACTGCGCACTTGCCCACCCGTTAGCAGAAAGGGATGACCTATGTCCGAGTCCTACAATGTCAAGATCGAGCATAACCTCCCGATCATGCTGAGGGACGGCACCATGACATACGCCGACGTATACCGCCCGGACTCGCCGGGCGCCTTCCCTGCCCTGCTCCAGAGAACGCCGTACGACAAGAGCGCTCCAACGACGCGCGCATCCACAATCGACCCTGTCTACGCGGCCTCCCGTGGATATGCTGCGGTCGTTCAGGACGTGCGAGGGCGCTACTCATCGGAGGGTGAGTTCTACACATTCGTCAATGAGTCCGACGATGGGCATGTTTCCATAGATTCGGTTGCGTCCCAGAGATGGTGTTCGGGCAAGGTGGGCATGTGGGGATCCTCCTACGTTGGGGCTACGCAGTGGCTGGCAGCGATGTCCAAGCCATCGGCGTTAGCCGCCATCGTCCCGGGAGTGACGGCCTCGGACTACCACGAGGGTTGGACATGGCAGGGCGGAGCCTTCGAGCTTGGCTTCAACCTGTCGTGGGCAACGCTGTCGCTGGCAACGAGTAACTGGGAGCACCTGGCCAGTAGACTCCGGCTCCCCCAGGATCGGCTTAACAACCTGATCGACTCACGGGACGGCCTGTGTGAGCACTTCAGGAAGCTGCCATTAAGTGATCTGGAGCATCTCAAAGACGAGCTAGCCCCGTACTACTACGACTGGCTAGAGCATCCAGAATTCGACGACTACTGGCGGCGTGTGTGCATAGAAGAGCACCACTCGGACATAAGCGTTCCCGCGCTGAGCTTCGGCGGATGGTACGACATCTTCCTGGGCGGGACGATCCGCAACTACACGGGGATGCGAGACAACGGCGGAAGCGACAGCGCACGCAGGGGCCAGAGGCTGGTGATCGGTCCGTGGATCCACGGAGGCGCGCCGACGCATATCGCCGGAGACGTCGACTTCGGACTACGCGCTGGGTCTGGCCCGTTCGGCCTGCAGGAGCGAGCGTTCCGCTTCTACGACCACTATCTAAAGGGCGAAGACAACGGGCTGATGGAAGACAAGCCGGTCCAGATCTTCGTGATGGGCATCAACCAGTGGCGTGGCGAGGACGACTGGCCGCTGGAGAGGGCCGACGACGTGAAGTACTACCTGCACAGCGCGGGCAAAGCGAACACGCTGAACGGCAACGGCCGGCTTTCGCCGGAATCGCCGGGCCATGAGCCACCGGACACGTACGTTTACAACCCGATCGACCCAGCGCCGACGGCGGGCGGCGGGCTATGCTGCGATCCGGGGAATGTGGCCCCAGGCGCCTTCGACCACCGAGCGATAGAGACAAGAGAGGACGTGCTCGTCTATTCGACGCCGCCACTGCCCGAGGATGTGGAGGTGACGGGGCACATCTCGGTGACGCTGTTCGCCTCGAGCTCTGCCGTGGACACCGACTTCACAGCCAAGCTGCTGGATGTGTCTGAGTGCGGGTTCGCGCGGAACCTGACGGACGGGATCATCCGGGCGAGGTACCGGACTCCTAGGACGCCGGCGAGCTTTCTCGAAGCGGGCCGGGTGTATGAGTACAGCATCGACCTGTGGGCCACGAGCAACGTCTTCAGGAAGGGCCACCAGATACGGCTGGAAATATCGAGCAGCAACTTCCCGCGGTTCGACCGGAACCTGAACACGGGCGAGTCGATCGCTGCCGGAGCGCACTTCGTTCCCGCGCTGCAAACGGTGCTGCACAGCTCAGAGCATCCATCACACGTTACGCTGCCGGTGGTGCCGGCGGGCTAGGCAGGGCATGGCCCTGCACCCATAAGGGGCACTGCTAGTTGCGGTCGCGGGGGGGCCGAAGCCTACGCCGTTGGGGACCCTTCGACAAGCTCAGGGCGAACGGAGTGGGAGGCTATGCGAGCGCTCTCTTGACTAGATCCGTGGGGTCAGTCGCCGGCGTTGCCCAGTTTGCTATGCTTGGGTGCGTGAGCACTACCACGGTCAATCCATCTACATTTCTGTAAACTCGGCTCTTCCAACGACGTCTGTTTCTCTCGGTAAACTCATCTACTTGAGCTTTGGCATTCACTTGTTCTCTTACCCAATTGCCTGCACTCTGGCCCATGCACACGATCACACTTACTGTAAGCCTGTCTATGACGGCCTGATGGAATGGCCAGCACTCCATCGCCAGTTGCATCAAGTCTCCTTCAAGACGATCTTCCCGCCCAGAACGCACGAAGACGATGTTGCTTGCCGGCACTTCCCCAGGATTGAGTCCTAGACTCCGGAACAAGTGCAGCACCCTCGGTGCCATGCCATATGTGCCAGGCGGCCTGCCACGCCATGATTCATCCCTGTAAGCTGACCAGATTGCCGGCTCTTTGTTGAGAACTCTGTTAGTGTGCCATGCAACAGTTTCTTTAGACTGTTCTGCGGGATCTCCTCCGGGGTTGACACCCAGTACATAAATCTTGGATGGTGAACTGAAAGCTGCTCGGCCAGAATAGAGCGCATTCCCGGATCTATTCATGACAGACTTAGGTATCAGCCTAGCGAAGTCTTGGATCACGTTGTTGCTCCAACAGATAATTTGATTGGCTGGATGAGTTTGGCTCCTGCGAACCTCTCACTTCGAACAGCCACGGCCAAGGGTTCTCGAATACAACAGTACAATTCTCGATGTCAGGATCGAGGCTCTGTATTGCGGCGGCTAGTCGTCCTCCAGGGTGCTGGTGTCGCCTTCGGGGAGGCCTAGCTCGCGGGCTTTGAGCAGGCGGCGCATTATCTTGCCGCTGCGGGTCTTGGGGAGCGAGGGGACGAACTCGATTTCTCTGGGCGCGACGGCGGCGGAGAGCTTCTGGCGCGCGAACTGGGTGATATTGCGGCGCAACTCGGCCGACTCCTCGTAGCCGTCCTTTAGGGATACGAACGCCTTGACCACCTCCATCGCTATCGGGTCCGGCTTGCCGATGACGCCCGCCTCCGCGACCGCGGGGTGCTCGATCAGGGCACTCTCCACCTCGAAGGGGCCGACGAGGTGGCCCGCGGTGTTGATGACGTCGTCTGCGCGGCCAACGAACCAGTAGTAGCCGTCTTCGTCCGTGCGCGCCCTGTCGCCGGTGATGTACCAGCCCTTCTTGAAACGGTCGTTGTACATCTCGGCGTTGTTCCAGTAGCCCTGGAACATGGAGGGCCAGCCGGGCCGAACGGCGAGATTGCCGTCCTGGCCGGTTGGGACCTCGTTGAAGTCGTCGTCCAGGATGCCGGGGGTGATTCCCGGCATCGGCTTGCCCATCGACCCGGGTTTCACGGGAACGGTGGGCGTGTTGGCGATCATGATCGCGCCGGTCTCGGTCTGCCACCAGTTATCGTGGAAGGGCATTCCGAAGACCTTGTCGCCCCAGACTACGGCCTCGGGGTTCAGAGGTTCGCCGACGCTGCACATGTACCTAAGCGTGGAAAGGTCGTAGCGCTTGGGGACGTCGTCGCCGGCCTTCATCAGCATACGGATGGCGGTGGGCGCCGTGTACCAGACCGTGACCTTGTGGTCCTGGATCACCTGGTACCACCTTGCAGCGCTGAAGCCGCCCTCGTAGATGATCTGGGTGACGCCGTTCGTCCACGGGGCCATCATGCCGTATGAGGTGCCGGTGACCCAGCCCGGATCGGCCGTACACCAGTAGATGTCGCCCGGGTGCAGGTCCAAGGCCCACTTGCCGGTGGCGTACTGCTGCACAGCAGCGAGGTGCCGGTGGTAGGCGCCCTTTGGCTTGCCGGTGGTGCCGGACGTGTAGTGCATGATCGAGTAGTCGTTCATCGTGGTGCGGACCACGTCGAACTGCTGCGGGTGCTTGGACATCTCTTCGTAGTAGTCTAGGTCCGTGACGTCGACATCCAGCGGGTCGCGGTTGTCCTTGTTGACTACGATGATGTGCTGGAGATCCATCAGCTCCGGGATGATCGGCGTGATCTTGCGGCGCAGGTCCGGCTGGGTGACGAGGACCTTGGCGGCGCTGTCCTGGAGGCGGTCCTTGACGGGTTCGGGGCCGAACGCGGAGAAGAGCGGGCCGACGACAGCGCCTGCCTTGAGCGTCCCGAAGAATGCGATGTAAAGCTCCGGAAGGCGGTCCATGAAGATGAAGACCCTGTCGCCTTTCTGGATGCCGACTGACAGGAGGATGTTAGCGAACTGGTTGGTGAGGCCCTTCATCTGGGCGAAGGTGTAGACCTCGCGTTCGCCGTTCTTGCCTTCCCAGACCATGGCGGGCTTGCCGGCGTTGGGCCCTTCGGCGTGCCGGTCGATTGCCTCGACCGCCTTGTTCAGGAAGCCGCCGGGGAGCCAGGCCAACTCATCGTAGATGGACTCCCAGCGAAAGTCAGGAGGGATTTCGTCGTAGACGAGGTTGGGTCGGACGGGCATATCGTCCGGCGAAGGCTTGTCGAAGGTCGGGAAATCGGTGGTCATCGGTCGCCTCCGTGATCGGTTGGGCGGGCGTGCCGGGTATGGCAACCCGGAAGCCACACCCTCAGAACGAGGGCATTATCCCACAAAGCGCCCTACCCGCCCAATGGCGCGAGGATGGTGATGCCCGGCTGTGGTTGCGGCAACCAGGAGAGCTCGATCCGGAGGAGGCTTCTCCATGCTCGTGAAACTGTCACATTCCGTAACATTCCGTCATTTTTGTAGCTGGGTATTGTTGGGGCGATGTACCACTTTGCACACGATTTGATAGCTGGGAGTTATAAAATGGAGCCCAGATGTTACAGATTGTGACACGTCTTCAGGTAAGGGGCAGCCTTCTCTTGGATGTGTCGCGCGCCGTCCGGCGCGGTGCCCGGGGGTGTGGTTGCCAGTGTCCGTGTTCGCCGCAAGTGGCCAAATGCGGGCAATTCAAACCTAATTGGGGCCGACGAACTCTTCACAGGCAGCCAAATGCGGCCAAATCCGGACGCCGGTGCACGGCAAACAGCGTCCACAATGGACGAGGATGCGAGGTCCGGCGCTGAGGCAGGGTCCGTGTGGTCCGTGGTGTACATGCAATAATTATAGCACTGGTGTTCGCGTAAGGCGATGGGCGACACATTATGGCGATCGCATTGGGGGAGTCGGGAGGCTGTTTCGCTGTGAGGGGTACGTTGCCGGGGCGTGTCGTTTGCCAAGCTGAAGGAGAAGGATTTCCATACATGCCATTTGAAGAACGACCCCGATTAGCGACGAAGAAACAGGGAAACAGACTGGTAGCTATTGACCAGCGTTGTTGTGGAATGAACCGTCTTGGATTCCTCGGCTCCGCTCGGAATGACAAGAGGAGCCGGTAGCTAATGACCTGCGTTGCTGCGGAGTGAAACGTTTTAGATTCCTCGGCTTCGCTCGGAATGACAAGAGGAAGCAGAATGACAGGCTTGCGGTAGAACACAGGAAGTGAATTGGAAAGACAGGCTTGCGATAGAACACGGGAAGATAAGCGGAAAGACGAAAGAGAGGCGGAATGACGACGGGTGGGCGGCGTGGCGTGGGGGTTGGGGGTGCTGCTACAATCGCGTCGCTGACGGACAGGAGGCTTCGCTTGGCGTACGAGAACATTATCGTGGAGAGCAAAGAGGGTGTTGGGGTCGTGACGCTGAACCGCCCCAAGGTACTGAACGCGCTGAGCAGGGACACGTTCCGGGAGATCGACGAGGTCATCTCGGAGTTCGAGGCGGACGATGCTGTGAGGGCGATAGTGTTCACGGGCGCTGGCGAGCGGGCGTTCTCCGCGGGAGCGGACATCCACGAGATCGCGCGGCTGCGGGAGTTGCCGGACCCGCCACCTGATAGCGGGGAACGGGAGTGGTACTCGTGGCGCGTGGCCGCGTGCCGGAAACCGACGATTGGGGCGCTCAACGGCCTGTGCTACGGAGGCGCTGCGGTGATGGCGTCGAGCTTCGACATGAGAGTTGGGTGCGAGCGCACTAGCTTCAAGTTCCTGGCGGCGTCGTACGGCCGGGTGAACTCGACGTGGAGCCTGCCGATGCAAGTGGGTTGGCCGATTGCCAAGGAGCTGCTACTGACGGCCCGCGTAGTGGAGGCTGAAGAAGCGCACCGAATCGGGCTGCTGAACCACCTCGTAGACTCCGACAAGCTGATGGACAAGGCGCTGGAACTGGGCGGTCAGATCGCAGCGAACGATCCGAGGATGGTCCAGGGCATCAAAGAGCTGCTGATCGACAACGTCGGAACGCAGTGGGTGGAGATGTTCAAGAACGAGATGGATGCGCAGGCAGGGCGACTTTCGCCGGCGCCGTTCGAGGAGTCTTTCAAGGGCTTTCTTGACCGCAAGGGGCGACGATAGAGGGTGTCGCGGGGCGGGGCGGGACGCACGTTTCTGCCCCACTTGGCTGAGAACCCCATCCCAACCTTCCCCAGCAGACTGGGGAAGGGGCGAGAGCGAAGGGCAGGTCAAAACCTGCCCCTACGGGTGCGGAGTTCAGAGGCGGGTTTCTACGAGCAAAGTTGCATGGGAGATCTATGATGGAAATGTCCGGTAACTCGCATAGTACGGCGCTTGAAGGCATCCGCATGCTGGACCTGGGACGGTACCAAGCCGGGCCTCGATGCGGGCTGATGTTCGCGCGTATGGGCGCGGAGGTCATCAAGATTGAGGGGCTGAACGGCGACGAGAGCCGCAGGAACGGCCCGACGGTCCGGGGCCAGAGCGCGTACTGGGTGCAGTACAACAGCGGCAAGAAGAGCCTGGCGATCAACCTGCGCACTGACGAAGGCAAGGAGGTGCTGCGGGACCTTGTGAAGGTGTCGGACATCCTGCTGCAGAACTTCAGGCCGGGGACGATCGACATCATGGGATTCGGGTACGACAAGCTGAAGGAGTTGAACCCGATGATCGTGATGATCAACGTGTCGGCTTACGGGCAGTACGGGCCATACGCCGAACGGGTCGGGTTCGACCACATCGGGCAGGCTATCGGAGGAATGATGGCGATGACCGGCAATGAGGGTGACCCGCCGATCCGGACGCACTTCCCGCTGATCGACAGGATCACTGCGCTGCACGCGACTATCGGGGCGCTGGCGGCGCTCAGGGAGCGGGAGTTTTCAGGCGAAGGGCAGGCGATCGACGTTTGCCTGGCGGACACGGGGTTCACGGCGAACGAGATCCCGGTGTCGGCGTACCTGGGAACCGGCGAGGTCGTGGAGCGCGAGGGCAACGGACGCGGCACAACGAACACATACCGGACGTCGGACGGCTGGGCGTACATAGTCGCCACGAACGATGCGATGTGGGGACGGTTGTGCGGCGCGCTCGACAAGCAGGAGTGGCTTGAGGACGAACGGTTCTCTACTCGGGCGTCCCGGCGGGCGAATGTTGACGCACTGGAGGGGGAGCTTGGGGCGTGGTTCGCTGCCAGAACGACGAAGGAAGCGGTTGACCACCTTTCGAGCCACTCGGTTCCGGCGGCGCCGGTCCACGATGTGCCGGGCGCGGCAAATGAGCCGCACGTTCACGAGCGGGAGATCATGGTGGAGGTGCCGGACCGGACGGCGGGCTCGATGTACGTGTCGGGGAAGACGATAAAGTTCAGTCGTACGCCGATGGTAGTGGGTTCCGCGCCGCTGATCGGCGAGCACTCGACGGAAATACTGTCGGGCATCCTGGGGTACGACGAGGAGCGGATCGCGTCGCTGCATCAGGCGGAGGTGGTGGCGACCCAAGACTAGGCCCTGGACCCATAAGGGCTGGCGCCGGTGCCTGCGAGGGGTCTACCCCATCCTAGCCTTCCCCAGCAGACTGGGGAAGGGACCCGACGGGAGCGCTCAGGTGGGACGTGACTGGCCCGCTTGCGTGGCGTTCCCAGTTGCGGCGCTGCGGGCGGTTCGCGAACCGCCTCTACACGGGTCTGGTGGTTGAAACGGCAGAGGCAGCACAAGCGGTGTGAGCGAGCGGCCCCATGCCGGAACTAGGTGTAGCGAGGTAAGAGATGAGACTTGAGACGACGGTTACCCCGCACGCAACCATGCCGAACGGACTCCAGGGCACCGACGAGGGCCTCTGGGTTTGTGACCAGGCCACGGATGATCTCTTCCTGCTCGATGACGACCTGCAGTTCGTGAGGTTAGTCCACACGACGGCTGAGAACTCGTCAGGGTTGACGGTCGGAGACGGCTCGCTCTGGATCGGTTCAAACGGCGATACGACATCGCGATACAAGAGGCCGGGCGACACGGGGTTCCGGGGTGTCGTTAGATGCGACTACGAGACCGGTGAGGAGATTGCGCGTCTCCCGACGCCGGACGGAGGCGGCATCCACGGCATGGAGTGGGTGGATGGACTGCTCTGGATCACGGCCTTCAATCCGAAGGCGCTTGTGCTGATGGACCCGTCCGAATGGCGCGTGCTCAAGAGGGTCGCGGTGCCCCACGAGCGACTTCACGGCCTTGCATGGGTGGGAGATGGCCTATGGTGCGCGCATACGACCGACAAGTTCATCATCAAGTACGACGTCGAGACCGGCGAGGAACTGGACAGGGTCATATACAGTGATGACGCCCCGGCACCTCACGGGTTCACCAAATGGAAAGGGAGCCTGTGGAGTTGCGATGCGAACTGGCCCCGTCCCGGCCATCCGGACGGCCCTAGTATCAGCAGGATCGTAATGTGATCTCTCCTTCGAAGTGGCTGCGAAAGGAGTGATGACTTTCGCTCTATCGACCGGTGTGAGCCAATCTTGTAGACATGTGCGATTGGGCGGGTTTGAAACCCTCCCCTACCCAACGGCAACTCCACGAGGGCTAGCTGAACAGCACAAGGGCCCAGACTATTGGGACAGTGATAAGGGAGATGAAGACGGCGGCTGAGCCGATGTCTTTGGCCCTGCGGGAGAGGTCGTGGTGTTCATCGCCGAAGCGGTCGACGACTGTCTCGATGGCGGAGTTGAGCAACTCTACGATGAGGATCTGAAGCAGGACGGCGATCATCACGGCGCGCTCGACGCCGGTGTCACCGAGCCAGACGGCCATGGGGACGAGGACGGCACCAATTAGCAATTCCTGCCGGAAGGCGGCCTCTGCTCGGAATGCGTCTCGGAGGCCGGCGAAGGAGTGGCGAGTTGCCCTGAGGATGCGGAGCGGATCTAGGGTGCTGCCGGGCATGAGGTGCAGGGTACCAGCGTGGCTAGCGAGATGGGTTGGTCCTAGTTGATGGGCCGGCGGATTGGGAATGAGACGTGAGAGCGGCCACGAGAGACGACGATACGTTGCAATGGGCAGTGGCGGATGCGGCTCAATGTATTGTCTCAAAGAAAGAGTTGCTGGAAGCGGTGAATTCGGATGTGGGGTGATCCCCTCGCGGATCAGTGTCAGGCGCCTTGACTCAAACGTGTGATTTGGATAGTGTCTGCGGCATGGGAGTCGCACAGTTGCGATGGTGAGTGTCACCGTAACCCCCTTCGAGGGACTCAGGATGGGGCCATTGGTCAAACTCCGGGCGAACGGGAGTCTTACACACTCACCCCTTCGAGGGACTCAGGACAGGCTCCGCTCTCCCCCATTACAGGAGAGGGGATATGAGGCGGCGGGATACTCTACTCGGCAATGTTTGAGGTGAGGTGATTCATGGGCAACCACGACGTTGAGTTGATGGCGCACCTCATGCGCCGCGCAGGCTTTGGAGCCAAAAGGGAGGAGGTCGAGACACGGGCGGCGAAGGGCTACGACGCGACGGTGGACGAGCTGGTTGACTTCGGGGAGGTGAAGACGATCCCCGAAGACCTGATCAGGCGCTACCACCCGGATGCGTGGGGCAATCTTGGCAGGACCGCTGCGTCGTTCCACTGGATGTACAGAATGATCTACACGGACGCACCGCTCGAGGAAAAGATGACGCTGTTCTGGCACGGCATCTTCGCGACGGGCTATCAGAAGGTGACGCAGGGGCAATGCCTCGAAGACCAGATCACGATGTTTCGCAAGTACGGCATGGGAAACTTCCGGGACCTGCTGGTGGAACTCTCGAAAAATCCTGCGATGATCATCTGGCTGGACAACCAGGACAATCACTCGGGAGCGATCAATGAGAACTACGGCCGGGAACTGCTGGAACTGTTCTCGATGGGGGTCGGCAACTACTCCGAGGATGACATCAAGGAGGCCTCGCGGGCGTTCACTGGGTGGACGATAGCCAACACCGAATACATGGAACTGAAGGCGACAAGGGACTCGATCTGGCCGTACGGCCGACTCGCCTGGAGGTTCGAGTACCGCCCCGAAGATCACGACGACGGGGAGAAGACGGTGCTGGGCCGCACGGGCAACTTCAACGGCGAGGACGTAGTCGATATCATTTGCGAGCAGCCGGCGACGGCGAGGTTCCTGGCGAGGCACATGTACCACTTCTTCGTCGCAGACGAGCCGCTGGTGCCGCAATGGCCGTACGTTCCGCCGCGCGACCCGGAGGCGATCGAAGAGCTTTGCCAAGCGTACTTCGATAACAACTACAGCATCCGAGAGATGCTCCGCACACTGTTCAAGTCGGAATTCTTCAAATCGAAAGACTGCTGGTACGAGAAGGTCAAGAGCCCGGCAGCGCTGATAGCAGGTGACCTGAGGACGTCCGAAGAGTTCCGGTGGCCCGGACGGAAGATCGTGGACTACCAGTACCAACTGACGTACATGGGGCAGAGCCTGTACGAGCCTCCGTCTGTGGAGGGCTGGAACGAGGGCACCGGTTGGATCGACACCGGCAACCTTGTGGAGAGGATGAACTTCTCCACGCAACAGCTCGGAAACTCGGACAACGCGGGGATCAAGGACCTTGCGGGCAGGCTAGTGGAAGACGGCGGGCACACGATGCCGGCGGAAAGCCTGGTTGACGCTTGCCTGTACGAGTTGGGGGCGCTGATCGTGCCGGAACAGACGCGGGAGGCGCTCGTTGAGTTCGCATCTAACGCGGGCGGTGAATCGGCGAATGGCAATGGGGACGCGCGTATTGTGAATGTGCTGCGACTGATCGCGGCGACGCCGGAGTACCAGCGGTGCTAGAGGACGATCGTGAAAACCGGGCCCCCTGCCCCTCCACCCTCCTCCGGATACCGGTCTTCGCCGGTATAACGGGATTGTGATGTACCGGGGCGGGCTGATGGGACCGCAGTTGGCAAAGCAAGAGGTGTTGTTGAAATATGACAACTGAGGCGAGGGCGAAGACGGACTTTCTGACTTACAGTCACACAATAGGGCTATCTACGATGGAGTACCGGGGGATGTACTGTCCGAGCAGCACCGCGCTTGGGCCTGACGGTCGTATGTACACTTCCAACCGTTCCTTAGATGGCGACATGCGAGGGTTGCGCGTCACGGTGTACGACACGGACAGCAACTACTACGGAGTAATCGGCAGCGGCGGCACAGGAGACGGTGAATTTATCTGGCCGACGGCGGTGGCTGTGGACAGCGAGAACCTGGTCTACGTGGCAGATGAGCACAACCATCGGATCAGCGTCTTCAAACCGACATTTGAGTTGGTGAAGGCATGGGGCACGAAGGGATCCGCCGAGGGCGAGATAGACGGGCCGTCCGGTCTGGCGTTCGACGATGAAGACAGGCTCTACGTTGCGGACCCGATGAACCACCGCATACAGAAGTTCACGAAGGACGGTGTGTTCATATCGGCGTTCGGCTCGTTCGGAAACGGTGACGGCGAGTTCAACCTGCCATGGGGCGTCACCGTAGCGCCTAGCGGCGACGTGTTCGTCGCGGACTGGCGGAACAACCGTATCCAGCGGTTCACGGCGGAGGGCGAATTCATCGCGAAGTACGGCTCGTCAGGCAATGGCGAAGGCGAGTTCGACCGGCCATCGAGCGTGGCCGTGGACTCGGACGGTTACATGTACGTCGGCGACTGGGGCAACGAACGGCTGCAGGTGCTGGACAACGACGGAGAGTTTGTTGCGAGTTACCGCGGAGAGGCCACTGACTCCAAGTGGGCGCAGGACTTCCTTTCGACCAACGTAGAGGAGGCGCGGGCGCGGGCGGAGTCGGACCTGGAGCCAGAGCTGGAGGGCGAGGACATCACGCCTGCGATAGAGTCGGCGCATGTGGAGAAGCTGTTCTTCGGGATTACATCGGTGGTAGTTGACGATGATGGATACGTGTACGTAACGGAATCGGACCGGCACAGGGTCCAGATTTATCGCAGGAATGTGTGAGGTGGCCCGGCAGGCTCACCATGAGCATGGTTGAGTCGACAGGTCATAGAGAGAAGGTCCGACGGGCACACCACGAACAGGGTTAATTCGACGCAAGATGGGGAGTTACCGCAGGTCATAGGAGATCTAACATGGCGGTCAACGGAAACGGCCACAGAGAACGCTCGCTGGTGGTGATCCAGCTTTCGGGCGGCAATGACGCGCTGAACACGGTGGTGCCGTATAACGACGGGCACTACTACGACTTCAGGCCTGCGGTGGGCATCGGGGCTGACGACGTGCTTCCGCTGAACGACGAGGTGGGCCTGAACCTGCACATGGGCTCGATGAAGAGGCTTTGGGACGAAGGCAACCTCGGCATAATCCAGGGAGCCGGGTATCCGAACCCGAATCGATCGCACTTCCGATCGATGGACGTATGGCATACGGCAGAGTCCGAGAAGATCGGCGATACGGGCTGGTTGGGCGCGTGCATCAGAGAACTGGACCCAGGAGCCAGGAACGTTCTTACAGGCGTGAACTTCGGGCGAGGCCTTCCCAGGGCGCTGGAAGCGAAGGGGGTTTCCGTGGCGTCGGTCGGGAACCTGGAGACGTACGGGCTGTTCCCGGACATCCAGGACGAGTGGCTCAAGAAGTACGCGCTCGATGCGTTCACCAAGATGTACGGAGGCTCTGAAGGGAAGGACGCTGTGGCGGATTTCCTTGGTAGCACGGGGATGGATGTGCTCAAGGGCGCGGACATACTGAGAACCGCGCCGCAAAAGTACTCATCGAGCGTAGAGTACGCGGCCAGCCCGATCGCGCAGAGCCTCAAGAGCGTGGCACAGGTGATGTTCGCGGACCTGGGCACGAGGGTGTACTACGCGTCGCACGGGTCGTTCGACACGCACGCGGGCGAGCTGGACGCGCACGGGAAGCTGTGGGAGGACCTGTCGGCGGCGGTCGGCGACTTCACGGACGACCTGAAAGAGCACGGACGGTACGACAACACGCTGATCCTAATGTTCTCTGAGTTCGGGCGACGGATCGAGGACAACGGCTCTGGGACCGACCACGGTTCCGGCGGGCACGCCTTCCTGATCGGCGGCGGCGTGAATGGCGGGCTGTACGGCGACTATCCGTCGCTGAGGGCGGAGGACCAGTTGGAGGGCGACATGCATTTCAGCAACGACTTCCGCTCGACGTACGACACGATCGTGGACCGGTGGCTGGGACTGGACCCGGCCGACGTGCTGCCGAGGCGGTACGAGCAGTTCGAGTTCGTCGCGCGGTAGACGGCGAGGGACTACAGTACGATAGGGCCAAGGCGCCCGGCTGTTCGGCCGGGCGCTCTGGTGTTTGGAGGCAAATCGCGTTGAGGTCAAGTAGGTTGTGTGGACTACGCCGACGCAGACCTGGCGTGCCCCACCGCTAGAGGTTGCATTCAACTTTGATGAATCCGCGCGCGATGCTCATTGACCTAGACGATACGATCATTGACTATCGCAGCGGTGTGCACTCATGTTGGCGTGAGGTGTGCGCTTACGCCGCACGTCAGATTCCCGGCATGGAGGCCGATGACCTCTTTCGGGAGATCTGCCGGACCCGAGATTGGTACTGGTCCGACCCGGAACGACACATGAAAGGTCGCGCCGACATGCGGGCGGCCAGAACTCATGTGGCTAAGCTTGCCCTGTTTAGAATCGGGGTCGATCTCCCAGAGATTGCGCGAGACCTAGGTTGGATGTACCAGGACTTGCGTGATGAGCAAGCCAAGTTGATTCCGGGCGCGGTGGAAGCACTTCAAGAGTTCAGTAGAGAAGGGATCGCCCTTGCCCTGATCACCAACGGGTCGCGAGAGGCCCAGAGGGGGAAGATCGAGCGATTCGGATTAGAACGGCTCTTCGATCACATCTTCATCGAAGGTGAAACAGGATTCGGAAAGCCTGAACCTGATGTCTACTTGTTGGCGATGGCTGCTCTGCAGTCGGAACCGAGTGAAACGTGGTGCGTAGGCGACAACTTGGAATGGGAGGTGGCGGCACCTCAAAAGCTCGGAATCTACAGCGTGTGGGTTGATCCAACCGGCAAGGGCCCGCCGGCAGGCTCTGGAGTTGTCCCTGACCGGATCGTCGAGTCAATTGCAGAGATAAGGTTCTAGGGGCTACTAGCGCTCCCAGTACCCGATGTAACTGGAGACATGGGTTGCTTCCATGCGGCCGATGGGACCCGAGGCGTACATGGAGCCGATTACGGCGCCTTCACGTATGAGGAACTCCATAGGCTGGAGATATCGGCCGTGGCGGTCATCCTGGGTCCACCAGGGGGCGAGCGGCGCGACGCTCTCTTCGGTGACTCCGTAGGCTATCCGGAATGTGACGCCCACTTCTTCGGCCATGCGAGCGGCGGTCTCCCGGTCTTCGACTGTGGCGCCGATGACGGTTACGCTGAGTTGGGCGAGATCATCGAGGGCTTTCTGGTAGGCGGCTAACTGCAGCCTGCAGTACGGTCACCACTCGCCGCGGTAGAAGAGCAGCGCGATGTTGCGGCTAGGGGCTTGCTCGGGGAGTGCAATACTGGAGCCATCGGTGAGGCTTAGCTCGATGTCTGGGAAACGATCGCCTTGAATGAGCTTGTCGGGCATGTTAGTCCTCGTTGTAGTCACAGACTTGGATGTGTTCATGGCTTGCGAATGGCATGGGTCGCGATATGTGGACCTTCGACGTGTTGCTCCCCTGCCCCATTCTAGCTTTCGCGGAGGTTGCGGGTCTCGGCCTGGTCGACGTTCAGGTTGGCGTCGATGGCGACTCCGTATACGGTGCGGGCGCGCTCGATGGAGACGAGGCCTTCGCTGACATCGCGGCGGACGGCCTCGGGGTCTCGCTGTTTGGAGTCGCCCCAGCCGCCGCCGCCGGGGGTCTCGGTGATCATGACGTGGTCCGGCGGGATCGTCGTTGTGAACTTCGAGCCCATTTGCCGCTGTACGCCGTCCGGGCCCACTACGCTGAAACGCGACGGGCTTGCAGCTTCGCCTCCGAAGAGGCCCCACGGCGGCGTCCCGGCACGGTCGGAGCTGAGCGTCAGCTTGACCTGGTTGCCGACCACGCGGATGGCGCGATGGATGCCGACGCCACCCCTGTACTCGCCGGGACCTTCGGTGTCGGGCACGAGGCCGTACGACTCGACGACGAGGGGGTAGGCGACCTCAATGGACTCGACCGGGGCGTTCCTCGTGTTGGTCATGTGGTTCTGGACGGCGTCCATGCCGTCGGCGTCCACCATAGCGCCCTGCCCTCCCCCGTAAGTCTCGATGTAGTTGTAGTAGATGCCGTTCACGGGGTGGATGCCGCCGATGTTGAGCAGATTCATGGTGCCCGACGAGGCGGCCTGTACTCTGTCAGGAAGGGCCTTCGAGAGGGCCGCGAGCAGCACATCTACGATCCTCTGGGTGGTGATGATGTTCGCGTTGCAGACGGCGGCGGGGTAGATGGCGGAGAGAATGCTGCCCTCTCGCACATCGATGTCAATGGGACGGTAGGCTCCGGCGTTGGGCGGGAGCTCCGGGTCGAGGCAGGCCTTCAGCACGTAGTAGACGCAGGCCGCGACGGAGGGCCAGCGGCAGTTCAGGGGCCCTTGCGACGCGTCGTCCGAGGCCGTGAAGTCTGTGCGGACGTGGTCGCCGTTGGCCTCCAGTGTAAGTCGAATGGTGAAGGTATCGTCTGTAATGCCGTCGCCTTCGATAACATCCTCAGCCTCGTAAGCGCCCCTGGGGATCGTCGCCAGGGCGGCTCGCATCCGGCGCTCAGAGTAGTCGAGCATTTCGTCGAGGTACTGCTCGACGGTCTCGACGCCGTACTTGTCGGCCAGCTCAATGAGGCGGCGACTGCCGACGTTGTTCGCCGCGAGCTGGGCCATTAAGTCTCCCCGCACCTCGACCTGCGGCCTGACGTTCTGCGAGATGATTGCCCACAAGTCGCGGTCCAACTCCCCGCGACGAAACAGGCGGACCGGCGGGATCTGCAGGCCTTCCTGGAAGATCTCGGTGACGCCGAATGGCATGGAGCCGGGCGCGAAGCCTCCCATGTCAACGTGATGCGCCTGATTCGCGGTGATGGCGACCATCTTACCTTCGTAGAAGATGGGCGAGATGAGGCAGAGGTCGTTGAGGTGTCCCGGGCCCGCTGGATACGGCGTGTTGAGGGCGACGGCGTCTCCCGGCTCCAACTCGTCGAAGGGGTATGCGGTCATCGCGGACTGGACAGCGGAGTGCATGGTCCCGAGGTGAAGCGGCGTGCCTATCTCGCTCTGGGCGACGACCACGACTTCACCCGAGCCTGTGTAGATCGCGCCGGAGGTGTCGCGGCGATCCTTGATGTTGGTGGAATAGCTCGACCTGATGAGGGCCGCGATCATCTCATCGGCGATGGAGTAGAACGCATTGCGCATCACTTCCAGGGTGATCGGGTCTGTGCGAGGGTTAGTCATTGGGCAATCGGTCCCAGGAAGAGGTTCCCGTACTGATCGACGTTAGCGGATTGACGCGGCCAGACGGCGGTGGTCGAGTCGAACTGTTCGATGATTGCGGGGCCCTCGATGCTATCGCCTGCGAGCAGCAGTGCGCGGTCATAGACGGAAGTGGAATGATGGATGTTTTGGAAGACGACGTCACGTGACTCGCGCAGGGCGCGGGCGGGATTCGTTTCTCCCGCGAGGTCGGCTCGTTCAAGGGTGGGCTGCGGAAGGGTCACGATGGCGGTGGTCCGAAGATGGACGATCTCCAACGGACTGTCGTGCAGTGCGAACCCGTACGCCCTGGTGTGCGCGTCGTGGAAGCGTCCGTAGAGGGCGGCGAGCTCCGACTCGGTCACTTTACCGCCGGATACGGGAACCTCCAGTTCGTAGCCCTGGCCCAAGTAGCGGGCGTCAGCGGTACGGACCAGCGAGACTTCGGCGTATGAAACGCCCTCCCGACCCATCTGGACGAGCGCCTCGGCTTCCAGGCCGGAGTACACCTCGCCGAGGTCTGAGGGTTTTGCCTCGGCTGAGGACAGCAGGACCGTTCGGACGAGGTCGTGCCGCAAGTCTGCCATCAGCAGACCCAGCGCAGAGGTCACGCCCGGCGCGATGGGGACGAGCACTTTGGGGATGTTTAGCTCGGACGCCAGTTCGGCGGCGTGGAGCGGACCCGCTCCGCCGAACGTTACCAGGGTGAACTCGCGAGGGTCGTAGCCCTTCGCGACGGAGACGACGCGGATACCTTTGATCATGCCCGCGTTGACGACGCGGACGATGCCCTCAGCAGCCTCTTGGAGGCCGAGGCCGAGCGGCTCCGCAATGCGGTCGCGCACGGCATCACGGGCCAGACCGATATCCAGCTTCATGAGACCGCCCAGGAAGGCGTCTTGGCTCAGCCTGCCGAGCAGAAGGTTGGCGTCGGTGACTGTCGGTTCAGCCCCTCCCTGCCCGTAGCAGGCTGGGCCCGGTGCGGCGCCGGCGCTGTGCGGACCTACCCGAAGCGCTCCGCCGGGATCGATCCACGCGATGCTGCCGCCGCCAGCCCCCAAGGTGTGAATGTCGACCATCGGGACCTTGATGGGCAGGCGCTCGATCTCACTGTCCTGCGTCCGCCGGACTTCGCCCTGGTAGCAGAGGCTGATGTCGAATGACGTTCCGCCCATGTCCACCGAGATTGTGTTCAGTTCGCCGGCCTGTGCGGCGAGTCCCACGCTGCCGATGACCCCGGCTGCTGGCCCGGAGAGGATCGTATGGACCGGTTTCTCCACGGCCGCGTCGGCGCTCATGGTGCCGCCATTCGACTGCATAATGTGCAGGTCCGAATCGATGCCTTGCGCCTCGATGCTGGCCTGCAGGCTGCGCAGATACCTTTCCATAACAGGCGCGACGAAAGCGTTGATGGAGGCCGTGCTCATGCGCTCGTACTCTTTGAACTCGGGGGCCACTTCCGAGGATATCGAGAGCGTGATGTCGGGCAGCGCCTTTCGAATGGCCTCCCCTACCTGCCGCTCATGGGCGGGATGAGCGTATGAGTGGAGCAGGCAGACGGCCACGGCCTCGACCTGTTCTTCCTCAAGGCAGCGGACTATGCCGGCCACATCGGCGTCCGAGACCGGCTCGATGACTTCACCAGTGTGGAGCACGCGCTCGGTTACTTCGAATCTGAGGCGTCGCGGGACTATGGGTTCAGTCCGCCGGATGGTCCAGTCGTACAGGTCAGGACGGTCCTGCCTGCCGATCTGGAGAACGTCGCGGAAGCCCCGGGTGACGATGAGCGCCGTGCGAGCGCCCTTTCGCTCAAGGAGCGTGTTCGTCGCGACGGTAGTGCCGTGTATGAAGAAGGCGATGGCCTGCGGCGAGATACCAAGCCGGTTGACGAGCTGGAGAGCGCCGGTCGTGACGCCTTCCGACTGGTCCGCGGGCGTGGAGGGAGTCTTCGCGAACTCCAGGCGGTTGCTCTCGACTTCGTGGAGAACGAGGTCGGTGAAGGTTCCTCCGACGTCCACGCCGAGCCGATACGTCATGGTGTCTCAGATGCCTTCAATGGGAGTCCACACTTGAAGTCCGGCGCCAAGAGGGCCACGCGCAGCCGAACTGAGCCGCTGCTCAACGGGCACCGAGTGTAGCACCGGTCCGTAAGACGGTGCAACGAGCCAGCAGGTCGCGAACAGCCCGCTTATAGTCCAGGGCACGAGGCAGGCCGTGCAGGACGGCGGGAGGCGGGCTGCCAACGGCGACTCCCCCGGTTGGGCTGCTGTAGCACTGCGTTGCATTGGTAGCCAAGCGCCAGTATCACGGTAACGGAGTGATATAGGTGCGGATCGCGCCGGCACCCAGGGAGTAGCACCGCGCCCGAGGCTACGTCAGCTTGCCTGAACTAACGCAAGAAAGCCCGCATGGTCTCTACGCACTCTTACGGCTTTTCCAACTGGAGAAAGTGTGTCGCTTCAGGTAGGAAATCGTAGTCCACGCTCGTGATGTCCGTCAGATCCAGAGTTGGCGAATTTGAGAATGGAAGCGTGGGACCCGCTCCGATGACATTTACAGGGCAATTCAGCATGTCGAAATTGACGGCCATACCGAAAACGCTGGCGTAGTCAATGATCTGTGCTTCCTGAGGGACGACCTGCGAGTTCCGGTCTCCGGTCATTCTTCCGTTTCGAGCTTTCGAGGATTCTACCAACTCTCCCAACGTCTTGAATCCAGGACGGTCTTCGTGGGAGAAACTGACATTGCTGCTATAGCGCGCAGATCGATCGAGTTGCCAAGCTCCGCGCTGGCGCCGATTGACTCTAGGTAGTCAACCTCGGAGGGTGCGACGCCGGCGCGGGCTAGGGTCTCCTCGATGAGGCAGTTCTGTGCGGGGCCGTTTGGGACCCAACGTCCAAGGTTTGCCTTCTTCTGGTCGATTCACTTGCACGCAATGGCCGTTCCCTTAAGCAAGGGCTCAAAATGCGTGCAATGCCAAGGGGCGGGACTTCAGGTGTTCACAGCCCAAGCTTGGCAACATGCCGACCTACAGGCGCGCAATCCGTAGAAGCAGCCGAGGCAGAAGCAAACTCGTGGTTGTTGGACATCATGACCATGGCAATGGCCCGAAAGGTTCTCCCTGCCTTCCTTAATAAAGAATGGGACCAAGAACAGGGCTGACACAGGGTCGGCCCACCACCAGGAGAACAGACTGTTGAGGCCCAGTCCGACAATGATGGTAAGGTCCTGAAGGTCGCAGAAGAGACTTTCCATGGCCTCCGCTCTCAACGACCGGGACTGCATCCGGGTGGCTATGCGCATCTTGGCCACATAAAGAACGGCCATCACTACAGCGCTTGCAGCCACGATCGCAACACCAAAGAGACTTGGCTCCGGTTCAGGCAACCATCCAAGCAGATTGGCTCCGGAGTGGAGGAAGATGTAACCAGCCAAGAAGAAGAAGGTGAGCCCCAGCAGTCTTTGGGCCTTTCTCTCCGCGGCTTCTGCGTCGTCTCGCTCCGTCCTCAGCCGCCATACGAGGACACCACCGGCGAATAGCTCTACGATGCTGTCGAGCCCGAACGCCAGAACCGCTACGCTTCCGGACTGGGCGCCTGCCCAGAAGGCACCGACTGCCTCCACGAGGTTCCACAGGAGGCCAGCCACAACCAGTATCAGAGCTGTTCTGCGAAGGGCGTCCGATTCAAGCATTGGGACACATTTCTCCTGCCTTGACGTCGCCTGCCCAATGAAGAGGGGTCATCCGGAAGAAGACGAAAGCTTCGGGGTCCGCTGGAAGGTGTAGAAGCAGCGGGTTGGGCATTCCGAGTTTCCTCACCAGCTGCAATTGTGACTCCATCAGTGAAGCCTATGCGGGATGATGCCAAACCGGCCCATCGATAGGCCTCCCTCGTCAGATAACTTCCCAAGTGACCCGTAACGATGCCCACTTCATGGGCAGGGCTGATGGGATTTTACATCAGTCCAATCTGATGGCACGCGGGACTTGACCCCGGAGACTCACTCATACGAGTGCATGCGGTTCGCCGATTGACATTAGCCGGTTCGCTGCGTTTCGGTGCGAGTCTTCTTTTGCATTGGCGCTGTGTCTGCCAAGGAAAGCAGTGGAGATGCTCTTAAGATCGTGCCCACCAGATTGACCGCTCAGGAAGGTAGTGCTAGTTTACGCAGCCAAGCCATGACGAAGAAGTTTCCGCAACACGCAGAGGTCGTTGTCATCGGTGCAGGCATCGTGGGATGCAGCGTCGCCTACCACCTTGCCAAGATGGGTTGGAGGGACGTGGTGTTGCTCGAGCGCAGCACCATCGTCAGCGGGACCACCGCCCACTCAGCGGGACTGGTAACCCAATTGCGTCACACCCGCGCATTGACCGATATCTCTCGCTATGGTGTTCAGCTATACTAGGACCTCAAGGAAGAGACGGGACTGGACACCGGATTTCGACAGACGGGGAGCATAAGTGTAGCCCGAACTCAGGGCCGCATGGACGAGCTCCGACGCATGATATCCATGGCCAAGAGTTTCGGCGTGGAGATGAACGAGATCAGCCTGAGCGACGCGCAACAGCTCTGGCCGCTGATGAGCACCGAAGGGTTGGTGGGAGCGGTACACTTACCCAAAGATGGTGAGACCGTGCCGGACAGCACGGCTAACGCGCTGGCCACCGGCGCAACCAGGAGGGGTGTGAGGATCATCGAAAACACCCCTGTGACCAACATCCTGACCAGCGGTGGCGCGGTGACCGGCGTTTCGACATCACGGGGAGAAATCGGGTGTGAACTGGTAGTGAACTGCGCCGGCATGTGGGCCAGGGAAATCGGCCTCATGTGCGGCGTATCCATCCCTCTCCATGCCGCAGACCACGCCTACTTCGTTACGGAACAGGTGCCCGGCGCCTCGGATGACATGCCTTCCCTTCGCGACCCCGACGGATACATCTATGCACGGCAATCCTACTACGAAGGCGGTGGGATGCTGATCGGCGGATTTGAGCCGGAGGCGGTCCCTTGGGGAATGGGGGGCATACCGGACGACTTTTCCGTCCATATGCTCAACCGGAATTGGAGCCACTATAACGTCTTCATCGAAAAGGCCATGGAACGCATCCCTGCGATAGCCGAGACAGGGGTGCGCTTCAGGCTTGTCGGGCCCAAGAGCTTTACGCCAGATACCCGCTACATGATGGGTGAGGCTCCCGAGTTGAGAAACTTCTTCGTGGCCGCCGGCTTCAATTCGAGCGGCGTAGCGTCCGCCGCAGGGGCGGGCAAAGCCATGGCGGAGTGGATCACGGAAGGGGAAATGACGGCCGACCTCTCCGAGGTGGACATCAGCCGCTTCCAGGGTTGGGTGAACAATCCCACCTTCCTGCGAGACCGTACCGTGGAGGTCCTTGGACTCCTTTACGCCATGCACTGGCCTCACCGGCAACCGGAGTCGGCTCGAAACGTGCGCCAGTCCCCACTGCACCACCAACTCGCTTCGAGGGGTGCCTGCTTTGGAGTCGTTGCCGGATGGGAGCGACCCAACTGGTATGCTCCAAGAGGGGTAGAGCCAGTGTACGAGTACTCCTGGGGGCGACAGAACTGGTTTCCTTACTCTGCCCAGGAGCACATGGCGGTGAGGCAGGCCGTAGGCTTGTTCGACTTGACCTCTTTCGCCAAGTTCCAGCTTCAAGGCCCCGACGCAGAAGCAGTCCTGCAACGCCTGGTGGCCAATGATGTAGCTGTGGAGCCGGGCAGCCTGGTCTACACCGCCATGCTGAACGCACGGGGCGGATTCGTTTCGGACTTAACCGTGACCCGAGTATCGGAAGATACTTTCATGATTGTCACTTCCGCCGCCTCTGTAACCCGGGACTATGCCTGGATCAGAAGACATGTTCCTGATGATGCGCGAGTGACCTTTACCGACGTTTCGTCAGCCTACGCCACGCTGGGCGTCATGGGTCCACGCTCCCGTGATCTGCTGTCCAGACTTACCGACGCAGATCTGTCAAATGAGGCCTTTCCGTATCTGACTTCGAAGGAGCTCTACCTCGGTTACGCACCGGTACGGGCTTCGCGGATCACCTATGTAGGTGAACTGGGTTGGGAGCTTTTCATTCCCAGTGAGTACGCATGTAGCGTGTACGAGTCTATAGTCCACGAAGGCAGCGACTTCGGATTGAGGCACGCGGGCTACCATGCGATGGACTCGCTGCGGTTGGAGAAGGCATACCGTAGTTGGGGCCACGACATCTCCAACGTAGATACGCCGATAGAGGCTGGTCTTCAGTTCGCAGTTGCCTTTGACAAAGGTGTCGAATTCATCGGGAAGGACGCGCTGCTGCGCCAGAGAGAAAAGGGATTAGAGAAGCGGCTGGCCATCTTCGTGCTAGACGACCCGGAACCCCTCCTTCTGGGCGATGAGCCAATCTACCGAGATGGGGTCATCGTTGGCCACACCACGTCGGGGAACTACGGTCACGCATTGGGACGCTCCGTGGCTATGGGCTACCTCGAGCACGAAGAGGGAGCGACACCCGACTGGATACGTTCTGGATCCTATGAGATCGAGGTTGCTACCGAGCGTTTTCAGGCCAGAGTCCGTCTCAGCCCTCCGTACGACCCGAAGAGCGCGAGGATAAAGGCTTAGCCCCCACTGTTCTGGCCTGCTCCCCGACGACTGACGCCCGGGCAGGGCGAGGAGCACGTGTCGTCGTGAACTTGGACAAAACTCGACAGCAGACTGATGTGCCGCCCAAGTAAAATCGGTACCCGCCATCGATTTGCGGGCCTTGTTCACCTCCGCTCTCCGCAATGATCAACCTTACAATCACGTCCGCCGTCTCTTGCTGGCGGACCTTACTTGCCTGGTCCCGACTCCATTGTCGAGCTTGTAATTGGCCCGAAGCTAATGCGAATCTCTAGTTAAAGGACCTCTTAGGGTGACTCGGTCCCTCTTGTTCCAGTAGGAGTAAGTTGCAGGCGCGTAGCGTGGCGCGGATACTGGAGGGTGAGGGGACATCGCAAGACACGTTTAGACTGGTTGGAGCTGATCATGACTTTCACGCATCCGAAGTTCCTCGTTTCGACCGATTGGTTGGCGGACCATCTGACGGACGACGACGTCCGCGTCTTTGAGACGACCGTCTTTCTCCGTCTCCGCGAAGGCGGCGGCTATCGCGTCGAGTCGGGGCGAGGCGAATACGAATCGGGACACGTCCTCGGCGCTGGATTCCTGGACCTGCAGGGGGACTTCTCCGATAACGATCAGCGCTTCCGTTTCATGATGCCGTCGCCAGAGGCGTTTGCCGAGGCGTCCGGGCGGCACGGAATCTCGGAATCGTCGAAGCTCATCCTCTATGACCGCTCAGGTTCGATGTGGGCCGCGAGGTTGTGGTGGATGTTCCGGTCGATGGGCTGCTACGGAGCGGCGGTGCTGGACGGCGGCTGGCGTCGATGGAGCGCTGAGGGCAGGCCCGTGTCGACTGATGCCACGACATACAGTCCCACCGTCTTTACGCCGACCTTCGATTCAGTTCGGTTCGCCGACTTGGACGAAGTTATGGCCTTCGTCGAGTCCGGCGGCGGGGATGGTAGCTGCCTTATCAACGCGCTAGGACGGGACCAACACTCGGGCGAGGACAGTGGGCGGATCTACGGGCGTCCCGGACACATTCCGGGCTCGACCAACGTGCCGTCGGTGGAACTGACTGATGCCGAGACCGGCCTCTATCGCCCGGCGGAGGAGCTGGCGCCACTGTTTGAAGAGGCTGGTGCGGACAGGGCGCGGCGGGTTGTCACGTACTGCGGCGGCGGCATCGCCGCCTCCAATGACGCCTTCGTCCTTTCGCTGCTGGGATACCGGGACGTCGCGGTTTACGACGCCTCGATGTCAGAGTACGCCGCCGATCCGTCGCTGCCACTGGAGGTCGACTGAACGTCTGGCGTCGCGGATAGGTTCCCCAAGCACTCTCACAACCAAGTCGGGGAGTCTGTGGTCAGCTCCACGACGTGCTGCGTCTGCTCGGGCACAGAAGTTCGCGCGATGATTCTGTTCGGCCATGCCAGATACGGAACCCTAGGTTTCATCCCGTTCTGCCGAGACTCACATGGCCCAATGCAGTCACGTCGATGAGCGTGAGCTAAGAGTATCTTGCTTCGCTGCCGCCTTAGCGAATAGTGCGTATCGGGTTTCGGCTATCAGATTTGTGGAGGATATAGATGGTGAACTCGGGGACACGCAGGTTGTCGCTAACAAACGGGTAGCATCTGGTTTGCGCATCTGTCGGTTTAGGCTCGCGGATGTCTTCGACTGTGAACCCGACGCCTACGAACGTGCGGATATGCGTAGATAATGTCCGGTGGAAGTTGGTCCAGGGCTGATCATCCCGCTGAGAGATGTTGCGCTCACCCTCGTCGAAGTAGCGATCAATTGGATAGTGGAGCTTCCGGCTTCCCTGCTTAATCCAGCCGGGACTCGCCGAGATCATCGGATGGAGATTGCAGACGATGAGCCGCCCACCGCGCCGTAGTACTCGAAAGGCCTCACATATGGCACTTCGCATGTCCGGGATGTCCACAAGCGTTACGTATGAAACTGCGATGTCGAACTCGTCGCTGGGCACCCCATGGAGGTCCTCCATATCGCCCAACAGGTAGGCTTCGTCGGAGACACGATGATTCTTTGCGAACTCTATCAGCGGACGGCAAAGATCAACTCCAGTGACCTCCGCACCTCGCCGCGCGAGCATCCGACTGAACCGACCCTCGCCGCATCCGAGGTCGACTACCTTGCGGCCTGAAACTTCCCCAACGGCGTCGAGCATCCATCCGTCGAGCATGGCATCGCGGTGTGATGTCTCGCAATTCTGGAGACTGATCCAGTCCTCTGCCATCGCTTCCCACTGGGCCTTCAGTTCGTTCTTAAGGGTAGATTGGTCGGTCACGGCGGATCCTTTCGGCGGTCGACTATCTATGTGACTGATGGGGAAACGCTACTGGACGTTCTTCGAGCAGGAAGGCGTCCCTTCGGAACGCCGATCCAGCAGCTGAACGATAGGTCAGACTCCTAGACGTCTCGGCAAGATCCTATGTTCAGGGTAGGTGATTCACGGCTTGTATGAGCGCCTGGATGTATCCGAAGGAGTAGCTCATTGCCACGTCCTCAGGTGCTGGACCCGAGATTTCCGGCACGTGATCCGGCATCAGCATGTATTTGTAACCCACCTCTTTGTAGACCCGCATGGCTTCATACATGTCTACATCGCCTTCATCAGGGAAGGTCTCCATAAAATTCAGGAAACCGCCTCTGATGTTGCGGAAGTGAACGTTGAAAATCTTGTTGCGGCTGCCGAAGTACCGGATGACGTCGTAGATCTCCTCGCCCGGTTTCTCCAGCATCTCACAAACCGTGCCCTGGCAAAAGTTCAGTCCGTGATAGTCGCTGGGCGCGATTTCGACGAACCGTTTCATCCCTTCAACGCTGCCAATCACCCTGTCGATACCACGATAGCCCTGAGGCCTCGGAACGGCTGGGTCGTGAGGGTGACACGCCATCCTGACCTGGTATTCCTGGGCAACTGGAATTATCCTCTCAAGGCAGTAGCCGATACGTTCCCACACCGTGTCGGCGTCGACCGCCCCCGCCTCGGTTAACGGGGCGTCCGGGTCCGCATGTGAAAATACGAAGGAACTGTTAATGGAGCCGCCCTGTCCCTCGACGGGCTCGGTGCGGAAGACACCCAGGTAGCTCATGTAGTATGTCAACGCCGGGATGCCTGCTGCCGCGGCCGAACTAATGGCTTCACAGATGCGCTCAATCTCCCGGTCACGCTCCGGACTCTTGCCGAGCATTATGTTCGGGTACTCACATCCTTCTTCAATCCCAATGTGCGCCATGTACATCAAGTCAACGGTGAGACCGAACGACTCGATCTTCTCCCTGTGCCTGCTCAAGTGCTCGGCCGTCCACTCCGCGGACGGACCCGATGGGCGGGCCAACACGTGCTCTACTCCCAGTTGCGCCAAGGCCCTGTACTGATCATCTGAAAGTCTTACGCGTTGCGTGCCGACGTACATGCGAGTTTACCTACTTTTCTGGTTCGGGCAGCCTACGTTACCCCGCCGACAACCGTCAACGAAGTGAACTTGATCAGATAGATGTGAGACAGGGCAAGATCGTGAGGCGGCTTTCAGCAAGGCCGTCCGTCAATATGCTGTTACGCATCGGCTGGCATGTCGAGAAATGAGGTAACAAATCCAATACATCTATACGGTTGATTTGGTCGATCCCTTTCGGCCATAGAGAAGCCAAGGAGTGAAGCGCCTTCATTTGAATCTCGTTGAGGGCATGCTTAGCGCTATACCTTCAAGACTACGGAGCGATTGCACTTAAGCTGAAGAAGGCTTGCCCGTTGCTGTTTCCCGAAATGGTGCACCTACTCCGTGCCGCATCTCGAGTGGAATGCCATGACATCGCCTGATGTCCGCCATGGCTCATTGACACAATGAGCCATGCGCTGGGGGCGGTTGCGGACGTGGGAAATGTAGCGCGTACGGCATTCGAACTAGCTATAACAGCCATAGCTGCCAATATGGGCGTACCACAATCCGTACCACATACCTGAAACGATAGAACAAGCCAGAGACTAGGGTGGCCGGACTTAGCACCAGCGGATATTTGTAGCACGTGCGTCTCGTCCATTTGGATTGCCCAAGGCGAGTCCTAGCGAATCGCTGATTCCCAACATTTGCTTTGCTCCTGTACGGTACGAGCATTCTCGGGCGGATCTAGGGTAACTCAGCGTTGACCGCTAACCCTTCGGCTCTATACCTGGCTCCTGCCTACTCGCGACAAGCTGCTGCCAAAGTCTGATCTACGGCAACACTCAACTCCTAGCCCTTCATCCGTAGGGCAATCGCCGACGAACAGCATGCTTACCGATAGGTTGGACCCTCGGGGTCAATAAGCTCGGCTATACGTTCCAGTTGAGTGACTATGACGTCTAGGGTTTTGTCGCGGTCAGCACCCGCTGGCAACACAATTGGTAAACATACCTCTCCGCTACGCCATTCCAGTCCTGTCTCGGCCAAGCCCTTTAGCTTGCTGCGGACCCATTCCAACTTTACACTTACATCGACTTCGAAGTCTCCGGAAAACGATAGCCACAGCGGTTTTCCCGGCATTTGCTTCACTGCTCTGTAATCGATTCCAAGCCAAGCGAACGCGCCCGCGAGGCGAAGATATCTTCCGTAGTAGTCACTTCCTTGTCCCACCGATAGTCCATTGGTGTCGGCCCATTTCGATTGCTCGACGTGCTTCACGGAGCCCGCGATTAATTTTTTCAGGTTGTCGTCACGTGTGTGTTTGTCACCCTTGGTGGCGCTGGCGGCAAGTCCTTTCAGTTCGGCGATCTCGAAGCAAGCCTGGGTATCGCCATCCTCCATTGCCCTCCGTGCCATCCTGTCAAGGAGCAATTGCCAGGTGGTTAGCAACAGGCGGTGTCGGTCATCTTTGGATGGCGCAGATATCAGTCCATTATCTTTACGGGCAGGGCTCAGTTCGTGACCCGCGTCACGCAACTTAGCTTCCAGTTCGTCCCACAAGGTGCCTTGGTCGACGCGATAGTCTGGCGCTAGAAACAAGAGCACGGCAGGTTTGTGAGCGGGAAGTCCTTGCCAGTAGGTTACGGGCTGGTGATGGGTCAGTGGTGCCCAAAATTTTGACTCTATCAATGCGACGAGATTGCCATCTTCGTCATAACAAGCCAGATCCGGTATGGCTCTATGTGCGTCTGTCGTCCAGGGTCGCGCATTTGCGATAGGCATTGGTCCATGTTCATCCCCCAGAACTTCGGACAACGCCTCTTTGGCACAAGTAGAGCGGGACAGGATGAAGAACAGTGCGTCCGTAACTACGTCCTCAAGTCCTATGGTATGGCGTTACGCGATGAAACTGAGCAAGGTGGATTCTTGAGGCATGGTGAATTCGCTTAGCAGTCCGCGTCTTGGTTCTGGTGGGCAGGATTGGTCGGATAGTCCCCCGGCTTCCCCGTGTCGCCGGGCTGAATCACGAAGTCTCGTCGGTCCTGATACAGGCGTGCTCGGTTAATCACATTCTCGCCATTGGGGTCGAATCCGTCCCACTTGTTGTTGAACCAGTATTTGAAGTCACCGATGAAGAGGTACTTGTTGCTCACGTGGAAAAAGCGGCAGGCTACGCCTTCCCCGTCTAGCAAACGGGCATAGATGGCGTTCAACAGTTCCCGCTGTCCATCCCTCTCGCTGAGTACGTATTCGTGAGGCCAGGTGTCCCGGTAGGTGACCGCCTCCCTCCAAGGAGCGCGGGCGATGAGTTCTGACAGTTTCATTTCTATTCAACATTCCTCACGGGGGTCAATTTCAACCTTACCATAGCGGACATCACAGACTAGGGCCTGTTAACGCTATCGCAGCGCATCAGCGATTAGGGCGAATAATATGAATCCGAGAAAGAGAGCGTCCAGCTTCTCAAAACGGGAGAAGATACGGCGATAGCCCTTCAACCTCCGGAACAGGCGCTCGATCTCGTTTCGCCTCTTGTACATTTCCCTGTCGTATTCCCAGGGTTCGACCCGGCTGCTGAGCGGTGGAACGACAGGCGTAAATCCGAGCGCCAGCGCAAGTTGGCGCGTCTCGTCGCCCTCGTACGCCCGGTCCATCGCCAAAGCCGGACGTGGCGTTGTGCGCCAAGACGCCTGAGCAGCCTGCGCCCTTCAGGAGCATCGTGGGCCTGTCCGGGAGAGAGTGAGAAGGTCATGGCTGTTCGAGCATCCGCGGCAACCATATGAATCTTGGTAGTCCATCCGCCACGGGATCTGCCGATGGATTGCGGTCCGTTTTTTTTAAAGCTCCCGTGCCGTCGGGGTGTACCTTTACGATGGTACTGTCCATCGAGACCGCCTCAAGCTTGATGCGGACTATCTGTTCCCGCTGCAGGCGTTCAAACACCCTGTCGAGCACGCCGCTCTTTGACCAGCGATTCATCCTGGTGTAGATCGTGTGCCAGTTACCAAAGCGTCCCGGCAACCCGCGCCACTTGCATCCGTTCTCAGCGACGTACAGGATGGCGTTGAGTACCTGCAGATTGGATATGCTTACGTTGCCCCGCTGAACCGGCAGGCAGGGAGCGATGCGTTCGTACTGGGTTTGTGTGATTTCCATCCGCCAAAGATAACAGAATCAGACCAATTAGTGTTAACAGACCCTAGCCGATATGGGAGCTGGACTTACATCTGGTGCTCTTTGCCCACAGACCCAGAACAAACCTCAACGTGAAAGTACTCGATTTTGTCAAGCTTGGTGGGCCGGAGTTGACTGAGTCCAGTGCCATTTTCGAGCTAGTGGTTGGCCTGTAGCGGTCGCAAGACTCAGGAAAGCGGAACTCGTAGGTTGAATCGGCCCCTCTTGTTCCACCAAGAGCAAGTTGCATGCTCGTGGTGGGGCGCGGATTATGGACTGCGAACGGGCGACATCAAGACAAGCCCAGACTGGCTGGAGGTAATTGAGGCTTTTGCGCATCCGCATTTCCTCGTTTCGACCTGCTGGCTGGCGGACCACCTGGAGGACGACGACGTCTGCGTCTTCGAGACGACAGTCTTCCTCCGTCCCCGCGATGGCGGCGGGTATCGCAATGAGTTGGCGGTGTGTCACCGGTGTACAGGAGATCCCGTGAGGCGGCAAGTTGCAGGTTGGACGATTCCATAGCTGCAATCAGGGCGAATGGGACAGCTTGCTACTTCGGAGCAAGCAATCCGATTCCGGTGTTCCTTCCATCTTTACGGTGCAGTCGCGGCTATGAGAGTGGACAAAGCGCCGGTTGGCACACCGGGCAACGAGATGCGAGAACGCCGGGCTCCTGGGCGGAGTCTATGGCCGAGGGACGAAGCTAGAGGGCCGCGGTCAGTTGCAGCGTTTGTGCCACCTTCCCGCCCGACCACTCTCTGGGCAGCCACACACCAGCGGGGTATCTTCAGCTGAGCCCTCCTAACTTGTGCTCACCTACTGTCCCATATGCACCGGATGCGTACACCGCCTAGCTTTCTCCGTCCTTTAGGACCTATAATCTGTAGGCACCGTTGAGAAGCACCTAGGTTTGACACGAGAACGGACCGTGTTCGCCGCCTCCCTCTTCTTGTTGGCCCTCGCTGATCCACCTGCGTTGCCATTTTAGATTATGGAGCCCGTTCTCATATGACCTATCGATCTCCGTCCGCCCCCGTGCGTCGAGCCAACCGTACCCAGTACCAAGCCACTTGCGATGCCTGTGGGGCATCCGCCACCCTCTCCTTTCGGCCAAGCCAGAACAGGCCGGTGTATTGCCGACCATGCTTCAGTGCCCGTCGTCACGAGCTTCCTTCGATGGCCAGTGAAAACGGAAGCACGTCATGCACTGCAAATGGGCAAGCCGGTGGTACCACCTCCACCTCCACTTGCGGTCCTGTGTTTTCCGAAATGCCCTTGAAGACCGCCACCAAGGCGGCGATTGCCCGGATGAACATCTCAAGTCCTACACCCATTCAAGAGAAGGCTATTCCTTCTCTCATGGAGGGGCGGGACCTAATCGGGCAAGCGCGTACGGGGTCCGGAAAGACGCTGGCATTCGCGGTTCCACTGATCGAGCGGTGCGACCCGTCGTTCCGGGAGATCCAAGCGCTTGTGCTGGTACCCACCCGTGAACTCGCCATACAGGTGGCTTCAGTCGTGAAGGCCCTGGCTTCTTCGCAGCAACTCCTCGTCGCACTTCTGTACGGCGGCCGGTCTCTGCGACCGGAACACGCAGCTTTGAGGAACAGACCCCATATCATCATTGCCACTCCGGGCCGGACGTTGGACCATCTACGACAAGGGACGCTCGACCTGGGTTCAGTACGGTTTCTCGTGCTGGATGAAGCGGATGAAATGCTAGATCGGGGATTTGCCCCTGAAGTCGAGTCCATCATTGGCAGGACACCCAACGAGCGGCAGACAGCACTTCTATCTGCAACCATGCCTGAGTGGGTGGCCAAGACCGCCGCCAGGCACCTGCGGCAGGCGATAACAGTGAAAGTGGATACAGGGATGCATTCGCCACCCACCGTGGAACACCTCGTCTACACTCTCCAAAAGGGCGACAAGCTGGAGGCCCTGCGAACGCTGCTGGACCGGCGAGACGATATGCCCGTAATCGTCTTTGGCAGGACCAAACGTGGCGTCAAGCTACTGGCACGTAAGCTCGACTCGTTGGACTACCCTGTAGGAGCGCTCCAAGGAAACCTAAGCCAAAACGCACGTGAACGGGTGATGGCGAACTTTCGCTCCGGCACCGTGTCGATCTTGGTGGCAACGAATGTGGCGGCCAGAGGCTTGGACATTGAGGGCATCGGCCAGGTCATCAACTATGACATGCCGGACTCAGAGTTGCTGTTCACACACCGCACCGGAAGGACCGGCCGCATGGGCCGCTCCGGCGAGGCAATAACGTTCGTCACTCTGGAGGATGAGCGGAAATGGCGAGAGATCGAGCACGGCCTCGACCATCGGTTCACCAAGAAGCCTTGGTATGAGGTCCGTAAGGCAATAGCTCTGAGATAGCCTGGCAAGAGCTTAAGTAGGTTCACGGACTGGCCCCTGGCCACGTCTCGAAGGCCGTACTGTATACCGTCAACTCAGGCCTCCCCTATTGCAACCGGTTCATCCCGCGCCGGAGTCCGGTCCCGTCCATAGTCAGGGCTCATCGCGGCTCTGCGGTCCGGGAGCCGCCTACGATGTGTTCGCACTAGCTGTGAGACTAAGGCCTGCCAAAGGCGTAGCGGGGCTATGGTGCCTGGCGGACAGTGCCTTTGAGTCCTCGGCCGCTGAAAGTCCGGCAGGCATTCTCCGGGGAGGCAACAGGCGGCAAAGACAGTTGACGCAAACCAGTTGCGCCTCGAAGTGACACGGGGGAGCGCTTTTCGTGTAACGTGAGCATAGTGTAAACGGGCCCTAGTCTCGGGCCCGGGCTCCTCCGTCGCGGCGCTTGCGCTTGCGCTTGCGGTCCACGGCGGAGAGTTCCCTCTTGCGTAGTCGCAAGTTCTGTGGAGTGACTTCCACGTACTCGTCATCAGAAATGAATGCCAGCACTTCCTCAAGGCTCATCTTCACAGTCGCCTTTAGGCGTTTTGCGATGTCGGCATATGACGATCGAACGTTGGTCAGCTTCTTCTCCTTGCAGACGTTGACCTCGATGTCGACCCCTCGGGAATGGGAGCCTACGATCATGCCTGGGTAGATCTTTGTGCCGGGGTCGATAAACGTGTCGCCTCTGCCCTGGGCGTTGAGCAGACCATAGGTGACGGCGACGCCGCCCTCGGACGCCACAAGCGCACCGCCGCGCTGGGTCTGAATTTCTCCTTCCATCGGTTCGTAAGCGGTGAAGATGCTGCTCTTCACCCCGTCGCCCCGTGTTGCGCGGAGAAAGAAAGCGTTGAATCCAATCAGCCCTCGGGTAGGGATCTTATACTCGAGGTAGACGTAGTTGTCCTCGCCATACCGTATGTCCCGGAGATGGCCCAAGTTGGCGGTCAGATGTTCGGTCAGCACGCCCACGTATTCTTCGCGCGTGGTGATGTTCAAGATCTCCCAGGGCTCGTGTACCCTTCCCGCGATGACCTTGGTGACGGGGGCGGGGCGGGACACCTGGAATTCGAACTGTTCACGGCGCATGGTCTCCACCAAGATGGACAGGTGCAGTTCTCCCCGTCCAGAGACCACGAACACATCGGGGCTGGGGGTGGTCTCCACCCGCAGGCTGACGTTGGTCCGCAGCTCCCTCATCAGTCGTCCGTAGAGATTGCGAGAGGTGCAGTTGTCTCCCTCTCTGCCCATGAAAGGGGAGGTGTTGACGCCAAAGGTCATGCGTACTGTCGGTTCGTTTATGTCGATGGACGGTAAGGCCTTCGGGCTTTCGAGAGAGGCGATGGTGTCGCCTATGGACACGCCCTCAGGGCCGGTGACGGCCACAATGTCCCCGGTATGGGCTTCGGAGACATCAACTCGCTCCGTTCCGCGATACACGTATATGCGCTCCACGACGTGGGAGGTGGGCTCGGCGTCGCGGCTCAACAGGGCTACTTCGTCGCGCAGCCTGAGTGTGCCGTTGGTGATCCGTCCGACGGCCACTTGTCCGAGGTGGCTGTCGTGGTCGAGTGCCGCAACAAGGATTTGCAGTGGGGAGCCGGGGTCCCCGGTCGGGGGAGGCACGGAGTTGAGGATAGCTTCAAAGAGGGGTTGCATGTCCGACCCAGGCTCATCCAGGTTCGTTGTGGCGTAACCTCCCTGGGCAGAAGCATAGAGCACGGGGAAATCCAGCTGCTCTGCATTGGTAGCCACTTCCAGGAAAAGGTCCTGGACCATCTCTACCACTTCAGCCACCCGGGCCTCGGGTCGGTCTATCTTGTTGATGACCACCATGGGGGTGACGTTTTGCTGGAGGGCTTGGCGCAGCACGTAAGTGGTCTGGGGCATGGGTCCGTCCACGGCGTCTACCAGCAACAGACAGCCGTCGGCCATATTCATGACACGCTCCACCTCGCCGCCGAAGTCCGCGTGGCCAGGTGTGTCGATGATGTTGATCCGGATGCCCCCGTAGGAGACCGAGGCGTTCTTGGCCAGAATCGTGATGCCACGCTCTCGCTCCAGTGGGTTGGTGTCCATAATTAAGGTTCCCACCTGTTGGTGGGCCAGGAAGACCTGGCCTTGTTTCAGCAGAGCGTCGACCAGGGTAGTCTTGCCATGGTCGACGTGAGCTATGATGGCCAGGTTACGGATATCGCTGTTTTGATTGTCTCTCAAATCTATTACCTCAAGTACTATCATAGAGCATTCTTAGAATGGATCAGCTCCTGCTATAGCGTGACAACCCATCGGAACGTTCGCAGTGTAATACTCATGGGTCCACCAATAGAGACTCGAACCGACTCGCAACAAAGAGAGCCCTGCGAATAGTGAGTAACTGGAACTCGTCTGGTCCAAGGTCGCCCAATGGACAAGTCGCACGTGCTACCAATGTCATTTGGTGTCGAATCTCGTCTGCCTAGACTCGGCCTACGGATGGCTGCGAACATAGGCGAGGCCCGGTGTAAGTTATTCCTTTCGCTTCAATCGTGTGATACTAGTTGTGGTACGGAGCCTGACATAGTCACCTTGTAGTAGATATTCCTACTTACCCAGCGCGGAGAGGGACCACGCGTGCGGGGTGAGTGCCGATGGTTCGGTGGCCCCTGCTGGGGCCGCAGTTAAGCCCATCTATCCGTTCCATACCGGTTCTGACTGAGAATCCTATGGTTCCAACTCAGAATCCGATGGCCCCTTTGGGATAGGTTTTTGGGAGTCTCTCACCGATCCCGCACAGCTCTGCAGCGCCGAGGCCAACCAAGCAGAGCGGATAGCCGAGGAGGTGACCAATACTGCTGGAGGCGTCGATGGACGGATGTCAGGGCTTGCTGTAGAAGCCTCCAAGTGTAACGCTCAGGAAGGCAAGACCGCATACAACAGGCTGGCAGACGTGGTGGGTGCGAAGATCATCCTCGAATTCAGTATCAATGGACAAGCCAGATTGAAGATGCACCAACTACAAGTGAATCCTCGCTCCATGCAGGTGGACCCATGAGGCACTGTGCAAAATGGCCGGGCGTGTTGAAGATGCTTGTGTCAGTCGCCGCAACGCTGCTGTTCCTTACGTGCGGAGGACAGAACGACGCTTCGCGCGGCTCGCCCGGCGTGGGCGACCTTCTCTATCCCGGTCTGGGCAACGGCGGCTACGACGTCGATCACTATGCTTTGACCATAGACGTTGACGTTGGCAGGAACTTCATTTCTGGCAAGGCCATGATTGAGGCGATTGCTACCCACGACCTCTCTTCATTCAATCTCGACTTGCGTGGCCTCAAGGTCATTGAGACCAACGTATCAGGTATGTCTGCCACTCACGTGCGCCGCGGAAACGAGTTGACAATCGTGCCGGGCGAACCGATTGAAAGCGAAACACACTTCGTCGTGGAAGTCACTTACGAAGGCCATCCCTCCGTCGACGAGATTCCGGGGGCCGGCTACGAGGCCGGCTGGATCTCGTATCCAACGGGGATCTATGCGGCAGGAGAGCCGTGGGGCTCGTCCACCTGGTTTCCGGTAAATGAGCATCCGTCCGACAAGGCTACCTATACGTTCGTGCTGACAGTTCCGGAACCCTATGAAGTCGCTGCCATTGGTGAGCTTGTGAGTGTCGTGGATAACGGTGCCACCCGGACCTTCACGTGGGAGGCACGCGATGAGCTAGCAAGCTACCTGACGGCCATTGCGATATCCCAGTTCGACGAAGTAACCACCGAAGGTCCGGGGGGAGTGCCGATAGTCGATCTGATCGAAGAGACGGTGGGAGAACCGGCGAGGCTTGTCCTGCAAAAGGTTCCCGCCATGTTGCGGTTCTTCAGCGATACATTTGGAGAATAGCCGTTCGAGTCCTTTGGATCGATCGTCATAGATGCGCCGTTCCCTGCCCTCGAGACACAGACAAGACCGGTTTACGGTTCAGACATCCTTCTGGGGGTGGGTGAGAGGGTTGTGGCGCACGAACTGGCCCATCAATGGTTCGGGAATCTGTTAACTCCCGCGACGTGGGAGCATATCTGGCTCAACGAGGGCTTCGCCACATACGCGGAATGGCTCTGGGCAGACCACGAGTCCGGCGGTGGTGTCTTCGGCTCATTCTGGGGTGATCTCTGGATGCCCGACTACGGCCCTCCAGGAAAGCCTCAACCTGAGGCTCCCTTTGACGCGGCCGTCTACATTAGAGGGGCAATGACTCTCCATGCCCTGCGAGCTGAAATCGGCGACGATGCCTTCTTCAGGACGCTTCACGAGTACGTGTCCCGCCATGCGGGAGGCAATGTGTCGACGACCGACTTCGTGGAGGTTGCGGAAAACATCTCAGGCAGAGACCTTGACGCTCTCTTCGACGCCTGGCTCTACGGCGACACCACTCCTCCGCTGCCGGAATGACATAGGCCATAGTGGTCCGACTCAGTTCTGCTCGATGTGATCTTCCAACACCCTGTGGCGGAGAAAACAAAATACAGGCGGCAACGACCCTGCCAACGTCGAGACGGAGTCACAGACCGTAGGATGATGTTGACATCATGAGACACGCAGAAATAAATCAGCGACTGGATGCACTAGGACTCAGACCGACACCTTCACCCAACCCGACTTGGTTCCAGTGCATTGAGATAGCCATGCTTACTGCTCCAAGTACGGCGAGAAGGATAGACCGACGGTCAGGTCAGTGAGGCACTGGGCTTAGAGATTGAGCGGCGTCCGCATACTGCATCCAATTCATACTTCCATTTGAGGGATCCTGATGTGCGGGGATACTTTAGTAATCGCGTGAGAGGTCCCTGGGTAGGCAATCTGGGTTTTGCTGCCTTGCAGCCCTATTGCGCCACTCACGATCAGGCGGGGACCCTTGATATCCAGTCTAACTGCAACGAATGGTGCAGTTACGGCCTGTGAGATTTGCTTCCCTCAAAGTCTAAGTGCCGGCAGAAGCAACGTTCTACTGGAATGGATGCGTGCATGCAGAGAGTGCATCGCCCTAGGCATACGTACCCACCTGGCGAGGGTTTCCGTTATTGCACAACCGAATTTGGATCCACTCTTCAGTAGTAATGGCGGAAACAAGATTCTTTCATGAAAGCATTTAAATGGCCACTGTTAACAATCCTCCGCTTGACGCCCATGTGCGCTTCGAGTGTGGAGTTCGCGGAGCCACCAGCAGGTTCGTTAATCCACCGAACACCTGACTCCTAGTGGAACCAGGTATGAAACTCCACTCTGCCAAGTAGGATTCGTTTGACCCTTCCAGAAGTCTGGCACCTTGAAGGATGCAGGGCAGCAAGACTGTCAAGAGCGGTGCAATCGTATGCTACGGGGTGTCGACGCTCAGCGATTATGTCCGCCTAAGTGCCAAGGGAAAATGTCCTCTGAGTAGATTGCCATGCTAGCTGATTACGGTACTTCCGACGTTGCGCGAGCGCGCCATGGGTGGGGTTTCGGCATTCATGTACTTCCTTGCAGTGTCCCGGTGGATGCCCACTTCCCGGGCGATCCCACGGATGGACAGGCCCTTGCGTTTCGCCTTCTGCACCGCCTTCCATCTCGCCGTCTGTAGTGGGGTGGGCTTTCTGGGTCGCGGAGTCACAGTCCTGCGAACTCTTGCGGCGCCGTTGCGGTCGGCATCGTCGCGGAGTCTGTCCGCTTCGAGCATTGTGCCCATTGACTCCACTTCGTCCTCCGGCCTCCTGATGACACCGTTGGTGTAGCGGCTGGGACCGGTCGTGTGTACGGTCCGCGTGCCGAAGCTGCGCAGGATACCTGGTCGCGGAGGCGCTTCCTGGGAGGCGACGATACGCCCTTCGTGTTGCACTGACAGCCGGCCGTCCAGTGCTTCGAGCACTTCCACCGCCGACCCGGCAAAGCTCGGTCGAGCCTGATCGGGAAGCAACTGCAGGGTGCGCCAGCGGTACTTCACAGTGTTGTCCCGGCCAACCCGGCGCCTGTACTTCAGGCATAGGACTGTGTCCAGGCACGTCCCCGGATCCAGGACCCGATACGCGGTGTCTGCGTGTTGCGACGGCACACCAAAACGTTCATTGAAGCGGGGAAGGAAGTCGTTGAGCACGCGGTTGGCGTCATCGATGGTGGTCGAGCCTGCGAGCCTCAGCTCCGTGACCAACCTGTCCTGAAGTGTGCCCGCGGCGCGTTCCACTCGGCCTTTGGCCTGCGGCGACCGTGCGAATATCAGCTGTACGCCGATCTCACCCATCGCGCGAGAGAACTGGGTGGGGGCGGAGGCGGTCTCTGACGGCGGCGTGTGCTTGAAGACGCCATGGCGGTCTGAATAGAGTGCGAGAGGTATGCCGTAGCTCCGTATCAGAATCCGCATCAGCAGTAAGTAGCTGCGGGTGTTCTCCAACTCGCAGAACAGGGCGTTGACGACACAGCCGGTAGCGTCGTCGACCGCCAGCAGCAACGTGAACTGGGGGCCATCTTCTCCCAGCCATCTGTGGTAGCTGCCGTCGATCTGTATCAGCATCCCCTCGCGGGCCATCCGCTGCCGTCGAACACGATGCTTCGGCGGCCTTCGACGGCGGGGGCTGCTCACACCGGCGTCGGTCAGTATCTTGCGCAATGTGTTACGTCCGATGTCTATGCCCTCTCGCTCCCTCAGCAGTTCGCTCAAATGCGTGTGGTTGACTCCCGCGTATCGGGTCCGCGCCAAGACCACCACGTCGGTCGCCAACGGGTCCGGTGTAGCGTTGGCCGGTCTGCGACCTCGATTGCCGTGAGCGAGTGCGGCTGCGCCGTCCCTTCTGTAAGCCGCCAGAATACGCCTGGTGTGGCGCGCGCTCACTCCCATCAACGTGGCTGCCTGCTCCGTGGTCATATGGTCCGCCACCAAACTGTTGAGAACCTGAAGCCTCGTCTGCTCTTTCTGTGTCAATGTCACATGCTCCTTCATGCGGACATTTTCGCTTGACAGTTAGCGAGGACTTAATCGCTGAGCAACAACACTACGGGGCGAAGCAAAGCCGTACCAATCCCCTCCTCCATGTACAGGCGATTGGCGTCGCGTAGGAGATCGCTCATTGTGCGGCCTTCCTATTTCGCCGCCTGCCGAACGTGCTCGGCCATAATCGAAGGCATGGAACAGGTTATGGCCTTTCGGGACGCAGGCATCCTCTCTCACCTCCTTGTGTCTGACAACGTTGTACCTTTCTCACGAACGAACCAGACTGCTCCTGGCAATCCACTCTCCCTTCTGAAGGGCGCTTGGCATCAGATAACATGTGGTGGTAGTCACTTCCATGGAGACGCTTCACTATGAGGACTTTCAAGTGGCCGTTGTGGATTTCCGGCATGGGACGGTCAACAGGCCCAGGACGTAGAGACGACGGTGAACACCAGGGCCACCTTTACCGCGCTACGATAGTCCTGCTTCTCACGGTGCTCGCCCTGGTGACTACTCTGGGCTGTAGCGAGAGCGATTCCAGCGAAAAGGCTCAAAGGGACGCGGTGGTCACTGCTCTCGATACTTTGGCGGCAGACTTGCTCAAGAATCGACCGGCTGATGCGGTTGCGTACACGGAACGCCTACAGACCTACCTGGAGGCCCACCAGTCATTCTTTGGCAGTGCGGCCGCGCTGCTGGACAGTTCCGGTGACGTTATCACCAGCCCTTACGTCTATCGCACGGCCAACGGCTACGCCAGCCTTGACCTTGCCACGCCCTCCTATAGCATCGAAGCGCAGGACTGGTTCGCGGCTCCCCTCGCTGAGAACACGAGCGTATGGACAGACCCCTACTTTGACGCGGGCGGCGGTGAGGTCTGGATGATCACTCGATCTGTACCGGTACGCGATGCAGGGGGGATCTTTGCCATCATAACCACCGATCTGGTCGTGGACGCCCCGACCCAGTAAGATCTCGCGTTGCGGAAGCCGGAGTGACTGGTAAGGACCTTCACGTCCTGACCTGGGCTTCGTCCCGTACTGGACATGCCCACGTGTGGAAATTGCCGAAATGCAATCAGGTCCTACTGGGACACTCGCCACATGACCAGCACACTGATGATCGGCAGCACGAACAACGCAGTCGCGACCAGGCTAGGCCGGCGAGCCATTGTGGGTGAGGGAAATACCAGACCGGACTCGTCCCGCAGGACACGGGCGTCTCTGAGTACCTCTATCGCCTGGCTACTCAGCGGCACACGGTGCAGCTGGCCTCCCTTCATCCTTGCCGCTGGTATGGCCCACGTCCCGCCCTCCAGGGCAACCTCGTCCCACACGGCACCTCTGGCCTCTCCGCTCCTTGCTGCCGTGAGCACTAGGAACCAAAAACACAGCTCTACCGACAACGACGCAGGAAACTCATCCACCATTCGTAGAGCGTCGCCCACTCGGACGCAAGGCAGTGGTGGAAGAGCGCCGTCAATGACCTCACCCGCCGGGTTGAGATCGACAAGATTTCGGGCAAGCGCCCAAGCGAAGATTATCCGCAGGCGTTGCCTGATTCCTTGCCGTCTCCGGCTTTCATGTCCAGATGGGAGCCAACACGTCCAAGACATCCATCCGGCCGATCCGGTCGATCCTTGTAAGCCTCAGAGAAGGCAAGGCGTGACGTTCCATCAATTGAATCCAATTGAGGCCGTGCTTGACGCTCTTCCATCAAGGCCGATTCAGCTCAAAAGCCGCACGAGTCGCTTCATCCATCGTAGGAACAGCGGACTTCTGCATCTCCATGAAAGGATTCCTGCTCTCTGCTGTTGCCGTCTCTAATGTCATGGCAAGGCCTGCTGAGGGATACCTTCCCAAACTGATGGATCTTTGTCGTTCATGGACAGCTGCTCTTGATATCTAGGCCATCGAACCAGTGGGTCGTACCTCAAAATGTAGCCCAAGGCCGTAATCTTAGTGTCCAAGATTGCGGAGCGCTTGCACTTAAGCTGACGAAGGCTTGCCCCTTGCAGTGTACGGACATTCCGCACCTATTTCGTGCCGATTCTCGAGTGGAATGCCATGACATCGCCTGATGTCCGCTATGGCTCATTGACATAATGAGGCATGCGCCGGGGGTGGTTGCGAACGTGGAAAAGTAGCGCGTACGGGATTCGAACCCGTGATCTCCGCCTTGAGAGGGCGGTGTCCTTGGCCACTAGACGAACGCGCCACGGCCTGGCTGGGGATCTAGGATTCGAACCTAGGCTTACAGATCCAGAGTCTGTCGTCCTACCTCTAGACGAATCCCCAGTATGCGCCGATTCTAGCAATTCCAAAGGGGTCGCTTCAAGGCGCGGAGCCCTCCCGAACGGTGATGGCGCTACGATAGAGCTTCGATGCTGCGGAGGAGGTTGGCCATCTCGATGGCTGCGATGGCGGCGGTGTAGCCAGAATTGCCGTTCTTTCCGCCTGAGCGATTGATCGCCTGTTCGACTGTGTGTGTTGTGAGAACCGCGAAGATGACCGGAATACCGGTTTCCGCTGACACGGACGCGATGCCCTTCGAGACCTCGCCGGCTACATAGTCGTAGTGGTCGGTCTCGCCTTTGATGACGGCTCCAATCGCGATCACCGCGTCGAACCGGCCGGTGCTCGCCAGGCGGCGCGCCGTAAGCGGAAGTTCGAAGCTGCCCGGCACGTGGGCCACCGTAACTTCGTTTTCCGAAACGCCGTGCCTCAACAGGCCCTCTTTTGCACCCGCAAGCAGGCGGGCGGTAATGAACTCATTAAACCTGGCGGCGACGATCGCCATCCTCAGGCCGCCCCCGTTCAGGTCACCATGCAACTCGGTCGTCATGCCCTGCCATCCGCGGCTCTGTCGGAGGCATCAGTTTTCTCATCCGGTTCGGGAGCGCCGGACGCCGACCCCGTCACATCAAGTAGGTGGCCGAGTCTGTCCCGCTTGGTCTGCAGGTAGCGTATGTTCTCCGAGTTAACCCTGGCCTGAATAGGCACGCGCTCGACGATATCCAGCCCGAACGCGTCCAGGCCGACTACCTTGCGGGGGTTGTTGGTTAGAAGCCGCATCTTGCCGACACCAAGGTCGGACAGGATTTGCGCGCCTATACCGAAGTGCCGTACGTCCGGGGCGAATCCGAGGTGGACGTTCGCATCGACAGTGTCCAGGCCGAGATCGTCCTGCACGTGGTACGCCTTCAGCTTGTTGTGAATGCCTATGCCCCTACCCTCCTGCCTCATGTACAGGAACACGCCCCTGCCCTCCCTGCCGATGGCCTCCAGCGCGAGTGCGGCCTGCTCTCCGCAGTCGCATCGCAGGCTGCCGAAAACGTCGCCGGTCAAGCACTCGCTGTGCACCCGCACGAGGGTGGGCACGTCGGGTGAAACGTCACCAACCATGAACGCGACGTGCTCGTTCTTGTCCACCATGCTGCTGTAGGAGACGGCAGTGCCTTCGCAGAACTCTGTGGGAAGCCGGGCCTCGGCGACGCGGTCTATGAGCCGCTCGTGTTCGAGGCGGTACGAGATAATGTCCGCAACGGACACTATTGGTATGCCGTGGGCATCCGAAAGGCGTTCGAGTTCAGGCAAGCGCGCCATGGTGCCGTCATCGGCCATCACCTCGCAGATCACTGCAGCGGGATACGAGCCCGCTAGGACTGTGAGGTCAACTGAAGCCTCGGTCTGTCCAGCCCTCACCAGCGTGCCTCCGTTCATGTAGCGGAGGGGAAACACGTGGCCGGGCCTGGCGAGGTCCTCGGGTTCTGCGTTGGGGTCGATAAGCACCTCGATCGTCTTCGCACGGTCGTGGGCTGAAATACCTGTAGTCGTTCCCTCCAGTGCGTCCACAGTCACGGTAAACGCAGTGCCGAGCCGGGCAGTGTTGTCATGCACCATCATTGGTATGCGCAGCGCTTCCAGCCGTTCGGCCATCATCGGCGCGCAAATCATTCCCCGGCCGTGCTTGGCCATGAAGTTCACGATTTCGGGGGTAGCCATCTCCGCGGCGACCGCAAGGTCGCCCTCATTCTCGCGGTCCTCGTCGTCCACTATGATGACAAGCCTTCCCGCCTGTATCGCGGCTACGGCCTCTTCAACTGAAGATAGCGGCATTAGACGGCTCCTCTGGTGCTTCGGCGACTCGTCAGAGCGTTAGCCAGCGTCTCGCGCGGCCAAAAGCCGCTCTACGTACTTCGCCAGGATATCCACCTCGATATTGACCTTGTCGCCGGGACGACGGCTGCCAAAAATCGTGTTCTCCCTAGTGTACGGAATCAGCGTTATCGAAAACGACGTGTCGCCACAGTCTACAATCGTGAGACTCGTACCGTCCACGCAGATGAACCCTTTCTCGACGACATAGCGCATGACACCCGGATGCGCCGAGAAGTGCATAATGATCGCCTCGCCATCCGGCTCGATGGAGGTCACGGACGCGGTCCCGTCTACGTGGCCCTGCACGATGTGCCCGCCCATGCGGCCGTTTGGAGTTAGAGAGCGCTCCAGGTTGACGCCGTCTCCAGGAGTCAGAGCGCCGAGATTCGACCGCCGGAGCGTTTCCGGCACCACGTCAAGGGAGAAGGCGCGGGCTGAGGTCTCAGTTACGGTGAGGCAGACGCCGTTGACGCAGATGCTGTCGCTGACCGCGAGTTCTTGCAGCACCTCGGCGGCGGCAATAGTCAACTCGCCGTCATCCACCGCCTCCACTCTCCCGACCTCTTCGACTATTCCGGTGAACATACGCGCTCCTGTGCTATCCGTCCTTGCCGCACGTTTTCATCGTACTCCTCCATGAGCAGGCGGGACGCATTTGCCTCGATGCTACTCGGCCGTCATTGGCAGTAACCTACTAGCAACATATCGTCTCCTACGGGCTGCCACCGAGCGCGTCCCAAGGACAGGGCATCTGCCATCCTGGCGGCGCCGCTTCCGCCTACGGGACCGGGCGCAGAGTCGCCGCCGATGATTTTGGGCGACACGTACGCCATCACCTTGTCCACAAGTCCGAGATCGAACAGGGACCCCAAGAGAGTCCCGCCGCCCTCCACCAACACCGATGTCACGCTGCGTTCGCCCAGCATCGCAAGCAGCGCATCCAGGTCCACTCTGCCGCCAGGTCCCGGCATGCTGAGCACCTCTGCGCTAGCGGCGGCCAGACGCTGCGCGGCGCCGTCGGCGGGCGAAGCACACGCCACGACCGTATGGCCCAGTTCGAGCAGCATGGTCGCGCCTTCCGGTGTCCTGCCCGCGGAGTCGACCACCACGCGCAGCGGCTGCCGGTCCAAGGGCCGGCCGTGGGCATCGCGGGCGGTCAGGCGAGGATCGTCAGCAAGCACCGTACCGATGCCCACCATGATCGCGTCGCACTGAGCGCGAAGCGCATGAACGTGCGAACGCGCCTCGGCCCCGGTCACCCATCGCGCGTCACCGGAGCGCGCCGCGATCTTGCCGTCGGCGCTCATGGCGTACTTGGCTACGACGAACGGCCGGCCCTGCGTAACGTGCTTGGCGTAAGCTTCGATCACTTCGAAGGCCTCGGCCCGCATCTCTCCGGAGTTGACGGCGATTCCGGCGCCTCTCAGGGCCTCCGCTCCCTGTCCCGAGACCCTGGGGTTCGGGTCGTCGACGGCGTAGTGAACGTGTGCAATTCTCGCTCTCGCGATCGCGTCCGTGCATGGGGGCGTACGGCCATGGAACTGGTGCGGCTCCAGAGTCGAGTACAGGGCCGCGCCATTGGCAAGTCTTCCGGCCTGCTTGAGCGCGGCGACCTCGGCGTGGTCGCCTCCTGGGGGGCTCGTGTGTCCCTCGCCGACAATTCGGCCATCCTTCACCACGACGGCGCCCACTGAGGGGTTGGGACTGACGCTGCCCAGCGCGCGCCGGGCGAGTTCAAGCGCGCGGGCCATATGGGCGGTCATGGTTGGTGTTTCAGCCGGCGCCGGCCGGCCTTCCGGGGTCGTCCATCTGAAGCTGGTAGTTGGCGTAGTACTTGCTTGCCACAGGTCCCTGGTCTCCCCGGTACTTGCTTCCCAGCGACTTGTCGCCGTAAGGCCTGTCGGCGGGGGTAGAGAGGCGGGAGAACGAGATGTGGCCAATCTTCATGCCGTAGTACAGCGTCACGCCCAGGATGCCGACGTTGCTGAACTCAAGCGTCAGCCGTCCGCTCCAGCCAGGGTCGATGAATCCGGCGGTCGAGTGGATCAGAAGGCCGTACCGTGCGAGCGAACTCTTGCCCTCGATACGCGCCACGACGTCGGCGGGGATTGTGACGCTCTCGAGCGTGCTGCCGAGCGCGAACTGGCCCGGGTGCAGCATGAAGGGCACGCCGTCGGGGATTATCACCTCGTCGGTGATGTCTTCGGCAGGGTGCTTAACGTCGATGTGCGTTCTGCTGGTGTTGCGGAACACGAGGAACTTGCGGTCGAGGCGAATGTCAACGCTTGCGGGCTGGATACATCCCTCACCGAGAGGGTCGATCACAATCCTGCCTTCGTCTAATTCCTCTTTGATGGTGCGGTCGCTCAGAACCAAATCTCTGTGATTCTCACTGGTGTATGGCTGGCGTTTCGACGGGCCTGCATGTTAGCAGCGGCCCCAGATTCCACGCAATGAAACGCGGCTCAGAGGGGCCAACCGTCAGGTGCGCGACGGATGTGAATGGCGACGGCCCTCTAGGCGCCCCGATGCTGACGAGCCTTTGAAACTGTCACATTCCGTAACATTTCGTAACGTCCCGTAGCTGGGAGTCTCCATAGCGAGTTACGGAATGTGACAGTTTCAAAGGCTGAAAGTGACAAAATTAGTTCAGAATGAACCGAATTGAGCCTGTCCCAAAAGTGATGTAGAGGGTGGGAGGTAGGAGCAGTTGGATTAAGCCGGTGGGATTTATTGAACAACCCTTGCCGGGAGAGTTGAAGGTGGCGATGGATTGGCGAAGGGTGATTGCCGGCCCAGTTGGGATCAGGAAGTGGGATGGAGATTCGGCCCGTGGGGTAGCTGGATGAAGGAGCGGGAGCGCCAGGCCCGCCACAGGGTGCGCAGGTTGAAAGCGGTGGCCAATACGGTCCACTCGGCCGCCACGTTGGCGAGGCCACGCAGCAGGAATCTCCGTGCTCCCTGTTGCTCCTTGATGATTCCGAAGACCGGCTCGACCAGCTGCTTTCTCAGCCCGTAAGCCTCTTTGGCTGCTGCGGTGGACATCCAGGCGCGATGGCGACGTAGCACTGCGTCGTGCGGCCCTATGGCCAGACTTCGCCCAATCTCCTTGGCCTTGGTACAGACCCTGAAGACTGGGCATGCCTGACAAACGGCCCCGGAAGCCCGGTACAGGCGCAACGGGACTCTGTTCGCATGCTGTATCCGGACGAACTCGAGCGTCTGCCCCTGTGGACACGTAAAGCTGTCGCTGTGCCCGTCATAGGTGAATCTGTCCTTGTGATACGGGTCTTTGAGGAACCGTTGTCTTGCCTCTGACACCACCACCTGCTGACCTCGACGGTCGCACTCTGCCAGGTGACTCGCGGCGAAATATCCGGCGTCAGCCAACGTCATCGGCGCCCTCGTCCCCGTCGTCTCTTCGGCCTGCTCAACCATCGGCGCCAGCAGGGCATTGTCGTTGGCCTGCTCCACCACGTCCACAGCGGTGACCAACATGCCGGACGCTCCCTCTTTCGTGTCCGTGGGCGAGACCATAGCCTGGGCGTTGTAGCCAGCCACGATGCCCTGCCTGCCCTTCATAAGCCGGGCGTCCATGTCGGTCAGATTGATACGCTTATGGCGCTTCTGACTCCCAAGGTCGGCCATCGCCTGCCTCACCTTCTCTCTCAAGACCTCCTTGTCGGCCAACTCACCAGGCAGATGGGCAACGGCAGCGTCTCCTCCTGCTTCGTTCTGAGCCTCAAGGTCGTCTATCGCCTTGTCCAACCGACCCAGCAGCCCACTCAGTCCCTCGGCATCGTAGCTTCTGTTCACTGAGGCGTTGGCGGCCACCTTTGTACCATCCACCGCCTGGACCGCCAGGTCCACCAGCTTCATGGCCACCGCCGTGCGCACCGTCTGCTCGAACAGCTTCCTCATGGCTTGCCGATGCCCTTTGTAGAACCTCCACAGGGTGTTGTGGTCCGGATGCTGCCACCCGGTCAGCCACAGGTATGGTATCTGGTCCCGGCAGGCCGCCTCCAGCTTCCGGCACGAGCGCACCCCGGTCATGAAGCCGTACAGCCACACACTCAACAGTGCACGGGGGTGGTAGGCTGGCGCTCCCAGTGAATCACTCTCTATCGCCACGCCAAGCTCCGCCCACGCACCCCTGTCCAAAACGTCGACGAACTCGGCCACGAATCGCGCAGGATGATCCAACGGCAACAGCTCGTCAAGCCTTGGCGGCAACATCCACATCTGCTCTCTGTTCATCGGTCGAAGCGGCATCTCAGAATCTCCCTAACTAATGTCGCATCAAAGGTACATCGGAAGACATACCTGTTGCCAGATCAGACTTTTGAGACAGGCTCAATTGATTACTTTTCGATACAGGTGTAGGGCCAGGGCATTGCCGCCGGACCCGGTACGGGGCAGGCTCCTTTCGACGTGCTCAGAACAGGGTCTGGACCCATGAGAACCTGCGGAGGGTTTCCTCTGGCCGTGAAATTCTGCCAAAGGCGGCCAACTTATACCTGATGAGCGAAGGCAGGCTTTCCAGAAGCGGCCAAATGCGGACAAGACCGGCCACTTGGGCGGGGTCTCTAAGGCGCCCGCCTGGACGGCCAACGGGGGACGGCTGAGGGCACCCACAAGGGAGGCCCTTGTAGGCCCTCAGCAAGCCACACAACGCCGCACTGAGTCTCAATAGACCCTGTAGTCATACTTGCTAGATGTCTCAGTAAGTCTCAACATGCCCCACCAGGACGCAGGACACCGCACACATGGCGTGGTACCATACGTGGTATCACTGTCAGTACGAACCGGTGGACGAATATGGGCAATCTCTCGGCAATCAAGGTCAGTTCGCTCCGCAAGCCGGGGCGATTCGGGGATGGCGGCGGCCTCTACCTCGTGGTCCGCCCCAGCGGCTCCAAGTCTTGGGTGCTCAGGATCGTGGCGGACGGCAAGCGCCGCGACCTGGGCCTTGGCAGATATCCCGACACGAGTCTCGCACAGGCCCGGGAGAAGGCTAGAGAACTCCGGTCGGCGATCGGACAAGGCAGGAGCCCTTTCGCGGACAGGAGAAAGTCGACGATACCGACCTTCAGCGAGGCGGCCCATGCGGTGCTGGAGCTGAACAGGCCCAGGTGGAGTAGTGACAAGTACGCATCCAACTGGGGACAGATGCTGGAGCTACACGCCATGCCTGCCCTTGGGGACGTTCGGGTCGACCTCATCGGCCGACAGGACGTGCTGAAAGTGTTGACGCCTATCTGGACCGGGTCTCCGTCCCTGGCGAAGCGTCTGAGGCAGCGCATGAGCACTATCTTCAGATGGGCCATGTCGCACGAGCACATGGAGCACAACCCTGCCGGTGAGGATCTTAACGGTGCGTTGCCGCCCATGCCGAAGGTTAAGAATCACCTGCGCTCCTTGCCGCACGGGGAGGTGCCGGAGGCGTTGCGGAAAGTGCATGGGTCGGAGGCGTCTTTGTCCGCCAGGCTGTGCTTCCGGTTCATCGTGCTGACGGCTGCCAGGAGCGGCGAGGCTCGGGGCGCGGTGTGGGATGAGGTTGATCTCGACGCTGGCAGTTGGACGATTCCTACGGAGAGGATGAAGACGAGACAGTTGCACAGGGTGCCGCTCAGCAGGCAGGCGATGGGGGTGATCGAAGAGGCGAAGGGGCTGCAGACTTCGTCGGACCTGCTGTTCCCGTCGGTTTCGAGGGCGGGAAGGCCGCTCTCGGACTGGACGTTGATGGTGGCCCTGCGGACGATAGGTCTTTCCGAAAGGGCGACGGTGCACGGTTTCAGGACGTCCTTCAGGACGTGGACGCTGGAGGAGACTGATGCTCCGTGGGCGGTTGCTGAGGCGGCGCTTGCGCACGGCTTGGGGAACGAGGTGGAGAGGTCCTATGCGCGTTCGGACCTCTTTGCCAGGAGGCGGAAGCTGATGCAGGACTGGGCCGACTACATACTTCCGTCGTAGGCGCCATGACCGTTGGCCGGCGTGAGGGACGCCTGATCCACGTCAACCATTTCGGCGCCTGTTGCCTCACCGGAGAATGTTACCGAACTGTTCGCAGCTTCTAATTGACGCCCACAGGCAGCGCGGTGATTAGAGTCCGCATACCGGTCGACAGGGTGGCTCAATGATCATGGCGACCACTGGCCTATAGGTCCTGGCGAATGACAGCTATCTGCCTTTGTCCTGCGACCCCTAAGGTCAAGAGATTGCGGCCAGAAGCGTAGGCTTCAAAGAACTTTTGATAACTCATCTGTGCGAATAGTTGGATCCACTCGCTCTTGGCGCACTCGGTCAGTTCCCACGGTGGTAGCATGGTGTATGCCAACGTGAAGTAGATGAAAGGAACTTGAAGTTCCACTGTCGCTTTCGCTTTATTCCAAACGACTGCCTGAGGAGTCTGCTGCAGTATGAGCCAATCTGAACCGTTTGCCTTTCGCATCCCAAAGCGACGAGGAGCCAAGCCCGGTGATCCGGAGTCCCTTTTCAGGAGCCTGAGCAGGCGCTCCCCCCTCGTCCAGCATCTCTGGTCCCATCAAGCTGACGTCTTGAGGAGTTGGCAATCCATCTATTCCGATGTTCCAGACCTAGCCTTAGAGTTGCCTACAGGGACTGGAAAGACGTTGATTGGATTACTGATTGGAGAGTTCGCAAGGCTGACCAAGGAGTATCGTGTTGCGTACTTATGTCCGAATCGACAACTTGCCCACCAAGTCGGAACGCTGGCCAACGAGTACTCAATAGACGTAAGGGTTTTAGTCGGTCCGCAAGCCTCTTACGATCCCAACGACTTTAATGCTTTCGAGGACTCTTCCGCCATCGCTGTAACGACGTATTCAGCAATCTTCAACACTAATCCAAGGGTTAACTCGCCGAATCTGTTGATTCTCGACGACGCTCATGCAAGTGGGGACTTTATCGCTTCCCTGTGGAACGTGGACGTCAATCGAGACGATGAGTCCGACCTCTACTTCGACATTCTCGACTTCTTTAAGGACGTGATACCAGGGCCTCAGATGTGGAACTACAGAGACCATACAACCCCGCAGGCACGAGTCGAATGCGGCAAGATACCCTCTCCTGTAGTTCATAGGCGAGTTTCCGAATTCCGGGACTTTCTTGATTCAAGCCTTGGAGATTCTGATCTTCGCTACTCTTGGAGCAAGATACGCAACCATCTCGATGCGTGCCACGTGTATGTCACTTGGCCCTCGATATCAATCAGACCTATAGCACCGCCTTCATTTGACCATCCACCATTCTCCAATTCGGCGCAGAGGATCTATATGTCTGCGACTCTAGGGGAAGGTGGGGAATTGGAACGAATCACTGGAGTCAGGAAGATCGAAAGGCTACCTGCACCGGAAGGCTGGGACAGAGAAGGAACCGGTCGGCGCTTCGTCTTGTTTCCGGAACGCAGTCTACCTTTCGAAACTGCCACGAAAACTGCGGTGACCTTAGCGGGTGACACCGGTCGTTCGTTGATTCTGACACCGAACAGATACACGGCTGAGGAAGTTACCCGTGAACTCAAGGAACTAACTCCCAGCCCCGCGATACTGTTCGCAAAGGACATCGAGAGCTCTCTAGAGCCCTTTCTGAACAAGGAGCACGCGGCCTTGGTTCTACATAATCGATATGACGGTTTGGACTTGCCAGGGGAAGCCTGCCATCTCGAGTGGATCTGTGGTCTCCCTGGCGCCACCAACGCCCAAGAAGCCTTCTTGTTGAACCGGCTGGGCATTCACGCTCTGCTTCGAGACCGCATCAGAACTCGATTGACACAAGCATTGGGACGATGCACTCGCAATCCAACTGATCACGCATTAGTGATTATGTCGGGACCAAGAGTGTTGGACTTCTGCATTAAGAGCGAGAACAGATCGGGGTTCCATCCAGAACTTCAAGCTGAGATTCAATACGGACTTGACGCTTCTCAAATTGAGTGGCCGGACAAGTTTCTCGAAGTAGCTCGCGCATTCCTGCGTAAGGACCCCGGATGGGAGGGGGTCGACGAGTGGATTCGCGAGGAGCGAGATTCCTATCCTCAAATAGAAGACAAAGTGGCTCAGGACCTGATGGCAATTGTTCAAGACGAGATAGAGTATGTTGAAGCCATGTGGGTTGGCGACTATCAGCGAGCGCTTCAAAGGGCTCGTTCTTGTGCTGACCAATTGGGCGGCGCCCCTCTCGCAACATATCGGGCGTGGTGGTACTACCTTGCAGGGAGTTCGGCCGCTCTTTCTGCTACTAGGGACAATTCCGAGCACCTGAACACTGTGGCCCACGAGCTTTTTGGTCGAGCTTGTGCGGCTTCGCCTAGATCTACTTGGTTTAGGGAGGCTTTCCGCCTCGTCGGAATTGAAGTTTCAGAATCGCCAGTAGATGACACGCAATTGCTTATTGCCGCAGAAACGATAGAGAGGAGACTTCAAGAAGTCGGAGTCGCTGGTGCAAGGTTCGAAGATGAAGCTAGATCTTTGCTCGAAAACTTGAACTGCACTGAGGCAAATCCATTCGAGCAAGGACTAGAACAGCTCGGCTATTGGCTCGGCATTGATGTCAGGCGTCCAAAGGGCACGGAAGTGCCCGATGGCATATGGTCATTCTCAGATTCTGCCACGCTAGTGTTTGAAGCCAAGAGCAATGAGAATTCAGCTGGCCCGATTTCCTTGAGCACAGCGAGAGAGGCTCAAGGGCATGTCAGGTGGTTCGAAAGCCAGATTCAAGGGTCAGGCGCTATGCCAATTTCGGCTGTCATTGTTTCTGACCGGACAACAGTAGCAAGGGATGCCCTGCCCAGCGCAAAAGGTCTTTCTGTAGTTAGCCTGTCAGATATAAGTGAACTAGGGCAGAGGGCGATGCGAACTATACGGGCACTTAGGGCCGAAGCCGCAGAGACGGACAGTGAGAGTTTCCGCATGGCTATCGCGGAGAGCTTGGCAGGCGGAGAATTGGATCCTAAGAGCATCCAAGCTGCATTCGTGGGCAATCCCCTTGAAGAGTTCCCCGTTCAAGGCTAGTCAATTCATGCCCAGGGTACTACGAACATGTACGAGTCAGGGCCCGATTCGGGCTACGTACAACAATGGGTAGCACAGGGACACCAGGATATCCTGCAACCAACTGATGCCAACTAAGACAAGCAACTTAATCCAGCGCAGAAATAGTTACGTGAACAACAGAATGTGATTTATAGCGAGTTCAAACCGTTCATAGCCTAGGATGCAATCCCCTCAAGTTCAGTCCGAATCCTCGCTTCGATCATCCCTTCCACTATTTCGATAATTGCTCCGCCCCGTGGCCCTACATCAAACCGCCATTGACAGTTCAGCAAGAAGCTGGAGTGCTTCCTGAACTTGAGCGATGAAACGCTCGGATCCGGCGATCTTCTGATGAGGTGTGTGGGTGGCCGTAGGAGTCGGAGTAGCGGTCAGAGTGGGCGTCGCCGTCGGTGAGGGCGTGTGTGTAGCTGTCGGAGTCGACGTGAGGGTGTAGGTAGCCATGCTGTCGGAGCAGGCGATGGCGTGTGTGTTGCCGTGGCTGTTGATGTCACTGAAGGTGAGGGTGTGGCCGTAGGAACGGGTGTTGGCGCAGGGGTCGCCGTAGGATCCGGAGTCGGCACGGGGGTCATCGTTGGTTCCGGGGTAAATAATGGGAGGCGCCGTAGGCTCAAGAGCTTGGTCAGGGAGCGTCGGGCTTTCAGGCTGAGGTTCATCGTCGCATGCTGCCAAGAATATAGTAACCAGAATGGCCAACAGGCCAATCTGTGCGGCCCGATGAACTCCCCTTCGCAACCTGAACACCATACTGCACTGGTGAATTGAAGTAATCCACTCCATATTGGCAGGGTCTCCGATTGCTATCTAAGATGTTAGCTTAAATTCGGTTACAGGGGTTCTTGATTTCGTCAAGCGTGGTGAACTCCTAGCGTTGGAAGCGGGCGGTGATGGTGCGGAGACCGGCGTCGGCAGAGCAGCAATGCATCTGTCTTGCCTTGTGTGTTTCCGCATGAGGCTTCGACGCCCAACGAGGCGAGCAGAGAATTACGAAACACGAGGCCCGACGGAGAGGTCCGATAGTGCCTGGTTTCCTAACGATCTTCGTCGCGACGCTTTATATAGCCCGTCATGCAGCAGCTACGAATTCCCAAAAGAAGGGATTCGTGAACACCGATGTCATGTACTCACGGACGTCTTGCATCGAGCAGACCGTGCCGGGACCTTCCGCCGACCCACCGAGATCATTGTCGGAATAGTTGGTTCCGAGGTCACCTCCTAATGGGTGCATGTACATGGCTCCGTCTCGGCGGATAGTGATCCAGCGACAATCGTAATACCTGATGTCACCAGCCTGAGGCACGCCGCCCTCCAGTGCGAAGGTGAAACAAATGGCATCGTCGGCCATATGCTTTCGCCAATAGGTGCCGATTGTGTTCGTTGGACGCGGGCGTTTCGTTCTGCGGCACTATCTTGACCTTGACACGGAGTTGAATGTTTCTGTTGGATGGGCCCACGCCCACCTGCACAAGGTCCGCGGCCCCGATCACCTGATGGTGGAACGCATTGTCGAATACTACCCGGGCGGTGGGGTCATGCAAGGAAACCTGATTCAAGACGTCGAGAGCGGTTTCACGCAGTTGCCGGTATATTCTTTCTGCCAACGGTGCACTCGACTGCACCTCTTCGTTTAGTGCTGCTTCGATCAGTAGCTTCTTAGCTTCGCCGCGTCTCTTCGCCTCCACGATGCCACTGGCATCTAATCCCACGCCTTGCAGTGGCACCTCTGGAGGGAACAGTGTGTCTAGGAGATGCAGCATTTCCTGTCCGTTGGCGGGTCCTGACGTTTGATAGGAGCACGACGCGGTAAACGCCCTGATGGACTGCTCTTTGGCCTGTGGAATTGCTGGATCGTAAACCGCGTGGTTCCATGATATCGGACGCTGCCAGTGTGCCTTTGGTGCTTCCTCATCCAGCATCCAGATCAAGACTTGCCCAAGGTCAAATACATCCAGCCAAGGCGGCACGTCGTCCATTCTGCGGCGCATAACGTCGGGACTGAAGCGGGCATTCTCAACTGCGTCGTTTGTGGCAGTCAGGCGTTCCCCGTTTTCGTCGTGGGCTACTCCGAAGTCGATGAGAATCGGCCACGGATCCGGTACACCCTTTTTCATGACAAGATTTTGGGGTTTGAGATCACGGTGGACTATACCGTTGGCATGGCACTCCGCTAGTGCGAGAGCGATTTGTCGAACCACTTGGACTGCTCTGTCCACTATGGCCTCTGGATCGTCTTTCAGCGTTTCCTTACAGTTTACCCACCACTGTCTGAATGGTTCTCCCAATTCGCAAATATACCAGAGGTGTTCCTCCGCAGAACTCCAATCCCATAGGGTTATGACGCCTTGATGTACTACCTTTTGGGATAGGATTCCCAACTCCCGGTGAAATCGTTGCCTGTCGACTGCCGACATCGAGCGGTTCAACCGCCGGAAGACTCCATCGCGGCCATCCTCATGCCTGATGTGGATGGCTGTGGCTTGTCCTCCTTTCCCAATTCTGCGCACACGATTCCATCCTTCGGGAAAGCTGTCTGTGTGCTGATGGTAGTCGACCATGTGTCGATCCCTTTAGGGATGTAGCCACTTCATGAGCGTCCTCGACTTAGTTGTCAGCCGGCTGCGCTCGTATCCCTTCGCATGAAGACCGTTAGGTTGCCTTAGATTCCACCGGAGAGCGACTCCGGGTTGCGAAGTTTGATCAAGGGAACTTGGTACACTTTGCTGCGCCATCTGTACCGTCAAAGAGTCTTGTGAAGAGCGCATAACCAACTCTCGCCCTCTTCCATCTGGAACCTTCCGGAAAACTCTCCAGAGTTGCCTATGTATTCAGCAGCCCTCGTCTCCAGGGCTGCACGCGTGGATTCTTCTCCGTATTCAAACTCAATTTGCTCTATGTTCTTTGAACAGGGCTGGCCATCAAACAGGATTGCCGCTCCTCTGAGGGCTCCTCTCGCGAGTAGGGGCCTTGTTTCAGGTTCCAGGTATTCATATCTGGCGAGAATTCTGGCGGCGTCCGCTGCATTCAAGCCTCGAACTAGCCTGCGACTCCGGTAGAACCAGGGTTTGAATCTGCGATGCGCCTCCTCTACCGTACCCAGGTCACTCATAAGTGCTTTCAGGCCACCTACTCCAACCTCTCCAGATGCGCAAGTCACCCAATAGAGGAACCTGTGGAGATTTTTGCCCCAGGGGGAGAGATGGTCAAACCGTCTGTGCACTCCCATATCCCAAATTGCTACCTTCTCGAAATGCCCATTGGACCACATGCCCCTGTAGACATCTCTAACGGAGCCCAGGACCTCCTCGTCGTCAAACAGGCTCTGGCGCTGTCTATCTGAGAGCGCCTCCACGAACACCTTGAAGCACTTGTATTGGTCGTTGAACCAACCCTGGAGCACAACCATTGGCAGGGGAAGGTCCTCATAGGTTCGTATGTCGCAATCTCTTCTAGTTGCTATGGATTGCAGTTTCAACATTTCTCGAGTCCCACCCCCAGAAAGAGGCTGGAGTATGAGCAGAATCAATTAGGCAAATGAGGTGAGATGCTTGCGTCATCACGCTGCCATCGCAAAGTTGCCGCTGATGGCCTGCTGCCAGACGTGGTCGTAGACGTCTGAGGCAACTGCCTTTATCTCTTCTTCAGTAAATGGGGGTGTCGGTAGGCTGGTGAAAATCTTATCGAGGATGAATACTTGCACTTCCGCCTTGGTCTGCTCCTTCTCCCAGAAGCGGTCGAGATCGGAGAGTCGCGCCTTGATTGTCGCCAAGAGGTCACGGCTTGCCTGCTTTATCTTGTCGCGATCCGCACCTCCCAACTTGTCCTTCTTCAGCAGGTCGAACAGGGCAAGCTCGTCCTCGCTGAGACCTTCCTCAACCGCGCGCCTCTGCTCCGCGTCCAACTCGTCCGATAGCTCGACGAGCTGCAGAAACGTCTTCTCCGCGGAGACGCCGCTTTTTTTGCGATTGTAGTCGGCGACGATCTCCTCGTATCTCTGCTGGTAGTCCATCCGAGACGGATTGCGCGCCAGCATTTCAGCGAGCTTCTGCTCCACAATCTCGCGTATGTCCTGAATCGCCGTTGCCTTGTGCCGGACCTTCTTGGCGAACTCGTCCCGCAGTTTCTCCATGTCGATCTGGCTGAGGTCGAAGGTCAATCCCTCGGCCTGGTCATCTCCAGGCGACTGTGTGCGGATAGCCTTGTTGACGATCCGGTGCAGTTCTTTCAGGAGCTCCGTCACGTCCGCGGAATCGCGCCGCTCGGTCAGCTTCTTGTATATCGCCTCGATGTTGTCGTGCCGCTCGGCATAGGGAAGGGCCGACGGCTCCACCAGTAGCGCCCTGAAGCGAGCGAACACCTGCCTGGCCAGTACCTCGAACCGGCGCTTGGCATCGTCGCTGTCATAAACGGCCTCGACCGCGTCCTTCAGTCCCTTGATGCGAGCGAAGCCCTTCGAGCCGATAAGCGGCGCCGGGTCGAAACCAAGGCCGCGAAGGTGCGATTCCGCAGCCTCGATGGCCTCGATCAGCGCCTGCACACGTTCTTCGATGGGCGCGACGATTTCCTCGCCGCCCGTGCCGTCATCGCCGAGAGCATATTGAGCCAAGGCCTCCCGCAGGCTACTCAGCATGCCGTTGTAATCGACGATCAGCCCGAAATCCTTGCCGGGATAGACCCGGTTGGCGCGGGCGATGGCTTGCATCAAGGTGTGCCCCCTCATCGGCTTGTCGATGTAGAGAGTCGACAGGCACTCTACGTCGAAACCAGTCATCCACATGGCACAGACGATAGCGACACGGAATGGATGGGCCGGGTCCTTGAAGGCCGTCTCAACATCCACCCGCTGGCCGTCCACAGTCTCGAAGCCCTGCTTCATCCGGGCGCGGTGCGGAATGATATCGAAGCGCCATTTCGCGAAGTCTTTGACTTCGTTCTGCGCCTCGCTGATGATGATCTCGACGATCGTCTCGTCCAGCCATTGCGCCTGGGCCGAGAGCTTTCCAGCCTCCTCCACAAGCGCGTCACGGTCCGTCTCGTCATCCACTGCCTCGGCTTCTGCAAGCTTTGCTTCAGCCGCAGTGCGTACGGCCGCCGTTTTCGCATGCCACCTTGGAACGATCAGTTGGAGCGTACGGGCGCAGGTGATCTTGTCGATGCACACCAGCATCGACTTGCCGGACTGCCAGCGGGTTGCGCAATGCTCGACGAAATCGGCCGCAATTCTTTCAAGCCGTTCATCCGCCGTGATCACTTCATAGTCTTTGCCCAGCAGCTTGTCGAGCAACGCCTCCTGGTCGGGATCGAGTTCGGCCACCTCGATCTTCGCCGCAATTCGTTCGTTCAGGTCATGCTGGGCCAGTCCCAGCTTCTCGCCCCTGTTGTCGTAGATGAGCTTGACGGTCGCGCCGTCCTCCTCGGACCGCTTGAAATCGTAGCGCGAGACGTAGTTGCCGAAGATGCGCTTGGTGAGCTGATCCTGCTTGAAAAGGGGTGTGCCGGTGAAGCCGATGAAGGAAGCGTTCGACAGCGCGAGGCGCATGTTGCGGGCCAGCCTTCCCGCCTGGGTGCGGTGCGCCTCGTCTGACATCACTATGATGTCGTCGCGCTCGCTGTAGGGGCGCTCCGGGTCGACATCCTTGTTGAACTTGTGGATCAGGCTGAACACGTACCGGTGGTTCTCCTTCATCTGCTTCTCCAGATCGACGCCGGACGCGGCCCGCGGCGTCTGATCGTCGGCGATGCCGCAGCCGATGAAGGTCCTGTAGATCTGGCTGTCCAAGTCTTTACGGTCGGTCATCAGGAAGAAGGTGAAGTTGCCCTCCAGCTTCCGCCGCACCTTCTCGGCAAAGAACGCCATGGAGTAGGACTTGCCGCTACCCTGTGTGTGCCAGAAGACGCCCAACCGGCCGAGGTCGGGATGAGCCCGCTCGATGATGTCGACCGGTCCTTTGGGAATGAAGGGAGACGCGGCCTCGGCGACCCTCCCAAGTGTCGACAAGTGCTCCACGGGCGCACGGGACGCGAGCGGCAACTCAACGACGCGATGCGTCAGGCGCTGGTCCGGCGGATACTGCCGTTTCAGCTCTTCCTGCCGCTCCACCGACGCGACGGCGCGGTTAACGCCCAGGACCTGATGGTTGCGGGCAACAACCTTCCGCGTGGCGCCCGGCTTGCTGTCGTCGAACAGGATGAAGTTTTCGACAAGATCCAAGAGCCGGTCATGCGCCAGCATGCCGTTCAACAGCACCTCGGCATCCACGCTGCCCTTGTCCGTCTCGTCGAGCCGCTTCCACTCGGCGAAGTGGCCCCACTCACTGGTGATCGAGCCGTAGCAGGCGCGGTCGCCGTTCGAGACGATAAGGAACGCGTTGTGGTGGAAGGCATGGGCGATGACGTTCTCGTCCATATAGTCGGTGAGGTTGTTGTCGAAGCCTTCGCGGATGTTCGCGTAGACCGCCTTCAGCTCGATGAAGACCAGCGGCAGGCCGTTAACGAAACAGACGAGATCGGCGCGGCGGTTGTAGTTCGGAGTACGGATACCAGTGAACTTCAGCTCACGCACGGCGAGGAAGCTGTTGGAACCCGGAGCATTGTCGAAGTCGATCACCCGGGTGCGGGCGGACTTCTGGTGACCTTGGGCGTCCCGATACTCGACAGGCACGCCGCTGCGGATCAATCTATAGAAATCGCGGTTGTGCTGCACCATCGAGCGGCTGACGTCGTAGACAGTCATCTTCCGGACCGCGTCCTCAATGGCGGAGGCCGGCAGGTCTGGGTTGAGCCGTTCTAGCGCGGCTCGCAGGTCCCGGGTCAGCACCGCCTCTTTGGTGCCAGCACGGCCGAGGGTGCCGTCCGGCCCGAATGTCTCCTGGTTCCAGGCGTAGACGCTTTCCCATCCCAGTTTCTGCTCCAGGTGCTTGGCGAAGGTTTCCTGCACGAGCCGGTCCTCGCTGTTGATGGACGTTACCGCCATCGTGCAGGTCCCTTCGAGCCGGTGCCCATGGCCCGCATCAGAGCGTAATCTCCCCGTTCATCAAGCGGGGGAGGAGGAGATCGCGAGCTCGGGCGAGTTTCTGGTTCTGTTGTTTAAGTCTGCAGATCATACGAAAGTTGGGTTCGGTAGCCTCGTGAAAGTAATCGAGTAGCGTCTTAGGGGGCAATCGCAACGAAGCGCGTTCGAAGTCGTCAGGTCGAACAGCCGGATATCCTACTCCGGTTGCGTAGTTAATCAGATGTCCCACGAAGTTGTCTGTTGTGACGAACATGTAGAGCCAAGTAAATGGAACCGTTATGGCAGTCAGGACAGTAAACCCTGTCGAAACAACATCTAGCTGGTCTGGCTCAAGCATCAGCGCATAGGCTCGGAGGTTAGGTCGAACGTTAGACCAAATGGTATCGCCGTCTCTAATCTTTCGACGTGCCCGGCCCGGCGCCTCGCTAGCTAATACCCGCCTTTTCGAAAGAATCCGCCCCTGTGTCACCGAAGAAATATCGATGTAGTAGATTTCATCCGGCAGGTCCTTCTTTCGATAGCTTGATTCATTAGTTTCCGCGATGTCGCCAATGGTCCGCCACTCCCATCCCTCGGGTATGCCGTCATCTATCTTGACGTGTTCGTGGCCGGGGAAGCGGAAGCGGACGAACCACTCGCGGTAGAGCAGCCGAGCGGCCTCCTCCAGCAACGCAATCCGCCGCCGGTTGTTCTCGATCAGGTCGTCGTAGGCGGCGAGGATTTCAGCGATGCGCTTCTGTTGGTCATTAGAGTGCTTCGGTGCTTCAATCTCCTTCAACCGCTCGATTGTATATGCAGCCTGAGATGTGCCAATCGTGCATTTCGCGAGTTGAGCTCGTCCTGCACGAGATCGGATCCAGTAGTAGAAGAACTTGCTGTTAAGGCCATCGAAGTTACGAAACCAAATCAGGTTTCCGTCCTTGAAGTAGAACTCGTCGCCATCGGTCACCAAGTAGGGAACCCCAAGCGTTCCCACCGATGTGAGCAAAAGGTCACCAGCTGTCGGCGCACCGAATCGGTTTCTCAGAGTTTCAAACTTCGTTGGGGAAATGAAAATCTCGGACTCGAGGGGAGTTGATCCGGAGAATCTCTGAACGACTTCCTTGCCTCGCACAAATGGTATTCCATCCTCAACGTAGTCGGCAGCGTATATTCGCTTGCTCGAGGTGATGGAGCAAAAATCCTTTAACTTAGGGGCCTTTTTTTCCCCGGAACGGGCACTCACACTCCCAACTCCTCGAAGTTGCGGGCGATCCGCGCCGCAAGTTGAGATGCATCCTCGTTCAGCCCCTTCAAGTCGATGTGAATGGACAGCAGCGCCTCTTCGAAATCAAAAGCGTCGTCCTCCTCCTCTGGCGCGACGCCGACATAGCGGCCTGGTGTCAGGCTCCAGTCGTGCGCCTCGATCTCGGTCCGATCGACCAGCTTCACCAAGCCTTCGACGTCCCGCAGTTCGGCATCGGGAAAGCGGTCATGCAGCCAGTCTGCCTGGCGAACGAAGTACCGCGCCCGTCGCAGTGCTTCGACGCCTTTGGACCGTGGGTCCTCAAGCGCCCGCCGTGCCCTGGTGACGTCCGCATTGGCCCAGAGGTCCGACTTCCGCGCGTCGAGTTCCTTCACCGCGATGTCGACGGCCTTGCCAGCCAACTTTGCCGCCAGATCGATCTGAATGGTCTGTTCCCGGCACATTTGGGCCAAGTCATGCAGGCGTTCGCGCGCCGAATGCAGCGTAGGATTGTCCCGAGTGACGCCGTTCCCCGGCCCATCCCACTCTGCAACTTGCGCACCGACCTCGTCCTTGAACGCCTCGATGCCGGCTGACAGCGCAGTCTGTGTAGAGGCGAGTTCCTCCCATGTGTCCGCCATCGGGTCCGGAACGCGCTCCTCGGTGGCGAAGGGTTCAACCAGCTTGGTCCGCTTGCCGAGCGCCTCCTCGAACGCCGGAGTCTGTCCGGTGGTCGCTTGCCCTTCGACGACGGCCTGCGCCAGGTAGCTCTCGACCAGGCCGAGGAACCGCCCCGACTGCCCCCGATAGAGCCAGACGATGGCGGCGATGTTCTTCTGTTGTTCGGGGCTGAAGTCGAAGATGGCGCGTGAGACCTTGCGGTATATGTTGCGGGCATCGAGCATCAGGACGCGGTCGCGCCGGGCTTCGTCTCTTTCCTTCGCGCGGTCGAAGAACCAGAGCTGACAGGGGACGGTGCGCGTATAGAAGAAGTTGCCGCGGATATCGATCATCACGTCCACTGCGCCGGTCTCGACCATCTTCCGGCGCACCTTGGCCTCGTCCCGTCCCGCGCTCGAGGCCTGCGAGGACATTACGACGCCGGCGCGTCCATTCTCGTTCAGGTAGCTGTAGAAGTACTGAAGCCACAGGTAGTTGGCGTTGGAGACCTTCTTCGACTTGTTTACTCCGGGAAGACCGAACGGCAGGCGCTTGTCGCCCTTGACCTTCTCGGCGTCGACCTCGTCCACGTTGAAGGGCGGATTGGCCATGACGAAGTCGCACTTTCCGGCCAGTTCGTGGGGGTCCTTGTAGTAGGTGATAGCCTCGTTTCCCGCCCGGATTCTGCCCTCAAGGCCGTGAACGGCGAGGTTGACCTGGGCCAGCTTCGCGGTCGTCTCGTTCTTCTCGTGACCATAGAACGTGACCCGCTTCATAGGGTCCGCGCCCTTGTCCTCAATGAAGTGGCCCGATTGAACGAACATGCCGCCAGAGCCGGCGGCGGGATCAAGGACACGCCCGTGATCCGGCTCGATGACGTTGACGATGGTCTGAACTATGGAGGGCGGAGTGAAGAACTCGCCGTTGTCGTGCGCTCTCTGCTTGGAGAACTCGGCGAGGAAGTACTCGTTGATCCGGCCGAACACGTCGCCCGAGGCTCCCCGAAGGGCATCGGAATCGAAGGCCCGCATCATCTCTTCCAGGACATCGTCCTCGAACCGCTCGTAGTCCTTCGGCAGCTGTCCTTTTAGTGGCGGGAAGTCATCCTCCACGGCTTCCATGGCGGCTGTGACCGTCGCGCCAAGGTTGCCATCCTTGGGCTTCTCCAGCAGGACGTCATAACGCGCCGTCTCTGGCAGCATCAGCGCACGGCGCGCGGTAAAGTCGGGCTCGATCAAGGGGCGATCCGGCATCACTCTCGCTGCCTTGTCTTCTTCAATCTCCGCCAGCGCCGCGTAGTAACGGTTCGTCGCATGCCGCAGGAAGATCAGGCCCAAGATGGGCATGAAGTATTCGTTTGACGCGAGGTTCGAGTTGGCCCGCAGGTTGTCCGCAACCTTCCAGAGATCCGCCTCGAACTTTTCAATGCCGATCAGGTGGTCTGCAATCAATCTCTACTTTTTCCTCCTGCACCCCTGCCTCTCTCACCATTAATGAATGTGGGCCTCCTCTATCTGAGCGGGTCTATTCTACTATGGGCGTACATCAGGACTAGGGCCTCATGTCCTGATCTATGAGGCGACGGGCGAACAAGGACATGATCTCACTCAAGAGAATTGTCATCTCGCGACTGGCAGCATCTATCGGCTTCCTCGCTACGTAGTGACCAATTGACAATCCCCAGCCACTCTACTTCGGGCAGTTGAATGTCGAAAGCGAACGGAAATTGGATTTTGTCCGCCCAACTGGGGTTTTAGACGGAGCAGTTTGCCCTCACACTGATATTGCCTTTGGGCAAACTACAACTGTCGAGGAGGACCTTAGTGAGTATCGTAACCAAAGTGCCGTCAGTCAACTATCACCTGTGGAGGCCCTGCAACATGAAGTGTCACTTCTGCTTCGCAACCTTCCAGGACATCGACCCGCAGATCCTTCCGAAGGGCCACCTTGGGCGCGAGAACTGCCTGATAGTAGTGCATTCTCTCGCACAGGCTGGCTTTCAGAAGATCAATTTCGCCGGAGGCGAACCCGTGCTCTGTCCATGGCTGCCCGACCTGATTCAGCTGGCCAGGAAACTTGGACTCACCACATCCGTGGTCACCAATGGGAGCCGAATCACACAGGGATTCCTGGACGGCATTGACGGGAGACTCGACTGGGCTGCCGTCAGCGTGGATTCGGTGAACCCAGAGACGCTCATCAGAACGGGTCGGGTTACAAGGTCTGGACCCATGACTAGTAATGACTACCTGGCAGCCATAGCTGATCTCAGGCAACATGGAGCGCGTATCAAGGTCAACACCGTTGTAACACGTGGAAATCTTGACAAAGATATGACCGAGTTCATCCTTGAGGCCCGTCCTGAAAGGTGGAAGCTGTTTCAGGTCCTCCCCGTACGCGGCCAGAATGACGGTGCGGTTGATCCTCACCTGGTCACTGCCGACGAGTTCGAGCACTATGTGGAATCCGCTCGTCGCGTCGAGGTCCACGGAGTGACCGTGGTTCCGGAAACTAACGACCTGATGACTGGAAGCTATGTGATGGTAGACCCGGCAGGACGATTCTTCGACAACGTGGCCGGAGGCTATACCTACAGCCGATCCATCATTGACGTCGGCGTGGAAGAAGCTCTGAGGGAAGTTTCGATCGACTCTGAGAAGTTCCTCTCGCGGGACGGTATATATCACTGGTAACGAGAGCCCAAATGGTCAAAGAGCGAAAAAGGAGTAGCCTTGCCTGACAAGCAAATGACAGCGGAACGGGAGGTATCCCCCAATCTACCGAACAGCGGGCAGATTCTAGGTTCCCTGGTAAGAAGCATGGGACTCAGCGAACCGCGTCTGCGTGACAAGACGGCCCAGCGATTCTTCTCGGGACGCTTGGTCGATCTCGTCAAAGACTCCAGCCGGATGGAAGTCTTTGAGGCCGTATCCAAAGCACTTTCAGATATGGGTATCGGACTACCCACCCGGATTCCAGACAGGTCTACAACTCCATCAACGGTGGCCAAGGTGCTCGAAGTGCACGCGGTCAGCTGGGATAGGCTGAGGGCCGTACTGCTGCCCAGAATGTCGCGAGTTTACCCGAGCCATCTGGCTCTTGTTTGGAGTACTTACGTCAGACTCTCGGTTGTTGACCTGTCATTGAGAGTTGCCGCCCAATTACACCTCGCAGGAGCGAGTCCGGATTTCCTAGAGATGCTGGATTGGGCAAGGGTCAGTCGCCCAGGGACCTCCCTAAATGAGTTGCGAAGCAGAGCGGGTCTCACAGTTATGAGCTTCTACGAGAAGCTGGCCGAGAAGCTGGTCAAGTCCAACACTACTGTAGAGGCCTGGTTGTACAGTGGCGCGCGGCCCACTGACGAGAACATCGTCCGGATTGGAGATGTGCTGGCTCATGAAGGCGATGTTGAAGAACGAAATCAAATTGTGCGAGAACTCAGGCGGCTTCACTGGATCAGCGACCTTGCGAGCAACCTGGGGCACCATGTCGGCACTGAAAACGTCCGTGAGGCTCTCGAACATGCGCGGCGTTACGCGTCAACATTGCACGGTCTTCTCAAGAATGGGTCGATCATCGAAGCCGACACGAAAGCGCTCACTGACCTGGTGATGTTGGGCGCAAAATCCTCATGCGCTGAGCCATTGCTGTCCGCGCTTGCTGGGCACGAATCCGACGCAGAGTGGAAAGAAGACATTCTGTCAGCGAGCTCAGATTGGATACACAGGGTATTGGCCGTCAACTTAGAGGTCCATCTGGCGGAGGAGAATGCTCTCATCGAATCGACAGGAGGCCAGATTCTCAAAAATTGGGATTTCGGACATCCCAAGGCATATGAGCATTACCAGCGGTCAATGCAGTTGCAGATGGAAGGTAGGTGGAATGAAGCCGTTGCCGAGGTGGTCAAGGCCGCGGAGCTGGACCCATTGGATCCTGCTAACCACTTCACTCTGGGTTCGGCCAAGGGTGGCATAGGCCTGCGAACTGGCGATGAGACTCTCATCAGCGAAGGGATCGAGGCCTGCTGGATGGCCGTGGCCCTGGACCCGAAATGGATACTTCCATGGACTGAAATTGGATGGTTGCTGCTTGGGATGGGCAGGACAAGTGAAGCTGTTGACCATCTGAAGGCGGTCGCTCCCGATTGCGGCCCCCTGGATGACCACTACTACACAGCACTGGGTATGGCCTATTGGCAATCTGGAAAGTTCTCAGAGTCCTTGGCAGCATTTGAGTCGTCACTTGAGCAAAATCCGGATGCCCCTCGCGTAGCTGCCCTTGCCTCCGCGGCCGCAGGAACTGTCGGGGATCGGGGGAAGTCCAACCGGTATGGAAGGGAGGCCCGCCACCTTGGAGTGCCTGAGCGTGTGGAGCATCTCACGAGCTTGGCTAAATCCATTAGTGCAGAGCTATGGCCCAAGGGATTTCCAGAGAACAATGCTCAGAAGATTGCCTCATACGGTCAGGAGATTAGGCGAAACCCCAACAACGTAAGGGCCTTTTTCGGAAGGGCAATGGCACATTTCCTCGAAGGAGAGGATGACAAGGCAATTTCAGACCTTGACGCCGCCATAAGACTTGACCCACTCAATCCTGGTCTTCATCTGTCTCGGGGAACTGTGTACGGATACTCAGGGCGACATGATCTCGTGATCAGGGACATGTCGGAGTCCATCCGGCTCCGGCCCGGCGATGCAATCGCTTACTATTATCGAGGGCTGTCGCACGGTGAACGGGATGAGCTTGATCCAGCCATTTCTGACCTGAACGAAGCAACCCGGCTTGAACCCGGACACGTGGATGCATACCGCGCAAGAGGTGACATCCATAGGTACAGGGACGAACCGGACCTGGCCATCGCCGATTATGACGCGGCACTGCGGCTGGACCCGGAACATGCACTTTCCTTTCGTGGCAGGGGGGCCGCCTATCGCATGAAGGGAGAGTTTGACCGAGCAATCAAAGACTACAACAGGGCCTTGCAGCTGAATCCCGATGACCACTATGCATTCAGGTTCCGAGGCGACGCCCAATTGGCCAGAGCTGAGTATTCTCAAGCAATTTCAGATTTTGATGAGTCCCTTAGGCTCAATTGTCGGGATGAAGTTGCATTTCGCCGCAGAGGAGACGGCCATGCCCTCCGTGGAGATTTTGATCTAGCCCTCGCAGATTATGATGCTGCGGTGGAGTGCGGCCCTGAGAGTGCACTCGCCACCTACGGCCGTGGCTTGATGCGTGAGGCAGTTGGTGACGCCGAGGGAGCGAAGGAAGACTTTCGTCGAGCCAAAGAGTTGGGGTATGACGAATCGACCTAATGCGCAAGGCACCTGCTAGGTGGCCTCTTGGGTCCAGGCGCATAGTCACCGAGCGGCTGAGGGACCGTTCCCGTCTCCGTGAAGATCGCAGCGGATACCGAACCCACCACGCTAGGAGATCCTCCGGCTTCTGGACTATACACAGTGGCTGAATGTCCGATTGCCATGCAAGAGTGGCGCTCGGGCTGGACAGCTAATTGGCCACACTTGGCATTGACCAAAGACATGATGTTGCGTTGAGTCATGTTCCTAGTCGCTTAAATTGGAGCAGAACAGATGCTCACCCTCATATTCTGAGGGCTTCGTACATGACCAGTCCGCTCTGGCTGCACTTCTTCAGGCGTCCCTGTCTTTCCAGCGACCTGATCGCACGCATGACCAGTGGATCTCCATGTCTTCGAAACCTCACCATTACCTTGCTGCGGGAACGCTTCCGGTTGCAGTAGTCCCATACATCCTCTGCAAGCATCTCTGCAGCGGCCGGGATGCACCTCTTGGGAGTTACAACTGTCCAGCCTAGATTCCCGTCAAGCTCCTCACCAGCAGTGAAGTCGAAGTAATCATCGAATCGCTTACAGAAGCTCCTCAGGTGGTTGCGAATTGCACCACCCTCACCGGTTGAGCCGTAGCCATGGATCACTCTAACCTGATCGACCGTTGGTTTGCCGGAACTGTCAAATGCATCGCCGTACGTTTCCACGAAAGTTCTGCGCGCCTCCTTCCAGGTGAGTCTATGCAGATCAATTTCGATGTATCCCATGTTGTTCTGTGGTGCCTCCTTGGTGGTCTACCAGAAGGTTAGGAGCGATGGGACTCGCTGTCAGCCCCAGTCGGAAGGACAAAACACGTTTAGGTGTTCTTCAGCCTGTGTCTCTATTGTCTAGTCCAACTGAGGGAACGGCTCGTAGCAACGAGCTGAACAACCGTCGCTAGACCCCAGTTCGCTTTAAGGCGCCGTAAACCCCTTACAACGGTACTGAATCATAGCTAACGAGCAGTGCGCGGTCAGCGTTTCTTCCGCCGTCGTTAGACGTTCGTTTGCGCCGGTGATATGAGATATGTGGAGCAGCCGGCAACCCAGGTACATCGAGGCGAGGGTGGACTCTGGATTCGAGTGACTGTTATTCCCAGGCGTGCCTGGGACGGTCCGCGCAGGCAGCCCAGGCAATCAAGTCAATGTCCAGCCGGTCTCCTGAGCCAGATTCGCAGGGCCCGGTTGGCAGGACCGCCGGGACTCTCCATCGCCTTCATGCAACATCTCCACCTGCGACGGCAATCACAGGCTGCAGGCATTTCGGCCCAGTACCGGTGAAGAAGGAGGAGACGGAGTCGATCCGGAGGGGACTGGACGCTCATATCGAGGGCCACCTGGCGACAGGTTTGCCATCCCTGCGCGCCGAGGCGGCACAAGCCCATCCAAACAGCCCCGTCATTGTTTTCTTAAGCAGAAAGGGACAGTTGCGACGCAGAAAGGGCCAGTTGTAACGCTGATCCGGCCGATTCTTATGTAAGAAAGTGCCAGTTCTTAAGTAGCTTTATTCCTGAACTGATACTGTAGTACTAAAGAAGTTGTCAGGCGGGGACTATATATACATAAGAGAGAGGGCCGAAGCGCACTCGGTGGTCGGAGATGCCCGTGAGCCATCGCCTCGTGATTCAGTAGCCTGCCTCAGCGGACTCATGCGGGATACTCCTGGAATGATCCGGGTCGAACTGCGGCATGCGGGCGATGAGTGTGAGGACACCGGCGGTGAGGAGCCGGCGCCGCCGTTCGTTCAGACCCCGCCGGAGTCTTCATGGTGCGACTCCCCCTGGCGGTTGGCCCGTTGGCCCGCCAGCCTAGCCCTGTCGTCGCGGACCTTACGCCGCCACTGCTCCATGTACCGCCACCGCTCCGGCGGCTTGAAGCCCAACACCGCATCGGCTATCTCCTCGGGTGAAGCGTCGATCCTCTCGGGGTAGGGCTTCGGCCTGCGGCCCGCTCTGCTCCTGTCCCCGTCGACTGTGTGCCGGTACCGTCCCCGTTGAGCCCGCGGGGAGCCCGTCCGCTCAGACCGGCCGTCGTCGATGTCCGGAATCTCTCCGTCCCGCTCAAGGCCATGCACCCTGAACACCACACGACCTCCGCATGAGGCACAGTGGTAGACGGCGCCGGCGAGCAGGTCGAACTCCTCCTCCACCTGCGAGTACCGCACACCGCAGTTGGGACATCTGAAGCGCACGGCTACCAGTCCGGTTCCAGAGACTCCCTGCGCCTCAGGAACCTTCTCGTCGGCCGGTGGGGAAACCAGACACGGAAACTGGTCTGCCAAACGGTCAGGTCCTTCATCTTCACTGGCGCCCGTATGAACGTCGGCTCGGCCGGCACCCTCTCCACGGGACCCCAGTCGTACAGCTCCAGATGGGGAGATGGCATGCATCTCGGTATGTACTCTCCAATTGTCATCTTTCCAACTCCCTACTCTCGCTGCTCGTCCTCAGCGTCATTGCGGCCCGAAGTCTCGTCCCACGCCTCTCCGATCCGGTGCGCAAGGTGCCATGCCGACTTGCGTGTTATCTGAAGGCGCTCGTGCAGTTCGGCATATGACTCGCCGTCCAGGTCCGTGGAGCACAGGTGGAACGCCAGCACCCACGTGGTCAGCGGCAGGTTTGAGTTCTGCAGCATGGTGCCCGTGCGGACCGAGAAGAACCGGCGACAGCCCTTCCCGCGGCACCGGTATGGCGTAGGCTTAGACGAGTCCCGGAAGTGGATGTCATCGTGTCCGCAGTGGGGACAGACGATGCCGTCAGGCCAGCGCCTGTCGATGAGGAAGGCCTCGGCAGCGGCCTCGACCGTGTACGCGCGTGTCACGTCGCGGGTGTCGATATTGTGATAGCCCTTCCGTATATGTAATACGGCAGTACGGTAACACCCTGCTCAGTCGTGAGTCAACGATCCACGTCCTGCGACGGCCGGACTCCCGGCCTGGCGGCACATGGGTGTCTCGCAGCAGTCCTGCCCCAGCATGGGGTGTGGCGTTGACCGACAGGGCGATGATCTGTGCTGCGCCAACGGCCCTCAGGCACGCGACCGGCTGCGCAGGGGCCGGTTAGAGCATCAGAAGGCATTCGGTGCCTCGGCAGGCAGACACCGGCCTCAGGCGACATTTCAGGCCTGTGGGCGGGCCGGAGAGACGTAACAGAGAACGGCGGCGTTCGTGAGTCGGGGGAGGTCCGCCGCGGGAGAGCGTCAGCCACGGATGGTCAGTCCTCCTGGCGGAGCGGTCTATAGGTCCTGGCGTTTGACACCGTCCTATGCACGCCTGGGAATAACAGTCACTCGAATCCAGGTCCACCCTCGCCTCGATGTACCTGGGTTGCCGGCTGCTCCACACAGTTCATCTCACCGGCGCAAACGAACGTCTAGCGACGGTAGTCTAAGTGCAGTTCAGAGGACATCCGTTAGCTACGAATCGCACCGGCGCATTGGCCTTACGCCTGCGTATAGCAGATAGGGGTCTAGCGGCGGACATTTGAACAAGCCCGACGATCTGATTCTTAAGTGAGGGTAAGCCCACCCTCCAGCAGAAGAAGCGTCCCTGCTGCACTTATTCTCAAGAGCCACACAGACTAAGGTGCGATGCCAACTGGTACAAGGCCATGCAAGTGTAGGACTTATGGCTGAAAGGTATGATAGTGCGCGACGCAGTGACCTGTGTCGACGCTCAGCGATTATGTCCGCCTAAGTGCCAAGGGAAAATGTCCTCTGAGTAGATTGCCATGCTAGCTGATTACGGTACTTCCGACGTTGCGCGAGCGCGCCATGGGTGGGGTTTCGGCATTCATGTACTTCCTTGCAGTGTCCCGGTGGATGCCCACTTCCCGGGCGATCCCACGGATGGACAGGCCCTTGCGTTTCGCCTTCTGCACCGCCTTCCATCTCGCCGTCTGTAGTGGGGTGGGCTTTCTGGGTCGCGGAGTCACAGTCCTGCGAACTCTTGCGGCGCCGTTGCGGTCGGCATCGTCGCGGAGTCTGTCCGCTTCGAGCATTGTGCCCATTGACTCCACTTCGTCCTCCGGCCTCCTGATGACACCGTTGGTGTAGCGGCTGGGACCGGTCGTGTGTACGGTCCGCGTGCCGAAGCTGCGCAGGATACCTGGTCGCGGAGGCGCTTCCTGGGAGGCGACGATACGCCCTTCGTGTTGCACTGACAGCCGGCCGTCCAGTGCTTCGAGCACTTCCACCGCCGACCCGGCAAAGCTCGGTCGAGCCTGATCGGGAAGCAACTGCAGGGTGCGCCAGCGGTACTTCACAGTGTTGTCCCGGCCAACCCGGCGCCTGTACTTCAGGCATAGGACTGTGTCCAGGCACGTCCCCGGATCCAGGACCCGATACGCGGTGTCTGCGTGTTGCGACGGCACACCAAAACGTTCATTGAAGCGGGGAAGGAAGTCGTTGAGCACGCGGTTGGCGTCATCGATGGTGGTCGAGCCTGCGAGCCTCAGCTCCGTGACCAACCTGTCCTGAAGTGTGCCCGCGGCGCGTTCCACTCGGCCTTTGGCTTGCGGCGACCGTGCGAATATCAGCTGTACGCCGATCTCACCCATCGCGCGAGAGAACTGGGTGGGGGCGGAGGCGGTCTCTGACGGCGGCGTGTGCTTGAAGACGCCATGGCGGTCTGAATAGAGTGCGAGAGGTATGCCGTAGCTCCGTATCAGAATCCGCATCAGCAGTAAGTAGCTGCGGGTGTTCTCCAACTCGCAGAACAGGGCGTTGACGACACAGCCGGTAGCGTCGTCGACCGCCAGCAGCAACGTGAACTGGGGGCCATCTTCTCCCAGCCATCTGTGGTAGCTGCCGTCGATCTGTATCAGCATCCCCTCGCGGGCCATCCGCTGCCGTCGAACACGATGCTTCGGCGGCCTTCGACGGCGGGGGCTGCTCACACCGGCGTCGGTCAGTATCTTGCGCAATGTGTTACGTCCGATGTCTATGCCCTCTCGCTCCCTCAGCAGTTCGCTCAAATGCGTGTGGTTGACTCCCGCGTATCGGGTCCGCGCCAGGACCACCACGTCGGTCGCCAACGGGTCCGGTGTAGCGTTGGCCGGTCTGCGACCTCGATTGCCGTGAGCGAGTGCGGCTGCGCCGTCCCTTCTGTAAGCCGCCAGAATACGCCTGGTGTGGCGCGCGCTCACTCCCATCAACGTGGCTGCCTGCTCCGTGGTCATATGGTCCGCCACCAAACTGTTGAGAACCTGAAGCCTCGTCTGCTCTTTCTGTGTCAATGTCACATGCTCCTTCATGCGGACATTTTCGCTTGACAGTTAGCGAGGACTTAATCGCTGAGCAACAACAGGTCTGCTCCCGGTCTTTGTACCACTCTTTATGTTAGTGCCAAAAGCAATTGGTCTTGCCCCATTTCCTGTACCAGTCTGAGTGCGAGTCTTGCGGGTCAATCTGCCTATGTACCCAATGCGACAAACTCTCGAGGCGACAGGTTTCCCAGCGCACTGTGGGGTCTCTCGCCATTGTAGTGTCTTCGCCAAGATTCCACCTTATCCACAGCGTCCTCCAGGGACAGGAACCAGTTCTCGTTCAGGCACTCCTGTCGAAATCGACCATTGAATGCCTCAATGAAGGCGTTGTCAGTAGGCTTCCCCGGCCGGCTGAAATCCAACTCCACTCCGCTCAGGTAGGCCCACTGGTCCAGACGCTTCGACGTAAACTCCGGGCCGTTGTCCACGCGAATGGTTTTCGGCATGCGATGCTGCCCCATCAACCGGTGCAGAACCTCCACCACGCCCTGTCCACCGATGCCGGCCGCCACCTTGATGGCCAGACTCTCACGCGTAAAGTTATCCACTATCGTTAACAGCCGGATCCGGCGCCCATCGAAGAGCTCGTCGCTCATGAAGTCCATGGACCAACTCTCATCAACTCCGGCGGCCACCGGCCTCTCCATGCGTCTCTGATACGACACGTGCCTCTTGGGTCTCTTGGTCCTCAGCATCAAGCCCTCCTGGCGATACAGCCGATAGACCCGCTTGTGATTGACCGCCCACCCCTCTCGCTGCAGCAGGATGTGCAGTCTCCGGTAGCCGTAGCTCACCCGGACCTGGGCTGACCTGCCCCCCAAGAACTGGTCCAAGACCGATGTTAGTCTTGGGCCGCAAAGGAGGGCTAAATGGCCAGAAGGAGACACACGCCGGAGCAGGTGATCAACAAGCTGCGAGAGGCTGAGATTGCCATAGGCGAGGGCAGCACGGTGGCAGAGGCCTCGCGCCGCATCGGAGTGACCGAGCAGACCTTCTACCGGTGGCGTTCCGAGTACGGAGGCCTGAGGATCGACCAGGCCAGACGACTCAAGCGCCTGGAGTCTGAGAACGGCCGTCTCAAGAGAGCGGTGGCCGACCTGACGCTGGACAACCAGATACTGAAGGAGGCAGCGGAGGGAAACTTCTAAGCCCTGCCCGCCGCCGCCGGTGCGTCGACCACGTGGTGGAGTCCTTCGGGGTGTCGGAGCGGCGGGCCTGCAGGGCGCTTGACCATCCCCGGTCCACGCAGCGCTATGAGCCCATACCTGCAGAGGACGAGAGGGCGTTGACCGATGAGATCGTGGAGTTGGCCAGCCGGTTCGGCAGGTACGGCTACCGTCGGATCACCGCCTTGCTCAGGCATCGTGGTTGGTACGTGAACCACAAGAGAGTGGAGAGGATATGGCGACGGGAAGGACTGAAGGTACCTGCCAGGCAGCCGAAGAAGGGAAGGCTGTGGCTCAACGACGGCTCGTGCGTGCGTCTGCGGCCGGAGTGGAAGGACCACGTGTGGGCGTACGACTTCGTGCATATCAGGACCCACGACGGCAGGGCTGTACGGCTGTTGACGATCATGGATGAGTACAGCAGGGAGTGCCTGGCGATCAGGGCCGGCCGCAGCATGAGGTCTGCCGACGTGATAGAGACGCTTGCCGAGCTGATGATGATCAGGGGAGTGCCCGGCCACATCCGCTCGGACAACGGGCCTGAGTTTACGGCCAGGGCGGTGCGTGAGTGGCTTGGGAGGGTGGGAGCGAGGACGCTGTACATCGAACCCGGGTCGCCGTGGGAGAACGGGTACATCGAGAGTTTCAACGGGAAGCTGAGGGACGAGTTGCTGGACGGGGAGGTCTTCTACACGCTGCTGGAGGTGAGGGTGCTGACAGAGCAGTACAGGCAGACCTACAACCGCATCAGGCCTCACAGCTCGCTGGGGTATAGGCCGCCGGCGCCGGAGACCTACCTGCCTACAGACCCCGTTCCCTTGCTTTTGGCACTAACATAAAGAGTGGTACAAAGACCGGGGGCAGGTCATGTTGTTGCTCAGCGATTAAGTCCTCGCTAACTGTCAAGCGAAAATGTCCGCATGAAGGAGCATGTGACATTGACACAGAAAGAGCAGACGAGGCTTCAGGTTCTCAACAGTTTGGTGGCGGACCATATGACCACGGAGCAGGCAGCCACGTTGATGGGAGTGAGCGCGCGCCACACCAGGCGTATTCTGGCGGCTTACAGAAGGGACGGCGCAGCCGCACTCGCTCACGGCAATCGAGGTCGCAGACCGGCCAACGCTACACCGGACCCGTTGGCGACCGACGTGGTGGTCCTGGCGCGGACCCGATACGCGGGAGTCAACCACACGCATTTGAGCGAACTGCTGAGGGAGCGAGAGGGCATAGACATCGGACGTAACACATTGCGCAAGATACTGACCGACGCCGGTGTGAGCAGCCCCCGCCGTCGAAGGCCGCCGAAGCATCGTGTTCGACGGCAGCGGATGGCCCGCGAGGGGATGCTGATACAGATCGACGGCAGCTACCACAGATGGCTGGGAGAAGATGGCCCCCAGTTCACGTTGCTGCTGGCGGTCGACGACGCTACCGGCTGTGTCGTCAACGCCCTGTTCTGCGAGTTGGAGAACACCCGCAGCTACTTACTGCTGATGCGGATTCTGATACGGAGCTACGGCATACCTCTCGCACTCTATTCAGACCGCCATGGCGTCTTCAAGCACACGCCGCCGTCAGAGACCGCCTCCGCCCCCACCCAGTTCTCTCGCGCGATGGGTGAGATCGGCGTACAGCTGATATTCGCACGGTCGCCGCAGGCCAAAGGCCGAGTGGAACGCGCCGCGGGCACACTTCAGGACAGGTTGGTCACGGAGCTGAGGCTCGCAGGCTCGACCACCATCGATGACGCCAACCGCGTGCTCAACGACTTCCTTCCCCGCTTCAATGAACGTTTTGGTGTGCCGTCGCAACACGCAGACACCGCGTATCGGGTCCTGGATCCGGGGACGTGCCTGGACACAGTCCTATGCCTGAAGTACAGGCGCCGGGTTGGCCGGGACAACACTGTGAAGTACCGCTGGCGCACCCTGCAGTTGCTTCCCGATCAGGCTCGACCGAGCTTTGCCGGGTCGGCGGTGGAAGTGCTCGAAGCACTGGACGGCCGGCTGTCAGTGCAACACGAAGGGCGTATCGTCGCCTCCCAGGAAGCGCCTCCGCGACCAGGTATCCTGCGCAGCTTCGGCACGCGGACCGTACACACGACCGGTCCCAGCCGCTACACCAACGGTGTCATCAGGAGGCCGGAGGACGAAGTGGAGTCAATGGGCACAATGCTCGAAGCGGACAGACTCCGCGACGATGCCGACCGCAACGGCGCCGCAAGAGTTCGCAGGACTGTGACTCCGCGACCCAGAAAGCCCACCCCACTACAGACGGCGAGATGGAAGGCGGTGCAGAAGGCGAAACGCAAGGGCCTGTCCATCCGTGGGATCGCCCGGGAAGTGGGCATCCACCGGGACACTGCAAGGAAGTACATGAATGCCGAAACCCCACCCATGGCGCGCTCGCGCAACGTCGGAAGTACCGTAATCAGCTAGCATGGCAATCTACTCAGAGGACATTTTCCCTTGGCACTTAGGCGGACATAATCGCTGAGCGTCGACAGCAGACCAGGCCAATCCGCCTATGCAGCCATTGCGACAATCACCCGGCGCGACACATATCACAGCGCGCTGTGGGATCCTTCCCCATTCTAGTGTCTTTGCCACGATTCTACTTTTCCCTCAGCATCCTACAGGGACAGGAACCAGTTCTCGTTCAGGCATTCCTGGCGAAACCGCCCATTGAATGCCTCCACTTCGTTGACATGGATCCAAACCAGGGGACCTTTAGTTGGCTCTTCAATCGAACCACAAGCTGACAGCCTGCCCATCTCAAAGTGATATGCATAGCTCGAAGAGAGTACTGCCTACAGTCAAGACTGGCCCACCAGACTTGACGAAATCAAGAACCTTCACCATTACTTTCGCTTTGGCGGTGTAATCGTCCATCTACCCCGCTTCGCCCGGTGGGGAGACCCAGCCAGGCGCCTCCGGGCAACCCCTCTGGTACAGTACGAAATCGCCGAGCCCCTGCTGATACGGCATGGGCTCTTCGTTTGTGCAGGCAAGTGGCTGGCGCTCGGCAGAGGCAAAACACCCTTCAAACGCGCCAGCCATTGCGCTCTCTTGCGCGCAATTCGCGGTTGGCCCGTCGACAACGAAGGGGCTGCACCCACACACTTTGCCCGCCCTGATCTTGCGACGGCCAGTACCACGGGCGGCTCGCAACGCCTCAATGGAGAGGGTCGCCAGCCTGGCGCAGGCAGGGTATTCGGCGGCGTAGCCATAAGCCTCTGCCAAAGCAACCTGGTCCCGGCAATAGCTGCGACCCGGTGAAGTTAAGCCCGGTCCGTGCTCACCCCATCAGAACCCAATCCCTCAATCATATTGACAAAAGGCCGGGCTGTCGGGTAATGTCAAGGGCGATGATCTGGGCTGATTTCGCTCCCTGAGCGGTAGGAGGTGTATCCTATTTGGTTCCGATTGGAGGCAAATGGCGATGGCGTCCCGGCGACCCCTGCCGCCGCTGCGCTGACCACGCTTGGGGCCGCCGTTCACAGCGGTCTAGTGCAAATGTCGCCCCCAAATTGTCCTTCTGGCCTAGCCCCACAGCCGCTTCCGGTTCCCTCCACATCCCTCAGTGACATAGATGGGCGCAGGCCGGAGCCTGTGGCAGGATCTTCCGGCGGCAGGCCAACTACTACTAGGAACGAACATTGAGAATCCACTCCCAACCCTTTCTGTCTATCGTCATTCCACTTATGTGTATCTTGGCGTCCATCCTACTCTTGTCCGCCTGCGGAGGCGGCGAGAGCAAGGAGGACATCCTCAATCAGACCTGGGACTGCTGGGCCCAGGGGAACACTGAAGTCTTCGAGGCAAGCATGCTCATGACGTTCCCCACCGCCAACGATATGGACGAAGCCAAGGCGCAGTTCATCTATGTGAGTTCCGTCGCTCCGATCGAAGACCTGAAGGCGAGCCGCGACGAAGCCTGCAGTAACGTGCCTTCCTAGCCTGCCACCACGCTTCCAACGGCCCAGGCTACCGCTCCGACCGCCACACCTATCCCAAGTTGGTTCAGACCGGCCTCCACCAGGCTGACTTCCCGACCCTCTGCTGGTTTGAAGCAGACAGGCTCAGGATGGGCGGCGCCATGCGCAATAGCCAACACATATTTGGGAATGCCAAGAGTGTCTCAGCCTTGACACCATCAGAAGCTCCGCCATGATACCCGTATGAATCTGTGGATATATGCGCCGGTCAAGACCGGGAGGTAAAGAAAATGACCCGTACACGCACGACAAGATACGTGACCCTGTTGAGCGTTGTCCTTGCGCTGGCCCTTACGGCGGCGCTCGCGGCCTGCGGCTCTGACGAGCCGTCCGGCGTGACAGGCCCCGACCGGACCGCGTCCACCCCAACGGAGACGCCGGTCTCCCCCGCACAGACGCCTACCACCATAGGGTCAGGGGACGCGCCCACTGCCACCGATACGCCTGTGCCTGCGGCTACCACAGCGCCGCCCGCGGCCTCCGGCTCCGCCGAAACGGACCGGGAAGCGCTGGTTGCCATCTACAACACAACGGACGGTGAGAACTGGATTAATAACAACAACTGGCTGAGCGACGCTCCCCTCGGCGAATGGCAGGGCGTCTACACCAACGACGACGGGCGCGTTAGACAGCTGAATCTCTACGACAACGAGTTGAGCGGGGAGATACCGCCGGAGCTGGGCAGCCTCTCCAACCTGGATGGGTTGGCCCTCAGCGGCAACGACTTGAGCGGGGAGATACCGGCGGAACTGGGCAACCTCTCCAACCTGAGAGATCTGGTCCTCGAAAACAACGAGTTGAGCGGGGAGATACCGGCGGAGCTGGGCAGCCTCTCCAAACTGGTATGGCTGGACCTCAGCGTCAACGAGTTGAGCGGGGAGATACCGGCGGAGCTGGGCAGCCTCTCCAAACTGGTATGGCTGGACCTCAGCGTCAACGAGTTGAGCGGGGAGATACCGGCGGAGCTGGGCAGCCTCTCCAACCTGAGAGAGCTGCGCCTCTACAACAACAAGTTGAGCGGGGAGATACCGGCGGAGCTGGGCAGCCTCTCCAACCTGAGAGAGCTGCGCCTCTACAACAACAAGTTGAGCGGGGAGATACCGGCGGAGCTGGGCAGCCTCTCCAACCTGGTATGGCTGGACCTCAGCGGCAACGACTTAAGCGGGTGCGTGCCAAGCAGCCTGGAAGACCAGTCGACCTCCTCTGACCTTGGCGGCCTGCCCTTCTGCTAAAGCCACGCGCCCTCAGCCGGGGATGGACAGCATATCGTCCTGGAGGCGCTCCCAGCGCGTGTTGGCTATGGCGCATGGCGCTGCCGAGAATCGGGGTATCAGCCTCTCCCTTCGGCGGCCTCCCGGTCGACGGCGGCTTGACCGCTCCGGAGCATGCTGACGCCCTTGACCGCCAGACCTTCAGCCAACGTTGAAGGGTGGAGGCCAGGTCCAGAGTGAGTCTCCTCTTATTGGCTTCCATGCCTGCCGCTTCCCCAGATGGACCATCTGACGCAGAAGAAGGGCGAAGAAGAGGCATCAATGCCCCACGGGAAAATGGGCAACAGAAAAGGGCCGCACAGATGGACGTGCAGGGGGGCCTAGCGCCCCGCGCCGACCGGCTCCGCCTCCCGCTCCCGATCCTGCTCAAGGGCGAGCTCCCACTCGAACAGGGACGTGGCTGCGGGCTGAGGCTTGCGGCCCCGGCCCTTCGGCTTCACCGGCTCCTCGGCCATGAACTCGGCGGCGTCCGCTGCCTTCCCACACACCGGCACTGCCCTGTGACGGATGCACAGCGCGCCCCTCTTTTGCTACGCTCGACACGTGGCTCCTTCCGACCAACGGCTACTCGATTCCCTCAGCCGTATGCCATTCGTTGATTCGGCGGAGCTGGCGGGCATCCTTGGGGAGCCGCACGCGACAGTCCACCGCGCTTTGACCGGCCTGTTGGCCCACGGCAACGCGGGGAGGGAGGGCCACGGAACCGCCCACCTCCGTCGAGCCAGCGATACTACCTGACAGCCCAGGGCATCAGACAGGCCGCCGGGATGCTCGGCTTCGACACGCCCTCGGACTTCGTACGCGCCTACCCTGTGTCCAGGGAGTGGCTGGCGCTGCTCATCCGCCGGATGGACGCTGTGGCCGCCGTCTACCGTCTCGCCGCCTCACTGTCCCCCGGCATCCGATTCCTTCGTTCACACGTGGAGTTCCACCGCAGGGGCCGCTTCGACGCCACCATCACCCTCCACGACGGCCGCAGCTTCGGCGTGGTGCGCCAGGGTCTGGCCCTACGGCGCCGGTCTCTCTACGACCGGCTGAGAGCAATCGCGGGGTACGACTACACCCGACGCCCAGATGCCACCCTGGTCCTGACGCCGAGCGTCTGGGAGGAGAGGCTGACGACGAGGTTCTGCATAAACTTGAACCTCGATGACTGCTTCGTCGCCGTGGAAACCAGGGACGGGCTCGAAAGACGGGACCTTCGCCTCTGGTGTGAACCCTCGTGGGTGTTCGGCAGCTCGTACCACACGCTGAAGGACGTGAGCGCCCACGGCAGCCCCGGAGGAGGGCTTCGCACCGCGTCGCCGGAACGGAAGCGGGCTTCGCTGCCCCGTCCCGAGCGGCTGGTGCAGGCTGCGCCGGCCTTCGGCATCAGCCCCTCGGAGAAGCGGACGCTCGACCTCGTGACCGACCACCTGATGATCCCCCGTGAGCACCTTGCCCGCTGGCTCGGCGTCTCCGAGGGGCGCGTAAGCCAGATGATGCGCACCCTGGTCGATACCTGGAGCCTTGTCGAGCGACGAGGACAACGAGGCGACACCCGCTTCGCGTTGTCCGCCGAGGGCATTCGCTACGTCACCCACAGGGACCGCGCCCAGCTCCCCACCACGCGAGGCATCTGGAGCACAGCCCTCACCACCGACCGCCAGGGCCGCAGGCGGCACGTCGGCCACCGCATCGACACGTGGGCGCGGCAGACGAAGCACGCAGACGGCATCACGTGGTTCCTGTCGGCGCTTGAGGCTGAGACTAGGGAAGCTTCGTCGAGCGAACTCCAGTGGACGGTCCCCACCGCCAGGTCCGACCGGGCCTACAACTGGGGAGAGTCCGCCATCGCACCCGACGCCGTAGGTCACCTGGTCGCCGGCGGCCTTCACGTGCCGTTCTATCTTGAGTACGAGCTTCGCGCCCGCCACCCCAGGGGAGTCATCGCCCGCCTGAGCACTTATACGGGCTACTACTGGCCCACCCAACTGGATAAAATCAAGAACCTTTACGTTGAGGTTCAAGCTGGCGGTGTAGTTAGGGGCCTCACCCCTACCCGCCGGGCGAGGACTTGCCACGAACGGAGAGGACAGGCTCGGCACTCACGATTCCTCCGCTCCCGGCGTCTCTCCCCTCGGCATCCGGTAGCCGACGCGGGGTTCGTTGAGGATGTAGGTGGGGTTGTTGGCGTCGTCGCCCAGCTTGCGGCGGAGCTGCTTCGCGGCGGTGCGCACCCGCCGCGAAGCCCCGGAGCCCCGCAGGCCCCAGACCCGTTGCAGCAGCCGGTCGTAGGTCATCACGCGGCCGGCGTTGGCCGATAGCTCGAAGAGCAGCCCGTACTCGATGGCGGTCAGCTGCACGGGACGCCCGGCCAGCGTCACGCGGCGCTCGGCGTAGTCGATGGTCAGCTCTCCAAACACGTAGGGTTCCGACGGCTCGGCCCATTCGGGCGCTTCCCGCTTGCGCAGGGCCGCCTTGATCCTCGCCACAAGCTCCGTCGGCGAGAAGGGCTTGACCACGTAGTCGTCGGCTCCATTCTCGAAAGCCCTGGCGATGTTCTCCTCCTGGCCGTAGGCCGACAGGAAGATGACCGGCACGTCCGCCATATCGAGGATATCCCCCATCAGCTCGATGCCGTCGGTCCCCGGCAGCATCAGGTCCAGCAGCACCAGGTGGGGGTCGTTCGCCCGGACGAGGCTCGTCGCCTCCTGCGGGTCGCCGGTCACGATCGGCGCGTAGCCCGCCCTGGCGAGCGCGTCCCGGACGTACCGCAGCGTCTGCGGGTCGTCGTCCACCGCGAGGATGCGCTCCCGTTCTCTCTCCGTCCGCCTAGAGCGCACCGGGAGATGGGTGGGCCCGATAGCGGCGCCCTGGGCCACCGGAATGGTGAAGGTGAACCGCGCCCCCAGGCCCGGCCCGTCGCTCTCGGCCCATATCCGGCCCCCGTGGGCCTCCACTATCCCCTTGCAGATGGCGAGGCCCAGGCCCGACCCCGCGATGTCCCGTCTCCGGTCCTCGCCGTCGATGCGGGAGAACTTCCGAAACAGGTGCGGCAGCCGCTCGGCGGCTATCCCTCTGCCCTCGTCCGTGACCGAGACCGCCACGTGGTAGCCCTCCCGCACGGCGGACACCCCGATGGCGGACGCCTCGTGGGAGTGCCCGGCCGCGTTGGTGAGGAGGTTGTTCAGCACCTGGATGATGCGGCGCCCGTCCGCCATGACCAGCGGCAGCTCCGGGGGCAGGTCGATGCGGAGGTTGCTCCTGCCCCCTCCGCTCTGGAACCTGCTCCTGGCCTCGTCCACCAGGGTCGCCATGTCCGCAGGCGCGGGGGCCACCGACAGCTCGCCCGTCTCGATGCGCGCCACGTCGAGCAGGTCGCCGATCAGGTCGCGCATGTAGTCGGCCTGCTCGCCGATGATGCGAAAGAACTGGAGCATCTCGGCGGGGTCTAGGTCGGAGGCCGCCTCCGTCAGCGTGGCGGCTGAGCCCTTGATGGCGGCCAGCGGCGTCCTCAGCTCGTGGCTCACCATGCCCAGGAACTCGGCCCGCAGCCGCTCCAACTCCTCCATCGGCGTCATGTCCTGCATGGTCACGACCACCGACTCGACCTCGCCCTCCTCGGAGCGGATGGACGTGGCGTTGATCAGGGTGGTGACGCTCCGCCCGTCGGGGGCCTGGAGGACGATCTCCTCGGCCCGCACCGTCTCCCCCGTGCTCAGTCCCTGGGACAGGGGGAACTCCTCCAGGGAGACCTCCCGCCCGTCGGCCCGCCGGAAGGTCAGCACCTCCAGCAGCTGCTCCGCCGACCCGCCGGGCGCGCACAGGTCGTTGACGATCCTCCTTGCCTCCCGGTTGACCGACGTCACGCCGCCCGTCTTCGCGTCGAAGACGAGGACGCCCACGGGAGTGGTGTTCACCAAGGTCTCCAGGCCGGTCCTGGCCCGCCGCTCCTCCCGGTGCCTGCGGGCGTTGGCGATGACCAGCGCCGCTTGGGAGGCGAACATGACCAGGGTCTCTTCGTCCTCGGGGGTGAACTCCACATCCTTCTCGCCGACGTAGAAGGCCCCGACGCTCTCCCCCAGGTGGCGGATGGGCGCGGCCAGGAAGGTCAGAACGGGGCTGACCGCCATCGGCGGGCGGAACTCGGGAAGGCCCAACGCCCTGGTGTGGCTGTGGAAGTCCCGCAGTCTCAGCGGTTCGGTAATCCGGCTGAGATGCTCGAAGAGCTTCAGCCCTTCGGGCAGCTCCACAAATCGCTGGCGATCTTCCGCAGTCAGCCCGGAGGTGACGAAGTCCTCTATCCGTCCTGAATCGTCCAGCAGGGTGATGACGCCGTAGCGCGCCCCGGTCAGCGAGCAGGCGCTGTCCAGCACCCCCTGGAGCACCGTGTCGAAGTCGAGGCTCTCGTTGATGCGCAGGCTGGCCTGGCTGAGCCGGGACAGCCGGTCCCGCAGCTCCGCTATCTCCCGCGCCTGATCGTCTGCCTGTTCCATTTCGCTCCTCGAAACGGGCTGCCTACGGCCGTTCGCTGCCCGTCGCCGCCGCGCCGCGCCGGATGCGGGATTCGAGAACGCGCTCGGCCCGGCCAGCCCCAATTATAGCTGGCCCGGGAAAAACTCACAATAGATTCGGCGCAAAAAGGCTTGATTCTCACAGCTACCTCACAGACGTTTTGGTATAATGGGACGTATGACTACTTGTCAGATCCCAGCAGCGCAGCAGGGAGAGGAGAACAGGGAATGAATGGACGAGTATTAGATTACTCCGCTCAAACCAACTCGGGACTGATCACAGGGGATGACGGCAACCGATATAATTTTGTCGGGACCGAATGGAAAGACCAGGCCAATCCCAACCGGGGAATGCGGGTGGATTTCGAGGCGCAGGGCAGCGATGCTGTAGCCATTTACCGTGCTACGCCGGCCCCCGGCACCGGCGGGATTGGCGGCGCTCTCGAGGGCGTGATGGGCTCCGAGAAGACCAAGGTGGTTGCCGGGCTGCTGGGGATATTCCTTGGCTGGGCCGGCGTCCACAAGTTCTACCTGGGCTTCAAGAAGCCCGCAATAATACAGCTGGCAGTTGGCGGCGGCGGCATAGTGCTGGCTGTGATTGTGGGCAGTGCATTCATGGCTTTGGGGATGTTCGGCATTGGCACCGTCATTGGGTTATTGATGTACGTGGTTGGCTATGCTTTTCTGATGGCGGCTGGCGTACTCGGGTTGGTGGAAGGCATTATCTACCTGACCAAGTCGGATGAAGACTTCCAGAGTATCTACGTTACCGGCCAGAAGCAGTGGCTTTAGTCGGACGCGAGCGGTGTCTCGGCGTGTCGGGTGTATGTTGGGGGTGGTCGGCCTCCACCGCGCTCGCTATGCTCGCGCGTCCCCCCGGCCTAGCCCCACAGCATTCCACTTATGTGTATCTTGGCGTCCATCCTACTCTTGGCCGCCTGCGGAGGCGGCGAGAGCAAGGAGGACATCCTCAATCAGACCTGGGACTGCTGGGCCCAGGGGAACACTGAAGTCTTCGAGGCAAGCATGCTCATGACGTTCCCCACCGCCAACAATATGGACGAGGCCAAGGCGCAGTTCATGTATGTGAGTTCCGTCGCTCCGATCGAAGACCTGAAGGCGAGCCGCGACGAAGTCTGCAGTAACGTGCCTTCCTAGCCTGCCACCAAGCCATCACCAATGCCTGCCGCACCCACAGCCACCTAGAACAACCCTTCAAGGTTGTCCCGGAGGTTCCGCCACCACCCCCGGTCCGATCTATAGTCCGGTACGAAGTAGACTGCGTATGTTCCGTCCTCCTCCTCCTTGAGCCGCCCAGCCAGGGTCACCACGCGGCCTAGGGGGATTGCTTCGAGAACCTCCGACGGGTCGCGTACGTTAACCCGCTGCACGTACTCGCCCCGTTTCATCTCCACCACCAGCTCGTCGGCGTCCTGGAACACGACCGTGCCACTGACCCTCATGCACTCATCGCGGAACAGGTCGCCGACCACCGCAATCTGCGCGGGCGTCGGGATCGCGGGAGAGTCCAAGGGACACGGTTTGTCGCGAGGCGAGACCACATCGAGGCTGAACAGGACGACCAAGACCACCACCCCTATGCCTACCAGGCTTACCACCCATATGAAGCACCCGCAGAGGCCCCCGCCGCTCTTCGGTTCCTCAATCAGTCTTTCTCCCCTGTACTGTTGATACCCGCCCGATGGCGGTGGCGGCGCACTTTCCCGAGAACTGCGCTGTGAATCCGGCTCACGGGCTATGTCCTGGATTTCGTCGTCGGTCTCCCTGTGCACGGCCTTCCCGGTATCCGGCGACTCCAATTCGAGTAGCTTGAGCTCTAGTTCATGACGACCCCCCCCCTCGGCCGCTTTCGCCGCATCGCCCGACCTTCCGCTCAGGTACCACTCCGGCGCGTGCATGAAACCGTGATAGGCCGCGTCCAGGTCGGCGCCCTGCAGGGAGGATGCGCTGCCGGATCCGAACCACGGCGGAGCCGAGCCTGCGACATCGAGCCATGGCTGGGCCACATTCAGCGCCACGGCATAGGGCAACATGGAATCAGCTTGGTTCCGGGCATAGGGCGGGGCAGATCCGGCCAGAGTCTCTTTCCAGCCTAGCCACTGACTTATCTCATGCGCTCCCCTCTGCGTTGTCGGCACCATGCCGGTTCGTATCGACGGCGCCATCAGCAAATATACGAGACATGTGAACGCGCCGATCAGGGCGTTCGCCCACCACTGGTCCAGCCATAGAGCCGCCCAAAGCCCGCTGCCAACGCCCATCAAGGCGCCGGCCAGCATTCCCCATCCGATTGCATCGTCGTCGTTTTCCCTCCTGACTCGCACCGGATTGTCATGGAAAAGGCCGCGATGCTGCAGGTAGTTCCCTATCTGGTCGCCGATGGCATCCTCGCGCTTCATTATCGCTTCATGGAGCGCATCAACCGTTGTGGCGCGCGACGGCATGGGCATGCTTTCGCATATCGTTCGCTCCCAGTCATACTGTACGGGAGCCTGCCGAGACAGCCGGTACAGGAAGCCGACCCTTGTTCCGACGGCCTCGATTCGCAGCGTGCCGCGCTGGCACATCTCGATGATGGAGGCCAGCAGCGTCGGGCTCCATATCATGTGGCCTTCCAGCGTAGATACCGCCGCCGCGGGCATTGAACCGGGCTGTGGGGCCCCGCGTCCCACGGGCGTCGATGCTCCTCAAGCGCCTGCGGGGGCCGGTGCTTGGGCCACAACCACAGCACGATGATGAGCAGCTGCGCTACGACTACGCCTATCGTGCGGAAGCCCCAGACCGCCAGCTGCTTCCAGTCCATCTCCCGGAAGTCGGGAAAGCCGCTTTCAGCGATTGCCCCGCCTGGGTCCATCGCGAAAAGCAAGCCGATGGCGGCAAGGGCCGCCACTGCTGTCACCACACTCACAATGGCCTTCCTTCTCGGGTCGCACTGCCTGACTTGACTCCGCCGAACAACCGCCCTTCACACTACTATTCGGAGAGCAGCTGTCGCCAGGCGATACGTGCGCACAGCCGTGTCGGAGTCGGGGTCGGTCACGAGTGGGCTCCTAGCTAAAGTGCACGAGTGGCACCACGATGGCGGTTCGATTCCAGCCCCGTCCACCTCGACCTCTTACCCCAGGGTGAGAAGTTGACACCCGACAACGGCCACCAACTGCTTGGGTTCAGGACGATCTCCTGCTCGAACGTCCTCTCCGACTCCTGGGTCCATTCCCACGTGTCGGTGAACGCCTTGATCTGGGCGGGCGACTCCTCGCCCGACCGCTCCTTGAACAGCACGTTGTAATTGGCGTTCGAGTTGAAGGGCGGGTCCAGGTACACCAGGTCGACCGACTCGTCGCCGACGTGCTGCCGCAGGATTTCCAGGTTGTCGCCGTAGTACAGGGTGTTAGTCATGGCATGGCCTGCTTATGGGATGGCTACCGACTTGAGATGGCCTGTCTTCTCGACGCGGTAGATGAATGGCCTCGGAGTGCTCGCGACGGCTTCATGGTTTCTCTGAGTCTTGCACATGAGGCACCTCGTTCGCATACAACAGAATGTCGGATGTTCTTTCCGACAAAGGTAACCAAATGAACCCCACGCTACTAGGCTTGAAATCATAATAACGCTTCTGTTACCGTTTTGCCATGATCGAGATCAGAGAATACATCGACGAGCGAGGCAGCAGTCCATTCGGTCGTTGGTTCGACGGTCTCGACGCCGGGGCAGCGACCAGGGTAAGGACGATCCAAGCCCGCATGGAGTCGGGGAACCTGTCCAACGTCAGAGGCGTCGGGAGCGGCGTGCTGGAGCGCCGTATACACATCGGCCCGGGCTACAGAGTCTATTTCGGCAGGGACGGAGACACGTTGATAGTCCTGCTCGGCGGTGGGACCAAGGAACGCCAGCAGAGGGACATCGAGGATGCCCGCGATCTTTGGCAGGAGTACAAGCGTCGCAAGCAACAGGAGGTGTGAAACATGCCGCTCACCCGTGATTTCAGGGAGACCGTGCAGGCCCGAGCCGAGCGCGACCCGGCATTTCGAGAAGGGTTGCTGAAGGAAGGCGTCGAGTGCCTGCTGGCAGGGGACGTCGATGCAGGCAAGATCGTGCTGTGCGACTACATCAACGCCACCATCGGGTTCGAGGAGCTCGGCTCCCTCACAAACAAGCAGCCCAAGAGTCTGATGCGTATGTTCGGACCGGACGGCAATCCCCACGCCCGCAACCTGTTCGACGTCATCAGCCGGATTCAGCAGCACGAGGGTGTCCAGCTCGAAGTGAACGCCGTTCGATAGTCGGGGGACTCCCACGGGACCACTGGGGCCAGTTGAAACGTAGTTCAGCTTTCGCCGCATCTCAATTATCAGCCCGCCACGAGGTCACAGGCGTCTGCGAGCAGGGACGCGTTTCGCCCCCTGCCGCTCGTGTCGTTGTCACAGTGAGGAGGAACCCCACCTGATCGCCGCCGTGGCCCGGGCCAGCCCCTGGCCCCTGTCTGCGGGGCATCCTCTCTCCCCATCGAGGGCCGACGGCCCGGCGCACACCCCCACACCGGGCCGTCCGGGAGGCTGATTTTCTTTCTCTCGGGTCAGCGGGGGTCGGCGGCCCCAGCCGCCCGGCCCTCAGTCTGACCCCCCCCCTGTCGGAGTCGGGGTCGGTCAGCTAGGGCCTCATAGCTAAAGTGCACGAGTGGCCCACGATGGCGGTTCGATTCTCCCCCGTCCACCAGACTTGATAAAATCAAGAACCTTTACCATTTCCTTCGCTCTGGTACTGTGATCGGCCGCTGCTCCTACCCGGCCATTCCAGGGAGAGCAAAGGACAGGGATACTGGTCTGCGGCTAGAACAGATACGTTATATCGGCAGAGCATTGTGAAACATGCCCTTCAGTCCTATAATAGGCTGGTGAATCCCATGTTTGGCTAGACTTGAACGTGATGATATTGCAACATGCATAGAGAACTACTGCTCACCGCTATCGCGCTGGCTCTGCTGATGACGCTCGCGGCCTGCGGCTCCGATGAGCCATCCGGCGGGACCGGCCCCGACCGGACCGCGTCCACCCCAACGGAGACGTCGGTCTCCCCCGCACGGACGCCTACCACGACAGGGTCAGGGGACGCGCCCACTGCCACCGATGCACCAGCGGCTGCGACAGTGCCGCCCGCGGCCTCCGACTCCGTCGAAAAGGACCGGGAGGCGCTGGTTGCCCTCCACAACGCAGCGGCAGGTTTGCAATGGCTTTCGTCTGCGATCTACGGCGGAGACAATGCCAAATGGCTGAGCGACGCACCCCTCGGCGAATGGGGGGGCGTCACCACTGACGACGATGGGCGCGTTATAGGGCTGAACCTCAGCGGCTACCGCTTGCTCGGGGAGATACCTGCGGAGCTGGGCAGTCTCTCCAGGCTGGAGATACTGGACCTCAACCAGAACGGCTTAGCCGGGGAGATACCTGCGGAGCTGGGCAGCCTCTCCAACCTGGAAGCGCTGGGTCTCAACGGCAACGACTTGAGCGGTCCGATACCGCCGGAACTGGGCAGCCTCTCCAACCTGACAGAGCTGAACCTCCGCAACAACGCCTTGAGCGGGGAGATACCGCCGGAGCTGGGCAGCCTCTCCAACCTGATAAATCTGGACCTCCACGGCAATGGCTTGAGCGGGGAGATACCGGCGGAGCTGGGCAGCCTCTCCAACCTGGAGATACTGGACCTCAGCGGCAGCGGGGACAGCAGCACCAACGACTTCAGCGGGGAGATACCGGCGGAGCTGGGCAGCCTCTCCAGGCTGGAGATACTGGACCTCAGCGACACCGAAATGCACGGGGAGATACCGGCGGAGCTGGGCAGCCTCGCCAACCTGGAATATCTGAGCCTCAGCGTGAACAGGTTGACCGGGGAGATACCGCCGGAGTTCGGCAGCCTCTCCAACCTGACAGTGCTGGACCTCTCCTACAACGACTTGAGCGGGGAGATACCGGCGGAGCTGGGCAGCCTCTCCAACCTGACAGTGCTGTGGCTCACCGAGAACGCCTTGACCGGGGAGATACCGGCGTGGTTGGGCAGCCTCTCCAACCTGACACATCTGTACCTCGGCCAGAACGACTTCAGCGGGTGCGTACCAAGAAGCCTGCGAGACCAGTTGGGCTCCAACGTTACCATCGACACCGATCGTAGCTTCTGCTTAAGCGACGCGCCCTCAGGCGGGGGCTGACAGCATATCGTCCGGAAGGCGCTCCGAGCGCGTGTTGGCTATGACGCATGGCGCCGCCAAGAAACGGGTATCAGCCTCTCCTTCCGTCGGCCTCCCGGTTGACGGCGGTTTGACCGCTCCTTGGCCGAGGAGAACGGCGTCCGCTGCCTTCCCACACACCGGCGCTGCCATGTGACGGATGCACAGCGTGGCCCTCCTTTGCTACGCTCGAAACATGGCCCTGTCCGACCAACAGCTATTTGACCCTCTCAGCCGGACGCCGTTCGTCGATTCGGCGGAATTGGCAGGCATCTTGGGCGAACCTCACGCCACGGTCCACCGAGTACTGTCCGACCTGCTGGCCGACGGCATCGCCGGGCGCGTGAGCCACGGGACCGCCCACCTGCCTTCGAGCCAGAGATACTACCTGACGGCCAACGGCACCAGACATGCCGCGGAACTCCTCGGCTTCGCGACTCTCTCGGACTTCGTGCGGGCCTACCCCTTGTCCAGGGAGTGGCTGACGCTGCTCATCCGCAGGATGGACGCGGTGGCCGCCATCTACCGCCTCGCCGCCTCGATGTCCCCCGGCATCGACGGGCTCCGGTCCCACGTGGAGTTCCACCGCAGGGGGCGCTTCGACGCCACGATCACGCTCCATGACGGCCGCGGCTTCGGCGTGGTGCGCCAGGGCCTCGCCCTGCGTCGCCGGTCTCTCTACGACCGGTTGAGGACCATAGCGCAGTACAGCCACGGGCGGCGTCCCGGCACCGTACTGATCCTTGTGCCGAGCGCATGGGAGCTTCGGCGGACGGCGAGGTTCTGCATCAACAACGACCTCCGTGACTGCTACGTTGCCGTGGAATCCAGGGACGCCCTCGAAAGACGGGACCTGCGCCTCTGGTGCGAACCCACGGGGCTGTTCGGACTCACGTACTACACGCTGGAGACGGTGAGCGCCTACGGCAGGCCCGGCGGAGGGCCTGGAGCCCAGTCGCCGGAGCGGAAGCGGGCGTCCATTCCCGACCCCGAGCGGATGGTGGGGGCTGCGCCGGCCTTCGGCGTCAGCCCGGCTGAGAAGCGGACGCTCGACCTCATCACCGACCACCCGATGATCCCCCGTGAGCATCTGGCCTGCTGGCTGGGAGTCTCGGAGGGCCGCGTCAGCCAGATGATGCGCAGCCTCGTCGATACCTGGGGCCTCGTCGAGCGACGCGGCAAACGTGGCGAGGTTCGATACACCCTGTCCGCCGAGGGGATACGCTATGTCACCCACCGGAACCGGGCCCAGCTGCCCACCACGCGGGGCATCTGGAGCACCGCCCTCACGAGAGACGAACAGGGCCGCAGGCGTCACGTGGGCCACCGCATCGAGACGTGGGCGAGGCAGACGAGGCACGCAGACGGCATCACCTGGTTCCTCTCGAAGCTTCACGCCGAGGCCAGGGCCGACCCCGACAGCGACCTGGAGTGGTCCGTCCCCACCGCCAGGTCCGACCGAACCTACAACTGGGGTGGTTCCGCCATCGCCCCCGACGCCGTGGGGCAGATGACCGCCCAGGGCCTTCAGATACCGTTCTACTTCGAGTACGAGCTTCGCGCCCGTCATCCCAGGGGAGTCATTGCCCGTCTGAGTCCATACGAGGACTACTATTGGTCACCCGAGCATAAGGACGACCAGCCGCCGTACCCCGTCACCCTGTTCGTCGTGGACACCGAGGAGGTCGAGGACACCTACGTCCGCACCGCAGCCCGCATGAGCCGGATGTCCCTGCCCATCTTCGTGTCGTGCATACCCGCTCTGTCCACCGCAGGAATACTCGGACGGTCATGGCGTCCACTGTGGGAACCGGAGTCTCCCCGACTGCCCCTGTCCGCACTGAGAGCCTACCACTGGGATTCACTCTACCACCGGATGCGTCAGAGTCCTGTAGGGGGGGAGATAGCGGCGATACGCCCCTATCTCCCCTACATGTTGTCTGGGCGGTACAAAATGGCACAACCGGGCCGATTTCCGGGGTCCGCCGATCCCCAAATCACCCCTGTTTTAGCTACGAAATGGGGTTGACGTGTCGCCTGACCGGTCAGGGTACAAAATGGGATACCATGCTAAAATACCTGGCGAGTCTGATGACAACTTGATTGCACTTTGGGAACCCTGACGTGTCAGCCGATAGGGAGGGTAAACCGATGGATGAGCACGTCCGCTGGGTGACGAAGGCGGAGGCTGCGGAGGAGCTGGAGGTCTCCCTCTCGACCCTGGACCGGAAGATCAGGCAGGGAGAGGTGGAGGTCCGCAGGGAGGGCCGCCGGGTGTTCGTGCGGATGGCGGGGGAGTACATCACCGACGAGGAGCTGCTGCGCCGGGCCGTCGCCAGGGAGCATGAGCTTGAGCGGACCGTGCGGGAGTTGGAGCAGAGCTTATCCGAGTTGAACCTTCGGGCATCCGAGTTGGAGCGGGAGCGAGACGAGGCCGGGGAGTCCGCAGCCACGGCCAGAGGGCCGTATGTGAAGCTTGAGATGGCGCACCGGCAGGAGGTCTCCGACCACAAGGTGACGAAGGGCGTGCTCAACGTCGTCCACGCGATCGCACTGGTGCTGCTCGTGCTGTTGATCGGCAGCGTTCTCCTGTGGTGGTTTGTGCTGAGGTAGGGAGAGAGTCGGTGAGGTCGCGGCCAGGATTCGGCGTCGCCCTGACCCTTGAGCCTTGAGCAGGTTCGACGCATAGTGAAATCGAATGCTCTCGTTGTATGATGGATGAGTCGCCGCCGGGAGACACACTGATGAAGAGTCTATGTAATTGATGGAGACAGGTATGGACCGCACGAATCGGATCCGGTTCTTTGCCATCGCTTTGCCGCTAAATGCACTAAGCGACTCCGAAGCAATGGAACGACTATCGGAGATGTACTCATCCTACTCCGATAAGCGAAAGGCGACCGGGTTGCTTCTGGGCTACAAGCTGATCATGGAGTCCATTCTGTACAGACAGATCGACTTGATTGTTACATGTCCAGAAGTACTGCAATTGCAAGTAGACGAGGAACTATATCGGTGGTGGTCAGAGCCAGAAGGCAAGTCAGCACGTCGATTCAAGGATATTACGGAAGTCGACGCTCCAAAGTCTACTCTAGTCGCCAACTACATCAACGAACTCTTGCTGCGAGTGGACCGCACCGGTAATCGGTTGAAAGAATTCAAGGAAGCTTCTGCTGAGGTCTCGGCCTTCGCCCAGGTGGTGCTGTCGATGGCTCGGAATTGTCACTTGTCTGTAATTCGAGGAGACGATTTAGATTCAGAACAAGACATCGACCTGGCCTTGCGTCTGTGTGGGGCCGAATACCTATACGATCTCCTCTATGACAAGAGAGATTACACGTTAGATGATGCATTTGACTACACAGGTTCCGGGAGGGTGGAATGGGTAGAAGGTAGCATTCTAGAGGGTCTTGGACAGCCCGCGGTAGAGACTTCGAGAGATATCATCGGAGCCATACCGCACCGCCTGAATTCCCTTCCAACGTCTTGGCATTTGGGAATCAATGCTGCGTTGGCGATTGCAATACAGGGAATGACCGGTAAGCGTCGAGTTGCCCTCAGGGACGAAACTAGCCTGCCGTCCGCAGTGGAATCATTCGGGGACATGCTTGACGAGTTTCAAGTAGGCAGATGGCCCAGCATGAGGTTTGGCCTGACATTCCGGAACGGGTTGCCCAGGGACGAACTGGAGGAGATGATGGCACACGAGGTTTCACCCTCAGACCCGCAAGAGCTTCTCAGGACCTTGCTCGGAGACAGTGCTTTTCTAGTGAGTGGAATGAGCAGTAACGCTGAGTTTCATTTTCGAGTGCTCATTGAGGGTTTGGTAAAGGCCGATCCACCAGACGCACAGATAGATGTGCTGCAAATGGAGCACGCCGGCTCGGCTGATGAGGTCCACCCGCCTGTATCGCTGGCTGTTCGGGTGGGGCGTGATTGGCACGTGTTCTACTATATAGACGCAGTCGGACGCATGAAATCTTGGGTTTGGCCATTCCTGGATGGCTTTGGGGACCGCGTGAAGATAACGAGAATCCCAGGTGTGAATACACAACTATTGCTCTGTCTTTGCGACCGGGCATTTCAATATGTCACTCGCCAATGGAAGTCGCAAAAGGACCTCAACAGTCATCTACGGGGAATAATCCCTGAGCTATTGGCCGCTTTGTTACTGGCGAACTCAAACTACTTTCCAGTTAGGCCTTCTCTGGAAATAAAGGGCATAGGGGAGATAGATGCCATCGGATACAAAGGCTCAGCGGACGGAGGCGAGTGCAGAGTCCTAGAAGTCAAGCGACCATCGGCTGACCAAATACAACTGCGGGCGGAGATCGAGAAGTTCAAAGGCAAAGTTCAATCGATTCGACAGAACCGTGGGACGATCGCGGAAATTCTAGGGTGCCCCGGACCTATCGAAACGGTGTCTGGGCTCTTCATATCAATGGCCGAAATCGGAGACCTCACCGATGAGGCATCGGACAGCCCGGAGCCATTGGTAGGGCTCATTGACTCTACCAAAACGAAGGCCGAGTTCAAGTCGTTCCTAGAAGGCATCAGTGAAATCGAATTCTGGGCCTATGACCGCTTCAACAGGGAGTTGGAGGCGGCTAATCTGCCGGAACTGCCAATTAGGTTGCTCGAACACGCAAGACTGACTTGGATGTTGCGACATATTGACCTTGGCGATGAGGTTGCTATGTCTGATGTCCTCCAGAAAGCGGTCGAAAATGACGACTGGCTGTGGCCAGACAGCTCGGAACCATTGAAGGATGAAATGGAGGATATTCTTAGGAGCGAGTAAGGATGCCATTCGAAGTATTCACCAAGTTCTCCAGATGTTCCGATGTACATCAGGCACACTCTAGCCTGGAGGAAGCAGCGGCATGCTTTGCTGAATTAGCCGAGCGCAGGAGGACGGACCTACCCATAGATCCCATATCTCAAAAGCACATCTATCAAATCGTCGCTGTCGATAGGAAAGGCAACCTGAGGAACTTCTCGAACCCGGAAAGAGTGAAGGCAGAGTCGCTTCAACTGGATCCCAGGTCTTTCGAACCTGACATTCCCGGCATAACTACCTTCTACCATGTGGCGCGCCTGTACTACGAAGCCCTAAGGCTACTTCCCTTGACCAGCATCAATCTTGAAGGCTTGTTCGACTACGGAGATAGGCGTCGCCACTTCTGGACCTCGGACGCAGGCAAGGGACAAGCTCTCGCTTATGCGCAACAGGCCGCATTCACCTTGGAGTTATCGCTCAAGGCATACTTGGAGGTCCTAGGGAAGTTGGCATCGCCCGCCGCGGAAGACACCCAAAAATGGCAGAGGCACCCACTTGTTGACCTCTTCAAACTGCTTACAGACGACGAGCAGAAACAACTGGAGGAGTGGTGGACTCGCTCGGATGCAAGGAGAATTCACTTTCAGGGAACGCTGCGGGAGTTTCTTACGGCCAGCAACAATCTCTATATGAAATGGCGATACATTACAGACCTTAAGTCCAAAGATCTCTCAATCAACATACTTCAACTGCTCAGCGCCTGCGAGTTCTTCCTCTCAGCATCATTTCGTACTTTCCAAGCACATTCGCCATATAAGGTGAATATCACCACCACAGTCCATCCAAGTCAAAGAGACGGCGATGGCAAGGCAACTGCGCCTCCGATTACAACTCTAGTAGAGGGGCGAGTGCGAACCATCAGCGTGCCCGACGGATTTGATCCGTACAGCACAGTCGAGGTTGTGATCGACTCCGACCACCACCAATACGACATCACGGTTCACTTCTACAAGCGGAACGTGAGTGATTACTACGACCTTGAGGGGGAGAGAGTTTCATTGGTGGGTGAGATCAGCGCCGATAGGCCACAGCTGCTGCAGCGCGCGAGTTACTTGGATGATCTGAAGCGAGAACCAAAATACACGTCGGAATCCCTAACGCTGCGGGGCTCCGTCTATGACATTAGGATGGTCCACTCCGCGTTCGGTGGGTCGGACAAGGTGGCCTTGGCCTTGTATGACGAGACCTTCTTCACGCAGGTCGAATGCTTCTTTGTGACCGACGAAGAACGTGACATGCTCAAAGAGCTGCAACTCGGCGATAGGATCCTGATAAGCGGGCGAGTCACGATGCTTAATGGACAACCTACGATATTGGTCCAGCCTAGCTGCATTGAAAGGGCCGTTGAAGAACAGGATGACCAGCAGGGAACTATCCGATAGGACGCTGAACCGTGCTGCGGGTCCAAACGAGACCCAAGCGGTAGGGCTCAGCTGCTGTGCCACACACCCATTGCATAGGCCTTAGGCCACGCCAGAGGTGTTTCTTTGTACCGTCTTATCAATCCGTAAGGCCCAACACGACGCCCTGCAGAGCATCCTTGACAACTGCGGATCAGTTCGTCCATGATAGAGAGTAAGACAGCTTATGACCAACAGGCTCATCAACAGGAACACCAAGACGATCACCTTCTCCCTGCCGCCTGAGATGGCCGAGCAGGTGCAGGACGTGATGCGCGACGAGGGCCGCACCATGAGCGAGCTCATCCGCGAGGCCCTTCGCAACTACATGGAGGAGCGGGAGTGGCTCAGGACCATCCGGTACGAGAGGCTCCGCGCTCGCCATGCCGAACAGGAAGATTCACAGGGAGATTGAAGGAGGACAGCAATGAAGAAGAATCACCTACAGCCGCTCACGCCGGCGGCGCTCTATGCCAGGGTGTCCAGCGACAGGCAGGACGTGGACCTGTCCGTGTCCGCACAGTTGCGGGCGCTCAAGGAGTACGCCAAGGCCAACGACTACTCCGTGGCCCGCGAGTACGTGGACGAGGCCGAGAGCGGCCGCGTCGCCGACCGGCCCCAGTTCAGGGAGATGATCGAGGAGGGCGGCAAGCCGAAGGCCCCCTTTGATGTCATTCTCGTCTGGAAATTCAGCCGCTTCACCAGGAAGCGCGAGCACGCCGTAGCCTTCAAATCCCAGCTGCGGCGCAAGGGCATCCGCGTGGTGTCCATCACCGAGCAGGCCGAGGACAACGCCACCGGCAGGCTCCTTGAGGGAATCATCGAGAGCGTGGACGAATACTACAGCGAAAATTTGGCGCAGGAGGTCGTCCGGGGAATGAGGGAGGCCGCTTCCAGAGGCTTCTTCCTCGGCTCCAACGCCCCCTTCGGCTACAGGAAGATCAAGGTCAGCGACGGGGCGAAGGAGCGTCCCACCCTGGAGGTTGACCCGGCCACCGCTCCTGTGGTGCGGGAGATATTCGAGAAGTCGCTGCGGGGCAGCGGCCTCAAAGAGATATGCAAGGAGCTGAACGACCGGGGCGTCACCAACCGGGGCAAACGCTGGTACAAGGGAACGCTCCACTACGTGCTGAGAAACGAGGCGTACACCGGAACCGCCGTATGGGGCAAGAACAGCAAGGGCGAGAAGGCCCAGGACCCTGTAAGGGTGGAGGGAGCTTGGCCTGCGCTGGTGTCGAGGGAGCTGTTCGAGGAGGTGCAGCAGGCGATGAGCGAGCGCGCCCCGAAGGTGCAGAGGCCCGGTAGAGTGGGGAGCAAGTTCCTGCTGAGCGGGCTGCTCAAGTGCGGGGTGTGCGGCAGGCCCTACTCGGCCCAGGGAGCCAAGAGCGGCCAGTTCGCCTACTACATCTGCGGCACCCTGTTCAGGGAGGGAGCGGGGACGTGCAGCGCCCGCTACCTGAACGCCCCCAGGCTGGAGACGTTCGTGGTGGAGAAGATCAGGGAGCGGATACTGAACGAGGAGACCATCGTGGCCCTCGTGACGCTGGTGGCCGAGGAGATCGACGCCATGGCCGGGGAACTGTCCGGCAGGCTGGAGGTCGTCGAGGCGGAGCTATCCGACGTGAGGAAGCGTCTTGAGAAGCTCTACGAGGCCATTGAGACGAGCGAGTTGACCCCTGGAGGTCCTGTCGCCCCGCATCATGTCTCTGAGGCACCGTGAGGAGCAGCTGGAGGCTGCGAGAGAGGACGCCGAGACCCAGCTTGAGCAGAGGAGAGTGGAGTTGCCCGACACCGAGGAGATAGCGCGGTACGTTGCGGACTTCCGGGACTTCCTGAAGGACGGGACGATCCCCGAGCGCAAGGCGCTCATCCGGAACTTCGTTGAGGGCATCGAGGTGGAGGGAGACGAGGCCACGCTGACGTACACGGTGCCCATGCCGAGCGACGGAGCGATGTCGGAATCGGCCTCGGTTCTTGATTTCGTCAAGTCCAGCCCACTGGAAGAGATTCGAACCAGCGGGCAAAGAGTCATTCTATTGAACGGCTCCGGCCCAACTTGCTGATGTTCCTAGATCACCTCGGAGATGGCTTGAGATCGCTCAACCGGGCCAAGGATGAGCGATCAAGGTTCTGTTCACCCCGGACTGACAACCCTCGCGAATTCCGCGTAGCCGGCGATCTCTAGAAGGGCCCCCGGGCAATTGCCGCACTAGTTGAACATGCGTTTAACCACAGATCACTGAGTGCTCGAGGCCGTTCCGTTTGCTTTCGGGGTGTGGGCAGTGTCAGGCTCCATGCGCCCTTGTGGAACCAAAGTTCAATTTCACCGAAGTTGACTACGGCCGGGCGTGCCGGCGACGCGTGCCTGAATTGCCGTACCCCATAAGCAAACGGAACCGCCCAGACCCTTCCCTAGCTTGTCGATACAATGCTATGATGGACCGTTTCTGTCGGGTCGATTCCAATGCAGAGAGTTCGAGTCCACGTTGGTAGGCCAGAGTCTACTGTACTGAGCCTGTCCCAAAAGTGATGTAGAGGGTGGGAGGTAGGAGCAGTTGGATTAAGCCGGTGGGATTTATTGAACAACCCTTGCCGGGAGAGTTGAAGGTGGCGATGGATTGGCGAAGGGTGATTGCCGGCCCAGTTGGGATCAGGAAGTGGGATGGAGATTCGGCCCGTGGGGTAGCTGGATGAAGGAGCGGGAGCGCCAGGCCCGCCACAGGGTGCGCAGGTTGAAAGCGGTGGCCAATACGGTCCACTCGGCCGCCACGTTGGCGAGGCCACGCAGCAGGAATCTCCGTGCTCCCTGTTGCTCCTTGATGATTCCGAAGACCGGCTCGACCAGCTGCTTTCTCAGCCCGTAAGCCTCTTTGGCTGCTGCGGTGGACATCCAGGCGCGATGGCGACGTAGCACTGCGTCGTGCGGCCCTATGGCCAGACTTCGCCCAATCTCCTTGGCCTTGGTACAGACCCTGAAGACTGGGCATGCCTGACAAACGGCCCCGGAAGCCCGGTACAGGCGCAACGGGACTCTGTTCGCATGCTGTATCCGGACGAACTCGAGCGTCTGCCCCTGTGGACACGTAAAGCTGTCGCTGTGCCCGTCATAGGTGAATCTGTCCTTGTGATACGGGTCTTTGAGGAACCGTTGTCTTGCCTCTGACACCACCACCTGCTGACCTCGACGGTCGCACTCTGCCAGGTGACTCGCGGCGAAATATCCGGCGTCAGCCAACGTCATCGGCGCCCTCGTCCCCGTCGTCTCTTCGGCCTGCTCAACCATCGGCGCCAGCAGGGCATTGTCGTTGGCCTGCTCCACCACGTCCACAGCGGTGACCAACATGCCGGACGCTCCCTCTTTCGTGTCCGTGGGCGAGACCATAGCCTGGGCGTTGTAGCCAGCCACGATGCCCTGCCTGCCCTTCATAAGCCGGGCGTCCATGTCGGTCAGATTGATACGCTTATGGCGCTTCTGACTCCCAAGGTCGGCCATCGCCTGCCTCACCTTCTCTCTCAAGACCTCCTTGTCGGCCAACTCACCAGGCAGATGGGCAACGGCAGCGTCTCCTCCTGCTTCGTTCTGAGCCTCAAGGTCGTCTATCGCCTTGTCCAACCGACCCAGCAGCCCACTCAGTCCCTCGGCATCGTAGCTTCTGTTCACTGAGGCGTTGGCGGCCACCTTTGTACCATCCACCGCCTGGACCGCCAGGTCCACCAGCTTCATGGCCACCGCCGTGCGCACCGTCTGCTCGAACAGCTTCCTCATGGCTTGCCGATGCCCTTTGTAGAACCTCCACAGGGTGTTGTGGTCCGGATGCTGCCACCCGGTCAGCCACAGGTATGGTATCTGGTCCCGGCAGGCCGCCTCCAGCTTCCGGCACGAGCGCACCCCGGTCATGAAGCCGTACAGCCACACACTCAACAGTGCACGGGGGTGGTAGGCTGGCGCTCCCAGTGAATCACTCTCTATCGCCACGCCAAGCTCCGCCCACGCACCCCTGTCCAAAACGTCGACGAACTCGGCCACGAATCGCGCAGGATGATCCAACGGCAACAGCTCGTCAAGCCTTGGCGGCAACATCCACATCTGCTCTCTGTTCATCGGTCGAAGCGGCATCTCAGAATCTCCCTAACTAATGTCGCATCAAAGGTACATCGGAAGACATACCTGTTGCCAGATCAGACTTTTGAGACAGGCTCTACTGCGAACTTTTCGGTGGGAGGTGGCGTTGTGAGGGGCGGAGCTTGCCCGCGCTTCGGCTACTTATCGCACACTATAACGGAGGAGCCGTCCTCGTTGGTATGGACTTTGTACTCCGTCCCCTCGCTGTCGCGGAACAGCACCAGATAGCCAGGGGTAACCACCTGCGCATACCCCATATCCGGCTGTGGACAGCCAAGACCGGCATCGGACCAAGTCATGGCGGTAGTGAAGACAACTTTCAAGCCGACGACCGCAACACCCAACTCCCAGGCCAGCAACTCCGCCGCGCGTTCCTGCGCTAATTCTCCCGCGCCTCCCGTGGACGAGGGCGTGGCAACGGGCGCGTTTGGCCGGGTTTCGATGGGCTTGGCCGGGTTCCGAGAATCGATCTCCGAGCACCCGCCACTGTTGCAGGCGACCACCCAGTAATAGTTGTTGACCGCGCTGGGGTTCTCGTGGAGATAGGACGTCCCAACGACGTTGGCCGCCAATTCCTCACAGACAACCAGGCTGCCGTCTCTCGTCAGCGAACAAGCGGAACCGGAAATGTTATCGTAATAGACCTTGTAGTAGTCCGCGCCATCCGCTGCGTCCCACGTGACGCGAATCGCTGCGCCTTCGACGGCATAGGTGACGTTCGCCAGCCCGGCGGGGATGGGTTCAATGGGCGCTGCAGGGTTTTCAGAATCGATGTCCGAGCACCCGCCACTGTTACAGGCGACCACCCAGTAATAGTTGTTGACCGCGCTGGGGTTCTCGTGGAGATAGGACACCCCAACGACATTGGCCGCCAATTCCTCACAGACAACCAGGCTGCCGTCTCTCCTCAGCGAACAACGGGGAGGATTGGAAAGTTCATCGTAATAGACCTTGTAGTAGTCGGCTCCAGGCACTGCTTCCCATGTGACGCGAATCGCTGAGCCTTCGACGGCATAGGTGACGTTCGCCAGCCCGACGATGGGTTCAATGGGCGTTGCATGGTATTCAGAATCGATCTCCGAGCACCCATCGCTGTTGCAGGCGACCACCCAGTAATAGTTGTTGACCGCGCTGGGGTTCTCGTGGAGATAGGACGTCCCAACGACGTTGGCCGCCAATTCCTCACAGACAAGCGGGCTGCCGTCTCTGCTCAGCGAACAATGGGAATTGGAAAGTTCTGTGTAATAGACCTTGTAGTAGTCTGCGCCATCCGCTGCGTCCCAACTGACAAGTATCGTCGAGCCGTCCCAGGCATACTGCGGATTGATGCCGTATGGCCGCAGTATCCTCCCGCTTAATTGGTTACCATCCAGGCTCAGGTTGGGTACGTTGCCCAGTTCAACCGGTATCTCCCCGCTCAATTGGTTGTAACTGAGGTACAGCTCTTCCAGTTTGGGCAGATTGCCCAGTTCAGCCGGTATCTCCCCGCTCAATTGGTTGTAACTGAGGTCCAGGTCATACAGGTTGGAGAGGTTGGCCAGTTCAGCCGGTATCTCCCCGCTCAACTGGTTGTCACTGAGGTCCAGCCATCCCAAGTTGAGATTGCCCAGTTCAGCCGGTATCTCCCCGCTCAACTGGTTGCGACTGAGGTCCAAGTCTACCAGGTTGGAGAGGTTGGCCAGTTCAGCCGGTATCTCCCCTCTCAATTGGTTGCTACCTAGGTCCAGGCGCCTAACGACGCATTCTCCCACGACGCCCCCATTCACTATGTTGCTGGCGGTGACACCGGACCAATCGCTTATTGGGGCGTCCGTGAGCCAGCGCGTATTGTCATACCAGTTCGGGCCATCAGTGGCGTTGTAGAACGCGGCCAGCGTCGCTGCATCCCTGCTCAGTGGCTTGGACCCAGGCGGAAGGGTAGTCTCTGTCGGAATCGACCCGGAATCGGCGGCGTCTTCACAACGGGGCTCAGGTGACACGGGAAACGGGTAGTCCGGGAATGGCCCAAGATCGCACGAAGATGCCTCACAGGCAGATAGAACGGCGACGAAGAGCAGGACTCCCAGAACACCAGGCCTTGGGAAACGAGTCCTTGTAGCAGACTTCATATCCGTGCTTCCTCAGACCCCGGAGCTGTTCGTCGTCGCAGTCGGCATCAGTCCCACGATAAGGCTTGAGCAAGGAATGAACTCGGCAGGATGACCGCTTACGCTTCGGCCGTACACCGTCTCCGCTTAGGTCACGGCGCGACGGGCGGCGTGGCTTGGCCAGTGATATCAGAGCCCCAACAGGCGACGGAGGCGTCGGCCTTTATCCCGCAGTTGTGGTACTGTCCGGCGTTGATGGAGACAAATTCGCCCTCTGGCGGCGTAGCCTGGCCCGAACTATCGTCGCCCCAGCACGCGACGGAACCGTCCGTCCTCACTCCGCAGGCGTGGGTACTCCCGATGCTGACGGAGATGAATGTCCCCTCCGGAGGTCTTTCCGACAACCCCAAAATTCTGCCACCGTAACCGTTGCCCCAGCAGGCGACGGAGCCGTCGGTCCTAACCGCGCAGGTCCCGCCGAAGACGCTCACCGAGACGAATCCGCCCTCGGGCGGCGTGTCCTGCCCGTCATAACCGTCGCCCCAGCAGGCGACGGAGGCGTCGGCCCTTATCCCGCAGGTGTGGTCGAACCCGGCGCTGACGGAGACGAATTGGCCCGCGGGCGGCGTGACTTGGCCAGCGAATTCGCCGAAGCTGGTATTGCTGCCCCAGCAGGCGACGGAGCCGTCGGTCCGCACTCCGCAGGTGTGGTCGGCACCGGCACTGACGGAGATGAACTCCCCTCCAGGCGGCGTGGTCTCGCCGTCATTGTCGCTCCCCCAGCACGCGACGGCGCCATCCGTCATCACGCCACACGTGTGATTCTGACCTGCACTGACGGAGGAGAATTCACCGTCAGGCGGCTGGATTTTGCCAGGCGAATACCCGCCCCAGCAGCCCACGTAGCCATCGGTTCCCACGCCGCACGTATGCTTGTTGCCGGCGCTAATCGATGCAAACTTGGTTATCACTCTTCCGCCAACCGTGCTTCCGTCTCCCACCCCCAGATCCTTCAACTCCTCTTCCGTCAAGCTCATACTGAGGATATCTTCGTCGATGCAGCCGGCCTCAAGCATGCGTGCCACGAGGTCCCGGTCCATGCCCTCAATGGCATCGCTGATCGCCGGCTGATACTGGAGCCCTACCGGAAACAATACGTCGAGAATGTACATGTCCTCAGACTCACCCTCTCCGGGTCCGGGGGCGTCGTCTAACGCCTCCTTAACGGCTCTCTGGTAGACCAGCACAGCGTCGTGCCAGCCAGCCACTTTTTCCGGCGGCTCCACCGCTTCCAGTTGCTCTGTGAACTCTCCCAGGACTGCGGCGAATCCCGCGAGCGAGGTGAGCTCCGCGCCAGTCTGGCCGTGCGTCGGTCCAGAGCAGGCCATCAGGTAGTCGTCGAGAGACATTCGGGAGGAATCTTGCGCTTGAGTGGCCGGAGTGGACCTGGTCGTGTCTTCATCGGGCGTCGAACTGCCACTCACCTGAGTAGCGGGCGCCGAACTGTCCCCGCAGGCGGCCAGGGAGGCGGCGATGAGCAGAACCCCCAGCAGGATGCCGGACCAGCGCAGAATCAAAGTGTCAACACTCATGCAGTTCCTCCCTCTATGTAACACAATCTTCCAACGTCATAACGGCGACTGCCGATGTCGATGTCCAAGGTGGCGGAGACGCTGCTGTCGCGGGTTGTCGTCAGTTCGAGACCTTCCTCGTGATGCTTATCCAGTAGATCCCGGTCCGGTCTGTGCCCTCCGTCCCCACGGCGATGTAGTAACGGCCGGTGCTGGGCGCCTCCCAGTCTTCGACGAAGACCTTCTTTCCGGCGTCTCCCGCGCTGGCGGTGCCGCTGATGGCGTTCCCGTCGGCGTCTTTGATGCCCAGGATCTTGAGTTGGGTGGCTTGCAGCCTCTCCGGCAGGCTGGTCTTGGTCCTTAGTCTGACGGTGTACTCCTCACCCTGCTGGAGGTCTACCCCGATCCAGTCCTCATCGGGGTTGGAGTCCCAGTTGTCTCCCAGGACGTGGTGGATCTCCGGTCGGGTCACGTTGTTGTTCCCCCAGTCGGTGCCGGTCCGCAGGACCTGACGTCCTCCGATTCCAGCGGGCAGGTCGGAGCCCTGGGGGTAGCCCTCCGGGCCGCCGGCCCACTGGTACTGTACGTCGCCGTCGTCGTTGATCCGGCAGATGTTGTTGACCCGGACCTTGAGCTGGTAGGTGCCGGTGCCGTTGTTGCCTGAGGAGACCTCGATCTTGTAGGTGCGGTGGTCGGTTCGCAAGATGCGCCTGATGGCGTTGCCGTCACTCTTGGAACCGTAGGTAATCAACTCGGATCTGCCTCTGGCGTTCCAGATGGCGGGGATTTCAGGGTCCTCCAGGGTGAGGTTGGGGTGTTCCTCGACGCCGAGCATGTCGCTGCCGTCCACTCCGATGGCCTCGATGAGGTAGCTCTTGTAGGGGTCGAGCCTGATCTTGTGGAGGTTGGTGTCTCCCGCTTGGGTGATCTCACCGGTCAGGTTCTTGACGACGATGGCGTTGACCAGGTTGTCCAGGTTGTCGCACGGGGAGGCAAGCTTCACGCTTACCGTGACCTCCTGGCCTGCCGACCAGACCAGGCTGGCGGGCAACTCGCCGGAGGGAACATCCCATCGATCGCCCAACTGGCCGTCGTCCGACTCCGCGTCCGCTATGAACGTGTGCCCTTCAATGGTGACCTGCGTGCCGCGCGGCACCCTCGGGATAGAGCCGAAGTAAATGTAATCGGGCAGTTGCGGGTGCGGGTGCGCAAAGGCGTGCACGGTCCAGACGTTGATGTTTGCGCCGCCGGGTTGGATCGTGTCGTCGACGATCGAGCCGAACTTGTCAAATTCATACCCGTGTAATAATCCGTCACCCTCGGCGTCTGCCACCGTCATCGTCGTGCACCAGTCGTTGACCGCGGGACAGGGACTCGCCGCCTCCACCTGGAAGGGCAGGGTGAACAGCAACCCGAGGGCTGCGATGAGGAGGGCTGCGATGAGCATGATCGAGCCGGTGAGTGCATTCCGGCGGCTGATGGCGGAGTTGATGAACAATTCTACGAAACCTCCTGCTGTTTATCAGGTCGGGGGTGCCACAGGATGGGCGTTATCGCGACGTCTGAGAGCAGCCGAAAATTACCGGAATTCTCCACACCGGCGCAAGTAGCAAATACCCTGTGTGCAGGGGTTAGTTGCCCTGCCGCGAGAAAATCAAAAGCACTTCTGGATGGAAGCTGAATGGAACCGTGAACCCTCTCCTGCACACACCGGACGACTTTGGTTCCAGCCTGACTTGGAGAGAGTCATTCAGGGCCGCGCACATCTCTCGGCTGGTTGCGCCTATCTCCAGCCGTAGTGACCTCACCGCAGGTACTATCGCTATGGCCGCCAGGGCATATGCTTCTTACAGGCATGACCTCTGCTGGGTATATTGACTGAAGGTGCGCGTGGAACGCCCTCCCGCAACCATCAAACGCCTCAAAGACTCACGGTCGTTCGGGAGACGAGATGCCTCACGGGTCCCATTACAGCCGGGTCCTGCAGCTAGTCACGAAGACAACCGACGCCTTCCGGGTAGAAGATTGGACGCTCAACCAGACCGACCCGGACGGACTGAGGTACGTGGCGACCATTTCTGTCAGAGCGCATTGGTTTGTAATCGCCGTACTGTTTTTCGAACTGGTGTATCGCCCCTATCTGTATTTCGGGGTTGCCAGGTATGCCCCCTTTCCGCTGCTCCTCCTCGTGTTAATCGGGTTCAATGGGTACATTCACTACCGTCTCCTGTCCAACAGGCCGATCACATGGCGCTGGCTTGTGGCTCTCTATGCGCTGGACGTTTTCCTTGTTTCGGCAGCGGCGGCGTTAAGCGACGGCTTCAGCCACTCCTTCCATCACCTGTTCTACTATCCTGCGCTGGCCGGGTTGGCGGTGCTGTTCAATTCCTTCAGGCTCAATGTCGTGTGGGTGACGATGGCATCTGTCGTCTATGTGGCAATTAGCCTGACCGTGGGGGATGGAGTAGACACCGAGGCAGGGGACGAGAAGGTGTTGCTGGCCAGGATAGCCGTCATGTATGCGGTCGTTATGGCGGTCAGCCTGGCAACCAGGTTCGAGCGGATGAGGTGGAGGCAGGCGGTGGAGCGCGAGCGGGCGCTTGAGCGTGAGCGGGTCGAGCTGTCCCGGGTCATTCACGACACTGCGGCCCAGTCTGCGTACATGATTGGGTTGGGCATCGACACGGCGAAGGCGCTTGCTGGAGACGCGGACCCGGCATTGACCGCCACGCTTGAGGCGACGTCCCGGCTGTCCCGGTCCGTCATATTGGAGCTGAGACATCCCATAAACATGGGCGGCATCTACGAGGGCAGGGAGTTGAGCCGGGTTCTCAGCTCGCACGCGACCAGCTTCACGAACGTCACCTCGGTGCCCGTCGAGATGACTCACACGGGGGCCGAGCCGCCGTTGTCGGTCGAGGCCAGGAAACTGCTCTTCTCAATCGCGCACAACGCGCTCACCAACGCATACTGCCATGCGGAGGCGAACAGGGCGACAATCGACTTGGAGTTCGCCGAGACGGATAGTCGCCTGTCGGTGTCGGACGACGGCGTTGGACTTCCCGATGATTACGCGGAGCGCGGTAACGGCTTCGCGAACATGAGCAGGGCCGCCGAGCGGCTGGGCGGGCATCTTGTCGTGGAACAGCAAGGCGCCATGGGCGGCGCGACCGTGACCTGCGTGATCCCGCGGGAACGATAGAGAAAGGGAGGACCATGATGTCAGCGGGCGAGCGCATAAGAGTGATGATCGTTGACGACCATTCAATCGTGAGAGTCGGACTGAAGCAGGTCCTCGATCAGTCAGGCGAGTTCGAGGTGGTGGGACAGGCGGCGGATGGCGAGGAGGCGGTCAGAGTTGCAGCAGACGTGTCGCCGGACGTGGTTGTGATGGACGTGATAATGCCGAAGAAGGATGGAGTGGAGGCGTGTAGGGAGATCATGGAGTCCGCGCCCGAGACTCGTGTGCTCATGCTAACGGCCTCGACGGAGGAGGACGCCGTCGTGGAGGCCGTGGCCGCCGGCGCTACTGGATACCTCCAGAAGGAGACTGACAGGGAGCAACTGCTGTCAGCCGTGCGGAACGTGGCCCTGGGCCATCTTCGTCTGCCAACTGAAAGTGTAAGAAGGGCGTTCGAGGCGATACGCGGCGTGGGAAAGACGGAAGATGCCGCCGCCGCCGCAGGGCTGACTCCGAGGGAGCGGGAGATACTCGTCTCTTTCGCCCAGGGTATGTCCTACGCTCGGATCGCGGAGGCGAGGGGGATTAAGCCGGTGACCGCTCGGAACGCCATCTACGGCATCCAGCGAAAATTGGGAGTCGGGACGATGCAGGGGCTGGTGCTCTGGTGCGTGCGTAACGAACTGCTGGGTAACTAGCGACACGGACGGTTTCTGAGGTCATGCTCCTTCATATCATCTCTGAAGAGAAGGTCAACCCCTGACCCAAGCTGGTTGCAGTGGCATAGGCACTGGCGACATTTGCCGCGCCATGCATCCTGTCATAATCATGCGGCAGCAGCCTTTGGTGAGCCTCCCAGGCCCAACCACATCTCGAAGATGGTTCTGGCTATCATCAAGATAGGCCCGGCTGATGTGACGTATAGTTGAACGACTATATTAGCTTTGCGTGATACAGGGCGGTGCGATAGAGGAGCTGCGCGGAAATGTCTCTGGGATTCTCAACGGAGCTCTGGTAACGCTTGTGGGAAGTGAAGGCAAACTCTCGCCATTTCGTAGCTAAAGCCGATTCCCCCAGCTCATTACCTGGATCAAGTATGGACGGCGGTTTCTACGAAGGGGGGAATTGGCTACTTTGATTCCATTCACCCGGCGACCCGCGATCAGGCCGCTTCACAGCATTGCCGTGCCTTCGATTCCAGTTGAGTCCGGGCGTAAGCGGGACCAGGTATAGTCCTCATTCCCTGCTTCAGTTATCCTCGGCGAATCGCGGCATCACTTTCGCGGCGAAGGTTTCCAAGTTGGTCAGAGTCTTCCTCAACGGCATCCCCAAGAAGGAAAACTCGACAAGCAGATAGTCCAGATTGCATACCTCCTGCAGTTCCTGAAGCCTCTCAACAACATTCTCAGGCGAACCCACAAGTAGGGTGCGTGGCTCCAGGAAGTCCCAGTCCAGATTCACGTCAGGGTCCAATTCCTCTCCTGGATTGGTAAAGACTTGCCTGCCGCGAAAGGGATCGTTGAAGATGAATGCGGACATGATGCCTTCCTCTGCATCTCGGCGCGCCTCCTCCATCGAAGAGGCGACATAGGTGGATCGCATGACCGCCTGGTCCTCTCCCACATCGAAGGGTCTTCCTTCCAACTCGGTCCTGACTCGTGCGTAGAGTTCCATTCTCTGCCTGATCCTCAAAGCAGGGGGTTGCCAATAGCAAGCTTTCAGTCCAAGTTCCGCCGCAGTTGTTACAGATCGGTCTGTTGAGACGGTCATCCACAGCGGCGGGTGAGGCTTCTGGTAGGGCCTCGGCGTAACCCGAAGTTTCGTCACCTTATCCCCGTCCTGCCAGGCAGGATTCGACGGATACTTCGGGTGCGAGAAGACGGTGTCGTCGGCAGGGAAGGTGAAGTTGTTCCCGTGGTGCGAAAAATACTCGTTTGCCCAGATCTCCCGCACTACCCCCACCGTCTCCGCAAACAGTTCCCTGTTTTCCTTGTCCTTGCGCGGGTCCGCGTTGGGATGAAACTGTGGCCCCTCGTATGGCCAGATCCCTCTGCCGAAGCCGACCTCCAAGCGGCCACGAGTCATGTTGTCCAGGATCGCAAGATCTTCGGCAAGCCTTATCGGATGCCACCACGGAGCAATGTTCGCCATCTGTCCAATGCGAATCCTGGATGTCCGTGCCGCGAGGTCTGCGCCCAACAAAATCGGGTTCGGCAAATCGCCCACTCCGTAAGGCCCAAAATGGTGCTCACCCAGCCAAATGGCCTCGAAGCCGAGCTCCTCGGCCAGAATGGTCTGCTGTCTGAGGTTGTCTATAGCCTCATCGGCTGTGGTGGCCTCCCCGGCGGATGCTGCCACAGTGGTGAACGCCGCGAATTTCATGGCTGGAACCTCTCCCTTGTCCGGGTCATCAACACTATTCCAGTGGAGCCGATTTGTCGGAATCCAATCGACGCCCTGTCCTACGTCCAGGTGCGTCTTCACGGGCCGCTTTGCGCCTGTGAAAGGTCGTGCTACGCTTGCGAATCACCATACTATAGGGAGTGGCTGCCATGCCATCAGGCCGGAATAGGGGTCTAGTCCAGACTGTGCTGGGGCCTGTGCCTCCCTCGGAACTGGGTGCCACCACTACCCATGAACACATTCACGCCGACTTCTCCTCCATGTACCGACCGGCCCAAGACTCGCCGTCTCAGGAATTGGCAGACGCGCCCATAACACTGGAGAACCTCGGATGGATACGGCGCAATTACTACAGCAATCGCTCTAACCTTCGGCTGATGGACCTATGCACAGCCATAGAGGAGGTCAGGAAGTACAGAGAAGTCGGCGGCGGCGCGATTGTGGACGCGACCACGATGGGCATCGGTCGCAAGCCGGATGCGCTGGTCCAGATATCTCTTGAATCGGGCGTTCACCTCGTCATGGGCTCGGGCTACTACGTTCAAGCGGCGCATCCGGAAGACATGGATGAGCGAAGCGTGGATGATCTTGCTCGGGAGATTGTCAGCGACATTAGTGAGGGCGTTGAAGGCAGCGGCGTGAGAGCGGGCATAATCGGGGAAATAGGTTGCAGCTGGCCTTTGGCCCCGAACGAGCGCAAGTCCCTGTCGGCGGCGGGCATTTCCCAAAGAGAAACGGGGGCCGCAATACTGATCCATCCCGGTCGGCATCCGGACGCGCCGGTGGAGATCCTAGAACTGCTTGCGAACAGCGGCGCGGATACTTCCCGGGTGATTATGGGACATCTAGACCGGACCGTGTTCGAGTTCGACGCACTTCGGAACATTGCTGCGTCAGGCTGCTATCTCGAATGGGACCTATTCGGCAATGAGGGGTCATACTATCCTCTCGCCGAAATCGACATGCCCAGCGACGCCCAGAGGCTGGAATTCGTAAGGCGCGTCGCCGAGGCCGGCTATGCCGACAGAATCGTCATTGGTCAGGATATCTTCACAAAGCACCGGCTTATCAGATATGGCGGGCACGGATACGGCCACATCCTCGAGAACATTGTTCCTAAGATGCGACGCACGGGTTTTTCTGAAGATTCGATACGCGCGATTACTGTGGGAAACCCGGCCAGGATACTCGCATTTGCATAGGGTCCACCGTCATTGCGTCAGCTCAGGAGACGGCACCCGATGCCGTAAGAGCAGGAGTCTGGGCCTCCAGAGTTACCCGGATCAGCCTCAGATCTTCAGTCGAGGGCGTTGGTGGGCTCACAGTCCCATCCTGACCTCAAACAGGGTACTGCGTACAGTCAAGTCCGGCCCACTCGACAGGATTCGAACTTTGTTTGGTCGCCCATATCGTCGAAATCTATGGTCGATCAGCGTGTTGTATGCTGCTTCCAAGCTCGACCATTCGCATGCAGAATCACATGTGGTACCAATTGTGGTATCGGGCGTCAATTGGCCAACTTTTTATAGCTAAACGGCCTTCCACAAGGGACGCCCTTTCAAGGCCTAGCGGGAATGCCGACGCACGGTGGTCTGTGGTTGTCATGTGCCCATAATAGCACACGCGTTCGCAGAAGGCAAGTAAGCCGCACCGGCGTGATTGAGGCAGGGCTACTCTATGCTGAATGCGGTCTGGATCCTCATGCTGACTTCGGTCTGTCCGCCGGTGATCTGAGTGGATACCGCCGAACTGTCGTCCGACATCGCGAAAGCCATTTCCCTGCCGAAGGGCGTGGGTGCGGCCGCGCCAACGCGTCCAATGTACGTGAGCTTGCCGACGCTAACGCCGGCCAACTCAGCCAGGTGCTCAGCCTTGGCGAGAGCGTCCGCCACTGCTGACTCGCGCAGGCTTTCCTCGTACTGCTCGGGACTTTCAACGGAGAAGCTAATCCCGCGTATCCGTGTCGCGTCTCCGCCCGCCTCAGCGGCGTCGTCGATGATCTGGCCGACAGCGTCAAGGTCCCAGACGGTCAGCCTCGCTGAGTTGTTGACCTCATAGCCGACCAGTACTTCCATGCCGACGCGCTGGCCGTCTTCGGTGCTTTCGACCCAATCGTACTGGGGCCGGATGCTGAACGAGGTTGTCTGGATGTCCAGATCGGTCAGCCCGTGAACTTTGACAGCCAGAATGATCGCGTCCATGGCTTCCGCGGCCTGAGAACGTGCGTCCGCCACGGAGTCGGCCCTAGAAGACACGCCAATGTTGATGTAGGAAACATCCGGCTCCAAGCTCAACGTGGACTCGCCTATTGCCCAAATGCCGCCGCCTGCCGAGGTCCCGCCGGAGTCCGTGTCATCGGACATCGTTCCGGTCGCTTGTGTGACGTCCGCGGCGTCGCCGTCAACAGCGCCCGCCGGAGTCTGCTCATCATCAGACTCATTGGCGCAAGCTACACCCAATATAAGCAGCACCGCCGTCGCCAATCCAACAACCAACACCCCATACTTCATCGCATATCCTCCAGATCTTCCTGTGTGAAAGTTCACCGTCTCGTAGTATAGACGCCGCACCCGGCTGAGAAGTTCCGTCGCCGTGTTTCGACTACTCGAAGTCTCTCCGGCGCCTCGATCCGGCAAAATACGCCGCGAAGACCAGAAGCACGAGGGCTGCCCCGACACCCACCTCGATCTGCCACAGCGGCAGGGACACACCGCCCGTTTCAGCTTCGGTTGATTCGTCATCCTCAGCAGGGTCCGCAATCGCTTCCTCAGGGATCGGAGCGGGCGCGGCGACCGGCTCCAGCTCCAGTTTGGAGGCTGCCTCCGGTGTACCCGCGGCCTGGTCGTCAGACGCCCGAACGGTGTCCGCAGCCGCCACGGCGATCTCAACGTCCTGGTCCGTTGACAAAGCTGATTCGAACTCCATCGCCTCGAAGTCATCGGCCGCCATCATGGCCACTTCCGGTTCGGCCTCCTCAAGGTCCTGCGCGGAAGTTTCCGGCTCCGAAAGAGCTGCCGCTTCGTCCTGCGTCGAAAACATCTCCGTTTCCTCAGCCATTTCTTCGGGCGCGGCGTCCTGGGAGGCAGCGGCCATGGGAGCGTCTAGCGCCGACACCGGCGAGTCGGCATACGAGTCGAACATGTCGCCGGAGCCGCCGGACTGGACCAGCAACCCGGCCGCTTGACCGGATACGACGACGGCCAGGAAGACGGCGCATGCGGCGGCGGCGATGCCGGGCGCCCAATGCGCCAAGGATGGCCGGCCGCCAGGGGCCTTTGCCGGCGGCGAGGACAACGCGTATGAGCTTGCGGGTTCCAGGACCGAGAGGCCGCTCATGAGCGATGCAGTTCTTCTGAGTCCGTCAAGTTCGCGCGAGCACGTATCGCAGACACGCAGGTGCTCTTCGACGGTCCTGCGCCTGGCGGGCGTGACCTGCCCGTCGATGTAGCTCGACAGCAGTCTCGCCGCCCTCCTGTGCCTGATCAGTCCTATCATTAGGTTGTCATTCTAAAAGTCTTGACGCTTACCGCTTCAGTTTTGGTCCGAAATTGCGGAAACCTCATCTTGTCTTACCCGCTCGTCTGACGCGACGGCATCAGGTCGGTATGCTTTCGTAGATAGTCTCTTGCGCGCCGCCTCGCCCTGCTCAGCCGGGAGCGAATGGTGCCCAGCGCCACGCCCTCGGCCTCAGCGGCTTCTTCGTAGCTCAGCCCGTGGACATCGACGAGGACAAGGACCGTGCGTTGATCGTGCGGCAGCGACAGGATGGCGCGCTGCAGTTGCGCGGCGAGCTCGCTTCTTTCAGCGTGCTGCTCCGGCGACTCGGCGCCGGCCGGGCGCTCCATCGCGAGATCCAGCGGCTGTTCCGCGCGCCGGCGTACGGAGCGAATGTAGTCGTAAGAGGCGTTCGTGGCGATGCGCAGCAGCCAGGCGCGAAGAGACCCGCCGCGAAAGCGCGCGATCGAACGGTAAGCGGAGATGAACGCATCCTGCGCCACGTCATCAGCCGCCGGCCTGCTCCCAAGTATCCGCGCTGCCACATTGAAGACGAGCGACCTGTAGCGCTCAACTATCCTGTTGAACGCCTCCAGTTCACCGGCCTTGCTTCTCTCCACCAGCTCAGGTTCGTCGTGTTGCATGCTCTCTCGGCCGGCCATCGGCGTGCATTCACATGGGAAGACAATCTTACATTACGCCCGGCCGGCCACCTTCGCTCGGTATAATGAGGCAGCGCCTTTCAGGCGCCCAGTTCAGAGACTTCCAACGAGCATGAGTGGTATGAGAATCGTAGCCAGAGAACTCGCGGAGACGCTGCTCCTCTCATTGGTGATCTTCATGGCCCTGCAGTTCTCGGTACAGAACTTCACCGTAGAGGGAGACAGCATGGACCCCACTCTCGAGGGGGGCCGGTACGTGCTGGTAAACAAGCTCGCGTACATCAGTCTGCCGGGAGAGCTCAGGTCATACATTCCCTTCATGGACGGCAGCGACCGGTCGGACATCATCCCGTTTCAGTCGCCACAGCGAGGCGAGGTAGTCATCTTCCGTTATCCGAACGACCCCACGCGCGACTTCGTGAAGAGGGTTGTGGGCCTGCCGGGGGATGTCCTGGAAATCCGGGACGGCCTTCTCCTGGTGAACGGCGAGTACATGGCAGAGCCATACGTAACGAAGCCGGACCGGTCCGATATGTCGCCTGTGCTCGTCCCTGAACGGTCGTACTTCGTCCTCGGCGACAACAGGGGGCTCAGCAACGACTCCCGCGATTGGGGGCCGGTCCCTTATGAGAACCTCGTAGGCAAGGCGTGGTTCACGTACTGGCCCTTCGATCGCCTGGCCTCCGTCGGAGGATTGGGCATCAAGTAGGCGAGGCGGGCCCGAGGGCTGCTTGTGCGCTCCTGGCGGCGTCCGTAGAATCGAAGTCCTGCACGCATGGGCCGGTAGCTCAGTTCGGTCAGAGCATCGGACTTTTAATCCGAGTGTCCTGGGTTCGAATCCCAGCCGGCCCACGCAATGGGTTTTTCGGACTCATTTGGATGATAGACAGTAGCGACGGTCCGAGGCAAGTCCCGCTGCAGATTCTATTGAGTGGGTTCGAGCCGCCTGTCACAAGCCGTGGCACCCTCAGAGTCGGCGCCGACACAAATCCCGACAGGCCCCCTGTGGAGGGGTCGCATCGCTCAGCCTTGGACGATTACTTGACCTGGGCCGTCCTTGGACACAACTACTTGACCCTGACCTGACTTGACGACCACCTGACCTTGGCCTGGGTGGATAATCACCTGACCTACACCCGGGAAAACGTACACCTGGCCTCGGCCAGGGCCAATGTGCCATGCTCCATCTGAGTCGACCTCTAACTTACGATCGGAGCCAGGGAACTCATAGACATTTCGTCCGCTCAAATGCTCTTCTCCTTTTGCCGCGGTCTTTCCCCTTGGGCAATGGTGACTAGGTTCACCCATATCTCCCACCCCCAGACGGAACACCCTTGGGTCCCGCGAAATCGGGCTAGACGGTACCTAGTAACGCGTCTGCCGCTTCGTAGCCTTCTCTCGAAACTTCGAACACCTCTCCTTTGTAACCGAGGTTCCTGATGTAGCCAAGCTGCGCGAGTTCTTCAAGGCCACCAACCCATTGAGCGACTGTTCTCGATTTCTCATCTGGAATCATTGCCCGGCCGTTCGTCGCAATTGACTGACCACCGAAGGTACGGGTGAGGCTGATTAGACCATCACCACGAACTGCTTCTTGCAAAATAGACCTAGCCTCGTTTGACATGTAACGCCTCCATCCACAGCCGGATGTCGTAGCCGTATGGTTCACTTGAACGGCTCAAAGCTCAACATGATGCAATTACGCCTAGAATCCGACTACCTTCTCTGGCTACAGGATTCTATACTAAACGCATGCTACACTAAGTAACACCACGTAAACAAGTAGTTTACATCTAGGTTACATCGAAATACTGCTGGGAGGAAAAACTTGACGCCAGAGAGTGAACGACAGCCTTTCCAGTCTATGACACGAGGACCGTTTGCAGCCCTCCTCCGAGTGCCTGAGGAGGGTTTCAGATGGCGTGACGGTTTCGCCGTCCTCGATAGTGAGAGAGTCGAGACGAACAATACTGGGCCGTGGTTGACTAGAACGGACAGCCTGTATGTACGCCAGTATTCACCGCTGGCCGTTCCAACTCTAGCCAGGCGCTTCGCTCGGACTGAGCCCACTGAAGAGTCTATCCTTGCCTTCGCCAACGAGTATGGGCTCTTGGGCCATCCGCTTTGGCTTGGCGATCCAGACTCGAACGAACAAGCGATGCTTGTCGGAGAGTCTTTGGGATTCTGGCAGACGGAGATTGAGAGCATGGCCCGGTTGATGGCTCTGTGGAAATTAGTAAAGGGCGGGTGTCGGCGGGAACTGAGCCATTTGGTCGAGTGGACGCCACCAAGCGAACCGCAACAGGTGCGACTCCATCTCGTGGTCGTAGGTAGAGAGATTCGACCGGATCTCTCAAAATGGAGTCGACAACACCCTCGCGAGTTTCGTGATGCCCTTCGCCAGAATGGGGATCACGCCGGGCGAGTAACCTATTGGGAAGTAACGATCCTGGCTCATGAGCAGAACGGTGGTGATATAGAACTGCTGGAACGTTGGAAGCAAGGAGACCCAGTAGAGCCAGCCTGTTACTTTGTGCATCGAGAGGTAAACAAGCGCCTAAGGGGCCACGTCAGTCCCGCAGTGCTCCCCTTCCGCAAAGGCGAGATCTTCTTCTTTCCAGATTGTCTGTTGAGCTCACTCTACACGCAATTCATGCTAGAGCTTTCCGGGCGTAGCCGTCCGGTCATGCTCTGTGAGCGATCACGCTGCGGCCGCTATTTCGAGCCGATACATGGTCGCCAGAAGTATTGCGATAAGCGCTGCCAGCAATTGGCCTACTACTACCGAAAGAAGGAAAATAAAGGGACATCGTAACGTTGACGAGGCGTAAGAAGGACCATGAAGTTCAAGCCGTATGTCTACCGGGTTCAGCAAGTTGCCACAGCCTGGACCGGGGTGGAATGGTGAATTGTTCGGACGACCTAGACTTGCAACCTACTATACTCAGCCCAATAGTCTAAGGGTACCTAAAGAAGTCTTCTTCACTCTTGAGCATGACTCCCATGCAGGTTCTCGGCACAGTACGCCCTGGCCCTCCGCTACGCGAGCTGGGTCTCATCGCGTACGCCAGCGTAAGGGATACCTCTTGATGGTGCCGAGAACTCCCTTAGGGTGGTCTGGTCAGCCTGCGGGCTTGTGCGCCCCAGCAGGCGACGGAGCCGTCGGTTCGCACCCCGCAGGTGTGGGCCCCTCCAGCGTTGACTGAAGCGAACTCCACGGACGGCGGCGTGGACCGGCCGTCCCTATCGACGGGGAACTTCTCGGCGGCCACATTCGTCCTCATACTAAGGGGGAGCTTGGTGGCCGACGTGCGGGCCCAAATCCCTAGCCCCGAGGGGAGATTATGAGAATCTTCAATAGCTGCATGGTCTTAGTAGTCGGCATCGCCGTCGCCATCGTCGCTGTGGCCGCGTGCCAGCCGGACGGACGTATCGACACCTTAGGCGAACGCACAGACTCCCTGGACCAAAGGCTAACGGCCATTGAGGCCAGCATCGACGCTATCGTCGAACCCATAGACCCCTCGGATCAGAGGCTGACGACCGCTGAGGCTGGCATAGAGGCGTTAGGCGAACGCATAGACTCACTGCACCAAAGGCTGATAGCTGTTGAGGCCAGGTTAGCGGCTCTGAGCAGCGGCGACACGAGGGAATTGACCACCAACGACGACTCGACCGGCAGGGACAACTTGAAGGTGATGGAAGTCACGGTTGGACCAAAGCTGTTGGACTGTGTGGGTGTGGGTCCACGGAAGTGCCTGGAGGTGAATGGCCAGTTCTTCTACGAGGGCATCGATGGATTCATGCATGAGGAGGGCTACTCCTATCGATTAGAAATCGAGCAGTACGACGCATTCCCTGGCGAGGAGGAGCCTCCTCAGGACGCCTCCAGGTACGGCTATCGCCTTATCAAAGTCATAAGCAAGACGGCTCGTTAGGCTCTGAAGACGCCGCTCAAGGTCGGCATCCAGCCAGAGCTCGCTAGTGTATTTGGCATCTGCTTCCCCTCGCGACGTTCCAATGTAACGGCAGAGGCTGGGGTTGAAACGGCAGTGGCGTTTCGTGGACGGGGCCTCGGTCCGCGAGTTGCCGCTGCTTGGGCCCATGCTGTTCGCGCGGCTGGCCGTATGCCGCTCTATAGTACGTCTTGGTCCAATCACGGCTCGCTGGCGGTTGCTCGCAAGCTGGGGCTGATCGCATACGCCAGCGCATGGAACATCTCTTGAGGGTTGCCGCGTACTCCAACAGGGAGACCTCTGCGTAACTGACTGGCCCCCCTTACTCTAGCTCTCTCCCGCGAAGGGGGACCTTTGCATAACTACCCGGCAACAGCCCCACGCCACCCGTTTCACCCCTTCGAGGGACTCAGGGCAGGCTCTCACTTCAAACCCCTCCCATTGAGGGAGAGGTTTGCGTAACTGTTGTGTGTGGAGGGGAACCCCATCCCAGCCTTCCCCAGCAGACTGGGGAAGGGGTCGGAGATCTCTCTCCAAACGCCAGCACGACGGTTACGCAATTGTCTCGTTAGGGCGATGCGGCCAGATCGATCCGGTGATGGACGATGCCCTCCGATGCCTGCGCGTCGACCGAGTCGGTGCCGACCTCCGTGTCCGATGTCGTGGTCGCAGTATCCGTGGAGCGATAATAGCGCAGGGTGGTGGCCGGGGATTCCCCGCCACCTTCGTTCTGCAGGCACGCTTTCAGGGTGAACGTCCTCCCGGGACAAGTGGGACTAGGTACTCGCTACCAACCTAGATACTCAGTCCGGTCTGAGACGAGTATCCTATTAGAATTAGCCTACATCGGGTGATGACATCCTCTCACCGGCAGGCAGGTTTCCAAGTAGTAGGTGGCTATTCCAGACGACGGAGGTACTCAGATGGCAGTATCCAAGAGTAGCAACGGCCTTCTTATGTGGATTGGCGGAGCGATACTCGCCGCTGGGCTGACTATCCTAGGGGGGTTTTGGGTGTACAGCATCACGACCGCCGAGGACATGCCTGCCTTGCTGCTCGTGGCCCTTCTCGCCATACCGGTCGGGTTGGCTATCCTGCTAGTGGCGGCGATACGAGACAGGATTGCTGACAAGAAGCGAGAGAACTTCCTGGAGGTTGATAATTGATCGTAACAACGACTGACGAAATACCCGGAGCCACCATTGTCGAAACGCTTGGACTGGTGAGAGGCAGCACTGTGCGCGCCCGTCACATCGGGCGGGACATCATGGCAACGCTGCGAAACATCGTAGGCGGCGAAGTCAGCGAGTACACGAAGCTGCTGTCGGAATCGCGCGAGGAATCGCTCCAGCGCATGATCGAGAGTGCGGAGGCAATGGGCGGGAACGCGATAGTTGGCACGAGATTCATCACCTCGGCTGTGGCACAGGGTGCGGCCGAGATCGTGGCGTATGGCACTGCTGTCAAAACAGCCTAAATCCGCCTCTGATTTCTCGCCTCCTGTACGCCGCTCGACAGTCCGAGGAGAGATGCGGCAGCCTGCCTAACTGGGCGGACCGCGCCTTCACTCCCCTACTCGATTGGCACAACCTCCTGTTCCGCGCCCACCCGTCTATACCGGATGATGTCGCGCGGGAATAGCCGACGCTATCCGACTTGCGGGAAACTCCTGCGCGTGCCGATCGGATCATGTCACCAATCAATGACAGAATAGAGACAGGGTTGGCATTCGCGGTTCAAGGTGATTCCGACCCTGTTGTCGTGATCAATCACAATGGCGTCCACCACCATGCACAAAGTCTCTCGACGGCGCTCCGGGCTCATCTCATGGAACCTCTCACCGACTTCCCCTGCCCATTCCAAGACATCGTCCTTGAGGAGTTGCTTCTTGGGCTCGACAGTCTTCCAGCCTTACCTTCAGGCTCTCCAACCGCTCAGTAGTGAACTTTCCCTGACGGTCGAGTGAGGGCCCCGGTCTCACTACCCTTGGGTAGGCCTATAGTTCCCCTTAGGTTGGCCCTGCCAAGACGGAGGATGGAAGAGGCAATGACGGAACAGGATGTTCAGAATTGGCTAGATGAGTATGGCCGTGCCTGGGTGAACGGCGACCCGGACCATGTGGTGACGCTGTATTCCGACACCGCCACTTATCGAGAAACTCCCTTCGACGATCCGATGAGGGGACGACACGAAATACGGGAATATTGGCAGAATGGCGCAGCAGATGCACAGGAAAACGTTGAGTTTACTTCGCAGGTTTGGTCGGTAGAGAATGACACCGCGATTGCCAGCTGGCAAGCTCGTTTGACTCGAAGAGCATCCGGAGTGCGGGTCGAGCTCGACGGAGCATTCAGGCTTGTATTTTCAAATGAACGTGGCACATTCCGGTGCACAATTCTCGAAGAGTGGTGGCATAGCAAAGAATCCTGAGACGGCCCGCGCCGCCGAGCTCACGGCCGAACAGAGATCCGCCGTCGCCCGTCGTGCCGCCAGCGCCCACTGGCACAAATCGTACCTCGGCCTGTCCTACCATCATCCCTGCGACCACGCAGCGGAGCGCCCGTGCCCGTCTCATTGGCCACCGCATGCACGCACGAGCCGTAGTAGTAGGTGCCGGGTGGCGACGGCGCAGTCAGATCGATCCGGTGATGGACGATGCCCTCCGATGCCTGCGCGTCGACCGAGTCGGTGCCCACCTCCGTGTCCGATGTCGTGGTCCCAGTATCCGTGGAGCGGTAATAGTGGAGGGTGGACACAGTAGGTTTCGACATGCCAAATGCACGCACCAGCAAGGCTGGCATATGTTCAAGCTGATCGCTCCGCGAGACCTAGGCCCGATCCCTGCTACCGCCACCACGGCCTTCGTAGCCTTGGCCATTTTCGCATGGTCTGAGAGAACTGTCCTCGTTGACCCGGAGGGGTTGTCCGTTCCCTACTGGCCCTGGAAGCTGTGGTAAATCGGTCCGTTGCTGGTGGGTCTCGGCGGCGTCTGGTGGGTCTGGTTGAGCACCCGCCGAGTCCCCTGGGTGCCCAGCCTGGCGCTGGGTCTATCAGCATTGATAGTGCTCGCCAACGGATACAGTGACCTGTTCGGCGACCATTGGGGTAACGTGTGGCGCACCGTCAACCCGCTGTTCATCGGTTCCTCCAGCGTGGCGGCGGTGGTTCTATGGCGCTCCAGACACACTACAGGGCAAGTGGGCGCGGTGGTTTCGGCGGCGCTGGGTGCCTTGGTTTTCGCCAATGCATACTTTGTCAACAACGGGGTTGTCTGGCGGATACTGGATCCAGTGCGGATGCTTACGGCACTGGCTTGGGCCACCAGCGCCAGCGAACCCAACGCCGCCACAACCGAAAGTGGTTAGTCACCGGGTGGATGTACATCTCGTGTGGGCCATTCGGCATGATGTCAAGATCATTGGCCGTGTGACAGTCGGCGACTTCCTCGGGTGGTCCCACCGCCTCCGATTGCTGAGTAGAGTTCCCTAGAGTTGCCGAGCACTCAAATAGGGAGACCTCTGCGTTACTGATTGGCTAACTTACCCCCTCGAGGGACTCCTTCGAGAGGGTCAGGACGGCGTCAGGGTAGGCTCCTTCGGTTTCGCTCAGAACGGAGTCTAGGCCCTCTCCCGCAAAGGGAGGCCTTTTCATAACTTGTGCGCGTGTGAGAAACCCCATCCCAGCCTTCCCCAGCAGACTGGGGAAGGGGTAAAAGGAATGCTTCTCCTGGCGCAGGCGGCGGTTGCGCAAAGGTCTCCACGTAGGGGAGAGGGGAACTGGTGGTTGTTTCCCTCGCCTCATGGAGGTTATGCAGAGGTCTCTTTAGGGCGGTGCGGTAAGCCCGCGGGCTTGTGCGCCCCAGCATGCGACGGAGCCGTCGGTCCTCACGCCGCAGGTGTGGAACGTCCCGGCGCCGACGGAGGAGAACTGCCCAGACGGCGGCTCGGCGTGGCCAACAGCGTTGCCCTCCGCATCATAATTGGACCCCCAGCACTCGACGGAGCCATCGGTCCTCACCCCGCAGGTGTGATCGGACCCAGAGCTGACCGAGGCGAACTCACCGGACGGCGGCGTGGCCTGACTATCCAAATCGCTGCCCCAGCACTCGACGGAGCTGTCGCGCCTCACCCCGCAGGTGTGGTCGCCCCCAGCACCGACGAAGGCGAACTCACCGGACGGCGGCGTGGCCCGGCGATCTACATCACTGCCCCAGCATTCGACCGAGCCATCGACCCTCACCCCGCAGGTGTGGCTCCCACCAGCGCTGACCGAAGCAAATTTGCCGGACGGCGGCGTGGCGCGGCCATCTCGATCACTACCCCAGCATTCGACCGAGCCGTCGCGCTTTACCCCGCAGGTGTGTGCCCCTCCAGCGCTGACCGAGGCAAACTCCCCGGACGGCGGCGTGGCCTGACCGTCTCGATCACTGCCCCAACATTCAATCGAGCCGTCGCGGCTCACGCCGCACGTGTGGACCTCCCCAGCGCTGACAGAGGCGAACTCCACCGACGGCGGCGTGGCCCGGCCATCTCTGTCGCCGCCCCAACATTCCACCGAGCTATCGCTCCTCACCCCGCAAGTGTGCCAGCGCCCGGCGCTGACCGAGGCGAACTTCCCGGAGGCCGGCGTGGACTGGCCGTCTCCATCATCGCCCCAACATTCGACGGAGCCGTCGGTCCTCACGCCGCACGTGTGAAAGCCTCCGGCGCTGACCGAGGCGAACTCCCTGGACGGCGGCGCGAACTCGCGGTCCACAAAGCCAGCGGAATCCGTAACACGCCCCCAGCATTCGACGGAGCCATCGAGCCTAACCCCGCACGTGTGGGACCCGCCAGCGCTGACCGAGGCGAACTCCCCGGACGGCGGCGCAGCCTGGCCATCTACGTCACTGCCCCAACATTCGAGGGCGCCATCTAGCCTCAGGCCGCACGTGTGGGACCCTCCGGCGCTGACCGAGGCGAACTCCCCGGATGGCGGCGTGGCCCGGCCGCCTCTATCGCCGCCCCAACATTCCACCGAGCTGTCGCTCCTTAACCCACACGTGTGCCAACGCCCAGCGCTAATGGAAGTGAACTCCCCGGACGGCGGCGTGGCCTGGCCATCTCTATCATCGCCCCAACATTCGACGGAGCCGTCGCGCTTCACCCCGCACGTGTGAAAGCCTCCGGCGCTGACGGAGGCAAACTCCCCGGACGGCAGCGTGAACTCGCGGACCAGATAGCCAGTGGAATCTGCAATTCGCCCCCAGCATTCGAGGGAGCCGTCGCGCCTCACCCCGCACGTGTGGTGGGTACCGGCGCTGACGGAGGCGAACTCCCCGCCTGGCGGCGCGGCCCGGCCATCTACGTTACTGCCCCAGCATTGGACGGAGCCGTCGCGCATCAACCCGCATGTGTGGCCGAACCCGGCGCTGACAGAGGCGAACTCTACTGTCGCGGTTCCCGTGGCTCCAGAGCTGGGTAAGGCTCCGGCGTCGGGGGAGTCGCTGCCTCCGCAAGCGGCGAATGCGGCTGCCAGGAACAAGAGAACGGCCAGCAGGGCGGTCGGACCATGGGCGGGCGTTGCGCCGCCTAGCCTATTGGGCAGCAAGGGAATATGTGTGTAGGCCATTGGCGATTACTATCTTCGTCAAGGAACCACTCGCGGAAAACCGAGATGTTTGTGTCGTCGATAGCCCGACAACTCTCACTTCGATTCCTGTCTAACGTCCTGTACCTCCGGGCCCCGCGTAGCACTGCTTCTCGACGTTCGCCATCCGGTAGCCGACTCTCGGCTCGGAGAAGAAGCCGGCGGGGTTGCTCGCGTCCTCGCCCAGCTTGCTGCGGAGCCGTCCCAGGTTCGTGGGGAGCGCTCGCAGGTCGTCCGGCTTCCTGGGACCCCAGCCACATCTCGAAAACAGTTCTGTGTATCGTCAAAATAGGCCCACCACCAACAACAGGCACTTGCTCAGACAGCGAAACGCCCAGCGGCGCGGGAACATTCACTTTACCCGGTGCGGTTCTAACGCCTCGTAGTTCAGCTCCAGTCCCAGGCCCGGCCGGTCCGGAGCGTACACGTACCCGTCCTCAATGGTGAGCGTCTCCTTGTACATGTTCCCGTGCATCGGATCGACGGAGTCGCGGTAGTACTCCAGAATCAACCCGTTCGGAATCGCCGTCACCAGGTGGATGTGCACGTCCTGTGACCCGTGCGGCGCGATGTCGAGATCGTTCGCCTGGGCCAGCGCCGCGACCTTCATGAACTCCGTCACGCCTCCCATGATCAGCGCGTCCGGCTGCAGGATGTCCACGGCGCGGTGATTGATCATGTCCCTGAACCCGTACCGGGTGTACTCGTTCTCTCCCGCCGCGACCGGTATGGAAGTCGATCGTGTTATCTCTCTTTGTCCGATCTAGTCGTCCGGCTCCACAGGCTCCTCGAACCAGAAGAGATCATACTTCTCAGCCTTGCGGGCAAACTCGATCGCCTGGTAATGGCGGTAAGCGTTGTTGGCGTCGACCATTACTTTCACGTCGGGACCGACGGTCTCGCGGACCACGCGCACTCGCTCGACATCCTCGTTTATCGACACCGCGCCGATCTTCATCTTCACTGCCCGCACGCCCAGGGCCATGTTGGCTTCCATCTCCCTGGCGAGCTCCTTCAGCCCCTTGCCCTCCTCGTAGTAGCCGCCCGCGATGTAGGTGTCGGTCCTGTTCGTAAAGCCTCCCAGCAGCTTGTACAGGGGAAGCCCGGCGATCTTTCCCTTGAGGTCCCAGAGAGCGATGTCGATGCCCGATATGACACGGGTCGAAACACCGCGCCTGCCAACGAGCTTTGGCCGCCACATCTCATACCAGTGGCGTTCATTGTCCAGAGGATCGCGGCCGATAAGCACCTGCTTGAGGTGCTCCACCATAGCGACGCCGACTTCCGGGGCGTCCTGGATCGCCGCACCGAGGCCCAGGCCGGAAGGGCCTTCATCGGTGTCTATGTGAACGACGTTGAGTCCACTGTGCGTGTACGTGTAGAGGCCGTTCGTGATCGGCACGGCTCGCGGCCAGCGGAACACCTCGGTCCGGACGTCGGTGATCTTCAAGATGTTTTCTCCGTACTGCGTCACGGGCCGGTTCGTCGCGCCCGCCGTGGTTAAGGTGGGTGAATACTACCGGCGGACGGGCTGTCGACGCTCAGCGATTATGTCCGCCTAAGTGCCAAGGGAAAATGTCCTCTGAGTAGATTGCCATGCTAGCTGATTACGGTACTTCCGACGTTGCGCGAGCGCGCCATGGGTGGGGTTTCGGCATTCATGTACTTCCTTGCAGTGTCCCGGTGGATGCCCACTTCCCGGGCGATCCCACGGATGGACAGGCCCTTGCGTTTCGCCTTCTGCACCGCCTTCCATCTCGCCGTCTGTAGTGGGGTGGGCTTTCTGGGTCGCGGAGTCACAGTCCTGCGAACTCTTGCGGCGCCGTTGCGGTCGGCATCGTCGCGGAGTCTGTCCGCTTCGAGCATTGTGCCCATTGACTCCACTTCGTCCTCCGGCCTCCTGATGACACCGTTGGTGTAGCGGCTGGGACCGGTCGTGTGTACGGTCCGCGTGCCGAAGCTGCGCAGGATACCTGGTCGCGGAGGCGCTTCCTGGGAGGCGACGATACGCCCTTCGTGTTGCACTGACAGCCGGCCGTCCAGTGCTTCGAGCACTTCCACCGCCGACCCGGCAAAGCTCGGTCGAGCCTGATCGGGAAGCAACTGCAGGGTGCGCCAGCGGTACTTCACAGTGTTGTCCCGGCCAACCCGGCGCCTGTACTTCAGGCATAGGACTGTGTCCAGGCACGTCCCCGGATCCAGGACCCGATACGCGGTGTCTGCGTGTTGCGACGGCACACCAAAACGTTCATTGAAGCGGGGAAGGAAGTCGTTGAGCACGCGGTTGGCGTCATCGATGGTGGTCGAGCCTGCGAGCCTCAGCTCCGTGACCAACCTGTCCTGAAGTGTGCCCGCGGCGCGTTCCACTCGGCCTTTGGCTTGCGGCGACCGTGCGAATATCAGCTGTACGCCGATCTCACCCATCGCGCGAGAGAACTGGGTGGGGGCGGAGGCGGTCTCTGACGGCGGCGTGTGCTTGAAGACGCCATGGCGGTCTGAATAGAGTGCGAGAGGTATGCCGTAGCTCCGTATCAGAATCCGCATCAGCAGTAAGTAGCTGCGGGTGTTCTCCAACTCGCAGAACAGGGCGTTGACGACACAGCCGGTAGCGTCGTCGACCGCCAGCAGCAACGTGAACTGGGGGCCATCTTCTCCCAGCCATCTGTGGTAGCTGCCGTCGATCTGTATCAGCATCCCCTCGCGGGCCATCCGCTGCCGTCGAACACGATGCTTCGGCGGCCTTCGACGGCGGGGGCTGCTCACACCGGCGTCGGTCAGTATCTTGCGCAATGTGTTACGTCCGATGTCTATGCCCTCTCGCTCCCTCAGCAGTTCGCTCAAATGCGTGTGGTTGACTCCCGCGTATCGGGTCCGCGCCAGGACCACCACGTCGGTCGCCAACGGGTCCGGTGTAGCGTTGGCCGGTCTGCGACCTCGATTGCCGTGAGCGAGTGCGGCTGCGCCGTCCCTTCTGTAAGCCGCCAGAATACGCCTGGTGTGGCGCGCGCTCACTCCCATCAACGTGGCTGCCTGCTCCGTGGTCATATGGTCCGCCACCAAACTGTTGAGAACCTGAAGCCTCGTCTGCTCTTTCTGTGTCAATGTCACATGCTCCTTCATGCGGACATTTTCGCTTGACAGTTAGCGAGGACTTAATCGCTGAGCAACAACACACGGGCAGCAATGAAACTGCTCCGGGCGCGAGGCGAGCCTCATCGGGGGATGGTGTGCGGATGGCGCGAAGACGCGCCATCCCAATCCCAGCACGCTGGTGACGATACCAATCATGCGGCTTGCTGCCGTCCATGAGGAAGACCCGTCGTCTCTCACCCTTCAACCCGACAATCCCGCCTCTCTGTGACCATCCTGGCACCAGGCAGCCTCTCGTGTCATTCAAGTCGTGCGGCCCATTGCATGATCCATATGCTTGTGCTGCTATGGATGCATGTGCATTGCAATCGACTCTAGGCCCAATTTCGAATGCGGCGTCACTCCCAGGTGCCCCGGTGTTCCATTTTTGTTCCGTTGTTGCCCCGAATCCGATCCGATTACGTTCCAAAGGCGTTTCAAGCCCGTCCCACAAACAACCCCGGCCCAGCTACAAAGCGAGACGAAATGAAACAAATGGGACAGATTTGCTGCTGATGGACCCGCTCAGCTAGGGCCGTGCCCCAGTCCTCGCCTCCAGCCACATTCGAACACAGTCCGTGCGGCCCGCGTGCGAGACGCAGTCTTGGCTACAATTGAGTAGCACATTTCAAGAGGGAGCAACCATCGTGGCTGAACCAACGTCTGAAACACAAGGCTACACAATGGGGTACAGCGAGGAGTTCCTGCAGCTTCTCGACCGTCGCAGTGCGGAGTCTCACGCAGCCTACTTGCTTCCGCACCTCAAAGCAGGCGACCGTGTACTCGACTTTGGGTGCGGGCCGGGGACGATCACCGTCGGACTCGCTAAGGCCGTGGAGCCGGGAGAGGTCCACGGCATTGACATGGAGGAGTCGCAGGTCAATCTGGCTCAAATGGCCGCTGAAGCGGGCGGTCACACCAACGCAACGTTCCACGTAGGAGACGTGACGGCGCTTCCGTTTGAAGACGACTTTTTCGATGCCGCCCACTGCCATGCCCTACTAATGCACGTTCCCGATACGTCCGCAGTGCTCTCCGAAATCAGGAGAGTACTCAACCCGGGCGGTATCGTTGCTTGCCGCGAGCTGTTCGTGTCGTCCTGCTTCCTGGAGCCAACTGATGAGCAAGTGGCATTGGCATGGAGCGTGTTCGCCAGCCTTCTGGCAGCAAATGGCGCCCATCCAGAGCTGGGGAAGGAGTTAACGCCACGTTCCTTCAGGCGGGATTCTCGAACGTCCGAACAAGCGCGTCGTTCGACTTCTTCGGCACCGCGGCCGACGTGGCTTTCCTTCGCGCATTCATAGACGACTGGTTCTACTTACCGGAGGTTGTGGCCGCAGTGACACAGTACGGTTTCGCGACGCACCAACAGCTCGATGAGTGGAGTCAGGCCCTGGACGAATGGAGAGATACGCCCGGGGCTTGCGGCGGACTCTCGTTCGGCGAGGTTCTGGCCCGCAAGCCCACGTGTTGAACGCTCGCGGTGAGTTTCAAACCGCGAAGGTGTCCCTGAGTATGGGAAAAGGGGAAACGACTGAAGTCCTCACCATTGCACGTGCTTGCAGCGCAGCAGAATGTGATAGAGGGTTGAATTGCGTCGACGCGCAGAATGTGATATATTGGTGAATTGCGTCGACGCGCAGAGAAGAACAGTGGCAGGAAGGAGGCTTCCATGAAGATCAAGTCTTTGAAATTGACGGTTTTGCTGGCCGTATTGTCGGTCCTGGCAATAGTGGCAATTGCCTGCGATGGCGACGACGGCGACCCGCTCAGAATAGGAGTAATGGAATCGGTCACAGGCCCGGGCGAGACATACGGCAACGTAGCGGTGCAGGCTAAGCAGATGGCCGTGGACGAGATCAATGCCGCGGGCGGTATCAACGGGCGTATGCTGGAGCTCATAGTCGAAGACTCGAAGTGCAACGCACAGGACGCGATTACGGCGTACAACAAACTGACTGACGTTGACAACGTGAAGATCATACTGGGCACATCGTGCAGCGGGGCTATGCTTGGCGCCGCGCCCCTTGCGGAAGCTGAGGGAGTGGTCATGTTCTCAGGCCTCGCTACGAACCCGGACATCGCCGAGGCGGGGGACTATATCTTCCGGACCTCGATGAGCGACGCGCAACTAGGTATAGACACAGGCAACCTGCTCTGGGACGACGGGATCCGCAGGCTGGCTACGATCAACGAGACAACCGACTATGCAGAAGGCGTGAGGCGTGAGTCGGTTGCACAGTTCATGAAACGCGGCGGTGCGGTAGTGGCCGAAGAGCGGTATTCGGGCGACACGACCGACTTCCGAAGCCAGCTTACCAAGCTGATTAACGCTAACCCGGACGCCATTCACATGGCCGCCCAGTCTGAGTTCGCCGGAGGGACGCTTGTGAAGCAGGTCCGCGAGTTGGGATACGAGGGCCCCATCTACTCGGACGTGGTGCCCGTCGGGGCGACGGCCATGGAAATAGCCGGAGACGCCGCTACGGGCCTAAAGGCTGTTATCGGAGACCTCGACCCAGGCAACGCCAAGGCCCAGGAGGTTCTCAAGAATTTCAGAGAGCGCTATGAGTACCTTACGCTTCCGTGGTACGTGGGGTCGGCTTATGACGACGTCTACATCACTGCGGAGTGCCTGAAGATGACCAACGACGACCAGGACGCGGACGGCATCAGGGACTGCCTGTACGACATCACGTGGAGCGGCACGATTGGAGCCGGATACAGCTTCGACGACAAAGGCGAGGTCGTTGGTCTTTCCAACCTGGTCGTACAGGTCCTACCGACAGCCGAGAGGACCGAGGACAACCAGGGTTACAAGGTTCTCGGTCAGGCTCCGACCGAATAGCTCCCATCGAATACTTGAAGCGGCCCTGTGGGAACCGCTCTGAGGAAGCGATTGGCCTCCCGCGGCGCTCAGACGGCGCATAGCGGGAGGCCAAATAGCGCATCAAGGTTACGACGAATGCTGAGGGTCTGAAGTTCTCCGTGGTGGAGCGTTTGCTTTCGTACCGTGACCGCCGCACCGATTTGTTGGCGTCGGCACTTGCCCTCGTGACCATAGCCTACTTGATCTGGAAGATCACGGAATCTCCGGACCAGGCAGTTCAGTTTGCCTTCAATGGCCTCTCAGTTGGCGCAGTATACGCGCTTCTGGCAATGGGCTTCACTATTGTCTACAGCACCGTTTGGTTTTTCGATCTGTACTATGGCGCCGCGGCAGCGATCGGAGCGTACGGAGTTTTCTACCTGAGGTCCAAGGAGGCTGTCGGAGGCCTGTACGAGGTCAACAATCCATACGTGAACGCCATGTTCGCCGCCATCGTGGCCGGAGTTGTGGCCTGGGCCCTGCACGAGGCGTTCTTCAGGCGGCTTCGACCCCGCTTCGGCTCGCGGGCAGTGATGGCCGTCGAGGGTGCACTGGCGGCGAGCGCAGGCGCTTACATCGGCATTGTTCTGACTTACACGGACCACATGAACGTCGTTCTCAGCCCTGCAGCCGGGGTCCTGGTGGCCGCCGGTGTGGGCTGGGCGCTATACAAGGGACTTCGCCGCGCGTTCGTGGGTGCTCCTTCCACGCCCCTCCTGGCGGCGGCAGCGCTCCCGGGGTTGGTAATCGGAGGGTACTGCGCCCTGCTTATCGCGGAGGCTCCAGGGTCCAGGCTCTACCTTAGCTGGGCAGTGTCCTGCCTGCTTGCGGGCGCCGTTGGACTTGCCTTCTACCGTGGCCTGTACATCTACATCAGACAGCGCGCGAGGTCCCCGCTCATCATGCTCGTTGCGTCCCTGGGCATCCTGCTCGCCATTACCGCGGCAACGGCGATCGTTTTCGAGAGCGCGCCGCGACCGCTGCCCGATGCCTTCGGGAGCGAGCCCTGGACGATCCTCGGCGGCAAGATCAAGGGCTTCAACGTCTTTGCACTCGGTGTGGCAATTGTGGGATTCCTGGGTATGCTCTATCTCCTCAAGAGGACTTCCTTCGGGCGAGCCGTGCGCGCCATAGGCGATGACGAAGAGATCTCCAAGGTAGTAGGGATTAACACCACCGTTGTCATTGCCATAGTGTTCTTCATTGGAGCGTTCTATGCTGCTGCCGCAGGACTGCTCAGCGGTCACGACACGGCGATTCAACCGAGGATGGGCCTGCTTCTCTTGCTCAAGGGATGGATCGCGTCAGTTGTAGGCGGCATAGGCAACCTGTACGGGGCGATTGTGGGGGGATTCGCCTTGGGGATGATCGAGCAGTTCGGCATCTGGGACCTGGCTGGAGAATGGAGGGATGTGATCTCCTTCATGGTGCTCATCCTCTTCCTTTCGTTCTGGCCTAAGGGCCTCCTGCCGAGGAAGTAGGACCATGCTGAAGCTGCCATTTGCGATGGGCAACGTACTTGGCTTGGCCGACCGGCAAAGCGGCATCAGGCGCTTGGCGGCCAGCAACATAGAGCTTTGGGCAAATTTGCTCATCATCTCCTGGGCAATTGCGTTTGCCATATGGCAGGGAGTCGGGTTTGCCATAACCATAGGTACTGTCTTCGGGATCTGGGCCATTCTGGCTGTTAGCCTGAACCTGGTGGTGGGATACACCGGCCTTCTATCGGTCGGGCACATAGGCTTCTTCGGAATCGGCGCCTACACGGTTGCGATACTCACATCGGACGCGGCCTACGACCAGTTGCGCACCGAGTCCATTCCGACTTTCGGCCTGCCATTTTTCGCCGCTCTGCCTGTCGCCGTCGTGTTTGCGGGGTTAGCCGCAATGGCTGTGGGCGTAGTCTTCAACCGGTTTAGGGACGACATCTTCGTTCTAGTCTCATTCGGTTTTGCCATCATCTCCTTCAACGTGTTCCTGAACTGGCGCACGCTCACCAGGGGCGCCTTTGGAATTCACGAGATTGCCAGACCCCAGATCGGCGGTTGGGTGTTTGACGGCGAAGTGGAATTTCTGGCGTTGGTGGCCTTTTTCCTATTGCTAGTTGTCCTCGTGTGTTGGTTCATTGTTACAACTTCTTTTGGCCGGGTCCTTACTGCAATCCGGGAAGACGAACAGGCAACGGAAGTCTTCGGTTACCAAGTAACGCACTACAAGCTGGCGGTGTGGGTGATCTCAGCCATGATGGCGGCTCTGGCGGGCGGACTCTTCGCGAGTTGGACTACGTTCATAGACCCGAACTCATTTGTTCTCCTGGAGTCAATGCTCCTCGTCTCCATCGTAATCATGGGAGGTCTGGCAACTATCTGGGGTTCTCTGCTTGGCGCCATGGCGTTCGTGCTGCTGGAGGAGGGAATGCGCTTTCTGCCCTTCTTACCCACCGAGTACGTGGGGCAGGCCCGTCAAGTTGTACTTGGAGTCCTGCTCGTGCTGCTCATGCTGTTCAGGCCGCAGGGCCTAGTAGGAAGGTACAGGCTATGAGCGCCCAGTCTCACCCAATTGACCAGTCCTTCGCCCTCGAGACCGTCGGGTTGACCAAGCTATTTGATGCGGTCAGGGCCGTGGACGATCTGTCGATAGCAATTCCCCGTCAGGGAATGACGAGCGTGATAGGTCCCAACGGGTCCGGCAAATCAACGCTTATCAATCTGTTGAGCGGGATGCTCCCTCTTGACGGGGGAACGGTTATTGTCGACGGCGTGGGTCTTAAAGTCGTAAGGGCCCACGAAACCCCTGACCATGGGATCACGCGGACGTTTCAGGACGTCAGGCTATTCGATCAGATCAGCGTTTGGGACAACATAATGGTGGTTCTTACCGAACGCCGGCTCATTGGCGCGCTGATCGAACGCGTTCGCCCCGACCACAGGCGGAAGGCAAAGCAAGTCCTCGAAGCGGTGGGCATGTGGGACAAACGTGACGCGCTGGCCATGAACCTCTCGTACGGCCAGCGTAAACTGCTTGAGATTGGAAGGGCCATGGCGATGGACATGCAGACGTATCTGTTCGACGAACCGTTTGCCGGCCTTTTCCCGCAGATGCTCGAGAGCGTGAAGGACATAATGAAGCGCATGAGGGATGAAGGCCGAACTATTCTGTTTGTCTCGCACAACATGGATATAGTTAGAGAAATGTCAGATCATCTGATAGTCCTAGACAGCGGAAAGCTCTTGGTCGAAGGAGAAGTGCAAGAGGTGCTGTCACGGCCTGAGGTTATAGACGCGTATCTAGGAGTTTAGACGGCGCCGAGCCGCATTCGCGGGGCGAGACAAATGCAGCAAGTCACTTCACAGGTTGATAGCAAAGCGGGGACCGGCGCTGGGCCGATTCTCGAACTGGCCGACATCTCCGTTCGCTATGGAGCTGTGTCCGCGCTGGAAGACGTGTCACTGGGAGTCCGGACAGGCGAAGTTGTGGCCGTGATGGGTCCCAACGGCGCGGGCAAGTCCACGGTCCTTAAGGCCATAATGGGCCTGGCGCCGGTTGTCGCGGGACATATTTTCTGGCGACAGCAGCCGCTGGCCGCGGCAACTCACGAGATAGTCAAAGAAGGCATTTCCTTTGTACCGCAAGGGAGGCGACTGTTCACGCACCTGACCATCGAAGAGAACCTGGAGATGGGCTGCCTGTACGTGAACAACAAGATAGAGAGACAGCGCCGCATGGACTCGGTTATGGAATTGTTCCCGATCCTGCACGAGAAGCGGCGCGACATGGCGAGCCAGATGTCGGGCGGGCAGCAGCAGATGCTGGCGTTGGGCCGCGGCTTAATGGCCAGCCCCGAAGTGCTGCTTCTCGACGAGCCGACGCTGGGTCTGGCGCCCATCATTGTCAAAGAAGTGTTTCATATGGTCTCGATGATTGGAGAGAGACTGGGTTCGACGATCCTTATCGTGGAACACAACATCAAGGGTGCTCTGGACATCGTAGACCGCGCCTATGTGCTGGACATGGGCCGCCTCGTCTTCGAAGGAAGTCCTGAGGATGTACGGGCTACCAACATTCTGACTGAAGTGTTCCTCGGCAAGGTCAACCCAATGTCAGACATTGAGGATTGAGGCAGCCTGGTTCCGGGCCGCACGCTGAGGCCTCCTCAAAATGGAACCTCTTCCACAGTGAACAGAGCTCGGCGTAAGTAACTCAGTCCTGCAACGAAGTCGGGTTGGCCAGTTCGGTTGCTTCTAGTATTGATTCGCTGTGGAAGCCATCCGGCTCGCAGCTAGCAGGGGTTGTACTTCGCGTTTCACACGTACACGCTGGGCCCGCACTGGCCAACCAATTGAAGTTCCCCCGGTATGCCACGATAGGCGTTCTCTGGTGGTTTCGAGCGCAGGATCGCCAAGACGCTCTGCTCGCATGAAGAGGCCTTTCAAGGTCAGGGCGCAAAACAACAACCAGACGACCCTTCTTCTAGATGTCTGGTTCTTCGATGAAGAGGGTACTGACTTCAGAATGCCTGACCACGTACACGCAGGAGAGTCACACTAGTGGTAGCGGGTAAACAGCGGTAAGGGCCGTCACTGCAGAAGTACGAGTGCTCGACCTCGACAGCTACACGCTTTGCTCTGTCCGCTCGACGGAAGCGCAAACTCATAGGCCGACTCACAAGAACTGCACTTTGAGATGACGCTCTACCAGGGCGCTCGCCACGCGCAGTAGTTGGCGTAGTAGCCTCCGATAGTCGGAGCCTTTGGCCAGCCTTGCCAGAGAGATCCTTGATTGTCTTGGATCTAGTTTGCAGCGAGGGGATGGCGGTGCACCGTCCATGTGGTCGACACCTGCTGGAGTGGCAGGTACGATGCCCCATGTCTAGCGAAGTTGAGGGAGTTCCGAATGCAAACCGAGATCAAGGGCAGGATAACTGCGCAGGACTTGTATCGCCTGGAGCGCATCTCCGGATGCGAAATCTCCCCGGACGGCAGGCACGTTGTATACGCCGTGGAACGAGTCGACCGCAAGACGGAGAAGAAGTACTCGAACCTCTGGATCGCTCCAACATGCGATGGAACCCCGCGGCAGTATACGCGAGGCGACCAACGCGACACTGGCCCTCAATGGTCACCTGACGGTGAAACAATCGCCTTCGTATCGGACCGCGCCGGAGACTCGCCGCAGATCTTTACGATCCCGTTCCAAGGAGGCGAAGCAAGGCCGCTAACCGACCTCCAAGGCCAGTTCGGAACCATGATCTGGTCACCGGACGGCCGGAAGCTGGCTTTCCAGTTTAGAAAGAAGGACGCGGACCTCGTTGAGGCCGAAGCCGATGAGCGTGCGCGGCAGCTTGGGATCGTCTATAGGCACATTACACGAGTGAACTACAAATCGGACGGATCGGGGTTTCTGCCAAAGGAGCGATGGCACCTATGGACGGTTGACCGGCAGACAGGCGAAGTGACGCAGATCACGGAAGGCGATGTTTACGACGAAACGCAGCCCTGTTGGGCCCCCGACGGCGAGAACATCGTATTCGTCTCGAACCGCAGCCAAGACCCGGACTTCAACCCAGACCACATCGACCTGTGGGTAGTGCCGGTCGGCGGCGGCGAACTCCGCAAGATACCTACTCATGTTGGGGCGAAGGGACGCCCAAGCGTGTCACCGGATGGACATCTCGTAGCGTTCGTTGGACGGGAGCGACGCTCCGACTGGTGGCAGCACAACCGCCTGTGGGTTGTACCGTTGGACGGGAGCGGCCCTCCCAAGAATCTCACCGGCCGATACGACACGACGGTGTCAAACTCTCTGATCAACGACATCGGCGGGGCCGTCAACCAGCCCCCCGTATGGTCGCGAGACGGGACATTTCTCTACTTCCACGTGAGCGAACACGGAAACACTGCAGTTAAGTCGCTAGAAGTGGACGGTGGCGGTCTGAACTCCGTGATCGAAGGACATGGACTGATCGGGGCGTTCAGCATCGACAACTCCGAAGACACAGTTGCGTACTATCGCGGAGCAACGGATGACACCGGCCAAGTATGGTCCAGCAAATTCAGGGGCGGCAATCCCCGTAGGCTGACATCGGTAAATCGAAGCTGGCTCGATGAGATCCAGTTAGGCCGGGTGGAGGAAGTGTGGTGCGAGGGCGCGGCCGGGAATGAACTTCAGGGCTGGATTCTCACACCTCCCGACTGGGAGCCGGGGCGGAAGTATCCCTGCATTCTCCAGATCCACGGAGGGCCACTGGGGCAGTACGGAAACGCCTTCATACACGAATTCTACTACTTCGCCGCCATGAGCTACGTCGTCGCGTACTGCAACCCGCGTGGCGGCCTAGGCTACGGTGAATCGCACGCCGCGGCGATCTGGAACGACCATGGCGGCGCCGACTACGATGATGTGATGGCATGGGCCGACTACGCGGCCGCCCTTCCATTTATAGACGAAGATAGGATGGGCGTGACGGGGGGAAGTTACGGGGGTTTTCTGGTCAATTGGATCGTGGGTCATACGGACCGGTTCCGGGCCGCCGTTAGCCAACGGAGCATCTTCAACCGCACAAGCAACTACGGCACCAGCGACATGAACTGGATCAGGGAAGAAACTTTCGACGATCAACCACCCTGGGAGAACCCTCAGAACTACCTGCGCCAATCGCCCATGACTTGCATCGGCAACGCCAAGACCCCTACCCTCGTGCTCCACAGCGAAAACGACTTCAGATGCCCAATGGAGCAAGGGGAGCAGATGTTCATCGCGCTGAAGAGGCTGGGCGTAGATACGGAGTTTGTTCGGTTTCCTGAGGAGTCGCACGGCCTCTCGCGAGATGGACGGACCGACAGAAGAGTGGCACGCCTGGAACACATGCTCAGATGGTTCGAAAAGTACCTCAAGGGTTGAGGCTGGCCTGGGACTCCCAAATTGCCCGCTATCTGCGTCTAATGTAAGCTATCCTCAAGTTTGACTAACAAGGAGATTCGAAGATGTCCGGATACAGCCACATGATGGAGCGCCTGAAGAACAACGAGGTACTGGTCCTCGACGGTGCGATTGGCACCGAGTTGCAAGCAATGGGAGTGCCCATGCACCCAATCGCCTGGTGCGGCGAGGCTCTGTACACACAGCCATATGTGGTGCGCCTGATGCACGAGCGTTACATCCATGCCGGCGCGGACATTATCAGCACGGACACCTTCTCCACGCTTCGACACGTGCTCGAAGCCTCCGGCTACGGAGACTACGTGCGTGAGATTAACCTCCGCTCTGTGTACCTGGCACAGGAAGCCCGGGAGCGTGCGGCCGGAGGGCGCCCGGTCTATATCGCGGGCGTAATGGGCAACTTTGGAGTAGGCAGACGAGCGTCGACCGGGAGGCTTTGGGGAGGCAGCTCCAATGGCTACGAGCTCACAAACGAGCAGGCAACCGAGTACTACGAAGAGCTTGCGGAAGTCCTGGCAGAGGGCGGAGTGGACTTCTTTCTTCTCGAAAATCTAGGGAACCAGGACCACAGAATCCTGGCTCAGAGAGCGGCAAAGGCCACCGGCCTGCCCGTCTGGATGGGTTTCACGGGTGCCAGGTCTGGGGACACGAGACCCGGAGCCATGGGGGACCGGAAGTACCATGACATGACCGTGGAGCGTGGGCTCAACGAAGTGCTGGCCGAAGGCGGCGTTGACGCCGTTGGCGTCCTGCACAGCCAGATGCGGGAACAGACGCCGGCGGTTGAGTACTTGGCGAAACACTTCGACGGCCCGATTACTTCGTACCCGGACGCCGGACGCAAGGACTACACCATTCCTCACCTGAACCGTTCAGTCCCGAACGAATATTCTGTGGAGATGTTCGTGAATGAGGCAAAGAAGTGGGTAGACATGGGCACACAGGTCATCGGAGGCTGCTGCGGATACGGTCTCGACTACATCAAGCCGTTGAAGGACGCGCTCCCGGAGAAGATCGCTGCAAGGAGCTAGCGCAGCAGGGCTAGCGTGGCTCGATTGCCTGTGTAGGTGCCGCGTGCTCCGATTGACCAGCGTCTGCCAGATGCTGCTCTAACAAAGAATCCTAGCAGCCCTGAATGTTTACCATCGAGGAGCGTGCAACATGTCCGGATACAGTCACATGATGGAACGCCTGAGCAACAATGAGGTATTGATCCTCGACGGCGCTATAGGCACGGAACTGCAGGCGATGGGAGTGCCCATGCACCCCATCTGCTGGTGCGGCGAAGCTCTGTACACGCAGCCGTACGCTGTAAGGCTCATGCACGAGCGTTACATTCATGCGGGTGCGGACATCATAAGCACGGACACGTTTTCCACTCTGCGCCACGTGCTTGAGGCATCCGGCTACGGCGACTATGTCCGCGAAATCAACCTCCGCTCCGTCTATCTTGCCCAAGAAGCGCGTGAGCGCGCGGCCGGTGGACGCCCGGTCTACATCGCGGGGGTAATGAGCAACTTCGGCGTTGGCCGACTTCCGTCAACGGGCAGACTGTGGGGCAGCAGTGGCAACGGTTACGAACTTACGAACGAGCAGGCGACCGAGTACTACGAGGAGGTTGCGGAAATCCTTGCAGAGGGCGGGGTGGACTTCTTTCTGCTCGAAAATCTGGGCAACCAGGACCACAGGATTCTAGCCTTAAGGGCCGCGAAGGCTACCGGCTTGCCAGTATGGATGGGCTTTACCGGCATCTCTCCCCACTATACCGGCCGCACGGGAGACATGGGTGACGTCAAGTACCTAGACATGACAATCGAGAGGGGCCTAAACGAGGTGCTGGCTGAGGGCGGTGTTGACGGCGCTACGATCCTGCACACTGGGATGCCTGACCAGACACGGGCCGTCGAGTACCTGGTCAACCACTTCGATGGCCCGATCGCCTCGTACCCGGACGCAGGCCGAATCGACTACATCGTGCCTCATTTGAACCGCTCAGTGCCGAACGAATACTCGGTCGCCAAGTTCGTGGACGAGGCGAAGAAGTGGGTCGGTATGGGTGCCCAGATAATCGGGGGCTGTTGCGGGTACGGATTGGATTACATCAAGCCGTTGAAGGATGCGCTGCCCGACAAGATCGCGCCCAGCGGATAGCTGAACAGCAAGGTCACAGGAATCTTGCCAAACCAGCAAACAATGAGGAGTAGGCAGTATGTCGGGCTACAGCCACATGATGGAGCGGCTGAACAATAACGAGGTCTTGATCCTCGACGGCGCAATTGGTACGGAGCTCCAAGCCATGGGAGTGCCCATGCACCCGATCGCGTGGTGCGGCGAGGCGCTGTACACGCAGCCGTTCACCGTAAGACTCATGCACGAGCGTTACATTCATGCGGGCGCCGACATCATCAGCACCGACACGTTCTCGACGCTCCGCCATGTGCTGGAAGCCTCCGGCTGGCTATGGAGACCACGTGCGTGAGATAAACCTCCGCTCCGTGTACCTGGCACAGGAGGCCCGGGAGCGCGCGGCCGAAGGGCGGCCGGTCTACATCGCAGGCGTAATGAGCAACTTCGGCGTCGGCCGCCATTGGAGCACTGGCAGGCTGTTGGGAAGCAGCTACAACGGCTACGAGCTCACAAACGAGCAGGCGGCCGAGTACTACGAGGAGCTTGCGGGAATCCTCGCTGAGGGTGGAATAGACTTCTTTCTCCTCGAAAATTTGGGGAATCAAGACCACAGGATTCTGGCCTTGAGAGCCGCAAAGGCCACGGGCCTGCCCGTCTGGATGGGTTTCACGGGCGCCTTCACTTTTGCCGGCTATTCATGTCCCCGGCCCGGAGAAATGGCGGATCGGAAGTACCCAGAAATGACAGTCGAGCGCGGCCTTAAGGAGGTCATGGATGAGGGAGGTGTGGACGGGGTAACGGTCTTGCACACCCAGATGCCTGAACACACTCCTGCCGTGGAGTACCTGGTTAACCACTTCGACGGTCCTGTTGCGTCATACCCGGACGCCGGACGTGATGACTTCATCGATCGCCACTTGAACCGCTCCGTGCCAAACGAATACTCGGTCGACAGGTTCGTGGACGAGGCGAAGAAGTGGGTCGGTATGGGTGCCCAGGTCATCGGCGGTTGCTGCGGATACGGGCTGGGTTACATCGAGCCGTTGAAGGAAGCGTTGCCCGAGAATATAGCGGCCAGGAGATAGCGGCGCCGCGAGATTAGCGGGTTCTGGCCAAAGCAACAAACAACAAGGAGTAGGTCAAATGTCGGGATACAGTCACATGAAGGAACGCCTGAACAACAACGAGGTGCTGATCCTCGACGGGGCGATAGGTACGGAGCTGCAGGCCATGGGGGTACCCATGCACCCGATCGCCTGGTGCGGCGAGGCGCTTTACACACAGCCTTACACCGTGCGGCTCATGCACGAGCGCTACATCCATGCCGGCGCCGACATCATAAGCACCGACACGTTCTCGACGCTCCGCCATGTGCTGGAAGCCTCCGGATATGGCGACTACGTCCGCGAAATAAACCTTCGTTCCGTTTACCTGGCGCAGGAAGCCCGCGAGCGTGCGGCCGGTGGACGGCCCGTCTACATCGCCGGCGTGATGGGCAACTTCGGCGTTGGGCGGAGATCGTCCACAGGAAGGCTGTGGGGCGGCAGCTTCAATGGGTACGAGCTCACCAACGAGCAGGCAACCGAGTACTACGAAGAGCTTGCGGAAATCCTGGCCGAAGGCGGTGTTGACTTCTTCCTTCTGGAAAACCTGAGCAACCAGGACCACCGAATTCTTGCCCTACGGGCAGCCAAGGCAACAGGGCTTCCCGTCTGGATGGGGTTCACCGGGGCGCACGTCGGCTTTCGACGTGCGGAGGATGACAGAGCGGGCGCCATGTCAGACATCAAGTACCATGACATGACCCTGGAGCGAGGATTCAAGGAAGTGATGGCGGAGGGGGGCGTGGACGTGATGACAATTCTTCACAGCCGCGTACCTGAACAGACTCCGGCCGTAGAGTACATTTTGAAGAACTTCGGCGGCCCGGTTGCGTCATATCCGGATGCTGGGAGAAGGGACTACACCGTCCCCCATTTGGACCGCTCAGTCCCCAATGATTACTCGGTAGACATGTTCGTCGACGTTGCCAAGGAGTGGGTCGACATGGGCACACAGATCATTGGCGGCTGCTGCGGATACGGCTTGGACTACATCAAGCCGCTTCGGGAAGCGCTGCCGGAGAAGATCGCGCCCAGGGGATAGATGAACGGGCTTCAATTCAGAGCCAGATGAGAGCACTAGTGGAGGCGTGAGATGAGACAAGTCAGCTACTGGAAGATGGCAATTATAACAGTCGCGGCCAGTTTAGGTGTGTTCGCCGCGCTGGCCTGCGGCTCAGAACCTGCGCCGGCAGAAGTTGATACGGACGCGATTACGGCGGCCGTGGAGCGTGCCATGGAGGCATCCGCTGCTTCGCAGGAAAACATGGCCGAAATGGTATCGAGCCAGATCGCATCCGAGATCGCCATGTTGGCGGAACAGACTCCGGGACTGACCGCGGACGATGTGAACGCCATGCTCGCCGACGCGGTAGCGCAGTCCCAAGCCATGGCAACGGGTCAGATCGCCGAAGAGATATCCAAGATGGCCGCGCAGAACCCGGCACTGACACCCGACCAGGTAGACGCGATGATTGCTGACGCCGTCGCTCAGTCTCAATCGATGGTGGCCGAGGAGATAGCTCAGGCCACCCTACGGGACGCAGGCCTGACCCGTCAGGAGATCGAGGCATTGGTTAGAGGTGCCGGCCTAAACCGAGAAGAAATCGCCTCCGTAGTCTCGGATGCGGTGGACTCGGCCATGACCGAAATGATGATGGAGCCAACGCCGGACCCGGACGAGATGATGGGTCCGCCGATCTACCAGATGGGTATCTTCGCAGAGCCGATAACCAGAAACTTCTGGAACTATTACGGTGGCCCCGGCGGTTCAGTATGGACCCAGTACGTGATGGCCGGACACTCGACGTCTCTCTATGGTTACTCCGACCAGAGGTTCGACTGGATTCCCGTGGCCGCTTCCGACCTTCCGGACGAACTGATCAAGGAGACCGTTGACGGGACCGAGTACTGGACTGCCGAGGTGCCGATCCGGCAGGGCATCAAGTGGAGCGACGGCGAAGAGTTGAATGCCGACGACTTTGTGTTTACGGTCAACACAGTACTGGACTTGGAACTCGGCTCATCATGGGCCAGTGCGGTTGACTCGGCGTTCCTGGACAGGGTCGAGGTGCTGGACAGTCACAGGCTCAAGGTGTACTTCAAGACAACCGACGACGACGGCAATCCTCAGACTCCAGGCCTGAGCGTCTGGCAGTATGGACTGGGATTCATGCCGATTCTGGCCGAACACTACTGGGCAAGCGTTGTGGAGGAGGCCAAGGCGGCTGGGGACGGTCCAGCGCAGGTAGAGTCGCTCTTCGCTCACGTGCCTCTGGGCGAGCCGACGGTCGGCGGCTTTACATTCAAGAAATGGGAGCCGGGCGCGTTCTTCGAGACCGAGGCAACGCCCAACTACTACTTTAGGGGTGCGACCATCACCCAGTACGCCAACGGAGCATACGTCGAGGACAATCCCACGCTCGGCTACACGAGCACGCTATTCGGCGAGGCTACCGGGGACAAGGTCCTAGAATTCCAGCAAGGGCCGCACGTCGACTCCACGCTATTCAGCATTTACGGCAACCAGGACGCAGCGATACTGTCGCTCATTAGCGGGGACGTAGATTACGTATTCAATCCCCTGGGCCTGGAGAAAGGATTCCAGGACCGAATCAACAGCGCCGAAGACGTAAGAATAGTCAGGAACCTGGATAACGGCATGTTCTACATGGGCTTCAACACCCGCAAGGGGCCCATGAGTTACAAGGAGTTCCGCCAGGCCGTTTCAACTGTCATCGACAAGGAGTTCGTAACTCAGAGCATCCTGCAGGGCGCGGCAATTCCCATGTATGCGATGGTGCCGGAAGGCAACGCCCTCTGGCACAACGCGGACGTGGTCAAGTATGGTCAAGGTCTTGACAGGACTCAGCGGATGCAGCAGGCCGTAGACCTCCTCAAGAGCGCGGGCTTCACATTCGAACAGGAGCCTGTGGTCAGCGAAGACGGCCTGTTTGTTGAGACTCAGGGCAGCGGGCTGAAGATGCCGGACGGCACTGAAGTGCCGGAGTTGGAACTCGTCGCGCCAAGCCCAGGGTACGATCCGCTCAGGGCGAACTTCGCCATCTGGATCGAACGCTGGATGAACGACCTGGGAATTCCGGTGAGGGTGAATCTGGCGGGGTTTAACGTAATCGTTGGCAAGCTGTTCAGCGAGACCGTGGCGGAAGACCTGGACATGTGGATCCTGGGATGGAGTCTATCCCTTTACCCTGACTACATGGAGAGCTTCCTGCACAGCCGGAACGCCCCGGAGAACCAGGAAAACGGCCTGAACTGGGGCGGATACTCCAACGCTGAGTTCGACACGCTATCCTTCAACCTGCTCTCTGAGACGACGATCGAAGGTGCGATGGTGAGCGTTCGCCAGCTTCAGGAATTTCTCGCGGAAGACCTTCCTTACGTACCATTGTTCACCGTTCCGAAGCTGGACTCGTACCGTCATTCCAGGCTCGACTTCCCGTACACCACCGTGCTTGGCGGAATCGAGGGAACAAGCGGGATGCAGCAGGCAGTGGTAACGAAGTAGCCGGCGAAAGGTTAGAGCAGTAGCGCGTCAGATTGGATGAAGTTGGGCGAGGCGTCAGGTAGGCCTCGCCCAACCATCTTGAGGTGCCCGCTACTTCGAGTGCACACCCCTGCCCTTGGACGTGCATCTCCCGATGTACCTTCCGTGGGTCCGCCCGGCTCTGAGCGAAAATGACATCGTACCTGTTGACCAGGACACTCCAGATGGGACTGACGCTGTTTGTCTTCCTGTCGCTAGTGTTCGTGATCGTCAATGCGCAGCCAGGTGACGTCAGCAACTTCTACGCGCTCGATCCCGACATCCCACCGGAAACGCGCGAGAAGATGCAGGACCTGTTCGGCATCAACCAGCCGCTTTGGAAACAGTACATCGTCCACGTTAAGAACGCGTTTTCTGGCAACTTCGGTGTGTCCTTCAGTCATTACCCAAGATCGGTGATGGATGTAATTGGCGAGCGGCTCCCCAGGACCGTGGTGTTGTTCATGACTTCCGCTGTGCTCTCCTTCTACATGGGTTTTGGACTTGGAAAGATAATTGCATGGCGCAGGGGCGGCTGGACCGAGTACACCGCGACCTTGGGCGGAGTCACGTTGTACACGGTGTTTACCCCGTGGTTCGCCCTTATGATGATCTGGCTGTTCGCGTTTCAAGCCGGCTGGCTACCCATTGGGAAGTTCCTCGATCCCTTACTTTGGCGCGATGCTACGATCGATGCCAACGCCGTGTTCCACCGCATCATGATCAGTGTAGCCGTGCTGTCGGTTGCGACTGTCCTGGCATTTGCAGGCACGCGCAGATTTGGAGTCGCACGCTCAGGGCCCATTCAAGCGATCGTTGTCGCAGGTGTGGCGGCAACAATTGCGGGCACTTGGCTGGTGTCCGGAGTTGGGCACTTGGCGTGGGACATCATGAGGCACATGGTCCTGCCGGTTGCCACCCTTACGTTGATCAGCTTCGCGGGAACGATGCTGTTAACCCGCAACAGCATGCTGGAGGCCATGCGGGAGGACTATGTCACGACGGCTCGCGCCAAGGGGTTGCCCGAGGCCAAGGTGCGCGACCGGCACGTGGCTCGAAACGCTCTGCTACCAGTTGTTACGAGTTTCGTCTTCAGCCTGGCGTTCGCCATAGACGGGGGCGTAATCATTGAGAGCGTGTTCTCCTGGCCAGGAATGGGGCAGACGCTCGTAGATGCGGCTCTAACCGAAGATTTGCCGCTTGCAGTCGGGGCGTTCGTGTTCGTTGGTCTCTTTGTGCTGCTTGCCCATCTGGCCGCCGACATACTATATGTGTACCTGGACCCGAGGCTGAGGCGATGACTCAGGAGGACTTTGCACCAGCAATGGACACCGGCTCCCTTTGGAGGGTCCGCCTACATCTGGCAGGTAGAAACCTCAAACAGAACTGGGCGCTGTTTACTCGAACGCGGATAGGAGTCGTGGGCCTGGTCATTATCGGGCTGTATGCTCTGCTGGCGAGCGCCCATCCCGTACTTCTGAATACCGTGTGGGAGGAGCGTGTCTACGACCCGGTAGTAGGATACGCCTTTGAAGAGACGCGGCAACCCGCGCCACCCAGTTGGAGCCATCCGCTGGGAACCGACCCGCTGGGGCGCGACGTCCTGAGCCAGCTCATGTTCAGCGCCCGGACCGAGTTCATGCTCGGCTTGTTAGCTGCGGTAGTCACGGTGACCATAGGTACGCTTGTGGGCGCGTTTTCGGCTTACTTCGGAGGGATTCTTGACACACTCCTGATGAGGCTGGCGGACATCATGATCATGATGCCCGGCATCAGCGTGTTGATTGTGCTGAGCGCGCTGATAGGCGTCGACCACCTGGAGCTGGCACTCATCATTGGGATACTCTCGGGTTTTGGAGGCACCGGCGTTATTCTGAAGTCGCAAGCGTTGTCCGTGGTCGTCAAGCCATACATTGAGGCGGCAAAGACTGCCGGAGGCGGCCCGTTGCACATAGTGTTTGTGCACGTAATCCCCAATCTGCTGCCTCTCTCATTCCTTTACATGATGTTCACCGTTACGGGCGCGATCTTCTCCGAGGCAGTGCTGAGTTTTCTGGGATTGCTCGACGTGAGAATGAGCTGGGGCCTAATGATTCACACTACGGAATCTGCAGGCTACCTCCTGCAAGTGGTCGAATACTGGTGGCTCATCTTCCCTGCCAGCCTCTCGATCACTCTTCTGTGTTCATCCTTCTACCTGGTGGGGCGGTCGATGGACGAAATCGTGCATCCAAGATTGAGACGTTCTTGAGCGCTCAACCTGTCCTTTCCGTCGAGGGCCTCAGCATGCAGTATGAGACCAGGGCCGGCCCAGTGCGCGCGGTTGAAGATGTCAGCTTTTCGGTCGAGCGTGGTCAGGCGCTCGGGCTCGTCGGTGAGTCAGGCTGCGGAAAGACCTCCATTGCGTTGTCGCTCCTCAGGCTGTTGCCTGAGAACGCCCGGATCACAGAAGGCCGGATCCTCTTGAATGGCACAGACATTGTGCCTCTGCAGGAGGAGCCGATGCGGCAACTGCGATGGAGCAGCATCTCCCTAGTCTTCCAGGCCGCGATGAACTCCCTTAACCCTGTCTATCGAGTTGGCGAGCAGATTATCGAAGCGCTCGACGAACATATGCGGCTGAATCGCAAGGAAGCGCACAAGCGAGTGCGCGAACTGTTCGACCTGGTTGGTCTGGACCACGCACTCATTGACTATTATCCGCACGAGTACAGCGGCGGCATGAAGCAGAGGGCGGTGATAGCTATGGCGCTCTCATGCGACCCGGACATCGTCATCGCGGATGAGCCTACGACGGCCCTGGACGTAATCGTTCAGGACCGCATCCTGCGGGAGATGAAACGCGTCCGGGAAGAACTGGACATGAGCATGATATACATCTCGCACGACATGGCGGTCATCGCGGAGGTGAGCGACGTGGTCGGCGTAATGTACGCCGGAAGAATTGTGGAGTTGGGAAGCACGAAGGACGTCTTCAACAACCCGATTCATCCTTACACCAAGGCCCTGTTGTCGGCGTTTCCCAGCGTAACGGGAGACAAACAAGAACTCGTCACACTGCCCGGTGAGCCGCCCGACCTACTGGAGCCGCCGCCGGGCTGTCGTTTCCATCCGCGGTGCCCCTACGCTACGGACGCCTGCAGGAGTGAAGAACCACCGGCAGTGCGGCGCGGCGAACACCAAGCCTTTTGCTGGAACCCCCTCGACTAGCCTACACCTATCGGTGGGACTCGGCACGGGCCAGCAGGTGGCCCACGTGATGATCCTCGTGGCAGCTTGTCACGCTCGTCTCAAGCTGGAACGTAGCGTGCATAATGTTGTAGTCGTCGTATGCAATCTTGCGCATCCTGGCAAGCATTTCGCCCAAGTCACCGTCGTATGAGGGGTCGATCAGGACGTGCGCGGTCAGAGCGTAGTAGTTCGACGAAATAGTCCAGACGTGGACGTCGTGGACTACAGTGACGCCTTCAACGTCCTCAATGTCGGCGCAGAGTTTGTACACATCCACGTGCTCCGGCGTTCCCTCCACCAATACGTGTATGACCTTCTGGAACAAAGGCCGAGTGCTGACCAGGATCAGGACTCCAAAGACAAAGCATGATCGGGTCCGTTTCGTTCCATCTTATAGCTGAGAAGGAGCGATTGGAGAATCTCTCTCACAGCGTCTCTGAAACTTTGGCGGTTCGTTCTAAAGGCAATCGTGGAATGTCCGAGGAACTCCGAGGCCAAGGGAATGCTCCCCTAGAGGTATTCGGGTCAGGCACTGCAACTGTCCTCAGGACGCGGCCTGGACCCACTAGAAGAGGAGCCGACTGTCAAGACAGGCGCTACGGTGCGGGCCCGGATGTTTTGTACTTGGTCCCAATGCACACATATCCGTGCACCAGTATGCATAGAGCAAGTGGATACTATTCGACTCTTGATGTTGACACCATTGGCAAAGCACAGCGCCGTGTCTGGTCAAGCATCCGTCCACGACATTACAGATACCGGTTAAACTAACGAATGAGATGATGCACCTCCGTTTCGTACACGCCGCTGACCTGCACCTCGACAGCCCGTTCACTGGAATTAGATCCTCCGCACCCGAAGGCGTTGCGCACGCACTATACAAAGCCACGTTCGAGGCCTACGACAACCTAATCGACCTGTGCATCGAAGAGAAGGTCGACGCACTATTGGTGGCCGGTGACGTATACGACAGCGCCGACCGGAGTCTGCGAGCGCAGCAAGCCTTCATCCGAGGACTTCGCAGGCTGGACGCCGCAGGCATCCGTTCGTTCGTATGCCACGGCAACCACGACCCGCTGAACGGCTGGGAGGCGCAACTCACTTATCCATCGTCGTGCCACCGGTTCGGTGCCGAGTGGGAGGCGGCTCCCATGTTCGTAGACGATCCAAGTCGCGCCGTCGTGTATGGCATCAGCTACGCCCAGCAAGTGGTAAACCGCAATCTAGTGAGCGAACTCGACATTGTGGAGTCCGGCCCATTTGCGATAGGCCTGCTGCACGCGAACGTAGGGGACAAGCCAGGCCACGCACCGTACGCCCCCTGCTCGCTCGAGGACCTGGAGCGTACGGGCATCGACTACTGGGCGCTGGGCCACGTCCACACGCGAGAGGTGATGCGGAAGCATTCGCCTGCGGTGGTGTACCCGGGCAACCCGCAGGGCCGGCACGTGAACGAGGACGGCGCGCGCGGTGTGTATCTCGTCGAAGTGGACGGCGATGACATCCGGCTGGACTTCACGCCGGTGGACACGGTCCGGTGGGTGAATTTGAGCGTGGACGCAACACAGTTCGAGACCGACCAGGGCCTGCGAGACGAACTCGACAGGAAGATTGAGGCCGCGCTGGATCAAGCAGAGGGTCGAGGCGTAGTGGCACGGGTCTCGCTGAGGGGTCGAACGCACCTAACTCTTTCGCTTCGCCGGCAGGGCTACGTCGACGAACTGATTGAGGATGCTAACTCCGACTGGGCGGCTCGATCTCCGTTCGTCTGGTGTGAGCGAATCGAGGACCTGACGGCTTCGCCAATCGACCGCGAGGAGTTGCTCAAGGGATCCGACTTCCTGGCGGAGGTGCTGAGAACGGCTGAAGGGGCCAAGCACGAACCAGAAGGACTGGCCAAACTTCGGGAAAGACTTGCTGACCTGTACCAACATCACCGATATCGCCGTTACCTCGACGCCTTAGGGCTTACGGACGACGAACTGCTGGCACTTCTGGACCGAGCGGAGGCTATGACGGTGGAACTGCTGGCAGGGCATAGACCTTGAAGATACGAGACATACAGGTTGACGGATTCGGGCACTTCGTCGACCAGAGCTTCGGACCGCTCGAACGGCCGATCATTGTGTTCCACGGCGCGAATGAGGCCGGTAAGACCACGCTGCTGGAGTTCGTACGCCGTGTTCTGTACGGCTTCCCTGACGGCCGCTCCACGGCAAACCCGTACAGGCCGTTGGCAGGCGGCAACCATGGCGGCGGCCTAACCATCGAAAGCGCAGACGGCCTGCGGTACAACGTCCGCCGAACCTACGGAACCAGGGGCGGAATCGTGACGCTGACTGCCGCCACCGGGGAGCCTCTGCCAGACGCTGAGCTGCTGCGGCTGCTTGGCGGCAATCCTGAGTACATCTTCAACCGAGTTTTCACCTTCACGCTTGAAGAACTGTATGCCAGCGACCTACTGAGCGACGAGAACGTAAACGACTACATATATAGTGAAGGTATGGGCGTTTCTGCGCTGCCGGACGCCTTGAGGCAAATCAGACGTGAAAGGGAAAACCTGTTCCGCAAAGGCGGCAGCACACAGCAAATTTATCACGTAGCCAATTGGCTGCGAGACGTCGACGGTTCGCTCCAAGAGGTCGCGAACAACGCAGCCAACTTCGCGAGGCTCACCGATGACCTGGACAACACGAACGAGCGACTTCGGGTACTCGCAATGCGGCGCGATTCGCTGAGTGTCGAGCAGCGCCACTTCCAACGGTTAAGAAGCTGCTGGAGCGACTGGATCGCCCTGGACGCGGCAGAGTCCCGACTAGGTGAGATACCTGCTATTGAGGGCTTCCCTTCCGACGGTGTGAGCAGGCTAGACCGGGTGGAGGAACGCATCAGAAGCGCGCGGCGCTCGCTGGCAAACGAGCAAGAGCAGGTGCAACACCTGGCGGAGCAGGTTGAAGGCCTCGATCCCCGTACAAGCGTGTTGGAACGGGAGGAGGAAATCCAGGCCGTCGCGAGAGGCAGCAACTCCCTCGAACAATCGATAAAGGACCTTCCTGAACGCGAGGCCGAACTAAGGACCCGGGGGAAGAACTTCGAAGAGACGCTGCGTGAACTGGGTCCAGCGTGGGACGAGGGTCGCCTTGAGCAGTTCGACCTGTCCCTCGAAGTGCGGCAGCAGGTGGCGGAACTCGGCGACCGTCTGAGATCGGCCGACGCAGAACAACAACGATTCGAGTCCGATCTGGCCCACCGTGGAATTGAGCTTAGTGAGGCCGCCGAGGCTGAAGAAGAGGCGCGCAAGCAACTGGAGGAGGCGGTCCAGCCGAGCCTCGACGACGCGCAGCTACGGGAACGGCGCGGCCTGATCAGGGCAGCAAGGGCCAGTCTTGGGACTCGCGACAGAAGTCGCGAGCAGAAGGAGGCACTAGACGGCCAGCTTGCCACTTCGCCCACATCAAATGACGGTGGCGGTGGCGTGTGGCGACTCATCGCGGGGATTTGCCTTGCGATGGGCATTGCCCTGGCGGCACTGGGGCCATTGATCGGCGGAGGGGCGATGGCCGCTATGGTGACCGTCGGCTTCCTGGTGGCTGCCGCAGGACTCGTACTGCTCTTCTACCTCTTCAGGACCGGAGTATCCGGGGGGAGAGAGCCGGCGTTGCTGGCCACAATTCGCCAGCAGCAGACGACTGCGGCAGCAAATGTTGAGCGGTGTGAGTCGGAGCTGGCGCAATTCGGCCAGAGCCTGGGCTTCGAGGTAACCGAGACATCACTCTCGGATGCTGAGGAGGAGTTGGAGGGTGAGGCAAATCGAATACAGGCACATACTCAACTAGCGGCCAACGTCAACAGGGAAGCCGGCATCAAAGAGACGCGGAAGAAGAGACTGGAAGATGCCGAGCGTAAGTTGGAAACCGCCTCCGAGAGACAGCGCGAGGCGAGCGGAGCATGGCAAACATGGCTGAGGTCGCGGGAGCTATCTGACAGGTTTACTCCCGACAGCGTGGACCTGTTGGCGGGTCAGATTGCCCGAGCGCGTGACCAACTTGGCACAGTTCGCAATTGGGAGCAGCGGGTAGAAGCCATCAGGCAGGACCTGACCGAACACTACCAGGCTGTGGAGCCGCATGCTTCCGCCTTAGGTATCCGTGTCGAGGCTGACGACCATCGGAGCGTGGACGCGGCTGCGGACAGGCTAATCGACCTTCTGGGGGAGGCCCGAGATACCGAGCGGGACCGTAAGAGCTTGGAGGACCGTCTGCGGGAGCGCGAAGGGGAGGCTGAGGCTGCTCAGCGAGAACTTGTCCAGGTGGAACAGGAGCTGCGGTGCCTGCTCGAACTGGGCGGGGCAACGAACGCCGAAGACTTCCGGCGCAGCCACTCCCAAGCCGAAGAGCGCCGAAGCCTGGAGAGCAGCAGACGCGACATCCTGCAACGCCTCACCGAGGCGAGCGGACCAGGCGCAGCGCTGGAATCGCTGCTTGCGGCCCTGGAGCGGACTGACAGCCAGAGTATCGATGTCGAGATAGAGAAACTCGAAGAAGACCTCGGGGATGTACAGGCAAGACATGAGCGCACCGCAACCGATCGCGGTTCGATTGATCGCCAGTTGCAGGAGATCGCAGGCGAGGAAGAGTCCTCTCGGCTACGAATGGCCCGCGGTCAACTCATCGAGGAAATGCGGGCGCACGCGGGCGAATGGGCCAAGCTCACCCTGGCGGAAGCGCTGATCGACCAGGCGCGCTCCAAGTTCGAGCGCGAGCGGCAGCCGGACGTGATCCGCGAGGCGGAGGCATTCCTCCGCGACACCACCGGCGGGCGCTACGACTCGGTGTTCTCCCCTATCGATGAGAGGACGATTTACGTCTCGGACTCGCGCGGCGGCCGTAAGCAACCGTCGGAGTTGAGCCGTGGTACCCGGGAGCAATTGTTCCTTTCGCTGCGTTTCGGACTCATTCAGCAGCTCGGGAAGGACAACGAAACGCTTCCGGTGATCGTCGACGAGGTACTGGTTAACTTCGATCCTGAGCGTGCGCTTCGCGCGGCATCCGCTTTCGTCCGGCTTGCCCAGGACAACCAGATGCTCATCTTCACCTGCCACCCTAACACGGTCGATCTCTTCAAAAAGGCCGCGGCCATCGCAGGCGCTCAAGAACCGCAAGTGATCAACCTGTAGTGGTTCCAAGAATGACAAGCTCAGAGCCAGATATCTCCGAAGACAGGCCATTGCTGCGGGTCAAGCATCTTACCAAGCACTTTCCGGTGCATGCCAGTTGGTACAAGCGCAGCAAGAGTCTTGTGCACGCCGTGGACGGGATCACATTCGACATTGGTCGAGGCGAGAGCTTAGGCCTCGCGGGCGAGTCAGGCTGTGGGAAGACCACCGCTGGAAAGCTGCTGGTCAGGCTTGCTGACCCAACCGGCGGTCGAATAATCTTCGACGACGGCGTGGGCCAACCCGTGGATGTGGCAACACTCGCAGGCCAAAACCTCAAGGCGTTCAGAAAGAGCGCGCAGATGATCTTCCAAGACCCGTACGAGTCGATCAATCCGCGCCGAACTGTCTATGACACGATAGTCGAGCCATTGCAGGTCCAGAAGATAGGCAGCCCACTCGAACGGATGGACCGGGTATCGCAGATTCTGGACATGGTAGGCCTAAACCCGCCGCGAGCTTTCATGTTCCGATTTCCACATGAGTTGTCAGGAGGACAGAGGCAGAGGGTCGCAATCGCGAGGGCCCTGGTCGTGGAGCCGAAGTTTGTGGTGGCGGACGAGCCGACTTCGATGCTTGACGCCTCAATCAAAACCGGCGTGATGCGGCTCATGGCCGATCTGGCAGACCGTCTCCAGATCAGCTACCTGTACATCACTCACGATCTTGCGGTGGCACGCTATGCCTGTACGCGGATCGCGGTAATGTATCTCGGCAAGCTCGTGGAGGTTGGCGAGACAGAGGACCTCCTTCGCCGTCCCCAGCATCCATACACAAGGGCGCTCGTCTCGGCGGCGCCGGTGCCCGACCCGTCGATCACGCGGCCGCCGGTCGACATCGTGGGCGCCGTGTCCACGGCGGTTGACCCGCCGGCGAGGTGCCGCTTCTATGATCGCTGTCCTTTGGCCGACGACTTCTGCCGCGATAACGACCAGCCCGCCTTGGTCGACAAGGGCGCCGGTAGACTGGTCGCCTGTTACAAGGCCTAGCCACCCGGCAATGGGGCTGAGCCCGCACTCAACTGCTATAATGAAACTGTTGTGGGGACGCGCGGATTCGACAGGGGAGTTGTTTGGAGGACGGCAGGCCGGGGCGCTATCGGACCCCGTTAACAAGGTAGCAACAAAGTAACTGGCGAACCTGAACTCGCCCTAGCCGCCTAAAAGGGCTGCTACGTCCTGCCTCGGTTGTCCTCGAGACCGGGAACAGGGCGCCATTAATCGAGGCGCTGTCCGGCATACGCCGATACGCCGGGCCCAAGATAATCGGCTCAACCTCTTTGATGCCCCGTGCCGGCAGGGGGCCTTAGAGGCGAAAGCAACTTCCGGCTAAGCCTGTAGAAGTTCTTTTGAATGCTCTCTTGGACGGGGAGTTCGACTCTCCCCCGTCTCCACCATTCCGACCAAGATCCTACCCGTCACTGTTGGCGACGGTCACAACTATCGTGTCGGCCATCGAAAGACAGCGAAGCAGATCCGTCACTTTCTTCACAGTTCGAGCCGTGTGGTCACGCTTTCCTCTGCATTCCGGGCTGTCCAAAGGTCAATAGAGCCGGTCAATAGCATAAGGGACTATTCAAGATCAGTTGTAACCGGCGCTTCGAGGGAAACGAGTGGCCCCCGGCGAAGAGGACTGAATCTAAGCAACCCAGTCAAATTAGAAGCTCATTCTTATGTTTGATAACTCGGCCCGCCCTCACAATGGTATTAACTCTGTGCAATGCCGTAATATCTGCCAGTGGGTCTCCGTCAATGATCAGCACGTCCGCTGATTTCCCATTCTCAAGAGTGCCCGTCTCTTCTTCAATGCCCAAGCACTCTGCCGAGGTCTTCGTGGAACAGACAATGGCCTCCATGGGCGAGATACCCATGCCGGTCACCATTACTTCTGGGGTGTACGCAAAATCGTTGAAGCGTGCGTACGACACGCCCATGTCCATTCCAGTCACAAACTTGACGCCGCGGTCCCACATGTCTCTCAATATCTCGAACCGTCGGCTTGGATCACGCATTACTCGGGGAGATTCTGGATTAAACACCGCTCTAAGTCTGTTGAGGTGACCTAGCGCCAGTGTGGGGTCAACGTAAATCCCCTTCTCTGCGATCTCATCGGCGGTCTTGGGATCGTAGTCAAACACCTCGTCAGGGTCCTCTGCCAGCCATGTGCAATGAATCAAATTATGGACTCCCGCTTTCACGCAGTTCTTGATGCCGGCAGTCGCGTGACAGTGGGCAGCCACTTGCAGGTCCAGACGTTCCGCGTCGGTCACCGCCGCAGCCAGCGTGGTCGAGTCGTACTGTGCTGCTCGCAGATTCGTGCCTGGTGTGAGGGCGCCCCCGGTAGAGATAATTTTGACGCAGTCAGCCCCTTGCTTGAACTGTCTTCGGATAGCCTGTACAACCTCCATGGAGGAGTCGGCTTCAGTGCCGAACATGTTGCAGTGCCCTCCCGTTGTCGTAATGGGATATCCGGACGCAAGTAGCCTCGGACCGGGAATCACATCCTTCTCGATAGCTTCTCGAATCGGGAACACAATGTTGTTCTTGCTGCCGAGATCTCGCATTGTAGTTACGCCCGAGCTCAAGGCGTTTCTCACTGCCTGAACGCCTCTGATCATGAGCATCTCGTCGCTCTCCGACGTAATTTGGCTGTAGACATCCGCTTCAGCACTCAGATGTATGTGGGAGTGCATCTCAATGAAACCTGGCATTATGGTTCCATCTTCCACTGAAATCACTTCGCAATCTTCTTGTTCAGTTTGTGACAGGGCCTCCTGATTGGTGACAGAGGCAATCCTGCCATCCTCGATTAGCACCGCCGCATCCTGCTTAGGAGCGTGTCCTGTGCCGTCAATCAATTGCGACGCCTTTAATACAAGCTTCATCGGCCTCTTAGCTCCTGACTAGAAGAATTCGTCGATTGTAGCACTCCGTTCTTCGGGTTCCACACCAAGCCTCCGAACGACATCCGGCCTAACCAAGAGACAGGAATGGTCGTTCGCTGTTCCCGAATGCAATCCCAAGTGCGTCGAGTTGAACTGTGCCCGTCACTTGGGCCGAACGTGCCTTTCGTTGGGTTCCGACGACAGTGACCCTGTTTCAGTTAACCTATCGGCACAGTGTTGCAATTCTCCAACTTCCAGACAACGCAGGCTATCTGCTCCTGTATGTGTCGACGCTACCCAATGGACAGGTAACCGCACCAGTCGTTCACGTTCCGCAGACCGGGAATCCGATGTCTGTGGGAAGCCTGATCCTACGAAGGGCAGGCTTTGCGAGATGGAAAGATCTTCTGTCACCTAGCCGTCGGAAAACATCGATCCTAAAGTTGGATGCCATGACAACCGGCAGTAGAGGCTATGCGCCGCGGCGCATAACCATCGTGGGAGCTGGCATTTCAGGTCCGGCCGCCGCATGGGGTCTGAATCAACACCCTGACCGATTCGACTTCCGACTCTTTGAGGCACAGGACCGAATATGCGGGAATGCGGTCACGGTCGACATGCCACCGGAACACGGCAGCTCGATTCCCTTCGAGATCTCGGTCACTGCTTGCATTTCGTCACTGTATGAGCACATCGTGCTGTTGGTGAAGCAGTTCGGAATAGGCTGATCGATACCAGATTCAGTTACAGTGTGAAGTATAAAGGCAAAGTTTACGCCCAAGACTTCGACACTGAGATCAGAGAGCAGCTTCAGTCAGAGATTGACAAATTCCAGTGAGTTCTCAGGCGCCTTCACCGGTTCGGCAGTCTGACTCGTTCCAAGTCAAAGCTGCTTAATGCACTCAACCCATTCAACTACATAAGCATGTCAACGGTGCTGAAGGCCGCCAGCCTCTCCGGGGATTTTAGGTACATGGTACTTAAGCCCATGTTCGTAACCTTTCTGTTGGCGAGTAATGTGTTCGATATGCCTGCGGTCTTCTTCTCAAGGTACCCGGACTTCCTCGACACTGAGACCGCTACGACGATGCAGACGTGAGACTAGGGAACGCGGCGCATCCACGAAAACCTGTCGGCTGACTTTCGAGACAAAATCAACCTTAACCGGCCTGTCCGGAGAGTCTATCGGTGAGCGTCTGACGTCCTGGTCGAGGACGAACAAGGTGTGCGGGAGACGTACGACAATGTTGTATTCGCGTGCAACGCCAACCAGACGCTGATGCTCCTCGACAGACCCACGTTCTTGGAGCAGTACACTCTGTCTTCAATAAGATACGAGAGCGAACTCCACATTCATACGGTAGTGCATTCCGACGCATCAGTTCTTCCTGATAGCGAAGTCAATGCCCTAAAGACGCGGAGCAATCACATCGAACAGTACGGCGCCAGACCGGACAATTATAAGCTCACTTACATAATGCATAATCAGCAGCCTTGGGGAAGTCGGTCTGACAAGCCTTGTCTTGTTACCTACAACCCAGTGAGTCAAATCGATGAGGAGAAGGTCATTGGGAGATGGTGCTTCCAGGACATTGTGGATAACGAATGCCATGTTGCTCTGTTTATTCATCCGTTCCGGTTCATGCACGGCAAGAGACGAACATGGCACTGTGGCCTCCACGCCTTGATGAACAGCCAGGACACCTGCTTCGTGAGTGGGTTGGCTGCCGCGACCCAGATTGGCGCGGACTATCCATTCGACGACCCCAATGCAAGGCGTGCGTACAAGTACTATGGGAGCATCCTGTCCGGTTGGCGATTCAGGAAAGCCACGGGCTGAAGTCAGCCAGCCTGCAATGGCAAAGCGAAAACGACTGAGCGTGATGAGGACAGGCCGGAATCCTCTGCTGCGTAACCGTCCTGAGGCAAGACTTCCCTATCCCACTCCGATGCGGACCGTGCCGCTTAGCGGTACGTGCCTTGTCCTCGCTCTCGCGGCAAAAGTATACTTAGTTTCTATGCGGCAAGCCTTGGTGGCCTAACGGCCAGGAGACTGCGCAGGAAACCGGGACCGATGACTGCTACTACTGCCCGTGTGGCAACCCAACAGCTAAGTTTGCCCGAAGAGCTCATACTGACGCTCCTCAACGAAGAGAGCGGCTACTTTCACAAGGTTCCCGGCTGGGACTTGAACTGCGCGTTGCCGGCGCCGCGTTCGCGGAACTGTCGCTCAGGTCTCGAATCGACACCGACATGGAATCCCTCTTTCTTCTGGACAAGACGGAGACTGGAGATCCTACCCTAGACCTGATTCTAAAGAGGATCGCAGATGCGCCGGTTCAGCGGAACGCACAGTACTGGATCGAGCGACTCGCACCTCAAGCGGAATCGATTATCGATCTTACCCTGAGCCGCCTGGTCGACCTGAAAATTCTGGAGCACCACGACGGCGATTTCTGGACGCTGTCTCGTACGGCGGCGCAGCCGGAACTGTTCGACAGCTCCCCTGAAGATGACGGCGCTGAGTTCGTCAAAACGCGCATAGGCAGGGCCATCTTCAACAACGAGATTCCTCACCCTAGAGATGTCATTATCATCTGCCTCATCAACACCTGCGATGTCTTTCGCTTCATGTTTCACCTTGATGACGAGGCAGAGGCACGTATCGAGTTTATCTGCAAGATGGCCTTGATCGGCCGGTCCATCGCTCAAGCAGTCTCCCACAACCTTGCAGGTCCGTTGCTGCGACGCTCCGCGCTCACGAAGAAGATTCCGACAGTCGCCCTGCGAAAGTTGCTGCTGAATTCACATATTCGCGACGGCAACATCCCGGCTCTCTTCGCTGACCTTGCGGAAGAATACGGCCCGGTGTTTGAGATTCGACCACCTTTTACCAAGCCTATGATCTTCCTGGCTGGGCCGGAGACGAATCGGTGGGTGCATCGTCGAGGGCGCATGTACTTGAGGGCCAAGGACTATTTCGCTGACTTCGAAAAGGTCTACGGCGCGTCTGGAGTCCTGCCTTCCTTAGATGGCGCCGATCATTTCCGGCTCCGTAAGTCCATGTCATCGGCATACTCTCGCGGAAGGCTAATGGGCCGGCTGAATGATTTCTACGATCATGCACGGTATTACATGAGAGACTGGTCGGTTGGCGACTCTTACTCCGCGACGACCATGTGCCGCCGAATGATTAACGCCCAAATCTCACCGCTCTCCGTAAGCGTCGATTCGCAGGACATTATCGACGATCTAATGACGTACAAGGAGCGGGCCCTCAACACTCACATAGTGAAGATCCTTCCGAATTTGATGCTGAAGACCTCGGGAATGAATCGCCGAGCCAAGGCCGTCGACACGCTGATCGAACGTGTGCAGAGCGTGCATACTCCGGCGCAGCGCGCTGATAGCCCGAGAGATCTCGCAGATGACATCCTGAGCCTGCACGCGAGCGACCCGCAGTTCGTGCCGGAGTCGAATCTGCGGTTCGCTCTGTCCGCGGCGCTGATTGCCAGCGTGTACCTTGGCGATGCTTTCAGCTTCACGCTGTATGCCCTTGCGTCACAGCCGGAGCTGTACGCCAGAATCCAGGGCGAGGCCGATGCCCTGTTCGACGGCGGCGATCCGGATGCCAAGGACTTCACAATGTCGGCGATAGACGTAACGCATCGCCTCCTCATGGAGTGCCTGCGCATGTACCCGATCGTCCCGATGTCCATGCGGAACGTTATGAATTCGTGTGTCGTCAAGGACTATGAGTTGCCGGTAGGGACAAGACTGCTCATTGCCCAGACGGCGGCGCACTACATGAAAGACGTCTTCCCCGACCCCTTTAAGTTCGATATCGACCGCTATCAGCCGCCGCGCAATGCGCACCACAGTCCCGGATACGCTCCTTACGGGCTGGGCACGCACACATGTCTCGGCTTCCGGCGGATGGAACTTCAGCTGGCTGTCAATGTTTTGATGGTCGCCCACTACTTCAGGATCGAAGTCTCTCCGGCAAACTTTAAGCTCAAGTTCAACCCATTACCTTCAATGAAGCCGAGCAAGAAGCTGAAGTTCCGCATTTCCGAAAAGAGGCGAGACTTCTAGGCCCGACTCACCGCGGTGTTCCCATTCTCAGTCCGGTGCATCCGGGTTGGCGGGTAGGTAGTCCATAGCAGGCGGCCGCGCTGGCATCGACGCCACTAGAGCCGCCCGGATACTAGCACTCGCCCGGCGCATCTCACTGCCGCGCTTACGTAAGTTCCTGGTCGTGTCGCCGGAACACGGCCTCGATCTCGTCGTCGAGCTCGTTCGACCACCTCTGCACCGCCGAGCGGAGCCGCATGTTCTGGTACGCGCCCCAGACGGTCATGGCGGGCGGCACAACCAGAATGGAGGCTATCAGCGAGTAGGCGATCGTAATTGCCGCCGTGAAGCCGAACTGCTGGGACGCCGCAAGAGGAGAGCCGCTAGAACCCCCAGACCGAGCGCGGTCGTCATAGCGGAGCCCAGCAGCGCCGAGCCTGTCGTCGCGAGCGTCTGAATCGCCGCTCTCTCTGGGTCGCGTACATGGGAGTACTCCTCACGGTACCTATGAATCATGTGGATGGTGTAGTCCACCCCAATGCCAATCGAGAGCGCCGTAATGATTGACGTAATAATCGTGTATGGGATGCCAAGCAGCGCCATGGTCCCCAGCACGGATATGAGCACCAGCACAATTGGCCCCACCGCGATGAATGCCAACGCGGGCTGCCGCACCGTCACCCAGAAGAAGACGGCCAGGACGGTGAGGGCTGCAACGATCGTGGTGCTGATGGCCTCGGTCTGCCGCTCTGTGAGCGAGTCCGTAACCGTAACCGAGATAATGCGTTCCGAAGTCGCCGTCAATGCGTCGCTTTCGCCAAACCGGAGCGCCTCGATTGCCTCCTGCATCGCTCGCGTTTGAGTTGGATCGTTCGTAAATGTGGGGAATTGGAGCAGCATGGCGTCGATGCCATCCGGATCATTGACCAGAAGATGCGCCATGGCTGGATCCATTTTTTCAAGCTTATCAAGCACGTCTTGCATCAGCCCGGCATCGAGTTGAACTCCAGCGGAGGTTCTCCTGAAGAGCGCCGCTAACTCCGGATCGTACTTGTCGCCGGGCTCGCCACTGTCGTCGGTCCAGTCCCGCAGGAGCATCTCGTGTGACGCCTGAATGGGTCCCGCCGCTGCCCGCGGGCGGCTCGTTTCGTCTTCGAATTCAGTCGTAAGGTCTCGCAGGTTCAGCAGCGTTCGGGTCTCCGTGGCCTCGGCTTTCACGAGCACGCTGGCCATCTCCGTAGAGCCGCCTACGGCCGCGTCAAGCGTGTTCATGTCTTTCAATAGGCTCCCACCTCTTGGCAGGATGTCGCGGATGCTGAACTCCGATTCGAGACCTGTAGCGGCAAAACCAAGACCAATCGTCACTGCAACCACGGCGACGAGATAGGGCGCGGGCCACGGGTGACCTGCCTTCCCAATAGCTCCGCAACGCGCCCGACGCCGGGCAAGGCATTCGAGATCGGGCGAGGCGGGGCCAGCGTGCCGCGTGCCTCGCGCCTCGCGCCTCGCGCCTCCGGTCGATGATGCTCCTGTCGGCCGGCACGAGAGTCAGCATCACGATCAGGCTCATCCCGACGCCCAGTCCAGCGACGATGCCGAAGTCGCCGGACTATCCCGATCGGGGAGAACAGGCTCGCCAACAGGCTCACAATCGTAGCGACGGCGGCAAGCATCAGCGGGACGCTTACGTTACGCCATCCTGTCCGGACCGCGTTCAACACAGGCTCTCCCGCTGTACGCTGCTCGCGATAGTGGGAGACGATTTGGATCGCGTAGTCCACGGTCAGGCCGATCACGATGATCGGCACCATCGCGGTGAGCGAGTTCGGAGGTCCGGTCAGGCCCAGAGCGTTCGGCCCGAGCCAGCCTTCCGTACCGGCGATCCAGATGATCGACATGAGAAGTCCTGCCAGCGTCAGCAGCAGGTCTGAGATCGTGCGCATGAACAGTAGGATCAGCGCCGCAATTAGAAGAAACGCAAGCCCAATCAGGGGCAGCATCCCCTCCTCCGTGGCCTTCTTGTACTCGTCCTCGATAACCACTGAAGAGACGCTGCTTACGGGCAGAGGTCCCTCATCCGCGGCCGCAAGCTCGCTGATCTGCCTTTCCGCCGCCTCAATCCGCTCGTCACCTGTATCACGCAGGCGGATGGTGGCGATCGCCACCGGCGTGCCGTCGGTATCGGTCCCGGTCATTGCGGCGATCGCCTGCTGAAGCTCGGGAGGTCCGCGAGCGGAGTCGATGTCAGCCTGCAAAACGGACTCGAAGCCCTCGACCTGGAGCATGAGCTTGACCAAGGTCGAGGGAGCAAAAACCGGATTGTCTGGAGCCAGTGTTGCGCCAATGCTCGGATCGTTGACGATTTCACCGATAAGCGCGTCCATCTGAGAAAGACCATTAGGTGTGAGCGCGTCTCCGCGGAAGAGAAGGGTTACGACGCTGGCCTCTCCCGAGTCCCCGAAGAGCTCATCAATCTCAACTAAGACCTCGGTGATAGGGCTATTTTGGGGAAGAGTCGCTTTCGTCTCCGGCGGGGGAGCACGCCGCGTCGCGCCGGCCCCAAGAATTACTGTGATAATGACGAGGGCGCCCAGAGTAACGTACGGGCGGACCGTACCCAGCCAACTTAGCCAACTAAGTGTCTTGCTAATAGCCTGTAATCCCAACAGAGACGGCTGGAGGACGCAGTGTCAGTCGCCGCCCGGCTCCGCATGTACGTTGCGATGCTGCCACGTAACTAACTCTCATCGCAGTTGCCTGTCTTGCAAGTACTAGTCAACGCTCGCCCGATTTTCAGCATCCGTTCCACCGCTGAGCGATGGAAGCTGTCGGAATATACAGCTTCTCCAGCAGGCGAACTGCCCAGAGATCTGCCTTCGGGAGACACAGGGACAGATTCTTTGTTCACTGTAAAGTACCAGCAGCAGCAGGGTGTGAACCCTCCTGATCACGCGGACCGGGATAGAACTGGGCGCAATAGGCTCGATAGGGCATGATCTCGCCGTTGGAACGGCAGAAACGAGGCCGAGGTTCGTACCGTTTCCGACTCCAGATGATCACATCCTGCAGCACGTCATGGCGTTGAAAAGCCACAATGATCTTGTTCATGATTGAGGCTCGCAGATTCACCGGAAGAAAGCCCAATCCAGCCAACTATCGCTTCGGGCTGCGAATCTCCTTCACTTGAGAAGCGATCGTGAGGTCGATATGAGTGCCATCCACGGGCGTCGCCAGTATCCACAGGCGCATTTCAAGGCCGATGGAGTTCCTCGGATCGACACGTAAGAGTAGCCCAGCCCAAACACGAGCGTGTTAGCCGAGATGTCATGAGTCATAGTTGCGAACCTGGTCAGATTTCTACTGCGCCTGAAATGCCAGTAGCTCTCCAGGCGTGGTCCGTCAATCGACACAGGTGCGATTCGGTCCACGCTGCCATAGCCGTGGACGTATCGAAGGTGGGCAAGGTCTACCGAATTCTCCGTCGTCTCCTGGGCTTGGCCTGGGAAGCGCAGCGTCCTGATCTCGAGACCGCTCCACGAGACCTGGTCCGGCTGTTCGGCCGGCAGGTCCCACTGCGGTTGCCGTCCGTCGATGCCCCACCAGGCGAAGACCAAGTCGAGCACTTCCCTGGTATCGAAGACTCGCAGCTTCGCCGTTCTGGGCGGGTCGGCGTAAGGGGTGGCGGCGCACTGGCCGGTTGCGTCGAACTCATAGCCGTGGAATGGACAGACGAGGCGGCCGCCGCATACGCTGCCACCGGCTGCGGGCCCCAAGTCGGCACCTAAATGAGGGCAATACGCCTCTCGGCTACGCAGACACGTCCGTCATCGTCGCACCAGACGACGATGTTCTCACCCATCCATGTCTTCTGGATGAGTTTGGCTTTTAGTACGGCCTTACGGCTCGCGACAAAGTACCATCCCTCGGGAAATGGGGACGGTGTTGGGGCGTAAACGTGCTCTGAACGTCGAGTCGACATCGATAGAGTCCCCTCCCCGAGTGCGACGGTTTGCAGCCTCCCTGCCGTCCGCTTCGTCCACGCGGGACTCGAAAGCAATCTCCCTCACCCCGGATGCCAAGACTCTAGCATCTACTCTGTTCGAATGGCCATCTTCCAGGGCCACTGGCGAACTCTGACGGGCGGGACTCAGCCTAGTTACGCCCGGCTATTTGAGGCGAGGAAAAGACTCTGTCGTCAGCCGAACTTGCCCTTTGGGAGAAAAATCTGTCTCATTTTGATTCATTTTGTCTCATTTCATAGCTGGAATGTGGGCGAAGGTGAGACGTTTCTGAGGCATCCTCGAGACAGAAATGAAGCAAAGTTGAGACGAATTGAGGCGTTTATGAGACAGGGCCCCGGGGTGTGTGAGCATCGGCCGCCCTGAAGGCTCGGTCCGGCACGGCGCCCCGATGAATGTTTCCCGAACACTACACTGAACATGCATCAATAATAGCACAGGTGGTCGCTTTCGTGCCAGCCCCGGACTGCTAGGCCTTGAGCAGCTTCTCCGCAATGTCCCTTGCCTCGTCCAAGGTGTCCACGAAGTGGTCCGGCTTGACATGCTTCAGGACATTGAGCCCGTGCAACGCTTCAGCAGGCGAGCCATCGAGGCCCATCACGATGCATTCGGTATCTTCCGCGATTGCAGCATCCACCAATTGCTCCACTACAAGTGCCGCGCTGTCGTCCATGTATACGGTACCCGTGAAGTCCAGTATGACCACCTCGTGGTCACGGATGTCTACGGAGATCGTGTTGATCATCTTCCTGGATGACGCGACAGTAAAGGTCCCTCTCAGTGCCACCAGGCCGACACGAGCCGAGAAGGCGTCTACGCTATCGTCATCTTCACTACTTGACAGGAATGTGCGGTCCAGGAGAGGCACAGACACAACGCTGTCCAGTTCGAATCGCTCGATTTGCCGCGCACTGGCCATGCCCGCAGCAATAAGGCCAATAGCTACGGCAGTTACCAGATCCAGGAATACAGTGAGGCAGAATGTGATGAGCATGACCAGCAGATGGGCCCGCCGGACGCGGTGAATGCGTGTCAGAAAGCGCCAGTCAATGATGTCCCAGCCCACCTTCACGAGAATGCCCGCGAGGGCCGCATGCGGAATCTCCTCAACGACTCTTCCGGCCCCCAAGACCAGCCCCAGCAGTATTGCCGCGCGAATGACACCCGAGACCTGCGTGCGGCCGCCGGCGCGGATGTTTACGACGGTGCCCAATGTGGCTCCGGCCCCCGGCAGACCTCCGAACAGGCCTGCTATCGTGTTCCCGATCCCCTGCCCAACCAACTCGCGATCCGGGTTGTGGTTGGTACGCGTCATCGAGTCGGCTATCAGCGAGGTAAGCAGACTGTCTATTGATCCGAGCAGCGCGATGATCAACGCAGGCTGCACCGCACGTGTGAGCACATTGGCGGAAAGGTCAGGCAGCCAGAATTCCGGCAAGCCAGTGGGCACGTCGCCGATAACCGCCGCGTCGGTCAGCCATAGCACGCCCAGGAGCGTTCCAGATATGAGCGCGGCAAGCGTGGAAGGAAGGAACTTGCTCAGTCGCGCGGGCCAAGCGACACCTACGACAAGCGTTAGGCCGGCAACCGCAAGCGCGCTCAGGTTGATGTTGCTTATCGCATCAGGCCAAGCCTGGATGGCCTCCACAGGCCCGCCAGAGGCGGACTCAGCGCCCATGAAAGGGAGGGTCTGCAGAAGAATGATAATGATTCCGATTCCGGACATGAAGCCAGAGATGACCGAATAGGGGGTGTAGCTGACGAAACGCCCGATCCTGAGTACACCCAGCAGAATCTGTATCAGACCGGCCATTACCGCTATGGTGAAGGCCTCCCGGAAACTTTCGGCATGCAGGGTCACGATTACCGCCATGGCAACAGCCATAGGACCGGTCGGGCCGGATATCTGGGACCTCGTGCCTCCGAACACGGACGCAAAGAACCCTACGGCGATGGCGCCGTACAGGCCTGCAACCGCCCCCAATCCGGAAGCTACGCCGAAGGCAAGCGCGACGGGCAACCCGACCACGGCTGCCGTAACGCCTCCGAAGACGTCTCCTCGGAAGGTGTGCAGGTCATAGCTCAGCCTCGTCGGAACTCGGCGGACCGCCGCGCTCGCCAGACTCGAGAGCGTGGGCTTCGTCACGTTGATCTCAGGCAAGGCTGCCACTCCTCTCCTGTGACTCGGCAGCAAATCGCACGAGAGCAGAGAAGGTCGATCGTGCGTGGAGTAGGATTCGCAATCCGCAGAACTCCTGCATTGGACTCAGTTGTGATTGGGGGCCGCTGGACGGGATCTGGATCAGGATTACCGATTGACACGTGCCAGTTTATTCATTAATCTACCGGAATCTACCGGCGCTCAGCATCTGGACTCTGGGACTATTTGGCCTCTATTGAGATACGTTCGCATTAAGGCTGAGTGTCGGCCGTAGGCTCAGAGAGGGTCGCCTGTCGTCGCTGGCATGGCAACTTCTGCATCGGTCGATAGGCAGTCGGGTCAGCGTTCATTGAAGACAATCAAAATGGCTAAGGGTGAATCACTAACTGAGAATAACTCTCAAATCAATGCCTGTCCGTTTACCAGTTGGCTGCGGATTAGACTAACTTCTCATTGGAGGACGGCCCGGAGAGTCCGCCTGGGGTCCAGTATCCGCTCCAAGCGCCTGGCGGGTTGAGGCTCTCACTCTATAGTCACCCTGCATGAGGCTCCCAGCCTAACCTGATCCACCTGAAGACAATTGCTGAGACGTAAGAGTATCTTAAAGTGAGACAGCACATCCACAAACAATCGTGGAACGGCAAGTTGAGTCGTTCTATCTTGTTGTGTTTGACGGCTTTCTTTGTCGCCGTCGCATGCGGTGACGATTCGGATACCGACGCAATCCAGACTGCGGGGTCAGAAGCCAGCACAGATACCGCTCAGGCGGCCTCCGAACCTGTTCGAACAATCCAGGTCGTCACCACCACCAACTTCGTCGCGGACTGGGTCGAGAACATCGGAGGCAGTCGAGTTGAGGCTTTCAGCCTGCTTCCGTTGGGCAGCGACCCTCACTCGTTTCAGCCAGGGGCAAGAGACGTGGCGAAGATCGCTGACGCGGACCTGGTCCTGACCATAGGCCTGGGACTGGAGGCTGGATGGCTCACGGAGCTCGTGCACAACGCCAACACCGACGAGACAAAGGTCATCGCTCTCGGAGATTTCATTGATCCCATAGAGTTCGAGGAGTCCGGCGGTCACGATAACGAAGATGAAGACCACCCTCAGGAAGACGGCCAGGAGGAGAATGGCGAAGACCACGGACTCCTCGATCCCCACTTCTGGTTTGACCCGGTCCGCGTACAGACTGTGGTGAATGAGATAGCGGATCGCCTGTCAGTGGTCGACCCTACGGGTGAAGACATTTACAGTGCAAACGCGGCTAAATACAACGCCAGCCTCGACGAGCTACACGCTTGGACGCAGGAACAAGTAGCCCAGATTCCGGTCAAGAACCGGCTGATCGTAACGTCGCATGACAGTCTCAGCTACTTCGCGGAGTTGTATGGCTTCCTGATGGTTGGGGCCGTGATACCCACATCGCTTTCCTTGGACGTCGAGCCTACGGCTGAGCACATGACAGACCTCGTCCATGAGATCGAGGAGTACGGAGTGTCGGCAGTCTTTGGCGAGACGACGGCTAGTGAGCGTCTGGCAAACGCAATCGCCGAGGAGACTGGCGCCAGCCTGGTCCGTCTCTACTCCGGGTCGCTTGGACCGGAGGGCAGCGGCGCGGAAACGTACATCGGAATGCAGAGGCTGAACGTGGAGAGAATTGTGGAAGCACTGAAATGACCGAGTTTTCTGAGGCGCATGAAGCTTCGCTCATATTAGAAGGCGTTACGGTACAGTTCGGCGAGCACAAGGCCCTGAGCGACGTGACCTTCAGCGTAGAGCACAGCACCCTGATGGGGGTTGTTGGCCCCAATGGGGCGGGCAAGAGCACGCTCTTCAACAGCATTGCGGGACTGCAGCCGCTGAATGAAGGCTCGGTAACCATCTGTTCAGCAAGAAGTGGCGGGCATAGAGGCGCGCTGGCTTACGTGCCGCAGCGAGAAAGTGTGAACTGGCGCTTCCCCGTTTCGGTAATGGACGTTGTCCTGATGGGAAGGACGGTTAACCACACATGGTTTCAGCGGCCCGGCAGACACGACCGCGAATTGGCGCAGGAGTGCCTGGAGCGTGTCGGACTCTGGGCGCAGCGAGAGAACTTGATGACCGAGCTCTCAGGCGGCCAGCGTCAGCGTGTGTTCGTGGCGCGCGCGCTTGCCCAGGGGGCGGACGTTCTCCTGCTCGACGAGGCGTTCAGCGGCGTTGACGTAGGCGCGCAGGAAGGCCTCGTCAAGGTGCTCCATTCGCTGAGAGACGATGGACGGATCATTGTGCTCGCCACGCATGACCTGACGAATCTGGCCGGGCGATTCGACAAGATACTGTGCCTCAATCATCACGTCTGCGCGTACGGCTCGCCCGACGAGGCCTTCACTCCCGAAGTGCTGGAGGAGCTGTACGGGTCCCACGGCGTCCACTTCGCGCAGTCCGGCGAGCAGTTCGAAGAGCCCGAAGCATGATCGAGTACATCACCGACCCTCTCCAGTACAGCTTCATGGTACGGGGGCTGATCGTCTCGGTTCTTGTCGGCGTCATGTGCCCCCTCATTGGCGCTTACGTAATAACGCGCGGCCTCTCGTTCATGGGGGACGCGCTTGCCCACGCGGTGCTGCCGGGGATGGTGATCGGCGTCATTCTTGGAATAGGCATCCTTGCCGCGGTGCCGTCCGGAATAGCGGTGGCCCTTCTAATAGGGTTGATCAGCCGGCGCTCCGGCGTTAGCGAAGACACGGCAATCGGCATACTGTTCGCCGGAATGTTTGCGCTGGGACTTGTGATGCTGTCCGCCTCAACTGGCATCAAGGTGAACATCGAAGACTTCCTGCTCGGCCAGCCGCTAGGAGTCTCGTGGGCCGAGGTCTACACCGCCTTCTCGCTCACTTGCGTCGTAATTGTGGGCCTGTACCTGTTCCACCATCAGTTCGTCCTAACCAGTTTCGATCCGTCGGGCGCGAAGGTGGTCGGCATGCGGACCACGGCGATCGAGAACGTGCTGCTGATGCTTCTGTCGCTTGTCATCGTGGTGGGCATCGTAGCCGTGGGAATAGTGCTCGTAATGGCAATGCTGATAACGCCCGCCGCGGCCGCCTACCTTCTAGTGAGGCGATTCGTTTCCATGATGATCGTAGGTTCGATAATCGGGGCAGCTTCGGCGTTGGCGGGGCTGTACCTTTCGTATCACCTCAACCTGCCATCCGGACCGATAATGACTCTTGTGGCGACAGGACTTTTCGCGCTGACCGTGGTGATCAAGCGAAGCCCCAGGCTGAGCCGCTAGTCCTGGTGGAGTGTGGGTGGCTTGTATCTCCGGCCGATTCATGGCATGCCGCCGGTAAATCTGCGCAGGGCAGGAGTTGACGCTCCTCTTCCTCCCATCGGGATAGTCTCACCCGGTGATCCGGCCCGGAGTTGATTCGCCGAGCCGCACTAGGCCAGCGCTGGGCTACAGGCGGCACATGAGAGGCTCGGTGTGCCGAATCGCCGGAGTTATCAGCCACCCGCGCGGCTGAAAGTTAACACGTTCCGGCGGTAGCAGCGCATGCCAGCATCGCACTCCACGCGTTCGCCTTCCACGTCCCGCAGGCCGACCCGGTTAGCGAACCTGGCCAGATCCTCCCGGTCTGCTCAAACCGCACTGCTCCCGACGCCGTTCGCGGCATTGCTTGGGACAAGCGCCGAATCGCTCCTCTGCTTACTCCTCCGCCGTCGGGCCGCGGCGCCTTAACGAGACCGCACCAGCCGCAATCGCGGCTACTCCGGCGAGGCCAAGCGCGGTCAGCAGCCATCCAGAGGCCGTCGGCCCGCCGGTGACCGGCAGTCTTGGCATGGCACAGAACTCCAGCCCCAGGCCTTCCAGGTCGCTGGTTGCAATGCTCTTCAGTGCGCGTGGTACGCACCTCCAATAGTAGTTCGTGCCGCCAAGGTGTAACTCGTCGAGGTTCATCAGGTCCCCAAGTTCTGGCGGCAACTCACCGCTGAATTAGTTGCCGTTGAGATTAAGCCATTGCATGGTGCTGTGGCCGTCGAGCCAGGAAGGAAGTGGATTTGTGAATCCATTGTTACTCACGTCCAGCCTCAACAACTCGGTCAGAGCGACAAGTTCGGAAGGAATCGTGCCGGTAAGCTCATTGTCGCTAAAGTCCATCCCAAGCAATTTGGTGAGGTTCCCAAATTCAGGAGGTATTGGGCCGCTCAGCTCATTGTGATCAAGGTGGAAGTGTTCCAATTCGGTGAGCAGACCCAACTCCGCTGGGATCGGCCCGGTAAACCGGTTGCCTTCAAGATGCAGGTCCATAACATCCACGAGGTTCCCCAGCCAGGACGGTAACTGCCCGCTTAGGTCATTGTCGTTCAATTACACGTATCGCAGATTGGTTAGGCTCGCCATTTCATCAGGAATAGGCCCGGTCAATGCGTTTTCGCTTAGGTCGAGCCTCAGGAGGAATGGGAACCCGCCGAGCCAAGCCGGCACCTCGCCGGCTAACTCGTTGTCGCTTACATCCAGCCCCAAGAGATTCCTGAGGTTCCGGAACTCGGACGGAATCTCCCCGGTCAGATTGTTGATGTCGAGGTGCAGGTGCGCCAGATCGCGGAGGTTTCCGAGCTGTCGCGGAATCTCGCCGATGAACTCGTTGTCGTCCAGGTGTAGATGCGTCAGGCCAAGCATGCTGCCGAGGCAGGGCGGCACGGGACCCGTGAGCTGGTTGGCGGTGAAGTCAAGACGCGACAACCTGGTCAGAGACCTCAGGACGATTGGTAATTCACCTGTCAGATTGTTTTCGCCGAGGTACAGCCAGCTCAGGTCAGTGAGGTCGCCGAGCCAAAGGGGAATTGGGCCGGTGAACTCGTTGTCGAAGAGCATAAGCCTCTCCAGCTTGGAGAGGCCAGCCAGTTCTTCAGGGATCTCGCCGGTGAGCCCGCTTTCGTGCAGGTACAGCCACCGCAACTCGGAAAAGTCGGCGATCCAGGTTGGCACCGGGCCGGCCAGATCGTTCTCGCCGAGCACAAGCCTCTCCAGGCCTTCTATCGAGCTAAGCTCAACCGGAATCTCGCCGCTGAGCTCGCTGCCATTGAGATACAGCCACTTCAGGTTCTCGAGGCTGCCGAGCCACGCTGGTATCTCTCCTCCTAGGGGGTTGTGGCCGATGATTAGCCTTTTCAATGCTGTCAAAGGGCTTAGGTCCGGATTTGGGCCCGTGAGCATGTTGTCATTCAGGTGCAGCCACTCCAGGTTCACGAGCCCTCCGAGCCAAGAAGGCATGGGGCCAGTCAACTGGTTATCGTTCAGCTGCAATCGTCGCAATTCGGCAAGGTTGCCCAACTGTTCCGGTATCCCGCCCTCCAGCTGGTTGTCGAATAGGCGAAGCTGCTGAAGCTCAGCAAGGTTGCCCAACTCGGGCGGAAGCTCGCCGGAAAGCATATTCCTGATTACGTGAAGCTCCTGTAGGTGGGTCGGGTTTCCTAGCTCAGCCGGTATCGGGCCAGTGAGTTCATTGCTGTTGAGGTGCAGTACTTGGAGGTTCGCAAGGTCGCCTGACTCAGGCGGAAGCTCGCCTCTCAGTTCGTTGTCTGACAGCACAAGTTCTTGAACGAGGCCGTCGTCGTCAACATTTACGCCGAACCAATCGTCTACCGGAGCCTCCAGGTCCCACTTCCTCCTCCAGTTCTCTCCGTCCAAGGCTTCGTAAAAGGCGAGCATCGCCTCCCTGTCAGACTCAGGCGTGCATCCGTGTCATCGGCCAGGGACACGCCGGGCTGCAGCGCGACGCCTAACAGCGCGGTGAGCGCCAAGGCGATAGCAATGGCGCCTAGCGGACGAGCCGGGCCCAAACGCACAGCGCGAAGATGCCCATTGGCGGCGAAGGATCACCGGTATGAAACGTACCTTCAGCGGTCTTGGTCATAGAGCGTCCTTCTCGCGGCCCACACAAAGGGAAGTGAAGTGTAACCTGGGGGGACCTGCCCCTGCGGAAGAGACTTGCCGTCAAGACAGTGGGCAGCGTGCACTGCTGGCACTTACCATTCGACGGCAACCTGCCGCCATTCGTGCGAGCCAAGCCCATGGATAGTAGCTAAAGAGCCTTCCGATCCTGTATCGCAGGAGAAGTACCGGGTCTGAAGCGCGGCAGGGTCTGTTGACCCTCGTTGGCGAGCACGCCTAGAATGATTTATCCAGGAACAAGAATGCAACTTCAGATCGACGGCAATCCCGACTATGGACAGCTTCGCGTCAACTTGGTGCCAGGAGAGAACTTCCTGGCCGAGGGCGGCGCGATGTCCTGGATGGACGCGAGTATAAAGGTGAAGGCTCGCCTCATGGGCGGGCTCGCACGAGCATTGGTCCGAAAGTTGACAGGTGGGGAGTCCCTCTTTGTCGGCGAGTACTCATGCGACCGGGAAGGCGAGGTCGCGTTCTCGCCCTCAATACCAGGCTCTATAGTTCAGCGGACCATGAGCGGAGACTCCATCACACTGACGGCCGGTTCCTTCTTCGCATGTACGCCGGGCATCGAGTTGAGCACAAGATTTGGTGGCCTGCGGTCCCTGTTCTCCGGCGAAGGCCTGTTCTTCATGGAGTGCAGCGGCACCGGCGAACTGTTTTTCAACTCATTCGGCAGCATCATCGAAAAGGACGTGAGTGGCTCATTCGTGGTCGATACTGGACACGTGGTAGCGTGGGAGCCCGGCCTCAACTACTCCATTCGGGGAATGGGCGGCCTCAAGAGCACAATGCTTTCTGGAGAAGGGCTGGTAATGGAGTTCTCCGGCACAGGCAAGTTGTATCTCCAGACTAGAACAATGAGTGGAATAGCCTCCTGGCTGACCCCGTTCGTAGCGTAGGCGCGCAAATGCATGTAGAAGCGGTTCAAAAAGGGGCGTTTGGGTGGGCCCTCGTCAAACTCAACTCGCGAGAGCGCTTCGTCTCCGAGGCGGGTTCGATGTTCAGGGTCTCCAGCAACGTCGACATTGACGTCTCTACCAGGAGCCGCAGCACAGGCGGGTTGCTCTCCGGTATCAAGCGGATGATTGCCGGTGAGAGCTTTTTCCTTTCGACTTACACCGCGTCGGGAGGACGAGCGGCCGAGGTGGGACTAGCGCCCAGGCTGCAGGGCGAGGTGGCAGTGATAAATTGCGACGGCACGAACAGGTGGGTGTGTGCAGGAGGAAGTTACCTCGGTTCGTCGCCTGATCTCGACATCGACACTCAATTCCAGGGCCTCCGCGGAGTCTTCTCTGGAGAGTCCCTCTCCTTCCTCTCAGTCGAGGGCGTGGGCCCTCTGATAGTGAACGCATTCGGGAAGATCACCGAGATAGAGGTGTCAGGCCACTTTACCGTCGACACCGGCCACGTTGTCGCGTTCGAAGAGTCTCTGACTTACTCGATAGACAAGGCTGGCGGCAGTTGGGTGCAGTCGTTCCTAACCTCAGAAGGCCTGACCCTCAAGTTCTACGGTCACGGGCGGCTCTACGTCCAGAGTCACAACCCGGACGAGTTCGGCAGGTCCATCGGGCCGCTGCTCCCGCCGCGGAGTTCGTAATGAAGTACAAGATAGCATCGCAGCCCAGTTACAGCCTGCTCGAGGTCACACTGGACCCCGGCGAGCAGATCGTTGCTGAAGCGGGCGCCATGACCTGGATGGACAGCAACGTAGACGTCGAGACCTCGGCACGCGGCGGTCTCCTCTCCGGTGTGAGGCGAGCCGTTCTAACCAAAGAAAGCTTCTTCCAGAACACATACACCGCCCGTGGGGGACCCGCGGTCATCGGCCTTGGGCCCGGACAGCCCGGAGACATCTGCGCGTACGAGATGGCGGGCGGGGAACTCCTCCTGGAACGCGGGGCATATCTGGCTTCCACAACCGGCATCGAGACCAACTCGGACTTCCAGGGGCTAAGGGGGCTGTTCAACGAGGGCCTTTTCATTCTGAAGCTCACTGGCAACGGGCTGGTCTTCTTCAACGCCTACGGAGACATACAGGAGATCACCGTAAACGGCTCCTACATCATCGACAACGGACACGCCGTTGCGTGGGAGCCCTCCCTCGACTACAGGCTTACGCGCGCCGGTCGGATTCGTTCCTTCCTGTTCTCTGACCAGATCATCATGGAGTTCACCGGCCGGGGCAAGCTCTGGGTGCAGTCCCGCAACCCTCGCTCGATGGCCGACTGGGCCTTTCCCTTCCGCCCTGTCAAGTCCAAGTCGAACAACTAACGAGTGCGGCCAGCCCTGGCCGCGGCTGGTGTTAGGGTCCGACAGCGTCGGAACACAGCCCGCACTCGAGAAACGCACGATCCATTCATCAGCCCTCGGGTGCCTTTGACTCTCGACGCGTAGTTGATCACGTCGGTTTTCCTCAAGTTTGTCTTCACCCGGTCCGCGACCTGGAGGCTATGAACTCCTTTCACGTCTGGCGCCCTCCTACGGGATGACGATGCGATGGGCCGGTCAAGCTCTTGCTTGCCAGCCTTCTGGTCGGTCCCCCTTGAAAGAAGGGCAAGCACCCTAGAAACTTGTATCGAAATGGTCGATTCGTGGCTTGCATTCGTCTTCTGCGCCTACTTTGCCGTCCTCATCGCAATTGCGGTTGCGGGCGCGCGCAGGATGCGGAACATGTCCGAGTACGTACTGGGCGGCCGGCGGCTGGGCAGCTTCACGGCGGCGTTGAGCGCCGGCTCTTCGACGACCAGCGCGTGGACGATGCTCGCGCTCCCTGCGCTCATGTTCACGAACGGCGCCGTCGAAGTGTGGGTTCCAATCTGCGCGGCAGTGGGCGTCTGGCTGAGCTGGACCTTTCTCGCAAGGCGGCTGAGGCGCTACACCATCCTGGCGAACGACGTCCTGACAATCCCGGGGTTCTTCGAAGTACGGTTCGGTGACAGGACAGGGACGCTAAGGGCGCTGACGGCGGCCGTAACCGTATTCTTCGTGGTCTTCTACGTAAGCTCAGGCCTCGTGGGCGGCTCGAAGCTGCTGGAGACCTTCTTCGGCATCGAGGCTAACACTGGGGTGATGGTCACGTTTGTTGCCGTGGCCACATACACGCTGATCGGAGGCTTCCTTGCGGTATCCAGAACGGACGTGTTCCAGCCGCTCCTCATGCTGGTCAGCCTCCTGATCATCGCCTCCACGCTGACCGTGTCGGGCGACGATCCTTTCTCGGATATTGGAGGTGACCACCCCAGCTTCATGAGTCCCTTCACCGACAAGGAAGGGGCGCCGCTGTCCATTATCCTCGTCTTGTCGTCATTGGGATGGATGTTCGGCGCGTTCGGTGCTCAGCGGATACTGCAGCGATTCATGGCGATTGAGCGGGAGGACGTCATCAACACGAGCCGCAACATCTCGACGGCCTGGCTTGTGTCCGTCTACGGCCTCGCTTTGGCCGTTGGGCTGGTCGCTCACACTACGCTCTCCCACCCTGTCATGGCTGTCGAGGTGTCGGACCCTGAGCGCATCTACCTCGTCGTGTCCGAAGTGTTCTTCCACCCAGTCGTAACGGGTTTGCTGCTTACTGCGGTAATCGCGGCAGTGATGAGCACCGCCGACTCACAGCTGCTCCTGGCGTCCGCCGTCGCCACCGATGACCTGCCGTTCATCAAGAGACTTACCTACGGGATCACCGCCAACTCCAGAGTTTGGTTGGGGCGCTCCTTGCTTGTGCTCATTGGCTTGATCGCCGCGGTGGTCTCCATTCTGTATCCGGAGTCCATATTTGAGCTTGTCAGCTACGCATGGGGAGGAATGGGTGCCGCGTTTGGTCCAACCACGATTCTCGCCCTGTACTGGCGCAGGTTCAACTTCTGGGGGGCCGCCTCGTCTGTCCTGGCAGGCACAGTTGCGGCCTCTGTCTGGCAGTTGCAAAGCGGCGGCCCGTCGGGAGTGTGGGACATACAGTCTGCCACGCCCGGTTTCGTAATCGCCACGCTCGTGGCAGTTGTCGTCACCCTCATCACGCCTAAGCCGGCCGAGGCGATTGTGTCTCTGTTCGACAGGGTTAATTCGCGCAGCAGCCCTGACGGCCAATCGGGAATGCCGGACCCCGTTCCCGCAGCATGAAGCGGCGCGAATTGGGATGCAGCGTTTAGAATAGTTATCCACCTCTCTAAGGGAGATTAAGTTCAATGCTTAGGAGTCAGCTCCTCCTTCTATTCGCAACCGTACTGATACTCGCTATCGGCTGCGTCACGGTATCCTCGACGACCACGTTGGACACGGAGTCGGACGAACTCATCTCCGAGCACATGGTCGCTGAGGCAATCCTGACGGCCCACTACATCGACGCCGCCCTGAGGGCTGGGATGACGGGGGAAGAGATCAACGCGGTCCTGGCGCAAATTGCCGAAGACACGATCATCACCGAGTTCTGGGTAAGCGACGGCAACGGGCGCATCGATTTCGCCAACATGGCGGACACGGACTTTACCTTCCCCACCGACCCCGACGCAGGCACGCAGGCCGCACCGTTCGCCGATCTGCTCACCGGCGCGGAGTCGGTCGTGGTGCAGGACGTCCAGCCTCGCGAATCCGACGGAGCTCTCTTCAAGTACGTGGGCGTCGCGGGGATCGACCAGCCGCGCATCGTCTAGGTCGGCATCGAGGGTTCCTCGCCCTAGGCCGACAACAGCACACAAGCATCAGCCGACAGGAAAGCAAGCATAGTTGAAGCCTATTTGAGATTCTTTTCCTTACCGTATAGCACAAATGGAGACATTCCAAATGCGAATATCGGCTAACAGAACGCTCCTCGCCTATGCCTTGATTCCGCTACTGTCATTCGCGTTTCTGGCATGCAATGGCAGTGACGGAGGGCAGGATACCGAGCCATTCAGAATCGGCGTCATGGAATCGCTGACGGGCCCGGGCGAGTCGTACGGCACCGTCGCCAACCAGGCTAAGCAGATGGCTGTGGATGAAATCAACGCCGCGGGCGGCATCAATGGCCGCCCACTGGAGCTGATTGTCGAGGACTCCGGGTGCACCGCGCAGGACGCCATCGCTGCATTCCACAAGCTAACGGACGTCGACGGAGTGAAGATCATCCTGGGAACGTCCTGCAGCGGCGCTATGCTCGGCGCCGCCCCGCTGGCCGAGGCCGCCGGCGTCATCCTGTTTTCGGGCCTCGCCAGCAACCCCGACATCGCGAAGGCCGGCGACTACATCTTCCGCACTCAGATCAGTGATATACAGGTCGGCATCGACACCGGCAACATCTTGTGGGCTGACGGCGTCCGCAGGCTGGCCACCATTACCGAGGCCACTGACTACGCTGAGGGCGTAAGACGCACCACCGCCGCGCAGTTCGAGAAACGCGGCGGCACGATCGTAGCCGAGGAGCGGTACACGTCCGATGTCACGGACTTCAGGTCGCAGCTCACGAAGATGCTCGCCGCCACTCCCAACGCAATTCATCTGGCGCCGCAGTCCGAGTTCACCGCCGGGACCGTCATCAAGCAGGCGCGTGAGATAGGCTACGACGGTCCAATCTACGCCGAAACCGTGTCCGTAGGAACGACCGCCCTCGAAATCGCGGGCGAAGCGGCCACCGGCATGAAAGCGATCACCGCCGATCTCGACCCCGACAACGAGAAGGCGCAGGAGGTCCTCACCAGTTTCAGGACGCGCTACGAGTACGTCACCCTGCCCTGGCACCTAGGCTCCGCATACGACGACGTCTACATCGCGGCCGAGTGCCTCAGTAGGACCAACGACGATCAGGACGCGGACGGTTTCCGCGACTGCATGTATGAGATCACCTGGAGCGGCGCCATAGGCGACAACTACAGATTCGACTCAGACGGCGAAGTCGTCGGTCTGTCCCGCGTGGTAGTCGAGGTCCTGCCAGTGGCTGAACGCACCCCAGACAGAAATTACAAGGTGCTGGGGCCGGCTCCGAAGGAGTAACGCCAGGCGCCTGCCCGGAAGACTACTAGCCGGAAGCCGAAAGCCCGGCTGCGGCGATCCGACTGGTTTGCTGTTTAGCCATATTCCTGGCTTCAGTTGCCGCAGCAGTCACATTCTGCGCCATCACTTGGCTGACCTGCACCAGGCTCACATTCTTTGAAGCCATGTTCACGAGGACCCCTGCGGCCAGTCCGGCCAGCAGAGCCGCCCCGGCCGGGCCGCCTACAACCCCAACTAGCGACACCGCTGCAAGCGTCGCTCCCGCACCCGCTCCACCCTTGAGCTGGCCGTCTACGAATTCCGCGTACTCGCCTGTCTGATGGGCTTTGTGGAACGCTTTGGCAAGCGCCACAACCGTCACTACCAGTAGCAAGGGATTGGCGCTGATGGCGGCGGAGACTCCCATGCCGCCGACCAACCTGGCAAACGTCTCCGTGTCGGCTCGGTTCCAGTTGAAAGCCAGTGCGACCACGCCAACTGCGCCGCCAAGAAGTTCGACAGCATCATAGGAATTCAGGTCATAGAACCATTCCGTCGGTATGTTGAACTTTGATTGCAGCGTTCCTGCTACTTGGTCGTAGGTTGCCTTGTCCCAGTTTGCAAGTGGGAGCCCCTTGGCGGTCGTCCCATCTCTAAGAAGTCCCTGAACTGTGCCCAACGCTTCCTGGATAAGGCCGTCATCAGCCGATGCGTTATGGCCGGCGCTGATTGCTCCGGCAATCGTGTGTCCACCGTCGAACAGGCGATGATTTCCGCCTCCAACATGAGTTGCCAGGTACTCTGCGTCCATCGCCTTGTCGTAGATGGTTGCGCTGCCCTTGACCATGCTTTGCATAAGACCGTTCAGGTCGCTGGTCAAACTGCTGGCTAGGAGTCCCGTTGATGCTGCCGACACCTTGCCGGCAGCCTTCCGTGCGGAACTCCGAACGGACAGTGTAGAGCTCGTGACCTTCTCCGAGGCGGCCTTCAGCCCGTCGCGTGACGCTGGAGTTACCTCGTCCACGAGCCCCTTCGAAGTGTCCCGAATCTGACTCGCCGCCAACTGAGCCGCGCCCTTGGCTCTCTCCGAGGCGGCCTTCAGCCCGTCGCGTGACGCTGGAGTTACCTCGTCCACGAGCCCCTTCGAAGCGTCCCGAATCTGGCTCACCGCCGACTGAGCCGCGCCCTTGGCTTTCTCCGATGCGACCTTGGCTTGTTCCGTCCTTGCTCGAATGGACTTTGCAGCGCCTTTCAGCCTGTCAAACTTGGGCATATCTCACTCCAGAATCAAGCTGCAATTTAGTGGTTGGCACTTGGAGGCTACCGCTAGGGATTGAGCCAAGATGCGCCACAACTTGTTAAACGAATCCAACCAGCTCTTCGAGGAGGAAGCGAGCACGCGCGCCTACCAGCACTCCTGCCCATGCAAGCTATGCCACGGAACGAGCCTCCCGCCAGTACGCCGTTGCGCCTCATCCCCCCCGTAAGCAACCACTACGTCGCACGGCCGACCGTCGTCGGCCAAGTGACGTCGAATTCGGCGGGCTCTGGCAAACAGGCTCGGCGAAGCTGTCTGCGCCGACTTGGCTTCGACAAGCGTGACACTGTCAGGGCTCTCTATGACTAGATCGACCTCCGCCCCGTCGCGGTCCCTGTAGTAGGACAGGCCTCTCGTCTCTCCTGCGTTTGTGCGGTGTTTGACGATCTCCGATACGACCCAGGATTCGAAAATGGCTCCTCGCAGCGGATGCGTTATGAGCTGCTCTGGAGTGCGGATACCCAGAAGCCAGCACGTCATACCGCTGTCGTAGAAGTGTAGCTTGGGCATATTTACGATCCGTCTTCGCAGGTTGGACCTAAACGGTGGTAGGCGGAAGACGATGTAGCTTGTCTCCAGAATGCTGAGCCATGCTCTTGCGGTCGGCTGTGATATGCCGCAATCGTCCGCCAGCGATGAGTAGTTGAGCAACTGCCCGGTCCGTCCTGCACACAGCTCTACGAATCGCTGAAATGTCGTCAGATCACCGACGTTGCTGATCGTACGAACGTCACGCTCGATGTACGTCGCCACATACGAACGGAGCCACTCCGACGGATCGAGTTCCTGATCGAGTATGCGAGGATAGCCGCCGGTCAGCAACGTCTCTTCGAGGGTCTCCGGGTATCGGGCGAAGTTCACGATCTCGCTGCGGACCATTGGCAGCAGGTTATGAACCGACGTGCGCCCTGCCAGCGACTGGCTGACCGTCTCGGCAAGAGACAGGTTCTGCGAGCCGGTCAGCACCCACCTTCCCGGTTGTTGGTCAGAATCGATGATGCTCTGCAGGTAAGACGGCAGGTCCGGCGCGCGTTGCACCTCGTCTATGACGGCCCCTTCCGGAAACTGCGCGAGAAAGGCACGTGGGTCCTCCGACGCGAATGTGCGCACATCCGGGGCCTCGAGGTTCACGTACGGATGCTGTGGAAACACCGTCTGGCACAGGGTAGCCTTGCCGCTTTGCCGGGGCCCTGTTAGCGTTATGGACGGTGTTACTCGTGCCGCTTCGATCAATCTGGGCGTGAGGTCCCGCTCAACTTTCATGATCTCGACTATAGCAAGAAACTCGGCTGTTTCAAAAGCCGCTTTTGAATTAGCCGAGGATTACATAGGCTCGTAAAGCATCATGACTGGACCAAACGATAGACTGCGAGATACCGAACCCCTGACTTTCGAGATCCTGGACGCCCAGCGAGCGGCAGTCGAGGGCCGACTGCCGGACGACCTCACCCTGCGGTTGCGCCGTTCCCTGAGCTGGCTTGGCAGAGCCGAGAAGGAGATGGCGGCCAGCGACCATGACGCCGCCTTCATCTTCTACTGGATCGCGTTCAACGCGGCATACCAGAAGCAACACGCACCAACCGTCTCGCCGGAGTCACCCGAGAGGGAGCGCTTCGCCGAGTACTTCCGCCGCCTCATCATCCTAGACTCGGAGAATGCAATCTACGACGCCGTGTGGCAACGGTTCTCGGAGTCGATCAGAGTGCTCCTCGACAACCGCTTCGTGTTCCAGCCGTTCTGGAACTACTTGAATGGCGAGCCGGTGTACGAAAACTGGGAGTCCAGGTTCGCAGGCAGCCGCAGGACAATTGCAAACGCCCTTGCCAGGCAGAACACTGAGATCGTGCTTTCCATTCTCTTCGACCGCCTCTACGTACTGCGCAACCAGCTAATGCACGGCGGCTCCACGTGGAGCGGATCGGTCAACCGCGCCCAGGTCGGAGACGGCGCCAGGATCTTGGCCTTCCTCGTGCCACTCTTCATACGGCTGATGCTGGACAACCCCCGCGAGCCCTGGGGCGCGCCTCGCTACCCGCCAGTGAGTGACCTATAGCCGCGCAGCACCGATGCTGCGCACCCTACCCGCTCGGGGCCCGCAAGATGTTCCCGTGCCTTCTATGGGTGCAGGCCTATACCCTACCGGCCGATCTTCGCAGCAGCCGGACAGCCGTGGACAAGAACAGAAAAGGCAGCGTGGAGTCGATCAGGACCCACACCAGCGCTTCCGAGTTCACCGGCTCCGACCACTCGACGCCAAACCAGTTCCACAGGAGCGCCAGCATCAACGCTGCCGCAAAGTAGAACGTGAAGTTGGTTTCCAGGTACGCTCGGCTAACCGGCCCATCCAAGTCCAGCCTGCGTTTCCGGGCTAACGCCACCAGCAGAACAATGGCGAGGCCGGCAACCATCATCGGGTCCAGGAACCGCCAAACGGTCAACGATGTGCCTTCCAGGAGAGGGTCGTAAAACTGGTTTGCCAGGAAGTGGCCGGCCACCACCGCCCCCACCAGGGCCAGGTACAACGCAGCCAATCGCGTAAGCATTGTCATTCTCGTCCTCCGTGACTTTTCAACTACCGTCAGTACGACGCTATCAGAACGTTTTGGATGTTAACAAATCCACACTCTGCACGATACTTAGTCTCAAACAAGCCTGGCAACCTTGCCGGGCAGACCTGAGCAACAGCCATTGGGCCAACGTATAATGCCCGCACTTCATACGCACTTTTAAGGAGCAGGACAGAATGGAGATGACGAAGCACGAGCCGGGCATGTTCAGTTGGGCCGATCTGGCAACCCCGGACTTCGAAAGCTCTAAGGCTTTCTACACCAGCCTTTTGGAACTGGAGCACGAGGATGCGCCGGTCGGAGATGGCATGATGTACTCGATGCTCAAGAAGAACGGCAAGGGTGTATGCGCGATGTACAACATGGTCGAAGAAATGAAGGCCATGACCGGCGGCCGGGCCGCTTGGCGCCTCTACTTCACCATGGAGAACACCGACGAAATGGTCGAGAAAGCCAAGGAGTTGGGCGCTTCCGTTTTCGCCGGGCCGATGGACGTGTTTACGGCCGGCCGCATGGCCGTGCTGCATGACCCCACCGGCTCCGAATTCGCCGTCTGGCAGCCGATGGACCACATTGGCGCCGGCGTGTTCGGCGAACCTGGCGCACTCTGCTGGGCCGAACTGTACACGAACGACACGGCCGCCGCCGCGAGCTTCTACGCAGATCTGTTCGGATGGTCGGCGAACACGGCCCCGTCGCCAACGGGGGCCAATTACACAATGTTCAGCGTTGAAGGCAGGCCCGTCGGCGGAATGCTTGCCATCCAGCCGGAATGGGGCGACGTGTCCCCGAACTGGTCCATCTATCTCGGCACAGATGGCCTGGACGCTGCGATTGAGAAGGCGAAGTCCATGGGCGGAACGTCCTCGATGCCAATCATGGAAGTCCCAGAGATTGGCCGGTTCACGATGCTGCACGATCCCCATGGCTCTAACTTCACGCTCATGGAGTTCGCCGGCACTCCCCCGACGCACTGAGATCCCTAGGGAGCAGAGCATGTCCTCCTACTCACAACTGAAGTCCCGAATCGATGACGGCGAAGTCGTTGTCCTGGACGGCGCCGTTGGCACGCAACTCCAAGACATGGGCGTGCCCATGCATCCAGTGGGTTGGTGCGGGCCCGCCAACTACACTCACCCGGACACCGTCGAGCTCATGCACGAGCGTTACATCAGGGCGGGCGCCGAGGTCATCACCACCAATACGTTCGCGACTGTCCGGCCTCGACTGGAGGGCGCCGGGTACGGCGACAAGGTGCAGGAGATCAACATCCGCGCGGTCAGGCTCGCACAGCAGGCCAGGGACCGCGCAGCGTCCGCCGACCGGCCCGTGTACATAGCCGGCTCGCTTGCCGGCCACACGATCACCCACGATCCGCGATCCGGCGTCGTCAACAGCGGCTCTTCGACAGCCCGCTTCACCGTGGCGGAGATGAAGGCATACAGCGCCGAGCTCGCGGACATCATGGCAGAGGCGGGGGTGGACCTGTTCCTGATTGAGCTCATGGGCGCCGACAACGAGGCCCGGATGTTTCTGACTGAAGCAGCCAGAAACACAGGCCTTCCCGTGTGGGTAGCCTTTACGGCGCACATCGATCCTGTTACTAGGGAGGTGACCGCCAGGCATCCGTTCCGAAGGCTTCCCTCGCCCCTGAACATCGAAGTCCGTGAGATCGACTTCGGTCTCTCGCTCGCCGACGCCATACAACAGGTGGCGCCTTTGGAGCCCGACCTCATGGCCGTGTTCCACTCCAGGCTGACTGACACGATGGCAGGACTCAAAGTGATGAAGGCGGAGTGGCCTGGACCGCTCGGCGTCTTCCCGGACGCTGGCAGGCGCGACTACACGGAAGCGTGGCAGGACCGGAGCTCCACAAACGAAGAGTCTGTCGAAGAGTTCACGCAGGAGGCACTGAAGTGGGTGAACATGGGCGTCCAGGTGGTTGGCGCCTGCTGCGGGTTCGGCGTCGACTACATCCGGCCCCTGCCAGGCTCGCTGCCGGATAGAATAGCCGGGAGCGGCAGAGCATAACGAGCAATCACAAGGCTCCGGCCGGATGTGACGCCGGAGCTGAAAGCGAAAATAAAGGAGCGCGTTTCATGATACAGAACTCGTACGACGCCATCGTAATCGGCGCTGGCCACAACGGGCTTGTGGCGGCAGGCTATCTCGCCAGGTCGGGAATGTCCGTGCTGGTGCTCGAAAGGCTCGACAAGGTGGGCGGCGCCTGCACCACGGACGAAATCCACCCCGGCTTCTACGGGCCGATGTGCGCGTACGGCCTCCACCTGCTTCAGGGCAAGGTGATCGACGACCTCAAGCTCCGCGAGCACGGCTTAGAGACCTTCAACTCGGTGCCGGAAGGCTCGTACCCGGGCGTTCACCCGTTCCCGGACGGCACGCACATCAGGGGCGGCGGTCCCGAGATCAGGGTCGCCCAGGAGATCGCCAAGTTCTCGGACAAGGACGCCCGGGCCTTCTTTGAGTGGAACCGGTTCTTTGACGAAGCCGGCAGCATCATTCAGTCCACGTTCCTTGACGAGCCGCCGACGCTTGCCGAGCTCATGGACCAGGTTCGCGGGACCCGTCACGAGCAGGTCCTGGAGAGGATTCTCACATGGAGCCTGGTAGACCTGCTCGACTACTACTTCGAGGATGAGCACGTCAAAGCCTTCTGCATGATCCAGGTCGAGATGGACCCCCGCGCCGCCGGCAGCGGCCTGTGCATCGCGTACCTCCGGTGCGGCAAGGCCAATCGCGAAGAGGACAAGGGCGTGCCCCGCGGAGGCATGGGCGCCGTCACGCAGTTGCTGGCAACGTCCGCGAAGAGCCTGGGCGCAGAAATCCACACCGGTACGCTGGTGGAAAAGGTGATCGTAGAACACGGCGAAGCCGTAGGCGTGAGGCTCGCGGACGGCAAGGAGATTCGCGCCTCGGTCGTCGTCTCCAACGCTGACCCCAAGCGCACCTACAGGACGCTCGTCGAGCCCGAGGACGTCGGCGATGACATGATGCGGCGCGTGGACGCCTGGAAGATGACCGCAGGCTCTATGAAGTTCCTCGCCGCCCTCAGTGAGCCGCCCGACTTCTCGCAATACCTTGGCGACAACTACAACCGGCATCAGCAGGCGTACATGCACGTTTGCGACAGCGTGGAGTACCACCTGCAGAGCTGGGACGACTCCCAGGCCGGCAAGACCCCTACCTGTCCGATCATGTCCATCCAGATGCCGTCGATGATCGCCCCGAACCTGGTTCCCGGCGGTGGCACCGTCGTCCTGTCAGACTGGGTCCTGTACGCCCCAAGGCACCCGAATGCGGGTTCATGGAATGACATCCGTGACGAGGTGGCGAACAACATCATCGACAAGATCAACAGCTTTGTGCCCAACTTCAGGGACAGCATTATCGAGTGGACGCTGCAGACGCCTCTCGAGATTGAGACGCGCGTCGGAATCTCCGAGGGCCAGATACGACACGGAAACTTCATCCCGAAGCAGATACTCGCGGGAAGATTCCCGTACAGGACTCCGGTCAGGAATCTCTACATGTGCAGCGCGGGCACGCATCCCGGAGGCGAGGTGTCGGGAGCGCCCGGCCACAACTGCGCGCAGGCCATTCTCAGAGACAGAAGCTAGACGGGAGTCACAACCCAGTCAGAGGCGGTGCCGGTCCTCTTCCCCCTCGACGGGGGAAGAGCTTGAGACGGCCTGAAGGCGGCGGCCTTCAGGCGCCGAGGTGTCACGCATCCGGCCCCTCCAAAGTGACGGCCACGCCCTGTCGCCTACAGGAACCTGCCCCTTACGTTTCGTACGTGACGCCAGTCCTGGCGCAGCTTGACGATCGTATCGTGCGGAATGCAGCCGCTCACCACCGCGTTGGCGTAGACCAGCGCGCGGCGGCCCAGCACCGTCCCGGGGTTGAGTACCGCGTTACACCCGGTCGCGGAACCGTCACCCAGGACTGCCCCCAGCTTTGTGAGTCCGGTGTTGATCGACCCTCCCCTGCGTACAACGCGAATCAGCTTGTCCGCTCCGATCTTGTAGTTCGACAGCTTAGTTCCGGCGCCCAGGTTCGTATCGTTGCCCAGGATTGAGTCGCCGCAGTAGTTGTAATGCGGAGCGGCGGCGCCGTTCAGCATTATGGTGTTCTTGAGTTCAGTCGAGTTGCCCACCACCACACCATCGCCGATTAGAGCGTTTCCTCGCACGTACGCGCCGCTGCGGATCTGGCACTTGCTGCCTATGAGCGCCGGGCCCCGCACGTACGCCCCTGCCTCGACAACCGTGCCGGGGCCTATGGACACCGGGCCCGTCACGTGTGCCCCCTCCTCGATCACCGCCTCCTCCGACACAACGTGCTCGGTTTTCCCCAGCGTGTAGTCCCGTATACGGTTGAGGGCGTCCCAGGCGTACGCGCAGCCGTCGAAGATGGACTGGTGCTCGAACTCGCTCAAATCAAACAGATCGTCTGGCGTCAGTTCCATGCGTTCCTCCTTGGAGTTGAAGCCTTATGACCTGCTTCCCCTCGATGTGAAAGGATATCCATGAGCGTGGCGCGGACAGCCATGCTCGAATCCAACTATCCTCGACAAACGTCCGCCGTAGGGTTCACTGCCCGTCGGCAGCGATCGCCCTGTACACGCGCTCCGGGTTCATCGGCAGTTCCGTCAGTCGCACTCCCACGGCGTCGTACACCGCATTGCCTACCGCCGCAGCTGGCGGCACGATCGGCACCTGCCCCACCGCCCTCACACCGTACGGATGGTCGTCAGAAGGCGCCTCGACTACCACCGTCTCGAAGAAGGGAACATCCAGCGCCGTCGGCAGACGGTAGTCCAGAAGAGTCGCGTTCTCCACGACGCCTTCGGGGCTGAACACGTACTCTTCTGACAGTGCCCAGCCCAGTCCTTGTGTCGCGCCGCCATGGATCTGCCCCTCCACCTGGTCCGGGTTCACGCTCAGGCCAACGTCCTGCAGCGCCGCGTATCTGGTGACATCGACCTTTCCCGTCTCCTTGTCGACACGGACTCGCGCGACGTGCACGGCGGCATTCGGCGCTATCGCAACCGAACCGGTGACCTCCGTTACCTTGCCCGCGCCGAACAGCGGGGTCTCGTCTTCGGCTGCGCGCTTTGCCGCTTCAGCGAGCGTCATCTCCGTCTTCCATGCGCCCTCCACGCTCAGCCGCTTGCCGGCAAAGTCAATCCTCTCCGTCGGCACCTCGAACTTCGACGCCGCAAGCGACTTGAGCTTGCCGATCAGTTCCTGCGCAGCCGCGAACACCGCCTTGCTGGTGACGTAAGTTACCTTGTCCGCTCCGGACGATTCCGAGAACGTCGCGGTGTCTGTGTCGCCCATCACAACGTTCACGTCTTCTAGGTCCAGCCCCAGCGCCTCGGCGGCCACCATCGCCAGGCTCGTCCGCGTCGCCGACAGGTCCACGGTGCCCAGGACCAGCGAGACCGAGCCGTCCGACGCCAGGTCGATCCGGCAGCTCGTAGTCCCGCCCGGCATCGTCCACATGCCCAGTGCCAGTCCCTTGCCCTCGCCTTCTCCGACAGGCTCGGTCCAGCATGGGAGTGTCCGCACCATTTCAAGAAGAGTGGCCAGGTTTATGGATGGCAGCGTGACCCCGTCCGGCATCGGGTCCCCCGGACGCGACACATTCATCAGGCGAAACTCCAGCGCATCGATGCCGAGCCTCTCTGCCGCCTCGTCCACCACCGACTCCAGCGCGAACGCGGTTGGCGTCGCCCCTGGCGCCCGGTAGAACGAAACGTGCGGTTTGTTGGTGACCACGTCGAACGCGTCGACCCTTAGATTGCGCGTCCGGTAGTGTGAGTACACGCGGCGCAGAGCTGAGCGCAGAGGCGCTCCGGGGAACGCGCCCGCGTCGAAGACCATCCGCGAGGAGATCGCCGTGATCGTTCCGTCCCTCATCGCACCGAGTCTGATCTTGCTGACGGTTGCGTTGCCGGGCCCCGTCGACCGGATCACTTCCTCGCGCGTGAGCCCTCCCCTTACGGGTCGCCCGGCCCGTTGCGACAGTGCTGCGCACACGGCGCTCAGCCTTATCGACTCCTTCCCGCCAAAGGCGCCCCCGACTTCCGTCGGGATAACCGTGATGTCCTTGACCGGCATGTCCAGCGCCCGTGCCAGGTCCTTGCGCACGTCGAAGATACCCTGCGTGTTGGCCCACACCTCGATGCGGCCGTCGGGATGCGCCCAGGCCGCCTCCGAGTCCGGCTCCACGTAACCCTGGTGCACCACCTGCGTCTTGAACTCGCGTTCGACGATCACGTCCGCCTCGGCGAACCCATCCGCCACGTCGCCTCGCTCGTATATAAGATGCTCGGCCACGTTCTTCGACATTGCCTCGACATCGACGGGCCCTTCGGGAATCAAGTCCGCGTGGAGCACAGGCGCGCCCGGCCTCATCGCCTCCTCGGGGTCCAGCACGTGTGGCAGTAGGTCATACTCCACCTCGATCAGGCCCAGCGCCTCCTCGGCCGCGATCTCCGACTCGGCCGCTACGGCCGCCACGGCATGCCCGTGAAAGACCACCCTGCCCCGCGCCAGGATTGTATGCGCCGCCGCACCGGCCTTCGACAGGTCGCCCGGAATCGGCGCAGGCAGGTCGGAGCCGTCGATAACCGCGTGAACGCCCGGACGTGCTTCCGCGGCCCGCCTGTCGATGCGCTTGATGACGGCATGGGCATGCGGGCTGCGCAGTATCTTCGCCACCAGCGCATCCGGCAGCCGCACGTCGGCCCCGAACAGTGCGGCACCCGTCACCTTCGCCTCCGCGTCCAGCTTCGGCGTCGCCCGCCCAATGATCCTGAATCTCGTCTGTGTTGCCGTCATTCAATGTCCCGCGTAAAGTTGCTCCGGGCAATCCAACGCCCAACCCCAATGTTACGCCAATCAGACTGCTCGCGGCAGGCTTGAGGAACTACTGTCAGCAAACCTGATTCCGTGTAGACCGGCCCATGTCCTTGCACATGCGTGAGAGGGCGATGTATCAGTGCCCGAAGTAGTTGAACTTCGTTGCGGTGATGATCACGCCTCGGCCGGGCTCACATTGCCTCAACCACTGGACAAGGCATCGATCAGCGTCATCATAAGATTGCTTATCTCAGCAATTGTGTGGCCCAACTCTGCACTTTTGGTGTCCAACTCTGAATAGGGTACGATTGCTACTAAATCTGGAATGGGCATCCCATTTACCATCACGTCTTGGGAAACAGTTTCTCTCGCAAGCTTCCATTCAACAGAGAGGACTAGGTCAAACTCATTGCCTCCAATTCCGGTGTACCCATTGAAATGGTATTCATGCCATAATTTCAGCAGTCGGTCACTTCCAAGCTTGAATCCCTGGCCAACAATGTATTTGCTCTTAGTGCGCTCCCATCTCTCGGTCATGAAGAACCCACTAGAGTTTGACTCGCTATTGCCAACTGCGACGTATGAAATCTGGTGCGAAGTGTGAAAGAGGCTCGTCATCGGAGCGAACATGGAGTCCAAGCCGTCAAGTGTCGGACGGAGGTAGGTTCGATAGACATCGTCCAGTACATTGACATCGGATTCGTCCGGCGCAGGCCACTTTCTTTCATTGACGGAGGCAGATATCTCTTGATTCAACTCAAATCGTTCAAGCACGCCCGCCAGGTCGGCAACCGGCACAACCTCGCAATCTGTCCGAGATTGACGCTCTGCTCCACCGTACACTACGGTCTTGGCCGATACTGCCTGAACCAACCCTGCAACGCGGTTGAGTGAGGCGAAGAAGTCCGAGGAGACCGTCGCGCCAGACTTGATCTCGATAGCGTGGATGCCACGGCCTGTCTCGTAGAAAAGGTCGCACTCTAGTCCTCTAGAGTCTCGGAAAAAGGAAAGATTGAACTCGCGCCCACGATTGAAGCGGTACTTGAGCGCTTCCGATACTACGAGGTTCTCGAAGAGAGCTCCACGGAGAGGGTGAGTGGTGACCTGCCCCGCGTTTTCGATGCCGATAAGGTAGCTGGCCAGCCCCACGTCGTAGAAATAGAGCTTGGGAGCCTTCACCAACCGCTTTCGGATATTTGCGAAAAATGGGGGTAGTTGAAACACGATGTAGCTCGTCTCCAGTACCGTTAGCCACTGTCGTGCAGTTGTGTGTGATACGCCGGCATCCGATCCTAGCGAGCTGAGGTTGATCAACTGCGCTACCCGCCCTGCGCACAGGCGTACAAACCGCCTGAAACTCGACAGGTTGCGTATCTCGCCCAGCTGACGCACGTCACGCTCGACATAGGTCTCGTAATAGTCGCCGAGCGACTGACGTGGCTCCAGTCTCTGGTCCAGAATCCGAGGATAAAAGCCAGAGTAGATGGTGTCGTCTATAGTGCCGGCTGCGCCCATGCAATGCCGCTCCTTGAGAGAGAATGGCAACAGGCGGAGCAGTGCCGTACGTCCGGCGAGAGACTGGCTGATCGCATGGGAGATCCTGAACTCCTCGCTGCCTGTGAGCACGAAGAGGCTGTTTCGGCCTCTTTCGTCTGCAAGGACCTGGAGATAGGAGAGAAGCGCCGGAACATGCTGGATCTCATCAATGATGACGCCGTCTCTGAATCGCGAAAGAAAGCCACGAGGGTCGGACTCTGCGAATTCCCTCAGATCTGGCGCTTCCAAGTTGACGTACTCCAGATTCGGGAAGGTCGTACGACAGAGGGTTGTCTTGCCGGACTGCCGTGGCCCAGTCACGGTCACGAACGGGTATTGCCCGAACAATTGCGTCAAACGGCCGGTGATCTCTCGCTTGATCATATCTGACAAGCTACTATTGTCGTGCACAACTTGCAAGTACTACCTGCATATTGTGCACACAAGTCGTCCGGATTGACCGGCTCCCTGGAGGCCACTAGAAGGAGAGAGACCGCCACACCGGTCAGCATTACCATTGCCGCCGCGCATAGGAGCGCAGACCTGCTCATCTTCTTGCCGGACATGCCCAACCTCGCTCCCTCCGGCCCATATTGCCCTCCGATTCTCAGAACTTGCAGTGTTTGTCAACGAAGGCTGCGGGACGACCTAGCACCAATGGGATTCGTCCACTTGCTGAGAGCCGTGGGGAGACTTCCTCGCTTCGAGAACGAGCCTATGAGGAAACTTCGACAATCGTCGCCGGTGACTCCATAATCCAGTTCCTGTTATCTTCTCTTGCCATGCCTCCACCACACGGCCCGCAGATGAAACACACCCCACCCACCGTCGCCTGGGCAACCGTATCCGACCTCCCGTTCCGCTACCTGGACTGGGGCGGCGATGGCCCACCCATCCTCGCCCTGCACGGCCTCGCGTCCTCAGCCCACTGGTACGACCTCGTCGCGCCTCTGCTCCGCGCTCGTTTCCGGGTAATCGCTCCGGACCAGCGGGGCCACGGACAGTCCGCCCAGGCCGAAAGCGGCTACGACTGGCCCACACTCGCATCCGACGCTATTGCCCTGCTAGACCATCTAGGTTTGCGAAAAGTGCCCGTCGTCGGCCACTCCTGGGGCGCCAACGTCGCGTTGAACACCGCCGCCCTGCACCCGGACCGCGTCGCGGCGCTAGTCATGGTCGACGGAGGCTTTTTCGGTCGCGGCTTTCGTGGCGGCACAACCTGGGAGGAGTTCAGCGCGCGTCTCTCCCCTCGCGACGTATCCGGCACACGTGCCCAGTTCCTGGAACGCATGAGGGGTCAGCTTACCGTCTGCTGGAGCCCCGAAGTTGAGTGGATCGTCCAGACCATGGTCGTAGAAGGTGAAGACGGCCTGATACGCGACATCCTACGACCGGAAAACCATGCCCAGGTGCTGCGTGCCATGTGGGACCATCCCGCCTCAGTAACATGGCCCCGCGTATCTGTGCCGTCTCTGCTCGTGCCCGCCGGACCCACGGAAGACCGCCGCGACTCCAGGTTTGCCCGGATGCGTCGGCAATTGGTGGACGATGCCTCAAACGCCATTCCTGACGTTAAGGTCCGCTGGATACCGGAGACCATCCACGACATCGGCTATCACAAGCCAGGAGAACTCGCCGACGTCATCGCCTCCTTCCTCGCCCGCACCCTACAACCGCAGTAGTCCTATACCCTCTCTCGCCTGGATCCCCACATTCAGGAAAACAGTGCTCGCCTAGCATAGAGTCGAATTTCAAACCGCTTTCCCCATGCGGCGGTCTATGAATTGACGGACCTTCCCGTCGAGTATTGAGAGAATAGCTCGCGTTCAACACATGCGGAGACCTTTACGTAACTGCTAGCAAATCCGTTCGCCCTGAGCCTTTCGAACACGTGTAGGAACGGATTGGACGGCTCAGAGGTCCACGTTGTGACCGAGCATCGCCTATCGAACTCTTGCCGTCACACCCGCGAAGGCGGGTGTCCAGGGGTGGCCAGGGTGGCGCCTCCTGCCTCTTCCCCAGTCTGTTGGGAAAGTACCTGTCCCGAGTCCCTCGAGGGATTGAGATGGGGCGAGATCGCGCATTTCCCGCCCTGTTTGCTGTAGCGGCAGGTTCAATACCTGCCTTCTCTCCTCCAGTAGACTCTCCACCCCCTCCCGTCGAATAGTTAGAGAATAGATCGCGTTCCTTACATGCGGAGACCTTTGTGTAACTGCTAGCAAATCCGTTCGCCCTGAGCCTTTCGAACACGTGCAGGACCGGATTGGGCGGCTCAGAGGTCCACGTTGTGACCGAGCATCGCCTATCGAACTCTTGCCGTCACACCCGCGAGGGCGGGTGTCTAGGGGTGGCCAGGGTGGCGCCTCCTGCCTCTTCCCCAGTCTGCTGGGAAAGTACCTGTCCCGAATCCCTCGAGGGATTGAGATGGGGTAGGTCCGCCCTTCGCCGGACACCTGTCCCCCGCAGAATAGTGCGAAAATACCCGCGAATCCTGACGCCAACCCCGGAGGCACCTCATGGATCTCGTAGTCGTCAACGCACTCATATCAACAATGGACGCCGCCAACCCGATCGCAGAGGCGCTGGCGGTTAGGGATGGCGTCATTGCGGCCGTCGGCTCGAACGCGGACGCATCAGCCTTCCGTGACTCTCGAACTACGTTGATTGACGCGGCAGGCCGAAGGGTCCTTCCCGGCTTCATCGAGCCTCACAACCACATGGTCAGTTTCGCTGGCTCCACGCTGGAGGTCGACGCCCGGACGCCGCCCAACCGCAGCATCGAAGACATCGTGGACCGGCTGCGGGAGCGGGCCAACGCCACCCCGCCGGGTAACTGGGTGCGCGGCACTCGCTACGACGACACCGGCGTCATTGAAATGCGCCACCCGACGCGCCACGACCTCGACCGCGTGTCGACCGATCACCCGATAGCGCTGGTGCACAACTCCGGCCACATGATGTGCGTTAACGGCAGGGCGCTGGAAGTCGCGGGCGTCGACGCCGGCACCCTCGACCCGCCCGGCGGGCGTATCGGCCGCCTTCCCGGCACGTCGGAGCCCGACGGCATGTTCTACGAGACTGCTCAGGACTTCATTTACAGCCGCATCCCGGAACACGGAGAAGAAGAGCTTCGAAAGGCCTTCCGCTCGGCCCAGCACGAGTACCTGCGCCAGGGAGTCACCACCACGCACGACGCCTACGTCGGCGCGCCCGTACTTGAGGCGTACAGGAGCGCCCAACAAGATGGTCGCCTCAAGCTGCGCGTCAACATGTACCTCGGCTGGGACCTGCTGCAGGACACCGGCTTCGAGCTTCGGACCGGGGACGTGGACGGCCGCCTGCGCGTCGCCGGCTGCAAGCTGATCTCCGACGGCTCCATCCAGGGCATCACTGCCGCGCTCAGGGAACCATACCACTGCGACAAGACACAGCGCGGCTGGCTTATCTACGAGCAGGATGAGCTAATCGAAATCGTAAACACGCTGCATCGAGAGGGATACCAGATCGCCACGCACGCTAACGGCGACGCCGCAATAGATGCCGTCCTGGACGCTTACGAGCGTGCTTTGGGCGCAACGCCCGGCTCCGGCCGTCGTTTCCGCATCGAACACTGCCAGGTTTGCCATCCCGAACACATTGAGAGGATGGCGAGGCTGGGTGTTATCCCTGACTACTTCGCGAACCACGTCTTCTACTGGGGCGACAGGCACAAGGACCGGTTCCTCGGACCTGACCGGGTGCGCAGCCTGGATCCGGTCGGCTCGGCATGCCGTGCGGGACTCCGGCCGCTGCTTCACTCCGACTGTCCGGTCACGCCTGTCAGCCCTCTGTTCAACGTGCAGTGCGCAACCGCAAGGGTCACCAGCTCCGGACAGGTGCTGAACCCTCCTGAACGCGTCTCGATTGAAGAGGCTCTCCGCGCTGTTACAGTCAACGGCGCCTTTGCAGCCTTCGAAGAGGGGTCTAAGGGCACGTTGGAAGTCGGCAAGCTTGGCGATCTGGTCATACTGGAGCATGACCCGTTCGAGACGCCGCCTGCTGAGATCGGTGCAATAGAAGTCGCGGCCACTGTCATCGGCGGCAACGTCGAGTACGCTTCCGGCTCGCTCGGCGTCTGATACTCCACTCCTTAAGCACTTTCGTGAGCGTCACACTGGGAGGCAGGCCATGGACCTTAAAGAGACTCTGAAGAAACTCGAACACGGCTACTTCCGCGCCAGCGTCACCGCCGACGGCGGTTTCACGAGAGTGGGCTAGCGTGTCCTGTACTGCGAACTTTTCGCTGGGAAGTCTTGATCTAGGGAGCGGGTCGCCAGTTTCGCTTATGTTCGGCGAGTCCTCGGAGTCCAGAGCTCGAGGCTCTGCCAATCCATTGAACGATTCTAAACAGCAGATGGCGATGGGGCCGGCAGCACGCATGACGTTCACCAACCGGAACCCGAAGACTTTGTCATGGAGACTGACCTGACTCTTCCGCAGATTCGGATCCTGTACTTCCTGGTTCGCGGCCCAAAGAGGATCACAGACGTTTCCCAGACCCACGGCATGGCCCTTCCTAACGCCTCAAACATGGTCGAGTGGTTGGTCAAGAAGGGTTTGGTAGAGCGAGTTCCCGACCCCAATGACAGACGAGTCGCTCTGGCTTGTCTGACCAATGAGGGACGAAAGGCTGTTGAAGCACTGGCACGCAGCAACTTTGTAGCCGTTGGGAAGCTTACGATGGTCTTATCAATTGCCGAGCTCGAAGTGGTCGCTCGGGCGCTGGAAATACTTGACCGGGGAGCCGATCATCTGGAGGCGGCCAACGATGACGCCGTTGCCGTCCCGGGTGTCGGCACGATAGAAGGTGCTCGCGATTGAGGAGAACACGCTGCATTGGACCAACAAGACTATTGATTTGCAGGGAGGCAGCCACATGGTAACAGAGGCGGAGACCGAAGCTGGAGCGATCAAGGGTGCAGCAGGGGCGGCCATTCACACGAGTGGATTGACCAAGTACTACGGCAAGAAACGCGGCATTGAGGACCTTAACCTGGAAGTCCAGGAAGGCGATGTCTTCGGTTTCCTTGGCCCCAACGGCGCCGGGAAGTCGACGACCATTAGAACGTTGCTCGACGAAATCAGACCCACCGCCGGCGCCGCGACAATCCTGGGCCTTGCTACGCACAGGGATGCTGTGGCCATTCGAAGGCACATCGGGTATATCCCGGGAGACTTGGCGCTGTACCCGAACCTTACGGGCCGCGACACCTTGGAGTACTTCGCGAACATGCGTGGCGGGGTCGACTGGTCCTATGTCGACGAGCTTGCTGAACGCCTTGATTCGGACCTGTCCAGAAAGGTGGGAGACCTATCAACGGGCAACCGGCAGAAGGTTGGCGTTATTCAGGCCTTCATGAACCGGCCGGACCTGCTGATCATGGACGAACCTACCTCGGGACTCGATCCGTTGATGCAACGGGAGTTTCAGAGAATGGTGAGCGAGGTCACGGCAGAGGGGCGCACCGTCTTCCTGTCCAGCCATACGCTCTCTGAGGTCCAGCGGGTGGCTGACCGAGTCGGCATCATCCGCGACGGCTTTCTCATAACTGTCGAGTCGGTTGCAGACCTGCGGTCGAAGGCGATGCGCCAGGTGGAGTTTGTGTTGGATTCCCCAGCAGACGCCGCAGTGTTTGCAGTGGTCCCGGGAGTCCGCAACGTCATTGCCAGCGACAAACACGTCGAGATGTCCTTCGGCGGGGACATGGGAGAGCTCCTGAAGGCGGCGACCGACCGCTACGGCGTTGCGGACATCAAGACCAGCGAGGCCGACCTGGAAGAGATATTCCTCACGTACTACAAGAGCGACAAGGAGGACTAACGGTGGCGTTTGCCAACATCTTCCTCAAGACGGCATGGGACCGGTGGTTGGGGTGGGCGATCGCTGCCGCTAGCCTGACGCTGCTCCTGCTCTTCGGGATGTTCACTTACCGTGAAATCGATCTTACCGTCTACAGCGAATTGCCCGAAGCGTTTCGGTCGCTGCTTGGCATCAGTGACAATGTCGACGTAGGTGGGCTGGCCGTAGGCTATGTCTTTGGGTCGTTCGGCGCCGTTGTCGTTGCAGTAATGAGCCTCGTGATGGGCGCGGCGTCCATTGCCGGCGAGGAGAGGAACGGCACAATGGGCATTCTCCTCGTCAATCCCAAGAGCCGTACACACGTCCTGCTGTCCAAGGCTGCAGCCCTCGTGCTGCTCACGGCCCTGACGGTCTTTGTCATGTGGCTTCCCGTCCATCCCATGGCTGGGTTGCTGGGCATAGAGATCGGCGGTCTGGAGGTCGAGGCTTTGGCGCTTCACCTATTCTTCAACGCCGTCTTCTACGGGATGCTGGCCATGGCCATTGGAGCCGTGACCGGCAACCGTGACACGGCGACGGGCGGGACATCCGCCGTCCTTGTGCTGTCCTTCTTTTCGGTCGGCCTGTTGCCCCTTATCGAGGGACTGGAGGACCTGCGTATGGCCCTTCCCTGGTACTACTTCGATGGCAGCGCCCCCGTTTACAACGGCATTGCCTGGGTTCACCTGGCTGTGCTGATTTTCGGATCAGTCCTGTTTTTGATTGCGGCTGTCATTGGATTCAATCGCCGAGACCTGAAGGGCCAGTCTGCTGGCAAGACTTTGCTGGACAGGATCCGAAGCAACCCACACCTAAACAGGTTGGTCGGGCGTCTTGCTGGCTCGGCGAGGGTCTCATCCATAAGGGTCAAGACCTCGTCGGATTATCAGGTCCTTCTCCTGGTCACGTCTGCAGCGATGTTTCTGGTGATGGGTGTGATGTTGGGCCCGATGTATGCATCCCTTCCAGAAGAGACGTTGTCCTCCTTTGAGAACTTCCCGGAAGAATTAATCGCTCTCTTCGGTGGAGGTGACATGAGCACCCCGGAAGGGTGGTACACCCTTGAGACGTTCGGCTTGATGGCCCCCCTCTCGGTCATCCTGGTGACCGCCGTCATGGGTGCGGGGGCCCTCGCTGGGGAGGAATCGCGCCGAACGATGGGGCTGCTGCTTGCCAACCCAATCAGCCGACATAGAATTGTGCTTGAAAAGGCCGTGCCTATGGTCCTTTTCGGCATCATAGTCGGTGTTGCGACCTTCGCGGGCGTGGCTCTCGGGTCCGTGCTCGGCGACCTCGGGATGGACATCGGCAATGTCGCAGCCACCGCAGCGCTCCAGGTGCTGGTGGGGTTGGCTTTCGGGACCCTTGCGCTGGCCCTCAGCGCGGGCATGGGGCGCACCGGCGTCGCGATTCTCGGCGCTGCGGGTGGGGCGCTTGTCTTGCACTTGTTGACTTCGTTGGCAAACGTCAGCGGTGGCCTTGGGGTCATTGCATGGCTGTCGCCGTTCCACTACTACTTGGGCAGCGACCCGCTCATCAACGGCATGGACTGGGGTGACGCCGCTGTGTTGGCCGCGCTTTCCATCGTGTTGCTTGGCCTGTCGTTTGTTCTGTTCCAGCGGCGAGACATCAAACAGCGGTGATAGGGCTTCCCGTCCTGCGTCGTTGTCCACGCAGACATCTGCTCCTCATGCCGGCGCGCCCCATCAGTCAAAAGGCGGCGTGCCGTCGGATAAGGACGTGCGCGTACGTAACCATCACCCTAGTCACCGAATGCTCGGAGGGTGACCAATGTGTATCGCTGCTGGGCAAAGGCAGCACTTGGGCGGCTCTGTACTGGCAGACGAGAGTTTCTCAGCAGACCGAACAGCCTTCCGTAGGCAACTGGTCAAACAGTTCGGGCAGTACCCGGACGCAATTCCGCTGGCTGGCGAGGTTAAAGTCTAGGCAGATGCCATCGATAAGCAAGTGCGGGAACTGGGATGTGACGGTTCGATCTACGCCGAGGATGTCAAATTTTCCGGATGCTTTTCCCCTCAACGGGAACGCCGCAGCGTGAGCAATGAGAGATGCAAATTGTACCTGTCGGTGATGACTCAGAACTTTGCCAGGCCTTGTTATGGCGAAGCCGGTAAGCTATGGATTGCAGATCGGAGCATGATAGATGAGAGATGCGTTTCGCCTGTGTGGTACCAATTGTGGGACGCCGGCGACATAGGCCAGTATTACATTGCTACTCCGACTGCTTACGAGAGGAACCTGACCGACGACGCCCTGCTCGTATTCGCCGAGACTGGCGTGCTCGACAAGAACGCCTGCGTACAGACGGTCAACGGTAGCCCCGGCGATGCGTCGGGAGCCTCCTGGCGCATCGAAGACGCTCGCCTTGTGACCCTTGCGCCTGACGCCGCGGTCCTCTCGTACCGTGACGAGGCGACTCGACCTGGCGGCGAGTCCGCCTCGATACTCGTCGCTAGCGCATACAGTAGGCAGGACGGCGCATGGAACTCGCTTTTCATCAGCAGACCGTCATCTGAGTCGCCATAGTCCTCTCTATCGCACCTTACAACGCATTACTGCCCCTCGAACTGTCATCTCGAGCGCAGCCCAGAGAACTAAGACCTCCCTACTTCACGCTACCTTGCGCCCGTAACAGTCGCAGCTTCCCCATCCATACACTCAGAGCCTCCTCTTTCGTCCGTTGCCATACGGCCATCAAGAGACTCAACGATCTTGCATCCAGGCGCTTGAGCGCCGCAGTAGGCGCCAAGACCACTAACTCACCACTGCTTTCGGCCCTTGCCTTCAGGGAACACGCGTGCTAATATAGTCACATGGACATTTCTGTGGACCGCACCCATAGAAAGAGAGAGCCTTATGCGCTCCGCCGCAGCGCCCGCACCCCTGTATCAGGACTGTCACCAAAACGGCACTTTTTTGTAACCATTTTTCATCAATCAGGTTCAAAACACGTTCATTCTTGTAACACCCACGCCATCGCCTCAGCTATGACATGTGACGAAATGTTACGGCATGTGACGTTTTCTTGGCCTCGGCAAAGCTGCCACGGCATCCAACGCTCCCGCACCGCGGCCGGACGGCCGGGAGGACTGCACCGGCCCCGCTTCCAGGCAATGGGCAGGATCACGCATGCCCCACCACGGCAACAGAGAAGAAGCGCGGTGCCGTCTGCAACGGCTCCGATTGACACCGATATGAACAGCCGCGCGCCTACTATTGGTTTCCCATGCTAACGCGTGGTATCCTTGTGCCGACTCTTGGACCTCAAATGACTGCGCCTAACGCAAGTGGAAGACCCTTCAAGTTGCCCCGGTGTTCGAAGCAGACTGGGTCTGTGAGAATTATTCTCGTAGGAGCGCCGAATGCGCATTTATGTTGGGAATCTGCCATACGAAGTAACTGACGAACAGCTCAGGACTCACTTTGAGACACATGGCGAAGTATCGTCCGTTGACGTTCTGATAGACAGGTACACGGGAAGGCCCAGGGGCTTCGGCTTCGTTGAAATGCCTGACTCCTCGCAGGCGGAGACCGCCGTTCGCGAACTGGACGGCAAGGAGTACATGGGCCGCGTCCTCAAGGTGAACGAGGCAAGGCCCCGGCGCCAGGACGACCGCGACCGCGGTGGGTCTGGCGGCGGCGGTGGGTTTGGCGGCGGCGGCGGCGGGTTTGGTGGCGGTGGTGGCGGCGGCGGCCGATACGACAGGCAGCGGTTCTAAAACTCCAGTATCAATTTGGAAACAGCCTCCTCCTCCCCCGAGCGTTCCGGCTCGGGGGAGGGTCGGGTTTTGTTTGGGTAGAGTGGCGCGCGCGCCGGCCGGTTGCTGCCTACATGCTGCACTTCGTAGCATCGGGCGCCCTTGTCGTCGCATTCCGTTTGCTGCATTGCTGATCGACTGCGCGTGAAGCAGGCCCTCGTGCATCCACCTGAGGAGGCGCGATGAGTTTCGTGAACACCGTACTAGGCCCGTTAAGTACCGGTTCGCTGGGATTCACCCTCTCGCACGAGCACGTCCTGGTCACGTCGGCCGGTATTCAACACGTGTACCCCGAGTTCATAGACCGGGAAGGCACAGTTCGACGGGCGATCGAGGATCTCAAGGAGGCGCGCGAGGCTGGCATCGCCACCATAGTCGACGTCACGACGCTCGATCTGGGCCGCGACGTAAGGCTTCTCGAGACAGTCTCAGAGGCCTCGGGAGTCAACATCATTTGCGCCACCGGCACCTGGCTGGACATCCCCAGGTCATTCTGGAACGCAAGCCCGGACGAAGTTGCCCGCCTGTACATCAGGGAGATCGAAGACGGCATCGAGGGCACCGGAATGAAGGCCGGCATAATCAAGGTTGCCAACGACCGCGGAGGCGTCTCCGAGGCAGGCGAAGTCATACTCCGCTCGGCGGCCAGGGCCCACCGAGCAACCGGAGTTCCCATCTCAACCCACGCTTGGGCGCCGGAGCGCGTTGGCGAACAGCAACTCCGCATCTTCGCGGACGAGGGCGTAGACCTCAACCGCGTCTACGTTGGTCACAGCAACGACACGACCGACCTCGAATACCACGCAGCCATCGCCGGAACGGGCGCTTGGATCGGTCTGGACCGGTTCCCGGGCACAGAATCAGCCGATACGCCAGGCTGGCTTGGACGCACAGAGACATTGAAGCGCCTGATAGACATGGGACACGCGGACCGCGTGATGCTCGGCCACGACTGGTCGGTTGAAATCCTGATAGGCCCTCGCGCCTCCAGGGACGCGGACAGCGACTACAATCCCGACGGCTACCTGTTCATCACACGCAAGGTCCTGCCCAGGCTCCGCGAAATGGGCGTTCCTGAGAGCGCGATTGACCAGATGATGGTCCACAACCCCAGGCGCTTCTTCGAAGGCGTCTAGCCGCAGTGCCACCGCATTTCGCACGAAGTGCGCACGTCCTGGCTTGGGCAAGAAAGCTTGCGGCGCCTCCGGCTTCGTATGCAGGGTTTGCCGGCCTTTCGACCGCGAACAATTGCCAGGGGTGCACGCATGGAGTTGTCAGGAAACAACTTGGCGAATGCCTCAGTACAAAGTTAACCTTCTCAGGCCATGAGCCAGGAAGCCGCCCCCGCAACGACGCCTGGGCAGAAGGCTGTCCTTCCTCCGTCCCGAGGCGGAGGCTGGCCGCGCATGTTCGAGTCGTTGGCCAACCGCCAGTTCCTGTTGCTCTGGCTGGGTATGGTCGCTTGGATGTGCGCCATGAACATGCAGTTCGTAGTGCGCGGCTATCTTGCTTACGACATTACCAATTCCGCTACCTTGCTGGGCGTCGTCAACGTCGGATCGTCGCTCACCATCCTCACCTTCTCTCTGCACGGAGGAGCAATAGCCGACCGCCTGGAGAGAAAGCTGATCATCCAGACGTGCCTTGTAATCTCGATACTCACCTCCCTGCTCATCGGCGTTGCGATTACAACCGGCATCATTTCCTGGCCCTACCTGCTCGCCGCTTCGGCGATTCAGGGAGGTGTGTCAGCCTTTCAAATGCCGGCTCGTCAGGCCATGATCGGCCAGATCGTGCCCGCCGAGCAGTTGACGAATGCCATGGCGCTCAACGGCGCCGCCATGAGTGCGACGATACTGCTGGCGCCTGCGATCGCTGGCGGTCTGTACGCCTTGGCGGGTCCTGACGTCGTCTACTACGTCATCACAGCAATGGGCGTGGGATCTCTTCTGTTCACAGCCTTCGTGAAGCGTACCGGCGCTGGCACGGGACGCAAGGGAGCCTTAGGCTCAGATATCAAGGAAGGGTTGACCTTCCTCCGCACCAATCGCCTCGTCTTAATTTTGGTCTCGATTGGCGTGATCAGCACCATACTTTCTGAGCCGTTCTGGTTGATGGTCCCGGTGTACATCGTGGACGTTTACGGAAGAGGGCCGGAGGCGATGGGACTGCTGGTGTCCGTCGTAGGTGCGGGCTCACTCGGAGGTTCGCTAGCGATAGCGGCCATCGGACGCAAGATGAGGGGCATCATGCTCCTGGTCAGCGCACTGTTGTCAGGAGTGGGTCTCCTGATGATAGGAGTCTTCCCAAACTATTACGCCGCCGTTGCCTTAATGATTCCAGTCGGATTGGGTGAGTCGGGCCGATGGTCCCTGAACCAGGCGTTGGTGATGGAAAACACGGACGACCGATTCCGAGGTCGCGTCATGAGCATCTTTTCCCTTACCTGGGGCCTCATCCCACTGGGTGCATTGCCGTTCGCGGTGCTCATCGACTGGTTAGGCGGACGCGTGGCGATCGGCATCCTGGCAACTCTCCTGATAACCTTCATCCTCGCGGTCAGCGCAGCCAGGAAGGATGTACGAGACATCCAGTAGCAGGCGCGGCTCCAGCCGCTAGCGGATGTTCGCGGCTAGAGGTTGAGCCCGGAGATGATGCCCGACTTCAGCGAACCTGGCCCCCACTCGGTGCCGCTCTCCAGCACCTTAATGTTCACGGCGCAGGGAACGCCTGTCGGAGACTCTACCCGTTCGTATTCCACAACTGCGCCGGGATCAACCGTGCGGTATCCCTCACCTGGGATGCCGGTAAAGTGCATGAACACCAGCTTCCCGTCCGTCTGCTCGATCACACCATAACCGTCATCCAAGCTGAACCACTGGACCACACCCTTGAACCTGTGCCCGCTGGCGGATGGCGTCTCGAGCCATCTCTCCGCCGGCACACGCACGGCCTTGACGTCGGATCGGTTGTACTCGTCATATGCATAGTTGGAACGGCGGGACATAAGTTCACGCAGGTCCATGCGCAGTTCCTCGAGCGTTGGGCGGCCCACGAAGAACCAGCCGTCGTAGATCTTGTAGACCGTCAGGTCGGGAGAGAGCACGTACGTCATGGGAATCGCGCAGCCAGGGTACTCCCCTTCCGTTTGATCCCTGATTCCTAGAAGATCTATCACCTCCCTCGTCTCGTCGCTCAGAAACGGGAACGACGCTCCCAGTCCATACCTGAATGCCCCGCAAACCTTGGGCTCGTCAACGCTGACGCAAACGAGACGGCAATAGTTGACGGATAGCTCCTCTTGGTAGCGCACCAACTGGCGCAACTGCGCCCCGTCCCTTGGTCAGTAGAACCCGCGGTAGAACACGACCACAAGCGGATAGCCATCGTCGAATCCCATCACTTGGTCCATCGTCGTAGCCGCCGTCAGCTCAGAGAGCTTGGCGCACCTGCCGCGGTGGTCGGGCAATTCGAGATCTGGAAAGGGTCCGCCCGGGCGTAGATCGAGACTCATCCGTCATCTCCATTCTTTCTGGTTACGGCCAAGCGTAGTGTACAGCAGGGTGCGTAGCACGGAATGGCTGGAACCCCTGCTAACATTTACGCAGCGCAGTCGATTTGGTACATTCGTACCTGCTTTGAGGCCCTTGCGCCCAGAGTCATTCACGCGGTGAAATCTACACACTCTGGAGACTGGGATGGAATCTCGCATCGTCGAGTACTTGTGGATCGATGGAACGGAACCTACAGCCAAGCTAAGGTCCAAGACTAAGATCGTGCCGGTCGGTGAGGAGCCACCTCTCTGGGGCTTCGACGGCTCGAGCACAAACCAGGCGCCCGGGGAAGACTCGGACTGCGTCCTGAGGGCCGTATACACATGCCCGGACCCAATACGCAAGGGCAACGCCAAAATAGCGATGTGTGAAGTCTTGAAGACCGACCTCTCACCGCACCCATCAAACACTCGCGCGGCCTGCGCCGAAATAGCGGGGAAGCACACGGAACACGAGATGATCTTCGGGATCGAGCAGGAATACACGTTGTTCACAGGTCCCACGCAGCCGCTTGGATGGCCGAGAGACGGCTTCCCCGCTCCGCAGGGTGGCTACTACTGCGGCGTAGGATCTGATGAGGTCTTCGGAAGGCCGCTCGTAGAGGAGCACATGGTGGCTTGCCTGGCAGCCGGGCTGATGATCTCTGGCATCAACGCGGAGGTCATGCCTGCCCAGTGGGAGTTCCAGATAGGCCCAATCGACACTCCCGAAGTCGCGGACCAACTGTGGGTAGCCAGATGGCTGCTCTACCGTATTGGAGAAGACCATAAAGTGAACGCGACTCTTGACCCCAAGCCGATGCGCGGCGACTGGAACGGGGCCGGGGCGCACACGAACTTCTCAACCAAGGAGATGAGAGAAAGCTTCGATGCATGCATCGAAGCGGCCGAGGCCCTTGGAAGAAGGCACGACCTGCACATCGCGAACTACGGCCACGCGATCGAAGAGAGGCTCACTGGCCTCCACGAGACGGCCTCTTACGCCGAGTTCAAGTATGGCGTCTCGGACCGTGGTGCATCTGTACGCATACCTTGGCAGGTAGCCCGAGACGGCAAAGGATACATTGAGGACCGTCGGCCCAACGCCAACATGGACCCGTACGTGGTGACCCGCCTGGTTCTCGAGTCCGTGTTGGGCCAGGACGCAGCTTAGCAGTCAGCGAGCGGGCGCTTGTTTCAGCGCCCGCTCTTTTCAATCACTCTCTGAACAAGAGTCGCCTTTGAGAGGATCAGGACACAACCGCTATGCCCAGGTTCGCAGCAAACCTAAGCATGATGTTCAACGAGGTCGGCTTCTTGGACCGTTTCGAGGCCGCCCGGCACGCGGGGTTCTCGGGAGTCGAGTACGTCTCTCCCTACGAACACGAGCCTGCCACACTTGTCGAGCTACTGAAGGCCAACGGGCTGCGGCAAGTTCTGTTCAATCTCCCCGCCGGTAACTGGGACGCGGGCGAGCGGGGCATCGCCTGCCTGCCTGACAGATCGGCGGAGTTCCGTGCCGGCATCGATCAAGCTGCGCTGTACGCTAACGCCCTCGGTTGCCGCCAGGTCAACTGTCTGGCGGGAATCGCTCCCGATGGCATTGATAGCGCGCTCCTGCACGACACGTTCGTTGAGAACCTGCGGTACGCGGCGGACCGGCTGGAAACTGAGGGAGTCCTCCTGCTGATTGAGGCGATCAATAACCGGGACATTCCAGGCTTCTTTCTGAACACCTCAACCGACGCGCGCAGAATCATTGATGAAGTTCACTCAGCGAACATTGCCTTCCAGTACGACGTTTATCACATGCAGATCATGGAGGGCGACCTGGCCCGGACCATTGAAGACAACCTGGACATAGTCCGGCACATTCAGATTGCCGATAACCCGGGGCGTCACGAGCCCGGCACCGGCGAGATCAACTACCCCTTTCTGTTCGATCATCTGGACAAACTAGGCTACGATGGCTGGGTCAGTGCGGAGTACGTTCCCTCCGGGGCAACTGCAGACGGCCTCTCCTGGCTGTCGGGATACTTGCGATGAAAGTCCGGCTCGAGTTCTCGGCTTCAGTTTTGAGAAAAATGACCAGTCTCGTGCCCAGCGCGTCGTTCAGAGCGAATTCAGCAGCCTGTCTGCGCCGCCGGCACTGCTTGGCGACCGAAACTTCAGCGCGGCCGGTGGCATGACGACCGTGGCAGGCACGCCCGTCGAAGCTCAACTGGTGAGGGACCGGGCTCTTTCCGAAGTACAGGACCGCGTGCTCTGGCTATCCATGCAGATCGTGGACTACGCCAACAACGTCCGGCCCAACACAGACGGCATTAAGGTAGGTGGTCACCAGGCCTCCACTGCCTCCGTCGTGACTGTATTGACGTCGCTCTACTTCGATTTTATGGAGGCTGGTGACAGGCTGTCAGTCAAGCCGCACGCCTCCCCTGCATTTCACGCTGTACAGTACCTCCTCGGCAACCTCGAGCCGCACCATCTCAAGACGCTGCGCGAGTTCCACGGCCTCCAGGCTTACCCCAGCCGCACCAAGGACCCCGATCCTGTTGACTTCTCCAGCGGTTCCGTCGGCCTCGCCCCCGTGGCCACCAACTTCGCGGCGCTTGTCGCCGAGTACCTCCGGGACAGAAGCGGCAACGGACCGGTGACCGCTCCGTCACGTTACATCAGCCTCCTGGGCGATGCCGAACTGGACGAAGGCTCCGTTTGGGAGGCGATCGCCGAGCCGGTCATGGAAGACGTTCCCAATCTCCTTTGGATCGTGGACCTCAACCGCCAAAGCTTGGACAGGGTTATTCCCGGTATCAGGGTTCGCGCTTGGCGCGACATGTTCGCGGCCAACGGCTGGAACGTTATCGACGCCAAGTACGGCAAAAAGCTTGAAGCCGCTTTTGCGGAGCCGAACGGCGAGCTGCTGCGTAACGCCATAGACGGCATGTCCAACCCTGTCTACCAGCGCCTGCTTCGTCTGCCGAAGGAAGCTGTGCGTGAGTGGCTTCCGAAGTCAAGCCCGTTCTCCAGAGACGTGGCGCGCCTTATCGACCGCTGGAGCGACGATGAACTGGTCGAACTGCTCGGCAACCTCGGCGGGCACGATTTCTCCACACTCAGGGAAGCGCTTTCAAGGGCCGCCGTCCGTACCGGCCCGCACGTCGTCTTCGCCTACACCCTGAAGGGCTGGAGGCTCCCCTCCGTGGGCGACCCTCAGAACCACTCAGTAATCCTGTCCAGGGAGCAAATGAACAGCCTCAGGGAGTCGCTCAGCATACCTGAGGAGGAGGCATGGTCGCGGCTCGAAGGCAATGGTCCCGCGGCGGCCCTCGTCCGGGACACGGCGAAGCGGCTCGCGCCCTCATCCACACCGCCTGTTGCCCCAGATATCCACGTGCCCGTTGAATTAGGCTCCGGGTACCGAGGTCGAATGTCGACCCAGCAGATATTCGGCCTGATCCTCACAGAGATCTCGCGCTCCGTACCCCAGGTGGCCGAGCGGATCGCCACTTTAAGCCCCGACGTAGCGAGTTCCACCAACCTCGGCGGTTGGATCAACAAGGCGGGCGTCTGGTCGCGCTCCCACGGCGAGGCGTTGCCGGAGGAGGACATCGTCCGGGCGCTCAAGTGGGACGAATCGCCCCGGGGTCGCCACATGGCGCTTGGGATCTCGGAAAACAACCTGTTCATGATGTTGGGCCAGTTGGGTCTGTCCTTCGAAATGGAAGACGAGCTGCTATTCCCCATAGGCACTCTCTACGACCCGTTCGTACGGCGCGGCCTGGACGCCTTCGTGTTCAGCGTATACTCGGGAGCGCGGTTCATCGTCGTCGGCACTCCGTCCGGAATCTCGCTTGCGCCCGAAGGCGGCGCTCACCAGTCGCTGATCACCCCAAGCATCGGCGCCGAAATTCCCGATCTCGCGTTCTACGACCTCTGCTTTGGGCAGGAGCTTGAGTGGGTCATGCTGTCCGCGCTGGAGGCCGTCCGAAACAGGACCGAGTGCACGTACCTCCGCCTCACCAGCAAGAGAGTGGACCAGGGCATCATGAAAGTCCCGGCAGAACCGGCCCGGCGCGACGCCCTGCGCCGCCAGGTCCTGTCCGGAGCTTACCGCCTCGTGGACCGAAGGAGCAGCCCCGGCTACGCTCCCGGCGAGAACGTCGTGCACATCATGGCCTCGGGGGCAATCGTGCCGGAGGCCGTCGAGGCCAGCCGGCTCCTGTCGGAGGAAGGGGTCTACGCGAACGTGATCAGCGTTACCGGTCCCGGCCCACTGTACCGGCGGTATCAGGCAGCTGTGAAGGCCTCGGACGGCATCAAACGTGAGCTCACAGGTTTCTTGACTGATGTCATTCCGCTGAATGACGACGTGCCCGTAGTTACGGTCGTTGACGGCCACCCGCACTCGCTGGCGTGGCTTGGGTCGGCCCTGAACACGCCCTCATACCCTCTTGGCGTCTCCGACTACGGGCAGTCCGGCAGCATGCGGGACCTCTATCGCGAGTACGGGATAGACGCCGACAGCATCATGAACGCCTGTTACTCCGTGCTGGACTGCTGACCGCCAATCCGTAGTCCGCCCGCCATCCGCACCGTCTCACGGGAGCGTAGTATCGGCCTCGTCCTTCCCTCGTTCCGGCCAAGCCTGGTGAAACGTTTCCACCGTAAACTGCGCCTCCTCCACCCGTGCGGCCACCTCATGCGCGTCCTGCTGCGAGCGATACAGGCGCAGAGCCCTCGCCTTCACGCCCAGAAACTCGCCTATGTCGATCGTCACCGTTGGGTCGGCCTCCGGGCCGTCCACGCTCAGTCCGAATCGCTCCGCGGCCTCCTTGGGCAGCGCAACGTAGTAGAGGCACGGGAACTTTGCCACCGTGCGCCGGTATCGGTGAAACGCCTCGACAGCCGCCTTGTGGACTGCGACGTGGTCCACGTGCCCCGAGATGCCATTGGGCCCCCACGTGATTACCGCATCGGGGCGCAGCTCCGCCATCGCGGCCAGCATTAGGTCTGAGACCTCGCCCGGGTCCGCAAGGTCTAGTTCCTGGTCGCGGTAGTCGAGCAGGATCGGTTCCTGCGCGCCGATCAGACGCATTACCGCACGAAGTTCCGCCTCTCGAACCGCCGGAAGCTCCTCGCGTGTGTACGTCTTGCCGTCCTGCCCGAGGGTGCCAAGCTCCCCACGGGTTGCCGTGACCACCTGGACCCGCGCCCCTCGCGACGCGTACATCGCGAGCGTTCCCCCGGATGTGGTCGTCTCATCGTCGGGATGGGCGAATATCCCCAGTATGCTCTGTATTTCGTCCCCGTTCACGGGCAACTGCCTCTCCCCTTCCATGACGGTGGTCATTCTATAATAGGCAGGCGCATCTCGATCACGCGGAGGACGAATGTGAGAACGGGCATGAAGACTGGCGCGATACTCCTGCTTGCGGCCTTTGCCGCGCTGTTGTGCATGGCCTGTGACGGCGAGTCGGACGACACGTCAACGGCAACCGCGGAGTCTCAGGTAGACCGGGCAGCACAAGAGCCGGAAGAAGCCCCGGATGCACCGGCGGCCCAGGACCCTTCCGAGGAAGAAGGAGAAAAGACCTTGCAGTGGAGTAACCCGCCGGAAATGCAGATTGACGCGGCCAAGTCTTACACGGCCACGTTCAAGTTGGAAAACGGTAGTGAGTTCGTCGTGGACCTGTTTGCGGACAAGGTGCCGGTCACGGTGAACAACTTCGTCTTCCTGGCCCGCCAGGGCTACTACGATGGCATCACTTTCCATCGCGTCATACCGGACTTCATGGCCCAGGCCGGCGACCCCTCGGGTACCGGAGCGGGCGGTCCCGGATACACGTTTGACAACGAATTCCACCCCGACCTCTCCCACGACAGTTCGGGGATTCTTTCGATGGCCAACGCCGGTATTCGGAACGGCAGCGGCACCAACGGCAGCCAGTTCTTCATCACGTTCACGGAGACCAGCTTCCTCGACGGCCTCAACCCGAACGGCACGCCCAAAGACTGCACCGTGAGGGGAGCGTCCTGCCATTCGGTCTTCGGTAAGGTGATAGATGGAATGGGCGCGGTCCAGGAAATCTCGCCTCGAGACCCACAAACCGCGAGGGACCCAGGCGACAGGATCCAGTCGGTGACAATCACCGAGCGCTAGCTCGCATCCCAATTCCCTGGGCGAGCCGCGCCCCTCTCTCGATCAGGCCCGGCACGACAGAAGGGGCCGCCCGCACTCTACGCGGGCGGCCCCTTCTTTAACGCTCGTCAGCGAATGGCTGCGCCTAGTCGGCGCTGGCCTCCATAAAGACCGTGCTCTCGGACGAAATGAACGTGTAGAGCTTGCCCTGCGCTCCGATCCAGGACCGGTCCGCCACTTCGGCGCTGTCAACCAGAGGCTGGTTGTTCACCCTGAGCAGGGTGCGGCTGCTTCTCTGCACGATCTCCATACCTTCGTTGGAGAACACGAAGTCCACTCCGTCAAAGGAGGCCACCCCCTCGATTTCCTCGCCGCCAATCTTGTCCTTAGAGAACAGCGCTAGCATGAACGGCCTCTTGAGCGTGGCGAAGTCCACCACCAACTCGTTGCGGTCGTTGAAGAGGCAACCCTTGGGCTGCGTTCGTGTGACCCAGTAGGCCAGTATCACCAGCAGTACCAGCAGGATGACTCCGCCCACTCCTGCCCCCGCGAACATCAGCGCGGTCAGCCAGAACGGGATGTCGCTCGAGGCTGTAGGCGTCTGCGGCGCGGGCGTCTCCACCATCGTCGGATCGTCAAGCTGGAACACTATCGACCCGGTTCCGTGCGTAAAGCTCTGGCCTGCGTAGCCCGTCTGTAGCCAGAACACGAACCTGTGCTGCCCGAAGTCCGAAGGCGTCAGGTATATGTCGTAAATCCAGGTAGTGTTGTCCTTGAAGTCCACCTTCGAGACTACATCGAGCTGACCCGCCGCGCCTTCCGGCCACGTGGCGACTACGGTTATCGCGTCCTGCGCCACCGGGTACGGCTCGTCCTGCACGTGTATGGACAGAGTTCCCACCAACGTCCGTTCGCCCTGTGCGAGCTCGACCGAATCGGCCTGCTCGTACCTCAGCGTCGGGAACGCCTGCACCGAGAAGCTCGCGCTCGTCGTGATCGAGTGATTGTACTCAGGCCACGACATCGTCAACGTCAGGTCATAGTCGCCAATCAGCGTCAGTTGGGGAATCGTGGCCGAGTGATAGCCGTCCTCAGCCCTGCGGTCGCCGAGCAGTCCTTCGTCGTTGAGCTGGTATATCCGGGACGTGCCGTCCGGCTCCGCCACCGTGGCAAACAGCTTCGTGCCCTCTACGATCGCGGGCTCGTTATTGTCCAGGACGTGGGCCACGACCAGAATCTTCTCGTTCACGGGCGCAAAGTCGCCGGTGTCGTGCCCTACGGTGTAGCGGTTCTCCGCGTTCTGCCACAGGGAAGCCAGTCCCGTGACGCCCACCGTCTCGATTAGCCAGGACCCTGGCTCAGGCTCGAACAGCCGCATCACCACCACGTGCGGAGACTCCTCGATCAAGAAGGAGTCGGCATCCGTGCGGGACAGTTCCAGACCGGAGGGCGTCTCCACCCGGAGGTCGCCCGCGCTGTCCGCCTCCTTGAACATAGTCACCGTCACGTGCTGCGTCCCTGGGACCACGCGCAAACGGGAGCTCAACAGGTCGCCGGACCTCAGAGTCGTTCCGGCGAGCTTGCTCATCGTCCCGGCCGAGCCGACCTTCAGTATGTGGTCGGCCACGCTCTTGATGCCGCCGACGGCGCCAAGGTGGAACACGCGTCCGTTAGAAATCCTGGACACTTCGCCGAGAAACTCGAGCTCACCCTCGGTAGAACCGGGCAGCGCTATCGTATGGATCGGCCATCCGCTGCCCTGGAAGCGGCTCAGCGCCGGACTGATCCTGTCCGCAAGGTTGCCGTAGTCATTGACGCCGCCGCCGCCGGACAGGAAGTAGACCTCCGAACCGGAGTTGCCAATCTGCGAGCCGATGAAGTTGTGCACTTCGACCAGGGCCTCGAGGTGCCCGCCGGGCTGCGGCCGGCCCCTGCTTCCGATCAGGGCCTGGACTTCGTCGGTAGCAGCCGCGTACTCCCACTGCGTGATCTCCACGGGCCCTACTACGTTGAGCGGCTCGTCCATGGCGACGAACGCGTATCTCCTGTCGGGGTCGAGCGCGGAGGTCAGTGTGTGCAAAGAGCTCGCGTACTCCACGCCCTCGTGCCCTGAGTGGATCGCTGCGCGGTCGACCAGCACAACGACCAGCGACTTTTCATTGTCCGCCGCAAACAGCGCAGTGGGCACGGCGAACAGTGCTACAGCCGCAATCAACACCAGAACTTTTCTCAGCATCGCATCATCTCCTAGACCGGCGACTACTACTTCACGTTTCCTATACTAAAGCTAGCCATTGTATTAGAAGTAGGTCAACCTAAATTTAGGTCAATTTTGCGTGTGATAAATGTTCAGATGCGAGGCCGCTCATCGCCTCAAATTGCGGCAATCGGCATCCCGCCCGGTCGTGCGTCTAGGACTCGTCCCGCAGGCGCTGCGATCTCCGGATCATGAATGTCATGTACGCGCCTCCGCCGATCAAGACGGCCACGACCCCCGCCCACAGCGCGGTGCCGAGCCGTCCGGCATTTGGCTGGTCCTCGGAAACCTCAAGCGTTAGCTCGAACTCGCCCACGCCCTCCCCTTCCTTGGAGACCGTGACCTCCATCGTCCAGGAGCCCGTTCGCTCGATCAGGAGGTTAGCGTCGTAGTACTGAGGCTCCCCCGGCGTGTTGATGGCGAAGACGTGGTACACCTCCTCGCCTTCCGGCCCTGTAGTCAGAATCTCGACATGCGCCCCCTCGACCGGCTCTAACGTGTCCGTGTACACGGGAATCACGGTTATGTGGACCGACCCTACCTTCGGCTCGGCCGGCTGCAGGCCGACAGTAACCGTGAACGGCCCGTCGCTGCCCTCGAACACCGTCACGCTCTCGCCGTTCGCGTGGGCCGGCGGCGCAGGCAACCACAACCATGCCGCGAGAAGTACCGCCGCGAATGCGCCCAACACCTGGGTCTGGAGGCGCCAGGTCCGGCCCTCTATGGTTATGGCAGCACCTCGCTCAGCGCCGATTCCAGCTCCTCCTCGTTGACGAACCCCTCGAACTTCCCTGCCACAATGCCGTCCGCGCCGAGCACGAACGTGACCGGCTCGGTCTTGAGACCCCACTCGTCCATCACCGGGCTCAGCCGGCCGTTACTCACGTTGGTCAGCATCTCATCCGGGTTGTCGTACACCTCTACATGAATGAAGTTCGCGCGAGACGCGTGCCTGGATTTCAGCTTGGACACTATGTCCACCTGGGGCCCGCACGTTGCGGTCGAGCAGAACGCGGGCGTCGAAAACGTTACCACCGTGGGCATGCCGCTGGCTATGGCGTCCGCGATCGTGAGCCTGTACAGGTCGCGGTCAGGCGAAAGCGAGCTTGTCAGCTTGCTCACTTCGGTCACCCTGTCCAGCGTCCTGTTCATGCTCGGCGGAACGGCCTGCCCGATCGCCGGCGACGCTCCTGGACTGTGATGCCTGTCTGTGCCAGCACCGCGTTGCCGTCGTCATCGACGAACCGGCCGAGCATCCCCCACGGCCCCGCACGGTCGAACTCGACCTGAACCGAGTACACGCCCGCGTGGCCCGTCGGCCACTTGCGGAACACCGCCTCCGCCGTAAGCTCTTCACGATCATCGCCGCTCAGCGGCAGGTACGCTACGTCGATCTTCGCCACCCGCACCGGCTCGCGGTCCTCGTCGAACACTGCGAATGCGAACCGGTTCGGCCCTACCGCAAGGTCGCTTGTCACCGGCACCATCCGCAGCGGCGGCAGGGCCTGCTGTTCGCCAGCCTGCGGCGTGACCGCATCGAACGTCTCAGTCGCCGCGGGCGCTGTCTCTGACGGTCCGCCGCAGCCTCCGGCGCCGAAAGCCAGCGCGACCATCACCACAACCAGCGCTCCAAGCGACCCGGCGCCGCGCAATCTTGAACACACCGCTCCCAAATGCAGTCCCATTCCCATGAGTACCTATATCGTACAGGAGCGTGCGCCCGCCCTGATCCCTCTTTCCGGTGTTTTGCCTGCGTCTTGAGAGCAACCCAGGGCGCAGAACTAGTACTTCCTGGCCTGTCTTCATGCGCCCAGTGCAGAGACTAGGTCAGCGAGGACCTCGAAAATCTGTCACATTTCGTAATATTTCGTAACGTCCATAGCTGAGAAGGACCGGCGGAGTGACAACCAATGAGACGTTTTGATAGCTGAAAGCAACCGGATTGAACCGGAAAGTATAAAAACTGTGACACTTCTGTTACAGCGGTCCTTCCGACGGCTGATCGCGGAGCGATCCGCGCGGAGTTGCGCGCGAGCTTGTGGAGGCGGAGCCGTTTGACGAGCATGCATCAAGATTAGCACGGCAGTTCGCCCATGGCAAGGCGCGGGTGCGTCCGGGTAGCGCCGTCAGTCCGCAACTTTTCAATTGGACGAGCACTAACCTTGCATATGGACGCACTGTAACCTTTCAATCAGACGCACCCTAACCTTGCAATTGGACGCAAACCGGAGTCGAGTCTCCGCCCACGTGCATCCTCACCCACTGGGTTAAAGTGTAGGCATGGCAGCAACCAGAAAGAAGTTCGAGGCAGCAGTCGAAGCCTATTTCAGCGACCTCCGCCTCATCAGGGCGTCCGGCGGCGCAACGAGCGAACTTTCCTACCATGCTCCGCTGAACAACTTGTTGAAAGCTGTCGGCGCCACGCTCAAGCCCAAGGTGTTCTGTGTTGAGGAGCTTGCCGATCAGGGCGCGGGACATCCCGACTTCGGTCTGTACGCCGCCAGACAGTTGCAACGGGGAAAACCGAGACAGGGACAGGCCCCGGAACGCGGCGTCGTAGAGGTCAAGTCGGCCAGCGACGACGCATGGCTGACGGCCGAAGGCGACCAGGTAAGCGGTTACTGGAGCCTGTACAGGCTGGTGCTTGTAACCAACACCCGTGACTTCGTGCTGCTCGGCCAGGATGAGACGGGCAGGGCCGCCAAACTTGAGGCTTTCCGGCTGGCTGAATCGCCGGAAGAGTTCGAGGCTAAGCTGGAACAGCCGCGCGTTTTCGCCCGCGAATCCGGGGCCGGACTCGGTGAATACCTATTCAGGGCGATGTCACACAGGGCCAGCATCGTAGAGCCACGCGACCTGGCCTGGCTGTTGGCCTCTTACGCGAGAGACGGGCTCGCGCGGGTCGAGAAGGCCGGCGACGCCGGGTCTCTTCAGGCCGTGCGTTCGGCGCTGGAGGAGGCGCTTGGCGTGCACTTCGAGGGCGAGCGCGGCGCGGCGTTCTTCCGCTCCACCCTTGTGCAGACCCTCTTCTATGGGGTCTTCTCAGCTTGGGTACTGTGGGCGCGTCAGACGCCGGCCCCCACCGGCCGGTTCGACTGGCGCACGGCAGTATGGCATCTTCGCGCCCCGGTGCTCAGGGCGCTGTTCCAACAGCTCTCCGACCCTGGCCGGTTGCAGCCGCTCGGCCTTGTGGAGTTGCTGGACTGGACGTCAGCGGCGCTGGAACGCGTTGAGCGGGACGCTTTCTTCGACAGGTTCAGCGAGGGCGAGGCCGTGCAGTACTTCTATGAGCCGTTCCTGGCGGCGTTCGACCCTGACCTTCGCAAGGAACTTGGCGTCTGGTACACGCCCATCGAGGTCGTGAGATACATGGTTGCCCGCGTGGACCGGGCGCTCAAGGACGACCTCGGCATCGCCGATGGATTGGCGGCGGAGAACGTCTACGTCCTTGATCCCTGTTGCGGTACGGGCGCATACCTCGCCGAGGTGCTGCGCCGCATCGCCAACAATCTCGAGGGCAGCGGCCTCGGCGCCCTCGCCGGCGCGCGCGTCAAGCAGGCCGCGACCGACCGAGTGTTCGGCTTCGAGATTATGCCTGCACCGTTCGTCGTGGCCCACCTTCAAGTCGGCCTCACGCTTCAGGCGCTTGACGCCCCAATTGCCGAGAGCGGCGACGAACGCGCGGGCATCTTCCTGACCAATGCCCTGACCGGCTGGGAGCCAACCGTCCAGAAGCCGCTGCCCTTCCCGGAACTGGAGGATGAGCGGGACCGCGCCGAGCGGGTGAAGCAACACAAACCCATTCTGGTGATACTCGGCAACCCGCCATACAACCGCTTCGCGGGTGTAGCAATTGAAGAAGAGCAAAAGCTCTTGGAAGCCTATAGGTCTGTAAAGCACGTGGAATTGCCTGACACAAGATCTCTACACGATCTCTACGTCCGCTTCTTCCGTATGGCGGAGCGGCGCATCGCAGAGAAGACGGGCCAAGGCGTGGTCTGTTTCATCTCAAACTACTCGTGGCTTGACGGCCAGTCTTTTGCAGGCATGAGGGAGCGCTACATGGAGGCGTTCGACGCAATACGAATAGACTGTCTCAACGGCGACAAATACAGGACCGGCAAGACTACACCCAACGGCGACCCGGACCCCAGTATCTTCTCGACGCCGGACGTACCGGTCGGCATCCAAGTGGGCACTGCGATCACTACGCTCATACGCAAGGCCAACCATACTCCAACTGACAAGATTGCCTTCCGTCACCTCTGGGGCCAGACAAAACGAGAGCAACTGACTGCAACGGCTCAAACGGAACAAGACGCACTCTACGACAGCTTCATGCCAAGCCTCGCCCTTAGCCTACCTTTCATGCCAATGGCAGTTAGCGACGGTTGGCATGATTGGCCTTCGCTGACTGACCTGTTTCCAGTCTCGTTTCAGGGAGTCAAGACTAGCAGGGACTCGTTCTTAGTCAGTGTAGATGTTGATCGTCTCAAAACACGGATTGCCGAATACTTCGATCCTGATGTGAGTCACGATGAGATAGCTAGGCGCTATCCCTCCGTGATGAAGGTCACGGCGCGGTTCCATGCTCGGGCGGTCCGTGATGCATTACTTGGGCGTGGTGGTCCCGTAGTTACTGGTTTTGTTCGCCATTCCTACCGTCCGTTCGATGACCGCTGGCTTTACTGGGAAGCAGATACAAAGCTACTTGATGAGAAGGGAACTGACTACAGATCACATGTATTTGAGGGCAACTTGTGGCTATCTGCCGCTAGACACATAAGGAAAAGTGGCGGGGAACCGCAGGCTTGTTTCGCACGGTATTTATCTTCGCTTCACCTGATCGAACGTGGGTCAACTATGTTCCCCGCCTGGCTTCGAGATGAGAGCTTGGGGCTTAGCAATGTTAAAGATGGCCGCCGCCCAAATCTATCGCCCTCGGCACAGGTCTACATCGAACGCCTGGGGCTCGGCGTCGAGGACCTGTTCCACCACGCGCTCGCCGTGCTTCATGACCCGGCCTACCGCGAAGAAAACGCTGGCGCGCTGCGCATGGGGTGGCCGCGCATCCCGCTTCCCGCCTGGCCGGACGGCGATGCCGGCGGAGCGGCGGACGAAGTCGCCGCATCCGCCGCGAGGGGCCGGGAGCTTGCCGCGCTGCTCGACTCGGACACGCCCGTTGCCGGCGTCACAGAGGGAGCGCTGCGCCCGGAGATCGCCGCCATCGCCGTGCCGTCCACGACGGACGGCGGCAACATGGCCGGCGACGACTTCGCGTTGACGGCCGGCTGGGGCCACTTCGGGCAGAACGCGGCCGTGATGCCGGGCCAGGGCCGCGCTTTCGATCGGCCGTATACGGCAGTCGAGCGAGCCGCCCTCGGCGGGGCCACATCCACGCTCGGCGACGCGACGCTCGACATATACCTCAACGACCGCGCGTATTGGAGCAACGTGCCCGCCGCCGTCTGGAACTACAAGCTAGGCGGGTACCAGGTGCTCAAGAAGTGGCTGTCGTACCGTGAGCAACGGGTCCTCGGCAGGCGAATGCGCCACGAAGAGGTGCAGCACTTCACGGACACGGCGCGCCGGATCGCGGCGATACTGCTGGTGGTGGTGGGGAGAAGCCCCTAATCTCCCCGACCTTGCAACTCTACGCGCCCTCCTCGCCTCCGAACCCGCCGTCTGCAACCGGAGACTGTAGGGGAGAATTGCACGTTACACTGGCAGTAGTCCAAATATGGAAGTGGACAGAATCTTGGAATCTAGCCCACATTCCTGGCCTCACCAATCCATGTTTGCGTACATATCGGACATGTACATCATGTACTCCGTTAGCTCTCGCATATGATCCTCTTTCTTCATAGCATGTGCATACTCGCTGCCTTGGGCCATGGTAAGTACTAAGTCGAAGCTGCCATCGAGATACATCCAAGCTGGCGCTAACTGCCCTGATCGAATGTGATCAATGAACTCTTGTATCAGCACAATAGCCTCATCGTCTTCGGTGCGTTGATCAATACCGAAGAGTCCAAACGAGCTAAAGAATTAATATGAATGATGCCCTTCGTGGTGGGGTAACTTCACGGGAACTGCACCGACGTTCGAATGGAATAGGAATGCTTCACCGTCCTTGCCAAAAGCACCGTGAGAGATAAAATTCCTGACTTGATTGCGAATGCGTGACAGTTCGTCGTAGTAACGCTTAGTCTGAATGTCATTGATGTCAAGTGCTGTCTTGAACTTCGTTTTCCAATCTGAGATAGCCAATTCTTTGACGTGATCTCCAGTTACGCATTTACCTTGCAAGATAGCAAGATGAATAAAGACATGCTCAGTCCAACTGAAGAAATTTTCGATGACTGAGATTGCTAGCCATTCTTTCTCACGAGTGAGCTGATAATTTGGGAAAGTGATGCCAAGCAAAGAAACTTCATTCTTGGCTTTTCGTGCTTCGTTGAAATCATCTTTAACTTCTACACACTTGGCTTCATATAGATTCAGAGAAAACTTAAACCTCGCAAAGAGATCATTTGATTTGTTTCTAACATTTATCTTTGAATCTTTGACTGCTCTTTCTGCAAGCCAATCGAAACAAGGTTGCGCGACCTTAATTCCACGACGGATAAGCCGAATGATTTCACTGGCTGCCACCTCGTCATCTTGGCCGTTCGATGAGAAAACTCCTAGGCCCAGCTTTCGATGTTCGATGAACAACACGCGTCCTGTAAGGTCGATGGGGATTGACCATGCTGCTTTTTCGTGCTTCCCAAGGTTTTCAAATCCGAGAAGATCGACGAGAAGGAAATAGACAAGATAGTGCTCGGGAAGTTCCTGACCAGCCATCGTGCGACGTCCACCAAAGACATCAGACTGAGCTGGCTTCAGTGGTTCAATTGCCTCAAGTACCTTTTTTCTAATTTCTTCTACATTCATGATTCAGAACCACGCTTCCCGCGACCAGTAACACTAGCAACTGCGCGTCAATGAAGTACCCTGCTGTGGCATTAGGCAGATGCCACAGGCAAGAACCGGTCCGTGAGGGACTTGACGTGGCCGTCACCATCGATGCACACAACCTTGTAAGAGCGCTCGGTCCGCCACCCACTGAAAGAGGTTGTCACGGGGTTTCTTGTGTTCCAGGGGCGCGAGAAACCGACTGTGATCTTCCAGAGTCTCGCGGGATCGTCGAATTCAACTTCTTCAAGCCCCACGTTGGCAATCTCCTCATCACGATAGACTTCGTTCACATAGTCTTTCGCTATTCGCGAGGCTTCCTTGACGTCCATCTGGGCCTCCGCTTGCCTTAGGCATGTTGGCAACACAGGGCATTGTGGGCAGTTGCCATTCACAAGTTCACATCCATAGTAGCACTCCCACCAACGCCCTCTTTGCGAACGGCGGCCCCGTTCACTTGCCCTACGCGAACACTCGTGCTACTATGGATACATGCCAACGGAAGCACACATTCCACGCACGCGCGTCCGCCTCGCCATGCTCAGCGAGCGCAGGATCAGCGCCTACCCAAGCGCCTGTCTCACTATCGTCTCAAAGTGTCTCAATTCTGCCTCAAACATGCCTCACAACCGTCTCAACAACGTCCCACAGTCCGGTCGGCTCCAGCTACGAAATGAATCAAAATGAGACAAAATGAGACAGATTTTTGCGTTTTGGACTGTAAATCACTTCCGACAGTCCATGTGTAGGGACCCATCAGCGGGCTACAAAGCCCCTGCCCGCCCCGGCGCCCGCCCGATAGCGCGCTGACCTCCCGGTGCCTCGTCTGCTCCGGTACCACGGGCCCACATGCTCCGAACGACCGCCCGGCGAGCACCTGCTAGTCTTCGACGACGACTGCCTATTCTGCCGCCGGTGCGCCTCGTTCATACAGAGCAGGGCCACGGTCCCAGTGAGGCTTGTGCCCTTCTCCAAGCTCGAAGGCTGGCGCGTGCTAACGTCGCTGGACGCCGGCCAGATAGCGCGGAGCGCCCACTACGTCACGCCTGAAGGCGTCGAATACCACGGCGGCGAGAGCATCACCCGCTCGCTGCGGCTGGTCCGCTACGGCGCCGCGGCCGGACTGCTCGATCTGTGGAGCCTCGCCCTCGTCCGCGAGCTACTGTACGCGCTGGCGGCCGGCAACCGCTCGCTCGTGTCGAGATTCCTCGGCGGGCCGTCCAGTTGACCGCCCGCGCGGAGGATAGGCTGCGGTAAAGACCTCGGGCCCCGCTACTCCCCGGGTGCCGGCGCCTGTCGGGTCGCGCCTCCCGGGGGCGGATCTTCCTCAGACGGGTCTTGTTCAGAGGGTGCCGGCGCCTGTCGGGTCGCGTCTCCCGGGGGCGGATCTTCCTCAGACGGGTCTTGTTCAGAGGGTGCCGGCGCCTGTCGGGTCGCGTCTCCCGGGGGCGGATCTTCCTCAGACGGGTCTTGTTCAGAGGGTTCCGGCTCGGCGGCGTCGGGCTCGGGCACCGGAAACCGTCTTTTGTAGGCAGGCGGCTCGTAATCCGGCAACAAGGTCCCGTCTTCCTCCTGCTCATCCGGCTCTGCCGCTAAGTCGCCGGCATCGTCGGGAGGAGGCTCCTGGATCGCGGGCTTCGTCTCCCGGAACAGAAACATGACGACTCCCAAGAGCATACGCAGCACGAACTCGACCGCCACGAGAAACAGCAGGTAATAGAGAATGCGCTCGCGGTGATCGTTCGCCTCCTTCAGGACATCCAGCGAGTCGCTGATGTCGAAGAAAGACGCGTCGATCAGGAAGATGCCGAGCACCGCGAAGGGCAGGATCTTGGCCAGGTCCCGGGACAGGTCCTCGCTGTAGTAGGCCGCCACCCGAATCGCGCTGACCGTCGCCAGGGCGATCAGAAGTACGTCCGTAATCGGCCTGTCCTTCGAAAGGAACGACAGGATCAGTGTAAGCACCGCGAACCAGAAGAACGCGAACGCAGGAAACACGATCAGGTACTTCGCGATGTACATGATCACGTGAAGAATGCGCCTGACCCAACGGAAACGCGACTCCTGATACCGGGACAGGTCCATCCCGAACATGTCACGTGCGGAAACGAACCGGTAGAACTTGAAGATGAACATGGCGTACAGGGCCATGCCGGTGACGTAGATCGCCACGGGCAACAGCATCTCGTAGGCGTCTTCCAGGTACAAGCCGTTCGGGAAGATGAAGTCGATGTTCACTAGAACCACCACCTGTGAGAGGAGCTGCGTGTCAAGGCACGGCCCGCTTGACCGTCGGCGGTCACTTCAGCGTTCAGGGCGCCTGGGCCGGAACTGACGTTGAAGGTGACTGGGACCCTGAGCCTTATCGCTCAAGGAGGGCACTGCACCGAATGGACCACAGCCCCGCTCGAGAATCGGGCGTATCGTACACCGGCAGGGCCTGCTGCGGAAGGCGGCACAGACGATCGTCTCAGGCAATCTGTCAGGTCTCGATGGGCTTCCCGGACTTACAAGGCCCTTCACTCCGGGAGACAGATTCCCAGGGCAATGACGCCCATTCCGGGCGTATCGCCGCGCGCCACTTCAACAACGATCGGCAGTACTATAATGTCGGCCTGAGGCTTCGTCACGGACCTAGGCGCGCAAAGGAGCAGTCATGGAGCAACGACAGTTCGGGGACAGCGATCTCTACACTTCGCCCATTGGCTTCGGGACATGGGAGATGAGCATCACGTCGTACGGTCATATCGACGTCGGTGAGGCGACCGACGCGGTCCGCCTGGCGATCGATCACGGGATCACTCTGTTCGATACCGCTGAAGTCTACGGCCCGTACCACTCCGAAGAACTCCTGGCTAAGGCCCTGGGCAAGAGGAGAAAGGACATCGTCCTCGTTAGCAAGGTTGGCTTCGATTACGATGAGGAAGGCAAAAACCTGGGCCGCAACTCCAAGCACGACCACGTCATCGAACACACGGAGGGCTGTCTACGCAGGCTGGAGACCGACTTCCTCGACCTGCTCCTGATCCACTGGCCCGATCACGACACGCCCTTCGAAGAGACAATGAGAGCCCTGAACAAGCTGAAGGATGACGGCAAGATTCGCCACTACGGAGTGTCGAACTTCACGCCTGAGATGATGGACGAGTGCGAGAAGTACGGTCACCTGGCGGCCAACCAGGTTGGCTATCACATGTTCGACCGCCGCATGGAATCCAGGGTCCTGCCCCACTGCCAGGAGAACAAGATTGGGTTCATGGCTTACGGCTCACTCGGATTTGGCCTTCTAGCAGGGGCCTTTACTCCGGACACGTCGTTCGGGGAAGGCGACTGGAGAAGCGGCGGAAACGCGTTCGGCCTTCCACTGTTCCAGAAAGAGGAGTTCGAGAAAGAGCTGAAGGTCGTCGAGCGGCTCAAGGCGCTGGCTGCTCGCCACGAGAAGTCGGTGGCGCAGATGGCCATCGCATGGACGGTCGGCCACCCGTCGGTCACCGTGGGGCTGGTGGGCATGCGCAACGAGCGGGAACTGAAAGAAAACGTCGCCGCCGCCGGATGGGAGCTGGACTCCGAGAGTCGAGGGGAGATTGACGCCATCTTTGCCGATGAAGGCGTGCCTACGCATGTAGACACAGAGCAGGCCGTCTAGCGAGAGACCTCGCGCATACGTTCCGCTTCTCCAGCCGCACCGGCCGGCAAGTGGGCTCTTGCCTTGCAGCCCTGTCCGGCTAGCAGAACAAGAGCCACATGTGTGGCCGTGGCCCGACGGTACGCGACCGTGTCCCTAGCGCGGGCCATCCACCATCACGGTAACGATGTCTACGCCGTGATACTTCTGGTGTCGCACGGACGAGGCATAGTGCCTAAGAAGCCTGAACGATATCTCCCTGCCGTCTGTTATCTCCGGCGCATTTCCAAGATACGCTAGCCGGTCTTCCAGGTTTTCGCCTTCAGGCGCGGAGATGAACTCCAGTTCAGTTTCCCGGGCATCGGCGCGCGCAAACACTACCAAGCGCTTTAACTTGCCCGCCTCCGAAGGAGTGTCGTCCTCTTGCACCAGGCTGGTCAGCGTCTCTTCACCGACCAGTATCAAGCGCTCGGTTGAAGCTGGGTCCCAGTCGGCTCTTGTCGCGAACGTGCGAAGGAACTCCCCCAGTCTCGGCAGAGCCTCTGGGCTCAACTCCACCTCCAGTCGCTTTCGCCGCGGGCCTGTCAGCTCCATGAAAACCATCATGATGATCGCCACGATAGCGCCTGAGGTCATGCCGTTGCCGAGCAGCACTCCGAGGAACCCGTCCCCTAGCAGGTCCGGGAATATCCACTGGTTCTGGAACCCCACACCGATCCAGAACGACAGTCCCGCAACAGCAGCCTTCCTGTGGTCGAGGCCATCCTGGATGACGATCCTCATGCCCTGGACGAACAGCAGCCCGATTAGGACGGTGATATACGAGGCCGCCACCGGTCCGGGAATGGCAATGAGCAGCGCCGTGAACTTGGGGAAGAACGCCAACGCCAGGAATAGGACGCCGATGACCACTCCGACACGCCGTGCGCCGATCCCAGTGATTTCAGCAAGCGACACACTTGATGAGTAGGTGGTGTTTGGCAGCGTCCCGAACAAACCAGAAAGCAGGTTGCCCAAACCGTCCGCGTTCAGGGCGCCCTGAACTACCCTGAAGTCGGTTGCCCGAGGCCTGCGCCACGACACTCTCTGAATGGCTACTCCGTCGCCAACCGTCTCTATTGCGCCAACCAAAGTTACTACCACGAATGCCGGCAGCAGAGCCAGGAACTTTGCGTCCGGCGTAAGGTCGAGCCCAGGCCAAGAACCAATTGGAACGCCGACCCAAGGAGCTTCCAGAACCTCCCGCACATCGTAAAGGCCGAAGGGAACTGCAACTGCGCTGCCAACCAGTATGCCAATTACGGGCGACCACAATCGAAGAGCAGGAGGGCCACGCAGTACGAGGGCCGCAACTGTTACAAGCGTGACCACAGACACCGTTGGGGCGGCCGCCGTAGATATCCCTTCCGGAACGTCCTTCAGGGTATCGAAGACGATGGGCATCACGGTTGCCGCAATCAGCATGATCACCGAACCGGAGACAACGGGTGTGAATATCCGCCGAAGCAGCGAGAGCCGCGCGGCCATCATGAACTGGAAGAAGGATGAAACGACGATCAGGGTTGCCATGGTCGATGGGCCGGCCTCCGTGAGAGCCGCGACGCACACCGCTATGAAGGCCCCGGATGTGCCCATGATGAGCACATGGCCGGAACCGATGCGACCAACCCGGACCGCCTGGAGGACCGTCGTGGCTCCGCTGACTATCAGCGCCGCGAACACGCCCCAAGACAGGTAGCTCGAAGACTGGTCGGCGATCCGGAACACGATTACCACGGTCAAGACCACCGGCGCCACGATCAACAATGCGGCCTGGCACCCGGCGCCTACGGCCACCAGGTTGGGTGGTGTTTCGTCCGGCTCGTAACGTACGTTGTCGCCTGCTTGTGCTGCCGTCATGCCGTTGGCATTTGTACCACCAGCCGCACGGTCAGGACAAGCGGCCAACCGTGGCTTTCGGCTTCCGCCCGAGGTTCGGCTGAGAGCACGAACAGCGCCGGGAGCTCCTCTCAGAGCTATCGGGCCACAAACGACGCGGTCTTGTCGGAGTTAACGCTAATGCTGTACTCCGTGCCGGACTCAAAATCGGAGCCCAGCGGCACGATTGTTTCTATTGTTGGGAAGTCAGCGGTGCACACGACGAACTGGTCGGCCACTTCGTGGTGGGTGATTGCTACTTCAATCTTGTTCGATAGTCCTCGCCGAACCTCGTACCCGTTGAATTGCGAGCAGCCGCTGCCTCTTGGCATGCCGGAGACGACGCGCAGTTCGTACTTCGGCGGCGCGCTATCCAGAGAAGTCGCCTCGACGCTTTCGATTGGCGACTCGCTGACAATAGAGTGTGACAGTCCGTCCCTTGGCAGAGAGAACGTAGAAGTGACCCTGTCGTTCACTATCACCCTGTAGGTCTGACCAGGCTCAAGTGACACCTGGATTGGTAACACTGCATCCAGTTCCACTACCTGCTCATCGCATGGTATCGACCACGCGGTCTGCGGCGGCTGCATGAGCGTGACGCTGACGATGATGTCGTTACCGTGCAGCTCCAGTCCTTCGCTGCCCGGCCGGGCGCAGCCCTCTATCGTTGATTGGTAGTACGCGACGCGCAGAAATCCGTTCTCGTTCGGGATCAGGTTGGCCCATGCTACTGGAGCCGGGACCTCCACCCATGTACGCCAGTCATCGCCTTCGCCGACGAGATCAGGCGGCGGTTGTACGAGTACCAAGAGCATGTCCACCTTGCTGGGGTTGCCGCGAGTGATCACGTCGTATGCCGTATCGTTCGTAAAGGCAAGCCGCCCGTCTGCCTCTATGATGCGGGCACTGATTGCGTAGATGTTGCTGGAGTCGATATCGTCGCGGTTGTACTCGACCTTGAACTTGATGGGTACCTGGCCCGGGTCGGATATCGTCTGCTTGGCAATGAGCGGAGCAGCGGCATCTGCATATGAAACGTCCCGAAGCTCCACAACGAGAGACGCTTCAGGAGATAGTGCCAATCTCTCCCGGTAGGTTACCGTGCCGTTGACAGATGCATTGGGGTCCCGGCCGGACGTCACCTCCAGCGTGGAGTTGGAAGGACCCTGATCGGCCTGACATGCAGACACCACGAGTAGTGCAATAGCCGCACATGCAATGGGAGGCAGAATCGCCTTTAGTCTAGTGCTCATCCAGCAACCTCTTTGACTGGAGTATGGTCTTCTATGTTCTATGACGCCTGTCGAAGCCGGTAAGTTCCCTCGTTTCATCGATGGGCGTGGAGGCAAACACGGCGCGACCGGGCGACCTCCGACCAGCCGAACCTCATGGTCCTATGTGAATCCATATCGAATCTAGGTGGTTGGACTCGTAGTTGAGAGGATGATAGCCGTCGTTGAACGGCTGACGGCTCGTGCGGCAATGGATGCCGTGCTGTAATGTGGCGCGGATAACGGCGCAGCCAACACGCGCTTGACCTGTGAGTTGAAGCCTGTGGACTCGAGTACGCATCGCAGAGACGGCCCTGTGGTCGAGGAGAATTGCCGTCCCGGCACAACGGAGTGGCAGCTTCGAAACTGCCGCTTCGACGATCCGATCACGCTGGCATCGCACCCGTTGGTGCGCCGGCTGCGCTCGTCGGCGATTGAAGGGTATGCCTCGGCGACAAGCGTCTACCAGGGCGACGGCGTCGACATAATGGTGAGCCTGGACCCTCCCGGTAGCTTCGTTGTCCACGTATACCGGATGGGCTACTACGGCGGCGCGGGAGGCCGTCACATGCTTACCCTCGGACCGTTCGAGGGCCGTACCCAACCGGTGCCCATGATGACCGTAGAGCGGCTGCGGGAGTGCCAATGGGAGAGCAGCGTCACGCTGACGATTCCAAGCGATTGGCCGAGCGGAGTGTATCTTGCGAAGCTCGCGCGCGAGGAGTTTTACGGACCGGAGAGCTACGTCGTCTTCATCGTCAAGGAGCGCCGCAGCTCAGACATCGTCTGGCAGGTGAGCGACCTGACATGGCAGGCATACAACAAGTGGCCCGGCAATGACTCGCTCTACAGCGACGGCACCCCTGAAGTCTGGTACAGCGGACCGAACGTCAGGGTCAGCTTCGATCGGCCGTACGCCAAGTTCGGCACAATCATGGACAGCACTCTGTCCAACGGATCGGGCGAGTTCCTGCTCTGGGAGCATCCGATGGCGTTCTGGTTGGAACAACAGGGATACGATGTCACGTACTGCTCTAACCTCGACCTGGAACAGGACCCTGAGGTTCTGGGCAGGTGCAAAGTGATGCTGTCGGTGGGCCACGACGAGTATTGGACCAGGGGGATGTTCGAACGGGTGCGGCAAGCCCGAGACCGCGGGATGAGCATCGCGTTCTTTTCCGGCAACTCGGTCTATCACGAGATCGACGTATTCGAAAGCGCGGACGGAATGCCGGGACGCAGTTTTGCTCGGAAGAGGAGGTTCGACGACGAGGACAGTCTGATGGGAGTCAAGTCCTTCGGCGTCGGCTATGGCGATTGGGTTGTGACACGCCCGGAGCATTGGATCTTCGAAGGCACCGGGATGGGCTCAGGTGACGCAATTCCAGGTTTGATTGGCTGGGAGTACCATGGGGCTCCGGCCGAGATACCGGCACTTGAGGTAGTCGCCTCCGGGCCGCTGCTGCAACCGCCCGATCCCGCTGAAAGAGGCCCAAACCACTCAGCGGTGGTCTACCCCGGAACGGCCGGGGGATGGGTCTTCAACGCAGGCACGATCTGGTGGCCGGAGGGGCTGGCGTGTCCTCCTGGCCACATGCCTGCCCGCCACACGGTCCGGCCCATGACACTTGACGCCTGTCCCGGCACGTTTGGCGTGGATCCGAGAGTGCAGAGGATCTCTCAAAACGTGCTCGATCGCATGATTCTCGAGGCCCCCAGGAGAACTGCATTGCAAGGTTAGAAGCGGCCTCGTAGTCCCATTGTGCGCTCCCTTCGCCGTACACTTGATCTGCCAGTAACCACAATTAACCTCTAATTGCCTTCCTTTGAAGGGGTGCAATCCCAGTTGTTGGGCCGAATCGTACTAGACGTGTAGAATCCAAGCACTCTCCACACACGGGACGGCCATCATATAGTGAGAGCCTCCGAAGACAACTCCGTGAATCAGCCTGATCCAGCCCCTCAACAAGCAGCAGAGGCTGAATCAAGACTCGTTTGCCAAGATGTTTGGAAGGTTTTTGGAGACGGAGCTCAAGACCTGGCCGACGCAGTGGACCCCTCTCTCTCGAGGGAGCAGGTGCTGGCTGATACCGGCTGCGTGCTGGCCGTCAGGAATGTCTCCTTCGCCGTTCGAGAAGGGGAAACCTTTGTCATCATGGGTCTCTCGGGCAGCGGGAAGTCCACACTCGTCCGTTGCCTCAGCCGCCTCATAGAGCCGACTCGCGGCCAAGTCCTTATAGACGGTGAGGACATGCTCGCAATGAATAAGCAGCAGCTGCGGGATATTCGCAGACACAAGATGGGCATGGTGTTCCAGCACTTCGGCAACTTTCCTCATAAGCGGGTGCTGGACAACGTGGTCTACGGGCTGCAAATCCAGGGCATGGAAAGACACAAGCGGCTGCAGCGCGCCGCCGAGGTGATCGAACTGGTAGGACTGACGGGGTGGGAGGAGCGCTACCCGCACGAACTAAGCGGCGGCATGCAACAGAGAGTGGGACTGGCCCGAGCCCTCGCGGTCGATCCCGAAATCCTCTTGTTCGACGAGCCTTTCAGCGCCCTCGATCCGCTCATCCGTCGCGACATGCAGGACCAGTTGATAAGGCTGCAGCAACTGGTCCAAAAGACCATGGTCTTCATCACCCACGACTTCCTCGAAGCCCTCAAGGTCGGGGACCGGGTCGCCATAATGAAGGACGGCGAGTTCGTCCAGGTAGGCACGCCCGAGGAGTTGGTCTCGAATCCAATCGACGACTACGTGCGCGACTTTACACGAGACGTGCCGAGGTCCAAGGTGCTCACTGCGCGTTCTGTCATGACCCCTCCCCGCGTTTACGCCACCGCCGAAGAGGGACTGGACAGCTTGATGGAGAGGATGACCCGGGAGGAGTGCGACTGCGCCGTGGTGGTGGACAGTCAAGAGGGCTTCCTGGGAACGGTGCATTTGTCAGATATCTCAAGCAGTGGGAATGAGTACGCAAGCGTAGCCTCCCTCATGCGAGACTCCTGCCCGACCGCGGAGTCAGACACGCGCCTCGAACAGCTCATACCTCTAGCTATCGCCAACGACGACCCCATCGCCGTTCTTGACGGTGACCGCTGCCTCGGCACCATCAGCCGCGAGGCCGCACTGGCCGCACTGGTGAGCGACGAGGTCGTAGCTACATGATCGGCGCGGAAGCCTTTCAGTTTCGCCTTCGACGGGACTTCCCGTACCGGGGCATGCTGTGGGCGGCCATTGCCGTGGCCGCGTACCTGCTGGCGTACTCGCTCGCGAGCACCAATGCGGGCACTGCCTTTGGGGACTGGCCGCGACAGTGGGAGCTTCCCATTCAGGAGCCGATCGACAACATCTTTGACTGGATCGGCGACACCTTCGCCTGGTTCTTCAATCCGGTCTCAGATGTTATTGACGCGGGTATCGCCGGCATCGACACATTCCTGCTCTGGCTTCCCTGGCCGGTGGTCGTGGCGGCGGTGTCGATGCTGGGCCTCTCGCTCGGAGGCAAGTGGCTGGGGCTGTTCTCCGGCGCGGGCACCCTCTTCATCGGTCTCAACGGGTATTGGGACTCAGCGATAGTCACTTTGAGCGTAGTGGGGGTATCGGTAATCATCGCCGTGGGCATTGGCGTGCCGACAGGCATTCTCGCGGCCTTCAGCGATCGCTTCGAGTCAGTCGTGCGCCCAATTCTCGACACCATGCAGGTTCTGCCAGCGTTCGTGTATCTCATTCCAGCCGTGATCCTCTTCGGCGTGAGCGGCACCCAGGGCGTATTCCTTACGGTGGTCTATTCAATTCCGCCCGTCATCAGGCTCACAAATCTTGGGATCCGCCAGGTCCCTCGGGCCGCGATAGAAACGGCCCAATCCCACGGATCGACAACAACCCAGACGCTGTTTCAAGTGCAACTGCCGCTGGCGAAGAGTTCGATCATGATGGGCATCAACCAGACCATCATGATGGCCGTTTCCATGGTGATCATTACGGCGCTCGTGGGGGTGGAGGGACTTGGCAGGGACGTATGGCTTTCCTTGAGGAAGGTAGACGCCGGAGAGGGCCTTGAGAGCGGGATCGCCATTGTCCTGCTGGCCATAATCCTGGACAGATTCAGCTACGCCATGGTGCAGACAGGGCCCACATCCTCTGCGGCCGCTCGGAACATCAGTCCGCTCAACAGTAATACGGCCGGCCAGAGCCTTCAGAGGCTGGCGGCCCGGTACTTCTTCCCCATTGCGAGTATCTTCCTGTTAGCCATCCTACTGGTCGCCGGCGTCCTGGTAGGGTCACTCAGAGTCTTCCCAGACGAGCTAACCTTCACAATGGCGGAGCATGTCAACCGCGTCGTCGACTGGATGGCTGTCAACCTACACTTCATCACGAGTTGGCTGCGGGACACGCTGTTCCGGGACCTTGGTTACTCGCCCATCCACACACTTCTTCTCTGGCTCCCCTGGCCGGCGTTGATGATCCTTGCCACCGGGCTGGCATACTTCACCGCGGGATGGCGCGCGGCGATTCTCGCGTTGGGCGGCCTGGGCTTGGCGGGCATTGGCGGAGTCTGGGACGTGACTATGGACACGCTGAGCCAGGTGCTGACAGCAGGGGCATTCACAGTGGTGGTGGGTATTGCACTGGGCGTTCTCTCCTCCCAGAGCAGGGCCCTAGAGTCGTTCCTGCGGCCCATCCTCGACACAATGCAGACAATGCCGATATTCGTCTATCTAATTCCGGTCATAATGCTGTGGGGCGTCGGGCCTCTGGTCGGCATCATAGCTACCGCGGTCTACGCGCTGCCTCCCGTGATCCGCATGACCACCCTCGGCATCAAAGAGGTACCGTCCCATGTGATCGAAACGGCACAGTCTCACGGCTCAACCGGCCTCCAGACGATGCTCCAGGTCAAGATTCCCCTGGCCTTCCCGACGATCATGTTGGGCGTAAATCAGACCCTCATCATGGTTCTGGCCATGGTGATCATTGCCGGACTAGTGGGCGGAGGCGGCCTGGGACAGGAGGTGTTCATAAACTCCATCTGGCTCAGGATGGGCCACGGCCTGGTTGCCGGGATGACAATCGTCTTCATGGCCATGGTGCTCGACCGCATGACCCAGGGCAAGCAAGGCGCGGCCATGCCTTTCGCAGCAGTGAGGTAACTGACATGCCGCACGAGGCCGCATTTGGGCATGCTATGTTAGGATAGTGCATGCGACGGCTGCACAAGCTGTTCTTGCAACTTGTCAAGCAGGAAGGGAGTTTCAAGATGGGAATTAACAAGTCTAGATGGATTGGTTTCTGTATTATCGCGGCATTGGCCATAGTCCTCGCAGTGGGACTGGCTTGCACTGGCGGGGAGACCGATGAGGACGAGACCAAGGGCGTCCTTTACCTGGTGGAACAGGACTGGAACGGCCAGCTAGTCACGACGGCCGTGGCACAGATCCTGCTGGAAGATGAGATGGGCTACACGGTCGCGACTAGGTTCGCGCCCGCCGACTCGGCGCCCCTGTTCATCGGCCTGGAGAAGGGTGACTTTCACTTCGTCTGCTGCAACTGGCCTTCGTACAGCGCTGCCCTCCTCGCGGAGTACGTGGACGCCGACGACGCCACGGTGGAACGCATGGGGCCTGTGGGCATCGTAGGGGAGACTGGTTGGTACGTTCCATCCTACGTTATCAATGGCGACGCCGAGCGGGGAATCGACGCCGCCGCATCGAGCCTGCGAACCGTTGGGGACTTGGACCAGTACAAGGCGGTGTTCGCCACCAGCGACACCGGCAACAAGGGCAGACTGCTGGAGTTCACTGCGGCATGGGACACGAGGCCGGAGGAGCGGCTGGAAGCTTTCGGCGCCGACTACGAAACGGTGTTCGCAGGTTCAGAAGGCGCAGCCCTCGCTGAAGTCGACGCCGCGTTCAAGAGGGGCGAGCCCATCCTGACGTATCTGTGGGAGCCGCACTGGGCGCACGCCAAGTACAGCCTTGTGCAAATCGAGATGCCCGAGTACACCTCCGACTGCTATCCGGACGGCAGCAGCTTCAACTGCGGCTTCGCGACCGACACGGTAGCGAAGCTCGTCTGGCCAGGTCTGAAGGACGAGTTCCCGGAGGCGTCTGAGTTTCTCTCCGACTTCCAGATGACCAACGAGCAGCAGAATGAGGTCGTTCTCAATCTCGTTGAGAACGACCTGACCGTGCGGCAGGCCGCGCAAGAGTGGGTGGATGCCAACGAAGCCGTCTGGAGGGGCTGGATCCCGTAGGATTTGCCTCACCCTCCATAGGCTCGCCGCCAAAAACGGCGACTCGTGAAAAAGTAAGACTGAAGGCCACGGGAAGAATGCTGAGCTTCTTACCGTGGCCTGTTTCCCGTGTGCGCTGTGGCCCAATCGCATGGGCGCAGTGATCTGCCCCAGCCTGGTTGCTACCCACCCGGCCACATCTGTCCACAGTCAGCACAGTCCTCCACGCTGCTTCCACGCAACCGGTCCGCAACTGCCTAAACGGGACAGACTACGCTCACCTCGGGTCCACCCACAAGAAACCGGAGCGCTCTCCCAGTATCGCCGCGTTGAACGCCTTTACACTGCAGGTGTACCAAATGTCTGGGTACAGCGATGTGGAGATTCAGAACGTCACTGGATTCATCTTGTTCTCAGCGTATGCCATCGAGGTGTATTGGACATCCCATAGACGCCGGTTGACCATTCGGCGCCAGGTCACATCCAGATCGTAAGGCGCATCCCCTACAAGCGAGATGTCTATCCCACCCGCCGCTGCCGAAGTGTTCGCAGTTGGTCACGCACTATCATCTAGTGTGCGTCGTTGCTCCATCATCCTCACCCCATAGCTACTGCGGTGCAAGAAGTACGGCACTTCATTGGACCAAGTTACCTCAACGTAGTATCCATCAGTGGTAGGGGCTTCGAAGATTGCCGAGCGGTATCCCCAGCCGATCACTTTCATGTCAGCATGACTGACCACGAACAGTTCTCGCCCCGTTCCGTCATGTATCTTCAGGTCTATTGTGTTAAGCAGCAAAAAGAAATGGTACTGTCCGCCAGCAATGAGAGACATCTTGAACCAGTCGCGGTCGTCTTCAGCAACAACCTTGCCGGAAATGGCATATTGAGGTGCTAATGCACAGAGGGTCTCCTTGACCTCCCAACAGTCGTGTAGCAGGGACTCAGCTCTCGTCTCAGTCCTGTCATCCCAACCCTCGCTAATGAGGATGCGTGTACGGACGGAAGGGTCCAACTGATCGTTCTCAAACGGACTGAGGAGCTGAAGTTCTACGCTTTCTCCACGGTCATCTACGTTGTCTCTGGCAGCGGTGAACGTGAAACTCTTCTCAATGTCCCCAGCTTCAATTGTGATACTTGCAGGCACACCTGAGTAATCGTCGCTGTTTGCACCATAGAGGTGGACCACGTGTATTGGAATTGTCACATCCTCTTTTAGAGGGATATCAAGAAGTAACCCAACTATCACACTACTCCCCTCAACTGCTGTGTATCTTGTTTTCTCAAAACCAAGTCTAAATCGTTCCTTATCTCCTCTATTTTCAGTTATTGTTACGGTAGACGTAGCCGCATTACCGAACGAAACGCGGCTGGGGAGACTCCCGAAAGTCAGTCTGACAGATTCACTGTCGTCGTCCGCAGAGTCTTTCTTGGCTGAGAATGTGAAGGACTTTTCGGTGTCTCCAGGGTTGAAGGTTAAGCTGGCGGGAACACCGAAGTAGTCCGTTGACGTTGCTCCACCCTGATTGTACTTAGTGATGGGAATGATGACGGTCCGCTCGGGGTCACCGCTAAGCGTGACGCTGATTGTGGTGGTGCTACCTTCGGCGACAGCGTATGTGCCATGCGCGAAGTTCACTGTCACCGCAGGATCGTCATCGTCGGCGATGGACACCGTCGCGTCCTTGTAACCCCCTTCAAATGCCAAGTTGGGGAGGAGGCCGAATGACAGCTTGACCGACTCGTTGTCATCGTCGACAGAGTCATCCGTGGCAGAGAAAGTAAAGGTCTTCTCAGTGTCTCCAGGATTGAAGGTTATGATGGAGGGCACGCCGGAGTAGTCTGTTGACGTTGCGCCTCCCAGGTTCTCTTTCATGATGGGTATGACGACCGTCCGTTCAGGGTCGCCGCTGAGCGTGACCTTGAGCGTAGTAGTGCTGCCCTCCGCAACAGTGTATGCGCTCTGAGAAAAGCTTACCGTTACCGAGGGATCGTCGCCGTCGGAAATGGAGACTATTGCCTCTTCGTAAGCTCCCTCAAACACCAAGGTCGGCAGGCGGCCGATTGACAGCTTGACCGACTCGTCATCATCGTCCACTGTGTCATCTGCAGCGGAGAAGGTGAAGGACTTTTCTGTGTCTCCAGGGTTGAAGGATACGCCGGTGGGCACGCCGGAGTAGTCTGCGCCGGTTGCGCCGCCCCGCTCTGCCCTCGCGATGGGGATGTTCACGGTACGTTCTGGGGCTGCACTTAGCGTGACTTTGACCGTTACATCGTCTCCCTCGTCAACGCTGTATTTTGCCCTCCCGAAGCTGACCAACACCAGGGGCACGTCGTCATCGACTATTGAGACCGTGGTCTCCTTGTAAACTCCCGCGCTCACGATGCAGGGGAAGCAAATGCACCAAAACCTTCCACTGGGATGGCAAGGCTAATGTGTCGCTTATTACTCCCGTCGATTAAGGTTTCATTCAGCAGTAATCGAAGAAGGTCTCGTTTCTTCTCGTCTGTCAAGTCGTCCAAGCCCTCGCCCACCTCTCCGATCCAAGCTACGATGGACTTCACCAAGTCCCGTTTGTCCGCCTCGGCCATAGATCGCGCACGAAACTCACTTAACTTGCCTTGTAGGCGCTCCATGCGTCCGTCAATGAACTCACGCTGCTTGTCCAGTTGCTTCTCTGAGATCTTTCCCAGAACGTACAACCTGATCGCGCGGTCCTCTTCGCTCTTGACTTTCTGAAGTTCCCGCTCCACCCCTGCAATCTCTCCGTCCAGAGTGCCGTTCTCGCGGGCCTCGAGACTCTTGATGCCGGCTAGGAGAAGGTCTGGATTCTGTAATACGCTCTTCACCTCGTTCCAGAGAAGCGCCTCAATCTGTTCGGCCTTAATGAATAGACGCTTACGGCAGCGAAGGCCATTCTTACGCATGCCACCGCATGCGTAGTATCTCAGAGGAGGGTTATAGTTGTACTCGTACAGCTTGCCCTTGTACGTCGACTGACTTGACCATCTGGCCTGCGCCAGGAGAATCAACCCGCATTCAGAGCACCTAACTGCTCCTTGCAGGAGATAGAAGACCTGCGTATTTCTTTCGGAACGCCGAATACGCTGTTTCTTGAAAACCTGAGCCTCTTCCCATGTCTCTTCGTCCACCAATGTTGGGACTGGAATTGGTATCCACGAATCCTTGGGCTGCTCGTGTACTCTCCTGCCCTGTGTCGACGCTCAGCGATTATGTCCGCCTAAGTGCCAAGGGAAAATGTCCTCTGAGTAGATTGCCATGCTAGCTGATTACGGTACTTCCGACGTTGCGCGAGCGCGCCATGGGTGGGGTTTCGGCATTCATGTACTTCCTTGCAGTGTCCCGGTGGATGCCCACTTCCCGGGCGATCCCACGGATGGACAGGCCCTTGCGTTTCGCCTTCTGCACCGCCTTCCATCTCGCCGTCTGTAGTGGGGTGGGCTTTCTGGGTCGCGGAGTCACAGTCCTGCGAACTCTTGCGGCGCCGTTGCGGTCGGCATCGTCGCGGAGTCTGTCCGCTTCGAGCATTGTGCCCATTGACTCCACTTCGTCCTCCGGCCTCCTGATGACACCGTTGGTGTAGCGGTTGGGAACAGTCGTGTGTACGGTCCGCGTGCCGAAGCTGCGCAGGATACCTGGTCGCGGAGGCGCTTCCTGGGAGGCGACGATACGCCCTTCGTGTTGCACTGACAGCCGGCCGTCCAGTGCTTCGAGCACTTCCACCGCCGACCCGGCAAAGCTCGGTCGAGCCTGATCGGGAAGCAACTGCAGGGTGCGCCAGCGGTACTTCACAGTGTTGTCCCGGCCAACCCGGCGCCTGTACTTCAGGCATAGGACTGTGTCCAGGCACGTCCCCGGATCCAGGACCCGATACGCGGTGTCTGCGTGTTGCGACGGCACACCAAAACGTTCATTGAAGCGGGGAAGGAAGTCGTTGAGCACGCGGTTGGCGTCATCGATGGTGGTCGAGCCTGCGAGCCTCAGCTCCGTGACCAACCTGTCCTGAAGTGTGCCCGCGGCGCGTTCCACTCGGCCTTTGGCTTGCGGCGACCGTGCGAATATCAGCTGTACGCCGATCTCACCCATCGCGCGAGAGAACTGGGTGGGGGCGGAGGCGGTCTCTGACGGCGGCGTGTGCTTGAAGACGCCATGGCGGTCTGAATAGAGTGCGAGAGGTATGCCGTAGCTCCGTATCAGAATCCGCATCAGCAGTAAGTAGCTGCGGGTGTTCTCCAACTCGCAGAACAGGGCGTTGACGACACAGCCGGTAGCGTCGTCGACCGCCAGCAGCAACGTGAACTGGGGGCCATCTTCTCCCAGCCATCTGTGGTAGCTGCCGTCGATCTGTATCAGCATCCCCTCGCGGGCCATCCGCTGCCGTCGAACACGATGCTTCGGCGGCCTTCGACGGCGGGGGCTGCTCACACCGGCGTCGGTCAGTATCTTGCGCAATGTGTTACGTCCGATGTCTATGCCCTCTCGCTCCCTCAGCAGTTCGCTCAAATGCGTGTGGTTGACTCCCGCGTATCGGGTCCGCGCCAGGACCACCACGTCGGTCGCCAACGGGTCCGGTGTAGCGTTGGCCGGTCTGCGACCTCGATTGCCGTGAGCGAGTGCGGCTGCGCCGTCCCTTCTGTAAGCCGCCAGAATACGCCTGGTGTGGCGCGCGCTCACTCCCATCAACGTGGCTGCCTGCTCCGTGGTCATATGGTCCGCCACCAAACTGTTGAGAACCTGAAGCCTCGTCTGCTCTTTCTGTGTCAATGTCACATGCTCCTTCATGCGGACATTTTCGCTTGACAGTTAGCGAGGACTTAATCGCTGAGCAACAACATGCCCTGTTCAGTCAAAACGGACCTGTTGCGTCCATAGATCCAATTGCCCTTGTATGTCGTGTTGCCGAGCATGCGATGGATAGACGAGCTATGCCACTGTTTCCCTGATCTAGGCGAAGGCACACCTTCATCAGCTAGGACACGGGAAATGACCGTTGAGCTCATGTCTTCGTAGACGTACATATGGAAAATTCGGCGTACCAACTCTGCCTCTGACTCCACAACCACCGCACGACCGTCGTCTCCAATTCTGTAACCGTATGGGAGTGCACTACTTGGAACGCGGCCCTGCTTTGCCGCACCTCGCCTCCCCAAGGACGCCCTCTCCCTGAAGTTGTCAATTTCGATCTTGCCAATGGCAGCCATGAGGCCGAAGGTTTTCATGTCGATGGAATCCATGACCGCCTCGAGATTGATCCGGTACGCATCAACTATCTCCATGAGGGCCGCCGCCGGGTACATGCCCCTGCTCAGTCGGTCGGACTTCCAGCATACAATGGTGTCAAAGCGTCCCAGTCGCGCATCGCCCAGCATGCGCTGGAACTCTGGGCGCTTCTTGGTCGATCCCCTCCCCACCTCCTGATAGCGTGCGACGATCGCCAGTCCTTTGTCTTTGCAGTAGGCCTCCATTTCCGCAACCTGCTCTGAAATGGATGTTTTGTCTTCCTCTGCCTGGCTCTTGGTGGAGACTCGAGCGTAGATCGCGGCCCTGGTTGACGTCTGATGCTGCATCTCGGTTGCTGCCATGATTGCTCCTTCTGATCAAATCCTCAGAATAAGAAAAACCCGCTGCCTGACGGGAGCGGGTGTGCGAACAAGTAGTAATATTGAGTCGCATCACCTGTCTCCTCAGGCGGTGCCACGGCCCGGGGCGTTAGGAGCGCCGCCGGGCCATCCACTTCTTTCATAGTACTTTGACGATGGGGAAGCGTCAAAGAAGACATACCTGGATTCAGACTTCTCACTGTTCCTATTGCCTCGCTCGCGAACCACACTTCGTGCACTGTCGCTCCAACTAACCTACGGTCCTCGCAGTACTCGCTCGTCCCAACCGGAACCCCGCCAGTCTAGAAGGATGAGGCCGGTTCGACCTGTGCACTTCGCGGAGATCTATCTCTGGAGGAGGCACGACCTGAAAGCATCGGAGTGACCCACCGCCGAGTCCAACAACTAGGACAGGAAACATGGGATGAGCCGCTGGAGGCCTGATCCCACATTGGTGTTGTCTACTGCAAGAATGAATGACTGTGAGCATGTGGAGTTCGCCCAGGCGGGACTTGTGCGCACCGTGAGGAGTGCTCCATGATCCTGATTTGGCTGGCACTGGTCTAAGCAGCGACACCTGACGCCGCTGCCGACTCCCCGACCCTTGCTCATGTTTCCTTTTCCGTGCCAAGGGAGGGATCGCTGGCGAATTTGATCATGAGGGTGACGAGCTTGCGTAACCGATCCTCTGCGTCTGGAGCAGGACTGCAGGCAACGTGCACAACTTTCAAGTCTGATAAGGACTTGTCGATGCCTGCTTTCTTACTCTTTTTCTTATGATCTGCCACGTCTCACGACTCGTATTAGATGTGCCAACGCACTTCAGAACCCGATCGTTCCTTCTCTGCACAGAGCGTAAACCGCCGGCATGCGCGAGTTGTGGTTCTGGTTTTGGGCACTCTGTTCGGGCAGTCTGGAACTGTGACCAGGGTTGGTTCCGGGTATCAGACGGGCGGTGCTACTTGCCGTGGCGCGAAACGGGGGGTAGCGGCATGCAGCATGGCTGGGAGACGGCCAAGGGCCGCGGGCAATGACTGTAGCGGACGGAGGACGGTACGGTCGTCGCCCCTTCTGTGGACGACTTCGCCCTCTTGGCAATCATCTTTTTGCCGTGCAGACTGGAGGGAGGGGGATTTGTTCGATAGGACCCGGCGCAGAGTGACCGGCGCTGCGCCTGAGGCCATCCACGCAATCACTGGAGCATTGCCTCGTCGGGTCCGGTGATTGCGTGGATGGAGCTAAAGAGGGCCTATGAAGGCCGGGAGGCAAACATGGGGATCGGAAGGGAACGGTGTTGGTGGGTGCAACCGCAGCCTACCCTGCAGGCGCACATGAGGATGCGCGTGCCGAAGAAGGATTGTCCCAACGCTTTGAAGATCCACGTGGTGGAAGCCATTCGCCGTAGCGGCGAGTTCGACAAAGACGGCCTCTACGTACAAATCCTTCAGGAAGTGCTTAGCGTTGAAGGGGCCTCAGACGTGTTGGATGAGGTCCGCTCTATGCAGATGGGGATCGTGTCTGGTACGGAGTCAGACTTGCTGGATGAGGTCCGCTCTATGCAGATGGGGATCGTGTCTGGTACGAAGTCAGACTTGCTGGATGAGGTCCGCTCAATGCAGATGGGGATCGTGTCTGGTACGGAGCGAGACATAGCCGTCAAGAAACTGAAGGACCTGGAGGACAAGATTTGGAGTTGTTTCAAATCAGTGTCTGCCTGCAAGAGCAGCGCAGATCTGTTCAATGTCAAGTACCTAAACGGCCAGGGGCTTGAGGCACTGGCGACAGTAGTTGCATTTGAAGCACTGGGCTTGGACCCCCGAGAATTCGATCTGGCCGTGGGACGCACGGCAAAGGACGCGGCATATGGAAATCGCGACCTGCGGCTGCGGAGGAAATGGGGCCCTATAATCCAGAGTGTGCTGAAGAAGAGGTGTGTTTCCTTCGAAGAACTGAGCTATAAGCACGGCGCGAACAAATATCTTGTGTACCGCTACCTGTGCTGGGGCCGATGGACTGTCTACGAGAAACAGATGGCCAGAGATTGGAAACTTTCAGGTAGTTGGGATATGCAGAAGAAGTTCAGGGAGTTCGATAGGGCGTTGGGCTTTCCCCGTTCCAAGAGCGGACCAGTTCCAAGAGAGTTCAACGGGAGAAACTAGAGTCCCGACCATCGATGTTGCCACTTTCAAGACGGCGGTTGATCTGTTTCTTCCTGACATTGGTCCTTGAATCGCCGGACATCTGACCATAGGCGACCGGAGACTCGTGTCTGTCGGGCTGGAGGTCGTCCTCCCCATCACGACCGGTGACCAACTGATTTTCAAGGCTTTCAGCCGGCACTGCTAGGAAGTCCATCCTCGTCACAAAAGAAATCTGCCCTTTGACGAGTGGACTGAGGTCCTGGGCTCGGAGAGGCTGACCGGTGCAATGCTGGACGGGCTCACACACCACATGCACATCCTGGAGATGAACGGTGAGAGCTACCGCCTTAGGCAGAGCAAGACGGGCGGCGCCCTACGATCTGCTGGCGATCGCCCTGACGCATAGACTCCACCGACCTCGCTGCCGCTAAGGGCTCCTGACGACACCCGTCGCAGGGTGACATTTTGCTGTACAGTTGCACCCGGGCGGTACACTTTTGAGCTTGTCTCAGTGTTGTTGCTCAGCGATTAAGTCCTCGCTAACTGTCAAGCGAAAATGTCCGCATGAAGGAGCATGTGACATTGACACAGAAAGAGCAGACGAGGCTTCAGGTTCTCAACAGTTTGGTGGCGGACCATATGACCACGGAGCAGGCAGCCACGTTGATGGGAGTGAGCGCGCGCCACACCAGGCGTATTCTGGCGGCTTACAGAAGGGACGGCGCAGCCGCACTCGCTCACGGCAATCGAGGTCGCAGACCGGCCAACGCTACACCGGACCCGTTGGCGACCGACGTGGTGGTCCTGGCGCGGACCCGATACGCGGGAGTCAACCACACGCATTTGAGCGAACTGCTGAGGGAGCGAGAGGGCATAGACATCGGACGTAACACATTGCGCAAGATACTGACCGACGCCGGTGTGAGCAGCCCCCGCCGTCGAAGGCCGCCGAAGCATCGTGTTCGACGGCAGCGGATGGCCCGCGAGGGGATGCTGATACAGATCGACGGCAGCTACCACAGATGGCTGGGAGAAGATGGCCCCCAGTTCACGTTGCTGCTGGCGGTCGACGACGCTACCGGCTGTGTCGTCAACGCCCTGTTCTGCGAGTTGGAGAACACCCGCAGCTACTTACTGCTGATGCGGATTCTGATACGGAGCTACGGCATACCTCTCGCACTCTATTCAGACCGCCATGGCGTCTTCAAGCACACGCCGCCGTCAGAGACCGCCTCCGCCCCCACCCAGTTCTCTCGCGCGATGGGTGAGATCGGCGTACAGCTGATATTCGCACGGTCGCCGCAGGCCAAAGGCCGAGTGGAACGCGCCGCGGGCACACTTCAGGACAGGTTGGTCACGGAGCTGAGGCTCGCAGGCTCGACCACCATCGATGACGCCAACCGCGTGCTCAACGACTTCCTTCCCCGCTTCAATGAACGTTTTGGTGTGCCGTCGCAACACGCAGACACCGCGTATCGGGTCCTGGATCCGGGGACGTGCCTGGACACAGTCCTATGCCTGAAGTACAGGCGCCGGGTTGGCCGGGACAACACTGTGAAGTACCGCTGGCGCACCCTGCAGTTGCTTCCCGATCAGGCTCGACCGAGCTTTGCCGGGTCGGCGGTGGAAGTGCTCGAAGCACTGGACGGCCGGCTGTCAGTGCAACACGAAGGGCGTATCGTCGCCTCCCAGGAAGCGCCTCCGCGACCAGGTATCCTGCGCAGCTTCGGCACGCGGACCGTACACACGACCGGTCCCAGCCGCTACACCAACGGTGTCATCAGGAGGCCGGAGGACGAAGTGGAGTCAATGGGCACAATGCTCGAAGCGGACAGACTCCGCGACGATGCCGACCGCAACGGCGCCGCAAGAGTTCGCAGGACTGTGACTCCGCGACCCAGAAAGCCCACCCCACTACAGACGGCGAGATGGAAGGCGGTGCAGAAGGCGAAACGCAAGGGCCTGTCCATCCGTGGGATCGCCCGGGAAGTGGGCATCCACCGGGACACTGCAAGGAAGTACATGAATGCCGAAACCCCACCCATGGCGCGCTCGCGCAACGTCGGAAGTACCGTAATCAGCTAGCATGGCAATCTACTCAGAGGACATTTTCCCTTGGCACTTAGGCGGACATAATCGCTGAGCGTCGACAGTCTCAGAAGCCTCCGCACCCCTGTATGGGCAAAATGGCGCGACGCAAAGCGTAACAGCAACTGGATGCGCTCCGACATACGACTATCAGAGACGCGCCTGATACCCATGTCGTCTTGGACGAACGAGGTCAAAGCCTTTGGTGCGACTTCTGAGACAAGCTCACTTTTACTCCGCCCTCTGTGTCGATGGCCAGATGGGCCTACCTACTCCTCAATGCACGCCAAGTGCCTGCAGGAAGATGGGACTGACCTACTAGTGACGCCAGCCAACTTCACATTTCACGGGTTGCATGGAAACATCGAGAACGGCGTGCGCTTGTCTGGGCCTCCAGCGTCGGGGGCCCGCAATATTTTCCCTTCTGGTCGATAACAGGATTGTAGATGAGGTACACCCTAGTAGCGCAGTGAATCGATAGCGAGGAGACGGCGAAGTTCGTTTGAGCTCCCCTACCAGTGTTCCCCGACCAATCTCCGCTGGGCCGGGACTGACACGGTTGGCCAAAGACCCTGGATCAGATCGCGCTAAGCCATACATGTGACATGGAGGTGTGCGGGAGATGACGACGTTGAGGCTCTACAGGGGGATTGCGGTCCCAGCGACCTCAGTTGCCGATGTAGCGTCGTCCATACGAAGAACTGGGCTCATTGAAGGCCAAGGACATTGGAGAATAGAGCAGCTTTGGAAACTGCCTTCGGGTGTCCCAGTTGAGCAGGTTGATCTCAGCAGCGCAGACATCGGAGAAGCAGATTGGCGATCAGCGGTCTGTGCCTGTGGCACGCTTGACGGTGCGGCCTACTATGCCTGGAAGCATAATCGGAATGAGACAAACGATACGCCTATCCTCATAGAGTTTGAAGCCGATGTCGACCAAGTCAGGATCGACGGACGCGACTTCTTATACCCAGCCTTTCAGGGAGGACATCCGGAGAGAGCCAGGGGTCTCCTCGAGCAACTCTATGGCAGCAGCGTTCTGAGGTACGCCGATCTGGCTTGGACTTCGCCGGACCAAAGAATGCGAGTCTCGCTTTGCCACTTAGCTACTCTAGACCCTGAAGTAGTCTTAGCTCACTATGCGAACCTTACCGTTGTAGAAGGCAAACATGGTACGACATTCGAGAACGCCTTTACCGTCGCATACCCGGTTTCGCCAAACGCTATTGTTCGCGTGTGGGTTCCAGAAGTAATGGGAGAACAGAGAACCCCTTCGGTTACCGTCAAAGATGTCGTTGTGATTCAGCCTTCCCAAATGCCCGAGACCCATCAGGAGAGAGAGCCGAAGCCAGAGACCTCCCTGTTCGACATGTGGAGATTCAAATACAAAGACTAGCCTCACGTGAGTCAATCTACCCAAATGCGACAGGGTAGTTGCTTATCGGTCAATGAGAGGTAAACCAACAGCCTGTGGCGCTGCCGAGAAACCGTCGCTAGACCCCGCCTTGCACTTCGGCGGTGTAAGAGGCTGTCGACGGTCTCGAATCAAAGCCAACGCAGTCCCTGATGTCTCAACTCATGGGGCTACGTGAGACGTTCGTTTACGACGGCGTTAGATAGTCGCGCAAGACCTGCTGTGGCCTGCCAAATGCCGCAGTAGGTCATTGGCGTCAAGAGTGCGTCAGCGCTCAGAGCTCTGGGGTCCGATAGTCTCTTGGGCGGCGGACCCCCGTTAGAGTCCGCGATGTCTGAACGGGCACCGTCCATCCTCAATCGTTGTGGGGTTTTCGCCGGACTTCGTCCCTGTTCCCGGGTCCGCCTCGATCTCATCGGCGAAAAGGACCTGTCGCGGACCTTCGATCAGTGACGCTGAGGCCGCGTCGAACGCCTTGCGCTCAGCTTCCTTGGCGGACCGCGCCAGTACGTCCTCACTGGCGACTGCAGCGGCTTCATGCACTTCGGACATGACTTCTCAACACCACATCCTTCGGTAAGCTCGATCTGAACCAACCCCAGGCATCGGACAACATACCCACATGCCTGTTTTAGGCTAACCTTCCAGGCCCTTGGGCCGCCGTTCCAAAAAGAGGACGCGAGCCCCTTCGTATGGTCTCATCCCGTCGACGTCGAACTCCGCCGGGGGTTGCCCGTCCAGCCAGTCCTGCAGTGCGGCAACCGCCCCGGTCTTTCCCTCGGACAGGACCACCAGCCTCGCCGTCTCGTGCTCCGTCGTCACCTCCGCCGACCATGCCCCGGAGGGCGATGCCTCGTCGACGTCCCCGCCAAGCCGGTCGAGGGCGTCCTCCAGCAGCACCCGCACCAGGTACGACTTGCTCCCTGTCCCGAAGTGCGACGCAGCCTGGCCAAGGCGCTCGTTCAGCTCGTCCCCGATCCAGAAGTTGGTCTGCCTCAGCTTCGGGCGGCGTTGTCCGGCCTGCAGCTTCTCAACGAGTCCTCTCAATGCGCTCCTCCCGTTCTCTTCGTCTTCTCGCCGCATCCCTCTTCCGGCGGGCGATGTTACTCAGCATCTCGTCAAGGCTCAGCTGTATCTCAGGGTGAGAAACCACGACCGCCCTGGGACGGTCGGCGAAGTTGAGCCGGACCCTGTGCTGCAACCGGTAACGCGGCGGCAGTCCATGCGTCAGGGGCCTGAAGTGTCCCAAGCCTCCACCTCCGTGAGTAAACAACCTGAATGATACCGCTTTACCAACCCTACTGGCAAACCCTACCGCTCCACTGTCACAACCGGCCCCACGCGACTCAGGGCCGCATTTCGAATTCTCCGGCTCCTGGCCCGGCACTGGCCACGTGAAGGCCTCGCGCCTGAGCGTAACCGGGCGCGCTTCGCGCTCCTTCTCCGTGTTGCGCACGCCACATTCCCTTTCCCAGACGGGATGACGACGACAGCGGCCCGGACATTGTCCAGGAGGAGTTGCGCGTCGCCCTGCAGCAAGGGCCGGCCACATGGTCCTGCGCGTGTCTGAGCATCCGGCCGGGGCAGACCGGAACGTGTTCGGGAACGGTTATCGGCGCAGACGTCCCTCAGAGACCTTTTTCGAGCTGGCAGGAGGATGTTTTACCCCTGGAGCCGGTACGCCCCCGTGGCGAGTCTCGTGTGAAGCGTGAAGGCCGTTTGGGGTCGTGACCTGATGTGGCCCGGGGGTTTCCTCACAATGTCCGGTTCCTTCCGGCCGCCGCCGGGCGCCCGCCCACAACAGTGGCTTGGCGGAGATCCCCGTCTCAGAGCCCCTCTCAAGGGCGGCGGGCGAAATGTCAGGCGGGCCCCGGTGTTCAACGAGCCAACCCTCGACCAACAGCGACGCGGTTGGGTGGCCGTTCGATATCCCGTGTTCACTCGCGCGTCCTCGTTCTCGGCCTCGCACGCCCTTACCCGCAACTACCTGCATGTCCTGGGCCGCTAGGTCCCCAGCACGCTATTGCCGATCGCCTTGCGTACAAACGCGTTCAGTGTATTCGACCTCACCACAGTCCATTGGGGAAATTCAGACTACGCGGCACACGCGTCCCTCTTAATACTATATATACAGTCCGTGTACCCGCTTTCGGCGGGTTCCATACATAAGCCCTAGTTATACTACCGCTGGAGTTACTTAGCTACCCTCTGTTAAACTATCGGTATACCTCTGATAATACTGCATAACCCGCGGTACATACGCCATCTGTATGCTTTCCTCATAGGAGGCCCTGAATTGACACAATCCGCACAAGCGAAAGATACATACAGAGTTGAAAAGTTCGGAAATTTAGAGATCGGGAAGCGCGGCGACAGGTCGAAGGCGCGCCCGGCCATGACCTTCCAGGTGCAGGCCCGTTTGGTGATTCGCCTCGCCTATGACCTGATCGGTTACCGCAGCCCCGCCGCCGCGGGCCGCCTGTACCGGTTCGAGGACGCCTGGTATCGCTGGCGGGCGGACAGCGGACCACTGCCGCAGTCCAGGCACTTCGTGACCTTGCTGGAGCACCTGCACTGGGCGCGTTTCCACGACTTTCCATTCTGGGTCGTCCAGGCACTTGAACCGGGCGGGGAGTTCGAGCCGCTGCCACGTCGGAGTCTGCCTCCCATTCCGGACTGCAAGGACAACTTCGGCGACGATCCGGACCGGCGACCCATCCCGAAGATATGGGAATGGTTGTCCAATGTTGGGACAGCCCGCAACGTCCTTCCCTTCCAGATCTCAAGCCTCGAGGGCAGACCGGCCCTCGAGGACCACCTGACCCGCAAGGAGTGGATACGGACCGTCGAGTTGGCGATCTGGCATGTCTTCGGTTACAGGGTGGCGGACATATTCGCCATGGACTGGGTGCTCAGGACGGTCACGTGGCGGCGCGGCCGGAGGCCGCGGCCACGCCAGGACTTTACCGAGAACCCTATGGACATTCTGGCACGGGCCGACCGGATTCAGTTCTGAGCCTCCGACCATCTCAGGTCCGTCTGCGCCGTCGCCGTTTCTATGGCCGGATTGTGAAGAATGGGGTGGTCGAGCGCGGATCCGCGCCGTCCTGTACATGGGAGCACTGGTCGCCAGCCGCTTCAATCCCGTCATCCGGGACTTCTACCAGCGTCTGCTGGCCGCTGGTAAGCCGAAAAAAACCGCCCTCACCGCCTGCATGCGCAAGCTGCTCGCCATACTCAACTCCATGCTCAAGTGGCGCTCTCCCAGGAGCGCTGAGCGCGTCAGGACCCATGTACTCGTCGGCCGCTCCACTTGAAATTCAATTCAGTTGCTTGACAGCCTCGGTTCTTGATTTCGTCCAGTCCGGCCCACCCGAAGAGGCTCGAACTCCCCGTAAGGATCGCTGTGGCAAGGTTCACAGAGCCCCCAGCCACATCTCGAAGACGGTACCACCTACTATCCACTTAGGCCCACCTACGTGGACAAAATCAAGAACTCTCAGATTGCAGTTCGTTTTGGACCTCTAGGACGAGCATTGTCTTGCCCCGTTGGACGAGACCCGCGTCGTCGCCCAACTTGCGCAGGATGATGTGCATGGGCCATAGGATTAGGCGTCTGCCGGTGAAGTAATGCCTGATCCAGCAAGAGGTTACAATTGGTCACGGAAAATCAGCCGCTAAGTCACTACAATATCAAACACCCGTGATAAAGTGCCTAGTGAAATTGCCCAACAAATGGGATGTGTCAATATATCTCACGACGGACACGACCTGAACCGGCGGCAGATGCCCCTTGGCTACCTTTGGGATCTGTTCTCCCCTGGAGACGAGCGCTTCATATAGGCAAGGGGTTGGAGATGGAATGATCCCGCCATGGCGGCTGGACAACACGATGCAGGATGCCAGCTGCGCTATGGTGAGAGAGTTTCGGGGCGTGCTGCGGACTCTCCGACGAACCCTATGTGTCTTGAGCAATTGAGCAACACAAACCTCTGACCCGCACGCCCTTGGTTTCACCGGTACCGTCCGATCATTCGGTGAACGAGTACGTGCATTGCGTCCTCAAGTGGAGCACTTGACCTCCTGATGAATCCCTTAAGCGACGCCGACCACAGGTTCGTCTCCCGGCTGCGGGAGGAAGTAATGGCTTGGCAGCGAGACGGGACGATCACTGCGGAGCAGGCGCAGGCGATCCTCGCCCGCTACCCGGACTATCCTCCGGCCCATGAGGCGTCACGCAGGCGGCAAGGTATCGTCACCGGGCTGTCTATCTTGGGCGGCATCCTCATCGGCCTCGGCGTTATCACTTTCTTCGCCGCCAACTGGGACGAGATCTCGAAAGGAGTCAAGCTGGCGTCGCTGATCGTCAGTATGCTCCTTTCCTACGGCGCGGGTTACGTCCTCTGGCAGCGGTCCGGCCCTACAGCCTATGCAGTGGCCTTCGTGCTGCTGGGCTGCATCATCTACGGGGCAGGCGTGCACCTCATCGGGCAGATCTACCACATCCCCGTGGACCATCCCAGTCTCTCGATGTTCTGGTTCCTGGGCGTGGCGCCCCTTGGCTACATCACCCGATCGCGGCCGGTCATGTTCCTGGCCATCGTGCTCTTCCTCACCGCCGTGGCCTTCCGTCAGCAGGACTGGCTGGAGGCCATCACCGGATCGGAGACCGCGATAGCTTGGTCAACACTCTACATCGCCCTCGGGGCCTTCATCTACGCCGCCGGCAAGGCCAAGCGGAAGTTCGAGGGGTGGGAGTCAATCGGCGGCCTGTTCCAAGCGCTGGGGCTAATCACTGCCTTCGCCGCGCTCTACCTGTTCACCTTCCACGACCTCTTCGACAGCGCCGGCAGCATCAGCGGCGCGAGTCTCGGGTACTGGGCGCTGGGGTACGGCGCCTCGGCCGTCGCCATCGGGGTGACTGCGGGTATGGCGTGGCTGCGGGCCCATGAAGGCGAGCAATTCGCGGCGGAGCTTTCCGAGGCGGGAGCGATCGCCGTGCTGCTGGTGGCCGCCCACGTGGCGGCATTGGCGTCCGTAGACTGGGAACCATTCTATCCCATCGTGTTCAACGCGCTGTTCGCCCTGTCATCGGTGGGGCTGATGGCCTCCGGCTACCTGCAGGACCACGAGGGCCGCGTCAACCTGTCCCTCGCGTTGATTGCCCTCTACGTTATAACCCGCTACTTCGAGTACTCGATTGACCTGCTGGACAGCTCGTTGGTGTTCGTCGGCGCGGGTGTGGTCCTACTGGCTGGCGGCTATCTCCTCGACCGCGGCCGGCGCCGGATGCTCGCCGCCATGCGCGAGAGGGAGGGCGAGGCGTGAAATCATGGGTCCGCATCGCCTTCTGGGCCATCGTCGCCGCGCAGCTCGTCTTCCTGATCGGCTTCATCGGCGTGCGCGAGGTTGCACTGCGCACCGGTACGGAGGTCGTGCTGCAGACCGTCCCCGTCGACCCGCGGTCGCTACTGCAGGGCGACTACGCCATCCTCGACTACGAGATCGCCCGCCTGCCGGACTGGATGGACGGGTTCTCAGCGGGCAGAACCGTATACGTCGTGTTGCAAGAAGAGCGAGACGTCTGGACATCATCGGCGTATACCGAAGAACGCAGCCATGTCGCCGGAGAGGTGTTCATCAAGGGCCGTATCGACCGCATAGGCCATGCCGACTTTGGCATCGGAACGTATTTCGTGCCCGAAGGGACCGGCCGCATCATTGAACGCGCGCAGGACGTGAAGGTGGTGGTCAGCGTCGACGAGGACGGCAACGCCGTCATCAAGGACGTGCTGGTGAACGGCAAGCCTTTCGACCCGGACCGCGAAGAGTAATTGTGGTCTGCTCCCCAAAATCTGGTACACGCGGGAGCAGATAGCGTTCGCTGTTCGGCAGGCGGGGAATGACACCCCATTGGTGGAAGCCCACTTCCTCGGCTCGAATGAAGCAAAGGAACAACCACGCCATCATCGCAAGCAGGATGATTGCGATCGATCCCCAATACATGGGGCTGTTAACAATCTTGCCAACAATGGCGTAAACGTCTATCTGCGTCCCCTCCTACTGGCTCTACTAAGCCGACCGCTCACGCCAATGTGGTGTGCCGCAACCGCACCCTTCATACCACGACTTCCTCACAGGGCGGGGCTTGGAAACAGGAGTGAAATCTATGCCTCTCTCTGCTAAGAATTCGACGGGTCCGCCCGGTCCCCCAATCCTGATACGAGTACCAGCGCCTAGGTTGATGAGCAAGGGCCGTCAGGCAAGCGGCCAAGTACGCGGATTGCTGGTGTGTCCGCTTGCTGGGCGGGATTCTGGTAATGTCCTTGATAGCGGACACACCGCCCATGTTCAACTTCCCCGAATCGCTACGGGTCATTGTCCGCTGGGGGGATAGGAATAAGTATGCAATGGCGCCTCTTTCAGGCTATGTACCACAATTGGTACCATAGGAAGGCTGGGATGTCCTGCAACCCCGTGAGACTCTCTGAGGCTTCATTGTCACCGACGTGTTGCCGTTCCGCTCATTTCAAACACACTCGATGAGAATCACTCTTCAGTTGGGCTCGAGCCTTCTCAGTTGAACTATGTTGCCTAATCACCGGACAAAGAGCCGATGGCTTGTCCAATGACGTCGAGGATGGGAGCAACAACGAGCGCATCAACCTGACTTGCCAAGGAGGGAGTTTCGTGTCGTTTGTCTCCCCGACATTGTCATACCGGAGAAGCAATAGCAACGAAGTTTTGCGCTACACGTGGGTGGTGGATCTGTAAACTTGCTGAAGCTGGATCAGCCGATTGGTCGTAGTTCGAGTCCATGCCGGTGGGCCTGAGTGGATGGTAGACAGAACCATCTTTGAATTGTGGCTGGGCGGCCTGTAGGTCCACCGAGTAGCACCCCAGGAATCGTGCAGGTCCACTATTCCACTTGATCATGACCGGAAGAGGCATAGGCAGTGTCTCCCATACCGTACCTTTACGGCTCTGGACTAACTGTCGTGTCTCAAGTCCCCTTCACAGGATGTACGGTATATCGTACAATCCAGTCATGTTCACAATCCTACGAAGCGCGACTTTCGACCGATGGCTGGGCAGGTTGCGGGATCGGCAGGGGGTGAACCGCATCGTCGCCAGGCTGCTGGCAGCCGAGGATGGACATCTCGGAGACGTGCGGTCTGTTGGCGGTGGCGTGTCTGAGATGAGAATTCAGCATGGGCCTGGATACCGAATCTATTTCATTACCAGAGGCGCTGAGTTAATCGTCTTGCTATGTGGCGGCGACAAGGACAGCCAGCGGCGAGATATTGAGCGGGCCAAGAAAATGGCGACGGAATGGAGGGACTGATGTCTGAGGAGTATCGAAAATTCGATGCAGCGGACTACATAAGGACCGAAGAGGATGTTCGAGGGCTTCTCAGAGCGGCTACGGATGAGGACCTTGGGGACGGGGTCGTGATTCGCGCTGCCCTGAAGCATGTCGCTCGAACACAAAACATGAGTGCCCTCGCTCGCGACACCGGGCTAAACCGAGGCAACCTCTACGAGGCGCTGTCTGAAGACGGCAACCCCACCCTTGCAACGCTGCTGAGGGTCACCCGTGCTTTGGGGTTGAGGCTGCGTCTTGAGCCGGTCGAGATTCCCGTAGAGGCCGGGCGACCGTCCAAGCGCGGGAATCTCCCGGCAGAGTCGACTTTGACCTAGCCTCGGCCTCGTTATCGCACGGTTAGAGTGATGTGTGCCGCTCACCGACGTGCCAATGTGCGATGGGTTCGGTGGCCCGGGAAATCGAAGTGCGTCGTCGCGCTGAGGGGAGACTGCAAGCGTTTATTCACGAATACGGGAAGCCTCCAATCAGGATGTACTTGGGTGATCAACGGTTGCTTACCGTTGCCGATTCCCGTTGGGAGGATTCTTGGAAGCCATCGGAGCCCGAAGCAAATTCCATACTCTGGCGGTACATGAGCTTCGCAAAGTTTTGCTCCCTGCTGGATCGAAAGGCGCTGTTCTTCTCCTTAGTAGGAGACATGGAGGACAGGTACGAAGGGTTCATCTACCCGCCGAAAGCTCGCGAGCACGGAGATTCCCTGCAACAGGCGGAGCGTATCGGTCACGGCGTGTTGCGCGAGATCGCGCGGACCGCCTTGATAAGCTGCTGGACGGAATCCGGCCATGAGTCCAGCCTCATGTGGAAGGCCTATGCCGGCGTAGAAGGAGTAGTGGTACGTACCAGCTTCCAGAATTTGCAGGAATCAATCCGCTCGGTTGCAGAACTGCCAGTTACATTCGGGCAAGTCGAGTATGTTGACTACCGCAGGAATGAAGTGCCAAGGTTCGGTTGGGCACCGCTCTTACATAAGCGAATAGAGTACCGCGAAGAAGGCGAAGTGCGCGCTATTCTACCTGGGCCGCCTTGGGACGCATCCATTCAGCAGGGCGTGCCAGAAACCCATATTCCCCTCGACTCGGATGTCGCCGAACAGCGAGGCCGATACATACCTGTAGATCTTGAAATACTAGTGCAGGAGATTGTGCTGCCTCCCCATGCTGCGCCATGGTTTGCCCAGGTTGTGAAGTCGGTCATGGACGATTCGCCGGTCAGGTCGCGTGTAACACGATCATCCATTGAGTTGCCGCCCACATGAGTCGAACCGATGAACTGCCGGATGACACCACAGGTGTCAAGCAACCGTATTGAACTTCAAGAGTTGCAACCGACAAGTGCGGGGGTTCTGGCATGCTCAGCATGCCAGGGAGAGCAATGCTTGAGCATGGAGTTGAGGATAATCAACAGCTTGCGCATGCAGGCCGTGAGAGCCAGCTTCTTCGGCTTACCAGTGGCCAACAGCCTCTGGTAGAAGTCCCGTATGACTGGATTGAAGCGGCTGGCCACCAACGCCCCCATGTAGAGAGCGGCGCGGACGCGGGCGCGTCCACCCCAGACGGTGCGTTTGCCCCGCAGGGTGCCGCTGTCCCGGTTGAAGGGAGCCACCCCGACTAGGGCGGCGACCTGCCGACGGTCCAGCATGCCCAGCTCCGGGAGATACGCCAGGAGAGTAAGGGAGAGTTGCTCTCCCACGCCTGGGACGGTACGCAGCAGGTCGTCCTTTTCTCGCCACATGGGACTCTGGCGCAGAGTCTGCCGCAGACCCCTGTCCAAGTCGTACAACTCCCGCTCAAGCCACGCAATGTGGGCTTCGATGCGAGGGCGGACAGCGATGGTGGCGGCGGCGCTCAGGCGGTTCTTCTCCGAGACCAACATGGTCATCACCTGGTGCCTACGGGCGACCAGGGAGTTGAGGGCCTGCGTTTCGGCGTCTCGCAAAGGGCGCACGGGAGGTCGGGCCGCCTCGGCGAAGTGGGCCAGGACCGCCGCGTCCAGGGCGTCGGTTTTAGCCAGCTTCCCGGTGGCCTTGGCGAAGTCCCGCACCTGGCGGGGGTTAACGACTACCACCGGCACCGCCTCGGCTGCCAGAGCGGCCACCAATGGCAACTCGAAGCCGCCTGAAGCCTCCAGCAGCACCATGACAGGTTCAATGGCCTTCAGCCGGGACAACAGCTCTCGGACACCTGCCTCGTCACGGGGGACCTCCCACCTGTCGTCCGTGGGACGGACGGCTACATCCACCTGTGCCTTGGCTACATCGATGCCTACGTATGTCGATTCATGTTCCATGAGCACCTCCTGCGCGTCGTTGGCCCATCCTTGCAAGATGCGGTCTTGGTTGGCCCTGGCAACTGTTCGGGCTCTGTTTCGGAGGGGTGCGGCGACCCTCGCTATAGAACGGTCTCCTAGGACCAAGGAGCAATCGGTCTGCCGCACCCAGGTCCGCCTAACTGAAGTGATTCGTTATACCCCAAAACCAAGATACAAGGAGCATCTGCGACTCCGCGATCCAGAAAGCCCACCCCACTTCAGACGGCGAGATGGAAGGCGGTGCAGAAGGCGAAGCGCAAGGGCTGTCCATCCGTGGGATCGCCCGGGAACTGAGCATTCACAGAGACACCGTGAGGAAGTACATGCATGCTGAAAGCCCACCCATGTCGCGTGTCGCGCGCTCGCGCAACGTCGGAAGTACCGTAATCCGCTAGCATGGCAATCTACCGAGATGACATTTTCCCTTGACACTTAGGCGGACATAATCGCTGAGCGTCGACAGAGGACCACGTTTCACCGCCGCCGGTTCGTCAATGCCACATGTCACTCCCGCCCTGACCGCAGCCCTTAGCAGTGTATCCCTTGACATACCTGCTGAGCGCTCGTAACTTTAGCTTCGTGAGCGCCGCTATTTGTTTGTGTTGCTGTTGTTGTCTACTGGAGGCCAGAGGGCTTCTGGTTCGACGAGCGCGCCTGTGACCGCCTAGCGCCGACAGCTCAGAAGAGAAGACCCCCTGGCCCCCTCCGTGTGCGGAGGGGGTTTTTTTTGCCCGATTAGCCCGAGAAGGAGCACCGATGCCTGTACCAGCGTCAAATAGATTGGGTGTGCAAGAGCTTGCCGATCTAAACGAACGCTTCGAGTCCGCCCCCACAAGCGATGTGCTCGCATGGGTCGATGAGCGTTTCGGTACGGGCGCGGCCCAGATGTCCAGCTTCGGCCTGGAGGATGTCGCGCTGTTCGACATGTTCTGGCGAGTGAACCGGCAGGCGCGCCTTGTGACACTCGACACGTGGCGCTTGCCGACGGAAACGTACACGGTCATGGACCAGACCCGGCTCCGCTACAACGCACGCATAGAGGTGCACCAACCTGACGCCGAGGCCGTGGCCAGCATGGTCGGGGAGCATGGGTTCAATCTGTTCTACCGAAGCCGGGAGAATCGCGTGGCCTGTTGCCGCGTGCGGAAGGTCGAGCCGTTGGAGGACGCCTTGGCTGGCATCGACGCATGGATTACGGGCCTGCGCCGCGACCAAGGAATGGAGCGCGGCAACATTGCCTTCGTCGAGTGGGACGAGCCCCACGCCAACTACAAGATCAACCCGCTCGCAAACTGGACCTTCGAGGACGTGCGAAACTACGTGGACGAGCACGCCATCCCTTACAACGAGCTGCACGACAAGAACTACCCATCGATCGGGTGCGCGCCTTGCACGCGGGCCATCGAGCCGGGGGAGGACCCTCGCGCCGGACGCTGGTGGTGGGAGTCTGACCCTAACTCCAAGGAATGCGGGCTGCACCAAGTGACGCTCGCGGCACGCTCATGACCGCAACTAGCGAACTAACAAAGACAACCCCAACTCTTCTCCTTGACCTGCACTCCGAGTCCAGGCATCTCCGTACCCTTGAGTCGGAAGCAGTCCACATCATTCGGGAAGTGGTCGCGGAGTTCGACCGGCCAGGCCTGCTCTTCTCCGGTGGCAAAGACTCGGCCGTGCTCTTGCATCTCGCCGTCAAGGCGCTCCGACCTGCCCATCTACCGTTCCCTGTGATCCACATCGACACTGGCCACAACTTTCCTGAGGTCATCGCTTTCCGCGATCGCGTCGTCGATCGGCTTGGCGTGGAACTGGTGGTGGGTTCGGTAGACGACGCGATTGCCTCAGGGCATATTCCGACTCCCCTGCGCCCTGATTTCCCTCGCAACCGCATGCAGACGCCAGTGCTGCTGGAAACCCTTCGCCAAGGGAAGTTCACCGCGGTTTTCGGCGGTGCGCGGCGCGATGAGGAGCGATCACGCGCCAAGGAGCGTGTTTATTCCGTGCGCGACGAGTTCGGTCAGTGGGATCCACGCAATCAGCGCCCAGAAGTCTGGGACCTCTACAACGGCAGCATTGGCTTGGGCCAACACATGCGCGTCTTCCCGCTCTCCAACTGGACGGAGCTGGACATCTGGCGCTACATAGCCGAAGAGAACATCGACCTGCCGGAAATCTACTATGGTCACCAGCGCGAGGTATTCGAGCATGACGGGATGCTCATGGCGCTTTCGCCGGTGATGCAGCCGCAGCGTGGCGAGCCGGTAGTGGTCCGCAGCGTGCGTTTCCGCACCGTCGGTGACATGACTTCCACAGCAGCCGTACTGTCCGAGGCTGCCACACCCGAAGCAGTAATCTCCGAAACGCTGACGACACGCATCTCCGAGCGCGGCGCGACGCGGGCTGATGACCGGACCGCCGAGGCAGCGATGGAAGACCGCAAGCGCGAGGGGTATTTCTAGCATCGACCTCCTCCGCATAGCCACCGCCGGATCCGTGGACGACGGCAAGAGCACGCTCATCGGTCGTCTGCTGTATGACTCGAAGGCCCTGGACGATGACGTACTCGCCGCCGTCGAGGATGCCAGCCGGCGCCACCACAGCGACTACGTGAACCTCGCTCTCGTCACCGACGGCCTGCGCGCCGAACGGGAGCAGGGCATCACCATCGATGTTGCATACCGCTACTTCTCCACTCCAACGCGCAAGTTCATCCTGGCAGACACGCCGGGGCATGTGCAGTACACGCGCAACAAGATCACCGGGGCGTCCACCGCCGAGGCGGTGCTCATCATGATCGATGCGCGCAAAGGCGCGGTGGAGCAATCACGGCGCCACGCCGTCATCGCCTCGTTGTTAGACATCGATCACATCGCCGTCTGCGTCAACAAGATGGACCTCGTTGGTTATGAGGAGCGGGCCTACGAAGCAATCCGTTCCGAGTTCACTCCGCTGTTGACGCGGCTCGGTGTGGGCGATGCGACCTTCATCCCCACGTCGGCGCTCTATGGAGACAACGTGGTCGAGCCGTCGGCTAACATGCCCTGGTACCAGGGTGGCCCGCTGCTGGCCCACATCGAAAGCCTTCCGGCGAGCGAAGGACTCGATACGCTGCCATTGAGAATGCCCGTTCAATACGTCGTCCGCCCCAACCGCGAGGAGTACCACGACTACCGTGGCTATGCGGGAAGCGTCGCGTCAGGTGTCCTGTACGTGGGCCAGAGAGTGCGTATCGTGCCCTCCGGCATGGAGAGCGTCATCACGACCATCGAAGCGCCTTGGGGCGCCGTGGAGGAGGCGCGCGCTCCCGACGCCGTCACCGTCCAGATTGCCGACGACCTCGACGTTTCTCGCGGGGAGATGCTCTGTGGAGAGGACGGGGGGCCGGCGATGACCCGGGAGCTCGACGCAGTCGTCTGCTGGATGGACGAGCGCACCGCGCTTCGCCCCGGTGACGTGTACCGTATCAAACACACAACGCAATCGGCGAAGGCAGTGGTCACCGACCTCGTGTCATTGTTCAGCATCACGTCGCTCACTGGCGAAACGGATGCGGATTCACTGCGGCTAAACGAGATCGGCCGCGTCAAGATCAAGGTCAGCGCACCGTTGGCGGTCGACGACTACACCAGCAACCGCGTCACCGGCAGTTTCATCCTCATCGACGAAGGAACCAACTCCACTGTCGCTGCGGGAATGATTGGCGAGCCTCGATTCGCGTTCTCCGTTCCCACGGGAAAGCGCTAGGCTAACGTAAGGGGACAGATTCCCCCATCTGGGGCCTCAGCCGTATCAGCGGAGGAGTGCATGGTTGCTTGTCCATGCCTGGTGAACAACGTCAAGGATGATGTGCCCGGAATGATCGCTACTGATCTGGTTGGTCCCGGGTACAAGACGGGAGCACACCGGATCACGTCCCGTCCAATGGTGTAAGAGAGTCACCCTTCCTGATTGATCAGGCTGCTCTCCTGCGGCCAGAATCATTGATGTCTTCATGCTGTGCTGACCGCCGAAATCGACAGCAAGAGCGGGCAGATACCGTCGGACGACTTGCCACTCGTGGTGCAGTCCGGCGGCTGATCTTCTTGGTGAGGCGCTCCTGCGGTTTGCTCGACCAGACCTAACTCCAGTGGGCCACGGGGAAGCAAGTCAAGGCGAGGATTTCCGGGCCCACGTCGGCCAGAGGTTCAGCAGCCTGGGGGAAGCGCTCGTCGAGCATCTCCCAGGCTGCGCGGGTGCTGCCAGTGGACCTCCTCGGGTAACCGCTGCTGGTAGGGTGATCCGCACCATGGCCGCCACTCACGCCTGGGCGCGGCGGGGAACGTTGGAGAGCAGAATGGTCATGATGTTGGAACGGCATCGCTGCCAAGACGCCGCGGCGGGCACCATAGCGATGGCGTCCTTCAGTCCCTGATGAGCATCGGAGATTGCCAGTTCCACCCCGGCTAGACCCCGGGCCGCCCACGAACGCAGGAACGCCAGCCGGATCGCTCGGTCCACGTTCATCCCCACATCGACGCCAAGCGCTTCCCGCTTCCCTGCACGATCGACTCTGGCAGCTACGACGGCGCTCTTTGCCGCCGCCCAACCCGACAGAACGCGGGGGCCTGCCTGGTCCATCATGCAGGCTACAAGGTTGATCTCCCAGCGAAATGCTCGAGGTTCAGTACGTGTACGGTCATTGGCATGGACTCGAACCGAGTCCAAAGAAGTAGCTCTCCCTTAAACGTTACTCAGGCCCACCACCCACGAGTACCGAATCATTTCGTTGTTACTGCTTCTCAGGTATGACGTCTGCCGGTAGAGTCGCCGACTCTTCTTCGACAAGCGTGAAGGAGTCCGAAACCATTGATGTTGGGCTATCGCAAGTCGCCATACACGAGACAACGACGCTTAACAAGAGCGCCGAAAATCACTTTTGGCGTTCCTTCGATCTCAATGAGATCGAACCTCACTGAGACTCCTGGTACGTGGAGTAAGATGCCATTACGTCTGCCGGGCTTGGAGAACAAGCTAGTTTGCTTTGGTCAACTATGGCCGACGGGCCATGAGTGCGTTCAACGCCGTACTAAGTCAAACTGCGTTGCCATAGCATTTTGAGAACAGTGCCATTGGGCGCCAGGAAACTAAAACCGCCATCAACTCAGTCAGCATAATCTCAATTTGCCTATCTCAATAGTGCTACGGGAAGTGCTACCAAAAATGCTTTAAGCCGTCACACATAGCTAAATTCATGAGATTGTGGCGCGCCTGGCAGGATTCGAACCCGCAACCCTCGGTTCCGAAGACCGATGCTCTGTCCGTTGAGCTACAGGCGCACGGTGAACACTCTCCAATTATGGCATGTGATCATGTGGCGCGGCAGGCGCGAACAATTGGGGAATGAGTATCCGGAGGCCCGCCCTGGTGAGGAGTGGGGTGAGTGAAGGGATTCGAACCCTCGATCTCCAGGGCCACAACCTGGCGCCTTAAACCTCTTGGCCACACTCACCGCGAGAACGTTTCGATTCTAGCACCGGCCAGAAAAGTGGGTCAACGAGGCAGGGCGTGGCTCTACACCCACAAAGGGGGAGAGCGTCACTGATCGCGTCTTTGCAAAGGCGATCTCCACCACGGCACCTCCGGCGCGTTCGAAACGTCTCCGCCATAGAGCAAGGCGGACTGCTGGATGTCCTGGAGCATCCCAACCAGGAGCGCTATCCGGGGCAGTTGATATACGTGATAGACGTGGGCAGCTACGTCTACCTCGTTCCATTTGTGGTGCAGAGGGACGGCACACGCTTCCTGAAGACGATAATACCAAGCAGGAAGGCTGCGAGGAGCTATGAGAGGAGGAGGAGATGATGCAGGACGAAATGACCGAAGAAGAGCGGGAGATACTCGGAGCATTCGAGCGAGGCGAGGTTGTCTCCATCGCCAACGTCGAAGTCGAAATGCGGGCTGCTCGGCAGGCGGCAAGGAACACCTTCCACAAGACCCGCCGTGTAAACCTCCGGATGACCGAGAGGGACTTCGCGCTCGCCCACTCACGCGCCAGGGAGGAAGGTATGCCGTACCAGACGCTCCTTTCGAGCGTCATCCACAAGTATCTCTCAGGACGCTTGACCGAGAGAACATAGCGCGTCCTGACTTCCGCCGACCGCTGCTATAATCGCACTTAGCAATACGAACGGAGAGTGCGATGGCCGAGCGAAACGTGTCCGAACGCGAGAGAGAGCTGCTGAGGAAAGCCCACGAGGTAATGCCTGGCGGGACCAACGGCAACGTGCCCGCCGGGATGATCATCAGGAACGGCCGGGGCAGCCGCATTTGGGATGTCAGCGGGAACGAGTTCATCGACTATCTGCTGGGTTCAGGGCCGATGATCGTGGGCCACGCTCATCCCGAGGTGGACGACGCCGTGCGCAACCAGCTCGGCCACGGCAGCACGTTCTTCGGCGTTAACGAGCTGATGGTGCTACTGGCGGAGCAGATAGTGGACGCCGTTCCGTGCGCGGACAAGGTACGGTTCTGCAGCACGGGCACCGAGGCGACGATGTACGCCATGAGGGTGGCACGTGCGTTCCGGGGCCGGGACAAGATTCTCAAGTTCGAGGGCGGGTTCCACGGCATGAACGACTACTCGCTGATGAGCCTTTCGCCATCCGGCCTTCTGGACTTTCCTAAGGCCGAGCCAAGCTCGGCGGGCATACCCAAATCGCTGCAGGACGAGGTGTTGGTCGCGCCGTTCAACGACATCGAGACGACTTCCGCCATTATAGAAAAGCACCACGACGAACTCGGCGGCGTGATCGTGGAGCCAATGCAGCGGCTGCTTCCGCCCAAGGCGGGCTTTCTGGAGGGCCTTCGGGAGCTGACCACGCAGTACGAGATCCCGCTGATTTTCGACGAGGTGGTCACGGGTTTCAGACTGTCGTACGGCGGCGCACAGGAGTACTACGGCGTTACGCCTGACTTATGTTCGCTCGGCAAAGCGGTGGCAGGCGGGTACCCGCTGACGGCGGTGGCCGGACGTGACGAGATCATGGCCCACTTCGACCAGAGCGCCACGCCCAAGCAGGACGCCCTGCCGCAGGTGGGTACGCTCAATGGCAACCCTATATCGTCGGCGGCCGGATTGGCGACGCTGAACATCCTCAGGCGGGAAGGCACATACGAACAGACGGCAGCCAGAGGTCAGGCGCTAAAGGAAGGGCTTCAGGAGCGGCTGGATCTTGCCGAGATTCCGGCCAAGGTGATCGGCGAACCCGTGCTGTTCGACGTGTTCTTCACTGACGACGAGGTTGAGAACTATCGCGATACCTTGAAGGCGGATGGCGCGAAGCTGAACGAGTTCAACGGGCTGCTCCGTGAGCAGGGTATCTTCAAGGGCGGCTCCAAGTATTATCTGTCGACGGTCCACGATGACGATGACGTCAAGGCCACCATCTCCGCGTTCGAGACCGCCATAGAGCAACTCGGAAGGTAGGCTCCTCTAGAGACGGTCGCCGATGCGCAGCAACGCCCGCGCTTAAGGGTTGACCGCAGACTTTCACGCGTAGGCCGCGTATCGTCCGACGCTGCCCAAGACTCGGCGAAAAAGGGTACAAGAACGCCTTGCGGCAACGCGCGCTTCCAAACTAGTGTCTATGCTGCGGGGCGACATAAGACAATTGTTTTTCCGGTCCCAGGGAACTCCCGGGGCCCTGCTCTTAGCCACCTAGGACTCTAGCGTGCAGAGTCCGACCATTGGCGCTACCTCTTTTCGAAGGGTCTTTGATATGAAACTCGGGAACATCTCCGTAGACGTGGTGAGCGACGGAACCTACTTGATGGACGGGGGCGCAGTATTCGGGCAGATCCCAAAGTCGGAATGGGAGCAGTTCGCAAAGCCCGACCGGCGTAACAGGGTGCGGCTCTCCATGAACTGCCTGGTTATCCAGACTCCAACGTCGAACATTCTCATCGACGTGGGCGCAGGCTCCAAGCGGGCCGACAAGCTGAAGGACAGGTTTCTCCTGAAGGGCAACAAGCTGCTGAAGAACCTCAAGGCGATCAACCTGACGGCCAGAGACATAGACATTGTGGTTCTGACGCACCTGCACTTCGATCACGCGGGCGGCTGCACGAAGCTGGACAGGATGGGCACCGCAGTGCCTGTGTTCCCAAAGGCCGAGTACATGGTTCAGCACGAGTGCTGGGAAGCGGCAACCAACCCCAACGAGCGGGAGTTGGACGCGCTACATGAAGACGATTTCCTTCCCCTCGAGGAGAAGGGAATGGTCACCCTGCTGGACGGCGAGACCGAGATCGCGCCGGGCATCGTGGTACGCGTGGCAGGAGGACACATGCGAGGCAACCAGATGGTGTTCATCGAGTCGAGCGCCGAGAGGATCGCCTACGCGGGAGACCTTATTCCGACGCCCCACCACCTGGACCTCACGTACATTTCCGCAACCGACCAGGTACCCAACGATACGCTCGTGAAGAAACGCGATCTGATCAGGACAGCGATCGACTACGGATGGCTGCTCGTGTTCGGCCACGGTCTGGAGTGCCACGCCGGATACCTCGAGCAGACAAACGGCAGGACGAAGCTGCTGCCAGTGGCGCTGTAGGAAGGCACACAAGCCTTGTCTTCCGCAAGCCGAGCTGGATATCGGAGCTAACTCAGACAGGAATCAGCTCCACACGGACTAGGTCATCTTCCAGACGGACCAACCTAGCGTCGGTGACCGTGTTCGTAAGATATCGATCGGCAGCAGCAATCACGCGCACGTAGTTGTCGGTCAGGCCGACGTACTCACTTTTTCCAGCCAGACTCTCGCGTCTGCTCTCCCACAAGACCCGCCTGGTCGAGCCAAATAGGCCGCGCCTGTACGCGGCGGAGGCGGACTCCGCCAATCGAAGCAATCTGGCAACCCTTTCGGACTTGGTTCTCGGGTCCATGTGCTCCTTGAAGTGGGCGGCACTCGTGCCGGGACGTGACGAGTACGGGAACACGTGCATGGAGGCAAACTGCATCCGCTCGCAGAAGTCATAAGTCGCCTCGAAGTCCTCTTCGGTCTCGCCGGGAAAGCCAACGATGACATCGGCCGTCACAGAGCACCCAGGCACGCGATCGCGCAGCCGCTCCACCGCCCCGGCGTACCGTTCCGGAGAGTACCTTCGCCGCATGCGCTTAAGTATGGCCGGACTGGCGCTCTGGAGAGGCATGTGAAAGTGCGGGCATAGACGCGCGTCCGACCACAGCTCCATAAGCCGCGCGTCTATCTCCTGGGGCTGAAGCGAGGATACACGGAGGCGCGGGACGGCGGTCTCAGCAAGAACTCTCTCGATCAGGCCAGCGAGGTCTTCGCCTTCCAGGTCGAAGCCGTAGCTACCCAACTGAGTGCCGGTTAGAACGATCTCCTTGTAGTCAAGATCGAGGTAACGGCGCACCTGGGCCACTACCTTCGCGGGCGGCACGCTCCGTTCCCTGCCCCGCACCCTGGGCACGATGCAATAGGCGCACACCTGATTGCACCCGTGCTGAATCTTGATCATGCCCCTCGTGCGCAACACGCGGGGGTTGTAGCCGTCCGGCTCGGCGCCGACGGCGCACGGGACTGGCTCTTCCCCGCGCCACTCCAGGACGCGTCGGACCAACTCAGGCTTGTCGGTGTTTCCAACAACGATGTCCACCTGGTCCAGGAGGCCGAAAACGTCCGGCGCCCGCTCGACGTAGCAGCCGGCCGCAACCACCACTGCGTCCGGGTTCCTGCGCCGGGCGGCCCGCAGGGACTGCCGGGCCTTGCGGTCTGCCACGTGGGTGACCGTGCAAGTGTTCACCACGTACACGTCGGCAGGCTCGTCCGTCCCCACCACGCGGAAGCCGGACTCAACGAATTCCCATGCGATCTGCGTTGAGTCCGCCTGGTTGAGCTTGCAACCGTGTGTCTCAATGGCAACGCTGGGAGCGCCACCATGGACGGCCGGACTCAGACTGCCAATCATGGGCAGGATTCTAGCAGGACAACGGCCCGGAAGCGGGCGTTCCCCCTTGTGGTATGCTTGTCGCCGCCCAAAGGGCGAGACCGGTCGATTCACAGAATCGGCCGGCTGTTTGTACGTCTCCCATCAGATGGAAACGGATCCTGGAGTCCAATAGTAATGAATCGCGTCGTCGTAACGGGAATTGGCATGGTAAGCCCTCTGGGGCTAGACCGGGAGTCCACGTGGGAGGGCCTTGTCGAAGGAAGGTCCGGCGTGGACCAGATTACGTCTTTCGATACGTGCGGCTACACGACTACCATTGCGGCGGAGGTCAAGGGCTTCGAACCGGAGAGATTGCTCGGCCGGAAGGACGCGAGGCGCATGGACCGGTTCGTGCAGTTGGGAGTCGCGGCAGCGCTGGAGGCGCAGGAACACGCCGGCCTCAGCATCAACGGGACCAATGCCCATAGGGTGTCGGCAATGGTTGCAAGCGGAATCGGCGGAATCATGACGCTTTCCGACCAGTTCGGTGTACTGCAGAAGTCCGGCCCTGGCCGGATCAGCCCGTTCTTCGTTCCGATGATGCTGCCCGACATGGCGTCCGGCCAGGTATCGATGGTGCTCGGCGCAAAGGGCCCGAACTTTGCCACGGTCTCCGCCTGTTCCAGCGCGGCGGACTCGATAGGCGTGGCGTTCCAGTTCATACGGCGAGGCGACGTAGACGCTGCCGTCACGGGCGGTGCCGAGGCGGCAGTCTGCCCGATAGGAGTGGCGGGGTTTAACGCATGTCGCGCTCTTTCAAAGCGCAACGGCGACCCGCAGCGGGCTTCGCGGCCCTTCGATGCAAACCGCGACGGATTCGTGATGGGCGAGGGCGCGGCTGTACTTATCTTGGAATCACTGGAACACGCTGAAGAGCGGGGCGTCGAGCCGATCGCCGCGATGGTCGGCTACGGCTCCACAGCCGACGCACATCACCTCACGCAGCCTGCCCCGGAGGGCGAGGGAGGCGCGCGAGCCATGAAGATGGCGCTCGAGGACGCCGGACTCAATCCTGACGATGTCGACTACATAAACGCGCACGGCACTTCAACACCTCTCAACGACGAGTACGAGACGATGGCCATCAAGTCGGTCTTCGAAGAGGAAGCCTACAGGATTCCGGTCTCATCGACGAAGTCAATGACCGGCCATCTGCTCGGTGCCAGCGGCGCCATAGAGGCCGCAGTGAGCGTGCTCGCGATTTCGGACGGAGTCCTGCCGCCGACCATCAACCTGGAGACGCCGGACCCGGCGTGCGACCTGGACTACGTGCCGCACAAGGCCCGGCAGTGCCAGGTCCGTACAGTCATGAGCAACTCGTTCGGTTTCGGCGGCCACAACGCCTCGCTAATCTTCCAGGAGTTCAAGGCCTGAATTGGCCTCGGCGAACACGCCCTACCCGTCAACCAACCAGCCCTCCAAGACTTGGCGCATTGCCCCTGCTCCACCGGCAGGCCTTTCTGAGCAGCTAGGACTCCCGGCTCTTCAGGCCCGTCTCCTATACAACCGCGGCATTCGAACTCGGGAGCAGGCCACCGCGTTTCTCGAAATCGGACCAGGCATGGAGCATGACCCCGGCACAATGCCCGGCATTGCGGACGCCGTGCGGCGCATTGAGGCGGCTATTCGGTCCGGCGAATCGATCGGAGTGTTTGGAGACTTTGACGTCGACGGCATCACGGGTACGGCGACCCTTACACTCGGCCTGAGAGCGCTGGGCGCCCATTCAATTCCCTTTATACCCGACCGAACCGGAGACGGCCACGGACTCAACGAACGCGCGATTCGCAAACTGGCAGACGCGGGCGCGACGGTGTGCGTAACGGTGGACTGCGGCGTGACAGATACGAGAGAGATCGCGTTGGCGTCGCAGCTCGGCATAGACACGATAGTAACCGACCACCATTCGCCCGACTCGTCCATTCCGAAAGCCTGTGCCGTGGTGCACGCCAGACTTCCCGGATCAGAGTACCCTTTCGATGGTCTAACGGGCGTGGGAATAGCTTACAAGCTGGTTTCAGCGATGTTCGACAGCCGTGGAAAGTGTCGTCCGGAACATCTGCTGGAACTCGTGGCGCTTGGAACCGTCGCGGATGTCGGACGCATGGAAGGAGAGAATCGGTACTTCGTCAGCCAGGGCCTGAGACAAATCAACAGGTCCAGCAACGTGGGGTTGAAGGCGCTATTGGAATCGGCGCAGTTGACGCCGGGTGCGCTCAATGAGGTTGACTTATCGTTCTCCCTGATACCCAGGCTGAACGCACCCGGCAGGATCGGAACGCCTGAGACCAGCCTCTCTCTGCTCACATCAAACAGCCCCGAGGAGGCGCGGCAACTGGCTGCCGAACTGGAGCATCTGAATCGGGTGCGCCGGGACCTGACGGACGAAGCGATGTCGTTGGCCGGGGACCAGACTCGATTCCCAAACACTGCGCCGCCCATAGTCCTCGTCAGCCACCGGGAATGGGTCCCTGGCATCCTCGGGCCGATGGCCGGTCAGTTGAGCGACAGGTACACCCGCCCGGCGGTCGCAATCTCCGTCGGAGATGAGGTCAGCCGCGGCAGCGCGCGCAGCATTCCCGAACTGAACGTTGTTGACGCACTGCGGTCGTGCAAAGACCTCCTGATCCGCTTCGGCGGTCATCCTCTCGCGGCGGGGTTCTCAGCCAGGACAATAGACCTGCCGGAAATCAAGCGCAGACTGCAAGAGTACGCAGCCTGTCGAGTCAACACATCAGTCCTGACGCCGACCCTGGAGATCGACTGCGAGCTGCCGCTTTCAGCGGCTTCGACAGGCACCGTTCAGTTCATCGAATCGCTGGCGCCGTTCGGAATGGGAAACCCTCGGCCCACCTTTCTCGCAAGAAACGTCAGCGTGGCCGAGGCTCGCCTGGTCGGCAGCGATGGCCGGCACCTCAAGCTTGCCCTCTCCGCCGGCAGTGCTCTTCATGACGCGATCGCTTTTCGAATGGGCGACAGGCTCCAGGAAGCGTGCGGAAAGATCAATGTGGTGGTCACGCCATCTACAAACGTATGGCGGGGCCGCAGAAGAGTCCAACTGACGGTTCAGGACTTTGCCCCAAGCGCGCAGACCTAGTTCCGCGCTCGCAGATTGCGCCGGGTAACTCCTACGCCCTGCGCCGACGGCGCCTCCGCTCCGCCCTGGAGCCATGCTCCGTATCGGGCAGCGGCTCCAGTTCCAGTCGCTCGGTAAAGCGCGCCCGCACCGCAATCAAGAGTCCCGTTATCAGTAGGACTCCCAGGGCGACCCATTGCGCCTCTGACATTCCGACCGCCCAGATCTTTTCCTCCCTAAGGAACATGGTCAAGATACGGATAAGCGAGTACAAGGCCAGGAAAATCGCAAACAGCATCCCGTCCGGCCTCAGCCGCCCCCTCAGCCGCCACACGATCCAGAGCGCGCCGAATGAGAGCAGCATCTCGTACACGATGGCAGGCTGCGCCGCCTGGCCAAAGCCGCTGGCGCAGCTCCGGGCGATTGTATCGGGGGCGGTCCAGACGAACCCCAGGAAAAAGTCGGTGGCCTTCGAGCAGTGCTCGCCATTGACGATGTCCCCCAACCTGCCAACGGCCAAGACTAGAATCAATGCAGGCGCCGTAATATCCGCGATCTTGCCTATAGGATAGGCAGGCTCATACGGGGCGCGCCCGTCCTCCGGGAGGTCCGCCTGCTCCTGAGCCCAGCGGCGCTTGCGGAGCCACTCGAGCACCATAGCCGCCAACACGCCGCCGGCGAACCCGCCGAGGACTCCTCCCCAAACGGCGATGCCCGGCTGCCAGAATGCCAGGGCCTCCCACGGCGTGTTGCTGTACAGGTCCCACCTGTCGATGACGTGGAAGAACCTGGCGCCGATGACCCCGCCGACGACTGCCCACACGGCTATCGAATAGACGGAGTCGGGATCTACCCTGATCAGCCTAGCCCATCGTCCGGTCAGAAAGACGGCAGTCACCACGGCCGCAAAGGCGAACACTCCGTGCCAGCTGAGAATCACACTTCCCGTGAATAAGTTGGGGCTAACGTCGATTTCGATCATTACTCTCTTCCGACTACCAGGAAAGAACAGAATACGGAGAGCAGTATAACTCGCCGTGATGATGCCGGGAGAGCTTCCATTAGCCCCGTGGCACCCTTTTCATCGCCTCAAAAGCACTGGAAATGGGTCTGATTCTGCCAATCCCATAACAGTCCTTTGCGAATAGGCTGGGCCTGTGGCTTAGTTCAAGAATAATGAGGAGGCGCGCATGCTTTGGACGCAAGTGGAAGAGTTTCTTGACTTCATGGCCGTGGAACGCGGAGTGTCCGAGCACACGCTTTCCGCGTATCGCAACGACCTTCGGCAACTGACGGAGTTCCTTGAGGGCAACGGCAAGGCCAGGGTCTGGAAAGACGTCGGCGAACGGTGCTTGATGGAGTACGCGATGAAACTCCACGAGCTCGGCTACTCGGACGCAACGAAGGCGCGAAAGCTCGCTGCCTCCAAGTCGATGTTCGCATTCTTTCTCGAAGACGGAGTGGTGGAAAAGAACCCCACCGAGAACCTCGCGGCGCCGCGTACGGGACGCCCATTGCCCAAGACCATTGAAATGGACGACGTGGACCGGCTATTGGAGGAGGTGTCGACCGGAGACTCGACAGACTCGATCCGCGACCACGCCATGGTGGAGCTGATGTACGCGACCGGGATGCGTGTCAGTGAGCTGGTTCAGCTAGACTTGGAAGACCTCGACCTCGAACAGGGCTTTGTTAGAGTCTTTGGCAAAGGAGCAAAGGAACGGCTGGTGCCTCTGCACGGAACGGCAATCGACGTCCTTAGCGAGTACGCGGAAGAGGCGCGGCCACAACTGAACGGCGTCGAGAACGAGCCGGCCGTGTTCCTGAATCGCAAGGGCAAGCGCCTCACACGGCAGGGGTTCTGGCTGATACTCAGGAAGCACGTGGCGCAGGCTGGAATAAACGCCGGTATCACCCCCCACACGCTGCGGCACAGCTTCGCCACGCACCTGCTTCACGGCGGGGCATCCTTGCGGCATGTTCAAGAACTGCTGGGACATGCTAGCATTACTACGACGCAGGTCTACACTCACCTCACAACTGAACATGTCAGGAAGGAGTACGACCGGGCGCATCCTCGAGCCTGAAGAACAGCCGTACGGACACCGTACATCCAGACCCTGATGGAGTGCGGTAGCTCCTACCAGGCAATAGGCAGGTGTTGAAATGCCAAGCAAGTCCCGTAGAGCCGCCTCGAGACAGGCGCGACTGAACCAAAGGAAAAGGCGCACCAAGGGCAAGGACCGCCAGGACACGCCCCTAGTCGCTCCTCCAAGTCCGGTGACGGCAAGGGCCGAAACGCCGCGAGCCACGACGGAGGCACCGGCTCCCACTCCTAGGGCGTCCCCTACGATGACACAGGCGCCGGAGGCGCCCGCACCGGTCAGGCGACGGAGAGCGAGGCGCGCGACTGCCGGACCTGATCCGGCTTACAAGTACCTCGGCTCGGAGTTGAAGCGGATCGGAGTCCTGATCACACTCCTGGTAGCGGTGCTGGTCGTGCTTTCGTTTGTCCTGCGGTGACGACGTCTACCACCAGTAGTAAGTCAACGCCCGAAACGGGCAAGCGGCGAACTGCACAGAAGGGCCGCTCTGACTTCTCTGAGCGACTGAAGGCCACGCCCGACAGGCCCGGCGTTTACACCATGCGGGGCACGGACGGCGGAGTCCTGTATGTTGGGAAGGCCGCCAACCTTCGCAACCGACTCCGTTCCTACTTTCAGAGCCCCATCGGCCTCGAGCCGAAGATACGCCGGATGGTTGACAGAGTCGCGGATTTCGAGTTTGTTGTCACGGACACTGAGTCCGAAGCTCTCCTTCTTGAGAACACGCTCATCAAGAGGCATCAGCCTCCCTACAACGCCAGGCTAAAGGACGACAAGACCTACCCGTACATCAAGATTGACGTCACGGAAGACTTTCCGCAGGTCTACTTCACGCGCAAGATCAACCAGGACGGGTCCAGGTATTTCGGCCCATTCGCAAGCGCCAGCAGCGTGCGGCGCACGCTCGCCCTTCTGAAGCGCCTGTTCCCTTACCGCTCCTGCACAAAGGCGATAACGGGCACCGATCCAAGACCCTGCCTGGAGTACCACATCAAGCGGTGCCTGGCACCCTGCACCGGCGAGATCGGAAAGGAGGAGTACCGTGAGATCATCGAGCAGGTGATCTTGTTCCTGGAGGGCAGGACCAGCCAGGTGGTGCGCGGGCTGGGCAAGAACATGCGCGCGGCCGCCAACGACCTGAACTTCGAGCGGGCTGCCGCGCTGAGGGACCAGCTTCAGGCTGTGGAGAAGGTCCTCGAAGGCCAGAAGGTCTTCCATCTCACGTCCGAGACGACCGACGTTATCGCACTGTCGCCGGCATTCGGCGAGACGTGGGTCGAGGTGTTCTTCATCCGGCAGGGAAAGTTGATAGGCCGCGACCACTTCATCATGTCCGGGACCGACGATGACGATCCTGCGAAGTCTTTGACGGCGTTCGTGAAGCAGTTCTATGACGCCAACCCCTATGTGCCTAGGCTAATCCTGGTACAGCATGCCATCGTAGGCGTGGAGGCTATCGAGGCCTGGCTGCGAGAGAAGCGCGGCGGACGCGTCGAAGTACGGGTACCACAAAGAGGCGAGAAGCGAAAGATGCTGGAGATGGTGGCGCAGAACGCCGCCGAGGGCGTCGAGCAGCTCATGATCAAGCAGGCCGAGGGCTCGAATCCCGACTCCGCAATGGAGGAGGTGCAGGAGGCGCTGGGGCTTCCCAGGCTGCCACGGCGAATAGAATGCTACGACATCTCCAACATACAGGGCAGCAATCCGGTCGGCTCAATGGTCGTGTTCCAGGACGGTAAGTCGAGCAACTCGAACTACCGCCGGTTCAAGATCAAGAGCGTTGACGGAGTCGACGACTACGCGATGATGACGGAGATGCTGACCCGTAGGTTCAAACGGCTGGCTGCGGAGAGCAACCGCGCAGACCCCGAGAACGAGGAAGCATCAGCCGTTCAGGCATGGCGCCGAGTGCCAGACCTCGTCCTCATCGACGGCGGCAAGGGCCACCTTGGCACGGCGGTGCAGGTCATGCTCGACCTGGGCATCGACTACATTCCGCTGGCCGGCATCGCCAAGGAGAACGAGGAGATATTCGTCCCCCACATGCCGGAAGCCGTGGTCCTTCCGCGCACGTCGCAGGGCCTGTACCTCATGCAGCGCGTGAGGGACGAGGCGCACAGGTTCGCTGTGACATTCCACCGGGAGCGGCGCTCGAAGCGGACCGTTCAGTCGTCGCTGGACCTGGTGCCGGGAATCGGCCCCAAGCGCCGGCGGATGCTCCTCCGCAGGTTCGGGTCCGTCAAGGCGATACAGGAGGCACCCTTGGAAGACATCGCCGCCGTCCCAGGACTGACGATGAAGATCGCCCGGCGCATCAAGGAGTACCTGTAGCGGTCGCAGGCTATTGCCTGGACGAGCATATCAAGCTTCGGGTGTGGTCACCCCCCAATCAGTTTGGTCTCTCGAAATGCCCAAGTCTGTCAGGCATGTGCTGACAGTTCACGGACGTAGGTCGTGGGAATCGTGGTCCGATCGTCAGTAGTCTCATTGATCCAGACGTTGTGACTGCCCCTGGCGCGCCGAAGAAGTCTGCAACCACAACGCGGAAGTCTGCGCGCTAGTTCCCCTTAAGTCACACAGCAACCGTAAGTTCCTGTGAACTGGCTGACTTCCGCACATCTGATGCGGGAAGCATGTGTCCATACTCGACAGACGATTCCACGAATGCCTGCGCTACATCCTGAAGAATAGAGAGAGTCTCTTCCGACGTGTCGCCCCAAGCTCGACAGCTTGGAAGCGCACGGACTTCTGCCATGTACTTGTCCGGTTCCTTAGATTTCGATGGGTCATACAGCACGACGGACAACTTTAGCTTAGTTTTCGTTGAGGCCTACTCCAAATCCTCGGCTCTCTTTGGTGCTCTCTCCATTAGGTCACCCTCTATTAAGTTGTAAAAGCAATTTACTGTCGCTCCCCCGCCCGCCTAGGAATCTCTTTCGCCGTCAGCCGCTCCGGCCATGTTCAAGAACGGGCGCAGCAGGTTGGTGAACTCCATTGGGAAGATGAACTTGGTCGACTCGCTGGCCCCTAACTGCTTCAGCGTGTCGAAGTACTGCAGGCTAAGCGTGTTCGCGTCGATGTTCTGCGCCACGACGTAGATCCTTTGGAGCGCGTTACTGAAGCCGTCGGCCCGAAGAATGGCCGCCTGCTGGTCGCCCTCCGCTTTCAGTATTTCAGCCTGCCTATCACCCTCTGCCCTGAGGATTTCCGACTGTTTCTGGCCTTCGGCGACCGTGATGTCCGCCTGGCGTGTGCCCTCCGCCTCTATAATCGAGGCACGCCTCACGCGCTCGGCTGACATCTGCCGGTTCATGGCATCCTGAATGTCGCGCGGAGGCTCGATCTCGCGGATCTCCACCTGAGTTACTTTTATTCCCCACCTCTCGGTAACTTCGTCCAGCTTCAGCCTAAGCTCCTCGTTGATGCGTTCGCGCTGCGAAAGGACGTCGTCCAGATTGAGGTCTCCTATCACGGCGCGCAGCGTCGTCGTCGCTATGCCGACGACGGCGGAGCGGTAGTTCACCACTTCCAGGACGGACTTCTGGGCGTCATGCTCAATAACTCTCAGGTAGATGAGAAAGTCGATATCGATGGGTGCGTTGTCCCTGGTGATGTTGGTCTGGCGGGGGATGTCTATGACGTCCTCGCGAAGGTCGATCGTGTTGGAGGAGTGAAACGGCCATAGCAGCAACTGCAGGCCCGGCTGTCTCATTCCGTGGAATTTGCCCAGCCAGAATACGGCCAGCCGCTCGTACTGGGACACTATTCGCAAGTAAGGGATCATTTCGGCTATCTCCTTTGCATTTGCTACGGCTAACCGACGTAAGTTGGGTTCATGCTACCTTGCTAACAACTTGGGCGAAAGACTTGGCGGCGGCCAGGGCGCAGAGGTTGGCGCGAGTGGCGCTCACGCCAACTCTTCCGGCGTCCGCTCAACCCTGAGGGTCAGTCCTTCCATGTCCAACACGATCACGCGCTCACCGGCTCGTATCACATCCCCGTCCGCCGAGGCCGCACTCCACGGCTCGCCCGTCACGCGCACGGTGCCCTCCGGCCTGAGGTCGGTGGCAGCGACTCCCATCGCTCCGATGACATGCTCATAGGGCGAACTGTACTTGGGAGCCTTCTTGGCGCTTAGAGCAAACCAGACGAGTAGCCCCACCATGCCGAGTACCGCAGCGCTTACGATGCCCAGCACCCACGGGCTTACGCGAATCTCGTACCCGGCAAGGTCGGGCGCAGTCGGGTCTCCGAAGAGCAGGATGCCGCCGATCACTAATGCGATTCCCCCCAGTACGCTAAGTATCCCGAGACCGGAGACCTGCAGCTCTCCATAGAACAGCAACATCGCCACCGCGATCAGGCCGACCCCAAGCCAGTTGACCGGAAGGGTCCCAATGGCAACAAACGTGAGAGCGAGGCAGATCACGCCAATAGTCCCGGGAACTATGGTGCCCGGATTGAAGAGTTCAGCCACAAGCCCCATACCGCCAATTGCGAAGAGTATGAATACGATGTTCGGATCGGCGATGAGTCCTAGGAACCTCTCGAGGTAGGTCCGCTCGATCTCTATCACCCCAAGTCCCTCGGTCCGAAGGGTGACAGGGCCTGCGGTCATTTGGACGGTCCTTCCATCCACCTGTTCGAGAAGTTCGGCCACGTTCGCTGCCATGATGTCAACGACGTTCAGATCAAGTGCTTCTGTCGCGGAGTACGATCTGGCACTGAAAACCGTGTCCTCCAGCGCTTCGACGTTCCTTCCGCGGTCCTGGGCTATGCTTCGGAGCGTGGCCGCCGCCAGTTCCGTGGCCTTCTTCTTCGCTGTGTCCGGGAGGTCTTCCCCGGTGGAGTCGATAGGACTGGCCGCGCCGATGGAAGTGCCTGGAGCCATGGCCGCAACGTGCGCGGCCGCCACGATAAACGTGCCGGCGGAAGCCGCGATCGCGCCGCGAGGGGAGACGAACGAGATGACGGGAACGCCCGACTCGGACAACGCTTCGACCATCTCTATGGTGGCGCTGAACGTGCCTCCGGGAGTGTCCACTCGCACGATCAGCGCCTCTGCGCCGTCTTCATGAGCGGCCTCAATGGCGCGCGCGAGGTATCCGGCCGAAACGGAATCTATTGGGGTGTTCAGGTCCGCCAAGGCCACATGCGACCCCTGAGCGGCAGCGGAGTTCCCGGATGGCATGAAGTAGAAGCCCAGGCCGGCCAGGACCAGAAGGACGATCCAAACGCGAAGCCGAACGGCTTGGCCGGGCAGGGCCAGAATTTGAGTCATGCTGCGTTGCGCCTCAGTACGAAGTATATCAGCCGCGACATACCGCTAAGGGCGGGCATGCCGCGGCTCGCCCTCAAGCCGAGGCCCCTCAGGCCGAGGCCGGCGGGTGCCCCAAAAGAGAACCGGCCCCGCGTCCATCAGGACGGGGGCCGGAGTTCCTTGCTGCTGCTCACCCGCCGCCTGACTAAAGGTAGAGCGAGCGTAGCGGCTGGCCATTAGTCGGAGTCCATCGCCATCCCCATGCCGCTGCTGAAATCGTACTCAAGCTCGCCCTCCAGTTCGCCCAGAGAGTGCAGCACCCACTGGTTGAAGTTGTACGGCCCGCCCTCCTGAGGCACGAAGTTGCTCTTCTCGAAGTGCCTGGAGTGCAGTCCCTGCTGCTGCCACTCGCAGTTGCGTGCGTCCTGCCTGTTCGTGAGGTCCCAGAGCTCAACCATAAAGTCGAGGTCAAAGTCCTTTTGCTCCATGGCCTCGGGCTCGAACAGCCAGTCGTAGATCATCCGGACGCTTTCGGGACCAGTGGGCAACATCTGATGGGTGTTGATGTAGTCTGGATGCACGTTCATGAAGAAGTTGGGCCTGACCACACCGGTGGTGTACAGCCGCGATTGTTCCTCTTCGTCCAGGTGCTTGAACGGGGGAATCATCGAGGAGCCGTCCATAGTCAGGGTCGCGGCGCCGCTCTTGTATCGAGGCTTGATTTCCCTGATGGGGATCCCGTTGTCGTCCGTCTTCCAAGCGAAGGCGCCGCCCTCCCAGAACGCCTCTACAATGGTGCAGAGTTCCGGGTGGACCGTTGGGCAGTGGAAGCACTCTGCGAAGTTCTCGAACAGGAGCTTCCAGTTTGCATTTATATCCAGAACGATTCGCTTGCCGATGCGCAGGTCGTCCATGTGATAGTTGGTGAACCTGCTGGGTATGTTGCCGAGTGCATTTTCCAGCGGCTCTGCGTTCTCTCCCGCCAGATTAACGAAGATGTAGCCGCCCCATGTGCCGACCGCAACATCGTAGAGCGAATAGTTATTCATTTCGAAGTCGGCCGACTCCAACTGGTGCGGAGTTGCGATCAGGTTGCCCTCCAGCGAGTAGGTCCACGCGTGGTACGGGCAGACAATCGAGCCGCCCTCGAAGCGGCCTTTGTCCTCAGTGCACAGGATCGAGCCGCGGTGCCGGCACGTGTTGTGGAAGGCCCGCACGTTGCCCTTGAGGTCCCTGGTAACCATGATGTTTTGTTCGCCAACGCTCTTTACGACGTAGTCCCTCGGGTTGGGGATCTCCTCCTCCCTGCCCACGTTGACCCACATGTTGTACCAGAACACGTCAAGCTCACGCTTGTAGTGCTCCGGGTCGTACATGTAGCGCCCCGGAATCCCCTGCTCAATCTTGTGAAGCTTTCGCCTTCGCCGGACCTGAGCTTGCATGACGCCCTCCTCAATTGCTGCTTTTCCTGATGCCGTGCCACCTATGACTATATTGCGGCGAAATTAGCACCGAATCCGGACAGTGTCAAGGTACTTCACTTACAAGGTAAGGACATTTAGCGAAAATCGGAGTCCGTGGCGGGATCCCACTCTTCCTAAGTTTCGGATGTCACCCTATTCGGCGACTACGATGCGGTATGTAGAATGAAGAAAGCGTGCGCCGGAGTGGCGGTGCAGATTTCAGGAGGTGCGAACAGTTCTGACGGAACCTGAGCGACCCGGTTGGACAACCACCGCAACGCTCCTAATGGTCTTGGTACTGGCGCTCTCCGCCGCTGCATTCGTCGCGTGGAGAGGAGCCTGGGGGGGTAAAGCCGAAGGTAACGGCAGTGTGACCAAGTACACAAGTCGCACAGCCGGGCCGTACGAGGTCTACTTCGGCACGGCGCCTGCCGATCCCAGGGTGGGTCGGCTTCACTTGACCATACGGCTGACCGAGGCCAGTTCCGAGGATACGATAGCCGGAGCCGACGTAATCATCTCCGGCCGGGGCCCCGGGGCATCGGAAGCGGAGATCGGCCCCCTGCCCACTTCGACGCTTCCCGCTTCGCCCGAGGACTATGACCTGGACGTTGAGCTTGACCGCGCGGGGACCTGGAACTTCCTGGTAGAGGTCGATGCACCGCTCGGCAAGGCGTCCGCCGAGTTCCCGTTGGATGTCACGAAGACTAGCCCCGTGTTCGGCCTGCTCACCCTCGGCATGACCATAGCGCTGCTGACCATCGTCGGCCTCAGCATGCGCAGGTACTTTGCCGCGCGGCGAACGCAGGGGCAGCAACGGCGATAATGCGCAGGCTATCGAAGCCGATCGCGGTGTCGCTGTTGGGTGTAGCGCTCGCTTGGTCCGCCGTTCCGGCGTTCGCTCATGGCATCGGCGGGCGATACTCGCTGCCTGTCCCGCTGGACTTCTTCCTGATCGGCGCAGCGGCAGTGGTCGCAATGTCGTTCGTGATGATCGGCATTTTCGTCCAGGAAAGGCCGTCGTCGAGTGTCAGGTACTGGCGGTACGACCTGCTTTCGGTGCGCCTCCTCAGGGGCGTCCTTACAGGTAGAGTCACAATGGCGTTGGTTCAAGCCGCGTCGGTGTTCGTCTTCGGGTTGGTGCTGGCCACATCCCTGTTTGGCGAGAACCTGGTCTTTTCGAATTTCACGCCCACTTTCGTGTGGATCATATGGTGGACGGGAATGGTGTTCGCGTCAGCCTTTCTGGGCGACATTTGGGCCGTCGTCAACCCCTGGAACATCATGTTCCGGTGGGCCGAGAAGCTCCTGGGACTCGACGGCAGCCCCATTCTTCGCTTTCCGCCCTGGCTGGGCGTTTGGCCCGCCCTCGTCCTGTTCTGGCTCTTCGCATGGATAGAGAACAACTACGCGAGAGCGGGAGAGCCGCGGATTCTCGCCACTTTGATAATCGTGTATTCGCTCATAACGTGGGGCGGCATGCTGCTATTCGGACGTCACGAGTGGCTACGCCGCGGCGAGGCCTTCTCGAAGCTGTTCGGCTACTTCGCCAAGTTCGCGCCAACGGAAGTCCGCACGCTGGACACGGAGCCATGCGCTACCTGCCACGGAGAATGCAGCCATTCACCTGAAGACTGTGTCAACTGCCACGAATGCTTCGCACTGGCGCCGGCCGAGCAGCGCCAACTCAATCTGAGGCTGCCTGGAGTGGGTTTGGCCCGCAACGGGGCAATCAGCATCGGCGAGTTGGCCTTCGTTGTGTTGCTCCTTTCCACAGTCACGTTTGACGGCTTCACAGCCACAGGGGCCTGGAGCGATTTCCGCGCTGCCGTTCAGCCCAAGTTGTCTTTCCTTGGAGACGCCGCCCCGGAGACCGTTGGGACCTTTGGCCTGGCAATGTTCCCCATAGCATTTCTTGCAGTATATTTCTGCTTCTGCTGGGCCATGGGCCGGATATCCGGCGAAACGGTCCGGGCCTTGGAAGTCTGCAAGATGTTTCTTTACTCGCTGATACCAATTGCGCTGGCCTACCACGTAGCCCACTTCCTGGTCCTGCTGCTAATCCAGGGCCAAACGATTCTGCCTCTGGCATCCGATCCGTTCGGCTGGGGCTGGGACCTGTTCGGCCTGTCCGGCTACACCATCTATCCGCTGGTGACCACCAGGTTCGAGTGGTTCCTCTCGATCGTGGCCATCGTATCGGGGCACGTCATCGCGGTGTACCTCGCCCACGTCGTAGCTCTCCGCAGGTTCGCTACGCACACTGGCGCCCTGCGCAGCCAATACCCGATGCTGCTGCTCATGCTCCTGTACACGGCGACCAGTCTCTGGATCGTCGCCCAGCCGATCGTAGCCGAAGGCTAGCGAGAACGGCGGCCCCACACCATTCAAGGCGTGGCGCGTGTAGGTGACGGACGCTACTCTTCCCGGTCCGCCCTTAGCCGAGCAACCTCTTTCCGCAGTTCCCTCACCTCGGATGCAAGGTCGTCTACGGCCTCGGACTCCTCCCTGGACCGTCTGTTGCCCGCACGGATGAACCAGGACGCGAGGTTCGCCGTTAGCGCACCGAACAGGCCGACGCCGCCAACGATCAGGACGGTGGCGACGGTTCTTCCAGCGACCGTAACAGGTGTCACGTCGCCGTATCCCACCGTAGTGACGGTGACGAGCGCCCACCAGAGAGCGTCCGCGTAGGTCTGTATTTCCCCCTGCCCGCCTGTCTCCACTGCGGCGACTATGGTCGACCCTATGAGGATCAGCCCAACGGCGTAGACGGCCAGATAGTCGATGCTGGCCAGGCGCCTCGAATATCGAATCGCCCTGGACCCAAACAGGACTAGCCTTATCAGACGGAGCGGCCGGACCGGTGGAACTATGACAACTACGATTTCGAGCCAGTAGCTGAGTAGGAATCCGATCCTGTCCTGCGCGATCGCGACCTTCACAACGATCTCAAGCACGAAAATGGCCCAGATCACCGTATCCAGCGCGAAGAACACAAGCTCCTCTGTGGGCGACATCTCCCACAGCAGGGGCCCTAGCAGCAGCGGGACCATGCAGAATGAGAGCAGGAGCATGGGCAGCTCAGTTAGCTGCTCGGCTCGCAACAGTCGATCTTCTGCGCGGGCGTGGCGGTCCTTATTCCCCCGGGATGGCTGAGACAAGGCGGCCGGCACTCCAAGACTCTGGATTCAGTCGAGGCAAGAATACAGAATCGGCGCCGGTCCTTACTAGAAGCGGAAGGCTGCGGCAAGGACAGAACCGGCGTCTCAGCACTCAAGGCGCCAGTCGAACGACAGAGGCTTTCCCGTCGGCCAGGGATGGCCTACCACGTCGCCGCACAGCAACCGTCAGGTCAGCAGCCGGTTGACGGCCCGGCGCTCCCCCGTTAACGTTCTCGCGGGCCGCACCACCTTCAAGGTGCGGTCCCTCGCACAAGTAAGGCAGGAGCGAACATGGTCTCATCAACAGCGAAGGGTCCCTGGGTCAACCAGAAGATCGAGAGGAGCATTCCAAGCTCCTACTACTTCGATCCTGAACACTACAGGCGCGAGTTGGAGGTCTTCTGGTACAAACGCTGGCTCATGATCTGCCGCGCCGAGGATATCGCTACCCCACGTGATTTCCGCGTGTTCACCGTCGGAGAGCAGAACGTAGTTGTGGCTCGGGACCTCAACGGTGAGTTGAGGGCGTTTCACAACACCTGCCGGCATCGCGGTTCGGTCCTTTGCACGTCCAACCGGGGAAGATTCGAGGGCGGCTCAATCGTCTGCCCGTACCACGCCTGGACCTATTCGCTCGAAGGAAATCTCATAGCTACGCCGCATCAATTGGAATCGGCTGACTTTGATATGGCCGGCTACTCACTGTACGACGTCGCGATCGGCGAATGGGGCGGCTTCGTCTTCATCAACCTCGCGGGCAGCAAGGCAGACCCGCTGGAGAAGGCCCTTGGCCGCATTCCCGAGACTCACCGAAACTTCCACGTAGACAGGCTGCGAGTCGGGCACCGCGAGGTGATTGACGTTGAGGCTAACTGGAAGCTCCTGTTCGAGAACTTCGCGGAGTGTTTCCACTGCCCTCAAGTTCATCCGGAGCTATGCTCGGTTGTACCGCTCTACGCCCGGGGGCTGCAGGAAGGCGAAGACCCGGTGGATTGGGAGGAGTCGGGCGGAGAGAGCATGTCTCTTTTGCTTCGGCTGAGCGAGGGCGCGGACACGTTCACGATGGACGGCACCACGGACGGCAGACCGATGTTCCGGGACACCACTGAGGACGAGCGCTCGGACCCCTACCGTGGCGGCATTGTGAGGCCCAACCTCTTTATGAACACGCACCCGGACTACATCCATACCCACCGGATGCTGCCCACGGGCCCTACCAGCGTTCAGATGACCTACGAATGGCTCTTTGAGCCGGAGACTATGGCAAGGGACGACTTCGACGTGAAGCAGGCATACGAGCTGTGGGACGTCACCAACAGACAGGACGCCCGCAACTGCGAATGGCAACAGGCCGAGCTGTTTTCGAACCGTCACAAGTACTCAGTGTTCGTCCCTCAGGAACGAGGGCCGTTCAGGTTCAATCAATGGGTGCTGCGAGAACTGGGAGAGCCCGAAAACTAACCTTGCGTCGAACCAGGCAGGCCGCTTGACAGTTGGCACGCGTCCCACGGCTCGGAGCCTCTCGAAAGAGAGCGTCCGCCGCCCTTTGACAGAGCCCAGGCTTTCAGGCTGACTGAAGGGCTGAATGTGAAGCTGGCAGCTTCTCTCCGGAACTCAGACGGTCCTCAGAAGCCCCGCAAAGCGGCGGTTGTGTCCTGGATCGTGTTCGACATCGTCACAACAGTGTTCCACCTGGGCGTGTCCGGCCTTTTCTTCCCACTCTGGGCCCGGGACGACTTGGGCGGAGACGACGCTGTCATCGGCAACACGATTGCCGTGGCGATGGCGCTGATGCTGTTTGTCGCGCCTATCGCGGGCGCCCTGTCGGACCAGTCACAAAGGCGCATGCCGTTCGTCCTGGCCGGGACCGTGGCCTGCGTCGGAGCGACCTTGTTGCTCGGGTTCACGAACAGCCTTGTTGTCGCACTCATGTTGTTCGCCGTCGCGATGATCGCCGCCAACACGATAGACATCTTTTACGGGGCTTTGCTGCCCACCGTGGCAGCCAGGGAATCGCAGGGACGAGTCAGTGGCATTGCAATCGGCCTGGGCTACACCGGGGCCATCCTCGTAGTCTTGCTCGGGCTCACTCTGGTTGAGGACAGGGGCTACGAGTTCGGCTTCAGACTGATCGCAGGGCTGATGGCGATTGTGTCGCTGCCGTTGTTCCTGCTCCTCAGAGAGAGGTCACGGCGAATAGCAGGCTCCACGCTGCACACGCGGGAAGCGCTACTGGGGCTCGTGAGCACGCTCAGGAGCATTCGCAGGTTCCCGGACCTTCCCCGCTTCCTGCTGGCGAGATTCTGGTACAGCTGGGGGGTCAACACAGCGTCGTTGTTCGCGGTGCTGTACGCGACGGACACGGTCGGACTATCCGTCACCGCAACCCAGTTGATTCTGGTCTTCGGAATAATTGCAGCCATACCCAGTGGACCGGCATGGGGCTATCTGGTCGACAGGTTCGGCCCAAAGAGGACCATGTCGGTCGTTCTGACCGGGTGGATCATCGCCATTGGAGGTTCGGCGGCCATTCCGGGCCTGGGTCTCCCTTCGAACCTTTGGTGGTGCGTGGGAGTGTTCAGCGGCGTCCTGGTGGCAGGCGTCTGGGCAACGGACCGCCCTTTCATGATCCGCCTCTCTCCACCTTCGTACCTCGGGCAAATCATGGGTCTCTCCAACACCACGGGCAGGCTGGCGGGCATCATCGGCCCGTTCATGTGGGGGTATATCGCCATAACGCTCGGAATGGGACAGATCGCCTCCGTGGTTAGTCTCGCTGTGTGCATTGCGGTCTCGCTGCTACTATTGCGTGGCGTGAGAGACTACCAACGCACGGATGACGACATCGCCGCCGTGCCGAGTCCGGAACATGCAAGCGCAACATGAGACGGTTTTCGAGATGCGATCAAGGACCCTTGTGGCCGCGGCGGCCCAATGCGAGCGTGGCGCAAGTTAAACGGCCTGGACGCGTGAGACAGAGTCGAGTGTAGTCTCCGAAGTCCCAGCACAATGCGGTAGAGTAGCCCTTGGCGATAATCGAGAGTGTGAACCGCGTGGAGTGGAACGGAAAGGCCGAGCGATATGAAGCGAATTCTCATAACCGGAATGAGCGGCCTCATTGGCGGGCTTCTCAGAAAGCATCTTGAAGAAGCGGGCGGCTACAGGCTGCGGGCACTCAACCGGCGGCCGATCGAAGGGGTCGATGTCTGCCAGGCAGATATCGCGGACCTCAATGCCATCCAGCCGGCGTTCGAGGACATAGACGTGGTCGTGCACCTGGCCGCCAGCCTCGATCTGGAAGATTGGCAGAGCCAGCTTTCGTCCAATTTGATCGGCGCGTATAACGTTTACGAGGCGTCGAGAAGGGCCGGTGTGAAACGTGTTGTGTTCGCGAGCAGCGGCAACACGATAAGGGGCTTCGAGCGGGAAGAGCCGTACAGGTCGATCTCGGAGGGCCGCTACGACGATGTGCCCGAGCGTGTGGAGCGCCTCACGCACGAGCAGGTCAGGCCTCAGTCGATCTACGGCGCCGCCAAGGTCTGGGGCGAGGCGATCGGCCGCGTGTTCTCCGACGACCACGGGCTTTCCGTCCTCTGCGTGCGCATCGGGCTGGTAACGGCAGAAGACCGGCCGGCAGGACCCAGAGCCGCGGCGGTCTACCTCAGTCACCGCGACATTGCAGAGGTCCTGCACCGGTGCATCGAAGCGCCTGCCGACGTGTCGTATGGGATATTCTTTGCAACGTCGAACAACCGCTGGGGCTACCGCGACCTGAGCCACACTCGCGAAGTTCTGGGCTTCGTGCCTCAGGACAGCGCAGAGGAGAGGATGGGCTAACGGTTGCTTCGATCCGACGTACACAACGATTAGCCGAGCCGGAAACCGGAGCACAACAGAGCGCGCTGCCCAGGGTGGCCGGGGAGTTTCCATGATGAAGAGCAACTACGGCGTGAGAACACTGACCAACGTGAAGACCCCAATGCGGGACGGGGTCAACCTGTCTTCAGACATTTACCTTCCGGACGCCCACGGCAAGTTTCCCACTGTCTTGATCAGAACACCCTACGACAACACGGCGGACAGTACCGTCGAGAAGGCCAGGCGCCTTGCCTCGAACGGATATGCGTGCGTGGCGCAGGATGTCCGAGGCCGGTGGGACTCGGACGGCAGATGGTACGCGCTGGTCAACGAGGGCACGGACGGATTCGACACCCAGGAGTGGATAGGCAGCCAGGAGTGGAGCGACGGCAAGATCGGCATGTCGGGGTCGTCGTACCTGGGCCACGTCCAATGGCAGAGCGCACAGTACGCTAGCAAGTACCTGACGTGCATAGCTCCGCGCGTGATCCAGTGCGACTTCTATCACGCTCTCTATTACGGAGGAGCATTCAACCTGCACCTGCTCATAACCTGGGGAATGACCACGAGCGGGCGCACCCGCCAGACCATTTCCTACGACAACTGGACGGAGGCGTTTCGCATTCTTCCGCTTATCGACATGGACAAAATTGCCGGATATGACATCGACTTCTGGAAGGACTGGGTGAGGCACCCTACCGACGACGAGTACTGGGACCAGATGAACGTTGAGCGAAAGTTCGACAGTTTCCAAACCCCCGCCCTCATGATGGGCGGATGGTACGACGTGTTCAGCAACCAGACGTTCCGCAACTACACTGGCCTGGTCAACAGCGAGGGTGCGCCGGCCACCAAGCAGAGCCGCCTCATTGTGGGCGCGTGGCCGCACGGTCTCAGCACGTCCAGGAAGACCGGGGACGTCGACTTCGGCGCCGGTTCCATGTTCGACCTCGAGATGTATGAGATGAAGTGGTTCGACTACTGGTTGAGGGGAAGGCAGAACGACGTGCTTGACGGTCCACCGATCAAGCTTTTCGTCATGGGCATAAACCAGTGGCGCGACGAGTCGGAATGGCCGCTGGCCAGGACCGGCTGGCAGCGCTGGAACCTTCACTCCGGCGGCGGAGCCAACACCGTTCGGGGAGACGGCGCACTATCGACGGACGCTCCCGGCGATGAGCCGGACGACCATTACGTGTACGACCCGCGCTTCCCGGTACCCACCCTGGGAGGCAACACTTGCTGCTCGCCGGACATCGTCCCGTGGGGGCCCTACGACCAGCGCCCGATCGAGATGCGCAGCGACGTGCTCTGCTACACGAGCGCCCCGCTCGAAGAGGACCTGGAGGTGACCGGGCCGGTGAGCGTGACGCTCTACGCGACCACCGACTGCCGCGACACCGACTGGACGGCCAAGCTGGTCGATGTCTCGCCGAGCGGTTACGCGATGAACCTGTGCGACGGCATCCGGAGAGCGCGGTATCGGGACAGCATGACGGAGACGACCCTGCTCGAGCCCAATCGCGTGTATGAGTACGAGATCGAACTGACGCCTACGTCGAACGTCTTCAAGAAGGGTCACATGGTCCGGGTAGAGATCTCCTCATCCAACTTCCCGCACTTCGACCGCAACCCGAACACAGGCAACGCATTCGGTCTCGATGCCGAGATGCGCACGGCCAACCAGACCGTGCACCACTCACGCCAGTATCCGTCGCACATTCTGCTACCGGTCATTCCAAGCGAGTAGGCACATTCCTGGCTGGTGGTGGGAATACATAGAAATGATGAGTAGTCAGGAAAACGCAAGAGTCAGCAGAGAGCTCAGAGGGAGTGCAGAAGGCGAAGCCCCTCGCCCGGGGTGTGGAGGTGTCCCCCACATATCTCACTCTGGGGTTGTGGGAAACTCCTCATTACAAAGATGTTAGTCCACTAGGAGGCATCAAGTGAGTCGACCATCAGTGGCGCCGCTGGAGACGATATCCCTCCAGCAACTCCTCAGTGATACGGCCGCGAAGTTCGGCGACAAGACCGCCATAATCGACGGGGACCGCACGTTTTCGTTTAACGAGCTTGCCGAGTACAGCGACAGGCTGGCTTCCGGGCTGGCCTCGATCGGCGCCTCCAAGGGCGACCGGGTCGGAGTCCTGGCCCCCAACTGCGCGGAGTTCGTGATCGCATTCTACGGCATAGTCAAAGCCGGCGCCGTGGTGTCCACGCTGAACTCCGGCTACAGGGAACGTGAGATAGCACACCAGCTCAACGACTCCGGCACCGAAATCCTGATAGTCTACGAGTCTCTGCTTGGGACGCTCGAGAAGGCGCGCGTCGATGTTCCTCGGCTGTCCCGGACGATCGTCATTGCTACAGACGCCGATGGACCGGACTCGTTCTGGGGCCTGGTCGAAGGCGCTTCGCCTACCCCTCCGGATGTGGAGATAGACCCGGAAACGGACCTGGCCGCCCTGCCCTACTCCAGCGGCACGACTGGGCTCTCGAAGGGCGTGATGCTGTCACACTTCAATCTCACATCGAACGTGCAGCAGATGGTCAAGCGCAAAGAAGCTGCCACTCCTACTGACGAGGATGTCGTCCTCGTGCATCTCCCGCTTTTCCATATCTACGGCATGAACATCCTTATGAACGCGTCCCTCGCCGTGGGAGCTACACAGGTAATGATGGGCAGGTTCGACATGGACGAGTTCCTTACCCTGCTGTCCGAGCACCGCGTCACGATCCTCTACACCGTGCCGCCTGTGATGCTTGGCTTAACTCAGTACCCTGCCGCGAAAGACTACGACCTCTCCGCGCTCCGGTACGGCTTCTGCGGCGCCGCCCCGCTGTCGGGCGAGCTCCAGCAGCGTGTCTCGAGCATCCTGGGCTTCCCGGTGCTCCAGGGGTACGGCCTCACGGAAACATCGCCTTACTGCAACTCGGACTACCTTGAGCCTCACCTGACCAGGCCCGGTTCGATTGGGCCCGCCGGACCGGACATGGAAGAGAAAGTCGTTGACGTCGAGACCGGCACCGTGGAGCTCGGGCCGAACGAGATCGGCGAACTGCTGGTGAGGGGTCCGCAGGTAATGAAAGGCTACTTCAACAACCCCGAAGCGACAGCCGAAACGATTACCGAGGACGGCTGGCTTCACACTGGCGACATAGTGCGGATGGACGAAGACGGGTACGTGTGGGTGCTGGACCGCAAGAAAGAACTGATCAAGTACAAGGGCTTCCAGGTGCCGCCCGCCGAACTCGAGGGCGTGTTGCTGGAACATCCGGCGGTGGCCGACGCGGCCGTGGTGGGCAAGCCCGATGAGGAAGCCGGTGAGGTGCCCAAGGCGTTCGTGGTGGTCAAGTCCGGCGCCGAAGCCAGCGGCGAAGATATCATGTCGTTCGTGGCCGGCAGGGTCGCCACGTTCAAGCACGTTCGCGAGGTGCAGTTCGTGGACGCGATTCCCAAGAACCCCTCTGGCAAGATACTGCGCCGCATCCTCGCGGAGCAGGAGCGGGAGAGAGCCGGCTAACGACAGTCCGCTACCACTCCCCGAGTCCGGCGCCGTACACCTCTAACCCCTTCCCCAGTCTGCTGGGGAAGGCTGGGATGGAGTTTCCCACTCCCGCGAGTCCGCCACCGGCACCTCTAACTCCTTCCTCAGTCCGCTGGGGAAGGTTGGGATGGGGTTTCCCACTCCCGCGAGTCCGCCACCGGCACCTCTAACTCCTTCCCCAGTCCGCTGGGGAAGGTTGGGATGGGGTCCGCTACCACTCCCGCGAGTCCGCCACCGGCACCTCTAACTCCTTCCCCAGTCCGCTGGGGAAGGTTGGGATGGGGTCCGCTACCACTCCCGCGAGTCCGCCACCGGTAGCCATGCGCCGCCGTCCGCAATCGACTTCTGGCTGACCAGCCCCGGAAGCGTCATGTTCATCGCCTCGTGGATCCCGATATCTGGCGGCCGCCTACCAAGCGCCGCATCGACAAAGTCCAGGATCTCGAAGTAGTCGCCGCCGCCGTGGCCTGCCGACCTCGCGTCCACCCCTGCCTCACGCCACCGCTCGGGCAGGTACTTCTCCTCCAGCTCTTCGAGGTTCTGCCAGCGATCGTGTTCGGCGCGCTCCGACCGCAGCCATATCCGGTGCGGCTCCCCAGGCGCCCGGGCCGACTCGTAACAGCCGTCAGTTCCCTGAAGCTGGTAGTTGGTCATCGCGTGCGGCCTGTCGGACAGCATGTCCACTCTGATTTTGACAAGCCCGCCGCGCGCCATCTTGCACAGCATCACGTTACTGTCCTGGTGGTAGCGCTCGCCGCGAGGGTCCACGTGGTGGCGGCCGCTGCCGGCGCAGCAGACGGATTCGACGCGATCCTCCCTCATCCACTGTAGTACCGGGCCCAGGCTGTGCGTCCCGTACGTGACGCCGTCTATGCCGGTCTGCCACACGCGCCGCCAGGGAGTTCGTTCATTCAGAGCCTTCACTTCGTGCAGGTACTCGCCTTCCGCGTAGTAGAGTTCGCCGAACAGTCCTCTGCTCGCGATCTCCCGGATCATCACGTTCGACTTCCGGTAGGTATAGTTCTCAGCCATCATGTACACGGCGTCCGACGCCTCGCACGCGGCCACGAGACGCTGACACTCCTCGACGCTCACACCGGCCGGGACCTCGCTCAGCACGTGAATTCCCCGTTCGAGCGCCGCGATAGACTGCTCGACGTGGTGCTGCATGGGCGTAGCAATGATGACCGCGTCGATGTCCGAGGCCGCCAGCATCTCGCCGTAGTCCGCGTACTGCTCCTCCGCTCCGAGGGCCGCCGCGGCTTGAGGCAGACCGGCCGTGTCGATGTCGCAGACCGCGTGCACCCGTACGGTTCCGAGCGCGTCACATGCCGTCTTGAAGCCTGCGCCGCGCCCGCACGCGCCTACGATACCGAGGTTCAGCTGTTCCACCGTTAACATCAGGTTTGTTTCACGACTCCCGCATCGCGTAACATCACGTTGCCCGCACATGCAACGCGCCGGTCAGGCCAAGTGCGCCTGGGGTCAAAGAATCGGAGGACAGTGACGCATGATATACGACCACATAATCGTCGGAGCAGGGTCCGCCGGCTCGGTGCTCGCGATGCGCCTGTCGGAAGATCCCGGCCGGTCGGTGATTCTACTGGAGGCGGGCTTGGACTTCCCGGACGTCGAAGACCTGCCGACCGAAGTCCGGTTTGCCTTCGGTAGCGACGCCTCCATCTGGGAGAGCCAGCACCTGTGGAACTTCGTGGCGCGCGCGACGGACGATGCCCCGCCCATGGTGGTGCCACGCGGCAAGATCACGGGAGGCTCAAGCGCGGTAAACGGCGCCCAGTACTTGCGGGGCCTGCCGGACGACTTCGACCGGTGGGCCGAGTGGGGCAACGACAAGTGGACTTTCGACCAGATGCTGCCCTACTTCAACAGGTCCGAGTCTGACCGAGACTACTCTTCGGCGGACCACCACGGCGGGGGAGGGCCTGTGAGCGTAGGCAGGTTCGGGCCGGAAGTCTGGGGGCCGCAGGAGCACGCTTTCTACCGGGCTTGCAAGGACGCTGGTTTCCCCGACTGCCCGGACCACAACGACCCCGGCTCAACGGGCGTTGGCCCGCTCACTTTCAACATCGTGGAACGCCAGCGAGTTAGTACATCCATGTCGTACCTCAGCCTGGCCCGGCACCGGCTTGGACTAACTATCCGCCCTAACTGCCTCGTTCACGGAGTGTTGTTCGATGGGAATCGCGCCACGGGCGTGCTCGTTGTGAGCCAGGGCGAGTTCTACACGCTTCGCGCACACGAAGTGATTCTCTGCGCCGGGGCGGTCGGATCGCCGCAGCTCCTTGCGCTGTCCGGTGTTGGTCCGGCGGACCAACTCACGGAGTTGGGAATTCCAGTGGTGCAGGACGTTCCGGGCGTTGGCCACAACTTGCGCGACCATCCGGACATTCATGCCGGTTGGCGCACTAAGCCCGACTTCCCGCTGGACGAACGGAACACCCCGGCGGGTGCTGTCACGCTGAGGTACACAGCAAGCGGTTCGCCCTTCCGAAACGACATGATCATGTATATGAACAACTTCGTATCGGAGAAGCCGGACCGCGGCATGGACGAAAAGTGGCCGGTGGGTGTAGGGATATGCCTGTGCCTGAACCTAGCCGTCAGCGTCGGCGAGTTGAGGCTGGTCTCCACAGATCCACGTCGTCAGCCGCACCTGGACTACAACCTGCTCGACGACGCGTTCGACCGGGAAAGATGCCGCGAGGGCATCAGGCTCGCCGCCGACCTGTTTAGCAACTCTGCCTTCGACGATATCGTCGAGGCGCGCATGGAGCCGTCCGACGAGGTGCTCGCTTCCGACGACGCAATGGACGAATGGTTGATGCGAGAGGTTGTTACGGCGCACCACATATCTTGCACGTGCAAGATGGGGCCCTCGACCGATCCTATGGCCGTGGTCGACCAGTACGGCAAGGTGCACGGCCTCGAGGGCATCAGGGTGGTGGACGCGTCAATCATGCCGGACTGCCCTCGCGCAAACCTGAACGCGAACGTCATGGCGATGGGCGAACGCGTCGCCGACTTCATCAAGCAAGGCAACTGACCCGGCGCGTACGTGTACCTCCCCGTTCGCCCTGAGCCCAGTCGAAGGGCCTGCCTTGGCGCAATTCCTAACGTGCCAATACAACCGAGTACCTCCGAACAGACATACCAAGCAACACCACGAGCCTATCCCGACCACCTCCCACCATCATTCCGAGCGAAGCCGAGGGATCTAAGACCTCACGCACCACATCTAGCCTTCTCGTCACTGGTAGCCTCTCTGCTGACCCCCTACCGGCGGGCATCCAACTCCCCCATCACCCGCACAGTCCAACACCCTACCCCATCCCCTTCCCGTTCGCCCTGACCCCGTCCTGAGGGCAATCGAAGGAGCCCAGTCGAAGGGCCAATCCTGGCGCCCCTTTGGCGTGCCAATAGAGCCTAATTCCCTCCTACCGTCATCCCCAGCGAAGTCGCAAGCCTCTCCAGAGCACCCTCATCTGTCATTTCGAGCGAAGCCGAGAAATCTAGGACGCCATACCGTACACCAAGTATTCTCAAAGCAAGTAGCCTCTCGTCAGGCGCCGCAGCCTGTGCACCTGCCAACATCCACGCATCCCGAAGCGGCGATTTCCAATCCCGCAATCCCTCGTAGCCGATCACCGTCTACGACTCCCACCTGCGCACCATTTCTTCTCAGTTCGTCCAGAGCACTCTCATCTGTCATCCCGAGCGGAGCCGAGGGATCTAGGACGCCACGCCGTACACCAAGTATTCTCGAAGCAAGTAGCCTCTCTTCAGACTCCGTAGCCTGTGCACCCGCAATCCCTCGTAGCCGACCACCTTCTACGACTCCCACCTACGCACCATTTCTTCCCAGTTCGCCCTGAGCACCCTCATCTGTCATCTGTCATTTCGAGCGAAGCCGAAAAATCTAGGACGCCACACCGTACATCAAGCTCTCTAGACCCAAGTAGCATCTCTTCAGACTCCGTAGCCTGAGCACCTGCAATCCCTCGTAGCCGATCACCGTCCTCGACTCCCACCTGCGCACCATTCCTTCCCCGTTAGCCCTGAGCGCAGCCGCGGTGCCTCATTCTCGCAACATCGAGATGGAACGAGGATCGTCCGATTGCGTCGAGCGAACGCGTGTGCTATTATGGGTGCGTGAAACCCTTGAACGACAGAACCCATCCGACTGTCGGCCTCTTGAAGGCGTTCCTTGAAGGCGCCCACGGCCTTGCGGCTTCCAACCCGTTCCTGTCTCACTTTCGTCTCAATGTGTCTCAAACCTGTTTCAAACATGCCTCAAAGGTGTCTCAAGAACGTCTCACAGACAATAGGTGCCCAGCTACGAAATGAGACACTTTTTCAGGGTTTCTCCGCGAATATCTTGATCGAAGCCCTTTCTCCCCTTCGAGGGAGCACCTGCAAAACCGCCAATCCGGCCGGTCCTCCGGCCCCTTCCACAGTCTGCCGGAGAAGGGCCTGACCCGAGCGCAGTCGAACGGTTACTATGGGGCAACCGAAGGTTCACCCGGCACCATAGCCAAGTAGCAGGACCAACAGGAGGCCCGCGTTGAAGGGACAGGTTTGCATAGTCACAGGCGCCGGGAGCGGCATCGGCGAGGCAACGGCGGTCAAGCTCGCCGCCATGGGCGCGGCCCCGGTGCTGGTCGGCCGCACTATGGCGAAGCTGGAGGCCGTGCGCGACCGCATCAAGTCTGCCGGAGGCCCTGCGAGCGTCATCGCGGCGGATATCACGAATCATGAAGACATCCGGCGCGTGGCGGAAGGCACGCTGCAAGAGCACGGCCGGATCGATGTCCTGGTCAACAACGCCGGCTTCAGCAGCCGGAACAGGACCACCCTCACACTCACGCCTGAAGAGGCCGAAGCAGTGTTCCGCGTGAACCTGATCGGGCCGCTGTTCCTTACTCAGGCCGTGCTTCCCGCGATGGTCGAAGCCGGATCAGGGACCATCGTGAACGTGTCCTCGGTTGCCGGCAAGCAGGCCAGCCTGCTCTCGGGGCCCATCTACGGCCCGGCGAAAGCCGCCATTCTGAACTACACTGAGTACCTCAACCAGGAGCTTGCGAACACCGGTGTTCGCGCCTGCTCGGTATCGCCCGGAGAGGTCGACACCCCGATCATGGAGTTGCGGCCAGTGATTCCGACCTCTGAGGCCCGCGCGACGATGCTGACCTCGGACGATGTCGCGGACGCCATCATGCTCGCCGTCACGGCGCCTGCACGAAGCCTGGTCTCGGACATCGTAGTCAGGCCGAGTCATCGCAGGGATTACACCGGCGAAATCCTGGCGGCCTTCCCGGACTCGTAGACGTCCATTTCTGCGCAGGGATTCGCCTCCCAACGAGGTCCGGCGGTCCTCGGACCCAACGGTCCCGACTTGCGGCTCGACCCGGCTCACGCGCGACGCATCCTGGATGAGATCGCTCCACGGCACACGCTGAAGTCCGTAACGCCCGCTCAGGCCGCCTTCACCAACGCCGTACACATGCTCGAGGCCGAGTCTCCCGGAGGCCGCACGCTGCGCTTGGTCGTCAAGCGCCTCACCGACGACCCCGATCCCAAGCGCGCGGCCGTCGAATTCCAAGGTCTGCAGATCGCCCGGAGACACGGCATCCCTGCCCCTGAGCCTGTTCTCCTGGACCGCACGGGTAATACCCTCGGCACGCCGGGACTCGTCACGACGTTCGTTGAAGGCGCACAGATCGCAAGTCCGGCAGACCCGGGAGGCTGGGCAAGAGACCTCGCCCGCCTGCTCCTGCGTGTCCACGATGTCAGCCCGGACGCCAATGAACGAAAGCACATCTACGACGGCGTCGACATGGGGCTGTATTTCCTTACAGACCACGGGCCTGCTTCAATGGCCGGATACCCCCTCACCGAGACCATCTTCGGCGCAGTCCAGGAACTTCGGGCCGAAGTCCGTCCTGCCCGACCGGTGTTGCTCCATATGGACTATTGGCCGGGCAACGTCCTGTGGCACGCCGGACGCGTAACCGCGCTGCTCGACTGGGATGCGGCATCCTACGGCGACCCTGCTCTGGATGTCGGCTACTTCAGGATGAACATGTACCTGAGGGGCATCAAAGAGGCCGCCGGCCCCTTCCTGCGACACTACGAGGCCGAGTCCGGCCCGGTACGGAACCTCGGTTTCTGGGAGCTGGCATGCGCGGCGCGTCCCCTGCCCGATCCGGCGGCATGGATACCTTGCTCTCGTGAGATGGGCGACCTCGGCGCTACTGACGACAGAGCGCGCACCGACTACTACGAATTCGTACATGACGCGCTCCGCCGCGCCCGCGAGGGCCGCTAACGCTCCGCCTCCGCCCGCGCCGGCGCTCGAACACTCAGACGCTGCTCGAAAGATGCCCGGCGTCGTTGACGGACCGTACTGCCCAGCCTCCGCTGTCGAACGCAAGCCTGGTTACGGAGCAGTTCGCGGGCTCGCAATTCGACAGGAACCGCTCGTCCATCCCGAGCACGTAGTGAAGGATGCTGTTGATCGTGTCCCCATGCGTCGAGACCCCGACATTCAACTCCACGGGCTTGGACGTGAGGCTCTCGTTGTGTATGAGTTCGTCCTCGAGCCAGGCCGATATCCGCCTGCGCGCCATACGGTGGGACTCTCCACCCAAGGGCACGAAGTCGGAACTCTTGACGTTCATGTAGGCGAGCGCCTCGTCGGTGAGCGCTGCCTGGCTGCCCATGCCGCGCCACGAGGGCGTCTCCCTCTCGACGAGCGCCTCAACCGGGTTCACACGCAGGTCCGCCTGTCCCATCGCGTCCAGCACCAACTCGGCCGTATGGATTGCGCGAGGGAACGTGGAGCTGTACATCCTGTCGAACCGCACACCCTGCCCGCGCAGGCGGCTGCCGAGCACTCCGGCCTGCCTGACACCCGCCTCGGTGAGGGGCGACTCTCTGTTAGTGGCGCCCATCCACCCAAGCTCGACGTTGGACCGGGATTCCCCATGCCGGAACACGTACAACTCGCACCGAAAGTCCCGGTGAATCATGTCGAGCGCCTGCCCACGAATGTTCGGATTACGGCTGAGTGGGACTCAGCGGACTCACCTCGCCCCTGAACACAGCCACGTCGTCGATAAACGCTTCAGTTTCACGAGGTCCGCTCACCATGAGGAAGTGCGAGATGTTGTCCTTGGGTACGCCGAAGATCGTTTCAAGCGGAAGAACTCCAAGGTCCTGCCCATCCAGCCAGTACTGGGCAGACCCGGACGCGAGGTCCGCGATGACATGTACTTCATACCAGCGCCCTGCCTCAGCCGGCCCAAGGTCCATGTCGCCGCACCTGAGGCGGCCGCTCACCCAGACGCCGCAGGCAGTGGCGTGGGGCACGTTGGCATCTTCCATCTTCCATCCGAGGCCGACCAGGATTAGGGGTGATGCGATGTTCTCATCCACCGAAGCGACCATGAACTTTGCCGTGTACGACACTTGCGGCAGCCCCTTGGGGACCGCTTTGGCCGTTTGCGCAAACTTGCCGACCTTGTAGGACTTGGAGCCTCCGGCGCTGGACTCGGAAGAGATTATGTGCACCGCCCCGCTCTTCCACCGCTGCCAGCCGCCCTCTCTGGGGAAAGCCCCGTCGGAGTACGACTCGAAGTCGTCAGCCCAAATCGCCTCATTGTCGCCTACGAAGGAAGGCGGCTCAGGCTCGGGCGTCGATTGGACTACGATCTCCTGGGTTGGCGTCGGATCAGGCCCAGGTTCCGGCTCGTCCCCGTTGCAAGCGATCGCGGCGAGCAACAGAGCCGGCAACGTTGCCGCGAGCAAAGCGAGCAGAACCGCGCCGGGATCAATCCGCCGGCCAGCTCCGTTGTACGGTGTTCTTATACTCAAAGTGGACTTGACCTCAAATGATGTGGTTGTGAGTCGTGGAGTTATACGAATGGCGCGCCATGTTCAGATGGTTGCTGCCGCGGCGCGCAGTTGCGCGTCAGCACCAATCCTAACGTCCGCCAGCAGAGAGGGGAAGGCACCGCAAGGCAAATCGATCTGCAAAACCAACGGTTGACGACCTAAGCGCATGCGTTCAAACTATAGTCACCTCTGTAATAGGTACCGTCAATAGGTACCGTCGCGGACTTTGTGGATTGGCCCACAGCGTCGGAGACTGAGGCAGAGCACAGGATTTTTGGACCCGTAGGGAGATTGATCAAGACATGAGTGAAAACGTCCTGTTTCCCGTCACTGTTGTTGGCAGTTGGCCCCGTACGCCCGACTTGAAAAGGGCGCTCCGCCGGCAACAGGAAGGCGAAATCGAACCTGAAGAGTTTGATCGCATCGCGAATGAGGCGGTCGAGCAGGTGGTCAAGTACCAGCATGACGCGGGCGTGGACATCCTTTCGGACGGCGAACAGCGCCGAGACAACTTCTACTCCTTTATTGTGGAGAAGCTCGATGGCCTGAGCCTGATGAAGGTGTCGGAGCTGATGGACTACGTGAAGGACCGCGCCAGCTTCGAGGAAATCCTGCGCGCGCAGGACGTTCCGGCGTTCGCCATCAAGAGCCCGATCGCCTTAGGCAAGCTCGGAGCAAGGGACGGCCTATCATTGGACGAGGTCGAGGCCCTTAAGAAGTTCACGTCTAAGCCGATCAAGGTGCCGCTGCCCGGGCCCTACCAGATGACTCGCTCGTGCTGGTTCGACGGCCTGACGAACAAGGCGTACGGGAGCCAGGAAGAACTGGCCGTCGACGTGGTGCAGATTCTGAAGGACGAGATCAAGGCCCTAAAGGCAGCTGGCGTGGAGTACGTTCAGTTGGACGAGCCGATCCTCTCCCAAGTCGTCTATGGCGAGGAAAGCTCGGATACGTTCATGTGCGCCGCGCTCAGCGCCCGCCGCGATCCCAGCGTGGAGTTGGACTTCGCGGTGCGTCTGATGAACGAGGTGGTGGAAGACGCGGACGGCATGAACATCGGCGTGCACGTCTGCCGCGGCAACTGGAGCCGCAAGGAAGAGGTGCTCCTGGAAGGCAACTACGGTCCGATGCTGCCCCACTTGATGGAGATGAACATAGATCAGCTTGTCCTGGAGTACGCGACTCCTCGGGCTGGCGGGCTGGACGTCTTCAAGGAGTACCCTAGCGAAATGGAGGTCGGCCTCGGCGTCGTCAATCCACGCACAAACGAGATCGAGTCCACGGAGTACATCGTGAGCAGGGTAAAGGACGCCCTACAGTACTTCGAGCCCGAAAAGATATACCTCAACCCGGACTGCGGATTCGGTACCTTTGCAGAGCGTGCCGTAAACGACCCGGAGACGTCCTTCCTCAAAATGAAGGCGATCTCGGAGGCGGCGGAGGTCTTGCGCAAAGAGTACGCATAGACAGGCAGCGACCAGCACTTTAGGAAGGAGATCAGGCTGTGACAGAAGAAGCGACATTGAACGGACTGCATCCCAACAAGATCAAGGAAATCACCGAGTCGTTCCGAAATCCTGACGTACTTGCGGCCGTGAGCGGCCCATGGCGGGCGCGTATCCAATGGCAGGAGGGCTTCCGCGTCAGGGCGCACATGCGCACCCACACCGTTGAGATGGACGAGCCTGCGGACTTGGACGCCACGGACATTGCGGCCAGCGCGCACGAGCAGATCCTGGCGGCCGTGGGCTCTTGCATGTCCGTGGGTTTCATCCTCAACGCCACGAAGCGGGGAATCAAGGTCCACGACCTTGAGGTCGCGGTCGAAGGCAACTTCGAGAACATCGCCATCTGGGCGGGCGTGAGTGATAGCGGCAGCCCCGCCTACGGCGACATCACCGCCAAGGCTTATGTCCGGGCCGATGCCGATGAGGACACGCTGAAAGAGATCTGGAAGCTTGCCGTAGACGGCTCTCCCGTGACTCAGACCGTCGTCAGGAACACCAACCTGACGACTGAAATCGAAGCGCTTTAGGTAGACTGCCCGCTCCTGCGTCGGTAGTTCGGAGTCAAAGTTTGGTTACGTTCGTCAGCACGGAGTGGGTCTCGCAGCATCTCGCGGACCCCGCCGTGCTGATCGTCGATCCGCGCACCCGGATGAAACACCTTGCGGGCCACCCGCAGGGTGCCGTCAGCTTCCCGATGTCGGAACTCTTCGACGCTGCAGGCGCTCTGCGCCCCGAGGCCGATTTAGCGGCACAGCTCGGCGCCGCGGGTGTGGACAACAGCAGGACCCTCGTCCTTTACGACTCACCCGACGGGCAGAAGGTGGCGATGGTCGCATGGACCCTGACGTACCTTGGCGCCCGGGACGTTCGCGTGATGTCCGAGTACTACGAGCGCTGGGTGGAGGAATGTCGGCCCGTCTTCTACCGGCAGCACCGCCCGGAGGCTGCGGCCTTCCAGTACGAAATCCGTCCGGATATCCGCGCCGGGGCGGAAGATGTGCTCTCGAAGGCGTCCTGGAAGCGGCTCGACGTCAGGTCACCGGAGGAGTTTCAGGGGACATCAGAGGCCGATGAGGTCCCGGGCCGAATCCCGGAGGCCGTCCACCTGGACTGGCGTGAGCTTTCTTGCTCACACGGCAGCCTGCTCGCATCCGAGGCCGCGCTAAACGAGCGACTGGAAGGCTTGGGCATCGGGCCTAACGAGCCTGTCGTCGCCTACTGCAGGTCAGGGTCGCGCGCCAGCCTGGCCTGGCTGGCGCTGAGCCGCGCAGGCCGCACGGTGCGCCTGTATGACGGCTCATACCGGGACTGGACGGAGCGAGGCCTGCCCGTAGAGACCGGCTAGGAAGCCTCAGGACCCACAATAGCTCCCTCTTAGGCCCCTCTTATTCTCCAAAGAACCGCCTCCGCGCGTCCTCGTCGCTGGGTGCCTCCGGCCCCTCTCCCATATGGTCCGGCCTGAAGCGCTGCTCGCGCGGCCTCGATAGCGCTCTCACTCGCCGGGCGTCCGCTTCTGGCCCGACCTCCAGGTACATCTCAACCAGCCAGTTGGTGATGCGATGGATCGAGCCGTAGTAGCGCGCATGCTCCTCCGCATATGCGTCACCCGCTTCCGTCCAGTTGCTCGTGCCCAATAGCATGTCGCGTAGCACTCGCACGCCGCGGAACACCAGTGATTGGCCGTTGCCCCAGGTCGGGTCGTTGGATGACGCCGCGTCGCCGATCAGCACCACGTTACCCCTGTGCGGATGGTCCACCCACGTGTCGGCCGTGTCGAACATTGCCAGCGGCCCAATCTTCTCCGACCCCTCGTACCACTCGGCGGGGGCTCCCACGTCAAGTGTCGACTGCATGAAATCCGGGAATCGCCTGTCCCCGCTCAGCACTCTCGGACGTTCGTTCCGTCTGAAGGCGTAGTACACCCTGTAGCGGTCCTCTGGAAGTGGGAACGCGAGGAAACCGTGACCTCGGCCAGGATCTCCCATTTCGTGAACCGAGCCCGGCTCGCATTTCAGGCCGGACATCAACACTCCGGCCAGCGTGGTCATCGGCGGGTCGCGCTTCACGTCGAACCCTGCCCACTTGCGCCCGCTCGACGACCTGCCGTCGGCTAGCGCGATCAGCCGTGCGTCGATTGACTCCACTCTGCCCTGCCATCGCACCTCGGCCGATGGCGTTTCCCCCGGCGTGACCGACAGCGCCAGCGCCCTGCGGCGCACCTCCGCGCCGGCGCCGGCCACGGCCTGAAGCAACACCTCTTGGAACTCAGGGTGATGGACCGTGATCTCTCCGCAACCGGAAGGGGATGTGTTGAAGAAGTCTCTGGGCCGCCCTCTTCCGCTATAGTAGCTCGTCCAGTAACGGAGTTCCTGTCCGCACGTTCGCAGGACCAGGTCGTACAGACCTAGCGCCTTTAGCTCGGCAACTCCCCAGGGGTGTATCCCCTCTCCGCGCACGCGGTCTTTGAACTGGGCCTCTCTTTCGAGCACGAGGACTCTCGCGCCCTCGTCCACCATGACCTTGGCTAGTGTGGCGCCCGCGATGCCGCCGCCGATTACCAGCAGGTCATACGTCACCTGGCGGGCCTCCTATAGCAATGCGAAGACCGGCAACAGCGCTTGGAGTCTGGTCGGTTCAGCTAGGACGTCGCGTTCTCCTGAGAATCGTCGGCTTTCTTCTGCCCTATTAGTGAATCGAGAATGCTCGGCCCAGTACGTTGCACCGGTTGGATGCCCATCTTGGCTCTCATAACCGGGTACGCGTCAACCGGCGGGATGTAGTCCAACTTGCGGATCGGCGGCTTCCGCTCCAGCGCCGCCTCCACAAAGGGCTCCAACTCTGCCGCCTTCTCCACGGCTCTCTTCTGCTCCCGGTCCTTGAACTCGGGCATTATGTCTTCCGAAAACATCTCCAACGACTCGCAGATGTCCTCGTGCAGGTTCTTGCCCCCCTGCTGTATGAAGACAACCTGGTCAACCCCGGCCTGCTCGAACTTGGAAAGCGTCTCGCGAATCTGCGCCGGGTTGCCGATGCAGCCCACCGGTTCACGATCTTTGGGGCCGTTATCCAGGTAGTCCTGCCAGAGGTCGAATCCGCCCGGCACATGCGTTCCATGGATGTAGAAGTGGCTGAGGCCGTACCCGAAGAACTGGAACCCGTCGATGCCCCGGCTCACAGCAACATCGCTGTCTTCGTGACACATGAACCCTGTGACAATGGCAATGTTCGGGTTAACTGCCTGCCCAATAGGCTCACACTCGTTCTTCAAGGCCGTGTAGTAATCGTCTACCCAGTACTTCGCCTCCTCCTCGTCAATGAACGCGAACGACAGAGCGCCAATGCCTAGCCGCCCGGCCAGCCTGATTGTCTCACGGTTCGAGCACGCCACCCAGATCGGCGGGTGCGGCTTCTGGACCGGCTTGGGCACAACGTCCCTGTGCGGCATCGAGAAGAACTCCCCTTCGTAGCCGGGATACGGGCTCGTGCACATCATCTTGGCCGTCTCTCGCACCGTTTCCAGCCACATCTCCCTCTTCTGGTCCGGGTCCACGCCGAACCCTTCCAGTTCGCTGCGGGAGTTCGACTCTCCCGTGCCCCAGTCCACGCGCCCGTTGCTCACTATGTCCAGCGTGGATACGCGCTCGGCCACGCGTGCCGGATGGTTGTACGTCGGAGGCATCAGCACAATCCCATGACCGAGGCGGATGTACTTCGTGCGCTGGCTGCAGGCGGCCAAGAAGACCTCCGGCGCCGAGGAGTGAGAGTACTCCTCGAGGAAATGGTGCTCCACTTCCCAAGCGTAGTCTATCCCCAACCGGTCTGCCAGCTCGACCTGCTCCAGCGCCTCGTGCAGGAGCTGACGCTCGCTGTCTTCTGTCCATGGGCGCGGAAGTTGGTGCTCGTAAAAGATCCCGAACTTCATACTTGAGAATACCTTTCAGTAGCGCGTCAACGCGCTGGATGGGGCCGATTCTAACACTGCGACGGACTTCGCCACGAACGCCGATCCAGATATCGCTTATGATGTGGCCCCGCTGGGTGGTCCCTATGTAGGGGCCCCGCGGATTCCAATTGTGTGGAGGCGAAAGTTGTCATACGGATTCATTCTCTACGAGCAAGACGGACCTGTACTCAAGATTACGCTCAACCGGCCGGAGGTGCTCAACGCCCTGAACGAACCTCTTGTGCTGGAGTTGCGGGACGCGCTCGACAGGGCCGACAGGAACCCGGAAATCAGGGCCGTGGTCCTAGCCGGTGCGGGACGGGCCTTCTGCGCAGGCTACGACATGAAGCGCGAAGGCGGCGGGCCCTCGCTCACGCCTGAAAGCACCGACATCGACGCGTACCTGCGCCACTGGTGGCAGAGCGACCTTGACCACACCGACAATCTGATGCACATCTGGAAGCTGGGCGTCCCGGTCATTGCCATGGTTCACGGCTACTGCATGGGCGGCGGGTTCTGGTACAGCCTGGCCTGCGACATCACTATCGCGTCCGACGACGCGGTGTTCGGACAGCCCGAAGTGAGGCACGTTTCCAACACCACGTTCCTGCTGGCCGCACTCACCAACTGGAAACACGCGCACCAGTGGGCGCTCACCGGGGACCACATGGACGCCGAGGAAGCACAGCGAATCGGTATCGTGAACAGAGTCGTCCCCAGGGACAAGCTGGAAGAAGAGGCGCTCCACCTCGCGGAACGCATCGCCAAAGTGCCGGAGGCGTCCGTGCGCCTCAACAAGGCCGTGACGTGGATGGGTCTGGACGCGATGGGTCTGTCGGCCGCGATGAAAGTCAACGCCGCCCTATCTTCGATCGCGCACTCGTCCTACGGCGAGGTTCGCCGCAAGCTGTACGAGGCCCAGGCCTCCGGTGGCCTGCGCGGGTTCCTCGAGGCTAGGGACGGTCCGTTCCAGCCGGAGCCGCAGGGGCCGCGTTCAAAACCACGACAGTCCCCCGACGGCTAGACGCAGGCGTAAGCTCACGCAGTCTATATAAGTATCGAACGCCCGAACTAGTCTACGCAGTCAAGAGCGGTAGAGCGATGTTACGCCGCACGTGAGCGTGCGAACATCGAAGCCGTCGCCTTTAGAAGTGTCCCTTCGGCTCCAGGCCAAGGAAGAACTGGCCGGCCGCATCGTAGTGGTCCATCCGGCCTTGGATCTGCTGCGAAATCACGTGAACGTCCTGGAACTTTCGCTGGACAGGATTGCGATCGAAGATAGCCTGCGATCCGAACAGCTTGTAGACCGTATCCACGACCTGCACCGCCATGCGAATGCCATGCGTGCCTGCCAGCCGCAGCCGAACGCGCTGCGGGAGCGATGGCGCACCGTCTTCGCGGGCCCCGCGCCACGCGTCCCCTGCGCTCTGCCGCAGGAACGCCCGCGCCGACCGCCACACCGCCTCCGCCTGCCCGACCTGTCGCCAGGTATCGGAATCGTCCCTTAGCAGGCCCCTGCCCTGGATCGTCTTGCTGTTCGCCATCTCGATTAGCGCATTGAGGCTAGCTCTCGCGATCCCAAGCGCAACCGTGGAGAAGCCGGACGCGAACATCAGCACCATGGGCATTGCGTACAGCGGCCCAGGCTCGCGCGACGCGCTGTCGGCACAGAACGTCCGCCCGTGAGGTACATACGCGTTTCGTACTTCGAAACCGAAGCTGCCCGTGCCCCGAAGTCCGTTGACCTGCCAGTTGTCGACGAGCTCCACCTCCGACTTGGGCAGCACCATCGTCCGCGCCTCTTCGGTTGCGCCCTCTCCAATAGGCGTCAGCGCTGCCACCCAGGTCGCGTGACGTGCGCCGCTGCTGAAGTTCCAGCGCCCGGAAAGCCGGTATCCGTCCCCTTCCCGTTCAACTTCTGTCCACTGCGGCGGGCCGTTCGAGACCACTGCTCGCGGGTCGCTCCATATCTCTAGGGCAAGTTCTGGCGGCATGACGGAAGTCCTGGTAGAGAACACATTGTTCTGATTGATGCACCACCCCACGCTGCCGTCCACCTCGGCGAACGCCTCGACGATGTCGAGGAAGTCCAGGTAGTCGATCTCCGCTCCGCCGACGGTGCGTGGTATCAGCAGCCGGAACAGCCCCCGGTCCTTGAGCTCGTTGGCAAGCTCCGGCGGGATCTCTCGATCACGGTCCGCCTGATCGGCAAGAGCCGCCACCCGCAGCAACACCTCCCGCGCGGCCTCCAAGTAGGACTCTTCTCCTACCCTCGCATGGCTCTGGCGTTTGGTCGCTGTCAACAGACCTCCGGGAATGCGGCTTTCGTAGGTGTTGGCCCGCCACCGAACTCCATCCTAACCGTCACCGTCAAACAGTGGAAGGGAGTGGCCTGGTCCGACAGCAGCATACCGGTTCTTCGCGTAATTCGACCTAAGACACTCCGGGATATTTGACAATATCTCATTGCTTGCTGTCACAGTACCCCCGCGACGATGGCCCGCAAGGTGATGCCGTTTAGCACCATTTCCTAGTCCTTGGAAGCCAAGCAGGACTGTTCCCGTCCGTTCATCGGTAAAGGCCAATCCCGTTTCCCGAGGGAGCGTGGCGTTATCAATGCAGGCCAGAGTGTCGTGAGCACGAGCCCTTGTTAGGCTTGGATCGTCGACCCGCCTAGCTTGTTGGCCTCATCGCTAAACTCCGCAAGGTGAGTCTGCGTCAACTCCTGGAGTCTGAGAAGCATCTCGTCGGCCTGAGTGGACAGCTCTTCGAAGTGTTCGTACGCCTGATGGGTTGGCGCGGCGTCCGCGCTCGCCACTACGCCGACCAGCGTCGCCATCCTGGCATTCAGCTTTGGGGGCAGATACAGCACTTCCTGCGACGTTCGAGCGCCTCTCTGCACCAGCTCGTCTTCGATCGCTGAGAGTGATTCCTTAAGCATGGCCGCAGTTTCCAAGGCTGTCCCGACGCCCTGTCGGCCCTCGGCCCACTGTACCCAGCCGTCGACCTGGGAGTGGATTCGCCGGGCCTGATTGACGGCCCTATTGGTGTCCGAGAGCTTGTCCCGTATCCGCATCAGAAGCTCAAACTGCTCGCGAAGCTCTTCAGGTGATGTTGCCACGCGGGGGTCTTGAAGGATGTCGAACGGCTGAGTGTAACTCTCGCCGCCCACGGTCAACTGGACCTTGTAGGCTCCGGGGAGAGCCAGGGGCCCGGCCAGCATGTCCGCGGTCGTCAAGTCGCCCGGCACTTCTTGGGCGCTCGGATATCGCATGTTCCATACAATTCGGTTGGCGCCCAGCCTAGTCGTCAGCTTATCGCTGCCAGCAGTTTCCGAAGTGCTGGAAAAGCTCCGAATCACTCGATCTTCTCCGTCAAGAAACTCAAGCCGGACATCACCTTCCGGTCGATCCCTGAGGTAATAGCTCACAACGACGCCGTTAGGGGGATCCTTTCCCGCGTTGAGCAGAACCCGGACTGTCTCACCGCTTGGATGGTCCACGTCGTAGTAGGTCGCGGCGGCCCCGCCCGGAACACGATAATTCTTCCCTGCTCCGTAGGTCGCAGCGCGACCTGCCGATACAGAAGTCCCCAAAATTCGATGTGCCGCGCGCGGTCTGAACAGGTGCGCGGCAGGATAGGAGTCGAGGTCCCGCAGCTGGTGGAGGAGAGTCAGGTCGTCCAAGATCCACAGAGAACGCCCGTGCGTAGCCGCAACGAGGTCGTTGTCCTTGACAATCAGGTCGTGAATCGGGGCCACCGGCAGGTTGAGTTGTAACAGGCGCCACGACTCGCCGTCGTCAAGCGAAGCATAGATTCCCTTCTCGGCTCCCAAGTACAGGAGGCCCCGCCTCGCCGGGTCCTCTCGAATCACCCTCGTAAACTCGCCTCCGGGAATGCCCTCAGTGATCTCGCGCCACGTTCTGCCGTAATCGCGCGTGCGGTACAGATAGGGACGATTGTCGTCTAGCTTATACCTGAATGCGACCACATAGGCTGTGGCGGCGTCATGCGGCGAGACCTCGATGCAGTTCACGGTGGCCCACTCGGGCATTCCGGGCGGCGTTACATCCCGCCAAGTTGCGCCATCGTCCTGTGAAAGGTGGACCAGCCCATCATCCGAGCCTGCCCAGAGCACGCCAAGCTCGTGAGGTGACTCCACGAACGAGAAGATCGTGCAGTAGTGCTCGCAGGTTATCGTCTCCTTCGTTATCGGTCCTCCAGCCGGACCCATCTTGCTTTCGTCGGCGCGGGTGAGATCGGGACTGATCGCCTCCCAACTCGTGCCTTCGTTTGTCGAGCGAAACACGCGTTCCCCTGCCGCATAGAGAACGTCAGGGTTGTGTGGGGATAGTGCAACCGGGTAGGTCCACTGGTACCGGTGTCTGTGATCCTTCACGCCGAGGGCGCCATAGAATTCCGGCCACGTGCCGATAGCCCGCTCTTGCCCGGTGCGGTGATCGTATCTGAAGAGCATGCCGCCGTTGGCGCTCGGGCCCAGCGCAGAGCTGCCAAGGTAGACGACGTCTGGGTCATCAGGCCTGACGACGATGTAACCGTTCTCGGATGTCCCGGACTGGTACGAGTCTTCATTAGTGATCGCGCCTTTGAAGGTCCGGCTGGGTATGCTGATGGCCTTGCCATTGTCCTGCTGCGTGGCGTACACGCGATACGGGAATTGACTATCGGTCGCTACGTGGTACATCTGGCCTATCGGCTGGTTCGTAATCACCGGCCAGGTAGCGCCGCCGTTGAATGACACGTAGCCACCGCCGTCTCCGGCCAGAACCACGCGGTCCGAATTCCCGGGGTCTATCCAGAGGTCATGCAGGTCCGCGTGAGACGTGGGCATGAGAGCAAAGGTGCGGCCGCCGTCCGTTGACTTCCACAAGCGCTCGTTAAGTGCGAAGACCGTCTCGCCGTCGAGCGGGTCGGCGACCACATGGGTGAAGTACCAGGGACGCACAAGAAGATTCTGGTCGTCGCTCACCCTCTCCCAGGTGTCGCCGCCGTCGTCGGACCGCAGCAGCGCACCGTCGTGGGCTTCGACTAGCGCGAACACGCGCCCCGGCATGGCTGCTGAGGCCGATACGCCAATACGCCCCTTCACTCCTTCGGACATGCGGAGCTTCGCTGTCAACTCTGTCCACGTGTCGCCGCCATCGACGGACTTGAAGAGCCCGCTGCCCGGGCCGCCGCTGACAAGGTCCCAAGGGGTACGCCTGACATCCCAGATGGCTGCGTAAAGCACGTTGGGATCGTTCGGGTCCATCGAGAGGTCGATTGCGCCCGAGTCCTCACTCCGAAATAGCACCTGCTCCCATGTCTCTCCGCCGTTTACGGTGCGATAAACGCCTCGTTCGCGGTTGGGCCCGAAAATGTGACCAAGCGCGGCCACGTATACTACGTCCGGGTCCTCCGGATGGACTCTCACTTTCGCGATGTGTCGAGTATCCGCGAGGCCAAGGTGTGTCCACGTCCTGCCGTCGTCGTCCGACCTGTAGACGCCGTCTCCGTGAGTGGCAACGCTTCGGATGCATGTCTCGCCCATCCCAACGTAGACAACATTGGGCGACGATTCCGAGATGCCGATAGCCCCTACCGATGCCGTCCCGACGAACCCGTCCGTAACATTCTCCCAGTACATGCCGCCGTCCTCGGTCTTCCACACGCCACCGGCGCAGGCGCCGAAATAGGACACCAGCGGCTTCGTCGGATGCCCCGCGGCCGCGGTCGCTCGGCCGCCGCGAAACGGCCCAATGCACCGCCACTCGTAAGTCTGGAGCAAGCTCTCGTCAAGTGTAGTCATCGGTCACTCCTGGCGAAGGACATCAAGCAACGAAGCCTAAGTCTAGTTTACGCCGTCTAGAGCCGACTTGCCCGATCGACAAGCACTACAGCGCTCAAGGGCTAGTTATGGGACTCCAAAACGCTAGCTGAGCCAGGTGCTTGCGTGCACGGTGACGAGTCTATGGCCTCAAATGAACCGTAAGGTGCTATTGCCTGAGTCGCCCAGCGAGGCCAAAGTCCCTATGATTCGCCCCTCCGAAGCACGCGGCCAGGCCGGGCGCCCGTGTGCGTCCCCTCCGAGATCACCGGCACCCCGTTTACGAGTACGTGCGAGATTCCCACGGGGTACTGGTGCGGCTCTTCGAACGTGGCCCTGTCGATCACCGTATCGGGATCGAAGACGACCAGATCGGCCGCCATCCCCTCGCGAACTAGCCCCCGGCCCCGTAGCCTTAGGCGCTCCGCCGGGAAGCCGGTCATCTTGTGCACGGCGGTCTCCATCGCCATAGCCCCCTGCTCGCGAACGTAACGGCCCAGCGCACGGGGATATGTGCCGTAAAACCTCGGATGTGGCTTCGCATCTGCATAAATGCCATCCGGGGAGATCGCCCTGCCGTCGGACCCGAACATGGCAAGCAGCTGCGTCATGAAGTACCGGACGTCGCTCTCCGCTCTATTGTGAATGACCACTGCCACTACTCCGTTTTCCTCCAGGTTCAGCCTGACCACGGCCTCCTCAGGCTCCACCCGCCATGCCTGCGCGATCTCCTCCACGTTCAGACCGATCAACCCTCGATTCCTGCCTCCCTCGACATACGCGATCTGCCACGTGTCCCAGAGGGGCCGAAGTCCGCCCGCCGCGCGCCCCAGGTCTGCGACAACGCGCTCCTTGGTGGCGGGATCGCGCAGCCTGGCCATGTATTCGTCCTTCCCGCCCTCCTGGACCCACAGCGGGATGATCTCGTTGAGCGTCGAGCCGGCGGCCGTGTAGGGATAGACGTCGTAGGTGATGTCCAAGCCGTGCTCCCTCGCTTCGTTGAGCAGCCGCAGCATCTTCGGTCCCTCGCCGTAGTAGCGGCCGTCAGTGATAGAGATGTGCGAGAACTGGACCGGCACTCCGGCCCTCTCCCCTATCTCCACCGCCTCCTCGATCATGGAAATGTGCTTGCCCGCGCCGGTACGGGCGTGCGTGGCGTAGAAGGCGCCCTCGTAGCTGGCCAGCACCCCGCAGAGCTCCACCAGCTCATCTGTCGAAGCGTACGCCGACGGCGCAAAGGAAAGCCCAGTGGAGAGCGCGAAGGCACCCTGCTCCAGCGCCTCCTTAAGCAGTCGTTTCATCGTCCGCATCCGTTCGGTCGGAACCGGACCGTCGGCCGTGGCGCCGGCCGCAACGCGAAGCGCCGAGTGCCCGACCTGGGGCGCAACGTTCAGGCTGACTCCGTTCAACTCCAAATCCGCCGCCCAGTCATCCAGCGTCCCCCACGTCCACTCCGTCTCCGAGATCAGGATTTCGCCGAACTTGTCGCGAAGCGCGGACGGCCCGCTCTCCCCCGCCGGAAAGGGCGAGAAGCTGCAGTTGCCCGTTACTTCGGTGGTTACACCCTGGTGGGCCTTGCTCTCCCCTCCGGGCGAATCGAACAGCGAAAGGTCGGAGTGCGAGTGCATGTCGATAAAACCGGGAGCCACGACCAGGCCCGCCGCGTCGATCTCAAGGGCAGCCTCAGCGACCTCCAACGCCGCAACCGCCGAGATGTTGCCAGCCGAGACACCCACGTCCCCCCGAAACGCCTGCCCGCCGGACCCGTCTACAATCTTGCCGCCCCGAATCAAGATGTCAAACTCCATTTCATCCCTGCCTCTTAATAGTGGCCCAATCCTACCTCTGTCCCGCCAACGTGCAAAGGCCAACTCGGGGGCAAGTCTCTGCATTGAGCGCAGCATTGAAAGGCAGGTCGTCTCCGGTTACATTAGGCCAATCCCGAACGCGGCCCGGCCGGAAGGAGCACATGAGAGCATGACGTTCACCGCCGCTGACATCGAGCGCGTTCGCACTGCCGTCACACGCGCCGTGGAGGTGCACCGCCTTCCTGGTATCTCGGTTGGCGTAGTGTCGGGCCGCGATCTCGTCTGGGCCGAGGGCTTCGGGTACGCCGACATCGAATCTGGTCGGCCCCAGTACCCGGCCCTCCGGCAGCGAATAGGCTCAATCTCCAAGACGATGACCGCCCTATGCATTGTGGCCCTCGTCGACGAAGGCCGCCTCGCGCTTGATGACCGTGTCACCTCCCTCCTGCCGGATGTGACGCTCCACGGCCACGGAGACAGCCTCACGGTGTGGCACATGCTCACACATTCCGGCGGCACCGGCGAAGCGCCCACGATGGCCGACTTCCGCGATCCGTACACAACTGTTCTCTGGTCTGACACGCCGGCCGGCTTCACTTTCCCGGGCTCATACCCGGACGGAATCCTGGTCGAAGTTGAGCCGGGAACGAAGTGGGCCTACTCCAACCACGCCTACGGCCTTCTTGGAGAGATAGTCGCCCGCAAAGAGGGGGAGCCAATCGAGGAAGTGCTGCGAAGGCGCATCTTCGAGCCGCTGGGCATGACGAACACCGACTGCCTCGACCGCCAGCATCCGGACCTGACCACCGGCTACCACCGCGCACCCGACCACGACGCCCTCGACACGGCTGATCTCTTGGGCAACGATGTCCAGCCCGAGGAAACTGTCGACGGCATCAACATTCGAGGCAAATGGTTGTACGTAGGCCCCCGGGCCGCGGGCGCAGTTCAGTCGACGGTGGAGGACATGGCGAAGTACGCCGCCGCCCTGCTCGACCGGTCCGCCGGCATCGTGAAGCCGGAGACCTTCGATAACATGGTCTCGCCGCACTGGAGTCCTGACTCGCGCCTCGCAGACGTGGGCCTGTGCTTCATGCGCCAGCCAAGATTCGGCAGGTCCACGTACGGGCACGGCGGAGGAATCGCGGGAGGATGGAACACCCACCTGACAATCGTCCCCGAGGAAGACCTCGCGGTGCTCGCTCACCTCAACATGACCTTCGACGATTTCGGCGAAGTCGATGGCTCGATCCTTCGAGCCGTGCTGAATGCAGCGCCTCTCGATCTGACGGGCAAGAGCACGGACGGCTCCATCCTGGACGCAGCTCCCGGAGTATACGGGGCCGCGCCGGGGCACTTAACCAACTTCAGGACCACTCGGGGCATCGGCCGTGTCCAGATCGCCAGGCGCGGAGAGGGCCTGGAACTCCGCTCACGGAGAGGCTCCTGGAGAGATGTCGACGCTCAGCGATTATGTCCGCCTAAGTGCCAAGGGAAAATGTCCTCTGAGTAGATTGCCATGCTAGCTGATTACGGTACTTCCGACGTTGCGCGAGCGCGCCATGGGTGGGGTTTCGGCATTCATGTACTTCCTTGCAGTGTCCCGGTGGATGCCCACTTCCCGGGCGATCCCACGGATGGACAGGCCCTTGCGTTTCGCCTTCTGCACCGCCTTCCATCTCGCCGTCTGTAGTGGGGTGGGCTTTCTGGGTCGCGGAGTCACAGTCCTGCGAACTCTTGCGGCGCCGTTGCGGTCGGCATCGTCGCGGAGTCTGTCCGCTTCGAGCATTGTGCCCATTGACTCCACTTCGTCCTCCGGCCTCCTGATGACACCGTTGGTGTAGCGGCTGGGACCGGTCGTGTGTACGGTCCGCGTGCCGAAGCTGCGCAGGATACCTGGTCGCGGAGGCGCTTCCTGGGAGGCGACGATACGCCCTTCGTGTTGCACTGACAGCCGGCCGTCCAGTGCTTCGAGCACTTCCACCGCCGACCCGGCAAAGCTCGGTCGAGCCTGATCGGGAAGCAACTGCAGGGTGCGCCAGCGGTACTTCACAGTGTTGTCCCGGCCAACCCGGCGCCTGTACTTCAGGCATAGGACTGTGTCCAGGCACGTCCCCGGATCCAGGACCCGATACGCGGTGTCTGCGTGTTGCGACGGCACACCAAAACGTTCATTGAAGCGGGGAAGGAAGTCGTTGAGCACGCGGTTGGCGTCATCGATGGTGGTCGAGCCTGCGAGCCTCAGCTCCGTGACCAACCTGTCCTGAAGTGTGCCCGCGGCGCGTTCCACTCGGCCTTTGGCTTGCGGCGACCGTGCGAATATCAGCTGTACGCCGATCTCACCCATCGCGCGAGAGAACTGGGTGGGGGCGGAGGCGGTCTCTGACGGCGGCGTGTGCTTGAAGACGCCATGGCGGTCTGAATAGAGTGCGAGAGGTATGCCGTAGCTCCGTATCAGAATCCGCATCAGCAGTAAGTAGCTGCGGGTGTTCTCCAACTCGCAGAACAGGGCGTTGACGACACAGCCGGTAGCGTCGTCGACCGCCAGCAGCAACGTGAACTGGGGGCCATCTTCTCCCAGCCATCTGTGGTAGCTGCCGTCGATCTGTATCAGCATCCCCTCGCGGGCCATCCGCTGCCGTCGAACACGATGCTTCGGCGGCCTTCGACGGCGAGGGCTGCTCACACCGGCGTCGGTCAGTATCTTGCGCAATGTGTTACGTCCGATGTCTATGCCCTCTCGCTCCCTCAGCAGTTCGCTCAAATGCGTGTGGTTGACTCCCGCGTATCGGGTCCGCGCCAGGACCACCACGTCGGTCGCCAACGGGTCCGGTGTAGCGTTGGCCGGTCTGCGACCTCGATTGCCGTGAGCGAGTGCGGCTGCGCCGTCCCTTCTGTAAGCCGCCAGAATACGCCTGGTGTGGCGCGCGCTCACTCCCATCAACGTGGCTGCCTGCTCCGTGGTCATATGGTCCGCCACCAAACTGTTGAGAACCTGAAGCCTCGTCTGCTCTTTCTGTGTCAATGTCACATGCTCCTTCATGCGGACATTTTCGCTTGACAGTTAGCGAGGACTTAATCGCTGAGCAACAACAGGAGAGACGGCGTAAGATTGGTCCAGTACTACGCTGATGATCCAACGTACTTCGTACTGGACACCGGCGAAGTTGAGCCGCCCAGGATCGTGCTTCGGCAGGGCGAAGACGGCCGTGTGAACGAAATCCTTTTTGACCGTCTCATTCACATGTACCGCGACGATTCGCTCAAGCAGTAGGCATAGGAACGGAGGCGCAAGTACAAGAATGACGAAGTCAGCCGAACTGGAGTCACGCCTGGACTCAGGTGACGTCCTTGTCCTGGACGGCGCGATGGGCAGTGAACTGGAACGCCTCGGAGCGCCGATGCACTACGACATCTGGTGCGCCGCCGCGCTCGGCAGCCATCCGGAGCTAGTCCGTAAGGTACACCGAAACTACATAGAGGCGGGCGCGGACATCATCACGACGAACACGTACGCGTCGGCCAGGCACGCAATGGAACGCGCCGGCCTGGGTGACAAGGTAGAAGAGTGGAACACACTGGCCGCTCGGCTTGCGCTCGAGGCCCGCGACGAATACACCGGCTCTCGTCCCGTCTACGTGGCAGGAGCGATCTCTAACTTCGGCAACTGGCTTACGCCGGGTGCGGACAGGCTGAGGAGTAACTACGGCGAGCTTGCGGGCATTCTTGCGGAGAACGGCGTAGATGTCATCCTGCTGGAAATGCTCGCGGCCGACGTGGATGAGGCACTTCCCGGCGTGGAAGCTGCCGCAGATTGCGGATTGCCCGTTTGGGTAGGACTGAGTTCCGCAATTGATAGGGATGGCGGGGAGGTTATGCTGGGCATCGAGGAGAGCCAGGAACACAGCGAAAACTCAACAGGCTTCGAGCCGCTCGACGGCGCTGTTCGCAAGCTTATGGCCGCGGGAGGTTCTGCCCTCCTGGTAATGCACTCGGACCTCAAGACTACTGCTCCCGCGCTAAGCGTTTGCAAGGACAACTACGATGGAACACTTGGAGCCTACGCGAACGCCGGATACTGGCAGAGGCCAAACTGGACATTCGTCGACCAGGTCTCGCCTGACAAATACGGGGACGAGGCGATGGATTGGGTGGCCATGGGCGCGCAGATCGTGGGAGGTTGCTGCGGCATCGGCCCGGACCACATCAAGGCAATACGCGACCGGGTACCCGAACCCGTTACATGATTGTCATCAGCGTTTGGAGCCGCTAAGGAGTCCATATGACCGCCTACACTGAACTCCAGTCTCGCCTGGATGCCGGCGAGGTCCTGATTCTGGACGGTGCTATGGGGACTGAACTGGAACTGCTCGGCGCGCCCGTCGACAAAAGTGTCTGGTGCGCACCCGCTCTCGGCAGCCATCCGGAGTTGGTCCGCCAGGCCCACGAGACCTACATCGACGCAGGCGTGGACATCCTAACCACGTACACATACACGTGCGGCCGCATCGCCCTGGAGAACGCGGGCTACGGGGACAAGGTGCGTGAATGGCATGCGAAGGCGGCGCAGGTTGCCGTCGAGGCGCGCGAGAATCGAGCCGGCGGCCGGCCCGTTTACGTCGCAGGATCGATTTCGAACTATGGCAACTGGGGCGCATCCGACCAGGCGCAGCTGAGGACCAACTTCGGTGAAGCGTCAGGCATACTAGCCGACAACGGCGCCGACCTGATCATCTTGGAGTTAACAAGCGCAAAGGTGGAAGATGCCCTGCTGGCAATCGACTCGGTGGCTCAGCACGGGCTTCCCGTTTGGCTTTCCATCAGCTGCGCCGTCGACCGTGAGAGCGGGGAGGTGATGCTGGGAATTCAGGAGAGCCAGAAGCACAGCCCGAAGGCCACTTTCCACGAGCCTTTGGCCACAGCGGTCTCCAGGCTCAGGAACTCCGGCATATCGGCCCTGCTGATAATGCACTCCGACCTGAAGGCGGCCGGCCCGGGCGTCAAGGTCATGCATAAAGCCCACGACGGGCCCGTCGGAGCCTACGCGAACGCGGGTCGCTGGGAGCCCCCGCACTGGGTCTTCGTGGACCAGGTCACGCCGGATGCGTACCTCGCCGAGGTGAGGGATTGGGTGTCAAACGGCGCTCAGATCGTAGGCGGTTGCTGCGGCATCGGCCCCGATCACATACGTGCAATCCGTAATGGATTACCTGCCCGCGTGGGATAGCAAAACAGCTAACTGTTGAAGGGGGAACTGTATGAGCCGCTACGCTGAAATTGAAGACCGACTTAATCAAGGTGGGACCGTACTTCTCGACGGCGCGATCGGCTCCGAACTGCAGGAAATGGGCGCGCCGATGGGCGGCGGCTTCTGGTGTGGCCGTACCGTCGAGAACAGCCCGGACGTAATTCGTCAACTGCACCGGGACTACATCGAAATCGGGGCAGACATCATCACCACCAACACCTTCGATACCGTTCCGCTCAAGATTTGGAACGAAGGTCTAGGCGAGAAGGCGCGGGACTGGAACCTGACTGCGGCGCGCCTCGCTGTGGAGGCGCGCGACCAGGCTTCCGCCGACCGACCGGTCGTGATAGCAGGCGCATTGGGCCCCAATTCGCAGGGAGATCCGGACCAAATCAGGGAGAGTTTCAAGGCGCAGTCGGAATATCTGGCCGAAGGCGGCGTGGATATGCTGCTCGTTGAGATGATCGGAAACAGGAGGGACCCCAGGGTGATCGCGTGCGAAGAGGCGCTGGCCACAGGGCTGCCGACCTGGGTTGCCTTCAGCACGCGCGTTACTGACGGCGGCCGAGTGCTGCTGGGCCACCCACTGCACGCCACCGACCCGCGTCGGAGCGAAAGCGACCCCGCGGACGATCCGACATTTGCCGACGCGATTGAAGACGTGAAGTCGCTTGGTTGCGGCGCTGCGCTGGTTTTCCACTCCGAGGTAGATCACACGGGAGCGGCGCTGGACGTACTTCACGATGCTTGGGAAGGACCGGTTGGCGTGTACCCGCACAGAGGCGACTTCAAGATGCCGGAATGGCAGTTCGAGAACCGCATATCCCCAGAGGAATTTGTCGACGCGACGGAGTCATGGTTGGACCAAGGGGCTCAGATCGTGGGTGGTTGCTGCGGCATCGGCCGCGAGCACATCCGGCAGCTAAAGCAGCGGCTTGAGAAGAGGGACTCTGGCTAAGTAGCGCTAACCTGCCAGCGTCGGTAGGTCGGAGTAGTTGTCGAGCCACCAGCGCGCTATGTCGATGCGGCGCGCGAACCATACGCCAGGATGGCCTTTGGCGTACTCGATGAACTCCTCGACGGGCGTAGCGCGGGCCGGGCGTCCGACCGTTCGCAGGTGCAGGCCAACGGACATCATCTGCGGATGCGACTCCCCTTCCTCATAGAGGCAATCGAACGCTTCCTTGAGACGTAGGAAGAAGTCCCTCGGCTCAGAGTATCCGGGAGCGCGTCCGAATCGGCCGTCATTTAGTTCCAGGCTGTACGGTATCACCAGCACTCGCGTGCCAAGCACGTCGATGAAGTAAGGCAGATCGTCTGCCATTGAGTCGCACTCGTACAGAAACCCTCCGTGCTCAACGAGCAGTTCACGAGTCGAGTCGCTGGGATTCCTTGAGAACCAGCCCTGGCACGGCTTGCCGGTGATGTCCTCAATCACTTGTGCCGCACGGCGAATATGCTCCCGCTCTTCGTCGCGAGTCAACTCATAGTGCGGTATCCACCGGTAGCCGTGGCTGATTATCTCGTGGCCTGCGTCAACGACAGCGCGTGAGGCGTCGCGGTTCAACTCCAGGGCCATAGCGCACCCGAACACGGTGATCTTCACGCCGTGCTTATCGAAGATGTCCATTAGGCGCCAGAAGCCGCGCCTGGTGCCGTAGTCGAACGCGGACTCGTTGCGGACGTCTCGGCGTCTGCCCTTTACAGTAAAGCCGTCGCCTGATCCCTCAGGGAATTCGTCGCCGTTCAGAGGCGTCTTCTCCGATCCCTCCTCGAAGTTGACCACGAGTGACACGGCGATGCGCGCCCCGTTGGGCCACTCGATCTTCGGATAGTCGTTGCCGTAACCGACGAAGTCTCTCTTAACAGCGTACATCCAGGCGACCTTCCCTATCCAAGCTCAGAGTAGTGATTGAGCCACCAACGAGCTATGTCCGCGCGCCGAGCGAACCACACCCGCTCGAAGCCGCGGGCGTACTGCAGGAATTTGCCGAGTTGCCTCGCTCGCGAAGGCCGTCCGCTGATACGGGGGTGAAGGCCCACGGACATCATCTGTGGATGCACGGCGCCTTCAGCATACAGGCGGTCGAACGACGCCTTCATTACGTTGAAGAAGTGGTCCGGCTGAGTGAATCCGGCGAATGATGGCAGCGTCCAGAACTTTGCGTCTGTAACCTCAAGCGTATATGGAACGGCTAGGAACCTCCGGTCGTTCACAAGTTCAAAGTACGGGATGTCATCGCCGTAGGCATCAGAGTGGTACTTGAAACCGCCCTCGTCCATGAGCAAGCGCAGCGTGCGTTCGCTTGGGGCCCGGGACAGCCAGCCGACCGGACGCTGCCCGGTGGCAGTTTCCAAGGCTGCAACACACCGGCGTATCTGTTCAGCCTCCTCGGCTTCTGTCAGGTCATAGGACTCAAGGAAACGGTAGCCGTGACCGGCCACCTCGTGACCTCGAGCATCGATCTCGGCGGCAGCCTGCACGTTGCGATCCAACGCCTGGCCGCAGCAAAAGAACGTCGCCTTCACGTCGTACCGGTCAAGCGTACTTAGGATTCGCCAAATGCCCCGCCTAGATCCATACTCCCAGAACGACTCGACAAAGTAGTCCCGGCGACCCGGCTCTCCGAAGATGCCTTCGGTAGCGGGCTCCGGGTCTGGGTCGCCCTCAAGCGGCGTTCTCTCGGCGCCTTCCTGGAACTGAACGGCGATGGAGACCGCAATGCGGGCGCCGTCCGGCCACTCGATCTTAGGGTAGTCCTTGCCATATCCGGTTAGGTCGCGGCCGCCAGGATGGCCGCCTATCGTCATCAGACGGCCCCTTGTGTGCGCTCGATGATGGCGGCGTAGATGGCCTCCCCGTGGTCCACGTAGCGCGACACCGCCCATCCGGTACCGCGCAAGATGTCCTTCATCTCGCCCTTGGAAACGATCAGGTAGTCGAACCAGGGAGTCTTGGCGCCCTTGTAGCGGACACGGAGCCGGAGCTGGCCCGCCATGCGGCCTCTGTTGCGGTTGATATCATGGTAGGCGAAATGGTCAGGATCGTCCGTTTCGTACGGGTCGAGGCTATCGACTATGATGCGAGCACTCTCGGACGTAATCGACTTGAACCGGCGCAGCAACCAGCGCGCCCGGGCGTATCCGCCGAACAGCCCGAAGTTGTTGCCTAGCATGAGGATGGTGTCGAAGGTTCCCAGACTTGGACCAACCCTGGTAACGGGGGTGACAGACGCATTCCTGAGGCCTCGCTCACGGCAGACCTCGATGGCAGCAGGTGATATGTCGATCCCTACCACATCGTGGCCGCGGTCCTGCAGGTAGAGCGAGTGTCGGCCGGCGCCGCAACCGACATCCAGCACCCGGCCACTGGCGTAGCCGATCGCCTCTCTCTGGTGAGGGCGCCAATCATCGAATTCTGAGAAGTACGCGGGCGGACCTTCCGAGTAGCCGATATAGTCGTCGTCGCGTTCGACTACTTCAAATCCTCCCAAACCTCGCCAGTAATCACGGATAGCGGCGCCGTACGCGTCCTCGGCAGGGGTGAGCAATGTGCGGTATACCTTCCTCAGGTTACGGACAGGCCGTAGTCTGAAGCGGCATCTTCGATCCAGAGCGCAAGGTACCGCGCAAAGCTCCTCCGGACGATCACGTCGTAGCAAGGAGACTCGTCTACCTGGAGCAACGTAGCGGCGGAATGGGCGATGCTAGTCTGCGCGCAACGGCCTGTGCCGAACGCGCGGGGGTGCAGGTCCAGCGTGCAACCCTTCGCGAGCACCTCACGAACACGAGACCCGGACAGCCTGAACACCGTCTGGCCGCCCGTGACGTCCGTGACGGCGGCATGGAGTCCGTCAATCGCGCCGCGCAGACCTTCGATCAGCTTGGTTTCACCTCCGGGAGGTGTAAGGATCAGCCATTCGTCCGGCCCAGCCCAAACTGCTGCCATGCCGTCTTGCATGACGAACGTGTTGGTGGCCGCCGGAACGTCGAACCCGAGCGTCGCACGGACACCGGCGCCAAACCGGGCGTCGCCGAGGTCCCCTCGCAGGTTTACGTGGCCTAGGAAGGCGCGCTCCTCTAGATGAAGGCCAGCATCGGCTTGATCGACACCTCCTGCGAAGCTGAAGCCCACGAGTGGAGACTCCATCCGCGGTCCGTCACTACACATTCTGCCGCTCCGCCTCGGGATCGTAGAACACAGGACCGGAGATTTGGGTCGGCACCGCGTCCCCTGGGCCGGTGGAGACGTACACGGTCTGTCCTACCCGCTCATGGCCTCCCTTTACAACGCCGAGGGCGATTGACCTTCCAAGGCAGGCGCTCCAGTAGCTGGAGGTTACGTGGCCTAACATCGGGACCGGAAGCTCCGTCGGATTGCTCTCGTCCACTACCTGGCCTCCCTCCTGCAGTACGTGGCCGGAGTCTTCTGTCAACAGCCCAACAAACTGCTTGCGGTCCGTCCGCACTATGTCCGAACGGGAAAGAGACCTGCGTCCTATGAAGTCCTTGCGCCTCGACACGAGCCTGTCGAGGCCCATGTCCTGTGGCGTCATGGACCCGTCGGTGTCCTGGCCGACAATGATGAATCCCTTCTCGGCCCTCAATACGTGCATGGCCTCAGTCCCGTAAGGTGTAATGTCGAACTGCCGACCGGCTTCCATTGCCGCCTCCCACACCGCCCTTCCGTAGTTGGCGTTGACATTGATCTCGTAAGACAACTCGCCGGCGAACGCAATCCGGAACACTCGGGCTGGCACGCCTAGGCAGGCGCCTTTCCTGACCGACATAAATGGGAATGCTTCGTTCGAGAAGTCTATGCCAGTGCAGATCGCCTCAGCGACCTCGCGGCTCTTAGGGCCATTCAGTGAGACCGTTGCCCAGTGGTCCGTGGCCGATGTCAGGAACACTCGCAGGTCAGGCCACTCGGTCTGAAGCCACCGCTCCAAATGCGCGAAGACAGCGGCGGCACCGCCCGTGGTCGTGTGCATGAGGAATCGGTCATCGGCAAGGCGGCCGGTGACGCCATCGTCCATGATATTGCCGTCCTCTCCCAGCATAAGTCCGTAACGGCACTTGCCTACCCTGAGGCTCTTCCAGCCGTTGGTACACATGCGGTTGAGGAATTCGGCGGCGTCAGGACCTTCGATCTCGATCTTACCCAAGGTTGAGGCGTCGAGGATTCCGACGCTGTTCCGGACCGCAAGGCATTCCCGGTTTACCGCATCATGCATGCATTCGCCCGCATTCGGGTAGTGCCAGGGGCGCTTCCACTGCCCCACGTTCTCGAATTCAGCGCCCGCTTCCACGTGCCAGTCATGCATTGCAGTCGTTCGAACAGGGTCAAACAGGTCGCCTGACTCTCTGCCGGCGACAGCCCCGTATGACGTTCCGGAGTAGAGGGGCCTGAACGTGGTAACACCCACCTCTGACATTTCCTTGCCGAGGTACTGCCCAAGGACACCAATGCCATTGACGTTCCCCATCTTGCCCTGTTCGGTGCCCATGCCCAGCGTGGTGTACCGCTTTACGTGCTCGATGGACTCGTACCCTTCACTCGCTGCCACATAGATATCGGAGGCGGTAACGTCGGTCTGGAAGTCAACGAATCGCTTGGACCCGCGCGTCACCGGCTTTCCGGTGGGCACTAGCCACACAGGCATTGTCGGCTCCTCCGATGCTTCTTCCACTTCGGGTGCCGCACCGGACGGAACGCCGTTCCCGAAGCCGGCGTCGTAGGCGGCAGTCCCGCCTGCCTGCGCCCCTCTTTCTAAACAATCGGCCGTTCGGAAGTCGCCCGCCGCCGCTCCAATGGAAACGCCGTCCAGCACCGGGGCCCCGGGAACGAAGCAGACGCGTTTGTTGTCGTACACAACTGGCGCGCCGGTCTGAGAGTGGAGGTGCACCGAAGGAGACCATCCGCCGGAGACCGCCACGAGGTCACAGTCGAGGGCCCTCTCACGGCCTGTAACTCCATCGGCGCCTTGATTCAGCCGGGCTATCTTCACCCCTCGGACACGGCCACCACCAACTACATCCACGACGGCATGTCCGGACGCAACGTAGATGCCCATATGCTGTACTAGCTCAGGAAGCTCGCCAGCTGGCCGTGGCCGTGTGTCTACGATGGCAGTCACGTCGGCGCCTGCGGCGCGCAGGTCCAGAGCCGTTCTGTAGGCGCTGTCGTTGTTGGTGAAGACCAAACACCTGCTGCCGGGCATGACCGCGTAACGGTTGACGTACGTGGATACTGCCGATGCGAGCATTACGCCGGGCCTGTCGTTGTTCGGGAAGACAAGCGGCCTCTCAATTGCGCCCGCCGCCAGAACGACGTGTCTGGCCCGGATACGCCACAGCCTGTGCCGAGTTCCATCGATCTCCCCGGCCGCCACATGATCTGTCCTGCGCTCCAATACGGTGACGAAGTTACCGTGGTAGAAGCCTAAGGCCGTGCTACGCTTCAGCACACGTACCTTGTCCATCGCAGCCAGACGATCTTCGGCGGACGCCGCCCAGTCCTGGCCAGAAAGGCCGGAGATCTGCACCCGGTCGGAGAGCATCCGTCCGCCGAGAAGGCTGTCCTGCTCCACCAGGACCACCCGTGCTCCGGTCCCACCGGCCTCCAGGGCCGCGGAAAGACCTGCCGGGCCGCTGCCAATGACGAGCACGTCGCAGTGGGCATTCATCTTGTCATACGTGTCCGGATCGGGCGACTCGGGCGCAACGCCAAGGCCGGCCGTCTGCCGAATTCGGTGTTCGTAACTCTTCCACATGAACCTGGGGCCCATCAGTGTCTTATAATAGAAGCCTGGCGGTAGAAAGCCGGAAAGCTTGTCAAAGGCACCCCGCCAGTCTGACCTCAGCGAGGTAGACACGTTTACGCTAGCGGTAACGAGGCCGTCGTAAATCTCCTGCTGTGTGGCGGGTACGTTTGGCGTGGTCCGGGCGCCTGTGCCGACCTGCAGTAGCGCGTTCGGCTCCTCCGGCCCGGCGGTCATCACACCCCTCCGACGGTGATACTTGAAGCTCCGTCCTAGCGTGCCCACTCCGTTTGCCAACAGGGCGGAAGCGACCGTGTCCCCAAGGTAGCCTTCGTAATCCCGTTCATTGAAGGAAAACTTGATAGGGCGTGTGCGGTCGATCAACTCGCCGGTCTCGAGCCTGTGAAATTGCGTCAATGCGCGTCCCCCGGCGGTCGTTCACCTATGCCGTAGACCGCTTCGAAGCCGTACGTACCGGTGTGCCGCACGGCATTGAACCACCTGCGGCATCCGGCGGAGTGGTTCCATTGCTCCATATGCCGTCCCAGCGGATTCTTGCGGTAGTAGAGGTAGTCTGCCCAGTCGAGGTCGGTCAACGCGTCGGGATCCGGCGGCCTGACGATGTGGCTCTCACCGCCATACGTGAATTCGGTCTCGTCCCTGGGACCGCAGTTTGGGCATTCGATCAGCAGCATTACGGGGCTTCCTCCTAGTGCGCCACGCCGGCTGCTCCGTGCTCATCAATCAGCTTGCCCGTCGTGAACCGCTCGAGGGAGAACGGCTCGTTCAGCTTGTGAGGGCGGTCGTTGGCGATTGTGTACGCGAACACCCAACCCGAACCTGGAGTGGCTTTGTAACCGCCGGTTCCCCAGCCGCAGTTGAAGAACAGCCCGTTGATCGGCACCTTGCCGATAATCGGACACGCGTCGGGGCAAGTGTCGACGATTCCACCCCACACACGCAGCATTCTCACGCGGCTGAAAATTGGAAACAGTTCAACAAGCGCGGCCGAGGCGTGCTCTACAACGGAGAAGCTGCCGCGCTGGCCGTACCCGGTGTAGGAGTCGATCCCGGCTCCCGCCAGCAGTTCACCCCTGTCCGTCTGACTGACATAAGCATGAACGGCGTTTGACATGATGACAGCGTTCAGAATTGGCTTCACCGGCTCCGTTACCCACGCCTGGAGCGGATGGCTCTCGAGGGGAAGCCTGAGGCCTGCCATGTTCGCCAGCACGCCGGAGTTGCCGGCAGTGACCACGCCGATCTTCTTCGCGCCGATGAAGCCTTTGGTGGTCTCAACACCTGTCACTCCGTTGCTATTGCGGCGGATGGCCGTGACTTCGCAATTCTGGATAATGTCCACTCCCATGGAGTCGGCAGCCCTAGCGAAACCCCAGGCCAAGGCGTCGTGCCGAGCGGTGCCGCCCCTGCGCTGAATAGAAGCTCCCAGTATCGGATAGCGGGAGTCCGGCGAGGTGTTGATAATCGGCACGAGACTCTTGATCTCGTCCGGGCCGATCAGTTCGGCGTCAATCCCGTTTAGCCTATTCGAGTTGACGCGCCGGGCGATGTCGCGCATCTCTTGCAGGCTGTGACCGAGGCTTAACACTCCGCGCTGGCTGAACATCAGGTTGAAGTTGAGCTCCTGTGTCAGCCCTTCCCAGAGCTTGAGAGAGTGCTCATAGAGCCACGCCGCCTCGTCCCACAGGTAGTTGGAGCGCACCACCTCGGTGTTACGTCCGGTGTTGCCGCCGCCCACATAGCCCTTTTCGACGACCGCCACGTTGGTGATCGAATGGTTCCTGGCGAGGTAGTAGGCGGTGGCGAGGCCATGTCCGCCGCCGCCCACAATGACGACATCGTATTCAGGCCGGGGCTCGGGACTGCGCCAGGCGCGCTGCCAGTTCTCGTGGTAGGTGACGGCGTTCCTGGCGATTGTGAGGAGAGAGTACTTCTGCAAGCCTGTGAACTCTAGTGACCTGTGTCCGGAGGGATTACGTGCAAGCCAGGGGCTATCGGCTGGCAAAAGTATGGGATGCGCCGCCGTGAAGTGTCAAGCTGAGGCGAACCGCTGCGGCAACGGACAGGCTGCTCTCGCCGACATCGCGAGCGGAAGTGTCGAGATCACCATGCGGGCAGTTCCCAATCGGGATAGAATAGAGATTGACCGCCAAATCCGAAGGAATCGCCGAACGATGCAAAGACAAGAGACGATCCAGCTTGGACCCGACGAGCGTGTGCCCGGCAGGCCATTTGCCGACCCGGAACACAGCAAGATCGAACTCGAATACCTTCGGACGATGCTGGCCCGCCTGCGGCATCACCTGGACAAGCCCGAGGGGCTGCCTGGAGACCAGCGCCCAGTGATATTCGAGGAAGAGGAAGAACTGGGTTACTACCACCGCACCGTGATCTCCTTGCCGGACAAGCTTCGCTCCGGCGAGGGTCTGACGGTCGTGGGGTTCTTCGGAGTCCGCCAGCCGAACAACGTGGAGGCAGAGGTCACGGAAGTGGACGACTCGCTAGTGGAAGACCTGCCGAAGCATTCGTACGTTGCCGCTTACTGCAGCATGCTGCTTGGAGAAGGCCCACACCAGGGCAACCTGATTCTGATGACTGAACAATCAGGCATCGAGCGTTGGAAGGAAGGCGAAAGGCACGCATACGCCGCCCAGGTACTCGCGCCGAAGGCGTACTCCGCCGCCCGGGCCTACAACGGCCGGATTGCCGCCGACTGGCAGTCGGGAGCCGATCTGGTGCTGGACCGGGCCAAGTACTACGACTTCTCGGATGACCCATGGTGGCGTGCGATCCGGGAAGGGACCGTCGAGTAAGCACCCGGCGCATTAGCGGCGCGACCCGGAAGACGACTTTAAGAGGGAGGACCGATGGACTGCCCCGTTTGTGACGAAGACCATACAACCAGGCCGGTTCTGTGCCTGCAGGACGCATCGCTAAGCCATGTGGGCACCTGTGGGATAAGCACCGAGCATTACACGGACGACTGCCTGCTCAAGCTGCTGAACGATTACGTGGACTCCAAGCCTGAGTGGCAAAGGAGGCGTAAGCGCAGGGCCTCCTAGACCTCTCCGCTTACGTGGCTGTGCGCTGCTTGTCTGCGGGACGGCATCTGGCCTAACCGTGGATTTCGGTCACGCTTTCGGGGTGCATCAACGCGATGTGGGCGAAGTCCGACTCATCGGTCGCGCCGTGCCAGTGCTTCTCCCCGGCGGGTATGAACGCCGTGTCCCCTTCCTCAAACTCGAAAGTCTCGGTTTCCGTTCCGACCAGCCCCCTGCCCTTCGTCACGTAGAGGACCTGGTCGCTGGTGTGCGTGTGCAGCTTGTTCCTAGCGCCGGCAGCGAACTCGACGATGCCGAAGTTGAAGTAGCTACTCACGTCGCCCCCGACTATCGGGCGACGGCTTACCCTTCCGCCCACGAAGATCGGGCTGTCGGTGGCGTCCAGTGCGGCTACTTCTGACTTTCGGATGATTTTCATGGTGTCTCCTTCGGGTGTGCAGGCGAAATTGCGCGCGCCATGGTCTCGCTTCAGTAGCGCCCGTGTGGACTACATTCGCTATGGGCGTGCCACAGTATTCTAGCGGGAAGCCCCATCCCTAGGATTCCCGCCTGCGCGGGAATGACGGTCGTGCAAAGGTCTCCGTTCGCGGGAAAGACAGAAATTCGGAGACTTCCATCGAAGGACAGGGGGACTCTTGAGTACCGTCTCCGGTTCGTCCTTTGGTGCTCTCGGTCAAGAGGCCTCGCACAGAAGTTCTTCAGTGGCGGGAGCCTTGAAAACTGTCACATTCCGTCACATTCTGTAACTCTTCGTAGCTGGAGGTCAGGATGGCGGTTACCAAAAGTTACACGATTTGGTACCTGAAACGAACCAATCTGAACCGAAATGATACAAATTGAACACTTTTGTGACAGTGTCGAGGCGGGGGCAAACCGGAATTCAGAAGGTTGATTGCATATGTTTGCAGTGGACACGAACAAATACTAGCACAGTCGTTCGCTGTCTGCAATGGATGTGCGGGGAAATCGACCGGGCGCGGCAGTGCCGGCCTCGCACTCTGCTCACGCCTGTCAGCGGGTCTGTAAGAGGGGATGGAGGCGACGGGCGGATTCGAACCGCCGAATAGGGGTTTTGCAGACCCCCGCCTTAGACCACTTGGCTACGTCGCCCCTAGAAATGCTGGTGCCGAGGATGAGACTCGAACTCATACAGCCTTAGCGGCCACAGCGCCCTCAACGCTGCGTGTCTACCAATTCCACCACCTCGGCAAGCGCGCGGGTCACTGGGACCGGACAGCGCCGACTAATTATACCTACGGCCCGAAACGGCTGTCCATGGGAAGGGCCGCAAGCTAGGACATCGCCGAGCCGCCGCTCACGTTGATTGCCTGGCCGGTGATGTTGCGAGCGTACTCGGAAGCGAGGAACGCCGCGAGGTTGCCAATGTCCTCGGGCGTCTGCTCCCTGCCGAACGGGGTGCTGCGAGCCACGACGGACTCGAACTGCTCCCTCGGGGTCCGGGTCGCGGCGTCCTCGAACAGGGACACCTGGCGTGTCGCCAGCACGTTCCACATAGGGGTCCATAGCAGGCCGGGGCAAATGGTGTTGACGTTGATGTTGTACGGCGCGAGCTCCAGCGCCGCCGCCTGCGTGATGCTGATGCACGCGGCCTTGGACGCCGAGTAGGCGGCCAAGCCGGGATTGCCGCGTCGACCGGCAACGGAGGATATGTTGATGATCTTGCCGAAACGCCTCTCTTTCATACCCGGCGAGACGGCTCTCGTAACGCGGTCCACGCCCTTTACGTTAACCTCGTAGACGATGTCCCAGTCGGCCTCGTTCTCGCCGAGGCGCCCCGTCCAGCCGGGCGCGGAGACGACTCCGGCGTTGTTTACGAGCACGTCGATCTGACCGAACCGGCCGAGCACTTCCTGGACCGCGCCATCTACCGACTGCTGGTCGGTCACGTCCATATCAACGGTATGGGACCGGCGCCCTAGCTCCGAAACTTTGGCAGATGTGGACTCAGCGTTGGCGGTATCGACATCGGCGATGACGACGTCCGCGCCGTTGCGGGCGAGGGCGAGAACGATGCCTCGTCCGATTCCCCGGCCGCCGCCGGTAACCACCGCAACCATACCGGTCACGTCCATGAGGTCCTCCCCGGTATGACGCCAGTCACACTGGCATCAAATGGAGCCTGCCGGATACTTCTCAAAGCCCTCACTCACTACGCGGGCATCATTCGAGATACTTCTGGGCCAATGCTGTGTAGCGCGCGTCGTTACGCTCCGCCGCATTGAACCGACCACGCCACCGCGAGGCGAACGACTGGACGTGAAGTGCTATTGTCTGCCTCAGAGACTGCTCGATCAGGGCTGAAAACGACAGAACACGGGACCGAGCGTACTCCTCGGCTCCCGCGACCAAATCGGTGTCAATTGTGACGGTAAGCTCCCGCATTGTTGCCATCGGCAACCCTCCACGATTTGCATCTGCTGCATTCCAGTCTTCAGTTGAGCCAGATCTCGACAAGGCGTCAAGTGGACGACCAGAGTTCCCCTCTGCCCTTCTGGATTCCGGCCTGCGCCGGAATGACAGCTGTGCAAACGTCAGGCCACTCCAAACGCAATTGCCTTGACGACGGGCGCCATTAACGATGGCCCTTAATCGACACGTCCATCAATCAGTGTAGTCAAAAGCAATTCGCCAGTCGATGTACTGCTTCAGGCCCGAGGCGATATCGAATTGCGGATCGAAGCCGAGGTCTTTCTTCATGCGGGAGGCGTCCGTCACGCCGTAGGAGCTTGCCCGCGACTCGAAGCCTCCGCCTTCGAAGCGGACGCCCGGCATCGCTTCGCGGAATGCATCCATCAACTCCTCGCTGGTGCAGGCCTCACCGGAGGCGAGATTGTAGACATCGTGGCTGGGCGCCGGATGGTCCAGTGCAAGCGCAATGCCGGCCGCCAAGTCCAGGGCATGGGTAAACGACCACACGGCGGAGGCCGGCGCCTGCAACGGCTCGCCGCGCGCCACCCTGCCCGTCATCTCGTGCAGCATACTCATGACGGCGCGGTGGCCCGTCGTACGCTCCATCGGACCGTACGGCCCGCCAAGGCGGACGCTAACGGCCGAGAATCCGTGAAGGTGCGAGTAGCGGCTCGTCAAGAGCTCGCTGGCGTACTTGGAAACACTGTAGATGGACCTCGGAGGCACGAGCTCGGCGGTCTCTTTCAGGACGACTCCAGGACCCCGCAACGCCTCGTAGACGCCGCCGGAGCTCACGTACACGAAGCGATCGCAGTCCACGGCAGCGGCGAGTTCCAGCAGGTTCACTGTGCCCGCAAGGTTGATGTCGAAGATCCGCGCGGCCTCCTGACGCTCGATCTCCTCCAGGACCACGGTGTACACGGCGGCGTGGACTATCTTCTCAATGTCGTGGATGCCGGCAATGTCCAGAACCGACGTCCTGTCCGTGATGTCGCCAGCAAGCCAAGTCACGTCATCGAAGCGGGCGCCGAGGTATCGGCGTACGAGCGGGTCCGGCGGAGCTATGTCCAGAGAGACCACGCGGTGCCCTCTTTCGACCAGCACCTTTACGAGGTTGGAGCCGATGAAACCGGTGCCGCCAGTTACGAGAGTTGCCATGATCAGGTCCTGCGTTGGAGTCCAATAAGTCTAGCGCAGGCGCAACTCTTGCGTTTGACCGGCCGCGGACGGCACAAATACAATCGCTTCCGACCAAGGAAGCCGATGCATGCACGCCACGAGTGCGCCGCGGCAAGGCGCTTCGAGTCCACGGAAAAGGCCCACATTGAATCTCGACAACGCAGAGGTTGTGATAGTTGGAGGAGGAGTCTCAGGACTGAGTTCCGGGTGGTGGCTCGCGAGGGCCGGCGTAGACGTGGTTGTGGTAGACAAGGGCGTGATTGGCTACGAGGCTTCGAGCCGCAACGGCGGACAGATGGGTCACAGGGGCAAGGAGAAGGCCGACGGCCTCGCCAAGGCTGAGGTAGAGTTGTGGCCTCAACTGGACGACCTCCTGGGCTATCCAACGGAGTGGAAGCCCGGACTCTTGCGCATAGCACTCCTCGAATACGAAATGGAGGAGATGAAACAGCACGTCGAAGCCCAGCGCTCCCTTGGCGCGGAGGCGCACATCCTGGACCGGGAGACCATTCGCGAGTGGATTCCGACGGTCAGCGAGCGGGCACTCGGCGGCCAGTTCTCCCCCAGCGGCGGGCACGCCAACCCGCAACGCACCGTGCAGGCGTACGCATGGGCTATGCAGGACCACGGCGGCAGGATCCACCAGAACTGCACCGTTACCGGTTTCAAGATCGAGGGCGACCGGATCACGGAGGTTGAGACAAACCGGGGCAACATCGGGTGCGACTTCGTGGTCAGCGCCGCCGGTCCCCAGACGGGGCACGTGGCTGAGATGGCCGGCGTATGGGTCCCTGTTGCCCCCGGTAGAGTCGAGATACTTGTAACCGCGCCAATCGAGCCTATGTGGGACGGCTTCGTGTTCGGAAACGGACTGTACGGACGCCAGACCCGCCGCGGCAACCTGGCCTACGGCGGCGGCAACCAGGAGTGGATCGATGTGGACCTGGCTTCGCCCGAAAAGCCGAACACGCCCCTGGTCAGGAACGTGGGCCGACGCCTGGCGGAGTTGCTGCCGGCGGTCGAGCACGTGCCGGTAATCAGAACCTGGGCCGGAGTCGTGGAGCAGACTCCTGACTACTCCCCGATAATCGACGTGGCTGACCACCCGAGCAACTTCCTGGTGTGCACCATGTCGGCCGACGGCTTCGGGCTGTCGCCCGCCACCGGCAAGGCTGTAAGCGAGCTTGTGCTACACGGCGAGTCGACTATCCCGACCGAAAACATGAACCTGGGCCGTTTCGCGGACGTGCCCCGCACATGGCGCGAGGACCGGGGCTGGACTCCGGCACAGGACCGGACGTAGCCGAGGAGAACATGCAGATGGCGGCTCTAGACCACGGCGAGGTTGTTGTCATAGGCGCGGGCGTCAGCGGCCTCAGCACCGCGTGGCGTCTTGCGCGGGCCGGAGTTAACGTAATCGTCGTGGAGAAAAGCCTCGTAGGCTGGGAGGCCTCCGGCCGGAATGGCGGCGCGTTCTCATCAGCGTCGACCGCTTCCAGGACCAAGGCGGCGATGGCACGGCGCAACCTAGAGCTCTGGAAGACCCTGGACGAGGAGCTGGGTTATCCCACGGAGTACACCCGGGGAACGGCAATTGCCGCGATGGACGAGCGTGAACTTGAGATTTTCAAGGACAACCGAAGGCTGGACATCGAACGCGGCATTCCATCCGAGATACTGGATGTGCGGCAGGCCCGCGAGATGGCTCCCCTGCTCTCAGAGGGCATAGCCGGCATGTGGTACATACCTGACGGGGGACACGCAAACCCGCAACGGACCGTGCAGGCGTTCGCATGGGCGATACAGGACCTTGGCGGACGGGTCTATCAGAACACCGCCGTTACGGGAGTACGCGTGCAGGGCGACAAGGCCGTGGCGGTTCAGACAGAGCGCGGCGAGATCGGCGCGGACTTCGTGGTATGCGCCGCCGGCCCGCAGACCAGCCACATCTGCGAGATGGTCGGCGCGTGGCTCCCGACGGCCCCCGGACGAGTGGAGATCATCGTCACCGAGCCTACGCCACTGATGCCGATGGGCAAGGTGAGCGGCAACGGGCTGTACGGCAGGCAGACGAGGCGCGGAAACCTCGCGTACGGAGGCGGCAACCAGGAGTGGATCGACGTGGGCCTCGCATCGCCCGACAAGCCGAACACGCCGACGATACGCAATATTTCCAAGAGGCTGAACCAGCTATATCCGAGCGCGGCAAGTCTGCGCATGATTAGGAGCTGGGGCGGCGTTGTCGAGCAGACGCCGGATGGTGTGGGCGTCATAGGTACGTTGGACCAGCCTGTGAATTTCGCTGTGATCTCGCCGTCGGGAGACGGATTCGGAATCTCGCCCGCAACCGGAATGACGGCGAGCGAGTTCATCCTGCACGGCGAGTCTCGGTACCTGTTCGAGGACTTCAGCGCTAAGAGGTTCTCGGCTGTGCCCCGGGACTGGCGTGAGCGCCAGGGCTGGACGGCCGCGCCGGAACGCGACTAGCCGCACCACTGGTCGATACAAGCGCGCATTTCCGCCTCGTTGGGCCTGCCTCCCCGGCGCTTATGCCGACGATCGCTGAGGCAGGCTAGGATGAATTGGCCGCTCCGGCGAACATACCCCTCGACCGACCGGTTAGAAGCAATACCGCTACCGCTACCAGCCAGATGATGAAGGCCGGCCCTGAGATTCTGTGCAGCAGCGTTGCGGCATCTACCCAGATGAAGAGCATTGCCAGGCCGAGAACCACAGTAACCGGAGCCAGCCGCCGCCACACGCCGCCCGCTTGCCATTGCGGCCGCGACGCAGCTACCAAGGCCAGTCCCGCAGCCGCGAAGCCGGCCTTTCCGAAGACCCACCGCAGCACATCGATCGCTTCCAATGACGCACTGGGTGCAATCGGCAATGCGTCGGACGCCGGGGCCAACGCGGCCAGCAGTACCGAGCAGACGCCCGAAAGGATGGTGCAGATGCCGGAGAGCATAAGCAGACGCAATGCCAGCGCCATGGGCGGCGTTTCCCGCATCGTCACGCTCTTCCACAGCAGGGCCGCAGCAGCCGCAAGCGATATACCGGAGACTACCCTCGCGAGCCCGCCTGAACCGTAAGCCAGCCGGCTTTCGGCGATCGCGGACAGCGATTCCAATAACGTGGGCTGGTCCGCGTCCGCAAGAACGCGCCCCGCGACGGCAGCTAACGTGGCCACGGCGGTGAGAAGCAGGAGCACGCCTGCTTTTCGAAAACCGGGGGCCGGGATCGGAACCGCGGACTCTTGGCCGTTATTGAACGCGTCTTTCACCATGCCGAATCACCTGCCGACTCACATGTCATAGAGCGCCTCATTACTGTGAATGCAGCCATCAGATTCGAGTGCCCCTGCCAGACTACGGCCATGCCAATTGGCTCCGCCCTATAGATCGATCCGCGTTCCGACGCCACCCGCTTCGGCGGCGTCCAACACAAGCCTCGCCGCCACCGCGTCTTGTACGGCGACGCCAACGGACTTGTACAGCGTCACCTGCTCCTCCGAGGTCCTCCCCACTCTTTCTCCCGCAAGAATCTCGCCTACCTCAGCGTGAACGTGGTCTTCGGTGATGAGACCTGCATCGATCGGCTCGATCAGATCGTTCGACCCGGCTGGGGGCGGCGCCAGCGCTGACCGGCGGGACTCGACCACGACGAGGGAGTTGAGGACCGTATCGTCGTCCAACTCGCGGCCTGCGGGGTTGAACCCCACCGAGTTGATGTGGGTGCCCGGTTCTATGCAACTCCAGTGGATGACTGGGAGGTCCGAGTGCGTCGTCGCGCACACCACATCGGCCCCAGCTGCGGCCTCCCGCAGAGTCGGCGCCGCTCTCGCATGCAGGTTCAATGCCTCTGACAACTCCGAGGCTAACGCTGACGCCTTCGCGTGGTCTCGCGAAACGATCCGAATCTCCTGAATCTCGCAAGTGCGCGCCAGTACGGTCGCGTGAGATCTAGCCTGCACACCCGAGCCTACGATGGCTAGCACGACGGCGCCGGGCCGGGCCAGGAGCCGCGTCGCGAGCGCGGAGCCTGCGGCCGTCCGGACAGCGGTAATATGCGTTCCGTCCATGACAGCCAACGGCTCGCCGGTGTCCGGATCGAAGACGGCTATGAGCGCTATATGGCTCGGCAAGCCGAGCGCGTGGTTGCCGGGGAACACACTCACGAGCTTCGCAGAGAGCGTGCCTGACGCGCCGGTCCACACCGGCATCACACCCAAGAACGACTCTTTGCGGGCAACCGACACGGCGATACGCGGAGGCATGGAGACCGCTCCACGGCTTAGCTCCGCCATGGCAGGGCCCAACGCTCCGACCAGTTCGTAGGGGTCGAGTAACGCCTCAACCTCTCTTCGACTCAGGAATAGCAACCTACTCGCCTTTCTGCGAAGCCTTCCCGCAGGCGGCGCGCCTGGACCATGGGTGGGGCTTGCTGGTGCAGAGTCTTCCGGTTGGGACGGATTCTAGGAAGCGGCTCCCTACTGAGTCAATGGCATAGCGTGGGGCGAGCCACTTATAATCGGCACAGTCGAAGTAAGAGAGACCTCCCTGGAGGTGTTGCGTTGGCAGACAACGCGGACGTGATCATTGTCGGCGCCGGCATAGCCGGCACGAGCACTGCGTTCCACTTGGCTGAGTTAGGCGTAACCGACGTGCTCCTGATGGACAGAGACAGCGTTGCAGCGGGCGCGACGGGACGCTCGGGCGCAGAGGTGTTCGTGCACGGCGAGTCGTCCGGCCGGGCCCGGATGGTGTGGGAGAGCCTTCAGATTTACCGGGACTGGCCCGAGACGGTCGGCGGAGACGCCGGGTTTCGCCAAACGGGCACGCTCGCCCTGATGGGCCCCGAGCACAGGGAGCAGGCCGCCGCCGCCGTTGCATCGTCTAATGCAGCCGGCGTTTCGTTGCAGCTGATCACGCCTGAAGACGTCAAGATCATGCAACCCTTCCTCAGAGTCGACGACCTGGGAGGCGCAGTGTACAGCCAGGACGCCGGTCACGGTGACGGTTATAGCGCGGCGAACGCGTTTGCGGTGGCCGCGCGACAAAGGGGCGTGCGAACGGCGCTGGGTACTCGCGTCACCGAGATACTGGTAGAAAACGGGCGCGCTGTGGGAGTGCGTAAGGAAGACGGCGAGGAGATCGGCGCATCTACCGTCGTGCTCGCCGCGGGCGCCTGGTCTGCGCCGCTGGCGTCCACGGCCGATGTGGACCTGGAAGTGACCTCGTACAGAGTCTGCGCCGGGCTGCTGGTCAGGCCGCCGGACATCAGGGAGCATATGTCCATGACCGACCGGACGATCGGGACCTACTGGCGCATGGAGGGACCGGACCTGACTCTCTTCGGCGTACGGAACAAGGAGATTATGCGGCCTCACGATCCGGACACGATTGTGGAGTCGATCGACGAGAACACGATGCGCATGTGGTCCCAGCGCATCTCGCACCGGATTCCCGCGATGGCGGAGGCCACCTGGCGAATGATCTGGAGCGCGCCGGACGGCTACACCCCCGACCATAGCCCCATGCTCGGCCCCCTCCCGGAGGTCGAAGGTCTGTACACTGCGTGCGGCTTCAGCGGGTCAGGGTTCATGCTGGGACCGGCTTCCGGCAAGTGCCTCGCGGAACTGATCGTACACGGGGAGGCGAAGACGGCGGACATCTCCTCGATGAGACCGAGCCGGTTCGCAGAGGGCCAACCCGCGCAACGGGGCACGCACAGACACTGGCCTTACGACCCGGCCGTGGACGAGCGGTTTCCGTAGGCCCGTTCCCGCAAAGCACGCGCTCACGTCAAACGGCTTGCTCCAGAAAGGCTCCGGCCCGGCGGAAACTATGCCTCGACCCAGGGCCGCACCCGAAGACCGTGCGAAGGCCCTGAAGTCGCCGGACGTAATCGTGGTGGAGGGGCTGACGAAGCGGTATGGGGACCTCACGGCCGTGAACGACGTGTCTTTCACGGCGCGGCGTGGCGAAATCCTGGGCATCGTAGGACCCAACGGAGCCGGCAAGACAACTACGCTGGAATGCATCGAGGGACTTCGCACGCCCACCTCCGGCCGCATACAGGTGCTCGGCATGAGCGCGGGAAGCACCGGGGTGAAGGAACGCATCGGCGTGCAGCTGCAGGCAAACTCGTACTTCGATCACCTCACGCTTACGGAGACTCTCGAGCTATTCGGACGCTTTTACAAGCGCAAGCTGTCCCCTGCCCACCTGCTCGCCCGTGTCAACCTGGGAGACAGGGCCCGGACAACCGTTCGCAAGCTATCCGGCGGCCAGCAGCAGCGGTTCTCGCTGGCAGCGACGCTCGTCAACGATCCCGACGTTGTAATACTGGACGAGCCTTCGTCCGGTCTCGATCCCCAGGCAAGAAGGGACCTTTGGGACCTCGCGAGAGACATCAACGCGGATGGCCGAACGATTCTCCTGACGACGCACTACATGGAGGAGGCGGAGCACCTCTGCGACCGTGTCGCGGTAATGGACTATGGACGTATCGTGGCCCTAGACTCGCCCCGGGGGTTGGTGAGGTCCCTGCCGGACCCGGACGAGGTCCGGTTCAAGCTTCCCGATCGTGTTGACGCGGACGGTCTCGTGTGCCTGCCCGCGGTCACTTCAACCAGCCGTACCGGCGGAGGCGGCGTCTCCCTACGGTCTACCGACGCCTCGGAGACGCTTCGCGCCTTGATTGAATGGGCGCGTCAGGCGGAAGTAGAGCTTGAGAGCCTAGAAGTAGCTTCCGCAACCCTTGAGGACGTGTTTCTGTCCCTGACAGGCAAGACGTTCGAGTAGCGCACCGATGCTTATACTTCACTTCACCATCGCGAACCTCAAGATGATCGCCAGGGACCGGCAGACCCTGTTCTGGGCGCTTGCGTTCCCGCTGCTCCTGATGTTGACGATGGGGCTGATGATGCGTGTAACGACTCCAATCCCGAGAGTTGGGGTCATTGACAAGGCCCGGGACTCGCTCTCATTTCAACTGCTGACAGACTTGAAGCTGATAGAGACGATAGACGTAGTCGAACGGTCGGATGAGGCTTCCGCCAGACTCGAAGTTACGCAGGGCGACATCGAGTTTCTGCTGATAATACCGCCGGGTTTGGCCGGAGCCGCGGCAGGCGGCACTATCGGAAGATTCCCGGTCGTTCACGACGCAGCGGGCTACGAACATCCGGGTGTCATTAGCGAAATCGGCCGTCTGCTCGACCGGGAGAACCTGCGAATTGCGGGCGCGGAGAGCCGCCTTGTGCTTGAGACTGAGGCAAGTCAAACAGAAAGCACGAGCTTTCTGGACTTTCTGGTGCCGGGCATGGCCGTTTGGGGAATCATGAGCTACTCGGTGTTCGGCATCGCGACATCCCTCGCCATGTATCGGGACAGGCAGGTGTTACGTCGGATGCAGGCCACGCCGCTGAAGGTGAGGACCTTCTTCATTGGCCAGGTGCTCGCGAGCCTTTTGGTTGCTGTAGTCCAGGGCGCCTTGATACTTGCGGCCGGGAAGATCGCGTTCGGTGTAGGCGTCCGGGGGAACCTACTGTACCTGCTGCTGATCATGCTGCTCGGCAATCTGGTCTTTCTGAATATAGGCTTCATCATCGGATCAATCTCCCGCACTCCACAGGCCGCAAGCGGCATAGGCAACGCCGTGGTGCTTCCCCTGGCGTTTTTCTCCGGGGCCTTTTTCCCAACCGACAATCTGCCGCAGGTGGTCAAGAGCGTAGTCGGATACATGCCGCTCGCGCCTGTCGTCGACGCAGTGCGTGGAGTGGCCATTGACGCGGGAACGTTGGCGGCCTATTCCACGGAGCTAGCCTTGATCGCAGCCTGGATCGCGATTACCGCGCTGTTGGCCGTAAGGCTGTTCCGGTTCGAGTAGGAAGGCTGTTGAAACAGCTTTCAGCTATACTTCAATCACAATTCCCGAACAACTGCGAAGACCTTGAAGTACCTGCCCATTGAGTACCGGCTGTTTCTGGTAGCGCTCATCGTATTCCTGTTTACGACCGGAATCTACGCGATAGCCGATGGAGCGTCCGCGCAACTGTACCCCTCGGCCCAACCTGGCAGCGCGTTAGCTTCATCGAATTCAAACTCCGACACCTCCTCGGGCACCCTCGATTGGTACCAGGAAGCGGCCATTTACGTCTGCCCTCTTCACTAGTCCAGGACGCATCCGTTCTGAGCGCAGTACGATCTCCCGGATGGTCTTGCGAAAGGAATTCTCTAAGGTATAATCCTTCCTAAATCGGATTGTGAGGGAAGGTATTCGACCGCGTTGGTTTCAAGGAGTCTTGAAATGACTGCCAGCAGCAATGGAAACAGCAAGTCTTTGGTTGTCATCCAGCTTTCGGGTGGCAACGACGCTCTTAACACGATCGTTCCGTTCGAGGAGGGCGTCTACTACGACAACCGTCCTTCAGTACGCTTTGAGCCCGAGGAGGTCCTGCCCATCCACAATGGCTACGGCCTCAATCCGAACATGGCTCCGATCAAAGAGCTTTGGGACGAGGGCAAAGTCGCCATCGTCAATGGCATCGGGTACGAGAACCCCAACCGGTCTCACTTCCGGTCGATGGACATCTGGCATACGGCGGAGCCTGACAAGGTCGGCAACGAAGGCTGGCTAGGCCGAGTCATCAGGGACCTGGACCCCAACGGCGAGAACGTCCTGACGGGCATCAACTTTGGCAGGGGCCTGCCCAGGTCACTTGCCTGCCCCGGCGTTCAGGTAGCCTCGGTTGGCAACCTGGAGACGTACGGCCTCTTCCCAGACATCAAGGACGAGTGGATGCGGAAGTACGCGCTCGAGGCGTTCTCCCTCATGTACGGCTCGCCCGGCAAGGACAACGTCATGGAGTTCCTCGGCCAGGCCGGCACAGGTGCCTTTATCGGCGCGGACATCCTGAGGACGGCTCCAGAGCAGTACCAGTCAAATGTCGAGTACGCCTCTGACGACTTTTCGCAGAAGATGAAGAGCATCGCGCAGGTCCTGACCGCCGATCTTGGCACCAGGATCTTCTACACCGACCAGGGCAGCTACGACACCCACGCCGGCGAGATGATCGTCCATCCCCAGCTCGTAGGCGAGCTTTCGGCTGGCATCCAGTGCTTCATGGACGACCTCAAGGAACATGGCAAAGAGGACGACGCGGTTGTTTTGGTCTTCACTGAGTTCGGGCGCAGGATCAAGGACAACGGCTCCGGCACCGACCACGGCGCAGGCGGAATGACGATGCTCATCGGCAACTCCGTCAACGGCGGCATGTACGGCGAGTATCCGTCGCTCAAGGAAGAGGACCAGATCGAGGGCGACATGAAGTCCAACAACGACTTCAGGTCCACGTACTCCACCATCCTGGAGCAGTGGCTCGACCTGGAAGCCAAGCCGATCGTCAACGGCCACTTCGAACAGTTCGACATGATCAGGAGGTAGATCACATGGTCATCGCTGAACGGTCCACCGACATCTCTCTAATGGCGCACCTCATGCGCCGTGCCGGGTTCGGCGCGTCGCGGGAGGAGCTGGAACACAGGCAGCAAGTCGGCTACGAGGCGACCGTGGATGAGTTGCTCAACCCCGGCCAAGCCAACTACATGCCGGAAGACGTCATCAACCGGTATCACGTGGACGTCCTGGAGTCCAGATTCCTGGATTCCGCGGGTGCCAGTTGGTTGTACCGGCTGGTGACGACGGACAGCCCAATGGAGGAGAAGATAGCCCTGTTCTGGCACGGCATCTTCGCCACCGGCTACTCGAAGCTCAACCAGGCCCGCTCCGTGCTGAACCAGATCGAGATGTTCCGCAGACTGGGACTAGGCCGCTTCGACGACCTCTTGTCCGAGCTTGCCAGGGATCCCGCAATGATCCTCTGGCTGGACAACCAGGACAATCACTACGGGTCCATCAACGAGAACTGGGGCCGCGAGCTCCTGGAACTCTTCTCGATGGGAATCGGCAACTACTCGGAGGACGACATCAAGGAAGCCTCGAGGGCATTCACTGGATGGACGCTGGGGAACGCCGAGTACATGGCGATCCGTTCCCAGAAGGACTCCATCTGGCCGTACAGCCGCATCTCGTGGCACTTCGGCTACCGGGACTGGGACCACGACGACGGCGAGAAGACGTTCCTTGGCCATTCCGGCAACTTAAACGGCGACGACATCGTTCGCATAATCTGCGAGCAGCCCGCCACCGCCCAGTTCATCGCCCGCCACATCTACGACTTCTTCGTTGCCGACGAGGCGCCCGTCCCGCAGTGGCCGTACACTCCCCCCCGGGACCCCGAGGCCGTTGAGTACCTTTCGGACGTTTACTTCGAGAGCGACCACAACATCGGCGAAATGCTCAGGGCGTGCTTCAACTCCGACTTCTTCAAAGAAGCGCAGTTCGAGCGCGTGAAATGCCCGGCCGAGTTGGTGGTCGGCACGCTGAGGCAGAGCGGAGCGATCACCCGCCCCTCGGCCACCGCGCTAGAAGCGACAAAGATCGTTGGGTTCATGGGCCAATCGCTCCTTTCTCCCCCCTCTGTGGAAGGCTGGCACGAGGGTGTGGAGTGGATCAACAGCGGCTCCATAGTAGAGCGCGTTAACTTCGCCTCCAAGCACATGAGCAACGTGGAGAACGCTGGCGTGCAGGCCATTATCGACAGACTGGCATCCATGGACGGCGGGCACTTCAACCCCGAAGAGTTGGTAGACGCCTGCCTTGACATCGTAGGCCCGCTGGAAGTCGAAGACTCCACGAAGGAAAGCCTCGCGCAGGTCGTCGGCAAAGAGGGAGACATCTCTCTCCGTGACCGCGCACCCGGCGACGGGTCCGAGGGCCGCGTAGGCCAACTGCTTGGCCTGATCGCGGCCACCCGCGAGTACCAGCTTACGTAGTACGGGAGTGACCAGATGACTACCCAGGTTCGGAGCGGCCGGGCCACGCTCGAGTACTCCCGCGTGGGCGTCGTAAACCTGGAAGAGGACCACCTGTACGAATTCGATTATTACGGCGACAACGAAGGCGAGTTCCGGCTCGGCACCGGCATCGCGATCGACGCTTCCGAGCGTATCTGCGTGGCCGGGGAGAGATAGATCGCATGGTCATCGCCGAGCGGTCCACAGACATCTCTCTTATGGCGCACCTCATGCGCCGTGCCGGATTCGGCGCGTCGAGAGACGAGTTGGAGCGCCGGTTGCAGGTTGGCTACGAGGCGACCGTGGATGAGTTGCTCAGTCCGCGGCAGGCCAACTACATGCCTGAAGACATAATCCTCCGGTACCACGCTAACGTCCTGGAGTCCCGGGTCCTGGATCCCGCCGCGGCCAAGTGGATGTACAGGCTGGCAACATCGGACTGGCCGATGGAGGAGAAGATCGCTCTCTTCTGGCACGGCATCTTCGCCACCGGCTTCACCAAGCTCAACCAGACCCTCTCCATCCTGGTCCAGATAGACATGTTCCGCAGGCTGGGCCTCGGCCGCTTCGACGACCTCCTGCTCGAGTTGGCCAGGGACCCGGCAATGATCATCTGGCTTGACAACCAGTACAACCACAACGGGGCCATCAACGAGAACTGGGGACGTGAACTGCTGGAACTCTTCTCGATGGGAATCGGCAACTTCTCCGAGGACGACATCAAGGAGGCCTCGCGAGCATTCACAGGCTGGACGCTGGGGAACGCCGAGTACATGGCGTTGCGCATGGAGAAGGACTCCATCTGGCCGTACAGCTGCATTTCGTGGCATTTCGACTACCGCGAGTGGGACCACGACGACGGCGAGAAGACGTTCCTGGGCGAGACGGGCAACTTCAACGGCGACGATATCGTCGAAATCATCTGCAAGCAGCCTGCCACGGCGCAGTTCATCGCGCGCCATATCTACGACTTCTTCGTCGCGGACGAGGCGCCCGTCCCGCAGTGGCCGTACACACCGCCGCGCGACCCCGTGGCGGTTGAGTACCTCGCGAACGTCTACTTCGAGAGTGACCACAGCATCGGCGAGATGCTCAGAGCTTGCTTCAACTCCGATTTCTTCAAGGACGCTCAGTTGGAGCGGGTGAAGTGCCCCGCCGAGCTGGTTGTAGGGACTCTAAGGCAGAGCGGAGCGATCACACGCCCGTCCGACTTGGCTTTGGAAGCCGCCAGGGCGGCAAACTTCATGGGCCAGGCGCTCCTCGCGCCTCCCTCCGTGGAGGGCTGGCACGAGGGCGTGGAGTGGATCAACAGCGGCTCCATCGTGGAGCGCGTGAACTTCGCCTCGAAGCACATGAGCAACGTGGAGAACCCCGGCGTGCAGGCCATCATAGACAGGCTGGCCTCCATGAACGGCGGGCACTTCTCCCCCGAAGGGCTTGTGGACGCCTGCCTTGACATCGTGGGCCCTCTGGAGGTCGAAGACTCTACCAGGGACAGCCTCGCCCAGGCCGTGGGCCGAGAAGGGGACATTTCGCTGCGTGACCGCACGCCCGGCGACGACACTGAGGTCCGTGTCGGCCAGCTACTCGGCCTGATTGCGACAACCCGTGAGTACCAGTTTACGTAGCGTGGAGGTGAGCAGATGACTACGCAGGTCCGGAGCGCGCGAGCTACGCTCGAGTACGTCAAGACGATTGGCATCGTCAATAACGCCGCCAAAGGGCGCGGTTTCGCCAACCCGTTCGATGTTACCTTCGGTTCTGGCGGGCGGATCTTCGTGTTGAATCGCGGGATGCCCGCGTTCTCCCGCGTGGGCGTCGTCAACCTGGAAGAAGACTACCTTTACGAGTTCGGCGACCACGGCGACGACGAAGGCGAGTTCCGGCTCGGCACGGGCATCACGATCGATGCCTCCGAGCGCATTTACGTCGCCGAGGAGCAGAACCACCGCGTGAACGTGTTCCAGGACGACGGGAAATTCGTTGGCCGCTGGGGCAGCCCGGGCTCAGGAGACGGCGAGTTCGACGGCCCCGCCGGAATAGCGGTGGACGCGGACGGCAACCTGCTCGTCGTGGACCAGAACAACCACCGCGTCCAGAAGTTCACCAACGGCGGCGCCTACCTGGGCCAATGGGGTGGCTTCGGCTCAGGCGACGGCCAACTCAACATGCCCTGGGGCATCTGGGTCGACAGCAACAACGACGTATGGGTGGCAGACTGGCGCAACGACCGCGTGCAGAAGTTCGACGCTGACGGCGCGCACCTGGCGTCCTACGGCGAATCGGGCGAAGGCGACGGCCAGTTCAGCCGGCCCTCAGGCGTCTGCGTGGACCGCGAGGGTTACATCTATGTGGCCGACTGGGGCAACCAGCGCCTGAAGTTGCTGGACCCGGACGGAGCTCCCCTGGTGAACGAAAAGGGCCAGGCAACGCTCTCCCAGTGGGCCGAGGAGTACCTCGATGCAAACCCCGAGGAGCGTGTGGCGCGCGACCAGTCCAACCTGTGGCCGGAGCTCCCCGAGCATCTGCGCACACCGCTGCTAGTGTCCACTCAAACGGAAGCATACTTCTGGGGGCCGTCCGCACTGAAGCTGGACGCCGAGGAACGCCTGTACGTCGTGGAAGCACCCAGGCACCGGATCCAAGTTTACAAGAGGTCGGACGCCTAGTCCGACAGAAACAAGGCTACCCCCTATGACTACCGCACCTGGAGCCGGAGCGCTAAACCGGCAAGGGCACAGGATCATACCGCGCGAGCCGGACCAGCCCGAAGGCAAGGCTCCCTACTACTACGCACAACAGCAGGCCGGCGCAGTGTTCGGTCGCCGGATGGGGTGGGAGCAGCCCGTCCACTACGGCGACGCTGTGGCCGAGCACCACATCGTACGGAATGCCTGCGGGCTGATCGACTCCAATTCCCAGACCGAGATGTACGTCGAAGGTCCGGACGCGCTCGAGGCTATGCAGAGGCTCTGGACGGCCGACATGGACGTGCCAGTCGGCAGGGGCGTCTTCTCCTGCTTATGCGACGAGAATGGCGGAGTCCGCGACGACGGCATAATCTGGCGGACTGGCAAAGACCAATGGCTTGCGGTTTCCACCACTGCCGGCAGGCATCGAACGGTCAAATGGGTGAAGGACCACCTACGAGAGTGGGGTCTTGCCGCGGTTTCAACAGACATGACCGACGCCATGGCCTACATGGAGATACAGGGGCCGAAATCGCGCGAGGTTGTCGAGACCCTCACAGACGCCGACGTCTCCAATGAAACCCTACCCTTCCTGTGGTGCACCCAAGCCAAGATCGCAGGCGTCGAGGGCCTACTCGGCCGCGCCGGGTTCACGGGCGAGTTGGGCTACGAGTTCTACGTGCCCAGCCAGTACGGCGAATGGGTATGGAACAAGACGGTCGAGGCGATGGAGCCGTTCGGCGGCAAACCATGCGGGATCGACGCGCTGGTGAGTTGCGCGCTGGAGAAGGGTCTCACGGTGGTGGGCCTGGACTACAACGCCGACACCTCTCCCCTTGAGGCCGGAGTAGCCTTCACGGTGGATCTGGATAAGGCTTCCGACTTCAATGGCAAGGACGCGCTCATTGCACTGAAGGAGAATGGGCTCCGCAGGAGGGTGCTCGGCTTCCAAGTGCATGACAACGAGACGATCGCCGAACGCGGCGCGCCGATCCACATCGGCGGTCGCGAGGTCGGAAAGGTACGAATGGGACGGCCCGCTCTGTCGCTCGGGCTGAGCATCGGACGCTGCGAGGTCCCGCCCGAGACGAAGGTCGGCACCACCATTACGATCATGAACGAGTCCGGCCCCATTGAAGCCACCACCCACAGCCGCTACTTCTACGACCCGAAGCACGAACGCGTAAGGGGCTAGCCCGCAACCCGGTTACACGTCGGCAGAACCCGACAAGCTAGTCGAGTATGGAGTCTCCAGTGCCAGCTCGTTGCCGCGCTAAGGGCAGTAATGTTGTCGTGGCGATGGCGATGGCACTGATCGCGCTCTTTGCCTTCACCGCCTGCCCCGGTAGCGATGATTCTCGCGACGGAGACCCACCGCCGCCAGTCCAAGCTGTCGAGACGCCGGAGCTGTGCGTGTTCGAGCCGGGGACACAGTGTCCAAGAGTGACGCTGTTCGGCAGAGACATCAGCAACCAGGACCTTACTGGGGCGAACCTGAGGGGTTCCAATCTCATAGCCGCGAAGATGGGAGGAACGGTACTAAAGAACGTCGATCTCAGCTTCGCCGACGTGTCACGTGCCCAGCTTCACGGCGCCGACCTGTCCGGCGCGACGCTGTTCCGGGCCGGGTTCCGCGAAACCAACTTCACAGGCGCGAACCTGTCAGGAGCGAATCTGGCAGATGCCAAACTCGACAGCGCTGACCTTACGCGGGCCAAGCTCGTCGGTGCCGACCTGTCCGGGGCTTACATGTACAGCGCCGTTCTCAAGGACGCGGACCTGACAAACACCGTGTTCGCCGGCGCGAATCTGTTCCGTGCGGACCTCACCGGTGCGGTAAACGCCAACGTCGCGGAGGCGCGGCTCTGCGGAACCACCATGCCGGACGGTACCGTGCAGGACCGCGACTGCTGAGGCAGGCCAGCCTGCCGGGCCAAGTATCCTCCGCTCCATCGCGGGCGACCGTTCCAGTAGTTCTCACTACCACTTACACTGGGATATGCTCCGTTCTTGCTAACTGATTCCGAGATTGCTAAGTCCACTGGAGAGAGCCGATAAGCACAGAATCCTTCTGGGAAGACAACGACCTTGAGCAAAGGATCCTTGCAGTATTGGCCGACGTTGCTTACTACGATCCGAACCATCACTTCGGCAGGCCCTTCTTGACAGCGTATCAACTGGCTATTGTTTTCAAAGAGCGGTTCCCAACAGTATTCGTAAGTATCGGCCATCCTATCGTGGGCAGAGGCGCGGGCGTGTCGTTTAGCTTCTCCAGTTACCTGGCCGGCCAGCTATCTCGAAAGATCAAGAACGGCGAGATCACGAATATCAAGGGAAGTTTCCTGTCCAACCAGCAGCTCAGGAACGTAGAGTTCTCCGATGAAGGTGAGTCGGTTATCTCTTCCTTAACGGACACCCAGTACGACCTGTCAATCTTCCGCCACATTGGGTGAATGCAGAGCATATTGACTAATATGCTCGTTCAATTAGGGTTTACGGGGAAGCAAACAGAATCCAAATTTCTCATACCGCTTGACGAACCTCTCCCAGAGAATGGAAACTCTCAGAAACAGCATAACAAGGCGGCTAGAACGGGAGGGTTGGTACCTGGCTAGGTCTGGTCGCCGACACGACATCTACAAGCACCCTAGTCGCGTTGAATTTATCAGTGTGCCACGCCACCGAAGGCTAACTCTTGGCGTATCTCGAAACATCGCCAAGGTCGCAGGATGGGCAGGGAGGGAGAAGTGACGACCCGATACCCCGCAATCATAGATGGTGAGAGAGGCGCCTACGGCGTGGTTATTCCCGATATGCCCGGAGCGTGCTGCGCTATGGGCAGCACTGTGGACGAGGCCCTGGTCAACGCCGAAGACGTCCTCGCCGATTTTCTGCAGTTGATGGAAATGGACGGCCTGCCTCTTCCCTCACCCAGTCCTATAGAAGACCTGGAACTGAAAGCGGGGGAGATGGTCGCATACATATCGCTCAAGGTTCCCGCTTAAGAATATAGAGGATGTTTCCAATGTGCATGCGTATCTATCCCGGCCGCTGGCGCTCTTACGGGCAGGGATCCGACCCTAACCTCATGTTCGAGTCGATCAGCGAAACGATGGAGATCATGGGCGATCCGGACATGATGGCCGCGCTCTGCCGGGGCGTGCAGGACGTCCTTAAGGGCAATCTGGTCCCGTTGGATAAGGTAAGAGCCGAACTGGGATGACGGCTGCCCCTGGCCTGCCGCGCCTACAACCCAGTCAGCAGGGAACGTCCAGGGGGCGCGGCTCAGCGGCACAACTATGCCGGACGGCACCGTCCAGGACCGCGACTGCTGAAGCATTCGAACTTTACCTCAGAAAATCGAGGCAATCCGAACGAGCGGGGCATTCCTCGGGTGGCAGAGCATCATTTGTGTGGGCCAGCCTCATTCGGGCTGTCGCAAACTTCATTGGCGCAAGGCAGAATCCTTCAAACTTCGCTTGGCACAATTCCCAATGAGTTGTCACCGTGTACCACAGTTGTTTCTCTTCCTTCTTCCTCCCTAGACCCCGCAATCCAAATCACGCCTGAGATGACTACGGCCACCAAAAAGATTGCGATCAGGACGGCTAGAACAGGCTTGACTGCTCTAGCTGCTTTGCGCGGACTGTATTGCGACCAGTATGAATACACGGCACAATCTTCTCTGGAGAGTCGCGATTCAGATTCCAGCTAACGTCGGCGCAGGACATCAAGTCCAGCACAGAGTTCAACGTTGCCCTCATCGGCACCTTCAACGCCAACGTCGAAGGTGCATACCTCTGCGGCACAACTATCCCGGACGGCGCAGTCCAGGACCGCGACTGCTGAGAGAGCCCCGCTGCGAACCAGGCCTTAGGCCCCCTCAGTGGAGCGCAGCCGAGGAGGCCGCCCCCTTCTCGTTCACTAGCCTGCCGTCGTGGAACCGAGTGATGGAAAAAGGCTCGATCAGCTTCGGCGGCCTTCCAGTCATCACGTACTCGGCCGTCGTCTTGCCGCCTATCGGCCCGGCCTTGAACCCGTATGTGCCCCAGCCGACGTTCAGTACGAGTCCGTCCAGGCCCGGCACTGGCCCCATGATCGGCGCGTAGTCCGGCGTCATGTCGCACAGCCCCGTCCACTGGCGCAGCACGTTGACGCTCCGAAGCGAAGGAAGCAGCTCCAGCGTGTGCGAGACCAGGTTCTCCAGCCGGGGATACGTGGACCTGTACGAGTACGACGGATAGTGGTCCACGGCGCCGCCGATCACCAGCTCGCCCCTGTCCGTCTGGTAAACGTACACATGTAGATTCGCCGAAGAGATGCCGGTGTGAAGGAACGGCTTGAGCGGCTCAGTAACCAGGGCTTGAAGCTGGTGCGTGACCATCGGCATCTGGAAGTCGAGCAGCCGCATGAGTTCGGACGACATTGCCGCCGTGCAGTTCACCACTATCCCGGCTTCGATGTCGCCGCGAGGTGTCCGCACCCCGTTAACCCTGCCGTTCGATGTAAGGAAACCCGTGACCTCAGTGAACGGGTGCACCTGCCCGCCGAGCCGGTCCACGCCGCGCGCGTATCCCCAGATCACGGCGTCGTGGCGTATCACGCCGCCAGGCGGGTGGTGCAGCCCTGCCAGCACGGGCAGCGGGCCGCCCTCCCCCAAGTCTAGCACCGGCACCCTGTCCTTGATCTCCGACGGTCCAATGATCCGGCTGTCCACGCCCATAGCCGCATTGAAGTCGGCCCGGATTCGCAGGGCGTAGATCGACGACTCGTTATGTGCCAGTTCGATCCGCCCGAACTGGCTGAAAAGTAGATTGAAGTCCAGGTCCTGCGACAGCCCTTCGTACAGCTTCAGGCTCTCGTGGAAGAAGTCGATCCCCTCCGGCGTAACGTAGGTCGCCCGGAGAATCGCTGTCGATCGCGCGCTCGCGCCCCCGCCTATGTAGCCCTTTTCGAGAACGGCTACATCTTTTACGCCCGCCTTGCACAGGTAGTACGCCGTGGCAAGTCCGTGGATTCCCGCACCGACAATGACGACGTCGTACCGCTTCTTGAGATCGCGCCGCCGCCACGTATGGTCCGGCTCGAGGAGTCTTCGAAGGGCAAACACTACCCTAGCCCGACTCTTCCACTGCTACGACGGCGTCCAGCCCAACGGGACCAACGCCCTCGGACTTTCCCGCCGTCAACAGCGCGTCCCACAGGTGCTCGGCATGGTCTCGGGTTACGTACAGCTCGTAGCCGAGCACACCTGCAGCGTCCGCCCTGACCACGAGCACGTGAGTACCTGCGGCCCTGCCCTGCCCGCACGTTCCGAGGGAGAACACAAGAGGATCGACGTCAAACTCCACGATCTTGGACAGCACTGTGTGGCTTCGCGGCCCCATCACCAACACTCCTGCGCGCGACGAGGTCACGTCTGTGACATGAGCACAGCCCTTCAGCGCCTCCTCCGTCCGTTCCCTGACGCTTTCAGTCTCCTCATGCGGGGCCAGGATAATGGCCTCGTCACCCGTGAGAACAGCGACCCTGACCTTCGATTCGCCACCTACATCCGACATCACGTGGACCGAACCAGGCTTGAGCGACTCGACTTCGAGCAGCGATCGCAGACCGGGCAGTGACTCGTTGCCCTGTACCACCAGCTTGCCCGCATGGCTCACGTCGCAGATTCCCCCCTTGCTCAGCAACGCGGCCTGCTCCTGTTCGACCGGACCGTACGATGCGGGCATCTCCCAGTCGGACACGAGCCTGAAACGTGCGTTCCAAGAATGGTGAACGTGGTGCAGCGGAGACCGCCGGACCAGCCCTGCACTCATACCTTCCGCCATCCTATGATCTAACCCTGCTTCCTGTCGGATCGTACACGGCCGCGTTCGTTACGCGCGCACGGCCCGTTTTCTTGCCGTCAATCCACACGAGGAAGCGCGCCCCGTCCTCGGAGAGCTCGATCGGCACCCAAGCGAGACCGAACGCCTTGCCTCCGTAGGGATCGGCCCGGCAGCTCGTGATCTTACCCACCGGGTACCCGTCCCTTATCACCGGCACACCGTCCTTGGGAACGTGGCGGTCCTCCATAACGAACCCGACCAGCTTGTTGCGAAGACCGCGCTCCTGAATGATCCTGAGTCCTTCCCGGCCGATGAAATCGTCCCGGTCCATCTTCACCGCCCAGGCGGCGTCAGCCTCGAACGGGTTCGACATTGCATCGGTGTCCTGCCCCGGAATGAAGTGCTTCTTCTGAAGCCTCAGCACGCGCTGCGCCTCGACCCCGAACGGCCTGATGCCGAATGCCGCTCCCGCATCGAGAACGGCGTCCCAGACGTGCTCCGCGTACTCAGCGGGCACGTGCACCTCCCAGCCCGTCTCCCCCACGAAGCCGATGCGGAGCAACCTGGCCGGCACGTCCGCCACGCTGGCCTCGGCGGCGCTCATGTACCTGAAAGCGTCGCTCCCAAGGTCGCAGTCCGTAACTTCCGCAAGCGTCTCCCTCGCATTCGGCCCCGCGACGTTAAACGCAGCCGTTCCCGGCGTGACGTTGGTAACGTGCACGCAATCCTTCGAGCCCGCGGTCCACTGCTGGAACCACTCCTCCACCAGGTCCACGTTGCCGGACCCGGTTGTCACGTAGTAGCTTTCGTCTCCAAGGCGCGACACCGTACCGTCGTCAAGTATCACGCCGCCGTCGGTGCATATCATCCCGTATCGGATTCGTCCCGTGCGAAGATTCGACATACGGTTCGAATACATGCGATCAAGGAAGGTCGGGGCGCCGAAACCGTACACTCTCAGCTTGCCGAGCGTGCTGACGTCGATGATGCCCACCTTCTCGCGTACGGCCCTGACCTCCCGTTCCGCGTTGCCGTACGAAGTGGGCCGCAGCCACTCGCCTACGACCGACATGTCGCCACCTAGGGCGACGTGTCGGTGATGAAGCGGCGTGCGTCTGAACGGCGTATGCACGGCACCCGCGAGAACGCCCATCGGCACGGGCTGTACTGGAGGCCGCGGCGTCGTCCTTCCCGCATCGTCGGGGGAGCGGCTCGTAGCATCGGCGAGGACTTCCGCAACCGCCCTCATGCACATCTTGCCCTGGCAAGGCCCCATTGTCACCGTGCTGTACCTTTTCAGGGACTGCACGTCCTGGAAGCCTTCGGCTATGGCCAGTCTGAGATCGGCCACCGTTACATCCTCGCAGGGGCAGACGAAGCTCTTTCCGGCAGAGGCAGTATCGTAAGGGATCCGTACTACTTCGCCCCGGCGATCACCAGAATCCGGCGGATCGGGAACCGCTCGCGGCCCGCCGCGGATGACGGTCTCGGCCACCTGAGCTCCAACGAGCCGGCCATGCTCGACCGACGCCTTGGGATCGCCGACCCCAGCCACGCTACCTGCTGCGTAGACTCCACGAGCGAGAGCGTCCACGGCCGGCCGGCCGTGGACTGTGTTGTGCGGCACGTAGACGCCCGCCTGCGAAAGCAACGCACGCTGTGCGTCGGCGCCTGTGGAGAGGGCCACGAAATCGCACGGCATGAAGACGTCCTCCCACGCTCCGCCATCGGATCGTCGTCGGAGCGTTATGGACCTCACCCACTTGCCTCCGCCCACTTCGAGAACTACGAATGACGGCAGTAACGCTACTCCCTTTCCAGCCAGGTCGGCGGCCTCTTGCTCGAGACTCGTATCTGTTCGCAAATCGGCGACTGCGGCGATGCTGATCCCCGCGTCCAGCATTTCCCTTGCCGCACGCACTCCTAACGGCCCGTCCGTGACCACCACGCCCCGATTGCCAGGCTTCACGCCGTACCGGTTCACCAGACGAAGCGCCGCGGTGCCGAGCATCACGCCGGGTACGTCGTTGTTGCGGAACGGCACGGGCGTTTCCTGCGTTCCCGTAGCCACGATCACGTTGTCGGCCCGCAGCTTGATGAGCTCGCTTCCTCGATGTATCGCGAGCAGATTGTCCTCATACAGCCCGATAGCGGTTGCCCCTGTCAGGACCGTCACGTTGGACGCCTCGCCCACTCGCCTTCCGAGCTCGGAGGCCACTTTGTAACCTGGAACGCCGACGAACTCGCCTTCGTCTGTGACCGGGCCTGCCATGTCCTTAATGTGACCGCCGAGCGCCTGCTGGTCGTCTACCAGCACCACCCTCTTCCCGGACTCTGAGGCGGCGATGGCGGCCGAGCATCCTGACGGCCCCCCGCCGATCACGGCAATCTCCGCGTACATGTTTATATGCTGGTACTCGATGCCTTTGCCCGCATCAGCATCCACCTCACCGAGCCCTGCAACTCTGCGAATCACCGGCTCTGCAAGGCGCCACAGGAACTTGGGTCTGATCAAAGACTTGTAGTAGAAGCCCACCGGCATCAGCCGGTCCATACGGTCCAGGACGGAGAGAGCGTCGCGCTCCAGAGAAGGCCACGCGTTCTGCGACCGTACGACTGCGCCTTCCGCGGCGGGCATGGTGCAGGCCCGCACATTCGGAACGCCGTCCACGGTCATCAGGCAGTTAGCGCAGCGGCCCGTGCTGCACAGCAGTCCCCTGGGCCGGTGGTACTTGAAACTGCGGCTGAGCAGCCTTACCCCAGCCGCATGTAACGCGGAAGCTATCGTGTCTCCCTGGAACGCGGACACGGGTCTGCCATCGAAGCTGAACCAAACGTTGCTCGTGCGGTCCAGCGTTTGCGAATCGTGGGGCGGAAGCCGAAGGTCGGGCATGCTATGTCACTGCAACGGCGGCAGAAGGCGTGGTCACCATGGGACTACGGCGCCGGCTGCGGCGCATCTTCGGGCCAGAATGCGCTTACCACGTCGTTGGTCACCGTATCCCTGTCCGCCAGGAACCACCGCCGACAGCCGAGCTTGTGGTACCACCATTCGCGCTGGATTCCCGCTCTGTTTTGTCGATAGTAGAAGTAGTTCACCCATTCATCGGCGGGCGCGCCGGGTTGCGGGCGGACCAGCACCTCCCCCCCGCACCTGAAGTCATAGGCGCTCCGGGGGCCGCAGTTGGGGCACGGAATCAGGAAGGACAGGGCCGGTATCCTAGAACAAAGTCAGGTACTTTTGGATTTCCCACGGGGTCACCTGGGCATGAAAGTCACGCCACTCCTGCTCTTTCACCTCCACGAACTCTTCGTAGATCGGGCCGAGTGCGGACTGAACCACCTCGTCTGTCTTGAGCTCCTGCAACGCCTCGAAAAGGCTCTGGGGCAGCATTTCCACCCCGCTGGCGGCAATCTCATCCAGGCTCCGCGAGTACATGTTCCCAAGGTTGGGCTCTCCGGGATCGGTCCGTTTCTCGACACCGTCCAGCCCTGCAGCCACGTATGCCGCAAACGCGAGGTAAGGGTTGCATGCCGCCGAGATTGTGCGGTCCTCCAGATGACCGGGGCCGGCCGTGCGTATCATCTGTGTTCGGTTGTTATCGCCGTACGAAATGAACGCCGGAGTCCACAGGAAGCCGGACCGTGACCCTGTCAGCGCCGCGGGACCCACCTGCAGACGCTTGTAGCAGTTCACCGTAGGTGAAGCCACAGCGCATAGTGCGCGGGCGTGCGCCTTGATGCCGCCTATGAAATGGTACGCCGTCTCCGACAGTCCTAGCCCGCGGCGATCGTCCTCGTCCAGGAAGACGTTGTCGCCGCTTTCGGTGTCCGCCAGGTGATAGTGAACGTGGCCGCCGCTACCCGTTCGATCAGCGAACGGCTTCGCCATGTGTGTCGCGATTGCTCCGTGCTTCCGAGCGACCTGGCTGGTCATCATCTTGAAGAACGTGCACTGGTCCGCGGTGGTGAGTGCGTCCTTGTAGTGAAAGTTGATCTCGTACTGGCCGTTCGCGTCCTCGTGGTCGGACTGGTACACGTCCCAGCCGAGGCCGTTCAGGCCGTCGGTCATCTCCTTCAGATAGGCCATCACGCCGGAGATGCCCTTGTAGTCGTAGCAGGCCTTGTCCAGGGAATCGACGTCCGCGGGGTCCCAGATCGAGATGCCGCCGTCCTCGCCGCGGACAACCAGGAAGTGCTCGGGCTCGAAGCCCACGTAGAACACGTAGCCGCGGTCTTTGACTTCGGACAGCACTCGCTTCATGTTTTGGCGCGGGCAGTACGGGTGCACTTCGCCATCCACGAACAGGTCGCTGGCGAACCGGGCCGTTTCAGAGTCCCACGGCAATGGTGTGTAAGTCTCAATGTCCACGCGGGCCGCCATGTCGTGTTCGTGCGGCCCCTGCCCCATCCCGTACAGCGAGCCTCCCGCGAACCCGGCGCCTACCTCAACTACATCATCGAAGTGTCCCGCGGGCACGAGCTTCACCTTCGCCGCGCCGTGTATATCCACGAACTGAGTAAGAACGAAGCGGATGCCGTCCTGCTCCATCTTTTGGCGCACTTCGTCATGCGATGTCATTGTCGGACCGCACCTCCCACAAATCGAGACCGGGGCCTCCGGACACAGCGCAAACGTTAGCCGCGCCGGTTGGCAGTGTCAACGTCGCCGGGGCCCGTGCCCCGCCGTTGCGGCCTGCCTAGTTAAACGTAATCACGCTCCGCGCTACATGGCCCTCTTTCATGTCTTCGAACGCGCTGTTGACGTCCTCCAGCCTGATGCGCTGCGTGACCATCTCGTCCAGCTTGATTCTGCCCTGCCGGTAAAACTCTATGTAACGAGGCATGTCCACCCGGAACCTGTTGGACCCCATGTTGCTGCCCTGGATCCGCCTCTCCCCAAGAATCGACGGGCCGTCGATCTCTATCTTGGTGCCTTGGGGAATCATGCCGACTATTGTGGCGGTGCCTCCTGGCCTGAGCATCTCGTAGCACTGCTCAGCCGTCTCCTTCAAGCCTATCGCCTCAAACGAGTAGTCGACGCCGTCCCCGGTCAGGCTCATCACGCGCTCAACAACGTCTCCGCTGGAGGCGTCGATCACGTCCGTCGCTCCCAATTCCTGGGCCAGCGCCAGCTTGGTCTCGACTGCGTCCACGGCGATGATGCGCAGCGCGCCGGCAAGGGCAGCACCTTGGATCGCGCTCAGCCCTACGCCGCCGCATCCTACGACGGCCACCGTGCTCCCCGGCCTCACCTGTGCGGTGTTGAGCGCCGCCCCGAGTCCGGTCGTGACTCCGCAGCCAATCAGGGCAAGCTGCTCGAACGGCATGTCGTCCCTTACCTTCACCGCCGCGTTCTCGCTGATAAGCATCTGCTCGGCGTAGGACGACAGATTCAAGAATTGCCTGATCTCGGCGTCGCCCTGCCTGAGCCGGGGCCCATCGGATTTTCTGCGTGCGGTATCGCCCTGCAGGCAGATCGCCATGCGACCTTCTAGGCAACGCTCGCAGTGACCGCAAAACACCGACAGGCACGTAATCACATGGTCGCCGGGCTTGACGTATGTCACCTGGTCTCCCACTGCCTCCACAGTGCCTGCGGCCTCGTGCCCAAGCACGATCGGAGTCTCCGTAGCATACTTGCCCTCTACGAAGTGAAGGTCGCTGTGACATACGCCGGATGCACCAGTACGTACGACAATCTCCTGCGCCTTCGGTTCATCAATCTCCACATCCTCCACCTCCAACGGAACTCCCACTTCTCTGAACACGGCAGCCTTCATGTCTTACCTCCCCACGCGCTTTTCACAACATGCCTTCATTGCGCGGACGCGCTCCTACGCCGTTCCCATCCCACTCGTCCGGGGCATGAACCACTCGAATCTTGTGGGGTCGCTGTTTTCCCCCAGCGTGGCCCGCACCATGCCTCGGCTTCCCAGCGCGGCCGACACGATGCTCTTGTTGAACTCCCACACGTATTCTGACGACAAATACTCCTCCACAGGCATCCAAAAGCACTCCGCAATCTCATCGTCCTGCTTGTGGATCTCCGTGTTCAACGGCGTCAGTCTGCACACGAAGTAGATGTCCGACTTGCCGAATCTGTAGCCGTGCCACTGCCTGAAGCAGATCATCGACTCGAATCTCGTCTTGATGCCCGTTTCCTCCTCCACTTCCCGCACGACGCCGTCCGCCACGTGTTCGCCGGCCCGCAGTGCGCCGCCCGGTAGCTTGTAGAAGGGCCTCCTGCGCCTTCGGCTGTGGTACAGCTCGGACACCACCAGAAGCTCTCGGTCCGCGTTCACCGTCACGCCTCCGACGCCTATGTAGTGCGAGGCATGCGGCGGGATGTATGTCCCTTTCACGAGGGGCAATGTGAGTAGCACGTACGTCTCTTCGGCGTGGTGGTAGCTGAAGCCTGCCTTCACCGCCGCGGGGACCAACGCGGCTCTTTCGATGGGTATCTCCAGCCAGACCGCCCTGTAACCCTTCTCAGCCCAGACAGCCAGCGAGCTCGCCAACTGCTCCTCAAAGGTTTCCGGGGACTCCGGCAGGAATTCGGGTTCAGTCACTACTCCGGCGAAGTCATTGACCGTATACCGGATTGTGTCCATGAATTAGTGCGCCGGGTGAACCCGTCCGCAGTTTATAGACACCCCGCACGGGGCGCAACACGCGAACGCTGCGTTGAGCCTGGTGCGGCCCTACGCCTCACCCACGGTGAAGTAGTTCACGCTGATCGTCGCGCGGTCCTCCGCGCTCGGGAATCTGCGGTGAAAGCGCTCATGCGCTGTCAGTCCCGCTTCCTTCGCGGCCGCGAGGAACACCCGTAGAGGCATCGTAAACTGGTCGGACAGCCCGTGTGAAAGGATGTAGTTCGTCAGTGTCCTGCCGACCTCTATCTTCACGGGATCGTGGAGGTCAAGTATAACCATTCCGTGCCTGCCGACTATCTGCGCCCACGCCCTGAAGTGCTCGACCAGGCTCTGTTCAAGCAGGTTGTTGGGCACCACGCCTCCACGCCAGGCATAGGCGCCCTGCGCGTCCGTCGTTCGCGCCGCGGCGGCCGCCATGTCTTCCGGTGGTGTGTACGGCCGGTTGTGGACCAGGAAGGAACTGCCGTGAAGCAGCGCTCTCGAGTCGATCCCATGATCGGCCAGCGTCTTCCTGAAGCCTGCGGGGTCGTTGACGTCGCCGAACACGGCGTAGTGTGGAATCCCCGCGCCGTCCAGCCGCGCGCGCGTTATGTCCAGCGCCGCTGGATTGTAGTCAGCCCCCACCAGCACCAGGTCGTATCGCCGGTCGTCCGGGAACTGGCGAATCAGCTTGCCGCGCTCCGTAGAGTCCATCACCAGGTGGTAGACATGTTCGAGCCACGTGCCGTCCCCGCATCCCATGTCCGCGAATCCCTGCGGCTGCTCTTCGAACGGGAGGTTGAACCTGTCGACAACAACCTGGTCGATCGCCCCGAAGTATACGCCGTGCGCGCCTCCGCTGCCCTTTACGTTCATCGCGCGGTCCACGTGGACCTCAGGGTCACCGGGCGCGCCCTGCCTCAGTACTTCCGGATCCCCGAAAAGCAGTTCTTCGATGGCAGCGTAGGTCGGCGAGTATGATGTGGGCACGCCGTACGACCAGCCTCGCTTGGCTGCGTACCGGCCCTTCTCCGTCAAAGCCACCCGGTTGCCCGAAGACGTAATCCAACCCTTACGTTCCAGCAGCCTGAACGCCGCCGTCAGACCTCCGCTTCTGCCCTCGAGAAGGCTCACGTCAACGTAGCCCTCTGCGCTATCGAGCTGGTCCAGCACACTATCGCGCCCGTCCGGAGCACGGTCCTTGAGCGCGATCACCGTTGGGCCCAGCACGTTCCCGTCCAGGTGCGAGACGATCTGCTGCCTTATGATCTGGGCCTCTTCGCTGTCAGCGTTCGGCAGGTTCCACTCCCTCTCGCTCGCCTCAACGAGTGCCTCGTAGGTAACCATTCTCTTGTCCGACCGTGCCGCTTCCCTGAGCAGGTCACGCAGCCCCGTAGCGGCCGGGGTGAACGCGCCCAGAGACGCTAAACAGTCCGCGCCGCGCAACAGGTCTAGCGCTATGCCACCCGAGCGTGTGAGCTTGAAGCGCGTTTCCCCCGCATCCAGCGCCGGTTCACGCTCGAACCACTCCTGGCTCGAAAGTGCCCTCATGACCACATTCAGGTAACCCGGATTGGCGCCGAACCGGTCCACCAGTTCGCCCAGCCTGATCTGCCCTTCTCCGGCTTCCGACTTCTTCGCGAAGTAATCGAGCACGCCATGGTCCAGCAAAGCCCTGAAAGCAGACATCAGGCCGATCCCGTCCGTGTGCGTAGTCAGCTCACCCATGAACGTACGGGGGTTGGAGTCCGCGCCGGACGCCGGCTCAGCCCGCTTTACGTCCGGCCCGCGCGAAGTCGTACCGGATCCAGTCATAGCCATAGAAGTGGCGGATTTGGGTTCCACAGGTTCTCCTAGTTCGAGGTACGTGGCTGGCGTCCGTGCGAATGGCGCGTTTCTCTTGTCTGAGCGCCCTTCTGGTGTCTGGTTGGGTCTGAAGGTAGGCTTCTCACAGGTTGTGAATTATCGCACATATGATATTAACTAACCAATAGTCGTACGGGCAACGTTAAATCGTACTAATTGCCGGTGACTGCGGGCGTGCTCTCTCGAGTAGTCCAACGAACACTTCGCCGACGGCCTCGGCGAACTCCGTGTCCACAATATTGTACGGGACCTCGTATAGCCTCACTCCCCCGCTCAGGTTCTCCCTGATTGCGTCGAAGCACTCCCGGTCAGCTTCGGGGTCCCAGAACACCTCGCCGGGCCTGTCGAGCATCGAGACGCCGTTCAGCGGCATCATCACAGCAACCGGGCCGGTAGCAGCGTTCGCAGCGGCCGCGATCATCTCGCCCACGGCCCGGTTCTCGCGAGGCCCCGACCTTACGAGCGGCGTATCTGGGTTCCAGTGATACACCGGCCTGCCGCGCAGGCGGTCCGGTATCGGATCGCTCGGCCTGAAGCCGATCATGTCCACGCACCCGGGGACCAGCAGCGTCGGCACTCCCGCCAGCGGGCCCGCCTTGCACCTGTTCGGTCCGGCGGCGTACGGCCCTCCGACCACCTCCTGTGCCAGCTCCACGGTCGTCAGGTCCAGGCAGCCTGCCGCCATGCCGTCCGCGACCAGTCCCTCCATCGTCCTGCCGCCCACGCCGGTGGTGTGGAAGACCAGCATCTCGTAGTCCATGGCCTCAAGGACTCCGCGCACATGCTCCACGCAGGCTGTGGTGTTGCCGTTCATCGACGCCACTATCACCGGCCTGTCTTCCCTGCCCTCCCCGTATTCGGACGCCTCCACCATCGCCGAGACCGCTGCCGCCGCCTGCGCGTACACTCCGCGGCTGATCCTGTTGATTCCGGCGACATCGACGATCGAAGGCACGAACACGATGTCCTTTGTTCCCACGAACGAACTCACGTCGCCGCCTGCCACGGTGGACACCATTACCTTGGGCACACCGAACGGGAGCGCCCTCATGCCGGACGTGGCGATCGACGTGCCGCCCGTACCGCCCATGCCGAGCACTCCATGGAGTCGCCCCTCAGCGAACAGCCGACGCGTCACTGCCTCTACGCCTTTCGCCATGACGCGCATCGCCTCGTCCTTGCGGTCGCCGCTGGCCAGCTTGCGTAGGTCACCACCTCCCGCCGACGCCACATCAGCTGCCGTAACGTCCGGCGCAAACGGAGGTTCTCCGAGTATCCCGAAGTCGACCATCAGCGTCGCAAGGCCGCGCTCTTTGACAAGGCGCCTTACGAAGGCGAACTCGTCGCCCTTCGTGTCCAGGGACCCCAGCAACACCACCGTTTTCGTCATGTCTGGACGGCCCGCAAAGTATTCGAAATTTCCGGCTAGCCTGCGGTCTTCCCGCCGTCAATCGACAGCGTGGTGCCCGTCACGAACGACGCCTCGTCCGAGCAGAGCCAGAGGACCGCTCCCGCCATCTCCTCCGGCAGGCCCAGCCTGCCCATTACCATCCTGTCCCTGTTCTTCTCCTCGAACGCGTCCAGGTCGCCCACGCCCCCCTCGAGCATCGGCGTCCTCGTCCCGCCCGGGCAGATGGCGTTGATGCGTATACCGTGGCGCGATGTCTCCAGCGCGGCCGCCCGCGTAAGGCCGACGACTCCGTGCTTGGCCCCCACGTACGCCGCATACGGAGATGCGCCTCGAAGGCCCTCCGAAGACGAGTTGTTCACGATGGCACCCCCGCCGTGCTCCAGCATGTACGCGATCTCATACTTCAGGCACAGGAACACGCCCTTGAGGTTCACGTTCACCATCAGGTCGAACCACTCCTCCGGGTATTCGTGAATGAACCCTAGGTGCCCGCCCACGCCTGCGTTGTTGAATGCGCAATCGAGCCTTCCGAAGGCACCGATCGTCCCATCGACCATCGCCTTGACGTCATCAGCCTTCGAGACGTCCGTCTCGATGAACAGCGCCTCGCCGCCCGATTCACGGAGCGCGTTCGCGGCCTGCTCGCCCGCGTCCGCGTTGACGTCCGCCACCACAACTGCGGCCCCCGCCTTGGAAAACGCCTGCGCGGTCGCCTTGCCCATCCCGGAGCCGCCGCCCGTTACAATGGCGACCTTGCCCTCAAACGTCCTTGTCATCGCATGAACTCCTATTGCGTCGCCGGCCTTCCGATCCCGTTCCGTTCAATGACCGTCATCGTAGAGAAGCACTCCAACTATAGATACCAGGGAGCCGCCCCGCTCGTCAGCCGGGCGCTGGTCGTACCCGACGGCATCGCCATGAACGACATTCATCCCTGCCCGTTCGAGATAGCGCAGCATCATGTAGATCGGTGGCAGACCGCACAGATTCCTCCCGTCCCGTTCCTGCCTGGAAAGATCGAAGAACGCCTCTGCGTCTCCCTCACATATAGTCTCGATCGAGGCCTCATCGTCCAGCCTTAGCGATTCCCTGCCCGCATCGTCCACGGCCTCCGCGTCGCCGAACGCGGGCCCCATGTGGGCCAGGTCGCCTGCTGCCACCGCCAGCGTCCTGCGGCCCGACGTCTTCTCCGCCAGGTAGTCGAGCGCTCGGTTCAGTTGCTCGTCCTCGGCGGGATCGCCGTCCCCGTTGACAAAACTATGGAACGACCCGCAGAGGACTGGCACCATCGGACACTCGCGCCCGTCCATATAGTGGTGCATCCACACGGAAGCAAGCTCGATTGAGTGTTCGCCGAGGTGATGTATCTCCTCCCCGTACGCCGCATGTTGGCCAATGGTCTCGGCCAGCCCGTCGACGATCCCCACTTCGGTCGGCAACCGGCCGAACGGAGTCGCGTAGCTCTGGCGAGTCAGTGTCAGCGTCCCGAGCCCCCCGGAGTGGTCCGTCCCGAACATAAGGACCAGGTCTACGTCTTCGAGGTATGGCTGCGCACTCTTCCAGAGCTGGGTATACGTCGCCCATCCACGCTGGTAGTCAATGTGCGGACTCACAATGCCCGCGAGGCGGCCGGAGACCGTTGAGGCATGCCCTTCGACATCCGCAACTCTCTCGAACTCGGCGATGGTCTCCGCCAGTCTCTCCTGATCGGGCGGGTACACGAGGCCCGCCTGGCTTGGCTTCCTGTGGGGCAGGCTCCGGTACTCGGCGACTGCTCGAGCTGCTGCCTCTGCGTAGGCGCCGTTCTCGATGAGCAGCGCGCCGTTCAGCCTGGCCAGTATCTCGTCCATCTCCGATGGCGACAGGTCAACACCCGTTCGCAGCGAGAGCGCGGTGCGAAGCTCCGAGGCCTCCCTCGTACCGTCCGCCAGCGCGAGCAACGGCGTCAGGGGCTTGGGTATCAGGACGCCGTTCTCCGCCAGTCCATGCGGCGGCTCGAGGTACAGGTACGTTCGGCCCTCGTGTGAGACCCACCTCGGCTGGGTGAGCCGGACTTTGGGATGGGAAGGCGTGGAGTTAGGGTTGGCGCCGTCTTCTAACAATGGTGCCGCCGGGGATCAGGCTTCGGAATTCTATACCGCCAGATTGTTCACCAAAGCCGAGCATTCCACAACCAGGTAGCGGGCTTCGGCCGGCTCCTCCGGCGAGAACCAGCTCTCGTACTGCCTGCGCTCCACCCTCCGCGGCGCGAGCGGCCCCAGGCGGCGGTCTGGGACATGGGACGGAGATGCCCAGCGGCGGTCGCGGACTCCGGAACGGCTCGACGGCGATCCAGCACCACGCCGCCGCTGGGCAAAGGCAAGACTAGACTGTGGGCTCGGCCTGTGTAATAGCCCACGCGTCTTGAGCGCCAGCGAGCGTGAGGGGATACCATTGGCATGGTCCGTCCTCGGAACTCACCTCGCCGAGACGAACGAGCCCTGGGCATTGGCGCGCTAGAGGCTCACGAAACCTCGCGCAGCCGTATTCAGGAGGGATGCAATTATGAACTCACTCGAAAGTGTCGTGGCCCTTCTGCGCCTTGAAGGTCGTCAAGATCTGTCGGCGCTGCTAACCGATGCCTCTGTGGATTTCGAGGCCCAAGACTTCGGTTTCTTCGAAAATACAGACGCACCGATCGCATTTGTGAACGCGGCCATCATTGCTCCTTACTCAGCCTGTAAGGCATTGAGGCAGCTCCCCGAGGAAGACCAAGGCGTGATACATGATGCTCTAGCGGAGGTGTGGGCCGGTTCACTGGCTGGGGGGATGTATATTCAGAATGTCTCGTTCAGTATTGATGAAGAGTCTCTCGGAGATGGCCTCACGCAACTGTTCGAGACTCCAACTGGTTGGCAGCGCGTTGACCGCACAGTGAACAAAGTGCGGGCGCTCTTGATAGCTGCCTCTACTGAGGAGGAGTGTCAAGCAATAGGCGACTATTGCAGAAACGGACTCATCTCTCTTGCCCAAGCAGTGTTTGACCCAGTACGGCATCCTCTACTGCCCGACGACGATACCGAAAACAGCAACACCGATGTCAGGAGGATGCTCGCCCGGTATGTGGCGTCGGAGTGCCCTGGTGCATCCAACTACCCAATCCGCAAGTGCCTAAATGGCACCGTGGAACTCGCCAATCACGTAACACATCGGACGACTGCTACCCCGCGAGATGCCTCCATTTGCGCCCAAGCCACCTTTAATGCCATTGGTTTGATTGCGGTGATATCAGGTAAGCGCGATAGTGGCGAAGAGCCCCCTAACCACCCCGGTGATCCCGCGAGTTGCTCGGTCTTCTGCTAGCAGGACTAGACTCCTCAGAAGCTACTTGAGTGGTCGCTAGGGCCTTCGTGCGCGACGAAGCGTTTCACGCCTCACCTCCGGTAGCTCCGAAGTTCGCGAGGCACCTCATGGCGCGAGAGGAAACGCGGAGCGGCCAAAACGAGAGAGACCAAGATCCTCCGGGCCTGCACTCCGCTCGCGCCGGACGCGAACGGCTCGGCGGAGCAAAGGCTAGCGCTGCCCCGAGGAGCTAGAAATAGCCCCGCCCGTGTAAGCAATACCCCGCTTACACAATACCTCTGGTTGAGCGCGCAAAGGGCCGGGAGGTCATAGCTGTAGTATAGCTGGAGCGGAAGATGGGATTCGAACCCACGACCCTCACCTTGGCAAGGTGATGCTCTACCACTGAGCTACTTCCGCTCATCGCCGTCCGTGCCTGTGAGTGGCCGTCATTTGTAACGGCGCATTTTGGCGTGCCGAGGGCCAGAATCGAACTGGCGACACCAGCATTTTCAGTGCTGTGCTCTACCGACTGAGCTACCTCGGCGTTAACAAAATACTAGCCCCGACGCCTACTTGTGTCAACTGGAAGCCGGGCACCAAGGCGACGCTAAATGCCCATTGTTAGCCATCGCCTCTACCCGCAAATCCTCGCGGCCCGCGCCACCGCCTTGCTAGACTGGAGTTGCTCCGGAGGGATGTTATGTTAACTCCGAAACGCAGCGTCGCCCGAAGGGCCGCAGCCTCCTTCAGCCCTTACTCTCAGCACGCGGTCGGCATCGCGGCGCTCATTCTGATCACCGCCGGGCTGGGGGTCGTCAACCCGGTCCTCGTCCGTTCCGTGTTCGACGACGCCCTGTTCCCACTGGCCGGCGAGCCTGATATCAACCTGCTTTGGGTACTGGGCGGCACTATGGTAGGCGTCACAGTCTTCACCGGCGGTCTCGGCATCGTACAGACCTGGGCGACTAACATCGTCGGCCAGCGCGTCATGCGGGACCTGCGCGACAGGCTGTACGCCCACCTGCAGCGTCTCTCGCTCGGCTTCTTCACAGACACTCGCACCGGCGAGATCCAGTCCAGGATCGCAAACGACGTGGGCGGCATTCAGAACGCCGTTACTAACACCCTCTCCAGCGTCCTCGCCAACGTGGTTACAGTCATAAGCACACTGATCGCCATGACGGTGCTCTCATGGCAACTAGCCGTCGTTTCTATCGTCACGGTGCCGTTCTTCTTCCTGCTGTCGGCGATCGTGGGCGAGCGCAGGCGTAGGGTCACGGCGGAGGCCCAGAAGGCCGCCGCCGAGGTCACCGCAATCACCCATGAGACACTGTCCGTTTCCGGGATTGTGCTGGCCAAACTGTTTGGTCGTCAGAAGCAGGAAATAGAACGCTTCCACAACGAGAACGAGCGCATGGCTGCGCTCGCCATCCGGCGCCAGATGACCGGGCAGTCGTTCTTCGCCCTAATGCAGGTCTTCTTCTCAATCTCTCCCGTCGCCATCTACATCATCGCCGGCTATATCCTCACCGGGCAGTTCGCGCTCACGGTGACTTCCGGCACCATTGTGGCCTTCACCACGCTATAGGCGAGGCTGTACTGGCCCATCGGCTCCCTGATGCGCGTATCGGTCGAGCTGCGCTCCTCCCTTGCGCTGTTCGAGCGCATCTTCGGCTACCTGGACATCGAACCGGACATCAAAGACAGGCCCGGAGCTGTCGCGTTACGGCCGAGCGATGTCACGGGTCGCGTCACCTTCGATGCTGTGGAGATGTCCTACACGCCAATGAGCGGGACAGGATCCAATGGAAACGGCTGGCGCGCGAAGGCATTGGACGGCGTCAGCCTGGAGATACATCCCGGTCAGACGGCTGCGTTCGTAGGTCCTAGCGGCGCCGGCAAGACCACGATCTCATACCTGATTCCACGCCTTTACGACCCTACCGGGGGCGCCGTAAAGATCGACAGCATAGACGTTCGCGACATTCGCCTGGAGTCGCTGGCCGCAATAGTCGGATACGTTACGCAGGAGAGCTACCTGTTTCACTCGAGCGTAAGGAACAACCTCCTGTACGCTAGGCCGAACGCGACCCAGGAGGAGATTGAAGCCGCCTCCAGGGCCGCCTTCATACACGACCGCATTATGGACATGCCGGACGGGTACGACACGGTTGTAGGAGAACGTGGGCACAGGCTTTCCGGCGGTGAACGCCAACGGCTGTCCGTGGCCCGTGCCATCCTGCACGACCCGCGCATCCTGATCCTGGACGAGGCGACCTCCGCCCTCGACACCGTAAACGAGCGCCAGATGCAGGCTGCCCTTGGTCCTCTCATGAAGGAACGTACGACAATTGCGATCGCCCACAGGCTCTCGACGATCATGTCCGCGGACGTTATCTACGTAGTAGACAAGGGCAGGATAGTGGAGAGCGGCGACCACGAGGCGCTGCTTCGCAGGTGCGGCCTGTACGCCAGCTTGTACCGCGAGCAGTTCGAAGGCAGGCGCATCGAGTCACGCTGCGAAGACGGCATCGTCTACGCCAACGGCGCTGTCATCGCCATTGATCAGGTCGCCGCCGCACCATTCGCCCGCTGATGTCCGACTTTGGCTCAGACGCCGTGTACCTCGGCCCGCCGTCAGCTACTCAAGAATCGTCGCAGTTCGTCATGAGGCAAACTTCAGAACCTTCATTGGAACTACCTCTGAGACCTTGGAGTTACTACGAACGGTTCGTCTGACTTTCTCTGCCGTTTCGCGACCGATGGCGTGCTCGCCGCACCGAATGCACACAGCTGCCGGGATTCCCCCTACCAGGAAATAGCTCCCGTCTACGCAGAACACCTCGTCAATCAACGCCTCACGGCTATCGTCGCAATGGCAAACTGGACAAATGAACATGGCTACCTTCTATTGGAGTAGTCGAACCAATCGTTCGGGCTCGGTTCGTACAACGTCACGATTCTCACCAGATTATTGTCGGCAAGAGAAACTTGGATATGCAGAGGCCTCCCCGCCTGCGTGAAGCCTAGGAGCAGGCAACTAGGAGAATACTTGTCACCAGGATAGTCTTCAATGATGGTAGCACCCACTCCAGCCTGCCGGATTTCACGTTCGCTAATGTCCCTCTCAACAACGCGAACTAAGGCGTGGCGAGAGAAGTCGAACATTCCCGAGTGAAGCTGCGAGCGGACCTCTTCAATTGCCTTCATTCCGTTTCTGGCCTGTTCCCGGAAAGGGCAGATGCGCGGTAAGCCCACTCCTCCCCCTACCCCGCCTCCAGCTCCGCCACGTTCTCCACAGAAGCCGCGATCTCGCCCGCGGCCACGCGGCGCGTGAGCCCAACCACGGCTTCGTTCAGCGGCGTGGGCACACCAAGCTCGCGGCCCTTTTGAACGACGTGGCCATTCAGGAAATCGATCTCGATCATGCGCCCCTTGGCAATGTCCTGCGCTAGCGACGGCCGGCCGTGGCCTATCTGCGCCACGCCGGCCAGGAGACCGGACTCCACATCCTCCATCGCCGCGCCGTCCGACATCGCCTCCATGAACAGCCGCGCTGGCACACCGTTGATCGGTTCGACGGCCACGCCCAGCGCGTCGGCCACGCGGACCGCTTCGGCGGCGATGCGGATCGTCAGCCGCCGCACCTCAGGCTCCAGCCGAAGCTCCGCCGATGATAGCCCAGTGAAGCCGGCGACGGAGTTTGCCATGCAGTTGACGCCCAGCTTGGCCCAGCGCTCGCCCCACAGGTTCGTCGTCGTTTTGGTCGTGCCGATCACAGAGAGCATTTCCTTCAGGTCGAGCAGCCTAGGCGTGACCAGCCCACTCGGCTCGCCCACCGCGTAGGCCGGTCGCGAGGCAGGGCTGGTGCGCCGCGGTCGGCCTGGCTCGTCCATCGCCGCGCCCATCGTGATCACGAGGCCCAGCACCCTTGTCCAACCGATGATCCCCGCGACTCGCTCCTCGTTGATCGAGTTCTGGGCCGACACCACGAACCCGCCCGCGGCCAGGTACGGCTCGATCAGCTTTACTGACCACTCCGTATCGAACGACTTCACTGCCAGGAACACGATGTCGTACTGCGTGCCGTCCCCGGACACCTCTCCCAGGTGCAGCGCGCGAGGCCGGACCGTGAACTCCTCTTCCACGGATGTCACGGTCAGCCCGTCGGCCCGCACCGTCTCCACGTTCAGCGGCCACTGGTCGATCAGTGTTACATCGTGCCCGGCGCGGCTCAGGTACCCGCCGATGATGCCGCCGATAGCGCCGGCGCCCAGTACCGCGATCTTTCGGTCTACGGTCACTCCAACACCTCGCTGTCTCTCATTTCCTCGTTGGGTATCCGCCTGCCGGCGGGCCCCAGATGATCAGGAACTTCAGCGGTTCCGTGCCCGTGTTGCGGACGCCATGCTCTACGCCCGGCGGCGCCAGGATCGCATCGCCCGCCTCCACCGGGATGACCTCTTCATCCGCCCACACGATTCCCGCACCGCCGAGGAAGTAGTAGATCTCCTCCAGCGCGCCGTCGCCCTCGTGGGTATGGCTGCCCTCGCTCACGCCCGGCTCGAGCTCCCAGACCTGTACGCGCATCGGCAATTGGCTGACGTCCGTGAAAAAGCCGCGGAGCTTGATAGCGCCGTCCCCGTCGTGAATGCCCTGCACAAGCCGCACCCCCTCCGCATCCTTCTCCTTGTAATATCTTGCGTCATACGTAGCACCGCGCGTAGTCATCTGTAGCCTCCCCTGTCGCACTTCACAGCTAAGTTATCACAGCCACACCACTGCTGGACGCTTGGCCACGCCCCTCCACGGAGCCCGATGCAAAACGGGTTCTTCAACAGGTGAACTGCGCTTTCCGATCCCTTCTCCCCCTGTGGGAGAAGGTTAGAACCTGCCCTGAGTCTGCCGAAGGGATGAGGGGTGAATTGGGTCACCCAATGGCCTCGTTCCCGGAACAAGCCAACTCGAAACTCCCTCCACCCCTGCCGACGCAGTCAAGGGCATGAGAGCCTTATGGGTCCAGGGCTGCGCCCTGGTGGGTCCAGAGCCGCACCCTGGCGCTCAAGAGGAATCCTTGCACAGTTCCCCAGCCCACGTCCGTCATAACAGACTTGGCTTCATTAGCTTATGGGTCCAGGGCCATGCCCTGCTGGTAGAATGCGTGGTCAGATAATACAAACGTTTGGAGGCAAGCTATGGCAAAGCCGAAAGTCCTGGTTACCAGGCAGATCTTCCCGGAGTGGATTGACGCCATCTTCGAGGAGTGCGAGGGCGAGGTTTGGGAGGACGAGCTTCCGCCTCCCCGGGACGTCCTCCTGGAGAAAGTCCAGGGCCTCGACGGCTTGCTGTGCCTTCTGACTGAGGCTGTAAATGCCGAGTTGATGGACGCCGCCGGCCCGCAGCTCAAGGTCATCAGCCAGATCGCCGTCGGCTTCGACAACATTGACGTGCCTGAAGCCACCCGGCGTGGCATCCCGGTCGGCAACACTCCGGAGGTGCTGACCGAAACGACGGCCGACGCCACCTGGGCGCTGATGCTCGCGGCGGCCCGCAGGATCGTGGAGTCCAACCGCGCCGTGCACGACGGCAATTGGAGGACGTGGCATCCGCTCCACTACCTCGGACAGGACATCTACGGCGCGACCCTCGGCATCATTGGCCTCGGTCGGATCGGCCTGGCAGTGGCCCGCAGGGCGTCCGGCTTCGGCATGCGCGTGCTGTACAACGACGTGTACCGCCGGGAGGACATGGAGGCTGAGATGGGTGTGGAGTTCGTGGACATGGACCGCCTCCTCACCGAGTCCGACTACGTTTCCCTACACATGAATCTCACTCCTGAAAACCGCCACTTCATGAACGACGAGGCATTTGAAAAGATGAAGTCAACGGCCATCATAGTCAACGCCGCGCGTGGACCGGCCATAGACCCCCGCGCGCTGTACAGGGCGCTTACCGAGGGCAAGATCGGCGCGGCGGCGCTCGACGTCACCGATCCGGAGCCTATTCCATTGGACGACCCCCTGCTCACGCTCGACAACTTCGTGGTAGTGCCGCACATAGCCAGCGCAAGCGTGAACACGCGCCGCGAGATGTCGCGCATCTCCGCGCAGAACCTGTTGCGCGGCGTCAAGGGAGAGCGGCTGCTGACGTGCCTGAATCCGCAAGTCTACGGCGACTAGCGGCTATCCTTGCTGAGTAAAGTGTCCGTGGTGGTCCGCATTTCACGGCGCCTCACCTTGGCAATGGATGGGCGGCTCTGCAAACCCGCGCATCCCCCAGGGAACTTCCAGGTCCCTCTCTCAGTTCAGGGAGACCTTGAGTAACCGTCATACCGGCGGAGGCCGGTATCCAGTAGGACGAGGCATGGGAACGAATATGTCGATTCCAACGTCTTCAGTCGCCCCGTCCGGCCTGCTCGCGACCTCAGGCCCGCGCTCCCTTGAAGAAGAAATCTGGGTAGATGCCGCATCGCCATTGAAGAGAGTTTTCCGGTCCCTTCCCCAGTCTGCTGGGGAAGGCTAGGATGGGGTTCCGTGCGCTCAACGCAGGATGGCTCAACGTTCCCCTTAGCACGAGGGGACTGAAGTGAGTTTAAGAACCATCGCTTTCCTTCCGCGAACGCCTGTGCTATCATTGATGTATGAACGCCACTAACGACAACAACCATGCGCAGCCGTTCCTTGGCGTGCTGCCCCCGAACGGCTTGGAATCGACGACGCCTGTATCGAAACTGTCACCAAATTGTCACCATTTGTATGCGATTTGTATCTCCCAGGTTCGTTTCTTGCTCCATTTGGTGTCTCGCTTCAACGCCCCCCAGCTTTGGAGAGTGACGAAATGTTACGGAATGTGACACTTCGATGGCCCTGACGAAGCTCTCCGCTATTATGATTGAGCTAAGAACCCCGCCTGCCCACCCACACGACAATGCAAGCACCTAGGGTGGCAGTAAACATTGTGCAGGCTCCCGTGACCCATGCCGTCTAGCACCGTCCGCACCAGATACGCCCCAAGCCCCACCGGCGAGCCGCACGTCGGCAACATTCGGACCGCGCTCTTCGCCTGGCTGACGGCGCACGCCGGCAACGGCGCGTTCGTTCTGCGAATCGAGGACACCGACCAGCGCCGCAAGCAGCAAGGCGCCGTCGAACTGCAGATGGAAGCTCTCCGATGGCTCGGCGTCGAATGGGACGAAGGCCCGGACATCGGCGGCCCGTTCGGACCATACATACAGTCGCAGCGGCTCGAACACTACAGCCGGGCGGCGGACCAGCTCCTCGAAAGTGGCCGCGCCTACCACTGCTACTGCTCCCCGGAGCGCCTGTCGAAGCTGCGCGAGACTCAGGATCGCCACCAGCGGACAGGCTACGATCGCCATTGCCGCGACCGGGCTCCATCCACTGCGGGGACTGCCACACCCGTGGTCCGCTTCAAGATGCCCGTCGAGGGCGAAACGGTCGTCCAGGACATCGTTCGGGGCCGCGTTACCTTCAGGAACGAGTTGCTGGACGACTTCGTCATCCTGAAATCCGACGGCTTCCCTACATATCATCTCGCCCACCTCGTCGACGACCACCTTATGGACATGAGCCACGTCATCAGGGCCGAGGAGTGGCTGCCCAGCCTGCCGCTCCACTTCCGCCTGTACGAGGCGTTCGGATGGAAGCCTCCCGCCTTCGCCCACGTACCGAACATCTTGGCGCCGGACAGGTCCAAACTCAGCAAACGTCACGGCGCCACATCCACGCTGAGCTACAGGGAGCAGGGCTACGTTCCGGACGCCATGCTCAACTTCCTGGCGCTGCTGGGCTGGTCGCTGGACGACAGGACGGACCTCATACCCAGGGATGCCCTCAAGAAGCACTTCTCGCTGGGCCGCGTCTCCAGGTCGCCGGCAGTCTTTCAGACCGACAAACTGGACTGGATGAACGGTCAGTACATCAAGGCCATGGATCACTCAGAATTGGCGGGTGCCCTGCTGGAGTTCTGGCGCCTGCACCCTCCCTGCGAACTCGATGGTCTGCCGGAGGCCGATCTCCTAACCCGGATAGCACCCCTGATCTCCGAGCGTCTGAAGTCTTTCAAGGACGCTGCACCGCTTACCGCCTTCTTCTTCCGCGATGAAGCAGTCTACGACGCATCCGATCTCGTCCAGAAGGGTATGGACGCCGAGTCAACTAAGGCGGCCCTGAACGCGTCGATGTCGGCACTTGACTCGCTCTCTGACTTCGACGCCCCGTCTATCGAGCAGGCCCTGAGATCCCTTACGGAAGAGCTTGGCCTCAAAGTTCGTCAGTTGATGGGCGCCCTTCGCGTCGCCGTCACAGGGCAGCGCGTCGCCCCGCCACTATTCGAATCGATCGAGATTCTAGGCCGCAGCCGTACGCTCTCGGCCATCCGCTCCGCCGCGGACCGCCTCTAGTCGCGGCATTGTCTGAAGCTAGCCTCGATACACTATGCGCGCCTGGCAATAAGACGCATTCAAGACCCTTCAACTCTCCACAGATGATAATGACTGCCCTTCTAACTGCTTTCGGAAAAGTGTACGTAGTCCGTCCGCGAAGGGTGATCACGCTTGCCCTTGCCTTCATCGCGATTCTCGCTCTTGCGGCCGCTTGCGGCTCCGACTCGCCCCCCCGACCCTACTCTCACACCGCAAACTCCCACGCCTGAGCCCACACCCGAACCGACACCGGTTACACCCACTCCACCGTCAACGTCCGAGCCCGCTCCGGCAGCCTCCACGCCCACTCCCGAAGTCGCCGCGCAGGAGCCTGAAGCGGGTACCGGCCTCACAGGCAGGGAGATCATGGCCATGCTCCCCGAGTCTGAGGTCGACTGCATTAAGGGGGCCGTTGGGGAAACTGTACTCGGCGTAGTTCTCGAGATGGAGATAACGACCAGTATGGCTAGCAGCCCCGCTGGCGGCTTCATCTTCGACTGCGTCAGTGAGGAGAACACCACTAGGGTCGGTGTAGCGCTCGTCGCCGCGGAAGCCGGACTCAGTGACGAGACGGCCGCCTGCATGCTCGACGTACTTTCAGGAAACCCGGAAGCAATGAAGCTCAGGCTGGGCCGCCTCCACCAGGAGACAGCCGACACCGACGCTTCTCACCTTCTGGAATCCGGTTTCCCTGTAGTCCTCTGCCTGAGCCAGGAAGAAGCCTAAAGCACATTCATTCACATGAACATCGCACTGGGCAAGAACGACACACTGAGGGGTCGCGCCATCCTGGCCATGCTCTTCGAGTCTGAGACAGCCTGTGTACACAACAGCGTAGAAGACGACGTTCTTGCCGGGATCCAGGACGCCACGTCAACGAGGCCTTAGCGGCGGCCGAAGCAGTGTTTGACTGCATCACGCCGGAGAATCTCTATCAGATCTTCTAGCGGTCACCGAGTCTAGACTCGGTGGAGTGAGCACCGAAACACGCACGTGCATCGCGGGCATTCTGGAGGCCGCTCAGGTCGATGCCCCGCATCCCCATCTGATCGAGTTCTCGTTCGGGCTAACCGACGAAGCGGCTCCAGAGCACCTGACCGAGTCGGTCGAGTTATCGAAGCAGTTGTTCCTCCGCATGAACGAGGAAGAGCTACTCCAGAGCCAGCAGTTCTTTGCTGATGCCCTGCCAGGAATTGAGGCGAGAGACCGTTCGCCTTATGCTTCGGCCGATTCCCGGGTCTTCCTCAGCCGATGCAGTAGTTCTTGGACGTACTTTGGATATCGGTCTTTCTCAACCGAATTTTCATTGCCGTTGGTTCTTGTGGCTCCCAGTGCTTCCTTGCGCCATTCATTTGGGAAGGAAGCGAGCTTGAAGTTGACGGCGGGCCGCGAATTGTCGATCTTTAGCAACTCCACAACCACGCCAAAGAACTGCGTATCATCGCCCGTGCGTTGATTCAGCCAGTCCAGCGCCTGACGGTGTTCTTCGCTGAATTGCCTTACCAGCCAGACCACCACGCTCGCATCGTATCCCGAGGCATATGTCAGCAACTTTCCAAGATGTTCATGGTCTGTGGTAGCCAGCTGATTTTCGATGACTACCGAGCGGCTCGTCACGAGATCGTAAGCGAGTATGTCCAGAGAATAGCCTCGCACCGGCAAGTCATGGCCCCGGACGTCCAGGCTCATTCCCAGGATCTCGCCAAGTGTGGAGATGTGTTCAGCCAGCCACGGCGTGAAGTCAGCTTCTTCGTTCGGCCAGAGTTCCCTCAAGTCGACCTGTTCTATCGATCCCAGCGATTCAAATTCTGTCATGGTCACTCCTTAAGTCGCTCCCGAAGTTTGAAGTTCAAAAATTGAGTCCTGCAAGCCGCCGTGACCGTTCACAGGTTACCGCCACCCTGCCGCGGCGCCTACGCCAACGACGCGCTCACTTCACGGTGATGAGGTATGCCAAAACTCTTCAGATTCACTTTTTGCTTTAGTCTTTTCGGGGTTACTGCGTTCTCCATTAGCCGGATTCTATCAGGAGGTCTCAATTTCGTAGACTGACTTTTATACCTGTTTTTTGTGAAAATATTGTAGTGATCGTGTCCTCGATTGGTAGCTAGCCGCGACTACACTGGCGCCCCACCGACCCGTCCAACTCGCCTACCTGCGACCCTCATCAGCACGTACCTTCCTCGTCCGCTCAACACCCGCCTGACTTCAAGTCCGATTGAAGTTCTCAACAACGGGAAGACTACGCAAGGAGTTGCGGAACTGCCGCCGCACTCTTTTCGTCAGCTTCGGCAATGTGCTCTCAGAGGCCACCATCCAAAGTCATGCATGCAAGCCGGATCGTGCTGCGTGCCAGTCTGTGAGACTTTCACAAGAGGACAAGTAATGTCGTTGAACACTCACTGTGCTCCAACAAACTTTACGGCGGGATCGCGGCCTGGACCGACCCTAAATCGTCTGTATACTGCCGCGCACGTAGTCTGCATCGTCTGAGGCAAGGAATGCCATGACCGATGCAACGCCGGCCGGAGAGGCGAGATTGGCCATAGTGTGCTCGTAAGCGGCGCGGTCCCCTGTATTGCGCAGCGATTCCTCAGTAGCCGCCACCTTTAGGGGAGTGTCCAGCGAACCTGGTAACACATCGTTGACCCTGATTCCGAACTTCGACAGGTGGCCGTCCATCGTCAAGGCGAGGCCGTGCGTCCCTCCCTTGCTCGTACCGTAGGCGTACGAGGAACTTCCGCCCAGAACTCCCGCCTCCGACGAGGTGAGGACGACAACGCCTCTCTGCTGCGCCTTCATGTACCGGGCCACGTGCTTACTCACAAGGAATGACCCTTTCACGTTCACGTCCAAAACATGGTCCCATACGCTGTCGTCCACGTCCGAGATATCCAGGCCGGCGCCCTGCAGGACTCCCGCGATGTGAAGGAGGACGTCTATGCCTCCATCCATCCACCGGGCAGCCTCATCGACAGCCTCGCTCACGCGGTGCTCATCGGTCACGTCCACGTGCCAGTACCTCGTTCTGCCGCCGTTCTTCTCTACCGCTGCCAGCGTGTCGGCGGCGGCCGAGTCATCGATGTCAAACGCGGCCACGCGCGCACCTTCAGATGCGACGCGCACCGTTGTCGCCCTCCCTATTCCGGTCGCGGCGCCCGTTACCAACACACGTTTCCCGTCAAGCCGTCCCACTTTCGCCTCCTCGGACACGGTCCCAAGTTACTCCGGCACGAGACGCGAAATCCCTGTACTTAGCTGCCGCGGCGGCGTACCTGTGCGGCGGGATATGTTCGATTAACACGTGGCCCTTCGGACAGACTCGCTCCATGTGCCGCAGAAATGCCTCATGGTCCATGAGACCCTCACCTATCTCGGCCTCTTCGAACCTGACCATGAGTTGCTCAACAACCCGAAAGTCCTTTGCATGCGCCCCGATCGTCACGTCACCTAGCACATTGAAGACATTTTCCAAGAACCGCGGCATGTCCAAGGCATCGTCCAGACTGCTGATGAAGTTCACTGGGTCCTGGTTGAAGCCAAGCGCAGGAATGCCAACGGTGTCGATGAACTCCCGGACTCGCTCCGCCGAGTAGAGAGGTGAGACGGCCCCTCCTTCCACAGCTACGCGCACTCCCTCATCCACTGCCGCGGCACAAATCCGGCGGACGCTGTCCACCAGACGGTCGAACACCTCCGGGGACCTGTTCTCCGGGTGAGGCAGCCAGGCACCACGGGAATTCAGGCTCCCCGGCCTGAGGTAGGTATTGGGCGCTCCGAGGCGGCGGGTGAGTCCGCACATCCGCTTCGCGAACTCGACGGCGCTAGCACGCACACGGTCGTCGGGGCTAGCCAGAGCACCTCCATAGGCGCCGTTGGTCTGCCCTATCAGGATGTGGGCTTCCTCAAACATGCCCTTCAGCCGCTCCACCTCAGCCTCGCTCACCCCGTCAGGGTCCGTCACCACAAGGTTAAGCACGGAGAAACCCTCCTTGCTCGCCTCCTTCAGGCCGGCGCGCGTGATGTTTCTCCAATCGCCGGGTATTCTGCCGGCAGCCCCAAGCAGCAAGCCGTCACCCCTTATGCACGCAACCAAACCCTATTCGGCGGTTTACGTTACCTCAAACGGCACCCACCCACTGACTCAGCGAGCGCAATCCACTTGGATCAGCCTTGGCAGCCGGTCCTTGCACTGGCAAGCCGAAAGGCTTGAGATTATCGGAGAGGCGAAACGCGGTCCCCGGATAACAGTGGAAGGAGATAGAAGCGGGACAGGTCAATCCCCCGGACTTGGTGGCTCACGTTCTCCCAGGCCGGTCCTTGCCCAGATTACGTCCGCCGCTGTCTTCGATCCTCTACAAGGATTGGCTCTGCGGTTGACTCGCGGATGCTGAAAGGGCAGAAGCCAGGTCACTGTGGATGGGAATAACCTTATCGAACCCGATTATCTCGAAGACCTCGAGTATGTAAGGTTTCAAGCTGCAGATTCGGAGGCTACGGTCGCTCTTGCTGAGTCTTCTCGACAGCCGCAGGAACACACGCAGGCCCGCGCTGCTTAGGTATGTAACGTCCGAAGCATCAATTACAACGTCTGATTTGGTACTAGCCATGGCTCTCACGGCGTCAGCTTCGAACATACTCGCGCTGAGCATGTTCAGGCGCCCTTGCGCCCTCAACAGAAGCGCGGGACCGTTGGACGCGACAACCTCTATCATCGACATGTGGAGTTCCTCTGCAGGGCATCGTGATGCTACTTGTCCAAGGTTATGTCAATGCGTTCGCATGCGCAACGGGCTCCGGCGCCTGTTCAAGACCATCTGGCTGCTCGGATATTCCCTGTCGCTGGCAGCTAACCTTGGGCATGTTGGCAACAGTTGCCAAGTTTCCAACAAAGGACTGGCGAAGACCCGCAATGCCTACTTGCTTGCTGTGCCGTACGTATCCCTTTGCCCGCGCCGAACTGGAAAGCCTTCGTACTTTCCTTGCTGGTATGATGACTCACGTCTGAGGGCGACTATCAAGCAACTGACTGGTGCCTGATGAGAAGTACCTCAGCCAATCACGGACCGATGTAACGAGTTAACGGAGCACGCAATGAACGAGCATCTCCGAGAACAAGTCGACTGGCCGCAAGCCTTCCCCTCTGAAGAATACGAGGCCCGCGTCGACAAGGTGCGCGAGTCTCTGGCTGACGATGGAATAGATGCCATTTACGTGACTATTCCTGCAGATATCACCTATCTGACCGGATACGACATTGTCTGGAATCACCTTCGCAGTCTCATCGGGGTTCTGGTGTCGGTAGGCTCAGAGAGGCCCCTGTTCTTCGATGGGCAAGGTCACAGGAACACAGTCTCCGCGGTACCGGAAATCAGGGATGCCGTGTGGTTGCCCGGGCCTTCAGTTGAGGGAAATGTTCAGGCGATCACTGACACCCTTGCCGACCGCGGTTTGGCCCGAGAGAAGAGGATCGCCCTACAGCCATGGAGCTACTCACCGCATGCGTCTGTAATCGAGCAGTTGGCGGACAGCCTTCGAACCGCGGGTGCCGAGATCGCAGACGGATCTATGCTCGTTGAACAGATACGTCTCGTGAAGTCGCCGCGGGAGGTAGAGATCGTTTGCAAGGCCGCGCAAATGGCGGACAGGGCTATGACGGCGGTCATGAGTGTCATCAGGCCGGGAGTCATGGAGACTGAGATCGAAGCTGCTGCGATGCACTCCCTGATGCGGGAGGGAGGAGGTTATCCCGGGATCAGATCCATGATTGGGTCCGGTCCCAGATCAGGCGTGCACCATATTGCTCCGACTCAACGGAAGCTGAAGCAAGGCGACTTGATGTTTGTTGACTTTAGCGCCGTCTACTTTCGGTACCACGTCAACATCAACCGGACGTTCTCTTTAGGGGAACCTGACCCGCGCTGGGCAGATATTATGGACAAGTCCGCCGCCTCCGTGGACGCGGTTGTGGGCGCGGTCAAGCCGGGTGACCCTCTCAGCAAAGTCCAGCGAGTTGCCGACGAGTACATTGATAGGGCGGGCCTGCGAGAGCATGTCTGGTTCATCGGAGGCTACTCGACTGGAATATCCGCGCCGCCGGACTGGTGCGGCAACCATTGGTTGACTCCAAGGGAAGGCGTTGGGGACAGAATCCTCGAGCCTGGGATGCTGTTCAACTACGAAAACCAGTTTGACGTCGACGGATGGCCGGGAGGCACCGGGGCCCGCTACATCGAGAGTTTCCTAGTCATGGAAGACAGGCTGGAAGTCCTGTCCAGGTTGCCGCGAAACATCATCGTCGTTTAGGCGAAGCAGACATATCACTGACAAGAGTCAGTGATATGTCTGCTTCACCGGACTGCCGTCAAGGCCAATGTGACTGACTGCCAACCGGGCGTCTCGTTGACTTCTATTCAGTATAATGTGCGACGAAACGTTGCATGGCACGGGCGAGACGACTCTGGTGAACAAGCCTTCCCTCCCTACTGACTTAACTGCGCTTCAGCGACCTGTGAATCTGACCATCGTAGTCCCTGCGTTCAACGAGGAAGCCTTCTTGGCACCTACATTGGATGCCATTGAGGTCGCAGCAGCCCATCTGCGCGCCCAAGCCTGCGCCGATGTCGAAACTATCGTTTCAGACAACAACAGTAAGGACCAGACCGCCGATGTTGCCCGGGCCCACGGCGCGGCCGTCGTCCACGAACCCGTTCAGAACATTGCGCGAGCCTGTGACGCCGGGACGCGCCATTCGAGAGGCACAGTTCTAGTTTTCGTCGATGCGGACGTCACCATGCCGCTCACCCTCCTCAATGGCATACACGAGGCCATGAACGACCCAGCGTGCGTCGGTGGCGCCGTGGAAGTCGAATACCGGCCACGGCGCCTTTCGATCAGGCTCTACCTCCGCGCATGGCGTCTTCTCGGCTGCCTCACGGGAATGGCGCAGGGCGCGGCCCAGTTCTGCCGCAAGTGCGTCTTCGACGAGGTCGGCGGCTACGACGAAGAGGTCTGGATTGGCGAGGACGTCGATTTCTACTGGGAGTTAAGGAAGCACGCCAAAACAACACGCCGGACGATCCATTTCATTCGAGAGCCGCACATGCTGCCGTCCAGTCGCCGATTTGACAAGTGGCCCATCTGGAAGACGTTAGTCTGGACCAATCCCCTCTTCATCGCACTGTTCCGCCGCTGGAGGTCAGCGTGGAAAGGCTGGTACTCAGATGCCGTACGGTAATCGAACCCGCTCTTGTCCACACGTATCAATCCAACTGTGTGTCGGCTCGACGGTGTTCAGGCCGAGTGATGGGACTGTTAGCCACCTCCCCCATGACATCTTCAAAACTCCTCGAGGTATCCGCCGGCTCAAGGAAGACCAGCCTGCATCCGTCAGGATCGAAGATCGCGATTTCTCGTGTGTTCCAAGGCCAAGAGACCGGCCCCTCGGCCACTTCAACTCCGGCCGACGAAAGGATGCGGGACATTTCGTCGACAGGCGTCAAGTCCACCAGGAAGGAGAAGACGACGCCAACACCCTTGGGACGTGCGCCGTCCGGCGAGCCGGAGTCCGGTACCAGGAGCATGTCTGCGTATCTCCGCCAACGCAGGTGGGCCATTGCGGTATCGCCACCGGGCGCAGTCAGTGTACACACGGCTGCGAAGCCCAGCCGGTTCGTGTACCACGACACCGAAGCGTCCACGTCTGCGACCGATAGTGCCGGAAACATCGGCTTAGGGTAGATGTCGTGTCGGTCAGGCATTGCTTCGTATCAGACTTTTCTCGTGCCACTCCGGTTCTCGCGCTGCCTCTGGATAGAGAAAAGACCGACTCATCGGAGACCGGGCCAGCTCTGGAAACGGAGTGGGCTCGGCAGGATTCGAACCTACGACCAATCGGTTATGAGCCGACCGCTCTGCCGCTGAGCTACGAGCCCAAGAAGTAAATCAAGCGTAGGTTAGGCCTCACCAGGTGTCAAGCTGACCCCCGACCTCGGACCTCCACACAAGCTCCGGTGACACGTTGACGGCGGGGCCCCCGACCTCAAACTAGAGGCCTTGCAAACAAGCCATAGCCGCGCAAATCATCTACCAACCGCCAGCTGGCCTGCTAGAATCTAACTCTTGGCAGGATTAGCCTTCATTGCTGCCAGCACATCAGCCGTCGAAACACCGCACCGGTAAAGGACCCTGAAAGCACTTGTTCCGCAACACCACCCGCACATGGAAATACGCAGGCAACCCATGGGGAGAACGTATAGGGTGGGCGCTAGTTGTGGTTGCCCTTGCTGCGGTCTCGTTTGTCACTGTGGACGCATATGATCGCTGCACGCCCGGCGACATCGCCGACGGCCTCGTCTACGCCATAGACTCGAACACAGGCGAAGAACTCTGGAACCGCAAGATCGAAGGCGGCGCCATCGCCGCCCCAACCGTCGGGTATGGCGGCGTCTACGTCGGGACCTTCCACTCCAAGCTGTACGCGCTCAACGAGTTGACCGGCGAAGTCCACTGGGAGTTTGAGACCGGCGCCCAGATCAGCGGCTCGCCCACGCTGGCCGATGGCTCGGTCTTGTTCGCCAACTGGAATGGGGCCGTGTACTCGCTGGATGCCATCACCGGGAATGAGAACTGGCGTTTCCAGACCGATAGCGGCGAGGTCATCAACTCGTCCCCGGCCGTTCATAACGGGACCGTTTACGTCGGAAGCAACGACTTCAACGTGTACGCGATCAACCTGCACACAGGGGAAGAGGTATGGCGGTTCGAGACCGGCTCCCTCATCCTGGGCTCCACACCCATCTTCGATGACACGCTCTACGTCGGTAGCTCCGACACGCGTCTCTATGCGCTCGACGCCGGCGATGCATCCGAGGTCTGGACCGCTGACACGCGAAACCGCATCAATAACACGCCGACAATAGGCCCGGACGCCGTCTACTTCAGCAACGACGACCGGCTCCTGATCGCGGTCGACAGGGCAAACGGCGAGGAGCTTTGGCGCATGACGAACGCGGACAAGGTCTCGTCACCGGTCGCCATCGCAGGCGAGCTGGTTATTTACGGCACGCTGGACGGATTCGTGACCGCGCTTCACTCCAGTACCGGTGAGGTAGCGTGGCTGTACCGCGCGAGGGATAAAGTTGTTGGCAGACCCCTTGTCCACGACGGTAGGGTTTTCGTTGGTACCCAAGACAGCAAGGTTCTCGCGCTCGACGCCGAGACTGGCGAGGGGTTAATGACATTCAATGCCACTGGCGCGGTGCGCGGTGGCATTGCCACGTCCGGCGACCGTATGTTCTTCGGAACTTACGAAGGCTTCATAGCCCCGAACCAGTAGCCAACTCTTGCTGGGCGGCCCGAGGCCTAGATCGTCAGCGAGTAGTCCGCCATGTCGTTCTCTTCGAACCGCGAGTAGCGCAGCGGATGGATGTCGACAGAAGTCCGGCCGTCCAAGACCAGTTCCGCAAGCAGGAACCCGGCGCCGGGCCCAAGCGCGAACCCGTGGCCGCTGAAGCCGGTGCCGATTAAGAAACCGCGCACTCCCGGTGCCTCGCCGATCACCGGCACCGCGTCCGGCGTTGCATCGATTCTGCCGGCCCACATGCGCTGCACACCAACGTCAGCTAGCGACGGCACCAGCCTCTTCAGATTTCGCATCGTAGCCTCCACGGTCCCGCGGTTCGGCTCCGGCTCCACGCCCACCGTGTGGGCGAACGGCCTCCGGACGGCGGATGACCAGGGCATCGCGCGCAGCACGTCCTTCGCCAGCGTTGCTCCGACATGGACCCGTAGGCTCCTGCGAGCACGTAGGAAGTTCGGCAGAAACCAGCGCAACTGCCGGAACATCTCGAGGTCCACGTCGTAGTCACCACGGCCGCCTCCCGCGACGTACAGCGTCCCGTCCCTCTTCTGTCGAAACGCCACACCGTCGCCCCAGACCACGGTGTGCGTAAACACCGGCGCCGGCGTCGTGCAGGCCACCGTTGCGCGGACCGCCCTCTGCGGCAGCCTCAGTCCGACCATTCTCCCGACCTTGCTGGACCACGCCCCGGCGGCGCACACTACGACCGGCGACTTCACCGCGCCCATCTCAGTGAACACTCCCTTGACCGCGCCTCCGCGCACTTCGATGCCCTCCACCGCACAGCCTGTGACTATGCTGGCGCCCATCTCAGTCGCAGCTTTCGCCACGGCCCGCGTGGCCTTCCGAGGCTCCGCTTGCCCGTCCGATGGCGTGTACGCGCCCCCCAGGAACGGCCCGTCCAGTTGCGGGATCAGATCCTTCACCTCGTCGCGTCCCAGTAGTGCCGACTCCAGGCCCAACGCGCGCGTCGTGTTGACCCACGCCTGCTGCCTCGCTAGCTCCTGTTCGTCGTACGCCAGCCGCAGCGATCCCTCCTGGATGCGCTCTATGTCCGCGCCCAACTCCTCGGCAAGCTCGTTCCACTTCTCGCGCGCCAGCATCGCAAGCAGGATCTCGCGTGGGTTGCGTCCCTGCTGCCTGGTCCAGCCCCAGTTGCGGCCCGACTGCTCATCCGCGATCTCACCCTTTTCCACAAGGACCACGGCCGCGCCCCGCCCCGCAAGGTAGTACGCCGTGGACACGCCAACGATGCCGCCTCCGATGATGACGACGTCAGCTTCGCCTGGCAGCATGGTTGTGCTAGTCACTATTCCTCCGGCGGAAAGCGCTCGGGCAGACGCCACCCGCCGAGCGCCGACTCCAGAGCCGAGGCTAGCGCCAGGCACACGTCCTCTCGCCACGGGCGGCCCACGACCTGCGCGCCGATCGGCAGGCCCGCGCTCGACGTACCAACCCGCACAACCGCTCCGGGCCAGCCGGTCCTGTTGTAAACGCTCGTGTAGCTGAACGCTCCCTTGATGTAGTCCTCCTGCCAAGTCCCGTGGGGGATCGCCTCCACTGCGGCCGGAGGGCATAAGATCGCATCGTAGTCTTCCATGAACGCTAGCATTTCCGATCGGAACTCATCGCTCCGCTCCAGCTTCGCAGTGAACTCCGCCGTCGGTATCACGTCCTCCACGGTGCCTTCAATCCCGTCCTTAACCCAGACGTGCGGTTCCTCCGTTCCCGCCGCCTCGAGCTTGCGCTTGAGCCAGGCAAACCCATCGGCGTTCAGCACCCCAAGGTCCGCGCCCAACTCCAACGCGGCCGGCCTGTCCTCCACCACCGTCACGCCTGCCTCCCGAAGGGCGTCGGCCGCGGCACACGCTGCCTCGATGATGTCGACGGTCGGAGCCATGACGCCGTTGTCGGGATGAAACGCCACCCTCAGCGAGGCTATGTCCACGTCGGCAGGGTCCCTCAGCGACACCGGCATGATCGCCGGGTCCTCCCAGTCTGGGCCCGCGATTATCGGCAGGACCAGCGCCAGGTCGCTTACATACCTTGCCTTGCCATCGGCCCGATCTGCGTCAGCGAGTCGATCGCGCCCATGCCGTGTGGCACCGCGTGGCCGGTCCTGGGCACCCGGCCGGAAGTGGGCTTTATCCCCGCGATGCCGCAGAAGTGCGACGGCTGCCGGATACTACCGCCCGTATCGCTGCCCAGGTCGAGCGGCGACCCGGCCGCGGCGACTATCGCCGCTGCTCCCCCGCTGCTTCCGCCTGAAGTTCGGCTGGTGTCGTACGGGTTGTTAGTCCTACCGTACACGAGGCTGTCAGTCTCGAACGCCATCGTGAACTCCGGCGTGTTCGTCTTGCCGATCACCACGGCGCCGGCCTGCCGCAACCTCGCCGCCACGGTCGCGTCCCGGTTTGGCGTGTACCCTGCCCGGCCGAGCGTCCCGTACGTAGTGACGATCCCCTCGGTGTCTATCGAGTCCTTCAGCGTCACGGGCACGCCGTGCAGCGGGCCGGTCCGCTCTCCCCTGGCAAGGGCCTCGTCCGCCCGCGCCGCCTCCTCCATGGCACGCTCGTCTGCAAGGGCCACCACGGCGTTCAGCGCCGGGTTCACCTCTCCGATCCGCCTCAGATAGGCAGTGACAACCTCAACAGACGAAATCTCACCGTTCCGAATCGCTTCCGCAATTCTTCCGGCTGGCCACGAGCATATCTCGCTCATATCACTGGCTCCTCTGGTTCACGCCGCATTTCAAGGCTGCTTAGGAGTGCAGCCGCTCGACCGTCGATCAGACGGTACCAGACTTGCGTATACTGGTTCCAGACAGGCTGGTGAGGGCTCAGATTGGATGCCGGCGCAGCTCGACTGCGGCTCCCCGAGGCCAGCACATAGAACCACATATCGAGGAGACGGTCCGTCCGGCAATGAGCAAGTGGCTGCTGATCAGACACGGCGAGACCGAGTGGAACGCTACCGGACGCATCCAGGGCCACTCCGATGTCCCGCTGAACGACGCGGGCAAGCGCCAGGCCCGCCTGCTTGGCGAGCGCCTATCCAACATCGACCTTGCCGCCGTCTATGCGAGCGATTCCTCGCGCGCCCTCGACACCACCTGCGCCGTCATCGCCGACCGCAGCATGGACGTAACCGTACGGGTGGAACTACGCGAGAAGTCTTACGGCGAGTGGGAGGGGAAGACCGGCCCCGAGATTCGGGCGTCCCATCCAGAGGAGTTTGCCATCTGGCAGAACGAAAGGGACCCGTCCTTCGCGGCGCCCGGCGGCGAGTCCGAGCTTGATCTCAGGGCGCGCGTTTGCCCGCTGATCGAGGACCTGCGCCGCCTGCACGGTGACGGCGAGACGATCGCGCTCGTGGCTCACGGAGGCTCGCTCAGGGCGCTCGCCAGCGAACTGCTCTGCATCCCGGCCTCGGCCGGCTCGATGCTGTGGCTGGCCAACACCGGTGTGTCGACTCTGCGGGTCCACGACCGATTCACCACCCTGCATCACTGGAACGACGCCTCCCACGCGGAGGGCGGGGCCGACGGCTAGCGCCTCGCGTCTTGTCCGAGTCTCCAGGTGCACGTAGAATGCGGAAGCGACATCGCCGGACGCTGGAGCGGATGCGGGCAACGCCCACGCCAGCAGATATCAGGTGGCGGAAATCGAAGCGTTGTTGATCTCTCTAGGAGTCGATTTGATCGAACGAGCCGGCTCCAGGGTACAGTTGGTAAAGGGGTCCGATTCAATCATAGTGCATAGACCCCATCCTCGGCCCGAGGCACGACGCGATGCTGTCCGTGACATTGCCAAGCTTATCGAGCGCACCGGAGATGTCTGATGCTGGAGTACAAGGGCTACATCGGCGAGGTTGTATACGATCATGAGGCCGAGGTGTTGCACGCCAGAGTTGTCAACAGCGGGTCGTACCCTATCGCGAACGCCGAGGCGACCGACGTCGAAGGTATCAAGAGAGAGTTCCAAATCTCCATCGACATATATCTCGAAGGGTGTGCGGAACTGGGGATCGAGCCGATAGCGCCTTCAGCCCTTCCCTTGAAAGCTGAGGCGAGCTGACGGGCCGGCACGCACCGGCGGCCGGCACACATAGGAGCGAAACATGGCCGATAACTTCGACGATCTGAAGAGGATTGCGCAGGACCACTTCTGGCCTCATGCCCAGCAGGTGGCCGACTTCGAGAAGCCGGACGGCCTGCACGTCATTGCCGACGGCAAGGGCATCTGGGTCACGGACGTTCAGGGCCGCGAGTACATCGACGTTCTCTCCGGTATGTGGCTGGCCAACATAGGCTACGGCCGCACCGAGGTCGCCGACGCCGTTTACGAGCAGATGAAGCACATCACCTACGCCCCGGAGAACACGACCACCGAGCCTACGCTTAGACTCGTTGACAGAGTCGCAGGGCTGGCGCCCGACAAAGAGTCCCGCGTGTTCCTGTCGAGCGGCGGCTCCGAGGCCGTCGAGACGGCGCTGAAGATGGCCCGCCAGTACCACAAGATCACCGGCAACGGCGGCAAGTACAAGGTCATCAGCCGCCGCGGCTCGTACCACGGCGCGACACTCGCCGCCGCCAGTCTTGGACAGGGCGGCTATGTCGAAAAGGCGTTCGGTCCCATGTTACCTGGCAACGTGCACGTCACCCAGCCATACCAGTACCGCTGCGTTTACTGCAGCCAGCAGTCGGAGTGCTCCCTGGAGTGCGCGAACGACGTCGAGAGGGCCATCCAGCACGAGGGGCCCGACACGGTCGCCGCCTTCATCGGCGAGCCGGTCTCATCATCGCAGGTCCAGATCCCGCATCCAGAGTACTGGCCGACAATCCGCAAGATCTGCGACGACAACGGCGTCCTGCTCATTGCGGACGAGGTGATAACCGGCTTCGGCAGGACCGGAAAGATGTTCGCCTCAGAGCACTGGGACCTCAAGCCGGACATCATGACCGTGGCCAAGGGCCTGTCCAGCGGCTACGCGCCCATCGGCGGGACGATCGCCAGCAAGGCTGTGGCGGACACGTTCATCGGGGAACAGGAGAAGACGTTTAGCCACCTCCTCACATTCGGCGGGAACCCGCTGTCGGCGGCTGCCGCGATGGCGAATCTGGACATCATGATCGGCGAGAACATGGTCCAGAACTCCGCCGAGATGGGCAGCTACATGCACGACCAGCTTCAGGTGCTATACGAGCATCCCATCGTGGGCAACATCAATGGTGGCCTGGGCCTATTCTTCGGAATCGAGCTGGTCAAGGACCGCGACTCCAAGGAGAAGTTTGGCAAGGACGATGACCTCGGCGCCAAGCTCACTCCCCTGTTGCTGGAGCGCCAGCTTCTGACGCGCCAGAGGGGCGACCACGTGTGGATGGCCCCGCCGCTCTGCATCACCCGCGAAGAGGTCGACTTCATCGTCCGGCAGCTAAACGACGCCATCGACGAGGTGTCCGGCAAGCTGGGCTGATCTCCGGCCCACCACCCGATTGTTATAGGGGGCGGTTCGCTGACCGCCCCTGCCATCCGGCCGAAGCCTCCCCGCACTTCCTCGCACGGGCGGGTCTCAACCCGGCCTTGGCCCTTCCTTGCGGATGGGGAAATCCCGGAAAAATGTCGCATTCCGTAACATTTCGTCACATCGCAAAGCTGGGGGCGATGGAGCCTGTCACGAAAATCGGCATGAATTGGTACCAAACTGGGCCGGAAAGTATAAAAAAGGTGACATTCTGGTTGCACTTTTGATACAGCCGGACGGGCGTTCCGCTGCAGCGGCGAGCACGGACCGCTCCTTCGTTCCAGCGTGAGGTTGCGGTGTGCCAAGGCATTCATGCAAACATACTAGCACACTAGTTCGCCCCTTGCAAACAGCGATTGAGCACCGCTTCCAGTCAACGAGCGTCACCGTTGACACAGCGTTGAGTGTTGCGTGAACGTCCCCGTGACTGCCACGGGGCCTGCCATCTGCGAAGCAAAGGCAGGAGGTCCGGGGACCGCCCCTGCCTGGTTTGCGTTAGTTGAGCCGCAGCGGACTTATGACGACTTGTCCCGCCGCATTCGAGCCTTGAAGTCGTCCGTCGGCGGGTAGTACTTGCCGGGAGCCACGCCCTCCTTCTCCACCAGCTCCAGTACGTACTGCTCGGCGGCCTCGTGCTCCTCGGCCCACTCAAGCACCGGCACCGCCAGCTGCTTGGGCACCACAACCACACCATCGTCGTCGCCAATGATCAAGTCTCCAGGACGCACGAGCGTCCCGCCGCACTGGATATCCACGTTCGCCGCGTACTCCGTCATCACGCCACGCGCCGCCTTCGGTGTACGGCCGCCCGCGTAGATCACGAAGCCGTAGTCCAAGATTGGGTCCAGGTCCCTGATGTAGCCGTCCGTGATGAACCCGTCCGCCTTGACCATCTTGAGCTGGTACGACTTTACGTCGCCGATGTTAGCCGCCGGCTTGCCCATCGCGTCCACCACCAGCGTGTAGCCCGGGCCGCACGAGCCCATCGCAACATACTCGGGCGAGTTCGGGTTGTTCGGCTCAGCGAATCCCGGCTCTCCGCCGCGTACCTCGGCCACCAGATCCGGACGGATCGGCAGGTATCGCAGCGTCTGGGCCCGCGACACGAGCTTTCGCCCCGGCGTGAACGGCTTCACGCCCTCGATTATGCAGTTCTCGTACCCCATCCTCGAAAGCGCCGAGTACACCGTGGCAGCCACCATGTGCTTGTAGCGTTCCAGTATCTCGTCCGTGACCTCATGATTGTCCAAAGTGCTCTACTCCTGAAGTGATGCTCCGCCCTACTCAATTGCCTTCAAAATGGTAACACAGGCCGCGGGGCGGGCAGATTCCCAGACTGGATGAAGCTTGCTGGCAGCAAGGCATGTCTGGGTTGCACGAGTTACCTGTTCGCAAATTCCAATGAAGGCACAGCGAGAACCATCAATCGAAACAGCATCCGAATTGCGATTCTCCCCATTGCAAGTGCGAGCGGTTTGGACCGGTCCCCACACTGGCAAGCAAACTCATCACGGGAACTAGAAGTGTGAATGAGGTTCACTTGGCAGATCCAAGAACTCAGGGCTCATCTTAATGATATGCTGGAGACACCTGTTCTCCGAGAACCAGGTCGGTGGGGGCATGTTGGGGCATATCCAGCAACTCAGGAGGTCGGACAACATGTGCAGACCCGATATCAAGCCATTGCTGCTCGCACCCTCGCCTCGCATCAGCAGGCACTCAAGCGACGAGAAGCGCCCGCCTTAGATTTGCTGGATTGTACGTTTTGAACGCAAACATCGTAGCCGAGCCGCGCGACCTGCTCCGACCCATCCGTTCTACGCTGGGTTCGCAGAGTGCCAACTAGTACGCTTTACCTGTCTGCCGTTACGTTTGGCAAAAACCAGTGATGCAGCGAGATCCCATGGGAGCAGGGCCCAGGTAAAGCCGAGTGACTTGCATCATGGCTTGACCTGGTGCTGGCTACGAAAGGCGTCCCACTGAGGAACCTGCACCACTCCATTATTGGGCTATGCTTATGCATCGCCAGGCCGACTCCGCCCTTTAGGGTGCGCTGATCACCGTCGTCGCAATCGCTCACAGAGGCGGTTTACACTATGCGTCTGCGCTACTACGATTACTTCAATATTCTATCCTCAAAGGATGGGTATGCACCATTCAAGTCTTGAATTAAATCGTCAACTAGCCTGGCAGCATCCTCTACTGTGTCCTGAAGCGAAAACTTTTCTGGATAGCGATGAAGACGATGTAGAGGATTAGCACAGATTTGGAAGCATGATTCGCGGATCGCCCCCCACATTCCATGTGCGTATCCCGATGTCCAAGAATAGTGCTTGTCATATGTGTCTTTCAGTCCCGAACGTTCACTGATTCTGCGCAGATCCAAGCCGCTCCAACTGGAGAGGTTGATGTCAAGGACATTCTTCCCAAATGTCCTCTGATGCAATGCTCTCGATGGTCTCCAAGTCGATGTATTCCGGAGGTGCTAGGTATTCATCGAACCTGAGTGCGTTCAATTTCGCTTGCCCGGCACCATATTCCCGCCACTTTTGCCAAAGTTTGGAGTCATCCACTGTAACTAGATATCTTAGGTTGATTCTGGCTTCTAGGATAGTTCGCAAGCCGAGGCGCCCCAGGATACTTGTCCCAATGCCAATTCCTATCATCTCTTCTAAGGTTCGTAGCGCGAATAAGGTGATCCCAAAGACTGCCTCGTACTTACGGTCAATTGCGGTGGTGGATTGATTGTCGAACCAATGCCGTTCAATTCTGTCTCGAATGTCGGAAATGGCTTGCCGCGTCACAACGCCATCGGTCGGATACTTCGAGTTTCGCCGAGTAGAGCGTATGCACTCGGTGTTCTCCCATGCTTGTTTCCAAAACATGGCGGGCCACACGGCTTCTCGGGGCCGTAGGGAATCCAAGCTGATTTCCGTTGCCCGAATAACTGGAGCCACAACATTGTTGGGAGACCCTCCCGGATATGTGAAAAACATTTCGACATGCTCTTCCATGGATTTAGGAAATGTCAATTTCCCGGCCAAAGTAACCGCCATCACACGAAGCCAGCGACAATCAGTCGCAGGAAGAGACTGATGCCAGAGACTGGCTCCAACTGCACCCATCAGCATTGGAACATCAGGATCGCAGTTCCCCAAATGCTCATCCCAATCATTCTTCGAGGGTAGCGCGTCAAATAATTTCAGGCTCGCAAGCACATCGCGTACATCGGGGAGCCTAGTAATGAAACCAATTAGTTCCTCACGTAGTGAGGGTTCCAGTTCCGAAATACCTGTATGGCTCAGATCCGTTAACTCTTTCTTGCGCGCGTGTTCAGCGACGAAACTGAGAATCTTCCTGAAGCAGTCAAGCCCTTCGTCTCGGCCAAGTGCATACATGATTAGCACCGCCCACAGCATCTCCGGAAGACGAGTGTCTATCCATGACGAATTCGTAAAGTTCTTTGGGTTTACTGACGCATTGAAGGGGGTGACGAGCTGTCCCTTAACTCGTTTGTGGCCGCTGACGGGCGTTCTATTCTTGCTTGTCATCAAAGCCTTGCGCTTCGCGCGGCTCTGCTTGTTCTTCGTCACGAACTCTTACCTCCCCTTGCACCACGCGGACAACTGTGCTGCGTCTTAGTCATGCTAACTGTAACGCATGGAGAGCCCAAGAATGCCGGTGCCTTCTGCATGGGTCCAGGGTCACGCATTGGTGTCCCATTATTGTCCTGAAACTGCCCCATTCATGTTCCAACAGTTTTCCGCCGGTGCCTCACAGTCGCCCTCGTCCCAGTTATGAAATGGAACAAGACGGAACATAGTGAGACACCTTTTTCGCTGGGGCGGGAATTTGGGGCAGCGGACGTCGCCCGCTACCCTGCCGCCTGCCACGCCGCGCCGGCGATGACAGCAGCGCCGACTAGCAGAACGAACGCGCCGAAGTTCACGCGCTCGGCCACGGCGACCAGCGCTTTGATCGTGGCGAGGCCGGCGCAGAACGCTACCGCCGCCGCGACCGCCGACTCGGCCGTGAGGGCCACGTCGCCGCGCACGCTTACCAGCAGCGCCGCGCCCAGGCTCGCGGGCACGCTCATCAGGAAGCTCGCGACCAGCGCCTCCCGCCTGTCGAGCCCGCGCCACAGGAGCGCGGCCACGGTCATTCCTGACCGGCTTAGCCCCGGAATTACCGACAGGCCCTGTGCAAGGCCGGCCAGCAGGCCGTCGCGGAGGGTCAGGTCATCGCGCGTACGCTCGCCGGAAGTAGGCCGCCGAAGTTGCAGGCCACCGGTGACGAGCAGCGCCACGCCCACGACGATCATCGTCGCGGAACCTGCCGTGGCCGACAGGTCGTCCAGATAGAGCACCAGCGGCAGCCCCACGACGGCGCTCGCGACGGTCGCCAGCACCAGGAATGCGGTCAGCCCGGCGGAGCCCGCACTTCCGTGGCGCAGCGCCGAGGCAACGTGCAAGGGCCGGGTTAAGAGCTCCCGCAGGACGCTCGTCACTTCTGCTCTGAACGCCAGGAGCACCGACGGCACCGTCCCGGCGTGGAGCCAGAGCGAGTAGCTGACCGCGTCGTCGGCATCGCCGCCGAAGACCAGGGTGTACACCGCCGCAACGATGCCCTGCGAGCTTACGGGGAGCCACTCCAGCGTTCCCTGGAGCAGCCCAAGGATTACGGCCTTCTCCACGGCGGCGTTTCAGCAAGGGAGATCATGTTAGTGTTCATCGCGTTCGAGTTCCCGGGCGGGTCCCTCGGGCAGGCCGGACCTCGGATCATCGCCGTCGATTCTATACGAACGCCTTAGCCGACCGAGTAGGCGGCCGCGTCCAACGATACCTTCTCGCCCGTGTCGCGGAAGGGTAGGATACGTGCCCTTGTGATGATTCGAGTACGAGGCCCGAAGATCTATCGCGGATGGTGGGGCGCGGCGGCGGTGTTCCTGGCGATGGCCGTCTGCACCGGCCCGGGAGTGTACGGCTTCGGCGTCTTCATCGAACCCCTGGAAGAGGCGTTCGGCTGGAGCCGCGCGCAGATCAGCGCGTCGCTCTCGTTCGCCGCGGTCGGCAACTTCATGGGGCCATTCCTCGGCAGGATCGTCGACCGGCACGGCCTCAGGCCGATGATGGCGGCATCGCTCGCCATGATCGCCACCGGGTTCGCGCTCAGGCCGCTGATGACGGAACTTTGGCAGTGGTACGCGCTCAGTTTCATGCAGTACGCGGGGTTCGCGGGCGCCGCATCGCCGCTGTCGGGCAAGCTGATAGGCGTCTGGTTCCACCGCACCAGGGGCCGGGTGATCGGGATTACGGGAATGGGCAACAACTTCGGCGGACTAACGATGCCGCCGATGCTTGGCGCGCTGCTCCCTCTCGTTTCCTGGGAGGGCGCGTACATCGTGCTCGCCGCGATCACCGTCGTCATCGCGGTGTTCACGCTGTTTGCTATACGTGACTTCCCTACCCGCGCCGAACTGGGCGACGAACTGGCGGACGCTGGAACAGGAGAAGCTCGGACGCTGACTGGCGTGACGCTGGGCGAGGCGCTGGGGAGCGCCAGATTCTACGCGATCGGTCTGTCGGTCGTGCTGGGAACGTTCGTGTACGCCTCGATCATGCCGCACATTATCACGCACCAGACGGACAACGGGGCTCCCCTTCACGTGGCCTCGATCATGTTGGCCGTGTTCGCCGTGTTCGGCATGGTCGGTAAATTCGTTATGGGGTTTGCGGCCGAGCGAATATCCCCACGGCTGGCGCTGATGGTCAACTTCGTAGGCATGTCCGGGTTCCTGGCCGCGATGACGGCGTTTTCGGACCCTCAAGTAGCCTGGGCCGTGATTCCACTTTTCGGGTTCTTCACCGGCGCGTTCGGGTCCCTGTTCCAACTTGTGATGCTGGACGCAGTTGGCGTGCGTCACTTCGGCGCCATCATGGGCGTTATCACGTTGGCGATGGTGGTGTCGTTTGGAGGAGGGCCGCTGTTGACGGGCATGACGTACGATGCCACGGGCAGCTACACACTCGCGTTCTCGATAGTCGCGGCCATGTTCGCGGCGGCCGCGGCGCTGGTAGCCGCAAGCGGCGCACTGCCCGCCCCCGCTGCTCACCGGAGGGCCGGGTAGTGTTGCCCGTGCGAGGCCCGTTCCTGTACCCTTTCAATCGATTGAATCCCCATCGAGAGGTGACTCCAACGATGTCATTCCTGTCCTTTGTCAAGAGCCTGTCGCCCGTACGGACTGCCCACGCCCACTGCGACATCCCCTGCGGCATCTACGACCCCATAGCAGCGAAGATCGCCGCGCAGACTGTGAAGAAGATGGTCATGCGGATCGAGGCGCTGGGCGACTCCGGCGACGTCTCCGGGGCCAACTCTTTGAGCCGGTACATCACGGTCAAGGAAGAGCACGCCGAACTGTGCAAGCGCGAGCTTGCCATCCTCTGGGCTGACTACGCGTGGCCCAACACCGACGCCAACGAGATCGCAGGCAAGTTCAACGCCGCTATCAAGCTTGCCGGCCAGTGCAAGCAGGGCGTGAGCATGGAGAACGCTGACAATCTCGTGGACTCGGTGGACGACATCGCGACCGCGTTCTGGGCCACCAAGGGCGTTGAGTACAGCGACCCGTTAGCGGCAGCACGCTTCGGCACGTAGCCCGCTTCACGGGAGTCCAACCCACAAACTCTCGGGTCCGCAAACGTACCGGCATAAGAGCCACACGGTTAGCGTGGCTCTAGGCTTCTTGCGCCCTCCCGCGTAGGAACGCCGATAGCACGACCGCGACGAGCAGCAGAACGCAGCCCGCGAGCATGACGTCGCCGAACGCGCGGGCGATCGACTCGGCGCCCGCCGACGCTTCAGATACGAAGCCGGTGTCGTACGTCGCCAGGTAGCCGCGCTCCCGGATTGCAAACACCGCCCCGGCCAGCGCGACGCCTCCCGCGAAGGCAGCGTGACGCGCGGTGGCCACGGAGGCCGACGCCGTGCCCAGCCGCCCGACGGGCACCGACCCCATGATTACGCTGGTGTCGGCCGGCTCGAACATGGCGGACCCCGCTCCGGCCAGTAGCAGGCTGCCAAGGATGGCTATGTCGGGAGAGTCGGTCCCCAGCCGGCTCAGCCAGAACAGCCCAAGCAGAGTGACCGCGTTGCCGATCAGCAGGGGAAACTTCGCGCCGACGCGGTCCGAGAACCGCCCTGATAGCGGCCCCACCACCATCCGCATGACGTAGAACGCCGCTATGAATCCACCCATCTTGGTGAACGAAAAGCCCATGGCGGTGATCAGGAAGAACGGCGCGACCAGCATCACTCCTCCATGCGAGAGGTAGTGCGCGACCGAGACGGCAAGGCCGATGCTGTACCCGCGAATCCTGAACAGCCCGAAGTCGAGGATCGGCCTCACGGACTGCCGCTGCGACCAGACCAACACGGACATCGTTGCGACGGACGCGGCCGCTAGCCCGAGTATCGGTGCTGACCCAAACCCAAGACGGCCTCCCTGGTTGATCACCAGCAGAGACGTGGCCATCGCGGCGAAAAGCACCACAACGGCGAGGTAGTCAATGCGATAGCCTCCCACCGACGTGGCGTCCCTGGGCAGTATCCACAGGGCCATGACAAAGCCGAGCAGCCCCACGGGGGCGCGGACGTAGTAGAGCGCCCGCCAGTCCAGGAGGTCCAGCAACGCGCCGCCAATGAACGGCCCGGACGTCAGGCCCAGACCCACGACCGCGATCGAGAAGCCGATGGCCTTGCCGCGCTCGTTCGATGGGAATATGGAGGTGATGATCGCGTACGTGTTCGCCAGGATCATGGCGGTACCGATGGCCTGCACAACACGCGCGCCGATCAGAAACCAGATCGTCGGAGAAGCCGCGCACAGGAGCGCGCCCACGGTGAAGACCACGAAGCCCATGGCGAACACATGGCGGCGTCCGGCGACATCGCCAATCCAGCCCAGGGTCAGCAGCAGGCCAACGTCCGTGACCCAGTACGCCACGTTGACCCACAAGACGGTAGACGCATCGCTGTCGAAGGCCTCCACGAGCGCGGGATACGAGACGTTAACTATGCCGCTGTCGATCGTTGTCATCAGCGTGCCGATCGACACGGCGACCAGCACAAGCCACTTACCGGGCGCGTTCCGGGACGCTCCCGGAACGCCTCCTCTGAAAGCCTTGCGGACCATGCTCAACGAGGCTGAGAACTCAATGCGAGTAGACGAACGGGATCAGTCTGACCCCAGGCCGACCGCATCGCCCTTGTACTCCTCGCGCGGCGGGCTGAAGATGTCCAGCGCCACGGCCGGTCCGCCCACGGGGACCACGTGATGTGGCACGCCGCCCGGAATCACGTAGGCGTCGCCCTGGGTAAGACGCCGTGTCTCGCCGCCGATCGTGAAGTCAACGCTGCCTTCCATTATCAGGCCGGCCTGCTCGTGCGGATGTATGTGTTCAGGCACTTCGCCATCGTGCGAGATGTCCACGAGGCTGAGCATCACCTTGTCGCCCCAGATGGTCCGCAGGTGGACGCCGGGCACTAGCTCCTTGCGGTTCAGTTTGTCCATCTTGTAGAAGTACGGCACCCTCGCCTCCATGTCGGTACTATCTGGCCGGCTCCTGGTTAGAGGGAGTCGACGATCCTCAAACAAGAGCGCGGCTATCCCGGCCTCTTGGCCACCACGAGGGTGCTGGCGCCATGTGAATGCCCCTCGTGTTCGTCAGCTTCGTGAGGCTCGTCGTTCTCGTGACCTTCTTCCTCGTCCGGGTCGGGCATGTGGGACATGTGGGCGCCGTCATCCTCAATCAAGGAAGCCTGGAGGACCTCCAGGCCCGGAAGCTCCGCGACTACCTCGTCGGGAGTTGCCAGGGATTCGAGGTCGTCATCGCTCCAACCGGGTGGCGGCGCAGACTTGTCGTGGCCGACGAAGAGCAGCGTACCTCCGGGCGCCAGTGAGGCGGCGGCGGCGGCCAGCATCTGCGCGCGCTGCTCCGACGGTAACTGTATGTAAAACGACGCGACGAAGTCGTAGCGGCGGTCAGCAAGGTATGTGGTTGCGTCGGCGACGACGAACTCGACCTCAACGCCGCGCGCCGCGGCCAGTTCGCGTGCCTTCTTGATCGCAACATCTGAGTAGTCGACCGCGGTCATCTGCCAGCCCTGCCCTGCAAGCCACAAGGCATTGCCACCGACCCCGCATCCGACTTCAAGTGCACGTCCGGGCGTGAGCCTCCCGGCGACGTCCTCGAGAATGCAGTCATGCACGGCCGCTGCGTGGTCGGCCTTTTCCCAGATCTCGTTCCACGACTCGATGGCTTCCTGTGTCAATGGTTGCTCCTCCCGGCGGCCCTAGCCGGCAGCCCTGTTGTGTGCTGGCGTAAGGCACGATGTGATGAACGCGTTGGCGGGCGTCTCTATGCCCATCTCCTTGCCCAGCCGGGCCGCGGCCCCGTTGATCACGCCGACTTCAAGCCGGTTGCCTGAATCGAGGTCGGTGCGCATAGACGACCAACCGTCGTCACTGGATGTGCCGAAATCGGCAAGGATGTCTTCAACCAGATCGGACGGCAGGTTTACGCCTTTGGCGATACCTACGGCCTCGGCCTCTCGCAGCACCTGCTCGGTCATGGCACGCGTCTCCGGAGTATCCATGATCTCGGACAAAGTGGCCCGCGTGATGCACATCATGCCGCTGAGACCGCAGATGTACACGAACTTACTCCAGATGACCTGGTCCGGGTCTTCCGACAGTGTCGCCGGGATTCCCGCGTCCTTCATGACTTCGAGCATACGCGTCGCAGTTGGCGTTACCCCTCCACCGGCCGCGCCGAAGATGATGCTTGCGTCGAGGCCAAATTCGATCACCTCGCCTGGGCCGGTCTTGCGAGCGTCCACGTAGGAGGCGCCCAGCAGGATGCCATCCGCCCCGAAAGCGGCGGTCAGCAGGTCCCCGGCGCCGATACCGTTCTGCAACGAGAGGATTGCGGTGTCCGGGCCTACGGCGGGCCGGATGAGGTCTATGGCTACATCGTTGTCGTAGCCTTTGACGCAATAGACTATTAGGTCGGCGGGCTCAACGCCGTCCAGCGCGGCCGCGGCCTTCGCCTTTACCGTGAACTCGCCGGACGACCGGCTGCGGACGTGCAGGCCGCGCTCTCGGATGGCATCGAGGTGCTCGCCGCGCGCGACGAACGTCACGTCCTCGCCTGCACGCGCCAGCAGGCCGCCGTAGTAGCCGCCGACACCTCCGGTCCCCATGACGATTATGTTCATTTGTTGGCCTCCGGTTTGGAGTAGCGTGCTCAGGACTTGAGCTCGATGAGCAGGTTCTTGTACGTGGTGTCTGTGGGGTTGTGCACGCGGTGGGTCCTGTGCTCTCCGTGGAAGCGCCAGTCGCCCACGGCAGCGGAGCCGTCCTCACGGGACCCGTCGTCGTACTCGACGGTCAAGCCGCCGCCTTCCAGCACCACGGTCACGTAGTCATTCTCGTGGAAGTGCCAGTCGCTGCTCTCACCGGGATCCACAATAAGATTCCAGATGCGGACTGCTTCGTTTTCGAACAGCACAACGCTTGCTATCTCCCCGAGGGGTCCGTCCACAACTGACATACGTCATTCCTCCTTTGGCTGTGCCGGGTCGGTCATTTCGAGTAGGTCTTTAGTCAAAGCCAAGGCCCCTGTCTTTCATGCTCACAAATGTCCCCATGCCGATCACAACGTGGTCCAACAGGTTGATGTCCATAGTGTCCCCGCCCTCCTTGATTCGGCGCGTGATCGAGACGTCTTCGGCGCTTGGGGCGGGATCTCCGGAAGGGTGATTGTGAACTATGATTATGGATGGACAGTTTTCCCGAATTGCCGGTCTCAGCACCTCGGACACTCTGACCAGTGATGAGTCCACTGTGCCCTTGTATACCTCGGACACGCTCAATACTTCATTCTTTGTGTTCAGCAACAGGACCTTGAGACGTTCCTGGTCCATGAAGGCCATTTCCGTGCCAAGCAAGTTGTAGACGTCCACGGGAGAGCCGATTCTTAAACGGCTGTCCTTGCGAAGCGCAAGGGCGCGCTTGCCCAGCTCCAACGCGGAGAGGATCGTGCAGGCCTTGGCGTCTCCGACGCTATCGAATTCACATAGCTCCGCGTGCGAAGCGCCGGCCAGTCCACTCAATCCCCCACCCCTGGCCACCATGTTATTGGCGACCTCCAGCACGCTCTTGCCCTTGCGGCCGGTGCTCAGCAGGATCGCCAGCAGCTCCGAGTCGCTGAGCGCGGAAGGACCCACTTCACGTAGACGCTCGCGGGGGCGCACGGAAAGAGGCAAGTCCCGTATCTGCGTGGAGTAAGAGGTCGCGTCTTTTTCGGACAAATAGAAGATCCTCAGCCCCTGGCGATGGGTATGAATGAGGGCCTACAGCTAGTTTAACTGCCGGTCATCTGATTCGGCCAGAGCGCGAAACGGGCGGAGCCTCGGCAGCGTGGGGTTGCCGTGCCGTTCGAAGCAATCTTACAATTCGGCAACCACGCCCCATAGTACTGAATCAAGGAGACTCACATGATCAACCGAGACCGGCTCGTGCGCACGTTCTGCGACCTTGCCCGCATCGACTCCGTTTCAAGCGAAGAGGAGGAGATCGCGCTCCATCTGATGGAACGGCTGGAAGGACTCGGACTCAATACGTTCCGGGACGACTACGGCAACGTCATTGCAAACGACGGCCGGGATGAGCCGATCCTGATGTCCGCCCACATGGACACCGTGGAGCCGGGTCGAGGGGTCAAGCCTTCCGTCGACGGGGACCGCATCGCGTCTGACGGCACCACGATCATTGGGGGCGACTGCAAGGCTGGGCTGGCGGCGATTCTGGAGGCGCTGGAATCGGTCAAGGAGGACGGACGGGAACACCGTGCCGTGGAGGTCGCGTTTACGCGGGAGGAGGAGATCGGCCTAGTCGGAGCCCGGAACCTGGACTTTTCAGCCATCAAGGCACAGGAGGCCATAATCTTCGACGGCGAGGGCCCGTGCAGCCGAATCACGTCCGCGAGCCCAACTTACGTGGGATTTGACATAGAGATCACCGGACGTGCGGCGCACGCGGGCGTCGAGCCGGAAAAGGGACTTTCAGCAATACGCATGGCGGCCGAGATACTGACCCGGCTGCCGCAGGGACGTCTGGATGACGAGACCACCTTTAACGTAGGTACCATTGAGGGCGGTTCCGTGAGAAATGCTGTGCCGGAGAACGCCGTCGTCCGGGGCGAGTTCCGTTCGAGGAACATCGAAACCCTAGACGGCATTCGGCTTCAAATCCAAGAAGTCCTGGACAGCGTGCGGGAGGCGTTCCCGGAGGGAGTCATCGACGACCACATCCACACTGAGTTTGAAACGTACACGCTTACGGACGATGATCCTGCGACTCAGCTGGTGAAGGAAGCGCTTGGGAAGCTGGGCCTTGTCCCCACGATGCTGCCGTCCGGAGGCGGAACGGACGGCAATGTCTTCCGCCTCCGGGGCATCAGTTCTGTCGTTGTCGGCATGGCGGACACCGGGATGCACACGGTACGCGAGTTCGTCACGATTCCCGACCTAGTCGACTGCGCTCACCTGTGTGAGACGCTGCTGACGGAGTAAGGCTGCGCCGCCGCTGACGGCGGAGCGCCCTTGGCTTATGCCACCTCGACGGTGGCGCCGGCCTCCTCCAGCTTCACCTTGGCTTCGTTCGCCTCGTCCTGGGGAACCTCTTCCTTGATCGCTGTGGGAGCGCTCTCCACAAGCTCCTTGGCCTCCTTCAGGCCGAGCGGCGTTATCGCACGGACAGCCTTGATCACGTTGATCTTGTTGGCCCCGATCTCCTTGAGGGTCACCGTAAACTCTGTCTTCTCCTCCTCCGCCTCCGCACCATCCGCTCCCGGACCGGCTACGCCGGGCATCGCGGCCATCGCTACCGGCGCGGCCGCGCTGACGCCGAACGTGTCTTCGAGCTCCTTAACGAGCTCTGCCAAGTCCATGACAGACATCTCCTTGATGGCGGTCATAATGTCGTCCTTAGTCGTAGTCATGTCTACTATCTCCTGTCTTTTCAGTACTGTCCTAATCGTTCAGACTGTCGTTCGAAAGGTCTTCGAACGGATCATGCGTCGAGTATGGATCACGCTTCCTGCGGCTGTGCCCGCTGGTCCGCAAGGCCCTGCAGGACGCGTGCAAACCCGCCGACAGGACCATTGAGCACACCAGCCAAGCCCTGAATCGGAGCGTTCAACTGCCCCATGAGTTGAGCGATGAGCACATCTCTGCTGGGCAGCGTAGCGAGAGTATTGACCTGCTCAGGCGAAAGGATCCGGCCTTCGTAGGCCGCCTTCTTGACAGCTAATGGACTGCGATTGGCTCTGATGAATCCGTCGAGCACTCTGGCGGGCTCAGAAGCATCGTCATACCCAAGTACGATTCCGGTAGGTCCCTCGACTATCTCCTTGACCCACGGGGTGCCTGCGGCATCTGCTGCGAGATGCGCCAGCCTGTTCTTGACCATACGGTACTCGATGCCCTTGTCGCGGAGGGTGCGGCGTAGTTCGGTCATCTCGCTAACGCCCATGCCTGTCGGGTCGGTCGCAATGACAATCGTCGCGTTCCGTAACCAGCCCTTGATTCTCTCTACGCTCTGTATTTTCTTCTCTGTCGGCATAATATTTCCTCAAGAAAAAACCCTGAGCCGCAGACTCAGGGCCTGTTGAGACAGGATGGCTACTGCGCCTAGCAGCGCCGGCCTAGGCGGGCTGGAATTTTAATCCCTGTAAGCGGAGCCCGCTGTCTGCGGCTAGAAATTATTCTGTTATTGAAGTTCCACTTGATTGGCTACTAGATCCAACAACCATCCAAATGATCAACTCCCCAGATGTTACGACTCCTCTAGCTACAATCAAACCTAGGGCTGTTTGCCCACAACGTACGTCCGATGAAAGTCTTCGTCAGACTTTGACAGGTAGATTATACCCTCTACCAGGCCTGTTACCCAAGCTGCCAGCAAAAAGACAAATCCTATGAAGACTATGGAAAGGATGGCACCTACAATTGTAAGTGATAGCAGTGTCAGCCCCTGACTTGTGTAGTTCAGATAAAACTTATGCATGCCCAAGCCGCCCAACAAGACCGCAATCACACCCGCAGCGACTTTGCTTTTGGAGCCTTCTAGAACAGCACTGGCTGGGTCAACGTAGACGTTGTCGGCATCTGAACCCCGCACCTCGAAGTCAACGATCATGCCAGCAGATGGCGTACTCAAAGCCCGCCACTCAGACCCTACAAATGAATAGCGCTTCCCATCATCCCCGGAGATAATCCCAAGATTATTCTGTATAGAGAAGTCTAGTAGTCGCCCCTTCACCGATAGCCTCAAACAGCTTGGGTTCATTTAGATGAACCTTCAGACAACAAAGTTTGGTGTATCTTCAGGTGCGAACCAGAACAACAACGGCATGGCTTACCTCCTCGACGCACCTCTCCTTGCAAGTACGTCCCAGCTTTACCCGTGACTCTACTCCACCTTGAGAGCCGTGGCGGCGGTCACGTCCATCTGGATGCTCGGGCCCATTGTGGTGGTGAGGAACGCGGAGCGAATGAATTGCCCCTTCACGCCGCTAGGACGCGCTCTCACGATGTTGTCCATGAGCATAGTCATGTTGTCCATTAGCTGTTCATCTTCAAAGCTAGCGCGCCCAATCGGACAGTGGATCAGAGCCGTACGGTCCAGCCTGTATTCGACTCTCCCTTTCTTGGCTTCCTGAATGGCACGGGGCACGTCCTCCGCCGGCACAACTGTGCCGATACGGGGATTAGGCATTAGGCCTCGGCGCCCAAGCACTCTGCCTAGCCGGCCGATTTTCCCCATCATATCGGGAGTAGCCACGGAGACATCGAAGTCTGTCCAGCCGCCTTCAATCCTCTTGATGATTTCATCATCGCCAATGTAGTCGGCGCCGGCATCCCTGGCTAGAGAGACTGTCTCTCCCTGCACGAACGCCATGACGCGGAGCGGTTTGCCCACGCCGTGGGGAAGCACCGCCACGCCACGAACCAACTGGTCCGCGTGGCGCGGGTCGCAGCCTGTGCGAATGTGCAACTCTACCGTCTCATCGAAGTTTGCCGTAGCGGTCTCTTTGGCGAGCGCGACCGCTTCCTCGGGCAGGTACTCTCTGTCCTCGGTGACCAGGCTCCGGGCGCCCGCGTATCTCTTACCGTGCTTTGCCACTTATGAAGCCCTCCTAGGCGTCCACGTCTATCTGAATGCCCATGCTCCGGGCGGTGCCTTCAATGATGCGCATGGCTCCGTCTACATCGGCGGCGTTGAGGTCGCGAAGCTTCTGTTCCGCGATGGCTCGTATCGTTGACTGGGGCAAAGTGGCTATCTTTTCGTTCCTAGGACTGCCGCTCCCCTTCTCCACACCCGCCGCCTTTCTCAGGAGATCCGAGGCAGGGGGAGTCTTGATCTCGAAACTGAACGACCGGTCCTGGAAGACAGTCAGCGACACAGGGACGATGTTCCCGGCCTGCGAGGCGGTCCGTTCGTTGTATTCCTTCACGAACTGCATGATATTGACGCCGTGCTGACCAAGCGCAGGGCCGACAGGCGGCGCCGGCGTGGCTTTGCCCGCCGCAATCTGGAGTTTAATGACCGTCATTACTTTCTTAGCCAACTGGGATGTCTCTGCCTTCTATGGAAGTTGTAGGAAGTTACGCTGGCACGGTACTACACGCGTTCAACTTGGAGGAAGTCCAACTCAACCGGCGTCTCCCGGCCGAAGAATGAAACGAGAACCCGGACCTTGGACCTTTCCGGAAACACCTCGTCGACACCGCCCATAAAGTCCACAAACGGACCGTCCGTAATTCTTACGGTTTCTCCCTTGGCGAAGCCCACGCGAACCCTAGGTTCATGCGACTGTATCAGGTTGAGAATGTTGTCAACTTCTTTCTGCTCAAGGGGGACCGGCTTCGGACGGCGCTCCGTCTCGTCTTCAGTGGTGACAAAGCCTGTGACGCCAGGTGTGTCGCGGACCACGTGCCAACTCTCTTCATCCATGACCATGTGGATCAGAATGTAGCCTGGAAATATCTGGCGGGGCCTTTGCTTCCTCTCCCCGCCCTTAATCTCCACCTCTTCCTCAGTCGGCACGACTACGTCGAAAATTTTGTGCTTCATGTCCATAGTCGTGACGCGTTGATCAAGGCTCTGCTTCACGCGCATCTCATGTCCGGCATACGCATGTATTATGTACCACTCCGCTTCCTGTTTTTCCGCGCGTTTAGTTACAGCCAATTAAATCAGTTCCCCAAGATTACGTTTAACAATCGTGCGAACCCCATGTCTATCAGCCCCAAGAACAGCCCAATCACCGCTGAGACGGCAATGACCATGAGAGTGAGCCTCATGGCCTCTTCCCGGCTCGGCCAGGTTACGCGCCTCAATTCACCGACAACCTCCGTGAGGAAGCGTGTACTGAAACCTCGCCTAACTTCGGTCGCTGTCGAGCGGGCGCCGGGCCCGGGATTACCTCTTGCGCTGCGACCCATTGTCTTTAGCGGACCTCTCTATGCAGCGTGTGTACACGGCACCTGGGGCAGTACTTGCGAGCCTCAACGCGTTGAGGATCATTACGGCGGTTCTTTTCCGTCTCATACGTCCGCTCCCTGCAGTCTGGACACGCAAGGGTAATCAATGTTCTAACAGCGGAGCGTTTTGCCATTCGGCGATTCCTCGTTCAACGTACAGCCCGCGCCAAGCGGACTGTACGCGCTTCCAATTGATTTCGTGGTGCTAGTTGATGATCTCCGTGATCACGCCGGAGCCCACGGTCCGGCCGCCTTCGCGGACCGCGAATCGCAGCTGCTCATCCATGGCTACCGGCATGATGAGCTTCACGGTCATCTCTATGTTATCGCCTGGCATCACCATCTCTACCCCCTCGGGCAACCGGATCTCGCCGGTAACGTCCGTAGTGCGGATGTAGAACTGCGGCTTGTATCCATCGAAGAACGGAGTGTGACGCCCACCCTCGTTCCTGCTGAGGACATACACCTGAGCCTTCGCTTCCGTGTGGGGCGTAATGCTACCAGGCGCAGCCAAGACCTGGCCGCGCTCGACACCCTCACGGTCAACGCCCCTCAGGAGGACACCGACGGCATCGCCGGGCTCGCCTTCATCCAGGGTCTTGTGGAACATCTCCACGCCCGTAACAGTGGTGGTGGTGGTGTCCTTGATTCCCACGATCTCGATGTGTTGACCGACTCCGATCATGCCCCGCTCGACGCGTCCGGTCACAACGGTGCCCCGGCCCTTGATTCCGAACACATCCTCGATGGGCATCAGAAACGCCTGGTCTCTGGGGCGATCAGGGATGGGGATGTAGTCGTCCACCGCCTGCATGAGTTCCTTGATGCCTTCGGCAGCCGGACCTTCTCCCCCTTCTTCCAGGGCCTGTAGTGCGCTGACTCGCACGATGGGAATGTCTTCTCCTGGGAAGCCATACTCCGAAAGCAAGTCCCTAAGCTCCAGTTCAACGAGCTGCAGCAATTCCTCGTCGTCCATCGCGTCCACTTTGTTCAGCGCAACAACCATCGCGGGCACTTCAACCTGACGTGCCAGCAGGATATGCTCCCGAGTCTGAGGCATGGGGCCGTCCGGAGCACTTACCACCAGAATCGCGCCGTCCATCTGTGCCGCGCCGGTTATCATGTTCTTGATGTAGTCGGCGTGGCCCGGGCAGTCCACGTGGGCGTAGTGTCGAGTATCGCTCTCGTACTCAACATGCTGAATGGCGATCGTGACACCGCGGGCCTTCTCTTCAGGCGCATTGTCGATGCTATCGAACGGGCGGTAGTCGGCCAGCCCTGCCTTGCTAAGGACCTGCGTGATGGCCGCCGTCAACGTGGTCTTCCCGTGATCGACGTGGCCGATGGTCCCAACGTTCACATGCGGTTTGGTCCTGTCAAACTTCTGTTTTGCCAACTAGCTATCCTCCAGTGTATGGAGCCCACAAGCAGACTCGAACTGCTGACCTCGTTCTTACCAAGAACGCGCTCTGCCTACTGAGCTATGTGGGCTTAATTTGTTATTGTTTGCCTCTTCTGGTGGAGGGGGCAGGATTCGAACCTGCGTAGCCCGTCAGGACGCCAGATTTACAGTCTGGTGGTTTTAACCACTCACCCACCCCTCCGGGATTCCGCACCGTAAGTTTAGCACACCGGTTTTCACTGTCCAGACGGCCGGCTGAGCCGATCCTTAGAAAGCCCCAGAGGGGATTCGAACCCGCTAACCTGCCGATTACAAATCGGCTGCGCTGCCAATTGCGCCACTGGGGCCCAGTTGCCGCACAGATTGCACCGCCGTTACTACCTGCCGATCCGCTTCTAGCAAGCAGGCAGGCTAGTAATGCCAGACGGTCCGGCTACTAGCCATACCGACCCGATATTCTACGTGCGAGTGCGCTACGCCGTCAACACCCGCCCAAAGGCTGAAGTTGGCGAAACGTTAAATGTGTAAGAGAGAAGGAGTGCATGGTCCCAGGCGAAACAGGGGCTGGACAGGAGAACACGTCCATTGTTCAGGTCGCTGACACATCTGACGGGACGTAAAGAGAAGGGCGGCCGAGGTGACCGAAAAGCAACTTTGGTGGAGCGAGATCAAGCCGCAGACGCAGGCTGGGTAGGCAGTGTTGAAGGGCATTAGACCAATCGGGTATCATGTCACTCAAACAAGAATATACTGTTTCGGCAAACCTTTAAATCAGTCCGGAGAGGCTGGCAAGGGCAGGTAGCCGAAGCGGCACCGCAGCGACGAGAGACGCACGGAGAAGAGTGAAGCCCCTTGCCAGTAAAGGCAGGGGGTTTTGTTTTGGTGCTGATACTCAGAGCTAAGAAAGTGGCATGTCCGCAAACCGTGTGATCCTCACCACCGAGGACATGCGCCGCTCGCTGGTCCGAATCGCTCACGAGGTAGTCGAGCGCAACAGCGGCGTCGATGGCCTGATGCTTGTCGGCATGCATACGCGGGGCGTGCCGCTGGCCGAACGTATCTCGAGAATCATCGGAGAGTTCGAACAGAGCCGTCCGCCCGTCGGCTCCCTTGACATAGGTCTTTACAGAGACGACATCGCGTCAGGCGCCCGCCCGGTGGTGAAGCCCACTGACATTCCCGTGGATATCGACGGCAAGCGGATCGTTCTTGTGGACGACGTGCTCTACACCGGAAGGTCTATCCGGGCAGCAATGGACGCGCTCATGGACTTTGGCCGTCCCAATGAAATCAGGCTGGCCGTCCTGGTGGACCGCGGCCGCCGCGAACTGCCGATCCGGCCTGACTTTGTCGGTAAGAACATTCCAACACGCGCCGACGAAGAGGTTGACGTGCACGTTCATGAGACGGACGGCTTCGACCGTGTGGACCTTGTCACAGGGAGGGCACAGTAATGCGCGCCGCTGCCCCAACGACGCGGTCTTACGCAGAAGGCGTCCGAGCCCATCAGAGACCTCGCAGGCACGTTCTTGACCTTGACGACTACACCCGGCGCGAAATCGAGGACGTCCTGGACGACGCCGAAGCTATGTCCGAGGTGCTTAACAGGGACATCAAGAAAGTGCCTACCCTTCGGGGGAAGAGCGTTCTCACCTTGTTTGTGGAGGCCAGCACACGTACGCGCGTCTCCTTTGAACAGGCGGGCAAGATACTGAGCGCAGACGTGATCAACCTTTCCGGGAACGGCACCAGTATGGAAAAGGGCGAGTCTCTGTACAACACCGCGCTGACTCTCCAAGCCATGAGGGCCGACGTAATTGTGATTCGCCATCCCCACGCAGGAGCACCGTACCTGCTGGCCCGTCACCTCGACGCCTCGATTGTAAACGCAGGAGACGGTGCTCACGCCCACCCGACCCAGGCGCTACTCGACCTCTATACCATTCGCAGGCGCTTCGGCCGCATCGAAGGCCTGAAGGCCGTCATCGTGGGAGACATCGCCCACAGCCGCGTGGCGAGGTCAAACCTCTGGGGTCTGACGAAGATGGGCGCGGATGTTGTGGTATGCGCTCCACCCACCCTGCTGCCGGTGGATTTTGCTCCTGAACGGCAGCGGGTAGAAGACCACCCATTCGCATCGGTCAAGGTGGAGACTGACCTTGAGCGCGCGTTAGAAGGCGCCGACATCGTAATGGCCCTGCGTCTGCAGAGGGAGCGGCAGGAAGCAGGCCACCTTCCGAGCCTGCGCGAGTACTCCCAACGGTATGGGATCAATGCCAGACGTCTGGAGTCGGCGAAGGCCGGAGCGCTGGTGATGCACCCGGGGCCGATGAACGAAGGAGTGGAGATTGATCCGGAGGTGGCGCACGGCGTGAGTTCGCTTATCGAAGAGCAGGTCACCAACGGCGTGTCGGTTCGGATGTCCATACTGACTGCCCTTGCCGCGCCTCGGCGTCGTTCGGAGGACAGCGAATGAGACCTGCGCCCGCAAGCAATGTCAGACCCGTGCTAATAGCAGGCGGCAGAGTCATAGATCCCTCGCAGGGTATCGACGGCACGGCCGACGTGCTGCTGGAGGACGGCATTGTAAGAGCGGTTGGCAGGAATTTGCCGGCGAGCGAAGGCGCAATTGTGCTGGAAGCGAACGGACGGATAGTCTGTCCCGGATTCGTGGACCTGCACTGCCACCTCAGGGAACCCGGACTTGAGTACAAGGAGACCATCGCCACTGGAACGCGGGCCGCCGCGCGGGGCGGGTTCACCACGGTGTGCGCCATGCCGAACACAAATCCGCCACTGGACTCGCGGGCCGCGATTGAGTTCGTACTGGACCGGGCGGCTAAGGAGGGCGCGGTGCGCGTCCTTCCGATCGGATGCGTGACGGCAGGAGGAAAGGGAGCCGGCCTCGCCGAGATGGCCGAGCTGGCGGAGGCCGGCGCTATTGGTTTCAGCGACGACGGAATGCCGGTCTCCGACTCAAACCTGATGAGGCAGGCCCTCAGTTACAGCTCCGCGTTGGACCTGCCCATCATCAATCACTGCGAGGTGCATGAACTTTCCAAGGGAGGCTCCATCAACGAAGGATGGGTGTCGAACCGGCTGGGCATCAAGGGCGTGCCCGGTTCGGCCGAGGATGTAATGGTGGCCAGGGATATCGCGCTCGCCGGACTGACCGGCGGCCGGCTGCACGTTGCCCACGTAAGCACTGCTAGCTCGCTGGACCACGTGAAGAGGGCAAAGGACCGCGGGCTCAACGTCACGTGTGAGGTAACACCGCACCACCTCACCCTTACCGACGAGGCGGTGATGGGCATGACAGCCGAGGGCTCGCGATACGCTCCGCTGACACGGATGGCGTACGACCCCAACGCCAAGGTCAACCCTCCCCTGCGAGGCCCCTGTGACGTAGCCGCGCTGATCGAGGGCCTCAAAGATGGCACGATCGACTTCATCGCCACGGATCACGCGCCGCACAACGCCATCGACAAGATGACCACCGTGGACGAGGCGGCGTTCGGAATCAGTGTGCTGGAGACGGCGCTCGGCTCGCTCATGTCGCTCGTGCACTCTGGCGACATCGATCTCACACTGTTGATCGAGAAGCTTACAAGCGCGCCTGCGCAGTTCCTTGACCGCGAGTTGGGGACGCTGCGCCCCGGCTCGCCAGCGGACGTGGTCATACTGGACCCCGATGCCGAGTGGACCGTCGACACCGCCGAGTTCGCGTCGAAGGGCAAGAACACGCCGCTGGAGGGCGCCGCGCTGAAGGGCCGCGTGGTGGCCACTGTGTTCGGCGGCGAGGTTGTGTATGCGGATGAAGCAAACAGTCTGAAACGCGTGACAGCCGAAGTATGAAGGACACCACGTGCCTGGTCCTTGAAGACGGCTCAGTCTACAAGGGACTCGCGTTCGGTGCCGATTGCGAAGGGTATGGCGAGGTGGTCTTCAACACGTCGATGACGGGCTACCAAGAGATGCTGACCGACCCATCGTACGCCGGCCAGATCGTCATGCCGACGTACCCGCTAATCGGCAACTACGGGATCAACGACGCCGACCACGAGTCGTCACGAATCCAGGTCTCCGGGTTCGTGGTGCGCGAGCACTCGCTGCGCCCAAGCCACAATACGTCCATCATGACGCTTCACGAGTACCTGGAGGCGGCGGGCGTGCCCGGCTTGTCAGGGGTCGATACCCGCGCGATCACACGCCGCCTGCGCAGCCGGGGCGTGATGATGGGCATGATTACGCGGGAGGGCGCGCCGAAGCGCGCGCTCGAACGCCTACGCAGACTGCCGGGTTACGGGGACCAGGACTTCGTCTCGAGCGTCAGCACCAAGAAGGCATATGACTGGAACTCGGATGCGTTGGCCACGCCAGCCGTCAGCGGGCGTCGGGTCCTTGTGCTGGATATGGGCGTGAAATACAACATCATGCGCATACTTACTGGCAAGGGCTGCGAAGTGGCAGCTATGCCTGCCGCGGCATCGGCCAATGACATTCTGGAACGCAACCCGGACGGAGTAGTGCTATCGCCGGGCCCCGGCGATCCTGAGCTGCTGGACTACTCCGTTTCCACGGCCAAGGCGCTCATTGGACGCGTTCCGATACTGGGAATCTGCCTTGGCCACCAGGTGCTGGGACGGGCGCTGGGTGCGGACACGTTCAAGCTGAAGTTCGGGCACAGGGGCGGCAACCATCCGGTGCGAGACGAAGAGACCGGCCGCGTATACATCACGGCCCAGAACCATGGCTACGCCATCGATCCGGACGGACTGCCGGCGGAGGCGAGGGTAAGCCACGTGAGCCTGAACGACGGGACGGTAGAGGGCATCGTACACACCAGCCTCCCTGTTATGAGCATTCAGTACCACTCGGAGGCGTCGCCGGGGCCGCTCGACAACGGCTACATCTTCGACCGGTTCATAGATATGTTGGCGGAACTCTAGAGCTGTATGACCCAAATCCCCCACTTAGTTGGGACGAGCGGCGTGTTGAACTGCTTCCAAAATCATGGCTGTACGGCTCTATGGTGAAACAAGGCACTCATCCCACAGCCCTACTTAGCGGCTTGGGAGGCCGGACGCCTCCCCCCATTCGTGGTTCAGGGCAGGCTTCCCCTCGGAATGACGGAGGGGGGATTTGGGATGAGGGCTTTGGCTTTACATGACTGGCAGTATGCCATATGGTGATGCGTGAATATGATGCTCTATGGAGGCATCGCAAGAAGATGCGTACCACACTGGACATAGACCGCGAACTGCTGGATAGGGTAGTTGAGGCAACTGGCGAACGTAGCAAGACAAAGGCCGTCACCAAGGCATTGCAGGATTATGTTCGCCGGACCAGCATCAAAGAACTCCGCGAGATGGCCGGAAGGTATCTCATTGAAGACACGCGCGAGGAGCAGCGTGAGGCGGACCGGCGCCGGCAGGCATTCCTAGACGGCCTTAGGAGCGGTTAGCTTGCTGATCGCCGATTCCTCTGTGTGGATAGCCTTCCAGAGAGATCCCAACTCTACGGCGGGCAAAGAACTCGATCGGCTGCTGGACAACGACGGGGTATTCATGGTGGGTCCAGTGCTGACAGAGGTCATTCAGGGCGCGCGCGCGCAAAGCGAGCTCGTGTTCTTTGCCAGCCGCCTTATCCACCTGCCGTTCCTATCGACTAGGCAGGACACTTGGGTGAAGGCCGGTGAGTTGAATAACCTGCTCAGACAAGAAGGCCGCATGTTGGCGATGGGCGACTTGGTCATCTCCGCTCTCGCGCTCGAGCACGACGTGCCAGTCTACTCACTCGATGGCGACTTCAATCGAGTGCCGGGCCTGAGACGGCACCAAGAGGACTCGCAGTGACCGACAAACCCTCCAAGGTCCTGGTGATCGGCTCCGGGCCGATTATCATCGGGCAAGCCGCCGAGTTCGATTACGCCGGAACTCAAGCCTGCAAGTCTCTTAGAGAAGAGGGAGTTACCACGGTACTCGTCAACTCCAACCCCGCCACGATCATGACGGACGAGGGAATTGCCGACATCGTCTACATCGAGCCTCTAAAAGTCGAGGTGCTGGAGCGGGTCATAGACGCAGAGAGGCCTGATGGCATCCTTCCCACGCTGGGAGGGCAGACCGGCCTCAATCTCACCGTGGAGCTTGCGGATGCCGGCATCTTGGACAGGTACGGCATTCGCCTCCTTGGAACGCCGCTTCGAACGATCCGGCAGGCCGAGGACAGGGACCTGTTCCGCCAACTGTTACTGGACTTGGGCGAACCGGTTCCGCCAAGCGCGACTGTAAACACAATGGAGTCCGCGAGGGAGGCTCTGGAATCGCTGGGACTTCCCTTAGTTGTCCGCCCAGCGTACACGCTCGGAGGCACTGGCGGAGGCATCGCCGCCACAGAGGAGGAGTTCGAGGCGATAGTCGCCGGCGGACTCGCGGCCAGCCCGATCAGACAGGTCCTTATAGAGAAGTCCCTCGCAGGCTGGAAGGAGCTGGAGTACGAGGTGATGCGGGACGGTGCCGACAACTGCATCACGGTGTGCAACATGGAGAACATCGACCCGATGGGGATCCACACCGGGGACAGCATCGTGGTCGCACCGAGCCAAACACTGTCCGACAAGGAGTACCAGATGCTCAGGTCGGCCAGCTTGCGGATCATTCGAGCACTTAAGATTGAGGGCGGCTGCAACATCCAGTTTGCACTGGAACCCAACCGCATCGTGGCTGATTCTCTGCCAGGCGGCAAGGCGGACAGCCCCTACTACGTGATTGAGGTGAATCCCAGGGTGAGCCGTAGCTCGGCCCTCGCAAGCAAAGCCACCGGCTACCCGATAGCGCGCGTGGCAGCGAAGATCGCGGTGGGCAGGCGGCTCGACGAGATTCCGAACGCAGTCACCCAAAAGACCGTGGCCTCCTTCGAACCGGCGCTCGATTATTGCGTCGTCAAGATCCCTCGATGGCCGTTCGATAAGTTTCCCAACGGGGACCGTTCCCTGGGCACTCAGATGAAGGCAACAGGCGAGGTCATGGCCATCGGCCGAACTTTCGAGGCGGCGCTACAGAAGGCCGTCCGGTCGCTAGAAATCACCAACAGGTCGATTCTCTGGGAGGATCCGTGCTGGTCCGACGGCAACTCACCTTCAAGCCTGCCTCTTGATGCCCATGACGAGCGGCTCTGGGCAGTGCTGTCCGGGCTTCGCAGGGGGGCGTCGCCGGAGGAGATGTCACGCCTGACAGGTATGGACCCATGGTTCACTCACGCATTCAAGAACATTACCGACTTGGAAAAGCAACTTATCCACGGCACGCTCGACGAGGGCCTTCTTGTGGAAGCCAAGCGCTTGGGATTCTCTGACGAGAAGGTCGCGTTGCTCACAGACCGAACGAAAGAGGAGGTAAGGGAACTGAGGGGCAGGTGGGGAATCCGGCCGGTGTACAAGATGGTTGACACCTGCGCCGCCGAGTTTGAAGCGCAGACGCCTTACTACTACAGCACGTACGAAGAGGAGAATGAGGCTGAGGCCATGGCAGGTCGAAAGGCTGTGGTCATCGGCAGCGGTCCCATCAGAATCGGCCAGGGCATCGAATTCGACTACTGCTCAGTTCACGCGGCCTGGGCGCTCAGAGAAGAAGGCCTGAGGAGCATAGTCGTCAACTCCAACCCGGAGACGGTCTCAACCGACTTCGACACAAGTGACCGGCTTTACTTTGAACCCCTTGACGAGGAGAGCGTGCGCGATGTCCTGGAAAACGAGGCCGTCACTCAGGACCAGGAGAACCTCGCGGTCCCGCCCACTATGGTGCAGTTCGGAGGGCAGACTGCCATCAACCTCTCGCAGTCCCTGGATCTCGCCGGGATGCCGATACTGGGGTCCACGGCCCGCACCATCGATATGGCCTCGGACAGGCACTTGTTCGAGGAATTCCTCGCCCGCGTGGGCATCCCGAACCCGCCCGGCGCGGCGGTCTCCAACCTGGAACAGGCCCTGAACGTGGCTCAAGAAGTCGGCTACCCGATACTTGTACGCCCCAGCTATGTCCTGGGAGGCCGAGCCATGGAGATTGTGCAGAACGCCACCGAGTTGGTGAAGTACATGTCTATGGCGTTCGAAGCCGGCGGGGGACGCAAGGTGTTGATCGACAAGTATTTCGAAGGGCGCGAGGTTGAAGTCGACGCCGTCTGCGATGGGGACACCGTGCTGATCCCGGGCATCATGGAACATGTGGAGCGTGCCGGCGTCCACAGCGGAGACTCAATGGCAATCTACCCAGGTCTTACGCTGTCATCGGAAGAGGTGGATACGATCGTGAACTACACCACGCGGATTGGACGTGGTCTCGAGGTCCACGGCCTGATGAACATCCAGTTCGTACTTGTGGGCGGCGAGTCTTACAGAAGTCCAAACGACGGACGCTCTCACGCTACCAGGCAGCCGACAAGCGTTTACGTCATCGAAGTAAACCCCCGTGCGAGCAGGACGATACCCTTCATCTCCAAGCTTACCGGCGTGCCAATGGTCAGGCTTGCCATCAACGCGATGCTTGGACGCAGCCTCCGGGACCAAGGATACGAGGGCGGCCTGTGGAAACGCCAGAAGTTGGTCGGCGTAAAGGCCCCTGTCTTCTCCATGTCCAAGCTTAAGGGCGTCGATACCTACCTTGGCCCAGAGATGAAGTCTACCGGCGAGGCAATGGGCGTTGACTACGAGTTCGGTCCCGCACTCGCGAAGGCGCTGATGGCAGCGGACATGATGCTGCCGGCTCAGGGCGCCATTCTGCTCAGCATAGCCGACCGCGACAAGGCCGGCTCAGTCCCCCTCATAAAGGGTCTGGCAGAGGCCGGATATCGCCTATACGCCACGGATGGCACGGCCGCCATGATCAGAGGACTGGGCATCCAAATTGAGTCCGTACCCAAGAAGCTGAACGAAGGCCATCCAAATGTCGTCGACATCATTATGGATGGGACGGTCGATGCAGTTGTGAACACGGTAACCGGCGATCGCGAGACATTGCAGGACGGCTTTCACATCCGCCGGGCGGCCGTAGAATGCCGGATACCATGCTTCACGTCTCCCGACACGGCTCGGGCGGCCGTGGAGGCGCTTTCCGATGCGGCAACAGGATATAACGTAAAACCGATGGCCCACTATCTCGCCGGAAGATAACCGGCCTTTCCTGCGCGTCCTTCACAACATATCCCCTCGTACTGGGCCATGCCCACGGCAAGTATGAAGTGAAGACTCTTCCAGATTACCTCCGGCCCGGCCTCGACATCGTTTTCGTTGGAATCAATCCCGGCATCCGTTCGGCGGCTGCGGAGCGGTACTTCGCATCACCTCGCAACCGATTCTGGCCGGCAATCAACCGCTCCGGTCTGGTTGGTGAAGAGTTGTCTGCAGAGACTGACGAACGAATCTTGCTATACGGAATCGGTATGACGGACCTCGTCAAACGTCCCACCCGGGGTGCATCTGACCTGACGTCGGCGGACTTTCGCCGGTCCACACCTCTGCTGAGAGAAAAGATCAAACGGCACAGACCAAAAATCGTTAGCTTTCTGGGCGTGCTGGGGTGCAGGAACTATGCCAGGTACGCTGAAGTGCCTCGATCCCGCGTATCCTTCGGGCTCCAGTGTTGGCAGATAGGCGATTCCCGCGTCTTCCTGGTACCGAGTCCCAGCCCGGCAAACGCAGCATACTCGCTGCAAGACATCGCTGACTGGCTCATCCGTCTCAGGCACCTCTCAGACGGCCTTAGAAACGTACGAGGCCAAGGTTGAGAGCATTCGTGGCGCTCGAGATCCCTGAGGGTGCCGCGCGCTACCTCACCCGCAGTTTGGCCGCGCTGTACGATGCGTGGCTACCGGGGCTGCGGCCCGTTCACACACGCGGACTGCATGTAACGATCAAGTTCCTCGGCGAGGTACAGGACGGCATGATTTCCAATGCCACTTCCGCCCTCGCCGCGGCGACGCAAGGCATCACACCGATTCGACTGCATATGGTTGGCGGCGGGACCTATCCAGGAGGGAAAAGTCCTCGCGTGCTATGGGTGGGCCTGGGTGGCGAGGTGGACGCTCTCTCGTTCCTGCGTGATGCCGTAGAGAGCTCGATGAAGCTTGCAGGTTTTCCCGAGGACTCACGAACTCACTTCAGGCCGCACGTTTCCGTCGGGCGGTTCCGGCGAGATGTGCCGGCGTCGACAGTACGGGCGGCGCTAGACCATGTGCATTCCATAGTTCCTGAGGGGGAGGGCCGTTTTGCCGTCGAGAGTCTGAGCCTGATGCGCAGCACGTTGTCCCCGAGCGGTGCCGTGTACGACCGGCTCGCATTCGCCCCTCTGACAAGCGGAGGAGAGTCGCCGGCCTAGCCTCGGCTTGTTGCCTGAGTTTTGCCGGTGTTATACTCCCACCTCTATTTCAGGGAGGTGGACAAAGCGGTGGCAATGAACGAAAACGGCTCTTTCCCAGACTGCAAGGCCTGCTCGGATGGAAGCTTGCTCCCCCTCTCTGACTTCGGCAGTCAGGGGGCCCCCATTCATTACAAGGCTTGGGTGTGTAGCAACCCAGACTGCGGATATAATCTCAAGATCCGCAACGGCGACGTCTACATAAACGAACCTATCTCAAGCGGACAGATGCATACGCCGCGAATGAGATAGCAGCGAGACGCTCGGCAGTTCCGTCCGGGAGTTGGGCCGAATAGGCCAGAACAACCTCCCTTTCGTACGCTACGTCAATCCGAAACGGACACCGGGAAGGATTCTCCGGCAAGGTCTTCGGTGACCCTTGTGCGATATAATTTCTCGAGCAGGCCTTGTCGTGCCTCGGACTACGTTTTCAGATCGGCGGAGGTTGCCCGTACGTTGTCGCTATGAGACTTCCGCAAGCCGTCTCAGAAAGATTTCATGTCTGGCGCAATCATCGCGCGATAGGCGCTGCAATGATTGCCATCGGCCTCGTCTTGCTGCTCGGCGTCGCCGGTTACTATGCCTACGCGCACTATGCGCGGACGGGCTTCGAAGACCTCAGTTTCGAAGTGGAGCCCATCACGGTCAACGACGTTCCCGCTCAGACCATCCCAATAATCCAGGCCGCCAGTAACGGTGACCCGGCATTGGAAGTCGACGCTAGCCAGGGTTCTGCCAACCTAACCACCAATCCTTCGTTCACCACAGTTGCCACTCCCCTAGCCGTTTCCACAGTTTCTTCGGAAATACTGGACAGCGCAGACCAGTCACCGGAACCTACCAGCAGCATCGGCGAAACGGCAGAAGACGCAGCGCAGCAAACGCCAGACAGTGTCGAGGAAGCGGCAGACGGCGCAGCACAAGCAATTCCCAACCGCGGCCTCTTCCAGATAGAAAGTTTTGCGATGTCACATGCCGACGCAGACATTCACCCCAAGTACTGGGGCGATCCATTGTGGGCCGGTACCGACAGGCTTGAGCGGTATTTGCTCCCGGAGGGCTACGTGCCCGCAACCTATACGGTAACCAACGACGCACAGCGTGAGAACGCGCAGGCTAGCCGCATGGTAATCTCAGACATCGATGTGGACGCAATTGTGGCCAATCTTAGGATTATCGACCTGGGCGATAGCCAAGCGTATGAGACACCTAAGAACATTGTGGGTCATATACCCGGAACCGCCAACCCTGGAGAATACCACAACGGGTGGTACTTCGGACACCTGCAGAGCCCGATTAGAGGCGAGGGCAACGTCTTCCGGTTGCTACCCTCGCTCAGCAAGCTGATTCGAGACGGCGATCCGATCTTCGTTGAGCTTTACAGCGCCGATGGCCAGTTCCTGTATCAAGTAGTCTCAGGCGCGGTTGTACATCCAACTCAGTTGGAACTGACCCGCTCCACCGAGGCCGAGATTACACTGGTGACCTGCTATCCACCCCTTGTGTATGATCACCGCTACGTTGTAACCGCCAAGCTGGTTGGGGTGCGCAACTAGCCGTCCGCTCTCCTTCAGCTTCGACTTGCGTGTGCCCCAAGACTCATCTCTGGTTCCGGCCGATTACGCCTTCCGCCAATTCTATGAAGTTCTTGGCGGGCGTCGAAAGGGTCTTCCCCTCAAGAGTAACGACGCCCCCTTGGTCTACCGGTAACAGGGCAGCGAGGCTGGCAATCCCCAGGATCCGTTCGTCGTCAGGCTCGATAGCAAGCCTGGGCCCAACGGAGACTCCCATGTTCATCGCGACGTAGCGCTTGATCATGTCCACGTTTTCCAGTTCCACGATTACGTCATACTTGATTCCCCTGCGCCTGAACGCGGTTTCGAGCAACACCCTAGTGTGTGACTGGCGTCCACGCAGGATCAATGGATAGCGGCCGATCTGTTCGAGCGACGTCACAGGCTCCCGAAGAAGTGGATGTCCCAGCGGGGCGATCAGCACGCGTTCGTACGGAAAGAGACCGCGAAACTCCAGTGATGCCGCAAACACGGGTCTGGCCAGGAACCCCATGTCCACCTCGCCCTCTTCAACGAGTTCCAGCACTTCGGTTCGCAGCGCCGACCGCATCCTGAGGCGCACCTCGGGATACCGAGTCCGAAACTCCCTCACAACGCGCAGAAGAGTATGGGGAATGATGTCTGGTGTGGCCGCGATTACGACCGGTCCTTCTTCCTCCGCCATGGCCGTTCTGGAGGCCAGGGCGTCGATGCCCTCCACCAACGGCGCGGCCAACTGCGAGAGCGTGGCGCCGGCAAGGGTCAACTGGATTGGCCGCTTCACCCGGTCGAACAGCTTGGTATTGAGCTCCGACTCCAGCTTCTTGATGTGTGTAGTAGCCGTCGGCTGCCCTATGTTCAGATTGTCCGCTGCTTTCGAGATACTTCTGAGTTTGGCCGCCATGCAGAAAGTTCTGAGCTCTCTAAGTTCCATTGGCGCCTCCATGAACCACAATATCAACAAAGCGAATGCAATCATCATACTGTATAGCTACACACAATGATGATGCTCATCTCACAATTACATGTGATGTCACACTCGCAGCGACGGAACAGACGAAAACTTAACCAAGAGAGGACCGGTGAGATGCTCAACGAACTACTTAACAGGCGGCTTTCCCGATTGGGATCGGACTTCGAATACTACCTGAGGAACCTGGAACGCAGGTGCACTTACGGACTGCCCTCGCTTCAGGAAGCAAGGAGGGACTATCAGGCCGCGATTCGGTCGAGGCACGCCTTCCTCCCATAGTCTGATGTCGCCGGAGTTGAGCGGCCCCTTAGGCTGGCGACTCCAGCGTTAAAACAGGGACAATGGTCCCAATACGTACCAGGAACGTCCCGCATTGCCGGGGCGTTCTTGTTGGAGGCGTCAACGTGCTAACCTCACTCAATCCAAACTTGGGACGAGTCAGCACTCTGAACCTAGAGAGACCCTTTCGATGAGATACCTGAGACGCGAAAGCGGAGCCAAGACCCGGGAGGCCACTCTGAAGACGCGCCATGCGTGGTTCGGGCGGATCACTTCCATGTTCCGAGGCCAACCCGTAGACGAAGAACTCTGGGAAAGTCTTGAGGAGGCGTTGATATCCTCAGACGTCGGCCTGTCCACAGCTATGGAACTGATAGAACGCGTCCGTGAGAAAGCGCTTAGCGGCCCGCTTGAGGGTGCGGACGGCGCGCTCGAACTGCTCAAGCAGGAAATAGGCGATTGCCTGGTGTCAACCGAAGACGAGCGTTGTCCGGACATGGACGAGACACCGGCCGTTGTCCTAGTGGTTGGAGTAAACGGAGCAGGTAAGACCACCAGCATCGCCAAGTTGGCCAACGCACACCTGAGCGCTCGCCGGTCGGTGGTCCTGGGCGCGGCCGACACGTTTCGAGCGGCCGGCATCGAGCAGCTTCAGGAGTGGGGGCGCCGGCTGGCCGTTGATGTTATCGCGCACCGGAGCGGCGGTGACCCTGGGGCCGTGGCCTTCGACACGATCCAGGCGGCCAGGGCACGCAAGGCGGACGTTGCGATCATCGACACGGCGGGCCGACTCCAGAACAAACTCAACCTCATGCAGGAGCTCCGAAAAGTCCATCGCATTGCCGAACAGCAAGCGAAGGGTTGGGCATTCAACGTGCTCCTTACGCTTGACGCCACAACCGGGCAGAACGGCCTGATTCAGGCACGATCGTTCACCGAAGCTGTCCAGTGCGACGGCGTGTTCCTGGCAAAACTGGACGGTAGTTCCAAGGGCGGCATCGTCGTAGCCATCGCGCGCGACCTTGGGCTGCCGGTGTTGTACGTGGGTACCGGTGAATCGCCTGAAGACATCGCGGCGTTCGAACCGCGCGAGTTCGTCGAGGCGCTGTTCGAGGCGGACCAGGCTTAGCCCTGGGGCCAGTCCTCCACACGTATCAGGTTGCCTATCCCGCGGACCGCCTGAAGTTCGTCTATGGACTTGACCGCGCGCTGAACGGCGTCCTCGTTGGCCTTGTGCGTCATGAGTACCAGCTCAGCCTGACCGGCCGTCTCGTCAAAGCCCTTCTGGATCACCGAGTCGATGCTGATGCGCAAGTCACCCAGGATCCTGGCGATTTGCGCCAGCACTCCGGGCCGGTCGGCAACGGTCAGCCTCAGGTAGTACCGGGTTTCAAGCTCGGAAAAGGGCAGAACACGCAGGTCGGACGAGGGCGGGACAACCGGCGACGCTGTGCCCGTCTCCAGCCCGCGTACGATGTCCATTACGTCCCCCAGCACTGCGCTTGCCGTGGGCAACGAGCCCGCCCCACGGCCATGAAACGTAATCAGGCCCGCCAGATCGGTCTCCAACTCAACCGAGTTATACACGCCGGACACCTTGGCCATCAGCTCGTCGGCAGGAACCATTGTCGGATGGACCCTTGCATGCACACCGCTGCTCGTACGGCTGGCAAGGGCGAGCAGCTTGATCGAGTATCCCAGCTCTCCGGCGTACTGAAAGTCGCGCGCCTGCAGCTTCGTGATCCCCTCGTGGTAGACGTCGACGTCACGAACGGACGCTCGAAATGCCAGCGTGGACAGGACCGCCAGCTTGTAGGCGGCGTCAACTCCTTCGATGTCGTTGGCCGGATCGGCCTCGGCGTATCCCAGTTCCTGCGCCTCTTTCAGAGCGACCTCGAAGTCCAGTCCGTCGGTTGCCATTCTCGTCAGTATGTAGTTCGTCGTCCCGTTGATAATGGCGCGGATAGTGCGGACGCTGTTGGCCGCAAGGTCGCGCACCAGCGGTGAAATGATCGGCGTTCCCCCGCCAACGCTTGCCTCAAACAGGACGCGCACACCTCGCTCCGACGCCGCCGCCAGGATTTCGGGGCCGCTGCTGGCCATGACCTCCTTATTGGCGGTTACCACATGCTTGCCGGAAGCAATCGCGCGGAGTATGTACTCGCGGGCCGGACTTCGACCTCCCATGACCTCCACCACCACGTCGATGCCCGGGTCGTCCAACACATCGTTAGCATTTGTCGTGACGACCTCAGCCGGTACGGCGCCATCTCTTGGCTTTGAGGGGTCGCGCACCAGGGCCCGCCTGAGACTGACCTCTACACCCGCAAGAGACGCAAGATGCTCCGACTTGTCGCTGAGAACGCGGGCAACGCCTCCGCCGACGACGCCGAGTCCAAGAAGGCCTATGCCTACAGCCCTGGGCGTGCTCAAGGCCTAGCCTTGGAAAGACCGTTCATTTGTAGGCCTGATCAACTTGGTACCGATCTCTGGCGACTCGGAGAAGCCAAGCTGCAGGAGCACCCAATCGTAGATATCGCTGTTCAGTGCCGAGTAGACCTCGAACTCCGATCTCTGCTCGTTGACCCAGTCAGTGAGCGCCTTAGATTTGAGCTCGGTCCAGTGCTCCTGGGAGAGGTCTCTCGCCTCTTCCTTGCCCCCAACCATGAAATAGTAGAAGACCCCGCTATTGTCGAAGTCAGGTACACGGTCACTCAGTTGGCCGACTTCCAGGCTGAACAGAACATCATCGTAGTCTTCAAAAATGCCTTTCGGCATCCATCCGATCTCGCCGTTCTTTCGCACTATGTTCGGATTGTCTTGCGAAAACTCCCTGGCAATCTCTCTGAATGCCGCAATGAACTCGTCCGGGGTAGACGCCTGTTCCGTGGCAAACTCGTACTTTTCCTCCATGATGTCGAACTCTTGGCCCTCCCGCATCACAACACGGTACACCCTGACCTGTTCTGATACGCGAGGGACAGACTCGCTCATGAACTGGACGAGCCTTTCCCTGGTCAGAGAACGCCGAATGGAGGAGCGGTATTCTTCCTCGCTCAGTTGGATCGCGTTCAGGTAACTGCTGTACAGCTCCCTGAATTCGCGCTCTTCCTGCTCCGGATCGGAGCTCCGCCGCCTCATGATCAACTCTCTTATGTGCTGGTCCAACTCCTGGTCAGAAACTGTGACGCCGAACTTGGGGGCAGACTGGACCATGATCTCGTGCTGAACGAGATTCTGCAGCACGTTGAACACTTCGGTGGCTGTCTCCAGTGGAAATCCGAGGAACTCCGCACCCCTCTGCTGGACTCGCACGAGCTTCACAAGGTCTCCGCGGGTATACACCACATCGTTGACTTGAACCATAACCTCTCTGGGAGGGAGGACGAAGTTGATGACGTACCCGGCAATGAGGATGCCTGCAAGGACGAGGGCGAAGCCCCCAGCCACGATGGCTACTAGCTTTGTCCTTCGCCTGCGGCCGACCTCATCTACGGCTTCTCTTCTGGGGTCTTCCCCGGAAGTACGGCGGCGACGGATTCTCCTCTGTGCTGCCACTGCTCAACTCCGCAAATATCGGCACGTCTCGAACGCCACGACCGCTCCGGTCTCCGAATCTAGCCCGGGAACCGCTGGCCCAGAGCCCCTGTGCGGCTGAACGGGATCAACGCGAGGTGTCGTGCCCTCTTGATGGCTGTCGCAAGCGCCCGTTGATGCTTGGCGCAAGTGCCGGTCTTTCTGCGGCCTTCTATCTTGAAGATGTCTGAGACGTACCTGCGCATGGGAGAAACGTCCTTGTAATCTATCGTAGTCACATGGTCTACGCAGAACGAGCAGACCCTTCGGCGCGAATAGAATCGCCCGCGGCCCCTGCGGCCGCCTCCGCGAGGACCAGACCGTGAGTCCCTGTACGGCGCACCCTGCCTCGAACCGCCCCCGGGACGTGCGTCAGGCCTGAAGGGCCGGTGCGCGGCCCCAGCGGGTGCTGCGGCCGGCTGCGTGGTAGGTTCGATGGGCGCCTGTGTCGCCCCCGCCGGCTGTGCGGCGGACTCGGCCGGCGCCGCAGGCTGAACTGCAGCAGGCGCGGCCGTTTCGGTGCTGGTTGTCTCGGTGTTCTCCGTGGTCATCTATCCTTCCGTGCTCGTTTGCGAGCGAGGCGCAGCCGCCTCCAAACTCCCCTGTCTATTTCAACGTAGCCGGTCGCTGATCGGATTCCCGCCCCTACCAGGGCAGATCGTCGTCCGTCGGGCCGGGCGGCGCGGCCATGTCGTCGCCTCCGCCTTCAGACGGCCCGCCGCTACCCAAGAAGACTATCTCGTTAGCCCTGATCTCGTTGCTGAACCGCTGTTGGCCGTCCTGACCCGTCCAGGTCCTACTGCTCAGCCTGCCCTCAACGTACACCTGCCTGCCCTTGGTAAGGTATTGATTGACCACCTCTGCCAACTGGTTCCAGGCGTTCACTGTGAACCACTCGGTCTCTTCGCGCCTCTCTCCAGACGATGTTGTGTAAGTCCTACCTACGGCAATTCTGAATGAAGTAACGGCGGCGCCACTTGGGGTGTAACGCATCTCGGGATCGGTTCCGAGGTTTCCGATAACCGTCATCTTATTTAGTCCGGCCATTAGTCCTTCCTTCGTGTGGTGTGTCGGGTTACCGGCGGCCCGTCAGACCTTGACCACAAGGTGGCGGATTACTCCCTGGTCCACATTCAGTGACCGTTCGACTTCAAGCGCCGTTGCAGGATTGGCGTTAAAGCGCGACAGCAGGTAGCTGCCCTCCTGGAACTTGCGTATTGGATACGCGAGCCTGCGTAGCCCCCACGCCTCGTGGTGCGTCATTTCGCCCCCGCTGTCCTGGACCAAGCTGTCCACCCGCTCCTGCGCCGCGGTGACCTCTTCTTCGCTGGCCTCCGGGCTGACTATCATCACCAACTCGTACTTTCTGGAACGCTCTGACACCAAAGCCTATACCTCAGCCTCTCAGGTAAACTGCCAAATTATAGCATGGCGGCCCCTGCGACGAAGTGAACGCGGCGCACGGAGCTCCCGGCCACTCCGCACGGCAGTGGAGCCTTCGCTCGCTGCGCTAGATCGCGCCTTCCTCGCGCGTTTGCATGATCGCGGCCTCGTACGCCTCCACCGTCCGGTCCACGTCGTCGTCGGAGTGCGTAGCGGAGAGAATCATGCCGGTAAGGCCGGCCCACACGCCTTCGTTTATCAGGGCAAGTTGCAGCAGCGAGGCGGCCTCCGCATTCAGGCCAGCCCTTCCCGAACCCACGATCTCGCAGAACTCGCGGTCGCATTCATGGTCCACGCCGAGCCTGACGTGCACGATCGAAGAAACTCCGTAGGCGCAACCGGGGGTCTCTATCTTGGTGAACATGTCGTTGAGGCCGTCTCTTAGCCGTTGCGCCTGCGCGTCGGCTCGTTCATTGATTGGCTCGTCGGCGACAATCTGTAGTGCCGCCGCTCCCGCTGCCGCCGAGAGCGGGTTGGCGTTGAACGTTCCAGGATGTGCGATCTTACCGGGGGCGATCATGTCTATGATCTCCGCCCTGCCCACAATCGCTCCGCCCGGAAGGCCGCCGGCGAGTATCTTGGCCATGGCGGACAGGTCAGGGGTAACGCCGTAGCGGTCCTGCATTCCACCCCTTGCCCATCTGAATCCGCTCACCACCTCGTCGAAGAAGAGCAGCACTCCCTTCCGGCTCGTAATCTCTCGCAGCCCTTCGATGAACGACGGGCGAATCACCACGTCGCCCTGGAAGACGACGGCCGCCACATCGTCTTCGGCGTCCAGCGTCCTCTCCAATTCGGCTAGATCGTACGGAACAACGATCATCGTCCCTCGCACCGCCTCCGGGATTCCGTTGTGCGGGTTGTCTCCCGCCGCTCCCACGAAAGGGCCGTCTGCCCATCCGTGGAAGGCGTTCTCGAACTTCACGATCTTCTGCTTGCCGGTGAACGCCCGGGCCATACGCATCCCCATCATGACGGCCTCGGTGCCGGAGCTCTGGAAACGCAGCTTCTCCGCGCATGGCACCAACTGCTTCACCAGAGAGCCCCAACGCATCTCCAGGGCGGTGGAAGCGCTGAGGTGCGTCCCCTTCTCCATCTGGTCCTGAACGGCCTTTACGATGGCGGGGTTGGCCTGTCCGAGGATCATCGAGCCGTGTCCCGTGCGGAAGTCGATGTACTCGTTGCCGTCCACGTCCCACTTCCTGGGACCAAGGCCCCTGTCCATGTAAACGCGGAACGGGCTCAGCTTACGGCCGTCGTGCGTGACGCCGCCCGGGAATATGTCCTCAGAAGTCGCAGACAGTTCCGCGGACTCAGGGTGAAGTTCATAGAATCTCTCAGTAATCATGGGCATGCCCGCTCCTGTACAGCCACGTCATAGACTACCGGGATTATATTGGAGCGGCGTCGAGTATGTCAGGTCGCCGCAGCTCTCTACGGCTGGCGAAGTCTGCCCTGCCGGCCTGACCACGTCCCCACCCTATTCTTATTCTTGACTCGCAAAACCAGGTGTGATTACCATCACCATCCGTTTGTGGACCAACGTGCGCAGGCCGGAGGCGGAAAACAATACTTCCGGCGCGGCGCCGAAGTATTGCTGAACAGCCAGCTTCCGCAGCACACAGCGCACTATCTGGATTCGAAATGTACTTCGTACGACTGGTGCTCTTCTGCGCCGACGTATTTAACGACTATCTTCATAAGAACTGCCCGTACATTGCGGGCGCGATCGCCCTGTACACGCTTTTCTCGCTGTTTCCCCTGATCCTGGCCATAATCTCCATAGCCGGTTTCTTCCTGGGAAACGAACTCGACAGAGCTGAGCTAGCCATGGACATAGCGGAAGTCATTCCGGTATCCAATGCGCTGATTAGCGAAACAATAGAAGGCATCGTGCGTGCACGCACGATTACCGGTGTGTTCGGCGTGCTGGGCCTCCTGTGGGCGGCCACCGCGGCCTTTGCCGCCATACGAAAGGGCATCAACAACGCTTGGGGGATAACCAGGACTCGTCCATTCTTGAAGGAACGCGTGATAGACGTGTCGCTCGTGTGCGGGGCAGGCGTGCTCGTGATGATGGTGCTGTTTACCGGCCCGCTGTTCAGCGCGGCTCGAGACGTGGTCGGGGCGCTGGCGCCCGACTTCGAATTGGCAGGTGACTTCATTTTGCGCCTGACGACCCCGCTAACGATGCCGGTGTTCTCGTTCTTCACGTTCCTGGTTCTGTACAGGTATCTTCCCAACACCCGTCTAGAAATGCGGCAGGTCTGGCCGTGTGCCCTGGCGGCTTCCATTTGCTTCGACATCGTTACCTGGGGATTCGTCTGGTACATAAGCCACATCGCGGTGTACAACGCCGTGTACGGTTCGATCGGCGCGGTCCTGGTCTTGTTGACCTGGGTATACGTCTCGGCTATCATCATGCTGTTCGGCGCCGTGGTCGCGTCTAGGTACGCGGCGGCGGCTCAGAATGACAAAAGCGTGAAGGCGTTCAGAATTGTCTGGGATGGCCTCTCGCGAGTTAGGCTTCGGGTTGTTGTGGAATCTTCGTCGGCGGGCTAGGTGTAGAAGTCTTTCGATAACCCTCATCTTCGCCACCACGGCGTTGCTGTGGGTTGCGTGCGGGAACGACGGTGAGCAGCCGGAATTTGGCGCTGCACCGGAGACTGTCGCGCCTACAATCGGAGCCGATCCGGAACCCACGCCGGAGCCTTCTCCACCGGCCTCTTTCCCCCTAGCGGCTCTTCCATCGATCTCGGACCTCGTCGAGGCTATTCGTCCGTCCGTAGTTTCCATTTCCGTGGAATCAGTGGAGCAGGGGTTCTTCTTCAGCTACCTGAACCAGGGAGGCGCGACTGGCACAATTGTGCGCCCCAATGGTTACATCGTCACTAACCTCCATGTGATACAGAACGCGCGCGACATAAAGGTCCATGTCCCGAACTGGGATACTTACGACGCATTGGTCGTAGGCGTGGACGCGTTAAGCGACCTTGCGGTGCTCAAGATCGAGGCCCAGGACCTGCCGGCCGTGGAGTTCGCGGACTCGCGGCGCCTGCGCGTGGGGGACTGGGTGGTGGCCGTTGGCAACGCCCTGGCGCTGCCGGGCGGCCCCTCCGTGACGGTGGGCATAGTCAGCGCAAAGGGCCGCACGATTCAGACGCAGCACCAGGTTGAGCTGTTCGACCTCATCCAGACCGACGCAGCGATCAACGAGGGCAACAGCGGAGGGCCCCTGGTCAACATGGACGGCGAGGTCGTGGGCATCAACACTGTTATTATCCAGGAGGCTCAGGCTATCGGGTTTGCCGTTAGCGCCCTTCAGGCCCAGCCGATCATTGAAAAACTCATAGAAGAGGGCCACGTCGTCAGGCCGCTTATCGGCCTCAACAGCGTTGACGTCACGCCGGCTATCGCCAGCGACCTGCAGCTACCGGTGGACGAGGGGATCATCGTAACCCTCATGTCGACCGACAGCCCGGCAGCCCAGGCGGGGATCGCCGTGGGCGATGTCATCACGAAGCTGGACGATATCCCGACGCCCACGAACGCCAGGTTCTTGATGCTGCTGTGGTCGTACGAGCCCGGCGATCAGGTATCCATCGAGTACTACAGGGGTGACGAAAGCCTGAACGCAACCGTCACGTTGGCTGAACGCCAGGTTCCCTGATCAGGTCCTGACCACACCGAGGACGACCTCCTCCCCATCTATGGTGTGGGACTCCTCGTAGCAGTCTTCCGTAGGCGTGGCCTCCAGCAGCTGTTCGGACAGCGTCTCCCCGCGCACGTAGTCCCCATGCCTCTCCATCACGGATGTGACGTCTTCCGAGGCAACATAGTACGTAACTATCCGGTCTGCGATGTCGAACCCGGCGGACCTTCGCATGTTCTGAACTCGGTGCACAACCTCTCGGGCAAGGCCCTCCGCAGCAAGCTCCGGCGACACTTCTGTTTCAACTGCCACCATATATCCGGCGTCGCCTGACACGGAGTAGCCGGGCCTGTCGGACGATTCCACCAGGAGCTCGTCCGGCTCAATCGTGAACTCGCCCGCATCAACGGACCTCCCTGCCTCTACGGCGGCATGTACCTCCGCGGGGTCCAGCGCGGACAGAGCGGAGGTGATTTCCCGGACTCCCCTACCGTACTTGGGACCGAGCAATGCCAGGTTAGGCCGCACATGGAAGGAGAGCATCTCGCCTTCGTCCCCTGCTGTCGACAGCTCCTTGACGTTGATTTCGTCTCTGATCTGCGCGGCTATCTCAGCGAGCATTTCGGACTCTCCCCGCTCTCTAACCTTAACAACCGCGCGGGCCAGGGGCTGCCGGACTTTGAGCGATGCCTGGCTCCTTGCCGCCCTGCCGAGGCTGGAAAGCCGCATCGCCAGCCTCGTCGCATCGGAGAGCCGCCCGTCTATCCGGGAGGCGTCCGCTTCAGGATACGACTCCAGGTGCACGCTCTCTTCACCTCTTCCCGTAGACGCAACTAGGTTTTGGTGCATCTCCTCGGCCAGGAACGGGATCACGGGCGCTAGGAGCTTGCTTAGTGTTACAAGGCACTCGTAAAGCGTGTGGTAGGCAGACAGCTTGTCGGCGTCTGCCGCGCTGTCGGTGTCGGTCCCGCCAACCACCCCGGCCTTCCAGAAACGTCTCCGGCTGCGTCGAACGTACCAGTTGGAGAGGCGCTCCACGAAGTCTTCGGCGGAACGCGCAGCCCTCTCAGGTTCCAGGCCGTCGAGGGCTCCTCGCATGTCCTCGATAAGCGTGTTAAGTTCCGAAATGATCCACCTGTCCAGCTCAGGCCTTTCGCCATGCGGCGGCGGATCGCCGGCTGACTCTGGAGAGAAGCGGTCTATGTTCGCGTACGTGACAAAGAACGAGTACACGTTCCATAGCGGAATGATGAACTTGCGTCTCACATCGTCCGCTATCCCGTAGCCGAAGTTCAGGTTGGCTGCCGGGTTGTGGCGCGCATACATCCACCGCATCGTGTCTACGCCCATGCGGTCGGCCGCCTCCTCGAACATGATGGCGTTGCCCTTGCTCTTGTGCATCTCCTCGCCGTTCTCATCGCGCATGATCGCGTAGCTGAAGATTGAGCGGCACGGCTCGCTGTCCTCGAGGACCGTGCTCATGGTGAGCAGCGAGTAGAACCAGTTCCTGAACTGGCCCGGAAAGCTCTCCGATATCCAGTCCGCCGGGTACCAATCGGCCCAGTAGTCTCTGTCGTTCCTGTAGCCGAGCGTGGAGAAGCTCACAATCCCGGCGTCCAGCCAGGGGTTGCCCACGTCCTTGATCCGGGGTACGGCCGACCCGCACTGCCGGCACTCGATGCGAACGGCGTCTATCCACGGGCGATGGGGCGAGTGGCCCTCGAACTCCTCCCATCCCTCGACGGCGCGCTCTTTGAGCTCCGACTCGCTTCCGACGACGTCGAAGTGACCGCACTCGCACTTGAAGATCGGCAACGCAAGGCCCCAGTAGCGCTTCTTGGAGATCATCCAGTCCCGCATGTTCCTGAGCCAGTCCAATTCCCGCTCCATGCCGAACCGTGGGACCCACTTTATGCGCCGGGTCACGTCAGAAATCCGGTCCCGCAGACCGTCCATCGAGATGAACCACTCGTCGACAAGCCTGAAGACAAGCTCGGAGTCGCAACGCCAGCAGAACGGGTACCGGTGGGAGTATTCCTCCAGGTGGTACAGGACGCCCTTTTCCTTGAGGCTCTCGTAAATGGGATCGTTTACCTCGTACACATTCATTCCGGTCAGCCAGGCGAAGCCGTCAACGAAGTCACCGTGTTCGTCCAGCGGAGCCAGAGCGGGCAGCCCTAGAGCGTTACCCAGGGCGAAGTCCTCCTGGCCGGACCCGGGCGCGACGTGCACGAATCCCGTGCCCTCGCTCTCGGTGACCTCGTCCCACTCAACCACACGGTGTTCGGCGCCTTCCTGCACCGGCAGCTCCTCGAACGGCCCCCTGTACCGCAAACCGACCAATTCCTTGCCGGGCAGTTCCTCCAAAACGCTGTACTCCCCGCGTATCACGGCCCTGCAGGCCTTGGCGACGTACAGCGTCTCGTTACCGGCCCGCACTTTAAGATAGTGCAGGTCTGGATGGACGGCGGCCGCCATGTTCCCGGGCAGCGTCCACGGCGTCGTCGTCCAGATCAGTATCGACTCGTTCTCACGGTCGAGCAGCGGCAGCCGCACAAACAGGCCAGGGTGGACCACTTGCTGGTAGCCCTCGGTGACAATTTCGTGCTGTGAAAGGCCCGTACCGCAGCGGGGGCACCAGGGCATGACATCGGTCCCCTCGTAAATCCACCCCTGCTCGTGGCACTTCTTGAGAAAGTGCCAGATCGTGTAGTTGTTCTCATCCGACATCGTGTGGTAGGAGTTGTCCCAGTCCATCCAGTATCCGAGACGCACCGACTGGTCCGTCTGCACCTTGGAGAACCGGCGGACCCTCTCCTTGCACAGCTCCACGAACCGGTCTATGCCGAATGCCTCGATGTCGCGCTTGGATCCGAACTTGAGCTCCTTCTCCACCTCCACCTCGATCCACAGGCCTTGCCCGTCGAACCCGTTCTGGTAGCGCTGCCTGTAGCCCAGCATCGTCTTGTACCGCTGGAACAGGTCCTTGTACGTCCGGCCCCACGCGTGGTGGACTCCCATAGGGTTGTTTGCCGTAATCGGCCCGTCTATAAATGAGAACCTCCTGTCGGAAGACTCGTTGCGCCGCATGTAACGCCGCACGATGTCGTTGTCCTCCCACCACTTGAGAGTCTTCTTCTCCTGTTCCGGGAAGTCCACTTTCGAGTTGACCGGTCTGAACATGACTATGACCTCATGAGGGTTTCACTATTTCAAAGCTTCTATCACGGTGGTAGCTACACCGATCTCTAACCTTCGCTCACACTTGCGGTTCCCACGGACGCAACAACCCACAAGCCATGGGCGGCGGGAGTCGGCTCGTCCAGCCTGACTTCAGCTCCCATACCAAAGGAGTCTGTATGCCTCCAACCGGCCCCTCCCAGTAGTTCAATGACCTCATGGAGGCTGTACGCCCTTAGTGTGAACTCAACCGTGTTCTGCAGCTCCAGGTTGCCGCCGCGCTTCTTGAAGAACTCCCACCTGTTTTCTATGGAAGACGTGACCATATTCATCCGCCGGTGCTCCCAGATGAGGTTGCCTCCGGCCTCTTGAGACCCCTCCTTCACGAAGCCGCCCATAAACCGGTCACGGTTGGCGGCATTCACCACCAGCAATGCTCCGGCTGAGGACAGGTCGCGCGCCTGCCGGAACATGCGGACATCCTCGTCACGCCCGTAGTACCCATGCGACGTGAACATGTTGATCGTGGCATCGAAGGGATCGGATCGCGCTAGGTGGTCCCCTACACTGCGAGCGTCGCCAACGACGAATTCCACGTCGACTCCGGCCTCGTCCGCCAGTTCTCGAGCGCGCTTGATAAACACCGGCGAGAGGTCGACGCCCATCACGCTGTAACCCATCTTCGCCAGCTCGATCGAGTGGCGACCCACGCCGCAGGCCAGGTCCAGCACGCGCCCGCCGGAGGGCACTCCGCCTTCACGGAAAAGTCCATCAAGGAGTTCAACCTCCTGGACTGCCCGTTCCCATCGGGTCTCGAGAAAGGGCATGTACAGCACACCATGTTCCACGAACATGCTGTGCGTCCAGTGATCTTGCTCACTCTCCTGTGTCATTCGCCTCTCGTACCTCCACTGGCCTGGCCCGGGTCTGCCTTTCCCCCGCAAAGCAAAACTCCCGTCCCTTTCCAGGGACGGGAGCCTGAAACGCATTCGCCACTATCAGGTCTGCCGCGGTACCACCCTAGTTCCCCGATGGCTCGCACCAAGATTCGAACGGCCTCGGCGAAGTCCTCGGGACACTCGTTACAGGCGCTCACTTGGAACGCTGCGCCCGGTTAACGGCGGGCAGGGCCGACGTGCCCTACTTGCGCGGCAACGCTTTCGGACGGCCGAGCCTCACATGCACTCGGCCTGCACGCAACTCGGGAGTGATGCGCCCTGGGCCGAGCCGCGCCCCCTTTCACCTGCATGGGACTCGCTGTGCGGACGGTACCCCGGCGCCTGTCTCCGTCTTAGCTTTGATTTAAGCCTATGGATGGCCGGACTGCCTGTCAAGGAAGGCCGCGGTCTTGGAGGTCCTTCGAATTGCTTTCTTCTGGACCTCCTCAACTCATAAGTCGATCGCCGTGCGCTTAGCTCAAAGTCTCGGATGCTGCACTTGGGGCCCCGTCGTAGCTATGCCGGAGGACGTTCCTGTAAACTGGCCGTCGGCATCTCCAGCTTCCGGGCAAGTGGCCCTGGCATTGAGGATTCGTCGAAAGGCATAAATGCGGCACCTTACCGTTACCCAACAGTTCGACAGGTCTTGGGTCGAAACAGTCCTCTTTCCTTTGTGCGACGCCTACCGAACAAGCAACTCGCACGATAACTCGCTCAGGGGAAAGGCCGTCTACTGCCTGTTCTATGAGCCCAGCTTCGTCACTCGCACCTCTTTCGAAAGGGCGGCTGGAATGCTCGGCGCGGAGGCGCTGCACACAGAAGACGCATCCCAGTTCTTTCCGGTGACCACGGCCAACTACGTAGACAACGTCATCGACATACTGGCCAGCCTCCACATAGACCTGGTTGTGCTCCGCAGTAGCGCTCCGGGTGTGGTCGAGACGGCTGCAGCGGCCGACGCGATCCCCGTGATAAACGGTGGCAGCGCCGTTGATCATCCGACACAGGCGCTCACAGACGTGTACACCCTCCACCGTGAGCTCGGTCGGCTCGACGGCCTCCGGGTGGCGGTGGTCGGCAGGCTGGAGCATCGAAACGTCAACGCTCTGCTCATGGCGCTGTCGCTGTTCAAAGGCGTCACCATCGACCTGCTGCCCTTCAGCGGGCGCGTCGATCCCGCCGTGGAGTCGTTCTGCCGCGAGCGCGGCCTCGCGATGACGTTGCTGGACAGCGCCGAGTCGCTTTCAATCGCCGACGCAATCTACCTCAACGGTCCGCGCACTGTAGCCCACGCCCAACTGCTGAAGTCCAGAAACCTCTTTAACCTCCGCCTTGACGCCGACTTCATGTCCAGGCTCAAGCCTGACTGCCCGGTGCTGGACCCTATGCAGCGAAGCGGCGACTTTGAAGTCTCGACCATTGACGACAGGCTGGCGTTCTACAGGCAGGCCGAAAACTCCCTGTACGTGAGAATGGCGGTTCTCTCGCATATGCTTGGCAGCGCCGACAAGTAGCGGAGGAGGCGAGTTGAGGCAGGTGCCCGTCGATTCGGGCAGGCCCCCCAGGATCAGGCACTTGGCCGCGTTCCGTCACCGCGATTACCGCGCGACCTGGACCGCCTACATGATCTCCGGGTGCGCGCTCTGGACGATGATCGTGGCCAACTCCTGGCTCGTTCTGGACAAGTCGGATTCTTCCGGCTGGGTCGGAATCATCACTTTCGCCTCTATGCTGCCGTACTTGGTTGTCTCGCCCATCGGCGGGCTGATGGCGGACACGTTCGACCGGCGTTCCCTCGCCCAGGTGACTTTCGTGGCATCCACCGTGATAAGCGTGGTCCTCGCCGTGCTCGCGGTCACTGGCGTCGTGGAGCTCTGGCATGTCGCTGTCCTGGTGTTCCTTAGCGGCTGCCTGCGCACGATCCAAGAGCCGACCATCCAGGCTCTGGTCCCGAACCAGGTCCCGCGCGAAGACCTGCTTAACGCCATTACGCTTAGCTCGGCCACGCGCCACGGCGCGCGCTTCCTGGGGCTGCTCGTGGCCGCGCCCCTGCTGGCCATTGATATCGTCGGCGTAGGCGGCGTGCTGATAATGAGCGCGGGGTTCAATCTGATAGGCGCGTTCGTAATGTCCACCGTGGGCACCGTCTCAAGGGGCAGGCGCCGCCCTGGCGACAACATGATGAGCAGCGTGATCGAGGGCCTGGCGTACATATACAGCCACAAGATGATCGCGCTGTTCATCATTATCACTGTGTTCCACTGCGCCCTTGCCATGTCATTTGAGTCCGTCTTCCCGATATTCACTCGAGACGAACTCGGAGCCGTTGACGGCTCCACTCTCGGATACCTGGTCATGGGCTTCGGAATTGGGGCGCTGGCCGGCACGGTGACAATCGCGGGCATCCGCTCCGACCGCTCGAAGGGCCAACTGCTGTTCCTGACCGGGATCGGCAGCGGATTGACGCCTCTGCTAATGGCGGTCACCTTCAACGTCCCGATGGCGGCAGCCGCGGCCGTAGCGATGGGCTCGACGCAGGCCACATTCATGGCGCTTGCCAACACGTACGTGCAGACGCTGGCGCCGGACAGGATTCGGGGCAGGATCTCCAGCCTTTACATACTTCACGCCGGGGGAGTGATGGCGTTCGGCAATCTGGGCTTCGGGTTCATAGCCGACGCCTTATCGGCGCCGCCGATACTGGTCGTGACCGGCATCCTGTTCGTCGCATTCATGCTGGTCTCGGGCGTCGGCCAGGCAGGCCTGCGGCGCGTCTACCGCACCGGCGAGGTCGCCGCGGTGGCCTGACATGGAGCACAGCCCCTTGTCCCGTCAGCCGCGCCCGCTGGGAGATGAGCGACAGCAAACGGTCCGCAAGGCCGTCGTCCCGGCTGCGGGCCTTGGCACGCGGTTCCGTCCGGTGACTAGGGCGGTCCCCAAACCGATGCTTCCCGTCCTGGACACGCCATTGCTTCACTACGTCGTCCGCGAGGCGTTCGAGTCCGGCATAGAGCACGTCGGGCTGATCATCGCACCCGGTCAGGAGGCCATTGCCCGTTACTTCCAGGAAGGTCTGGATGAGGCCAAGGTATCCACGATGGTCCAGGACCGGCAGCGCGGACTCGGGCACGCCGTCCTTCAGGCCCGCGAGTTCGTGGGCGAAGAGCCATTCGCGGCGCTGCTGCCGGACGACCTGTTCTGGGCGGAACGGCCGGCAATCTCGTATCTCATTGATGTATTCGACAGGTTCGCGGGAAGCGTGCTCGCGGTGGAGGAGGTAGCGGACGAGCGCATCTCGTCGCTCGGGATCATCGATCCCCTGCAATTGGATGACGCCCTCTTTGAAGTGCGCTCAATCGTGGAGAAACCCCGAATCGAGGCCGCGCCGTCCAACCTGGCGTCCATCGGCCGCTACGTGCTGACCCCGGACGTGTTTGACATTCTCGACGGCCTGCCGCCGGGAGCGAATGGCGAGATCCAGCTTACCGATGCCATCGCCGCGCAGTTGTCCCGCAGCCGTGTGTACGCCACGCTCGTGCCCGGCGTACACGTCGACGCCGGCACACCCGTCGGCCTGCTGCGAGCGTCGGTGCACGAAGCGCTCCAGCGCGAAGACACCTCCGCTACAGTACGGCAGTTCCTGCGTGACGAATTGGCCCGGCTGGACTGAGTCCAGTCGAAGGGATTTCTTCCATTGCGAGTCTTGGGCATTTGCCCCGCAATCGGGGAACAACCCATGCTCCAGATACTCCCCTTATATGGGTCCAGGGCGAGCCCTGGTGGCTAGCCTTGCCAGAAATCCTCTGCGTTCCTTATCGACTCCAGCCTCGCCTTGACGGTCGCCAGGAACGCGCCCGCCTCTGCGCCGTCCATAATCCGGTGATCGAACGTCAGCCCCACGTTCATCATCGACCTGATCCCGATCGCGTCGCCCACGATCACCGGCCGTTTGACGATCGCCTCCGTGGCCAGGATCGCGGCCTGCGGCGGGTTGATCAGCGGGCGCGAGGCCACCGACCCCAGCGCACCTGTGTTGTTCACCGTGAACGTACCGCCGCGAACGTCCGGCAGCTCCAGGGCGCCCGCCCGCGCGCGTTCGATCAGCGAATCGAGCCTTTTGGCAATCGATGAGATGCTGAGCCTGTCGGCCCCGTGGACTACCGGCACCATCAGACCCTCCGGCGTGGCAACAGCGATGCCGATGTTGATCTCCCGGTGCAGCGCGATGTGATCGCCCTCCCACGATGAGTTCAGCAGCGGATGCTCCCTCAAACAAGCTGCGGCTGCGGCCACAAAGAAGGGCAGATACGTAAGACCAACGTCGGTCCTTTTGAGAAATTCCTGCTTCAGGCCCTCCCGCACCTGGACCAGCCCGGAAACGTCGGCCTCCACCATCGACCACGCCTGCGGTATCTCCGATGCGCTTCGGACCATGTTCGCCGCGATCATCCGGCGGATCGGCGTGACTGCGAGGTGCTCGGTCTGCTCTCCGCCCTCTCCAACATGTCCATCGCCTGGCGCAGTCTCAGCGGGTCCGCTCTCTTCCACATGCCTGTGAACGTCCTGCAGCGTGACCCTGCCCCCCATTCCGGTCCCAGTTACACGGGCCAGGTCCACGCCGTGCTGCTCCGCAAGCCGGCGCACCGCGGGAGAGAACCGGCGCTTGGATTGCCGCGGCGCGTCCGCAGTAGTGTCCTGCGTCATCGGTACGCCCCCAGACCCGGTCGGACCCACCGGTGCCGCGTCCTCGACGTATGTCCCCAGCTTGTCGATGTGCTCCGACTCCACCGCGTGGGAGCTAGCGGTTTCAACTGCGTGTTTGCTATCCGTCGCCATCTCGGCGATGGTCGAGCCCATCGGGACCACGTCCCCTTCCCGCGCGATGATCTTTGTCAGCACGCCGGACGCGGGAGATGGGAACTCCATGTTCACCTTGTCGGTGACCACCTCCACCAGCGGATCGTACTTCTCCACACGGTCGCCGATCGACTTCAGCCACTTGCCGATCATGCCCTCGGTGACCGACTCCCCTACCTGCGGCAACTCGATTCTCAAAAGTCCGCCCTTACCGGTTGAGCAATACGAAATGCCTAGTACGCCGCCAGCCGGCGTGCGGCATCCGCAATCTTCTCCGCACTTACCATGAACATGCTCTCCAGCGGCGGGCTGAAGGGCATCGCGGGCACGTCGGGGCCGGCGAGCCTCACCACCGGACCGTCGAGGTAGTCGAACGCCTCCTCCGCGATCACCGCCGCCACCTCTGCGCCGACCCCCAGGAACTTGTTGTCCTCGTACACCACGATGGCCTTCCCCGTGCGCCGGACCGACTCCAGTACGGTCTCAGTGTCCATCGGGCGCACGGTCTGAAGGTCTATCAGATCCACGGAAAGCCCTTCTCCCGACAGTGTGCGGGCGGCCTGCGCGCAGTGGTGCACCATCAGCCCGTATGTGATCATCGTCAGGTCGCTGCCGGCCAGCTTGACGTCGGCCTTGCCGAGCGGCACTGTGTAGTCGTCGGCAGGCACCTCTCCCCTTACCAGTCGGTACGTCCGCTTGTGCTCCAGGAACACCACCGGATCGTCGTCCCGGACCGAGCTCTTGAGCAGGCCCTTCGCATCGTAGGGCGTACTTGGCATTACCACCTTGAGCCCGGGCGCCTGTGCGAATGCCGCCTCCACGCTCTGGGAGTGGTAAAGGCCGCCCCTGATTCCGCCGCCGTACGGCGCCCTGAGCACGAGAGGCACGCTCACGCCTCCGTTGGTCCCATACCGCGCACGTGCCGCTTCACCCACGATCTGGTTCATCGTGGGCCAGATGAAGTCGGCGAACTCGATCTCTGCGATCGGCCTCATTCCGCACATCGCCGCCCCTACGGCGATGCCCGCGATTGAAGACTCTGCGATCGGCGTGTCGATCACCCTTTCTGCGCCGAACTCCTCCAGAAACCCGTCCGTCGCCAGGAACACGCCGCCCCGGCGGCCTATATCCTCGCCCAGGACGAACACACTCTTGTCGCGGCGCATCTCTTCCCGCATCGCGTCGCGTATGGCTTCCAGAACGTTCCGCTCCGCTATGGCGCACCTCGCTCCGGGGCGTAGACGTGGCTGCCGAACGTGTCGGTCGAGGGGTACGGCGCGGACTCCACGTACTCTGTCGCCTCGTTGACCTGGCGCATTGCGTCGCTCCGCATCTCTTCGTCCTGGGCCGTACTCAGCAGGCCCGCCGCCGTCAGTCGGACTCGCAGCAAGCTCAGCGGGTCGTGAAGCCGGGCCAGGCTCAGCTCCTCCTCGGACCTGTACCTGGTGTCGTCATCATCGCTCGTGTGTGGCAGGTACCGCTCCACGCGCGCCTCGATTACCGTCGCACCCTGCCCCGATCTCGCTCGTTCCGCCGCCGCCGAGGTCGCGCGGTGGACGTCGACCGGGTCGGTGCCGTCAACCTGCTCGTAAGCCAGCCCGTAGCCCGCGACTCGCGCGGATAGGTCGCTTACCGCCATTTGGAGCGCGATCGGGACCGAGATCGCGTACCTGTTGTTCTCGTAGAAGAAGATCATGGGCAGCCTGTGAATGCCCGCGAAATTCATCGACTCATGGCAGTCCCCCGTACTGGTCGCACCGTCTCCGAAGTACACGATCGTGACGGCCCCGTCGTCCCTGATCTTGGAGACGAGCGCCGAACCGGCCGCCTGGGGTATCTGCGTGCCCACAACATTCGACAGGTTGAAGAGGTTCGATCTGGGGTCGTAGCCCTGCGATGGGAACTGCCGCCCGCCGCTCAGGGGCTCGCCTTCCTTCCCCATGTAACCGAGCATGATCTCCGATGGCGTGAGACCCAGATATAGCTGCACGGCCAGGTCACGATAATAGATGAAAAATCGGTCTTTGCCGCGGCGCAGGGCGCTGGCGCTGCCCAACTGCGCCGCCTCGTGGCCTTGAGCCGAGGCGACGATCGCGGCCTTGCCTTGCCGGTTGAGCATCCAGATGCGCTCATCCAGCGTGCGGCAGAGCACCATCTCACGGTAGATGTCCAGGAGCTGTTCCTGGTTCGGCGCGGGAATACCCGAAAGCGGGCTGGCCTTTACGACCGTAATGCCGCTGTCCTCAGAATCAGTCACAACTCGCAACTCCGGGCAGAAGGCTTATCTCTCGGGCGACCTGTCACTTACTAACGCGCGACGTATGGGCCCTGGCGATCAGCCGCTCGACGTCGCTCCGTTACCCGTGCCGTTCGCAGCGGGCCCCAGGCTCTCGTCCAGGATCTCCAGCAGGTCTCGCGCCTGCTTGTTATCTTCCACGCCCTTGGAGGATATTCCTTCGGACATCATCTGGAGGCAGAACGGGCAGGACACGCCCACCGTGTCAGCCCCGGTATCGAGGAAGTGGTCGGTACGGATGTGGTTCACCTTCGGGCTCTCCTCCAGCATCCACATCCTTCCTCCGCCGGCCCCGCAGCAGAATGCTCGCTCTCGGTGTCGCGGCGCCATCTCTACCAGCTCGAGGCCGGGAATCGCGCCGGCGATAATTCGCGGTTCGTCGTAGATGCCGTTGTGACGTCCTAGGTAGCAGGAGTCGTGGTACGCGACCACCGTCTCAACACGGCCCACGGGCTTGATCTTGCCCTCCTCAATCAGCCCTGCGACGAACTGGGTGTAATGTTGGACTTCGTAGTTGCCTCCGAACTGCGGGTACTCGTTCTTCATCGAGTTGAAGCAGTGTGGGCAGATCGTGACTATCTTCTTGACGTTATACCTGGTGAGCGTTTCGATGTTCTGCTCGGCCATAATCTGGAAGAGGTATTCGTTTCCGAGCCGCCTCGCGGGGTCTCCGGTGCAGCTCTCCTCCGCCCCGAGCACCGCGAAGTCAACGCCGGACCGCTTGAGCACCGATGCCATCGATCGCGCCACCTTCTGGCTCCGTTCGTCCATTGCCGCCGTGCAGCCCACCCAGAACAGGACCTCAGCCTCCGGGTGCTCGGCCAGGGTGCGAATGTCCATTCCGTCGTACCAGTCGGTGCGCGTGTACTGCGTCCCGCGCCACGGGTGGCCGCGCTGCTCCATGTTTATCAGCGCTTCCATTGCCGTGTCCGGGATGTTCGCCTGTTCCAGCACTAGGTTCCTTCGCATGTCCACGATGCTGTCGATGTGATCGATGAACACCGGGCAGGCCTGGATGCAGGCCATGCAAGTGGTGCATGACCACACGGCCTCGGGATCGACGTACGCGAACACATCCCGCTCCGGCGCGGGCGGCGGGTCTCCGATCTTCTTCGCCGCCAGAAGCGCCGGGGCGCGGTCCGTGGCGTAAATTCGCAGGTCCTGGATTATCTTGCGCGGAGAGAGCACCTTGCCGCTGGCGTGAGCAGGGCACTGGTCCTGGCACCGGCCGCAGTTGGTGCACGAGTCGAAATCGATAAGTTGCTTCCAGGTGAAATCCGAAAGATCGCTGGCGCCGAAGCGTTCCAGGGACATGAAATCGCCCATCGGGCGCAACGTCCCGTGGCTGCGCGCCGGCCTAAGGAACGCGTTGATGGGTGCGAAGAATATGTGGCTTACCTTCGTGAAGTTGAGGGCCATGTACGCGAACACGGCCGCGGTTCCCGCCGCGTGCACCCAGTAGACCACCCTGTACGTGATGATCATCACGTCCTCGGAAGCGCCCCGGAACATCAACGAGAACAGGTATCCGCCTGGCGCGGCCCACACCGGCCCGTCCAGCGTGCCTGCGATCCGCGTTCCCTCGATGCGTATCCCCTCTACGACGAACCCGGTCAGGACGAGGCTCATCAGGAACGCTAGGAACACGTGGTCTTCAACGAACGTATTTAGCCTGGATGGACGCATGAAGTATCGGCGGATAATCGCCATCGACACGCCGATGAACGCGAACATCCCGCCGAAGACGTCCCACACGAAGTCCTCTTGTACTCTGAATCGCGCGGTCGGAAAGTCAAAGTCAAAGGGGTTCAGCTTGTGGAACTGGAACTCCAGCATGCCGATGCTGGTAGCGGCAAACAGGAATAGAAAACCCCAGAATATGAAGAAGTGCATGAGCCCCGGGTACAGCTCCCGCTTGAGGAAGCGCCTGTGCCCGAAGATGTCCATCCCGGCCAGCTTCAAAGACCGCTTGACGCGCTCGCTCCAGGGGCCGAGGTCCGCGTACTCCTTACCCAGCCGCCAGATGCGCGCGCGCTGCCAGATGGCCCATCCGAACGCCAGGGGAGTGACAATCAGGAGGGTGTACACCAGCATTCCCCAGAGCGGATAGCCGATGTTCCAGAACTCTTCTCTTCCAGGCATCTTATCGCGCCCCCTTCAGCCCCTAGAAACAGGCGGGTTTCCAGCTTTGCGAAGCGCCGCAATTGTAGTTGCGGGCCCTAGAGGGGTCAAGAGAGCTTGGCTCGCGCATATCTGGTATTTGGAACTGCTGCTGCCGTAACATAAACTGCGCGGATTGCATGTCGGCGGCTTGGTGAATGCCGCGGCGGCTCCGCACTCTGAATGAGCCAACAGTATTGACAGATAGACCGATCCTGATTTCGGACACCACGTTCCGGGACGCCCACCAGAGCCTGCTAGCCACGCGTCTTCGCACAGAGGACATGGTCCCGATCGCCCCCCTGATGGACAGCATCGGCTTCTACTCCATGGAAGTCTGGGGCGGCGCCACCTATGACGCCACTACCCGGTTCCTGGGAGAGGACCCGTGGGAACGGCTGCGTACGTTCAGGCGGCTCATGCCTAACACACGACTGTCCATGCTCCTGAGAGGACAGGCCCTCGTCGGATACCGGCCCTACGCGGACGACGTCGTGGATGCGTTCGTTGAGCGATCGGCGGCGAACGGCATCGACATCTTCCGCGTGTTCGACAGCCTGAACGACGAGTATAACTTGGAGAGGGCAGCCGCCGCTGTCAAAGCCACTGGCAAGCATCTTCAGATGACCATCTGTTACTCGGTCACCGAAGAGGGGCGCCTGGGCGGCCCCATCTATAGCATGGACTACTTCCTTGACAAGGCCCGTCGCTTCGTCGATTTCGGGGCGGACAGCTTCTGCATCAAGGACATGGCCGGACTCCTCGCGCCCTACGACGCCCGAGATCTGGTCCAGGCCCTCAAGGGCGTACTGGACGTGCCGGTACAGTTGCACACCCACTACACCAGCGGCATGGCCGCGATGTCCGTTCTCATGGCGATTGACGCCGGCATCGACGTCGTTGACACTTGCCTGGCTCCGCTGGCCCTGCGGACCTCGCAGCCCGCCGTCGAGCCGCTGCTCGCTTCCCTGGCCGGCAGGTCCCGCGACCCGGGCCTCGACCTCGGCAAGATTACCGAGGCCGGCGCGCACTTGGAAAAGGTCCTGCCCAAGTATGCTGAGCACCTCCAGAACCCTCGCACCGCCGTAATCGACACTGACGTGCTCAGCCACCAGATTCCGGGCGGCATGGCCAGCAATCTCGTCTCCCAGCTTCGTCAGGCGAACGCCCTGGACCGCCTGGACGAAGTGCTGGCAGAGATTCCAAAAACACGCAAGGACCTGGGTTATCCTCCGCTCGTCACACCGATGAGCCAGATGATAGGTACCCAGTCGGTCAGCAACGTGATGATGGGCCGGTACAAGATGGTCTCGGACCAGGTGAAGGACTACGTTCGCGGCATGTACGGCCGCCCTCCCAGCCCGGTCGATCCTGGTACGGCGGATGTCGTGCTCAAGGAGGACGCCGGCGCCCGGGTCGAGGGCCGCCCCGCCGACCATCTGGGCCCTGAGCTCCAGGCTGCCAAAGATGCCGTCGCAGAGATGTCGGCGGACATAGACGACACCCTCATATACGCCCTCTACCCCACAACCGGCTTGCGGTTCCTCAAGATTAAGCATGGACTGGAACCCATGCCGGACGAGATGAAGCCGCCGGCCTCGGTCGATAAGAAGGACGAAGCCCACTCCGACGCAAAGGCTGAACCGGACGAGCAGCCGGGCAGGAGTCCCGCTGCCCGCCGGTTCAACGTGTACGTTGGCGGCCGAAGCTACGATGTGGAAGTCGACCCGGTTGGCGGTTCGGCTTCTGTGTTCGCTCCGGCGGCTACGGCGCCCAGGCCGGTCGCTGCATCTCCATCAGCACAGGACGGGCCATCCGCGGCCGCGCGGCCAGGCCGGCGCAGGACTGCACCGCCACGCAGGCCCGCTTCCATCGCTCGAAGGGCGCCCGCCGCGTCGGCCGGATCTGCGGCTCAGCCAGCGGCAGGCGTCGATGACACGAATCTCACGGCGCCGATGCCCGGAATTGTGCTCCGGCATATCGCCAAGATTGGCCAGCAGGTGAACGAAGGCGATCCCGTGTTGGTTCTCGAAGCTATGAAAATGGAAAATGCCCTGCCCTCTCCCGCGAACGGCGTGCTGAAGGATTTCGCGGTTCAGGTCGGGACCAGCGTGGCAACCAACGACGTGCTGGCGGTCATTTCGGCCGGCTAGAAAGGTCCCTTCGAACCCAGATGAACGCACGGCAAAGAGCAGAGATAGTCGAAGCCGCTCGCGCCCACTTTGGCGAGATAGTCGAGCAGCAGTTGGACAGAGTGGACAGGCTCAAGCAGGACTCCGGACGGACCGACTACTCGAAACTCCGCCCAATAGAGATCGGCATCATCGGCGGCGACGGCATTGGTCCGGCCATCGCACAGGAGAGCCGGGACGTGCTCGAACGCCTCCTACGTCTGGAGATCGAGACCGGCGCCGTGAGGTTCCACGTCATCGAGGGCCTTACCATCGAGAACCGGGCGGCCCAGATGCAGTCCATTCCCGACCACATCATGGCGCAGATTAAGGACTGCCACGTCACGCTCAAGGGCCCTACACACACGCCCGAGCAAGGCGACGGCTGGCCCAATCTGGAGAGCGCTAACGTCGTGATGCGGAAGGAACTGGACCTGTTCGCCAACATCAGGCCGGTTCGCATCCCCCAGGAAGGCATCGACTGGACCATCTTCCGTGAGAACACCGAGGACATGTACGCCGTCGGCAGCCAGGGAATTCACGTTACCCCTGACCTGGCAATCGACTTCCGCGTGATCACCACCCCTGGCTCGGAACGGATCATCGACGCGGCCTTCGCGCACGCCCGGCGCACAGGCGGGAAGAAGGTCACCGTGATCACCAAGGCGAACATCGTCAAGGCCACTGACGGCAAGTTCCTCGCCGTGGCGCGTGAGATCGCCTCGGGCTACCCGGACATAAAGTGGGACTCCTGGTACATCGACATCATGACGGCCAAGCTGCTGGATACCGCCCGGCGCAGCGAGTACCAGGTGATGGTGGCGCCAAACATGTACGGTGACATCCTCACTGACGAGGCCGCCCAGATCCAGGGTGGCGTCGGCACCGCGGGAAGCGCCAACGCGGGACAGCGCTACGCCATGTTCGAGGCCATCCACGGCAGCGCGCCCCGGATGGTCGCGGAGGGCCGCGCGCAGTTCGCCGATCCTAGCTCCATGCTCAGGGCAGGCGCCATGATGCTGGAGCACATCGGGTTCGAGGCCCTCGGCTCCCGGCTGCACAAGGCCGTCGACCTGTGCGGCCAGTACGAGCGCAAGGTCGTCATCACCGGTCGCGACACCGGCGTAACGTCGCGCGAGTTCGGCGAGTATGTGCTGAGTACCGTCGATGACCCCCGCATGGAAGACCGCTGGGCCGAACTCACGGCCCAAGCCGGCGGCTGATCGGGCCACTACATTTGGAGAACTTGACCCCAACCCAACAATTGGTAGTTGGAAGAGGCTCTCAGGTCCCTTCTCCCCTTGTGGGAGAAGGATAGGATGAGGGGGCCATTGCATTACGCTAGGGTCTCTTGTGCCAATGCCCCAATTCATTCCCCTGCTCTGCCGGGGACACTTTAGGATGGAGACCCGCTCCGTCATGCTGGAGGACTTGCCCACTCGGGCGTTGGCAAGGACCGTAGCGGAGAGGCCGTAGCCGAGAGGCCGCGGCACAGCGGCACAGCGGCACAGAGGAAGGTAACATGCGAGCCAAAGTAACCGTGGTCGGCGCTGGATACGTCGGCGCCACCGCCGCGCAGCGTATTTTCGAATGCGGCACTGCCGACGTGGTTCTCGTCGATATCGTGGAGGGTCTTCCGCAGGGCAAGGCGCTGGACATGCTGCAGTCTGGCCCTGTGCTAGGGACCGACGCCTCGGTCATCGGCACCAACGGGTACGAAGAGACCGCGGGCTCCGACATCGTGGTCGTGACTTCAGGAATAGCCAGGCGCCCGGGTATGAGCCGCGACGATCTGCTGCTCACGAACATGCGCATCGTGTCCTCCGTCGTCAGCGAGGCGACCGCCCTGTCCCCCGATTGCGTCCTGCTGGTGGTCACCAATCCGCTTGACGCCATGGTCCACCGCGCCTTCGAGGTCAGCGGGTTCCCCAAGAACCGTGTTGTAGGCATGGCGGGCATACTGGACACCGCTCGCTTCAGGACCTTCCTGGCCCAGGAAGCCGGAGTTTCCGTCGAGTCCGTTTCCGCATTCGTGCTCGGCGGCCACGGCGACACAATGGTGCCCCTCGTCGGCAGCACCACCATCGCCGGCCAGCCCGTAGAAAGCGTCCTTCCCAAAGACCGCATTGACTCTATCGTCCAGCGCACCAGGGACGGGGGCGCCGAGATCGTCAACCTCCTCAAGTCCGGCAGCGCATACTACGCTCCATCTGCCTCCATAGCGCAGATGGTGGAGGCAATTCTGCTGGACAGGAAGGCTGTGCTGCCTTGTGCCGCATACCTCGAGGGCGAGTATGGCATCAACGGCCTGTTTGCCGGAGTCCCTGTCAAGCTCGGCGCGGGCGGCGTCGAGGAAATCGTCGAGTTCGCCCTCACCGAGCATGAGTCCGCCGAGCTGCAGCGCTCCGCCGCCGCTGTGCAGGAGCTGGTCGACGTGATGAGATCGGCCTGAACCTGCCCCGAACCCACCAAGGCATTACCGCATGACATACGACACCCAGACTCAGGAGCAGACCCGCCACGACACGGCGGGCTGCGAGATTCCGGCCCCTCCCGACTTCCCAATCGAGTGGGAGAGCGAGGAGGACCGCGCGAGGCTCTGGCAGTGGAGCGGCGACCACTGCCCGCTTCCCGCCTCACCGATGTCGCACTCGCTCTCAGAGGCCTCCGTCTCCGAGGGCATGAAGCGCGTGGCCGAGGAGTTCGGCCAGGATCGCGGCGGCAGGAACAGCATCGTCGTCAACGGCTATTCGTACTACGCCGTGAGCCCGGCCTCCGATTCCGATGACAAAGACAAGGACACTGGCGAAGACGACGGACGCGACTCCATGGACGAGCGTATGGCCACCGTAAGGCAGCGCTGGGACGAAGAGTGGCTCCCCGCGCTCAAAAGAGACCTCCGCCGCATGGCCGGCACGGACCTGCAGTCTCCCTCGGACCAGGGCCTCCTTCAGATTCTCGACGAGTTCCTGGTCATGTCGAACGAGCACTGGTACGTACATTTCCTCGTGGTGTACCCCGTCCACGCCGCAGCCAACCGGCTCGTCGCGGCCTACAGGGACCTTTTCGGAGGCGATGAAGAAGAGGCCATGCACCTGCTGCAGGGCCTCGACAACATGAGCATGGTCGTAGGCCGCGCGCTGCGAGATCTCGCGGACGCCGCCCGCGCCGAACCGCGCGTCACCGAGGCCTTCGAGACCGGCGCGTCCGCCGAAATCATCCTCGAAATGCTCGAAACGCTTCCCGAGGCCCGGAGCTTCCTCGACTCCCTCGATGCCTTCCTGTCTGAGCACGGTTACCGTCCCGCCAGCTTCGACTCGATCAACCCCTCCTGGATCGAAGACCCGTCGTTCGTCATACTCATCGTGAAGAGCTACCTGACCGGCCCGCCCAGGGACCTCGATGCGGAGCGAGAAGAGCTGGCCCGTGTGGCCGGGGAGTACCTGGAACGTGTGGTGGACAAGATTGGCGATGACCAGGACAGGCGGGCCGAGTTCCTCCGCTGGTACGAAGAGACCCGCCAGTCGTGGATCCTCAAGGAGGACCACTCCTACTACATAGACCAGGCCAGCAGCGCCTCTGTCCGCATGGTCGTCGCCGAGATGGGCCGCCGTCTCCACCAACGCGGCGACCTCGACCACCCGGACGATGTCTTTTATATGACGCTGCCCGATGCGCGCGAGGCGCTGGTCTCGCCCGCCCCCGAACCGCTGCAAGCCCTCGTGACGCCGCGAAAGCTCGACCGCGAGCGCTACATGCGAGTCGTCCCGCCTAGGTACATCGGCACCATGCCCGCCGAGGGCCTCGGCGAAGACGAAGCCGCCGGCCCGGCATCGGAAGACGCCGAGGGTCTGCGAGGCGTACCCGGCGCGCGTGGCACCTACACCGGCCCGGCCCGCATCGTGCGCGGGCCACACCAGTTCCATACCGTGCGCCCTGGCGACGTGCTCGTCTGCACCAGCACCAGCCCAACTTGGACTCCCCTGTTCGGAACGGTCGGAGCGCTGGTCTCCGAGACCGGCGGCGCTCTTTCGCACACCGCCATAGTCGCGCGTGAGTACGGCATTCCGGCCGCCGTCACCGTGCAGAGGGCCACGGAGCGAATAAGAGACGGCCAGCTCGTCACCGTAATCGGAGACTCAGGCGCCGTCCTGCTTCACTGACCCACAGAAGTCAGGAACTGGCCATTGCGTGACTGTTCGGGCTAAGTAAGGACCGCCTCTGACACCTTCCTCAGTCCGCTGGGAAAGGATGGCATGGAGTTCCGCAAACCAGCCTTCACCATGCCGGCTCGTGTCCCGTTCGCCCTGACCCCGTCCTGAGCTTGCCAAGGGGCCTGTCGAAGGGCCCCGCCGCAAGCCCTCACGGTGACACCGCGAGCGAAGACAGCAGCTTGAGCGTCGACACACTGTTAGGCTTGTAATGACCTCTGGTCCCTTCCCCAGTCTGCTGAGACATTTGCAATACCTCAACATCAGCGAGCGAAGGACCCCTTCCCTTACCTCTCTCCCGTGACGGAGACCTTTGCACATCCCAGTCACGAACGCAGCAAGACCTCCTCTCCCTCAATGGAGACCTTGGAATAACCGTTACTACAGCGAACGAAAGACCTTCTTAATCCCCTCTCCCTTGATGGAGACCTTTGCACAACCCCGTTCGGCTGATCACCAACCCTCGTCTTCCTTTATGGGTGAGGATGAGGGCGAATGGGGTCGTGCGAAGGGCGGCGCAGCATAGTTGCGCATGGGTCTCGGTCTGCCGGGGAAGAGTAGGAGGGGGCCGCCGGCGAGTTGCCCCGTGTACCAGAGCACTTTTCCGTCGGCCCCCTCCGAACCGGACGTGCGGCTTTCACCGCATCCGGCTCTCTGGCGTTTTAGGTTTGCGTTTTCGTTGACACCTGCCCTCCTTCGCCATGTGCCGAGATTTCCCCGGCTCGGACGACTACGAGGGCTCCGTTACCATAGAGGTCTCCCCCCGTAGGCAATCCCGCGTTCCGTTCCCTTTGGGAACATGGCTTGGCTATCCTCCTCAGATATTCCCAAAGGGACCATAAGGACTGAGGGTGATTCCTCCTTACGTTGGATTTCTTATGGTCTTCTCGTTCGTCCTGTTTCCAGTGGCAGTACTCTTGGCGATGTTCATTTGCCTAAGGAAGCAGCCAAGACGGCGGGCCGAGGATAAGGTTAAACGGTCTGACCTTATCCTCAAGGAAGACATCGACATGCTGACGAGAACAAAGTCTCAGTTGTTGGACGATGCTGCGGCCCTGTGTCGAGCCCAGACGGAGCAGGAACGCAACTACGGAAACCGAGCCGGTTGGCCCCAGAAGAGGCCGAACCTTTCCCTTGTGGTCTTTCGACATTGGGCGTTCTAGCGCGACTGTAGGTGCCCTGTTCGTTCCCTTGAATGACCGCATTGGCCATCACCCGTTCGCCCTGTGCCTGTCGAAGGGCTCACCACGAACGATTCTCACGGACTTTGCCGGACTCCCTACATGGGAGAAACCCACCAACGACTGGCCACTGGCCCGCCCCATACCCCGTTACGGGGGATGAGCGGATTCCAGTTACGGTGACACCGCGAGCGAAGACAGCAGCTTGCGCGTCGACACGATATGCCGGCTCAGCCGCATCGCCTCCGGCTCGATCCCCAGCGCAAGCCCCAGCATCTGCGGCAGGTGCAGGATCGGCAGGTCGATCTGCTTCTTGCGCATCGATGCCGCCGTCGGCTGGTAGCCGTCCAGGTTCAGGTGGCACAGCGGGCACGGCGTCACCATCGCGTCCGCGCCCAGTTCCTTAGCGTCCAGCGTATGGTTCGCCACCATCTTCATCGCGTTCTTCTCGTTGATCGTCAGGATTGGGAACCCACAGCACAGCGTCTTTCCCGGGAAGTCCACGACCTTCGCCCCCACGGCCTCGATCACGCGCTCCAGCGAGTCCTGACGCTCCGGGTGCATCTCGAAGTCCAGCGCGTCCGACGGCCGCACGATGTAGCAGCCGTAGAATGGCGCGAACCCGAAGCCCGACAGCGGCCTCACCACCTTGGCCTTCAGCTCGTCGATCCCCACGTCCTCGAACAGCACCCACAGCAGGTGCCGCGGGTCCGCCGTACCCTTGTACTCCAGTCCCTCCTCCGCCAGGTCGCGATTGATCTCCTCCAGGTACTCTGGGTCGCCCTTGAGCCGCTTGTTCGCCTGCGACATCACCCCCTGGCACGTGCTGCAAATCGTCATGATCGGCAGCCCTGCCCGCTCGGCCAGCGCGAAGTTTCGCGCGTTCAGCGAGTCGCCCAGCTTCTCGTTTCGCTCCTGCAGTACTCCCGCGCCCGTGCACGACGCCGACTTTAGTACCTCGTGGTCGAGATCGATGCCGAGTCGCCGGCAGGTCTCCAACGTCGCCGCGTACAGCTCGGGGCACGCCCCGCGCGCTACGCAGCCCGGATAAAGCGCGTACTTCACATCTATGCTCCGTGTCTCTCAAACATCCGTCTCACGTGGTCCACGCCTGGGATGCTCTTGTGTCGTATCGGCGGAATCTTGCCCGCCCTCATCGCCCGTAGTGCCATCGGCGCCATCTTGAGCAGCTTCGGAACGTTGAACATCCCGAACGTGTTCACCGTGAGCCGCAGCTCGTCCAGCCAGCCGCTGTGCCGCACCGAGTCCGTGAACGCCGCCACGTGCCTCGCGCCGTAGCCGGCCGTCATGCCGCCGTCCATCGACGCCTCGCGCAGCAGCATGATCCTGCCCATCGGGTCCACGTCCTTCGGACACACCTCCACGCACTGCATGCACCGCGTGCAGTCCCACACGCCACCGTACTCGTTCAGCTTCGACAGCCGCGCGCCGTCCGCGTCGTCCCTCGGGTCGCCCACAAAGCGGTACGCCTTCGCCAGCGCCGCCGGTCCCAGGAAGTTCGAGTCCACCTCCAGCACCGTGCAGTCCGAAACGCACGCGCCGCACATGATGCACGCCATCACCCCCGCGAGCCTGAGCATGTCCTCGTTCGGGACCTCGTACTCCTGGCCCGGGGGCGGCGCCGACTCCGGTCGCAGGTACGGATCGACATCCCGCACCTTGTCCCAGAACATCTCGAAATCCGTGATCAGGTCCTTGATCACCGGCATGTTCCCCACAGGCTCCACCACGATCTCGCCGCCGTTCCGGCCCGCCTTCGACGCCTTCGTGTTGCACGCGAGCCCCGCCTGCCCGTTGATCCGCATCGCGCACGAGCCGCAGATCGCGCTCCGGCACGAGCACCGCAGCGCCAGCGTCCCGTCGATCTCCTCGCGCACCTTGATCAGGCAGTCCAGCACCGAGTAAAACTCCGGCACGTCCAGCTCGTACTGGCTGAACGACGCCCCCCGGCCTTCCGCGTCCGGATCGAACCGCCTCACCTTTAGCTTTACATCCATTATCTACTAAGCCCCTACCACGCCTTAGATGCCAATTCAATCTTCGTTTTCACACTCAGTCCTCTTCCCCCTCGCCTCCTTGTGGGTGCAGAGCCTGCCCCGTACTCCAATATGGGGGCCGTGCCCTGCCCCTTCCCCAGTCTGCTGGGGAAGGCTGGGATGGGGTTCCCCTACCCCACATCACCCATCTTCCAGACCTCCTCTCCCTCGATGGGAGAGGATTGAGGTGAGGGTGAAACGCACCGCTACCCCAAGCTGCGCCCTTCCACGAACGCCAGCCCCCTTACCCCCCTTATGGGTGCAGGGCGAGCCCTGCTGGGTGAAGGGCCATGCCCTGCTCAGTATGTTCGCACCACCGGCTCCCAGTCCGTGATCGTCACCAGCTCGTAGTCCAGCACTGGGCCCTCCGGCCCCTTGCGCACCACCACGTGCTTCAGCCAGTTCTCGTCGTCCCGCTCCGGCATGTCCGTCCGAGTGTGGGCTCCCCTGCTCTCCTCCCGCTCCAGCGCGCTGTGCGCGATCGTCTCCGCGCAGTCCAGCATGAACCCCAGCTCCAGCGTAAATATGAGACCCGTGTTGAACGTCTTCCCCTTGTCCGGTACATGGACCCCGGAGAACCGCTCCCGGAGCGACGCCAGCTCGTTGATCGCCTCCGATATGCCGTCACGGTCACGGAACACCGCCAGGCCCCGGTTCATCGACGCTCCCATGTCCGCGCGCACGGACCCGAACAGCTCGCCCGGCGCACGCTCCAGCAGCCCCGCGATCTCCTGGACGTCCGCCTGCGCGTCGCCGTCATCGAGCGCCATGTGCCCCTTGCCTCGCGCGACCTCCGCCGCGTGGACGCCCGACCGTCGGCCGAACACGAGCGTGTCCAGCAGCGAGTTCGCCCCCAGCCGGTTGCCGCCGTGCACACTGACGCACGCCGCCTCGCCCGCCGCGTACAGCCCGGGCACCGCCGTCTCCCCGTCCACGTTCGTCTTCACGCCGCCCATCTGGTAGTGCATCCCCGGCCGGATCGGAATCGGGCTCGTCTTGAGGTCAACGTTCGCGAAGTCCATCCCGATCTGGTGGATCTGCGACAGTCTCTCGTCGATGAGTTGCTCTCCCAGGTGGCTGCAGTCGAGCAGCACGCACCCGTCGACGCCCCTGCCCTCGTTTATCTCCGTCTGCTCCGCCCTCGACACCACGTCCCTCGACGCCAGCTCCATCATGTTGGGCGCGTACGTCTTCATGAACCGGTCGCCGTTGGCGTTCAGGAGGTGCGCCCCTTCGCCGCGCGCCGCCTCGCTGATGAGCACGCCCGTGCCCTGGAGCGTCGTCGGATGGTACTGGACCATCTCCATGTCCATCAGTTCCGCGCCCGCCCGGTACGCCAGCGACATACCGTCGCCCGTGCAGATCAGCGCGTTCGTGCTTGGCTCGAACACACGGCCCAGCCCGCCGGCCGCGATGATGACCGCCTTCGACCGCACCACGTGCACGTTGCCCGTGCGCATCTCCATCAGCACCGCGCCGCCGCACTCGCCGTCCCGCACGATCAGCGACAGTGCGAACCACTCCTCGTACACGCGCACGCCCGCCTTGATGAGCTGCTCGTACAGGACGTGAAGGAGCGCCTGCCCCGTGAAGTCCGCCACAAAGAACGTCCTCGCCTTTCCCTGGCCTCCGAACGCCCTCGTGCCCAGCCTGCCCTCGTCGTCACGGTTGAAGATCACGCCCATGTTTTCCATCGACACGACCTCGTCACCCGCCTCCCGGCACATGACCTCCACCGCCGCCTGGTCCGCCAGGTAGTCGCTGCCCTTGATCGTGTCGAAGGCGTGGTCGCGCCAGTCGTCGCCGCGATGCGTCAGCGCCGCGTTGATCCCGCCCTGCGCCGCGTTCGAGTGGCTGCGCACCGGGTGGACCTTCGTCACGACGGCAACGTCCGCTCCGCTCTGCTGCGCCGCCAGCGCCGCCCGCATCCCAGCCAGCCCCGCGCCGATTATCAGTACGTCATGCTCGAACAACAGCCGAAAGCCTTAGAAGTTGTTTCCCGAAATCAAGGCAACGAATATAGCAAAGCACCCCCGCCCCCACAACCGGCCCGCAGATAAAGGCTGTCATTTCGAGCGAGTGAAGCGAGCCGAGAAACCTAGGGCCTCACGCCCAGCTTCACGACCCGCCTACCCTGAAAGCACCTCGGCTGTAGTTTCGGGCGCAATTGAAGTGAACCTAAGGCTTCCCGTTACCCATGACAGCCCTGCCGTTCGATGAAGAGCCTCTGCCCTGAGCGTTGCCGAAGTGGGAACCAAATGCCTCCCACGTTCCACCTCGACACACCCCGTCACGTGCACACTCTCCCACTGTCATTCCGAACCCAGCCAGAGCCTGCCCTGAGCCCAGCCGAAGGGAATCTAAGACCTCCCGCTATGCACCACGTCCCGCAACGACGTACACGATCCTCTCCCTGTCATTCCGAGCTCAGCCAGAGCCTGTCCAGAGCAAAGCCGAAGGGAACCTGAGCCCTCCGTCCAGCACCTTAGCCCCACTCCAGCGACAGGTCCCTCCACTCCGGGTTCATCGACTCCACCAGCGCCTCCTGCCTGTTCCGACGCCAGCCCTTGACCTCCTTCTCCCGCTCGATCGCAGACATTACATCCGAGGTCTCCTCGTAGTACGCAAGCCAGGTCAGGTTGTACTTGCTCGCGAACCCCGGCACGAGTTTGTCCTTATGCTCGTACATTCGTCTCTCGAGGTCGTTGGTCACACCGACATAGAGCCTTCTGGTCCTGTTCGTTGGGACGTAAACGTAGTATCGACGTTCTCTTAACGGCCGCATTGGCTCATGTAATCCGCCCCACTTCCCACCGCCTTACCGGCGAAGAGCCTGCCCCATACCCCTATACGGGGTCAGTATCCTGAAGCCAGCCGGTCAATTCGTCCCAAGGACTCGCCACATTCAAGCTGCTCCCCCACACCCCTAGCCCAACTCCAGCGAAAGGTCCCTCCACTCCGGGTTCATCGACTCCACCAGCGCCTCCTGCTTGTTCCTACGCCAGCCCTTGACCTCCTTCTCCCGCTCGATTGCGGACCAGACATCAGCGGCCTCTTCGTAGTACGCCAGCGTCGTGAGGTTATACCTGCTCGCAAAGCCGGGCACCAGCTTCTTCCTGTGCTCGTCCATTCTTCTCTCAAGGTCGCCCGACACTCCAACATAGAGATTCCTGCTCCTGTTGGTCAGGATGTACACGTAGTATTGGTCGCCTTCCAGAGCCAGCATACCTTCTAACTTCCTAAGCGGGGTCCCAATTGACAGTCTCTTGCGTCTGCATTGACCCAAGCGGTGCAGAGTAAACACACTCGCCACACCAATTCATTTTGCCTCACTAGATAGATGCATGTGCCTCGAGGCCAGAGTGGCAACCGCATTCGGAAGCCTCCCACATCCCAAAGAGCACGCGAGTGCCAGCAAAAGTAGCACCCCCAATCGGCGATCTTTGCACCACTGCCGATTTCGTCGTTAGGGAAGGTTCTCTGACCCCTTCCCCAGTCTGCTGGGGAAGGTTGGGATGGGGTTTCCACTCGGCAGACACAGATTACGCAAAGGCCTCCAATCGGCATCCTCCCACATCCCAAAGAGCACCCGGATGCCAGCAACCGCACCATCTCCGCTTACAATCGGAGTCGTGCCGAGCAATCACCGGACACAATCTTAATGCAAAGTTCACAAACCGCCCGATCCTCACCAGCGCCCGATGGAAACGGTGTCCCCCCGTTCCGCTGCATGTCGATAGACCTCGAAGTCGGCATCAAGGACCGTCGCATCCGCGCCTTCGCACGAGTGCACCCCGACACCGGTCAAGTTCACGTCTTCGCCATTGGGGTTGGCACTTTGGACACGACAGAACGGATGGCCACACCTCTGAACTGTGGCCATCACCTCCTAGGAAGCAATCGAGCGTGCGGGTTGACCGCCTGCAAGCTCGAATACTTTATTCCAATTCTACTGCTTATGCTTTGCTTGGTCTTAAAGTCCACTGGAAATAGATGAAAATGCTCTACCACCAACTGACGGAGCACAGATAGTGGCAATGGAGCTTGTTGGAAATCAGAACCTAGATCTCGGATCAACGCATATGGGAAATTCTTGCTGTTGTCCAAGTGCAATGATGAGTTCACTAATTCAATTGCTGCCGTCGGTGATTCCCCTACCAATCTTTCGTACGTATTGAATAAGTCCTGCGACCCCACTGCCTTAGCAATGCGCCGAATCAATCCGTAAGACAACATATGAACCAAACCCATTACACTTTCCTTAGCACGAGTGTCCACTTGCCACTGGGCCATGCCTGGATGCGTATCTCCAATTTCTTTAGACATATCCTTCAGCATCTCTGTTTGTGCATTTTGGATCATTTCCAAGACCACCGTCAGTGACCTCAGTCCGAGGTGAAAACACTCTCGCGCCATATCCAACTTAATTGACGCTGTCAGGGAACCGGGGAAATTCTTCAACACCTGTCCCATAATTTCCAAATGTCTAAGCGCGGTGACAAGCCGAACGATCGGATCCTCAGCATCTGGCTCCACAACTTCATCTTCCACTTGTTCCAGACCCGTCTCTGGCGGCGTGTTTCGATCCATTTCCTCCAGCAAAGCTTCCCGATTCTTCTTCGAATCCTTTTCCTGATACTCAGCCACAGGAAGGTCAGACCACAGATTCGCCAAAAAACCGATATCTCCCTCAAAAGCTGTAGGTACATATCCTCGGTATAGCTCACGCGCTGCTTCCAACAGTTCTTCAATAACCTCCGGTGCCTTACTCAGGTGAGCCAAGAACAGCAGAACATTGGCGTTGCTCTCAATGTGAAGATTGCGGGCCATATGGGTAAGGGCGTCATGCACAACCGGCGCGCTCATATGATCGCGCATATAGCTCGCAACGAAGTAATTGTACAAATAACTGTACTTGAATTTACATTCACCATTTACTTCTACAAACACTTCCTGTGAAATGAGCTGACCTTTCATCGACTCATATGGACGCCGAATATCATACTCTCTTTCATATGCTCGATGAATCGCCTTCAATTCGGTGTTTCCTATTATTGTCGCTCCTCTTTGTTGCATCTCATATGCAACAAAGGCTAGGTACGACGCGACAACGTCGAAGTCTTTACTAAACCTTCCCTTCGCCAATGTCGTTCTGATGAACAGTTCGTAGAAATAGCCATGCGTACTTGCAGTTATATCAATTGGTGTGGCGGTATCCATTGCCTGTAAGACAGCAAGAACATAGACAGGATATGACGGCACATAGTTCTTCCCAACAAGCGTGCTCAAAGTTTGATTCAATCGGTCAAGTTGTTTCACGAAGCTCTTGTCTCCAGGATCGGCGGCCTCTCCGAGGAGCAACCAGCGTTCTACCAACTTGTTTCTAGCAACATAGCCAAATGGCTGAATTCTATAATGTAGCACATCAGTTGAACCGCCAGACAGCGTTCCTGGGCTAGCCAACTCTGCCAAGTCAGATGTAACATCATGAGAAAGAATCACCAGATACTTCACAGAAGCCGAAACCTTCGCTATGAACAGTCTTTTTTGTTCTACTGACAGGGGAAGCTTGTCGTAATCGTCTATGATAATGGCACGTTGACACCTATCAGTTTGTCTGTATCCTTCTAATTGACTTGGGTCATATTGCCAAACGAACAACTCTTCGATATAACCGTATACTCTGTCACTTATCGGTGGCCTCTTTGTGCCATCCATAAACACAGGCACGACTTCTCTGTTCAACAGCTCAAGATACAGATTCTTCGCCAGACTAGTTTTGCCGGATTCCGTATCGCCAGTGAGCACTATTCTTGGGTGCGTCTCAAGTTGGTCCAGAAGCTGATCGCCGTTCATCCGCTGCCCAAAGCGGTCACTATGCATTTCAATTTCAACCAAGTCCGGATACAAGAATACATCCTGAAGTCGTAATATCCCTCGATGCTCATGCCGAAGAGTTATTCCCGGGTCCTCAAGAAACGCTTGCATATCACCCGAAAGTCTCGTCCGCCCCAGTAGACGAGAATCGTTTACCCTGTAATCCATCCAGGCCAAACCTCCTCCGTCATCGCCCCCTGTTGATTGAGTCGTCGCCCCATAAGTTCCGCCATTCCAACGAAAATGCGCATATTTTCTTCTTTGCCGACTTGTGTCGAAGACAAACACATTAAAATCGCTGTTCGCCGGATCCGCGGAGTCCTGAAGAACTCCCGCCTCTATGCAAATATTACTTGAACCAGCATTGCTTTCCTGTACCTTCATTGAACTTGTATGCTCGTGACCCGTTAGCACGAGATCGGCGATCGACTCCACATTGTCGCGGAACGCCCGCGCCGTGTTTGATTCCAACCAGTTGTATGGGTGATGAAAAGCAGCCACGACAAGCACCGCCTCGTCCTCAGCAGTCCCCACGGCTTGACTAGGAAACAATAGGCGTCCTTGAGACTCGTTTCGCTGCGACAACCAAGCAGTGTTATAGCATTTCACTTTCACGCATTCATCAAGAATCGCAAAATTGTACTCGTACGATAATTCGACATCAAAATCTGGGCTTATGGGTTTGTGTTTTAATGACTCTACTGCCTCCAAGAAGTTGAAAAACGATCTCTGCACTGCAGTGCATGTTTGTACTACGTCTTGATCAGATGCCCTTGAGATGTCCACTAGTACAGAATCAGTAACGATTTGTCTGGATGTACCGCTTACAGTGAAATCACAGTCATGATTGCCCGGAACAATAGTCAGATGTACAGGCACCTTGATATTATCCGAACTTCCCGACAGGTTGTCTACAAGGCATTGATTCAGATTGGCAAAAAAGTCATAAGCAGCAAGATACTGTTCATCAGTACCTGAGTAGGCGATATCTCCAGTAACCACTACTAGACATGCATCAAGGGAATAATCTAGATTCTTGACGGCGTCAGCAATTTGACCATACCTGTGAATTATCGGATTGTCTTCACCGATAATATGGATGTCGCTCAGATGAATCAACAGTAACTTCATTCCAACTCCAAGTATCCTATGACATTCGTTTCTGATTGTTCTTACTTGCCCTAGGGATAGTCACTTCCAGCCGACTATTCATCTCCCGTGCTATGGAAGATTAGAGCGAGTCTATCTTTCAACTGGCTTCGACGTCAATTGCAGACCAATAGACATTACGGAGGGACATACGCCAGCATTTCAATTGCTCACATCGCATAATCTACTCATAGATTTCGCCGCATACAGGTCTCCGGGGCATCCCGTACATCGCGCCATCGCCGCCCTATCGCCCGGCGACCGCCTCCAGGTCCGAGAAGTGCAGGACCGCTAGCATCTCCTCGACCGTAACGGAACCGTAGTGGGAGCCCTCGCCACCGGCTACCGCCCGCCCGACGGCACGCGCTGCGCCTTCGCCACCGTCCTCGCCATCGCCACCTGGGACCGCGAAAGCTCCGACCCGGAGTACCAGTCCGGCCTCCGATCCGACAAATGGGAAGTCGTCCTCCTCGAACTCGTCTTCGAGCCCGAGCTGTAGCTCCGCCGTCACCCCATACTCCAGTTGCTAGCGCCAGCGCCATGGCGATACGCGCATGTTGATGCGACCGCTATAATCACAATGCCAACTGTATTGCCGAAGGAGAGCGTTCAATGCTCGCAATCGTCAAGGCCAAGTTCTCAAACGGAGCTCTAGTACCGCTTGAGCCGCTCGACCTCGAAGAAGGCGAGGAAGTGACCGTGTCAATTGAGGACATACGCTCGCCAAACGAGAGTCCTCGCACGTTGCACGAACTGGCAGGAGCATGGAAAGGGACCCACGATCCCGAAGAACTGCTGCGCAGCATCTACTCTGATCGCCTTCTCAGTACCCGACCAGAGACCCAGATCTAGTCACTTTGCAGTATCTGGTGGATACCGATTGGGTTGTACACTGCCTGACGGTGTATCCCGTGTAACGGCCCGCCTGGAACGGCTTATGCCGGAAGGCGCCGGCTTGAGCATCGTGTCTATGGCGGAACTGTACCAAGGCGTATTCTATTCGACAGACCCGGATAGCAACGAGCGCGCACTGCATGAATTCCTGGCTGGGATCGAAGTAGTTCCCGTTGATGATCCTGTATGCAGGATTTTCGCTAGTGAGCGAGGCCGGTTGAGAGCCGCCGGTACTCCCATAGGAGATTTCGATCTCCTGATCGGCTCCACCGCGATCCGCCACGACCTAGCCCTGCTAACCAACAACCGCAGGCATTTCAAACGAGTGCGGGGCCTGAGAATGTTGTCGGTATGACCCTCTGAGAATATCCTCCACCCGCGCTCCCGCCCATGTCAGTGCGTCTGTCGTCCCCTCTTTATCCCGAACTCATCTTCGCACCGCATTCGCCCAATTAACCGTGTGCACCCTTCTGTCATTCCGAACGTAGTGAGGAATCTAAGGCCTCCCGCCAGCCTCATGCTGCGCCCTCCTCCAACCAACATCACTTGCTGTCTGCGAACACGCGTGCTACCATATATGCATGCAATTCGCACCGCGCACCAGTGCTCAACCTCTTATGGCTCCAGACCCCGTCCTGAGCACGGCCGAAGGAGCCTGCCCTGCTGGCCGCATTAGGCCGCTTCCGGCCGCTCGTGGAGACCGGAACCACCCGCGTCAGCTACAAAATGGTCGCTCTTGGCCGGTTGAGGCGGACAATCTCATGCTCCACACCCGTAGGAAAGCCCTTCGTGACCGCCCAGCACTCCCATGCGGGGGCCACGCCGCTTCAGACCACTGTCTCACTTTTGTCCCGAAACGTCTCGAATCCGTCTCATTTGTGCCTCATGAGTGTCTCAGAATCGTCCCGCGGACCAGCCGGCGCCAGCTACGGAATGAGACGATGTGAGACAAAATGAGACAGATAAACGCAAAGAAAGCCTCTCCCACTCCTGCAGGCCGCCGCCATTAGCCCACGGAATGTATAATCGCCCCAATCCCACAATCTAAAGGAGGCACAGTCCCATGCAGCCACTGAAGGAACGATTGGACAACGGCGAGATGATCATCCTGGACGGCGCCATCGGCACCGAGTTGCAGCGAATGGGCGTGCCCATGCACCAGAAGGCCTGGTGCGGCGTCGCCCTCAGGGACTACGCCGACACCGTCACCCAGCTTCACCAGAACTACATCCGCGCCGGTGCCGACATCATATCCGTCAACACATTCTCCTCAGCGCGCTACGTCCTCGAAGGCACCGACATGGAGGCCCAGTCCCGCGAGCTTAACGCCAAGGCCGTCCGCCTCGCCGTCGAGGCCCGTGACGGCATGGCCCCCGATCACGACGTTCACATCGCAGGCGTGCTATCCAAGTTTGGACTGCCCAAGACCTACACCGACAAGCAGATGATGGACGTCTACAACGAGCAGGCCGAGATTCAGGCCGAAGGGGGAGCCGACCTCATCATCCTCGAGTTCCTGAGCGACAGGCTGGAGCCGATCGTAGCCGCCGCCGAGGCCGCCGCCAACACCGACCTCCCCCACTGGGTCGCCGTCAGCACCGCCGTCGGCGTCGACGGTTCCACCGTCTGGATCGGCGGCCGTGGCTACCCCTCCAGGCCCATAGAGCGCGACAGCGGCGTCAAGCTAGCCGATGCCATCGGCCCCGCCATGTCGTTCGGCGGCGACGCGCTCCTCATCCTCCACTCCGAGGTCGAGGACACCGGCCCCGCGCTCGCCGTCTCCCGCGAGCACTGGGACGGCCCGCTCGGCGCCTACCCCCACTCCGGCGACTGGACCACCCCGAACTGGATTTTCGTCAACATGATCTCGCCGGAAGCCTACCTCGCCGAGTCCAACAAATGGATCGAGGAGTATGGCATCCAGATCGTCGGAGGCTGCTGCGGCATAGGCATCCAGCACGTCGAACTGCTCAAGTCAGGCCTCGCCGTACCCGCCTGAGGAACACGCCGTATAGCGCACTCACCTGTCCGTTCGGGCCCTTTTTCCTCTTGACGGAGTCCTTGACCTAGATTCCCGCCTGCGCGGGAATCTAGGAGTGGGGCGCGAGCCAGGTGGGTAATGCGCGCGCATATCGATGATGTCCTGTGAGTGGAATCACGCGAAGATCTCCTTGACGGGAGATGGCAGGGTGAGAGTGACACGGGCCGTGCGGGAGTCGGTGCAGCCTGTCCAACAAAGAGGACCGTCCGGCCCCTTTACCCAGTCTGCTGCGGAAGACTGAGCTGGGGCCCCATTCCGTAACCCCGTTCGCCCTGAGCTTGTCGAAGGGCCTGACCTGAATCCGTCCTGAGCTCGCCTTAGGAGCAGCATGGGAGTGGGAACGAAGAAGTTCCCCTGACCTCTTCCCCAGCCTGCTGCGGAAGACTGAGATGGGGCCCAATTCCGTAACCTCGTTCGCCCTGAGCTTGTCGAAGGGCCTGACCTGAAATCCGTCCTGAGCTCGCCTTAGGAGCAGCATGGGAGTGGGAACGAAGAAGTTCCCCTGACCTCTTCCCCAGCCTGCTGCGGAAGACTGAGATGGGGCCCAATTCCGTAACCTCGTTCGCCCTGAGCTTGGTCGAAGGGCCTGACCTGCAATCCGTCCTGACCTCGCCGAAGGAGCAGGATGGGAGTGAGAACGAAGAGGTTCCTCTGACCTCTTCCCCAGTCCGCTGGGGAAGAATGAGATGGGGTTCGCCCCCCTAGATCCTGACGCCCTCCATCACCGGGTTGTAGCAGGCCACCCAGTGGTCCTCCTCCACCTCCTCCAACTTGGGGCGAGGCGAGGTCCTGCACGCCGTGCTCGCCTTCGGGCACCTCGACAGGAACGGGCACTGGTCGGGAGGGTCCATCATGTTCGGCGGCGCTCCCGGCATCGGCGTAAGCGATGCCCCTAGCGAGTCCACCCTCGGTAGCGCGTGGAACAGCCCGTGAGTATAGGGGTGGTGCGGCTTGGCGAACAGGTCGCCGGTCGACGCGAACTCAACGATCATCCCGCCGTACATCACCGCCACCTGATCCGCCATCTGCGCGATCACGCCCAGGTCGTGTGTGATCAGCAGCATCCCGGATAGCTGCTCCTGCGTCAGCCGCTTGAGCCGCAGTAGGATCTCCGCCTGCAGCGTCACGTCCAGGTTCGACGTCGGCTCGTCCGCGATGAGCACCCGCGGCTCCAGCGCGATCGCCGTCGCCATCACGATCCGCTGCGCCATTCCGCCGCTGATCTGGAATGGGTACTGCTCCATTATGTGCGGCGGGTCCGGAATCCCCATCTGCGACAGCAAACGGAGCGTCCGCTCGTCCGCCTCGTCCTTCGTGATGTGGAGATGGGCGAACATCACCTCCTGCACCTGGTCCCGGATGCGCATCGTCGGGTTCAGCGCCATCTGCGCGTCCTGGAACACCAACGATATCTCGCGCCCCCGTATCCTTCGGAGCTCCCGGTCGTTCAGGCCGATCAGCTCACGCCCCTGGTACCGGATGCTGCCCTCCACGATCCTGCCGGGATGCGGAATCAGCCCGACGATCGAAAGCGCCGTTGCCGTCTTCCCCGACCCGCTCTCCCCCACCACTCCAAGGATCGTGTCCGGCCTCAACTCCAGCGACACCCCGTTGACGGCCTTGACTACCCCCTCCTTCGTGAAGAAGAAGGTGTGCAGGTCGTCCACCGCAAGCAGGGGTGTGTCCTCCGCGCTCCGCACGTCTTCTCGCGTCCGCTCCTCGCTCATCCCGGCTCCCGCCTTCCGTTCAGCGTCGCCGGTCTGAACCTGCCGGAACGCAGCTCCTCCACCAAGTCGTCGAGCCCGCCGATCCGCCGCTCGAACTCCGTTGCGTACGTGCCCACGTCCTTTGGATCGTGCGCGTCGCTGGCCCCGGAACGGGCGAGCCCGGACCGGCGCGCCAGGTCCATTGAAAACCCGTTCTGCGCGTCCGACCCCCGTCCGTTGAGCACGTCCAGTCCGTCCACCAAGCCCATGGCCGGGTTCCTCATGGCGCGCACGATCATGTTCTCGTACGCCCCGTCGACCTTCACCATATCTTCGAAGTGCGTCCGCCTGTATGGGTGGGCCAGGATCACCGCGGCCCCTGCTCTGTCGGAAAGCTCCCTGACGTAGCTCGTTCGGTGCATGCCGAACCTGTACTCTTGGAGACCGTACACTAGGAGATGGCCCTCCTCCGTGGTGATCTCGCATCCGGGAAACACAGGAAAGTCATGCGAGCGCGAAAGGCTCTCAACCTCGCCGTCGCTCCAGAACCTGTCATGCTCGGTAATGCACACGCCGTCCAGCCCCGCCTCCTTCGCGGCCACGATCAGGTCGTCCGGCGAAAGGTCGCTGTCGTCCGATAGATGCGTTGTGTGGGTGTGGATGTCGATGATCAAGGACAACGCCGGGGCCGCATAGCTTGGCTCAGTTTGACACCGCCTCTTCAGGCAAGTCAAGCCGCGAGAGTACGTACACAGACTCCGTTGGATACGAGAGCTCCTGCATCTCCACTCCCAATTCCTGCACGAGCTCTTCCATGAACCTCGCGTAACTGCGGCGCATCCCCTTTTCCCGCCCTCCCAGCGATCTCGTCGGAAACGAAACCACTACGAAGGGAGACCGAATCCGGCGCAGCAGCCGCGCCACGCTCCCCGGCTCCTGCCTCTCCAGGCATGGCGCTGTCTTCAGGAGCAGCGTTACGTCCGATCCCCCTTCGGGCGGCGAAGCTAGGACGTCCCTGCACTGCGCACCGCCGCTCAATCCCAATCCACGGATGAGGCGGTCCACAGCCGCCGCCACTCCACTGTCTATGTCGCTGGCTTCGTAACGCGCACTCTCCGGTAGTCCCATCCACGGCAGAAAGAAGGGGTTGAGGCCGCAGGCAAGGTCCGCGACCGATCTGGGCGGTCCAGTGCAGCTGAAGACCTCACGAAACATCTTTCCCGCGATGGCGATCCTCTCCGCCGTAGAGGCATGCATGCCGAGCACGTCGGTACAGGCCGCCCGAATCGAGTCCTCCGACCCGCCGCGTTCGACGCACTCAAGCGCCCCGTTGAGCCGCGCCCGGTTGAACCCGTGGAAGTACGCGCCGTATATCTGATGAAGTTTCCGTCTGGCCGTCTTCAGCGCGGGATTTGACTTGGCGTGCCGCTCAACGGCCCAGGCCACCGCTCTTCGCAGCGTGTCATCGCACACCCCGCCGTACTTGCGGGAACGCCGGAGCCTGTCCAGCATCTCTTCATGGATGTCTCGTTCCGTCATTGGTCAACGCACGCTGTCAGATCCCCGACCGTGTCGACCTAGCATACCGGTCAGCCGCGCATAGAACCGCAGGTTGTGTATGGATGCTAGCCGAAGGGCGAGATGATCGCCAACCCTGAACAGGTGGTGCAGAAAGGCCCTGCTGTACCTCTGGCAGCAATGGCAATCACAGCCCTCCTCGATCGGAGAGTCGTCCCTGACGTGGTTCCGGTCGCCGATATAGACCTTCTTATAGAATTCCTGGCCCTTCAGACTAGAGCCGTCCGTGCCTTTACGAAACGCATACAGCCGCCTGTGACGGGCGTCCCGAGTCGGAAGGACGCAGTCAAAGAGGTCGTACCCAAGACGGTACGCAGCGACAAGGCTCTCCGGATTGCCGATCCCAAGCGCGTGAAGTGGTACTCCCGAGGGAGTTAGTTCGGCCACACACCCCACCATATCCACTAGCTCGCCGGAATCGTTCGTGGGCCAGCCTCCGAAACCATACCCGTCGAACTCCAGCGGCAGCAGCCTGTCAACGCACTCCCCACGCAGCTCAGCAGAGGCTCCACCTTGTATCACCGCGAACAGCAACGGCCCTTTTATCTGCGAGTTTGCTGCGTCTCGCAGGCGCTCCATCTCGGCCTTGAACCTGCGGGCCCACTCCACCGTGTTATCCACGCTCTGCCTCTGTTCCTCTTGCGGAGCGTCCGGATGGGTACAGTGGTCCAGGCAAAACGCGATGTCCGAACCGAGCCTGTGCTGGATGCGCGCGCAGCGTTCCGGCGTGAGCATGCGGCTCCGCTGGCCGGGGTCGAATCGGTACGAGAATCCGCGGCCCGTTACGCTGGCCAGTCCCGGCGAGCCGTGCAGCAACGAATACACCTGAAAGCCGCCGGAGTCCGACACCACGGGTCCGTTCCATCCGCTGAATTTGTGTATGCCTCCAGCGCCGGATATTACCGAGGCACCGGGATTGGTGGAAAGATGAAGAGCGTTGACCATCACCCCAGGAGTTTCGGTGCTCGCCACGTCGGCGGCGTCCAAAGTCCGCACGAACCCACGCGTGGCGTCCGGAAGAAACGCGGGAAACGGCAGCTCGCCGTGTGCTGTCTCAAGCCCACTCAACCGAAACTCCGTCGGGTGCCCTTCCTGCGTGACAACATCGTTGTTCTATCTTCTCAGAATGGGGCCGGCCGCGATGCTCTACCACTCTGATTTAGTCGTATACACTCATTTACATTGAGGTTACATGTTCATGGAACCTTATTATGCACGATCACTTTACGTATCATTGTATGCACAATACCAAGCGAACTCCAATTCACCATTCAAGCGCAAGGGAGACACTCGCCATGGTAATGAACCCAGACCAGTTCACAGATCATGCAAGGGAGATCAAAGGCGCCTCACAGGAACTAGTCAGGCGCTACCGGCGCGCTCAGTGGGATGTAGAGCACGTCCTGTTAACCTTGCTCGAGTTGGAGCAGGGCGTGCCCGTGGAGGCTCTCAGGGCTGTCGGAGCGCCCATCGGAAAGATGCGCGACCGCCTTCGTTCCTACCTCGAGTCGGCTCCTAGGCTGGATTCCGGACCGGCACAGCTGTTTGTTACACTGCGCGCTGCCAGCATGCTCAGGCGAGCGGAAGCTGAAGCCCAACGGTTGAACGACGAGTACATCGGCGCTGAGCACCTTCTGATCGCCATCGTACAAGAGGACAAAGGCGACACGCGGCTCGCCGAGTCTAACGTGGACCTTGAGCAAGTCTACCAGGCCCTGCAGCACGTACGGGGAGGGCATCGCGTTACCGACGCCAGAGCCGAGTCATGTTACCGCTCGCTCGACAAGTACAGCATCGACCTTACACAGCTTGCCAGCGTCGGCAAGCTGGATCCCGTTATCGGACGTGATGCCGAGATTGCCCGCACGGTCCAGACGCTGATACGCCGGACGAAGAACAACGTCGTGCTGATTGGAAAGGCAGGCGTGGGCAAGACGGCCTTCGCCGAGGGCCTTGCCCAGCGTATCGCTTCCGGTGACGTGCCCGCCGAGCTCCGGGACCGCAGAGTTCTCGCACTCGACATTGGCGCAATGGTTGCAGGAAACAAGTTCCGTGGCGAATTCGAGGAGCGCCTCAAAGCGGTCATGGATGAGATCAGGGAGGCAAGTGGGGAAATCGTTCTGTTCGTAGATGAGTTCCACACGGTTGTCGGCGCGGGCGCTGCGGAAGGAGCAATTGACGCAAGCAACATGATGAAGCCTGCGCTGGCAAGGGGCGAGTTGCAATGCGTCGGGGCCACCACCGAAGCGGAGTACAGGAAGTACATCGAAAAGGACGCGGCACTTGAGCGCCGCTTCCAGCCCGTCTTGGTGGAAGAGCCGGAGGATGAGACCACAATCGAAATGTTGCGGGCGCTCAGGCCCAAGTACGAGGCCCATCACAAGGTGCAGATTGAGGATGCCGCGCTGGAGGCAGCCGTGAAACTCAGCCGCCGCTACATATCAGACCGCTTTCTGCCGGACAAGGCCGTGGACCTTATCGACGAGTCTGCTAGCAAGGTGCGCATAGATTCTCAGCGCCTTCCCACTTTGCTGAAGGATATTGAGGCAGAATTGCAACGCCTCGAAAACGAGGAAGAGGCCGCTGCACACAGGGCGGACTATCAGCGCGCCGCAGAACTCCGTGCCGACAGGCTGCGGTCACAGGTGGAGTACAACCGGCAGAAGGCGAACGCACTTATGGACGCCGGGATAGACATGTCCGTGGAAGCCGAAACCATCGGTCGGCTCGTCGCGGCCTGGACAGGAATTCCAGTGGATAGACTCTTGGAATCGGAAGCTGACCGCCTGCTTCACATGGAGGAGCGTATCCACGAGCGCGTGATCGGCCAGGATGACGCCATAAGAGCGGTCTCGGATGCCGTTCGCCGCGCCAGGGCCGGACTGAAGGACCCCATTAGGCCCATCGGCTCGTTCATGTTCCTAGGACCCACTGGCGTCGGCAAGACGGAACTGGCTCGGTCCCTCGCTCACTATCTGTTCGACGATGAGCAGAACATGGTGCGTGTCGATATGTCCGAGTACATGGAAAAACACCCCGTCTCCAGGTTAATTGGTGCCCCGCTGGGCTATGTGGGCTTCGAGGAGGGCGGACAACTTACGGAAGCCGTTCGACGGAGGCCGTTCAGAGTAGTGCTGTTCTATGAGATCGAAAAGGCCCATCCGGACGTATTTAACATCCTTCTCCAGGTGCTTGACGACGGCAGGCTGACGGACGGACATGGACGGACCGTGGACTTTCGCAACACTTCGGTCATCATGACGAGCAACGTGGGTACCGGCGAAGAGGCCCGCGCGTTCGGTTACTTGTCGGTCAACGGAAACAACGGCAGTCTAGACCGTCGGGCTGCGACGGAAGAAGCCTTGACGCAAGTTTTCCGGCCGGAGTTCCTGAACAGGCTGGATGAGATCGTAGTGTTTGATCCTCTCACCCAAGAACAGATTTGCGAACTTGTGGATCTGTTACTCAACGAAGTGAGGCACAGGCTGGAAGAACACCAGATAACGCTTGAACTGACCCAGTCGGCGAAGGCTTGGCTGGCTGAGAAGGGCTATGATCCGGAGTTCGGAGCCAGGCCACTCAGGCGTGCCATTGAGCAGTATTTGAAAACCCGATTGCTCGGTTGGTCCTTGCGGGAGACGTTGCCGAAGGACGGGAAATTCTGATCGACGCCGACGCAGATGGCCTGTCCTTCGCCAACGACCTTGCTGCTACAGCCGCCGCCTGACAAGTCAGTCCAACCTAAAAGGCTCTGTTGCATTTCGCGCCGTGCATCCCGTTAGACTAAAGTCACGGGGAAACGCTTGTCGTCTAGACGTGCTGGTCAACTAGTATCGGGTTGCCATCCGGGTCGAAGCACATGAAGCTGGCAGGGCCTGTGCCCTCTTCTGCCTCGCTAGAAAGACTCACGCCTTGAGCCTTCAGCGTTCGCTGTAACTCGCGAACGCCAGTATAGCCGGCAAGAGGGAGCCCATGAGAGTCCCACCCCGGATTGAAAATAAGGGTGTTTCTGTCGAACATCCCCTGAAAGAGGCCTATGGTGCAAGCGCCGTTCCTGAGAATCAGCCAATCCTGGGAAGCATCTCCTCCGACCACTTCGAACCCAAAATTCTCATAGAAATCCTTTGAAGCTTCAAGGTCTTTGACAGCCAGACTAATAGAAAACGCGCCTAGTTCCATATTCGCTCCTCATGCTTTAAGCCATATCCTCCTACCGCCAACTTAAGCTTGGCCTCTACCGCCACAGAAGGCGGCACAAAGCGCATTATCTGCTCAATGCCACCTGTCTTGCATAAGAGAGCCTCAGCGCGTGTTGACCGCTGCCCATCAGTTGACTTGTGACACGTAAGTTGGAGGACAATCTTCATGGAACCGTTCACCGGCCCTCTGACAATCCATCACCTCGCCAACGTGGGAAGTGACTGCCGTAGAACGCTCATTTCCACTTGACGTAACGAGACGCATGGCAGTAGCTTTGATTATGGCCCCTGCGACTACACAATTTCGCCTACAATTAAAAGCTTGCCGGTTGCGTCAACCGCATGGTCTCTCTACCTGATGCGTGCTTTGTCTGGCTAAGCGCATGTACGCATCGGACGACCCTGCCAAGCAAAGCGACGTTCCACCCGCCTCGTCGTCCGAAGACTGCATAGGCTCGCGCGTCCGCCTCATCCGCAACATTAGCGGGGTAGAAAAAAGACGGAGCCTCCTCATTCTTGCTGCCGTTGCCCTAGTGGTACTTGCCGTTTGGTTGCTGCGAAGTTGGTGGGTGGACGTGGAATGGAAGAGCCTGGGGTACCCCGGCGTGTTTCTGTTGAGTTTCCTGGGCAGCGTCTCAATGGTCTTGCCGATCCCGGGCCTGATCTCGCTCTGCGCATCAGGGGGATTCCTCAACCCGTATGTCGCCGGTGTGTTTGCCGGAGTCGGCGAGTCGATTGGCGAACTCTCAGGCTACGCCGTTGGGTACGGTGGCAAGGCAGTTGTAGAAAAGCACGCCTTCTACTGGCGAGTGCGCATGTGGATGGCCAGGCGAGGCGCGCTGGTGATATTCCTCGTCTCAGTCATTCCAAACCCCGTTGTTGACGTTGTGGGAATAGCGGCTGGGGCCACCCGCTTTCCACTGATTCGCTTCTTGGCAATAGTGCTGGCAGGCAAAATTCTGAAGGGCGTGGCTGTGGCATACGCCTGCTATGCGGGATTCCAGCTACTGCCCTGGCTGGACTGACGCCGTTACACTAGCGGCGCACGAAGTCGATGACTTGACGGACAGGAACACTAACAATTGAACGCGTGTCTGAGCATCGGTTCACCAACGGAGAACACGTACGTCGCGTTGCTGCGAGGCGTGAACGTGGGCGGCAGGAACAAGCTGCCGATGAAGGACCTCACGTCGATGTTCAGGGCCATTGGATGCGACGGGGTTCAAATCTACATCCAGAGCGGCAACGTTGTGTTCAGGGCGGACCCCAAACTTGCGGGCCGGGTTCCCGACCTCATCGCAGAGTCGATCACGAACCGGTTCAGGTACACAATTCCAGTGATCGTACGTTCGGCCACAGAACTGTTCGACGTAGTACGGGCCAATCCGTTTGCGCAGGCTGGTGCGGAATCTAACGAGCTTCACGCGGTCTTCCTCGCAAGCTCCCCCTCCTTGACACTCGGTAGCCGTCTGGACCCGGACCGGGCGCCGGGCGACAAATTTGTACTGGTCGGACGCGATGTGTTTCTTCACTGCCCCCAAGGACTAGCGCGATCCAAGCTCACAAACGCATGGTTCGATTCAAATCTCCAGACTACAAGCACCATGCGCAACTGGCGCACCGTGCTCAAACTCTTAGAACTCACCTCTGCCTGACCTGATGTCGTTCCACGTCGCAAGGCGCCATGCTGCGCGGCTAGTCGGAGATTGCATTTCCGGAGCGCCTACTCGTCGGCAATGTCCTCTTGAAGCCAAGGCGTGTAGGTGACCCCCACAAGCAGACCTTCGGGAGACAGAAGCCGCGCGGTGATCTGGCCCCACTCCTCCACTCTGACGTCCTGCAGGATTTCCAGGCCCCTTTCGCGAAGCTCTTGCACCGCCTCCGCCACATCGTCGACATCAAGTTCGATCGTTGCCTGCGGCCTCGGAACGTCCTCAGGCCACTCTTCCGTGCCAAAGGTACTCCGGGCGGCGTCCCGGAGCGTCCATATCCCAAAGTGCTTCAGGCCAGGTAGTTCCACTTCTGTGTAGCTCCGCTCCGGGTCGGGAATCAGGAGGGGAAGCGTGAGCATGTCACCCCAGAATCTACGGCCTTCCTCAGCAGAGTTGACGATCGGCGAAAACCCTGCCACAAATCTAACTTTCATGGTTTCTCCTTTGGCGGTGCATGTGGTGGTGCATGCCGCCTTTACTCGGAAAGTGTTCTCGATAGCGAGTCAATGCCGCCATTACACGGCCCTCATTTCGGGCGGCAGCAGATTCGGAATCCCCTCCTCGATTGGGAACTCCTCCTCGCAGGAGGGGCACGTGAGCGTGCCCTCTACAATCTCTTCGCCGTCAATCGAGACGGCGTTGAGCGAAAGCTCCCCCTTACAAAGTGGACAGGCGAGTATATCCATCAATTGCTTTCTCATTAATAATGAAACCCCTCGCTCAACTTTAAGTCCCCGCGCGCGCGACAGCACAGGGCCGCCCGTCATCGCTGGCAGACCAGCGTTCCAGTCAACGTTATCTCTCGGTCAGGGCTATCTCATAGAGCACCTTTAGCAGGTCAGACACCAGCAGGACCAGTAACCCAATTATGACGATCATGCTCTGGCGAGTCGACAACCGGCCAAGCAGCGTTGGCGCGGCCTCTTGTGTGTATGACATTGCGGGTCGGTCCCGCCGTCGCCTCAGTGACAGGGCCAGATAGAACATCCACAGAGTCAACGATATCTTGAGTCCCAGGGTTACCGCGAATGGCACGCCGACGACTCCGCCCGTCAGGCGTTCGAAAGAAAGGACGGCGCCCGTGGCGATAAGCACAATGATGCAAACATCGACTAGTCCGCGGAACTCAGCCGCAACAGCCGCGTTCCAGCTCTTGGCGGTGTCGGATGAGTTCCGCGTCGCGGGGAGCAGCACGAGCAGGTAAAAGAGGCTTCCTCCAACCCATGCGGCCGCGCAGACCAGGTGCAGCCACCTGACGATCAGAAGAAAGATATCGCCGCCTGTCACTTCGGGGCCATGTTCCGGCAGTCGGCGGACAACTCTGGGCGGCGCAGCTAGTTGAGCACCAACTGGATCAACTCTTCCAGCTTTTCCTCATTGAGGGGACCGGCCCAAGACTTGACTATCTCGTGATTCTCATTCAGGAAGAACGTGGACGGATAGTGAAGCACCTCGTACGACCTGACGACTTCGCCCTCGGGGGTGTCCGATCCTATTGCGAACGTCAACTCGAAGTCCTCGACGAAGTCCTGACCGTCCTGAACCGTGTCCAGTCCCAACGTCTGAACGGCAACGATCTGAAGTCCGGACTCGCGGTACTTCTTGGAAGCCTGCTCGAAATGCGGCATTTCGAGGCGACACGGCGGGCACGATGGATACCAGAAGTTGACCACCGCCGGTTGGCCCTCAATTGCGGAAAGGCGGAAGACCGTGCCCTCCTCGTGGTTCTCGTTTTGAAACAGCGCGATCTCGAAGTCCGGAGCGGCCTCTGGCCCATTCGAGCTACATGCTGCAAGAACGACTGTGGCGAATACGAGCGCAAGGAGGAATGGTACCTTCCACCCGTGCGTGGTCTTTCCTCTAAAGCCGATCACCATATCTCCGTGTGAACTTTTGAGATAGCTGAATGCGCGTACTCTGCTCCTCTCCGACTGGTCTTACTTGTGATTACGACGGAGCCATCCCCGAGGATGCATTTCTGACACTCGAGGCCGCGCACGCTCATTCGGAGGGTCATGCACCGTCCTGCAGGCGCCGGACAAGCTGCTGTGTCAATCCATCGATGGGTACTCTAACCTGCGCCATGGAATCCCTTTCGCGAATTGTCACCTGGTTGTCCTCTAGGGAGTCAAAGTCCACGGTCACGCATAGCGGAGTACCCACTTCGTCCTGCCTGCGATATCTTCGGCCGATGCTTTGAGAGTCATCGTACTGCACATATCCGTCGACTGCGCCAGATTCGCGAATCTGGTCGAAGACCCGCCTCGCCGTAGGCACCAGCCTATCGTTGCGGCTCAGTGGCAGAACGGCCACCTTCACGGGCGCAAGCGTGTTGTGCAACTTGAGCACGACGCGCTTCTCGGTCTTCCCGGACGCCGCCTGCGTCTCTTCCACTGTATACGCGTCGACAAGGAACGCTAGCACCGCGCGGTCCACTCCAAACGATGGCTCCACAACGTACGGGACAATGTGTCCGCCGACTTCGTCGTCAAAGTACGTGAGGCCGGAGCCGCTGGAGGTTGAGTGCGCGTTCAGATCGTAGTCTGTGCGGCTGGCTGTGCCTTGAACTTCGCCCCATCCCCAGGGAAAAAGGTACTCGATGTCAGACGTCGCCTTGGAATAATGGGACAGTTCGTCGGTCTCGTGAGGGCGTACTCTCAGTCGCTCCGGCTCCAGGCCCAAGTCTATGTACCACTTGACAGCCTCGTCAACCCACCTCTCGTACCATGCGTCCTCTGTCCCGGGCTTCACGAAGTACTCTATCTCCATCATTTCGAACTCCCTCGTCCGGAAGATGAAGTTGCCGGTGGTTATCTCGTTCCTGAACGCCTTGCCGGCCTGCGCGATTCCGAAAGGCAGCTTTCTTCGTGTAGCGTTCAATACATTCGTAAAGTTCACGAAGATGCCTTGGGCGGTCTCCGGCCTCATGTAGGCAGTGCTTGCATCGTCCTCAACAGGCCCGATGGACGTCCTGAACATGAGATTGAACTGCCGGGCGTCGGTGAGTTGCCCGCCGCATTTCGGACACGACGAACCTTCCAGTTGGTCCTGCCTCCAACGTTGATGGCAGTCCTTGCACTCCACGAGTGGGTCTGTGAAGCTGTCTATGTGGCCGCTCGCTTGCCACACCTTGGGGTGCATCAAGATCGCGGAGTCCAGCCCTACGATGTCGTCGCGTCGAAGTACGAACGTCCGCCACCACGCGTCCTTTATGTTCCGCTTCAGCTCCACCCCCAACGGCCCGTAGTCCCACGTACTCGCTAGGCCGCCGTAAATCTCGCTGCTCTGAAATACAAAGCCTCTCCGCTTGCACAGAGATGTCAGAGTTTCCACGTCAAGGTCGGAGATGGGGGCGGACACGATCTACTTGAGACTCCTCTAGATACCTGCAGGCTTCACTACAATCTTGGCAACCTCAAGCTAGCAACCGTTCCAAGGATTGTCAAAGCCTGAATACGCCGCCGCAAAGCGGCATCACTTCAAATTGCACCAACTCCTGCTAGAGGAACAGCGGCGAAAAAACCAGCGCCACAATGGACATCAGCTTGATCAGTATGTTCAGCGACGGCCCGGACGTGTCCTTGAAAGGGTCCCCTACCGTGTCTCCCACAACCGCGGCCGCGTGTTCGTCTGAGCCTTTGCCGCCAAGGTGCCCGGCTTCTATGTACTTCTTCGCGTTGTCCCAGGAGCCTCCCGCGTTGGCCATCATCACCGCCAGCAGGAATCCCGTGGCGATGGAGCCGATCAACAGGCCGCCCAATGCCTCTGGCCCGAGGATGGCGCCAACAGCTATAGGAGCAGCCACCGCTATCAGGCCGGGCAGAACCATCTCCCGCATCGCCCCCCGTGTGCTGATGTCCACCGCGCTCGCATAATCAGCCTTCGCCCTACCTTCCAGCAGTCCTTCGATCTCTCTGAACTGCCGCCGGACCTCCTGGACCATGGAGTTCGCGGTCCTGCCGACAGCCTGCATCGTAAGGGCACCGAACAGGAATGGCATCATGCTCCCAACGATCAGCCCGATTAGCACATCGATCTCCAGCAGGTTGAACACGTCGATTTCCGTAACGCTCGCGTACGCGGCCAGTAGAGCGAGCGCCGTCAGCACCGCGGAGCCGATGGCGAAGCCCTTGCCGGTGGCCGCCGTGGTGTTGCCCAGCGAGTCCAGGGCATCCGTCCGCTCCCGCACCTCCGGTGGCAACCCGGCCTGCTCCGCAATGCCGCCCGCGTTGTCGGCCACCGGGCCGTACGCGTCCGTGGCTAGCGTGATCCCCAGCGTGGACAGCATTCCGACTGCCGCGAGCGCAACTCCGTACGTGCCGGCCAGTTCATTTCCGAGCCACATGGCGATCACGACTACGATCCCCGGGATGAGCGTGCTTATCATCCCGAGGCCAAGCCCACCAATGATGACCGTGGCCGGGCCGGTCTCGGCCTGCTTGGCTAGGTCCCGCGTGAATTTAAACTCGTACGACGTGTACACCTCGGACGATGTTCCGATGATCTGCCCAGCCACCAGCCCGACTACGATGACCCAGAAAAGGTCAAATGGCAGGCCCATCTGCGTAATCGCGATTCCGATTCCCACGAGCACGAGAGCGCCCGCCGCGAATATGCCGATCCGCAGGGACCACAACAGCCGGCCCATGTCGGCCTGCTCCCCCGTCCTCACGAGGAAAGTGCCAAGTATTGATGCGAAAATCCCTGTGGCCGCGACCAGGATCGGTAGCAGTATGAGGTCGTGATCGAAAGGCATGTCCGCAGCCTCCACTAGGCCCAGCGCCGTCACGCCAACAGCCGCGAGAGCTATCGTGGCTATGATGGAACCAACGTAAGACTCGAACAGGTCCGCGCCCATACCGGCTACGTCCCCCACGTTATCGCCCACGTTGTCCGCTATCGTGGCCGGATTCCGAGGGTCGTCCTCCGGTATGCCAACCTCCACCTTGCCGACTAGGTCCGCCCCAACATCCGCCGCCTTTGTGAAAATGCCGCCTCCTACCCTGGCGAACAACGCAATGGACGAAGCGCCGAATCCGAACCCCGCGACAATGTTGATATCCTTGATGAACCAGTAAGCCAGCGTAATGCCAAGAAGGCCCAGCCCAACGACTGAGATTCCCATGACCGCACCGCTGCTGAAAGACACCCTGAGGGCAGCGTTCAGGCCGGTCATGGCCTTGACGGTCGTCCTTGTATTCGCCCTGACCGCGATGTTCATTCCGATGAACCCGGCCAATGCTGAGCCAATCGCGCCGCCTAGGTACGCGAACGCTGTCGAAGGCACGCTGCGGGACGGACCTTCGATCTTGCCCAGAACATCCCAATCGATGAACACCGCCAGGATGACCCAGACCACAACAACAAACAGCGCCAGCAAGGTGTACTCGCGACGGAGAAAAGCCATCGCGCCTTCCCTGATGGCCTCTCCGATCGCCTGTATCGTCTCGCTGCCCTCATCTTGGCGCACGATGTTCATGGCAAGGATCGAGGCAAACGCCAACGCCGCGATGCTGGCTGCTATGGAAATGTACAGAACTGCCACAGGCGGTCTCCCATTCACAACGAAGTCTTCCCATAGGTGAGGGAAGACTTCCATAAGAGTACGATGTTAGACGGCCATGAAAGCTAGCACAGCGCTAGGAGACCGTCAAGAATCGTTCTGCCCACCCATGTCCATCGCCGAGAGCATCTGCTCGAGTCGGCGCTGACGCAAGGCGATCGTCAGATCGCCGCGCGTTCGCTCCAGCACACCACGCACCATGTCTGTGCGCCGCCGCAATCCACCGGTGACCGCGTCCGGGAAATCCATGGAGACCAGGTGTGTGTAGACCTCATCCATCACGTCCAGCAGCTCTTCGCACCGGCTGAAGTCATCGCGGCGCAGCCCATCCAGGATGAATCTGCGGATCTCTCCCGTCGTGTCCGCGAGGCCATTGAGGTAAGGCCTGACCTCGACTCCAAGGTCACGCGGCCCGGGCAGTGGCGCGTCCCGGACGAGGGCGAGGGTTGCGTGCGCTTCCACGTACTCTTGCAAGGCATCTTCGACGAATCCCCCGTAGTACACCTTAGGATGGTCGCTACGCACCGGATCAAGCCGTCTGACCAGTTTCCCGACTTCGGTGGCCAATTCCTCAGCCCGCTCCAACTCCCCGCGATGCGACGCCCTTATCGAGTTCGCGGAGCCGCGGATGATCTCTCTGGACATACGTAGGGCCTCTTCTCTCGCTGCGTGGTGCAGAGAGAACTCGTTCTGGGCGAGCGCTGCGTACGAACGAAGGGCGTCCAGGGAGCCCGTGTCTCGATTCGTGCCGGCCAACCTACTTGGCTCCTGCCGAAGCAACAGCGGTTGTCAACTCTCGCGCGGCCTGCTCAGGATCGTCGGCCAGTGTGATCGCGGAGACCACGCAGACGCAGTCCGCTCCTGCCCTGACCACGGCCTCCACGTTGCTTGCATTGATCCCCCCTATGGCCACCACCGGCACCTCTACCATCGACTTGACCCGCTCCACCATCTCCGGCCCCACAGCGGCCCTGCTTGACTTACCCATCGTGATTGTGGGGTACACCGCGCCCACCGCTACGTAGTCCGCACCCTCGGCTTCCGAAGAGACAGCCTCTTCGACCCCACTGTTGGACTTGCCGATGATCTGGGTCTGGCCCAAGACCTCCCGCGCTGCCTGTACGGGCAGATCGCTCTGTCCAACGTGGAGTCCATGCGCCTCGCTTGCCAAGGCCAAGTCGGCGTGATCATTCGCTATGAACAGGGCGTCGTGTTCGTCGCAGAGTTCCTTGATCTGGTGGGCCGAGTCCAGTACCTGAGACTTGTCTCCGCGCTTGTCTCTCAGCTGAATTACACGGACGCCGCCTCGCAAGGCGGCACGGGCCACGTCCGCCACTGGCCGTCCGTTGGTAGCCACCGGATCGACTATCACGTACACGCCGGTGAGTCCGGCGGCAATGTCGGACCTGAGGGTGCCTGCAACTTGCCGCTCGACACGGGCTAGCACGGCCTCCGCCTGCATCGTCCACTCAGCGTCCAGGACCGGCCCAGCGGACGACCTTACTGCGTCCACCGCCTGAATGGCAGCGCGAGCGTGAGCCAAGGCGGCTAGTGCGGTCCTTGGCGGGTCGGACGTCATGTTCCGGTACGCCAACCGGCGTTCCTGTTGCTCCGATCGCTGGAGCTCAGCCGCTTCCGGAAACGGCAGCGCCTCACGCAGCATCTTCACATCCGAGTACAGGCCCAGGGGCGCGGTGACGAACGCCTCCAGGAGACGGATGTCCTCCAAAAGTGAGTGAGTCAAGGCCGCGATGAACGGAGGGTGTGGCATAGAGTCCTTTCGGAGTCGGAGCGCCCCTCTGGCGGCGGCCTCGGGGCGTCGAAATACCGGCGGCATTGTATCACGGAGGAGGCTGAATCCCTCTCAGGACAGGTCGGGAGACGACTCCTCTACTGCATTAGCAATTACTTCCACTCTGGGAGACCTGCCTCTGCCTCCAAACTCGACTAGCACAACGTCGATTCGCCAGTCCGATGTCACGATGTCATTCTTCTGCAGGTACTCATGCGCAGTGTCCGCCAACTTCCGGCGCTTGGCCAGCGTAATGGACTCTTCCGGCGCACCGAATCCTTGTGCGTGGCGGGTCCGCACCTCCGCAAACACTAACGTACCGTCGTGACATGCGACTATGTCGATCTCACCGCTGCGAACCCGGCAATTCGTCTCCAGGACCCAGTACCCTTCGACCTCCAAGTGGCGGCGTGCTACCGCCTCGCCCTTCTTACCGACGGCCTGCCGGTTCACGTTACCGAGGTCTGCCCTTCGATCAGGACATTCACAGGCGAGAACGACCGCCTGTGAATGAGGCACGGGCCAAGCCGGCGCAGGGCTGCCAGGTGCTTCGCAGACGGGTAACCTTTGTTGGATGCAAAACCGTAGCCCGGGAATGCCCTATCCGCCCTCGTCATCAGTCGGTCGCGGTAGACCTTCGCCAAGATCGATGCCGCAGCAATCGAAAAGCAGGTTGCGTCCCCTTTGATAATCGACTTCTGGGGCGTTCGGTTGTCAGGCAGCCTGATGGCGTCTATCAACAGGTAGTCTGGCGTCACGGAAAGCCTGTCAATCGCCCGCATCATGGCAAGGCGCGTTGCCTCTACAATGCCGACGTCGTCCACTTCTTCGTGGCCGGCAGTGCCCACCGCCGTAGCTACTGCTGCGGCGCGTATTCGAGGCAGGGCCGCCTCCCTTGCCTTCGGCGTCAACTGCTTGCTGTCTCGGACCTGGTCCACCCAACGGCCTGAGGGGTAAGCACGGAAGACAGCCGCCCCGGCCGTCACCGGTCCCGCCAGCGGTCCGCGGCCCGCCTCGTCGAGGCCTGCCACCAGACGAAAGCCCTGGCGGTGCAGAGCTGTCTCCTCCTCAAAGTGAGGCCTGCGGCCCCTGATACTCGCTACGGGTCTCTCCTTGTTTCTGTTCCCTCGGCCCGGCAGCGGCACACGCGCTCCCATTTTCCGGGGCTTCCAGTTTACCAGCCCACCGGTCGCCGTCTCGTAAAATCCTTGTGCGCCCCTACGGATACGTTAGAATTGGGACATAGGACTACAGTCCAAGACTTGCTTGGAGGAGATGGCCCAAATGGATCAAATCAAGATGAACATCTGGATCGACTTTGGCTGACCGTGGGTCTATCAGGCAGCCGTGTGGCTGTCACGGGTCCAGGAAGCTTACGGCGACAACTTGCACATCGCTTGGAGGCACTTCTCTCTCGAGCAGAACGCCTACACTTTGCGCCAGGGCTCCGAGGGCAACGGTAATGGCAATTGGAAGGTCTGGGAACAGGAAGACCTCACAGCCGGCCGCAGCATCATCTCGCAGGTTGCCAGCGTAGCCGCACGCAGGCAGGGCGCGCACGAGCAGGACAGGTTCAACCTGGAGCTCCTGACGGCGCGGCACGGCGGCGAAGACCGGCTGCCCCTCAATCAGAAGGATGCAATGGTCGGCGTCGCTGAGAAGGCCGGTCTGGACGTGGACCGGTTCAAGCAGGACATAGATGATCCCGAACTGATCGCTACTGTCGGTCGCGATCACGAGGAAGCTGTGTCTCTCGGCATCTTTGGAACGCCAACCTTCGTGTTCGAAAACGAAAACGTGGCGTTCCTGAAGACGTTCACACCGCCTGAAGAGGACTCCGTGGAGACGTTTGAGCATTTCATGGCCCTTGCCTCGAGCAAGCCGTACATCGGCGAGCTCAAACGCCCGCAGCCGCCTTGGCCAAAGGGCTCGGAGAACTAGAACACCCAGCGGGCCGTGACAGTGACGCTCGTTGAGCGCAAAGCGGAATTGACTGAGGACTATGTCTGACGAAAAGACGATACTCTACACTCATCCGGAGTGCACCATCTGCGTATCCGTCAAGATGGAGTTGGAAGAAAAGGGCACCAAGTACGACGAGATTGACCTCGCCATCAATCCGGGAAAGTGGTCGGACCTGGAAGCGGTCACAGACGGCGAAAGGATCACGCCCGTGCTGGTAGAAGGCGGCAAGGTCACGATCGGCTACCGCGGGATCGGGTGCACCTTTTACTAGGGACCCTTGACAGCAAACAACTGAGGGAGTTCACATTTGAGCAAGACTGTAGCCGTAACTGACGACACATTCGAAGAAGAGGTCATCCAGTCGGGCAACCCCGTAGTGGTGGACTTCTGGGCCGAGTGGTGCGGCCCGTGCAAGGCGATCGCGCCGGTCGTAGACGAACTCGCCGAGGAGTACGACGGCAGGGTGAAATTCGCCAAGGTGGACGTGGACTCCAACCCCGCAACACCTCAGAAGTTCGGCATCAGGGGAATTCCCGCGCTGTTAATCTTCAAGGATGGCTCCAAGGTTGGCCAGCTGGTCGGAGCCGCCCCAAAGGCCAAGCTGGTCCAGAGCATCGAAGCCGCCATGGCTGGCTAGCCCCACCCGGGGCACGCCGGTCACCCGGCATTCAACTCACCAAAGCTTAGCCTCGGCCTCCGCTCGGCGGCCGTCGCCCCTGCTACTTGTCCAGTCCGCGCAGCATGCCGCGAATGTATGCCACATGGCCCACGTGCTCGGCTACCTCCACCAAGAGGTGGCTCAGCGCGTTGCCGATCCGGATGACTCGCCAGCCCGCATCCCTCTCTTCGTCCAGCACCTCGTGGGTGGTGGTCTCCAGGTAATCTAACGTCCCCTGCCGTACCGAGTCCGCGTACTCTTGCAGCAGGCCCGGGTCGTACGCGGGCAGGTCACGTGCCTCGTCCGCCGTCATACTGTATCCGTTGCCCTCGATGTGAAGGCCAAGCCTTTCGGCCCAGCTATCCCGCGCCCAGATGGTCTCGCCCTTACCGATGATGCTATTGATCCAGTCGTCCTCGGCCCTGGTAGCGTGCCAGATCACGAAGTCGATGTGGTTTGAGTCCGGTGCAGGCTGATGCCGCCTCTCCTCCGTTGTCAGGCCGTCCAGAGCCCTAGCCAAGTCTTCCGAAGACTCGTCGAGGGCCATTCGGATAATCTCTTTGAAGTCCATTCAGCCTCCCTTTGACGGCAAGGACTTATCCGCACGCCCGTCTGGCTGTGAACGCTTTTTCGCTAATCCCGCACACCCTCAAATCGCGGCCTTGACCGATCGAGTGGAGAAATTCGACTTGGCTGGAGAGCCTGCTATTTGTTGATACCCCGCTGAAGGCCCCGGATATACGCGATATTGCCAATATGCTGATTTAGTTCCACCAGAAGACGAGTGAGCGCGTAGCCGACTGAGAACGGGTTCCAGTTCGGATTCGGCGTTTCTCTGGGCTTGGAAAGTTCCTCAACGGTCGATGCGTCGATGTAGGCAAAGGTGCTCTGTCGCACCTCATTCGCGTACTCGGCCATCAGGTCATAGACGTAGACTGGCAGCTCCCGGACCTGCTCAATCGTAAACCCGAACCCCAACTCATTGGTGGGAATCCCGAGTTTCTCTGCCCAGCCGCCATCCTCCCAGATGAATGGCTTGCCTTGGGCGAACCTCTGAATCCACATGTCCTCGACTCTGACAACGTGCCAGACGATGAAGTCTATGTGGTTCGATTCGGGCGTCGGCTGGTGGCGACGCTCTTCCGCCGTAAGCCCGTTCATGGCGATCACCATGTCACGGTCGCTCTCCTCTAGCCCCCAGCGCAGCAACTCCTTGTGGTACATCAGGTCTCCTCGTTAGAAATTCAAATGTGTTGTTGGCGTTCACTTACTTATCGAGCCCGCGGAGCATGCCGCGTATGTACGCTATCTGCCCCACATGTTGGCTCTCCTCCACTAGCAGGTGGCTGAGCGCGCTCCCGATGCAGTACAGCTCCGGCCATCCACTATCCTTCGGCCGTCCTATCTCAGCCGGCGACGACGCTTCCAAGAAGTGGAGAGTCGCCTGCCTCACGGCCGCCGCGTACTCGTCCAGGAGACCATAATCGAACGTCGGGAAGTCGCGAATCTGTTCGGCATCGTAGCCGAAGCCGCCACCTTCCACGGGCAGTCCCAGCCTTTCGGCCCAGCCGCCCTCCTCCCAGACTGTGCGTTTCTCACGGGCGTACGTATTGATCCACCCGTCCTCCACCCTGGCGATATGCCAGACCAGAAAGTCGATGTGGTTCGAATCGGGCGTGGGCTGGTAACGCCGGTCCTCGGGGGTAAGCCCGTTCAGTGCGCGGGCCATGTCCTCTGAATACTCATCCAGGGCCATGCGTATTATGTCTTTGTAATCCATATCGTCTCTCCCGTCAACGAAGCTCTTGCTAGGACCTATCCTGAACCCCGCAAGACCTCCTCTCTCTCGATGAGAGAGGATTGAGAGCCTGTCTTGAGTCCCTTAAGGGTGTGGGTAAATGGGTCGGTGTGCGGGGATCGTCTGCAAGTTACGCATTCGTCTCTATCAGCGGACCACCGCAGGCGTCGGCCCTATCTCGATGTATCCGCCCCCTAGAACTTCGTCGCCCCGGTAGAACACCACCGCCTGTCCCGGCGTGACGGCCCGTTGCGGCGAGTGGAAGGCCACCTCCGCCCAATCCCCTCGCGGCGTGACCGTGGCCGCCGCAGCGCCTGACCTGTATCTGATTTTTGCCTCCACCTCCAAAGGCCGGTCCCGCCGGTCGCCGTCAATGAAGTTGACGCGTGAGGCCCAGAGATCGCTCCGCATCAGATCGCTCTCCAGCCCGACCATAACGCGGTTCGACACCGCGTCAATTCCGGTTACGTACAGCGGCGCGCCTGAGTTGCCGTTCAGTCCCAGCCCGCGCCGCTGGCCCACCGTGAAGAACTGCACGCCCTTGTGCTCCCCCAGCACATTCCCGTCTCGGTCCACGATGTCTCCCGGCACAGTCCTGCTGCGGTCCTTCACGAATCTCCGGTAGTCGTCGTCCGGGATGAAGCAGATCTCCTGGCTGTCCGGCTTATCGGCCACCGGCAGGCCGGCCTCAGACGCCAGGTCCCGCACGTCCGCCTTGTCATACTCGCCTATTGGCAGCAGCAGCCTTGCAAGCTCGGCCTGCTTCAATGTGAAGAGCACGTAGGACTGGTCCTTGGACGCATCGAACCCAGTCAGCAGCTTGGCGCCCCCGCCGTCGCGTCTGATTCGAGCGTAGTGACCCGTCGCTATGTAGTCCGCATCCAGAAAAACTGCGCGCCGCAGCAGGAAGTCAAACTTTATCCTGTCGTTGCAGGCAAGGCACGGGTGCGGTGTCCTCCCAAGCTCATACTCCCGCACAAAATAGTCGATGACGTACTTCTGGAACTCCCGCTCGAAGTTCTGCACGTAGTGTGGCGCGCCGATGACGTCGCAAACGCGGCGGGCGTCATCCACATCTCGAACAGAGCAACAGCGGCGATTGAGGCGCGACTGATCCTCCTGTTCCTCCGACCACAACCGCATCGTGACGCCGACCACGTCGTAGCCCTGCTGCTTCAGCAGCAGCGCCGCAACGGAAGAATCCACCCCCCCGCTCATCGCCACTATGACCTTGGGCTTGCTCATAATGTCAGGCTAGCACAGCGAAAGCGGCGCTCACAACGACCCCTCACGGCGTTGACCGACCAAGAGAGTCGTACATATAATTCGTACTGATGGAAGAGAAGGAAAAGCTTCAGGCATCAGAATACGCCCGCCTTGCTGTAGACATCGCGTCGGACGGCCTCGCCTCGGACGTCGTGATGCTGGATATCGGCGGCGTCAGCGATTTCGCCGACTACTTTGTCATCATGACCGGTTCCTCCCGGCGTCAGCTCCGGGCTCTGGCAGAAAACATCGAGCAAAGCCTCGAGCAAAGCGGAGCCGTACGGCACCATAGGGAAGGCAGTCACGAAAGCGGTTGGATGTTGCTGGACTTCGGAGACGTGATAGTCCACCTCTTCGGCCCGGAGGAACGAGACTTCTACGGGATCGAACAGTTATGGACGCGCGGCACAGAGGTTGTCAGGATTCAGTAATCCAGCGCTCATTGTCGCGGCTGTACTCCACAATCTCGTTCGGAGAGAAAAACAACCCCACCTCCCTGTCCGCCGACTGCACCGAGTCGGAGCCGTGGACTAGGTTTCGTCCAAGATCGACGCCGAAATCCGCCCTGATCGTTCCAGGGGCCGCCTTTGCGGGGTCCGTTGCTCCTATCGTGTCGCGCGCTATCTGCACCGCGTCCTTACCCTCCCACAGCATGGCGATTACTGGGGACGACGTAACGAACTGCACGAGACCTTCATAGAATGGCTTACCCTCGTGCTCCGTGTAGTGCCTTCTCGCAAGCACCTCAGACACGCGCATCAACTTCAGGCCCGCAAGCTTCAGCCCGCGTCTCTCGATACGTGTGATGATTGGCCCAATCAGCCCGCGCTGTACGGCGTCTGGTTTCAGAAACACCAGGGTTCTTTGCATTTTCATCCCTCTGTCTGTCGGTTCCCGGCTCGGTCCTAGTCGATGCCTCTATGATACCCAACGGCGATGCGCCACTTCGAACTGCGAGCCTCGGATGTAAATCGGCTGCAACATATCAGCGTCATCGACGTCGCCCCGCCGTAGCCGTTCGTTCGCCAGCATCGCCAGCGCCCCAGGATGCCGGCTTGGGAGTAAGGCCGGAGCGGCGGCGACCCGTTCTCCCAGATGCTCGCGCACCCACTCTCGTCGCGTGCTGGCAGCCTCCCCGCAAAGCAGCGTTCCCTCTGGAATCGCGTTCGACAACTCATCCAGGGTCATGACCTCGTATCCATCGTCTACCGACTCTCGCGGCGCGCCGTCAGACCTGCCCACGTAGAGCATATCCCTGCCCGCGTCGATTACCGCCCACGCATGGAGGCCAAGCCCGCGGTACGGGTGCAGTTCTATCTCCAGCGTGCCAATCGCCACCAGCGGCAGTTCCGAGGTAATGGCCAACGCCTTCGCCGTGCTCAGCCCCACCCTGAGCGCGCTGAATCCCCCCGGCCCCTTGGCTGCGAACACTGCGCTTAGGTCCTTCACCGTAATGCCGCGCGCGTCCAGCAGTCTCTGGACTGCCGGAATCAGTTCCACCGAATGGTTCTGCGCAGACAGCCACGAAGTTTGGGCTACGATCTCGCCGTCGTCAGACAGGCCGATCGCTGCATACCTCGTCGAAGTGTCAATTAGGAGTTGCATTGCCGGGTCTAAGCTGCCGCGCCGCTCGCGGCCGAGGCCAGATCCCTCAGCAGGCAGCCGTACGTTCTTCGTGGGCCGGTGAAGACAAGGCGTCTGCGCGATTCACCAAGTCTGTCTATACCCACATCCAGCGCGTCGCTTGGCAGCCACTCACGGAAGCGGTCCGCCCACTCAACCACGCACACACCGCCGGCATCCAGGTACTCATCGATCCCCAGGTCCAGAAGTTCGGTCGCGGAGACCAGGCGGTACAGGTCAAAGTGGTACAGCCGCAACCGTGCCTCGTACTCCGCCGTCAACACGAATGTCGGGCTGCGTGCGTACTCGCTTCCGCCTAGCCCGAAGAGGATGCCCTGCGTTAGACATGTCTTACCCGCGCCTAGTTCCCCTCTTAGCAGGAACACGTGGCCCGGCAGTGCGTTCCTGGCCATGACCGCTCCAACGTGTTGCGTTTCACGCGGCGAGGCGGTCACGATCTCCAACGACTGTAGGTCTTCGGCGGGCGAACTCTTGTCTGACAGTGGTAATCTGTCCGGTAGGGGTGGGTTGGAGACGATTCTATTATAGGTTCAGCATCCGGCCACACTCAACAGGGAGCGCAGTGAGAGTACTGATAGTCGCGGACGTACACTCGAACCTTGAGGCCTTTACCAGTGTGATCGGCGATGCGTCGCGACGCGGAGGCTTCTCGGAGATATGGTCATTGGGCGACCTCGTCGGGTACGGCCCGGACCCGGCAGAATGCCTGAATCTGCTCGGTGACCACGATCACAGGGCCGTTGCCGGCAACCACGACCTCGCTGCGGCCGGCCGCCTCAGCCTGGAAGCGTTCAACGAATACGCTGCCGAGGCGAACCTGTGGACCGCCACGCAATTGACGCCGGAACAGAAGGAGGGAATCGGGGCCCTGCCACTGAAGATCGAGCACGCTGGCTTCACCCTGGTGCACGGGAGCCCCCGCGACCCTGTATGGGAATACGTCGTGTCGCAGGCATCCGCCGCGATCAGCTTCCTGCATTTTGATACCTCTTGGTGCCTCCTGGGCCACTCTCACGTTCCGTTCCTGTGCAGGCCTGTGGAAAACACCACGTCCTTTCTCGCCTTCCCGGAGGATTCACCGGTCATGTTGGATGGCGACAGGATGATCATGAATCCCGGCTCGGTAGGGCAACCAAGGGACGGCGACCCTCGGGCAAGCTACGCTGTCTATGACTCGAATGCTGCCGCGATCTACCATCACCGGACGGAGTATGACATCGCCGAGACGCAGAGAAAGATGACAGATGCGGGGCTGCCTCGGTACCTGATCGACCGTCTCCCCCTTGGTCGCTAGCGGCATAGCGTTCATAGCAGATCTGTCACCTACCGCGACCAAGACTCGCGAATCGGGACTGACATCCGACAACTATCGCCTGGAACAGCTAAAGTTATGGTATGACAACAGACCTGACGGCAATCGTGCTCGCTGGCGGATTGAGCCGTCGGCTTGGAAGGAACAAGGCGCTCGAAACAGTTGGCGGGGAACTGTTGATTCGGCGCGTCCTCAACCGGGTTGGAGAGCTGGCCGACGAAACGCTGCTGGTGGTCGCCAGTCTTGAGCAGGCGTCCGCGCTGCCGCTACCGTCGGAAGTACGCGTGGTGACCGACGAGTACCCCGACAGCGGCTCCCTCGGCGGCATCTACACGGGCCTTCGCGCCGCCTCTTGCGGATGGGGACTCGCCGTCGCCTGCGACATGCCGTTTCTGAACGTGCGCCTCCTCAGACGCCTCACCGAGTTGCGCCCCGGCTTCGATGTGGTCGTCCCGGAACTGGACGGAAGGCCCGAACCCACCCACGCGCTCTACGGCAAGGCATGCCTGGAGCACATTCGCCCAAGGCTTGAGGCCGGTAGGTTCAAGATCGCGGGATTCTTCGAAGACGTGCGCGTCAGGACCGTCTCCCAAGTGGAAGTTGCCGGGTACGACCCTGACCGATTGAGCTTCTTCAACGTGAACACCCAGACCGATCTTGATCGTGCTGAATCGCTGGCACGTGAGCAGTGCGCGGCGCCGCCGTCCATGAAACTCCCACCATCCCTCCGCAACCCTTGAGGCGAAGCAAGTGCAAGACGCAAACGGCGTTGACAGTCCCCAGGTCAAGGTTACGGTGGAGCTCTTCGGCTCGGCCCGCTTGGCTTCGGGACGGCGAGCCGTTTGCGTAACCGTGCCAAGGCAAGTGCACCGCTCGGATGTGGCCTGCGCGTTGGCAATTGCCTGTCCGGAGCTTCTGGGTGTGGCCGTGCGCGAAGACGGCTCGGACCTCACGCCTAGTTACACATTCAATCTGAACGGCAATCGGTTCGTATCCGACGAACCCGTCATGCTCGTCGATGGCGACGCCCTTCTGCTCTTTTCCAGCCTCGCAGGAGGCTAGCGTCTGGCGTTTGGTACAATATAGGCACGGACGCTCGGACTTTGAGGTGAACGTGTTCGGTTACAACGGCAAGATACTGTTCGTAGACCTTTCCGATTCCTCCAGCAGGTGGGAGCCGCTGGACTCGGATGTTCTGCGAAACTTCATAGGTGGAGCCGGGCTTGCGGCCTACCTGCTGTACGAACTATGCCCGCCGGGAGCCGATCCTCTCGGCCCTGACAACCCCCTCATATTCGCCACAAGTCCCCTGGTGGGCAGCAGGCTCACCACGTCCAGCAAGTTCGCCGTCGCCGCGAAATCACCCCTCACCGGGTTCATAGGCGATTCGCTGTCGTCCAGCTTCCTCGCCCCAGAACTGAAGAAGACAGGCTGCGACGCTCTTGTAATCACCGGCCAGGCCGCATCACCGACGCTGCTGGTTATTGACGATTCCGGAGTCCGCTTCGAAGACGCCTCGGGCCTAGTCGGCCTCGGTACCTCAGATACGGAGGCTGCCGTCAAGGGTATGTTCGGCTCCAAAGTTCGCGTGGCCTGCATCGGGCCGGCTGGAGAGAACCTCGTGAGGTTCGCCAGCATTAGCAATGACGGCGGCCGCCAGGCCGGACGCACCGGGCCCGGCGCCGTCATGGGCTCCAAGAACCTTAAAGCCCTCGCGCTCAAGGGGACCTCCCCTGTTCCGGTCCGCTCCCCGGACGCTTTGCGCCGTATCGGCGCCGATCTCGCCCGGCGCAGCTTGGGCGACGCCACTGAGAAGTACCGCACCTTGGGCACCGTGGCGAACATGCTCGTGTTCAATCGCCTGGGCACTCTGCCAACGCGTAACTTCAGCGCGGCGACGTTTGACGGCGCGGAAGGCGTAAGCGGCGAGGAACTGCGCCAGCGGCACCACGTACGTAACGCTCACTGCGCCAACTGCACCATCGGCTGTGAACAGATCGTCGTAACAAATGACGGCGGCAAGCAGTCGAAGGGGCGCATGGAGTACGAGAGCAGCTTCGCCCTCGGCCCCCTCGTCGGCGTGTCCGACGCAAACGCCGTTATTCGCGCCTCCCACCTCTGCGACGATTTGGGCTTAGACACCATTAGCACGGGTGTGACGGTCGCGTGGGCGATGGAATGCTTCGAAAAGGGCATCCTGACCACAGAAGACACGGGCGGCTTGGACCTCCGCTTCGGCAATGCGGATGCACTACTCGCTGGCCTCCGGCTCATCGCAGAGCGGCGCGGCATTGGTGCCCTGCTCGCCGATGGTGTTATGAGAGCCTCCCGCTCGGTTGGTCGTGGCTCGGCCGATTGGGCGATGCACGTCAAAGGCCTTGAGATGCCGGGGTACGAGCCAAGGTCGCTTAAGACTATGGCGCTGGGTCTTGCCGTTAGCACTAGAGGCGCGTGCCACAACCGGTCCTCCGCGTACGAAGCCGACTTCTCGGACCGCGTTGACAGGCTCTCGGTTGACGAGCAGCGCGGCCGGATCACCGCCGAAGGTGAGGACTTCTCCGCTGTGTTGGACTCCCTCATATGGTGCAAGTTCCTGAGAAAGGCGTTTGACGATCTCTACGAAGAGTCCGCCGAAATCTACGGCCACGTCACCGGCTGGCAGACATCGGCTCACGATCTCAGAAAGGCAGGCGAGCGCATCAACAACCTCCGGAAGCTGTTCAACATCCGGGAAGGGTGGACGCGAACCGACGATGGCCTGCCCGCCCGGGCGCTCTCGGAAGCCCTGCCGGACGGTCCGGTGGAGGGGGTGCGCCTGACGCGGGAGGAGCTTGACGGGATGATCGACGGCTATTACAGCGCCCGCGGTTGGACCGCTGACGGCCTCATCCCAGAAGAGAAACTTGCCGATATGGGCCTCACCGAACTGTCTCATACGTCCGGGGCCGCGGTCCCACGATAGTTTCTTCAACAGTGCGATATGTCTAATTCCTGTGGAGGTTAACTCGGTGAAGAACTATCTATACGCCGTCAAGAGTGTCGCGACACCATATGCGACAGTGCCTGGGTCGTTCAAGTACGACTTTGGCCAGTTGCAAGACTCCTTAAATTAAGCTGGAGAATCCGGCTTTAGGTTGGTGGGCTTTACTTCGATTCACCACAGAAATAGAAGCCTGTCGTCTTCGGAGGCTTCACCATCTATAGCGCGCACAGTGGTCCTGGAGCAAGAGATGGGACTGCACCTCGACGACTAGTGGGTATCGCGAGTCCACAAGAAGATTCCAATCGGGTTGGATTCAGCAAATGCATGCCCTCCCCAGTACCCGTGGGCAGATGCGAACTTGAGACCCCTAGTGGGTGCAGGGCCATGCCCTGCCATTTCTTGAACATTCACAGTCATTGATATAGGGTTTGCAACAGTTCGACCCTGGACTAAGGCCCGCCCAGTTACGTTTGAGCAAGCATTGATTACAGACCAGAGAACTCTCCGCAGAGCACTACGGGATCGCTTTCCCCGTGACAACGGTCAGCTTCTGCCAGCGCTGCACTTCCTGCATGAACAATTCGGCCATCTGCCCGATTGGGGCATGGAGGTCGTAGGCTGGCATCTTGGCATCCCGGCCAGCGAGGTCTACGGTGCCGCCACTAGCTACACCGAGCTGCGCATCGACAAGCCCGGCGCCCACGTGCTTCGCGTCTGTACTGGCCTGCCGTGCTGGCAGCAGGGCGGCCGTGAGATCGCGAACACCGTCTCCGAAGACCTCGGCCTGCCGGCCGGTCAGACCACTCCCGACGGCGCAATCACTTTCGAAGAGGTCGAGTGCGGCTTCCTGTGCGGCGTTGCTCCGGCGGTCGAGTTCGACCACCGCTGGCACGGCCGCGCCACAGCTGAGTCGGTCCGCGCCCTGATTGCTGGAGCGAGGTCTTGAGCGCCGAAGCGGCAAACGCGTACCGGCGCCTCGCAGAGGCCGCAAGTGAACGCCTCGTCGCGCGCGCCGGCAAGACAAGAATCGTTGTACAGGTTGGTCACTGCTCACAGGCAGTAGGCGCGGCGGACGTGGCAAGCGCCTTTGAAGCCACACTTCCCGATAGCGCATACCTTGTCGCCTCGGGCTGTGACGGCGCCTGCTTCGCGGCCCCGCAGGTGCTCGTAACGTCGGCACACGGCGTTGTCATGCGCCACTGCCGCATCGTCCCGGACGACGTCGCGTCCATTCTTGACGGCGTAGCTTCTGGAGATCAGGCGCCGATCAATCCGGAGATCGGAAACGAGGTCGCGCAGTTCTTCGCGCCCCAGCACCGTACAACAACGGGCAGGTTGGGCGAGGCCGACGCCGCGAACATAGACGAGTGCGTCTCGGGTGGCGGCTTCGAGGGCCTCGCCAACGCGCTGTCAGCCTCCCCAGAGGACGTGATCCAGACCGTTTCCGACTCCGGCCTGCGCGGTAGGGGCGGCGCTTACTTCCCTGCGGCTATCAAGTGGCGGGGGGCAAAGTCCAACCCCGGAAGGCCCAAGTACCTGGTCGTCAACTGCGAGGAGGGCGAACCGGGCATCTTCAAAGACAGGCACCTCATGGAGGGATTGCCATTCCAACTGCTGGAGGGGTCTTTGATTGCAGCTTACGCTGCCGGCCTCAACCGGGTCTACCTGTACATCAACGCCGAGGCAAACCTCTCCGCCCTGCGGGTGCAGAATGCCATTGAACAGGCCCGCTCATTAGGTCTGGTCGGAGAAGACGTCCTGGGCTCCGGCTTTGCCGTCGACGTTGAGGTCAGGCGCGGCGCAGGCGGCTACGTCTGTGGCGATGAGACCACGATGCTTAACACAATGGAAGGCAAACGCCGCGAGCCCCGAACCAAGGACCCGCTACCGGTGGTAGCCGGCCTGTGGGCGCGGCCCACGGTAATCAACAACGCCGAGACCATAGCATCCACGCCGTTCATCATGACCGCCGGAAGCGAAGCCTACAACGCCGTCGGCTCGGGCGACGCCAGAGGGACCAAGCTGATCAGCCTTAGCGGCTCCGTGAGACGGCCCGGAATGGCCGAGGTCCCGATGGGCACCACCATACGCGAGTTGGTCGACGATGTCGGCGGCGGCCCCGAGGCCGGTCGCACGATCACGACCCTCGCCGTCGGCGGGCCGTCCAGCGGCGTCATGACGGCTGACATGATCGACACGCCCATTATGCCGGGCTCCCTCCACGACTCCGGTGTCATGCTGGGCGCGGGAGGAGTCGTCCCCTTGGACGAGCGGCTGGACGTCCTGGACGTAGTCCGTGATCTTGCCGCCTACAACGCCGACGAATCGTGCGGCAAGTGCACGCCGTGCCGAGAGGGCACCCCCTTGCAGGTGGCGGCCCTCGACCGCGTGATCTCCGGCTCCGGCTCTAGCAAAGACGTCGAAGAGTTGCGGCATCTGGCGAACGTGATTAACGCCGCTTCCCTCTGCAACCTGGGCCAACTTGCCGGCAATCCCGTCCTTAGCGCTTTACATTTCTTCGGCGACACGTTTGAAAGCAGGGTGGAATCGAGAGGTGGTTGAATGGCTCTGAAACTGTACGTCAACGGTAGAGAGGTGGAGGTCGACGAGGGCTCGTCCGTACTGGACGCGGTCAACGTTTCCGGCGTCTACATCTCCCAACTCTGCAAGGACCCGGATATGAAGGCGATCGCCGCCTGCCGCACCTGCCTCGTGCAGATCGACGGTGTGCGCGGCTTCCCAGCGTCCTGCTCCGTGCCCGCGGCAGACGGAATGCATGTCAGCACCGATTCCCCCGAATCCATGCACCTTCGCCGCGGCGTTCTGGAACTCACGCTTGCAATGCTCGAACCCAACGGCAATCGCGAGTACAAGGAGCTCACTGTCGCCGCCGAACGCCACGGCCTGAGCGTTCCCCGCTGGAATGGCCGCGAACGGCAACCCGTCGACGCCAGCAACCCCGTGTTCAACATCGCCATGTCGGACTGCATCATGTGCGGCCGCTGCGCACAGGCGTGCCAGGACGGCCACCAGTTCATCGGCGCCATTGACGTTCTCGGCGTCGGCACAGGCGCGCGCATCGGCACCTTCATGGACAAACCGCTTCTGGAGTCAGTCTGCACCACGTGCGGACAGTGCCTTTCGGTTTGCCCCACCGGTGCCATCGAGCTAAAGGCCCCCGTGCCCAACCCGGTGAAGACCGTCAGCACCGTCTGTCCATACTGCGGCGTGGGCTGCGGCATTAAGGCCGAGGTCGACGAAAACGACCGCATCCTCCGCATGCTTGACGATCCCGACAACCAGTCGAGCCTCGGCATGCTCTGCGTGAAGGGCCGCTTCGGGTACACCTTCGTCCACCACAAGGACAGGCTGACCACTCCGCTAGTCCGGCGCAACGGCGAGCTCACCCCGGCGACGTGGGAGGAGGCGATGGACTTCATCGCTGAGCGTCTGCCCGCCTACCGGGGCGACTCATTCGCAACGTTCTGCTCCGCCAAGTGCACCAACGAAGACGGCTACGTCCAGCAGAAGTTCACCAGGCTCGTCATGGGCTCCAACCACATTGACCACTGCACGCGCCTCTGCCACGCGCCCTCCGTCGAGGCGATGCTCACCGCCCTCGGCAGCGGGGCCACCAGCAACTCGTACGTCGACTACGAGGAGGCAGGCTGCCTTGTAATCATTGGCTCCGATACCAACTCCAACCACCCGGTCGCCGCCTCGCGGATGCGCCGCGCCGTCGTCGAGAGAGGCGCCAGGCTCATCATCATCAATCCACGCCGCATCGACATGTGCGACTTCGCCGATCTCTGGCTCCGCCCCCGTCCGGGCACCGACGTCGCCCTGCTCAACGGCATGGCGAAGGTCATCCTGGATGAAGGCCTGTGGGACCGCGAGTTTGTCGAAGGCAGGACGGAAGGCTTCGAAGAGTGGCTCACAGTCATCGAAAAGTACGATCTCGACTACGTCTCCGGCATCACCGGCGTTCCCGCTGAGGACATCGTCACTGCCGCGCGGATGTATGCTGAGCCTCCGTTCAGCGGCTCCTGCCTCATCTGGGGCATGGGCATAACGCAGCACACCATGGGCACGGCAAACGCGCACGGCCTCCTCAACCTGTCCTTCCTGACCGGCCAGCTTGGGAAGCCCGGCAACGGCATCTCCCCGCTACGTGGGCAGAACAACGTGCAGGGCTGTGGCGACGCCGGATGCCTGCCCAACAGCTTCCCCGGCTACCAGCCCCTCGCCGCGAACCTCGACAAGTTCCGGGGCGCGTGGGGCGGTCCCCTGCCGGAAGAGGACGGACTCGTCGCCACCGAGATCGTCGAGTCAATGCTGGATGGCAGGATCAAGGCCGCATGGATCACCGGCGAAAACCCGCTCCTGAGCGAACCCGACCTGCACCACGCCGAGAAGGCCTTCGCCAAGCTGGAGTTCCTCGTCGTCCAGGACATCTTCCTGCACGAGACCGCCCAGGTGGCAGACGTTGTCCTGCCGGCGGCCAGCTTCGCCGAGAAGGACGGCACCTTCACCAACAGCGAGCGAAGGATTCAGAGGGTCCGCAAAGCGGTAGCGCCGCCAGGAGTGAGCAGGCCGGACTGGCAGATCATCTGCGACGTTGCCCGGCGGATGAGCCGGGAACTCGGCCTGGGTGTGGAAGACCAGTTTGCTTTCGCGCATCCCTCCGAAATTTGGGACGAGATGGCGGGCCTCACCCCTATCGTCGCCGGCATCGACTACGACAGGCTGGACGCCGGTGGCATCCAGTGGCCCTGCCCCGACTCGGACCATCCCGGTACGAGATACCTGTACGAGAACGACTTCCCGCGGGGTGACCGCGCGAAGTTCGTCGCGTTCGACCAGGGCCCCGCCGCTGACGAGCTTCCCTCGGAGCGGTTCCCACTGATCCTCAACACCGGCCGGATCCTGTACCACTGGCACGGCGGCACGATCACCAGACGCGCCGACAGGCTCATGGCACGGGCGCCTGACCTGCAGGTCGCCATGAACCCGGACGACGGCTCGAAGTACGACGTCGCGGACGGCGAGTGGATACGCGTGCGATCCCGGCGCGGCGACCTCGAGGGGCACGTGCTCTATACCGAAAAGCAGCGCGCAGGCGAGATTTTCGTGCCCTTCGTGAAGCTGCGAGACCACGCCGCCAACTTCCTGACTAATGCCGCGCTCGACCCCAACTCCAAGATACCCGAGTACAAGGTCTGCGCTGTCCGCATCATGAAGCTCGACTCAGACCCGGCGGCCGCACAGCCCGGCCCGGCGAAGGAGCCGACCCCCGTCGCCGACTGACCCACAGGCCGCAAAACGGCCGAGCACCCGATCTGCTGCTCCAATGTCCAGGCGCGTGTTGTTGGGGCGGGTTTGAAACCCGCCCCAACAACCTCCCACAAGCTTGTTGAGTTCGGTTTGGAACGCTTAGTGCATCGCGTGCATCACACATCTTGGAGACCTTGGAAAAGCATACCTCTGGCCCTTTCTCCCCTAAGTGCGAGAAGGTAAGCATGAGGGGGAATCAGACGGCTTTTGCAAAGGTCTCGCAAACTAGGAGCGCTCACAGGTGAAAGTACTCGTTTCAGGGTCTAGCGGACTCATCGGCTCCTCCCTCGTCAGAACTCTCGAGGGTAGCGGGCACGAGGTACACAGGCTGTTGCGGCCGCAGTCTCCGAGGGCATCCAACGCCATCATGTGGGATCCGGCCGCGGGAACACTCGACCCGCGCCATCTGGAAGGCTTCGACGCGTTAGTCCATCTCGCCGGCGAGAACATCGCCAATCGGCGTTGGTCTGTGGAACAGATGGCGCGCATCCGGGACAGCCGCGTCGGAAGCACCGCACTGCTCGCCGAGAAGATTGCGGACCTCAACTCTCCTCCCTCCGTTTTCGTTTGCGCGTCCGCCGGTGGCTACTACGGCGACCGCGGCGACGATCTGCTGGACGAAGACGCGCCGCTGGGTGCGGGATTCTTGGCCGTGAACACAAAGGAGTGGGAGGATGCCGCGACCGCCGCGTCAAGTGGAAGAACAAGGGTGGTCAATCTGCGGATTGGCGTCGTGCTGACCGCCGCCGGAGGAATGCTGTCCAGGATAGTACCGCTGTTCAGGCTGGGCCTTGGTGCCAGGCTGGGCTCCGGGTCTCAGTACATGAGTTGGTTAACCCGCTCCGACGTGGTTGATGCTGCCATCTGGACAATGAAACACGACGACCTGTCCGGCCCGGTGAACGTGAGCACTCCCAACCCGGTAACCAACTCGGAGTTCACCAAGGCGCTGGGCAGGGCCCTGGGGCGTCCCGCCATCCTCTTCGTTCCCCAGTTCGCTCTCAGAATCATGCAGGGCGACCTCTCGGAAGTCGTGACATCGAGCGCCAGGATGGACCACTCTCGCCTCACGGCCAGCGGGTTCGAGTTTCAGCACCCTGATATCGACAGTGCGCTCGCTTGGGCTCTGTCGGACACCACACGCTAGCGCACCGCCATAACGCCCGAACAAGCCCGAGTTTCCCAGGGAAAAGCCGCGGCGCGGCCCCTTTCATTTCCTGCAGATCGGAGAAGACCTGAGCTTGTCGACGGGACGAGGCCCCGACACACAGAGGTAGCATAAGAGGGCCTCTACAGGCCCGTTCCGGCCACGCTGGCCCGGCTTTCCACTTTCGTTTACACGGACCACCTGTCGGACTAACATACGATTGATGCATGGCCCGGACGCACACGCTTGTCGGTGCGCGTGGTCATCGCATCGGCTCAGTGTTCAGGCTGGTAGTCAACCGTTCAATCAGGAGGATCGCCATGGCTCTGCAGTTGGACCACACAATCGTTCCCGCCTACGACAAGGAAAAGTCCGCGAAAGTCATCGCACGCCTCTTCGGACTGGAATACAACGGCACTTGGGGACACTTCGCCCCGGTCAAGGTCAACGACATGCTGACGCTCGACTTTGACGACTCCGATGACCCACCCTCCAACCACTACGCCTTCTTGGCTTCGGACGAAGAGTTCGATCAGGTGCTCCGGCGCGTCAACGACGAGGGCATCGCCTTTGGGAGCGGCCCCGGCTCACGGACGGACGGCGAGATCAACTACAAGCACAATGGACGCGGGTTCTACTTCGACTGCGAAGACGGGCATGTGTGGGAGGTCATCACACACACCTACATCACCGACTGACGCCGTCGACCCGACGCAGCTCCCGTTCGATCCACTGCGTCACGCTTGACCGGCAGGCGTTGACTCGCTTCGACGCTTCGGGGCGGGTATTGCGCTCCCTCGTCGTCTAGCCCGGCACTTCAGGACTTGGTCCGGTCAGCCTTTCTTCAATCGCCCGGCACTGTAGGCGTTCCTGGACAAGAGCCTCAAGTGGAGCCGAGACGGCCCCTGGAGCGGATTGGTCCCATTCGGGTCCTGCGCGCGAGGCTGCGACAAGCTCCCGTGGCACACGTGTGCGAACCCAGACTCAGGAGCGGGCCGCCCCAACATCAGCCAAAACCCTCGTTCCCCCGAGCCTGCCGAACGGCGCCATGCCGAGCTATGTTCGTCGAAGCAGGTTACCTGCCCCACACCTGCTCGTACACTCGCAGCCAGTTGCCGCCCAGGAACTTCTGCACGTGTTCCTCGGGCCACTCACGCTCCTCCAGAGCTCGTACCACGTTGGGTAGTTCGCTCACGTTCTCGAACCCCTTCACGTAGCGGCGCGGGCCGTCGTCCATCGTCTCCGGTCCGAACAGGGGCTTGTCCCTCGCCTCCCTCCCGGTCGGGTTACCGGGGCGTGTTGTGAAGTCCGTTCCCAGGCCGACGTGGTCCGGTCCAACTAGGTCCCTCACGTGCTCGACGTGCTCGATGAAGTCGTCCACGGTCCCCCAGGGGCTCTCCGGCATGTGGGCCATCTCTTTGCCACGGACCAGAAAGTCGTTGATGGCCACAATGCCGATAACTCCTCCCGTCTTCGCGATCGCCTCGATCAACCGATCGCTCAAGTTGCGGGGGCTGTCCGCGAGAGCCCTGGCCCCGCCGTGGCTGCAGATGATGGGCATTCCTGACGACATCTCGATCGCATCGAAGGATGCCTGGTCGCCCGTGTGACCGCCTACGTCTAGCACGATCCCCAGGCGGTGGATCTCCTCCACAAGCGCTCGTCCCGCGCGACTCAGCCCTAGGTGCCCGTCAGTCGCGCCCCCTCCGAACACGTTGGCTATCTGGTAGGCAATCCCGCACACACGCAGACCCAGCTCGTAGTACGACCTGAGCTCCGTCCGGGTCGGCTCGCCCCACCAGTCGTTCGGCCCATCCCGGCCCGTGCTAACCGCGTTCGCATCCTGCCACCCTAACAGGAGTCCAATCCTGTTCCCCTCCGCCGCTTCCCGCATCTCCTCGACAGTTCCCACAACGCCAATCTCATCGGCGTGGCTGTCTATGAAATTGTGGATATCCGCAAAGGCGCGCAACCTCCGGCCCACCGTCTTGTGCCAGACATCGACGCCCCCTTGCCTGTTCAGGTCCAGGTACTCTTCCGTGAGATCGGAAACATCCAGCCCGTTCACCACCAACGACAACTCATTTGCCATAAGTCCCTCTCACCGGAGCAATTCGCGTACTAGCCACCTATCTCAACACACGCTTCCACAGTACGCAAAGCACTGGATTAACCTGTTACCTAATACCTCCAAGTTCGTTCGCCCTGACTCCGTCCGGGGCTTGTCGAAGGGCCTCGCCCAAACGCCCATTTGTGCCCCGTAGGGGCGGTTCGCGAACCGCCCTCCTCCGCTTGCAACTACCCCCAACACCGCGTCTCCTCGGCCCCTACCCGTACACCTCCAGCATCAGGTCGCTCGGTTTGCCCCCGTTGACCACGCCAACGTCGACCGAACACGCCGTCACGATCACCAACAGGTCCGCCATCGCGCGCAGCACAACGTAATCCCCCGCCTTTGCCGGCGACTCTCGCGCCTCCTTGCGGCCATCCAGGTCAACGACAGGCGTGTTCTGGAACAGGTTGTGCGGGTCAGGCAAGGCCTCAGGCTCGAACCCGAACCGGGCCAGCGTCGACACGAGGTTCCTCCGGCAGCTCGGGTGCTCCTCGAAGCCCAGGTCCTTGTAGAAGTAGTAGTCGCACGCGGGTGCCAGCAGGTCATGGACGCCCACCGTATCCTCCTCCAGGAGCAGAAGCGGGTTGCGCTTATTGCTATAGAAAGGCTCGCCCAGCACCGGATAGATGGACCGCAGCTTGCCCCGCGTGTTCCCCGGCGATAGGTACTCGTCCGGCGAGTCCAGCACGAACGCAAACAGGTCCCCAATCTGCTTCCCCTGCACAGCGATCACCTTCACCCGCTGCCCGCTCCGCACCTCCACGCCCCCGCCCGTCATCGCCGGAATGTGTACCCGCTTAACCAGACTGTCATCACTCGACATCTGAACCTCCCTCTTCACAAGAAACTTCTTGCAGCAGACGGCCGACGGCCAATCCCTAGTTTCATCGCGCCCATTCCAGATTGTGCGCGACAACCACAACATCGACCTTCCAGCCACTCCACGTCCTCGTCAGACGTAGGGGCGGTTCGCGAACCGCCCTCCGCCACCGCCCACATCGTAGTACCCGGATATGTCCTAGCAACCTACAGCCGCACTCTAACCCCCTCGCAACCTTCTGCCACGCATTCTATCGTCACCTACCCACGGCACCGCCCGCAAGACCCCAACGTCCCTAAATCTCGTAGCAGCGGGCTTCAAGCCCGCCCTGCCTCCGCCACTCCAAACTGAGCGGGACTGTGTACGTAACTGCGTCCACTCCTGCCAATCTCACAGATGGATTGGACGTAGCGCACGATCTTGCGACACGGCCCAACCCAGTTCCGCCACCCACTTTCCTTGAGTGGAGCACTCCCTGATTCAACTGATGTTGACTTCTCGTACACTTGGAGGCACTCAATTGGCCAATTGTGAGAGTAAGATCAACCCTATGCCTGAATTGCTGAACTCGCCTCAGTTAGACTTGGATGACGGTACAGGCCTAAGGGTGGCTCGCGTCCGGTTTGAGTCCGAGTCCAAATTCAGCTGGTCCCTGTTTGACGGCTACGACCGCATTCGCATCCTCACATACTCCGCAGGCGTGAGCGCGATCGTCCGTCTTCTCGAAAGGCACGGATTCAGCGACTTCGAGTGCGTGTTTGGCTGCGAAGGCACCCTACAAACGCTGAGAGACCTCATGGCTTTCCAGCAGGTCGCCATCAGCGACACCAGAGCAGCCATCAAGAACCTGCCAGATGAGCGCCACGCCTTTATTCTCTCCCGCGTCAGGGAGGGACAGGCGCGGTTCCGAGTGCTCCGCAAGCAGATAGCCCATGCCAAGTTGTACTTGCTTGAGAATTCAAAGTCCGGAAGCACACGCGCCCTTATAGGCTCAGCCAACCTGTCGGAGACGGCATTCGGCGGACGCCAGTCGGAGACGCTCGTGTGCTTCGATGACGATGCCGCCGCCTGGGATCACTATCTCGGCATGTACGAGGCCATCAGGGACCGCGCATCCAATGAGATCCCGCTGCCGCCCGACCGCATCGACAGAGCCGAGATTGTCCTCCAGGAGGTGCCCGTCCTGGATGCCTCAGATCACTCGACCCTCGTAATCGACTCTTCGGAGTCTGATCACCAGTCAAACGGCGTAGTTCACATAGACATCCCGTCGCAGATAGAGCGCATTGAGAAGATGAAGGCGGCCATACCCGCCGTGGTGGCCAACATCATCCCTCCGCCGCGTAATGGCAGACAGCAGATCACTCGCGAGCTCAGGCGCCGCATCGTCAAGGAGTACAGTCGCATCCGCCACGTGCAGTCTGAGGAAGAGACAGACCATCGCGAACTCTCCATCGATAGAGACACGAAGACCGTCACACTCTTCGGCGAGCCTTTTGCCCTGGAATCTGACCTCATCGACGCGAAGAAGGACGCGAGATTGCTGGTAAATTTCTTCGCCAACTACGAGGGCACATTCGAAGGCGGAATGGGAGTTAAGAGGCTTCAGCGCGACTACTTTATCCTGTGGTCGTGGCTTTACTTCTCGCCGCTCATGTGTGACATGAGGACGCTCGCAGGCCACGACGGCGACATCTTCAGGTTTCCTTCCTTCGCCATCGTGTACGGCAAGCCCTCCTGTGGAAAGTCCAGCCTGGTGGACACCCTCATGACCTCTATGTTCGGCAAGGCCTATAACGTCGACAAGAGGGAGTTCACGAAGGCCAGGATCAGAGACATCCAGCACGCATACAAACGCTTCCCTGCCGTGTTCGATGACATTGGCAAGCCCGCCCTGCGCAATCACGGCGAGGACGTCATCAAAGATGAGCTCCCGCCGCTGGTCCCCGAGCACCCCTGCTTCGTACTTTCGATGAACCAGGATCTCAAGGCATTCACCGATCAGATCGTCAAGCGCAGTCTGATGATCTACACGACCACCGCACTTCCGTCCTACAAAGAAAGCCTGCGCCACGAGCTACATCTGAAGATACAGGACGTGCGCCGCGGTCTATCCACCCATCTATACCGCGAATACCTGAAACGGATCCTCTTCCACCTCGACGACAAGTCCTTGCCCGAGGACTGGCTGGAATTCTCCTCCACCGTCCTCTCTGAACTTATCGTGGAACTGCTGGAAGACGACCCGCCGAAGTGGTGCGCGCCCATCACGTGGAACGACTACGCCGACAAGCGTCACGAGAGAGTCAAGTCTCAGATCGAGCATTTGCTGCGACCTGCTACGAGGATGAAGAAAGAAGGTGGTCAGCCTACGGGATGGATCCTTGAAGGCGACAAGGTGATTGTCATTGAACAGACAGACACATTCGGACGGCGGGAGTTCGATTGGGAAAATGTCCCCTCCACCCTCATAGACGATAACGCAAGCGTAGGTGGCCGCACCGTTTTGAATCGCCATGAACTCGAAGAGTTCCTGGGCAGTAATCTGAAAGGGCGTAAGAACGGCCTTTGGGGCAGACTGAGTCCATTCTAATCTTACCTACTGAGAGGCAGCATAGTCCTACGTAGGACTCGTCGCATTCCACTTAGCCGCCAAGCCCTCTCACGACCGCCTGCTCCACGCCCTCCACCATCACCACCGGACCATCATCCCGCAGCGCTCCAAACAGCCTGCTGATGGGCCGCACCGCCAAAATGCGCACTTCCCCATCCCGGATGAGATACCGCACCCGATCCCCAGCCTGGTGGGAAATAGCTTCCCTCACACCCTTCGGCAGCTTCGTCCGTCCCATGGTCGTGATCACTGATTCAAAGTTGTGAATCACCTCCCTAACGCAGCCTCCCCTCCCCTGACTCTTACAGGATCATTGCTCTTCTGCGGGCATTCTTTGATTGTCAGCAGAGCGGAGCGCAAGGGTCACTGCAAGCCCGGACAAGGTGGAGCCGGCGAGCCCGAGGAGGAGGTCGCCCAGGGTGTCCGTGTAGGCGGTAGCGAGCTCAGGTGAATTGCGTATGAAGGCGAAGTACTCCGCAAACTCCCAGAGAATTGCCGTGACCGCGCCGAACCCGACCACATAGGCGAAGGCCTGCCACGAGCCGGTGCGGTTGCGCCAGGCTATAGTTGCTGCAGCCCCTGACAGGAGCACCCAATTGACGAGTCGAGGGCCTTACCCGCGATGTCGAACACCGTCCCGTGGCCCCCACCTACCTCCCGACCAAGTCCACCCCTACCACACGTGCAAGCCCGCGGTCGAATGTATGAAGTGGCGCCGCCTCGTACCGATCAGCTGCTATTAGGATCATCAGGTCCGAAAATCCCGCGCCACCCTGTCGATAGCTGGACGCCGCAAGGGCCACATCGTCCGCTGCTTCGACCAAGATACTATCCGTTGCGGTCAACTCGATCAGCACGTCCGCAATCTGAGCGCGCGATAACTTGTAGGATCTCTCCAACACCCAGACGACCTCAACGACCACCTCTCGGCAGACGAAGCCCGCATTCTCGGACGTCAACCCCTCTAGCAACGCTCTCGCCTCTTCCGCCTGGGCAACGTCGTCTCGCACCAGGTAGCGGACAAGCACGTTAGTATCGAGCGCTATCAAGAGCCGCACGCTCCCTCTGCGATCGCACGGTCCATGTCCTCCAGCGTCGCTGCCGGGCCGTCCTGGTGCAGAATTCCAAAGAGTCGATTGACGGGACGCACAGGCACGATACGCACTTCTCCGTTTTGGATGAGATACCGCAACCTATCTCCGGCCTGCACAGAGAGTGCATCCCGTACTGCCTTGGGTAAAGTGGTCTGTCCCTTGGAGGTGATGCCAGATTCAATCACTAGTACCTTCTTCCTTACTCATTGCCGCTATACCTTCTCACATATAGTACCGCAGACCTTATTATGCCAACGCAAGTCGTCTGCTGTTTTGGCTTGCCTACCTGCATCTACCTCGGCTAGCCCGCATATCCCGTGGCTGGCATACATACTTCGGGCTCCACTACCTAGAGCCTTACTACTTGCCATGCTGCCCACTTCTATGTGTCTCTCAAGGCCCTTCATGCCAAGGTTAGTCTCTTACTTCCTTTACTTGCCTAGACCGAACATCACTAGGCCTCCTCGTACAGCCCGTCGCAATGATGCCTACTTCGCCCCGCACTACCTTAGGCCTTGCTATTTTCCACTTTACTCAGCCCGCTGTGCATTCCAAGGCTTTTTATGCAATGGCAAGTCCCTTATTTCCTGTACTTGCACAGCCCGCACATCGCTAGGCATCATCGTCCGCCCTCTTAGCCATGATGCTTACTTCGCCCCGCTTTACCTAAGGCCTTGCTATCTGCCCTTTTACATGACCTTACGTGCACACTAAGGCCACTTATGCCAAGGCAAGTCCCTCGCTTCCTATGCTTGCACAGTCGCATCTCACTCGGCAGGCTCGTCAGCCCCCTCGCCATGATGCCTACTTCCCCCTAGTATATTTAGCCTTACTACATGCCCACTCAGCCCACTTGCTATGTGTCGCAAGTCTCCGTGTGACACAGCAAGCCTAATTCTGCCATGAATCGCCCACTCCGTACAGTTCACGACTAAGTAACACATCCCTTGGCGCGGGCACATCCTTCCTAACTATCTGCACTTCTACCCTACTATCCGTAGTACCCAACACTCGCTATCCGCAAGCAAGTATCAAGCTAACCTAATCGCCCTTTCCACATTCACCTCGGCCCCGTCTTCTCTCCCTTGGCACAGATGTCGCTTGCGACCTTACGTACATAATTCCTTGCTCCATGCCCAAATACCCCACTACATATAGAACGCAAGCCCCCTTGTGCTATTGGAAGTACAGTGCTGCATTGGCTTGCAATCTTACACACAATCCGCCAACGCCGTCTGTCCCCTGGATATCATCGGAGATTCAAACATCAGCCCCGCCTCTGTAATCTACTCCCACCTACCGCAGTCTCCCCTCCGCCGCAAGGTCCACCGCCACGCCGATCGCCTCCAGCATGCTTTGGTGGTCCGCCACCCCCATGCCCGCGATGTCGAACGCCGTCCCATGGTCCACCGACGTCCTGATGAACGGTAGTCCCAGGTTCACGCTCACGCTCCTCGCCCAATCGTGCACCTTGATCGCCACATGCCCCTGGTCGTGGTACATCGCCAGCACCACGTCGTACCGCCCGTCGATAGCTTGGTTGAACACCGTGTCCGCCGGCACCGGCCCCGTCACGTTCGCGCCTTGAGCCCGCGCCGCCTGCACCGCCGGCGTGATCTCCCGCGCCTCCTCGTCGCCGATCAGCCCGCCGTCGCTCGCGTGCGGGTTCAGCGCTGCCACCGCGATCCTCGGCGCCGGGAACCCCCACACCTTGAAGTACTCGTGCGTCAGCATCGTCTTGGCGAGCACGTTCGCCGTCGTCACATAGTCGCACGCCCTCCGCAAAGAGCGGTGCGTCGTCAGGTGCACAACCCGCAGCCGTTCTGCCATCAGCATCGTCGCCACGTTCGACGCCCCCGTCTGGCTCTGGAAGATCTCCATGTGCCCCACATCCTCGTACCCCGCCAGCCGCGCCGCCTCCTTGTTGATCGGCGCCGTCGCGATCGCCGCGATCTCGCCCTCCTTCGCCAGCTCCCCCGCCTTCAGCACCCACTCCACCGACGCCCGTCCTGCCTCCGCCGACACCTGCCCCGTCTCGATACCCTCGTAGTCCAGCACCTGCCCTGACCCCGTCCTGAGCCTGTCGAAGGAGCCTGTCGAAGGACTGTCGAGTTCCAGCACGTCGATCGCCCCCGCGTCGCCTGCCGCATCGGCCGCTTCGGCGATTCGCCGCACCGCCGTCCCGCCGCCGATGACATCGACCGCCGCCGCCATCGCCGCGACGCTGCCGATCACGAACGGCCGGCACCGCTCGTGCACTCCGACCTCCGTCAGCGCCTTCGCGATCACCTCTGCCCCGATTCCCGCCGGATCGCCCATCGTGATCCCCACAAGCGGCTTGTCCGTCATCCAATTCCCTCCTTCAGTCCTGCTTCATGTAGCCCTACTCTGGCCACACCGCCAGTTTTTGTCAGCCACGTACACTTGTGCTATTATAGACGTATGAATCTATCGGCACTTCAAGGCGACTACTTCGCGGCGACATGCCCAGCACGCCTCCGAAACAACCAAGAACGTATGTCAGAACTGTCACAGTTTTGTAACCTTTCGGTACCATTCAGGTTCATTCAGGCAGCAATCTGTGTCAAAGAGAGTGCAATGCTCCGGCACCGCCAGCTACGAAGAGTGGCAGAATGTGACGGAATGTTACATTTTTTCGGCCTGAACGGCATTCACCAAGTGCTTCTTAAAAGCTTCCGCACAGCGATCTGCACCGATTTCTCACGCTAGTGAAACTCCCTTGCTGGAGCGCATACGCAGCACATCCGCCCCTTTGTGGGTCCAGGGCCATGCCCTGGTGGCCGCTCTTGTCCGATAGGGCTGGACACTCTTCATCTGGTTCACTAGGCGGCAACCAGATAAAATCCTGCACATCATGGCCACCCTCGGACAGATGCCCAAGCCGGACGCCGGCCAGTACCGGGACAAGCGAAAGCTCGTTTTCGTCCCCATACTCCTGATGCCCGGAGATCTGCCGGACGACGCCCGCGGCCTCGTCGAGCGCTTCTGGTCCGAGGTTCGCGACAACATCGCGTCGCTTGAGCGATCCCTCGGCTCTGTCGCCTGCGTCTTCCACGAGGCCCTTCACGTCGGCGGCGACGAAGGCCTGGAGCACATCGAACCCATCAACGCCCACGGCATGGCCTTCATCGAAGCGCTCGTCAGGTCTAACGCCAGGCTTGAACTCACCGAAGACCTCGAGCTGCTCCAGCAGTCCTCCGACTGGCAGCGATGCATGAGCATCGGCCTCATGAGCGATAAGGTGCGCGAAGCTGCCCTGAACGGCTTCCAGGAGGCCACGTCGCAGCGCTACGAGTTCATTGCATCCAGAATCGACGAGGCGCTGAAGCCAGCCGAGCTCGGAATCATGTTCCTCCGGCAGGACCACCGCGTGCAGTTCCCGCAGGACATCCAGGTCTTCTACGTCTCGCCGCCCGCCCTGAACGACATCAACCGCTGGATCGAAGACCAGATGCGCCAGTATGCGCAGCAAGCCGCTCAACAAGCCCAGCAGCCCCCGGCCGAAGACGGGACTCCGGCGGAGTCCCCCGAAGAAGAACCGGCCTAGCCCTGCCATATCCCTTCCCCAGTCTGCTGGGGAAGGCTAGGATGGGGGTTCTGCACCACCTCCAACGCCAAGATTGGCGTGGATTGAGCTTCTTCTACAAGAGAAAATTCGAGTGAAAGTCCGCCATGAAACCCTCGAAGGGGTGACACGAGCGCAGCCAGAACCCCAGCTCTACCCGCCCCGGTCGGCGGCCACGGTCGCCATGACCTCGCCCGTCAGGCTAGTATCGTAGCCCCCCATGGCCTCGAGTTCAGTCCTGAACTCCGCGCCTCGGACCAGCTCCAGCACCGGCCCCAATAGCTCAGACTCGTAGAACTCGGCCGGAATCACCAGGTCGTACTGCTCCTCCAGCAGCGGCACGAAGTCCACCCCCAGCGCCCTTGCAGCGGACAGTATCCCCAGCCCAACGTCCGCCCTGCCACCGGCTACCGCGGCCGCCACCGCGAGGTGCGTATACTCCTCCCGGTCGTACCCGGCGATCTCGCCCGCCTCGATACCCAGCTTCCCAAGCATGTAGTCGAGCAGCATGCGCGTCCCCGACCCTCGCTGCCGGTTGATGAACCTGACGCCGCCGGCGGCGAGGTCGTCGAGCCGGCCCACTCCCCTGGGATTCCCCGCTGGGACGATCAGCCCCTGGATACGCTTCACGAGATTCATCACCACAACGTCACAGCCCTTCACATACCGCCGGACATACGAGAGGTTGTACTCGCCCGTCGTCTCGTCGAGCAGATGAACGCCCGCCGCGTGCGCCTCCCCTCTGTTCAGCGCCAGCAGACCGCCGAGGCTCCCCACGTTGGACGACGATACGCTAGCGTCCGTCCGCACTCGGCTGACCATGTCCGCCAGCAGATCGAGCGCCGGATCGTGGCTGCCGATCACCACGACGGTCCGCTCCACGTCGCGCAACGGCCTGAGCAGTTCAACGGTGACCTCCTCGCCGGACGCGACGCCTTCAGAGAACCGGGGGATCGTGACCATGCCGTCAGCTTTCACGAGCGACGTGATGACGCCCGCCCCTCGCTGCACCGGCGTCGCGACCATTCTGCCCCCGACCCGCCCGAGCCTCACCCGCAGCAGCTCATCCTCCCCCATCGGCGACGACACGTTGCGCGTCAGGATCGCTTTCGCCTGGGCCCGAGGCAGCGCCTCCAACCCCAACCGGACCTCGATCAGCGGCTTCACGAACAGCTCGCTCGTCAGCGCGGCCGACACCGGATACCCGGGAATGCCGAGCACAGGCTTGCTGTCGACAACGCCCAGCACAACCGGATGCCCGGGCCTGAGCGCCACGCCGTGCACCAGCAGGTCGCCAAGGTCGCGTACCACGTCTGCCGTGTAGTCCTCCGATCCGGCCGAAGATCCCGCATTCACGATCACGATGTCGTACTCTCGGACCGCATCCGTCACCGCCGCAGCCATGGCATCCTTGTCGTCCGCGACCGGCGGCAGCCGCGCGGGCTCGCCTCCCCACTCGCGCACCATGCCCGCGATCACGAGGCCGTTGTACTCAACAATGTCCCCGTGCTTCAATTCCGCGCCGGGCTGAACGAGCTCAGAGCCGGTGGGGATGATTGCCACGGTCGGTCTCTTGCGAACCGCCACGGTGGTGACCCCGGCCGCCGCGCACGCGCCGAGGTCCACCGGCCGTATGCAGTGGTTCTCCGGCAGGACAAGCTCCGTCGCTACGATGTCCTCCCCGAGCGGCCTCACATGCTGGTACGGCGGAGCCGGTGCCAGGATCTCGATTGTGGAGTCGTCAACCTCGTGCACCACCTCCACCATGATCACGGCATCGAAGCCGGGCGGCATCGGGTCGCCCGTGTCCACCCACACGACCTGTCGGTCCACCGAAAGCCTGAGGGGCGACGTCTCGGTCGCTCCGGCGGTCTCCCTCGATCGCACCGCGACACCGTCCATCGCCGCCGAGTCGTAGTGCGGGGAAGACGCCTTCGCCCACACCGCCTTTGCTGTCACCCGCCCGAGCGCTTCCTCCAGTGTCACGTCTTCCGAAGCAGCCCGGCCCATTGCGCCGCAGGCATCCAGCGCCGCGTGAAAAGTGCGAACCGCCTCCTCCACAGGTACGTCGCTCAGGAAGTACCGGCGCCCGTGCCTGCGCGAGCCGACGTTACGTTCAGTCAACGCCAACCTACCGATGGCGCATGCAACCGAAGTCCGAGGTACTGCTGAATAGTTGCTCGAAACATCCCTTGGAAGTCCTTAGTACAGCGACACCGGCACCAACTCGCCCGCATACAGTCCGCCCAGGTCGGCTGGGACCGTTACCGATCCGTCGGCCCTGGTAAGAGTGTAGATGAGGTTCGATTTCCCGAACAGCGGCTCGGCTGCAAGCCTCCCCTCCTGTTCCGAGACACGCACCTGCACGTGGTCCTCCCGCCCTGTAACCGAAGGCACGTCCCGTGTGAGCACCGCGAACGCCGTCGGCCTTGGTGGGGGGTAGTCGCAGCCGCACAATCGGTAGATAGTCGGCCTCACCAGCATTTCGAACACGGTCATTGCCGATACGGGATTGCCCGGTAGGCCGAACGCCGGCTTGCCATCCACGGCCGCGACGATCGTTGGCTTGCCGGGCTTGTGCGAGATGCCGTGTGCAAGCACCCCGGGCCCTCCAAGGCTGTTGAGTACTTGCGCCGTGAGGTCCCGGCTGCTAACCGAGCTCCCCGCTGAAAACACGATCGCGTCCGCCATCTCCTTCGCCTCACGGGCGGCCGAGGTCTGCGCCGCCAGCTCGTCGGCGACTAGGCCCATTGGCATTGGCACTCCGCCCGCTCGGCTGACGAGCGCCCCTATGGTGTATGTGTTGATGTCGCGAATCTGCCCCGGTCCCGGAGTCTCGTTAGGGGGCACCAGCTCGTCACCGGTCGAAACGATGGCCACTACTGGCCTTCTGGCTACTTCCACATCGGTTACTCCAAGCGCCAGCAGACTCCCGACGTCTTGTGGCCGCAGCACTCTGCCTTGCCCGATCGCCTCTTCTCCAGTGTGGATATCCTCGCCGGGCTGTATCACGTTCTCCCCGGGAGCCACGGGCCGCAGCACCTCGATGGTGTTAGCGTCCGCGCGCTCCGTGTGCTCGATCATCACCACGGCGTCGGCATCGTGGGCCAACAGGCCTCCCGTGTATGCCCCCGCGGCCTCGCCCGTGCCGACCCGGACGTCGGGAGCCGCTCCCATCTGCACCTCGCCCACCACCTCCAGGTACGCCGGCATCGTCTCGCTGGCGCCGAACGTGTCCGAGGAACGCACCGAGTAGCCGTCCATCGCTGACCTCGCCTGTGCTGGCAGGTCTTCCCGGGACAACACTTCTCGGAAAACGACCCTTCCAACCGCCTCGGTGGTCGGCACCATCTCCGAGCCGACGCGATGCGTCACGTGCCTCAGCAGGTGTTCCAAGGCCTCCTGCGGCGGGCGAACATTGAAAAATCGTGCCATTGCAGTAGCTGTCGGCTGTTGTGGTTGAATTCTACCGCCCATGCGCACGGGTCCGCACATGTGGGCGAACACGGCGGACCTTCAGGCCGTCTCTCGCCAGGACCGCGGCCCTCGCGGCAGTCCGTCACGGTAAGTCCTCCAGGGCGCATTCCGCCACGCTGGACTGCGCGTCTGGACGGGTCCTGTGGGTTTTTCCATGTCCAGGTACGCTAGGATTGCGGCCATCACCGCGGCCATTTCCTCTTCGGGCACCTCAGGCAGACGGTCGGACCCGGCGGACGTCACAGCGGGATCGATCCGTGCTTCTTCGGTGGAAGGTTGTCCCGCTTGTTGGACAGCATTCGCAGTGCCGCGACGATCTTCGGCCTCGTCTCGGAAGGAGCAATCACATCGTCTATCAGCCCTCGGGACGCCGCCACATACGGGTTCATAAGCCTGTCCTCGTACTCGGCGATGAGTTCCTCTCTCAGCTGGGACGGCATCTCCGACTCCCTCAGCTTTGAGCGATGGATGATGTTGACCGCGCCCTCGGCACCCATTACGGCCACCTGCGCGGTCGGCCAAGCGTAGTTGATGTCGCCGAGAAGCGTCTTGCTGCTCATCACGATGAACGCCCCACCGTACGCCTTGCGTGTTATGACGCTCACCTTGGGGACCGTCGCCTCAGCGTAGGCGTAGATTAGCTTCGCCCCATGGCGGATGATTCCGCCGTGCTCCTGGGAGGTCCCTGGGAGAAAGCCCGGCACATCTACGAACGTCACGAGAGGAATGTTGAACGCGTCGCAGAAGCGCACAAATCGCGCCGCCTTGACCGACGCGTTGATGTCCAGCACCCCGGCCATGACCATTGGCTGCTGGGCAACCACGCCGGCGGTGCGGCCGTCGATCCTGGCAAACCCCACGATCACGTTTCGCGCAAACATCTCGTGGACCTGCATGAATCCGCCCTCGTCCACCACCGACTCGATTACGTCGAGCATGTCATATGGCTGGTTTGGATTGTCAGGCACCACGGAGTCGAGCGCCTCGTCAGTACGGTCCGGCCTGTCCGCTGCCGCTCGCTCGGGCGGTTCGTCAACGTTGTTCTGCGGCAGATACTCGAGCAGTTCCCGAATCTGGCGAATGCACTCGTCCTCGTTGTCAGGCGCGAAGTGCGCGACGCCGCTTTGGCTGGCGTGGCTCACCGCTCCGCCCAAGTCCTCGTGCGAGACCTCCTCGCCCGTGACGGCCCTGATCACATCCGGCCCAGTGATGTACATCTGGCCTACTCCGACGGCCATGAACACGAAGTCAGTGAGTGCCGGAGAGTAGGTCGCGCCGCCCGCGGCCGGGCCGAGAATGGCGGATATCTGCGGGACCACGCCGGACGCCCGCGTGTTGCGCAGGAAAATGTCGCCATAGCCCGCCAGGCTGCTGACACCCTCTTGAATGCGTGCGCCGCCGGAGTCGATGAGACCCACCACCGGCGCCCCCGTGCTAAGCGCCATGTCCATCGCCTTGCATATCTTCTGCGCCACAACTTCGGAAAGAGACCCACCGAGCACCGTGAAGTCTTGGGAGTAGGCGAAGACCAGGCGCCCGTTGACGCGACCATAGCCGGTGACCACAGCATCCCCCAGCGGTCGGTTCGCGTCCAGGCCGAAGTCCGCCGACCGGTGCTGCGCAAACGGGTCCAACTCCTCGAACGTACCGACGTCGAACAGCAGGTCGATGCGTTCTCGTGCCGTGTACTTGCCCTTGTCGTGTTGTGCCTGTATCCGCCGGGTTCCTCCGCCCTGGCGGCTTCGCTCCCGCATTTCGCGGAGGCGGTCCAACTGCTCATCCGTGCTTCTGCGCGTAACCAACGTTTGTGCAGGTCCTCCAAGCGTGGAATAATCCGGCTCAATTGCCCAGTTCTACTTCAAGGATAACATCAGCAGCCTCTTGCGGCGTACAGGATGAAGCGGCAGGTAATGACTCAGTTTGAACTTTTGGATTTCACCTCCGCCCAGTTTTGCCTGCAACGAGCAAAACAGCCAAAATCCCTAACGCTGGGGACGTTAATGTACTAACGTGGCGAGGGCGGGGCTGAGCAGGTAAGATGACGAGTGCGAAGAGGGGAAGCGACCATCCGTATCGGTCGGTTCCTCTTGGAGCCGCTCCGGTGTTAGCTTGGTATGTTCGCACCGGAGTGTCAGCGCAAGGGCGACCATGCCCAGCAGGGCCTAGTCACTCCCCCAATAGTAGACAAATCCCGCGTCTCGAAACGTGAGCAGATTGTCTCCTACACTTTCATTCTACAGGCTGGAATGGGCCGTGACAAGGGCAGATAAAGTGGCTGCGCGGCACGGAGACAAAGCGAACAAGCTATCTATGCAAACGGGGGGAGTGCTGCTAGCCTATATATCTGTAAGACGCCTAAGCCTAAGAATCCGCACTCCTGCGTCCAGACACCTAACAAGCCTCTCAGTGCCTGCTTGAAGCTCAGAGGGCGAAGGGAAACCGGACGCTCAATAGGCACTAGCGTCCTGCTCCGTTCCCGGCAATCCTACGGGCCTCCGCAATGAGGCTGTTAATGTCGGCTATCTGGGCCTCAAAATCCGCCTTTCCCGCCTGTTTGGCGAGAGCTTCCTTGAAGGCCTGTTCCATCTTCTCCAGCCCTTCCTTCCGTCCAGCGTCCTTCATCTTCTTGTTAAACGATTCGGCTATCATGCTCCACCCCTCCGTTACCGTGAAAACTGCAATTGCAGCAACAACCCAAAGCGGCTCAACGCCTTGCCCGATAGAGAGAACAGTATCCCATGCGCTGTCCTTGGGAGATGCCTCGGTGATTTCCTTGTACGCTACTATCCATAAACTTGCAGCAGCGACAGCCACGAACGCGATCCATCCCCACAGTTCGCGGAATACCGGCAAGACACATCTTAGCGTCGTTGAGGGCAGACACGTTAGAGGGCTGCCCTCCGATTTAAGATGACCTCAGCGTAGCCACTGACACATATGCTGTCAAGGCCCCGTAGCTAAGGTGTGTTAAAGGGACAAGAGCCAGGGCAGATAAAGTGGCTACGCGGCACGGAGAAAAAGCGAACAAGCTATCTAGGCAACGGGGCGGATCGGTGCTAACCTATGCAGGAGCCCCTGTAGCTCAGTGGACAGAGCAATGGTCTCGCAGCCATAGGTCGCCGGTTCGAGTCCGGCCTGGGGCTCCATGCATTAGGGCCTAAGTCTACTAAATATGGCAAGCCTAGGCAAGCCGTGACAAGGGCAGATAAAGTGGCTGCGCGGCAGTGGGCTCAGGGCCTGCAGCACTTAGCCTTACGGATGAAAGAGCAGCCAGTAGCTATCGCTTCACCTAATGCTAGCTCCAACGTGGCTACAGAACCGAGCCAACCACCATCCCGAAGGTTCTTTGGTCGGCGACCCGTATAGTACCGACAGATGTCCTTGTGGATAAGCGCAGTGCTTGTTGGCCTGTCCTCATTAACTACGTAGCCCATCAGACTACTCTCCTGCGGTTCTATGCAAACGAAATTCGGGGTGCTACGCTCCGCTGCGCGGTAACGCTCTAGGTCGTTGCCGCGCAGCGGAGCAGTGGCAGAGGGGCTTATTGCGCCTGACTCAGAATCAGGTGCGCGGTGTCACCGCACCGTGTCGCGGGTTCGAATCCCGCCTGCTCCGCCACCAGATACAGACAGCGTAACACATCAGACACAGGCAGTCAGAACCAGTGCCTATCTGGGCCAAACCGCTACAGCGAGTTAGCGAGAAAACGCAGAATGTGGTACAAGACCACTCCTCCCAAGGCAGCCAGTGCTATCAGTAGGACCGCCAACGCGAGCCAGCAGATCAAGAAGAGCAAGGCCCCTTTGAAAGGGTCGCCTTTCGGGTACTTGACTGGCTTGCGGCCACGGTCGGTCAAAAACAACCTATCTAGGCAAAACCAAACGGAAGTGCTATCTTGCAGAGGTGGCCCCGTAGCTTAAGGGATAAAGCCAGCTTTGCCGAAGTCTGAGATGTGGGTTCGAGTCCCGCCGGGGCCACCAGATACAATCAGTCTACGGGCTGGAATAACAGCGGTCAACCTGATCCTGCGATGCATACTAGGCGGCTGGCGGGTCAGATGGTACAATTAGCCTATGGACAACATCAGCAATCGTCATCAATATTCTCAACCATCAGGTAAATGCGCGACAGGGTTGTATGAGCAAGGTGCCAGGCAACAAATCTCTGGCGCTCGTTTGTTTCCAGGGACATCAGATCGTGAAATGCCTACAGTAGCATGTCCTCAGCAATGCTTTGTGGGTGAGATCGCACAAGACATAGAACGAGTCCTGTCACAGCCAGAGATACGACTATCCGGTCCTCATTCGGGTCACTAGGTTCATGATATAGCATAAATTATTGTCCTTTCCTGCGATACGGGCCACGTGGACCCGGCTGCGGATACTTTCCCTCAACTAACTTCACCAGCCAATCCAGCCCGTGCGGATACGACGTAAGACCAGCTTCCATCGCCGGAGTGACATCGTAGCCATGACGTTCATTCAACGTCATATGCGGGCGGCAAAAGTTGTACCAGACGAAATACAGGGCCAGTGCATGACGGTGGTTCTCAAACTTCTTGCTGAACCCGTTCGTCTTCCTTGAGAACCGGCGTATGCACATCCGCATGGTCAGGTTATGCCGTTCCACCAGAGACGTGCTGGCCCAGTCCAGATTCGGGTTGCCGGAACGTGCGATTTTGCGGCTTCCGCTCACGTACTGCTGCGAGCGAAGGCCTCCCTCATCGGAATCGGCGCGGCTGAATTCTTTGACTAGCTGCGCGAAATCTACGTCGCGCCCGAAGGCCCTGTCGACGGCTTCTTCGTATGCCCATAGACCATCAGTTGTGATCTGAGGGCGGTTGATCACGCGAGACCGAAGATCAGCCATGAATTCGATGGCAGTGTCGAAGCCACGGTCCCCAAGCAGCCAGGAGATAATCGATCTGCTATCAGTGTCGAGCGCGGTCCAAGTCCATACCGAGCCGGCTTCCGGCGGGGGTGCCAAGGCAGTAACAAGGTGACTGTCTTTCGCGTAGCAGAACGACCAGATGTCATCGCACTCGATATGGCGAGCCGCAACATCGCGAACCGTCTGATCATGGTACTCTGCACAAGCCTGACCAGCAGCGACCAGCAAGCGGTTCACCGTGTTGACCGACACGCCAACAGTGCGAGACACACTCCTCATTGAGGAACCTTCAACAAGCATGTTCAATGCACGGAGGCGCTTTTCAAACGGCAATCTGTTCATGCCTGTATTGTAGTAAAAAGGGCAAGCCTTGGCAAGCATTTCTGCTACACTCAACACCGGAGAGATGTTCTATGGCAAAGAAAACGCCCCGGAGGGGGGGGCGCAGGGGCCAAGTACGCGGGAGCCCTAACGGGCAGAATCAGGCGATTCCACAACCCACGTGCGGTTTTCTTGTCCTTGTCCTAGCCTCTCGACGAGACGATTCTCCATGTTGACCAAGTCTTGCTTGCTAGCAAAGCACTCAGTGAGGCGATTCTCCATGTTGACCAAGTCTTGCTTGCTAGCAAAGCGCTCAGTGAGGCGGTCCTCCATGTCGACCAAATCGCTCTTACTAGCAAAGCGCCTGTCGAGGCGGTCCTCCATGTCGGCTAGCATACCAGCAATATCTTGCACCGTTGCATAGCGATGGGGCTCGGCCTGTTCTCTAGTCATGGTTCTTCCACCTTGTGTTCGCAGCCTTACGGGCGATCTCTGAGCGACGTGCTGCTGTAAGGGCCTCAGCCCTTGCAGCAGCACCAAGAAGACCGCCCTTGCGCCTGCCACCGGGCAGCTGTTCCTCCACTTGCCGAGTCGCAATCCTGCCTACCATTACCGCAGCACCAACTACATCTGCGGGTCGTTTCTGTCCCTGCGGTCCTTTAGGCATTAAACAAGTCCTCGTCTTCTAGCCAGCCGTACTTCTGGCACAGCCGAACCCATAAGCGCTGGGTGTTGTGGTTATCCTGGCGCATTTCCCTCAGCATCTCATTGTGGAGCGCAAGGTGCTTCTGGTAGTTTTCAGATGCTGCCAGATGCAGTCTTCCAGCACGCTCCAGGAGGGGAACTCGCTCATCCAATGTATCCATCAGCTTCCACTCTCCATAGGTGAGTGGTAGAAATCCGTAGCTAAATCGTAGCCTAGGTTGCGTCGGCTGTCAAGTAATGAGAACGAACATTCGGCGAATTGCGCTACATGGCCTCAACGGCAATCAGGTAAGTCTAGATGGCATCAAAATACTCTAGCTTGACTGTGCAGCCCTCAAAGATCGCATGAGCTTCGCCACCACCAGAGTTTATCAACCGTGGCAAATTGAGGTCCAGCCAATTTAGGACTTCACCCCACTCATCGAACATGGTTATCACAAACCTGTCATGGTATCCAACTGCCTTGTAATGTTCTGATTCAATCAGGATCGTGGCACTTGATGGACTGTCGCTGGGGCCAGTAATTTCTACCATCGCAACGCTTTCCGGCGACAAAGCCAACGACCTGGGCGTCCCATCGACCAGCGGAAAGCTTTCAAATCTGAACCCGAACTTCTCGAATGACTCCTGTATCTCTGAGCGGCTAAGGTCCAACCCAGGCACGGACTGAACCACCGGCTCCCGTGTCGGGTACGCCGGGGTAACGTCCGGCCCCAACGTCCAACCGCTAGCGCTGGAAGTAAGCTCAGGCGTGGCCGTAGTAGGGGCGGGGGAGAGCGGCGAAGTCGCCTCTGGCGTTGGCGCAGGCGCCGTAGCTTTAGCAACAGGAGGGTCCCTATCGCCCTGGCCAGCGACGCCTATGCCGACCAAGGCTACCAGCGCGAGGAAGGCGCCAATAGTGACAAAACCTACAAGAGTATTATCCCACCACTTGCGTCTTCGAGGTCTGGCTATCGGGGAATCTAGCGCACTTCCGCAATTGCTACAGAAAGTGTTTTCGGCAGGGCTGTGGGTTCCACATTGCGGGCATCTCGACGTTGACATGGCAGGCCGCCACTTCTGCCTGAACGAGTGAGGAGCCTCCCCAGCAGTCAGGCGGTGTGATTGCTTGCTAGTCATCCACAACCAGTATGGGCACCGGGGAGGCACGAAACCAACCCGACACAACCCATACCGACCGTGGGGGGATGAATAGCAAGTCACAAACAACCCTAGTGCCACTAGATAGTGGCTGTCAAGGGCTGAATCGTGATGCTACCTGACTGTTACACTTCCTCCGCTAGTCATTTCACTATCGGAGAAAGTCATCCCCATGAACCCTAGCGACTACGTCTACGACGATGTGCCACTGGGCCCGCCGCTAGTCGCCGCCATCGCTCTAGTTTTGATTGCCGTAATTCGCAGCACGGATCATCAAGATTCAGCAGGCCAGGGCGAACATCGGATACTGGCAGAGGAGCTGAAAGCCTTGCGTACCAATTTGGCGGAGGCCCCTGTACCGCAAAGCTCATTCGCATACCTGCGGAACATCGAGGCGACAGACATACTGGATCATATGCTTGTCCTGCTTCACTCATCGAACTAACCCCAATCGTGATGCTACCTGACTGTTACACTTCCTCCGCTAGTCATTTCACTATCGGAGGGACCCATGCGACAAGGCAGAGAGAGAATTCCAGTTGATCCAGTCGAGTATCTTCGCTTTGCAGAAAGGCTTGACAGCTTAGCGGGCGAAGTCGTTGACGAAGAAACCATGATGCTACTTCTGTATTCGGTCAGCAGGGTGATTGCTGAGAACGATAAACTAGCGACGGCCCAACAGGAAACTTTTCATAATCGAATCCAGGATTATGCGGAAATTCTGCTTGACGAACTTCATGCCGTGCGGAACCCTGAAGGGCTCCGGTTACAGATTCGGAACCTAAAGGCGATGACTCAATGGTGGCTGAATCACTTTGAGGAACGTGCTGGCCACACATCAGGCAGCTAACTAACTCTTCGCCCTCACGTTCTACCGCATCTATCATTTCGACCCCCTCATCTAATGCTGCTTGTCACTGTTACACTTCCTCCGCTAGTCATCTCACTATCGGAGGGACCCATGCCAGCAGACAACCAGCCGCCAATCGACCAATACGCATTAGCCAGAATGTGCGGACAGATAGAAGCGATGAAGCTTGTAATTCGCGGAGTTTTAGCGGGGCTGACACAAGGCCATATGGGCGCAGAGTTCAGCCCAGCCCTTCATCATGCTGCGCTTAAACAGTTCGGTATCAAATCCTCTGCAAGCAAAGGTGCCTTCAATGAGGCGGCACAAGAAACTATCAGGGAGCTCACCGGCATCGACCTTGATCGTGATGCTGACACCTGACCCGCCCTCACGTTCTACCGCATCTATCATTTCGACCTCCTCGTCCAATACTGCCTGTCACTGTTACACTCCCTCCGCTAGTCATCTCACTATCGGAGGGACCCATGCAATCAGACTTTGACGCCGATGCCATGGCCATGCTCTACGGCCAAATCGTTGGGCTCAAGATCATCGTTGCCGCAATCTATCTCCAGCGGGAGCCCAGTGCGGAAGCAAAACTCAGCCCAAATCTTCATAACACTATGTTTAAGCGGCTCGGCATCAATAACCCCAACGCAATTGAAGCCTTCCAGCAGTCGGCAAACAGCACTATCAGAGAGTTTGTCGACCTTGATCGTGATGCTGACACCTGACCCGTCCGTCGTTACTGTATCTGTCATTTCGACCCCTCATCGACTGTGCCAACCATCGCCTAACGCCGCTTGTCATTTCACTACCGGAGGGAGCCGTATTGAGACCTCAACGTATTAAGAGCCACAAAATCGAGTACGGGGCCAATGAGGGCAGAGACCACAAGCTGGTACTCTTAATCACTGATGCTAATGACGCTGATCACCTCTTCGATGGCCCGCCGACCGACTTCCTCGATCTCGCTGAGACGATTCGTCGGTACCTGGCTCCGACTCCCCAAGATAAGATCGCCGATTCACTGGCTCGTATCGAGTCGCTATTGAGATGTAGTGACGGCAATGCGGGCACGGGATGCTAAGACCGCCCACCGTAAAGCCTTTATCTGTCTCAGGCACTATTACGCCTTCTATCATTTCGACCTCCTCGTCCAATCCTGCTTGTCACTGTTACACTTCCTCCGCTAGTCATCTCACTATCGGAGGGACCCGTATTGAGACCTCAACGTATCAAGAGCCACAAAATCGAGTACGGGGACAATGAGGGCAGAGACCACAAACTGGTCCTCACCATCATTGATGCTACTGGCTTTGATCACCACTTCGATGGCCCGCCGACCGACTTCCTCGATCTCGCTGAGACGATTCGTCGGTACCTGGCCCCGACTCCCCAAGATAAGGTGGTCGATTCTCTGGCTCGTATCGAGTCTCTATTGAGATGTAGTGACGGCAATGCGGGCACGGCATGCTAATGCCACCAAGCACCATGCCCTTATCGGTCTTCGGCGTCTTTACGGCCGAGTTCTCGGGCTCACTTACGTCCTTCGCGCGCTCCTCAGCGTCTCTAGCCCTGGAGCGCTGAAGGTACTGAGTGAAGATGTCCGGCCCCTCAGCGACGGCACTGACCCCCTCTACTTCGGCGACGGAATACCTGCTGCAGGCAAGCCGGTCGGCGAAGGATTGCAAGAGGTCGTCCGACACGTCCTCGACCTTGATAGTAATGCTAGCCATGAAATCACCCCTCAGTAATGCTGTTTGTCAAGGATATGCAAGCCTATGGCAATTGGAACTGCTACATTACCAAGCGGCACACGTTACTGCCATCGCAGACCATCGGCAACCGGCGCTTTGCGTGGGGAGAGCGTACGTACGTCATGGGCGTGCTCAACGTGACGCCCGACTCCTTCTCAGGCGACGGAGTCGGCGACGACCCTGACGCTGCGCTGGAACAGTCCCTGCGCTTCCAGGAGTCGGGCGCCGACATCATCGACGTAGGAGCCGAGTCTACTCGCCCGCCCTCGCATTACACGGGCGCAGAGCCGACACCCGAAAACGTGGAGTTGAAGCGCCTCCTCCCCGTCCTCCGTCGCATTTGTCCCGCTCTGGACATCCCGGTGAGCGTGGACACCTACAAGGCCACCGTGGCCGCGGCGGCCCTCCAGGAGGGCGCAGCCATGATCAACGATGTTTGGGGCCTGGGCCGCGATCCCGGCATGATCGCCATCGCCGCAGAAAGCGGCGCCCCCATTGTCGTCATGCATAACCGAGAGCGTGGCGCTTACGGCCCCGATGTCGTAACCGACGTCACTACGGAGCTACGCGCCGCCATCGACGCCGGTACAAGAGGCGGCATCGATATCGGGAGCATCATCGTAGACCCTGGCTTCGGGTTCGGTGGCAAGTCTCCCGCTCACAACCTGGAGATCCTGCGCCGGCTCTCTGAGATTCGGGACCTGGGCCGGCCCGTGCTTGTCGGCACCTCCCGCAAGTCCACGATCGGCCGCGTGCTGGACCTGCCGGTCGATGAACGGCTCGAAGGCACCGCCGCCACCGTCGCCATCGCCATCGCCAACGGCGCAGACATAGTGCGAGTGCACGACGTCAAGGAGATGGTGCGCGTCGCCAGAATGAGCGACGCCATCGTCAGGGGATGGAGCGGGGCACTGTGATGCTTGAAGCCTACCTAGGCCTCGGCACAAACCTCGGCGACAGGCAGGCGAACATCAAGCGAGGCCTCGAATGCCTCGCCGCGCTTGCGTCCCACCTTCTCGCCTCGTCCCTCTACGAGACTGCGCCCGCCGGATTCTCGTCTCAGCCGCCCTACCTGAACGCAGTCTGCCGCATCTGGACCCCGCTCGATCCTTTCCGGCTCCTGCGAGAGGCCGACCGCATCGCCCACGACGTCGGCCACGGCCGAGCCTTCCCCAACGCGCCCAGGATGCTGGACATCGACCTGCTCATCTACGGCCGCTCGATCATCAATTCGCCGCTCCTGACCATCCCCCACCCGCGCATGACCGACCGCGCCTTCGTCATGACCCCTCTCGCTGAGATAGCCCCCGGCCTCGTCCACCCAATACTGCAGGAAAATGCCTTTACCCTCGCGGATCGCCTCTCCGACCGCGAATCCATCGTCCGCGTTAGCCCTGCCCCGGCCGTCGCGCCTTCGAGCATCCTGTCGTAGTACGGAACTTCGGCAACGCCGCCACGTTCGTCAAGCAGGGCCCTTCAGATCCCGCAGACGGTCGATTCCACAACTCGGGGCATGAATTAAGTTAGGTGAGCCTTGGTAGCTTGAACGCTGGACGTGATCGCCGGACAGGAAGTAACCGCGTCAGCCCCACCCCGGCCACTCTCCTCGTAGCGGACTCAGCGCGTCCTGGCCCTCCCTGACTACCCGCTAGAGCGTCCTCATCCGGGGGTCGAACACGTCACGAAGGGCGTCCCCGAACAGGTTGAAGCCGTACACCGTCAGGCTGATGGCGATGCCCGGAAAGATTGATAGCCACGGCGCACTCTCAATCAGCCGGGACGACCCCTCTTGGAGGTCCCTGCCCCAGGACGCGGTTGGTGGTGGGAGACCTAGTCCCAGGAAGCTCAATGTGGCCTCCGCGATAATCGCCCCGCCAATTCCCGCGGTCAGGATCACCAGGAACGGCGCTACGCAGTTTGGCGCTATGTGGCGGAACATTATCCTCCACTGGCTTGCGCCCGACGCCACCGCCGCCATCACGAACTCACGCTCCTTCAGGGTCAGCACCGTTGACCGGACTATTCGTGCCGTCCATGGTACGTAGCCTATGCTGATGGCCATGATGATGTTCAGAGTGCTCGCGCCGAGCACCGCCACTATCACGATCGCCAGGATCAGGAACGGGAACGCCAGAAGCACGTCCACAAGAAACTGAGCGGCCATGTCCGGCCATTTGCCGATGTATCCGGTCGTTACGGCGAGGATAAACCCCGCTGCGCATCCCAGCGCGACCGAAGAGAACCCAACGAGCAATGACATCCGCGCACCGTAGATCACTCTGCTCGCCACGTCTCTGCCTCTGCGGTCGGAGCCGAGCACGTAATTCGAACCGGGCGGCTCGAGCGTCTCGTACGCCGATATCTTGTTCGGGTTCTTGGGTGCCACCAGCGGTGCCGCAATTGCAAGAAAGGCCATGAACAGTATGATGATCAGGCCCACCGCGCCCAGAGGCTTGCTGGCAATGAACGCCCAGGCGTGGTAGCCGATCGACCGGCGTTGCCGCCCCTGGAAAGTCGCGAGCACAGGGGCCACCGCCGCGACGCTTGCGGCTCCGCCGCCGGACTGGGGTGTCGGAGGGTTCGTCGTTGTCATGTGTACCTGATCCTTGGGTCCAGGAACGCGTACAGGATGTCGACGAGGATGTTCGTCGCCACTATGAAGAACGCGGCGGCCAGGGTTACGGTTTCAATAACAGGGTAGTCCCGCCGCTGTACCGCGGCGATCAGGTACCTGCCCACGCCGTTCACGTTGAACGCCACCTCCACCACGATCAGTCCGCCAATCCCGAACCCGATATACATTCCCATCGCGGTCATCACCGGAAGGATGGCGTTTCGTAGCGCGTGCCTGTACGTGATTATCCGGTCCTGCAGGCCCTTCGCCCTCGCCGTCCGCACATAGTCCTCGCGCATTACCTCCAGCATTGCGGACCGTGTCAGCCTCGCCACCATCCCGATTGTCGCGAACGCCACGGCGAACGCCGGCAAAATGAACTGCTTGAACGACCGTATCGGGTCCACCCATATCGGCGCGAAATCGATTGGCGGCAGCCATTGGAAGTAGCGGACCAGCGCCACGATTATGAGTACGGCAACCCAGAACGACGGGAACGAGAGCCCAGCGAGGCTGATTACCCTCACGACGTAGTCGATCGGCGTGTCCTGCTTCAACGCCGATAGGATTCCGGCTGGCACCCCGACCACCAGCGTCAGGCCGGCGGCCAGGATCACGATGCTCGCCGTGACAGGAAGCTTGCGCGTATACTCCTCCAGCACCGGCTTCCTGCTGCGCAGCGACTCTCCGAAGTCCAAGCGGGCCACTCCCCACAGCCAACTGAAGTACTGCTCGTGCAGCGGCCGGTTCAGCCCCCACTGCTCCCGCAGCGCTTCCACCTGCTCCATGCTCGCCCCGCTCTTGCCAGGATCGCCGAGCGCAGCCACCGCCGGGTCTCCCGGCATGATGCGGAGCAGTAGAAACGTCGCCGACGCAACGCCCAACACTGTCAGGATGCCTATCAAAGACCGTCGGATTAGGTATGCGCGCATTCGGAGCCGCCAGTTCTTGGCTGAGGCTGGCTACCTGAACAGGGCGGGGTAACCAGCCTCAGCATTGTGTAATTGCCGACTACTTGTCTGAGGCGATGCCGCAGACTGCTTGGACTCTACTGAGAAATACTTGAGACGTCCGCCGGGCGGTTGAGACCTCTGGCCTCGTCCATGTCGATCCAGACCTCCTCCATGTTGAGGATGCTGTAGTAAGCGGCGTCGCAGTGACACCAGTTCTTCAACCAGGGCCACCAGGCCATTCCCTCGTCGTACCAGTAGATCATTACAGACGGCATGTCCGTCAGCAGGATCCGCTCCATCTGGTGAGTGATCTCCATGCGCGCCGCCGGGTCAGACTCTGCGACCAACTTCCTGTAGAGCTCGTCCAACTCAGAGTTGCTGTATCCAGTCATGTTCGTACCGCCCCCGGTTATGAACGGGTCGGCGTAGAACAGAGTCGGCTCAACAACGCCAGTTACCCCGTACATCTCTCCGAGGAAGAAGTTGCCCTCGATCCGGCGCTGCTCCGCAACAGAGAAGTCCGCCACTTCGTCCAACTCGAAGTCAAAGCCACAGTCTCTCATGGTGTCCTCGTAGTAGGCGAATGCGCTCCACACAGGGTCTCCCATGAACTGCATCTCGAGTGGGTTATCCGGACTGTAATCGCCGTAATCGGCCAATAGCTCTCTTGCCTTTGCCTTACGCGCGTCCATGTTGGCCCCGAACTGGTCTGAGATGCCCAGAGTCATGAGATTGGCGATCTCTTCCGATGGTAGGCTCCAGTTCGTCCAGTGAGGCTGGTACCCGCCGGGAACGTTCGAGCTGTACGTGTACACTTCTCCGGCGCCTACCCTGTCAAGACACAAGCTAAAGGCCTGTCGGACACGCAGGTCGTTCCATGGTTCCTTGTCCAACGGTCCCCCAAACGTGTTCCACCAGAGCTTGGCCCGCAGATTAATGATTACCTCAGGATTGCTCTCCTTGATCACTGCAGCCTGCTGCGGTCCAACTCCCTGGTGCGGCGAAGTCATGTCAAGTTGGCCGCTCCGGAAGATACCGATCATCGCGTCCCAGTCCGGGATCACGAAGTTGTGGTACTCGTCCAGGTACGGCAGGCCATCGCGGAAGTACTCTTCATTTCTTATGAGCACGGCCTTTTCGCCGGTGATGTGTTCTTTAAAGATAAACGGGCCCGTGCCGATCACTGTCGTCTCCATCGCCTCGTACGGCAACTCGCTGGGAATGATCGCGGACCATCCCACCGACAGCTTCTGGATCAGGCCGGTGTCAGGCGTCGACAGGACTAGCTTCACGTCCAGGTCGCTTGGGCATTCGATGCTATCGATCGCGTATACATAGTTGGCGCTTTGGCTCCAATCCGGATTGCCGAACTTCTCCAACGTATGCTTCACGTCCGAGCAGTCAAGGCTCGTACCCGCGCCGGGCCGGTCCGCTACCAGGGGACCGGAATGGAACTTGATGCCCTCCTTGAGGCGTATGCTGTATTCAAGCCCTCCCTCTGATATTTCCCAGTTTTCAACCAGGTCATTCAAGACCCGGCCTTCTTCCAGTGGATGTAGACGCCACAGCATGTTCCCTGCGGGGTTAGTCCGCTGAACTGTGCCGATACCTCTTATCTTCATGTAGTCGAGCGTCGCCGGGTCGTCCCCCGTCATCGTGCGGAGGATTCCTCCGTACTGTCCGTCCGGAGCCAACCGCGTATCCGTCGCGGCAGCGTCCGGCTCCGCCACTTCCACCTCTTCGAACCCTTCGAACTCAGACTCGGATGCAGACACCATCGGCTCGGCCGTCGCCTCCATCTGCTCGACTTCGGGCTCGGCCTCCACCTCGTCCGTAGCATCCTCAGCGCCCGCGCATGCCGCTACAAGCGCGAGTACCAGACCCAGAGCGATGATCTGGAACAACACACCGAAACTTGCAACCTTCCTATACCGCAATTTCATTCTTCCCTCCCGGGATGTCGGTTTCGTCTGCAACTGTGACTTTCAGCCTCTCACTCTCCGATTCGCCGCGACTCAGACGGCGGCCACCCTCTGTCTGAAACGTGATTGATTCTGGGTCGTTGGTATTTTGTCGAGCGCTATGGAATGACGTCTTCGTCTCTGAAGGCTCTTCGAAACGAACCTATCATTGGCGGCTCATAGTCCAGGTCATCTCCGAACCGGTTCGGTCCCAGCCCGTCTATGTCGAACGAGCACTCGCCGTCCAGCAATAGCTCGCTGAGTCCTTTGCCGGCGCCCGGGCTGTTGCTGAAGCCGACGCCGCCGAATCCGGCGTTTACGTACATGCCCTCCGGGTAGTCGAGCCGCCCCAGGAACGGGAGGTTGTCCGGGGTCACGTCCATGATCCCCGCCCAAGTCCTGAGCACCGGCAGGTGGCCCAATCCCGGCATGAAGTCCACAAAACTCTTGGCGATGCCGCGTGTCACGAGCGCGGTTGTAGGCTTGTGCGCCGGCCCTGCCGGGTCGATTCGCTCGTAGCGGCCTCCCCCGAAGTGGAAGTGGCCTTTGGCGGCCTGCCTGCAGTACAGGCCCATCCCGCCGAACGTGGCAGTGGTCATCGGTGGTGCCGGTGCCGTGCACAGAATCTCGATGCGCACAGGCTCTATCGGCAGCGTATGCTCCACCATTGCCGATATTACCCGCGCATACGGCCCGGCCGCGTTGACCACGTTGTCCGCGCTGATGTGCCCCGCCGTTGTCTCAACGCCCGTTACTCTGCCGCCCGACGTTGTGATCCCGGTGACCGTCGTATGTTCGTGGACTCTTCCCCCCTCGCGAAGGAGCCCCCACACCCAGGCCTGGCTGGTGAGTTGCGGGTTGGCCTGACCGCTCTCTGGCACGAACAGTCCCGCGAGCGCACGCGACGAGCAACCGGGCAGGAACTCCCTTATGCCCTGCAGGTCCAACTCATGCGTCTCTAGGCCCCACTTGTTCTTTATCTCGAGTTGATGAGACATGAACACGGAATCCATCTCCGTGAGCGCGATGGAGAGCGAGCCTCCGAGCGCGAATTCAGTTGGCGATCCTAGCTCGTCATCCAGTGTTTTCCATATTTCGATCGACTTCAGCGCCAGCGGCATCCGTGCGTCGTTATGGTCAAATCCCATTGCCCACCCGCCATTCCTTCCGGACGCCTCCCACCCGGGTGTGCCCCTGTCGACAAGCGCTACGTCCATGCCGCCCTTCGCGAGGAAATAGGCCGATGAGAGTCCGATCACTCCTCCGCCAATGACAACTACGTCCGCGCTGTCCAGACTCATACGTTGGTTCCTGAGAAGATTTGCCACTCTCCTGGGCCCGCTTTCGGCCGCACTACGTCGAAGCCATCGATATCACGTAACTGAATCGTAGGGTGTCCCTTCGTACAACGCTCGCTCATCGTCCGTTTCGTCCTGGTTGGCGAGAATGGCAAGCGGGACCGGCCGGAACGGCGGCCGGTACGATGCCAGCGGGACCTCCGGCAACGGGCTGTCCGTAGAGTCAGAAACGATCATTTGGATCTGTTCCCTGCATCGGCGCCCTTGGCAATGCCCCATTCCTGCCCTTGTCAGCCTCTTTAGATGGTCGGGATGGCCTGCTCCCCGCTGGACCGTTGCTAGCACATCTTGCCTGGTCACTTCCTCACAGAGACATACCACCGTGTCCGGCCCCTTAGACAGGGTCAATGAGTCCAACCACGCCCTTCGGACATCGACGAATGAGCCATCCCCTTCTCCGTCCTCATGGCCTTCAGCTTCACGTTCAATGTCCGCCTGCGGAGAGGCTTCGCTGGCGGCAGCGATCGCGGCGCCGGCCATAGCTCCCTGTTCTTCCGCGTGCTTGGGATCGATGAACCGCCCTTCGTTGAATCCCGCGGCGTCACCGGCAACGTAGATCTTGTCGTTCGTAGTTCGAAGGTTCTCGTCCAGCAGCGGAGCAAATCCTCCTCTGCTTGGCATGAAACTGAGGTCAACGCCGGCCCAATACATCAACTCTACCGACGGCACCATTCCGATCGCCAGGCAGACCGTGTCGCACTCGATTTCTTTTAGCCCAGCGCTCGCGCCATTGCCTCCATCTCCAATCGGTGAGATCTGCAGGCGGACCACTTCGTCAGGCCCTATGGCCTGCCGGACGGTGTGCGCCGCATAGATGGGAATGCCTTCGGTCTCGGCCCTTTGGAGTAGCTCGGGCCTGGCCCTTGGAGCTGGCCAAGAGTCTACGATTGCCGCGACCTCCAGGCCGGTCTCGAATGCACGCAACGCTACGTACAGCCCCAGGTCTCCAGCGCCCAGCACTGCTATCCGCCTTCCCGAAAAGGCCTGGTAACGGTCCATTAGGCAAAGAGCCGCACCGGCTCCCACAACGCCGGCCTTCTCCCATCCATTGAATGCGAAGCAAAGGTCGCGCGCTCCGGTGGCAAAGACGGCGTAGTCGTAACTCAGTAGCCATGAGCGCTCGCCGTCTGCCAGCCCCAGCGTTCCATCCGGCTCGCTGCTCCAGACTGTCGTCCCGAGCTTCAGGTCGACTCCGGCATCGCTTGCGGCCGCAAGTTGCGGGTTGTTGGCTGCGACACGCTCCAGCATCAAGCCGCGATTGGCCGTTGTGGCTAGCATTCGCTGCCCGAAGAACAGAGGAATGTCCTGGGCCATCACGTCCATTGCCAGGGGATGCTCGTCGATCAAGGCGACATTCATCCCCGAACGAGCCACCGTCAGAGCTGCCGAAACTCCGGCCGGACCGGCTCCTACAACCGCCACTTGGACCCGTTCCTGCCTTGCGTGCTTACGGTCGAGGTCGAACACTTACGTGCCACCTGATCGCGAGTGCGTCCCCTGCGACGATACTGAGCCGCTGCGTCATTGCAAGGCTTGCGGCAGGGTGAGGCACTAGCAGTGGGCCGAACCTAACACGGGGCAAGGTAAGCGTCAACTACTCCGGCAGGCAACTCACGAGAGCCACAAGCATACTGCCTACAGGTCGATGTTCTCGTCAGCGCCCTTCCCGTTGACGAACTACTGTGCTATAATTGGCTCATGCCAAACACCATGCTTCAGCCTGCTTCGAGAGGGACATCCTCACTTTCGCAGAAGCGCGGCCACTTTTGGCCGGAATCGTCCGCCTGGGAACGTCTCACACCCGCCTTTCAGATAGGAAATGGCCGCAAAAGGCGGACACGCGTGTGCAAGGCCAGCCGCGGCCCTGCACGCTTCCTCGATTCGCGAGCGCAAGCTATGCGCTGGTACCTGTCTCACTTTTGTCCCAGAATGTCTCAATTGCGTTTCATTTGTGCCTCACGGACGTCTCAGAATCGTCCCGCTACCCTTACCCCCTCAGCTACGAAATGAGACAAAATGAGACGAGGTGAGACAGATTATTGGCAAAGTCGGACTCGTCAGCTACGGGATTACCCAGCCAACTAGTGCTCGAACTACCGTCGGGCCTGGCTCTGAAGCGTCGCTGCTGCCGAGCTTGCATACGAATCCGCTTCGCATTCCGGACCGTGGGTCCGGATACGGCATTTCCGAGACACGCCATTCTTGCTAACTATGCCTCAAAATACCGTAGCCTGTTCACCGTGTTCGCTCCTTGGTCGGCAAGTTCGGCCTGAGCGGCGCATAACCTCGTCAGGCTGCCTTTCAAAATGCACATTGTCCGCCCCATTGCCCGTTGCGGTTCCGGTTGAAGTGCAATTCTCGTGTAAGCTTAGAAATGAAGCAGGTTAGAGGCTCATGGTAACGACAGGAACTCTCAGACGGACTCCGCTCTACGAGACGCACGTCGCTTCCGGCGGTCGGATGGTCCCGTTCGCCGGCTGGGAGATGCCCGTCCAATACAGCAGTATCCTTGCGGAGGCAAGGGCCGTGCGGGCCGCCTCCGGGCTGTTCGATGTCTCGCACATGGGCCGCCTCTCCGTGAACGGCTCCGGCGCGGCACCTCTGCTGGACCGCGTGCTCAGTACGCCTGTATCGAAGCTCAGCCTCGGCAGGGCGCGTTACGTCCTCATATGCAACCAGGAAGGCGGCATAATCGACGATGCGATCGTCTACCGCCTCGGCGCAGAGCGCTACTTGCTCGTCCCGAACGCGGGGAACGCGGCTGCGGTTGAAGCTTGGATTCGGCACTGGCAAAGGAACGCTGAGCAGGTCGAGATACAGTCCCTCGCCGAAGAGCTTGCGATGGTCGCGCTCCAGGGGCCTGCGTCGCAGATACTCCTGTCAGGGCTCACGGACTACGACCTGCCGTCCTTGCGACAATTCAGGTCCGTGGAGACAGTTGTTGCGGGAGCACCCTCCGTCGTCGCTCGCACCGGGTACTCGGGGGAGGACGGCTTCGAGCTCATGGTTCCGGCCGGCGACGCCCCAAGGATTTGGAACGAGCTCGTCGACGCAGGGGCCGCGCCTTGCGGACTCGGGTCCAGGGACGTGCTTCGCCTTGAGGCTGGGCTGCCGCTGCATGGCAACGACATAGACGCGAGTATCAATCCCTTCGAAGCAGGTCTCGACCGGTTCGTCGACATCGACCGCGAGGACTACGTGGCAAGGGAAGCCCTAGCCCGCGTGCGCGCCGAAGGCCCCAAACGCATGCTGGTCGGCTTCCAGATGGTAGGACGTGGTATCGCGCGTCAAGGATACGAAATCACCTCACGCGGTGAGAGTGTAGGCGCTGTCACAAGCGGTAGTGTCTCCCCCACGTTTGACAGGGCCATAGGCATGGGCTATGTTCGAGAGGGGTTCTGGGAGCCCGGTACGCGGCTGAAGGTAGACATCCGGGGCCGCCAGGTGGAGGCGGAAGTGACCCTGCTTCCGTTCTACGCCGAGCGGTAGGTGCCCATACTGGCGCCCATCGGCTGAAAGAACGAATGCACCAGGGCTCTCTTTCCAGTCACCGGGAAGGACCTGTGAATCCATCAGACCTCAGATACACGAAAGAGCATGAATGGGTTCGCGTCGAGCCCGGCGGCCTATGTACTGTGGGCATTACCGCCTTTGCGGTGGAAAGCCTCGGTGACATCGTCTATCTGGAGTTGCCCGCCGTCAACGAGCCACTCACTCAGAAGGGTCAGTTCGGCGAAGTCGAGTCCGTAAAGGCCTTCTCCGAGCTCTACTCTCCCGTCACCGGCACGGTCGCTGAAGTCAACCAGGCACTTGTCGACACTCCCGAAGTTGTCAATGACTCGCCGTACGGCGACGGCTGGCTCCTGAAGGTCAATTTGGACGACGCATCGGAGGTGGACGAACTGATGACCGCAGACGAGTACGAACGGTTCCTGGCCTCAGACACGCCGTGAGGGCCGCGCCCTCGCATGAGACGAAGGCACCGGCTTCACCATGAATAAAGGCCGCTTCACATCCCCCTACTCGCCTAACACTGACGAAGATCGGCGGCGGATGCTCGATGCCATCGGTGTAGATTCCTTCGACGACCTGGTTGCCGACATCCCAGCCGAGCACATTTACCCTGACATCGATCTGCCGCCCCCCACCTCCGAACTGGAGCTGAGCCGCGAGATCAGCGCAATGGCCGGACAGAACGCGGTGCCTGGAGACTACGCCTGCTTCCTGGGCGCTGGCTCGTACAGGCACTTCATACCGGCAATAGTCCGCTCCATAGCCTCGCGCAGCGAGTTCATGACCTCCTACACGCCGTACCAGCCGGAGGTTTCACAGGGCACTTTGCAGGCTCATTACGAGTTCCAGTCGCTCGTGTGCCAGCTAACGGGCATGGAGGTAACCAACGCGGGCATGTACGACGGCGCCACCTCCATGGCCGAAGCTGCGCTTATGGCCGCAAGGATCACAGGACGGCATAGTGTCGCCGTGCTCGACACCGTCTCCCCCGACTACCGCCAGGTGCTGAAGACGTTCGTAGACTCCCAAGGGATCGAGATCGATACAGGCTGCACTGACTCCGTACAGGTAGGCGAAGAGACGGCCTGCCTCCTCGTCCAGCAGCCGAACTTCTTCGGATACTTTGAAGACGTCGAAGCGCTCGCCGATGCGGCCCACTCCGCAGGCGCGCTTCTGGTCGTGGCCGTCGACCTCACGTCGCTGGGGATGTTCAAGCCTCCAAGCGAGTATGGCGCCGACATCGTGGTCGCCGAGGGACAGACCATTGGCGTTGCCCCCACATTCGGCGGCCCCTACGTTGGCATATTCGCCTGCAAGGAGCGTTACATCAGGCAGATGCCCGGCCGCGTGGTCGGTAAGACGGTTGATACACGGGGCCGCGATGGCTATGTGCTCACGCTGCAGACCAGGGAGCAGCACATCAGGCGCGAGAGGGCCACGTCCAATATCTGCACAGCCGTCGGGCTCATCGCCTTGATGACCACCCTGTACATGGCCTCTCTCGGCAAGCAGGGGCTTCGCCGCATAGCCGAGCTTTGCTACCACAAGGCGCACTATGCAGCGTCGCTGATTGAGGAGATACCAGGCTACTCGCTCCCCATTACGGGAACGTACTTCAGGGAGTTCGTGGTCGAATGTCCGGACTCCGTGTCCACAATCAACGAGGCCCTGCTGGACCGCAAGATCATCGGCGGCCTGGACGTGAGCGAACATGTGCCGAATGGGATGCTCGTCTGCTGCACTGAGATGAATACGAAGGCAGAGATAAAGAGGTTCGCCGAGACTTTGGCAGAAGTGGCGTGACAATGACTTCCACCCCGAAGCAGGACCTCGAATCCTTGAACCGGCGTCTCCTGATGGAGCGTAGCGTGCCGGGCAGGATCGGATGCACCCTGCCGCCGTTCGATGTTCCCAAGCAGGAAGCGCCGCCCGCGGCCATGCTTCGGGACGATGTGCCTATGCCGGAAGTAAGCGAAGGAGAGATCGTTCGCTACTTCTCCCAGTTGAGCCAGACCAACTTCTCTATCGACCACAACTTCTACCCGCTTGGAAGCTGCACGATGAAGTACAACCCCAAGCTGGACGACGAGATGGCGTCGATGCCGGGCATGTCGGAGATCCACCCGCGCCAGCCGGAGGCCAGCGTGCAGGGCGCCCTGAAGCTAATGTACCAACTGCAAGGCCATCTCGCCGAGATAACCGGAATGGCAGGCGCCTCTCTGGCGCCCATGGCCGGCGCCGAAGGCGAGCTTGCCGGAATGCTGATGACGAGAGCCTACCACCTAACCAATGGCGATCTGGATCGCAAGAAGGTACTCATCCCGGACAGCGCCCATGGGACCAACCCCGCGTCGGCGACCATGGCCGGCTTCGAGGTTGTGCCCATCCCGTCCGACGACATGGGCAACACCGACCTGTCGGCCCTCGAGGCGGCCGTCGGTGACGACCTGGCCGGCTTCATGCTCACTCAGCCCAGCACCCTGGGGCTATTCGACACTAACATCTTGGAGGTGATGCGGCTCGTGCGCGGCGCGGGCGGTATCGTCTACGGCGATGGCGCCAACCTCAATGCGCTGATCGGGCTGGTGAAACTGGGTGACTTAGGTTTCGACGTAGTCCACTCGAACTTGCACAAGACATTCACCCAGCCGCACGGTGGAGGAGGCCCGGGCGCCGGGCCTGTGATGGTCGGCGAGCGCCTCACGCCCTTCCTGCCCTCACCCGTTGTAGAGCTTCGGCAGGGCCAGGAAGGGATGGAGCACTACTCCTTGGGTACGCCCTCGCGGTCCATCGGCAGATTGGGCGCCTTCCACGGCAACTTCGGCGCCCTGGTGCGTGCCTACTCATACATCAGGACGCTCGGAGATGAGGGCATCCGTAATGTAAGCCGTGACGCCATAATCAACGCAAACTACATCATGAGCCAGTTAAGGGACTGCTACGATCTGCCTTACGACCGACACTGCATGCACGAGGTCGTCTTCTCCGCCCGGGCCCTTAAGCGCGACCACAACGTATCCGCCCTAGACGTTGCCAAGCGCTTGATCGACTACGGTGTCCATCCCCCAACGATGTACTTTCCCCTCATCGTCGAAGAAGCGCTCATGATCGAACCCACGGAGACGGAAAGCAAGGAGACACTCGACTACTTCATCGACGCAATGAAGTCCATCGCCAGCGAGGCCGCAAAGTCCCCGGACCTCCTCCACGAGGCTCCCCACAACACACCCAACTCACGCCTCGACGAAGCCGGCGCCGCCCGACACCCCAACCTCCGATGGCGCCCGTAGCGGCGAGGCTCCCACGCCAACTCTGGCCTTGGCATATGCTCGCTCTGACGACGTTCTCCTCGTAGGCGAAAGGTGGTCTGCTTCCCAAAAACTGGTCCAGTCATAATGCGAGTCTTGTGGGATGATCTAAAGTGAATCGAAATAAGGATCGTCTCATGAAAAGGTCCCGATACAGCCCGGAGCAGGTCGCCTTCGGCCTATGCCAGGCGGAGGAGGGCAGTTCACTTGCTTGCCTTCTCACGTCAAGCCGATATGGAAGAGTCCGTCGCCTTCGTGTGCGAGGGGTAAATTGGTGCGGCCCACAATCACGCCATCCATAGGCGATCTGATCTCGGTATCTGCCTCGCCCAAGGGATCGGAAATGACAGCAAGTACCTCGCCGACCTCTATATGTGCACCTATCGGCTTCTTGGCCCTGACGACGCCGCTGGACGGCGCCCTCACCCAACTACTTGAACGCAGAATCATGGGCGCGCGCGAACCACTGTCGCGTTTTCTGGCGGGCAACATATCGAGGCTCTCCATGACCCGGACCAAGCCCCTTACGCCGGTCCGGATAGCAGCTTCGTCAAAGCGGAGCGCTTCGCCTGCTTCGTAGACGATTACAGGAACGTTTAGCTCGTTGGCCGCGCCACGCAGGCTCCCCTTCCTCGATGCGGCGTTCACCACAAGAGAGACGCCAAATGCGCGCGCCATACACTGAGCTGCGCGATTGTCCAGGTCAACGCGTATTTGCGGAAAGTTCTCCCTGTGCACAGCACCGGTGTGAAGATCGATGCCGTGAGTAGAGATTGAAAGGACTTGGTCGAGGAACATCTTGGCGAGGCGGGCAGCCAGGGAGCCTCTAGCGGACCCTGGGAAGGAGCGGTTGAGGTCTCGCCGATCCGGTAGATATCGACTGAGATTCAGAAAGCCAGGCACATTCACTATTGGAACTGCGATCAGAGCTCCATTGAGGCGCCTCAAGGCGCCAAGCTTCATGACTCGCCGTATGATTTCGACTCCATTGATCTCGTCGCCGTGTATGGCAGCCGAGACGAACAATACCGGCCCATCCCGAGGTCCGTTGATTATGTGCACAGGCATCGTTATAGGGACATGGATCGACAAATCAGCGATCGGCAAGCCTACTTGGGTCCGATACCCAGGGGGGACTTCTATCTCACCTATTCTGATGGCTTCAGATGACCTAACGGCGAGGGTGCTCATCAACCAGTCCTTACCCCTGCGTCCTAGTTGGAGTGGGTTTGGCATGCGTTTCCAGGAACGCAATTATCCGCTCTGCGATGTCGATCCCCGTCGACTGTTCGATTCCCTTCAGACCTGGGGTTGAGTTCACTTCTATGAGCACCGGTCCGCGACTGGATCGAAGCATGTCTACGCCAGCTACGTTTAGTCCCAATGCTTTACAGGCACGCACTGCAGTCGAACGCTCTTCCGACGTGATACTGATCTTCTCCGCTGTGCCTCCACGATGAAGGTTTGAACGAAACTCGCCCGGTCCACCCTGGCGCTTCATCGCACCAACGACGCGGTCACCTATGACAAAAGCTCGAATGTCTGCTCCGCCCGCCTCCTTGACGAATTCCTGAACCAGTATGTTGATCTTGGCCCCTCGAAAAGCCTCGTATGTGCTTATTGCCGAGGGCATGGTCTCGCCAAGTACCACTCCCAAGCCCTGAGTCCCTTCCAACAGTTTGATGACGACTGGTGGGCCACCGACCATACGGATCAGCTCCTCTGCTCGTCGCGCAGAGTTTGCGAAACCGGTAACCGGCAAACCAACCCCCAGGCCAGACATGATCTGCAGCGCCCAGAGTTTGTCACGAGCGCGACCAATGGCCACTGATTCGTTTAACGGCCACACTCCCATCATCTCGAACTGGCGCAACACCGCCAACCCGTAGAAAGTTATCGATGCACCTATGCGCGGAATCACTGCATCGTAGCCGGCAAGGGCGACGCCCCTGTACAGCAACTGCGGCCTCTGTGATGTGATGTTTACGTAGCACTGAGTGGTGTTTACTACGTTGATGTGGTGACCCTTGGCTTCTGCGGCCTCCACGAGGCGCTTATGGCTATAGAGATTTGGATTCCGCGCCAGCATTGCGATTTTCACATGCCCCCCTCGCAAGCCTCGGGGCCATCTGGAACCTCGAAGGAACCATCGACAGTTCCCGTTGTTTTCCTGCCTGCGCGAAATGAGGCCCTGGGATCGACTATCAGGCGGTTCCGCATCGCTTCTCGGCCGATGATCATATGAAATCCCATGGCGTCACGATTGGTGAGACTCAATTCTATCGGCCAACAGCTGGCACCTATCTGAAGGTTCGTAGATATTATGTACCGACGCTCGCGCGTGCCGCTTGAACTCGTCACCCATCGCCGATCGCTGAGCGGCGCCTCGCAGACGACGGACGTGACCTTATCTCTCTGCATGGGATGGACGCGAAAGCGTATCCACTGCCGACCGTCGACCATGAGAAGACTGAGGTCCCAAGCATGCAATGCGGAGGTCTTCGCCCCCGTATCAAGCTTAGCCTTGATTGCGGCAATGCCGAGACATGGCAATGCTACCCATTCCCGCCAGCCGAGTATACGTCTATGGGTGACGCCAGAACTCACCGAACTCTTAGCGCGATTCAATTGCCGCTAGTTCGCCGCTTCGAACTCTACCCAGCAGGATTTATTGTCCTAATCACCTGTGCTACTGGCAATCAGACCATGTTTGCCCTGTCGGATGCTGACCTACCCCCCAGCTTTGTGCCACTCGTACGGTAACCTAAGTCGGTTAGCCAGAAGCACCGGAAAGACCGGCACTGAGAATAGGCCGTTCTGAGTCGGGACTTCCTTGGCGGCGCGACATTCCACATCGGAGCGAGTTCCAATCTTCATGCTCACTCCAAGCTACTGTAACGACCTCAATCCTCACGATCGACATACTAAGCCACCCGCGCAAACAACGTCATTGGACAGCCGATTGGCTGCCGGCAGCATAGCGACCAGAGCACAGAGGTGCAAGATGAGCGGGCAGCACCCACGCCCACCATGTACTAAGAATCTTAAGGCGGGGTGAGCCTGGTAGGCCTCACAGTCCCATCCTCATCTCGAAAATGGTTCTGGCTACAGTCAACCCTAGTCCACAACATCGTACGCATCCGCTGCCTCACACGACGCGCGGTCTCGGGAATCTTCGTCCAGATCGGTTTGAGCACATCCAGCACATCCGCCTAGTCTATCTGGTCGATCCGCACGTTCCCAAGGGTGAGCATCACATGCCGCTCAAGCGACTGGAGCCACACGGTCACGTGCTTATCCGACTTTCACCTGGGCCTGTTCATCTCGAGTACGGCCTTCGTCGAACGTCGGAATCGACGACCTGCGACCGTTTGAGACTGAGTTCTTGCCTTCGGCTATTGCGGACTTGATCTCCACCAGCACTCACACGGGCCTGTGCGAGGCCCGTTCCGGGGTATCCACCAAGGCCGATGTCTGTTCGCCTCCGTCGAAGACGGCCCGGAGAATCCATGACTTTGACCCGCCGGGCCTGATCGTCAGGTAGAGGCCGTCTCCGTCACCGTAACGTCCCGGCTCCCTGAGCGCCTTCACCCTGACAGAGGATGGCTTCGCCATGGTGTCCTCCTTCCTGTGATGTGGCCACATGTGTACCACACAAGACGCGCGATGCCATGCATCGTCGAGGGACTTGGCGGCACCCATTGAGACATGCAACAAATAGGAATCTGCCTCTCACTGAGACGACATGAGGTCCTGTGGAGGGGTCTGGGAAAGGGGAGAAGTGGAGCTGGCGGACTCGGAGTAACTACGGAAGTGATCATCTTTCAGGCCATGTACCACATTTGGTACCACAGAAACGCCAAGATGTCCTGCAACCCCTTGAGGCTTCCTGACACTAGCAACTATTCTCAGGTCAGAAGCAGACACTTTGCAAGGGGAGCCCGACACTCGAAGAGCCCAAGCTGGTCGATGATTCGCGACACACTTATTCCGCAAGTTCTGTTCGAGTCTCCTTTCGGTGGGCCTATTTTGACGATAGACAGATGTTGTTGCTCAGCGATTCTGTCCTCGCTAACGGTCAAGCGAAAATGTCCGCATGAAGGAGCATGTGACATTGACGCAGAAAGAGCAGGCAAGGATAAAAGGTTCTCAACAGTTTGATGGCGGACCATATGACCACGGAGCAGGCAGCGACTTTGATGGGAGTGAGCGCGCGCCACACCAGGCGACTACTGGCGGCTTACAGAAGGGACGGCGCAGCCGCAATCGCTCACGGCAATCGAGGTCTCAGACCGGCCAACGCTACACCGCACCCGTTGGCGACCGATGTGGTGCTTCTGGCACGCACACGATACGCGGGAGCCAATCACACGCACCTGAGCGAGCTTCTCAGGGATCGGGAGGGCATCGACATCGGTCGAAACACGTTGTGCAAGATACTGACTGAAGCCGGTGTGAACAGCCCCCGCCGGCGCAGGCCGCCGAAGCATCGTGTTCGACGGCAGCGGATGGCCCGCGAGGGAATGCTGATACAGATCGACGGCAGCTACCACAGATGGCTGGGAGAAGATGGCCCCCAGTTCACGTTGCTGCTGGCGGTCGACGATGCTACGGGTTGTGTCGTCTATGCCCTGTTCTGCGAGCGGGAGAACACCCGCAGCTACTTACTGCCGATGCGGGATCTGATACGGAGCTACGGCATACCGCTCGCACTCTATTCAGACCGCCATGGTGTCTTCAAGCACACGCCGCCGTCGGAGACCGCCGCCGCTCCCACCCAGTTCTCGCGCGCGATGGGTGAGCTTGGCGTACAGCTGATATTCGCACGATCTCCACAAGCCAAAGGCCGCGTGGAACGCACCGCGGGCACGCTCCAGGACAGACTGGTCACGGAGCTGAGACTCGCACGTGCAACCACCATCGATGATGCTAACCGCCTGCTTGATGACTTCCTTCCCCGCTTCAATGAACGTTTTCGTGTGCCGTCGCAACACGCAGACACCGCGTATCGGGTCCTGGATCCGGGGATGTGCCTGGACACAGTCCTATGCCTGAAGTACAGACGCAGAGTTGGCAGGGACAACACGGTGAAGTACCGCTGGCGCACCATGCAGTTGCTTCCCGACAGGGCTAGCCCGAGCTATGCCGGATCTGTGGTGGATGTGCTCGAAGCGCTGGACGGACGGCTGGCAGTGCAACACAAAGGGCGTATCGTCGCCTCCCAGCAAGCGCCTCCACGTCCAAGTATCCTGCGCAGCTTCGGCACGCGGACTGTACACACGACCGTTCCCAGCCGCTACACCAACGGTGTCATCAGGAGGTCGGAGGACGAAGTGGAGTCAATGGGCACAGTGCTCGAAGCGGACAGACTTCGCGACGATGCCGACCGCAACGGCGCCGCAAGAGTTCGCAAACCCGTGGCTCCACGACCCAGAAAGCCCACCCCACTTCAGACTGCGAGATGGAAGGCGGTGCAGAAGGCGAAGCGCAAGGGGCTGTCCATCCGTGGGATCGCCCGGGAACTGAGCATTCACAGAGACACCGTGAGGAAGTACATGCATGCTGAAAGCCCACCCATGTCGTCGCGCGCTCGCGCAACGTCGGAAGTATCGTAATCAGCTAGGGATACTCTGAACAAGTCTGTTGGGTTGTGTCACAGTACCATGTCACCGAGAAGAGAGAGGATGTTTGGGGTGAACGATGCTATGGACCAGCCAACATTTGCGGATCTGGAGTACGACGGCAAGAAGCGCAAGACCCGCCGGGAGATGTTCCTGGAGCGCATGGATAGTCTGATCCCGTGGGGTCAGATAGAAGAGCGTATCCGCCCCTTCTATCCCAAGGCGGGCCGAGGCCGTATGAGTTGTCGGTGATGCTGCGGATACACTGCGTGCAGTTGTTCTACAACCTCAGTGATCCTGGTATGGAGGACATGCTCTACGAGGTCGAGTCGGTGAGACGGTTCGTAGGCCTGAGGCTGTCGGGCCCGCTGCCGGACGAGACGACGATCCTGAACTTCCGTCATCTGTTGGAAGAGCACGAGTTGGGGCAGAGTCTGTTCGAGGAGATCAACCGTCATCTGGAGTCCCAGGGACTGCGGCTTCGGGAGGGGACGATCGTGGACGCGAGCATCATCGAGGCGCCGTCATCGACAAAGAACCGTGCTGGTGATCGCGACCCTGAGATGCGTCAGACGAAGAAGGGGAACGGGTGGCACTTTGGGATGAAGGTACACATCGGTGCGGACGCTGAGACGGGAGTAGTGCATAGCGTAGCAACGACACCGGCGAACATGCACGATGTAACAGAGGCGCACCGGCTGCTGCACGGTGGAGAGAAACGGGTGTGGTGCGATGCGGGATATCAAGGAGTGGACAAGCGGGCAGAGAACCGGGAGTTGGGTGTGGAGTGGCAAGTGGCGATGAGGCCTGGCCGGCGACGGCAACTGGAGCCGGGAAGCGGTGAGGCGCTAGTGGAGAAGCGGAAGGCGTCGGTCAGGGCGAAGGTGGAGCATCCGTTCCTGTACGTGAAGCGGCACTTTGGGTACGCCAAGGTCCGGTACCGAGGGCTGGCTAAGAACACGCAACGACTGATGTTACTGCTTGGGCTGACCAACCTGATAACGGCAGAGCGTTACCTGCTGGCCTGACGTGGGCGAAGTGCGCCCAAATCAGAGATATGAGCGACGAGACGCCCCGGCAGAAACGTTTAGGGCAGCGGCAGCATCAATCGGTATGCAATAGAAGAGCGGACATCCCCGTCAATATCCCTTCTGTACACCCCATACGGCTTACACGATGTTGTTCAGAGGTTCCCTAGGTTTATGGCTCTCCACGCTGTCTTCTTTGACCTCGACGAAACGCTGCTCGACACTAGCGGGACTAGTCGCGCGCGCGGGGAGCGGATCACCACGATGCTGAAGCGCGAGCTGCCAAACTTGGACTGCGCCTCCTTCCTCGAGCGTCTCTTAGAGAAAAGTCCGAAGACGGGCTGGGCCCTCGGCGTCGCTCCTCTGATCGAGGAGCTCGGACTCTTGGAGACGTCCTTAGGCCATGAGGCGATTGAGCTCTGGTTTTTCCAGGGCTGCCTCGACCTCGCCCGGACCCTTCCTGGCGCGGAGGAGGCTCTGCGAGCGATTAGCCAGATCTACACGTTAGGAGTAATCACGAATGGCCTAGAGTATCGCCAGCGAGCCAAGTTCGAGAGCCTTCCTATTCACGAGCTCTTCGACGTCTTCCTTACGAGCGAAACGGCTGGCGCCGAAAAGCCTTCACCGGAGATCTTTCAACTCGCGCTCGACCGAGCCGACGTCCTGCCGTCGGAAGCTGTGTTCGTCGGTGTTCGCCTCGATGTTGACGTGCTCGGTGCGCAACAGGCAGGAATGACGGCGATTTGGGTTGATCACCAGGGCCGTGTCCCGGCGGGCTCCGGTCCGGAACCGGATGCGACCTTCACTGACTTTGGCGAGTTGCCGTCCATTCTGCTGCAATTGGAAGCTAAGCAGGGTGGGTAGGCAAAGGCATCACAGGTCAAGGGCTGCGGGGTTCTTAGAAGAGAGTCTGCCGTCCGCCGACCAGGAATTTCCAGAGTACAAAAGTTCGCAGTAGAGTCTGTTGTTGCTCAGCGATTAAGTCCTCGCTAACTGTCAAGCGAAAATGTCCGCATGAAGGAGCATGTGACATTGACACAGAAAGAGCAGACGAGGCTTCAGGTTCTCAACAGTTTGGTGGCGGACCATATGACCACGGAGCAGGCAGCCACGTTGATGGGAGTGAGCGCGCGCCACACCAGGCGTATTCTGGCGGCTTACAGAAGGGACGGCGCAGCCGCACTCGCTCACGGCAATCGAGGTCGCAGACCGGCCAACGCTACACCGGACCCGTTGGCGACCGACGTGGTGGTCCTGGCGCGGACCCGATACGCGGGAGTCAACCACACGCATTTGAGCGAACTGCTGAGGGAGCGAGAGGGCATAGACATCGGACGTAACACATTGCGCAAGATACTGACCGACGCCGGTGTGAGCAGCCCCCGCCGTCGAAGGCCGCCGAAGCATCGTGTTCGACGGCAGCGGATGGCCCGCGAGGGGATGCTGATACAGATCGACGGCAGCTACCACAGATGGCTGGGAGAAGATGGCCCCCAGTTCACGTTGCTGCTGGCGGTCGACGACGCTACCGGCTGTGTCGTCAACGCCCTGTTCTGCGAGTTGGAGAACACCCGCAGCTACTTACTGCTGATGCGGATTCTGATACGGAGCTACGGCATACCTCTCGCACTCTATTCAGACCGCCATGGCGTCTTCAAGCACACGCCGCCGTCAGAGACCGCCTCCGCCCCCACCCAGTTCTCTCGCGCGATGGGTGAGATCGGCGTACAGCTGATATTCGCACGGTCGCCGCAAGCCAAAGGCCGAGTGGAACGCGCCGCGGGCACACTTCAGGACAGGTTGGTCACGGAGCTGAGGCTCGCAGGCTCGACCACCATCGATGACGCCAACCGCGTGCTCAACGACTTCCTTCCCCGCTTCAATGAACGTTTTGGTGTGCCGTCGCAACACGCAGACACCGCGTATCGGGTCCTGGATCCGGGGACGTGCCTGGACACAGTCCTATGCCTGAAGTACAGGCGCCGGGTTGGCCGGGACAACACTGTGAAGTACCGCTGGCGCACCCTGCAGTTGCTTCCCGATCAGGCTCGACCGAGCTTTGCCGGGTCGGCGGTGGAAGTGCTCGAAGCACTGGACGGCCGGCTGTCAGTGCAACACGAAGGGCGTATCGTCGCCTCCCAGGAAGCGCCTCCGCGACCAGGTATCCTGCGCAGCTTCGGCACGCGGACCGTACACACGACCGGTCCCAGCCGCTACACCAACGGTGTCATCAGGAGGCCGGAGGACGAAGTGGAGTCAATGGGCACAATGCTCGAAGCGGACAGACTCCGCGACGATGCCGACCGCAACGGCGCCGCAAGAGTTCGCAGGACTGTGACTCCGCGACCCAGAAAGCCCACCCCACTACAGACGGCGAGATGGAAGGCGGTGCAGAAGGCGAAACGCAAGGGCCTGTCCATCCGTGGGATCGCCCGGGAAGTGGGCATCCACCGGGACACTGCAAGGAAGTACATGAATGCCGAAACCCCACCCATGGCGCGCTCGCGCAACGTCGGAAGTACCGTAATCAGCTAGCATGGCAATCTACTCAGAGGACATTTTCCCTTGGCACTTAGGCGGACATAATCGCTGAGCGTCGACATAGAGTCTGTCTCACAAGTCTGGGTTGGCGTTGAGTATGGGTCAGGTGTACGTTTGAAGCGACATCAAGGTGGGAGATATTGAGATGCCGCTTCGACCGATGGGCCGAGAACAGATGTGGATGTTGCCGCCGACGCTTGACGAGTTGTTGCCGCTGGATCATCCGGCGCGGGTCGTCGCCGAGTTCGTCGATGCACTGGATCGAGATGCATGGGCGGAACTTGGCGTGGACATAGATGGTGACTCGATGGGAGCGCCAGCCTACCATCCTCGTGCATTGTTGAGCGTGTGGCTGTATGGCTTCATGACCGGTGTGCGCTCGTGCCGAAAGCTGGAGGCGGCCTGTCGGGACCAGATACCGTACCTGTGGCTGACCGGGTGGCAGCATCCCGACCACAATACCCTGTGAAGGTGGTGGTGTCAGAGGCACGGCAACGGTTCCTCGAAGACCCATATCACAAGGACAGATTCACCTATGACGAACACAGCGACAGCTTCAGGTGTCCCCAGGGACGGACGCTTGCGTTCGTCCGCAACAGCATGCGAACGGAGTCCCGTTGCGTCTGTACCGGGCTGCAGGCGCCGTCTGTCAGGAGTGCCCGGCCTTCAGAGCCTGTACCAGAGCCAAGGAGATTGGGCGAAGCTTAGCCATAGGGCCGCACGACACAGTGCTGCGTCGCCACCGCGCCTGGATGTCCACCTCAGCAGCCAAAGAAGCTTACGAGCTGAGAAAGCAACTGGTCGAGCCAGCCTTCGGAATCATCAAGGAGCAACAGGGGGCACGGAGGTTCCTGCTGAGCGGCCTCGTCAACGTGGCGGCCGAGTGGACCATGTTGGCCACCGCCTTCAACCTGCGCACTCTCTGGCGGGTGTGGCGCTCCAGCCCCTTCATCGGTCTATTCAATGGCCCGGAGCCTCGTCCCGTTTCCTGACCTGCAGTAATGGCAGCAGCTGACCCATCGCTCCGGCGCCTGTCCTACCCGCTTAGGCCAGGGCCTTTCAGCGAACCCTCTGACCTCTATCCGCTCCCCCTATCTTCCCCCTATCTGCAATTTCCACTTCTGGGACAGGCTCAGTACAGTTACAGTGCGTTGACGCTGTTGATGTTCAGCGATTCTGCCCTCGCTAACTAGCCAGCGAAAATGCAGTCCGATTGTGGAGACATTGACGCCAGAATCGGAGGCCTGCTAGTCTACCAGTGTACCAAGGAGCAGGCTGGCCCGGCGTGAGATCTCACCTGAGAGGGAGGAATATGTCATGAAAAAATGGGCATTATCGATCGGAGCGGTGTTTGTATTATCGCTACTCGCAGCGGCCTGCGGGGAAACAAAGGTCGTAGAGGTGCCGGGAGAGACGATCACGGTCACAGAGATCGTAGAGGTGCCGGGAGAGACGATCACGGTCACAGAGATCGTAGAGGTGCCGGGAGAGACGATCACGGTCACAGAGATCGTAGAGGTGCCGGGAGAGACGATCACGGTCACAGAGATCGTAGAAGTGCCGGGAGAGACGATCACGGTCACAGAGATCGTAGAAGTGCCCGGCGCGACGACCGTGGTGACCGAGACGATCACCACGGTCGTGGAGGTACCGGTCCAGTTCGTCAAGTTTAACGAATCGCCGCTGCTAGCCCAGAGGGTGCAGGGCGGTCTGTTGCCGCCTGTGGAAGAGAGATTACCCGAAGAGCCAATGGTGATACCCGTTGTCGAGGAAATAGGTCGCTATGGCGGGACACTGCGCAGGGGGCATCTGGGATATTCGGACCGCTTTGGTTGGGCGCGATACAACAGATCTGGTTTGGTGCGCTGGGCCTATGACGGCACCACCATGATCCCGACTCTGGCGAAGGGATGGGAGACTTCCAAAGACGGTAAGGAGTGGACCTTCTTCCTTCGCAACGGAACCAGGTGGTCCGACGGAGACCCGTTCGACGCCGCCGACTTCGAATTCTACTGGAACGACATGATCCTCAACGACGATCTTACTCCCACTAGGCCTTCAAACTTCACAACCGGGGGGCAGTTGGCCGAGTTTGAGGTTGTGAACGAACACACAATCAAGTGGACGTTCGCGGAGCCCAACTTCGTCTTGCTTGAAATCTTGGGTAAGGCGGACAGAACGGACGCCACCGGTCAGCACACATTCGCTCCGTCCCACTACATGAAACAGTTCCACATCAAGTACAACGCTGACGCCGATCAGCAAGCAAAGGACGCCGGATTCGAGAACTGGGTGCAGTACTACAACAATCGGTTCAATGTATACCTGAACCCGGAAAGGCCGAGCACTCAGGCTTGGATCGCTACGTCGGGCAACTGGTCTGGGGACGTAACAGCAGTGCGTAACCCGTACTACTACGCCGTGGACCCCGAAGGAAACCAGCTCCCTTACATAGACAGGATCGAGCACATCTTTGTCGAGAACAGCGAGATCGTTAACTTGAAGGCCATAGCCGGGGATTTCGACTTCCAGGGCCGACATACCAACCTGCAGAACTACCCATTGTTCAAGGAGAGCGAGGAGAAGGGCGACTACAGGACCTTAGTCTGGCCTAACGTAGGCGGTAATGAGTTCATCCTCATAATCAACCCGACAGTGGAAGGGAACGACCAGGAGGCCCTTCGCGCAGTGCTGGGAAATATCGAGTTTCGCCGGGCTCTTTCCATGGCGATAAATCGGGAGGAAATCAACGACGCCCTGTTTTTCAGCTTGGGGCAACCGCGAAACTGGGTCCCGGGACCAGACCACCCCATGTACCCTGGTGACGAATACGCCTTCAAGTACATGTACGACGACGAAGCAGCCGTAGCCCTTCTGGACAAGATCGTACCCGATGTCGGCGACGACGGATTCCGTACCTGGAATGGGCAGCCTTTCCAGATTGTCATGACAATGACAACGGCCTTCACTCAAACGGTCGACGTAGGTGAGATGATGGCCGAGGATTGGAAGGCCGTCGGCATTAACGCCAAAGTGGACTCGGTGACGCGTTCGCTGTTCTCAGAGCGCGTCGCCGCTAACCGGGCGCAGAGCTGGATGTTCTACGACTCCGCGTTGTTTCCCTTCAGCATGTACAACCCGTTCAGCCCAGGCAACGTCAGTTATCAGGGCGTCCTGTACACGAGGTGGGTGAACAGCGGTGGAGCGGACGGGCTGGAACCCCCGGACGATCTGAAGGAACTTATTGACATCATAGACGGCGGAAAGTCGCTACCTTACGAAGAGCGAATGGAGTTAGGGCGGAAGCTATTCCGCATATACACCGACGGGATGTACTCAATAGGCATCAACGGGTTGGCCCCCTCGAACCAGGCGATCTTCATTGTCAAGGACAATCTGCGGAACGTGCCCGAAGTGCTGTACAACGACTGGACAATCAGGACACCCGGCAACGCCTTCCCAGAGCAGTTCTTCTTCAAGCAGAGATAGTAAGACCCCTGTAGACACGCGAGCGCATGAGTGCTGGGCGGTCTCCGATTGGTGAAGGCCGCCCAGCCTTCCTGAAAAGCTAGGCTTGCTCGCTGAGAGTCTGTTGGCCTAAGGCAGATTCATTGCTTCGATTCATATTGCGGCGTCTCCTCGTCCTATTTCCACTGCTGTTCCTCATGTCAGTAGCGGCTTTCGCCATCATCCAGGCGCCGCCGGGCGATTTCCTGTCGGACTATGTTGCCGTGCTGAAGTCACAGGGAACCTTCGTGAGCGAAGGTGAGTTGGAGGCACTCAGGAGCCAATACGGAATTGACCAGCCAATCACAGTCCAGTACCTGAAATGGATCTGGGGGTTCGTACGCTGGGACCTCGGTGTGTCGCTGGACTTTCGGGTGCCAGTCACAGATCTTTTGAACGACCGTCTCGCCATGACGCTAATGCTTGGGATCTTCACGATCCTGTTCACATGGACGCTGGCCGTCCCCATCGGCATTATTTCCGCCGTCAAACAGTACTCCCCTATCGATTATTTCTTTGCGTTCCTCTCGTACCTGGGAGTAGGCACGCCGAATTTCCTGCTGGCGCTAGTACTGATGTGGTTTGTCTTCAGCTGGTTCGGGTTAGGGATCACAGGCCTTTTCTCTCAGGAGTACAACAACGCGCCTTGGAGCGTGGGGAAGTTCATAGACCTACTCAAGCATATCTGGGTACCGATGTTGATCCTGGGTACCGACGGCACTGCTCGGTTCACTCGGATCATACGCGCCAACCTACTGGACGAGCTCACCAAGCCCTACGTTGTCACGGCCAGGAGCAAGGGTGTTTCCGAATGGAAGCTGATTCTGAAGTACCCTGTTCGATTGGCCCTCAATCCTTTTATCAGCACCGCAGGCTGGGCGCTGCCTCAGCTCTTCTCCGGAAGCCTCATCGTCGCGACCGTGTTGAGCCTCCCCACCATAGGACCTCTGCTGCTGAGGGCACTCATTAGTCAAGACATGTATATGGCCGGGGACATCATCTTGATCCTGACCGGTCTAACCATAATCGGAACCTTGGTCTCCGACATCATCCTGGCGTGGATGGACCCGCGTATACGGATGGAGGCCTAACGAATGACTGCCGGCGGTCACACCATAGAGATGCCTGCGGCCGACGAGCGCATATATGTGGCCTCCCAGTGGAAGCTGGTCTGGTGGCGCTTTCGAAGGCATCGCCTCGGCATGGTCGGCACCGCGATAATTCTGGTTCTTTACCTGGTGGCCCTTGTCCCGGAGTTTCTTGCGATCCATGATCCTATTCAGAGCAATTCCAAGCGACTCTTTCTTCCGCCGCAGCGTATCCACTTCTTCGACGACTGGAAGCCTCTGCCGTACGTCTATGGAATTCACGGAACACGCGACTCGGTGACCCTCAAAATGAATTGGGAGGCCGATACCTCCAAGAAGCACCGTATCAGGTACTTCGTACACGGCTACCAGTACAAGCTGTTTGGACTCATCACCACTGACATTCACTTCTTGGGACTCGACGCCGACGAAGCGATGTTTCCCCTTCATCCGCTGGGAACGGACAGGATGGGAAGAGACATGTGGTCCAGGCTCATGTATGGCACCAGGATTTCGATGTCCATCGGTCTGGCCGGTGTGATGATCAGCCTGTTCCTCGGAGTCCTGTTAGGGGGTCTTTCGGGACTTCGAGGCGGCCTGACCGACGGGATCATTCAGCGGTTCGTCGAATTCCTGAGGTCCATGCCCACCATCCCGATATGGATGGCGCTGTCTGCCTCGGTGCCCCAAACTTGGTCGGTAGTAAAGGTCTACTTCGCCATAACCGTAATCCTCTCCCTCCTCGGCTGGACGACGCTGGCGAGGGAGGTCCGGGGTCGATTCCTGGCACTTCGAGACGAGGACTTCGTCATCGCAGCCCGACTTTACGGCGCTGGGCAGCTAAGGCTCATTTTCCGCCACATGGTCCCGTCGTTTATCAGCCACATCATCGCCTCAACCACCCTAGCCGTTCCCGCGATGATCATCGCTGAGACTTCCCTCAGCTTCCTCGGGTTGGGCATGCGGCAGCCCGCCATCAGTTGGGGTGTCCTCTTGAGGGAGGCCCAGAACCTCCAGTCGGTTGCCCTCGCTCCATGGCTTCTTATTCCAGGTGCTTTGGTCATCGTCTCCATCCTTAGCTTCAATTTCATGGGAGACGGCCTCCGCGACGCAGCCGATCCCTACGCCGGACGTTAACCCCATGGCCAACCTCAACAGCACTCCTCTACTGTCTGTCCGTAACCTCACCACACACTTCCCCCTCGACGAGGGAAACGTCGTCGCCGTCGACGGCGTCAGTTTCGATATCCACCCAGGTAAAACCCTCGGCTTCGTCGGAGAAAGCGGTTGCGGCAAGAGCGTCACCGCACGTTCCATCCTTCGCATCCTCGATCGACCAGGACGCATAGTCGACGGCCAGATCCTCCTGCGACGACCCGCCCCACAAGGACTCAACGGCGATGATCAGATCGTCGATCTCGCCTCCTTAGATGCCAACGGGCGCGAGATGCGGAACATACGAGGCCGTGAGATCGCACTCATTTTTCAGGAGCCCATGACCTCCCTCAGCCCCGTCCATACCGTCGGAAACCAGATCATTGAAGCCCTTATGATCCACCGAAAGGTCGACAAGAAGCAGGCCAGAGACGTCACCATCAATCTGCTGCGACAGGTCGGTGTCCCTCTCCCCGAAGAGCGCGTCGACTCCTACTCTTTCGAGCTCAGCGGCGGCCTGCGCCAGAGGGCCATGATTGCAATGGCACTGTCATGCAGCCCAAGCCTGCTCATCGCCGACGAGCCCACCACCGCCGTCGACGTTACCACTCAGGCTCAGATACTCGAACTTATGGGGCAACTCCAAGATCAGTATGGCATGGCCATCATGCTCATAACTCACAACCTGGGCGTTGTCGCCGAAATGTCCGATGACGTTGCGGTAATGTACCTCGGACAGATCGTAGAGAGCGGGCCCGTGGACGACATCTTCCACTCCCCTAAACATCCCTACACCCAGGCTCTGCTACAGTCCATGCCTCACATAACTTCGGCCACCAGACAACGGCTGTCCACCATCACCGGCTCTGTTCCCCATCCCTATGCGCGACCACAGGGCTGTCCATTCCACCCTCGGTGTCCTTCTTTCATTAAGGGTACCTGTGACATTCAAATACCCAGACTGATGCCGATTCACGATGGCCAAAACGTCAGCTGTTTCCTCTACCACGCCGGAGAGTAGATGTCAGACGAAACCCACCCCAGAGCAGATCAACCACTCCTCGAGGTCAAGAACCTTCGAAAGCTCTTCCCCATTCACAGGGGTCTGCTCAGACGCGTCTCAGGACACGTCCGCGCGGTGGACGACATCAGCTTCTACATCGACCCGGGCGAGACTCTCGGACTCGTCGGCGAAAGCGGATGCGGTAAGACCACTGCGGCTCGTTGCATTGTTCGAGCTATCCAGCCCACCTCCGGACAAGTTCTGTTCCGCGGGGAACACGGAGAGATCCTAGATCTCGCGGCTCAGACAGAGGCCGCACTCCGACATGTCCGCAGTCAGATTCAACTCGTGTTTCAGGACCCGTTCTCTTCTCTTAATCCACGTATGACCCTCTTGGAGATCATCAGTGAGCCCATGGCGATCAACGGAGTCGGCACCAGGAGGGAGCGCGAAGACAGGGTCGAAGAGCTCTTGCGCCTGGTCGGGCTAAGACCTGAGTTCATGAGACGGTTTCCACACGCTTTCAGCGGAGGACAGAGACAGCGCATTGGCGTGGCACGAGCCCTTGCACTGAGCCCCAAGCTAATAGTCGCCGACGAGCCCGTGTCCGCTTTGGACGTCTCGGTGCAAGCCCAGGTCCTGAACTTGTTGCTAGACCTTCAGGACGAACTCGATCTGACCTACCTGTTCGTCTCCCATGACTTGAGTGTAGTTAAGCACGTCAGCGATCGCGTTGCGGTCATGTATGTCGGCAAGCTCGTAGAGACAGCTCCCACTCAGGAGCTGTTCAGGTCCCCCAAACACCCCTACACTGCCGCCCTACTTTCCGCCGTACCCAAGGCTGATCCCCGCGTGCGGTCCAACAGGACCGTGCTGCAGGGCGAGGTCGCCAACCCCGCCAATCCGCCGACCGGTTGCTACTTCCATCCACGCTGTCCCCACGCTCAGGATAGGTGCCGCACCGAGACGCCAACTCTGGAAGAGATCTCTCCCGGCCGTTTCATTAGCTGTCATCGCTCCAAGGAACTAGACCTCAAGGGCGTCGATGAGATGGGCGTAGACTAGGATTCATCCTGGGTATCCCGCTGTGTGAGTTTTAACAACCACGTGACCCCGACTACAAGTTGACGTAGTGTTATCCTTCTCCAAGTCCGCTAGCCTGGCCAGAGTTTCCGCCGGACCCCAGAGCACAGTGCAGACGGCGCTCGTTCCGAACGCAAATGCCACCGCCCAAGGTCCAATGATTGAGATCTTGCTCCTGGCGGACGCGTTGCCCTTATCAATGGCCCACCTGCCAATCCCCAAGATAGCCCCATCAGAAGTGAACTAGATATAGCTATGATCGTGTATCGAATCGAAAGGGCCGCCACATCCGCCAAGTGCAAAGCTAATTGACTACCGCTTATACGACTCAACAGCAGGTCAGAATCGACCGACGCCGTCGGCAACAATAGCCCAGTCAAGAACGGCAGGACGATCCTAAACGCAATGCCAAGTCCCAACCAAGTAGGCAGACCACGCGGTGGAAACGCTCTTTCGCCGTCAAGGAAGGCCAACGGCCAAGCCAGTAGCCCGCCGGCAAGGGCTCCCGAAAGAGCATAAATGGTGGACTCTGCGGGTGGCAAGCCGAGGTTCGGAGAAAGGCTCTACTCGGATGAGGATAGACACAAGGACAGCGGCAGCACCCAGCGAAGCCGCGTAAACGGCAACCGCATTCGAGAAAGTAAGCTCGCTGCCACCGACCGCTGTAGATGGGTCCGCGGACTGTCAGTCTTGGTAAGATCATTCCGACGACCAACGTAAAATGGATTTCAATGTCGGCGAAACCACAATCACAGTCATTCGGAAACATGGGTTCGCATTCTCAGAATGGGGGCTTTCAATGGTGTAACATACCTGCAACGGGCAGAAGATAAGCGTGGCAAGTGTTGCCGCCGGGACGAGAGCATGTCTTGCTCACCCAGAGCCATGATCCGGCCCGTCACTTTGTCTTCACAGTAAGGTGGTTTCAGAAGTTACCCGTTCCTGAGAGCGCCAGGTTGTGGATACAGATGACGCTCGAGTCTCGCTTGGAGGCGGACCTTCGGGCTGTGAAAAACGTGAGCGGTGCTTCAGGGGATAAAGAGACGATATGTCCTTCCTCTCCGGTCAGCTTCTGAAGAGTGAAGAAACGACGGCAATGCCCCTTTTGCCACATCAACCGATGTCATGCGCGGTGCTGTGAGTCTAATAGGAGGACGAGAATGGTAAGACCGGACGTTATGACCAGATTGGCCAGTGGTGAACGGCTGTTGATGGACGGTGCGATGGGATCCGAGCTCCACCGGCGCGGTGTCGAGGTTGCCAGAGGTAGCGATTCCGGCGGTCCCGGTCCATGGTCGGCGAATGCCAACATTGATGCACCAGACAAAGTAAGGCAGGTCCACGAGGACTACCTCCGGGAGGGTGCTGACATTAACCTGTCAAACAACTTCTGGACGAGCCGTCCCAGGCTGGCGGCAGTCGGTCAGGAGGACAACTGGGAGGCTATCACTCGCACCGCGGCTGAAATCGCCGTGCAGGCCCGGGACGCGGTCAACCCAAACGCATACGTTGCAGGAGCAATCGCGCCCCCAGGCTCTGGAGACCCAGACCGGGAGTACAGAGAGTTCGTCGATCAGTCCCGTATACTGGCCGAAGCAGGCGTTGACGTCATGCTGCCCGAGTACTGTTTGTCCGTACAAGACTGCGTCACCGCGGTGGACGCATGCGGAACGACCGGCCTACCCGTATGGCTCGGATTTGCGCCCAAAATGGAGGGCGGGAAGATGTGGGGCGGGGAAACGGTGGAAGAGCTTGTGGCCGCCCTCGAAGGTCGTAAGGTGGACGTGATGTTTGCCATGTGCGCACCCCCAGAGCATGTCTCGGACGCGCTGCGACAGCTACGACCCATATGGGATGGACCTATCGGGGGGTATTCCACTATCAACTACGGACACGCGACTCATTTCGGACCCTGGACCACATATGATACCGACAGAGATTACGACATCGAACAATACGTGGGTTTTGCTCGGGAGTGGCTCGATATCGGAGCACAGATAGTCGGCGGATGCTGTGCCACCGATCCAGAGTACATCGCGGCACTGAGGCCGATAGTCAAGGGAAGTTGACGCTGTCAGGTCCCAACATTAGGACGGGTCTGGCGAAGGGTGGGTGCCTATTGTTTAACAGTAGAGTGTGATCGAATCCGTAGGGGCTCGTTCATTAGTCGGGACAAAGAACGCTGCTTGCCGCCACCGGAGTAACAAATGGAAGTAGATCATGCCGACGTAGTCGTCATTGGTGGTGGCGTGTCAGGGCTCAGTTCGGCATGGTGGCTATCCAAGGCCGGTGTGGATGTCATCGTGCTGGAGAAGGGCATAGTTGGATGGGAGGCCTCTGGACGAAACGGAGGTACATTTCAGCGTCCTCGGGTTGCTCCAGTGGTCGGTTTGGTGTCAGCAGCCGAGAAGCATTGGGTGACCGTGATGCAGGACGCCCTTGGATACCCTACCGAATTCTGTTCGGGCTCGCTTAAGGTCGCTCTTAACGAAGATGACTTCGACTTGATGAAGTCATCACTACCCGAGGAGTGGGAGAATGGGGCGACGGCTGAGGTAGTGGACTCGAAGACAGTATGGGAGATGATGCCGGTCGTATCTAGGGAGGCCGTGGGCGGAGTCTACAAGGCGGCCGGAGGACAGTTCAACCCTCAGCGCGCAACGCAGGGATATGCCTGGGCAGCCCAGGACCACGGCACACGGATCTACCAGAACACGACGGCGATAGACTTTAGAGTGACCGGCGGCAGGGTTAAGGCAGTTGTAACAGACAAGGGCGAGTTTTCCACAGACTTCGTGGTCTGCGCCGCCGGACCGCAGATAGGCATTCTGTCTGAGAAGGTGGGTGTCCACGTACCCCTTGCCACGGCGAAGGAAGAACTGATCGTTACGGCCCCCGTTGAGCCCATGTGGACGGGCGCGGTCTACCGGCAGGACCTCTATGGGAGGCAGACGATGCGCGGCAACCTCGCATACGGTGTAGGCCCGCGAGAAAGCGTGGAAGTCGACGGGATGCGGAGCCCGGAAACCGCCAACACGCCATGGATAATGAACGCCGCAGGCCTACTGGGAGAGCTTTACCCATCTCTGAATGCCGTGCCCGTGATTCGAAGTTGGGCCGGCGCCGCCGAGCGCACCCCTGATGGCCTTCCGGTAATCGAGGTGATGGAGAACCCGTCAAACTTCCTGGTCCTCACTGTATCCGCCGGTGGATTTGGAATATCACCTGCGGTTGGACAGGCAGTCAGTGAGCTTGTCCTTCATGCAGAGTCCTCAATAGACATCGATGGCCTCAAACTGGGACGTTTCGCCGGGATCTCGCGAGACTGGCGAGGAGAGGGCCTGTTTCAGTGGATGGAAGCGGACGCGTGAAGTCGCCCTGAGAAGCCGGTGCGCTCTCCGGTGAATCAAGGTAGGCGGCCACAGGAGAAGCGCCAGTCTAGGAGCCTTGGTTAATTGCCCAAGGGATAGCCATGGGCCAGCTCAGGGGTGACAAGCAACTTGTTGACCTTGATCAGTCCCGTTTCTGCAAAATCCGCGTGATTTGCGCAGTACATGCTAAGAGTGCCGGTAGTGTACTAGTTTGGCTGCAATTCCAGTTGTCCGATCACAGCGCGTCTTGTCGCGTCGCATATCGGGCCACAGTCGAGCGGCCAACTCACCGACAAAGGCGAGCAGCTCTGGACGACGCGTCAAAAGTAGCGTTTCGGAATGCCCGTGATCGAATCAGGGCTTACGACACACCCGTCAAGCATGGCTAGTTAAGCTCCAACCGGAACCTCAACTTAATGGGCTGTCGAATTGCCCAGTTTGGTGGACTACCGTTTACGGAAGATACCACCGAGCCGTTCAGCGGTATCTCCTGGACTTTTTTTCCTGGAATCAAGCTGTCGTCGGGCATGGGGACGGTGTAGCGGACGACGGCGTTGTCGGGCAGGAGCTCGATCTCCTTGACGAAGGTCTCGATGAACGCCCTGCGCTCCGTCAGCTCGCTCTTTTGCAGGAACCTGCTCATGTCCTTGGCGTAGGCCGTGATTGTCCTGACGTCATCGAGGACCGCCCTGCGCTGAGCCAGGATTGCCCTCGCCCCCTCCGCGGCGGACTCAAGGCGCTCCTGACGCTCCTTGTGGTCTCGGATGCGGTGGGCGAAGTCGGCCATGTTGAACTCGGTCGTCGTCTCCACGAGGTCGTAGAGCCGGTCGAGCCTGCCCCTCACGTCGGCAAGCTCCGACTGGATGGTCTCCAGCCGCTTGCGCTCGTCGCCGGCCACGTCGTCCATCTGCTCGTCCACGACATTGACCAGGCTCCGAATGTTGCCCTCGGTCAGGATGTTGGAGCGAATCAGGCCGACGACCAGCTCCTCGAACTGCCGGGCTTCGACCCTGGGCGAGTCGCAGGACCCGGGCGCGCGCTTCACGAAGGAGTGGCAGACGTAGTAGGGGAACGTGCCCCTGCTGGAGTAGCGGCCCGAGAGCGCCCTCTTGCACCTGTAGCACTTGACTAGGCCGCTCAGCAGGAAGGTGCTTCCGACCCTGCGGGGGTGGGAGACCTTGGGAGCGCGGGAGCGCAGTATCCTGTTCACCCGGTCGGACTGGGCCTTGGTGACGGTGGCGGGGAACGCCTTTTCCACCCGCACCGGGTCGGCCCCGTCCTTGGCGTTGTTGCCCCAGACGAGGGTGCCCAAGTACGCCTCGTTTCTGAGGATGTTGTGGACGGTGGGCTTGTTCCAGAGCTTACCCCTGGGGCTGGCGATGCCCTCGTCGTTGAGGATGCGGACGATCTTCATCATCCCCTTGCGGGTCTCGGCCAGGTCGAAGATGCGCTTGACGATGCCGGTCGTTTCGGGGTCCGGTTGCAGGGTGGGCCTCTCCTTGGCCCCGTCCAGCACCTTGACCTTCCTGTAGCCGTAGGGGGCCATCGGAGCGACCCAGAATCCCCTGGATGCGGCCTCCCTCATACCCCGCAGGACATCCTGCGCCAGATTCTCGCTGTAGAACTCGTCTACGGTCTCGATGATGCCTTCGAGGAGCCTGCCTGTGGGGTTGTCTTCGGCCTGCTCGGTGATGGAGACGACGCGGAGGCCCTTGCGCCTGAGCAAGGACTTCAGGATGACGGCGTGCTCCCGCTTGCGGGTGAAGCGGCTGAACTTCCAGACCAAAATCTCCTTGAAGGGGGCCTCGGTCCTTTTGGCCTCCTCTATCATCTTTTGGAAATCGGGGCGGTTCATCACGCGTCCGCTCTCCGCCTCGTCCACGTACTCCCGGACGACCTCGTAGTCGTTCTTGTCGGCGTAGTCCCTGAGCGCCCTCATCTGTGCGGACACGGACAGGTCCACGTCCTGGCGGTCGCTGGAGACCCTGGCGTAGAGGGCCGCCGGCGTGCGGTCGTGTCGTTCACTCATCTGTTGCTCCTCCTTCTGTTGGCTGTTCCCGTTCGGTTCGGCGTGATCGCCGCATCTGCGTCCTTTCCTGTCTGCGCCACTCCCTCTCCTCCAGGTAGAGGCGAAACGGAATGCCTCGCGCAGTAGCTCGCTCAGCGTGCGGCCCTCCTCTCTGACCGCCTGCCTGAGCTGGTCGTCCATCTCGGGCGGCAGAGAGAAGGTGACGGTCCTTCGTTTCTTCGGCATGTTTTTTGCCCTTCGATGTCGCACAGGGTCTTACCCTTATCATGGACGAATCGGGCTGCCGTTGTCAAGGGACGCAGCCCCTATAACCGGCGCTCTGAATGGAGTAAAATGGGGTGGTAGACACTGAGAAGGAGAGACTCCCTCTATGGGGACTTTCAGGTGGCCGCTGCGCATTGCCAGCATGGACGGCCAACAGGGGCGGGAGGTAGAGGCGACGGTGGACACCGGGGCCGCCTACACGACGCTGCCCGGCAGCCTGCTGCGCGAGCTGGGGATCGAGCCGATGGACAAGGGCGTCTTCCTGCTCGCCGACGGTCGCCGTGTGGAGATGGACATTGGGAGAGCTTGGGCGACGGTCGACGGCTCCAGCGAGGTCACTCTCGTCGTGTTCGGAGAGGACGACGCCCCGGCTCTGCTGGGAGCCTACACCCTGGAGGGGTTGAGGCTGGCGGTGGACCCTGTTGCACAGCGCCTCGTTCCCACCCATCTCATCATGTACTAGGAGGCTGCGGCGCCCGCCGTGCGTCCTCCCGTCGTGCACGGCCGCCATCTCAGGCTCCCGAGACCTGCACCGGCGTCCGCCTCTTTCCCCCACACCCCATCAGCCTTCCTCCCCGCCGCCGTCCTCCTGGGTTTCGGCTCGGGGCGATGCGGCCGCCTGCTCCTCCATGTAGGAGCGGATGGCGACGCGGGCCAGGATGCGCAGCCCCTTCAGGACGGCCATGCGATGTTCAGGCGTATAGGACGGCATGGAGCACTCCAGGGCGTCTTCAAGCTCCTGCTCTCCGGGCCTCTTTCGTCCGTTGTTTCTTCTGGGATCTTTCATGTTGCGCAGTCGCAGCGGCGAATCGGTTGGGCCGCTGTCCTCTCGTTACGGGTCTGTGACGGGCCGCCCGCGCCGACGGAAAGGGGCGAGCGCGGGCGTCGTCGGTTCCGGCCCCGCCGCGCCGCCGATGCGCCGTGCGCCCGGCGGGGCCTCCGGTCTAGCTACCCTCCTCGAAGAAGGTCATCTGGAACCCCTCGCCCAGGAGGATCTCCATGCCTCCGGGGATGCCGGAGGCGAAGCGGGCTATGGAGAGCATGGCTCCGCCGCAGGGCTCGACGCCCTTCCTGCGCCACATGCGCAGCTGCTTGGGGTCCACGCCGAGGGCCTTGGCGAAGCCGCGCCAGGAGAGGCCGCCGGCCTCCTTCAGGCGTTCGAGGCGCTCACCGAAGTCCTCCGGCAGGACGCCGCCCTCCAGGGGCTGGGTCCCATCGGCCGCGGGGTTGTCGTGCCCGTCGAAACGGGCCGGGTCGTTACTGTTGTTCATCGCAATCCTCCAGTCTGAATAGGTCTCCGAACTCGGTTGCTTCCAGGGCCTTGAGCATCCGGCGACGGATGCGACCGGAGGGCGAGCGCCCCGAGTTGACCAGCATCGACACATAACCGGGGCTGACCCCGATCTCCCTGGCGAGCCAGTTCTGGGAGCGGTTCAGCAGTGCCAGACGCTTCCAGACGGCCGCCGTATCGAGCCGGACAACGATCCGTCCTCTGCGCCTCCGGGGGCCTTCCTGCTTATGGGTATCCTGTTTGGGCATGGGTCTTCGTCCCTCGTCGTTCATTGAGGCGGCAGGGCCTGGGGCGACTGCGGGTCGGCGGGGGTGCGCCATGCGTGTCCCATCGGCCCCAGGGCGTCGATGGCCTGCCTGTGGGACACCAACAGGGGCACGTTGACTCTCGATTCGTGGGTCTCCTCCCGCGCCACGCGCAGGAAGTGGGTCTGTGCGATGTCGTCGTCGAAGACGATCAGGACTGCGGGCCTCGTGCCGTGGTCGTCGGTGGGCCTGTGAGATGAGTAGTAGCGCAGATAGGGGGCGAGCCGCTCCGACATGGTGGAGGGCCGCACGGCGCGGCGCTCCCACTCCAGGAAGAAGGGCCATGTCGTATCGTCCTTCCGAAGTACGCCGAAGGCGTCGGGGTTGACGGCGCGCATACCGCCGTCGTGCCGGAAGTGGCGGGAGGCCCTTCTGGGCGGGTCGAGCTGGACGACCTCCCACCCCAGCAGGGGGGCCTGGGCGGCGAGCGCGGCCAGGAAGCCGTGGACGGCGGCGGTGTGCTCCGTGTTCCTGAGCAGCTGGCGGGTCCGCCTGCCGGTCACATTGCGCCACTCGAACGGGCCTTCGGCGTCCTCCAGGGTGACGCTCCACCGCTTCCTCGCCACGGCCACGGACGTCCTGTCCCTGCGGGCCAGCAGCGCCAGCCCCCGGTCGGTGAGGGCCAGCCGTCCGCCCGCTTCGCGGGGCCGGGCCGCGAGGCCGAAGCCTTCGAGGGGGATGACGCTCTGGGAGGCCCTCTGGGACGATACGCCCAGCAGCCCGGCCAGCTCCTTGAGAGCGATCCAGGGCCAGTCGGATATGAGGTCGAGGGCGCGCTTCTCTATGGGCTTGAGAAGGACCGGCAGCATGTGGTCGGGGATGTCCCATCCCGGACCCTCGACGGCGAAGTCGGCGGGCGGGTCGGCTCGCTGCGGTTCCGGCTCCTGCGGCAGCCCGCCACCGGGAGCCGCCCGGTCGAGGGCGTAGCGCAGGTCGATCTCGGCGCCGACCTTCGGCGGACTCCATATCCGGTCGCCCGCCCCCGTCAGGACCGCAAGGCGTTCCACGGCGAACAGGGCCGGAACGTCGGTGGTGGAGAGGAGCCTTCGGGCGTGCCTGAGCCTCATCTCGTCGGCCATGAGTACCAGCACCGTTCCGGGCATCGGCCAGTCGCGCAGCCCCCAGAGTCGCCGGGAGAAGCCCGACCTGTCGGCGGTCGGTCCCTGCCGGACGATGCCGACGGTCCTCCCGTCGGGAAGGGTCATGGCGGCGTCGAGGGGCAGGGAGCGGTACCAGCGGAACCGGACGGGGAACGCCAGGCTGGAGAGGGTGGAGGCGACGCCGTAGACGGAGGCCACGGCGTCGAGGCGCTCCATCAGGCTGCGCCGCCACTGGGCCGAGACGGGGCGGTGGCGAAGCAGCTCATCGAGGGAGACCTCCTCCTCTGCGGCGAACCGCCTCAGCCCCTCGGCGGTGAGGTGGAACCTCCGGGAAGGGGGAAGCAGCCCCGTGGCGTGGGGCACGGAGGCGCAGAACCCCCCGGACTCCAGCCTCTCTATGGCCTCGTAGACCGCGCCCCTGGACCAGCCGCAGACGGCGACCATCTCCAGCCGGTCGAGGAAGGGCATCGACGCCAGGGCGCGGAGCAGGTCGGCCTCGCATCCTTCGGGTCTCATTCTCCGGCCTCCTCTCCCTCGTTCCCGGCGCTGCGGTCCTCATGCGCCCCGGCGTCGGCAGCCGGCCTCCGCCTGCTCCTCCGCCTGCGCTCCGGCTCCGTTTCCGGCTTCTGCTGCTGTTCACCGTCGCCTTTCGGGTCTTCGACGGCCCTGCGGAACTCCTCCACCTTCAGGTCGCCCTCCGCGTCGCCGTAGGCGATCTGGCGGGCCGGGACGGTGTAGGCGGACGCCGCCGCGCGGATGCGGGCGGCGACGTCGGGGTCTCCCTCCTCCGGCTTTCTGACCATCATCGAGAAGGCGGGCATGCGCTCCTTGCCCACGGTGGCGCGAACGTAGCAGTGGTGGACGGGCAGGGAAACGATGTCGTCCTCGCTCACCCGGTCCTTGCCCAGCTCCCACACCAGCGTCCTGGCGTCGTTCCCCGCCACCTGGAAGACGGCGAGGCATCCGACGTTGGCGAGGATGGTGTCCCGCATGGTGCGGGAGAGGTCGTCCAGCTTGGCGAGGCTCTGGGTGGCGAGCACGAATGACGCCCCGAACTTGCCCAGCTCGCTCAGCATCGACTCGTAGTCCACGCCGGGCATCGACTGCATCTCGTCCACCACCACCAACGCTCCCCGCCGCTCCCTGAGCGCCACGCTCCCCTGCTCCCGGATCACGGCGTCCACGAGGTTGAGGATCGACGCGCCCACCAGGGCGGCCACGTCCCTGCCCACGACCCCCTGGGAGGTGGAGACCAGCAGGACGCCGCCGTCGTGGATCGTCCGGCGCAGGTCGATGGTGGAGCGGCGCTGTCCCAGAATGGCCCGCGCCCGCTTCGAGGATGCGTAGTAGGAGAGGCGGGTCTGCACCGGGGCCAGGGCCTCGGCCTTGTACTGGCGGTGCCAGCTCCCGAAGTCCCTGGCCCACCACTCAAGGAGATATGGGTCGGATATCTTCGACAAAACGGAGGTGCGGAACGGGGCGTCGGACAGCAGCCGCAGCCCGTCGAGGATGGTGTACTGCCGCTCCGCCTCCACCTGCTCGTTGGCCTCGTGGAGGGTCTTGACGGTCTGTTCGAGGATGGACTGCATCCTCGGCCCCCACTGCTCCCAGAGCCCCTTCGCCACGCGCACCACCGAGTCGGCGGTGCGGTCGCGGTCGGCGAAGATGCGGGTGTCCAGCAGGTTGATGCCGGGGGAGCGCGTCTCGTCGGACAGGTCTATGAGGCGCACCCGGTCCAAGAGCGACTCGGGGACGTGCTCCATCAGCCCGGCCACCAGGTCGGTGTGAGGGTCGATGACGACGATGGCGTCGTTGTCCCTGCCCTCGGCCTTCTCCCTCATCTTGTGGACGACGAGGTGGTGCATGAGCGTGGACTTGCCCATGCGGGTGCGGGCGACGTAGAGGTGGTGGCGGCGGAGCAGGTCGTCGGGGAAGCGGATGGGCCGGGGCTTGCCCGCCGTGGTGTCTCCCACCAGCGCCCCTCCCCTGACGCCCTTCGCCGATGGCAGAAGCGCCCTTGCGCCGGACCGCTCCACCAGCGGCGTCTCGTCCCCGGCTCCGGGCGGGTGCCACAGGCAGGCGATCTCGCGGACGCCCAGGACGCTGCGCCCGCCGAACAGGCCGGGGCCTGCCGGGTGCAGCATGTCCGGGTCGGGCGCGGCGGGCCGGACCTTCCCCACCTTGAAGCGCGCCCCTGCGGGGTTGTCGAAGTGGCGGTAGGCGGCGGCCACCGGCCCAAGGAGCTCGGCGGCCCGCTGGGGCCGGGTCGTCTCCGGCAGGATCGCCGTGACCTGAAGCTCGGCGTCGAAGGCGATGCGGGAGACTTTCTCCTGTATCAGCAGAGGGTCTTCCACCCGCTTGCGGGCCTTCTTCCAGCGGTGCCAGCCCCAGCCGCCGACGGCCAGCCCCAGGGCCGTTCCCGTTCCCAGGAGCGCCGCCTTCCATATCTCGCCGTCCTGCACCCAAAGGTAGCCCTTCAGCGCGGCCAGCGCCCCGATGCCGAGGACGGCCATCGTGATGCCGTCCATCTGCAGGGGCTTGGTCTGGAAGGTGTAGGCGGGCTCTCGCGGCTCCATGCCGGGCCGCTTGTGGGCCTTTTCGAGATGGGGCTGCGACCAGTCGGGTCCCAGGGAGCGCAGAAGCAGCCGCGCCACCACGCGCTCGTCGTCCTCCAGGGCCGAGAGCGCGCCCATCAGGGCGATGAGGGGGTCGGAGCCGGGGTCGAGCAGGTCGTCGTCCCGGAAGGTTCTGAGGGGGACGTACTCGGGGCCGTCGGCCCGCAGGGTCATGCTCCACGCCCGCTCCCCCTCGTCCAGGCGCAGGGGGTCGTCGCCGGGGTCAACCTTCTGTATTCGGGCCTGGGGGTAGTGGGCGGAGAGCTGGCCTCTCACCACCTCGTCGTCGAGGCAGCGGGCCATCAGGGTCACGCCGTCCATGTCGGCGGCCAGCTCCAGGGAGAAGGGCTCCGGCACCGCTATGGAGCCGAGCATGTTCTCCACGCCCAGGAGCGTGCGCTCCCCGGCGCGGGGCGGCGTCACCGCCAGCAGGACCGGCCCCTTCTTGCGGCTATCGTCTCCGAACAGGATTTCTTTCGGGTTCAGCTTCATGGGGGGATGCCTTCCTTTCTCTACGGGTCTCTTTTTGCGTTCTCGCCTGTCCTACCGGTGCTGGCCCGGCCGCCACTCGATGACCTCCGTCTCCTCCGGGGTGGCCTCGATGCGGACGGGGAAGCGGTGTCCCTTCGCCAGCAGCAACCCGTCTCCACGCGGGCACGACAGGAGCCATCGCTGGAGGTCCTGGGGCAGGTCGAAGGCGTCGCCCACCGTGCTTATGGCGGCTGCGTCCTGCTGGAGCAGCAATTTGAAGGCGGCGTTCTGAAGCAGGGCGCGACCGGAGTGGCCGGTGATGGCCCGCGAGGTGTCCTCGCTGAGCAGGTCCTGGACGTCCTGGGTGATGAACTGCAACCCCAGCCGGTGCTTCCTGGCCCGCTTCGCCATCGACACCATGAAGGCCGCTCCCTCCGGGTGCTGCATGATCGACCACACCTCGTCGACCACCAGCAGGCGGGGCTTGGGGTCCTGGGCGGCGGCGGCCCACACCGTCTCGGTGCAGACCATCGCGGCGGCGGGGCGAAGCTCCGGCTCCAGGAGCCGCAGGTCGAAGACGGTGATCAGGGCCTCGTTGGAGAGCAGATCGTCGCCCTCGTCGGAGAGGAGGTTGCGCAGGCTGCCCGTTGCGAAGGGCCGCAGCAGCCTCGCCATGTCTTCCCCTCCCGCCTCATCTCCTTGCAGGTACTCGTAGAAGTCGCGGAAGCCGGTGCGCTCGCGGGGCTGGGCGTAGTAGCCCGCCAGGGCGTGGTCCAGGGAGGCCCTGCGCTCCGCGCCGAGACTCTCGCCCACCATCACCTCTATGAGCCGTCTCAGGCTGCCGATGCGCTGGAGAAGCTCCTCGGAGTCGCCCCGCTCGATGACGAAGGGGTTCATGCCCTGGCCGGGGACGCCGGGCGACAGGACTCTGCCGCCCGCCGCCCTCGCCATGTCCGCGTACTCGCCCTCCGGGTCGATGACGTAGGCGGTGACGCCCCGGCAGAGGCCCCGGAGCATCCCCAGCTTGGTGGCGAAGGACTTGCCTGAGCCGGAGCGGGCCAGCACCGCCGTGTTCGCGTTCAGGTGCGTCCCGTCCCAGGGGTCGTAGACCACCGGGGCGCAGGCCCGCATGTCGATGCCGTAGAGGGTCCCGCTGCGGGTGTCCAGGTCCGGGGGCGAGAAGGGGAAGAGCCGGGCGATGCTGGAGGTGTCCAGGGTGCGCCACTCGGCGACGGCGTTCAGGGCCAGCGGCAGCGTGGACAACAGGCCCTCGCGCTGCCGGAAGGCCAGGGCGTCGAGCTTGCCCAGGGTGGCGGCGAAGTGGGCCTTCGCCCGCTGGGTCATCTCCTTCAGGGATTTCTCGTCCCTGGCGTGCAGGGTGATTGACAGGGAGGCGTGAAAGAGCCTCTCCCGGCCCCGCTGCACCTCGTCGCGCAGGCGGGTCACGTCCTCCAGGGCGATCTCCGCCTCGGGGGACATGGTGCGCCCGCGCTTGAAGGAGAGGGACTGGGCCGACTCGAAGCGGACCTTCTGCCACTCCAGCGTCCTTGCCGCCTGCTCGGTGGGTATCGGCCCCAGGTGGACGGACAGGTCCATCGGCGCTCCCGCCGCCATGAGGCTCTGAAGGAAGCCGGGGGCCAGCGACCGGGGCCACTTGCCCAGGTGGAGCGACCGCACGAGGGTCTCGCCTATGCGCATATCGCGGCGGCCTATCTCCACCTCGACGGGGGCCTCCTCGTCGAACTCGGTTGGCGATCCGCCCAGGGCTGCGTACACCAGGAACATCCGAAGCTGGCGGCCCCTGAGCGTGTGGACGGACAGCCCGGCCCGCGCCAGCAGGCCGCGCAGCTCGTCGATGCGCCCGAACTCGCACACGGCGTAGAAGCGCCGGTCGAGGATGCCGTCGCGGGCCTCCAGGTCGGTGAGCAGACGCCCGAGGGACTCGGCCGCCGCTCTGGTCTGCGGGGGAAGGTCCTCCGGTTGGGACTCCTTCAGCTTCTCCCGCATCCCCCCGAGCCGCGGCGGGTGCTGCCTGATGAGCAGCTGCGCGGGGAAGTCCAGGGCGTTGAGCGCCCCGGCGAAGGCTCCCAGCTTCGGCTCGTCGATCTCCAGGCCCATCACCTCGCAGACGCCGAGCTTCACCCCGTCCAGGCGCACGGGACCGTCGTCGTCCAGGTGCGACAGCATGAAGAACAGGGGCAGCTCGGGCGGTGGCTTGGGGGCCGGGGTCTCCGTCGTTGCGTTGGATTCCGGCTCCGTGGTGAGTCCGCCCTCCGGTATTGCCTGCGGAGCGACGGCCCCGTCCGGGGTACTCCCCGCTCCGCGCCTCGTGATTCGTTCAATCAGCTTCTTCAAGTCGATAGCTTCCTTTTCTCTAGGGTGTTGGGAGGGATGGGATGACGCCGTGCTTCAGCAGGGCGGCGACGCCCTTGGCCGAGAGCACCAGCGCCAGGCCGACGACCGCCATGACGACGGCGGCCTTGGCCCGTCCGCCGCCGCGCTCCTCGCCTCCCTCGGCCATCAGGACGAACCCGGCCCAGACGATGGCGAAAAGGCAGAGGCCGGAGCCGGCGTAGGCCATCGCCGTGAGCACGCGGTCGAAGGCGTGAAGCATCGCTTCCTCTTCCGGCGAGGCCCCCATGAAGACGAGGGCCGCGCCGGTCAGCGGCAGCAGGGCCGTCGCCCGCCTCACCAGGGCCACTCCCATCCCAGCAGGTCAAACCAGCCGCGCAACCCGTCCGCGGGCTCCTGCTCTGCGGGCGGGTCCACCGGCTCCGGCTCCGGCAGGACCAGGACGGCGAAGGGGTCGTCGGAGCCGACTGCGCCCACAAGGCTCAGGGACTCCTCGCGGGTGCGGGTGACCGGCTCCCGCTCCACCGTCTCGGCCTTGACGTGCTCCTTGTGCAGGACCGCCACCGTCACCTCCCTGGCGATGGTGGCGCTGGGGACGTAGGCGTAGGCCGTCGCGGTGGCGGACGACGTCGAGCCGTCCTCGCAGGTGGCCGTTGCCGTCTCACTGTCGGAGTCGCTGTCCCCCGGGCGATGGAGGCGCACGGTCCTGGTAACCTGCTCCGTCCGCTCCGGGTGGTGGGTGAGCACGGTCAGCGGGGGGATGGGGATGCTCAGACTCGCCTCAAGGCTCACGTCCACGCTCACGACGTGGATGGCCTGACCATCCCCAATGGGCAGGGTGAACCGCGTCTCTCCATTGGGGACGAAGGGGACGCTCGCCTGCGACGCTCCCGTCGCAGCGGAGAGAGTCCCGACGATTGCCGTCACCCCGGCGTCCATCAATGCCGTCTGGATCACGTCGGCGTGTCCGGCAACCGTCTGAAGCTCGACCGGGTGCTCGATGCTCGTCACGCACTCGGACTCGACCACGCCGCTGACCGCTCCGGGCGTCCAGCCCAGGGAGGTCACGCGAAGGTCGCAAAGCTCCCCCTCCACGACCGGCAGGGGGAAGGGAAGCTGTGCTTCCTCGAAGGTCAACGCACCGGCCTGTCCGAGCGTGTCCTCCCAGGACACGGTGAAGGACGGCGCCGGGCCGTGGAGGGGGAGCGAGTAGTCGATGCGCTCCCCCTCGGCCAGAGTTGCCGAGCCCCAGAAGCGCAGCCACGTGCCCTCCGGCCCGCCGAAGGCCCGCACCCGGATGTCCAGGGCGGTGGCGGCGCCGAATGTGACGGCGGCGCGGTCGCCGGAGACGGTGAGCGCCTCGACGAATATCCGCCGTCCCTCCACCGGCTCGGTGACCTCGAAGTCGATCTCGTTACGCCAGGGCTCGTGGCCGTCGGCCAGGGCCGACTCCGGGACGGCCACGACGGCCGCCATCAGGACGGCCAGGGCCACCACCGGAATCCAGCCCACGCGGGGCTTCCTGCGTCTGCTCTGCAAGGTTTCGGCTTTATGCCCTTGGCCACTCCTGTTCCCGGCATCCTTCCCCCTGCGCTTGCCGAACCAGCGCATCCGCCCGTTGCGGCGTTCCTTGTTCTTGCGGGTCTTCCTGTTCTTGCGCAGCCTTCCCAGCCCGCGCCCGGCGCGTTTCGCCATCAGGCTCAGGGGGCCGGGGCCGCTCTTCACCGGGTGCGGGGGAGCCGGGGTCTCGGCGCGCACCAGCTGGGCGACCGGCCCGGCGTAGACCCGCGCCCCCAGCCGGTACTTCAGAAGGTCGGCGGCCACCAGGGGCAGCCGCCGACCGCCTATCTTCCCCACCACCATCGCCAGGCCGACCAGTCCGAGGACGACGGCCAGCGCCATGCGCACCTCGGACGGGCCGACGGGGGCGTAGCGGTATGCGCCGTAGGAGATGGCGCACACCGCCGTCACCGCCACGATCTGCGGGAAGGTGAACCCCAGCAGGACCTTGTCCTCCGCTTGCACGTGGGTCGGTACTTCGTGCTCTCTCATGTCTTCTTCCTCCTTCCGCCCGTCCGCCTAGCCGTCGTCGCCGGCGTCGCCGGCGTCCGGCGCTTCGGGTTCGGGCAGGGCTTTGTCGATGTCGATTCCCGGGTCCACCACCGCGTTCATCACCAGCTCCACGACGCCGTAGGCGACCAGGGCCAGGACGATGCCCGCCAGGGCGGTCATCATGGCGCTCTTGCCGCGCTCCATCTGGTGGGGCGCTCCGCTGGCCGTCAGGTACAGGTATGCGCCGTAGATGAAGAAGCCGACGCCCACCGCTCCCACGACGCCCAGCAGGATGCCCACCAGGTTCGATATGGTCTGCGTCAGTTGTTCCATTCGTTGTTTCTCCTCTCTCGTTTCCGAGTGCTTTGCTCGTCTCTATTGGTCGGGGTCCGTCCGCTCAGTCAACTGCACATCGCTCCTCCTTATTCGTGGTATGAGTTGGCGCTATCTCGTCCGCGCCTGTAGGTTGTCGTCGTTATTCCCCGCTGCTCCTGGGCGCTCCGCCGCCGTCTCCGCCTGTCGATGGGGTCGCCATCGAGGCCGCCGAGCTCAGGCCGCTGGCGGCTGCCGACACGCCCGCGCTGGCCGCAATCGCTCCCACCGCCATGCCTCCCGGCCCTCCCGCGGCCCCGCTCATCAGCCCGATGGTCTTCGCCGAGCGCATGAGCGACGACGGAAGGTTCATGCCGAAATAGAGCATCGAGAGCCAGGAGTCGAAGGTGCCGGAGTTGCCCATCATCGACGGCACCCGGGTCGCCATGTAGACGAAGGCCAGCGACATGAGCAGCTTCCATATGAGGTCCTGCACCGGCTCGAAGGCGGCGACCGACGCGAACTCGTTGAGGAAGCCGATTCCCAAGGCCAGGGCGATGAGCTGCACCGCCTGCTGGAACACGGTGGTCATGAAGAGCCTGAGCCAGTGCCGTCCCCATCCCGCTGTGTGTGGCAATATCCACAGCCCCAGGGCGATGGGGGCAAGGGCCAGCAGGATGTCGATGAGGGCGAGGCGCAGCACCATCTGCACGATGACGTAGAGGACGAAGAAGCCGTAGACCAGGTAGAGCAGGGCCAGCAGCTGCGCCATGCCCACGCTCCCGGCCTGGACGGCTCTGAGGAACGTGTCGAGGGGAGCCCTGAGCAGGTCTCCGGGGGTGACGTTGAGGGAGACGGCTATGAAGCCGGACACGGCGTCGGCCACGTCGAGGACCAGGGCGCACCACCACAGGGACGATGCGGCGGCCACGAGGCCGAGCACCAGTCGGGGCACCATCTCGCGCCATCCCGCCTGACGGGTCCCCAGGTGCTCGGCCATGATGAAGCTCAGCCCCATCCAGCCGAGGATGACCACCAGCGCGCCGGTTGTTATGGCCCAGACGACCATCCACGCCTGGCGCACCAGGTCGTGGGCGTAGGTGAGGTCCGCAGGGGTACCGGTGAGGATGTCGCTCATCGGCTACCCGCCCCCGCAGTTGTCGGCGTCCTCGCCGGACGCTCTTTCAACGACGCCGCAGAGGGTCCCGTGGACTCCCTCGATCATCCAGCCGGCGAAGGCCCTCGCCCAGCGCGCTGGGCTGAGGGCGGACAGAATCTTGTCCCAGATGCGGCCCGGCTCGTGGATGGGGACGACGGCGTAGAACTCGCCCCTCCTGCCGTCCTCGGCCACCGCCAGCATCACCAGCAAGTAGGCCCGGTCGCGGTCGAGCTCGGGCTGCTCGTCGAGGTCGGGGTACTCCCACGAGTACTCCCAGCCGTCCGAGCGTTTCTTCTCTCCGCCCTTGACCCGGTACATGGCGCTTATCCAGTCGCCGGTGTCGGCGTCCCTGACCGCGTAGAAGAGATCCGCGATCTCCCGGTCGAAGATGGGGCGGGCGACGAACTCGCCGCCCTTCTTGCGCTCCACGAACTCCCGGTCGGCGTTGACCAGGGTTAGCTCGTTACCGGGCGGGGCTTGGGCTTGGGCGATGTTGCTCGATGGGACCGCCACAAGCGCCGCCAATAGCAGCGCGGTTGCCAGGGGTAAGAGCCGTCTTATCGACCGGAGTCTTGCTTTCAGCGCCAACTCGCTCACCTCTCTTCCGTTCGCCGCGATTCACCCGACCGCGGCAGTCGCAAAAGAGTGTGAATAAATCAAACGAGGTAAAAGACCCCTCATAGCTCTGCGCAAGGATGCGGGGCGTTACGGGCCGTTCCCCCGTGGCTCTGCGCAGGGATGCGGGGGGCTATAGGCCCTCTTTTTTTCGGCCCCTTTCGTGCAGTATTGGGGGTGTACAGGAGTTTGAGTTTGGCAACAGAGCGGCCAGAGTCGTGATTTCGTAGCTGGAACAGGGGTAAATCGCCCCCCTACAGGACGTAATCAGTGAACACTTTCAGTAAGGGTGCGTTCCGGACGGCAATGACATCGCCAAACGTGGGGCATGACATCGGCGGGACCGTGGGACCGGCCTCTCAATGACATCAGGCCCCGGAAAAGGCGCTTGAAGCGGGGGTGCGTTACGGCCCCCAAAACGCGGCCAAAGACCGGGGGAAAGACCGGACAGTGGTTGACCGGAGACCTGGGCGGAGTTTTGGAAGGGAGGAAAGAGCTATGAAGACGACCGAACACGGCATCGAGAACAGCAAAGACGTGGAGAACGTCTACCACATGCGGCTCATGGCGCTGCTGAAAGAGCTGGTGCGGGACAAGGGATTCAAGGGCGCGGCGCGGGTGCTGGAGCTGGACCAGCGGACGGTGGCCGAGAGCGCGAAGACCGGGCAGCTGTCACGGCGGGTGCGGCAGGCCCTGGAGCGGGCGTTGCAGGAGGGCGTCGGCTCGGCTGCGGCCCGTCAGCGGGAGCGCAACGAGAAGCTGGAGGAGCGGGTCGATGCGCTGGAGAAGGGGCATGAGGCGCACGAGAAGGGGCACGACTCGCTGGGCAAGGAGGTGCGCAGTCGAGTGGCAGCCGTCGAGGGCCGGGTCGAAGCCCTGCGTCGGGATGGGGCACAGGGGACCGGGGCCGGTCACGCCGGCGCCGGTCCCTCCCAGGCGGAGAGCGGTGCGTCGGACGCTGGAAGGAAGCCTCCGCCGAGGCCCAGGTTGCGGCGGGAGTACCCCGACCTCGTGACCCTTGAGCCCGCCGAGGACGACGAGGAGGTGTACGGGGAGACGTGGCCGATGATCGTCGAGTGGCGGGGACTGAAGGACGTTCACCCCAACGAGGGGAAGGGCCTGGACTGGCTGCGCACCGAGGAGCGGTTCCTGGCGTTGGAGCTGGCCCTGCTTGAAGACCACGGCATGACGCTCCCCCCGGCTCGGTTTCCGCTGAGGGGCTTCGACCGCAACGGGCAGGTCAATTGGCGTCAGACGGCGCTCTTCGACACGCGGAGAGCGATCAGAAAGCGGGAGCTTCTGAACAGGCTGAGCCTCGGTCTGTTGTGGCGGTAGCGGGGCCGGGGGTGCGACGGGTTGGCTGTTAAGTTTTGTGAACGATTTGGCGGCAATCTTCGGAAGGGGTGTTGCAGGCCCTCTTTTGCGGGTCTCGGGACGTCGATAATGACAGCACTGTTAGGCTTTTTCCAAGGTTTCCGACCATAGAAACCTGGGTGCGTGATCCCTGTTGCACGGGTCTGTCTGGAGGATGATTCGCTCTCCCCCGGTCTCCCACGAGGGAATTGCTGCTGAAGCGGAGTTTGACGTTGGTCCTTCGCAGGCAGCACGGATCGAAACGACGGAGTTGACTTAGCCCTTCGTCCTCGGTCCAGTCCGGCGGTTGAAGTTTGACGTTGGTCCTTCGCCCGCTGGACACCCGTTCAGCGATTGGAGTGGATCGCTTCTTCCGCTGGACACCCGCCTGACGGTCGGGGTTGATCGCTCCTTCCGTTGGGAACCAGTCTGCCGGTTGGGAGTGATCGCTCTCGCCGTTGGACACGAAGGACGGAGTGCACCCTGCGCCCCGTCCTCCACCAGTCGGTCGAAGCGAGTCTGTCGTTTCGACCGGCTCCTCACGCCTGCGGCATGGCTGACTGACAGCTAGGCCGCACCTTCGACATGTGCTGACTTGCGACCGATGTTGCAGGGCAGCTGCCTCACCATGCGCCGGTCTGCCATTCTGAGCAGGCTGGCCGCTTCACGTCTCGCAGCGTTTCCCACTGACGTTGTTCACCCTGGGCCGAGCTGCGTCTTCTCTCATGCGTCGGTCTGCGACTGAGACGTAAGCCGGCCGCTTCCCGTCTCGCAGCTCTCACGGACGTTCTGCGCCCTGGGGCGAGCTGCGTCTTTCTCCCATGCGCTGGTCTGCGATGAAGTCGTAGAACAGCCGCTTCCCTCATAGCAGATCCCCCGGAGTCGATGCCCCAACGAATCACCCTGGGCCGGGCTGCGTCTTTCTTCACCCTCCGCTCCGTCTCCCGCGTCCGGCATCCGACCGTGGGCGGAGTGCGTCCAGCGTCAACCCATCACCAACGGCCCGCGCCACGGATGCCCGGCACGGGTCAGCACCTGAAAGGAGGAGTCCATGCACGTCAACGAGGTCCATCGCCGCTGACGGCGGGGCCTCCGGGTCTCACAACACATCCCCATTCACAAGGGCCGTCCCCGTTCGCCGGGGGCGGCCCTTCTTCTTTGCCCGCAAGCGGGCGCAGGTCAAAGGCAACACAACACAAAAGGAGGACGGACCGATGACTACGGCAACGATGGAGACCGGAACGACAACGACGAGGACGGCGGGCGCGGAGAGCGAGCTCAGGGCGGCGGCGAGGCGGCGGGGGCTCACCATGAAGGAGCTTGCGGCCCTGATGGGCGTGAGCGCGGGCTACCTGTCGGGGCTTTCGACGGGGCGTACGCCGTGGACTCCGAAGATGCGGGAGAAGGCTGTGGCGGTCTTGGGAGAGGTTCCCGGGCAGGGGACCGTCTACCGCCAGGGCGGCGTCGTGACCGGGGAGAGCAGCTTCATCAGGGAGCGCGCCCGCACCCTGGGCATGACCATGCATGACCTGGCCGACCGCGTTGGCGTGTCCTACAGCTACATGACGCAGGTTGCCCGTGGCCGCCAGAACATGGGCGTCAAGGTCCAGGCCAGGGTCGAGTCGGCGTTGCACGCCCCGGCGAAGGTCGCGCCCGCCAAGTGCGCCAACCGCCAGGGCGTCGTCGTGGCCGGGGAGAGCAGCTACATCCGGGAGCGGGCCAGGGAGTTGGGCATGAGCCTGCGGGACCTGGCCGACCGCGTGGGCGTCTCCTACGGCTACATGTCAATGGTGGCGCGTGGCCGCAGGAACATGGGCGTGAAGGTCCAGGCGCGGGTCGCGTCGGCGCTGGAGGCCCCGGCGAAGGTCGCGCCCGCGCAGCCCGCAAGCATCGACCGGGAGGCCGTGTGGGACCGGATGAACGCCCACGGCTTCAGCCAGAACGAGGTCGCACGGCGCGCCGGCATCAGCTCCGCCAACCTCTCCCAGATCATGAACGGCAGGAACAACCCGTCGCCGGTGGTGCTGAAGAAGCTGCACGGCGTCCTGTTCCAGCCGACGACGGCGGAGCGCGTCATGCCCGCCGAGGTGAAGGTGCTGGGCTGGCGCAAGGGCGAGCGGAGCGGGATGGTCGTTCGCGGCGCCGGTGGCCCCGGGCGCGGCGCCAAGTCTGGCGGCGGCACCGTCAGGGTTGGCGGCCGGGTGCCCTGGGGCGCGAAGGCGGAGTTCGCCTACCGCGCGGGGTACGACGGCATGGGCCGGGTCTCGGTGACGCACGTCGTCGAGCGGGGCTACTCCGCCATGCTGAAGCAGCCGGAGATGGCGGCCGCCTAGTCCGGCGTCGCAGGAGTGCGTCGGGGCCGTCGCTTCGCGCCGTCGCAGCGGCGACGGAAACCCCTCCCGGACGCCCCGCAGACGGCTCGGTTCGAGCCGCAGACGCGAGTCCCGCCGTAGGCGGGGCTTCGCACGTTCAAGCATTCGCCTGGGGGCGTTGCCGGAACCCGCCCGCCCCCGCTGGGGCGGCGCAGTCCGTCTCCCGTCGCTCTCCGCCTTGCGGCGGCGACTGATGGAGACGTGCGTCCGGGTTCCGGCGTCGTCCTCTAGCTACCACGAAAAGGAGGACGACTCAAATGAACCTCGGAGGTTTCATCGACACGTTCAAGGACGCAATCGCCAGGAGGGTGGTGGAGTCCTACCCGCCGCTCTACCGGCCCTCGGAGAACGGCGGCACGCTCCCCAGGCTGCTCCGCAAGCCCCTGGGGGCGCAGGCCGACGCCATCAGGGGCGCGGCCCTATCCCTCAAGGCCCACCGGGGCACCACAGTCGTCGGGGAGATGGGCACCGGCAAGACCTTCATCGGCGCGGCGGCGGCGCACATGGCCGGATTCGAGCGCATCCTCATCATCTGCCCGCCCCACCTGGTGCCCAAGTGGAAGCGGGAGGTGGAGATGACGGTGCCCGGCGTCCGCGCCGTCATCGTCGAATCCATCACCGACCTGGAGCGGCTTCGCCTCTCCGTCGGCTCAGGCCCCCTGTTCGCGGTGATGAGCCGTGAGAAGGCCAAGCTGTCCTACCGCTGGATGCCCGCCGTCATACAGCGGTGGGCCACGTCCAGGGGCAGGCTGCTTCGGGAAGAGGAGACGGGGGAGCCCTTCCGGGTCCCCTGCTGCCCCGACTGCACGGCGCAGGTGGTGGACAAGGACGGCGTGCCGCTGACCGACGCCGACCTGAACCGCCGCAAGCACACCTGCGCCGTCTGCAACGCCCCTCTCTGGCAGGCCGACCGGTCCGGGCCAGCCCGTTACCCATTGGCCGACTACATCAAGCACAGGATGAAGGGCTTCTTCGACCTGCTGATCGGCGACGAGGTGCATGAGTTCAAGGGGCGAGGGAGCGCCCAGGGCATCGCCGCCGGCATCCTCGCCGACGTCTGCGGCAAGTCCCTCAGCCTGACCGGGACGCTCCTCGGCGGCTACTCCTCGACCATCTTCCACCTGCTCTACCGGTTCTCGCCGGAGATCAGGACGGAGTTCGGGCGCTCCGACGAGCACCGCTGGATACAGCGGTACGGCTTCGAGGAGGTCACCGTCGGCAAGCCCGACGACGACGCGGTGGAGGATGGGCGCAACAGCCGTCGCCGCAGCTACCGCAAGGTGGTCAGGGAGCGGCCGGGGCTCGTTCCCAGCGCTCTGTTCCACATCATAGGGAACACGGTGTTCCTGCGCCTCGCCGACGTTGCCTCCGGCCTGCCCGACTACGAGGAGAAGATCCTCGTGTCCTCGATGGACTCGGAGGAGGACGCCACCGGCTACTCCCAGCGCAGCGCCTACAACCACGTGTTCGAAGAGCTGAAGAAAGAGCTGGCGGCCGCCCTCAAGAGCGGCTCCAAACGGCTGCTGGCGACCTACCTGCAAACCCTCCTCGCCTACCCCGACGGCTGCACCAGGGGGGAGACGGTGTTCGACCCCAGGACGGGGGACGTGATCGTGCAGGTGCCGCCCCTCTCCGAGGAGAAGCTCTACCCGAAGGAGCAGGCGCTCATCGACCTGGTGGCCGCCGAGCGGCTGGAGGGAAGGCGGGTGCTGGTCTACGTCACCCATACGGGGACGCGTGACATCACCGGGCGGATGGACGACTTCCTCACCCAGCACGGGTTCAGGGTGGCGGTGATGAAGGCCGACGCGGTGGCCCCGAACCGCAGGGAGAAGTGGGTCGCCGACAAGGTGAACGAGGGCATCGACGTGCTCATCTGCCACCCCAGGTTGGTGCAGACCGGCCTCGACCTGATCGACTTCCCGACAATCGTCTGGGACGAAACGGACTATAGCGTTTATGTGGTCCGGCAGGCGTCGCGGCGGTCGTGGCGCATCGGGCAGACCCGCCCGGTGAAGGTGGTGTTCATGTCCTACCGGAACACCCTCCAGGCCGACGCGCTGAAGCTGGTGGCGAAGAAGATGCAGAGCTCCCTGGCCGTCGAGGGGGAGTTGCCGGAGGACGGGCTTGCGGCCTATGGGGACGACGGCGACGACATGATGATGGCGTTGGCCCGCAAGATCGTCAGCGGTGACGAGGAGGACGAGGCCGAGACGATGGAGGAGGTGTTCGCCCAGGCCAGGAACGCCGAGAGCGAGGCCGAGGAGCTGCTGGTGGACGACGGCTGGAAGGTGGTCGAAGTGGAGCCGGAGACCATCTCGGTCAACGGCAACGGACACCACGCCAACGGGAACGGCCACCACGACGACCCATTCGGGCCGACCGTGGAGCCTGTCCCGGCCAACGGTCACGCGAACGGTAACGGGAACGGCCACCGCGACGAAACCCCGGAGCCGCAGCAGTCGCTGTTCTCCTGGGCGGAGTTCATGGCCGAGGAGCCGGTCAAGCCCAGGGGCCGCAAGACCCAGGCCCCGTCACTGTCCCTGTTCGCGTGGGCGGTGGAACAGGAGCGGGAGGAAGAGCCGGTCGGCGCGGGTCGCTAGACCGCAGAGGGTACGGGAGAGGTCGTCGCCACATCGACGGCGGCCTCTTTCGGATTCCCATGTATGCCGCCCTTTTTTTGTTGCCCTAAATCACCGCCCATCTTCGACATCCCTGAAGTGGGGGCAGCGGGCGCTCAAAGCGCCCTCGGCTCTCACGTCCGCGTGGCGGCGCTACCGCGCCGCCTGCCCCTCGCCCGCGCCTCCCCGCTTGCCCAGCGCCTCGCGGGCCAACCCTCTCGCCTCCCGCGCCGCGGCGTGCCCCGGCTCGATGCCGAGGATGGCCTCGAAGTCCTCGACGGCGCTCTCGAACCGGGCCAAGTACATCCGGGCGATCCCCCGGCTGTAGAGGACGTCCCTGTTCCGGGGGTCGAGGTCGATCACCCTGCTGTAGTCCTCTATCGCCAGCTCGTATTGCTCCAGGCTGCTGTGGGCCAGCCCCCGGGCCGCGAGGGCCTCGGCGTTGCCGGGCTCAAGCTCCAGGGACCGGTCGAAGTCCCCGACCGCCTCGTCGTAGCGGCCCAGGCTGCCCAGGGCGATGCCCCTGCCCCGGAGCGCCGGGACGTTGTCGGGGTCGAACCCCAGCACGGCGTCGAAGTCGCCGAGCGCGGCCTCGTGTGCTCCCAGATTGACGTTGGTGATTCCCCTGGCGTAGTAGGCGAGGCCGTACCTCCCCTCCAGCTTGATGGCGGCGTCGAAGTCCCTGACCGCCCTGTCCATCCGGCCCATGTCGCGGTAGGCCATGCCCCGGTGGTAGTGGGCGTCGGCGAGGTTGGGATTCAAATCTATGGCCCTGCTCAGGTCCTTCACCGCCCGGTGGCGCTTGCCCATCGCCACGTGGGTCAAGCCCCTGTTGTAGCGGGCGTCGGCGTCGCCGGGGGCCAGGGTGACGGCCACGTCGAAGTCGCTCATCGCCCCGGCCAAGTCGCCCAGTTCCGCCTTGCACGCCCCCCGGCTGTAGTGCGCCACGGCGTCGCCTGGGGCCAGGCGGATGGCGGCGTCGTAGTCCTCCACCGCCAGGCGGTGCTCCTCCAGCTTGGCGTGGGCGCGGGCTCTGTCGAAATGGGCTCCCGCGTTATCGGGGTCCAGGGCTATGACTCCGCCGTAGTCCTCAGCCGCAAGGCGGTGCTCCCCCAGCTCGCCGTATGCCAGCCCCCTGGCGGACAGGGCCTCGGTATCGCGAGGGTTCGCCTCGATCCTCTCCGTCAGGCCCTCGACCATCCGGCGAAGGTCCTCTCGACCCATGCCGTCCATCATCTTGCGGAACCTCTGGTACTCTTCTTCCGATGGATTCCCCTGGTTCGTCCCGTCATGCTCCTCGTTCATGACGCTCCTCCTGTATGTCCTGGCGTTCTCCTGCCGGGCTGGTCTCTCGTTGCGCGGACGGCGGTCCCCAATGGCGCAGGCTACGACCCGCGGCCCGGACCTCGAATCGGTCTCCACCGGCTCAACTCCGCGTCGGGTCATCCCCTTGCGGCCTCTCCCCAACAGAGTGGTGCCGTCCTCCGACCCCTACGGGACTGCCGCCAACGATGCCCCTATGATGATGCAGCCGCTCTCGTTAGGCAACGCCGGTTTGACGGTGCGGATGGTGAGAGGTCCGGCCATGCGTGCGGCCTTCTTGCGTTTCCGGCCCCTGCGGCCGCAGGCGCTCGCCGGAGCGCCGACTCCCTAATCGGTGAACAGGTGGGCGAGGCCCAAGGGTCTCGCCAGGGCCACCAGCGCCATCATGTTCCGCATGCTGGGGTGAGCCCGTCCCTTCCTCCAGCGTCGCATCGTCTCGTGGTGGACGTCGAGACGGCGGATGATCTCCGCCCACGACAGGCCAGACTCCTCCTTGAACCGCTCCAGCCTCTCAGGGAAGTCCTCGGGGACTTGATAGGTCACTCTGCTGTGGTGGATGCGCTGTCGAGGCATCAAGCCGGTCCTTCCAGTGCACAGCCGGACTCACGCTCCCATGCGGGCGCATGAGTCCCCATTCCTGCATCCCTTATACCGTGGACGATCCGGCCTTCCTCCAATGTGCCTGCCTCACCCGTCCATTCATGTGTGCCATATCTTTCTGCTGCCCTCCGACTCATGGAAACTGCTGCTGACGATAAGGCTCTCAACGGTCAGCGCCGCCAACGGCAGTGGCCGCCCCGGCATAGGTCGCTGCGAAGTTCATCTCCAGGAGCCATCGGCGGAACGATTCGTTGTCGCTGAACTGCTTGAACAGCTCGGTGTGGTCTGCCAGTAACTCGGTCATGGCCCGCTCCAGCGCCTTGTCGTGCTCGATGCGGGCGTTCTGCCTATCGGAGTTGGCCATGGCGTTGCGGTACGCAGTATCTTCGGCAACCTTTGCGGGCAACTCCTCGGATATGACCCTCTCGATCTTGTCCTGGTCCTTCCACTCGATGTTGCCGAACCGGTCGTTGAACTCCCTGACGATGTTGGACAGCCGGTCCATCTCCAACTCAGGCTTCTGCCCTCCGCCTTCGGTTGGAACCGGCCCGATCTCCGCATCCTCGTCGGCCAACTGGATGGCCTGCACCGCCTGTTTCTCTACCCGGTAGCTGTCCATGTCGATGGATTCCAGAATCCCCTTCGACAGGTCGTCTTCCTCGGGAGCGGGCAGCTTGGGCACGAGGAAGGTCAGGAAGATGGAGAGCTTCTCCCACTCGGCGTTGGTGTAGGGCAGGATGGTAGCCAGGAACCCGTAGGCCCGCAGGAACGCCTTCGCCCTGCCCTTGAAGTCCACCTGACCATCCTCGTCCAACTCCCGGTAGACCGCGACGCAGGCATCGAGGATGGGATCGAGGCGGTCGCGATCCTCTTTCGCCAAGAACCGCTTCACCAACTCGTCCACCTGCTCCGGGCCGTAGACCTGATAGCCGTCCAGCGCCGCCTTGAGATCGTGCAACCGGTCGGGGTCGCTCTCCTCTGAGAGGATGGTTGTACGGTAGTAGTTTGCGAAGGCCGCCTGAATAGTGTCGGCGTCGTTGGCGAAATCCAGCACAAAGGCGTCGTGCTTCTTGGGATGCGCCCGGTTGAGCCGCGAGAGCGTCTGCACCGCCTTCACACTCGATAGCGGCTTGTCCACGTACATGGTGTGCAATAGAGGCTCGTCATAGCCCGTCTGGAACTTGTCGGCGCAAACCAGGAAGCGGTACGGGTCCTCCTGAATCCTATCTGGGATGAGGTTCGCCGAAAAGCCGTTCAGAGACGCCTCGGTGACCTTCGCGCCGTTGAACTCAGGCTCCCCGGAGAAGGCGGCGATAGCTTTGTAGGGACTCTTGCGCTCCTCCAGATAGGCACGGATGGCGTGAAAGTAGGTGATGGCCCTCTGGATGCTGCTGGTCACCACCATGGCCCTTGCCTGCCCGCCGATCTTCTGCAAGCTCGCTACCTGTTCGTAGAAGTGGTCTACCATGATCTCCGCCTTCAACCGGATGGCGTGGTCGTGGTCCTCCACGTATCGGCGCAGCTTCCTCCCGGCTCGCTTGGTGTCGAACTCCGGGTCTCCCTCCACCGTCTTCACCAGCCGGTAGTAGCTGCCGACCGTCGTGTAGTGCCTCAGCACGTCGATGATGAACCTTTCCTGGATGGCCTGCTTCATGGTGTAGGAGTGGAAGGGAACGTGCTTTGTAGCGCCGCCTTCGGGGGCGGGTGCGCCGAATATCTCCAGGGTCTTGTTCTTGGGTGTGGCGGTGAAGGCGAAGTAGCTGGCGTTGGCCAGCATCTTCTTGCTCTCCATGATGCGGTTGATCTTGTCCTCGGTGGTCTCGTCCTCCTCGTCGCTACCGGATTCCCCAAGCGCCGTGGACATCGCCGCCGCCGTGCGGCCGCCCTGGCTGGAATGAGCCTCGTCGATGATGATCGCGAATCTGCTCCCCCTGTGCTCGTTGCCGATGGCGTCCAGGATGAAGGGGAACTTCTGCACGGTGGTGATTGCGATGCGCTTGCCCTGCTGCAAGAGGGCGCGGAGTTCGGCTGAGGTTTCGGCATGACCCACGACGGAGCCGACCTGTGCGAACTGCCTGATGGTGTCCCTTATCTGCCTGTCCAATACCCTCCGGTCGGTCACGACCACCACGGTGTCGAAGGTGGGCGCGGCGTCCTGCTCCAGCCCGATGAGCTGATGGGCCAGCCACGCGATGGAGTTGGACTTGCCGCTGCCCGCCGAATGTTGGATCAGATACCTGGCCCCGACGCCCCTTCCGGGCGCATCGGCCAGCAGGCTCCGCACCACGTCGAGTTGGTGATAGCGGGGCCATAGCTGATCCCGCTTCTTCTTGTCCGTCTTATCGTCCTTGCTCTCCACGATCTGCGCGTAGTTCTCGATGATGTTGACGAGGCTGTCCCTAGTGAGAACTTGCTTCCACAGGTAGTCGGTCTTGAGGCCGTTGGGATTCGGCGGGTTGCCCTTGCCGTCGTTCCACCCCTTGTTGAAGGGCAGGAACCAGGACGCCTTGCCGTCGAGCTTGGTGCAGAACCGCACCTCGTGGTCGTCCACGGCGAAGTGGGCCAGGCAGCGGCCCAAAGCGAAGAGCCGCTCCCTCGGGTTGCGGTCCCGCTTGTACTGCTCTACGGCGTCGTCCACCGTCTGCTTGGTCAGGCTGTTCTTCAGCTCGAAGGTGGCGACGGGGAGGCCGTTGACGAACAGGCACAGGTCGAGGGCAAGCTGCGTGTTGTCGTTGCTGTAGCGGAGTTGCCTCGTCACGCTAAAGCGGTTCTGCTTGTACAGGACCCCGGCCCTGTCGTTCCCCGGCGACGGCGTGCCGTACATGAGGTCGATCTGGTGCGGCCCATGCTTGACGCCCTTGCGCAGCACGTCGACGGTGCCGCGCTTCGTGACCTCTCCCTGCAAACGGGCCAGGAACCTGCGCCGGGTCGGGCTGTCTCCGTCCAAGTCCAGCGACTCTGCGATCTCCGGCTGGGTAGCGTGCAAGAAGGCGGAGAGCTGCGCCAGGTCCACGCAGTATTCCCTGTCGTAGTCGTGCGCGTTGCCGCACATCCAGCCTACGCCGTAGCTGGAAGGCCGCTCGGCAATCGCGCCAGCCTGCGGCGCGGCGCACGACGCTCCGGTCAGCGCCTCGCAGATGAGACGCTCCAGACCCTTCTCGCTGGTATCGGTGGTCACGCTATCACTCGTCTCGCATCGGAATAGGGACTTCCCGCACTTCTCCGGCCTGAATCCCCTCGACAGCGGCGCGAATGGCCTCTGTTCCCTCCAAGGAATAAGGCCAGGTGGTGGAAAGCAGTACGATCACGGACAGAGGCCGATGAGCAAGGTTCTGCTGATACCTCATGCTCTGATCGGTAGTGATGAGCAGTTCGTAGCCCTCACTTTCAGCAACGTCCAGCAGGTCACCGTTGCCAAGTCTGTCCCAACCTCTCTCTTTCGCGGTATCGACCGCGTGGCCGTGGAGGTCCCTTCGGAGCGGCGCAGGAGTACCGTGGTCAAACAGTATCTTCAAGGCTGCTCACAGGTACGGGCGCTTTCAGGGAGTCGGCCACGTGCTGGAGGACCGACCTTATCTTCCATTCCTCCTCCATCTGGAACCACTCCATAAACTCCTCGACGGTGGCGCCGGCCTCCAGGTTCTCGAACAGGGCGTAAACGGGCAACCTGGTGTCTGTGAACAACCACGCCCCGCTTACCTTGCCGGGGATCTGCTCCACCCCAGGGCAATTGCTCCAATCCGTCATGCGGTCACCTCCTCTGCGATTGCCGGTTCTTCCTCGGCGTCATTGATTCCTTCATCCAAGCCGTCCGCCATTGAGCGGTCTTCCTCTATCGGACCTTGATGGTCGGGTTCGTCCGGCAGCTGCGCCGCCGCCTCGCGCACGTCCAGCTTGCCCGTCACCACGTCGGCGATGAGCCGGGTGCGGTACTCTTGCACCAGCTCGATCTGGCGCCGAGCGCGGGTGATGGCAGCGTCAATGTCGGCGGTGGCCTTGTCGAGGTGTTCGACTATAGAGCACTGCTCAGAGCGAGGCGGGAGAGGAAGCCAAACGGACTGGATTCCTGCATGTGTAAGTCCGTAGCGAGTTACGCCGTTGGCCTGAACGTGAAACTGGTGAGCGACCCCTTTGGTCTGCAAAACTCGGTTCAGGTACGGCCCCCAAAGTTTCCCGTATGGCCTTAGCAAAGCCAAATGGTAGCCACAGATGAGATCGTCGGCTGTCTCTGCAACCAAGGCTGGTACGCCAATGTCGTTCCAAGTCTCAGAATCCTTGGTGATGAGCACGTCGTTTCGCTGAAGGCGGAACCTCTCTATCTCTCCCAATGAAGCCGTTGCCCGCATGAAGTCCATGCCCGGCGTTATGCTGTCGTTCTTGTAGACATCGACATAGTTGCAGAGACGAACGGGTATCTCATCATCCCGTACGTGCTTGTCTACGTTACTGACACGCATGTACGCAACAGTCCTCAACCGCCGCATCTGCCAATGCTCCGGCACGTCGCCGAGCCACTCGACGCCGGAGGGCTTGAGGCGGACGTTGGGGTCAAGGCCACGGGTGACGGCCCGGTTGACGACGGCCTGCTTCTCCTCCTCCAGCAGCGCAATGAGCTTCCGCTTGGTGCTGACGTACCGCCGGATGCGCCGGTCCACGTAGTCCAGGTAGCGCACGATTGCCCGCTGTTCGGGGGGCGGGGGGAGGGCCAACCACAGATACTTGAGCTGGCCACTGTAGATGTGCATGATGGTGATGCCGCGCCCCATCAAGGACTTCTGCGTCTGCGCGTCCGGACAATCCAGTGCGTAGCCAGCAAACCTGGGGTCGATCGGAACCGTTGGCCGGAAAATGATCAGGTCTCCACCACAGACAACGCGAGCGTCCATCAAGTTCACTGCGGATTTGCCAATCTCTTCAATCGTCTCTCCTGATGTAGGGAAGAGAACGTCACCCTTAATGATTGGCGTATAGGCACTGGCCTTCGCTGGAGAAACGTAACTCCGTGTCTGGCTAATGAAGGACTTGTGGGTCGTGTAGAGGTCTCCATACCGGACACAAGGTATTCCCCCGAGGACCTCGTCATCCTTGGTTCCGCCTGAGCCTTTGGAGAAGGTGCCAATCCTACCAAGCTTGACAACTTCCCAATACTCCGGCACGTCGCCTAGCCACTCGACGCCGGAGGGTCGGTAGCGGGAGTAGGGCTTAAGTCCTCCTATGGTGTCCTGTGCGTTCATAGCTCCAGCACACTCAGCAGTTCGTCCACGCTCATTCCGTGATGCCGCGCCACGCTCTTCAAGATACTCAATAGCGTCTTCGCCTTGATCGGATCGTGTTGCGGGATCACTTCGTGGTGTTCTCCATTGACCTGCGTGGTGACGCGCACGTGAGAACCGCGCTGCCGCACGGCTTCATAGCCCAAGCGTCGCAACGATGCCTGTAGGGCAGCGCCGCTCACATCGCGGGGCAATCTCATGCAACCAAAACCTCTTCGCGCACAAAGTGCAGCCTAATCAGCCTGGGTCGCTGCATGGTCTCGTCGAAGTAACAATCGACGGCCTCCTTGACATTGTCGCGCAGCTCTTCTAAGGAATCGCCCTCCGTGTGGATACCGTATCCCAGGGCGCTGGCGGTATATCCGCCGTCCACCTCGTCCTCGCTGACTTCGAAGATGATCTCGGTCTCAGACATAGGATCCTCCTATCAGGGATGGTTTTCTCTCGGGGCAAAACGCTACCTGCCATCCGCCGTTCCACCTGCGACCAGTATCTCCGCCAATAGCCCGTCCGTCTCGTGCTCCAGGGCTAGGATGTCGGCCCGTATCTCCTCCAAGGGTCGCAGGGGTGCTGGCTTGTAGAAGTGGCGGGTGAAGCTGATCTCGTACCCGACCTTCACGCTGTCGGGGTTGTACCAGGCGTCGGGAGCGTAGGGCAAAACCTCGCGGCACAGGAAGGCTTCGACGCCGCCCTCTTCCAACAGCGACACCTGCTCCGTGTCGCGAAGGTCCGAGTCCGGCTCGTACTCGACGACGGCGGGATTGCCATTGACTGAGGCTGCAAACAGCCCGCGCAGCGGGTCAGCCTCGACGTCCCTCTTGTGAATCTTCTTGATAACCGATGGCGCGGTCTCAGAACGCTTGCCGTCATCCTTGAGCGCCCTGACTTCTTTCGCTGAGCAGACCCGCTCAGGGTTGATGCCCTCGATCCGCAGGGGCCGCTCTACCGTGACCTTCCAGTAGCCGAACGCCTCGTTGGGGAATATCTTGGACTGCTCCGTCTCCTCGAAGGCGAGGAAGGCGTCGCAGATTCGGCGGATGTCTTCGTCCGAAAGCTCGCAGTTCTTGTTGCCCAAGTTTTTGCGAAGAGGACGGAACCATTGGGTCGCGTCGATAAGCTGCACCTTGCCTCGGCGGTGTGCCGCCTTGCGGTTGCTCAGCACCCAGATGTAGGTGGCGATGCCCGTGTTGTAGAACATATTGAGGGGCAGCGCGACGATTGCCTCCAGCCAGTCGTTCTCGATGATCCAGCGGCGTATGTTGCTCTCTCCCTGCCCGGCGTCGCCGGTGAAGAGCGAACTGCCGTTATGCACCTCGGCGATACGGCTGCCCATGTCCGTGCCCCGCTTCATTTTGCTGAGCATGTTGGCCAAGAACATCATCTGGCCGTCGCTGGAACGGGTGATGAGGGAATAGTCGGCATCGCCACCGTGCTCGGCGAGGAAGCGGGGGTCTATGATGCCGGTCCGGCCTCCCATGCGTTCCAGATCGGTCTTCCAACTCTTGCCGTACGGCGGATTGGAGAGCATGAAGTCGAACTCTTCGGCCGGGAAGGCATCCGCGGCGAGGGTGGAGCCGAACCCGATGTTGTCGGCCTCGACGCCCTCGCCCTTGAGGATTAGGTCGGCCTTGCTGATGGCGTAGGTTTCAGGGTTGACCTCCTGGCCGTAGAGGTGCACGGAAACCTCCTTGCCCTTCTCACCGGCCAGTTGCGTCAGCGTCTCCTCGGCAACCGTCAGCATCCCACCAGTGCCGCACGCGCCGTCATAGACCAGGTAGGTGCCGGACCGCACCTGCTCGGCCACGGGCAGGAAGATGAGACGGGCCATGAGCTGCACCACGTCCCTGGGAGTGAAGTGCTCCCCAGCCTCCTCATTGTTCTCCTCGTTGAATCGCCGGATCAACTCCTCGAAGACCGTGCCCATGCCGTGGTTGTCTAGCCCCTCCAGCCGCACCGAGTCGTCACCGTTCAGGACGGGCTGAGGGCTGAGGTTGATGGAGCTGTCCAGGAATCTCTCTATCAGGAAGCCGAGGGCGTCAGCGTCAACGAGCGTCGGTATCTGGTTGCGGAACTTGAACTTGCCCAGCACCTCCTGGATGTTGGGAGAGAAGCCGTCGAGGTACGCCTCGAAGTCGGTCCGCAGTTGCTGTTGCCGACCGCGTGAGGCAAGGTCGCGGAGGCGGAAGCGGGACGTGTTGTAGAAAGCTTGGCTGGAGGCCTGCCGCAGGGCGGCGTCCTGGTTGGTAATGCCCGCGTCATCCAACTGCTTCTTCATGCGGAGCACCGCATCCTTGGTCGGCTCCAGCACGGCGTCAAGGCGGCGGATCACCGTCATGGGCAGGATGACGTCGCGGTACTTGCCGCGAACGTACACGTCCCGTAGCACATCATCCGCGATGCCCCAGATGAAGCCGCTGATGTTGAGGGCGCTCACTGGCTCGTCATGCTCCTATAGGCTGCCTTGACCATCTGGTCGAGGGCGACGGCGGCTTCCACGTTGAGACGAGGGTCGGAGTGGAGACAGGAAGATATCACCGCCAAAGGCTCGGGCTCTTCCCCGGTGGATGGGCTCCTGAGGAATCGGTTCACGTCCAGCCCCGACCAGGTCGCCAGCGCTGCGAGTCCGTTCACGTCGGGGTGTCTGCCTTGAGCCATACGAGTCAGGGTGGAGGCGCTGATACCGCACTCCTCCGCCACCTGCTTCCAGGTACATTGTCGGGCCTGCCTCTCTGTGTCCAACGCGGCGAAGAAGGCGCCGCCGTCGAAGCTCGCTGTCCTGGCCATGTCCCTCTCCTCGGCGGATACACACCACAGATGACTCTTATCTATTGGCGATTGTGCATTGCTCATTTGATTATCGCAACTGTATAATTCCTTTGCAACAGGCATAATGGGAGTCGACTCGGATATGGAAATGGGTGCGGGCGAAGCAAAACCGATCTTGGGTCACATGATGCTGGCCGGCCAGATGGTGCCTTCGCTGCACCCGAATCCGGGTTCTGCGAACTTATTCACCTCGACTAGTAGACGCATGAGGCCATACCCGGCCCCTCCCCCGCTAGGTGGTTTGTCACGTCTTCGGCGTTGGGCGGTAGCCCGTGACCCAAATGGGCAAGTCGATCAACCCTCGATTTCTGAGTGTCCCACAGGAATGATCACGTCTTGTCTTGATCACTCTCCATACTGCATTCTCGACATAGAAACGGCGGGGCCTATCACTCAACCCCCCGATACTTATGAATTGCTCTTAGTTGGTGTGAAGCATGAAGGGCAACATACGATGTACCGCTGCAATCGCAGAGAACTGGCGCTCTTTGCTGCCTTCGTAGATGGTTTCAGGGGCATGGTAGTTACCTTCAATGGCAGCCGTTTTGACCTACCAATCGTAGGCCACGCGCTTCAATTGGCTACAGGGAGATCACTACGGGTCTCGAAGCACTATGACATCCTGTCGAAGGTCGAACAGCACGTGGGTAGGCGGATCTCCTTAGATGCCTTGGCTCGCGAGAATCTACGCATCGGGAAATCGGAGTGGGATCACCGACGCAACAAAGAAATCTGGCAATCAAGCCCGGAACTGCTTATTGCCCACAACCAGGAGGACTTGAACCTTACTGCGAGACTATTCGAGATAGTCCTAAAACGCAAACCACTCAAGGTCGATGGGAAAAGTGTCCTTCTGCCGCTGGACCCGTTTAAGCCGTTGCCATGAATTGGGGTGCCGCAGTATAGCTGTGCACCCAGGCATCGGGCGTTGGCGTGAGTCCTTTTAGTCTACCGAGCATTTGCTGATAATCCGCAGGGAGTCCCCCTCAGGGAGGTCTAGAATTGGAATCAAAGGCTGACAGCCTAGAATCGGAAGCAATGTTTGCCTGCTGGGGCAAGCTGGCCTCTGCCGACGAGTCGTCCAGCTACCACCCATTGCTTTGCCACATGGTAGACGTGGCAATGGTCACGCGGGAGATGTGGCAGTATTCCCTCTCACCCAGTCAGCGGGGCGGATTGTCTATCGGCTTGGGATTTGGGCATGATCAGGACTCTGCTGGCCTCTGGTGCGCCTTTCTCGCCGGACTCCACGACTTGGGAAAGGCATCTCCAGCTTTTCAGTTGCAGGTTGAGAGGGTACGCACGATGGTCGAGCATCGACTTCGTGACAACGGATTGACCGTCTCGTCGCTCCGAACTTCCAGGTACACGCCTCACGGTGTGGTAACGGCCGCTACTCTCCCCTGCATACTCACCACCGCGTTCGGGATGGGTAGCCACATTGCCAACCGCATTGGGACGGTCATCGGCGGGCATCACGGCGTCTTCCCCACCAGCAGCGAGACTCAGGGCGTCAGCTCCACCGCCATAGGCAATCAACGGTGGGCCCATCACCGGCGCGCCCTGGTAGCTCAGTTGGCCAACGTGCTCGTCGTGCCCCGCGACCGATTGCCCGATAGGATCGATAACGCCGCGGCCATGACTCTGGCCGGGTTTGTCAGCGTCTCGGACTGGGTCGGCTCCAACACTGATTTCTTTCCATACGCTGCTCCTACGAGCATTGAGGCATATGCCTGTTGTGCTGAAAAGCGGGCCAAGAAAGCGCTCGACGCCCTGGGCTTTCTCATGAGGCCAGGGCCGCGAGAAGTCCGGAGGTTCGCCGGACTGTTCCCGGGCATATCCAAACCCAACGACCTGCAACACGCCATCGAGTCCCTGGCGGGAGACCTGACCGAGCCAGGACTTGTCATCATTGAGGCGCCCATGGGGGAGGGTAAGACCGAAGCAGCCATCTACCTTGCCGACAACTGGGCGGCGTCCGCAGGCCAGGAGGGGCATTACTTCGCCTTGCCAACCCAGGCCACCAGCAACCAGATGTTCGGCAGGGTCCGAGACTTCCTGCATGACCGGTACGCGGACAGCCTGGTTCAGCTACAGCTTCTCCACGGCCACGCCTCGCTATCCTCGGAATTCGAGGCGCTGCGCGAGAACCATGATCGCATCTTCGCGCCTCGGTACTCCGGAGTCGAAAGCGACAGCGACCATATGGAAGTAGTCGCGTCAGAGTGGTTCACGTACCGCAAACGAGGGCTGCTCTCGCCCTTTGGGGTGGGCACCATAGATCAAGCGTTGCTGGCAATACTTCAAGCCAAGCACATGTTTGTCAGGTTGTTCGGCCTCTCGCACAAGACAGTCATCATAGACGAGGTCCACGCCTACGACACGTACATGACAGCGCTTCTAGAGCGACTTCTGGAGTGGCTAGCCGCTCTTGGGTCATCGGTTGTTCTGCTGTCGGCCACGCTGCCCAGGTCCCGGCAAAATGCGCTCCTGAACGCCTATCTGCGAGGCTTGGGTTCCCAATCAAAAGAGACCCGATCCGATGCCGCATATCCCCGTATCTCGTGGGTTTCTGGTAACTCCGAGCCAGGTTCTCGTACGGTGTCGGTTTCTCCGAGGGGCACCAAAGAGGCTCGACTGGAATGGACTGACGGCTCATTGCCTGCCCAGGATGGATCGCCGTTTCCGTTAGGCGAGCGGCTGGAGGAAGCCTTGGTGCAAGGAGGCTGCGCCGCCGTCATCTGCAACACAGTGCGCCGTGCCCAGGAGGTCTACCGTGCCCTTAAGCCCTACTTCTTAGGGACAGCCGAAGATGGCGAGCCGGAGTTGGACCTCCTTCACGCTCAGTACACCTTCCAGGCCCGAGATGAACGGGAGAAGAGATCACTCGCTCGATTCGGGAAGCCGGGCGCGAGCACGTCCCGGCCCCACAAAGCCGTGTTGGTCGCTACCCAGGTCATCGAACAGAGCCTAGACCTGGATTTCGACGTGATGGTATCGGACATGGCTCCTGCCGACCTCCTGCTCCAGCGGGTCGGCAGACTCCATCGCCATGAGCGTCCGCGCCCAAATGCGCTGGAGTGGCCGCAGCTGTTGGTATGTCAACCAGAGATGGAAGGCGACGTACCGCGGTTCGATCCCGGCACGACCGCCGTGTACGACTCTTACATTCTGCTTCGCAGCTGGCTGACGCTTAGAGACCGCACCACCGTCCGCGTGCCTGTTGACGTGGAATCCATCATCGCGGACGTATACGACGACGACCGCCACCCTCATGGCCTATCCGAGCAACTGCGTGAGGCGTGGTTTGAAACTCAAGAGGAGTTGCAGCAGGCGATAGAAGAAGACAGCGAAGAGGCCAGAGTCCGCTGGATCAAACCTCCTTCATACGGCGGACAACTCTGGCGGCTGACGGAAGACCCCAGAGAGGAAGACGCCCCTGATTTTCACCAAGCGCACCGGGCGCTGACTCGACTCACGCCTCCCAGCGTGTCAGTTGTCCTTCTCTTCGGAACTTACGAGAGCACCTGGTTGGATGCTGCGCATCGTGCATCAGTAGACATAGACAACGTACCGTCGATTGACGCCATGAAGCAATTGTTGATGCGTTCAGCCAATATCTCCGATAGGCGTGTGGTCTTTCAACTCCTAGGACAACTACCGCCAAAAGGCTGGCGGCGGACGGCTTTATTGAGAAACCACAGAGCGATATTCCTGGATGGAGATAAGTGTTCGGAGAGCATAGTTGGCTACAGCATTAGACTGGACTCCGAGACCGGCCTAACCGTATTCAGACTTGAATGAGGAACTGTGTTGGCGACATTCAACCTGATAGATGAACCCTGGATTCCCTGCACGATGCTGGATGGGACCCGGAGGTCGCTGGGCCTGCGTGAGACGTTGACTCAGGCGCAGGACGTTGGAGAATTGGGTGGTGACTCTCCTCTGGAAGTCGCTTCACTTCACCGCCTCCTGCTCGCAGTGCTCCACCGGAACTTTGACATTGGAGACTCTCAACAGTGGGGTATCCTCTGGGAGAGCGGGGCGTTTGATTCCGGGGTGATCAATGGCTATTTCGAGAAGTGGCGTGGTCGCTTCGACCTGTTCGATGGGGAGCGGCCATTCTATCAGGTTGCGGGCCTCGACCTGACCAAGGGTGGTTCGTCTGCGAGGCTGTTCTTCCACCAGGACAACAACGCCACGCTGTTCACGCATGTAGCCACGGCCGACCCTCCTTCTCTCACCCCGGCTGAGTCGGCCAGACTGCTCGTCGGATTCATGGCGTTTGATGTAGGGGGCCTCAAGACTGGAGGGCCTGCCAAAGCCGCGATGCTTAACAACGGCGCGGTGGTGTTAGTAAAGGGCAGCAATCTGTTTCAGACCCTGATGCTCAACCTATGCCGGTACGCTCCTGAGCAGGGTGACCCCTGGGACTTCAATCGTGACCACGACATACCTGCGTGGGAACGTGACAAAGCACCCCACGCGGAAGATAGGAATCCCGCTGGCTACTTCGACCTGCTCACGTGGCAGAGCCGTCGCATTCGACTCCAGCCCGAAACTGAGCAAGACGGAAGCACCGTCGTCAAGAACGTGGTCATCATGAAGGGTGTGCAGCCTCCCAATAACTTCGGGCTCCGAGATAGGGAGACGATGTTGGCGTTCAGGAGCAACCCACATGCCAAGGGCCAACAGGACCCCTGGCCCGTCGTGACCTTCCGGGAGGATAGATCTCTGTGGCGGGACAGTCACGCTCTGATGTCCTCGACCAACGCCGAATCGGTACAGCCCAAGACTCTTACTTGGCTGGCAGACCTGGCATCGAAGGGCATCATCCCCTACTCGCAGATTGTCCCAGTAGATGTTTTTGGCCTAGGAAGCACCCGGGCGAAGATTGAATTCTGGCGGCACGAGCGGTTGCCATTGCCGCTGGCATACCTGAAAGACAAACAGCTGGCCGACACTCTCAGGGATGTGCTGGATTTGACCGAAACGACGGCTCAGAATCTGAACCGGGCCATGTGGACCATGGCAACGAGAATGCTCGCAGCAGGCCCGGACCGGAAGCCGAAGGCGGAAGACGTCCGAAATCTCTCAGACCACCTTGGTGCGGGTCGTGCCTACTGGTCTCAACTGGAGACGCCGTTCAAGCGACTCTTGGTGGAGTTGCCCGATGACAAGGACGAAGAGAGCGAGTACGGCGGCGTGCAGATAGGCAGATGGAATTCAACGCTGCGCGATACGCTGTGGAGAGCCTTCCGCGAGTCCACCCGGGGCATGGAGCGCTCCACGCGAAATCTCAAGGCTGTGGCCCTCGCGGAGCGTAGCCTAACGGCAATCACACGCAAACATCTGGCAGCGCATGAGGCTGGAGACCCAAATGACGCAGCATAGTAAGACCGAAAGATTCGTAGAGTATCTCCTGGGGTTGGAAGAGCGAAAGGACCAAGGGGCGCTCGCCGCCCTCCGTCGTGGGCTTGGCAGGATGCCCGGTACAGCGCCGGAGATGCACAGGTTCGTAGCCCATTGGTCCAACGGCGAATCCTCGCGCTGGCGGGAAGATGTGTTCTACTTGGTCGCCGCTCTCTTCGCCTACCACCCGATCCACCGGAGCAGAGACAAGGAAGCCCGGTCCAACCTTGGCGATTCATTTGCCCGGCTGCGACATGCGGAGGGCGTGTCCGAAGAGGGGATCGAGCGCCGCTTCACGGGGTTGTTAAGTGTCCACATGGAAGACTTGCATGTTCACCTGCGCCACGCTGTGAGCCTGCTGAAGTCGAAGGCCATCCCCATAGATTGGGTCCGTCTCGTCGATGACCTCAAATACTGGGGACACGAAGACCGAATGATCCAACGCAATTGGGCTAGGGCGTTCTGGAGGGTGGAATCCCTCGACGTCGACGACCAAGACAGCACTTAGGACGAGGAGGAATCATGTTTGTGGAGATTCACATACTTCAGAACTTTGCGCCGTCCAACCTGAATCGGGACGACACGGGAATGCCCAAGGACTGCGAGTTCGGCGGGTACCGCCGCGCCCGTATCTCCAGTCAGTGCTTCAAGCGCGCAGTAAGGAACGAGTTCGATGCGGTGGGCCTGATAGGGAGGGATTTGCTTGCCAGGCGCACCAAACGACTGGTGGCCGAACTTGCTGATCGCCTTGAGGCTGGAGGCAGGGATGTCGAAGAGGCGAAGTCGGTGATCAAGCTCGTCCTCAGTGGCGTTGAGCTTGAGGTAGGAAGTGACGACAAGACACAGTATCTCCTATTCCTCGGCAACAGGGAAATCGACAAGCTAACCGACTTATGTGCAAAGCACTGGAACAATCTAGCCGCTATAGCTGCTTCCAATGCCGCGCCGACTCAGGGTGATAGCACACCCAGACGGAGGAAGAGTGCAGGCAAGGAGGTGATTCCAAAAGAAGTACGAGATGCCACGCTCCAAATCTTCGACGGCGGAAAGGCTGCCGACCTCTCCCTGTTTGGCCGGATGCTGGCCGACCTGCCCGACAAGAACATAGAGGCCGCGTCCCAAGTGGCCCACGCCATCTCCACGAATCGCATAAGCATGGAGCTGGACTACTACACCGCTGTAGACGACCTGAAGCCAGATGACACCGCCGGCGCCGATATGATTGGAACCGTCGGCTTCAACTCGGCCTGCTTTTATCGATACTCCAATGTGGACATGGAGCAACTCAAACGCAACCTTCAAGGCGACGAGGAATTGGCCCAAAAGACCCTGGAAGCATTCATCCGGGCATCGGTAAACGCCGTTCCTACAGGCAAGCAGAACAGCATGGCTGCCCATAACCCTCCCTCTTTCGTCTTGGCCGTCGTACGGAGGTCGTCCCTCTGGAACTTGGCCAACGCCTTCCTAAAACCGGTAGCCCCCTATGCTGGCGAAGACTTGGCGCTGCGCTCCATCAAGGCTTTGGATTCTTACTGGGGCAAGCTAACAAGAGTGTACGGAGACGACGCCATCGTCGGGAAGTCGTCCGTATCGCTGGGAGAAGACGGCATCGACAACCTCAAGGCCAGCGCCGTGCGCTCGGTCGACGCGCTTGTCGAGAACGTCTTGACCGAGACCCGGGGTGGACTATGAACACACTGCTGATGCGCTTGGCCGGACCGATGCAGTCCTGGGGGACGCAAAGCCGGTTCACCATGAGAGATACGGGCCGAGAGCCATCCAAGAGCGGCGTGATCGGCCTTCTATGCGCCGCATTGAGCAGAGGCAGGGCTGAGCCGTTGGACGACCTCGCCGCCCTGCGCATGGGCGTACGAGTGGATAGCCCAGGCGTCATGAAGTTGGACTACCACACGGCGGGCGGCGGCAGACTTCCCGGCGGACATCCTTACGGGGTGCGTCGTGCCTCGGGTGGGTCCGGTGACACGGTGTTGTCCAACCGCTACTACCTAGCAGATGCCGACTTCCTCGTGGGCATAGAGGGCGAGGACATCGACGGGCTGCGCTGTCTCGACGACGCGCTTCGGAAACCCGTCTGGCAGCTCTGCTTGGGCCGGAAGGCTTTCATCCCTGGAGTGCCGGTCTACGTCCCCGAGGGACTCCGCGAGGGAGAGCGCCTAGAGGACGCTCTGACAAAGCACCCATGGCCGCGGTGGGACGTGGATGTGCCGGTGATTCGAGACCGACCAGACAGGCTCCGCTTGTCAATCGAGGACATCAACGGCGAGGAGGTGCGTATGGATCAACCGACCTGCGCTTCGTTCCAGACACGTCGCTTCCTTCCACGTCGAGTGAAGGGCTACTTTTGCAAGCTTGGCACAGGCGACCGCGAGGTCCCTGTGCGCTCAGACGCTGAGGAGGATGTCGATGTACTTGTCACGACTGGTACTTGATCCGAGGAGTCGCGAGGCTGGCCGAGACTTGGGAGATGTGCATCAGATGCACCGCACCGTTATGTTCGCCTTCCCCCCGGTGAAAGAGCAGGGAGGAGCGCGGGCCGACCTGGCCGTCTTGCATCGTCTGGACATTGACCAGCGAGGCGAAAGAATAGCGCTGCTCGTTCAGTCCGGGGAAGAAGCGGACTGGAGTTGCCTGCCCGATGGCTATCTCTTCAATCCGGCCGGTGAGGGACATAACCCTGCCACCAAGTCAATCTCGGACGCCCTAGCGGCCTTCCGCAAGGGACAGGTGCTGCGGTTTCGTCTGCGGGCCAACCCCACAAAGAAAATTGACACCAAATCCGGCCCAGACGGACAGCGCCGCAATGGCAGGCGCGTGGACCTGCGCACCGAGACGCAGCAGGTCGAGTGGTTGTCACGCAGAGCGGACCGGGCGGGTTTTCGCTTGGTTCCCGTCTATCCCGGCAGTAACGCACCAGCGGTCCAGGTAGGCACCAGCGAGAAGCTGCGCGGCAGGACAACAGGGAGGCTGGTAACGCTTGCCGGGATCCTCTTCGAAGGGCTTCTGGAAGTCACCGACCCGGACAATCTTCGCCTTGCCATCAGAGAGGGACTCGGGCCCGGCAAAGCATTTGGCTGTGGGCTCTTGTCCTTGGCCCCGCTTGGGAGGTAGACATGAGGCTCAAGGATTTGCACGAGCTCCCCAAAGTAAGAGACAGTTGGAGCTACCTCTACGTCGAGCATTGCCGGATAGACCAGGACGCCAAGGCAATCGCGCTTCACGACGCCAATGGCAAGACATCAATCCCATGCGCTTCTCTGACCACGTTGATGCTTGGCCCGGGGACAACCATCACCCATGCCGCCGTAAAGACGCTCGCAGATTCAGGTTGCCTCGTGTTATGGACCGGGGAGGAGGGAGTCCGCTTCTACGCCCAGGGAATGGGTGAGACGCGCTCTGCACGTCGGCTGCTGGCCCAGGCGAAACTCTGGTCGAATCCACAAAGCCGGTTGCGAGTTGTCTTTCGGATGTACCAGATGCGCTTCGAGGAATCGTTGGATCCGTCCACCACTCTACGGCAAGTTCGGGGCAAAGAGGGTATTCGAGTCCGGGAAACCTACGCCAGACTCAGCAGGGAGACCGGTGTCGAATGGAAGGGCCGTTCATACAAACGGGACCGCTGGAGTGCGGCCGATCCCATCAATCGAGCCCTCTCGGCAGCAAATAGCTGCCTGTACGGAGTCTGCCACGCCGCAATCGTTTCCGCAGGATATTCTCCGGCCCTCGGATTTGTCCACACGGGGAAGATGCTTTCCTTTGTGTATGACATAGCTGACCTTTACAAGACGGAGACATCAATGCCCGCCGCATTCCATGCGGTCGCTGAGGGCGATACTGATGGCCTAGAAAGCACCGTTCGCCGGACATGCCGGGACTACTTTTACAAGAGCAAGCTCTTGGCTCGCATCGTGTCCGACATTGAGCATGTGCTCACCGTAGAGACCGGTGAGGAATCCGAATCTCCCCTCGACTCCGACCTTTCGGTGCCCGGAGGCATATGGGACCCTGAGTATGGACTTGTCGAAGGTGGGATCAATTACTCAGATCTGTTGGAGGAAACCATTGGTAGTCATAATGCTGGAAAGAGTGTCCCAGGGCCTTCGCGGTGAACTGACCAAGTGGCTCCTGGAACTGAAAGCGGGGGTCTTCGTGGGTCGAGTCTCGGCGATGGTGCGTGAGCGTCTGTGGGCGAGAGCTTGCAAGGCAATGGGGAAAGGTGGGGGGATCATGGTACATAGTGCTGACAACGAGCAGGGCTTCGAGTTGAGATTTTGGGGCACGCCTGGGAGGTCGGTGCGAGACTTCGAGGGCATTCAACTCGTGCAGCAACCCCAGGAACAAGTATAAATCCTCCTGAAAGGTCGGCCAAATTCCAGTGCCGTCCCCACGCACGTGGGGGTGAACCGCGGTCACATTCACGCATCTATACGGCGGGGGCGCCGTCCCCACGCACGTGGGGGTGAACCGTCCAGTCGCGTGAAGTACGCGTGTCAGTACGAGCCGTCCCCACGCACGTGGGGGTGAACCGGTGTTGGCCAATAGGGGCACGCCGTGGGCGCTGCCGTCCCCACGCACGTGGGGGTGAACCGTCGGCGCTAATAGAAGGCCTGAGGTACGACCTGCCGTCCCCACGCACGTGGGGGTGAACCGATCAACGAATGTCCGTTGCGCGTTGTAGACGAGCCGTCCCCACGCACGTGGGGGTGAACCGTGGTGATAGACATGATGCGTGATGGCATACCCGCCGTCCCCACGCACGTGGGGGTGAACCGTGGCACGTACGCGGAATTGCGACCATATTCGAGCCGTCCCCACGCACGTGGGGGTGAACCGTTGTCGGCGGCGAGGGCGGTGGCCCGCTTCAGGCCGTCCCCACGCACGTGGGGGTGAACCGGCCCAGTATGCTTACCCTGAGCGAATCGACGCGCCGTCCCCACGCACGTGGGGGTGAACCGGAAGGTGCGGTCGCTACGCCTGAAGCTGCCAAGCCGTCCCCACGCACGTGGGGGTGAACCGCCTATAAACATCGCCGAAACCCAGACCGACCGGCCGTCCCCACGCACGTGGGGGTGAACCGTAGAATGATTGGGCCAGACACAATGGAATTCCGCCGTCCCCACGCACGTGGGGGTGAACCGGAGTACAGGAGCGTCTCACCTCAGATGTATTCGCCGTCCCCACGCACGTGGGGGTGAACCGTCGAGTACGCTGTCCTCGTCTTGGCTGGTAACGCCGTCCCCACGCACGTGGGGGTGAACCGATGTGTGAGCCGGACTTTCACGCGATTGTCTCGCCGTCCCCACGCACGTGGGGGTGAACCGTTGCAGGAGGACTTGAGGACGTTGAAGGGCCGGCCGTCCCCACGCACGTGGGGGTGAACCGCATACACTCACACAGGAGGAGAAGGACAACCTGCCGTCCCCACGCACGTGGGGGTGAACCGGAACATCCATAGACTACGGCGGCATCCTGCACGCCGTCCCCACGCACGTGGGGGTGAACCGCACAACCGGCGCCGGTGTTACCGTCGACGTTTGCCGTCCCCACGCACGTGGGGGTGAACCGACGGCCATTGCCCCGTGTTCCTGCGTCCATTGGCCGTCCCCACGCACGTGGGGGTGAACCTGCAGTTTGAGGTTGTTGGCCATCGTGAGACATGCCGTCCCCACGCACGTGGGGGTGAACCGATTCTCGCCAGCCAGTGGCGGAATCTGGAAGGCGCCGTCCCCACGCACGTGGGGGTGAACCGGTACCTAGACGCTGCCCCGGTGCAGCGGTCGAGCCGTCCCCACGCACGTGGGGGTGAACCGCACAAATCAGCTATGGTTGGTTTCTGGATTCCGCCGTCCCCACGCACGTGGGGGTGAACCGGGTGACGGTGCTTTCTCTTGTGGCAATGCTGCGCCGTCCCCACGCACGTGGGGGTGAACCGTCAGAGAGGTCAGCGTCAGGCGACCAGATCACGCCGTCCCCACGCACGTGGGGGTGAACCGATTGAATTGTCGCCCAAAGCCACAATCGAAGAGCCGTCCCCACGCACGTGGGGGTGAACCGGTTGTAGCCATGCTAGACAGTCAAGGCTACAAGCCGTCCCCACGCACGTGGGGGTGAACCGTAAACATACGCACTATCGTATTCAAATCTCGGGCCGTCCCCACGCACGTGGGGGTGAACCGGTCGCAATGTCGCCCGTGGCAACGGTGCCATCGCCGTCCCCACGCACGTGGGGGTGAACCGGCTTCCACGATTAGCGCATTGTCGGCATTCTGGCCGTCCCCACGCACGTGGGGGTGAACCGAGGCCCCGCGACGTGTCGAGGAACCACTCTCCGCCGTCCCCACGCACGTGGGGGTGAACCGGCCCGCATCCAACAGTCCATCACGAACCTCAAGCCGTCCCCACGCACGTGGGGGTGAACCGGCGCGGGCGGATTGGGACAGCATCACGTCCCCGCCGTCCCCACGCACGTGGGGGTGAACCGGCCGCCGCCGCCAAGGAGAGGCAGCCCAAGGCGCCGTCCCCACGCACGTGGGGGTGAACCGTCGAAGCCGGCCGGGCGCATGGACCGCAACAGGCCGTCCCCACGCACGTGGGGGTGAACCGCCGAAACCGACGCCGAAGCCGACGCCGCCGCCGCCGTCCCCACGCACGTGGGGGTGAACCGGCGATACGATGTTTCATCGGCGACGGATTCATGCCGTCCCCACGCACGTGGGGGTGAACCGTACCGCGCCTGCGACGGTAGGGCCTGTTCGAGCCGTCCCCACGCACGTGGGGGTGAACCGTCTGAAGCGTCGACCTTCGGCGTGGGCCTCGGGCCGTCCCCACGCACGTGGGGGTGAACCGGTCATAATCCAGTCGAGCACGTCGGGGGCGCAGCCGTCCCCACGCACGTGGGGGTGAACCGAGAGGAGCGACCTGCTGGTCGAGCTAGAAAACGCCGTCCCCACGCACGTGGGGGTGAACCGGCGTGCAGGTGGCGGTGGGCCGTCCTGACGCCGCCGTCCCCACGCACGTGGGGGTGAACCGATTAACCTACAGTCCGTGGTTGGGTATGACTCGCCGTCCCCACGCACGTGGGGGTGAACCGGAGCGGCAACAGCGGTCGGTGACGGTGCCGTGGCCGTCCCCACGCACGTGGGGGTGAACCGAACCCAAACACGCCCCGCGCAACACCGCCAACGCCGTCCCCACGCACGTGGGGGTGAACCGACATTGGCCTATGTTGTCGGCGGCAATGGGTCGCCGTCCCCACGCACGTGGGGGTGAACCGGCCACCAGGCCCCACTCCTCGGATGCCCAGGCGCCGTCCCCACGCACGTGGGGGTGAACCGGAGGTCCCTGCGCCTAAGAAGGGCGCTGGTACGCCGTCCCCACGCACGTGGGGGTGAACCGGCCGCACTCGGCGACGAGTCCGCTGGCACCCGGCCGTCCCCACGCACGTGGGGGTGAACCGGGCGCGTCGGCGATCACCCCTAAGCCGTTCAAGCCGTCCCCACGCACGTGGGGGTGAACCGGAACGCGCACGGAAGGCCGCGTACTACGCCGCGCCGTCCCCACGCACGTGGGGGTGAACCGTAGAGCCGGGTGCTTTCGCACCGGGCTCCCTTGCCGTCCCCACGCACGTGGGGGTGAACCGTACCCGAACGTCAAGTGGCTAAAGGGGAGCGGCCGTCCCCACGCACGTGGGGGTGAACCGACCACCAGCCATGTCGAGGCTGTGGGCCTGCGCGCCGTCCCCACGCACGTGGGGGTGAACCGTCAACGCGGAGCGCGTCGCGAGGGGCATCGAGCCGTCCCCACGCACGTGGGGGTGAACCGTGGATGTCATCGTTGAGCAGCTCACGGGCCTCGCCGTCCCCACGCACGTGGGGGTGAACCGCCGCTCCTCGTGGGGCGCTGGGCAGAGGCCGCGCCGTCCCCACGCACGTGGGGGTGAACCGAGATTCACCCTATAGGCTCTTTCCGTCTTCAGGCCGTCCCCACGCACGTGGGGGTGAACCGTACGCGCTCCCGCTTTGCTTCACTCACATCGAGCCGTCCCCACGCACGTGGGGGTGAACCGGCGAGCCCTTCGCTGCCCTCGACCTGTATCCAGCCGTCCCCACGCACGTGGGGGTGAACCGAACCTAGCCGCACAGGTATCCCGCGTCCGATCGCCGTCCCCACGCACGTGGGGGTGAACCGACGGATACGCATCGCTATCCAGGTATCGTGAGGCCGTCCCCACGCACGTGGGGGTGAACCGCCGATAGCGCGCGATAGCCTCAGCAGCAGCCGGCCGTCCCCACGCACGTGGGGGTGAACCGAATGTCGTGTCCGTCACGATGAACGACTCCTCGCCGTCCCCACGCACGTGGGGGTGAACCGCATGGGGCCGGGCGAGTATCTGCTGTTGATGAGCCGTCCCCACGCACGTGGGGGTGAACCGGCCCATAAAAAGGGTCGAGTGGTAGGTAAGTAGCCGTCCCCACGCACGTGGGGGTGAACCGAGCGCGCGGCGCAGGAGCTCGCCCAGGCCATCGCCGTCCCCACGCACGTGGGGGTGAACCGGACGGAACCCTAAAGACGTGGCGCCCCGCGAAGCCGTCCCCACGCACGTGGGGGTGAACCGTAATCGGCATGGACGAGGAACCCGCACGCGCCGCCGTCCCCACGCACGTGGGGGTGAACCGGGAAGCACCAGGGCGAGCTCGTCGATAGCGAAGCCGTCCCCACGCACGTGGGGGTGAACCGGTCAGTGACGTGTACCGCCGGGCGGTCAATGCGCCGTCCCCACGCACGTGGGGGTGAACCGGGGCGTTGAAAACAAAGTCCGTCAGTGCGTTGGCCGTCCCCACGCACGTGGGGGTGAACCGGCAAGTTCCGACAGCGCATGGCTTGATGCGTCGCCGTCCCCACGCACGTGGGGGTGAACCGACGGGCCGTCCCCACGCACGTGGGGGTGAACCGGCCAAGATTCTGCCGAATGTCCTGTATCTGGCGCCGTCCCCACGCACGTGGGGGTGAACCTGCGTAGAGCGTGCCGGCGGCCGGCGTCGACTGGCCGTCCCCTCGCACGTGGGGGTGAACCGATATGGCAGAACCGTCTCCCACATCCAATCCAGCCGTCTCAGAGAACTGAAGGTTCTCGACTTGTCCGATTGGTGGCGCCAACCGTCACAATACAGAAATCGCTAGTCCTGTGTGCTTTGACAGGTTGCCCATCCACATTTCGAAGATAGTGGTATCTACCGTAAACCGTGGTGGGCCAGAGTTGACTGTAGGCAGTACTGTATTCGAGCTGTCCTTGCGCCTGTAGAGTACTCTCAGGCGCTACGCGTTTCAGGTTTCCTCTGGACAGACGAGAGTACGTGGTTGTGGCGCAAGAGTGGCTTGGCTTCAGTCGAATGTCAAGCAACCGTATTGAACTTCAAGAGTTGCAACCGACAAGTGCCGGGGTTCTGGCATGCTCTGCACGCTAGGGAGGGCGCGACTTGAGCATGGAGTGGAGTATGACGAGCAGCTTACGCATGCAGGCGGTGAGGACCACCTTCTTCGGCTTGCCGACCGCCAGGAGTCGCTGGTAGAAGTGTCAATCGCCAGGAGGCACCCGACCGTCTTCATCGTCTTCGGTCTATCCCCGCGTGGGCGGGGAACCTAAAGCCCACCCTCTGTGGGACACCCCGGAAACTCACAAGCAGAGAGCCTATGTTCGCGATTGGAGCGAGATCAAATCATGAATGAGATTACTACCCGAGACCGCTTCCGCGGGTGCCTTCTGGGATTGACCGCGGGCGACGCGCTCGGCACCACCCTGGAGTTTATGTCCCGCAACGAGGTTGAGCCGATCGACGACATGGTGGGCGGCGGGCCATTCGATCTGGAGCCGGGCCAATGGACCGACGACACCTCAATGGCGCTCTGCCTTGCCACGAGTTTGATCGAACGGTGTGGGTTTGACGCAGCCGATCAGATGCAGCGATACGTCCGCTGGTGGCAGGACGGCTATCTATCGTCCAACGGATACTGTTTCGACATAGGCATCACCACAGCGAACGCGTTGTCGCGCTTTGTTGAGAACTCCGAGGACCCGTATGCCGGTTCCAGCGATCCCTTTGAGGCTGGTAACGGGTCACTGATGAGGCTCGCTCCTGTACCCATGTACTTTGCGGGAGAACCCGCCGAGGCCATAGGCCGGAGTGCGGACAGTTCCAGGACCACCCATGGGGCGAGAGACCATTGGCCGACAAGATCGCTGCAATCTCCGACGGGTCCTTCAAGAGTAAGAGTCGCAGTGAGGTCAGGGGCGGCGGATATTTTGTGGAAACTCTGGAGGCGATGCTGTGGGCCTTCCACAACACCGAGGACTTTGAAGAGGGAGCCCTGCTCGTAGTGAACCTTGGGGACGATGCCGATACTACCGGCGCGATCTACGGGCAGATTGCCGGGCCCACTATGGCGTCGCAGAAATCCCGCCCGAATGGCGGAGACGGCTTGCCATGAGCACCGAGATCACTGGCTTGGCCGACCGATTGCATGAGGGCGCGATACTAGTCCAGGAGGGATAGCTAAACCGCGCATGAGACACTTCACCGAAATCTTGGATCCAGTGCGCCGATTGGCAAGTGGGCGCCTGTAGACTATAGCCCAAGCTGCGAGGAGCCTGTCACCGACCATGAGAGCAATCCTCTCAAGTAGGCAAGAGATGAAATGAGGGAGAGACCGCGTGACTGAAGACGCTCAGGACAAGCAGGGTGGCATACGGAAGGCGCATTCCAGGTGGACGGACAATCCATTCCGCTCACCGAACTTACCTCCTGAACAGCTGGAATGGCTGAACAAGAGGAATGAGGCGACGACACTATGGCCATTGAAATCGGGCTGTTCCCCAGCCGAGAGGCGCAGGCTGAGCTAAAGAGACAGCGCCGCAAGAGGAAAGATAACGATGCGGCCGATGAGGGAAATGACTAGGTTGGGGAGCGCAGTGCGCCTTGGAGATGCGACGGATGCGCCACACTCAACTCGCGCCGGAGAGGCACATAGAACCGGTGTCTGCATTTACGTACCCGACAACTCGAAGCCAGGCTGGCGGTCAGAGTTCCTTGGGGATTGGAGTTGAGTGATCCGCCACTAAGTTCATGGCGGACTACGACCGCAGCAACCGCACCACGAACGGTACATTACCCACCGATCTACCGGCGCCGAGAGGCTGGCCCCTACATCAGTTCCTTGAACTGGGCTCGCAATCTCCCGATGTTAGTCGACTCTCCTGAAGTCAGTTCCCGTATGGCTTCTTCCAGGTCCCATTCAATCAGCAAGCCCTGTCGAGCCATGTACAGACCAACGCCGTTGGTATGATGGAGGTCGGAATAGTCAAGCAGCGTGTATCCGAGCAATTGCCAAATCCAGTTGCTAGGGATCTCTCGCCGAATCGTGGTCTTAATCTCAATCAGCGTACCGCCGACTATCATGTCAGCGTCTGCCCCTCCTACGGCAGCTGAACCATCGAATCTTGGGTTGAGCACATGGGGTAGTCCCAACAGGTGGTTGAATCGATCGTAGAATCTCCAGGACAGTTCTGTAAGGTCGTCGATCCAATGAGGCTTCGCCAGATCAATCAGAGACTCGGCGTCGAGGCAATCGCCTTCCGCAGACATGCCGTCTGCCCTGCCCGTTCTTGCCACCTCTTCAAATTGAGCTAACACAAAGCAGTAGCGATTGAGTTCATCCTCTTCGCATCGAGTCAGTCTCGTGGCTACAGGTGAGTTGCGTTCCGTTAGAGCATAGAGGCGGGAAAAGAAGTCTCCGAATCGGTTACCTAGTTGCGGAGCGCTGTCATGGTGAGCTTCTACACTGCCTTCGGCCGCCTTCCGCCCCAATTCCATGATCTCAAGAATCGACACGCCTTCATCCAGTGTGACAGCACCATTACGGTCGGGAAGATAAACACCAACCGGCTGGCCCGTACCTAAGTCGACTATGGTGATCTTGCGGCCAGTTCGTCGTTCGGCGAGCCGACGACCAGCAGTTTTGTCTACTTGCGTGCCCGAGAGTAACTCCGCCCCTCTGTAGGCAACAAGCTCGGTAATCGGCGTAACCGCGAAGTAGTACCGGATCCTGTAGTCTAGAGCAACACCAACTGTGGACCACGGATACTGGTCACGTGTCTTTGGTCCGATGTTGCACGCTCCCCTTAGTTGCTTACGTGGGTTCGCCAAGAACGTCCGAGTGTTCGGAAACTGATTGCGAAGGAACCGCCCAATCGGGCTCTTTCTGTCATCCAGGTGGTTTGTAAGTGACATCGCTTCCCTCACCCTCGTAAGATTTGGAAAGTCTACTAATGGTGCACCACCACTCGTCAAACGAATGCGGCACTCGAAACCAATGATTTCCATGAGAGTTTTCGCGCACCAAAATTCGACGATTTATTGGGCCTCAAGAAACCTCGTACCGCTCGGCAGAGCGCTTCCGACTTACATCTTTGCGTCTGGAGAATCTGTAGCGGAAGGCAAAGGCGCTGCCCTTCAATCTGAAGACACGTCGGCGAAGTGAGCGCGGCCATCATCCTCTAACGTGGGACCGCCGGACCCGTCTCCACCCTTCGGTGCGCTGGGACGCCATTGAAGGGAATGTGACCGGAGCCGCCCCATCTGAACCAGTGAAGTTCAAAAAGTGCCGACGCTCACCACGACGAGCTTGCCAAGTGGGGGTGGGCAACCTTCGCTCGAACCGCCGCCGCAAACGAACGTCCAGCGACGGTGGTCGATACGCTGGCCGTGCGCCGTCCATTAGCTTTAGATCACAACCGTCGTAAAGGGGTTACGACGCCGTAACTCAAAAGGGGGTCTAGCGACGGGCTTTGTTGTCCCAGATTAACCGGGCCTATTCTGAATGGAAGGCAAGTCCTTGTCAGTCAAACGTAGCAAGCGTTACAAGAGTGGGGCAAGCCACATCCAACAAGACTATCATTTTGGTTGGATCAGTTTCGAAGGCAAACCGAGAGTTGAGCCCTCATCTCGGGCAAGATCAACCATGATCCGGGAGCCGGCACTTAGGCCAACTGTGATGTCGATCAACGACCAGAAACGAAGGCTCCTGGCAAAGACCCGGAACGGCAGCAGCTTGACCTGTGGAGACAGGGTGAAGTACGTCCGACACACACACGGATGGCCAGTGGCCCTCGCACATAGCGAACCAGAGTGGACACGTTCGAGGAGGCATCGTGCGGGATACTGAGCTGGCTTCAGGAGCAACCGGACTCCACTGCCGTGGAACTGATGGACCGGCTGATCCGGCGCGACCCGGAACGTCACTGAAAGCGTCGGCTCCGGATACTTCAGCGCAGGGTCAGACAGTGGCGTGGCGTGATGGCCAAACAGCCTGTGTATGATTCAGTCGAAAACAGGGAGATCAATGAGGTGCAACTGAGTGACATCGGACTCGTTGGCGTCAATTGAAAACCGCTGAATCTTCGGTAACATTCTCTGGTGAGGCAACAGGATCAGCGGGAATCGTCGCCCCGCATTTCCCTGATGGAATTGGGGACATGCCACGCATGAGCGAATCGGCCAATTCTACCGGGCAGTGCGACTGGCCAGCCTCTGACTCCACTACGGCGACGGGTTGATCCGCACCGTAACAATGTCTATGTCGTGGTACTTATGGTGCTGAACTGAAGATGCGTAATGACTCAAAAGGCGGAAGGATATCTCACGCTCGTTCTGTATCTGAGGCTGTTCCTTCAAATAGGCCAGCTTGTCCTCCAGATTCCCGCCATCGGTTGTCACTGCAAACTCCATCTCAATAGCGGCGTCAGAACGACGGGCAGCGAGCATGAGGCGTTTCCCGGCATCCTCTTTAGGCCCCCCGTCCTGCGATAGCAAGCTCGACAGAGTTTCCTCCCCGGCCGACCTGAGCCGGTCTATTGATGCCTCGTTCCAGCCTGCGCTTGTAGCGAATTCTTGGAGAAAGGCATCAATTCTGGGTAACGACGAAAAGTTCATGGCCACATTCAATCGCCTGCGACGCCTGGAAGTGAACTCCATCAGCAGAGTGAGCAAAATCACACAGACCGAGCCGGTTGTCACACCGTTGTTGAGCAGAGTCCCCAACGTTCCAGTCAACAGATCGGGCAGAATCACCTGGTTCTGAAAACCGATGCCTATCCAGAGGGACACTCCAATTACAGCGGCTTTTCGATTGTCTATGGCGTCCCTGAAAACGGTCCTCATTCCTTGCACAAAGAGGGCCGACAGCATAAAGATCATGTACGCCACCAATACAGGGCGTGGAGTGGCGACAGCCAGCGCGATCAGTTTTGGAGAAAACGCTACTGCTATCAGAATCAGGCCTCCATAGATCCCCATGTGGCGCGAAGCAACACCGGTGAGCATAACCCGAGCGGAATTGACCGATCCTATTCTATTGGGAAGCGTGCCCAGGACCGCGGCCAGAATATTGGTCAACACCAGTAGGTAATGGGCCCCTTGAACTACGCGGAAGTCAGTGGCCCGAGGCCTGCGCCAGGCCACCTGCTGAATGACAACGGTCTCGCTGATTGAATTGATAGTGGTAGCCATGTTAACTATTACGAACCCAGGCAAAAGCCCCCAGAAGGTTGCGCCAAAGCTGAGGTCGAATCCGCGCCAGGCAAAATCTGGAAAACCAATCCAGGAAGCATCCACGACGTGCTGCCAGTCGTAGGCGCCGATCGGGGCCGCTATTGCGCACCCGACCACGATCGCAATGACCGGGGCCCATTGTTGCCACCTGGGCGACGCGAACAGCCTAAACACCATCAGGATGGACAGAGTCGTTCCTGCCAGGATGGCCGCCGCCGCCGGGGGGGCGCCTTCCGGCAAATCAGAAAGCCTGCCGAGTACGACAGTTATTATCGTCGAGGCCAGCAACATGAGGACCGTTCCGGCAACCAGCGGGCTGATGACACGCCGCAACAAAGAGAGCCGGGAGATGAACAAAAACTGTATCAACGACGAAGCGACAATCAGGCTCGACAGCAACGCCGGGCCGCCGGCTAACAGCGCCGTGATACAGATGGCGATGAAGGTGGATGAGGAAGCTACACCGAGAGAGTATCCCGACCCGAATCTCCAGAATCGAAAGGTCTGCAGCATTGTGCCAATTCCACAGACCACGAGGGCCGAAAAGAAAATCCAGGACAGATAGTCCTGGGATTGTCCGCCCGCAACAGCGATGATCGATGCCGTGGCTGCCATTGCCGCCATGCGGGTCATGACACTCTGGAATCCGTGGGCCAGAGATGCCGGATGGCTTGGCCGCTCATCCGGTTGATAGAGGATGTTTTCGTTTACTTGCGCCATTCGGAATACTGGTGTGCCGTCTATTTGGTCCTACTAGATTAGTAATTCAACGACGGTTCAAGGCGTGGTCTTGTGTCGATGTCCAGCGAAAATGTCCATTCAGGTAGATGCATCCCTCTGAGCCTGTTGCATTCCGGTTACTCTTTTCTTCTTCCTGAGTAGTGGACTTTCGGCCAAGGCGTACTTGCGGACGGTGTTTCTGTGAATGCCCAGCTCGCGAGCCATCGCCCTGAGGGATAGGCCTCTGCGCTTGGCCTGCTGCACCTTCTCCCAGAGTGCCCTCTGGCGAGCGGTGGGAATCAGATGTTGCTTCGCCCGGGACTTGTGGGACCTCAAGTCCCGGTCTATCTCGCCTGTTTCCAGTGTCGCCAGGTGGGAGTCCCACCGGTCTCCGGCGCCATTGATGCCGCGGGCCAGTCCGGAGCTTTCCGGAAGAGCCGCCGCATTTTCCCTCAGCTGGGCCGGGCGTGGCGGTGCCTCCTGAGAGGGGATAGTTTGTCCTTGATATTGCATGAGGAGTTGGCCGTCGAGGTCCTTCTGGACCTCGACCTGCACCCCGGCGTAAGTCGGACGAGTTATGCCAGGCAACAGCTGCAGGGTGCGCCGTTTGTACTTGACCGTGTTGTCCCTGGACACTTTCCGTCGATGTTTGAAGCACAGGATCCGGTCCAGAGACACTGACTGCTCCAGGCAACGGTAGGCAGGACAATCCTGCTCGGCCTGCACACCAAACCTCTCGTTGAATCGCGGGATGAAGTTATCCAGGACCTCGTTGGCCTCAGCGATGGTCGCGGAGCCGGCCAAGCGCAGTTCGCTGACCAGCCGGTCCTGGAACGTGCCGGCAGCGCGCTCCACCCTGCCCTTGGCCTGGGGCGATCCGGCGAAGATCTGCCGGGTTCCCAACTCCTCCATTGCCCGGGCGAACTGGGTTGGCCCCGCCGGGTAACGGCTGGTATCGCCGGTGAACTTGAAGACTGGATGCCGGTCGCTGTAAATGGCGAGGGGTATTCCACACTGTTGGATCAGCTTGTTCATTAGCAGGAAGTAGCTCGGAGTGTCCTCCTCTTCGCTGAACATTGCTGCGGGCACGGTGCCTGTGGCGTCATCGACAGTTAGCAACAGCGCGATCCTAGGCCCTCCGTTCCCCAGCCAACGGTGATGGCTACCGTCAACCTGCACCAGCATTCCCTCCTGGGCCATACGCTTCCGTCGCACCCGGTGCTGCTGGGATCGGCGGCTGTGCGGGCTGCCGATCCCGGCCTTGGCCAGGATGCGGCGCACAGTGGGGCGGCTCAGGTCCATGCCCTCCCGTTCTCGGAGCAGTTCGGCCAGATGAGTGTGATTGGTACCCGCGTACTTGGTGCTGGCCAGCCGCACAACCGCCGCAGCTTGGGCATCCAGGACGGCGTTGTGAGGCCGGCGTCCCCGGTTCCCGTGGGCCAGGGCGGCCGCTCTCTCCTTTCGGTAAGCATTGAGAAGCCGCCTGGTACGGCGCTCACTAACCCCAAGAATCTCGGCAGCCTGACCAACGGGGGTCTGGTACTCCAGGACGTTGTTAAGCACGTGCAGTCTCGCTAGTTCTTGCTGTTTCAATGTCACATCCTTCATGGATGGACATTTTCGCTAAACAGTTAGCTAGGACCGAATCGTAGACCAACAACAGTCTTGCCCCATTTCCTGTACCAGTCTGAGTGCGAGTCTTTCGGGTCAATCTGCCTATGTACCCAATGCGACAAACTCTCGAGGCGACAGGTTTCCCAGCGCACTGTGGGATCTCTCGCCATTGTAGTGTCTTCGCCAGGATTCCACCTTACCCACAGCGTCCTCCAGGGACAGGAACCAGTTCTCGTTCAGGCACTCCTGTCGAAATCGACCATTGAATGCCTCAGTGAAGGCGTTGTCCGTGGGCTTCCCCGGCCGGCTGAAGTCCAACTCCACTCTGTTCAGGTAGGTCCATCCCAGCGGACTTAGAATTAGCGTTGCGGCAGAACTACGGGCTACCAACGACCGCATCTCAAAGGGCGATGCATAGCTCGAACTGAGTCCAGTCAGTCAATCTAGCCTTCGGCTCGTTGGCAGATCGACCACCCACGAGTAACGCAGCGTTTCGTTGTCATTGTTTCTCCGGTATTACAGCCTCGAGAAGTGTCCCGAAAGTATGTTTCACCGACCCTCCATCGTCATCCACTGAGTCTTGGGCTGCGGTGAAGGTGGTGCTTTGCTCAGCGTCACCCGAACCGAAGGTCAAGCTGTCGGGCACGTTTAAGTAGTCGGCGGTCGTTGCTTCGCCATGCTCGTTACTAGCGACCGGTATGGCGAGTGTATGCTTTGGGGAAGCGCCGAGCGTAGTCGCAATGGTGGTGGTGCCCTCGTCGACCAAGTAGGCTGCCTGCTCGAAACTGACGATCACATCCGGCACATCATCGCCGGCTAATGTTATCGATACCGCATCGGTTGCGCCTGACATCACTCTGGCGAGAATGACAACGTTGGCCATAGTCTTCACTGTCACGGCCAGCACGACCACCCCCAAGATCTCTGGGAGGCCAGAGGGTAAAGGCTATACAGCCTTCAGCCTGATAGGCGGCTACGTGATTACTGACGTGATATGTGACTTCCTGCCCGGTAGCGTCGCTCTGCTCGCCGACGCCGGTCACATGCTCACGGACGCGGCTTCGATCGCCCTCGCCCTTCTCCGGCGGTGGCGCCTTGAAGCCCACCCTGAAGTCGGAGGTGAAACCGCAGAACCAGCGATTTGCCCGGTTGTATGCGCACTTGGGCAGACTTTTGGGGTAACTTCCGGTGAGTTTTGACTAGTTTCAATAATTCTGCTTTCTGGGATTCTATCGTGGACTCGGAGATGCTGTATTGAAGCCACAGAAGTGTCGACCGCTAGCTCGAGAATTACGCAGCTTCGGCAAGCGCTCGCTGAAAAATGCCGACGGCCCTGAATGGCCTGAAGGCAGAGTGCAAATGGAATGCCCGCTGACGGCGGACAGTTGTAATCATGCCCTCGGCGCAACCCGATCGACGACGCGCCGGCGGCTTACTGATGGCAAATCGCCGCCGCTGACGTGGACGCACCATGTAACCGGGGTTGTGCCTCAAGTCGATGACGTGTTTCTGGCATCGAGTCCTTTCGAGATGGACGCCAACTCTCCCGGGGCTTTCATGTCTCATAAAGGCAGCCATCACCTAACGCTGGCGCGCCAACAGAACAGACCTGGAGTGCGCTGCGCAACATTTCCCTGACGACTTTAGCAACGGATCGCAATTGAGACTTCGAGCATGGGCAGCGCCAAGGCGCCGACAACGACCAGGAGGAACAACATGAGAAACATCACAGACCGCCTTTGAGTCAGACGGCCCAGCTTCCGGTCTCGGAGGCGAAACAGGTCGATGCCCAAGCGGTTCTGCAGTGGAGGACACTCGGGGGGCCGCGCCTCAGTCCGGTGGATTGCTCGTACTTCGATCGGGGCCAGTGCCGACCAAGGGGTTTCTCAAGGCAGTGGTCGCTTTCCCATCGATGGCACGCCGCTATGGTGGGGACGACGTCAGGAACTGCAGGGACCGGCTGCTGCGAATTTGGGATGTCCTGGAAATCGTGGGGCTCAGCGATAAGACAATCTACAGGCACATGAAAGAGGGCCTGTTCCCTCAGTCGGTGAGGACAGGACCCAACTCGGTCGCATGGAGGGAAAGCGATATCATGGCATGGATTGCCGGTCTTCCTCCAGCCAATGAGGACAGTGCAGACGCACGATGAGACAGGACACCAAGCGAAATGTGTCTTCGGTCGCCCGCCGGGCGCCTCCTGTCCTCCCAGACCCCTACGTGGGCAGGATGTAGTCGGCCCATGCCTGCATCAGATCCCGTCTCCTGTCGAACAGGTCGGACCGAGCGTATGACTTCTCCACCTGGTTTCCCAGTCCGTGCGCAAGCGCGGCCTCGGCCACCGCCCACGGCGCGTCCGTCTGCTCCAGCGTCCATGTCCTGAAGGACGTCCTGAACCCGTGACACGTCGCTCTCTCGGCAAGCCCCGTCGCCCGCAGTATCTTCGTTAACGTCATGTTGGACAGCTCGCGGCCTGCCAAGGTCGGAGACGGGAAAACGAGATCGGAACCGTCGCGCAGGACGCGGACCTCTCTGAGCACTTCCAATGCCTGACGGCTCAGCGGCACCCTGTGCACCTCTCCTCCCTTCATCCTGTCAGCAGGGATCGTCCACGTATCACGCTCAAGGCCCACCTCTTCCCACACGGCGCCCCTCGCCTCTCCGCTCCGAGCAGCCGTCAGCACCAGGTACCGAAAACACAGCTTCGACGACAACGAGGCCGGAGACGCCTCTACGGCCTTCAGAGCCTCTCCAACCTCCAAGTACGGAAGCGCACGCAGGTGCGCCTTCACCTTGGGCATCGGCGACAGCGCTCCGTTGATTGCCTCTCCAGCAGGGTTGTGATCGATGTAACCGTGGGACATTGCCCACCGGAACACCGTACGCATCCGCTGCCTGACCCGGCGTGCGGTCTCGGGTATCTCTGTCCAGATCGGCTTGAGCACTTCTAGCACGTCAGCCTGATCTATACGGTCGATGCGCACCTTCCCGATCTTGTGCATCGCATGTCGCTTCAGCGACTGCAGACACACGGTGGGGTGCTTGTCAGCCTCCACTTGGGACGATTCATGTCCAGCACAATTCTCGTCGCTTCTGAGAACGTCGGTATGGTGGCCCTGCTCCTGTCGGACGTCGGGTTCCTGTCATCAGCGATGGAGGACTTGATCTCCAACGCCTTCACGCGGGCCTGTGCGAGGCCCGTTGCGGGGTAACCACCAAGGCCGATGTCGGTGCGCCGTCCGTCTACGATGGCACGGAGTATCCATGACTTCGACCCGCCGGACCTGACATTTAGGTAGAGGCCGTCTCCGTCGCCGTAACGTCCAACAGACCTGAGCGCCTTTACCCTGGCATCGGATAGCTTGGCCATGACGTCTCTCCTTCCTGTGGTGTGGCCGGAAGTGTACCACATTATGTACCACACGAGGCCCGCGATGCCCTGACTCCGCATGACGCCTGTTGTACCCTAATGAGACAGTGCTCAGATACTACAAAGGTTTTATTGAGACGCCATGGGGCCCCATGAAGGTGCGTAAGAGGGGGTGGAAGTGGAGCTGGGGGGACTCGAACCCCCTACCTTCGCATTGCGAACGCGACGCTCTCCCAGATGAGCTACAGCCCCACAAAGAAACGGTGTCCAGAAATTGTATTCACCACCGGAACCCAGTGTCAACGAACATCACACTTCCCTCTGGGTGGTTCTCGGGCGGCTTTCCTCTGAGCCTATAGCTCCCTGCAGACGAGTCCAAAGGAGTCCTCTGTGGCAAATCGGTTTGACCTGCACATGTTCGAAAACTAGCATGCGTCCGATTGACAGAACTTTGACTGAGTATCGAAACTGATCGGAGCCTCCAGAGTGAATTGCCTGCGTCTTCCCCTTAGCGCCGTCACCTTCGCCCTCTTGACATTGACCCTCGCACTTGCGGCATGCGGCGGCGATGAGCCGGAGTCCACGGCAGTTGACGCCACGCCGGAACCAACACAAACGGCAGAGACTACCAGCGCGGCCAAGTCAACCTCCACGGAAGCAGAACCCACCTCTGTAGCCGAGGCCACTCCCCCGGAACTCACGCCCTCGCCCGAGGCGGCGGCTACACCTGAAACGACACCGGTCATGTCCAACAATGCAGCGAAACTGGCCGAGTATGCCGCTGAGCACGCCAGCGGGCCTGGCGCTGTATTTGCCGGCGACCCGATGCAGTTGGTCGGCCTGCCCCCGCACGAGGGTCTCATGTTCCAAGCGTCCGAGGAGCAGTACCTCCAAGGTGCCCCACAGCTTCGCCTATTGGCGTCCAGGCCATGGGCATTCCCGGACACACATTCATTTACACAAGCGAGTACTACCAGAACCTAATAGAAAGGGCCAACCTGACCAACCCTACCGAGTTGACCTCTTCCGGAGAGAACATTGAGATCCAGCATACTTGCATTGACCGAAACCTGCCAACCTGCGTGCTGATCCAGGCCTTTTGGTCCCCCAACTTGGCGTCCCGAACTAACGGCCAAGTCAAGCTCTCCGTGGTCTCGTTTGTCGAGCTGGGATTGTCCGGACCTGAGACTTTGGACCAGGTAAGCAATGGCACGCTTGACATGGTCAATATCTTCACCGGCTACGTCATCTTCACCGGCTACGTCGCGGGAGTACTCCCTGCCCTAGAGATTCAGTCGCTTTGGGGTGCTGCGAGCGACTGGGAATCTTCTTATCTCATGCTGACCGGTCTTGCTCCTGACATCGACCGAATAATGTACGACGCCACGGGGAGCAGCCAGGTCCTGAACCGCAACTGGTTTGCCGGTCCGGACCAGTGGTTCTTTGGCAACAAGGCCATACAGTCTCTGGATAACTTCCAAGACCTTAAGATTCGCTCACATTCGTCTTCCCTCTCCGATTTCTTCACTGGCATAGGCGCCGAGCCGGTGTTCCCAGGTCCGGCCGAGCTTTACACCCGCCAGGAGCGCGGATTCGTGGATGCCGTGGCGACCACAGCCTTCCTGGCGTTGTCGGACCGCCTATATGAGATAGCGGATTATATGAACGGACCGTTGGTGGGCTTTGGGTACACGAATAACGTCATCAACAAGGATGTGTGGAACAGGATTCCGACCGACCTACAACAGATAATCATTGTAGAAGGAGCTAAGACTGAATTAGAGGCGCATCGGCTCGCTCCTTTCCAGAACCTCGTTGCGCCGCAGATCAATCAGGCCCTGGGTGTGAAAAGGGTTCAGTTCTCCGATGAAATCGTCAGCCACATACAGACGGTAGTAGTACCTGACTACGTGCTCCCCGGCTGGCTGCAGCGCCTTGGATACCCTGGAAGAGGTGCGGACATAGTGGTGACATACAACGAGAAGGCAAGTCCTTACAACGGACTGCAGATCAATGAGGACGGCTCGGTCAAACAGGTACCGATCACAAAAGGCCCAAGAGCTCAATAGATCTAGAACCACGGGCCGGGAACACGGCCGAAGCTTCCGCCCGCAATCGGTCCGCCGCCAGCGCCCTCCGATGCGCGGGACTTCTGAGCACTTCACTTGAGCGGGTGGACTAATGAATGCCACTATCCCGCCATCCTCTAGAAGACGAAGTACCCTCGCGCTTGGTCTCTTGTTGAGCTTCCGGGCAGTTACTCGCATGACGGATCGGCTGTGTTACCTGCTAGGCTACATTGGCGGCGTAGGACTGCTTCTCCTCGCGTTCTTCATCACCTACCAGGTGACAGTTCAGAACCTGGATTGGGCACACATCCGAGGCAAGATTCCATCAGCGGCTACGTGCTCGCGTTGGCCGCAACTTGGAACCTAGCCTATTCTCTGCGGTCCGGCGCACAAGTGCGGATCGACATGCTGCTGCCCTACATGAAGCCGGCAATTCGGGCAATCGCCGACTGGGTCGCCCTATTGGCGATAGCGTTCTTCAGCGGCGTTACGGCCTGGAAAATGTGGGGGAACGTCATCGACAACTTTGAGCGGGGTGTGGTTGCGACCGCCTATCCGCTAGTGCCGCTGTACATTCGAAAAGCCGCGGTCGCAACGGGGCTTACCCTGCTTGTGGTCACGCAAATCAAATGATGCTCGGAACACTTGCCGAGAAGTGGCTTCCTCGACTGCACGTCATGATGGGCGGCGGCGAGATCGTGGACGAGTCTATCGGGCGACTATACATGGCAGGGTTCCTGCCGGGCCTACTGTTGGCCTTGTCCTTCATGGTGATGATCGGCGTACTCTCGGTGATTTGGCGCGGGATGGCCCCTCGCGAGCAGGGCGAAAGTTTTACGACCTGGGACGGCTGGGGACTGAGGCTGCTCGGTACCATCAATCTCCTGCCCGTCGTTGCGTTGATAGGCATTGTGCTAGGCGTAATCTACGCCGGAATCGCAACTCCGACCGAGGCGTCGGCGTTCGGCGTGTCGGGCGCCTTTGTCCTAGCAGTCCTGCTGAATTCTAACGAGATTACCACTCCGATTCTGGGCGGGCTGGTGAGGCGCACAGGCCTGACGAGTCTCTTCACCAAGAGCACACAGGAGACCTTGCGCACTGCCGGGATGCCCTCCGGCGAAGGGGCATGGGCGGCTGCCAAGCGAAACTTTCTGATGATCCAAGACTCACTCATCTCCATGGTCCGCACCACAGGGATGATCTTCCTGATCCTGCTGGCCGTGCTCACGTTGAGTTTCACGTTTCCCAGGCTGGACATTTCCCAGCAGATTGCCGAGCTAATCTCGGACCTTGACCTGAACGAATGGCAACTCGTGCTGGTCCTGGTGGTGTTCTATCTGCTGCTCAGCACCTTCATGGAGAGCTTCGCGATGATGGTCACGACCATTCCGGTGCTGCTGCCTGCGCTTCACCAGGCAGGGGTGAACCTGGTCCGGTTCGGCGTCATCGTGGTGCTGCTCGTGGAGGCGGCGCTAATCAATCCACCGAAGGGCATCAACCTCTACGTGATGCACGGAGTCCGCCAGGGCGTGGACCGCGAACAGGCTGAGATTGCGAACGAGATGGTGAAGGAGAGCACCATCAAAGGACGTGTGGATAGGCGTGTTGCCATTCATGGCCTGCATAGCCGTTGTCACAGGCATTGTGCTCGCTTTCCCCCAGATCGCCCTGTGGCTCCCCAACCTAGTCTACGGCTCTCGATAGCGAAGGCGCCGGGGAAATCGACACTCAGGACCATCAGCATATAGCTACTCGCCGGCAGAGTCTTTCGCAGATTAGCGGCGCATTCGTAGCAGGCCGTGTTCAGTTGCCTCGGCAGCACGCAGCTCGTCTACTGTGCGCATCCTAAGCCGGGCCGCACCCTCGCCGTTCCGAACACTCAGGTGACCAGCTTTCGCCATACGCTCGCTCGCCAACGGTACTTCGTCCGCGTACTGTGGGAGCCAGCGTGACTGCGCTACGAGCATCTCATCGGCCATCTGCCACACCTCCTCGGGGCTGCACACGGCCGCGGTAAGCGGATCGTGCAGCATAGCCTGCTTGAGGAGTGACACGTCACCGCGCAGCGCAGCCTCTTTGCCCATGCGCTGGACGTTGATGGAGGCGATACAGGTCGCGGCGCAGGCCATGGGCAGTTCGCCCACCCTGGGTATGCGAATGCCACCTCGGTCGACGTAGCCGGGAACCTCCACGACGCAGTCGTCTGGCAGGTTTGAGATGGCGCCGCCGTTCCGAACGTTAAAGTGGCCCCTGTAAGTGCGGCCGGTCTCCATGGCCTCGATGATGTAGCTTCCGTGCTCGCTGCTGCGCGTTTCCGGGCCTATGGGGGGGTCTTCGGCCTCAAGCCAGACGGGGAAGTCAGTCTCGAACCAGTCCCGCCGCTCGCTGCACAGGCGGAGGTAGCCGCCGGTCTCGCCGTTGATCCAATGGGACAGGTCGATCCAGTCCATGATCTCGTCCGGCCGCTTCCGGTACCACGGCAGGTACTCGGACTGGTGGCCATTGGACTCGGTGCTGTAGTATCCGAAGCGCCGGAGGACGTCGATGCGCACCTTCTCGGTCTTCGAGAACTCGGGGTGCCGCTCATACGCTTCCAGCAATTCCCCGGCTGAGACGGGCCTGCCCTTGTGGAGAAGCTCAATGAACCAGGTCTGGTGATTGATTCCGGCCGCAGAGACGTACAGATCGTCCAGGCCTTCGACGCCGAGCACTTCTGAGATCTGGCGCGTGGTGTTCTGGACGCCGTGGCATAGGCCGACCACGTTGAACCCGTGGTCCAAGGCAGCCCACGTGTTCATGGCCATTGGGTTCGAGTAGTTCAGGAAGAGTGCGCCGGGCTTCGCCAGTTCCGCCGCGTCCCTGCAAAAGGCGAGCAACTGCGGAATGTTCCGCTGCGCGTACATGATCCCGCCCGGACAGATCGTATCGCCGACGCACTGGTCCACGCCGTACTTCAGGGGAATCTCAACGTCCAGCTCGAACGCCTCCAGACCGCCGATCCTGGTGCAGTTGATGACGTAGTCAGCGTCTGTGAACGCCTCGCGGCGATCCGTGGTCGTCGACACGGTCGCAGGCAGGGCGTTGGCGCGAAGGTCCTTGCGACAAAGCTGCGCGATCAGGTCCAGGTTCCGCTCGGATATGTCCGTGAGCGCGAAGTGGGTATCTCGCAGCTCCGGGACGGTCAGAATGTCGCGGAAGAGCTTGCGAGTGAACCCAACGCTGCCCGCTCCGATTATGGCTACCTTGATCGCCATCTTGTTCCTCCGGTGCGGGTCTTGCCGCATGGTAATCCTTCGTCAATTCCCTTCGACAAGCTCAGGGTGAACGGGGTCGTACGGCATGACCGCCAAGATACAAGGACTGTGTCAGGACTGGTTCTCCACTTGTCTGGCCGGGATGTTGGCGGACCTGCTTCTTGCGCATCCTCATCGAAGGAGGGTGATGTGGCGAAAAGCCGAAAAAATGTCACATTCCGTCACATTCTGTAACGTTCCATAGCTGGCAGCGTTGGGAAGAGTTACAAAGATTGGCGCAGAATGCTACTTGAGAGAGCCAAATTGTATAAAAAAGGTGACAGTTTAGTAACAGTTTTGAGACAGCTAATCGGGGTCTCTGAAGACGTGAGCGGCGCGGTAGGCTAGGATGTGCAGGGGTTCGCTCGGTCTGCATTGCAGTGTGCATATCGCAATAGTAGCACAGTAGTTCGCTCTCGGCAAGCGTCCGCATGGCCTCCCCAGTAAGCTCTTCCTGAACTCGGATGTCAGTCGTGCAGGCGCGCAGATGTGTGCTCTTGGATCTTGTCTACCGTCAGGCTATGGAAAACTGCTCGTTCCGATGTTCGACCATTTACAAAGCAAGCTTTGATAAGAGAGGCCACAGTAATGTCCAAGATAAACAGTGGAGACCGCCCAATTGCCAGCAGCTACTGGGTTGTGCCGGGCAGTCTCGCTGCGGGAGAGTACCCCGGCGCGCCGCAGGTCTGGGAGGCCAGGAAAAAGCTGAGGGCAATGCTTCTGGCGGGCATAGACCGCTTCATAGACCTGACGACACCGCAGGATGGGCTGGAGGCCTACGACGGCATCCTGAACGATGAGGCCGCGCGACTAGATATCGACGCCGACCTGGAGAGCCATCCGATTGTAGATGGGAGCGTTCCGGGCAATCCGGAACGGATGGCCGGGATACTCGATGCCATCGACGATGCCCTGGACGAAAGTAAGACCGTATACGTCCACTGCTGGGGCGGCGTAGGACGCACCGGCACAGTCGTGGGCTGCTGGCTGGTGCGGCATGGACACAAAGGTGACGAGGCACTAAGGCAGATCACTGAGTGGTGGCAAGTTATGCCGGAGATGAAGCGCTTCTTTCACCCTGACTCGCCAGAGACGCGGGAACAGCAAGAGTACGTCCGTACGTGGAGGGAGCCAACGCGCGAGGAAGCGGGATGAAGGTGACCACAGCGTGGGTACTCTTCCGGGTCTGTCTGCTCGGGCCGCTTCTGATCGCGGCGCTACTATCATGCGGCGAGCCGTCGACACCCGGTGCCCCGAGCGAAAGCGTGACCGAGCCGGACATCGCCGTGTCGCAGACGCCCGAACCGCCACCCGAGGTCACTCCTCCCGCACTCACGGAACTCGGCAAGCTGCTTCGAGCGATCGACTCCGCGATGTCGTCGGTCAGCACAGGCCGGAGCTTAGTGGAGGTGAAGGCGACGATTGAGTACGCGGAGACGACGGAGCTATTCGATTCGAGGTTAGAGGGGGACTTCAAGACGCCTGACCGCAGCCAGTACATAACCATGGTCGATGGCGGAGGTTTTACGCTGGAAACGGAAACGATAACGGTAGGACCCAAGTCCTGGACTCGGGTCACGAGCTTCGTTGAGGGTCCATGGGAGCCAGATTCTGAGTCGCCCAGGGGCAGCGTGATCACATTAGGGCTGTTTGATATGAGATTCGATGCGGAGACGGAAGAACACTTTGTCCTCGTGGGCGAGGAGGAGCTGGACGGAAAAGCTGTGTTCCGCCTGAAGGGCGGAGCGGCCGTGGTAGAGCTGCCGAACGTCACGTCCGCAACGGACCTCGTAAACAGGCAGGTTGAGTACTGGGTAGATGCGACTGACTTTCTCGTCCGCAAGGCCGTGCTTCACTCTGAAGCGTCGTTCGCGGTGCCGACGTTTTCCGACCAACTTGTCCGAGAAACGGTAAGGCAGTCATCGGACATCGTGGTAACACTCTCCGATTACGGAAAGACAGTGGACATCCAGGCGCCGGAGGAACTGGTCTCCGAGGAGCCGACGACGTCAGCGGGCCCTGTGTTCGACGCAGTTGCCGGAAACATTGAGCTCCTAGCACCTGTGTAAGGGGAGAAGCAATGTTGGCCGAAGTCTCGATTCCTGACCGTTTCCGCGGTTGCCTGCTAGGGCTGGCGACGGGCGACGCGCTGGGCACGACGCTGGAGTTCAAGACGCCGGGCACGTTTCAGCCGATCGACGACATGGTCGGCGGAGGCCTGTTGGAACTTGAGCCGGGGCAGTGGACGGACGACACGTCGATGGCTTTGTGCCTTGCCGCCAGCCTCCTGGAGCGCGGTGGGTTCGACGCCCTGGACCAGATGCGTCGCTACGTGCGGTGGCGCGACGACGGGTACATGTCCTCCACCGGGTACTGTTTCGACATTGGCAACACCACGGACGCGGCGTTAACGCGATTCGTGGAGATGGGCGAGCCATTCGCCGGCATACGCGACGCGCGCCAAGCAGGTAACGGCTCGCTGATGCGACTCGCGCCGGTGCCAATGTACTTCGCAGGCGATGTGGGCGAGGCGATCGATCGGAGCGGCGATAGCTCGCGGACGACGCACGGGGCCGATGAGGCGGTCGACGCGTGCCGTTACTTGGGGGGCCTGCTTGTCGGAGCGCTGGGAGGAGTCGCAAAGGATGAGCTACTGTCGGCCAACTACTGTCCAGTCGAGGGGTTATGGCAACGCAGTCCGCTGAGCGGGCAGGTCGCGGAAGTTGCTGATGGCTCGTTCAAGCGTCGTGAACCGCCACAGATCAGGGGTACGGGCTACGTGGTCGAGTCGATGGAGGCGGCGCTGTGGGCATTTCACAAGTCGCGGGACTTCCGGGATGGGGCGCTGCTGGCGGTCAACCTCGGCGACGACGCGGATACGACGGGAGCGATCTATGGTCAGATCGCCGGGGCGCACTACGGGGTGCAAGCGATCCCGACGGAGTGGCAGGAGCGGCTCACGATGCGTGGTGAGATTGTGGCGATGGCGGATGGGCTGTATGAGGCGGAGGGGGCTGGGGGGTGAGGGGGTTTACTCGACGGACCGAACGAGGGAAGGATCGCGTAATTGTTTCTACGCTACGATAGTGAAGTGATGCCTATTCAGATAACAATTGACGACGTTCCCGAAGAGCTACAGGACGAACTTGCGGCCCGCGCGGCGCTTAAGGGACTGCCGTTGGAGGAGTACCTCCGTCGTGAGGTGGAGCGCGTCGTTTCCCTGCCTTCCATCGACGCGTGGCTCCGGGATGTGCGCGCCCGCAAGGAAGCCAAGGGTACTCGCGTTCCGCCGGCGGTGATTCTGCGTGCGCGGGATGAGGGGCGGAAGTGACGGAAAACGGTCTTCCTTTCGGAATGGACTAGGCAGGTCATGGGATTCTTGTCATGCACCATCGAAGAACGTGCCAACACAATGCGCTCTCTCTGTTGAGAGAATAACCGCGCTCCAAGCATTCTTCTGTTTCAATACTAGCAATTCGTTGCGGCACATCTTTGCTTTTAGCACATAGAATATCTCACCATCACTGAGCTCTTTCGTCCCCTATTCCGAGCGGGCTAAACTGCACTTCCCAAAGCAGGGCGCCTCGATGGCCTTGATGAGTAATGATAGTCTTGATGTCATACATAGGTAGCGGAGTAATTGCAATGCAAGTCCCATCTAGCATCGCCCCTTGGTCCAATGGGTAAAAGTCGAGAATGTGAAACCCATAGTTCTTGTAGATACCAGGAAGAGAAAACCTGTTCATAGGAACTATGCGGATGTATATCTGTGCATACATGTCTTCTTGCGTACAGTTATCTCTATAATATATGAGCTTGTTGTCATTCAAATACAAATCGAAGTAACTGCGGGCGACTAGCAAGTCTCCACTTGTCAGATTGTCGCGGTTATCAGAAAGTAGAAGCGCATCTCTCCCAATGTGCTGGGAGTTGTATATGCGAGCATTCCAACCGTATTCAGGGCTAACAGATGCTCTATAAGTGTCGTGCATACTGACCAATCCAGCATAAGTCACTGCGATGCCGAAAGCGGCAACTAGGATCAGAGGCACAAGTCTCAAAATCCGCTTTGGACATCTCAAAACAGTGAACCGAGCGATCGTCGTTGGCAAATCCAATCTGTGACGATTTCGCAACCACACGTCAAGCAAAACCACGATTAACACAGTCAACGGTATGAAACTTGGAATAAGCTGCCTAGAATCCAGGTAGAGGTTGGCGATCGAAGCGTTTACAAACGTAAAGGCCAAATGCCCCATGCCGTACGAGCCTGCGACAGTCATGAATGGGACCGAACACTTGCCTCTAGCCACTGCTCTCGAGCACCAAAGGAATCCCCAAAAAACTATCATCATAAGCGCGACCAGCACGACTCCAGTGATCATTGAACCTAGTACTCTGCCTGTAAGGACATCGATCGGAAGAATAACGGCCCGAACATCAGCCACTAGCGGGTTCCACGTCTCAATGAAACTAAGACCACGGCCTACCAAGTTAATGACTGGATATTCTGTCGCTCTGTTAGGACCTCCAGCCAACGTCTTGGTGACTACATAGTTCCTAATAAGCCACAGCAGCAATGGGCTGGCGCTGATGAACAGAAAAAAGGCAGCGCGCTTTAGTTTCTTGTGCGAATCCGATTCACTCCACAAGAATATTAGCGGCAGTACCACACAGATAATAACAACACCCGAATAGCGTGTAATACAAGCCAAAGCAGTGAAGACTGCAGCCACAATCAGGGGTGATAATGCTGGAGGTCGTGACTTCAAGAATCTATCAGTAAAATACAACGCTGTTGTCGCCAACAATACAAAGATGGTCTCGCTGAGCGCCCAACTGGCCCAATACGCAAGCGGCACCGAAAACAAAATGGCGGCGCATCCCATCACAACCAGTAGGCTGGAGCGGACATGAATACGCATCCATTGCCCAGCGACAAAGATCGTTAGCCCAAAGGCAAGCGCATTTAGCGGGCCAGCCACGTCTTGGGGGTCACTAACGAATCCACCGGCAGCCGCTAAAAGCACTGAGTACATGGGAGGCCAAAACGCCGACGCCCCAAGTGAAAGGGCATCAGCAGAGGAGGCGCCACCAAGACGAATCGAGTCGTTCAGTAAGATTGATGGCGTTCTTCCGATTAGCCAATCAAAGCCGTCGCCATCTCCCAATGTTCTTGCGAGCCCGATATAGTAATTCGAATCTACGCTTACACTTACCCCAACACCGTGGGCAGTGCGTAAGAGAGTGAAGATCACACCCAGAAGTGCCAGCCCAACCAAGGCCAGCGTGATAAGGTCAGAATTGCTCCATTTCCACTTTGGTACTACGCGCTTCATTCCAACACCTCATCACGGTATTGTTGGTCGACTACAATTGTCTGTGCAGACAGTTGATTACAGCACAGTAGCAGTCACGATCCACCTTAAGTGAATTGCTTGGTATAGCCTATCGCCCTCTTGGCTGGAATTGTCTCTAGTTTGACCGCAGTTCTTTCAACGTCCCTCACCCGGCAAGACCATTCTCGCTCGGAATCCCCCGGCCCCAGTTCTCTGATGTCCTCTTCGATTGCCGTGCCCCACGTCAGTGGCCTTCTTGCGCGTCTCGAATGTAAGACGGTGCCCAATTGGTACACGCTGGCTCGGCCGGTTCGCCGGTGTAGAAGGCGGTTGTGCGGCTTGTCGCGGCTGCTGCGGAGTCGGGGTCAGTGCCGGAGGCGACGGCTGCTTGGCCCCAGCTCTCGCTGCTACCTGTGATGAAGACCTTACCATCCGGAGATGTGGCGAACTCGGTGTCGTCGGGCTTTGGCTCGTCGGGTTGGGCCAGATGGAGCGCGAGGCCCATGAGGCCCATCTCCCAGCCCACGCCTACCGCTCCGGGACCGAACGTATCCCAGTGCTCCAAGAGGTGCGCAGTGTGCGTGAGCGTCAGTCGTGCGCGGACGGGTGCTTGCGCTGAGAGACGCACGTCCACCCAGCTAATGTCTTCGCCGAACTCCCACGTGAGCGCGAGGTGTGTCAGCCGCTCGCACTCGGTGACTACGCCACCGGCGTTACCCTCCAACTGATAGCGGCCGCCGAGTTTAAGGTCGCCAGTTAAAGGCAGAAACCAGCGCGGAATGCGGTCGGCGTTCGTGATGGCGTCCCAAAGGTCTTCGACCGAGGCCGAGAAGCCGCGTGATATGGACACTGCACCAGTAGGTTGTCCGTCGCGTTCTAAGAACGACACGGTGCGCTCTACTCCGGCAAGGTGATTTTCTACATTGAACTTCATCGACTCTCCCCTGCCCGACTTTCCAGAACCTTAGAGGCAGCCACGACAGCAACAATGGTGTGACCTTGATTAGATTGTCTTCTCCGCTCAGTGAGCGCGACGTCCTTCAATATGGCTTGTATAGACAGACCGCTCGCTGCGTTTGCGGCCGCTAGCCGTTCGGTACGCTTTAGGCGCGCCCTACCCCAACATACTCGAACCCCAGGCCGCGCATCGCGGATGCATCGAGCGCATTCCTGCCGTCGAACAGGAACTTGGGGGGCAGCATGATCGATGCGAGCATGGCCCAGTCAGTCTTCACCAGTTGCGGCCACTCCGTCATGAGGACCGCGGCCCTGGCCTCCCGGGCGGCCTCGGCCGGGATGCTGACTATTCGGACCTCCGATGGCAGTTGCAACCGCGCCGTCTCGTTGGCCTGCGGGTCGTACGCCGTCACGACCACACCCTCCTCTACCAAAGCGTTGATCAGGGTTATGGACGGCGCGGCACGAACGTCGTCCGTCTCAGGCTTGAACGCGAGTCCGAGGACGCAGACGCGCAGTCCAGCAAGCTCTCCATTGAACCTTTCCCGAATCGCCTGCAGCGGTAGGATTTGCTGCCGGTTGTTGACGTTGATGACCGACCGCAGCAGGTCCAGGTTCAACCCGCAAGTGAGGGCGAGGTAGTCGAGCGCCCGCACGTCCTTAGGGAAGCACGACCCGCCGTACCCCACACCGGCGTGGATACGCGCACCGGTGCGCTCGTCCATGGCCATGCCAAGGCTCACGTCGTCTATGGACGCGCCAACTCTTTCGCACAGCTGGGCGATTTCGTTTATGAAGGAGATTCGAGTAGCGAGAAACGCGTTGCTGGCGTACTTGACCATCTCCGCGCTTGTAACGTCCGTAATCATGCGGGGCGCGTCTATCCGGGCGTGCATTCTTTCGACGACGTCCACGGCCCGGTCGTCACCCTGCTCAACTCCGATCACTATGCGGTCCGGCGAGTCCCAGTCGGCAAGCGCACGGCCTTCACGCAGGAACTCAGGGTTCGACGCATACCGAAATCCAAGCTCCCGCAGGCCGCCGTCCATGAGCCTGCGTCCGGTGCCTGGCGGCACGGTGCTCTTCATGACCAGGACAAGCCCATTGGGGCGCTTCGCGACCAGCCAGTCGACGGCGGCCCTCACCTGGCCGAGATCTGCGCCACCAGTCCTGGAAGGAGGCGTTCCGGTTGCGATGACGGCGGCCTCGCCCAGCGACTCATCGACATCGTCAGGGTGCAGGAAACGCAGATTACCCCCGCGCACACCGGTGGAGAGGCGCTCCTCCAGGCCCGGCTCGTAAATGGGAGCTTGACCAGCTCGAAGAGACTTCAGCCGCTGCCGGTCCACGTCAATGCCCAGCACCTCGTGACCAGCAGCAGCCAGCCCAGAGGCCGCGACTGCGCCGACGTAGCCAAGCCCGATCACAGTTATCTTCAATGCACATCTCCAAGTGACGCGGCGGGCCCACTTGCCGATGGTTGGGCTGCCCAAGGCGGGTCGATCCGAGTGGGCATTGTACCGGCAGTCCGTGGCCTCGCGCAGGGTCGAGGTGCTCCAGGCAGGCACGCAATTGGACTTACACACACCTCTAACTTAAAATACGGTGGCAAGTCCAATAGTCCCGCATGAAGTCCACGCAAGTCCGCCAAACGCGCCCGAGTTGATCGGGTGTTTTTCTTCATGTGAAGTCCTCGGGGCGGCGGTACGCGGTGATGTTCCAGCGCCAGTGTGGTCCAGGGGCATCAGCGCAGGCCGACCTCGGCACGGCGGACGCAGAGTGAGGAGGTCCACTTGCAAGAGCCGCAAGAGCTAACCCGGGCCAGGGATACGGCCCACAGAATACTAGAGAACTGCAAAGAAGTAATTATTGGAAAGGACGGCGCGGTCGAGCTAGGCGTCATCACACTGGTAGCCCGCGGTCACGCCCTCGTTGAAGACGTGCCGGGAGTCGGCAAGACGATGCTGGCCCGCAGCATCGCAAGGTCGGCAGGCTGCTCGTTCAAACGTATCCAATTCACGCCCGATCTGCTGCCCTCCGACGTAACGGGCGTTTCGATCTACAACCAGAAGACGGGCGACTTCGAGTTCAAAGAAGGGCCGATTCTGGCACAGTTCGTACTAACAGACGAGATTAACCGCGCGACTCCAAAGACACAGTCCTCACTGCTGGAGGCCATGGAGGAGCGGCAGGTCACGGTGGAGGGCGTCACACATCCCGTGCCGCAGCCCTTCATGGTGATAGCGACACAGAACCCGATTGAGTATGAGGGCACGTTCCCCCTGCCCGAAGCCCAATTGGACCGGTTTCTCCTGAGGATCACTCTAGGCTACCCGGGAGAGGACGAAGAACTGGCCATTGTGGACGGCCAGCAGCTCAACCATCCAATCGAGAGCTTAGAGCCAGTTGCCTCTCCTGAGGAGATCACCGAACTCCAGACGGTCGCGCGGCAGGTGTACGTGGACGACCTGATCAAGCGGTACGTGATTTCCATCATCAGCCGGACCAGAGAACACACGGACATTGCTCTGGGAAGCTCGCCGAGGGGCACGCTGGCCCTGGTACGAGGAGCACAGGCAATGGCACTGGTCCGGGGCCGAGACTACGCTCTTCCGGATGATATCAAGGAACTGGCGTCGCCCATGATCGGGCACAGGATAATCGTGTCGGCAGCCGCGAGGATGCGCGGCCTCGAGGGCGGAGACGTGGTGGAAGAGATCGTAAACGAACTCCCGGTGCCGGGAGCCGGCGCCAAGGGCTGGCTGCGTGCGTGAAGCACTCAAGAGGCTGCAGGGCCTAGTCACAAGACACTTCTATCTTGTCTTGTGCCTGGGCGTGGTCTGCCTCATTACGGCATCCGCAACGGGATTCGATCTCTTTCTACGGTTAGCCTACATCCTTGCCCTGGCGGCGTTGTTGAGCTTCTGGCTGAACTGGCAGACGATGCGCGATCTTACGGTGACAGTGGACCGACGAACACGCAGGGCGCGGGTCGGGGATACTGTTGAGGAGAGGATAACGGTCCGCAACAGTGGCAACTTTCCGAAGGGCATCCTGGAGGTGAGAGACCTGACAGACATGCCCGGCTTCGAGGGGGGCGCTGCTGTCGGCGTGCCGGGAAGCGGTTTTAGGTCATGGCTTGTACAGGCTCCCGCGCGAAAAAGGGGGATGTACACGCTGGGTCCGGTACAGATTTCCAACTCGGACCCGTTCGGCCTGTTCCAAAGAGAGCGGCGGATGGGAACCACAGCCCCTCTCACGGTGTACCCGCGAGTTTTCAGGCTTCCGACTTTCGTGCTTCCGCCCGCCGATCTTTCCGGAGAGAGCTCGATGCAGAAGCGTACGCACGACCTGACACCTCACGCATCTTCAGTAAGGGAGTACGCCTTCGGAGACAGCCTCAGCAGAATCCACTGGAACAGCACTGCGCGCCTAGGCCGGCTAATGTCCAAGGAGTTCGACTTAGGCAGGGCCAGTGACGTGTGGATCGTGCTCGATCTCCAGCGAGACGTCCAGGCCGGCGAACTGGAAGAGAGCACGGACGAATATGCGGTCACAGCCGCAGCCTCAGTGGCACAGAAGTACCTGGACGCAGCCCTGCCGGTCGGACTAATAGCGCAGGGAGACAGAAGCTACCACCTGTCTGCGGAAACCGGGCCGGGCCAGATGGACCGCCTCATGGACACGCTTGCAACCTGCCAGGCGGAAGGGGAAGTCGCGCTTTCCGAGGCGCTGGCGAGGGATGAAGGCCTCTGGAGCCACTTCACATCGCTCGTGGTGATCACGTCATCACACCTGACGGACTGGGTGGTCGCCCTGCGAGAGTTGAACAAGCGCAGGGTACGGGTGGCCGTTGTCTTCGTGGACAGCCGCAGCTTCGGCGGCTACTTCGAAACGAACCCTGTACTGGAGTCGCTGCAACTGGAAGGTATCGTCACGTACCTGGTCCGCAAAGGGGACCACATGCCAACGTCGCTCAGCAACCCGTACTCGCTGGCGCCGCACGCGTCCGGACAGGAAGCTGTGGCAACGGGGCAGGCGACATGAACGCGAGTGCGACGATTCGTGGAGGTGCGGGCAGCGACGTTCGGGCCCCGGCGGTGACCGCCTGGAACTGGATCGCCAGGTGGACGCCTGAGCAAGGGTGGGTCTCGCTCATTCTCTTCGTACTGATGCTGCTTGTCACGGCATCGCTCGTCACGGATGCGCGCTGGGTCGAGCTGCCGGGGCTAAAGACGACGCTAATCCTGGCAGCCCTGTGCGGGCTTGTGCTGGCCAAGGCGAGAAGGCACGCCGTGCTCCTGCACCCGATCGGGCTGGCTGTAGGAGCGGTAGTCGTGATCTGGCACGGAAGCCAGATCATCGTCGGCGACCCGTTCGAGAGGTTTGGCGTGCTCGGGGAGCGACTGAGCACATGGTACCAAGTCGCGTCCGGAGACGGCATAAGCACAGACGTGCTGCCGATGTCCATGGGAATTCTCGGAGCGGCCTGGCTGCTGGGCTACATCGGCTCCTGGTTCATATTCCGGCGAAGCAACGTGTGGATTGGTGTTTTACTCGTAGGCGTAACGATCCTAACCACGCTGAGCTACCTCCCGTTGGATATCAAGTTCACTTCCAGATTCTTCTTGTTTACTTTCCTTGCCATGCTGCTGATAGTGCGACTGAACAGCATTCAGAGACATGCGGACTGGAAGAAGACCGGTACCAGGTATGCGCACTCGGACAGTTGGACCTCGCTGTACGCAGCCACGGGCATAAGCGTGATCATCCTCCTCGCAGCGGCCATAGTGCCGGCAAGGGTGTACATCTCGGACTTCCTGGTGGACACGTGGCGGGCCGGCCGCTCCCCCGTAGAATTCCTGGAGGAAGAGTTTTCTCGCCTTTTCGGAGTGGTCCCCTCTCGCAAGAACGCGTACGGCCGATTCTTCGGAAACACTATGCCGTTCAAGGGCGAGATATCTTTCGACGGCGACACGGCACTCTGGGTGAGTTCAGAGTACCCCTCTTACTGGACAACTCGCACCTACAGTGAGTACACATCCAAGGGTTGGAAGGCCGGCCACACACAACCGCTTTACACAACACCGGATACCCTCATGCCAGCCCCACAGGAGACGGCGAAGCGCCTGGATGTTAACCAGACGGTGATGATCAACTTTGAGACCAAGAGCGCCATGGCAGGGGGCGAGTTGCAGTGGATAAGCGAGCCGATGGTGTTGCAGACTCTTCAGCCGAAGCGGTTTGAGTTGGACCTCCTAGCTTCAGACGTCGATCCTTCACTGCCGGAGGACGTACGGAGCGTCGCGATCATCCTGCGCGACGAGCTTAACCCACCGCCTCCGCAGGAGTTCGTGGAGTCGTACATCTCCCGGCTATTGCCCCAAGACCTCGTGCTGCTGGACGTCCAACGACGCGCCACCGAGATTTCAGAAGAGCCGAACGTCGTGGAGAAAGTGGTCTTAGCACGAAAGGCTCCCGTGACCCAGGAAATCGTATCGTGGAGGTTCGCCGAAAGGCTGGATAGGGGCGACAACTACTCAATGGTGTCCTCCGTGTCCATGGCTGACAGCCAAGACCTACGTAACGCTGCGACCGAGTACAGTGGGTTTATCCGCGACCACTACGTAAGCCTGCCCGCAGACTTGCCGGAACGAGTGGGTGAACTGGCAGCCGATGTTACTGCCAACGCACCCGCCCCCTATGACAAGGCATTGGCAGTACGTGACTATCTTCGCAGCCCGATCTACACATTCTCACAGAGCGTGGAGGCTGCTCTCCCCGAGAAGGACACCGTCGATCACTTCCTGTTCGAGACTCAGACTGGATACAGCGATCACTACGCTTCGGCTATGGCCGTGATGCTTCGTTCGGTCGGCGTACCGGCGAGGCTGGCCGGGGGATACGCGCCGGGAGTGGTGTTGCTTTCAGGCACCAAGCGAGTGGCGGACAGGGACAGCCATGTCTGGGTACAAGTCTACTTCCCAGAATACGGCTGGATCGACTTCGAGCCGACTCCCAACTGGGCAGTTCACAGCCGAACCCTGCCGAGCATAGAAATCGAGTCAGATGAGCAAGCTTTGCCACTGGACCGTCTCGCGAGGCCCGATCCCACAGCCTTGGGCCTCGAGCCAGACTTGCTGTTCCCCGGCGGCGTGGCTCCGCAGAGGCCTATTATTGGTCGAGTGTTCAACCAAAGGACTCTCGTAGTCGCAGCGTCAGTCCTAGGAGGGTTGGCGGTCGTTGCCATAGCGGGTAGAGTCCTTTGGATGCTGGGCCTAGGCAAGCTGGACCCGATAGAGCAGGTGTACACAAAGATGAACAGACTCGGATCAATTGCCGGAATTGGCCGCGTCGCGGGGCAGACCGCGACCGAATATGCCCTGACCCTTGGAACCCAAGTGCCTCAGCTGGCCGCCGCCGCCGCCCAAGTGTCCGCAGGACACAGCGCGAACACCTATGGCCGTCGAGAGAGTACGGAACAGGATGATCAGGAGTTGAAGGACTACTGGCGCACTATTCGGGGCGGCCTGATCCGACAGGCGTTCAAACGGATTGTGCCAGTCCGGGAGAACCGGGTCAGATGAAGCTTTACTTCGACATCTTCGAGACGGAACTGGGGTGGATGGGAGTTATCGGCGGAGACAGGGGCCTCAAGCGCACTACTCTGCCTCAAAACGATCCGGCCGCTTGCGTGGAGGAACTCGGTCCCCAGCTTGATTCGGCCGTGGAATCCGCAAGCGTCTTCAAAGACCTGGAGTCGCGAATCGGGCGACACTTTTCTGGCCAACCGGTCTCGTTCAAAGACTTGTATCTTGACGTTGAAGACGCTCGTCCGTTCTTTCAGTCAGCCTGGGCCGCATGCCGAACGATTCCTCACGGCAGCACCCGTACATATGGCTGGTTGGCGGCGGAGGCAGGCAGTCCGGCAGCGGCCCGCGCGGCCGGGCAGGCGATGGCGCGAAACCGGCTTCCCATCGTGGTGCCATGCCACCGAGTAATCGCCAGTGACGGGGGTCTTGGCGGGTTCGGCCGGGGCAAGTCGAGGTTGGACCTCAAGAGCCGTCTGCTCGAGATTGAGTCAGCGGCCTCGACTGAGCACGACTAGGGCGCTCCCACTCCGACTCCAGCGCGAGTGCTACATTTAGGACGGCCGTCAGGGGGAGGACGGCTCTTCGACCGCTATGCTGCCCGCAACCCCAAGGATGTCCTTCAGAGCACACTCCAGGTCATTCGAGATTTGGACACGCAGGTCCTCCCATCTCATCGAGACAACGCGGCCGTCGGAGACGATGTCAAGGTCGACCTCGGCGCCGCCCTCGTGGTCTAGCAAGACTCTTCTGAGTTCGGAGAGGATTCGCAGGTCGTAGTCCGCCTGATCGCTCTCGCGGATCATCAGCCTGAGCTTCCTCTGGGATCCGTACGAGGCGCCGCCTTCAGACCCGTTCGAATTCTCAGCCACTACTTTCGCGGGCATCGAGATCTCAGCCGCATACCGGCTACCGTTTTCCGCAGGCGGCTCTGCGACATCGGTCTGAGCTGGGGTGCCTGCGCTCTGCTCATCGCTCGATATTACGTACTCATGTGCGGTTACGCAACTCAGCCGCACTTCATCATCACGCATGCGGACCGATGCGACTACGTTGACAAGCTTCCCAGTCTCCCACAGGCCTCCAGTCTCCAGCAGCACGTTCTCCCAGACGAAGACCTCGACTGAGCCGTCCAAGAGATTCAAGGCAGCGATCACATACGGACGCTGCGTCTTGGTCAGCCGGTGGCTGACAGACGAAAGCTGGCCGACCACGGTGACTTCCCTCCCCTGCATCTTGGGCGTCAGGTCTGCCCTGGCGACGACGGCCGACTTGTCACCGTTCGTGAGAGCTGAAGCGAGCGCCTTCCCGGACGAAAGCGCCATTCCGAGCAGATCGAGCTCCCAAGCGTGCACTTCACCCGGCCCCGCCTGCACATCGGGAACGTCGATCCTGGCGAGAGGAGCCTCGGTGGACTGGCCAAGCGCCTCAAACATCGTCGTCTGATCCGAGCCGCGCAGCGCCGCTTCGCTCTGGGCGAGCGAGATCGTCCTATCCACAACCTCCAATAGTCCCGTCCGGCTGCCAAAGCAGTCCAGTGCACCTGCCCGTATCAGCGTTTCCAAGGTCTTGCGGTTCAAGCCGCCCAGGTCCGCATTGCGGCACATCTGCTCAATCGACTCGTACTCTCCGTTCTCGGCGCGGCCGTCGATCAGTGGTTGCACAGCGGCGGCCCCAATGCCCTTGATAGCCGCGAGGCCAAACCGAATGGCCCTGGCGCCACCATCCTGATCCTCGATGTTGAACTCCGCGCCGCTCCTGTTTACGTCAGGTCCCAACACCGGCACATCCAGGCGCTGCGCCTCCTCCACAGACGCGACCAGCTTCTCCGTATGACCGGTGTACGCGTTGAGCAGCGAGACCATGTACTCGGCGGGATAGTTCGCCTTAAAGTAAGCCGTCCAGTAGGAAATCAGCGCGTAGCTAACACTGTGAGCCTTGTTAAACGCATAACCTGCGAAGGGCTCGATGAGCTCGAAGAGCCTCTCCGCCAACTGTTGAGTGTAGCCTTGGGCCAGCGCGCCGTTTACGAACTTCTCTTTCTCCTGGGCCATTATCGCGGGCACTTTCTTGCCCATGGCCTTTCGAACGATGTCAGCTTCTCCCAAGCTGTAGCCTGCGAACTTCCGGGCAATCTGCAGCACCTGGTCCTGATACACGATTACACCGTAGGTCTCTTCGAGGATTTCCTGCAGTCCTTCATGCAGGTAGGCAGGCTTGACCCGGCCAATCTTGGCGTCTATGAAAGTGCTGATGTGCTCCATGGGACCGGGCCGATAGAGCGCGATCATCGCCGCAACATCGCCCAAGGAAGAGGGCTTGAGGTCCTGAATGTACCTCGTCATGCCCTGCCCTTCGAGCTGAAAGATGCCCGACGTCTCTCCCCGGGAGAGCATGGCGAACGCCCTGGCGTCGTCCAAGGGAATGCCGGTCAGGTCCAAGTCGGCACCGCTGGCACTACCGATTAGCTTGCGAACCCTGTCCAGGATGGTCAGGTTTACCAGACCCAGGAAGTCCATCTTGAGCAGCCCCATGTCAGCAATGGGACCCATGGAGTACTGCGTCATTCTGACGCCCTCGTCGGCTACCTTAACGGGACGCTGAAGGGGGACTACCTCGTCGAGCGGATCCTGTGAGATCACCACGCCGGCAGCGTGCGTACTGGAGTGGCGCGTCAACCCTTCAAGCTTCCGTGCCGTGTCAATCAGGTTGCCTACGCTCTGGTCCGCGCGGTACATCTTCGCCATATCGGGGACCTCTGCCAAGGCGTCGTCTATCGTGACGTTTAGCCGAAATGGCACTAGCCTTGCCACGGTGTCCACGTCCGCGTACGGCATGGCCAACGCCCTGCCCGTATCCCTAATGGCTGCCCTTGCGCCGAGCGTGCCAAACGTAATGATCTGCGCCACGTGCTCTCTGCCATACTTGCGGACCACGTAGTTGATGACTTCCTCGCGGCGATCGTCCTGGAAGTCCATATCAATATCCGGCATCTCCTTACGCTCGACGTTCAGGAATCGCTCGAACACCAGTCCATAGGTCATGGGATTAACGTCTGTGACGTCAAGGCAGTAGAGAACGAGGCTTGCCGCCGCGCTGCCCCTCAGTGCAAGCAGAATGTCGTTTTGGCGCACGAACCTAGCGATGTCCCACACCACCAAGAAGTAGTCGGCGAAGCGCGTCTGACGGATAACCTCCAACTCGTAGTCGAGCCGTTCGCGGTCCCTGCTAGTAGGGTTGGGAATGCGACGCTGAAACCCTTCTCGGCAGAGGCCGACCAAATATTCGTCCGCGCCAACACCATCCGGCGTTTCGTACCTGGGAAGCCTTAGCACGTCAAAGTCCAACTTCAGGTCGCAAGATTCGGCGATGATCCGCGTGTTATCTACCGCTTGAGGCACGTCCGCAAACAGGACTTCCATCTCCTTAGAACTCTTGATGTAATAGGAATCGTCCTCCATTCTCATGCGGCCGTTGTCGTTAATGTTCGTGTTTGTGTGAATGCAGATCAGGACATCCTGCAAAGGGGCATCCTGGCGTTCCACGTAGTGGGAGTCGTTAGTAGCAACGAGCGGAATGCCCATCTCCTCGTGGAGCCGAATCAGCCCACGGTTTATTGCGGGAAGTTCGGGCACACCCTCGTGCCGCATCAGCTCCAGGTAGTAGTCGCCGAACACCTCCTTGTGCCAAGCCGCTGTCGCCTTCGCGTCGTCCAGCCGACCGTCTGCAATGAGCCGGGGCAGTTCTCCGCTGGGGCACCCGGACATAACGGTAAGCCCTTCGCAATGGCGTTCTAGTAGCTCGCGGTCGACCCTAGGCTTTTGGTAGAAGCCTTCAAGGTGCGCCCTGGTGACCAGCTTGACCAGGTTCCGGTAGCCGGCAGCATTCCGGGCAAGTACGGTCAGGTGATGGGGGCGCCGCTCATCAGGGCTTCGGTTCGTAATACGATCGCGGGCCACGTACATTTCGCAACCGATTATGGGTTTGATCCCAGCATCGCGAGCGGCACGGTAGAATTCGATGGCACCGTACAAGGCGCCGTGATCCGTAATCGCAAGGCTTTCCATCTCCAGGTCTGCGGCCTTGCTCACCAAAGGCCGGACACGACTCAGACCGTCCAGAAGACTGAACTCAGTGTGGTTGTGAAGATGTGTGAACAAACCTTGCGGCACAGGATCCTTGCAAGTCGCTTCGGGAGTGCGGCCGGAAGACCCGAAACAGGGGCATTTGTCCAGCCTGACAGGCGGCATTATACGCCCCGGTGAGGGTTGATGAGCCACCCGCGCGGGCGATTTTCAAGCGGCCTTTGCGACCGACTTTACAGGGTCACCAGAAAGGGCCACTGGAGTCTACACAGGGGAACCGGCGCCAATCCGTCAGAGTACAGTCAAACTCATGAATGGGAGGACCCTTCGCTGCACGCTCGAACTCTGCAAAGTTACAGGCGCCGACTTGTGGGTCCCCGATTTTGCGCCCCGAGGCAGATGCGAAGAGGAGTAAAATCGGGAGTACCAGTGAAGGGTACTTACACGGGTAGCACGAACTTTCAGTCTCACCAATGGCCGCAAAGGAGCCGTCCATATGGCAGATGCAAGGAGACCGGACATCAGCCTCGGAACAGTTGTGTTCCCTGAGTACGACGAACTCTACGAACTGATAGCGAGCGAGGTGGCAGGGTTGACTGATGAGCAGATGGACTTTGATTCAGACCGGTGGGAGTGGAGTTGCTGGAGCATCCGGCGTCAGGTAAGCCATATGGCATCTCTCATCTATCGTTGGCTTCTCGTCCGATGGGGGGACGAATTGTTTCCGGGAGGGAGGCACGGGATTGCCGACGTGGAGGGGTTGGCACAGTCGGCGTTCGACCGCCGCATGGACGAGACGATGTACTTCGAGACGCCGGTGGTGATGCACAAGCTGCGAGAGGCGATTCGGTTGGCGCGAGGCGTGCTCTCCAACAGGACGGTCGGCTGGATGCGGAGCCGCTCGATCAGAACCGCGCTATCAGGGCAGTGGGCCCTAATGCGGCAGGCTCATCCCGTCGGCGTCACCGTGGTGCAAGACGGCAACAATGAGATCGAGATTACACTGGAAGCGACGTTCAGGCACATGTACTTCGAGGAGATCACGCATCTCTATAACGTGCAGCGCCTCAAGCGCGCGCAGGGGTTGGTCGCCGTGGCCACACTTCCGAAAGGCGGCTACTGGGTGCTGGAAGGTTGGGACAGGTCGGAGCCGTAGGATATAGTTGCGCTAGGGACGTCAGACGTCCAAGCTCATCAACTCGTCTGAAAACACTAGCTCGCCATCATAAAGGCGTTTGATGTCGCCTATGCCCTTCTCCATTACACCATGGGTCGAAAGATTTGGCCCTATGTGGACGAGTACGAGCTTCTTAACGCCGGCAGCCTGCGCCATTTCCGCCGCTCCCGTGGTCCCACACTGGTGCGGCGCCTCGCCGTTCCGGTCCATCGTCTCCTGATCGTCCCAACACATGCACAGCATCATGTCTGCGCCCTTTGCCAGCTCGATGACCGGGTCGCAGGGTGCCGTATCGCCCGTGAACACGATACTGCCACCGGGCCCGTCCAGCCTGTAGGCCACGGAGTCCAGGTACGGTTGAACATGGTCCGCCCACGACGTCGACATCTCCCAATCTCGCCCTGAGAAGACGTATCCGGGCGCTATGTCCTCAGCGTACACGTCCGGCGGCTTTCTCGGCAGAGTGCCACCCCGGTTCATGTGGACTCTCTGGCTAGCCGGATGGTTCACGCGAGCCTTCCAATCATGTGCGAAGACGCCTTCCTCGCCTATCAACCCTTCCGTCAATCTCACAGTTGGCGACGGGCCGAATACCTGGAGCCGGTTCTCTTTGCCGATGCTCTGGTCCCAGCGGCAGAGCAGGAAGCACGGGTAGTCTGCATCGTGATCAAAGTGGTGGTGAGTAAAGAACAGGTAGTCGATTTCCGTGGGCCAAAGGCCAGCCTTTACCAGCTTGTGAGTGGACGCGGGCCCGCAATCGAGCATGATCTGATCCTCGCCCATTTCTACGACATACGAGGACCCGAACCGATATGGCGTTGGCGTTGGCGTTCCGGCTCCAAGGATGTGGACTCTAGGAGACTTTCGGTTCCGAGCCATGCGATCAGTCCGAATGCAATTTGGCTTCTATCCGGGCCAGTATGTCGCGAATTTCGACCAGCACGCGAGGGTCTCCAGACGAAGGGGCAGCGGCTTCGGTGGAAGCCACGGCGTCGACTACCAATAGGCGCTGTTTCAGAATCGCGTCTCGCATCTTTTCAGCTCCAATTATGCCCACGAGGTTGCCCTCGGAACTGGCCTGCGGGCCTGACTGGCCCGCCGTCTCAATGCGAAGTCCACGTAGATTGCAGTACCTCATCAGGGGGCCATCGTGCAGGCGTACATCAGTGATCCTGTCGAGAGGTATGGTTGCCTCGGTGCGAAAGAACACTCCCTTGCTGATCACAATGGCCTGCGACGTCAGCCGAGCGGACACTCGTCTCATATACTCACGAAAGTACCAGCGACTTAACGGCAGCCATACCGGAATGACGAGTATCCCAACCAAAGTCGCAATTAGGATCAGGGTCACGTAAATCGTTCCGTGTCTGGCTATGGCGGGATCGAACTCCGCAGTTAAGAGTGTCTCGCCAGTCACTCCGGCATGATCTGGTGAATCAGTGCCTCTGCTCAAGCGGCACCTCCGATCCGTGCATGTGCGGCCCCGAACGGACGGATTCTACACTCTCTTGCGGGGTCTCGTCCGAGGGGTGTCAGTGGCTGCCCGGCCAAAAACTGACCGCCAACCCTGACAAGGAAGTCAGGCTAGCCTTCTGCGGTCTGTACGCCAAGCGAGCTGTGCGGCCTGATGCGTTTGCACGTCTGCCTGTACTGCTCTGTCAGTACCCTCACCTCCAGCAGCGTGTAGAAGACCTCCCTTTTCAGGAACTCGTCACTCAGCTTCCCGGGGGCAGTCACTGTTTAGGAGGCCTAGTAGAGCTATTGTTAACTCGAAGATGGAACTTCGTACAGTCGGCTCCGGCCCACCGAGCTGGACAAAGTCGAGCATCATTTCGCTGAGGTGCGTTCTGGACCTGCGGAAAGGCATGCTCCCACTCCGTCGGGTCATAGCCCGCGCGAGACAGTGAAGTGAAGACCTGTCGAATTCTCGCTCTAGATGCCGACGCGTCAGCGTCGAGCCGCGCATCGGCAGTGGACTAATCGACACTGCTACTCCTCATGTATTCCCCAGGTAACATGACCTGTGAAGCAACGGTGCCCTTTGGGCAACAACCATTGTGAGGCAGCTCGGCAAATTGATGGGGAGATGGACGCTAATTGTAGACTACGGGCCGCTCGGGGATTTGTTTGGCCGACCACGGAGATCCCTGCTTTGACCGAATACTTGGCTCGTATCAGTTCACGGAGACCTTGGGTAACCATCGGCATATGGTTTGTGTTGGTTCTGGCTGCACTCGGAATCATCAGCCAGTGGCTTCCCACTGCCACCACCACGGAACTGCGGTTGATTCCAAGGTTCGGCGAGGTTGAGTCGGTGACAGTTAACGAGTTGCTGAACGGCAGCCCTATCGAGCCTCCCCCCGCCGAGGTCGTCATCATTCAGTCAGAAGTATTGACGGTGGACGATGCCGCGTTTCGTGGGAAAGTCAATGAGGTCACCAGCCAATTCCGCGATTTGGGGCCTGACATAGTAAGCAGCGCGGTGAACTATTACGAAGCGTACGCCAACAATCCGTCAGATTCTCTCGCCCTGGTTTCAACGGACCGCAGAAGCGCCATAGTGGCCCTTCAACTCAACGGCTCGATTGGGGAGGCCCTAGAGAACGTGGAGGAAGTCATCCACGTCGTTCAGGAAGCGGACCACCAGGACGGTTTCCGCGTGCTGATCGTTGGTGATGCGAGCAGCCGGTACGAACAGGCTGAATTGTCGGCGATGGACCTGGAGCAGGGTGAGCGGATCGGCAGCCCGGTGGCGCTCCTCATCCTGCTGGTACTCTTCGGGGCAGTCGTGGCTGCTTTGATACCGATAGGTCTGGCTATCGTTTCGATTCTGATCACGCTGGCAATAGTGGCAGTCATAGGCAACCTCTTCGGCGAACTGGTCTTCTTCGTGCTGTTGTGGATAACGATGATCGGTCTTGCGGTAGGAATTGATTACTGCCTGTTCGCAGTTTCCCGCTTCCGTGAGGAGTTGGCGCGGGGGCTGAGCACGCGGGAGGCGGTCATCAAAGTAGGGGCGACGGCCAATCGCACGGTGTTCTTCAGCGGCATGACAGTGGTTATCGCACTCTTCGGCGTGTTCATCGTTCCACACACCTTGTTCTTCGCAACGGCCCTCGGTGCAATCGCGGTGGTCCTAGTTTCGGTCGCAGCGACGCTCACGCTGCTGCCTGCCGTTCTGATGCTGCTTGGGCCGCGTGTAGACCGCTTCCGGCTTCCGTTCCTTCGACGGGCGACAGCGGGTGCTTCCGAGGGACAGCGCGAAGGTTTCTGGGAGTTCGTGACGCGGAAGACGATGCGTTTCCCCGCGCTAAGCATCCTCGTAGTTGGCGGACTGATGGTGTGGGCATAGGTGTACTATTTCGGCATCAACACCGGTTTCAACAGCGTTGAGACTTTCCCGGAAGACTCACATACCCGCGAGGCTTTCGGCGCACTGGAAGCGGATTTCCTCCTTGGTTACGGTTTCGCCAACCCTGCCAGGATTGTTATCGACGGAGATATCAGCGATCCGGAGGTGGCTGGAGCCCTCCAGAAATTCAACCAGTCCATAGCCGATGACCCGGAGCTAGTAGCCCTTCCGCCGGTAACTCATGGGAGTCTGACTCTAATCTCCGTTCCCGTGTCGGGCCCTCCAAGCGGCGAGGAGGCCTTTGAACTGATAAACCGTCTACGGAACGAGTACGTTCCCGCGGCGTTCTCTGGCGTTCCGGCAGAAGCATACGTGGGTGGCATCTCGGCTGACTACATGGACTTCAACGAGGGACTCACTACGTATCTCCCAATCATCTTCGCGTTCATCCTTGGCGTAAGTTTCGTCCTCCTGCTGATCGTCTTCCGTTCCATCGTTGTACCCATCAAGGCGATCATCATGAACCTCCTCTCAGTAGGCGCTGCCTACGGGCTGATGGTGATCGTTTTCCAGAAGGGCGTCGGCGCGGATGTCTTCGGGTTCCAGCAGATCGAGCCCGAACAGCATGGCTGCCGCTGGTGCTCTTTGCCATCCTATTCGGGCTGTCGATGGACTACCACGTCTTCATGCTCAGCCGAATCCGTGAGCGCTACGATCAGACACACGACAATGCCGAGTCTGTGGCATACGGCCTTCGCTCGACCTCAAGCCTCATAACCGGCGCGGCGCTCATAATGGTCGCAGTGTTCAGCGGGTTCGCCTCAGGCGATATGGTAATCAATCAGCAAGCGGGGTTCGGGCTTGCAGTGGCTGTCTTGCTGGACGCAACCTTGGTGCGCTGCATCCTCGTTCCTGCGAGCATGCAGCTGCTCGGCTCACGGAACTGGTACCTGCCATCCTGGTTAAGCTGGCTTCCCGATTTGCGGGTGGAACCGCAAGAAGAATGAAGTCTGTAGGGATAGAATGGGATTTGATGCGAGGTGATCAATGAGCACGGACGTAATGTTCGTACAGTCTGACTACAGGCAGGGTTATGAAAGGGCCCGCGCTGTCGCGCCCGATATCGCGGAGAATTATATCGCACACACACTCATTGGAGACCCGCTTGGCGAAGCTATGATGGAAGACGTCGCGGAACTCGGCTCAAGGGAGTCAAGTCGACTATTCGAAGCGGCCATGCAACAGGAAGGCGAGGAGGCAATGAGGAACGCGCCAGCCTCGCTGCGAGAGTTCTTCAGAGACACGGAAACTCCGCCGGAATGGCTCGACTATGGAGCATTTGCTCCAAGCGTCCGTATGTTTCACAGAAACTCGTCGTTGGTCCTGGCTGCATTCGTCGCAGGCGTTCTCATCGAAGGGTTCACGACGAACATAGCAAAGTCCTTCCACATCACCGGGCGGGTGCGCGACTAGGGCATCAGGCGTTTGGGGCAGAATAATCGTCACATGACGGAGATATTCTTTCCCAACGGGATGTACGGGTATGGAGACGGCTGGAAACTCTCGGTCAGAATCAGAATCGTTCACGCACGGGTAAGACGCCTCCTCAGCGATTCCGAAGAGTGGGACGCCGAAGCCTGGGGTTTGCCAATTAGCGCAGCGCACCAGGGTTACGCCATCTCCGCCTTCTCAGCAAGGCTGCTGAAACACATGAAAAGACTGGGCGCCAAGTACAATGACGAAGAGGACGCGAGCTTCATGGCCGTTTGGCGATACTCCGGTCACTTGATGGGGATTCCTGAGACCATCCTGTTCCACGACGCCGACGATGCCTTGAAGCTGTATGACATCGGTCACATATGCGAGCCTGATTGCCCAATTGAGTCGATCGTGATGGCAAACGCCTTGGTCAACTCGGCTCCGTTGATTGCCAGGATGACAGATCCGGCCGACCGCCGAAAACTGGCTCAGTACGTGTACCGTATTTCCCGAGGGCTCATTGGGAATGAAACGGCCAATTCACTGCAGTATCCTCCTCTTTCCTCATTTGGAGCCGTCTGGTGGTTCAAGATGCAGCAGCGCTATGGCGACATCCTTGGCAGGCTATTGCCGGGTCGTCGCGAGGACAGCAACTACACCAGATTCACGGGCTTGCTCGAAACCTCGCTATTTGACGAAGTGGGCATCCCCTACACATTGCCCGACCACATTTACGCGGAAGAATCCACCAGGTGGTGATGCCGGCCTGGTGAGGATATTGGCGCCTGGCATGGGTGTTGTAATTGTCGTGCCGCGGGTTTGGTGCTCGTCACACTGAGTGCGATTTTCGTAGCGGCTCGTTTCGGGGTGCACAAGAAGCGAATCGACGGGCGAAACGCCTAGGGCATGGAACTCGCTTTGCTTGCCGGCGCGCGTCTTTGAGGTCGTGGTCCACACGTTGGACATTGCGCAGGCCGCAACTGTCCCGTTGGAGACGCCGCCATCCGACTCGACTGATCGGCTTCGCCGGCGTCAACCCCGCCTGGGCCGATGGCGCCGCGGCCAAGGAGGTCGACCGCTGCGCCCGGGAGGGCCTGAGCGGGATCGGCGAGCTACATCCCGATACGCAGGGCTACGACCTTGGGGACCTCCACGTTATGTCGCCCTTAATGGAAGCGGTGCAGGACCGCGGCATGCTCGTCACGACCCACTCGTCCGAACCGGTCGGTCACACGTACCAGGGCAAGGGCGAAGTGAGGTCCGTGGTGCTGTGGAGGTTTATCGGTAACTTCCCGGACGCCACGATCATTCTCGCCCACTGGGGAGGCGGACTTCCCTTCTACGCTTTGATGCCTGAGGTGGCGCGGGCCCTGGAAAACGTCTACTTCGACTCGGCCGCTTCGCCCTTCCTCTATTCGCCCCAAGTGTTCTCTACCGTCGCCTCCCTCGTGGGCGCCGAACGGATACTTCTGGGCAGCGACTACGGCCTACTGCGGCCGCGGCGACTGATCAGGCAGGCGCGAGAGTCGGGTCTGAGCGCGGAGGACATCGCCGCCATTCTGGGGGGCAACGCCGCCCGGCTTCTCAGCCTGAACGCGGCGTGACCTGCCCTCCTAGAAAGACGGCCCGAAGTCGGATTGCCGATCCAACTACGCGTAGGGAAGGTTACGCCAGGCGGGGGCTTGCCTGACAGATCGGCGTCGCCAGGGCTCATGTGACTCTAGTCCGGCGTCTGCTGCACCTCACCGAAGAGGCACGAGATGAGGCTTTTGCCTTAGGGAAGGTCCATGTTTCGGAATCCGGACCTTGAGGTCTGAATGGTTGGCGCGACGGAGTGGTCCAGACCAGAACGTCGCTGGAGGGTGTGCAAGCCGTGGCGCTTTGCGCATGATACGTCAGGATATTGACAGTTCCCGCCACGTGTCGTGAATGACATCACTAACTTGACAGCAACGGCCTGACTTCTTTACGGTTCCGGCAACTGGTCGTGCTTTCTTGTCCGGCAGGCAGTGTGAGTCATGCAATGGGACGAGGAGGCGCTGATTGGATTGTTCGGGGGATCGTGAAAAGTCGCCGTATTTGAGTTAGGAGGAGCACATGTACTTGATAAGACGCATCGGTTTGGTGTTCGCCTGCCTGCTTGCAATAGGCGCACTGGTTTTCGCAGTGGCCGCGTGCGGCGCCGCCGAGGAAGACGAGGCGGAAGAGACGGCGGCCACCACGGAAGAGACGACTACCGAGGTCGTTGAAGAAGAGGTGATGACTGAGGAGGTGATGGAGGAGGAGGTTGTTGAAGAGGATGAGATGGCTGAGGAGGTGATGGAAGAGGAGGAAGTGGAGGCCGGCGCCTACGTTGCCGAGCCTGTGGTGGGAGAGATCTTCATAGCCTCGGCGTCTGAAATAACCGAGGACAACATCTTCCTGGCCCGCGGCCTGTCTGTCTGGACGGACGACCCTCCAAACAGGAACAGCATCCTGAGACTACGGGGCAATGATTATGTCACTTGGGACCCCGACAAGCGGAGCTTTCCGGTCCCTCCCATCAGGCTCATGGCCGATTCGCTGGTGGAATTCCGTGGTGACAATCCGATGGAGCCGTGGGACCTGAGGGCGCTCCCAAGCCTGGCCGAATCGTGGGAGTTCCCCGACGACACGACCATAGTCTTCAAACTCAGGGAGGGCGTGCATTTTGCTGACAAACCCCCTGTAAACGGGCGGGAGCTGGTGGCCGACGACGTGGTCTACAGCTTCGAACGCCGCCTCCGCCCCGGAGGCCTCAACGGCGGAGGTCTCGGACCGCTTGACAGTATCACGGCGCTGGACGACCACACAGTCGAGTTCAAGTTTTCGGAGCCCTTCGCTCCATTCATGACCGTCATAGGTAAGGCTACCTACCTGATCCAGGCACCGGAGCCCGAGGAGGAGTTCGGAGGACTCGACGACTGGGAGTCTGCGATCTTAACCGGCCCGTGGACCGTGGAGGAATACGAGGTCGGTATCCGGACTACCCATATACGCAATGAGAACTACTGGAGGGGCCCCAACGGGGTGACCGGAGAAGACCTGCCCTACGTCGAGAAGATGGTCGGGGTACTTATCCCGGACGAACCGGCGGCGGTGGCGGCATACAGGTCCGGCCTGCTCGACGCAGGGCCCGCATGGCAGATATGGGGCGCTTGGGGCGCGCTGAAGGATCAGATGATCACGTTCCTGGACAAGCCTGAGTTGCTGTACAACTACCACCCGGCGGGGGGAGGCGCCTGGACTACCTACTACTTCGGCGCCAAGAACGTAGGCCCCTTCGCGAACAAGAAGATCCGTTGGGGCGTGGCGTTGTACAACGACATCAGCTTCGAGGCGTGGGCGCCCTGCTGTGGCGGCGCACAGCCAACCCGTTGGGCCGCCATGGACAATCCCTGGTTTATCCCCACGGAGGAACTGTCCCCGGACGGCCAGCAGTTCTATCTGAACTTCCCGGACAACACCATGGACCTCGAAAAGGCCCGTCAGTACATCCGCGAGGGGAAGATCGAGTTGGGCCTGGACCCTGATGAGCCGATCAAGACGACGATGAGGATTCAGCAGCCTGACTCGGCGATCCTGGACATAGCGACCCGCATGGTGGCAGACATGGCCAAGATCGGCATCGAGGCAGAGATCGTTGCCAACGACGCAGCCGAGTTCCAGTCCATTCGCACAGGCAATTTCACCGGGATCGTGGTCATGTACGATTCCTCCGGGGCTGCGGAGGCCGACTCGCTCTTCTATAACCGCTACTACAGCGGCTCCGAACTCAACTTGCCCGGTGTCTCGGACCCCGCCCTGGATGAACTTATCCTAGAGGGCCGGCGTACCCTCGACCCGTTCGAGAGGGAAAAGATCTACCGTGACATCCAAATTATCCTGGCTGAACAGCAGTACGACTGGGCCGTCCCGAACTGGACCAACGAGAACGTGTTCCCGGAGTGGGTGAAGAATCCCGGGCCATTCACTGCGGGTCACTGGGAAAAGTACATGTACCTGACAGCATGGGCGGATCACGACCACTCGACCCGAACGAGTTGGGACTGGGAGAACTAGGCGCAGAACGCCCCTAGACACGGACGTTAATCAACGGAAGGGCAACCTGAGACTCAGTTGTCCTTCCGTTACCTTAGGCCCCACCTCATGACTGGGCCAAGACCTGATTGGGCCTGCCTGACGCCCACCCTGAGCCTTGTGATGGTAGCGTGGCGATGGGGACCCGCCACGAACTCCTCCTCTCGTGTAAGCTCGATCTTGACCGGCCTCCCGGCGCGGTGAGCCAGTATGGTAGTGATCGCCGCCAGCCGGGTCTCGTCCTTGTTGCCGTACCCCGCACCCATGTGGGGGCCAATGACCCGCACATCCTCCCGGGGGATGCCCAGTGACAGGGAGAGGCTCAGGCGGTCGGCGTGTATGCCGCGGCTGGACTTCCAGACCGTGAGGCGAGCGCCCTCCCACGCGGCAATCGCAGCCCTCGGTTCCAGCGCCGGGCCAGAGTGCGCCTGGGTGGCGAACTCGTCCTCGAAGATCCGGTCGGCCTGGGCAAAACCCTCCTCCATGTTGCCTCGCTCGAGTGTGAGCGGCTTGCCGCCCACGAGGTTGCCGCTATCGTGAACCTCGGGCGCGCCGGAGAGCATCGCCTCTACGGGGTCGGTGACGAATGGCAGCGGTTCGTAGCTCACCTCGACCAAGCGCAACGCTTCCTGCGCCGTGTGCTCGTCCACGGCAGCGACCGCTGCCACTTCGTCGCCGACGTACCGAGCTTTGTTGCCCAAGATGGGCAGATCGGGGGCAACGCGGCCGTCGGGCACGTCGAATGGCGTCAACACCGCGTGTACGCCGGCAAGCCTGGCCGCGGCGGAAGCGTCGACGGCGAGGATGCGCGCGTGAGGGTACGGGCTGCGCAGAATCCTGCCATGCAGCATCCCCGGAAGCCGGACGTCGGCAGTGTATTTGGCCTTTCCGGTAAGCTTTTCCGGCAGGTCGCGCCGCGGTAGGGAGACGCCGACGTTGGCGGGGGACGTGAGCGGCTACGCCTTCGAGAGCAGCCGGGCTGCCTCCCGGACCGACGCGATGATGCGGCCGTAGGCGTTGCAGCGGCAGATGTTGCCGGACAGGGCGACGCGGACCTGCGCCTCGGTGGGGGCGGGGTTGACGTCGAGCAGGGCCTTTGCGCTCATCAGGAACCCCGGTGTGCAGAACCCGCACTGGGCGCCGTCGTTGTTCAGGAATGCCGTTTGCAGTGCGTGCAGAGTCTCCTTGCTGCCCAGGCTCTCGACAGTTACAACGGCGCGGCGCCCCACCTGCAACACGAGCAGCTGGCAGGCATAGACCGGCATGCCGTCGAGTAGCACGGTGCAAGCGCCGCACTCGCCACGGTCGCAGCCGCGCTTAGCACCCGTCAGATCGAGTTCTTCGCGCAGGGTCCGCAGCAGTGTCCAGCGGTGATCGACTTCCAACTCGTGCCGCCTGCCATCTATCTTGAGTGTGATCCTGCTGCGGTGCATCTGTCTAATGCGCTCTAAGTGTGTCTGGCGGGCGCGCCGCAGTCGGGGCTGTGCTCAATTCGGGGGCCAGCAAGTTTGTCATGTCCACATTCTAGGCTCGAATCTCATCATGATATTGAGGATGGTAACGCGCACGCCGCAATCGAGGATGCATGGCTGAATTCGTGGGGAAATGGCTGCCCGGCCAGGATTCGAACCTGGGTCAAAGGATCCAAAGTCCTTTGTGCTACCTCTACACCACCGGGCAGGGCTCGCGGCACATCGTTCCGCTTCCAGAACTATAATCGAAATGTGCCCGACGGTGTATGTCCGCGGCGCTCCTCGGCGCGGCACGACATCGCCGAGGTCAGATATACTGACCCTTCCACGAAACCAGCCTTTCGAACAGGCAGCAGGCCACGTCCGATGACCAACTTAGACACCCGGTACGACGTGATTGTAATCGGAGCCGGCAACGCGGCCCTGTGCGCCGCGCTGTCGGCACGCGAGTACGGCGCCCGCGTCGCGGTACTCGAGAAGGCACCTCCTTCCGAGCAGGGTGGCAACTGCCCTTTTACAGGCGGCGGTTTCAGGTTCACCCATGACGGAATCGGCGACCTGCGAGGCCTTGCGCCGAGTATCACTGAGGCCGAGGCCGAACGAATCGAGATGGGGCCCTATACCGCAGATGACTTCCGAAACCACCTGACGACAGTCACGCGTGGGGAGACGGCAGCGCATCTCATGGAGGTGCTGGTCGCGGAGTCAAGACCGACGGTGGAGTGGATGGCCTCGAAGGGCGTGGAGTGGGAGCTGGGGGCCAAACGGGCGGCGGGCGGCGGTCCGCCTTCGACCGTCCCGAACGCGGTGGGCTTGACCGCGATCGGATCCGGGGCCGGCCTGGTGCAAATGCTGACTCGAGCGGCTCGCCAATCCGGAATTGACATGTTCTACGAGACGAAGATGCAGCGCCTGCTGACAACGCCGGGGGGAAGCGTACGCGGAGTCGAGGCGGTGGACGCCGACGGCGCTCACGAACTAGGGGCCGGAGGAGTGGTGCTCGCGTGCGGTGGATTTGAGGGGAACGCAGAAATGCGAGCTGAACACATGGGGGCGAACTGGTCGGAGGCGAAGGTACGAGGGTCGCGCCACAATACGGGCGACGGCCACCGAGCGGCCCTAGAGATCGGAGCCGCAGCCTCGGGTTGCTGGGACGACTGCCACTGCACCCCGATCGACGCAGACGCGCCCGCAACGGGCCAGTTGGCGGTGGTGAACGCCATGCCTCGGCGTGCCTACTCACTGGGCATCACGGTGAACCTAGACGGACACAGGTTCGCGGACGAGGGAGCGGGCTTCGCCGAGCAGACGTTCGTGGACATGGGGCGACGCATCATGCAGCAGCGGGATGGCGCGGCACTCCAGATATTCGACGCCCGAGCGGCACCTCACATCGAGGAAAGGTACGGCTCGGGTCAGGCGGTCATGGCGGAGTCGATGTCGGAGCTGGCCAAGAAGCTGAGGGTCAACGCTTCCACGCTAGAGCAGACTGTAGGGGCGTTCAACGAGACGAGCCACGAAGGCGAGTACGATCCTCTTATATTGGACGGCAAGGGCACGCGTTCGCTTAACCCGCCCAAGAGCAACTGGGCGATAAGGATCGACAAGCCGCCCTTCACTGCCTACCGTGTGACCTGCGGGATCACGTACACGTACGGCGGCCTCGCAATCGACGCGGGAGCGCGGGTCCTCGACGAGGACGGAAGACCGATACAGGGCCTGTACGCAGCCGGGGAGATTGTTGGCGGCATATTCCACTATAACAGCCTCCGGGCAGCGGGCCTGATGCACGGCGCAGTTTTCGGCCGCATCGGCGGCGCGAATGCCGCGAAGTGCGAGCCGACGTAGGACGGGCAAAGAACTTTCAGGGTGGACAACACGGGATGACGGCTGAAGAATCGCCTGACGGCTATATCGAGGGGACGTCTCCCGAAGTGGAGTCGGCGCGGAAGCTTGCCGGCGAGTTGCGCCGGAGCGTGGGAAGCGCGCTGATAGCGCGTACGGAGGTGATCGACCTCGCGTTGCTCGCCCTGCTCTGCAGAGGGCACGTGCTCATCGAAGACGTGCCCGGGATAGGCAAGACAACTCTGGCCCGTGCCCTCGCTTCCGCGCTGGGCTGCACGTTTCGAAGGATACAGGCCACTCCGGACCTCATGCCGTCTGACCTGCTGGGCGTGAACGTGTTCAATCAAAAGACCGGAGACTTCGAATTCATGCCGGGCCCGGTGTTTAGCCAAGTGCTTCTGTGCGACGAGATCAACCGAGCAACCCCACGGACCCAGGCGGCGCTTCTGGAGGCGATGCAGGAGGCCCAGACCACGATCGACGGGGTCACGATGTCGCTCCCACAACCATTCCTGGTCCTAGCCACTCAGAATCCGGTTGAGATGGAGGGGACGTTTCCACTACCAGAGGCGCAACTGGACAGGTTCTTCCTGCTGGTGAAGCTCGGTTATCCAAGCCACGACGATGAGTCGGAGATGCTGGCGAGGTTTGGGGCCAGCCTGCAAATGCCTGTCCCCGAGCGAGTCGCAAACCCAGAGCGGCTAATGGACGCCCAGGAAGCGGTGGCGTCGGTGCGCGTTGACGAAGCCGTACGGGACTACGTAGTTGCCGTAGCGGCGGCCACGAGGGAGCACGCGGACCTCGCGCTTGGGGCGAGCCCCCGCGCCTCGCTATCGCTAATGCGGGCTTCGCAAGCCCGCGCGGCGATGGAAGGCCGCGCCTACGTGGTCCCAGACGACGTAAAGGCGCTCGCCACGCCAGTGCTGGCACACCGGCTAGTCCTCACTTCCACGGCGAGGCTCAGGTCCGCTACAGGCGAAGGCGTGGTAGACAACGTACTGGCCTCCGTGCCGGTCCCGATCGAGAAATAGCCGTTGGCCCAGAGCCCAATCCACGAGCTTCTCACTCTTGTGAGCAGACGTCGGAGCGGCCAGGACGGCGGTGGTACATCTCCCCAAGCGGAACGGGTCTTCTGGCAGGAATTCTGGGTACTGCTGTTCATAGCACTACTGGTCACGGGCCTAGTGTCCGGCAAGGGCGTATTGGTAGCGTTCGGAGCGACAGGAATGCTGACCATGGCCGTGTCCTGGGTGTGGAACAGCGTTGCCCTGGCCGAGGTGACGTTTGAGCGGCACCTAGCGCAAACGCACACCTTTGCCGGCGAGGAGATACGGATGGTGTTGTCCGTCACCAACTCCAAACCGGTGCCTCTGGGATGGATGCACATCCAGGACCGGCTGCCGTTGGACATAACGGTAGTGGACGCCCGATCGAACGTGCGGCAGGAGGGAACGTACCAGGTCCTGGAACAGTCCACGGCCATTTCATGGTATGAGAAGGTGAGTTGGGCCTACTCGATCAAGTGCGACAGGCGCGGATACTACAGATTCGGCCCGGCGACGATTGACAGCGGAGACATATTCGGGTTCTACAGGAAGCGCATGGTCACCGAGCGGTCGGACCGGCTGATCGTGTATCCCAAGGTGGTGCCGCTCTCCGAGCTAGGAATCCCATCGTTCCACGCGCTGGGAGAGTCGCGTAGCCGAGTGCCTTTACACGAGGACGTATCACTGCCCTCGACGGTGAGGGAGTATCGACGGGGCGACCCGCTGAACAGAGTGGCATGGAAGGCCAGCGCGAAGTCGCAAGGGCTGCGCGTACGCACGTTCGATCCGAGCGCATCGGTAACGGTGATGCTGGTGGTCTGCGTCGAGACTACATCGCGCAGGTGGGAGGGCTACAACCCGGAGCGCCTCGAGCGCACGATAACCGCGGCGGCATCGATCGCGGCCTACGCGTTCGACAGGAGGCATGCTGTGGGGCTGCTTTCAAACGGAGCGCTGATCGAGTCGACGCGGTCCATGCGAATCGACCCCAGCCGGTCTCCGGCGCAGCTCCCACAGATCATGGAGGCGCTTGCGACTATCCGCCCGGTGGTGCTCCGCCCCATGGCGCGGTTCCTAGAGGAGGGCGCGCGGAGCTTTCCGAACGGGTCCACGATGGTAATGGTAGCTGCGTTCATGCCGCCGGAACTGGTGGACTCGATTCGCTCGCTCAGACGAGCCGGCCACCCGGTGATAGTGGTGTACGCCGGGGACGAACCGCCTCCGGAACTGCCAGAAGGGGTGTCGATCCATAGCTTGGGCGGGTACCTGGCGCGAATGGAGCGGGACAGTGATTTCCGGCCAGCATAGGATAGTCCTCGCGTGCCTGGCCATCACCGAGAGCGCGTCGGTGTATGCCGTGCTTGCGCTGCTGGGAGCGGCCGCAGGGTACGGCGCAAGCCCGATGAATTTGCCAGCGATACTCGCGATCCTGGTTATGGCGCTGGTGGTATCGAGGATGCTCCTGTACATCGCGATGCCCGACTGGACGGCACTCGCGATCCACACCGGCATAGGGGTGTTGGTGATCTGGGCGGTGGTGGCGACGCAGGCAAGCGAATCGGGCGTTGCCTTCGGCTGGGTCGGCTGGGGGTTCTCGTCGAGCCCGCTGGCGGACGGCAACGCATTCAGGGCGATCATCGGCGGGGTGACTTCAGTGTACCTGTGGCGGCGCGGCGCGCACTTCGCGGGGCTACAGTCGCCAGTGCTAAGCTTGGGCTCCGGGTTCAGGGCCGGCGTGGTAATCATGACGACCGCCGCGATCGTGGACGCGGTGATTGAAGCTGACCTCAACATATACTCTGTGATGTTCGCGTTCCTTGCTGCTGCGCTGGCCGGCCTCGGCATAGGCCGCCTTCTGCCGCCCTCGCCGGAGACGGAGCACGCGAAAACGTGGCCGAAAGTGATCGGGGCGGTGGTTACAGGCGTGGTGCTGACGGGCCTGTTCGTGGGCCTGGTGCAGAACGCTTTCCTTTCGCAGGCGTCGCGGCTGGCGATTTCAACCCTGGGGCTCATGATCGACTGGGTCGTTAAGTACCTTCTGCTGGCGATCCTTTACCCGCTAGCGTACTTGGTCGGACTGCTGGTGAGTGGGCTAACGCGCCTGTTCAGCGTGGACGAACCGCGTGAGCCGGTGCCGCGAGAGCAGGAGCAGGCACCAATAGACAGTTTCCTAGAGGAGTTCAGGGAGAGGGTGGGTGAGCCCGAGCAGTCGTTCCTGATCTTCGACATCCTAGAGTACATCGTGGTGGGGGTGCTGGTCCTAGCGGTGGCGTTCCTCCTTGTGCGAGCCTTCCGGCGCAGGGTGAGGACGCGCATCCTGTACGAGGCAGGAGACCGGGAGTCGGTATCGGTGGGCCGCTCCCCGGCGTACGATGCGGCGAGCTTGCTGCTCGGGCTGCTGCCCGGTTGGATGACGCGCAAGCGGGCCGCAGGGTACCGGTTGCCGGACGGGCCGTCGGGGCTCGTGGACGCGTTCAGGCTGTACTACCGTATGCTGGAACTCGCGGGATGCAAGGGAGTGCAGAGAGAGCCCTACGAGACGCCGGGCGAGTTGCGGCGCAGGCTTTCGGGCGTGCTGCCCGCGGGGCTGGTCCGGCAGGTGACAGCGGCGTTCGAGAGGGCGTGCTACGGTGGGATGCCGTCTCCCGCTCCGGCGCTGGCCGAGATGCGCGCAGCGCTGCGGGAGGAGGAGCTCCGGAGGGGGACAGGACCAAGGGAGTCGGATGGGAGAGGATAACTGTTCAGTTTCGGTGAGAGTTGAGTTGAGTTGCGAAACCCATCCTAACCCTCCGGCTGCGCTCAGGACAGGCTCTTCCCCAGCAGACTGAGGAAGGAACCAGATATCTCCTCACCTTTGAACAGTTGCGTATGAGGCCCTTCGACAGGCTCAGGGCGAACGGAATGACGCGGGCGAAGGGCAGGCACGAGGCCTGCACCTGCGAGGGATCGATTAGAACGGGGCGACGTGAGGAGAGCTGGTGACTGAGTCGTTGAGCGCATTCGGACTGGGGTCGGAAGTGGTGGTGTGGCACGCAGTGCTGCTGACGTTTATCTCGTTCGCAGTCGGCGTGCTTGGTGGGTTCGTGGGGCTCGCGCTGGGAACGATGAGGTTGCCGGCGATGCTGCTGCTGGGCGTACCTTCGGCGCTGGCGGGCGGCACGAACATCATGGTTAGCGGGCTGAGCGCGCTGACCGGATCGATCCGGCACCTGCGCGAGGGGCGCGTGGACATGAAGCTGGTGCTGGCGATGGGAGTACCGGCGTTCATCGGGGCGTTCATCGGCGGGTTTGGGAGCGACCTGGTGTCGGAATCGATTTTGAGGACGGCGGCTGGGGTGCTGGTGCTGTGGCAGGGCGTGGAGTTCCTGATGCGGGTGCGGGGCGGCGCATCGGGCTCTGGAAGTCTGGAGGGGGCGAGGGGTGTGTACACACCGAGGCGCGTGGCGGCGGAGGGTGCGATCGGCCTGAGCGTTGGGCTCCTTGGCGGCGCGGTCGGGCTGATCCTGGGGAGCATCCGTCTGCCGGCGATGGTGCGGGTACTTCGTGTGGACCCGCGGCTGGCTGCGGGCTCGAACCTGTTCATCGGGATGATCATGGGAGCGCTCGGGTGGGTCGGTCACGTCGCGCAAGGGAAGGTGGACTTCACGATGGTGGGCTTGATGGGGGCCGCGGCGATGGCAGGCAGCTACTACGGCGCGAAGCTGACGGGGAAGGTAAGCCTGGACAGCCTGGTGCTAGTGATGGGCGTCGTGCTGCTGGCGGTAGGGGCACTGCTGATCTGGCAGGGGCTGTCGTGACGAGAGCGGAAAACTGTCACATTCCGTAACATTTCGTAACGTCCCGTAGCTGGGGAAACCCGGAGCAGGGACCTAAATGATACTGTTTTGAACCCGGCGCGAGCGAGACTGACTAATAACTGTGTCAAAAAGGTGACACTTTCGATACAGCCCATCAGGTTCACTTCCAAGACCTACGGGACGCTTTCCAAGGGCAAACGGCGTAGGCAAGACGGTGCGGATCGGGCGCCTCGCGGTCTCGCCAGCACTTCACGAGATAGTCGTAGGCGGAAGCGCGACGGCAGTAAATGAGTTTGTTGTTCCAGTGGGTGTGAATCAAGTCAGTGAATTCCGGCGGGCCGGCTGCGATGAAAGACGCAGAGTCTTCCCAAGCAGACAAGACATCGTTCACGAAGCTCTCCACCGCCAGGACAACGCGTTCTCTGACGAAGTTTCTTTCGAGGGCCCTGATCCTTCCAGCTATGGGTATGCTGATTTCAACTCCTCCCTAAGGTGCATTGCATCTTCGATGACGTTGACCTTTTCTTCGAGGTGCAGGCTGACGCTGGAGTCCTGGCCCAGCTTGACGATGGACTGAGCGGCACGAAGCCTGATGTCCGAGTTTTCGTCCTCAAGTGCGCGGAAAAGAACTGTGACTGCCTGGTGCGACGCAAGCTGGAGTTGGGAGTCCGAGAGACTCATGGCCTCGTTACAAGCTTCCTTAAGCCTACGTCGGAAGTCGCCGTCCCGCAGCCACCTGTACATGGTGTTCCGCGAAATTCCTGCGTTCCTGGCCTTTTCGGAGACCGGCCCGGGCGCTATCAGGTGTGGGAGGGCGTCACGCTGACGCCTGGTAAGCTGCCTGGCGTGGCGGCCGCTGGTGTATTCCTCCATTCCGATGTGCCTCCATGCTGATGGGTTAGTCACATCTAGAATAGTACTGGTGTTCGGTTTTGTCAATGGGGCGATTGGATTGGGATACGGTGCGGGCGGGTTTGCATGGGAGCGTGGCGCAACTGGGACCTGCGACCGCATGTGCGAGAGCGAGTGGGTGGTGCGGCCATGATTGCGGGTCGTTTAAGCGAGAGTAATTTGCATCACATTAGGCGCGATCTGGGCACTGTCAATTAGTCAGTACATATGAGCCTCCTAGTGCCGCACGAGTTGCCACGTTCCTAATGAATGCCTTAACCACTTTGTCCAACACGGTTCCGTCCTTGTAACTCGCGGGAACGACTGTGTGCACGCGGCCGTCGGCACGAAACTGTTCAGCAATCGCGCGTGCCCTCTTCTTGTAAGGTCTGAAAACCGCAATGGACAACCCACCTAGATCCTTCACCAACCTGAAGCAGGGGACGTCAGTCGGGCCGTCGCCGATGTATACCATGTTTTCGAAAGGCATAGGACGATTCTTCATCTCAACGAACTGGTTGATCTCAGTATCGTCGCTGGGGTCATGTGCGCCCTTGTTGATTCTGAAGAGATACTGCGTCTTAGTCGTATAGTTCAGTGCTTGGGCTGGCCAGACTGCGACCCCGTTCTCATCAAAGATGAACCTTGAAGCGTAGACCTCTTCAAAATTAGACGCGATTGATGTTCCTTCGATAAGTTCAGCATTACCTGACGTCACGATGTAGTGTCTGATACGAACTCCCTCGTCTCTTCCATACTCGTTGATTCGGTCGAACCACGTGGGAACTCCTTCAAAAAAGTTGATTGTCCCTCCGCGGTGGTGGAAATCCTCAAGCCGCACAGGAACATTCGCAGCTCGTGCCTTTTCGAGCATTAGGCGCATGTACATCAGAATCTTGTCTGCCTGATGGGTGCTGGCGAGCTGATCAACCTCCGCCCAGAACATTTCTGGCTTCATTCCAATGTCGGGAATGAACTGAGGTTCTTGAACATTGCCGGGTGTAAGCGTGCCGTCAAAGTCGTATACGATGGCCAGCGGAACATGCATTTGAGACATTATGCTTGCCCCGGAGCAGCGCACATCCGAATGGAAACAAGAAAGTTGATAAACAAAGGAAGGCTACTCCTTGGCCTTCCGGACGATGTACCTGATTGCAGCCTCAACCTCTTGCCGGCGACCACTTGGACCGGTGTCTCCGGGCTGCATAGCACCAGCCTGCACCAGCAAGTTCCTTGCCCCCCCACCCGCTTCTAAAGATGCGCTCTTCAAGAAGCTTGACAATGGGGTCCAGTCTTCTTCTTCCGCCACCCAATCGTGATAGCAACCGGCAAGGATGCGTATGAATGTAGTGCTGTACGCTAGCGATTCATGGCGGTAATATGGAATATCCAGATTCTTGATGTCTCCGGACAATATCCCAGCGTATTCCCAGCGAGAGCCGGGCACAAATTCATCGCTCCAGACCAAGCAGCTCCTGTACAAAGTGTCTAGGTTCTGCATGTACAGGTCGCTCTTGACCCTGCTGACGCGTTTCCCATGCCCTATGGCCAACACCCTCAAAGCCTGCGCCATCTGATTGACCGAGATCAGTGCACTGCCTCCTCGAGGCACCGCAACTCCATCCATCTCAACCCGTCCGTGGAACAGTTTGCTCTCTTCTACCAAATGCATTGCTGCCAGGTTGAAGGGGTCCCTTTTGTCGAACCGAGTCACAACGTTGGCCTCGATACGCTTGGTTTTTGATGCGTCGGCGAACATCTGACGCAGCGCGCCGATGTTATCCTCAGCGTAGAGGACAATTGGCACTGACGACTGCTGCAATTCGGCTAGCTTGTCCTCCTTATTCGCCTCGTTCCCTAGTCTGTCCAGGGTGTCCTGCAGGGCGCGGCGACGATGCTGACCATCGAATATCCGCATTGTGTTGGCTCGATTAGTCAGGATTCGGAGCTCGCCGAAGTTCGCGCTGAATTCGTCTCCTTCTTGGTCTTGATACGGCTCGAATTCAATGGCATTAGGTGCTATGCCAAGTAGAAGGGAGCCGAGTAGCCAATCGTCCCGGTCCTCGAGGTATCGTTGGATGTTCCTTGCATGGCTCGGCGTTAGGCGGCGGTTGGCCTCTCTGACGAGGGAGTCGTCGATTCGTTGCGGCAGCAGGCCATCTAAAGTTGCCAGGTCAAGCGTGAAAAAATATACATCACGGTTGCCCTGTCGGAACCGGTGTGCCGGGAGTTGAGCACCGTATCGATTGGGTGTGATCGAAATGGTTCGTACCATCTGCAGACCTCCTGAAAGACGGCTAGTGTGATTGCGCTAGCGGAGTTCTTCCTTGGCTTGCTGGACTATATAGTCTATTGCGGAGTTCACTAACTGCGCGCGCGCGAAGGGGGTGATCCCGCCTTCGGCAACCAACCCGGCGTCTACGAGGAGCGCTCCTCCGCTACTTCCAGGTTCCATCGATGCACTCCGTATGAAATCAGCCAGCGGTTGCCAGTTGGCCCCACTCTTGGTCCACTCGTGATAACTACCTGCGAGCAGCCTTATAACAGTAGCGTTGTAAGCCAAGGACTTGGAACGCGCCCCGGGAATCTCTGAGTTGTCAATCTGTCCCGCCATCAGCCACTCGTACTCCTCTCTGGCTGAAGGCATAAAGTCGTCGGCCCAAGTCGCGCAACGCTCGTACAGTTCATCCAAGTCGAGCATGTACTGGTCGTTCAAGCCTTTGCTGACCCGGCCCTTGTATCCGACCTCGAGGGTCTTCAGCGTCATGGATAGTTGATTGATGGCAATTATGCAGTCGCTTGTGTGGGGCACCGACGCCCTTTCCATCTCCACCCGCCCCACGAAGAGGTCGCTGTTCTCTTCCAGCCACATGGCTGCCAAGTTAAATGGGTCCCGCAAATCAAAGCGGGCTACAACGTTCCGCTCAATTGGCTTAGTTTGGGCGGCATCCGCAAACATCTGGCGGAGTGCGCCAATGTCGTCTTCGACATAAAGCATTAATGGTAGGGAGCATTCTTGAAGGGCGCCGAGCTTGTTGGACCGTCGTATATCGACTTCAAGTTCTCGCAACACGTCCTTGATAGCTCGTCGACGGTGTTGCCCGTCGAACAACTTCATTGTGGCGGGACATCTTGTGAGAATATGCAATTCGCCTACCTGCATAGGCCCTTCCTCATTTCCAACATACGATCGAAACTTCACAGCTTCGGAGGCAACCCCTAGCATCAAAGAACTGAGCACCCAGTTTTCCCGCTCGGCTAGGTAGGTTTGAATCCGCCTAGCGTGAGAAGGCGTGAGTTGCCTGTTAGCCTCCTTGACAACCCGGCCGTCAACGCGGTCGGGGAGCAGGGCATTGAGTGAGGAGAGACTTAGAACGCATGCGTACACGTCGCGCCCTCCTTGGCGGAAACGATGTGCGGGAGTTCGAAGTTCATCCTGTGTGCCCACTCAACTACCTCCTCGTGGCATGTTATGGCTAATGTACCAAATAGCGTTAGCGCTGTCAATAGCGTTTAGTTAAGGTCTTATTGTGCAGTTTGTGGGACGGCTAGTATAAATGCCATCCTACGCGCCTCTCTGCGAGACAGCACACCTTGCTCCAATGCATTGGATTCTTGCCAGGTCCCCTTGAGAAAGTGTGTACGTTTCCATGCAGACAAAAGGAGAAGTCAGCAAGTCTGACTCGGCGCAGAGGCAAGGGTCGGCCGTAGATCTGCCGTCACGGCATGGTGGGACGACTCACAGTGGCAGGCAACGTGCGGTTGGGCAACACTGGGCGTATGGGGGTTTTGGGTCAGGGGTAAGATTCGTGGTCCTGGACGGCCTTTTGGATGGTGCGGCGGGAGGTGGCTACTATCTGGGGGTTGGTGTGCAGATAGTACGGGAGGGCGATTAGGGCGACGGATAGGGCCCAGCCGCGGCCTCGGGACCACGTAGCGTCGTCGACGGATAGGGCTTTCCGGAAGGTGGGCCGGGTTTCGGGGGTGAGGTAGTTCCAGGCGACCATGAGGTCGGTGGCTGGATCGCCGGCGGTGAGCTCGCCGAAGTCTATGACAGCAGCGAGTCGGCCGTCGTTGACGAGGAGGTTTCCGGGGGTGATGTCGGCGTGGATGCAGACTGGGGTGCCCTGCCACGGGGGCGCGTCAAGGGATGCTTGCCAAGCAGCGGTGACTCTTTCGATGTCTACTTGGCCTTCAAGGGACGCAATGGCGATCCTGACTTCGGCGTCGCGGTCGGCGAGCGGGCCGCCGCGGCCGCCCGAGAGGGCGGGTGTGCGAGAGGAGGCGTCCACGCGGCGTAGCGAAGTGATGAGCGCCGCGAGGTCAAGAGCAGCCTGCGAGGGGTCCTGAACGGCGACGCTCAGGGCGCTCTCGCCATCGAGCCAATCGTGGACTGCCCAGTGCCAGGGATAGCCGAGGCCTGGGGCGCCTAAGCGAACCGGCGTGGGTACACGAAGGGGCAGGCGCGGCGCGAGCACGGGCAGCCAAGTGTGTTCCTTGTGTACCTGCGCGGTGGCCCAGTGGATGCGGGGAAGGCGGACGACCATGTCATCGCCAAGTCTGAAGATGGCGTTGTCTGTGCCGGAGTATGGGACGGGGGTGATGGGGAGGTGCTTCCAATCCGGGAACTGGTCGGCAACGAGTCTACTCACCAAGTCTCGATCTACAAGAACCTCGTCGGGATGCATTCTAGGTGGGGGGATCTCGTTGCGGTTCTTCATGGGGTGTTGTGCTGGGCGAGCGGTCAGTGTAACGGGCGGCGGAGATGCGCTGCGGGATGGAAGAGCGGTTTGGGTCGCGAAACCCGATCCCGACATTCTCCAGCAGACCGGGAAGAGGTCAGATGGACACCAACAGTGAGAGAAGATTACCTGAAGTTGCCGGAGGGTGTCGAGGGTGATTCGCGGTGCTCTTGAAATGTGAATCCACCTACCGGCCTCCGCCGGGATGACGGATGTGGGAGGGCTGTTCGGCGGTCGTCGGTGCAGACGAGGGCGATTCGCGAATCGCCCCTACTATAGGTGAGAGTAAGGCGAACGGGATGACGCAGGCGGAGGGCAGGCACGAGGAGCCTGCCCCTACAAGGGGTCCGGATGTACGGAGCCTGCGGAGTTGGCATTCTCAGTCCCCTGCCCTCTTCATCTGGAAACCAACCACGTATCGGAGTGCGGGGCGGGCGCGAGGGATAGGAATTTGGAGTCGACGCCCTCAGTCCCCTGCCCGCTCTCCCCGATCTGGATACCGACCGTCGCCGGTATGACGGATGTGGGAAGTCTTCCAATGTGGGAGGGCTGTCCGGCGGGACTGGGTGTGCGCACCATGTTTGTCACGGGATTGAGCGGACGTTGTAGCATGGGCGGGCGGAGGCGAGGACGGAGAACCCCATCTCATTCTTCCCCAGCAGACTGGGGAAGGGGTCAGATGGCGACCAACGACGAGAGAGACTCGCAGGAGGGTGTCGAGGCTGATTCGCGATTCGCCCCTACGATTTGCAGAAGACATGCGGCGTATGTGACGGGAAGCTAGGAGATGGACATGACGAAGGATGAGTTGGCGTTTGTGCCGGCGTTGGAACTGAGGGGGATGATCGCGAGTCGGGAGGTGTCGCCGGTTGAGGTGACGGAGGTGTTTCTGGAGAGGATCGAGCGGCTGGATGGCTCGCTGAACGCTTACCTGACGGTGACGCCGGAGCTTGCGCTGCGATCGGCGCGGGAGGCGGAGTCGGCGGTGGTACGGGGCGACGAGCTTGGGCCGCTGCACGGGGTCCCGGTATCGATCAAGGACCTGGAGATGACGGCGGCGGTGCGCACGACGAGCGGTTCGCTGCTGTTCAAGGACCGTGTGCCGGACGTGGACTCGGCGGTGGTACGGCGGACGCTGGGGGCGGGCGCGGTCATGCTGGGCAAGACGAACACGCCGGAGTTCGGGCTGCTGGGGCACACGATGAACCGTTTGGGCGACCATGGCCGGAACCCGTGGAACACGGAGCGGACGCCGGGCGGATCGAGCGGCGGCGCAGGGGCGTCATTGGCGGCCGGGCTGTGCACGGTGGCGTCGGGGAGCGACGGGGGCGGCTCGATCAGGATACCGTCGAGCTACTGCGGCGTGTACGGGATCAAGCCGACGCAGGGCCGAGTGCCGCGAGTGACCGGCGCGCCGATCTTGCCACGGGTCTCGAACCTGTTCAGCCAGTCGGGGCCGATGACGCGGACGGTGCGGGACGCGGCGCTGTACCTGCAGGTGCTGGCGGGCCGCGACGCGGAGGACCCGGGCACGCTGCGGGCCGAGCCGGACGACTACATGGCGGCGGCGGACAGGGGTGTTAGCGGGCTACGGATAGGCTGGAGCGCGGACTTCGGCTACGCGACGGTGGACCCGGAGGTGGCGTCGACGTGTGAGCGGGCGGCGCGAGTGTTCGAGGACATGGGGTGCACGGTGGAGGAGGCGGACGTGGCCCTGGAGGGCGCGTTCGAGCCGTTCTGGGCGCTGTTCAGAGTGTCCTCCTACGCGGGAATGTCGGATGCTGTGGAGGGCCGCGAGGATGAGCTTTCCGAGTACGGGCGTGACTTCTTCGGGCAGGCGAAGGACGTCTCGGGCACGGACTACGCCCGGGCGCTGGGGTACGCGGACGTGCTGAAGGCGCAGTTCGCGGAGCTGTTCAAGCGGTACGACGTGCTGCTGAGCCCGACGATGGCGACAACGGCGTTCCCGGTGGGCGAACCTCCGACGTCGATAGCGGGCAAGCCAGTGCACTGGTTCAGCGGGTACACGCCGTTCACGTACCCGATCAACATGATCGGTCACCCTGCGGCGAGCGTGCCGTGCGGGCTGTCGTCGGAGGGGTTGCCGATCGGCCTGCATGTGGTGGGACGGTTTGGGGACGAGAGCACGGTCATCGCGGCGTCGGCGGCGTATGAGGAGGCGCGACCTTGGGCGGACGCCCGGCCGGGGGTGTCGTGAGGGGGTCCTTCTGCCCATGGCCAAAATCCCCAGCCCCTCGAGGGACTCGGGGCAGGCTCTAGCCTTCCCCCTTCAAGGAAAGCTTCGCACTACGTCTGCATGCGGAGGGGGAACCCCATCTCAATCTTCCCCAGCAGACTGGGGAAGAGGCGGGCTTCGCGGGTCGGGTTACGTCGGCGGTACGATACATTCAGAACGGTGTATCGATGAGGGATTGTGAAGCGTGCAGAAGGACCCAGATAGCATGGGAGCATTTGAGTCCAGATCGGTGTGAGCAACGGGAGCGGCGTGGGTGGAGGCGCTGGTGGACACCGGCGCTACGTACACGGTGTTGCCGGAAACCTTGCTGCGGGAGCGGGTAGGAGTGTCTCCAACCAGGCAGATGACTTTCACCTTCGCCGACAGGCGGGAGAGACAGATGCCTGTTGGCGATGCTCGCATGCTCGTCAATGGTGAGGAAGGCCAATTCCTGCTCGGTGCAACCGCGCTCCAAGAATTGGGGCTGATCGCGGACACGACGAATCACGAGCTGATACCGGCGCCGAAGCTGTATATCTGAAGGGGCGCTGATTACCCCTCATCCTATCCTTCTCCCACAAGGGGAGAAGGGACCGTAGGGTCTCCATCACTCGTCGATTTCACGGTAATGCCCAGGGCACCATTTGAGGAGAGGTGGACTTGGTACGAATGTTGGCGCAGGGCTCGCGACAATTTTCATCGGCGGGAGAAGCCGCGGGTGGCGTGAGGAAACATAGAAGAGTCAGATTTCGCGGCCCTGGGAGGTAAGGACGATCATTTCGAGGACTTCGTTGCTGGAGATCGAGCCGATGAACTTGTCCGATTCAGTGTCCGCTACGGGGAGCACGGTGAGGGAGTTCTCGGTCATGCGCTGCAGCGCGTCCTCGACGTACTCGCCGGAGTAGGCGTAGGGGGTCGTCCGGCGCAGGACCCTGGCGAGAGCTGTGTGCTCCCACTCGCTGCGGGGGAGGTACCGCAACATGCTCAACGACACTATGCCCGCCAGCTTGCCGTGATCGACAACGACGTAGTCATGTTGCCCGGGCAGCAGCCAGTTCTCGAACAAAGGCCTTGACCGTCAGTGACTGCTCGGGATGGCTGCGAGAGCGGTCCAGGATGTCATTTACTCTGACGTCAACCAAGGCAAATCGGTCAAGCGACGGAGGCACCTGACCTTCTTGAGCAACTGCCTCTGATCGCTTCAGTCTCCTTACCGCGAAGCTGATGCCTATAGGCGTGAGCAGGATGTAGAAGAACATGACGAGCACCAGCAACGAGAATACCGCCTTGTCGATGGCGCCTGTGTGAAACAGTAGGAGAAGTAGCGCGATTTCCGCAACACCCTTTGCCATCAGGCCCGCAGCGGTGGCCAAGGGAGCATTGAGCCGAGTGATGTACGCGCTAATGAAGGACGCGGCAAACTTGCCGGCGAGAGGGACCAAGATGAGCGCGAGAATGGTCTGCGGCGGAAGATCCAGGAAGTCCAGGCTGAAGTGCAAGCCCGCGGAGGCGAAGAACAGAGGGACGAAGAACCCCTCGGCGGTGCCCTTCATTCCGGGCATGATGTCGCGGCGCACCTGGTATGGCAGCATGGATAGAGCGGCACCGAAGAGGTGCTCCCAGGGAGCCGTGAAGGCCGACGCGCTCGGCTCCGACAACAACGAGGAACAGACCTCCCAGCAAGAGTCCGAATGAAAGCTGCGGCACCTGGAGAAAGTGATGCAGCGCAACTATCACCTTCGGGAGAATCTTGGTGGAGACAAACCAGGTGACGATCGTGAATCCGAGAATCTGCCCGATGATGGTCGTGACACTGAGCCAGTCCAAAGCATGGCCCTGGCCTCCTGCGTAGAAGTGCTCGCTGATGGCGAATCCCACGACAAAGAGAGCAATCAACTCGGCGATTATCACGGCTGTGAAGATCTGGACGCCCACGGGATCCCTGAGGCGACCTTCGTCGATCAGCACCTTGGCAACAACTCCGAAGCTGGACAGTGACAGCACTCCGGCCAAGCCAAGGGCCTGGGTGAAATCCAGGCCCAGCCCCAAATCGAAAAGCACGTCGGTAGTCACCGCGAGCGACACCACAAGGGAAATGGCTACGGAGAGTACGGAGGCGAGGAAGAGGCGGCCACGAATGGCGGCCAAGAAGCCCCTGATGTCCAGTTCCTCCAGGCCGATCAGGAAGAAGAAGATGAAAATGCCGATGCCAAGAACGACCTCGATTTCCGAGCCTGTTCTCACCAGTCCTGTTACGGGGCCAAGCAGTATCCCGGCTGTGGCGTAGGCGATGATGGAATTGAGACCAACCCTCTTAAAGACCCCTTCAAGGAGCTTGGCAACGACGATGAGAAGTCCGACCGAAAACAGGGCTTCGTAGATTTCCAAACCGGCGCGTCCTTACTGGCCGCGCTTGCCTACTGGCAGGGGCGGAAAACGAGTAACCGAATCGGACCGAGCAAACGCGGGTCCAGAGAGACAGATGACGAGCCGCGTGATGGCCCGGATGTCAACAGGTTCGATACTCATCGAGACGCTAGACGACACATGAGTGAAGCTACCGGACAGAAGCATTGGAAGCGCCGACGGGTTGTTCAGACGAGGCCTTCGGCGCGGACTTCCTGGAGGGCAACTTCCATGGCGGCGACCGTGTTGTCGATGTCGAGCTCGGAGTGAGAGGAGGTGAGCAGGAACCGCGAGCCGCCCTGCACGCCGTGGTTCAGGAGGGCGAGATTGAGCTGGGCGTCTCGGGCGCCGTTGCGGGCGTTGTGCATCTCTTCGAGGGAGGCGAAGCACATGACGCCGCCGTCGCACTCGTGGTCGAGGCCGAGGCGCAGGAACACGGCAGACGGGTGGCCGGAAGCGCAGCCGGTTATCTCCATGCGCGACAGAACGTCATTTAGGCCGTCGCGGAGGCGTGTGCCCATGGCGTCGACCGTGTCGTTGACCCCCGTGGTCTCGATGAGCTCAAGGCCTTTCGCGCCAGCGGCCGCGGACAGCGGGTTGGCGTTGAAGGTGCCGGGGTGCGCCACCCTGTGGGCTGCGTCGTGCTGCCTGTCGCCGGTGCTCTCGATCATGTTGATGATATCGGCCTTTCCGGCGACGCCGCCGCCGGGCAGGCCGCCGGCGAGTATCTTGGCCAAGGTGGTCACGTCCGGGGTGACGCCGTAGTAGGCCTGGGCACCGCCGCTGGACGTCCGGAAGCCGGTCACGACCTCGTCGAAGATCAGGACGACGCCTTCCTTTTCTGTAAGCTCTCGCAGCTCGGAGAGGAATGCGGGAGTGACCGGTTCGGCACCCATGTGGGCACCGGTGGGCTCAAGGATGATCGCGGCAACGTCGTTATCTTGGACGGCCTGGGCGACGATGCCGATGTCGTTAGGAGGGAGCACGATCATGGTCTGAGCGGTCTCTTCGGGCACGCCACCCGCGTCAGAACCGCCGATCACGACATAGTCGTGCCAGCCGTGAAAGTGTTCCTGGAACTTGATGATCTTGCTCTTGCCGGTGTAAGCGCGGACTAACTTTAGGGCCATCATCGTGGCCTCGGTGCCGGAACTGGTGAAGCGCACGCGCTCGGCAGACGGAATCAGGCTCTTGATGCGCCGGCCCCACTCGTTCTCCATGTCGCCGCAGCCGCCGAGGTGCGTGGCCATCGACACCTGGCGGATTACGGCCTCTACGATGTCCGGGTTGGAGTGGCCGAGGATCAGGGCTCCATGGCCGGCGAAGTAGTCCAGGACGCGGTTGCCGTCGACGTCCCACTTTGCGGGGCCTTCGGCGTGTGTGAAGAACAGCGAGAAGGGCTTTAGCCGGCGGCCGTCGTGGGTTACGCCATCGGGGAACACCTCGCGCGACTTCGCGTAGCGTTCGGCGGACTTCGGGTGCAACTGGATGAACCGCTCTTCGATCTGGGTGGACATACGGGTGATCCTCCGTCGGGGGTTTGTCACGGCAATAGTGGCATGGCCGCGCATTATAAACGGTGGCGGCGGCCTAGGTTAGTCTGCGATGCGAGGGCAGGTCTGAAGCCAGTCACTACAGGTTGGCGGGATGGCGGATGGGACTGGGGCCGGCGCTACGGGTTGAGGAAGACCGGCTGGGTCCAGGCCTTGACAGGGTTGGAGCAGGTGACGGTGGCGCGGATGTAGCCCTCGTCTCCGCGGAAGCGGTAGGCGGCCTCAGTCCCGGCGAACTGGCCGAAAGTGGTGCCGCCACGACCGGTGAAGGTAATCGCGTACTCCCAATCCTGGAACGGGCGGACGCGCAGCCGTATGGCTTCGGAGTCGACTTCGAGTTCTTCGAGATCGATGCCGGTGGAAGCGTAGAAGTCGCCGCGCTCTATTCCGTCGACGATGGACTCTTGGGTGAGCTCGGCGGCCCTGACAACGATCCAGCCCTTTCCCGGGTTGTACTTGTTCAGCGCGAAATCGAAGTAGTTGTGCGTGTCGTCAACGGCTACGCCCCAGATGGGCCGTCCCGCGGAGAGGACGTTGTCCCACATCTGCTCCATGCTGTAGCGACCCGGCGCACCATCGACGTTGCTGTCCGGCGTAAAGATCTCCATGCATGCGGCGCCGGTGACGGCGCTGATCTCGCGGTGATCGAACGCCCAACGATAGTTTGGATGGGCGATCGACGAAATGCCGCCGGCCTCGGCGATGGCGTCTATGTTGGCCTGGAGAGTGGAGACGACATCGCCTGTATTGACCGGTTCAACGACCCTATCGATGCCGATGGCGATGATGTGGACGGGAACCAGCAAGGGGTACTCTTTTCCGGGCTTCAGCAGGTTGACCGTGACCTCTTCGCCGGGGACCATCAACGGGCCTCCGGGGTCCGACTCGGCGTGCTCGTAGACGGTGAGGTGGTTATGGTCGCTGAGCACTAGGAAGTCGTAGTCGTGCTCCCTGTACCAGCGCACGGCCACCTCGGGGGAGGCGTCGCCGTCCGACAGATCGGTGTGGGTGTGGATGTTGCCCTTGTACCAGCGAGTGTCAGTCATTAGCTCCCCTCTACTTTCAAGCCGATGTTCATAGGACTTCCCGCCGCACTTTACCTCAGCGGGGACGTTTATGTAACGCCTGTCTCATCTCATTCGGCAGGCTCCTTTTCCTTCAAGGGACTTCTACAGCAAGCTCGGGACGGGGTCTGGACTGATAAAGGAGAGGGCGCCCACAAGGGACGCCTCTACAAGTCGGCGCACAGAGAACGGCCAGCCACGTGTAGTGCTGCTCATGCACCTGTGGCAGCACAGGCGTTCGCGGAGGGTGAAGGATCACATGACCTCATTACTTTGGCAACGCAGAGAAGGGGGTTTTGGGCGTTCATCACGCTTTCGAGCCCCGTCCGCTTCGGCAGTAGAGACAGGAAGGCATTATACTTTCAGGCTGAGAGCGGCCGGCAGACCGGAAGCATAAAGACTCAAGCAAGGCCCGGAGGTTGGCTGCATGAAATTCGTGATAGTCGGCGCGGGGGCGATGGGCACGTACCTTGGTGCGAAGCTTAGCGCAGCGGAGAACGAGGTCTGGCTGATGGCGAGGGGACGTCAGCTCGCTGCTCTGCGCGAAGGCGAGGTCGCCGTCAGGAGCCCGATCGGGGACTTTACGGCGAAGCCGCACGCCACGGACGACTACGACGAGCCAGGCCCGGCGGACTACGTGCTGCTGACGGTGAAGGCCTACAGCGTGCCTGAGGTGGCGCCGAGCCTGCCGCCCCTGCTGGGCGAGGAGACGGCGATAGTGCCGGTGCAGAGCGGAATCCCTTGGTGGTACTTCCTGAGACACGGCGGCGAATTGGAAGGAACGATGCTGGAGCGGCTGGACCCGGACGGCCTGGCGGCGGAGTTACCCATGGAGCGCGTGATCGGGTGCGTGGTGTCAAACATCGCAGCTTCGGCGCCGGAGCCGGGCGTGGTGGAACACCTGACGGGCCACCAGATCTCGATAGGCGAGCCCGACGGTACGATTAGCGACCGGTGCGCGCGGCTGGCCGAAGCGATGGAGGACGCGGGCTTCCGATGCGCGGTGAGCACACAGATACGCGCGGAGATATGGGACAAGCTGCTCAACAACATGGCAACGAACCCAATCAGCGCACTGACACGTGCAACGCTGGGGGAGATCAGCTGGGACGCGGAGGTGCTGGCGCTGGTGCGCGCGGTAATGGAAGAAGCGCACGCGGTGGCCATGGCGCTGAGCGTGGAGGCGCCAACGCCGATCAACGAGAACATGGCTGTCATCGCAGGAGGGATGGGGCCACACAAGACCTCGATGCTCCAAGACGTCGAGTCGTCGCGGTCGATAGAGCTGGACGCAATCGTGGGTGCGCCGATCGACATCGGGGAGATCCTGGAGGTGCCTATGCCGAGCGCCCGCGCTGTGTACGCGATCACGAAGCTGCTGGGCGAAAGCGTGGAGACATCGGCCATCGCGAAGAGGCTGGGTGGGTAGTAGGCGGGCAGCGGCCGACTTCGCACACCACCTGTATGAGGCGGAGGGTGCTATGGGTCGGGGAGTCGATCCCTTAGCCTTCCGGGACAGGTAGCAGCTACAGTCCTCGATCGGCAGTAGCAACCGCGGCAGGTGAAGCGGGCTTGTTCAGCGAGGCACGCTGAACTCGACCGCCTCTTCGGAGTTGTCAGTCAACCAGTATCCCTGCGATTCATTGGAACGGGCAGCGTTCTGCCTGCCAACTCGCTCTATTACCCTTATGCCATAGGTGGCCAGCATTCTGTCGATCCTCGTCAAGGAGCGGTCGACTTCGGGAGAAGTGCCGGCAACGAGGGAAAGCGTTCTGCGAAGCTCCAGCAGTTCGCCGGTGACGGAGAGAGCCATCTCGACTCCGGCGAGGTTAAGGCTCAACCCTTCGACGAAGTGCTTGATCAGACGCAGCCGCGCCACGTCTTCATCGGAGTAGGTCCGCAGCGTACCCATCCGCAGCGGCTGAACGAGACCGACGCGCTCATACTTGCGAAGCGTCTGCGGATGCATGTCCAGCGTTTCCGCGACCATGCTAATCAAGTAGATGCCCTGGGCTTGTCTCATGCTGCCTCCAGCCCCGTTATACCTGTTACTTAGTAAATTGTCAATCTCATGTGCGTACAATGCCTATATATGGGCATAGGCTTGACACGCTCTGTATCAATGTCTATACTTCGACCATATCCTACGTCAGGAGGTTGTGATATGGCAGAGTCAGCGACCTTGACACGGCGAAAGGCAGAGCGAATAGACAGCGTCCGGCGCGGACCCAAGCTTCCCAATGAGGTTGAAGCGGTGCTGGAAGCGACAGAGCGTTCACACAATGACGGCGAACCGAAGGCGGGGCATTGGTACTTTCGAGTCCCGCAGGCCGGCGTGAGGTACTACTCACTCTAGCCGGCATTCTGAAGCGTCGGGCAGTCTTAAAGTAAGAGCAAACATCAGAAGGAGACATGTGGAGATGGTACAGAGACGGGACCCATTCAGCGATATGCGGCAGATGCAGGACACCATGGACAGGTTGTGGCGGAGGGTCGGAACAGCGGCCCGAGACAATTCGGAGAGCCCTGAGATCGAAGCCTGGGCCGTACCGCTGGACGTGACGAAGAACGGCGACAACACCGTGATCCGCGCCTCCATGCCCGGAGTCTCGCCGGATGACATCCAGGTGTCCATAGAGGACAGCGTGCTGACGATCAAGGGCCAGACGGCAAAGGACCAGCAAGACGAGGGCGAGACGTACCTGATGCGCGAGCGCAGGACGGGATCGTTCCACAGGGCGCTGCGGTTGCCAGACTCGGTGGACCCGGACAAAGTCCAGCCTAGTTACGAGCACGGGGTGCTGACGATCACCGTGCCGAAGGCGGAGGAGAAGCGAGCGAGACAGTTGACGATCCAGGTCGGAGACGCACCGACGCTGGAAAGCGGGAGGAACTAGCCAGCCGATTCGAATCTGCCAGCCAGGAGGGTGCGGGCCTATATGCCGGGCCCGCACCCTCCTGTGTTTCTCAGCGGACGAAGCGTGAGCGTTGAGGATACACAACACTCCAACGTAGACGGGGATGACGACCGGTCATTCGGAGGCTCGCGCATGGCTGCAGATGTCCCCTAGACCCCTCCTCTGTTACCTGTATCGGCAGGCTCATGGCACGCACTTCGGACGGATTCGGAAGACAGTTGGGGGAGCTGTTGACTTTCACAACGTGACGTAGAGGGCAGGCGCGAAGCCCTAGATCCCTCGGCTTCGCTCGGGATGACAGTTCGGGTAAATCGCGCTCGTTGGGCAAGCCCGGCAACTGTCACGGCGCATTGCGAGGCCACACGAACCCAGGGTCTTGGGCAAGGCGGTCAGTCCACTTCAGTTTACTCACCATTACTCAACACGGCCTCATCAGAATCCGGCGGCGCCGGCTGGGCTTCAACTTCCACAGGCTGGGACTCTTCGTCGGAAGAGTCACCCCATTCCCTAAAGAAGTATACGAACACGTCTCTCGCCGCTGCTACGAGAGGCACTCCAACGATCACCCCCCATAGTCCGGCGATCTCGCTGGCAACGACCAATGTGATCATGATGAAGGCCGGGTTGAGCCTTACGGCCCTCCCGTGTATGCGCGGAGAGATCAAGTTGTTTTCTATGAGTTGTACGCCCACGTAGACGAGCAGCACCCAGATGATCCGGTCGGGGGAGCTGGCGAGGGTGACGAGCAGGCCGGGTACCGCGCCCAGCAGAGGGCCTATTATCGGAATGAGCCCGAACAGACCTGCGACCAGTCCAAGAATCGCGGCGAACTTGATGTCGAGAATGATCAGCCCAATGAACACCAGCCCGCCAGTGACTGTTGCGCTGAGGAGCTGGGCTCTCACATAAGAGCCGATGACCCGGTTAACTATGTGCAAGACGTGCCGGGTGCGGGCACGTCCGTGCGGGGACAGCATAGGGTAGAAGCCGTCAACCACGTGCTCACGGTCTTTGAGAATGTAGAAGAGCAAGAACGGTACGATTGCCAGTCCGATGATGAGGGTTACGGCGTTTGAGACGCCACTGACCGTCCTCTCAAGGATCGCCCCTGCGGCATCCGCCAGCACATTTCCGCCAGCCTCAACAGCGTTCTCAACCTGGGCGCGCAGTTCAACCGGGATGCGGTCCGTGACATCGTGCGACCAGCCTTCCGCAGACGACCTGGCCTTTTCGTAAAGGTCAGGAAAGCTCTGGACCAACTCCTGCGATTCATGGAACAGCGGCGGGATTGTGACGTACAGTATCCCCGCCAGTACAAGTCCGAACGCAAGGTAGATTGTCAGGATGGAGACTATTCGAGTGAGGCCTGGCGACCTATCGCGGGTCGGCAGACGCTCCTCGAGGAAGATCACGACCGGATACAGAAGCTCAGCAAGGATTATGCTGATGACAAATGGGAACAGCGCGCCTCGGGCCAGGTAGAGAATCGTTGCGACGACCACCATCGCAACCGCAACCAGCCCAGCGCGCCGCCACCTGATCCAGATCTGTTGCCCGGCGCTCAGATTCGCAGCGTCATCAGTCCTTCTACTTTGCAATCACGACTTCTCCACGCCGCACCAAAGTACCGTGATGTAAGCCATAACGACCAATTGGCCCCTCGCCAGCATCTACTATCAGAGTATCAGACGCTAGGAACGAGGCATCAATCCGGCCCGACATTGTGTTCCACTCAATCCCATCGCAGGCCACCTGATAGTGCACGCGAGTACCTCTCCGCAGTCAACTACAGGTTGCACTGATGCAAGGGCGACGCGACCAGTATCCAGCACAGAGATAGAGTCCAAGTACAGGGAGTTTGCATATGAATGAAGAGCCGAGGAAGCTTCAGGGTACTCTAGGTATTGAAGAAGGAACTCTAAGGCCGCAGGCTATATCGCTGGATGAAGCCGGAGACATCGCCGAGGAGGTCCAAGACCGTCCTAAGCGCCGGTGAAAGAAGCTCAGCCTGGGAAAGGATCCGGCATCTCCATCCTGGCGACATAGTCAGCATAGTGGCGGGACTTCCAAGAAACAGCCGGGAAGCCATGGTGCACGCCATGACTCCCGACACGGTCTTATGGATGCTGAGACAAATGAACCCCGTCGTAGCCGGACGAGTAGGGACACGGCTTGGAGTCCAGCTGCTTACGTTTGCACTTCGTCAAGTCCATCCAAGCCAAGCCCTGGCCACGCTGCGAAGGATTCCGATGCTGCGTTCCCGCGAAGTGGCCGAATCATTGCAGCAACCGCAGGCGGCAACGGAGCTTCTTGCATATTCACTGGACACGGCAGGCTCGCTAATGACAGCGGTGCTTCCGACCGTTGACATCGACGAGGCAGCGAGGGAGCGCCTCAGAACAGAGGAAGAGATCCGGGACAAGCTCACGCATATCTATGCGCTGGGCGAAGGCGGCAGCCTAGCCGGCCAGATCAGCATCGCCGACCTCGCGCTGGCAGACAGTGAGGACACAATCCGGTCCTTTGCAACGTCGATCGTGGCGACGGTGAAGGTTGAAACACCGGTGGAAGAGTGCGCTCGACTTCAGCGCCACTACAATCTGACGCAGCTTCCCGTGGTAGAAGGCGACCGGCTGACGGGCGTGATCCTGGCGGAGTCTCTGTTGAGCGCCACGGTAGAGCATGACACCCGCCAGATGCAGCAGGTGGCAAGCGTGGCCGGTGAAACGGTGGACGGAGCATTGTACGACTCGATCCGGACGCGGCTGCCCTGGCTTACGGTGAACCTGGGAACGACTTTTCTGGCGGCGGCCACAGTGGCGCTCTTCGAGTCGACGCTTACAGGTGGTCGTGCTCGCCGCGTTCCTGCCCGTCGTCGCGGGACAGGGCGGGATAGGCAGCACGCAGACGCTGACGCTCATCGTTCGAGCGATCGCCCTTGGGGAACTGGTGGGAATCGGCGCACAGCGGCTGCTGGTCCGGGCGGCCATCCTCGGAATACTGCATGGGGTCTGGTTCGGGATCCTGGTCGCGGCAATCGCAGTTCTCTGGAAGCAGAACCTCGGCCTGGGGCTGGTGTTGGGGATATCTATGCTCGGCAACATGATGATCGCCGGCTGTGTCGGGGCGGCGGTGCCACTATTCCTGCGACGAATAGGCCTGGACCCGACGGTCGCCTCCGCAGTGCTAGTTACGACGGTTACGGACGTGTTCGGCTTCCTGCTGTTCCTGGGCATCGCCAGGGCGGCAATCAGCCTCATACTCTAGGGCAAGCCAATTGCTCCAGTTTCTGAGACCCAGCTCGACGATGACAGACTAAGTAGCAAAAGGACGCCTCAGCCTGATGCTGGAAGGGGGTTGCATCAGGCGTGATTTACAGCTTGGGAGACCTATGCGAAACCCTCAGCGCGGGGGCGGTCTTTGGCAGGGCGCCGAACTCTATGTGCCTGGGCGTCTTGAGGTGCGCCATGCGGTCCCGGCAGAAGTCGATGATGTCCTGCTCGGTGACATCTGCGGCCAGCTTCTTCGTAACAAAGGCCTTGGGGGTCTCGCCCGCCCTGACGTCCGAGACGCCGACGACGCTCACCTCGGGATCCGCAGGGTGGTCACTTAAGACGCGCTCGACCTCTTGAGTGGAGATGTTCTCGCCGCCGGAGAACAGGACGCGTTGCCCAGTTAGGAAACTAGGAGCGTGAGGCGGCCTGGCCCATCTGGGTTTTGGCCTTGAAAAGAACCTCGTGTACCAGCGCCGCGAGGCCGCCTCCCAAGAGCGGGGCCACCCAGTAGATCCAGTGGTCCGACCAGAGTCCCGCGGCCACAGCGGGCCCAAAGCTTCGAGCCGGGTTAACTCCCGCCCCGGTCAGGGGAACAGCGACCAGATGGATAACAGCCACCGTGAGGCCAATCGCAATGGGAGCCGTGGCGACTTTCCCGTTTCTTCCCATGGCGACCGCAAACACTACGAAGACGAGCATGAATGTAAGTACGAACTCTATGGTGAACCCCATCCCTACCGACACGCCACTCCCAAGTTGGTGCGACCCAAAGTTTTCCTGAGACACGTCCGGAATGACATACATGAGCAAGAGCGCAGCCAGAACTGCACCGACCAACTGACCCAACACAAACATCGCGCCCTTCACGGCGCTTATCTTGCCGGTCAGAACAGCCGCAAACGTAACGGCCGGATTTAGGTGACCGCCTGAGACATGCGCGGTGGCAAAGACCAAGAGTGTGATCGCGAATCCATGGGACAACGCGATTGCTACGAGCCTAGCGGCATCGATGTAGCCGCCGGTCACAATACCGCTGGCGAGTACGGAACCGGCTCCCACGAACACAAACAGTCCGGTTGCCAAGGACTCGGCTAGCGTGTGCTGCCAAACCTCCATCGATCGAATGTCGCTGAGAGTGTTCACTGCTTAGAGGTTACGCCAACATGCCTGGCTCATCCAGATTTTTCGGTGGCCGCCTTGCCAATCATGCAGGTAGGAAGGTTGCGAATATGAGACTATCTCATGATACGGAAATCTTGGTCCCACCCTCCCGCCTTAAGGCAGAGTCATGATTTGGCACGCATCTCCCAACCCTCCATCCCCGGAGGGAAACGTGCCACTGGAGTCCTTCGTCCCGATGGGGCGTCCCGATGGGGATTGAGATAGTTTCTAAGTGGAGTTCTGCGACTGTCACCGCCCGACGAGTGGATGACAATGTGCCGAGTACGGGTAAGCCAAGCCGCGATTCGAAGCACGGTACCAATTGGGAATGTCAATGACCGACCAAACTGACAGCGCAGGTATGCCAGACGCCCCTAGTATGCGCGATCACTGGATGCGTTTTTCGCGGCCGGCCCACTCGCGCTCTCGGAGCACGAACTTCTGGATCTTGCCGGTGGCAGTCTTCGGCAGGTCGCCGAACTCGACGTGCCTGGGCGCCTTGAAGTGGGCTATGCGGTCACGGCAGAAGTCGATGATGTCCTGCTCAGTAACTTCGGCGCCAGGCTTCTTCGTCACAAATGCCTTGGGAGTCTCGCCCCATCTGTCGTCCGGCACGCCGACGACGCTGACCTCGAGAACCGCAGGGTGATCCATGACGACGCGCTCGACCTCCTGGGTGGAGATGTTTTCGCCGCCTGAGATAATGACGTCCTTGGCCCTGTCCTTGAGCTCGATGTAGCCGTCCGGGTGCCAGACACCGAGGTCACCGGAGTGGAACCAGCCTCCCTGGAATGCCTTCGAACTGGCCTCGGAGTCTTCGAAGTAGCCGGACATGACGTTGTTGCCGCGCATGAGGACCTCACCCATGGTCTCGGCGTCTTTCGGGACGTCGTTCATATGGCTGTCGACGACTCTGAGGCCCGGATCGGCCATCAGATACGGCACGCCCTGCCTGGACTTGAGCCGGGCCCGTTCCTCAACGGGGAGTGCGTCCCAGCCGGGCTGATCGGCACAGAGAGTGTGGGGGCCGTACGTCTCGGTGAGGCCGTATGCGTGCTGGATTTCAGCACCCATGCTCTCGACGGTGCGGAGCACGTGGGGCGCCGGTGGTGCGCCGGCGGTGACGATGAACAGGCCGGAGAGGTCGCGGCCCTCGGCGGCGGGGGACGAGTACATCATCGTTAGGACGGTTGGGGCGCCGCACATGTGGGTGACGGCTTCAGACTCTATGAGTTCGAAGACTCGCTCCGGCTCGACGCGGCGCAGGCAGACGTGAGTTCCGGCAACGGCAGTCACGCCCCATGTAAAGCACCAGCCGTTGCAATGGAACATCGGCAGCGTCCAGAGGTATGTGCTGCGCCAGGTTATGCCCATCTCCAGCGCTTCGCTGATGGCCGCGAGGTACGCTCCCCTAGCGTGATACATGACGCCCTTGGGCATCCCGGTGGTGCCCGAAGTGTAGTTGATCGCAATGGTGTCGAGCTCCGAGCCGAGAGGGACCTTTGGCTCTGATGGCGAGCCGGACCGCAGGAAGGACTCGTACTCCGGGCCGGGAATATCGGAAGCGGTCCCTGTGCCGTCGTCGACCTGCACGAACAGGCTAACGCCGGGGGTCTCGTCACGTAGCGCGCGGACGACCGGTGCAAACTCGGAGTCGAAAACCAGCACCTGGGCCCCGGAGTGGTTGACGATGTATGCGATCTCACGCGCCGACAGCCGGATGTTTATGGCTACAAGAATGGCGCCAAGGCGCAGTGGGCCGAAGTGGCCTTCGAGCATGGCGGGCACGTTGGGAACCAAGAAGGCCACCCTGTCGCCCTTCCCTACCCCGGCGTGCCGGAGCGCGGATGACAGGCGGCACACACGCTCATGGAACTGGGCGTAAGTGTAGCGGGTCTCGCCGTGCACGACGGCCGTCTTATCGGGGTAGACGGCCGCGCTTCTCTCCAAGAGCGATAGAGGGCTGAGCGGTTCAAACGATACGGTACCGGACATGTCCTACCTCCACAAGTTGCCACGGGGCCGGGGGCGCGGCTCTGGCGATAACATACAATGACTGGCAACAAAAAATCGACAGAATCCAGAGGCGTAACAAATGGCGAGATACGTGTACGTGACTATTTCCGAGGAGGACCGGATCGCGTCATACGAGGCGGACCGGGATACGGGTAAGCTCACTAAGCTCGGGGACACTGAAGCATCCGCAAGCCCCGCGCCGCTGGCGATTTGTCAAAGACGACAGTACCTGTACGCCGGGCTGCGGGGCAACAACAGGCTCGCGAGCTATCGAATCGACTCTGCGAGCGGCGGCCTCACGCCGGTTAACTCTGTAGACCTGCCTTCGGACCCATGCTACCTAGCGACCGACCAGTCCGAGCGCTACCTGTTGGGGGCGTACTATGATGCGGGCCTAGTCACGGTGCACCGCATCGAGGGCGAACGGGCGGAGCAGGTGCAATGCATCGAGACGTACAGGGGCGCGCACTCGATCCAGACGGATCCGATGAACCTGTTCGCGTTCGTGCCGCACATCGCGGGAGCGGACGGGCCAAACCTGATACTGCAGTACCACTTCGACCAAGACTCCGGCACGTTGATTCCCAATGCTCAGCCGGAACTGTCGCCGAAGTCCAGCGCGGGGCCGAGGCACTTCTGCATACATCCCCGACTGAACGTGTTCTACTTCTCCAACGAGCAGGACAGCAGCGTAACTTCGTACAGACTGAACGTGTACACGGGTAGCCTCGAGCCATTTGAGACGGTATCGACGTTGCCGGACGGCTTCGAGGGTGAAAACTCGTGCGCGCAGATTCAGGTGTCTTCGACGGGCAGGTTCCTGTACGCGCCCAACCGGGGCCATAACAGCATAGCCTGCTTCGCCCTGGACCCAGACAGCGGACGTATGACCCGCACGGCCATAGTGCCGACGGAGCCGATCCCCCGCGCGTTCAGCCTGGACCCGGACGGCCGATTCCTGTACGCGGCAGGGCTGGAGTCAGGGAACCTCGCGCTGTACGAAGTCGACGAGGACGCGGGCGGGCTAACGGCGGTTGAGACGTACCGCGTGGGCGAGGGGCCGATGTGGGTGCTGGTGGCGGATGTGTAGCGACATAAGGGACGTTTAATTGACCGAGCGTCCTTTATAAGAGACAATCGTGGAGATTGTCTACACGGTTGCCTTCGAAACGTGGCTGAAGAGGCTGCGTTTTCAGAGAGTCTAGGCATCGATCCTGGTTCGCATCGAGCGCATTCAAGATGGAAACTTTGGCGACCATAGGTCAGTAGGACAAAGCGTTAACGAGTTACGAGTTCACGTAGGCAGAGGCAATTGCGTCTACTACACAGTTCGCCAAGGAACGGTAGTTGGACTGCTATGCGGCAGTGAAAAGTCAGGTCAGGCTCAGTACATCAGCCACACCCAGCGGATGGCAAGAGATCTTTGAGGTATCAACTATGAAGCTCAAGAGATTCGAACTGACCAATTTCCTCGACAGCGACGAGGCGATGGTGGAGTACCTCAACGCCGCGCTGCTAGAGGATGACCCGACTTACTTCACAAAGGCCCTTGGCAACGTTGCGCGCGCCAAAGGGATGACCTTGGTTTCCGAGGGCTCTGGTCTAGGGCGGCAAGGTCTGTACCGGGCATTATCCATCGAAGGCAACCCGCGTATCGACACCCTGTTCAGGGTTCTCGCCACACTGAACCTCCGGCTAGCCGTCACCAGGCAGCAGGCATAGTAGGCTGCGCGCAGAGCGGTCAAGGGATACTTAGGGGTCACGAGATGAGGCTGACGCCGAGAGAGATGGACCGGCTGACGATCTTCACGGTGGCTGAGATGGCGAGGCGAAGGAAGGCCAGAGGTCTCAAGCTTAATCACCCAGAGGCGATGGCGCTGATAAGCGACGAGCTGCTGGAGGACGGGCGCGCCGGACTCAGCTACGAGGAGATCGAGGCGCGAGGCACGACGATACTCTCCAAGGATGACGTGATGGACGGAGTCGAGGTGCTCGTGAGCAGCATCCGGCTGGAGGTGAACTTCGCGGACGGCAATAAGCTGGTGGTGATCGACAACCCGATCCGATAACGGAGGGAGATTTTCCAAGAATGAGGCCTGGAGAGGTATTCCCTAAGAAGGGCGTCGTCCGCTGCAACGCGGGGCTGGAGACAGTGTCGATCGAAGTGGAGAACACGTCCAGCCACGCGGTGTCGGTGACTTCTCACTACCACTTCTTCGAAGCGAACCGGCGGCTACGGTTCGACCGGATGGCTGCGTACGGCAGGCGGCTCGACATCCCGGCGGGCGCGGCAGTGCGGTGGGAGCCGGGCGAGCGTAAGCACGTCCGGTTGGTGGACATCGGCGGAGCGCGGCGCGTGCACGGATTCCACGGACTTGTGAACGGCGCGCTCGACGGCACGGACGCAGACGCAGCGCTGAGGCGGGCGATCGAAGCGGGATTCCTGCACAAGGAGAAGTGACGCTGGCACACGAAATCGACCGAGAAGCCTACGCTCGCGAGTACGGCCCAACGACCGGGGACAGAATACGGTTGGGTGACACCAACCTGATCGTGGAGGTGGAACGCGACCTAACGGAGTATGGGAACGAATTGGTCTACGGCTGGGGTAAGAACGTGCGGGCCGGAATGATGATGTCGCACGGCAGGCCCGGAAACAGCGAACTGGATACTGTGATCCCAAGCGTCGTGATTATCGATCCGTTGCTCGGCGTCATCAAAGGCGACATCGGGATTAAGGACGGGCAGATCACAGGCGTAGGCAGGGCCGGCAATCCGAACATCATGGACGGCGTGGACCTGGAGGTCGGGACGAACACGCTGGTGCGATTCGGCGCAGGGCTTATCGCTACCCCTGGGGGCGTAGACAGCCACGTGCATCTCGTGACGCCAAAGCTCATTCCAGCAGCGGTGTCGAGCGGGCTTACCACGCTAATTGGCGGCGGGCTGGCGCAAAACGCCCAGTTCAAGATTCACAGAATGTTCGAAGCCCTGGAGCGGATGCCCATCAACGTGGGCCTGCAGGGGCTGGGGAGCGCGACACATCCGGCACCGATGCTCGAAAGCCTGGAGGCAGGAGCATGCGGCTTCAAGGTGCATGAAGACACGGGCGCGTACCCAGACGTGATTGACAAGTGCCTACGGGTCGCTGACGCTCACGACGTCTCCGTGGCCCTGCATACAGACGGTCTGCAGGAGTCGGTGCACGTGGACGAAACGGTGGACGCGATCGCCGGAAGGGCCGTACACGCCTACCACGTGGAGGGGGCGGGCGGAGGGCACGCTCCGGACGTGCTGGAACTGGCGGGCGTCCCGAACATCATCCCCTCATCGACGACACCCACGATCCCGTACACGGTGGGGGCGCACGGAGAACACTTCGCGATGACGGCGCTGATTCACGGGGTGAGGAGGCATGATCCGGCCGAGGCTGCGGCGCTCGACGACAGGCTACGGCGGGAGACGATGGCGGCGGAGGACGTGCTGCACGATATGGGGGCCATACCGATCATCAACTCCGACTCCCAAGGCATGGGGCGCATTGGCGAGGTCATATGCCGGACGTGGCAGCTTGCCCACAAGATGAAGGCGGAGGGAGGCGAGAACGGTGACGGGCATGACAACGAGAGGGTGCTCCAGTATATAGCCAAGTACACGATCAACCCGTCGATCACGCACGGCATCTCGGACTACGTGGGGTCGATCGCCGCCGGGAAGATGGCGGACATCGTGCTGTGGCGACCGGAGTTCTTCGGCTTGAAGCCGGAGCTGGTCATCAAGGGCGGATTCACGGCGTGGGGCCCTCTCGGCGAGGGCAACGCCAGCGTTGGCGGAGTGGAGCCGGTGGCGTATGGGCCACAGTTCGGCGGGACCGGGGAGGCCGCGCCGTCGTTGGGGGCGCTGTTCGTGTCGGAGGCTTCGCTGGCGCTTGGCTTGGAGCGACGGCTGCGGACTGCACGCAAGCTGCTCGCCGTGCGAGGCGTACGAGGCGTGACGCGCGAGGACATGGTGCGCAACCGACGCTGCCCGGAAGTGCGCGTGGACGCAAGGGAGCGGCTCGTGACGGTCGACGGCAAGGCGGTGACGTCGACGGCGGTGGCGGAGGTGCCGCTCAACCGGAGGTACATGCTGGTGTGAGGGGGCTGCAATGAAGATCACCAGGATATCTGTCTACTCCGCAATCCTGCCGTTCAAGGAGAACGCCTCACGGGGGAGCCGAACGGTGATAGTGAAGATGGAGACGGACGAGGGCATTGTTGGCCTCGGCGAAGTGTGCACGATCAAAACACACTACATGCGAGGGTTTGCGGAAGGAGCGATCGCAGGGATACCGATCATCGCCAAGCACCTCATTGGCGAGGACCCGTTCCACTTCGAGCGGCTCAACAGGATGTGGGACGCGGTGTTCAGCCACGACCTTTATGTGAAGGCGCCGCTTGATATGGCGCTGTGGGACATCATGGGGCAGGCAACAGGCCGTCCGGTGTGCGACCTGTTGGGTGGACGGTACGAGGGACAAGCACCGCTCTACCGCTCGATCCACTTCCCTCCTGAGAAGCAGGTGACACCCGATGAGGTGGTCAGCGCCTGTCTCGAGAAGCGGAAGCAGGGCTTCCGAGCGTTTCAGCAGAAGGTGGGACGGGACCCGAAGGTCGACATTCCCGCTATCGAAGCTGTGTGCGACATTCTCAATCCCGACGAGATTCTGCTGCTGGACGCGAACACGCGCTACACGCTAACAGAGGCGATCATGGTGGCGAACGCTGTGCGCGACCTTCCCGTGATCATGGAGCAGCCCTGCCTGACCTGGGAGGAGAGCATCGACTTCCGGAGGCGCAGTCCTCTACCGGTGAAGCTGGACGAGCTGATCGAGACGCCTCAGGACATCATCCGCGGGTACGAGGCGGGCGCGATGGATATGATCGCGATCAAGGTGGCGCGCGTGGGCGGGCTGACCAAGGCGCGGAAGATGCGGGACCTGGCGATTGACCTTGGGATCAGCGTTGTGCCGGACGACGCGTGGGGCAGCGAGATCGTGTCTTCGTCGTTGCTGCACTTCGCGGCGAGTACCGATCCAAAGTACCTGATCTGCTACACAGACCTCACAGACTACGTGGGCTTCAAGACGGCCGACGGATATCCCGAGAGGGAGGGGCCCGAACATCCAGGCGTCGAACGCGCCCGGGCTGGGGCTGACACTGCGGGCAGAGGCGGTGGGCGAGCCGATCCATGTGATCTCGTGAGGGTGTGGATATGGAATAAGGGCGAGCGCTACAGGTTAAACTGGGGTTCGTCGTAGTCCTTGAGCTTGGCGTAAATCTGGAAACGGCCGCGCTGGTAGTCGGAGACCATAAGCCAGTTCTTGCCTGGGTGAAATTCGATGGCAGTGGGAAGGGCGAAGCGCAACTCGACCTCTCTGTTCGGCGCTCTTCGCCTGGCCAGCTTCTCGCCCTCGTTGGATTCGACGAACTGCTGCTGCCACTTCGATAACTGTACGGCGTCGCCTATGAAAGAGGTAATGGGCTTGCCCGTCTCATCGTAAGCGTTGACGCGGTTGTTGGCCCAGTCGCATACGTAGATATCGCCGTCCGGATCGACCGCGACGTCAGTGGGACGGTTGAGTTCACCAACCATTGTTCCGTAGCTGCCAAATTCAAGAAGGAACTCGCCCTCTGGCGTGAACTTCTGGACGCGGTTGTTCTTGTGGTCGGCAACGTAGACGCTGCCGTTGCCGTCGATGGTCAGGCCCCAAGGCGAATCGAACTGGCCAGGGTCCGTCCCCCTGGAACCCCAGCCTCCTATGAATTCTCCGTACCTCGTGAACTTCTGGATCCTGTGGTTCCGGCCGTCGACGACGTACAGGTTGTCGTAGGCGTCGAACTGGAGGCCCGAAGGTCCGAGGAGTTGTCCTTCGCCACTCCCCTGCACTCCCCAAGTGCGCAGGAAGGCTCCCTCGCTGTCGAAGATAGCGATCCTGTTCAGCCACTCGTCGGCAACGTACACGTTGTCGTCGCTGTCACTGGCGATGCCGGACGGCCAGTACACCTGGTCTTCGCCCACGCCAAGGACTCCGAACGAGGCCAGAAGCTCTTCCTCGCCCGGCGCGTCTCCGATGTCGATTTTCCTGATCTGCGCTGGTATTCCGGCTCCGGCGCGGGTCTGCGCCAAGCCGGAAAGAAGGCGATTTACCAAGAAAACAACGTTGCCTGAGCCGAGGGCAAGGCTGTACGGCTTCATCATGTCGCGACCGCCGATGCAGTGGCTGAAGTCATAGACCCTATTGGCGATGATTTGAGTGACCACTGTGCCTACTTCCTATTCGAACTGGTAATCCCTTGTGGACGCGATTAACTGCACCATCTCGGAGAAGCGAGTTTCGCAGGCCCCGTTGCCGCGCCAGTCAAGCGGGCCGGACTGGGCTGCATGATCGACTAGCTCCCGGTAAGTCCCTTCAGTCACTCCGACAGGCCCCATCAGATCGAGGCAGCCGTCCACGAACTCGCTTGGCGACAGTTCGCCACGCGCCTTCAGCCGGTCGAGGATTTCACGCATGCCGGGGCGGCCGAGGTCACCCAAGATTTCGGCGAAGAAGTTGATCCTCTTGACTGCGGAGCCTGTGTTGATCCACTCGATGCCGGTGTGCCAGCCCTCAACGGAGGGCGGGTTGAGCAACTCCTGGCCCATGTTTGTGATGGCTTCAGCGTAATCCACCATAAACGGCCCCGGGAAGTCGGTGCCGCCGGCCAGACGCAGGACACCGATCACAGCCTCGGCTGGACTCCTAACCCTGGCGAAATGTGCGTCCTTGAAGAAGTCAGAGTTGAACAGCACGCGCAGTGCGTGGCGCATGTCGTAGTCCGACTCTCTGAGGGCGGCGGAAATCGTCTCCACGGCCGCCGGGTCCCTCGGCGGGGTGTCGTTCCAGGCGGGAACCTGCGGTTCGTCCGCCACAAAAAAGTTGTACAGATGGCGGGCGATGAACCGGGAACACTGCGGGTGTTCCAGAATGATCTCTATTACGTCTTCACCGTTGAAGTTGCCTTTGCGGCCGAGAAAGGTCTTCTCGGAGTGGTCGTGATCGTGGTCCCGGTACTCAAACTCCCAATCGAACCGACCCATAGTGAACCGGGGAAGCGACGGCGTGATAGTCCAGCCGGTAAAGGCGCGGCTGGCCTCGTAGACGTCCTCTTCGGAGTAGTTGCCGACGCCCATGGTGAAGAGCTCAAGTAGCTCCCTGCCCCAGTTCTCATTGACGGCATAGGCATGATTCTCGTGGTTGTCGAGCCAGTAGATCATCGCCGGGTTCTTGGCGACTCCGGTGACGATGTCGCGGAACTTGCCCATGCCAATCTCGCGGAACATGTCTACCATGGCGGTGACTTCGTGGTAGTGGTCCACTTTGGAGACGCCGGTGGCGAAGATCTGATGCCAAAAGAGCGTCATCTTCTCCTGGAGCGGGGCGTTAGTGACGATCATGCGGTAGACCCAGCTCGTCTGACCGACTCCGCCGAGGGTCCCCGGCTTCCAGTGGCTTGGGTGGTAGCGCAGAAACTCGAGCAGGTCGGCCGGGTCCTGCTCTTCGGGACTCAGCAACTCTTCGACGGTGGCTTCGTACCCAGCGGCCGCGCGGAACTCAAGTTCCGCCCTCGGAGCGCCGAACCCGGCGCGCCGCATCAGATGGGCCATCAATGCGATGTCTTCAGTCGCCATGTCAATGCACCTCCGTCTCCGTGTGAAGCCGCAATTCGTAGCTTGTCACCCTCACCCCTGAGGGACCCAGGGCAGGCTCAACCCCTCTCGAAACGAGGGAGAGGGGTTGAGAAGGGGGATTCAGGCTTTGGCGGTGCCGGAGGCTGGAAACGGAATTGTTGTCACTTCGCCATCGGCAGCACCGTCCGGGTGGTGGATCGTTATGGTCTGGCCAACCTCTATCGACGCGTCCACCAACGCCCTGGCAATGTACCGGCCAAACATGCGAGAGTACGTGTAGTCCAGCAGCACGCCCACACTTTTCCCTTCGCAATTGACCGGCCAGTTCGATTCCATGCGTGGGAGGGCCTCGACATCCAAGAACAGGCCGACGGACTTGCGGCCTGGGCCCTCGTCGCGGATGCGTTTAAGGGCATCCCTGCCCATGAAGGGACCCGCGTCCAAGTCTACCACTCGGCCCAACCTGGCCTCGTAGGGATTCAGGCCGAGGTTCCAGCCGTGTGTGGTGTCGGTAACCCCGCGTTCGTACCGGGGGCCGGTCATGCTGGTTATCATCAACCCGTACTGTTCGCCCTCCTCAACGAGCGCGTTCCAGACGGCCATAGCCCGGCTTGCATCTACGGGGCAAAGCTCGAAACCGTACTCCCCGCTCCACCCGCTTCTCACGACAACGGTGTCCATGCCGGCAATCGGCACCTTCACCCAACGGAAGAACCGCATGTCGGCAGCTTCCGGGGCCACCCTTTTCATTATGTCGTATGACCTTGGCCCCTGGAGGCCAATTGGCGCCGCTCTTGTCACAGTAATGGCGGTGATATCGTAGTCGGAGTGGGCGGCGATGGCGCGGGCCCAGATATCAAAGTCCGAGGGGCCGTTGAAGACCCACATCGCATCATCCTCCAGCCGGAGAACCATGGCCTCGCAGTAAAGGGTGCCGTCGTCTTCGCAAATGGCTGTGTGGCGCGCCTGGTCCGGCCGGATGGACGACAGATCGCGCGTACAGAGGTAGTTAGTGAACGAGAGCGCATCGGGGCCGCGAATCTCGACGGGCCGCTCGCACGCCACGTCCATCAGCCCCACACGCTCGGTGACGGCGCGGTACTGCTCATCCGGGTCATTGCCAAAATCGACGGGCCAGTGGACGCGGTTGTACGGTATGTAGTGCACAGCGCCTGCCTGCTCGGTGGCTTCGAAGTACGGTGAGAAAACGTAACGGGGACCCAATACCTGTGTACGCGTTGACTTCTCCTGGGTCATGTTCTACTCCCAAAAACTAAGGATGTCCGCAATGCCTGCGCAACGGCCCGATGGAACCTGCGCATGTGACTTGCCCCGAATTCTACGAGCGCCCGCTTGTTGAATCAACGCTGGACTACCCTTCTCGATCAAGATTGCGCCGCGGCGTCTCCGAGCCTAGCCAGCGCGTCCTTCCAAAACGCGCGGAGATCTTCTACCGCATTACGGTCCGAGAGCTTGGTCTGCTGGACTACCACCTGACACCGGTCCGGCCCTTTCGAATAGAAGCTGACGGACAGGTCGCTGCCGCGGTCGTCCGTCTCGAGACGCATGGACCGGTTGGAGTTGGCCTTCCTGACCTTCATGGGCACGCCAAGCCACTCGTCCCGACGCCGCCTATCGTGCCAGACCGTGAACAGCGCCTCTATGGATACGGGGATGTTCCTGCTCACGCTGACTTCGTAGCCGCGGGCGGTCTGGTGAACGTCACGCAGTCCGCGAGCGCGTTCGTACTCAACGGTGACAGTCTGGGCCCACCAGCCGGGAACAGCGTGGCACTCCCCGATCATTCTTGCGATCTCGGCGTGTTTCATCTTCGCCGTGCCGGCATCGTCGAGGATGGCGAACCACTCGCTCCAGTCCTTTCCCGTGGCGGCTGAGACCGCGTCGTCGCTCATTCGAGTGGAGCGTGGGCTCATAGCGAGATTCTAGCAGCAAAGGCTGAGAGTATCGGAGTCGGCCAGCCAAGATGCGGCAAGCAAGTTACGCGTCGGATTCGATAATACAGGTGATTCAAATGCGAGATCATAGTAGGCTAAGACGCTCACTTGTAAGGAGTGCCAGAATGCCAACGTTCATTCAGCTGCTTAAGCTGCTGCCTGAAGGGCGCCAGAAGCTGGTTCATGAGCCGGACTCGCTGCTGGACGTTCAGCGGCAAATTCACGCACCAGACGTGAACCTGCTTGGAGTTTATGCCGTTTTGGGCAGCTTTGACTTCGTGAACATCGTGGAGGCACCGGACAACGAGGCGGTGGCCCGGTACTCGGTGCACCTGGGACAGGCCGCAGGGGTAGACGTGATGACAATGCCCGCCATACCGATGGCAAGATTCGTAGACGACACAGGGCCGGAGCCGGAGGCAGACATTGCCGGCGCGGAAGAGCCGCTGCCAGCCGTGTTTGACTACGACTCAGAAGACTGAGAGTCGGCGCGCGGACACGCAAGACTGTTGCGCGCTCGCGCTGGTGGCGCGGCCTCTCGCGGCCAGCCAAGATGACATAACGTAAAGATTTGCGCTATGCTGGTGCGCAGTCAAACAGTGGAGAACCGCCCGCGACAGCGTGGCTTGGTCCGCGCAGAACCTTCCATCCAACAACGCCATGGACGCCCCGCACGCCACAGAGCCGTTTGCACACATGGCGGTTGGGAGGCCCTATACAGGACGATTCGCCACGAATGGTCCTGTATAGGGCCTGCTGAAGCACAATGAAGATCGATAGAATCACACTCGACGACGTTGGCGGCAAGTACTTGCTGCAGGCGCGCGCTCAAGCCAGGCAAATCTTCAGGTTCGCCTGGACCGCTTTCGTTTCACTTTTGCGGCATGACGGTCCCGACCTAGCCGGCACGCTGGCCTTCTTTACCATACTTTCGCTCTTCCCCATGGCTTCATTGGCCATCCTCGTCATGTCCGCTTTCGTGGATGAGGAGTTTTTGCGAAGGTCCATCGCGGACATCGTGACGTTCTTTCTGCCCACGTCAGAGCAGGTCCTGCAATCATCGATCGACCAATTGTTCCAAGCGCGTGTGGCCGCGAGCATCGTTGCACTAGCGGGCGTTCTCATTGGCTCCCTGGGACTGTTCATGGCCGCAAGCCGGGCGGTAAACAGGGTCTACGGGCGACGGCCCCGGCCATGGTCGCGCAGCAGCGCAACCGGCCTGCTCGTGACAGCATTGATGACAGTGGTGTTTCTGACTTCCATCGGGATGGGTATCGCTTTCCGGCTCATGACACACTTGGTCGAAGCAAACGAGATGGTCCCGACTTTCAACCCGGCAGTTCTCACGCTGTTAGGAATCGTTACGATTACTGTACCATTCGTCCTGACGGGGAGCGCGTACGCGATCGTCTACAAGGTTGCACCCAGCGGCCGCGTCGGCTGGCGCGGACCCATCATCGGCGCAATCACAGCGGTCCTGATCCAGGAGCCGATCAAGCTTCTATTCCTGTGGATGGCCGACGTTTTCGGCGAGCGAAACGTGGTGTACGGATCCCTGAGTTCTGCCGTGATCATGTTGAGCGGCGCCTGGACTGCGGCGGTAATCTTCCTTTACGGAGCATCGGTCGCGAAGCACGCAACGTCACGTCTGCCGAGCCCGAACAGACTGCGGGCTAAGCAGGCGCAGGCTGTTCCAGCAGAGCCGGTCCCGTTGATACAGGCCAGCGGGGGAGACGACTAGGCCGCCCGTTCTCCCGCGATGGCCAGGCTACTCCCGCTCTGGCGCGGGAATCCAGCCCTGCTCTTCTCGCCAGTTGGGCGAAACGTCCGCGAACCTTCCCACATTCATGGCGCTGATGTCCGTGAAGGTCACTTCGCCGTTGATTACAAGCTCGCTCACCGCCCTGCCGACTGCGGGCGACAAGCCAAAGCCGACGCTGGACATGGTGGCGATGATGAAGTTGGACGGGCTGTCCAACCTTTCGACCACCGGCATGCCGTCGGGAGTCTGCTCAACAACACCGCCCCAGCTACGGATTACGCGCAGATCCCTGGCCTCTCCGTACAGGTTCATTACGCGCCTAGCCAGGTTGCGTATGAGCGGCGTGGTCCGCTTCTCAGGCTCCGACATCTCCGTCAAGTCGATCCACTCGTGCGGCCCGCCGCCGTACGCCAGGTTGCCCCGCTTGGTCTGGCGGCCGTAGACGCCGTTCCCGGCAAGATTGCCGGGCCACATCGGGGGGAGCGGCTCCGTGACGATCTGCTCGACACGACCGTGCGCCAATGGAAGGTACACACCGGCCATCTCCGCGATCATGCCGGTGGAAGGCCCGGCCGCATCGATCACAAAGTCGGCGGCAAACTCGCCCCGGTCGGTGACCACGCCGGTAACACGGTCACCCTCCTTCAGGATGCCGGTGGCAGTGTGATTCTGGTAGATGCGACCGCCCAGGTCCTGGAGGGCCCACGCGAATGCCTGCACTGTCCGCTGGGGATTGGCATGCCCGCCGTGCTGACGGTGTATGCCTCCAACGATATCCTTGTTGATGAGCGGGACCAAGTCCCTAACGTGCTGGCGGTCAACGACCTCGGCCTGAAAACCCATCTCGACCTCTCGTTGGACCATCTGCTTTTGGAACTCGAGGGAGTCTTCGTCAAACCCGACGGATATGTTGCCAGGGTGCCACTCGGTAGGATAGCCGAGCATTTCGTCCATCTTGGGCCAGAGGCGCTGCTCCTCCATGCCAAACGGACTATATATGTGGAGCGTCTGGCCGCCGTTGCGGCCGGAGGCCTCACCGCCGACGAAGCCCCTCTCGATTACGATGACGTCAACTTTGCTCCGGGCCAGCCACCAAGCCGAGCTAAGCCCAGTAACGCCGCCGCCTATGACGACGATTGCCGCTCCGTCTTTCTGCGCCATCCTAGCCTCCTGCTGTCAGTCACTAAATCATCAATAGTTGGACGTACCGCCGGGCTGCGTGCCGCCTAGCGAACAGTCCGCCAGCGGCGGCGGGCCCGTCCTGGAGGGGGGCTAAGCCCTCCGATGCGGGACCTGAACGCCCTATCCATGCCGAACCATCCCGTCCAGTTTTCACGGGTGTCTTCGTCTTCGTCATCCGCAGACATGATCCGCAACGGCAAAGGCCGGACCGGGGGACGGTAAGTGGGCATGGGCACCTGGGAGACGTCTATGCCCGCCTCCTCGGCCAGCAGCATCGAGACCTGCTCGCGGCATCTTCTGCCCTGGCAGTAACCCATGCCGGCCCTAGTCAGCCTCTTGATCTGGTCCTGATTTACTGGGCCGTCATTCATGAGCGTTTTGAGGCTGCGGGAACTCATCTGCTCCGACTCCCATTCCAGGTACTTTGGAGGCTGCACGTCGCACAACTCCCGGCGAGTGACCTCCTCGCAAAGGCACGTGTATGCATCCCACCCGTCCGCGTTGATCAGCGAGTGCATCCACCTGCGGTAGTAGGCGTGAATGGGCTTTGCTGACGTCCCGTTCAGGCGGTCGAGTTCCGAGCGCAAGGCACGAGCCTGGTCCGCGGAGGCCGCACCCAGGGACTCGGCCGCAGCCATGCCAGCGAGACGGCCCTGCTGCGCGGCGGTCTCTTCGTCCAGTGCCATCGCGGAATGCCAGCCGGTCACGTCTCCAGCGGCGTAGACGTTGGGCGCGCCTGTTCGCATCCACTCGTCGACGGCCACGGAGTAGCCGCCCAACTCCGACCGGAACGGAATGTCCGCGCCAAGCAGGGCCAGAAGCTCCACGTTCGGGACCAATCCGATCGCAAGCACGATGGTGTCGCACTCCAAGTCCTTCTCAGTGCCCGCAATCGGCTTCAGGTCTGCGTCAACCTGGACGATGCTCACACCCTCGACCTCGTCGCCCGATCCGACAGCGTTCTTTATCGTGTGCGCAGTGTGGATGGCGACTCCCCGCTCCTGCAGCTTGCGCTGCAGTCCTTCGCTGCCGGGCGCATGCTCTTCGATTTCAACAATCGCTGCGACTTCCACGCCGTTCTCGAGAGCAGCCTCTGCGGTCTTCAGGCCAAGGTCACCCGACCCCACAACGACCATACGTTGCGCAGTGAGGGCACGGTAGGTACGCATCAGCGACGAAGCGCCGTTGGCCCCCATCACGCCTGCCTTCTCCCAACCGGAGAAGGCCATGCCCATGTCACGGGCTCCGGAGGCAACGATCAACCTGTCGTAGCCAATGCACCATGTGCGGTCTTCGTCGGCGACGCCGACCATCGCGCCTTCCAACTCCCGCACGTTGGCAGAGTTACGGAAGGCTCCCCACACGTAATGGCCGAGCATGAGCTCGACGCCGGCTTCCTCAGCGTCGGCGAGGCCTTCGTTGGACAAGACTACGCGCTGGAGCATGCTGGACCTATTCTGAACGGTAGTAAGCATGCGTTGACCGAAGAATAGCGGCACATCCAAAGACATCATGCCAAGGTCTATTGGGTTCTCGTCTATAAGGAGAACCTCGACGCCTGCCTTCGCTGCCTCGGTAGCGGCGGCCGTCCCCGCGGCGCCCGCTCCGACTACGATGAGTGGGACGTGACGTTCAGGCTTGGAGTATCTGCCAAAGATAGAGGCCTTGTCCCTCGATCGAGGGTCTGTTACGGAAGTCATCCAGTTCCACCTCTGTAAACGGATGCGCACGATTCTAGCCCATATTGGGAACTTAGGAACAGGAATTGGCGGCGATCCGGACCGTTTCGTTGACCGAAAACGGACTGTTCGCGCTATCCTTGCCAGTACGACGCAGAACGCGACGGGGAGGAACTACCTTGTCCACGATAAGAGAGCGCCGGCTTGGGAAGACAGGCCTTATGGTGACCGAGCTGGGCCTCGGCGCGATGGACACGCCCCAGGTCCCCGAGGGCGCTCAGACTATAGAGACAGCGCTGGACATGGGGATAAACTTCATCGACTCAGGGCGGGAGTACGAAGGCAGCGAGTACCTGCTTGGCCAGGTGCTTCGAGCCAAGGGCGACACCGGAGTTCATGTGTCCACGAAGTCAATGAGCCGGGGGATCAACGCGGTCCAGTACGACGTTGACCGGAGCCTGAGCGTCCTTGGGACCAAGCACATCGCGCTGTACCACCTGCACGACGTTTCCACACCGGAAGCATGGGACGCTGTCATTGCCGAAGACGGCGCATTGAACGGCTTGAAGGTTGCGCAGTATAGAGGGCTGATCGGTCACATTGCAGTGTCTTCGCACAGCCTCGAGATCGTGGAACGAGCAATCACGTGCGGCGAGTTCGGCGCGGTCATGCTCGAGTACTCTGCTTTCTACACCGAGTCGGATCCCCTGTTATCGTTGGCCCAGCAGAATGATGTGGGCGTAATCGTCATGAGGCCGCTAGGAGGGTCGGGGCGGACCAGCGCCATCAGGAACCGGATGAGCAGCGAAAACGAAGACACGCTTCTGACACCATCCATGCTGTTGCGTTACGTACTGTCCGACCCGCGAGTATCTGTGGCTATCCCAGGAGCACGCTACGAAGACAGGATCGTCTCGAATGTTGAGACGGCCTGCACTTACGAGCCTTTAACCGAGGCAGAACGAAGACAATGCGAGCGTGAAGCTGCGGCGTTGTTCACTTAGCGTCTTTAGCTGAGAATGGCGCCTGTACCGATGTCCGGCAGCATATAATTCGCCAACCCCAATGGCAGAGTACGAATGGCAGAATACGAGTCGACCACTCCGCAGCAGTCTTCTCCGCCGGGCCACAAATCGCCCCTGGGCATAGGCAAACTGAGGTTCAGGGGACTTCCAGCCAACATCCACACGTTCGACGCTTTTCGGCACGGCGCCTTTCGATTCCTGTTCACCGCCCTATCGTTAGCAGGCGGCGGCTACTTCCTCCAGCAGGTGGTAATCGGCTGGCTAATCTACGACGTTACCAAATCGGCCTTCATTACCAGCATCGTTGCGAGCCTGGAGGCGGTGCCGCTTCTGATCATGTCCCCGTTCGGCGGTTTCCTCGTGGACTCCATGGACCGCCGCAAGATCCTTGCCGCGATCTACGCATACCAAGGCTTGCTGGCCATGGCCCTGGGCATAGGCGTAGTGGCCAATTCCGTTGCCGAGGGCCAGATAATCGCCTTCATGCTGCTCGTGGGATTCTCCTGGACGGTCAACGAGCCCGCGGTGGCTTCGATCATCGCCAACACTGTGCCCAGGAAAGGGCTGCTCAACGCATTCGCACTATCGAACATGGGCAGAGCCTCAACCCGTCTGGCGATCCCGGCCGTCGGAGGCTTGATGATAGAGCTTTGGGGAGGCGGACCCACGCTGTTTGCCGAGGCCTTTCTCTTCTTCATGGCATCGGCGGTTGCGCTAACCATACGAATCCGTGTTTCGCAAGAGGTGAGGCCGAGGCCATCGGCGGCGATCACGGGGCTAATCGAGGGAGCCAAGTACGTAAAGTCCCACCGCAACGTGCTGGCGCTTCTGTGTCTGCAGTTCTCCGCACCGCTGTTCATGTACCCCTTTATAGCCGGCCTGCTCCCGGTATACGCAGCGGAAGTCTACGGTGTTGAAGCCGGAGGGCTGGGCCTGCTTCTTGCTACGGGGGGCCTCGGCATGCTAGTAGGCGCGTTCCTGTTAGCCACTCTCGGCGACGTACGGCGCAAGGGGGCGATGATTCTGATGGCGACTGGCGTGGCCGTGCTCGCGATGACGGCGGTCTCTCTCCTGCCTTGGTTCATCGCGGGACTAGTCCTGCTCACAGTGGTCAATGGGTGTCAGGGATTCTTCTACACGGCCACGAATGGGACGATACAGTCGATCATTCCGGACAGCATGCGCGGCCGGATCGCCGGGCTTTCTATGGCAACGTGGGGCGGCTTTCCGATCACGGCCATTGTGGCAGGCGCTCTCGCGGAGTGGTTCGGAGTCCAGGTGTCGACATTCATCGGCGCGTGCATGCTAGCCGTCTATACGCTCGTACTGGTCAAGATCTTTCCTTCGCTGTGGAAGCAGTAGTAGCGATCCATGAGAAAGGGGGGCCCCGAAAGGAGAATTCGCGTAACATCGTTGGCAGATTAGGTTCAAGGGGAAGGAGGAACCCCAGATGAATTCAAGAGAGTTCACCGGCAATCCATGCCAAGTGCTTGTGGAGCAGTTGGTTGCCGGCGGCGTGAAGTACGTGTTCAACAATCCGGGATCCAGAGAGGCCCTGTTCTTCGATGCTCTCCACTCGCATCCCGAAATCAACGGCATTGTCAGCCTGCACGAAGGATCCGTGACGGCCACGGCCGGTGGATACGCGCAGTCTTCAAGGGGTGTAGCCGTGATGACAGTCCATCTGGGGGCCGGGCTTGCGCAGTGCCTGGGACAGCTCATCAACGTGTGGGGAGGAAGCCTACCGGTTGTTATCCTCACTTTCGTCGGCGATACCGGAAGCCGGGGAGACTACGTTGAACTGGACGTAACCCACAATGTTGGGCCGACGGCAATCTCAGCCCCATTCACCAAAGCGAACTGGACACTCTTGGAGGCCGATGGGCTGGCTCAAGCGGTGGAGCGGGCAATAAGGGTAGCCACTACGCCTCCGGTGGGGCCGGTGCACCTGGCAGTATACGACCGCATGCTAGGCCATCAGCAGACAACGGCCCGAATAACCGAAGGACCGTTCCCGACAGTTACGGCCGGTACACCGTCAGACGATGACCTGTTGCAGGCCGCACAGTACCTGCAAGCCGCGAAAAGGCCCCTGATCTGCGTAGGCGACGGCGTGTGGAAGAGTGGAGCCGGCGATGCGGCAGCGGCGCTAGCGAAGAACTGCGGCGCCCTGGTGGCTGGAGACATGAGAAGCGTATCCATCAAACACCCGTTACATACAGGCAGACGGGTTGACGCGGTGATCCAAGAATGGCAGCCGGACTGCATTGCCTTCCTTGGGACTCGACCGACGAAGGTGTGGAGCGCCGACCACTACCAGACGTACGGAGGTGCCGAGAGGAAGTTCGCCGTCGGTTCGGGCATCGACCATCTGAAGAACGTGCCTGGGCTGGACCTGGCCATCCTGGCCGACGAACTGAAGACCGTCGAACGCTTGAATGAGTTGCTCGAAGGCGAACTGGCGCCGCCTGATATTAAGGATAAGCAGGCGCAAGCGCGGGAGGCAGGGGCCAAAATACGGAGTGCCAGGCGTAGGGACGCCCAACGCAGGGGGGCGGAGGAGGGCAAGGTTCGAGGCTGGGTGCTGGCCGACGCGCTTGACGCCGCGATGGAGAAGCAGGGCGGCGGGTTGATCACGATGGAGCAGTTCGCGGTGCCGATAGAGATACTTGGCGGAGAGGACGGCGGGGGGAACAACGTGTACATCAGCCCCGCAGGTGGGTCCGAGGGCTATGGGGCCGGCGCGGTCGCCGGAGCCAAACTGGGCGCGCCGAATAAGCCAGTGGCAGGCCTGGTGGGCGACGGCTCGCTGTATTACGCAGACTCGGCGCTATGGACGGCAGCTCATCACTCGATTCCGGTCCTCTACGTGATTCCAAACAATGAGTCCTACGGCATCGTGGCCAATTCGTTCGAAAGGTCGGGCGGACTGATGAGCAAGAACGGAGACTACCAATTCGTGGCGCTGCAGGGCATGGACCCTGCGGCGATAGCTGAGGGCTTCGGAGTGGAAGGCCGGCGCGTGACCGACGAGGCAAGCGCGGAGGCGGTGATCTCAGAATCGCTGGAAACGGTGGAGAGAGAAGGTCGCCCGATGCTCCTGGATGTGAGAATGCCGCTCGGAATTCCAGAAGGCGGCAGTGTCGCACCTCAGTTCCGGATGGCAGGGCACGCCCCAGCACCCAAGTAAAGAGGATACAACCGCGGAGGCAGGCGAACGGAAGCAACCGGCAAACACCGAGGAGGAGCGTAGTGGCAAACGCCGTAGTCGGAACCCGATACGTAGGCGCGCCGCTGAGAGTGGTGGACGACCTGAGAAAGGTCGCCGGAACCGGGCAGTTCGTGGACGACCTGTATCTGCCTCGGACAGCTTACGCGGCCTTCCTTCGCAGTGAGCACGCTCACGCACGTATCAGGGGGATCGACACGTCCGGAGCGGAATCACACGACGGGGTGTTGGCAGTGCGGACATTCGAGGACTACCCGCATGTTCCACCGCTGCGAGTAGGCTCGATGGCCCCGAGCGACACGCTCATCAGCACCCCGCTGCTGGCTAACGGCAAAGTGCGAATGGTGGGGGAGGTAGTGGCCGTGGTGGTGGCGGGCAGCCGATACGTGGCAGAGGATGCCGTCGGGCTGATCGACGTAGAGTATGAGCCTCTTCCCAGCATCCCGGACGCGGCCAGAGCGCAAAGCGACAACGCCCCGCTCATCCATGAAGAGTTGCGAAGCAATATCGTACTTCGGGACGGTAGCACAGATGGTGACGTGGAGGACGCGCTAGCCGAAGCGGACGTTGTGGTGCGGGAAACGTTCAAGTCAGGCCGGTGCACCCACACGCCGATGGAGTGCCGCGGCATCCTCGCCGACTGGGACAGGGGACGGCACACGCTCACGATTCGCGCCTCCATGCAGTTCGCGCACGCGGCCCGCAATCTGATGGCTAAGGCCCTCGACCTGCCAGAGCACAATGTTCGAGTCATCCTTCCGGACGTGGGCGGAGCATTCGGGCAGAAGTGCTCAATCTACCCGGAGGACCTGTGCGTGAGCCTGCTTTCAATGGAGCTGGAGCGCCCAGTCAAGTGGACCGAGTCCCGGACAGAAAACCTTGCGGCTTCCTGTCACGCTCGTGACTACGAGGTCGAGTTGGAGGCAGCCGCAAAGAACGACGGCACCATCACCGGCATGCGGGCCAAAGTTACGAACGACATGGGCGCATACGGCGTTTACCCATGGCCCTTCGACATGTGGGCGCGGGGGCTGGCGACCAGCCTGCCCGGCCCGTACCGAGTGCCGAACTTCCAGTGGGAGATTCGATGTGTGCTGACCAACAAGGCCCCCGGCAGCCCTTACCGAGCGCCCGGCGTCGCGATAGGGTCCTGGGCACGGGAGGCAATGATCGACCTGATTGCCAGAGAGTTGAGTCTGGACCCAGTCGAAGTCCGGCTGAAGAACATGGCCGCAGGTACAGGACGGCCAGAGGAATCCCTCGCGCCAAGCGCGCCCACCGAGAGGACCCTGCGTGAAGCCATTCAGGCTTCGGGCTACCACGAGTACCGGAACAACAGCGTCCATTCCGACACAAGCGGGAAACGCGTCGGCATCGGGGTCGGCTGTTATAGCTGGGGACAGCGGCGCTCCGCGAGGCGTAGCTCAATGGCGTGGAAGGCACCAGCCGCAGATGGCGGCTTCAGCCTAGCCTCCGAACTCAGCGCGAGCCAGGAGGCCGCAACCGTGCGAATGCTTCCAAACGGCCGGGTAGAGGCTTTCGTCTCGGTCTCGCCACACGGCCAGAAGCTGGAGACGACCCTGGCACAGATCCTGGCCGACGAGTTGGGCGTGCGAATAGAGACTATCAAAGTGATCCACGGTGACAGCAACCTGCCAGCCGAAGGAGCGGGCACCTGGGGAGACCGCAGCGCCAAGCTGGGAGGGGGAGCGATAATCCTGGCCGGACGCGACATGAAACGCAAGATTCTCGGGCTCGCGGCGCATCTGCTGGAGGCTCCAGCGGAGGAGTTGGAAATCGAGGACGGTAACGTGGTGAGCCGCACCGACCCGGACGAAAAGCTGCCCGTCGCTGAAATCGCGAGCCTAGCTCACAGGGACCCGGAGCGATTCCCGGACGGACTCGAAGGGGGGCTGATCAGCACAAAACGCTACCAGGACCCTGGCTGGGTGGGCGGCTCGACCGGTAGTCACGTTGCGGTAGTGGAAGTTGATATCGAGACCGGCGAGGTGTCGATCTTGAAGTATGTGGCGGTGGAGGACTGCGGTCGGGTCATTAACCCGATGGTTGTGGAGGGGCAAATCCACGGCTGTATAGCGCAGGCGCTGGGCGAAGTGCTGCTCGAGGAGCTTGTATATGACGAAACGGCACAACTAGTTACAGGTACCTTGATGGACTACGCCATTCCAAGGGCAGACCAGATGCCTGACATTGAAGTGCGATTGTTGGGCGAACCGTCCAAGGAGACGCTGGGCGGATTCAAGTCGGCGGGCGAGGGCGCGTTCTGCGCCGCGGTGCCAGCGATTTCCAACGCCATTTCGGATGCCCTCGCGCCTGCAGGCCCTTCGATCAGCCTACTGCCGGTGACGCCGGAGAGGGTGGTGAGGGCAGCCGGACGGCTCTAGCCCCCAAGCGATTACAAGCCGGCGACTTTGACGACCTGCTTGCCAATGTTCTCGCCGCGCAGCATGCCCATGAATGCCTGAGGCGCGTTTTCGATCCCCTCCACAACATTCTCGCGGTACTTCAGCTTGCCTTCTCTAATCCAACCGGCAAGCTGATCGATGCCCTCCTGCCTACGCTCTTCGAACTGGGTGACCAAGAACCCCTCCACGCGCGCTCCCTTGCCGATCAACTGGGAGAGGAGACGCGGGCCCAATTCAGGTTCCTCCAGGTTGTACTGCGTGATCTGGCCGCAGATAACTAGCCTGGCAAACTGGTTCATTTCGTAGAACACGGCGTCGGCGAGGGGCCCGCCTACGTTGTCGAAGTAGACATCCACGCCATCCGGGCACACTTCCGTGAGTTTCTCACGATAGTCGGACACATGCTTGTAGTTGAACGCCGAGTGGAAACCGAGGTCATTGAGGACGTGGGACACCTTTTCATCGCTCCCGGCCGACCCGACAACTCTGCAGCCCTTGATCCTGGCGACCTGCCCTACCACGGATCCCACGGCACCGGCCGCCGTGGACACGAGCACGGTCTCCCCTTCCCTCGGTTGCCCCACTTCCAAGAGGCCAAAGTAAGCCGTCAGGCCGGGCATGCCGAGGACCCCGAGGTAGGCTGAGAGCGGCGCAGCGGTTGGGTCCACCTCGTGAACTGACGAGCCGCTGACCACACCGTACTCCTGCCAGCCCGTGTAGGCTACGACGTAGTCGCCCTCACTTATGCCATCGTACCTAGACTGCACTACCCTGCCCACGGCGCCGCTTTCAACAACGCCTCCAACAGGATTAGGGGCCGCGTAAGAGACCCTGTCTGCCATGCGACCGCGCTGGTATGGATCTACGGATACGAATGCAGTCCGCACGAGCACCTGGCCCTCTCCGGGTTGAGGAATGGGCGATTCCACTAGTTGGAAATCTGACGGTGAGGGGAACCCAACGGGTCTTGATGCCAGGGTGATCTGACTATTCGTGTCGGTCATCGTGTGCATACCTTTGGAAGTCGGATCTGAAGGCAGAAGAAGAATGAAGGTGGTCGGGATGGCCGGACTTGAACCGGCGGCCTCGTCGTCCCGAACGACGCGCGCTACCAACTGCGCCACACCCCGACACCGGTAATTGTATGCCTATGTGGTTCCGTGGTCTAGCCTGTGAACTCGCATCGCATATAATGAAGTGGTCTAGTAACGACGATAGGAGGCAACGGAGTTGACAATGCTTCTGCCGCCCTCAGCAGATATGGCCCTTAAAGAATGGGCCGTGGCAGTAAGGGCAGTTTCGAAAGGCGATCAGATACTCATTCTTCGCAAGGGCGGCATCGACCGAGAGGACAAGGACTTTCGCATCATGCACCGAGAGTTCCTGCTCTTTCCAACCTTTGAACATCAGCAGCACGACTTGGTCAAGCCGGCCTACCATCCGATGCTTGACAGCACATTAGACGAGGACGATGTACCAGGGCTGGTGACGCTTGAAACGTGGTGCGAGGTAACCGACGTCTTCGAAGTACGTGACCAAGAGACGGTCGATGGTTTCGATGCGTTCCACTTATGGACGGCCGGGTACGCGAGAAAACGCCTAGGCTGGCGGCCCAAGTACCCGCTCACGGTAGCACTTCTCAGGGCGTACACACTGCAGCAACCGCAGGCATTACCAGTGCTGGATGAGTATGGCGGATGCAAATCTTGGGTCGACCTGAGGCAGGACGTGCCGCTAGGGCACATGGAGGCCGTCCTTGGAGACAATGATTATGAGAACCGTGTGGAGGCAATCCGGCAAGCGATGGACTCACGGAACGAAGACCTAAGCTGATGCGGCACACGCGGAAGGATAGGGGCTAGTGAAGTACAGGAAACTCGGAAACACAGACCTCACCCTTTCTGAAGTAGGCTTCGGGGTATGGACTGTCGCGACCAACTGGTGGGGAAGGATCGACGACGAACTCCGCAAGCAGCTACTGCGGGATGCCTTCGACCTAGGAATCAACTTCTTTGACACGGCGGATGCGTACAGCGACGGGTTTGGAGAAGAAATACTCGCTGACGCTCTCGGCAACCGCCGGCAAGACATCGTCATCGGGACCAAGTTCGGCTACGACATCTACAACAAGATTGAGCGTGCGGGCCACCGCGAGCGGCTTCAGAGATTCGACGCTGAGTTTGTGCGGTTCGCATGCGAGCAGAGCTTGCGAAGGCTGGATACCGACTACATAGACCTGTACCAGATCCACAACCCGAAGATGGAACACCTCGAAGAGGATGCGCTGTTCGATACCCTGGAGCAGCTGGCCAAGGAAGGAAAGGTGCGTCACTGGGGGGTCGCGATAGGCCCGGACATAGGCTGGTACGAGGAGGGCGAGTTCTCGATGCGAGAACGGTGCGCGCCAGCAGCCCAGATCATTTACAGCATCCTTGAGCAACAGCCTGCACGTGACTTCTTCGAAGTGGCGCGCGAAAGCGAGTCCGGCCTCCTTTCGCGGGTGCCCCACGCTTCGGGATTGCTGGACGGCTCGTTCACGAAGGACACGGTCTTCGACCCGGAAGACCACCGCAGCCATCGGAAGGCCGAGTGGCTTGAGGAAGGACTCAGGAAGCTCGAAGCAGTAAAGTTTCTGACTGCCGAGAGCGACGCGACAATTGGTCAGCTAGCGTTGAAGTTCATCCTATCCGAGCCGCTGATCGCCTCCGTACTGCCCAACATCACGAGCACTGCGGAGCTCAACGAGTTCGCTGGCGCACCTGAAACATCGGACATCCCCGACGAGCACTTGTTGCAACTTCACGAACTCTTCGACGCCGGCTTCGAGGTGGAGACTCTCGAGAAAAGGGCGGCCAGCTAACGCCACCAGCTCGGTCATTCCTCACGAGGCGGGCTTGGTGCTCTGCCCAAAATCAGCATCCTCATCCCCGGCCCCAGATACACCATTGTCCGACGGTTCGTCTGGAGCAACGGCGCCGAAGGTTCGCAAGACGCGCTTCATCTCACCTTCCAGCAGGCGAAAGTCCCGCTGCGGTATCAAGTGCAGCGTCTCGAAGAAAGCCAAGTACCAATCTTCCGGAGGCCACCGTTTGACGTACTCCAGCCTTGGACCCAGTTGCAAGCCGTCCAGATAGTTACCTTCTTGAAGCACAAGGTCAGGCTTAAGCTTCAGGCGGTAGGGGAAGCGCTCGCCGCGCGGTACCGGATTCCAGACTTCCGTGTCGTCCTTGAAGTAGCGTGACGTTACGGTGGCAGTCGCGCTCCACTTCTTGAGGTCGGAAATGTAATAGAGCAACTTGTCGTCTGGTCTCATGCGCTCGGCCCTACGTCGGTGTCGGCGACGAAGGCCGTGCACTGTAAGGCCCAAGTCCCTGGAAATCAGGTAATTTTCGTGAGTCTGGACGACCATCCAGTAGTTCTTGCCCATGGCAGTCGATCCTTGCGAACCCTGTTGGCGTACTCAATTCTAGCATGTGAGCAGGGCTTCCCAATTTAACTGCAGGCCTTTGGAGATTCCCTGCACACAAGTCTTCCGGCTAGAGTAGGGAGAGTGCCGGGAATCCAAAGGGGCTTGTTCTAGATAGTCATTCGTCACAATCACTTCGAATCGAAGCAGCATCGATACTGCTTCGGCTCAAGCCTTTCATGGCAAGACCGTAATCTGCCTAAGGGTCATCGGTATTCCATGTCTGGTTCAACAAGTACATGGCTTTCATAAGGAAAACCTGCGGTCGTATAATGCGGACTGGCCCGGTGTTGCGCCCTCGTCGGTGAGTACGCGCAGTGCGGCCGACACTGTGGGGCCCGTACGAAAGCGATGGTGCGGGCAGCAGAGCCGCTTGTTTCGGGAACAGGCACTTTCCTGTAACATCTTGCCGGGCGCCTTCGGAGCGTTGAACGACAGGAAATTTCGCTCTAAACTCTAGGCAATCTAAAGAGGCACCAATAAGATAGCCGTGCCGCCCAACCATCAGCGGCCATACGAAGGAGAGGGGCAATGGAGATAACAACCGAGCGGAATGGCGAGACCCTGATCGCAAGGGCTGATGGCCGAGTCGACGGAGCCAACGCTCGAGACTTCCAGAATACCTTGGAAGCAGAGATCGACGAGGGAGATCGCCTCGTGCTTCTGGACCTCGAGCAACTGACGTACATCAGTAGCGCGGGCCTGCGCGTGATCCTCCTAGTCGCCAAGGCCCTGCGCAGGCAGGGCGCATCATTCGCGGTCTGCTCACTCTCAGATACGATTGGGGAAGTCTTCGAGGTGAGCGGTTTCGACAAGATCATTCCGATTCACTCCTCTCCTGACGACGCCCTTGCCGCGTTCTCAAACTAACCGAGCCGAACACCACGGAATGAGCACTGCGCTCCTTCCTTTCGCGTGGGCGGCGTAGACAGGGTCGGTTACAACGGGAGAACGGACTTGAACGAACAGCAACCATACAAGATTCTCGTCGTTGACGACGAGCCGGATCTTGAGCCTCTAATGCTCCAGAGGATGCGGCGTGACATAAGGTCAGGAAAGTACACTTTCGTTTTCGCGCAAAACGGAATCGAGGCCCTGGAAAAGCTGAACGAGGACGAGGACATCGACATGGTCCTCTCCGACATCAACATGCCCCAGATGGACGGCCTCACCCTTCTCCAGCAGATCCCCGAAGTCGATCCCAACATCCGCTCGGTGATCATATCTGCCTACGGCGACATGCAGAACATACGCACGGCAATGAACCGCGGCGCGTTCGACTTCGTAACCAAGCCCCTGGACTTCGAAGACCTGAAAGTAACCATTGCGAGAACGCTGCGCCATCTGGTCGAGTGGCGTGAGGCTCTCTCCTCCCGCGACAAGCTGGTGGCTCTGCAGAACGAGCTAGACGTTGCCAGCAAAATGCAACAGTCTATTCTTCCCACGCAGTTTCCCAAGGGTGAGAACTTCCAGTTGTTCGGCACCATGGAGCCTGCGCGCAATGTCGGTGGCGATTTCTTCGACGTACTTTCTTTAGACAACGACCACATTGGCCTTGCAATTGCAGACGTATCGGACAAGGGTGTCCCCGCAGCACTGTTCATGATGTCCAGCCGCACGTTGCTCAAGGGAGCAGCAATAGGGCTTGACGAACCCGGCAGAGTACTTGCCGAAGTGAATGACCTGCTTCATGATGACAATGAGGCCGAGATGTTCGTGACCATGCTGTATGCAACATACGACCCAAGAACAGGCAACCTGACCTACGCCAACGGCGGACACAATACACCCGTTGTGTTTCACGCGGACGGCACGTCCACCGTGCTTCCATTGACAGGTGGCATAGCGCTGGGGCTCGTACCTGACTTAAAATATGATCAATCCACGATCACCCTCGCCCGCGGCGACACGATGGTGTTCTACACCGACGGTGTCACCGAGGCTATGAACAGCAGGGAGGAGGAGTTTGGAATGCAACGCTTGCGTAGCGTCTTTGGTACGGAACCGCCACAGGACGCGCATCTGACCAACGAAGCAGTTTTCAGAGCCGTACACGCGTTCGCGGGAGACACTCCTCAATCAGACGATGTCACCTGCCTGACACTTCACCGCAAAGCAGTCTGAGCATGAGCAGCAAAGTCACATTCAAGGTTGAAACCAAGCCTGAGTTGCTTGAGGATATTGCAACCCAGGTTGAAGATCTTGCGGAACGCGAGGACTGGCCAGCGAAACTGACTTTCAAAGTCAATCTGGTGCTAGAAGAGGTGGGCCTCAACATAATGAACCACGGGCACGAAGGCGGCGTACATGAGATAGAGATCACGATGATCTCCGAAGACGACGCGCTCACCCTGGAGATCACGGACGACGGCAAACCCTTCGATCCGCTGAAAGACGCCCCACTGCCCGATGTCAACGCTGCTATGGAAGAACGCCCAATAGGCGGGCTCGGCATACACCTTGTTCGCACGATGATGGACGAGCTGTGTTATCGGCGAGAGCGGGGCAAGAATCACCTGACCCTGGTAGCCCGCAGGGACTAACCAAGCTGAGGCTTCGATCTGCGAGGCTTCACCCACGCATCCGCGGAATCGCGGCCGCTATTTCGGTGTCGCTGGCGGTCGTTCTTGGAGCGTGGGGCCTGGGCTGCGATGGCTCCCAGCCTGAGCCAGTCCCCACCATCACGTCAGACATTTTGGCGCCTACCCCAACCGATCAATCGGCAGGGGGCGTACCCGGCCTCACGGATGATGAGATTCTCTTCGGGCAGTCCGCAGCGTTCACAGGGCCCGCTCAGAAGCTCGGCAAGAACATGCAGCTTGGAATCCTGGCGGCGTTCCATGAAGTGAACCAGGCCGGGGGAGTCCACGGACGTACGCTGAGGCTCACTTTCAAAGATGATGGATACGAGCCCGAAGCCGCCGCCAGTAACACGATTCAGCTCATCAAGCAGGAGCGGGTCTTCGCTCTAATTGGCGCCGTGGGCACACCCACTTCCCGATCGGCTACACCTGTGGCCGATGAAGCAGGCGTTCCTTACATCGGGCCATTCACAGGCGCCGAGTTTCTCCGAAGCCCTGAATTGCCCACCGTACTCAACCTGCGCGCTTCCTACTTCCAGGAAACCGAGGAGATGGTGGCGCGGCTCACCGAAGATCTCAGCATCCAGCGTATTGCCGTGATGTACCAGGACGACTCGTTCGGGCGCGCCGGTTACAACGGCGTGTTGCTTGCGCTTGAGAGAAGGGGCATGGAGCCGGCATCAATCGGCCTGTACCCACGCAACACAACCGCCGTAAAGACTGGCCTGCTGGAACTGCGCCTGGGCAATCCGCAAGCAGTAATTCTGATAGGTGCGTATGAGCCCGTGGCGGCACTCATTTCCTGGGCGAGGCACGCCGGGATGGATCCGATCTTCATGACCGTCTCTTTCGTAGGCAGCAATGCTCTCGCCAACGAGTTGGGCAAAGGTGGCGCGGGCGTTTACGTTACCCAGGTCGTGCCGTTCCCCACAGACGACTCGATTCCCGCGGTCGCGGCTTATCTGAAGGCGTTGACGGCGTTCGACGCGGCAGCCATTCCCGGGTTCGTGTCGTTCGAGGGCTACTTGGCTGGACGGCTTGCGATAGCCGGCCTTGAAGCGTGCGGCCAAGAGCTGGACCGGGACTGTTTCCTGAACAGCCTGTGGAATGCGGGCAACATTAATATTGACGGATTCCAACTGAGATACGGCCATGGGGACAATCAAGGTTCTGACGACGTGTTCTTGACCGTGATAGACAGCACGGGAAATTATCGGCCCGTTGAGAGCCTGCGGGACTCGGTGCCATGACCAACAGACTCAGCGCATTTCTTGAAAGCCGTTACCGGATATCGGCCCAACTTTACCTGGGAATCGGGGGAGCTGTGCTGGTAACCATGGCCGCAAGCCTAGTGGGACTCTTCTCGTTTAACCGTGTAGCAGACGCTCAGGCTAGAGTGAGCGAAGAGAGCGTTCCGGAGGTTGTAGCGGCTTTCGGCGTGGCACAGTACAGCGCTACTCTTGTGAACGCCGCGCCAAACCTCATTTCGTCGGAAACACCTGATGAGCTCTCTCAGGTCTCGACGAGTATCGATGCAACTCGCGAAGAGATGGAACTGCAGCTTGCTGCCCTGGAGGAACGCCTGTCTGGGGACGACCGCTTCGACTTGATTCGCAACCGCGCAGATGTCCTTTTCCTAAACATTGAGGCAATAGAGGCTGAGATGTCGGAGTTGTTCGACGTGTTCCTGTTGAAGGAAGCCTTCAGAGTGGAGCTCGAGCTTCTATCCAACAGAATTGACAGGATAGTCATCCCTGAAGCTGACAATCAGTTGTTTTTTACCGTCACGGGCTATTACAGGCTCGGTGAACCCCCGGTACCTTCCGATATCCACTTCTCAGAGGTCCAGTTCCTATACTATCGGCATCTCTCCGTACTGCAGACCGAAGCAAACATAGCGGCCCAACTCCTAGCGACGGCATTCACTCTGTCTACCCCTGCTTTGCTGGAGCCGCTTAGGGAGCGATTCGAATCGACCGTTGGTCGTGTTGAGCAAGTCCTAAATGCGGTCCAGGAGTTTCCCATCCACTCACAAGTGGAACAATCGTTTCTTAGGCTTTTCGAATTGGGAACGGGCGAGCAGAGCGCCTTCAACCTGGTGGAGCGCGAGTTGCGGATTGCGGACCGTCAGCGTGGCCTGCTCGGCCGCAACCGAGAAGTCGCATTGGAGCTTGTTGCAGGGGTGGACGGCCTGGTTGGCACAGCAAATGCTGATGTTCAGGGTGCCACACTCGCGTCCGAGCAGGCGGTAGCCACCGGACGCACGCTGCTGACGGTAATCAGCGGCGTAAGCGTAGTGAGCGCGATACTCATTGCCTGGCTCTACGTCGGGCGCGTACTAATTCGACGCCTGGGAACACTGTCCGAACGGATGCGGTCGATGGCAGGCGGAGATTTAGAGGCAGAAGTTGAGATTGGAGGCAGGGACGAAGTAGCGGACATGGCAGCAGCCCTGGAGGTGTTTCGCAGACACGCATTGGAAGTGCAGCGACTGAACCTTGTGGAGGAGCTTGCCGATGAGCTCCAGGGGAAGAACGAACAGCTGGAAAGTGTGCTTGGAGAACTCAGGCACGCACAGGACCAGATCGTCATGAGAGAGAAATTGGCCGCGCTGGGAGAGCTTACTGCCGGCGTCGCGCACGAGATCAGGAACCCATTAAACTTCGTGAAAAACTTCTCCGAGGCGTCCGAAGAGCTTCTTGATGAAATGAACGAAGTGCTGGAGGAGGGAAAGAACGGCGACCTCGCATCCGATAACGTGTCCTATATTCAGGAGATCTCAGATGACCTTGTCGGCAATCTCGGCCGTATCAGGCAGCACAGTGAGCGTGCCAATAGGATTGTCCAGGACATGCTCATGATGGGTCGTGGCGGCAGCGACCTTCATTCCACGGACTTGAACTTGCTGCTGAACGAGTACGCACGGCTGGCATACCACAGTGCGCGGGCGACAGATCCGGACTTCCAGTTGCATCTGGACGAGAACTTCGATCCGGAAGTCGGTGAGCTAGAGGTGGTGCCGCAGGACCTGGGTCGCGTCTTCCTTAACATGGTCGGAAACGCTTGCTACGCCACCGACGAGAAGCGCAAGGCGATAGCGGAAGCCGGACCGGACGCAGGGCCATACAATCCCACCCTGTCGCTGTCAACGAGTCGAGGAGAAGACTCGGTCGTTTTCACGATCAAGGACAATGGCAACGGGATGCCACCTGAGGTAATCGAGAGGATATTCAACCCGTTCTTCACCACCAAACCGACAGGTCAGGGAACGGGGCTGGGGCTCGCAATGTCCAGCGACATCGTGCGGGAGCACGGCGGCACGATCCGGGTGGAGTCCGACCCAGGAGAGTACACATCTATGATTGTCGAGCTGCCATTGACCCGACCTGAAAAGTCGGTTGAATTGGAGCTGGAGGTGCTAGGAGAAGGCGCCACAACCGAACAGGCGTAGCCGCACATCTGTCGATGGAACTTTCGCACCAGGTCAGCTGGCGAGGTTGTCTGGGTAGACCAGATAGATCTCGCCGGTGAACGAACTGGAACTCGAATTAACGTGATAGACTTTGCAACCGTCCGGGACCGGCTAGCGTGACAGCGTAGCAAGCCCGGCAGTGCGGCAAGCGTCAACTTGTGATTCCCTCGCCAGAATGAGCCGTTGACTTGAACTTCGACAACTACGAACATGACCCGTCCATCTACGATGAGATGTTCCTGCCGAATGGGGAGCCGCGTGATCATTGCCGCCTGATGCACGAAACGCTGACGCAATACTCAGCGGAAGAACTCGGAAGCATACAAGAACTCGTCACCCGGTCATTTTCCAGCGAAGGCATCACGTTCACAGTGTACGGGGATGAAGAAGCGGACGAGCGAATCATTCCCATAGATTGCTTGCCCCGGGTACTGTCCGGCAAAGACTGGCAACGGCTGGTGGCAGGCCTGACGCAGCGCCTCGAGGCACTGAACATGTTCCTCAGTGACGTCTATGGCGACGCCCGCATTGTGAACGATGGTGTGATCCCCGTAGATGTGGTGAGGGGTTGTCCGCAGTATCGCTTGCAGATGCGCGGCGTGTCGCCGATCCATGGTACTTGGGTCGCAATTTGCGGTACGGATCTGGTTCGCACGAACGACGGCTTTCACGTGCTCGAAGACAACCTTCGCGTACCATCCGGCGTCTCATACATGATTGCCAACCGCAAGGCAGCCAAGAGCAGCCTTCGACGCCTTTACCGCAGTTCCCGTGTGCGTGAGGTGGAAAACTACGGCCGTGTGCTACTGGAAACTCTGCGGGAACTCGCGCCAAGCGGCAAGGCCGATCCGTCGATAGCCCTACTCACTCCCGGCGTGTACAACTCCGCGTTCTACGAGCACATGTTCCTGGCCAGCGAACTTGGCGCCGAACTCGTGGAAGGAAGGGACCTGCTTGTCAATGACGGCTACGTCTATATGCGCACTACCAAAGGACTGAGGCGCGTGGACGTGATCTACCGACGCGTGGACGACGACTTCATCGATCCGCTCGCGTTTCGTCCAGACTCGCTGCTGGGTGTGCCCGGACTAATGCACGCGTACAAGCTTGGGAACGTGTCCATGGTCAATGCACCCGGCACAGGAGTAGCCGACGACAAGAGCGTGTACGCCTATGTACCGGATATGATCCGCTACTATCTGGGCAGCGAACCGATTTTGCCCAACGTGGAGACATACCTGTGCCGTAGGCAGGAGGACCTGGAGTACACGCTCGACAACCTAGACAAGCTGGTGGTGAAGCGCGTTGGCGAGTCCGGAGGATACGGAATGCTGGTCGGCCCTCACGCCACTCAAGAAGAGAGGAACGAGTACGCGAAGGGCCTCCGGGCAGATCCTGCAGACTTTATCTCTCAGCCCACGCTGGCGCTCTCAAGAGCCCCCTGCCTGGTAGGCGGCCGCATAGAACCCCGCCACGTGGACCTCAGGCCGTTTGTGCTGCACGGCCAAGAAACGCGCATAGTACCCGGTGCGTTCTGCCGTGTCGCCCTGCGTAAAGGAAGTCTCGTGGTCAATTCCAGCCAAGGGGGCGGAGGGAAGGACTTGTGGGTGGTTGAGGAGTAGTTCGGATAAAGGTTCACATAACACTCGAACCGAGATTGCGGAGAATCTCATGAACATCTTTCGGAGTTACAAGCCCGCCCTGCTGACGGCAGTCGCAGGTGTAGTTGCCCTCGGAGTAGTCCTGGTAAAGCCGGGGGTAGCGTACGCTGCCGGGGTAGACGAGGAGACGGCGTTCGTCCTCAACACGTTCGCGTTCCTAGTGTGGGGCGCGCTGATCATGTGGATGTGCGCCGGATTCACGATGCTGGAGTCCGGTTCTGTTCGCACCAAGAACGCCTCGATGATCTGCCTGAAGAACGTAGGCATCTACTCGATTGCCGGTCTGGCTTACTTCATCGTTGGCTACAACCTGATGTACGGCGATCTCGTGTTTGGGTTTATCGGTTCGTTCGACCTGCTCTATGGGCCCAGCGCGGAGGAGATCACGCTGTTGAACGCTTCGGATGGGGCGGTGGCTGGAGCGACAGTGGCCGTACTCGAGGCCGCAAAGAGCAATGAGGCCAATTACTCCACTATGTCCGACTGGTTCTTCCAGATGGTCTTCGTGGCTACGGCAGCGTCCGTGGTATCAGGCGCACTGGCCGAGCGTGTGAAGATGTGGCCTTTCTTCCTGTTCACCCTGATCCTAACCGCTGTTGTCTATCCCATTGTTGGAGCATGGACTTGGGGGGGAGGATGGCTAAACGAACTCGGCTTCAGCGACTTCGCCGGCTCCACGATAGTGCACAGCACCGGCGGATGGGCAGCACTTGCCGGAGCGCTAGTAATTGGCCCGCGTCTCGGGAAGTTCCGTAAGGACGGTACCGTAAGGCCCACGCCTCCGTCCAATGTTCTAGTGGTGACGCTAGGTGTCTTCATACTGTGGTTCGGCTGGTTCGGGTTCAACGGTGGTTCGCAGTTGGCGCTGGGCAGCGCACTGAATGCGGTGGCGATGAGCAACATCATCGTAAACACGACCCTCGCCGCTTCGGCTGGCGTCGTGGCCGCCCTCGTATTGACGCGTCCCATTCTCGGCCGGATGGACCTGTTCGCGGGCCTGAACGGTGCAATCGCCGGACTGGTGTCGATCACGGCCGGACCGGACTTAGCCCATCACTATTGGGCCATCGTCATTGGAGCTATCGGAGGAGGCCTGTGTGTAGGAGGCATAAAACTTCTAGAGATCGTCAAAGTTGATGACGTGGTTGGCGCGGTGCCCGCACACCTGATATGTGGCATATGGGGCACTTTGGCGGTGCCTCTCGCGTCAGATGTGAGCTTTCTTGCTCAGCTAACCGGCGTGGTTGCTGTGGGAGCGTTCGTGTTCGGCGTCTCCGGACTGGCGTGGCTGGTGATAAACCGGACGGTTGGCGCCCGCATATCCCGGCAGGTGGAGGAGTTGGGCCAGGACGCTGGCGAACTCGGGATCGAAGCGTACCCAGAGTTCGTGCTGATGGCCGATCCTATCGACAGCGATGACTACTAAGACACATTGCGCGCCAGACGGCCAGCTGGGATAGTGAATGGCATGCTTTCCCGAAGCGCACAGGGGCTTTACTGGATGGGCCGCTACTTGGCACGGGCGGAGCACGCCAGCCGGCTGCTCGAGCTACAGACCGCCGCCCTGGTCGACAGGCCGGTTCGAGACATCTATTTTGGCTGGGCGCGCATCTACCACAGTTTGGGCCGTCTGCCTCCCGGCGGCGACCTGGACCTCTGGGATAGCAGCGAAGAATTCACGTTAGCCGACTCTTACACTTTGACAGACGACCTCACATTTGAGCGGTCAAATCCAGGTTCGATCTGGAGTTGCTTTGCGCTGGGCCGAGAGAACGCTCGACAGATGCGCCACTGCATTAGCGGCGAGATGTGGACCATGCTTAATCGAGCCTACCTGCGAATCCAGGACCTGCGAATCCAGGACATTTGGAACTCGCCGCAAAGCTTCTTCGTTGAAATGGCCGCCGAGATTTACACATTCGCCGGGGTAGCGGCAGCTACTATGTACCGTAACGAGGGTTGGCGATTCATGGAACTGGGCAAGGCAGTGGAACGTTCCCAGAAATCTACGCGATTGTTCCTAACCCAGCTTGCCGCTGCCAAAGGACGGGATGACGACGCTGACTCGGACTGGATTACGCTTCTACGCATCTACCACGCTTTGGGGGCCTACAATCGTACCTACAGCGTGGAGGTAGAGCCTGGCCCATCTCTTGATCTGCTGGTCTCAGATCCTCTGCTGCCGGACTCCCTAATCAGATCGTTGGAGAGGGCCGAAGCAGAGCTCGAAGGAATCGGCCTCGGCCCAAACGTGGAACTTGGCAGCTCTACCCAACGGATCGCCGGACGATTGACCGCTCTTATCAGGTATGAGAGGCTCGACCGCGAAGACAGCACTGCTTTCCTGCGCCAAGCCGACGAATACTGCAGGGAACTTCATGATCTGGTCACCTCAGCGTACTTCGACTACCCGATCCGAGACCATCCGGCGGCCTGACGCCGTGAACAGCACTTACCGCTACAACATCGAGCACATCTCCCGGTACGAATACTCGTCCACTGTGCGACACAGCGTCATGGCGCTATGCGTGAAGCCGCGCGCCAGCACGTGGCAGAAGCTGCTAGGTTTCGGAATTCACACAAATCCCGCAGCCCCGTTAAGTGCGGGCGAGGACTGCTTCGGCAACACGATCCATGTTCTGAACATTCATCGCGACCATCGCGGACTTGAGATCGTCGTGCGCTCCACCGTGGAGACAGAACGGCCCGCGCCGCTGCCAAAGTCATTGAGCACTGGCGCGTGGAGCGATATCCGTTGCTGGCGCAACTCCTTCGAGCTCTGGGACTTCACCCAGCCAAGCGTCATAGCCCGACCGTCTCCTCCATTGACCGCGTTCGCGGACCGGCTGGGCCTGACGCAAGGAAGTGACCCACTAGAGTCTATGCTCCGCCTGTCGGACACCGTACATCGCAGTTTTCGGTACATGCCCGGCAGTACCGACGCGGCCTCTCCGATCGCGCACATCCTAGAGTCGGGAGAAGGAGTCTGCCAGGACTATGCGCACGTCATGATCGCTATCGCCCGTTCCTGGGGAGTGCCGACGCGGTATGTTTCCGGCTACGTACTGGTGAGACGCGGCGCGGATGGACGAAGGGGAGAGTCTGCCACACACGCCTGGGTTGACTGCCTGCTGCCCGGTCTGGGATGGGTGGGATTCGATCCCACGAACGATAGGGTCGTGGATGAACGATACGTGCGCATTGGGATCGGCCGCGACTATCAGGACGTGTCTCCCACTCGCGGAGTGCTCAAGGGTATGGCGGGAAGTACGCTTCACGTTGCCGTACGGATGGAGCCTGTGCCTGTTACAGGCCCCTAGGTTCGCATTCGGGCCATTCCCGCAGCGGAGCCGCGGAGATCACTCGGTCTCGAAACGCCCGATGAGATCGTTAACTGTGGCTTCTTCTCTCGCAAGTCTGGCGAATGAAATCGTCTTGGGCAAGACAATGCCGCCGGAGAAGATCAGCTTCATGGCGTCGTCAACGGATATGTCCGTTTCCATGACCTCGTCTTCAATCACGAAGGCCATGTTCCCCGAGGTTGGGTTCGGGACCGTGGGGATATACACACTAACCATGGACTGCGTGCCGTCCTCGCTGTATGCCCTTCCGGTGACGAATCCCATGGCAACCATGCCCTCGCGGGGCCACTCCAAGAAGACGACGCGGGTGAAGTTGAACTGGGAGGTCATGGAGGTTGTAACTTGCTGCGTCACCCCGTAAATCGTTTTGATGACGGGGATGACGCTGACGACCTTGCTGACACCGCCCATGAAACTGCGGCCCACTGCATTCGTAATCAGCAGCCCGACGAGATAACAGAACACGATGACGGCCAGGAGGCCAATCCCGGGAAAGTCCCACGGCCGACCGTCAACTACAGCAAGGTCTCTGACTAGGCTGTCGGTCTGGCGGACCAAGAATGACAGAACCCACGCCGTAGCGAGGAGGGGCAGAAGCTGCAGAAGTCCTGCAAGCGTCTTACCCTGTACATGGCGCTCTAACCGTCTGAACAGGCCGAGCTTCGGCTGTTGAACATCTTTAGCCCGGGGATCGTTTCCATCGTTCAATTCCCACGCCCCTGTTGCAAGCTAAAACGTAGAATTTAGTCCGCTCGGTAAGCCTCCAGCGGGCGACGCTGCGAGTCGCCGATAGTGTAGCGGCAACGCACTCTGCGTAGTCGGCAGTATCGCAAAGGACAGGTACGTTTTCAATAGAGGATCACCCATGAGAACAGGCGGCCCCAAAGACTAACCGAAGGCCTCTCTCCAGAGTTCTCGACCTCTCACTCCAAGCTGGCAAGCATCCGGGCACCGGCTCTATCGACCAAGCTGTTGGCCTCTAGTCCGTAGCCCGGCACCTTACCAGAGTAGCCACCGACGCCCGCGACGTTTTAAGCCAAAGAATTCTTGCACGCGGTCCAGCTTCAGGCCGCCAAGGTCGGCCACAGAAGCAGCGTCTTCAAGGAGCCAATCGGTTATCCGTAAGTGCGGGAGGTGGGTGCCTGCGACCGAACATCGCTCATGGCATATGAATCGCAACGGTCCGGCGCCAACTGGGAGCAGCAATACCTGGACAGGCCTTCGGAAAAATGTGTCTCATTTTGATTCAGTTTGTCTCATTTCATAGCTGGGAAGTCTTTAAGGTGAGACAGATGTGAGGCACTTATGAGGCAAGAATGAAGCAGATTCGAGACACAATGAGACGTTTTTGAGACAGTGCCCGAGAGAACGTTCATACCGGTTTCGTGCAAGGCGCGGAGTCCCTTGGGCGTGTTCCTTCGTCGCACTCCGGATCGCGTCAGGACGGAGCCCGAACTCATACAGGTGGAGAGCATCCAAAGGCGATGTCCATGCGAAGCTCAGTGTAAAGACCGACGCGTTGCGGCCAGTATCAATCATAGAGCAATAGTAGCACACCAGTTCGCAGAGGGCAAGGGGCGTCGTCAGGTGAACCTGCTCAGGCTCTGTGTGATCCAAGCCGGTTCGCCCGGGGCGCTCCGGCCTTAGTTAGGACAGACCTGTCGGGAGGTCAGTCCTCAGTCGACGCCCGATGTGGTTCGACACACTCATCACGAACGGGGCTGCTTACACTCGACTCTGAGCAGTCACTAGCATGCTCGGACCCAGTCCAGTGCTACTCGTACGTCCACGGTTCGAAGTCCAGTATCGGCCAGGCCCCGTCAGCGTTGGCAATCTGAGAGTCCTGAGATGGGAAAGTGATCCCGGCGATTTGGCTCTCGCCAACGACCAAGGCCTGGGCGCCCTCCGGGTCGGAGTCGAACGTAAGGGTGTCCGTACCGCTACCGCCGAGAAGCGGAAGCTCCCAGCCGCCCGTCTGAGGGTCGAGTACATATAGCCCGACTTCGCCCTGAACGAAAACCGGCTCACTGAACTGAACTTCGATGTCGCCTTCAGCATTCTTGGCGAGGCCAAGGACCGTGAGGGCATCCGTCGTTCCAGTGTCCATCCACTCGTCGGGGATTTCCATGTACTCAGCCGGCGGCTCTACAACAAGCGGCTCATCGAAGTTGTAGTACCGAATGGTAACGATGTCACCTATCTCACCACCCATGCCTTCGACACCAACCCTGACCTCTCTGGTCAAGAAATCATCCGCTCCCACAACCCTTGTGAGGCTGCTTCCGGGGAACCCAAAGCCCTCCATTCCGGTCTGCTGACCCTCCTGATCCGAAGCCAGCACGTATGCCTTGGTCCCGTCATCGACGTCGATGACCTCCTTCAACGTTGCGCCGGCATCGTTCGGCAAGTACAGCATTCCGACCATCTGGACCATGGCAAGAGATTCAGAATCTGGGGGACTGCCCTTGAACCATTGGCCGGACTCGGGGTCCATGAAATAGGCATCGCTTCCGATGGTCAGCGCGGACATCTCCACCGTCTCACCTTCCGCAGCAATCGATAACTTGAAGCTGAGGCTATCAGGTAGAACTAAGTCCCCGCTTAGATTTATTGCTCCCTCCTCAGAGTCGGCGGCGTCCGCCGAGAAGATGGCCATGAGATTGATCTTAGCGTCGAAAGAAAAGCTGCTGATTCCGATCATTGCTTCGGAGTTGCACGCAGAGATTGCCGCTGCGTCCTGGAGCATGCCACCACTCGGGCAATCCTCCATGGTATCGGCCTCATCGTCCACGTCTGAGATGGTGTCCGGCGTTGGTTCCAGCGTGGGGACGGCCGTTGCCTCTGCCGTAGGTTCAGTAGTGGGCGCCAATGTAGCTTCGGATGTTGGAGTGGATTCCATGGTCTCGGCCGGCTGCCCGGAATCGTCAGAATCGCCACCGCAACCGACGAGCGCCGCAATTGTAAATGCTACAGCCACCACCAACCAGATTCCCTTTTTCACGTCATGTCCTTTCGATCACGAGAATGTCTTCATTCAATTCAATCCGACGAGCCTTCGCAATTGCAATACACTGACAGCCCTCTGCATCAGCACCTTGTGAACTTAGCACCGGTGCGCTTCAGTCGTTATCGCGATACTACGGGGGCTGCTGTTTGATCTTCCGCCAATCATGAGATCAGCCAAGCGAGTGCCATTTGGCGGGGGTCAGCGCAATGAAGCACGGCTCGGCTGCGCCTCAGATCGAGATCGTCGCGGTGCATCACAGAATTTTCCGGAGGTTCCCAGAAACGCTGCCGTTGAACTGAGTCCGCAACCTCGTCTTCAGTCTTTGTACCAGCCCGACGCGAAGACCAGGCCGTCGTGGAGCACTGCCCAGGTGTGCTTCAAAGCGTCCTCGCCCGTCCCAGGGTTCACAATCACGTACTCGATCCAGCGGCCCAACTCGGTTCCCGCCAGCAGATCGTCACCGTAGTAATACCCAGTCGGATCCAGGCGAAGGCCGGGATCTCTGCCCACAAACTCCGGATTGGGGTGAGCAATGGTGTAGCCCTCCTCGTCGATGATGAAGACGTACCACTGCCCGTCTACGCTCTCCTCGGTGCTGTAGTGGGCGACCGTCGCCTCCCTGCCGTCTGCTTGGTAGCGCTCAATGGCCTCCTGCACTATCGCCTTGGTAAAACCCTCGGGGTCAAGCTTGGACGGGACGACAAAGGCTGCGGAAGGAGCGGGAAACGCATAAACCGCGCCGTCCAAGGCTCCCAGGAAGAGCGCGCCATTCACGACGATGTATGAGGGGATGCCGGCGAAGTAGCCCTTCTGGAAGGCCCACAACTCCTCGCCCGTTGCCGCTCGCAGTGCCCTGAGATTACCGTCCTCTGACTCGGAATAAAGAACTCTGTCAACCACAGAGGGCGAGTCGAAGCCCGCAGCCTCGACATCCCAAGTCCAGATGAGCACGCCAGCAATTGCGTCCAACGCATAGAACCGGCCAGCCTCGGAGCCCACGAACACCATGCCATCGGCCACCAAGGGCGCCGTGTCGATCATGGTGTCTGCTTCATACGACCAGATCGTTTCACCAGTTTGTGCGTTGAGAGCATAGAGGTAATTGTCCGGAGAGAAGTAGTAGACGCCATCCGAGACCACGGCGGGAAAGTTCCTGGCAGGGAACCTTTCGGTACTGTAGCTCCACAGTTCTGCCCCGGTCGCTTCGTCCAGCGCGTGAGCGGTGTTGACGGCCGTGAGGTACACGACGCCATCCAGGACTGTAGGCGGCAAGTCCGCGCCCATGCTCGCATTGAAGGTCCAGGCCAATTCTCCAGTCGTTGCGTCCATGGCGTACAGTTCGCCCGATGGGCCGGGCGCGTAGAGCTTTCCGCCCGCAACGGTGACGGCAAACTCTGCGCCATATGGATAGGGCACTCCGGCAACCCACGCCTGCTCGCCTGTCATCGCATCGAGAGCGTGAACGCTGAAGCCGCCGTCCGACATCGCTCCCACGTAGACCATTCCGCCGGACAAGACGGGAGAGGCCTGAACGGCTACTCCGGTGTCATAACTCCAAAGCGCATCTCCGGACTCTGAGCTCAGGGCGTAAACGTGATTATCGTTGGAGCCTATGTATACAACGCCGCCGGACACCGCAGGACTCGACCGAATGACATCGCCGGTCTCGTAACGCCAGACCAATTCTCCCGTCCCCGCGTCTAAGGCGTACACGTGGTTGTCGTCGGACCCTACGAAAACCGTCCCGCCTGCTACCGCCGGCGCATTGATCACCCAGCCGCCGGTGGCGTATCGCCAAATCAGCGGCTGAGAGTCCGCTGGCGGTGCTACTTCTAAAGCCACCATTGTCTGTGCGATGCACTTGAAGAGATTGACCGTAAACGCATCGGTTGCCTCTTCGGAGCCAGAGCCGGCAGCGTCGGGCATTGATGCTGCGACCATGCCAACCAGATCTGTCTGCACAAGCAGGTCACGGATGCACGTCTCAGCTTGTTCATTCATAAGGTCTTTTATGTCTACAACCAATCTTGAGAAGAACACCGTGGCCGCTGTTTCAGGCGCAAGGCAACTAAACACGTCTACCTGCCAGGGCTGAGCCTGCTCCTCAGACAACACAGGATGCTCACGGGCAGTAGCGAGGAGTTCTTCGCCCAACTCCTTCTGGATGCATAGCCGTTCGGGTTCGGCGACCGCATCGATCACATCACCCCAGACGGATTCCGGGCCAAAGTCGAAGGCGAGGTCAGAGTCAAACTGAGATTCCCCTTCAGATTGGTCTGAGTAAGGTTTCGCGGATGAAGAAGTCTCCGTCGGGGTAGGTGAAGGTGTGGGCTCCGGCGATGTTGCCTCAGCCGTTGCCGTTGGAGCCGCAGTGACAGGCTCTTCCACCGACTCAGTTTCGGACTCACCCCCGCATGAGGCCAGTACCACGGCGGACAGCAGGCACAGCACCCCTGCCAACCAAGCCGCCCTCCAAGCGGACACTATCTTCAACATCCCCAGCCCACAATATGCTCGTGCCAACTGCACACCTCACTTGCCTAGTCTGACGCTTCGACAAAGCTTCACCTTCCGGATTAGTTTGCGGCGTAATTCAACATTAGCATGAGGGCTCCGGAAACGGTACAGGCTAACTATGACCCGTTTAGCTAGCATCCAAGTCTTGAGGGCCCTGGGTGATGCTGCGGTAGAGTCTCCATTGCCAAGGTCACTGGACGCATAAGGGGCAACTCCATTTGAGAACAAGTCCCCAATCTCGTCTTCCTAGAACCGCGGCGAGGGCTCTAGAGTAATCGACCAATGGGTGTTTGTCGGCTGAGTAGCGCGCATCCACCATTACTTCGCCCAGCGTCAGCTACTGGACGCTGGGCGAATCGCACAGTATCTTGAGACGCTCGGAGCAAGCTTGGTTCCAGCGAAATGTCTAGAATACGCTGAACTAATACAGGCCGAAGCACCTGCCGAGGTGTTCCCACAGCGGCCGTTGCATACATCCCCGTCTGATAGGCGAAGCATTCAGCACGTCATTACGGAGCTACGCTGAGAAATCGCCAACTGCGACTCTTAGCCGGTCCTCTACTAGGGTTCGCATTCTTCCTGGGCCTGCTTGCATGTCTAGCCCTCCAGGGGGTATGCGGGACTCTTCTGAACCCGGACTTCTACCCGGACCAACTGGACAAGGCTGAAGTCTACAAGTTCGTTACGGTCGAACTGCTGGAGTCTGCCATTGACGACACTCGCCAGATCGAGCCTCAAGAGTACGGCTTTGACTTACGCATGAACCCGCTCGTCTCTTCAGGGCTCGATACTCGCCAATGGGCGGAGGCGTTTCGTCGCGGCCTGTCTTCCGACGACCTTCAAGACATGGCAGACCCGGTAGTTTTCAGCTTAGGCCAATACATCGCGGCGGAACGAGACGACATCGATCTGACGACCGAAGCGTCCCGGCATGTCACGGAAGGAACGGACGAAATCCTGGCGCTCATGCGGGAGTCAAGCGCCTACGATCTGCTTCTCGAGCGAGAGATTGAGCCAAGGGTTCGCGAAGTAACGGGCAAGGCGCTGGCCGCGGTCCAGGAAGTGCAAGGCTGGGCGATCTATCTGTTCGGGACCCGCGAAGACACCGAGGACCATATGGCACAAGCGTTTATGCGCTCGGTGACGGCCGACTGGCTCGAGGTAGAGGTCGAACAGGGCATAGACGAGTTCCTGCTCTACCTGGTGGGAGACTCAGACTCGTTTGAGATCAACGTGCGACTCAACGACGCCCAGACCGCTATTGCGGTACAAGAAACGAAAGCCATTTTGCAGAAAGCCGACTCTCACGACCTGCTCTTCACAGGCGTCGTGGAGCGTCAGGTGAAGGCCAGTCTGGGGGAGTCGGTCGCGTTTCCATACGGTGTGGAGATAACCTCAGATGAGGTCGTAGGCGTCTTGCGGGAGGCGGCTCGGCCAGCGTGGGTCAAGGAACAGGTGGATGTCCTGATCGACGACGTCGGCAGATACGTGACCGGTAGGTCGGATCAGTTCAGTACGGAAGTCTCGCTAACGCTCAACAAGATAGAAGCGGGACCGATTCTGGCGGACAACATCATGAGTAAAGTTGCCAAAGCTCTGGACGATCTGCCAGTTTGCACTACGGAAGCGGAGGTCCTCGCCTTTCAAAACTACGAGGGTCCGGAGAAGCCCCGGTGTGTTCCTGCAGGAGTCTCCGTTAGCGACATCCTAGAAGAGAATCAAGTTGCTTTAGCAGGTTCCGTACAGGTCTTCATTCACGCGGAAATACCCGACGAAATAGTTTTCGACGAGTCCCAACTGCGTTCGGCCTTGAGGCAATCCGGAGGACCGCAGGTCCTGGCATCGTTCGACGAGCTCCGAGGTCTGTTCAAGGACGGCTGGACGTACGACCGGGATGGGCTGCGAGCCGACCTGTCCGGATACCCGGGCATCCTGCGCCTCCTGGACGGGACTCGTTCATATCTGTCCGAAGGCCATGTCCACAAATATGGAGACCGCTCGACCGGCGCGGCTGGGAACCAAGTGGGCACGACAATTGACGAGGTCAGAGAGTGGGGCCAAGCGGTTCGCCGATATGATTGGGCAGTCTACTTGACGACGTCGGTCCTGCTGGTCGCCGTCGGACTCGTACTGGGGCGTAGCTGGTCGGGCAGGATTTGGTGGGCGGCCTTGGTGTTGCTTGCAGCGGCAGCGGCGTCCTACGCCCTCGCGGGGCCAGCGTATCGAGCGTCCGCGGGCGAAGCTTTTGACCAAGTTCGAGACGAGGCCGCGGCCCAGGCTGGAGGACCGTTCCGCGAGTCGACGTCGTGGAAGCCGCCACGAGCGAGTTCATGACGATCGTCAGCCAATCCAGCCTGATAATTGCGGTTGTTGCTTTCGTCATGCTATCCGCGGTGATCATCTGGCGGAAGTTTATCGCAAGTAGTCCCTAGCCGCCTGCAAGTGCCCTGTCTCACACAGCACGGGCGGCTTTACAGCGCCCTCAACTGTCGGCAATTGTCTCGAGCCGTGCGGTTGGTCGCCACGAGAAATCTAAGGAAAGAGTTGGGGACTTAGCCGTTCGTCGCCGTCTGCACTGCGGCGGGTCCGATCTTGTTGTAGCAATCGAGCGCCGCCACCTTGTAACACTCGGCCAGCGTGGGATAGTTGAAGACGGTGTTGACGAAGTAGTCGAGCGTGCCACCGAACGCCAGTACGGCCTGTCCAATGTGCACAAGTTCGGCAGCCCCCGTGCCAATGATGTGTATGCCAAGCAGCTTCCGAGACTCCCGGTGGAACAGCAGCTTGAGCATGCCCGTTTCGTCACCCATGATGTTGCCACGCGAAATCTCACGGTACCTCGCCAAGCCAACTTCATAAGGCACTCCAGCCTCAGTCAACTCCTGTTCGGTGCTTCCCACCATGGACAGCTCGGGCACGGAGTAGATCCCGAACGGGAAGTGGTCGGGCGAAGATTCGTACTCAATTCCAAAGGCGTGGCATGCCGCGATCCTTCCCTGTTCCATTGAGGTGGAAGCCAGCGAAGGAAAGCCCACCACATCGCCGACGGCATAAATGTGCGGTTGAGCAGTCTGGTGGTTTCCATCGACCGGAATCCGCCCGCGCTCGTCTGAACTCAGGCCGGCCGACTCGAGATTCAGGGCGGTAGTCGCCCCCACTCTTCCAACTGAGTACAGGAACAGATCGGATACGATTCTCTTGCCAGACTTCAAGTAGGCCACCGCCTGGCCCTGAACCGTCTCCACCTGCTCCACCTCCTCGCCGAGCCTGAAAATGCAGCCCATATCCCGCATGTGATACACGAGCGCCTCCACGAGCTCCCTGTCAACGAACTCCAGGATGCCGGGCTGCCTCTCCACGATAGTGACCTCGCAGCCGAGGGTGGCGAAGATTGAGGCGTATTCGATCCCAATGACGCCCGCCCCGACCACGGTCATGGTGCGGGGTATGGTGTCCAGGCCGAGAACGCTGTCAGAGTCCACGATCACCGCGTCGTTCGAATCGAACCCAGGCGGGGGCGCAGGGTTCGTGCCCGTGGCAATCACGATCTTGTCTGCCCTGACTCTGACAGTGCCGCCACGCCCGGAGACGACAAGGACGTTCGGCGACTCAAAGGAGGCCTCACCTTCCAAAACTTGGACGCGGTTGCGCCTCATCTGGTGGCGGACGACTTCAGTCTCGCGTCCGATTACCTGGTTGCAGCGAAACAGGAGGTCATCCGCCATAGAGATGTCTTCTTTGACGGTGAAAGAGGAGCCGTACACTCCCCGCTGCCTGAAACCGGTCAAGTAGAGAACGGATTCGCGAAACGTCTTCGAGGGGATGGTGCCGGTGTTGACGCAGACGCCCCCCACAACCTCCCTGCGCTCGCAGATCCCCACCTTCTTGCCCAGCTTTGCGGCCTGAATAGCGGCACGTTGACCGGCAGGACCCGTGCCGATCACAAACATGTCGTAGCGGCCGAAGCCGTTTTCGCTCAGATCGCGCAAGCGAGAACACCATTGAAGGCACTGAGGGGCTGCACTGAGTTTAAACGGCGCCCGGCGGGCACGTCAACGCGAGCCGCGACAGGTACTCGAAGGCACAAGGTCACCGACCAAGTTCCCTAAACGGGCCGCAGATGCACTCCGGTGGCGCGTTTACACCGGCGAGGTCTCCAGTGGTCTGGAGTCCGCTTAACGCGAGATTCCGCGGCCGCCTCCCCACGGCGCCAAGGAGCTGCTAGCCGCTCAACGCCTCGGATATCAACCCCTGCATCATCTGGAGTTCGTCGTCGTTCAGGCACTCGAAGAGCCTTAGCCCGTCCTGGGCGAACTCCAACAGGTCCTCCTCACTTAGCTCTGACGCCTCATACGCACCCGCCCCTACCAAGGCCACATAGTGAGGGTGGTTTTCGCCGAAGTCCACAAGGCAACTGTGGGACTCTTCGATAAGGCCGCCTGCCTTTGAGCCAGTGATGGCGATGAAGATGGGAAGGTAGCTCTCTTCTGCGATGCAGTTGGACAAGGCGGAACCTGGCGTGAAGGCCTCCAGCACTGTCGCTCTTAGCAGGGCCGTGTACTCGAGGCTGGAATGGGCTTCCTGAATACAGGTTTGCTCTGATTCGGACAGCACCGGGATCACCTGGTCCCGTATAGTCGTGTGGCTGTCAAGCGCCTTCTGGTGGCGAGCCAGCAACTCCACCTTTTCCAGGTCGGTCAGACAGTTGTAAAGCTCCACAGTGTAAGAGTGCGTCTCCGTTGCGGGGCTCAAGTCTTCCTGAATTTCGGAGAGTCCCAGGCTAACGTAGATCATGTCAGGATGCTCCCTCCCGACCCCGACGATGCATTCGCGGGATGCGGATTCGAAGCCCCCGGCCTGGTAATCGACGAGGGCGACGCCGAGCAACACCGCATTGTCTTCGGTGAGGCATCGGAACATAGCCGCCGCGCTGTCGGCCGCGGTTGCGGCGTCGGCGCCCACTTGCATGATCGGTATGTTCAGGTATACCTGGTATATGAAGCCTCCAAACGCTTTCTCGACACAGGCTGATTCGGCCTCTGAGACCTTGTCCATCAGGTCCATGCCGGTTGTCTCATCCGTTATAACTAGTTCTTCCAGGGTGACATCAGGCTGGGCCGTCGATGGTGTTGGAGTGGCCTCAGGGGTCGACGCCGCCTCCTGGGTGGGAGTGGGTGTTGGCGTCGGGGACGGAGTAGGCGTGGGAATTGGTGTCGGCGTTGGTGTTGGGGTCGGAGACGGCTCGGGATCGGACCCACAGGCCGCGACGAGCGCGATGACCGCTAGTGCTGCTGCGGTTAGGGCAACGCGTCGAAGGGTGATGGCGCGCAGGCGCATAATCCGATCTCCTATGAGGAAGGAAAACAGCAAAGAGTGTAGTTTCCGTTCCGGCAATTCTACCATGTCCCCTTTCGGCAGGCGTCTAGAGACATGCACAGGGCACTAAGGACGCCTATTGGGACGCATTGAGGGTAGGAAGAGGCTCACAAGGGCTTCATATGGTACCCCTGCCGGGACTCGAACCCGGGCACGCGGTTTAGGAAACCGCTGCTCTATCCTCTGAGCTACAGGGGTTCACCAGATACGTTAAGACATGTTAATTCATCACCACGGCTTCTTACTACGGGCCGCTGGTACAATCGCAAATGCGACTCACCGTTGAATAACCCAGCGCGCTAGGGGCTGAGCTGTGTACCTTCACCTCGTCGATGGCACTTACGAGTTGTTCAGAGTTCACTTCGGAGCGCCGCCCTCCGTTTCGCCCGACGGCCGCGCGGTGGGAGCAGTCCGCGGCCTGATACATACCCTACTGCTTCTGCTGCGGGGAGAAAACGTCACCCACGTTGCCTGCGCGTTCGATCACGTGATCAGGTCCTTTCGCAACGACATGTTCGAAGGCTACAAGACCGGAGACGATGCTCCCAAAGAGCTGCTGGCCCAATTTGGGCTGGCCGAACGGGCGGCAGCCGCCCTGGGGCTTGTCACATGGCCGATGGTTGAGTTTGAGGCAGACGACGCAATTGCGACCGCCGTACGTCGGTGGTCCGGCGATGCCAGAGTAAGCCAAACGGTCATATGCTCACCCGACAAGGACTTGATGCAGCTTGTAGACGGCCGTCGCGTGGTCTGCCTGGACCGGCGCAGGAACACAGTACTCGACAGGGACGCAGTCATCGAGAAGATGGGCGTTCCCCCAGACTCGATCCCAGACTACCTGGCACTGGTCGGAGACAGCGCCGACGGCATCCCGGGGGTACCGCGCTGGGGCGCGAAGTCGGCCGCGGCAGTGCTGTCACGCTACAGGACTCTAGAAGCAATTCCAGAGTCTGAGGCGTTGTGGGACGTTAAGGTGAGAGGTGCCAGAGCTCTCGCGGCTAACCTCGCAACTTCCAGGAGCGATGCGGACCTCTACAAGCGGCTGGCTACTCTGCGCTTTGACGTACCACTCGAGGAGAGATTGGAAGACCTTGAGTGGAAAGGCGCAAACAGGGATGAGTATGCGGAACTTTGCGAGGAGCTCGGGTTCCGACAGTTGAAGGAGAGGCCTCACCGATGGAGGGACTCCTGAAACGAGCGTCCCAAAGTGAAACACAGGGGATGTTATGGACCTGGCGCCCCCGGCGGGACTCGAACCCACGCGCCTGGCTTCGGAGGCCAGCGCTCTATCCGCTGAGCTACGGGGGCGTACCGAGACTCTCGAAGAACGACAGTTCGACGGGCCATTCCCGCTGCAATACGGCCCAACCCATGCAACTGCCGTGACAAGCATAGAGATAGCAGACTATATCAACAAACGCCATAGTGGGACAATAGGTCCGTGCAAGCCGCTTTTGATGTGCGCTGCAACGTCCAAACTATTGCCCGCTTGGGAGGCCTGTAGGACTTGACATACTCTCAGGCAGATGCATAAGATTGGGCCGACCAATGGGGACTAGCTACGCCTTCCTAATTGATGATGCCCTAGATCGCTCAAGATACCGAATGGCGGCTCCCATAAGCCATGTAATAATTGACGCGTTTCCAGATGAAAGGGGGCCAGATGTCCACGTATTTTAGCAAGAGGGGCTTTGGCAGTGTTGCCGTGCTTTTCTCTCTGTTTGCCATCCTTGCTTTGGTTGCGTGTAAGGGTGACCCGGGTGAGACGGGACCGCAAGGGCCGTCAGGTCCCGAAGGCACCGCCTCGAATGTTGAGGGTCCGGTAGGGGAAAAGGGTGATCCAGGTGAACCAGGGCGCGATGGCCAAGGTGCAGCCACGGCCCTAGCCACAATCACCCTCAACAACAATGTGCTCACCATGACCGAGCGCGTGACAGTGAGAGGCGCCGGATTCCAGGCTGGAGAAGAGGTCAGCGCCCTGCTGGTCATCACCGAGAATCCTCCATTGGCCCGACCAATCGGCGAAGGTGTTGTTACCGACGATCAGGGTGTATTTGAGATTTCAACGGATGCCATCGGCGGCAACCTGAACACGCAGCTTGCGGCCATAGGCCCCAGGCTGGTTTGGGTAAACGGCAACATGGGGAGTCAAGCAGTGGCCCCCGTGAGCATCGTTTCCTCCAAGCGTCCGATCCCCGACCAAGCGGCGTCGCTCTCGGTGGAAGAGGGCTCACCGGGTGAAACTGTTAGCGTCAGGGGTGCCGGCTGGATGGAAGGCGAGGTCGTAGGTTTCTTCCTGCGAGGCACCAGCGTAGGTGGCGTGACCGTGGGCGCGGACGCTTCCTTCGATGCCACAGTCACAATTCCGGCCGACGCCGCCCACGCCACGTATACGTTCCGTGCCAAGGGTGGGATGAACGAAGTTACCGCCCCACTCATAGTAAGCGAGCCCCCCGCGCCTCCGGCGGCCATGCCGGTGGCGACGCCTGAGCCTCCGCCAGCCGCGCTGTTTGTGAGCGGCGGTTCGCCGGGCAACACGGTTTCTGCTTGGGGTTCGGGCTTCGGAGCCTCTGAGGCTGTCACGCTGAGTACAGGCAACGCCATATTGGGCAGCGGCGCCACGAACGCAGACGGTGCCTTCATGGCAGAAGTCGCACTGAGCGCCGACATGGCTCTAGGCGTCCACACAGTAGTTGCCGAGGGTACAGGCAGTGGCCACCAGGCCACAGCGCCTCTCGTAGTAGCAGAGAAGTAAAGCCTCGGCTAGACTAACTTCCTAGTCTGAAAAAGGCCCCCGCCTTCAATGATAGGCGGGGGCCTTCCTCTGTTTTTAATCTGCGAAGCAGACCGCACGTCTTGTATACTCATACTCCACTAGCACACTCCCTAAGATTCTCTAGGACTGGCAGAAATGCAGGACATAAAGACCGACGTGGCACAACTCCAAGACAAGTTGTCTTCGCTCCTGGTGCGTCTTTGACCTCCCATCCAAGGACGTCGAAGTCGCCAGACTGGAACGATTGACAAGTGAGCCCGGCTTTTGGGACAACCCCAAATCCGCCGGCAACGGTATGAAGACACTGACCAGGCTGAAGGGCGAGATTGCAGACTGGCGCGAGATTGCAGACGAGGCCAGCTCACTCAGCGAACTTCTAGATCTGGCGATAGAAGAAAAAGAGGACTCGCTTCAAGCAAGCCTTGCGGAAGACGCCTCAGCCCTATCGGCGAGACTCGCAGGAATGGAGTTTCGGCTGGTACTGTCAGGCCGGTTCGATGATCGGAACGCTATCATAGCCATTCACGCGGGCGCCGGTGGCGTGGAGTCCCAGGACTGGGCGCGCATGCTGATGCGCATGTACATCCGCTGGGCGGAGAGACAAGGACACAATGCGGATGTGCTGGACGTATCTTCGGGAGATGAAGGCGGGATCAAGAGCGCCGTCATACAAGTAGACGGCCCATACGCATATGGCCACCTCAAGGCAGAGCGCGGCGTTCACAGGCTCGTTCGGCTATCTCCGTTTGACGCTGACCATGCTCGTCATACCTCGTTTGCCCTAGTAGAGGCGCTTCCGGAGGTGGAAGAGGGCGCAGACGTACACGTGAAGCCGGAAGACGTGAAGATAGAGGTGTTCCGAGCAGGCGGCGCAGGTGGACAAAGCGTGCAGAAGAACTCCACGGCCGTACGCATTACACACTTGCCGACAGGCCTCAAGGTCAGCTGCCAGAATGAGCGGTCCCAGCACCAGAACAAGGAGATCGCCATGCGCATCCTGACGGCCCGCCTGGTGGAAAGGGAGAACGCCCGTCTAGCGGACGAACGCTCCAAGCTGAAGGGCGAGCACGTATCTGCGGAGTGGGGACGTCAGATCAGAAGTTACGTCCTGCACCCATATCAGATGGTGAAGGACCACCGCACACTCCACCAGGTCTCGGACGCCCAGGACGTGCTGAACGGAAATCTGGATCAGTTTATGAGTGCGTACTTAACAGAGACGGTCACGTAACCGGGAAGCCGAAGCTCCTGCTGCACATGGGTCCAGCGGCAGCGAGCACGACGGCCCGGCGACAAATCGTCAAACATATTCAAGCAGGAGCAGTATCACCAACATGACCAAGAAGCTATTGCCCTTCCTGTTACTGGCCATTGCCGCGGTGGCGCTGGCGTGCGGCGGTGGGGACGAGGTCTCCATTTCCGACGTGGAGCCCAGCCAGACGGAAACCGCCGTAACCGAGCCCGCAGCGACAGACCTGGCGCCGTCCGAAGGTGAGGCCGATCAGCCAGCCTTCGGAGGGGAATTCCGCAGAATGTGGGACGATCCTCCTACACTTGATCCGCACCTCTCCAGCGACACCACATCCTCGGCCATAGTGGTCGAGTTGTTCAGCGGTCTTCTGACTCTCAACACTGACCTTCAACTGGAGTTGGAGATTGCCGAGCATATGGAGGTCGATGAGACTTCGACCGTGTACACCTTCCGGTTAAGGCCGGAGGCCAAGTTCCAAGACGGCAAGCGCGTAACGGCACAAGACTTCAAGTGGTCAATCGAGAGGGCCGCAAATCCAGACACCGGCTCCTCTGTTGCTGAGACCTACCTGAACGACATCGTAGGGGCTCAGGACGTTTTCGAAGGCAAGACGACCGACATGGCCGGCGTGAAGGTGATTGACGATCAGACCCTTCAGATCACGATAGACGAACCCAAGGCTTACTTCCTGGCCAAGTTGACCTACCCAACGGCATTCGTACTTGACCGGGAGAACGTGGAAAGCGGCGGCCGGCAGTGGACTGACGCGCCCAACGGCACCGGTCCGTTCAAGCTGGCCGAGTACCGGATCGGAGAGCGCCTCATACTGGAGCGCAATGACAACTATTTCAAGGAAAAGGCGAAGGTAGACAGGGTAGTGTTCAACCTCGCCGGCGGCCAGACGATGGCCATGTACGAGAACGATGAGATCGATTTCACGGGGGTGGGCCTGTTCGACATCGACCGCATCCTGGACCCGCAGGAGCCGATGCACGACGAGTTGATCATCGCCGCGCCCGAGTTCACCGTGAGCTACATCGGGTTCCACACCAGCATGCCGCCGTTCGACGACAAGAAGTTCCGGCAGGCGCTCAACCACGCAATCGACAAAAGGCTGATCGCCAGTGAGATCTTCAGCGATCTGGCTGTCCCCGCATATGGAGTCCTTCCTACCGGATTCCCTGGATACAACCCTGACCTGGCGGGACTCGAGCACGACCCTGAGCTGGCGAAGCAGTTGCTCGCAGAGTCCAAGTACGCCGATCCGGAGACCAGGCCGCGCATAGTCATGACCATCCCCGGAACCGGCGGCAGCCCGTCCGTTTCACTCGAGGCGGTGCTCGGGATGTGGGAAGACACACTCGGTGTGGAAGTGGAGATACAGCAAATTGAGTGGGCAACTTATCTGAAAGACCTTGACGCCCGGCGCTTCCAGTCGTTTTCGGGCTTGGGTTGGTCAGCTGACTATCCCGACCCTCAGGACTTCATCGACATCCTGTTCTACTCGGAGAGCGAGACAAATCATGGGGCCTATAGCAATCCCGATGTAGACCGTCTCGTGGAAGAGGCGCGTTCCGAGCCGGACCCGGCGAAACGTGTCGAACTTTATCGAGAGGCCGAGAAGATAATCGTGGATGACGCAGCCTGGGTCCCCATGTGGTTCTCAGGGGAGCGATACGTTCTCGTAAAGTCTCACATCAAGGACTATCGAATGACACCCATGATAGTGCCCAAGCTGTCTCACATTTACGTGGAGTACGAAGACGGGTCGGGCTCGTAGCTTGTATCTCTGAGTTTTCGAAGGACGCTAGCTATGCTGCCCCGTGCGAGACTACGGGGCAACATGCTCCTGTGACACTTGGGCCGCACCGGCACACGCGTGATCCGAGAGCGGCGCGGGAGGGACATCCCACGTGGGCAAGTACGTAGTTAGGCGACTCCTGTGGCTTCCGGTCATTATGTTTGCCACGTCGGTTATGGTCTTCTCGCTGTTCAGGTTGGTTCCCGGCGACCCCGTGACCGTAATGCTGGGGGCCCGGTACACAGAGGAAAGGGCCGAGCGGCTACGTGAGACTTTCGGCCTGAACCGGAGCATCGTGGTTCAGTACGCGGACTACATGGCTGGGGTGTTCCGTGGAGACTTCGGCGAGAGCTTCAGGTTCCGCGGCCGCGCCGTCAACGAACTGCTCTGGGCCAAGATTCGTGTTTCGGCACAGCTCAATATCGCCGCCCTCACCATAGTGATCGGCATAGGCCTTCCACTGGGCTTCTTCATAGCGCACAAGCAAGGAAGCTGGCAGGACCCCGTAGCGGTGGCAAGTACAGTCATGATCATGTCGATACCAATCATGGTTACAGCGCCGTTCATGCTGTGGGCGTTCTGCCTAAAACTTCACTGGGTGCCCTGTTCCGGATGGGGAGGGCTCTTCGACTCCCGCATCTTCATACCTGCCATCGTCATGGGCGTCCCGGGCATCGCGGGCATGGCCAGGCTTATGAGAGCCAGCACACTGGATGTGATGCACCAGGACTTCATCAGGACCGCCCGCGCCAAAGGGCTGGACGAAACTACGATTGACCGACGCCACGTCTTCAAGAACGCGATGATTCCGATTGTGACGATTCTCTCATTCACATTCGCCGGGCTTCTCGGAGGCTCAGTGATCGCGGAGAGAATCATGGGCATTCCCGGCGTCGGCAGGCTCGTAGTGGAATCGCTGTTCGAACGCGACTACCCGGTGGTCATGGCGGTCTCCATGGTTGGCACGTTCGTGTTCGTTCTGGCAATTCTCGCGGCTGACATTGCGTATGCGTACGTCGATCCAAGGATTCGGTACCAATAGATGACCACTGTCGGAGCAGAGTCGCTTGCTTCCGGCCGCGTCTCAAGGTCCAAGTCCCAAGGCCATCTCGCCCGCGCCATGGAGCGCCTGCTGCGCAAGAAGATCGCTGTGGCGTGCATTATCGTCCTCGTGCTTCTTTACTCTGGCGGCATCTTCGCGGAGTGGATCTCTCCTTACGGGTACCGGGACCTTGACTATTCGGCGCTTCAAGGACAGCCGCCCAGCACCTCACACTGGGCTGGGACAGACCTCCTGGGGCGCGACATTCTCACACGGGTGCTATGGGGCATTCAAAACACCGTAATTCTTACAGTGGTGTCCATCGTCATAGCGGGCCCGGTGATTGGCGTAAGCCTAGGCCTCATATCGGGCTATTTCGGCGGCAAGATCGACTCGTTGATGATGCGGATCGGCGAACTGTTCGCAGCGTTCCCTGAGGTGTTGCTTGTAATCATCATCGCTGCCACGCTGCGACCTCGGTTCGTCACATGGGCGCGATGGGCCGAGGACAACTGGGGGCTCGATGGCATCGTGCGATCCGGAGTCGTAGATTACTTCGTCGTCTCGATCGCCCTCGTTTCGTTCGGATGGGTTGGCATGGCCCGTCTCGTCAGGGGGCAGGTCTTGACGCTCAAAGAGTTGCAGTACGCGGAAGCTGCGCGCGCGCTCGGAGCATCAACCAAGCGGATTCTCTTCGTGCACATGCTGCCGAACGCCATCAGTCCCATTGTGGTCACGATGACCATGGGCATGGGCACCATGGTGGGCACAGAGATCTTCCTAAGTTGGTTGGGCCTGGGCATTCAACCCCCCAGACCTAGCCTGGGCATCCTTCTATTGGAAGGAGGTTCACTCACGATTCTGAAAGTGAAACCCTGGCTTCTACTGGCGCCCGGTATAGCGGCTTGGGCATTGGTCCTAGCTTGGAACCTTCTCGGAGACGCTTTGAACGACGTTTTGAACCCACGCACGCGCTGAACTTGCATGGCGTCACCCGCTGCATTGTCCTTTTCTCGAATACGCCACGGACACCGATTAGTGCAGGTCCGCCTCACTCCCCTACCCCGCCATGCATTACGTGGATCCGCTGTTCCCGACGCGTCACGCCGATGCCGGGAACACGCTACCTTAGCCACACCACAGGTTGCACTGCACGGACTTGGTGTATCCTTAAATCGTGAAGGCCAAGATGTCCCACACGTACGGATCGACGACATTGGTTGTCCCGCTAGCCGGTTGTATCGAGCCGCAAGATCGCACCGACTTGACTGCATACGATGAAGCTGCAAACTGCATAAAAACTATTCGCTGCTCACCTAGTGGGAACTGATCGCGGGCTGAATCGATGCGTCGGATAATGGCCGCCCCCCCCATCCTGAGAAGGACTTTGACCGGCTGGTATCTCCTCGCGCCACTGGCGATCGCGTTGGGCGTGGCAGCCGGTCTATTGGCTTTCTTCTACATCTACCCCGGCAAGCCCAAGATTGGCGTGATTGAAGTGCCATTGACTGTGATCACGGAAGACTCAGCTTACGTAATCAACGAGTTCATCAACTACGCTCGCCGTGACGACTCCATTAAGGCGGTTGTTATCAAGCTTAGTTCTCCTGGCGGAGGGGCCGCCTCCAGCGAGCGATTGTACATCGAGACCCGAAATCTTCGTGAAGAGAAGCCCGTGGTACTGTCCATGAACGGATTGGTCGCCAGCGGTGGGTACATGATGGCCATGGGCGCAAGTCATTCGTACACACAAGTCGCCTCCTTGGTCGGAAATGTGGGAGTCGTTGCATTCTCAGGACCTCTCATCCCGCCGTTGCCTGCAGAGCAAGTCATATTCAGCGGTCCTTACAAGCTGGACGGGTCTACCAGAAGGGAGTGGATCGGAACGGTAGACCAGCTCAAGTCGGCCTTCGCTCAGATAGTAATCAGCGAACGAGCGGGCAGACTGCATATCTCTGAGGACGAACTCGTACAGGGTCGCATATACACCGGTCTGGACGCGGTGAAGCTCGGACTCGTTGACGAAATCGGCGGCGAAAGCGATGCATTCCGGAAGGCAGCGGAGCTGGCAGGACTCTCACGTTACGACACGGTGGACGTAAATTTGGAGGTTCTGCGTGAATTCATTAAGGACCTCGATCGAATCTTTCCTTCCTCCGGCGACGGGAACGTGTTCTCCGATGTTCTGGCCCTGCGATCCAGCTACGCAGGCAACGATAGTTTGACCCTGCAGCCGCCGGAACTAGACCCCAGAGACGGCACAACCGGACTCCAGGCACTTCAGGAACTGATGCGATATGGGAGGCTGAACTGGGATCGCGGGGACCCTCTGCCGGAGTTCCCATTGGATATAGCACGCCCAAACTTCTATTATCTGTACGTGGGAAATGCGCCTTAGACTGGCGATACTTGCACTCGTACCCATCTTCGCGGCTGCCGCATTTGCAGGCGCGTTTTTCTTCTACTACGAGGGGAGATACTCTCGGGATACGCCTGTAGATGTCCCTTTTCAACAGATTTCGACATACATTGCGCCCTCGCACGAGCTATCAGATTCACCGGCAACCCAAGTCCGGGAAGGCCTGCTGCTGGTGGACGCATTACACTACAACGCCTTCAATGAATCAGAAACAACCGCGCTTACTTCCAAAGTTGCCAACCGTGGGTACGACGTAGAAATTCTGGGCAACTTCCAACTCGATGGAGAAGAACTCAGCCCGCAACTGCTGGAAGAGAAGCTGCGGAGAGCCGACAGCCTTCTAGTCATCCTGCCGCGGGAAGCTTTTACTGAATCGGAAGCGGCGCTCGTGGAACGTTTCGTGAGGAAGGGCGGGAAACTCCTCCTGGTCTCAGACCCGTCACGTTCCAAAAGGATCAACTCTCTGGCCGAGAGATTCGGCGTTAACTTTCAGTCTGACTACCTTTACGACACAGTCGAGTACGATCAGAACTTCAGACATATCTTCGTGAGAGACTTTCAGCCAAGCGCAATCACAGCTGGTCTGGACTCTATCCTGCTGGAGTACGCAGGGTCCGTTCGCTCCTCGGGGCCGGGGCTGGCCTTTGCGAGTCCAAACACGAAATCTTCGGTACTCAATTCCGCCGAAACGCTCAATCCTATCGCCTGGGGCAACAGTCCAAACGTCCTTGCCCTAGGGGACTTCACTTTCATGGTCCCGTCCAACAACTTCCTGCTGGACAACGACAGATTCCTTTCAAACATTGCCGACTATCTGACCGATAGCGAGCGGCGGTTTGACCTGGCGGACTTTCCTCACTTTTACGGGAGCGGCTCTGCCGATGGTGTGGACATCCTGCTTGGACAACCGTCTCTCTTCAACATCGGACTCCAGATGAGAAACGGCCTGTCCTCCAGCAACATTACTTCTCAGATCAGTGGCATAGAGGATACAAGCCGGAACTCGCTCTTCCTCGGACTGTACGACGATGCACTTCAGGTCAGTCAATACCTTCAGGCAGCCGGAGTCAGGATCGACGATTCGCTTGGCACTCCGTTTGGACCCGACCTGGAACTGGCGGGGACCTCCGTCCTCGTACTTGCCCAGGACGGAGACCGTGACATGCTCGTGGTGCTGGCTGAAACGACAAGGGCGCTGGCAGATGCCGTGAATAGCCTGATAAGCGGCACATTTAGAGGCAGCTTGATAAGCGATTACGTGGGAGTGCGCAAGTAGCTATGAGATTTTGTTTTGGCCCTGCTTCTTTTCTGCCAGTTCTCTTGCTTCTTTTGGCATTCACGCTCGCTTGCGACGATACAAGCAGCCCCACTTCTGTAACTTCGACCGCTGTTCCAACATCAGCGCCTTCTGTGCAGACCGCCACGCCCCTCACGAATGTCGAACGTACCGCGATGGAAGAGTTCGCTCAGCAATTGAAGGCCGTTGAAGAGGAGTGGGACCGGTTCCACGAGGACTTTGACGACTGGCGCGCCGCATTGACCACGTGCCACGTGAGCTCGGCGCAGCAGGCTCTGCACATCTTCGCCGCCGACAGTAACAGCGTGACAGAACAGGCCCGAGACATCCCCAGGACCTCCGTTACTTCAGAGCTTGCAAACATTCTGATAGAGGCTGCGGAGGAAGAAGAGGCCTTGTACCGTCAGCTGCGAGACCGCTGGCAGCCGACTAACCTCTCCCTGTTCGAGATGGTTGAGCGGCAACACTCAGTCTCCTCACGCGCCCAACTGAAGGTAGAAGACATGGCGTTGGAGTTGCGAGAGAGATACGAGGAAGGCTACACGACTGAGGAGGCCGAATCAGCCGAGAAATTGGGAGAAGCTTTAGACTCGCTGCGGGATTCTTGGAGTAGGTTGCACGACGACTACATGGCCCTGCGCAGTGAGGACGGCAACCTAGATAGCACAACACTGACTGAACGCTACAGGCAACTGGTCCAACAGTCCGTCCAGGTTGTTGCCACAGCAGCCGACTTACCCTCTTCGGAAATCACAAAAGAGCTGGTCGACACGCTGCGGGAGGCCGCCGACGAAGAGCTCAAGGCTCTCCTGGAATTCGTCAAAACCCTCACTGCCTTGGTCGATAGCCTGTCGGAATCAGAGGACTCCGAGGGTCAGGCCACCGCTGGGTCAGGGACGGACTTTGATGAGGACTCGAACGGCCAGGTGGACCAATCCTCCCCATCATTCACGCTGGGTTCCGGCGTGGACCTGTCCTCGCTTCAGGACGAAGTAGATGCCGCCGTCAACGAAAGCCAAGACGCGCTAAAGATGGTCACTAGAACGATAAAAGAGATCCTTGAAGGCGACTCGGCTGAGAATCTGGTAGAGATCCAGAGCTTCCAGGGTTACTTTGAAAAACTCGTCACGGAGTGGGATGCCTTCCGCCAGCGATACAACGCCTGGCGCAGCACGGAAGGCGGATGCGACCGAGTGGATGTAGCTGAGGCCCTAAGTCAGTTCAACCTGCGCATCGGCGAACTGGGTCGCAATGTCCGTGATCTGCCCCAGGGCGGCTTACTGCTTCCGATGTACACCCTCATTGTGCAGGCATTGGATGGCGAGGAAGTTGCGATGCGTACGCTTTACAACTCGTGGCGGCCTTTTAAGGTCGACGCATTCAAAGCGGCAGACCAGGAGCGGATGAATTCGGACAGACTTCGTCGTCAGGCGAGCATAGCACTGCAGGAACTTCGCGATCGCCCCTGATCGCGCCACGCACAGCGCGGCCGGCCTCGCACAAGAGACGCAAAGTCAGGCCCTACACCTTGAAGGCTAGCTACATTGGCCCCTAGTCCAGCAGGCTTCGCACCTCGCGGATCGTCGATATCCGCATACCATCCAAGCTCTGGCGTGCGCCGTCCTCCCGATCATATGGAGCACGGATCAACACCGGCGTCATCCCCACATCTGAGGCGCCAGTGAGCTCGTCGTCGCTACCATCCCCGACATAGAGACAATGCTCAGCGGCTAGACCAAGCTTTGCTGCCGCGATCCGGTAGATCTGGGGGTCCGGCTTGACAAGGCCGATAGCAAACGACAGGACTGCAAAGTCCAGAAGTGGCGCAAAGGGCGTCGTGTCCCACAACCGGCAGACTTCCTCGCCGCAATTGCTAATCAAACCCACCTTGTGTCCCAACTCCTTCAACGTAGAAATCGTCTCAATGACGCCTGGACGGGGTGATAAAGCGTCACGAATAAACTCGTAACGCAATCTAATGCAAGCCTGTATACCATCGTTGGTAGGTTCGACCCCGGAATCCTGACAGATTTGCATTAGTGCATCCGCCATCGAAGGAGGCCTGCCAGCCATGCGCTCCGTCACCCCAGCAGACCACGCCTTCGAGAAGACCTCACGTTCAACTCTAAGCAGGTCCGCCGCATGAGCAATCTTCTGTTCATACGCCCGACGTTTTGCCTCTGGATATGTAAGTTCATCCACCAAGGTGCCCCAGAGGTCAAACACTACCGCCCGGTACCTGCTCAGTCTCAACTCAGCTCCGAAACTTCACTAGACGCCCCAATTGCCGAATCGTCCAGACTAATACGTTGAGGACCACCCAAACTGTTGCACCAACGGCCAGCCAGCAGTCCTTCTGCGCCTAGAACCCCGAAATCACCTCTCGCTCGCACTCGACAATCTCAATCCCATCGCGGCCGCGCTCAATGAAGTCCAGCACGGCCACCAACATCTTCTCGGACACAACCGGATCGTTGCTGACGCTGGTCACTCCGAGCGCCGCCGCCTGCCAAGAGTCATAGTTGCCGATTTCCGCGATGGAGACATTGAATCTGTTGCGCACCCTCGCGCAGAGAGAGACAATGAAGCTGCGCTTTCCCTTCAGGCTGAGTACGCCCGGCAACCTGACGGAGATCCGGCAAACGCCTACGTGTATGGCAGCCCAACTGGAAACCGCGACAGGTGCATTCCGGCATATTACCACTGGAGTGCCCCTAGTTAGGTCAACCGCTCATAGCCTCTGGGGCATGCACCATTGGGTCCAAGGACGAGTTCAAACGGTGCAACAGGTGCAACACCGAACGCGACCCGGCCGCCAATGCCGTCATTGCCGCCTTGACCAGCTATGGGCTGCGTGCTTACAATTCCTACTACTGAGGTTGCTAAGTTGGCAAAGTATGCGATAGTCGAGACGGGGGGCAAGCAGTACAGGGTCGCCCCTGGAGACACCATCCGAGTGGAGACTCTCCCCGGTGACGTGGGAGACCGGATTGAGTTAACCGATGTCGTCCTAAAATCGGACGACGGAGAAGTGTCGGTCGGTACCCCTACGCTATCGGACGCGAAGGTAAACGCTGAGGTAGTCGGAGTTGGCCGCGGCAAGAAGATCATCGTCTTCAAGTACAAGGCCAAAACTCGGTACCGAAGGCGAAATGGCCACCGCCAACAGTACACCGATCTCAAGATCCTTGACATTAAGTAGGCCGCTAGCGAGGTAGTTGTAAATGGCGCACAAAAAGGGCGGAGGCAGCACGAGAAACGGGCGCGACAGCGCTGGCAGAAGGCTTGGCGTAAAGCGTTACGACACCGAGGTAGTGACCGCCGGGACCATCATCGTACGGCAGCGCGGCACCAGGATCCGGCCGGGGCGGAATGTGGGGCTCGGCAAGGACCATACCCTGTTCGCACTAATCGACGGGTCTGTGAAGTTCGAACACGAAACAAAGTCAAAAAAGCGCGCGAGCGTCTATCCCGTTTAGCGGGGAGAGTTGACATATGAAGACCGAAATTCACCCCGAATACTTCCAGGAGGCAGTCGTCACCTGCTCTTGCGGAGCGTCCTATGTGACGGGAGCCACGAGGGCGACACTCAGTGTTGAGGTGTGCAATCGCTGCCATCCTTTCTTCACGGGTGAGCAGCGCATTGTTGACACAGAAGGCAGGGTTGAAAGGCTCAGGCGGCGCTTCAACCTTCAGTAGCTTGTATACGGCTCGATACGCCCCGGGGGGTGAGAGAAGTCTCACCCCTTCTTCATTTGTGTGGAACCCGGATCAGCGGGAAGCGGCAACTTGGGTTCGCGGAACCTACGCAGCTTCGCAGATATGCAGAGGTGTAACTGCCGGATGACTGAACCGGTCACCTACGGCGGGCAGGCGGTCTTGGAAGGTGTCATGATTCGCGGCCGTAAGCACGCCAGCGTAGCGGTTCGCCGCCCAGACGGCTCGATCGCACATACGAGCATACCGCTTGGAGGCTGGCTTACAGGCCGCATGCGCCGTGTCCCGTTGGTCCGCGGCGTCCTCACTCTCGCAGAGACGCTCACGTTGGGAATGCGCGCCCTCAGCTACTCGGCAGGCGTCGCCGCCGAAGCAGAAGGCGAAGAGCTCGGCAAAGGTACGATGGCCAGCATGCTGGCGGTATCCCTTATCCTGGCGATAGCCCTGTTCTTCCTGACGCCTCTCTTCGCGAGCAGGCCGTTCGAGGGCATGCTCGGCTCAGACATCCTCAGCAACGTCGTAGAAGGACTGATTCGCCTGGGCCTGTTCCTTGGCTACCTCGTCCTCATAAGCCGAATGAGAGACATTCGCCGCGTCTTCATGTACCACGGCGCTGAGCACATGACGATCCACGCACAGGAGCGCGGCGATCCTCTGGAAGTGCCGCACATACGCAAGTACCCGACAGCACATCCCCGGTGCGGCACCGCGTTTCTACTGGTTGTGATGGTGATGGCCGTGGCGGTGTTCGTGTTCGCGGGCCGCGAGCCGTTGTGGTGGCTGGTCTCCTCCCGGATCGTGCTCGTTCCGGCGATAGCGGCAGCAAGCTACGAAATCATCCGGTTCAGCGGCTTTCACGCATCAAATCCACTTGTGCGCCTGATCACCGCGCCTAGTCTGGCGCTGCAGGCGCTCACGACTCGGGAACCGGACGACGATCAGATCGAGGTGGCAGTTAGCGCGATGAGGCATGCACTGGAGACCGACTCTTCCCACCCCGGCACCTAGCGGCCTCAGGCGGTGCCCCTAGCTGGAGCTAGCTTATCCTTTGGACGGCCTTCGAAAGCTAGCCGCTTCTTTCCCTCAGCCTAGCCCACACATCTTCGGGACGCACGCCTGTCGCCGACAGCAGCACGAGGGTGTGGTAGAGCAGGTCCGCTGCCTCCTCCGCCACTTCGTCCGTGTCGCCGCCCATCCCGGCGATCGCTGTCTCACCCGCCTCTTCCACGACCTTCTTGCTTATTCGTGAGACTCCCTCCCTGAGCAGTTCCGCCGTGTAGCTGCCTTCAGGCATCTCTTCCTTGCGGTCCTGGATCACCGAGAACAGCTCTTCCAGGATGCGAGGGCCCTTCACTACCCTTTCGAAGTCTGGCATGTCATCGAACGGAACGAAGAAGCATGTCTGGTTGCCAGTGTGGCAGATGGGGCCGTCCGGGTTCACCTGTAGAAGCAGCGTATCTCCGTCGCAGTCCATGGACGCCGACTCATACCTCATGTAGTTGCCGGAGACCTCGCCCTTATGCCACATGTCGGAACGGCTGCGGCTGTAGAACCACACGTCGCCTCCCTCCATCGTGCGCTTGAGAGCGCCTGGGTTCATGTAGCCGAGCATGATGACGTCCTTCGTCCGGGCATCTTGGGCAATAGCGGGAACGAGTCCGTTCTCGTCAAGCTGTACTGGCATTGAGGTCCTCCCTCAGCTTCACATTGCGAATCTTCTGCCTGCTAAAGGACGAATCGGGACGCCGCGACAGGACAGGTACTTCTTGACCGCGGCTATGGAGTACTCGCCGTAGTGAAAGATGCTGGCGGCAAGAACGGCGTCGGCTCGGCCCTCCTCCAGTGCGTGGTACATATGCTCAGGTCCTCCCGCGCCGCCACTCGCTATCACCGGCACACCTACCGCCTCTGAAATCGCTCGGTTGAGCGCCAGGTCGTAGCCCTTACGACGGCCGTCCTCGTCCATGCTGTTGACCACGATCTCGCCCGCGCCCAATTGCGTCGCCGTCACCGCCCACTCGACGGCGTCGAGCTTCGTGGGGCGCCCTGAGCCGTCCCCGGTTCGCACGCGTACGTCCCAGCGCTCGGTGACCGAGCCGCGGTCCCTGATTGCGTCCAGCCCCAATACAATGCACTGGCTGCCGAAAGCGCGCGCGGACTCCTCAATGAGGGCGGGGTTCTCCACCGCGGCCGTGTTGATCGACACCTTGTCCGCACCAGCGTGAAGCATCCTCGCCATGTCGTCGACACTTCTGAGGCCTCCGCCCACGGAAAGCGGGATGAACACCTCGTTGGCAGCACGCTCTACAACGTCGAGCATGACATCCCGGTCCTCAGCCGACGCCGTTATGTCATAGAAAACCAGTTCATCGGCGCCCTCGGAATTGTAGAAGGCCGCCAACTCGGAAGGATCGCCGGCGTCCCGGTGGTCGCGAAATCTCACGCCCTTCACTACACGCCCCGCCTTCACGTCCAGGCAGGGGATGATCCGCTTGGCCAGCAAGTGGGGGCTACTTTCGCATCACGATCATGTAATGCTCAGGATTTAGGTCGAGACGGGCAGTGAATCGCAGTCCCACGTCTTCCGTCAATTGGCGCATGTCGTCCTCGGGAATGCGCCGCTTGAGCGGCGGGCCGTAGTCTGTCTCACCTTTGTGCCATTCCATGATCGTTAGCCAACCGCCCTTCTTGAGCGTTCGATAAACGTCCTTCAACAGCCTCTTGCGGCTGCTGACTTCCTGGAACACAAAGGCCATAAATGCGCCGTCCATAGTTTCCGTATCGATCGGAAGCTTCACCTCTTCCGACACACCGAATTCCACATTGGTCAGGCGAGCAGCCTCGACACGTTCCTTGCAGGCATCCACCATCTCCGGCTGTACGTCGAGTGCGACCACCTTTCCGTCGAAGACGTACTTGGCCAGCGGAACTGTAAAGTAGCCGGGACCGCAGCCGACATCCGCGATGTGGTGATGCTTGAGAATTGGAATGGTGGCCAGCACGCGGTACACATCTACCCGGCCAGCTCTGTCAGTACCGGTCAGCAGGTCCATCTGGTTTACGTCAAACTTCTTAATCAACTGCAAATACCTCACGCTACGGAAGTGCCCTCACTGGCAGACCCAGTCCGACGCTATCGGAATTGCGACAACATCCTACTAGCCGCCTGCCGCCTTCACCGCCTCGAGAGCCTCTTCCAGATCGATGTCTCTAGTATACAGAGCCCTTCCTACAACGGCGGCCTCGACGCCAACTTGCGCAAGCCTGACGAGATGGTCCACCGTAGCCACTCCTCCGGCCGCGATCAGCTTCAAGCCCGGCTTAGCGGCGAGCGCTTCCACGGCCTTAAAGTTGGGCTCGGTCAGCGTGCCGTCGCGCGAGACATCCGTATGCATGAAGCGCGTTGCCCCGAGCGCCATCATACGGTCCACGAGTTCATTCGCGCTTAGACCGCCTCCCTGAGTCCACCCCCGCAGGACCACGTCACCGTCTCTCGTATCTACACCCACCACCACTCTCCGCGCTCCGATTTCGCTGCACATCTCGCGGACCAGGTTCGGCTTTTCTACCGCGGCCGTACCCAGGATAACCCTGTCGGCTCCCTCGGCCAGAATCCGGCGGACCCCTTCAGCCGTCCGGACGCCTCCCCCGAACTGCAGTGGCATCTTGACCGCGGAAACGATTCGCGCCAGACATGCTAGGTTCGCTGGCAGGCCGTCCCTCGCGCCATCCAAGTCCACCACGTGCAGCCGCCGAGCTCCCAGCTCCGTCCACCTCCTCGCAACATCCTCGGGCCTGTCGGAGTAGACGGACTCCCGTGAGAAATCGCCCTGGTACAAGCGTACGCATTTGCCCCCTCGCAGGTCAATCGCTGGTACGATCTCCATCCGGCCGCCTGCCTCCCCTAACCGTCTGATGCGATGCGAACGAAGTTCTGGTACACCACCAGGCCTACTGCACCGCTCTTTTCAGGGTGGAACTGGACTCCGAGCACATTGTCCCACGCGACTGCGCTGCAAAACTCCAGGCCGTACACAGTAGTGGCCGCAACAACCTCCCTCGGCTCTGGGTCAGCGTAATAGCCGTGAACGAAATAGAAGTGGGACCCTGCCGGTACACCCCTCATCATAGGAGGCTGCTTCCGCAACGCCACGCGGTTCCAACCCATATGGGGCACCTTGAGGCCTGCTTCTTGTGGGAACCGTCGAACAGTCCCAGGGATTACGCCCAGGCACGGCTCGTCGCCTTCTTCGGACCGCTCCAGCAGCAACTGTAGACCCAAGCACACACCAAGGAACGGCCTCCCTCCGCCAATGTACTCACGAATTGGCTCCACCAGCCCGCGTTCCCGGAGCTCCGCCATCGAAGAATCGCATGCGCCCTGCCCCGGAAACACCACGCCATCTGCCCTTTCTATCAGGCTCGCATCCGACGTGACGTGCGATTCGGCCCCGAAGTGCCGGAGAGCGCGCCGTACGCTGTGCACGTTACCCGCACCGTAATCCACGATAGCTATGAGCGGCGCTGTCATGCCGGTGAGGCCCCGCGACTACTGCGGCGCCTCACCGGTAGTCAACTCTATCGGAAGGGCGCGGTCTTCATAGCGTGCGAGAACGAATAGCAGGTCTGCCAACCTGTTCAAATAGCGGAGGACTGCGGTGTTAGGGGACGGACGACTCCTGTGCAGCGCCACGACGCGCCTCTCCGCGCGCCTGAGGGTGCTCCGAGCGAGGTCTAGTGCGGCCGAACCAGCCGACGCGCCGGGCACGATGAATGCGCGAGGCAGGCGGAGCTCGGCGTTCATTTCGTCGATGATCGACTCCAAGCGATCTACCATCTCGGGACGCGTCACGTCGAAATGCTTGACCAGCTTGTCGTAGTCGTCAGGGTCCGTAGCGAGCTCAGCCCCGACAGTAAACAGCTCCCGCTGTGTAGCGAGAAGCACTCGCTTCACGCGTTCGTCGGCACAGAGTGCTCGCGCAAGGCCCATGGCCGACACCGCCTCGTCCACGCAACCGTAGGCTTCGCACCGGGGATCGTCTTTGGCTACGCGCCCGCCGTAAAGCAGACCGGTCTCGCCCTCATCGCCCGTTCTCGTGTATACGCGTGCTGGCCCGGAACTCATAGGCGGGCTATTGTAACCTAGGCCGACCAGACGAATAGCGCCCCCGCGCATACTGCGATGCACCGGGCCGCTTGTCCTGAGTGGTTGGGTTTAAACCACATTCACTTCCACCTGCTTTCGCTTCTTCGCCTCCAGCTTCGCCAGGCAGATCCGCAGCACGCCGTCCTCGATGATCACCGAAAGGTCGTTGGGCGCCACGCCGGGCAGAGTTGCGGTGACGGTTACGGAGTCGCCGTCCTCCACCACATCCATTGGGACGGGCCACTGTCCTGGGCTGCTCACCGCGTAACTCCAGACGGGCTTTGGCCTCAGGGCTCGGTTGAACAGTCTGTCGAAGCTGCGCGCGCCGTTGTTCGGGTACCAAATCTGCAATGCCATTATCAGTCCTCCTCCTTAGGATCTTCCTGGATACTGAGATGCTTGATTACCCTCCATTCAATGCTCTCAATGTCTAATTAAGTTAATCTCCCGTCATCAAGAGCCTTATGGTGCCTGCTATATGTTAAGTGTTTCGCCTGCGGGCATGTATGCTAAGATTGAAACACAACGAGATGAACTTGGATGTTAAGGAATGGCCGACTACTACGACGTGCTAGGCGTCTCCACAGACGCCAACGAAAAAACCATAAGGCAGTCTTACCGTAAGCTCGCACGCCAGTTTCACCCCGACCTCAATCCCGGAAACGATTCGGCAGCCGCGAAGTTTAAGGAGATAAACGAAGCGTACGAAGTACTTTCTAACGCTGAGACGCGCGAGAAGTACGACAAGTACGGCGACAAGTGGAAGTATGCCGACCAGTTCGAAGAGCGGTCGGCAGCCGGATCGCCATTCAGGGGGCATGCGTCGGGATACGGAAGGTCCGGAACATTCGGCTTCGACCTGTTCGGAGATGTTGGCGACCTCTTCGGAGGCTCCGGCATGCGGTCCGCAGGGCCCACGAGGATGACGACGCAGGTGGACCTCAGCTTGGAGGAGGCCTTCCACGGCGCCCTTCGCACGATTGCGATCACGGCCTCGAATGGCCGGCGCAGGATCGAGGTTAAGATACCGCCGGGCGTCGACACGGGCTCGGTGGTAACGGTCAGGCCCTCGCCTGATCAGGAGCTTAACGTCGAGGCTACGGTGCTACCACACTCCAGGTTCAGGCGCCGCGGGTCCGACCTGTACACGGACGTGAAAGTCTCCATGTTTGACGCACTACTCGGAGGAGAGACCGAAGTGGACACTATCTCCGGCAGGATCAGTCTGAAGATCCCGGCAGGTAGCCAGAACGGGCAGCGCGTCCGCCTCTCCGGGAGAGGAATGCCAAGACTTAAGGACCCAGACAAAAGAGGCGACCTGCTCGTTACCTTGAGGCCGCAACTGCCAGGGACGCTGTCCGGCGAGCAGCGGGAGCTGGTTGAGAAGCTGAAGGCGCTCAGCTAGCCCGCAGGAGCACAGAGGCTAAAGTATGTTCGAGCACCAAGACATCATAGATTCAGACGAGCCGGTGTTTGTCATCAGCGTGGCTGCGCGGATGGTAGGAGTTCGCACTCAAACGCTGCGATACTACGAGCGCCTTGGACTAATCTCGCCGGCCAGGACCCCCGGCAATCAGCGCGTGTTCTCCAGGCGAGACGTGGCGCGGGTCCAGCACATCCGGCGCCTTATGGATGACCTGGGAGTCAATTTGGCGGGCGTTGAGGTAGTCCTCAAGTTGTTGGTGCAGGTCCGCGAGGCAGAGGCAAGGATTGAGCGCCTCGAAGAAGATAACGAAGCGCTGAGGCGCCGGCGGCCTTCGCGCCGGTCAGCGTCCGGATAGCTCGCTCCGCTCTTGTAGATCTCACAGGATGTCAGGCGGCAACCCAATTGAAAAACACAACTTGAAGCCGTCGTCACAGCAACCTCAGGAGTTATCGGAACTTCTACCGTACCAGAGTGCAGGATTCACCATTGCGCGAGGCGTCGCTGGGCCACAGCATCGGAGAGACACACGGCAATGAATCCCAGATCATCCGGCCATGCGCTGTCTCCGAAGGACGTAGGGGTGCAGAGTAGCGTTTCGCGAGCTGTCGTAGTTCTCGCCCTTGCGGCGCTTCCGGCGTTGATCGCCTGCGGGTCGAAGCCTCCGGGCCTGACGCTGCTTGACGCAATAGACCAGGGAAGAGTGGACGCCGTGCGCACCCACATGGAGTCTGGCGCAGACCCCAACAAGTCGTTCATTCCGCCCGGACTTCCGGCCGGCGGTGCGTCCGCCCTGCATTTGGCCGTCCTCAAGGACAACCGCGAGATCACCGAGGTCCTCCTGGATAGTGGCGCCGACATCGACATAAGAGCGCGGGACGCCTTCCAAGGTACGCCGCTCGAATGGGCGGCTTTCTACGGCATCAGGGAAATGGTCGTATTCTTGGTCGAGGTGGGAGCTGACCTGAACGCGAAGAACGCACTCGGGTCCACGCCACTGGACGCGGCCTACGCCGACAACCCCTTCGTTCCCAATGAAGACGTCGATGAGTTTGTCGAGAATCGCGCTTTCATTAGGGAATCCCTGAGCGCGGGAGGAGGCGAGCGGGGCACCCCAAAGCTGACGCTGCTTGACGCCATAGACCAGGAAGATGTGGAAGCATTGCGCAGCCTCTTGGATTCCGGCGCAGACCCCAACCAGACGTTCATTCCGCCGGGTCTGCCGGCCGCTGGCGCGTCCGCCCTGCATCTGGCCGTCCTCAAAGACAATAGAGAAGTCGTGGAGGCCCTCCTTGAACGCGGCGCAGACATCGACGTAAGAGCACGTGATGAGTCCGGGGGTTCGCCTCTCGAATGGGCTGCCTTTTTCGGCATCAGGGAAATGGTCGTATTCTTGGTCGAGGTGGGAGCTGACCTGAACGCGAAGAACGCCTTCGGCACAACACCGCTAGATGCCGCCTACGCCGAAAATCCATTCATTTCCGAGAAAGATCAAAAAGAGTTCAACGAGAGCCGCGCCTTCATAAGCGAGTACCTATTTGAAAAGGGAGGCAAGTCGGGCCCGTAGCTCACGAGACCCCGCCTCGATGGCATAACACAAACATGAGCTATTCGCGCGAGGAGCAGGTACGCAGATACCACGGTCTCGACGGCCTCAGAGGGTTCGCGATGCTGATGGGCATCGTGCTGCACGCGTCACTGCCGTACTTCTCCCGCGTTGCGGACTTCGAGTACATCTGGCCGTCCGACGACGACCAGTCGGTACTTCTGTTGCTGGTGTTCGACTTCATTCACGTTTGGCGGATGCCTACGTTCTTTCTGATGGCCGGCTTCTTCGCTCACCTCGTACTGGACCGCCGGTCAACGCAGACATTCGTCCGGGACAGGCTCAAGAGGATCGCCATGCCGCTGGTCCTGTTCGGCGCAGTGATGGCCGTATTGATTCCGCCGATTTGGCTCTATGGCTGGTACGGCGCAATGTCCCTCGAAATTATCAGAGATTCGCTCTCGAAGAGGCAGGACCTCGACTCCAGCGGAGAGCTGGTGGCGCACCTCTGGTTTCTGTATTACCTGCTGCTAATGTACGCCGTGCTGATAGCCTTCCGCCAGTTCGCAGCATTGGTTAAGAACCGGCTGTCTCTCGTTCCGGATAGTTTCCCTCTCCCATGCAGGTTCCTGACCAACGCCGTGTACTCGCGCGTTCCCTTGCTGCTGGCACTGGGAGCCGTGCTGCTACTTATCGTGCGGGCCGGAGACGAATCCAAACCGATGTGGCTTCTGAACGTGCCGGACGTGATGTACAGCGGGCTGTTCTTCTTCTAAGGCTACGGACTGTACGCACGGCGCGCGCTCATCGAAAGGCTGACGGGCCCTCGAACGCTGGCCACGCTGTGGGTGATAGCCTCGGTCATGTACATGGTCCACATCGCGCTGATCGGAGCGATTGACGAGATGTCCAATTCAGGTGGAGACGCCGATTCGATCGAGCTCCTGGAGTTGGCCAACACTGTTTTCTACGGGGTCTCCGCCGTCCTGTTTAGCCTTGGCATGCTCGGGCTGTTCGAGCGAATCCTGCGGACGCCCCGCCCGTGGGTGCGCTGGCTCGCCGACTCCTCGTACTGGATTTACATCATGCACCTGCCGGTAGTGACCTTCCTGACGTTCTACCTCGCACACCTCGACAGGCAAGGGTGGCTGATGTACCTGACAGGCTTCGGCTGGAACGCGGAGATGAAGTTTCTGGCCGCGTGCACCATCACAACCCTGATGGGGGTCGTAACATACCGGTACCTCGTGAGGTACACGCCTATAGGAACAATGCTGAACGGCAAGAGGACCCGGGAATAGCTGTAGCGGCTGCCAGTTCAACTGAGAATACACTCATTCGGTTAGATAACGTACACTTCTCGTTATGATCCTCAGGTCTGTCCGCCACAGGGGATTGCACTGGCTGATCGAGAACGATAGCACCCGCTACCTGCAGCACGAGTTAGTTGACCGGGCGCGTAAGATTGTAACTGCGATGATACTGGCTGAGCACATGGAGAGCTTCGTTGCGGATGCGCCGCCCGGCTGGCGCGTTCATAGGCTCTCAGGCGACCGTCGGAGCGAATGGAGCGTTTCAGTATCAGGAAATTGGCGGATCACGTTTCACGAAGAGAGCGGCTACATCGACCGCTTGAACTTGGAGGACTATCACTGATGGTCAAAGAGGGAATTAAGGTAAACATGACCCCTTCTCATCCGGGCGACTTCATCCGCACGGAGATTATTGATGAGTTCGGCCTGAGCGTGACCAAGGCAGCTGAGATTCTGGACGTTCGCCAGGCGGCACTTTCGGATCTCCTGAATGGCCACATCTCGATGTCAGCCGAGATGGCGCTGCGAGTGGAGAAGGCGTTTGGTGTCAGCATGGACATGCTGCTCCGGATGCAGGCTTGGTACGACGCATCTCAGATGAGCGTGCGTTCGGGCCAGATCACCGTCCAGTGCTTCCAAGACTCTTCGCCGGAGGTCACTATGTCGTCATTTCGAAATCAGGTAGCCAAAGTGTGGCACGAGAGCGCGAGTCTAACCCGAAAGGACATCTTCGGACCGGGTGACGAGTTGCGGCCAGAGTACCAGAACAGCCAGCTAAATTGGCAAATTGACGTTCCAGCCGTAGGATTGGTCGGCAAGCATTATGAGCCTGGCGGCCTTGCCTTGCTGTCAGTAAATCCAGCGGGAGGTAAAGACAACTTTGCCTCCAATTATCTCAGCGACAAAGTCTATGAACGTTCCAAGGATCTCCAAAGACCTGGGAACATACCTCAGCGATTCGAAGCATCGAACAAAGCGATCATAGCCAGCATTCCTGAGTGGGGGTTTACAAAGCGGATGTCTAACATGGTGTTGGAAGCATCAGGAAAGCGCTGGGATGACATTTCGTTTGTTTACCTCGTTCCGTTCAGGATAAGAGGTAATGGTGGAAGCAGCATGAACCGCAGGTATCTCGACAGTGGCTATACAAACCATCTGAGAATACAGTTGGACGCGCTCTTCCCTGAACACATCATTGCTATGGACCGGCCCTCTGAGAAAGCCGCATTAACTTACAACAAGGAGGCTGACTCAAGAACGACGGTGATCTACTTCACGGGCCAACTCCACGCCCACGCTAAGAGGGAGCAAACACTGAAGGTCATCAAGCGTGAGTTCCGATAACAAAACAGCCAGCGACTTCAGATCAAGGCTCCCATCTGAGTTCATGAAAGATGGGCTTCTGATTCTGAAGTGGAACCGAATGCGGTTTGCGGTAGTCGTGGTTGCTTTGTTGTTGGCGGCTGGAGGCTGTCGCGGGGACGCTGCACAGGATGCGGCTATAACCACGCCTACGGAAATGGCCATGACGGAGACTGTTGCTCCAACTGCACAACCAGCTGCTACCGAGCCTGGCCAACTCGACCAACCCTACAAGAACTCAGACGAGGGTTTCGAGATACGCCCTCCTCGACGGTGGATTGTCGATGAGAGCGGATCGATGGGCACACTGGTACTCTTCTACAGTCCACAATCTGATGAGCATAACGGCTCTTCATTCACGGCCAATATCAACATCTTAGCTACGCCTAGTCAGGGCATGAACGTGGAAGCGTATGCCACACAATCGATGAATCTGATGCCGTTGACTATATCGGATTACGCAACGGTCGGATTTAAACGCGCGACCGTCAATGATCAAGAAGTCTATTTCTTGGAATACACCTTTCAAGGAGGAAGCTTACCCATTAGAGGCCGCCAACTGTACTACTTAGACGGAGAGAGGGCTTACGTCATTACTTCAACCGCTTTGGAAACTAGGTGGGATAAGTACAGTGGCACTTTCGATGCGTCGCTGCGTAGCTTTCGAAGGTAAGACAGACAGGAGCATTGCCGCAGCTATGGCCACATGTAGATTCACCAGTGTCGGTCAGACGTAAGACTTCAAGGTGGTCGACAGTACCCTCAACCAGCAAGACGCATTGCGACTACAGCTCCGATCCGACAGGCGACCACCCAGTCCCCTCATTCCCGCGATCGCCCACGGCAACTCCGGCAGCAGGTCCGACGCGATGACCCCGGCCCCGCCGATTCGCTGCCTAACTCGCTCGCCTGCCGTGCCGTGCAGGTACACGCCGAGGGCGGCTGCCTCGAACGGCGCAACACCCTGCGACAGCAGCCCCGCGATCGCGCCGGCCAACACGTCGCCTGTCCCTGCCGTAGCCAGCGCAGAGTTCGCGAACGGGCTCACGGCACCCTCCCCGTCAGGTGAAGCGACCAACGTATGCGCTCCCTTGAGAACCACCACGTGACCCCAGGCCCGCGCCGACTCGAGAGCCGCAGACATGCGGTCGGCCTGCACGTCGTCGATCGTGCGGCCCAGCAGACGCGCCATCTCCCCGGCGTGCGGCGTTAGGACTGCCGGTCTCGCAATCCTGCTAGCCCACTCCACATCTAGGCCCGCTAGCACGTTCAGTCCGTCGGCATCGACGACCAGCGGCCGGTCGATGCCGTCCGAAAGCAGCAGTTGTCGCGCCATCGCCACCATCTCCGGCGCCTGACTCAGTCCGCACCCGACCAGCACGGAGTCGTACGCGCTCGCCGCTTCCAGCACGATACGCGCGGAATCGTCGGCCGACTCGGACAGTGGCAGATACGTCGGCTCGGGTGAGCGTGCCATGATCGCCGCTTGCAGCCGCTCCGGGGCCGCTATCGTGACAAGCCCGGCGCCTGCTCTCATCGCGCCTCCAGCAGCAAGGGAAGCCGCTCCCACATAGTTCCGGGAGCCGGCCACGACCATCGTCTTGCCGAAAGACCCCTTGTGAGCGTCAGAAGGCCTCGCCGGAAGCAGGTCCCCCACCCACTCGTCCGTCATCAGCCGAAGATTCACGTCGTCGTCAAGGCCGGGCGGCAGGCCGATGTCCACGACTTCTACGGCTCCCGCCTCGTCTGCGCCCGGGTGCAGGTACAGGCCGGTCTTGGGATAGCCGAACGCCACCGTGATGTCGGCTCGCGGGCAGGCTTCGTCCACTGCCCCCGTGTCTGCGTCCAATCCGGACGGTACGTCCATCGCAAAGAGCAGTAGGTCGGGGCGTTGGCCTCTCTCGCGCCGAACGGCTAGAAGTGTCTCTCGCAGCGCGCCCTTGATCGGTCGCGATCTTCCGGTGCCTAGCACCGCATCAACCACCGCGTGGCAACGCGACAGCAGTTCCGTCATCAGGCGCGTACCATCTTCATCCCACGCATCCAAGACTGGAACGCCTATACTTCGCAAACGGTCGGCCTTCGGGTCCGGGGAGCGGCGGCGCGTGCACAGCGCCGTCGTGACCCGAGCTCCCCACTCGTGGAGCCGCCAAGCGGCTACGAGTCCGTCCCCGCCGTTGTTGCCGGGGCCCACGAGCACGAGTATCGGAACGCCGGTCAGATGCCCCATGTGGTGCCGGACGCGCCGCGCCGCTTCCAGTCCGGCGCGCTCCAGAAGGGCATTCGCCGACACGCCGACAGCATCTGACCGTGCCTCGATCTCACGCATCTGTGCGGCGCTTACGATCTTCACTTGTCAGAAGTCATCCACGCTCGCCGGGACTCGGCCGGTTCTGTTTCGTTACGATGAATTGCAGGGTAGCCGTCTCTCATGCGAGTGATCTAACCTGTGAGGCCTCATAACCTGAATCTACTGGGAGGTTCTGGTCAAAGGTGGCAGCAACTGCCATTTCGTCACAACGTTCGTTTTCGGGGTCTCCATCATGCCCTCGAAGCCAATGAAACTTCACTTCGTGTTGCTCGCACAGGTCAAGCAACCTTTTCCATAAGACTACGTTCTCAGCCCTTTGACGTTTGTTACGCCTCCAGCCGTTAGCTCTCCAACGGCTCGCCCAACCCTTTTCGATACCATCTACGACATACTTAGAGTCGCTGAACACCGCAACTTTGCAGCTCTGCTTGAGCATCTCAAGCCCTTGAATCGGTGCCATACGCTCCATCCGATTGTTGGTTGTTTACCGAAAACTTCCACTCAGTTCCTGCCGATTCCGTCCGAACTTCAGCACGACACCGTAGCCGCCCGGACCAGGATTGCCCCTACATGAACCATCCGTATACATGGTGACCTGCTTCATAACTTGCATGGATGTCATTGACTGCTCGATTTCAGTTTCAAATGCATCCCCAATGACGAACCGGAACTACTCGACCAGCTTGCTCGAACCGTTTACTGAGCTGGTTGCGTCCGCCCGTAACCATCGAGTCGTTGCCGGACATTACCCGGCCCGATCGCGCCTCTCACCGACAACGGAGGCTACGGCGTACTCCTTGGAATGTGTCAGGGACACTGCCATGCTGAGGATGCCGATCCGGTCGGCCCTTCTGCGCGCGGTCCCGTGTAACTCAACTGTAGGGGCGCTGCCGCCGACGCGAACGATCTCCACATCCTTCCACCGAATGCCCCGGACTCCTGTACCGAGCGCCTTCATCACCGCTTCCTTTGCGGCGAAGCGGCTTGCGAGCTGTGGCGGGCGTCCCCGGCAATACTCGATTTCGCTCGACGTGTAGATGCGCCGTAGGAACCGCTTCCCGTACTGCTCGTACACACGACGGATTCGGGAGATCTCAATGATGTCGACGCCAGTTACCAGCATGGTCGCGATTATAGATTGCGTCCCAGAGCGGCACAAAGCGGCCTTCCCCAGTTTCGCTCTCACAAACCGTACCGATATAATCGGCGCACGCAACCCCGGAGGTAACTTAGCTTGGCTGCCACGATAATCGACGGCGCGAAGACGGCTCAGGAGGTACGGGCGGAGGTAGCTGAAGGCGTTGTCGCCCTCAAACGTGAGCACGGCGTGACGCCGGGACTGACCGTCATCCTGGTGGGCGAGGACCCTGCCTCAGCCGTCTACGTACGCAACAAACAGCGCGCGGCCACTGAGGCCGGCATGACCGCCAGCGACATAAAGCTGCCTGATGACACCTCGCAGGCGGACCTGCTCGCCCATGTAGACAGCGTCAACAGGGACCCCGGCATCCACGGACTGCTCGTCCAGCTACCCCTGCCCGGCCACCTAAGCGAAAACGCCGTCATCGAGGCGATAAGCCCCATGAAGGACGTCGATGGGCTGCACCCCTTTTCGATGGGCCGGCTGATGGCCGGCAGGCCTCGCTTCGTTCCCGCGACTCCTTCAGGCGTGCAGCAACTTCTCATGCGCTGGGGGCACGATCCTGAGGGCGCGCACGTCGTCGTCTGCGGCCGCAGCAACATCGTCGGCAAGCCCGTCGCCATGCTCCTTGCGCAGCGCCAGCGAGGCGCCAACGCTACCGTGACCGTGTGCCACACTCGCACCAGGGACCTCGCCGCAGTTACGCGGCAGGCGGACATCCTGATCGCCGCCGTCGGCGTGCCGGAGTTCGTGACAGGAGACATGGTGAGCGAAGGCGTCGTCGTCATTGACGTTGGCATAAATCGAGTCGACGACCCGTCCCGCCGCAGAGGGTACCGGCTAGCCGGAGACGTTCACTTCGAGTCGGTAGCTTCGAAGGCCGCCGCCATCACGCCCGTCCCCGGCGGTGTCGGCCCGATGACCATAGCCATGCTGCTCAGCAACACACTGCACGCAGCTCGCCTCTCCGTCGAGCCTGAGCGGGACGAGTAGCGACAGCTACCAGCCCTTCGCCGTCACTCCCCGTCAGTCCGAAACAACCCTCTCACGTACGCCGCAAACGAGCCGCACTTGTTCCGCAGTATGTGCTCGTCGCCTGGCCTCTCCGCACGGTCGTACCAACGAACCGCTGCCAGTATCGGTTCGTGCCATCGCTCTGGGAGAGCGGCCAGCGCCCACCTCGCCGACTCCCGCTTGGACAGCGCGGCAATGCGGGAGTGAAGCGATTGCGCGACACGGCAGCAGTTCAGCACTGCGTACGACGCGAAAGGCTGACTGCTGTCTCCAGGAAGACCCTTCTCGATGTCTTCAAGCTCATGCCTCAGGCCTGCTTCCACCTCCTCCCACGCGGGTTGCTGAACGATGTCCCGCGGCGCGTGACCATGCAGCAGCACGAACCTGCCGTCGAGCCAATGACTGCGATGCAGGGCCCACGACGCGTCCAAGAGTTGCGGATTCAATAGGTGCGCAGGAGGCGAGGCCCCCTGCGCGTCCCGTAGCAGTACGTACCAGGAGTCCAGTTCAACCCCATGCACGGCATCGATGCTGTGCCGAACCTCATCCATCTTGGCAGCCGTCTCCGCCGTGAGAGGACGCGCGAGCACCCCATGCGTGTCCAGGTCGCCCAACCGGGCTGGCGGTTCCGGGGACACTGCGGCGCCGTAAGCCCACAGAGCGACTAGGTCGTCGCCGAGCAGGCTCACCAGTTCGTCGCGAAGTATCTCGAATACTGAACGTACCATGGGCCTCAGTGCCGATAGCGGAATCCCTTCCATGGCCTTCCCCTACCCTTGTTTGCCGGTGAAGGTTAGGATTGTGCTCGCCTACGCGCAACTCAATCCTTAAGCATGGTCGCTTGCGTACTTCCGACTTCCACTTCGATCTACCCCAGGAACTGATCGCCCAGCGACCGGCTCTCGTTCGCGACCACTCCCGCCTGATGGTCGTGTCGCGTTCGGACGGCTCGATCCACCACCGCCGGTTCTACGATCTGCCCGATTATCTCTCACCGCGGGACCTGCTCGTACTGAACGATAGCCGCGTCTTCCCAGCCCGACTACTTGGCCGCAGGACGCCAACCGGGGGCGCCGTGGAGGTACTCCTGCTTCACCCACAACCGTCCGGCGCGTGGCGTGCCCTGGTCCGGCCCGGCCGCCGGATGCGGGAGGGCGCATCCTTCGAAGTATCGTCGGGGAGCGCGAGCATTCGGGGCAGAATCGTCGCGGTCGAACCCGACGGCTCGCGCATCGTCGAACTCGAGGGCGAAGAGCATGTCGACGCCCTGGGCGTAACGCCCCTGCCGCCCTACGTGCAGGGGCCGCTGGACGATCCCGACAGGTACCAGACCGTGTACGCCCGCCACAGGGGCAGCGTGGCCGCGCCCACAGCGGGCCTGCACTTCACGCCGGAGCTCCTCGACCGCATCCGCGACTCTGGCGTCGAAGTGGCGTTCGTCACTCTACACGTCGGCTGGGGCTCATTCAGGCCGGTCCAGACCGAGGACATTGACAGCCACGAGATCCACTCCGAGAACTACGAACTGTCCACGGAATCGGCCGACGCCGTGAACACTGCCCGGCGAGACGGCCGCCGGATCGTCGTCGCGGGCACCACCGCCGTGCGGTTGCTGGAGCACGCCGCCGCCCGCTGCGCCGGTTCCGCCCGCACCGTGGAGGGCGGCTCCGGCTGGGCCGACCTGTTCATCACGCCGGGTCATAGCTTCCGCGCCGTCGACGCACTCATCACCAACTTCCACCTACCCCGGTCGACGCTGCTAATGCTCACCTGCGCCATTGGAGGTCGCGATCTCGTCCTGCGCGCCTACCGTGAGGCCGTCCGGATGCGCTACCGCTTCTACTCGTTCGGAGACGCGATGCTCATTCTGTGAGGCATCCGGCACAACCCTGCCGTGCTATCCTTGCGCCCGATTCCAATGGCACAAGAGGAGGTCGGGATTGCCCCCATCCACGCCCATAACGCCTGAGATTCAGCTCGACTTCAGGAAAGTCTCCGACGCTCAGATAAGCCCGGACGGATCGCAGGTGGCATTCGTGCTGTCGGACAACTGCGTGATCGACACAGTCAATCCCAGGTCGAACATCTGGACCGTTAGCACCGGGGGCGGCGCACCTCGCCGGCTCACGGCAGGCCGCAGGGCAGACATTAAGCCCAGGTGGTCGCCAGACGGCCGCAATTTGGCCTTCCTATCGGACCGCGAAGAGGACGGCCAGATGCAGGTCTACCTGATGCCGGCGGGCGGTGGCGAACCGGAGCGCCTCACGGACGGACCCGGCGCGATGATGCTGCACGGCGGCGTCCCCACCATCGAGTGGTCGCCAGACGGCTCGCGCCTCGCGTTCATGAAGTGCGACCATGTCGACGGCGACCCGGTCGAGTTCGAGAAGCTCGCCGGCTGGATGCGCCTGTACGTCATCGACATCGAATCCAGCAACACCACGGCCGTGTCGCCGGACGGCCTGCAGGTATGGGACTTTGGCTGGTCGCCGGACGGCGAGTACTTCGCCGCCTCGATCTCAGACGACCCATTCCACGATAGCTGGTACGACAATCGCCTTGTCCGCTTTCCCATCGGCGGCGGCGAAACGCGCACCCTATACGACACCGAGCGGCCCGTATCCAAGCCAACCTGGTCGCCGGACGGCCGTCACATAGCCTTCACGTCGTCCGTCTGGAGCGACAAGTACTCGGTCCGCGGCGATGTCTGGGTCGTGCCCGCAGAAGGCAGCGCGCCCGCCAGCAACGTCTCCGAGGGCCACATCGCCAGCTACAGTTGGATACAGTGGTCGTCCGACAGCTCCGGGCTCCTGGTCGCCGGCTCCGAGCGAAGCGGCAGCGCCATAGCCTCCATCAACCTCAGTTCAGGTGAGCGACAGTCGCTCTGGTACGCGGACATGGCCCTGGCCGACGGCAACTACCCCTCGTTCAGCAGCGACGACCAGGGCAATCTCGCCATGGTGCTCGAGGACGTTGCCAACCCGCGTGACGTATACCTAGCGCGACCCACGCACAGCGCGTACAGCCTCGAACGTCTCACCACCATGAACCCGCAGTCCGAGGACATCATCCTTGGCCCCACAGAGGAGCTCCACTGGAAGGGCGCCGACGGACTGGTCATCCAAGGGTTCCTGCTGCGGCCCCCTGGTCACACCGGAGAGGCTCCCCTGCCGCTCGTGTGCGTCGTGCACGGCGGCCCCACCAGCCAGCACGGGAACGTCTACCATGCCGCGTCCAACAACAGCCACGCCCAACTCTTCGCCGCTGCCGGCTTCGCGGTGCTGCTCCCCAACCCTCGCGGCAGCGTCGGCTGGGGCCTGGAGTTCGCCGAGAGCAACGTCGGCGACCAGGACGGCATGGACTGGCAGGACATCATGCGCGGCGTCGACCACTGCGTTGAGCACAGCATCGCAGACCCGGACCGGCTCGGCCTCACCGGCGGCAGCTTCGGCGGCTATATCACCGCCTGGGGCGTCACCCAGACCGACCGGTTCAAGGCCGCCGTCATGTACGACGGCGTCTGCGACTGGCGAAGCCTACGAGGCGTCAGCGAGATTCCCGCGTGGCCCCGCATCTTCTACGGCCGCGTCGACGGCTGGGACCCGGACGGCTTGGAAGCCGAGTTCTCCCCCATCACACACGTCAAGAACGTCACCACGCCCACACTCATCATCCACGGCGGCGAGGACGTGCTATGCCCCATCGAGCAGGCCCGCATGTTCCACCGCGCCCTAAAGGACCACGGCGTGAAGACCGAGCTGATCGTCCACCCCCGCGAGCCGCACGGCCACAAGGAACGCAACCACATCATCGACGCCTGGAACCGCACTATCGCCTGGATGGCCGAGCACCTGTAGCCATAGACGGCCAGCATGCCACGAGGGTGCCAGCCAACCCCAATGGTCTTTCGAGTGGATGAGTCCCCTGGACACGAGACTCGCCGTTTCCCAGGTCCGAATGAGGAACGAACGCCATGTCACTGAGACTGGTTAACTGGAACGTCGAGTGGGCCACGCCGAGGTCACCTCGCCGCGATGAGGTCCTGCGCCGAATTCACGAACTTGCGCCCGAGGTCGTCTGCCTCACCGAGACGCACGAGGGGCTGTTATCGCATCATGGGCACACGATCTGCTCGCAGTCTGAATATGGATACCCGATCAAGGCGGGGCGGCGGAAGGTCATTCTCTGGTCAAAGAAGCCCTGGGCGCAGGTTGATGAAGCGGGTCAACGCTTGATGCCGCCCGGGCGATTCGTGTCGGGTACTACACAGACTTCGGTTGGCGAAGTAATGGTCGTTGGCGTATGTATCTCCTGGGCAGGATCACGGACTGAGCGCAGTCGCGGGGGTGATCGTAAGAAGCGTTGGGAAGACCATGAACAGTATCTGGCCGGTCTCAATGCAGCTCTCAAACGGGCGCCCGCTCGGCGCGTAATCGTGATGGGCGATTTCAATCAACGGATTGGGCAAGGCAGCGGTACGCCCATGAGGCTTCAGCGGGCGCTTCGGTGTGCCATTCCTCCTCACATGACGATTGTTACGTCAGAACTTGGCTTCCTAGGCCGAAGTAGCATCGACCACATTGCACTGAGCGAAGATCTGGCAACGGTATCCCTAGGAGTCATCAACAACATCCACGGGGAGAGTAAGCTTTCTGACCACTTCGGAGTGTTTGCTGAACTGTCTGTCCTGTGATCGTCCGGCAACGTCACGGTTGTCCGCACTGAAGAGTCCACATCTACCGGATCTACCAGCTCACAGCAGGTCCATGAAAGGCCATCGGCGTCGGCAGCCGCGCCATCTGGTCCCTTCCCCAGTCTACCTGGGAAGAGCCTGTCCTGAGCGAAGCCGAAGGGTTAGGATGGGGTCAATCTGAATGCTGTGTAGCCGGTTTCACTTCAGAACAGACCAAGGAGCCCCGCATGAGCCGCACTCCAACCCCCGTCGACTTCCTCGACTTCAGGATCGCCTCGGACCCGCAGATCACACCCGATGGCGAGTCAATCGCGTTCACGATGTCAGACCCCTTCATCCACGACACCGCGCTTCCCAAGTCCTCCGTCTGGCTCGTCCCCACGGACGGCGGCGATGCGCGCAGGCTCACTGCCGAGGGCGCGACGTCGTTCGCCCCTCGATGGTCGCCGGACGGCCGCACCCTCGCCCTCATCTCGGACCGCGAGCACGACGGCCGGCCCCAGCTATACCTGATGCCCCGGCGCTTCGGCGAGGCCGTCCGCCTCACTAGCGTCCCCGGCGGCGTGTTCGGCGGCGCGCGCGGCGTCAGCCCGATGGCATGGTCCCCGGACGGCGCAAAGATCGCGTTTATGGCGGACGACCCTATCGCAGAGGGCGACAAGCGCCGCGGCCTCCGAGGCCAGGACCCGGTCGAGTTCGAGCGGTCGCCGTCATACACCCGCCTGTACACCGTCGATGTCGCCACCGGCGAGATCGAGTGGGTTTCGCCGGCCGGCCTGCAGGTGTGGGAGTTCGCGTGGTCTAACGACGGCTCGCGCTTCGCCGCCTCCGTCACCGATCTGCCTTTCGAGTCCGACTGGTACCTGTGCCGCCTCGCCGTCTTCGCGCCCGGCGACCCGCCAACCACGCTCTACGACGAGGAACGCGCCGTCTCCGCGCCCGCATGGTCGCCCGATGACAGCCGCATCGCCTTCACGTCGTCACACTGGAGCGACAAGTACGCCCAGCGCGGCGGTATCTTCGTCGTACCGTCCGCCGGCGGCCCGCACCGCCAGGTCACCGAGGGCCACCGCGCCAGCTACGGCTGGATCAGGTGGTCGGACGACGGCCGCCAGCTCCTGCTATCCGGCTCCCTTAGAAGCCAGTACGGCCTCGTGCAAGTGGACCTCGACACCGGAGTCCACGAAACGGTCTGGTCGGAGCCCTGCACGTTCGGTGAGGCCAGCTACCCCGCTCTCACCGTCGACTCCGGGGGCCGCATTGCAGTCGTCAAAGAGGACGCCGACAACCCGCGCGACGTATGGCTCGCCTCTCCCGAGGACGGCGGCTACGTCATGACTCGCCTCACGAACATGAACCCCCGGGCGGCCGAACTCGACCTAGGCGTCACCGAAGAGGTCTTCTACGAGGGCGCCGACGGCTGGGAAATGCAGGCGTTCCTCACCAGGCCGCGCAACGCCCCCTCCGACAGGCCGCTGCCCATGGTCGTCGACATTCACGGCGGCCCCTCCGGCGCGCACCAGAACGGGTTCGCTCCCGCCGTGCCCACGAACCACGCCCAGGCCTTCGCGGCGCTCGGTTACGCAGTCCTAATGCCGAACCCTCGCGGCAGCAACGGCTGGGGCCTCGACTTCACCGAGAGCAACCTCGGAGACCAGGGCGGCAAGGACTGGGAAGACATCATGCTCGGCGTCGACCACTGCGTCGAGAAGGGCATCGCCGACCCCGACCGCCTCGGCGTCACCGGCAACAGCTACGGCGGCTACATGACGATGTGGGCCGTCACCCAGACCGGCCGCTTCAAGGCCGCCGTCGCCGGCATGGGCATCAGCGAGTGGCGCAGCTTCCACGGCGTCACCGAGATTGAAAACTGGAACACCATCTACTACGCCCACGAGGACCAGTACGACCCCGACGGCAAGTACCGGACCTTCGCCCCGCTAGCCCACATCGACAACGTCACGACGCCTACGCTCGTCCTGCATGGCGAGGTCGATCACGTCTGCCCCGTCGACCAGGCCCGCAATTTCTACCGTGCCCTCAAGGACAAGGGTGTCGACGTCTCGCTATGCGTCTACCCCCGCGAGCCCCACGGCTAGCGCGAGCGCGAGCACATGCGCGACATCGCCAACCGCACCGTCCAATGGCTAGCCGACAGGGTGTAGAAGGCGCGCAGCCTCTTGGTACAAGACAACGTCGCTCCTAACACCGCCTGTGCCCTACTCTTCGACACGCCCAGCCCAAACGTAGAATCGTAAGGGCAGGCCCTAAGCGATAGGTCAGGGAAGGGCCTGTAGGATTCCCCCACCCAGTGCCATCACCTCCAGTCCACTTCCACAGCGTCGAGTTCGCTGCCATCACCGCGACGGCTTGGTCGGAGTGGACGTTCGCGCGCTTGCGGGACGAGTCCGGCGCCTCGGCAGTGGTGGAGATCACCGTGGGCGGGCTGACCCCCGACGTGGTCCGGCTGATCGGCGAGCAGGTCGACTCCCTGAAGGGGGCCGCCATCGCCACCGAGGCCGACATCCCCGACCTGCTGGGTCTGTACGAACAACAACCGAGGCGTGACCTCGCGCCGGCCACCGCGCTGAGCGCCCTGCGCACCGGCGTCTCCATCATTCAGGCGGTCCGGGATGGGATCAGCCTCGCGGAGGCCCTCGGCGGTGAGGCGCCGGCGAGCGTCCCGCTGTACGCCAACATCAACCGCGGCCTCTTCGCCACTCCTCGTACTCCGGCCGATTTCGCGAGAGCTGCCGAGCTCGCCGTTCGGGAGGGCTTCCGGGCCGTAAAGTGCGCTCCTTTCGACGAGGTAACGCCGAAGGACGGCCCCGCGGAAGCTATGCGACTGGCCCGCCAGGGCATCCGGCGCGTCGCGGCAGAGAGGGAAGCCATAGGCCCCAACGTGACCCTGATGGTCGACTGCCACGGCCGCTTCGACGTCGAGTCCGCGGTTACTGTCGCTGGAGAGTTAGCTGAGCTTGGCGTTGCGTGGTTCGAGGAACCGGTGCGCCCCACCGAAGACGGGGCGGCCATGGCCCGCATCGCCGAGCGCGTTCCAATGACCTCGGCCGGCGGCGAGCTAGGCTACGGCGAGGGGTTCTTCGCGGACCTTGTAGCGCAGGCTGCCGTCGCAGTAATCATGCCTGACGTTATGCACTGCGGCGGCGCTGCCGTGGCTGCGCGGTCAGGCAGAGCGGCGATTGATGCCGGCGGAGCCGTCTCGCTGCACAGCCCTGCCGGCCCGGTCTCGCTTCTTACTGGCGGGCACGTCACCGCATCCATACCAGGCTCGATGCCGCTGGAGCACGCGGTCCACGAAGTGGACTGGCGCGCCGACCTGCTCGCACCTCCGGAGCGCATCGGAAATGGCCGCCTCCACATTCCAGCGTCCCCCGGCCTCGGCGCAGAACTGGACTGGCGCCTCCTCCAACGCATCGGGCGCGTCTGGGACGCCTGACTCCAATGATGGTCACGCCCACTCAGGCGTACCGGTAGCGAAACCAAGTCCGTCCGCCGGTACATCCCGGTTACTCCAGCCTCTTGGCCCTCCCTCAATTTGCCTGCAATAATGCGCACCATGAATTACGACACCATCGTTATCGGCGCCGGCTCCGCGGGGGCAATTATCGCCACCCGGCTGTCAGAGGACTCCGGCCGCTCCGTCCTACTTCTCGAGGCCGGCCCGGACTATCCTGACTTCGAGACCCTGCCGGGCCACCTCAAGTACGGCCACGGCCATGACAAAGACACGTGGAACAAGATCCTCGGCCCCGGCTCCGAGCACAACTGGCACTACACCGCCAGGGCCACCGACCTCGCCGACCCGATGCCCGTTCCCAGGGGTAAGGCCACCGGAGGCTCCAGCGCCGTCAACGCCCAGATGTTCCTGCGCGGCGTGCCCGAGGACTACGACTCATGGGCTGAGATGGGCAACGACGAGTGGAGCTTTCGGGACCTCCTCGCCTACTTCCGCATGATCGAGACCGACACCGACTTCCGCGACGACTTTCACGGCACGGACGGCCCCATCATCGCCAGGCGCTTCCCGGAAGACGAGTGGGTCTACGACCAGCGGGCCTTCTACAGCGCCTGTCTCGCCGCAGGCTTTGCAGACTGCCCCGATCACAACGACCCCGACTCCACCGGCGTCGGCCCGTCGCCGTTCAACAACCCCAACGGGATCCGCTGGAGCACCGCCATCGGCTACTTGAGCCAGGCCCGCCACCGCGTGAACCTCACCATCCGCCCCGAATGCTTCGTCCACGGCCTCATCATAGAGAGCAACAGGGCCGTCGGCGCGCGAGTGGAGAGCGGCGGAGAGCTCTTCGAGGTCCACGGCGAGGAGATCGTCTTGAGCGGCGGCGCCATTGGCTCGCCCCATGTCCTGCTCCTGTCCGGAATCGGCCCAGCCACGAACCTCAAGTCCGTCGGAGTCCCTGTCGTCCACGATCTGCCGGGCGTCGGCCGCAACCTCCGCGATCATCCGCAGGTCACAGTGACCTGGAAGACGAAGGACGGCTACGAGTTCGACCCCGTAGCCCCTCGCATACAGCATGTCCTGAGATACACCGCCGAGGGCTCGGACTTGCGAAACGACATGCTGGTCCACCCGCTGTCCGCCGCCACTCGCGAGACCCACTACCTCGCCTCCGAGTGGGAGCCTTACGGCTTCGGCATGACCTGCGCCCTCTACCTCGCCGCCGGGGCGGGACACCTCGAGCTCGCCTCCCCGGACCCGCACACACACCCCATACTCGACTACAACCTGCTCGAGGAAGAGTTCGACCGTCAGAGAATGCGGGAGGCCGTCCGAATCTGTCTCGACCTCGCGAAACACGATGAGCTCGCCTCCATCATCGAGGAGCGCTTCAGTCCTACGGACGCAGACTTGGAGTCCGAAGACACCCTGGACGAGTGGCTGCTACGCAACGTCACCACCAGCCACCACATCTCAGGCACATGCAAAATGGGCCCGGCCTCCGACCCCATGGCCGTCGTCGACCAGCGCGGCCGCGTCTACGGCATCGACGGGCTGCGCGTCGCCGATGCTTCCATCATGCCCGACTGCATCCGCGCCAACACCAACGTCACCTCCATGGTCATCGGCGAGCGTATAGCCGACTACATCCGCCAGGGCAAATAGCGCCAAGCACGCTCCCACACCACCGCTACGCTCCCGTCGAAGGTCCCCTCCCGTCGTTCCATTCGCCCTGAACCTGTCGAAGGGCCCGGCTAGCACCCCATCACGCCCCTGCCCTCCGAGACCAAGCACCCCGCGCCTTCCTGCTGGTGGCAGGTTTCAAACCCGCCTTCGCCCCTCCTTGCAAATGGGGAGACCCCTGGGAAATGTCACATTCCGTAACAATCCGTAACATCGCAAAGCTGGAGGCGATGGAGAATGTGACCAGAATCGGCATGAATTGCTACCTGATTGAGCCGGAAAGTATAAAAACAGTGACAGTTTCGTTCCACTATTGATACAGCCGTACGGGCGTTCCAATGCTGCGGCGAGCCCGGATCGATCCTTCGTGCCAGCACGTCGTTGCGGTGTGCCAAGGAGTTCATGCAGACATTTTAGCACGCCAGTTCGAGCAGGGAAAGTGGAGGCCTCGCCCGAGCGTTCTTCTATTTCGAGCCAGCGAAGCGAACCGAGAAACCTTGCGTGACAGGGAAGTTGGTAAGATGGGTGAATCGGGGGTGCGGCAGGCCATGGGAATCATGGTCTCCGAAGACCGAGTCTTAGCTTGCGCCGCCAAACCCTTAGCACCAGCTCCACCAGCCTCTGTTCCACAAACGATTCGCGGACGCACGCGAACCGTCCCAAGATTCATGTGGTCACAACTACGAGTCAAGACAGCGTTAATCGAAATGAGACGCTTTCCCCTATTATGAGGCGCTATTGGGCGCGCCGGCACCGGTCCAGTCGCTTGACCCCATCAATAGAGACGGCACCGGCCCCCAATCCCGTATAATCGATTACACCAACACTCCGGAGGCACCTCCGGGAACATGCACTCCCGGTAACACATGGACCCAGAACGAGACTGGCGCAGGGCCGTCGAGCATACTCGCGTGGTCCGGGCGCCCAACCAGCACCTCGCAACGTTCGGCCAGACCAACATTGCCTACTACGTCGTCACCGAGCCGGTGTACCGCGAACTGGGCATGGGAGACGGCCCGGAAGGCGTCGTTCGCTCCGGCCGCGTCATCTCCCAGAAGCCCTCGCTGGTCACCCCCACCTACGCTCTGAACCTCGAAGGCTTCAGCTCGGAGGCGTACGAGTACTTCAGTGACGTGGCCGACGCGTACGGCCCCAACAGCCCCGGCATCCTCTACCAGTACCGCAACCAGGCCGACAAGATGGACATCCTCGGCGGCGAGCCGGGCGACATCGCCCACAAGATCGACGGCGACCTCGAGCAGAAGAAGGAGACCATGTCCGTCGTGATGATCGGCGGCGCGGACAGCCTATGGGACGTGTGCCTGCTGAAGTTCATTTACGAGTTCACGTCCCGCTCTGCCGCCAGCAACGCCGCGGAGTTCCAGGCGAGGGGCCTGCTGGACCCGCAGCCGCAGGCAGGCGGCGCTCCCATGGCCGCAGTGCAGCGCATCGAGAGGATGTTCCGGGAAGTCGAACACGGCGCCGGCAACCCGGACACGCTGAAGCTGGAGCTGGACCGCTGGAACCTGTTCGAGTACTACCAGGCCCGCTTCCTCTCCCTATTCAGGCGCCGGCGCTAGTCAAACCGGAGGTACCCATGGAACTTGGACTGCAAGGCAAAATCGCGCTGGTAACCGGCGGCAACTCTGGCATCGGGCGCGCCATCGCCCTGGAATTCGCCCGCGAGGGCGCCGAACTCATACTCGTCGCCCGCGATCAGGCCAAAGGTGAATACACGTGCCGCGCAATCGGCGAGATCGGCGGCAAGTCCGAGTTCCACTCCGTCGAACTCAGCGACCACGTCGCCGTGGAGGCACTGATGAAGGACGTGGACGCCAAGCACGGCCGCTTGCACGCGCTGGTCAACTGCGCCGGCGGCGGCGAGGCCAAGCAGAACGTCCCCGCCGGAAGCTCACTCATCGAGCGCTGGAACGGGATGTCCGGCGGCAACTTCCTGAGCGCCTACCTCGTCACCGGGTACGCCATTCCCATCATGCAAAAAACGGGCGGCAGCATAGTCAACATTACCTCGACCGCGACCCTCCACGCCAACTACTGGCTGTACGGGGCCATGAAGGCCGGCCTCGACGGCCTGACTCGCAGCATGGCAGGCGAGTACGCGGCCCACGGCATCCGCGCCAACGCCATAGGCCCTGGCTGGATCAAGACGGAGGGCAATGCCCCGGACCCGGGCAATACCGCTGCCGCCGAGTGGGAGAAGACAACCTCTCTATTCGGACGCATGGGCTCGACAGACGAAATCGCGTCAGCTACGGTGTTCCTAGCCTCCGATCGCGCTTCTTTCATCACCGGCCAGACTCTGTACGTCGACGGAGGCCTGACGGTCGTCGACGCCACCGTGCGGGAGACCATGGCACGCTCTCAGGTGTCCGGCCAGTGGCGGTAGGCCGCCGCTTCCGAAAGTCGCGCCTCTTCGCGGCGTTGGACGGCGTCGAAGCGCTCGGTCTGTGTTAAGATTCAATTCGTCACGTTCAAAATTCTGACCCGGAACACCGAATGTATCGTCAAGAAGAGCCAGAAGTAAACATAGACCAGTTCCTGGAGCGCATCCGGGGTATCTTCGGAGGCCTACGCGGCGGCGGCGGCGGCTTCGGAAGCAAGGGCGCTCTGCTTGTATTTGCCATTTTCTTCATTGCCCTCATAGGCTGGCTGGGAACCGGCTTTTACACTGTGCAGCCTGGCGAACAGGGCGCTCTAAGAAGGCTTGGCACTTTCGTGGAGATCACCGAGCCGGGGCTTCACTGGTACTGGCCGGCGCCCATTGGCACCAGGGCGATCGTGAACGTAGAGGAAGTCCGTCGCCTGGAGGTCGGCCTCAGGGGCTCCACACCTATCCTCGCCGAGTCGTTGATGATCACTGGAGACGAAAACCTGGTAGATGCCCAGTTGCTGATCCAGTACGACATCGCGGATATCGAAAAGTTCCTGTTCAGGTCCGCCAACCCGGACACGGCGATCATCAAAAGCGCTACTGAGTCATCTCTCCGGCAGGTCGTAGGACAGCGGAACATCGACGACGTTCTCACTACCCTGAAGGAAGAGGTCCAGGCCGAAACTAAACTCCTCCTTCAGCACTTGCTGGACGCCTACGACACGGGGATAAGGGTGCGGGAGGTCAGGCTCCAGAACGTGCAGGCGCCGACGCAGGTGCAGGACGCCTTTGACGACGTCGTGAGGGCCAAGGAAGACAAGCAGCGTATCATCAACCTGGCGCAGGCATACCAGGCGGACATCCTCCCACGCGCCCGTGGTGGAGCCGCCCGCACTAGAGAGGCCGCTCAGGCTTTCAAGGCCGAGCGGGTCGCCATAGCCACAGGTGAGGCGAACAGGTTTCTTTCCATCCTGCGGGAGTTTGAACAGGCGGAAGATGTGACCCGCCTGAGGCTTTACCTCGAGGCAGTGGAGAACATCTTGGGCAACACGGACAAGTACATCGTCAGTGGAGATACCGGCGGCAACCTGCTTCAGTTCCTCCCGCTGAACGGCTCCTCAGGTTCGGGGCCCTAGCAGATGAAGATACTCGCCGCCCTCCTGATCCTGACGGTCATAGCCGCCGGCATTCTCGGCCCACAATTCCTGTTCGTGGTCGATGAAACGCAATCGGCCATTGTCACCAGATTTGGCGAGCCTCAGCGGACGATCCGCCAGCCTGGTCTCAAGATGAAGTCCCCGTTCATCGACACGGTCATCTACTTCGACCAGCGGAACACGCTTTTCGACGCGCCGCCGGACTCGCTGCTCACCAGCGACAAGAAGCGCCTTATCATCGACGCTTACGCGGTGGTCCGCATCATCGATCCGCTGGAGTTTTACAAGACCGTTCGGACTCCCCAGCGGGCCGTAACACGCAGCACGGACAACATCGCGTCGGAACTCCGCAAAGAGATCGGTCAGGACGAACAGTCCCAGATCATTAAGACGAATCGCGAGACTATAATGAACCGGGTGACCGAAGCCTCCCGGCCGCTGCTATCAGATTTCGGTCTTCAAGTGGTAGACGTCCGCACCAAGCGCATCGACTTCCCGTCGGAGATCGCCAACAGCATTTACGAACGCATGAAGGCCGAGCGCAAGCGCATCGCTGACGCCGAGCGCGCCGAGGGAGCGGAGCGAGACCTGGAGATCAGGGCCGGAACGGACCGGCAGGCCGCCATCATCAAGGCGGAGGCGGAACGGGACGCTGACATCGTTCGCGGTGAGGGCGAAGCCTCGGCCATCACGATCTTCGCGGAGGCCCTGGAACAGGGGCCCGAGTTCTACGCGTTCCGGCGCAGCTTGGAAGCTTATGCCAACGCACTCAGGACCGGCACTACGCTCGTCCTTTCGGCCGACAGCGAGTTGTTCCGGTACTTGCAGTCCCCGACTGGCACTGCGCAGGACGACCAGTAAGAAGGCGATCGGCACAACCGGCATAACCTTTCTGAGGGCCCGTCGCGGCGGACACGGCGCGGCAGGCAGGATCTGGCTAACCCGAGGCTACAATGGCTGCTGGCATAGCTCACTTCAACGTAGATGTCCGGATAGATCAAGAGTTCGCGTCCCTGGTTTCGGAGCGCCTGCTTGTAGAAGCGGCACAGGCAACCGTCCGTGGCGAGGATCTGAACGGACGCACTTCTATGGGCCTGACGATCACCGATGACGATACCGTCCGCGAACTCAACGCCTCCTACCGCAGCATGGACACAACGACTGACGTCCTCTCGTTCTCATACCCGGCCCAGGACGGCCCGCCCACGGATGAGGCCGATCAGTTCCTGATGCCGCCCGGCGAGGAAGCCGGCGTGGGAGAAGTTGTTGTATCGTACCCTCAGGCTCGCCGGCAGGCTGAGGACGCCGGGGTCCCCGTGGATGAAGAGATCGCGCACCTGATAACACACGGGACGTTGCATCTGCTTGGGTACGACCACGACGACCCGGTCCGTGACCAAGCCATGCGCGCCAGGGAGAGCGCCGTACTCGGCCGATTGTTCAATAAGCCTGGTCCGGCATCTGAGGAGTAGCGCCCTTGGCTGAGGTGCTGTATAGAAAGTGGCGCCCGCAACGCCTGAGTGAGCTTGCGGGTCACGAGCCCATCGCCCAGACCCTGCGCCGGGCGGTCTCGACCGATCGTGTGGCCCACGCTTACATGTTCGCTGGGCCGCGCGGAACGGGCAAGACCAGCACGGCCCGTATTCTGGCCAAGGCCGTCAATTGCCGTGAGCCGCAGGACGGCGAGCCGGACAACACCTGCGACTTCTGCGAGTCCGTGCAAGAGGGCCGGGCACTTGACCTGATCGAGATGGACGCCGCCAGCAACCGGGGCATAGGCGACATCCGCACGCTACGGGACAGGATCAACTTCGGTCCCAACGACGCGCGGTACAAGGTCTACATAGTCGACGAAGTGCACATGCTCACCACAGAGGCATTCAACGCCCTCCTGAAGACGCTGGAGGAGCCGCCTGCCCACGCCATCCTGATCCTGGCCACGACCGAACCACATAGAGTCCCGCTGACCATCGTCTCGCGCTGCCAGAGGTTCGACTTCCGGCGCATTCCTGTCGATAAGACCGTCGTACGACTGGACGAGATTTGCGCCGCCGAGGGTGTTTCTGCTGAAGCCAGCGCCCTCCTGACCATCGCTCGCGCCTCAGGAGGCAGCCTTCGAGACGCCGTAAACATGCTGGAGCAGGCCATCGTCTCGTACGGCGAACAGATCACGGACGCTAACGTACGCGACCTCCTGGAGTTGGGCGGGGAGGAAGAGGCGCTGGAACTGGTCGACCACGTGCTTCAAGACCACCCCGCGGAGGCCCTGGGTGTCATCGGCCGATTTGCGGGAAGTGGCTCAGATATCCGGCAGCTTCACAGGGCGGCAACAGCGTTCTTCAGAGGGGTGCTCCTGGCGAAGACGGGTAACCTCGCCAACGCCGGTTACCCTCAAGGAACATCCGAACGCCTGGAGGCCCTCGCTGGTGCGACCACCATGAACGATCTCCTCAAGGCACTGCGGGCCTTTGCGGCCGCAGACCTGGCCAGGGACGCCTCTACCCCGCTGCCTCTGGAACTCGCCGTGGTCGAGGCCACGCTGGCGCCGGCTCCCTCGGTCTCACAGCCCGAGCGCTCTCAACCCACCGTGAGGGATCCGCAGCCTGCTCCGCCCCCAACTAGACGCCAGCCAACGACCGCATCTAGCTTTCGACCTCCGGCACCTACGCGTCCGGTGCGGCATCCGGCGGCCACAGCAGACCAGCCTCCGAGCCGAGCCGCACAGAGCGCGGACGCCCGCACAGCCGGAACCTCCAGAACACTCGAAAACAGCTGGAACTCGCTGCTCAACTTGCTCCGCCGACACAAGGGAAAGCGCTACAACCTCGGAGCGTTGCTCAGGGCTTGTTCAAGAAGAGAAGAACAGGGCGATCAGATACTGTTGACCTTCAACCACCGCTCTCATATGGAGCGTATGCAGGAAGAATTGGACGATCCGCCCACACGGAAGATCGTCCTGGAAGCACTCGCCAACGTGATGGGCCGAGAGTACGATGTGAAGCTGTCCGTTCTCGGAGAAGACGGGGCAAACGGCGCCCCTGGCGCAGCTGAAAAGAGCCCCTTGGTTAGAGCGGCGCTCAAGATGGGCGCCACAATCGTTGGCGAGAGGGAGGAAGACGGTTGAACAGGAGAATGATGCGGCAGGCCCAGGAGCTTCAGAAACGGATGGTGAAACTCCAGCAGGAACTCGAAGAAGGTACGGTCGAGGCCACATCGGGCGGTGGCGTGGTAAGGATAGTGGTGAACGGAAAGATGAGGCTCGAGTCCATTTCGATAGACCCCGAAGCCGTGGACCCGGACGACGTTGAGATTCTGCAGGACCTCGTGATGGCGGCAGTCAACGAAGGCATTGAAATGTCTCAGAAGACCGCTGCCGAGCGCATGAGCGCGTTGACCGGCGGCCTGAACATTCCCGGGCTGACATAGCCCGTGCTTGTACCGCCATTTGTCCGCCCAGTCGCACTCTTACTTGTACAAAAGTCCTCGCGCTACTTCTCCAAGCCTCCGGTTCGTCGGCAGCCATGATCGATAGGCGGCCTGTGGCGGGAGCGGTGGTCCGCCTGATCGAAGAGTTCAACAAGCTGCCGGGTATAGGTCCCAAGACAGCCCAGAGGCTGGCCTACCACGTCATTCGCACTCCGTCGCAATACGCCCACGGCCTGGCACAGGCAATTGTGTCGGTGAAGGAGAACATAGCCCTCTGCCAGGTCTGCTTCAACATCTCAGAAGAAGAAATGTGCACGGTTTGCTCCGATCCAGGGCGAGACAGGTCACGGATCTGCATTGTGGAAGAACCACTGGACGTCCAGGCGCTGGAGCGCACCAAGATCTTCGACGGCCTGTACCATGTCCTCCACGGCGTAATCTCTCCCATGAACGGAATCGGACCGGACGAACTCAAGATCGCGCCGCTGCTGGAACGGGTCAAGGCCAACAACGTGGATGAGATCATCCTGGCCACCAACCCCAATGTCGAGGGAGAGGCAACCTCCATGTACATCCATGGTCTCCTGGAACCGCTCGGACTCAAGCTGACAAGGCCTGCGCGCGGGCTGCCTGCGGGCAGCGACCTGGAGTACGCAGACGAGGTTACGCTGACGCGCGCCATCCAGGGCCGCCAGGAGTTCTGAAGCTCCCGTCCGGAGTCCTCCGGGACCGGTCCCCAAGCGTCAAGGTGTGGAGGTGCAGCGGAGCGCAAATGCCCAGACCGCGCGTACTCAGGACGGAAGCTATCGTGATTCGCCAGCAGTCTTTGGGCGAGGCAGACCGCATCGTAACCATGCTATCGCCGGTAGCCGGCAAGATTCGTGCCGTCGCCAGGGGTGTCCGGCGCCCAAAGAGCAAGCTTGGAGGCCATCTGGAGCTCCTGAACCGCGTGTCTGTCTCAATTGCAGAGGGAAGGTCACTTGACCACGTGGCCGAGGCGGACTCTCTGGACAGCCATCTCCTCCTGAAGGAAGACCTGGAGCGGCTCTCCGCGGCCCTGTATCTCGCGGAGGCCGCGGACGCATTCAGCGTAGAAGACTCGCCCTCTCACGAAGCTTACAGCCTTCTGGCGACCTCGTTGACGCTTCTCGAAGCATCGGAAGATATGCGGCCCTTGCTGCACTTCTTCGAATTTAGGCTGCTCACTATCACCGGGTTCCGGCCTGAACTCTACTGCTGCGTCAGCTGTCGGGAGGACCTTCGGCCCGCACGTCACACCTTCAGCCACGATGACAGCGGCGTCGTCTGCGCCAGGTGCCACAGAGACGCGGGAGGCGCGATGACGGTCCTCTCCATTGGAGCAATGAAGGTCCTGCGGCACCTCGACCGGCAGCCGATGACGCGTGCGCTCATGCTAAACCTGTCCGATCAGACCTGGTCAGAAGTTGGGCGAATGCTTGGCGCTCACCTGAGGCATATCGCCGAACGGGATATTCGCAGCGCCGGCTTCATGAGACGGCTGTCAACAGCGGGTCGATTGAGGTCTTAGTCAGCCGCTTCAACAAATACAGCGCTTCCGAGTTCATCGTAGTCTTCGGTGTCATCGTCGTACTGGTCAGTGTATCCTGCATTTCTAACTGCTTCTTTGAAGACATCCTCACCATTGGCCAACTCTTTACCCATAGATTGGCCAATTAGACGAAGCATCGCAACCCCTCTTGATACGAAACTCTCCGCAAATCGATTGGCCCGCAAGTGTGCAGGTTCCAACCAGTGCGTCAGCAAAACATCATTAAGGTCACGGCTCTCCACGCCTTCCCATCTTCTATCCAGCAAGGGCAAGTATACAGACGGACCTTTACCGCCAATTATCCTGTTGGTAATTGCGTCAATGGGAGTCCTGTTTATAATCGAGTTGAATAACTTGGCGGGAATTGGAGGCTTCGCCTCTTCCTTGCACCACCTCTTCGGAAAGATGTGATGGATATCGATATTCTCGCTAGACATTGTAGCGACGTGTAGTGGATTGCCTGTCCTCCAATCTGCAGAGCCATTCTTCATTTGCATAGCATACAATCCTTTATATGCTGCACTGTTACGAGTTCGTAGAGACAATAATCTCTCTGGAATGAAATTCGCCTCAACCATCAATCTTGATGGCGTTCCGCGACGAATGTATTGCTCCACCTGTTCCATATCCTCTGCAAATTGCGTTTCTACAGAACCACCGTACGCCTCGCCAAAGACCCCGCTCCAATACCAGCGCTCCAACCTGACCTGTGCATTCGCAGCATCAAGCTCATTACCGAGTATCACATAAAGGGCAGCCAAAGGTACCAATTGAGTATTATAGGGCAAATCTCTCTGCGTCAGAACGAACTGCCTCACAAGGAAAGCAGCTACTTTCATAAATGCGGCTTCAACGCAATCGGCCCACTCAATGTACTCCTCCAACCTTAGATTCAGGACATCTCGCTTCTTGCACGCTATTGCTGGAGCTTCTTGTCTGGACTTTCCTTCTCCAAGTGCCTTTACATGCCTTTGGCGAGTCACCAGCAACGTCACAGCTTGAAGAAACTGGTCGCCTCCAATACCTCTAAGTGTGCTACTGTATTCGTACAATCGAGCTTGCCTTACCTTCCAATCCTCTCGCAACGAAAAATTGCTAGCAGCAAAGGATGCCGTTACTAACTCAAAGACGTTTAGAGGTTCACCACCCGTATTTACCTTTTCGAAGACTGTGCATACAGCCTCCTTAGGCGTCTGTTTCGTCAGCTTTATGACCGGAACTTGATAGTTTGTGAAATTATCAATGCCTTGCTTGAAGAATTCCTGGAAGAACTCGAACGCATTACCACTCGGATGTGAACTACTAGACCCATTCCAGTAGTTCACATAACCAAACATCCATTCATTGTGGTTGAGCAATACTTCAGTCGGCATCATGTGTTGCTCAAACTCGTTCGTTGGTCTAGACAGATCGCGCACTACATCGCGTCCAAATACGCCCTTACGAATTCTGTTCTCAGGAACGCTTTCAATTGCTTCATCTCTGTCTATGCTTTCATCCATTGCCCTCATCATGTCTATATAGTACCAACGCCTTATCTTCCGACCTCGTACGGAGTCCCGAGTGACTACGGGGCCTGTGTGCAAGAGCGCCTGATAAGCAGAAGTCAGTCGCTGTTACCCATCTAGTAGAAATTCCGAGGGAGATCTAGCCGACGATGGGGGAACTCCCTCAAGAAGCAATGTCTTGAACTCAATCTCCGCCTCAGCGTCGAGTGTCATTAGGGCGCCGATGGGGAAGCCCTTGGAAATGCTTGCCAACAATGATCGAATGCGGTCATCATTCCACACCCATCCTCGCTGAAAATCAGGAAGCTGGATATGTCCATTAGCAACTCTGTTAAGAAGTTGGCTCAGTAGGGTCTGTTGAGATACGAACATTAGGTTCCTCGCAATATTACATAGTTGATGGGTGGCGCACATCACAAGAATTGTCACGCCAGATAGTAAAGGCCTAGTGTTGATGCAAGCAATGCTTCCAAATCATCATTCAGTCCAGCGTAGCGCGGGCCAGCATTGCCTCGAAGAGCCTCTGCGGCAATAGACGCGCCCCGAGAAGCCCCGACCTGGCGTCCAAGCCTACGGGGTGACGCAGTGAAGGATTGCGGGACCGCGCGATCTTGAGAATTACCTTGGCAACTTCGATCGGGTCGGCGGCCCGGAGTTCGAATCGCCTGTGCCTGTTCCGATACCTGTCCATGTAAGGTTGGTATGGAAGATCGGTTCTTTCCGATGCACGAGATCTCGTCATGTTGTCTATGAACCCCGTCTCGAACAGCCCAGGCTCCACCAACGCCACCTTTACACCAAATGGCCGTAACTCCACGCGCAGCGCCTCGCTCATTCCCTCTAGGGCAAACTTGCTGGCTGCATAGGCGCCGTTGAACGGAGTCGCAATTCTGCCAAGCACAGAGCTTACGTTTATGATGGTCCCCCTGCGCCTCTCGATCATTACCGGCAGCACGGCGTTAGTCAGCCTGAACGCCGCAAAGAAGTTGGTCTCAAACTGTGTCCTCAGCTCGTCCATAGCAAGGCTCTGGATCGGTCCCCACAGACCGTACCCGGCATTGTTTACCAAGACGTCGAACGCACCGCCAGCTTCTTCGAGCAGACGCGGCATCGCGGAGTCCACTGCCCGCTCGTCGTTGATATCCAGCACTACGCCCTTGACATCGACGCCGCGCTCCGTGGCCTCACGCTGGAGATCCGCCAACCGGTCCTCGAAGCGGCTCGTCCCGAAGACAACATATCCCTGCTCGGCCATCAGCAGAGCCGTAGCCTTGCCTATGCCGGAAGACGCCCCGGTTATGAAGACGGTTGAGCGAGAAGTATGCGACAGATCTCTACCCTCTCAGTTGATCTCCGCGCGGTCATTATAGAGCAGGGTCAATCTGTCCGATGGCACGCGGGGCGCCGGCTCATTGCTATACAATGTGAGCTTCCATAATGTCGCCGCACCTGGGTCGGACGCGGGCAAGTGGGCGGCTGAAATTAGACTTGAGAAGAAGCCCAACCGGCTGTCAGGCGGTCGGCTGAGCAGAGCACTGGAGCGCCACTCTTGACCAAGATTGCCGACATTCTCGCACGTCAGATCTTGGACTCGCGGGGAATCCCCACCGTTGAGGTAGACGTAGTGCTGAAGGACGGGGCAATGGGACGCGCGGCTGTGCCTGCGGGCACCAGCACCGGAGGAACGGAGGCCGTGGAGCTGCGGGACGGCGACGCCACCTGCTATTGGGGGCAGGGCGTAGGCAAGGCCATCCAGAGTGTGCGCGGTGAGATCAGGACCGAGTTGCTCTGCAGGGACAACCTGGACCAGGAGACCGTAGACCGGACAATGATTGAGTTGGACGGGACCGGCGACAAGTCCAGGCTGGGAAGCAACGCTATTCTAGGGGTCTCTCTCGCTTTCACATGCGCTCTCGCACAGAGTAAGGATGTCCCCGTATACCGCTTGCTCGGAGACGGCGATGAGTTCATCTTGCCCGTCCCCATGCTTAACATCATCAACGGCGGAAAGCACGCCCTGAACTCGACAGACTTCCAGGAGTTTATGGTCGTGCCGGCTGGCTTCGACACGTTTAGCCGGGCACTTCGCGCGGGTGCGGAAGTGTACCACTACCTGGGCCAGATCTTCGGCGAGCGCGGCTTTGGACGAAGCGTCGGCTATGAGGGAGGGTTCACTCCCGCCATGGCTTCAAACATGCATGGAATGGAGTTGATCCTGGAGGCCATAGAGCGTGCTGGCTATACGGCAGGTAAGGAATGTTTCATTGCCATAGATACAGCCGCTACGGAGCTAAGGAGCAGGAAAGATATCTATGCCCTTCACCGCGAAGAGGCCGTTCTTTCGGCGGCGGAACTGATCCACATGTATGAGCGGTGGAGCCGTAACTATCCCTTGATAAGCATTGAAGATGGTATGGCCGAAGATGACTGGGACGAGTGGACTCTACTCAACCGGCTGGTCGGAAGCAGAGTTCAACTGGTCGGCGATGACCTCTACACTGCGAACCTGGAACGAATTCGCAAGGGTATTGAGCGAGACGCATCTAACGCAGTGCTTATCAAACCTAACCAGACTGGAACGGTGTCCGAAACAATTGAGGCAGTCAACATCACGAGGGCAGCGGGCTGGGGCACGGTGGTAAGCCACAGGTCCGGCGAAACCGAGGACGTAACGATCGCCGATATCGCAGTTGGGACGGCTGCAGGGCAGATCAAGGCAGGGGCGCCGGCGCGCAGCGACCGAACCGCCAAGTACAACCGTCTACTCAGGATCGAGGAAGAGCTGGGAGACCATGCGAAATTTGCGGGTGCGGCAGTCTACGAGAAGTTCCTGAGTTGATGCCTGTGTTGGGCGCGCCATTCATGTCCGCCCCCACTCTGAAATAGACCATCCGGTAGGAGGAAACGTGCGCGAAAATGTACTGAAGCGGAAGCTGCGGGCCGGGGAGCCCGTTGTCGGCGTGTTTAACGATGTTCCGTCGCCTTCCGTCGTCGAGGTCCTGGGGCTCCTGGGGCTGGACTTCGTAATAATGGATGCGGAACACTCCACGCTCATGCCGGACACGGCCGAGAACCTGTACCGAGCTGCCGACCTTAGAGGACTTTCGACGGTCACCAGAATCGGCGAGAACACTCCCCAAGTGATACAAAAGTTCATCGACGCCGGCTCGCAGGGCGTGCTTGTTCCAATGGTCAACACCGCCGAACAGGCGAAACGCGTAATCGATGCCGTCAAGTACCCGCCCATTGGCAAGCGTGGACTGGCGGGTCCGCGTGCTGCCGACTACGGCCTCGGCGCGCCCATTGCCGACTATGTGAGGATGGCCAACGAAGAGACGCTGATCGCTCTGCAGATCGAGACGACAGAGGCGGTCGAAAACTTCGAGGAGATCGTCGCACTAGACCATGTTGACGTGCTGTTCTTCGGCCCCTCCGACCTGTCGTCTACGCTAGGTTTTCCGGGCCAGACGCGCCATCCTGAAGTACTGGACCTCATCGAGAAGCTGACCGCTCGAACGGTCGCGTTGGGCAAGTCGGCCGGCACAATTACACGCGACGTCGACGACTACGGGTACTGGCGGCAGCGTGGCGTCCAGTGGATGGCTTCCGGAACGAATCCTATGCTCGCGCGCGGCGTCCGCGGGTTCCTCGATGACATTCGCGGCTTCGAAGAATCCAGGGCCAGTTAGTTTGGCGTCTGGTCTTCCGAAAGCACTACGCGCCCCCGGCGGATTGAGGCGCTTCAGACGGGATCAAGATTCACAGCGGCCGCCTGCGGTGTTACGCTTCACGCCAATTTTCCAGGGTGAGGCGTAATGGCCCAGCAACAACAGCCGCGAAGTTTCTGGATTGGCCCCGACGGGCCTCCCAAGTACATATGGACATCCGACCGGCTGGTGCCGTGGGACGAAGCGACCATTCACGCTTCCATGCTCGGATGGTCCTCAATCTCGATGGTGTTCGAGGGCATAAGGGGCTACTGGAACCCGGCTGCCGAGCAGTTAAACGTGTTCCACCTGGTGGCCCACATGCGGAGGCTGCTCGACTCCATGAAGATCATGCGTATGACTTCACGCTGGACGGTGGACGACCTGGTGCGAGCGACATCCGACCTGCTCGCCGCCAACGAGTTCAGGTCGGATGTTTACATCCAGCCAATTGCTTACTTCGACGGCGGCATACCCGGATACTCGCCCGTGATCAACCAACCTGGCGAGGTGATGATGTTCTCCCGTCCCATCATCTCGTTCCTGGAGTCCGATCGGGCCCTCAACTGCGGCTTTGTCACATGGCAGCGGCTCTCGGACAATGTCATGCCGCCCCGCGCGAAGGCGGTTTCTAACTATCAGAACACCCGGTACATGTCTAACGAGGCGAGGCTCCACGGATACGACTACGCCCTATCGTTCAATCAGGACGGCAAGGTGTCCGAGTTGTCGCACGCTTGCGTCTTCGTCGTCAGAGACGGTGTAGCAGCAACGCCGCCCGTAACAGCCGGCGTGCTTGAGAGCATCACCGTCAAGGTGGTCTGCGAACTCCTTCTTGAGATGGGCGTCACCGTCGAAACAAGGGACATCGACAGGACAGAGCTATACGTGGCTGATGAAGTGTTCCTTGCAGGTACAGGTCTGGAGCTGCAGGCCATCGGTAAAGTCGACGGCTACACAGTCGGCGATGGCGAGAAAGGTCCGGTCACAGCGCAACTTTGCCGGCTCTACTACGACATCGTGCGGGGTTCCGACAATCGATACGCTGACCTGCTCACGCCGGTGTTCTAAACCGAACTCCCAATCCCCAAAAAGTGCTGCACGGCTTTAGGTTGCAGCCTGCGCGCGGCTTCAGAAACGCGGCTAGGAAGCGAACCGGCCAGGATCAAAGGAAGCCAGACCCACAGACGTACGCCGGCTCAGCACAAGGTCGGCCGTCGCCAGGCCTATTCCCGGCCCGTACAGAATGCCTTTGCGGCCTGCGCCGGTAGCGATGAACAGACCGTCCCACCCAGGTATCTCGCCCAGCACGAGTAGGCCGTCCGGCGTCACAGGCCTCAGACAAGCCGTCTGTCGGACCAGCTCCGCGTCTTCCATTGCGGGCATCATGCGCAGTAACGCGGACATGATCTCATCCCTTGCTTGAGCTGTCGGAGCATCGTTGAATCCGGCGCGCTCTTCCGTCGTACCGACCCATAGCAGCCCATCGCCCTTGGTAGTGGCGTAGTTGTGGGACCAGCCGATAGAGCACTCTACGACGGGCGGAGGAGCATTCAGGCGGAGAATCTGTCCTTTCAGCGGCTCCACAGGCATGGGCACTCCGGTCCACTCCGCCGCGCTGCCGCTCCACGGCCCAAGAGCTAGCACGACAACGTCGCAAGGGATCCGTCCACTGCTCGTCACGACACCCGTCACGCGTGAGCCGCTCCGCTCCAGTCCCGTAACTACCCCATGGCGCACATCAGCACCCATTCTCTCGGCAGCCTGCGCCAAGGCCAGCACAAACTTGTACGGTTCCACTTCAGCCAGCCCGTGCAAGAGGCATCCGCCTACCGCATCGGGTGAAATCCTGATGTCAACCTCTCGAAGCCCTTTCGGGTCAAGCCACTCTGCACTGAAGCCATCATGCCGGTTCTGCCACTCCATTCCCATCCTGATGCGAGAGCCCTCCTCATCATCGAACGCCAGTGAGACGGATGGCCTGCTCTTGTATTCGTAGTCGATGCCTGACTCTTCCGGTAGGCTCCCGGCCAGGTCCTTATGAAGCTGGAAAGACTCCCGTGCCATTTCAGCCATCGGCCCCGGAATGCCGGCCCCGGACAGAGGCCCAAGCCCTCCATAGGCAAATCCTGAGGCGTGCGCCGCTATCGCATCCTTCTCTATAACGACTGGTTTTGCCCCCGCCTTGGCGAGATAGTACGACGCCGAGATTCCGGCCACTCCGCCGCCAACAATTACAACTTCAGGCATGTTTCCATCTTTCGTATAGTCCGCGGTGGAATCCCCAGCAAGTTTCGGGAATCAGTTCATCACACCTCAGGTTGCGCCGTACGTACAGAGGATGCCTCGGCTCCCCGGTAGCGTTGATCTGAACGGCATGCAGCGGAAGCCCGCCCTGATCCGCGATCTTCTCCCGCAATTGGTCAGACCGGCCCTTCATCGAACCATCGTTGCCCCACGCCGCAATAACCTTTCCAGACTTCTTCACCATGGCTTCCAGCGCTTCCTCGTTGCACGGCCCGACTAAATCCTTGCCAGCCCTGCCGGCGGCCTTCAAATCGAACGGCTTAGTCGCCCGCCACGCAAACAGATTGCCGACGAGTAGGCTGCCATAACCCCACGCCATGGCGTAATGCTTGCACTTCCTTATCGTTGGGTCGTCGCACTCAGCATTAGCTTTGGAAGGATTCAGCATGATGAACATCACCGTGGGCAGGTCCGCGTCCCAACGCCGCCGGAGTTCGTATCGGTAACGTCCGCAATCGGAGAAGACCGCGCCTCCGGACATGTTAGATCCACGGCCTTTGAGGTCCACTAAGTTGTCCATCCCATTATGGCTTTGATAGCATCGCCGTTAGCAACACGCAAGGAGGCTGAAATGGCCGCCAACGGTAGTCCAAACGGCAACGGCAAGGACCCTGTTCTGGTAGTACTTCAGCTTTCGGGCGGCAACGACTACTTCAACACAGTCATACCATACTCGGACCCCAACTACTACGACAATCGCAGGGCGCTGGGCATCCCGGAAGACAATGTCCTCCAATTGGACGGTGAGTTGGGCCTGCATCCCGCCATGGCGCCGATGAAGCGCCTGTACGACGATGGCGAAATGGCCGTCGTCCACGGCATAGGCTACGCGAATTCCCCCAGGTCTCACTTCCGCTCGATGGACATATGGCACACGTGCGAGCCGGAGATCGTCGGGACCGAAGGCTGGCTGGGCCGCGCCACAAGGGACATCGACCCGTCGGCTGAGAACCCCGTTACTGCCGTGAATTTCGGCCACGGGCTCCCACGCGCCCTCGCGGCGCCTGGCGTCTCGGTGGCCTCCGTAAGCGACCTCGAGAACTATGGCCTGCTGACGGGCATTGAGGAACAGGAGAAGCGGGACCGCGTATTGGAGAGGTTCTCCAGGATGTACGCACCGGCTATCGGTTCGGGCCCTGTGATGGACTACCTCGGCAAGACGGGGCTCGACGCGTTGAAGGGCGCCGACATACTGAAGGCCGCGCCCGAGTCATACCAGTCCACCGTGGAGTACGCGGCGAACCCCATAGCCAAGAGCCTGCGTGACGTGGCTATGGTCCACACCGCCAACTTGGGCTCGCGAATCTTCTACACCCAGCACGGGAGCTTCGACACTCACGCCGCGCAGAAGCTCACTCATGCCAACCTCTGGGCGGAGGTGTCGGGCGCCATCGCCGACTTCTGGGACGATCTGCGGGAGCACGATGCACACGAGAACGTGATCATGTTCCTGTTCTCCGAGTTTGGCAGGCGCGTCAAGGACAACGGATCAGGAACAGACCACGGTGCCGCGGGCGTCTCCTTCGTAATCGGCCCACGTGTTAAGGGAGGCATGTACGGCTACTACCCTGAGACCCAGGCAGAGAAGCTGGACCAGGGCGACCTGGTCCCCAACGTGGACTTTCGCAGCGCCTACTCCACCATACTGGACGGGTGGATGGGCCTTGATCCCGTGCCCATCGTCAACGGCCAGTTTGAGGGCCTTGCATTCGTGTAGGGCCCGATACATGGCATCATCGTTGCGCTACGTGATAATATCTTGAAGTCTGAATAGGTAGTGTAAGTGTCATCAGCTAGGAGGAACATATTGGCGACTGCTAAGTTGACCGGCGAGCAGATAGAAGAACTGAAGGGCGTAGCGTCCGCGCACTTTTGGCCCCACGCGCGGCCCGTTGCAGACATGTCGGAAGACACCGGCATCAAGCTGGTCGATGGCGCAGAGGGCATCTGGGTAGACGACGTGGACGGCAAGAGGTGGCTGGATGTCATGTCCGGCATGTGGCTGGTGAACATCGGCCATGGCAGGAACGAAATCGCACAGGCCGTGTACGATGAAATGACCAGTAGCATGTCGTACTCACCGGGCGGCACCGTGACTCCCGCAACCGTACGGCTCACTGGAAAACTCTCCAGCATACTTCCGGACCCGGACTCCCGGATTTACCTCGTAAGCGGCGGCTCAGAGGCGGTTGAGACGGCCGTCAAGATGGCCAAGAAGTACCAGTCCAACAGAGGTGAGTCCACCCGTTACAAGGTCATCAGCAGGAAAGGCTCGTACCACGGCGCCACGCACGCCTGCATGAGCCTCGGCGGAGGCGGCATCAGCGCCCCTACCGACTACGGCCCGCTGATGCCTGGCAACATCCATATAACGAACCCGTACGAGTACCGCTGCCACTACTGCGCCGACAGCGGCGGCTGCAATCTCCAGTGCGCCAAGGAACTGGACCGGGCCATTGAGCACGAGAACCCGAAGACCGTGGCTGCGTTCATCGGCGAGCCGATCTCGGCGGCATCCGGCATCAACGTGCCGCACTCCGAGTATTGGCCGACGATACGTGAGATATGCGACAAGCACGGCGTGGTGATGATCTGCGACGAAGTCATTAACGGCTTCGGCAGGACAGGCAAGATGTTCGCCGTGGAACACTGGGACGTCCAGCCGGACATCATGACCGTGGCCAAGGCGCTAACAAGCGGATACATGCCCATTGGCGCCGCAATTGCCAGCAGCAAGGTGGCGGACACCTTCAAGGGCGATGAGGCGAACACGTTCCGACACCTGTTTACGTTCGGCGGCAACCCACCGGCCTGCGCGGCGGCCCTCAAGAACCTGGAGATCATGGAAGGCGAGGGCATGGTCGAAAACTCGGCCGAGATGGGCAACTACCTGTTTGACAAGCTCCAGACCCTGCGCGAGCACCCCACAGTAGGCGACGTTCGCGGAGGCATGGGCCTGCTCGCTGCCGTAGAGGTAGTGAAGGACAAGCAGACCAGGGAGAAGTTCCCGAAGGAAGCCGATCTAGGCAAGAAGCTGACGGGCGCCGCCGCAGAGCGCGGCCTGCTCGGTCGGTTCGCTGACGTCTCTTCGTTCGCCCCGCCGCTTTGCATCACGCGGGACGAGGTAGACCACATGGTTGACACCTTCGAAGATGCCCTCACAGAGGTCGAAAAGGACCTCGGCGTCTCGTAACCGCTTCCGTACCTGCGAGAAAGCAGAGGCCCCGATCGCATGGTCGGGGCCTCTCTGCGTCAACTCGCTGGCTTAACCTGCGATCCTAGCGCCCTGCCCTGCAGTCCTCCATGGCCGTATAATAACTTCCCATCACACTATCCCGACTGGACGTGAGGAGGAACCGCTCATGGCCACACGAGTAGGCATCAACGGCTTCGGCCGGATCGGCAGGCAGGTACTGAGGGCTATGTTCGAGCGGTATTCGGACAAGCTGGAGGTGGCCGCCATCAACGACCTCTCCAGCCCAGAAACGAACGCCCACCTTCTCAAGTACGATACAAATTACGGTCGCTACCCTGGCTCCGTGGAAGCGGCCGACGGAGAGATCATCGTAGACGGTAATCACGTCAAGGTGCTGGCCGAACGGAACCCCGCCAACCTCCCGTGGGAGGACCTTGGCGTGGAGATCGTGGTTGAGTCCACCGGCTTCTTCACGGACGCCGACCAGGCCGCCGGTCACCTGCAGGGAGGCGCCAGGAAGGTGATCATATCGGCGCCCGCCAACGGCGAAGACATTACGCTGGTACTCGGTGTCAACGACGACAAGTACGATCCCGCCTCCCACAACATCCTCTCCAACGCTTCCTGCACCACCAACTGCCTGGCCAACATGGTCAAGGTGGTGAACGACGAGTTCGGCGTTGAGCACGGGCTCATGAGCACGATTCACTCGTACACCAACGACCAGAAGATTCTAGACCAGGTGTCGTCGGACCTCAGGCGGGCCCGCGCCGGAGCTATGAACATCATCCCAACCTCCACCGGAGCCGCAAGGGCCGTCGGTCTGGTCCTCCCGGAACTGAACGGCAAGATCCACGGCATGGCCTTCCGCGTGCCGACATCCACGGTCTCCGTCACAGACTTCGTGGCCACCCTGAATCGGGACGCCTCCGCCGATGATGTGAACGAAGCTTATCAGGATGCCTCATCGGGCGCTCTCGAGGGACTGCTTGCGTACACCGACGAACCGCTTGTCAGCATCGACTTCAAGCAAGACCCTCACAGCGCCATAATTGACGGCCAGTCGACCATGTCCATGGGCGGCAACATGGTGAAGATCGTTGGCTGGTACGACAACGAGTGGGGTTACAGTTGCCGTACGGCCGACCTCGCCGCTTTCCTGGTGGACAAGGGTCTCTAGTTCCAAATTGATAATCTCGTCTTGCGAACGATATAATGCCGTTAGGCGCAGCGGTATTCATCCGTATGGAGGGTTCTGAATGGCAATTGACGTAAAGAGCGAAACTGGCACATGGCGGGTCAAGGTTGGTCTGGCCCAAATGCTGAAGGGCGGCGTGATCATGGACGTTGTCACCGCCGAGGAGGCCAAGATCGCGGAGGATGCCGGAGCCGTGGCTGTCATGGCCCTCGAACGCGTGCCGTCAGATATCCGTAAGGACGGCGGCGTCGCGAGAATGTCAGACCCCACGAAGATCACCGAGATTCTGGACGCGGTGACGATCCCTGTCATGGCCAAGGCGCGAATAGGCCATTTCGTGGAGGCGCAGGTCCTTGAGGCCCTCGGCGTCGACTACGTAGACGAGTCCGAGGTCCTGACGCCTGCAGACGAGGAAAACCACATCAACAAGCACGACTTCAAGATGCCCTTCGTATGCGGTTGCAGAGACCTTGGCGAGGCCCTCCGGCGCGTTGGCGAAGGCGCGGCAATGATCCGCACGAAGGGCGAGGCCGGCACAGGCAACATCGTCGAAGCGGTCCGGCACGCGAGAAAGGTCCTCGGCGAAATCAAGCGCATCAGGTCCATGGACGATGACGAGCTCATGTCCACCGCCAGAGACCTGCGAGCGCCGTATGAACTCGTCAAGCGCATCCACGAGACTGGCGAAATGCCTGTGGTGAACTTCGCTGCCGGCGGCATAGCCACCCCGTCGGACGCAGCTCTGATGATGCAGATCGGCGTAGACGGCGTCTTCGTCGGCTCCGGCATCTTCAAGTCCGAGAACCCTGCGATTATGGCGAACGCAATCGTGAAGGCCACCACGCACTTCAACGATCCCCACATAGTCGCCGAGGTTTCGCGGGGACTCGGAGCGTCAATGCCGGGCCTGGACGTACGGACAATGCCCGTGGAGGAACAGCTGGCCACCAGAGGCTGGTAGCTTGCCGCGAATCGGCATTCTTGCCATTCAGGGCGATGTCCTGGAGCACCGCCGCACACTAGACCGGCTGGGCATTGAGGTGAGCGAGATTCGCCTGCCCCACCAGTTGGACGATGTCGACGGGATCATCATCCCTGGCGGTGAAAGCACGACCATCGTCCAGTTGATAGACATTTACGGGTTTCGCGATAAGTTCAGGGAAAAGGCCGAGTCCGGTTTTCCGATTTATGGCACCTGTGCGGGCATGATCGTGATCGCCAAGGAACTTACCGATCACAGGCCGGACCCGCTTAAGCTGATGAACATCCAGGTCAGCCGCAATGCATTCGGACGGCAGATCGACAGCTTCGAGACTGATATCGACATTGAAGGCGTAGAGGGCGGGTCCTTCAGGTGCGTCTTCATTCGCGCTCCTGTCGTTAACGCCGTTGGGGAAGGCGTAGATGTCATTGCCAGGATGCCGGACGGGCGTCCCGTTGCGGTGCGCCAGGGCAGCATGCTCGCTACCTCCTTTCACCCGGAACTCACGGAAGACGGGCGCGTGCATAGGTACTTTGCCGAGATTGTAGAGGACGCTTGCGGACGCGGCGCGCAGCCCAGCCCGGCAGCAGGGAGTAGATAGCAAGCCAAGTTACTAGGCGCAGATGCAGGAACTGACTGAACAAGACATAAATCTTCTGGTTGATCTGCTTCCTCAACACATCAGGGACGGCCTGGACTCCGCTCAGGGCTTGGGCCAGCTCCTGGAGATAGTTCTGGATCTTGGGCGCCCGGCCGAGGCCCGCTACCTCGCCAGGACCCACGAAATCTCGCCCGAAGAAGTAACTCTCAACGATATAGACCACGCGGTGGCGCGAGTCGGGGAGTTCGGCGGGGACAACCGCGCAGGCATTGAGCGCACCCTCCACCGTATTTCGGCCATTCGCAACCGGAACGGCCGCGTCATCGGGCTGACGCTGCGGGCGGGCCGCGCCGTTTACGGTGCAATCAAGATCGTTGATGATCTCGTAATGAGCGGGCGCAACGTTCTCCTGCTGGGTCGGCCTGGCGTGGGCAAGACCACCATGCTGCGCGAGGTCGCGAGAGTGCTTGCGGACGACGCCGGCAAACGGGTCATCGTGGTTGACACCTCGAACGAAATCGCAGGCGACGGCGACATTCCGCATCCCGGCATCGGGCACGCTCGGAGGATGCAGGTCAGGGACCCGTCGCTACAGCACGCGGTCATGATAGAGGCTGTGGAAAATCACATGCCGGAAGTGATCATCGTCGATGAGATTGGGACCGAACTGGAGGCAATGGCCGCGCGAACGATCGCAGAACGCGGCGTTCAGCTCGTGGCCACCGCCCACGGCAACTCGCTCGAAAACCTGATTCTCAACCCCACGTTATCAGACCTCATCGGCGGTATAGAGTCGGTCACTCTCGGGGACATCGAGGCCAAACGGCGCAAGACGCAGAAGACGGTACAGGAGCGACGGGCCCCGCCGACGTTCGACATACTCGTCGAGATACGGGGCTGGAACCAGATGACGGTGCACGCGGACGTCGGAGACGTGGTTGACCGGATGCTGCGAGGCTACCGCGTTCAGATGGAGGAACGCATCCTGGATGACGAGGGACAGGTGCACAGTCGCATGCAGGCGCCGGAGCCGGACGTCCCGTCCCGAAACGGCAAAAGAAGGGCGCGCCCGGTAAGTGAGACGCATACTGAGCTGGAGCCGGATCGGACGGTGGAAGCGCCCGTCCTGCTCACGCGCATAATGCCGTACGGTGTGAACAAGGGTAAGCTGGAGCAAGCGATTCGCAGCTCGCGGGCTCCCGTGGAGTTGGTAGACAACATTGAGTACGCCGACTTGGTCCTGACCATCAAGAACTACTATCGCCGCCGCACCGAGGCCCTCCGTAAGGCAGAGAGCAACGGCAAGCCCGTCTACGTTCTCCGCAGGAACACGCTGGTCCAGATCGAGCAGTTCATGAAGGCAGTGACACGCGACAGGGGCAGCGCCAACGATCCAAGGCACGCGCTCGCAGAAGCGCTCAACGAAGCCGAGGACGCCGCCACGCGCGTCGAGCGCGGAGAATCCGATGTCAGCCTGACGCCGCGTGGGTCATACGTGCGCCGCCTGCAGCACAAGATCGCAGGCAGATACGGGCTGATTTCCAGCAGTACGGGCCGAGACCCGCACCGGCGCGTCGTGTTCAGTCGCGGCTGAGTCCGCTGTGCCAAGCCACGACCACCGCCGGTCATCGCATTCCCTCTTCATATCGATAGAAGGCGGCGACGGCACCGGCAAGACCACCCAGGCCCACCTACTCCACCGCAGGCTCGAAGAAGCTGGCCGGCATGTGAAGCTGGTGCAGGAACCTGGCACAACTCCCCTCGCCGAGTACCTGCGCCTATGGCTCAAGGGCTCGCAAGGCGCCGATCACCCTCTGAACGAACGGTCCGAGCTGTTCCTCTTCGCCGCCGCCCGTGCGGACCTCGTAAACTCAGTGCTCGTTCCCTTTCTCGCCAAGCCGGGCGCAATAGTTGTCGCCGACAGATACGTTGACTCCACGAAGGCCTATCAGGGCTACGGCAGAGGCCTGGACCGCAAGCTGGTCGATGCCGTAAACGAGCTCACCGTGGGCGATGTTCTCCCGGGTCTCACCATCCTGCTGGACTGCCCACCGGCCATGGCACTTGAGCGCATCGGCAAGATGCAACTCAGCTTCTCTCTCAGCCCTGATGTCCTGGCTGAGACCAGAAGCAGGGCAGCCGAGGGCTTCCGCCTCGAGGAAGAATCCCTCGACTTCCACAACCGTGTGAATGAAGGCTACCGCAAGCTGGCATGCGCCGAACCCGAAAGATGGCACGTCGTCGACGCCTCCAGACCAACCGATGAGATCAGTGACTCGATATGGTCAGCGGTGAGCGAACGCCTCCCCTGATCCTTAGCTGCTTCGAAGCGCACCGACCCGGTCCCTCACGCTGTCAACGAAGAAACCCTGTTGGTAGTGGGACCTCGACTACTTGTCGTTCCGAGCGCAGCCGAGGAACCTAATGCCTCCCAAACACAAGGCACAACACACAGCCGGCAAACCGTGTCGTCTTCAAAGTTCTGCGTTGAAGTGGCAACTCATACGGTACAGACTGCGGGTTTCAGCCCAAGCGGCTGGCATCCATCTGTCGAAAGCATATGTACCGTTACTGCCCTCAGGAGCTCGGCAGATATTCTCTACCTACACCCATCTTCGCATACTGAACTTCGCCCGCCAATCTTCGATTGAGTCCCCCCGTCACGTCTTTGAATCATTCTCTCAGATAAGCAGTCGACGGTGTCTCACCCGGACACAACTCTGCCAAAAGCTCGTCCAAGTCCCATTGAAACAGCAGTCCATGTCGAGCCATGTAAATGCCTATCCCGGAGATGCGATACTTGTCCGAGAAGTCAAGCAGCACATAAGCAATCACCTGCATCAGCCAGTTGGGTTGGATTTCATTCTTGATCGTGCATTTGATTTCGATCAATGTTCCATCCACGATCAAGTCCGCATCGGCGCCGCCAACGTAGCTCGATCCTTGGAAAGTTGGGTTTAGGACAAAGGGAAGCGAACTCAGGTCGCCGTACTTATCAAAGAACAGCCAAGACAGTTCCCTCAGGTCATCAATCCAATGTGACTCGGCAATCGAGAGCAAAGCGCGTGCGTCACTGAATCTGCTTGCGTTCAAGACACCGTCAATTCTGTGAGTCCTGGATGCTTGCTCCAGGAAAGCCAATACAATGCAATGGCGGTTGAGTTTGTCTTCCCGGAGTTGTGCCAGCCTCGTTCCTATGGGAGAGTTCTCTTGCGTGATTCTATTCAGGCTGTCGAAAAGGTCTCTAAACTCCGGCTTCAGAGAGTCAACATCACCCTCTTCCTGTGCAATCTCTATCCTGTTATTCCCGCTTCCTGACCAGCGAAAGTCTGACTCCATGAACATCAACTGAGATTGCGGCCCGGTCAAGTACCGCGCACCCTTGTATGCAACAAGCTGTTCATGAGAGGTTACTGCAAAGTAGTACCGCATTCTATAGTCCAACGCCGTTCCAACGATATCCCATGGAACGGCTTGAGATTGTCTTATGATTGTTGCTTCCCTTACTTTCTTGCGTGCAGTAGCCAAGAAAGAGCGGTGATTAGGGAACTGGCTGCGCAAGAACTTGGATAAAGGTCTCTTGCTGTCTTCAATGTGTCTCTTCAGTGACATAACAACTCCTTTCGATCGACAAATGTATTCTGCTCAGACAGCCTGAAGTATGAAAAAGGCGTCGTCAAGTCAAAACAGTCTTTGAAACAGGCCGAAAACTTCACTTCTTAAGGCCACTACATTTGACCATCTCGAGCGCACGAGCTGAGTAACATTCTGTCGAGAACAATCACTTAAATTAGGAAGGCAAATTGACCGGTTCTCATGCCCTTCGTGGGCAACGGAATGGGGCAAGACGTCGACGATTGCCGTTTCCGAAACACTTGCCGGGAAACGGACTCAGTCCCAGTGGAGCACCTCTCTTCACTCACGCAGCGAGCCCCTTCGAAGTCGGCCAGTTTGACGGGTCGGCTTTCGACGAACTTTCGGGGACTCGCGTACTAGTCTCGAATCTCGCTCGAGTCTCTGATTCTGCCATGCGCATCACTCTAACGATCGAGGATGATGTCTTGGCGGTCCCCAGGGCATCGGCAAAGCAGAAGGGGATCAGCCTTGGCGAAGCCTTTTCGGAGTTGGCGCGGCGAGGCTTCGAGTGCACGTCTCCAGCGGAAGCTCGCAGTGCCGGGAGCGTGTTCGCCGTCCCCGCCGATGCCGCACCTTTCACAAACCGAGACGTCTACAGGTCGCTAGAAGATTGGCCGTGAACTCAGCCTCGGACACAGCCCACGACCGCTAGGGGTCGTCATGTGCAGCGACCAAGGTTGGGCCGGTCTGCCACGCCCCTCCAAGATTCGAGGATGAAGGGTAAAAGCTGCCGCGCAATCGTCTCCTTATATGAGTGACACAGACCGCTCCCCGGATCTGACGAGGGAGCCACACGAGCCTGATGCAGGTGTAACCAACTTACACGCATTCTGCAGAGCTACTTCGCCACCGTTCTAAGGCTTGCACGCCTCGATGAGATACTTCGCGGCATAGAATTCTAGCTCCTCACCCGCTTCCAGCCTGTCCTGCAGGGCGAGCAAGTGCCTGAGATGGCTCCTCACAGTGAACCCGGGCACGTCCCACGGAACTGCTTTCAGGTAGTAGACGATCGCGCCCACGTCGGTGAATGCCAGGTGGCCTTCCCATTCCTCCACGACCCTAATGGACATCCCCGCCGCCGCCAGCCGGGGCACGTATTGCTCCGGCGTAGCGCACCACTGGGGAGCCGATTCAAAGGCAGCCAGCAGGTCCCAGGCCCACATGCCATGGACCTGCTGAGTTAGGAACATGCCGCCTGCTGAGAGGATCCGCGACACCTCGGACGCATTGAATGCACCATGACGATTCGGCACTAGGTCGAACTCGCCATGGTCGAAAGGCATGGCCGCCGATCGGAGACAGCCGTTCCTACTACTTCAGCGCCTATGTCCGAGAGCTGCTCTGTCGCTAGCTCAAAGTTGGGGCGATAGTCTTCCGTGGCCACCACTCTCGCAGGCCAGTGCTCACGCAGGCTCAACAGCTTCTCGCCGCCGCCAGTATCCATGTCGACCACCGAGGTCGAACGCCTCAAGAGGTCTGCGGCGCGCTCCAAGTACGACCAGGGCTCCTCTTCTACTACCATCCGACCGCCGAGATATGAGACCATCCGGTGAACGGCTGCTGTTCTTCTTCGAGCGAGGTCTGAATCAACTCTTCTCTTGCAATTTTCCTCACTGTACCCTCCTCCAAATTCGCGACCATTGCAATTCCAGCTCTGCTCCCAAGAGCAGCGCGGGCAGCATGTCCACGACCAGCCGCCGGCCTCCGGTGTTTCCGCCATACCTGCCCTTGGCAAGCTCTCGGTGACGCGCGTATCGGTCCGGAAGATCGATTGAAGGACTGATGCCTTGATGCTATGATGCTGTTATGCGCACTACGGTAACCATAGATGACGATGTCTTGGCGGTCGCCAGGGCGTTGGCAGAGCGGAAGGGAAGCAGCCTCGGCAGCGCCTTGTCGGAGCTGGCCCGGCGCGGTTTCAAGAGGGCGTCCCCGCCCGACAAGCACGGTGACGGGAGCGTGTTTGCTGTCCCCACCGATGCCAGACCTATCACAAGCGAGGACGTATACCGGTCCCTGAACGACTGGCAATGATCACGCTCCCGGACGTCAACGTTCTCGTAGCCCTCGCTTGGCCCAACCATGTGCACCATGCCGCCGCTAGAGCATGGTTCGGTCAGCGTCGGCAGGACGGCTGGGCGACCTGCCCCGTGACGGAAGCCGGTTTTGTCCGGGTGTCCTGCAATCCGGCGGTGGTACAGCATTCCGTCAGTCCTCTCGACGCCATCGCTGTCTTGGAGAGACTCACCCAATTGGGTTCACACACGTTTTGGCCTCTGGATCAGTCAATACTGCACTTGCCGAGATCGATCAGTGCCCGTCTGCAAGGATACCGTCAGATTACTGACGCCCTGTTGCTGGCGGTCGCAATGCGACAGACCGGACAGTTGGCAACCCTAGACGCAGGCCTGCAGACGCTGGTAGCGGAGAGCGAACGCCGCTACTTGCATATCATTTCTGTATAAAACGGATGAGGCTGCACCTTCAGCTTTACCTGGCCTAGCTTATCTCTGGCACCGAGCTCTGACGTTGCCCCTCACCTGCTTCACCGCCACGTCACACCTCCACGCTCTCCCCCCTCAGCACCGCGCGCGGCGTGTCAACGACGAGCCGTCGGGCCGCGGCCTCGCCAACGACGCGCGCTGCGGCCTCAACACCCTGCGTCAGCACGGCCCGCCTCTGCCCTTGCGACGATGAGTGCCCATCGGACGCCAGCATGTGCGCCATGCCATCTCTCAGCAGGCCCTCCGTAAACCCACGTACAGAGTGTCCATACAAGCCGACGAGGCTGCTGACAGTGATCTGGCTCAGCATGCCGCGTTTTAGAAAATCTCCAAGCATCGCCGGGTCCTGCTGGAACGCCTCGATCCGCTCCGGGTGCGCCAGCACCGGCACGTATTCGAGCGACATCACCGCCTCTAGAGAAGGCTCGATCCATTCCGGCCGACCGAAGAACGGCATCTCCACCAGAACATAGCGCGTCCCGTTTATCGGCAGCGCCCGGCCCGCCACCATCTCGTCCGCGAGTTCCGGGTCGAGGTGGTTCTCCATCCCCAGGCAGATCTCCAACTGAATGTCCGCGTCCGCCAATCGCTGCTCCGCCTCCTCCATCAGTCGCTTTAGGTGGCCCACGGACCAGTCCTCGGTGACATCCTTCCGGTGAGGTGTGGCCAGCACCGCTAGAGTGCCACTCTCAGCCGCATCTCGCAGCATCTCATCCGTCTCCTGCGAAGACCGCGCACCGTCATCGACGCTAGGCAGGAAGTGGCAGTGCAGGTCGTACAACGGACTAGCAGCCCACCCTCAAGCCCCGCTGATGGTGAGTCTCTATGCGATTGCCATTCGGATGGCAGACCCATGCACAACCTGGGATCAGTAGAAAGCATTGCCTCTCTACGAACTGAGCCTCTCGCATTGTTTCCACTCTCAAGTCAGTGGAGCGTCGTCCCCATCCCATTTCCATTGCTTGTGACCTTTGCGTAGCTCTCGACTCAGTCGACAGAAAAGGTCCTCCGGCCTCTTCCCCAGTCTGCTGGGGAAGATTGAGATGGGGCTTCCGCTCCGCAAATGGAGATATTGCAGACCTGTCTGTCACAGGAGTTACCAGAGCCGACCCAGCACCCCGATGCCGACGCCAAACAGTCCTTCCTCCTGGGCAGGTCGGCGGGAACTGGACGTTCGCCACCTCAAAGACACTCTCTTAGCGTCGTAAACGAACGCGGCGGAACCCTTCCGCATCGGGAACTCCGGCGCGCTCTCCCTGCCGGCGGGCATTTGCCCTCAGAAAGTCGCCCACATCCCGATCTCTGCCCCCTCCCGATACTTGGGAGGCGTGCTTCTTGAGTGCCTCAACTTTGTGCTCAATCCAGTCAGTAATGTCTATGAACTCGTCCGGAGCCTCGGTCCCCCAGAAATAGACGTCCCCGACCTTGTGCGACTCCAGCCCCTCCTGTTCGTGCTCCGGGTAGTGGAGCCGGTCCCTGGAAAACGGGTACACCGCATCCATGCTGACCTGTCCGCACATACGATGGTCGCGGTGCAGGTAGAACCCTCGCCGGTACGGATCGGTCGTGAAGAGAGCGTCCGGCTTTAGTCGGCGTATCTCGCGCACCAACCGACCCCGAAACTCGTCGTCGTCCTCCAGGCCGCCGTCGGGATACTCGAAGTAGACCACCTCACGAACTCCCAGGTAATCAGCCGCCTCCTGCTGCTCGCGTTCGCGTATCTTCGCCAGCCGGTCCGTTGTCATTTCGGGATCGCTCGTCCCCTTATCGCCGTTCGTGCACAGCACGTAGAAGACCTCAGTGCCTTCGGAAATCCACCTCGCCACAGTGCCGCCGCAGCCGATCTCAGCGTCGTCAGGATGCGGAGTCACCACAAGCACCCTCTCTGGCCTCTCTGCCATCTGCATTACCTCGATTGCATTATTCTCGAACTCACGCTCGACAACCGGCAGGCTGCTAGGAGCGAAAGCCGCCGAACATGATATGCGTAGTCCCGTCCCGCATCAACGCCTGGAAGAGCGCCATCCAACCTTGGCAGGGTTCACAGTCGTCCCTACTTGCAGACTACCGCAATCTTGAGGCGCATTCCCCACTTGGGTAACCAAACTTAAGATGACATGCGGCTGGTTGCAAAAGACGAACGGCTGTACTATAATTGAAGCATGTACGCGACAAACCACAGCGGGTTCGCCGCCGTATCGGACTTCTGCCGGCGTTCCCCTGCGACGCCCCACATCGCCTTGACTTCAATCCTAGTCGTAAGGGCATGCGCCATGACCAAAGTAGAGAACAGCGCCCTCTCAGGACGTGTCTCACTTTTGTCTCAAAGTGCCCCGAATCAGTCTCATTCCTGTTTCACAGACGCTTCAGAATCGTCTCGCTTTCCTCAACCTCCAGCTACGAAATGAATCAATATGAGACAAAATGAGACATTCTTTGCTAAGTCGCAAGGGATGCGTCTCCATGCGGACCACGCAATGTGGGGTCTTGGCGGCGATTCACGGCTCTGCCATCGTCTAAACGTATGTCCGCTCTTGACCGCTGCTGGCCCCCTGTGGCGTTCTCACGCCGCGTAGTCAGCTACGAATCACCCGGTTTTGGCCGAATCAGGCGGACATGCGTGTGATGCCAGATATCGCCTTGGGAACGAAGGTCGATAGATGGCGGCAATACAGCAGACTAGCGAGCGTGCCACTGAGGGCAGAGCCAACAAGTCCCCTCTTCCTTACCTGGGAGATAAGGCTTGCGCCGACGTAACCGCGATCAGCTCATCTCAGGCAGAATCGGGGCGCGCGCCGCATACCGGTAGGCACTCCGATGCCCAAGCTTTGGTGCTCTGGTACAATCCACGGGCCCCAAGAACTTGAAGCGGAAGAACTCTGTCAAGAGTAATATAGGACTGGTTCGATGTCAGGGAAGGTGAAAATCCGAAGGTTTCGCTGGACCGATCTTGCGCCTTTTACGAGCCTGTTCAACAGGCTCAACGGTGTCGATGGCACTCCCAGAGCCGCAAACGAGTCCTTCATGCGCCAGTTTCTCTCTCATCCGTCCATGGTGGCAGAGAAGAACGGCTTCGTAGCAGAGCGCAACGGCTCGCTTGAAGGCTACTTGCTGGTGTTCTTGGAAGAGCCTATCTCCAGGTCCGTCGGCATTGGAGGGTCCGCTTCAGGACCGGATGGGCACGACGTTTGGACGAGCTTGCTGCATGCAGGCCTGAACCATGCCAGGATTGCGGAAGTCTCAGTGTTCCACACGCAGGTCCCCGAGGGCTCCCGCGTTCGCCGGAGCCTGTTGGTTAAAGAGGGCTTCAGCCACGTCCGAACCTACTGGAAACTGCAATGGGAACCCAGTGAAATAGCGAAACGTGGCCTGGTTCCGGGGATGCGGTTCAGGCCGCTAAGTACTGGACAGGACGAGGGCGACCTTGCCGAGATTCAGAACGCCGCGTTCGGCGGCAACTGGGGCTTCTGCCCGAACACTCGAGAGCAGATCGAGGCCCGCGTTCGGTTCAACACGATGGACCCGGAGGGCATCATCCTCTTGGAATCCAATGGCCGTATCGTCGGTTACAACTGGACGTCGATTGCCGAGAGCGGCTCAGGACCGGTCGGCCGCATCGAAATGACGGGCGTACACCCGGGCATGAGAGGCCGGGGCCTTGGCAAAGCCGTCGTTTCAGCCGGGCTGGAGTACTTGCGCTCGAAGGGGGCCGTGCGAGTTGAATTGGAAGTGGACTCAGCCAACGCGGCCGCTACTAGGCTGTATGAAGGCTTGGGATTCCGCTACGCAGGCCCAACCTACTGGTACGAGAAACATCTGGCCTGACCTGCGCGGCGCTTCCGTGCCCTTGCCCTATCGGCGCTGGGAGCAGACCTCCGAGTACAGATCGGTCAGATCGTCGATCATGCGCCCCCATCCCATGGCCGCCGCGGTGCTTCTTCCGGCCTTACCCATGGTGTCCCTCAGTTTCTCGTCGCCAAGCAGGAGATCAAGCCGCTTCCCGAACGACTCCGGGCTTCGGGATGCCACGAGGTACCCCGACTCGCCGTTGACGATGAACGACGGCAGTCCGCCCACTCCCGATGCTACAACCGGCGTGCCGCAAGCCATGGCCTCCAACGCCGCCAGCCCGAAGCTCTCATAGTAAGACGGCAGGACAAACACGTCGGCGGCGTTGTAGTACGTCGGCAGCTCCGCGTGCTCAACAGAACCGGCAAACATAACCTTGTCTTCCACGCCGTGGCACCGGGCAATCTCTCTTAGTTCGCTCAGGTGCTGATCACACCCCGGCTCACCGCCTGCCACCACGAACCGGACTTCCTGTTCGGTTTGCAGCTGCGCAAGCGCCCGAACGACCAGCTCAACGCCTTTCAACGGCTCGATCCGCCCTACGTATAGGATCGTAGACGCGCCGTTCCACCCGAGGCTGTCCTTTGCCTCTTTCCGATCCATCGGGCTGAATAACTCAAGGTCTACGCCGGCGGGAATGACTCGAACATTGCCGCCGTCGGCGTGATACAACCGCTCCAAGTCTGTCCGTTCCTGCTCGGTAGTCACAACCACTGCATCGGCTCGGTCCATCACGGCCCGCTCTGCCTCCGGCCTGTCCACAGGTTCCTTCTCTTCAGACCTGGCTCGCAGCTTGGTATGGGCTAGCGTGTGGAAGCTGGCTACGTGAGGAACGTCCCAACACTCCGCTAGGGAGAGCGCTGCAAGACCGGACAGCCAGTAGTGTGAATGAACAAGGTCGTACCCGATTCCTTGCGACCGGCTGAATCTTCCTGTTCCGTCTACGAATTCGGGAACACAGTCAACCAGCAACTCCTTCGGACGACTCCTTTGGCACGCCGCAACGTGAATTAGCCTCGAGTTATCGCCCAATTCCACCACGTCGGGGTGGTCCCCCTGGTGCCAGCGTGTGTACACGTCCGTCGGAATCCCACGGCGGCCCAGTTCCCTAGCCTGCTGAAGCACATAGACGTTCATGCCACCGGCGTCTTTGGTGCCGGGACGGGCCAACGGGCAACTGTGGAAACTGATTAGGGCCAGCCGGTTTACGTCTAGATAACGGGGACCACCGAGTGGCGGTTTCTCGCTCACGCTATCTGTCCACGGTCACGCGGTAAACCAGACGGTCAACTCCGCCGAGGTCGTACTTGTAGCGTTCCGAACCTCTCAGGAAGTCGAATCTGTGCCTTCCTTCGTTGATAGCGTCCTTGATGCAGAGCGCCTTGTTAATCAGCCCAACGCTCAGTGACGAGTACTCCGGGTTGTACCCGCTGTTGTATAAGAGGTATTGACCGTCATAGTCGAAAGAGATGCAACAGGCCACGCGTTCGCCGTGCAATTCAAGGAAGTTAAGCTTGAACTGATGGCGTCCAACGAGTTCGACGGCAGTGTCCAGGAAGAACTTGCGGCGCTCCGGCGTGAGAAACTCGTCCTTGTCCGAGCGGCTTGCCTTCAAGAGACGGAAGAAGTCCTCCATATCCTCGTCGAGCGTCGACGGATCGGAACGCACGTATTGGCAGAACTCGCCCGCTCGTTCAAGGCGGCGAATCTTGCGCCGCAACTCGTGCCTGTTTTTCTTGGTGAGCCCCAACAGATAGTCGTCCCAAGAGGCAGGCAAATCGGTTAGAGGCGTGGTGTCTTCCTTTTCGATGGTGACCTGGCATCCGCCAGCTCGTGCGAGCGACACGAACTCGCCTAGAGTAGGAGAGCCCTCAGACACTCCGGTAAACACCGCACGTCTCCACTCCAGTCCATTCACATACTCCCAAAGCTTGCCGAAGAACTCAGATGCCCTGTCCTCCAGAACGAGGAAGTCAAGGTAGTCAACAATGTCCGGATCACCAACCAACCGCAATTCGCCGTCCTTCAACATGAGCGGTGCGATTCCGATGGTGTTCCCTTCGCTCCGGAACGATGTGATTTGCAGGTCCCAGCCGTCTCCGAAGTTCTCCCACCACGTCCTCTGCCACCAAGGCGTTACGAAGACGGTGTTCGCGGCAGCATGCGGCAAGAAGTCGACCCACTCATTCTCTATTCCGTCAAAATCGGCGGCGTGAACGGAGCTGTACAAACTAGACTCGCCCCTGTACCAAGCTCAGGAACTCGGAGCGGGTCTCGGACCGAGTCCTGAAGCTCCCTCGGATGGCTGAGGTCACAAAGGAAGCTCCGAGCTTTTCGACACCGCGCATCGAAATACACATGTGCTCCGCGCTCAGAACCGTTCCAACACCCTCTGGACTCAGTGTCGAGAAGATTGCGTCCGCAAGCTCGCTAGTCAGCCGTTCTTGCATCTGCGGGCGGCGAGCCAAAGCGTCTAAGGCCCGTGCAAGCTTGCTGGCCCCCACGACACGCCCCCTAGGTATGTAGCCTACGTGGGCCTTGCCGTAGAACGGCAGCAGGTGATGCTCACACATGGAAAAGAAAGGAATGTCACGAAGGATGACCATTTCCCTGTGGCCCTCTTCGAATCCCGTAGCAAGGAACTCGGCAGGGTCCATGGTTAGCCCTGAGAAGAAATCCGCATACATCCTGGCCACACGAGCCGGAGTATCGACAAGCCCCTCCCTGCTGGGGTCATCACCTATAGCAACGATGATCGAGGCAACGGCCTCTTCAATCGCTTCTCTATCTACCAAAAGGGGCCTTTCGAAAGCCGGGGAACAGGCTGTTAACCGGTGTCCAAGCTACCATAGCGCCGGTTAGCTCATCAATATTTTACGAGCGGATAAGGCGATCCACTTGTGTGCCGGAGGCCTGGACTCCTAGAATTGTCGTCAAGTACGCATGACCCAACCCGTTACCAGGAGAACTTCGTTGAGCATACTTCGTCAGCAGGACCCGCAGATAGCACAGGCAATCGAGGACGAGACGAGGAGACAGCAGCAGAACATTATCCTAATTGCCTCTGAGAACTACGCCAGCAAGGCTGTGCAAGAAGCACAGGGTTCGATCATGACAAACAAGTACGCCGAGGGGTATCCCGGCCGGCGTTACTACGGCGGATGCGAATTCGTGGATGTGGCAGAGTCGCTGGCGATAGACCGGGCGATACAGCTCTACGGCTCCGATCATGCCAACGTGCAACCTCACAGCGGTGCGCAGGCGAACATGGGCGCATTCTTCGCTGTCCTTGAACCGGGCGACAAGGTCATGGGACTGCAGTTGGACCAGGGAGGGCATCTCACGCACGGCAGCCCAGTCAACTTCTCGGGCAAGTTGTACGACTTCGTACCGTACAGTGTGGACCCGGAGACGGAGTTGATCGACTACGACGAGGTGGCGGCGCTCGCGAAAGAGCACAGGCCCAAGCTAATCATCACTGGTGCGACCGCGTACCCGAGAATCATAGACTTCGAGAGATTCGGCAAGATAGCCAATGAGGTCGGCGCCGTCCTGATGGTGGACATGGCGCACATCGCCGGCCTGATCGCGGCGGGGGAGCATCCATCGCCAGTGCCGCATGCAGGCATCGTTACTTCGACGACGCACAAGACGCTGCGGGGTCCCCGAGGCGGGTTCATACTGAGCACGTCCGAGCTTGCCAGGGACATCGATAGAGGCGTGTTCCCCAACGAGCAGGGCGGGCCGCTGATGCACACGATCGCCGCCAAGGCCGTTGCATTCGGCGAGGCGCTCAAACCTGAGTTTAAGCAGTACCAGAGGAACATCAGGACCAACGCCAGGGCGCTGGCCGCGGAGCTGACAACCGGTGGGGTCAGGCTTGTATCAGGCGGCACCGACAATCACCTGTTGCTAGCTGACGTGACACCTCTGGACATTACCGGAAGGCGGGCCGAGGAAGCCTTGGGCAAGGTCCACATCACGCTGAACCGAAACACGATCCCTTACGATCCCAAGCCACCGCGCGTTACGAGCGGCGTCCGAATTGGAACGCCGTCGGTCACGAGCCGAGGAATGGGCGCGGATGAGATGCGGGAGATAGGGCGGCTGATCATACGTACGCTTCAGAACGCGAAGGATGAGGCCGCGTTGAGCGAAGTTGCCGACGACGTCCTGCAACTCACATCCCGGTTCCCGGTGCCGGGAATCGACGCCTAGCCGAGGTCAAACGAAGTCGTCCTCAAGGGACTTCAGGGCGCCGCGCGCCGCTTCACGTTCGGCGAGGGCCTTCCTGGACCCGGTTCCAGTCCCCGCCACTCTGCCATGCACAACGACTTCGGCGGTGAAGGTGCGGGAGTGATCTCTGCCTGACTCGGAAACGATCCGATACTCCGGGAGGGGGAGCCCGCTGGCCTGTAACGCCTCTTGCAGCGCGGCCTTGGGGTTGTTCATCCGGTCCGGCTCATCCAAGTATTGCCCTAATCTAGAGAGCACCCAGTTCCGGGCTGCAGCGTAGCCCTGGTCCAAGAACAGGGCTCCAACGACGGACTCAAAGGCGTTTGCCAGGTTGGAGTCACGTGTGCGGCCGCCTGCGGCCTCCTCGCCGCGCCCCATTAGCAGGCACTGGCCGAGCGACAGATCCCTGGCGGCGCGCGCAAGAGTGCTTCCCTGCACTACGGCTGCGCGGCGTTGTGTAAGATTACCCTCCCGCAAGTCCGGGCGTTCTCGATACAACTCCTCAGCTACAACAGCACCGATGATAGCGTCACCGAGAAACTCGAGGCGCTCATTTGATTCTGCCGACTGGTCTGCAACCTCGTTTACGAAGGAGCTGTGGACGAGCGCTAGCCGCAGCAGGCCGGCGTCATCGAACACCACACCCAAGCTCCGCTCGGCTGATTTCACGCGCCTGAATTCTTCTCCACCCAAAGACTGAGACATCTCCTGAGTCAAGGAAGCGTTGTGGGAAACGCCGGGTATGCTGTCATGTTTGACCGTGCCCTAAGGCGCCGTAGGGTGGCGCAGTGTGAGAAGGGACTGGCCGACTCGGACATCGCCAAGCAGATTTCTGAGTGACAGAGTACAGCAATCCAATCTTCGTACTCCCATCAACAGAAACGATGTGGAAGAGGCCCATGCACGCCGGAAAGAACGCCTTGCCCATAAATCTGTAACATTCCGTAACTTTTCGTAACGCTCCAAAGCTGGTAAGCACCGGTTGATGTTACCAAATGGGGTTGAAATGATAGCTGAAAGTACCCAAACTGAACCGGAAAGCATAAAAAGTGTGACAGTTTTGTTACAGCGATCTGTTCGTCTGCTGGACGTGGCATGCGCCGGAAGGACAGCGTGACCTTCGGCGTGACGAAGCCGGTGTGCGACGGCGCTCCGGTTGCGGCGTTCGCAGGCGAAGTGACCGAGACGATGCCCATCGGGGCGAGCCCGGATGTCGGCGAGGTCGCGCGTTGTGCAGCGTTGTCCATGCGCCTATTTTAGCACGCGCGTTCTCAAGGTGCAAGCAGCGCCTGGGTAACCATTGATTTTGGTGTCACAGGGTGACCGCAATACCTGCGCTTTAAGAATCAAGCTTGAGGAGTGGATAGGACATTTGCGAGACCTATCAAGTGAGGTAGATGTGCAGATGGAGGCATTATCGTTCTCGGTCTGGCAAGCAGTGCGAAGTCCTCTATGCGGACGAGGCAGGGGCGAGTCAGTTAGAGCATAGGCGGTTGGGCTGTATAATCGGCCTGCTTTCTGCGAAAGTGCGAAAGAAAGAATGGGAGGCATCGTGACACCGACGAGGGTCCAAAGTTACCGGGATGAGATACCAGCGCTACACAACAGTGTCTATCTGAACACGGGCGGATACGGTCCAATGCCCAGATCGGTCACGAGCGCGGTAACCGATCACTACGAGGCGTTGATGGAGCATGGAGCCGACACGCCCGAGATGCGAGAGAGGACAGCCACGAGCTACGAGCACTGCCGTCGGATGGTAGCGGACCTGTTCGGGGTCGAGGGCGGAGAGATCGCGCTGACGCGGGCGGTATCGGAAGGGCTGAGCGCTATCGCGCACGGGATGGACTTCCGTGCGGGCGACGAGGTGATCGTCACCGAGCAAGAGCACCCGAGCGGTATCTACGTCTGGCTCAACCTAGCCAAGCGGTCCGGCATCAGAATCAAGAAGCTGCCGTTGTTCGACGACGACGACAGGCTGCTTGAGTGCTTGGACGGCCTGCTCACGAGCCGCACGAGGTTGCTGGCGCCCAGCCACGTGACTACAGACACGGGCCGACTACTTCCCGCCAAGGAGATGTGCCAGCTATCGCACGACAAGGGCGTGCCGGTGGCGTTCGACGGCGTGCAGGCCGCCGGGCAATTTCCCATGAACCTGCGGGAAATTGGGGCCGACTTCTACTCCTGGGGAGCAAACAAGTGGTGCCTAGGAGGTCCTGGCGTGGCAGCGCTGTACGTGAGGGATGAGTGGATAGACCGGCTGGAAGTCTCGTGGACCGGTTCATCGGCCGGGGACTGGGACCGCGACACGGACGAGTTGACTTTCCACGACTCGGCGCGCCGGTTTGAGTTTGGCGGCCGCCCCTACCCGGTGTACAGCGGCATGGCCAAGGGCATTGAGTTCGTGTCGTCGTTTGGAATGGAGAACGTGAGGGAGCGGGTCCAAGACCTAACCGGGCAACTCAAAGCCGCTATCGCTGAGGTCCCCGGGGTCTCGCTTAGAAGTCCTGAGGACTCGAGCGTTTCGACAGGTATCGTAACGTTCTCAGTGGAAGGCCTTGCGGGCGACGAGTTGAACAAGCGGATGTGGGAAGGGTGGCGAATTCTCGGCCGGCCTGCGTTAAGACAAACAGCAATGCGAGTTTCGGTCGCGTTCTTCACGACCGAAGAGGAGTTGGGCACCGTAGTCGAGGCACTGTCAACACTTGCCCATGGTACCGGACCGCGGTGAGGAGTCATGACGAACTACAGGATCACGTTGATCGCCGAAGGTAAGCCAAACGTCGCGACGGTGAGGAAGGGTCTCGGCAACCTCAACTACGAGCTAGAAATGCACGACCCTCACAATGTCGCGGAGGCGGTCTCGGCAGTAAGGGGCGCCGATCTGATAGTGGCATACGCATCCGGAATTACTGACGAGGTAATTGCAGGCATCGATACCGCACAGGCCATAGTGACGGTGAGCCACGGATTCGACAGGATCGACCACGAGGCCGCGACGGAACGCGGGATCATGGTAGTCAACACGGCTGACATGTGCATCGAGGAGGTAGCTAACCACACGCTCATGCTGATCCTGGCATGCTCCGGCCGCATGTTGCAGATGGATGCGCTCATAAAGTCCGGTCAGTGGGAGGACGCCGAAGCGGAAAGGGAGAATGTGGGCGCAGTGTACGGTCAAACGCTTGGCATGGTGGGATTTGGGAACATAGCGAAGGCCACGGCCCGAAGGGCTTCCGGGTTCAGGATGGATTTGATCGCGTATGACCCGTATATCGAGCCGTGGACCGCGCATGACTACGGCGTGGAACTGGTTAGCGGCCTTGGCGAGCTCGCAGGTCGATCTGACTTCGTCTCGATGCACGTTCCACTGAACAACAGCACATGGCGACTGGCGGGCGAGACGTTTTTCCAAAAGATGAAGTCGACCGCATACTTCATCAACACTTGCCGTGGGGGAACGGTTGACGAAGAAGCCCTGATATCGGCGTTGGAGAACGGAGAGATCGCCGGGGCAGGTCTCGACGTGTTCGAGCAGGAGCCGGCTTCTATGGACAACCCTCTCTTATCGATGAGCAACGTTGTCACAACACCGCACAGCGCGGGGAGTTCGCCGCTGTCTATAGAGCGGGGACTTCTGCGAGCGGGCCAGGAGGCGGCACGCATTTTGCGAGGAGAGTGGCCGATGTCGCTAGTCAATCCAGAAGTCCGCGCCAAGCTGGAACCGCGCTTGCCCGGATCGAACGTCTGAGGCGGCGATCCACAGGGGAGTTTTGACAGCGATTGCACCCTATGTTAGCTTCCAACCCGCTAAGCTGGTAGGCGGTACGTTGAGCGAGACACCGCAATAGCATGAAGCTGAGACCAAACACCGAGGAGGCAGACCGTGTCCGGAGAAGGCAAGATAGAGGTCGAGATAATCTACTGCGTGCCTTGAAGCCATCATGGCGTAATGGCCTGGATGGCCAACGAAATCTTCGCGGAGGGCGGCGCGGACGTCGCAATCAAAGTCACCCCGGCAGGCGGTGGCTTGCTTAAGGTGTACGCCGATGGGGACAAGATATACGACAAGGCTGATGAGGACGGAAAGTTCCCGGACCTGACGAGAGTCAAGGAGCTTAGGGCGGCGGTGCGGCAGCGCCTGTAAGGCTGACATTACCAGACGCTCACGGCGGGGCTTGTTCTTTCAGGCTTCGACCGACGGGGCGTCGTTGCCGTAACCATAAGTTTCACACTCATCCTAGCCCTCTCCCATCAGGGTGAGGGGACTATTGATTGCAGGTCATACGACCGACTAACCATCAAGGGGAATGTAAGCGGCTGTCCCGAATTCTGAAACATGGGATTCGGGGTCAGAAGGAAAGTGCAGACCGCTGGAACGATCGTCGCCCTCGGGGACACAATCGTCTCAAGATTCTACGATGCCCAGTGCGCTTGACGGTATAACCGTAGTAGACCTCACGCGCGGCATGGCAGGCGCGCTGGCTGCGATGTTCCTGTGCGACAACGGCGCTCGAGTAATTCGGGTGGAGGATGCCTCCGAGCCTGAGCATCCCAGGCCGGTTGGCTATCACATCTGGAACCGCGGCAAAGAGAGCCTGACTCTCGATCTCGCCCGGGCACTTCGAGGGCTGAACAACGATGGATCAACTGAGCTAGTCGTCTTCGACAAGCTGGTCCGCAAGGCCGATGTTATCGTCGAGACCTTCAGCCCGACCTCAGCGTACCAGCGGCTTGTCGACTACGAGAGACTGCGGTCAATCAACGCGGGACTGATCCACTGCTCAATCACAGGCTACGGTAAGCGGGGTCCCCTGCGGGACTGCGACCCGGACGAGCAGTTGGTGATGGCACGCGCCGGGATTTCAGGCGCGGCGCCAACTTTCAGGCCCGGCCCATCGTACGTTACACATCCGATGCCCAGCATCAACGCCGCACTCATGGCAGCGCAGGGCATTACAGCTTCTCTGGTCGCACGCCAGCGGTCTGGTACAGGCCGCTCAATGGATGTCTCCTTGCTTGCCGGTGCGCTGATCCCGGCCAGCCAGTTCAAGGCCGATAACAAGGAACTGACCAAGTACACAGGCACGCCATCGGGCGGGAACCCATTCTACAGCGTATTCAGGTGCCAGGACGGCGAATATCTCCAGATCGCCTGCATACATACCGGGTTCGCAGAGATTGCAGCCGCAGTAATGGGCATATACGACCAGATACCCGGACCGCCTGACGACCCCAGGAGGCTCGTACCGAGGGACGAGGAGGACCGCCGCAAACTGCACGACCTTGTGGCGGACACGATGGGGACAAGGCCTGCCCACGAGTGGGAGGTCATCTTCGAGGAGGCCGACGTCCCGTTCATGCGGGCGCGGACGGTGGAGGAAGGGATGCAGGACCCGCAGGTCCTGCACAACGGGATGGTGGTGCGACTTCCAGACCCAGAAGTGGGTGAGGTCACCCAGATGGGGCTTCCCATCAAGCTGTCTGAGACGCCCGGCCGGATACGCACGGCAGCCCACGCGCCGGGACAGGATACTGACGCGATACTTGCCGAGCTGGAGCAGGAGCCGGAAGCCGTGCCCAGGTTCAAGGAGACCGAGCCTGAGATGGCACCACCGCTGGACGGCGTCCGAGTGCTGGAAGTGTCGAATGTGATCGCGGGGCCGGTCATCGGCATGTACCTTGGCTCGCTCGGGGCGAACGTAATCAAGATGGAACCTCTCGCCGGGGAGATATCCAGGCCGGGAGAGCACCGGTTCTTCGTGTCCGGCAATGCGAACAAACGAAGCATCGGGATGAACGCGAGCAGCCCAGATGGACGCCGTGCCGCGCATCGCATCGCAGAGACGGTGGACGTTGTAGTGGCGAACACGCGGCCGGGGACTATCCGGCGCATGGGAGTCGGCAGAGAGGGCATGAAGGACCGAAACCCTCGGCTTGTGGAGTCCTATGTGACGGCGTTCGGCCCAGACGGGCCGTACGACCACAGGCCCGGCCTTGACCCGTTAGCTCAGGCATTGACGGGGCTTCAGCGCAACCAAGGCGGCCGAGATAATCCCCCAATCTTCCTGGCCTGGCAGGCGCCAACCGACTACACAGCGGGAGGGATGGCGGCGCTGGGCGCAATCCTGTCGCTGTTCGTGCGGGAGCGCGAAGGGGTCTGCCAGCGGTCCGACACCAACCTTCTTAACGCCGGGGCGGTGGTGAATGGCGACCGGTTCCTGAAGTATGAAGGCAAGCCACCCAAGCGAGAAGCCGATGCGGGGCATTACGGCCTGAGCGCTCTGCACCGCTTCTACGAGGCATCCGACGGCTGGATATACATAACTGCGGAGACCGAGGTCTTATGGAAGTCTCTCTGCAAGTCGCTGGGCGTTGAAGGGCTGGCTGAGGACCTAAGATTTGCAGACCTAGCCGTGCGGGAAGCCAACGACGGACCACTTGCCGGGGAGTTGTCTAAGGCTTTCGGCGGGATGACCATAAGTGAAGCGTTGGGGCGTTTGGAGGGAGCGGGTGTTGGATGCTCGCCGGTAGCGACGGGGCAGATTCCGGGGTACTTCGAAGATGAGCATACTAAGGCGAACGGGCAGCTAGTCGAACACAACCATCCAGTGTGGGGCCGGACGTGGTACTCGGCCCAACTGGTGCGGTTCGCGAACACGAGGCCAATACGCGGGAGGTCAACGCCACTGCTGGGCGAGCACACGCGGGAGGTGCTGCAGGAGGCGGGCTACACAGAGGCGGAGATCGACGACCTTTACGCAGACGGCATAGTCACAACGGTGACGCCAGCGGAGTACACGCCGGGCTACAGGTAGCGGACGGACTTGCGGGACTCAGCACGTGGGCTATGACCCAGAGCCAGCGGCCGGGCCTCCTTCAACGTAAGTTGTGCGGGCGAACGGGTCCGGGACTGGGAAGTACGTGATTACCCGCGAGTCTTCCTCGGACACGCTAGTGAACCCGTGGACGGTGCCCTTGGGGACGACGATCGTGTTCTCCGGGCCCGCCTTCAGCACGGCGTCCCCTACCCTCACCTCAAGTTCGCCTTCGAGCACGGTGATCAGTTCATCGTCCTCGTGGACGTGCAGTGGCGTGCCGGCTCCGGTGCCGACCCGGCTGTAGTCCAAGGTCACGGCCACGTTCTGGCTTGGGCCTACCAAGTGCCACATGCGGTAGTTGGGGCGCCACGGGCTCTCGGGTACTTCACTGTGATCAACGATGCACATAGGCCAGGATGCTCCTTCAGGTTCACGAGATGCCTGCGACCATTCTATGAAACGGAACCGCCCAGGAAGGCATTATGCCAGACGGCAAGTTCATGTCAGCGTCACCCGGCTAAATGCGGACAAATCGTAGTTGGTCGGGGGCGGAGGGGGCTCCGCAGGCGGTCTATTCCGGTCAAATGCGGACATCTAGAGGTTTGACTGGCGAATCAATGCGCCATTCTATCGTGTTCGTGTTCCATCCCGTAGCCGACTCCGCATTCTTAATGATTGCATTTCCAAGCCTATGTTAGCACTGTAGTTCGTGCGTGGCAATTGTTTGGGTAGCGGCGGCGGGCAAGAGAAAACGAGCGTGGTATACTCCCCGCTCCCCTGACCTGCACCCGCCCAAGGAGTCTGAACCAGCGTATGCCGACCGGCGCGGAAGTCGCGTTCACCGTTGCGGTCATGCTCATCGCCTCCACGGTCTACAGCACGGTCGGCTTTGGCATCGGGGTCACAGGATCCCCAATTCTTCTGCTAGCGTTCGAGCCTCAGACGAGCGTCCTGATAGTCAATACGGCGGGGCTGTTCGTGTTTGCGGGACTGGCATGGCATACGAGAAGTAGCCTCGACCGGCGCGAGACGGCGCCAATGATCGCGGCTGGGCTGGCAGGCGTGCCGGGCGGAGTGCTGGTGCTGTGGCTGGCCAGCCCGTCGGTGATGCGCATAACGATCTCGATACTAATACTGGCGCTGGCCGCCGTAGTGGCGCTTAACGTCAGAGCGCCGGCAACGGTAGGCAGGTGGCCGATGCTGGGTGCAGGCTTCGTTGGCAGCACGTTCATCAACGCGACCGGCGTAGGAGGGCCGTTGATAGCACTCATGCTCCTTGCCAGGGGCGGTACGAGAGACGGAGTCCGGTGCGCGGCGGCGGTGTTCTTCCTGATCGTTGGCTCTACGGCGGCCGTTGGCTACGCGCTCGCCGGGCTGTACACGGTGGAGCGGCTAATCCTGGTAGGCGTCGCAGTCCCGGCGGTTCTCGCAGGGTTAGGGCTTTCCAACCTGCTGACGAGAGGGATGGACGAGGCACTGTTCAGAAGGGCAGTGGTGGCGGTAGTGTTCCTGACGAGCGCGCTGGTGCTCGGGCAGGAGGTCTCGCGCGTGCTGGGGTGAGGAGAGGGGGAGCTCGGCAGACATTGGTCACGATATGGGTTGCCCATAATTATCGATATGGGTAATATGGGAATCGTGAAGACGACTATAGACATTCATGATGAACTACTGAAGCGCGCCAAGCGTCACGCCAAGAAAACAGGGCAACCATTGAGAGCCGTAGTGGAAGAAGGCATAAGGCTTGCGCTTGAAGCCGGCGCCAAGCGTGAGCCGTACAAGCTGCTCGACAAGAGCGTGGGGACTCCCGGTGGTCCAAATCCCCTTGAGTCCTACTCGTGGGATGAGCTCCGCGACATTATTTACAACGACCGACCGGTCACGTGATTGCAGTAGACACCAACGTTCTCGTCTACGCCCATAGGCGTGAGTTGCCCGATCATCCTGAGGCAAGAGATTCCATGCGCTCGCTTACGGAAGGCGACGCTACTTGGGCAATTCCGTGGCCCTGCTGTTACGAGTTTCTTAGCGTAGTTACAAACCGCAGAATTTGGAAGGACAATGCTTCAACACCTGAGCAGAGCTGGGAGCAGTTGTCTGTGTGGGCATCCTGTCCTACGGTAGTCTTCATTGGTGAGACTGAGAACTTCCTGGAGATACTTGGGAGGTTTGTGCGAAGGCCTAGGGTGCGAGGCGGTGTGATTCACGACGCGCGAATCGCGGCAATTTGCGTTGCGCATGGCGTGGATGCACTGCTCACTCGGGACCGTGATTTCTCCCAGTTCCCAGAGCTCAAGACGCTAAACCCGTTCTCTGTACCATAGCCAGGACCCGATGGGCCGTGGAGAACCGAGGGCGTGCCCCCTGGAGGATATCCAGCCCATGGCAAACAAAGCAGGGTCATGTTGGGAGGCACCAATGAAGCGATGGCTGACACTAGCCGTGCTTGCGTGGGTCCTCATTTCCGTGATTTCGTGCGTGGAGAGTGAGTCGCCTCAGCCGCTTACCGGAGAGGAAGAGGAGCGGGTGAAGGCTGCGTTGATAGATCGCTCGTTCCGCCAGTTCGAACCTTCGTTGGACGCGAGTCCCAGGAAGGGCATCGTCCTCGACTTCTTTGACGGGATGAGCGTGTGGGCACAGTATGCCGAGGACGGTCATGCAGTGAACGAGTGGGAGATCACGGCTAAGGACTACCGCATTGAGAAGCATGGTGAGGTCTCGGAAGTCACGATCTTCCCTATCGATCCGAGAGCCGTTCAGGCGTTCCCAACGAAGTGCGAGGACTGCATTGAGCCGTCCGGCTTTTCCATTTCGATCAGGAACGTGTTCGACAGCGAGAGCATCTCGTTCAAGTTGAGCGATCCGGATGGCGCCTTGCCGGCGCCGTTTCCGGTGTTCGACTCGTGGACAAAGTTCAGAGAAGACGAAATCATGGAGTAGGTTTTCACGATGAAGATTACGGCTGTCGAGGCTATACCTGTTGATCGATACCTGCTGGCGCAGGTACACACGGACGCGGGAATCACGGGGCTGGGCGAGTCGGGCGCGTGGGGGTTCCTAGAGGCGTCACAGGCGGCGATCGAGAAGTTCGCGAAGTACCTGGTGGGGCAAGACCCGCTGAGGATCGAGCACCACTGGCAGTACATGGCGCGGTTCAGCCACTTCCGGGGTGCGGCGATCATGGGCGCTATCAGCGCAATAGACATCGCGCTGTGGGACATTGCCGGGAAGCACTTCGGGGTGCCGGTGTACCAGCTCCTGGGCGGGAAGACGAGGGACAAGGCGCGCGTCTACTACCACGTGTTTGGAGATACGAAAGAAAAGCTGATCCAGGGCGTGAAGGACGCGAAGGCCCAAGGATTCACAGCGGTGGGGCACCTGACGCCATTCCTGGACGAAGGGGTCGACGTGCCGTTCTTCAAGACTCACGCGGACAAGATGCGTGACGCTATCGAGACGGTGGGCGCGTACAGGGACGCGGTGGGGAACGACGTGGACCTATGCATCGAGATTCATCGCCGGCTAAGTCCGGCGGAAGCGATTGCGCTGGCGCGAGGTATCGAAGAGTTTCACCCGTACTTCTACGAGGACCCGATCCTGCCGGACAATTTCGACGCGATGGAGCTGGTGGCGAACAACATCTCGATCCCGATAGCGACGGGGGAGCGGCTGCACACAATCCACGAATTCGAGATGCTGCTGAAACGCGGCGCGGTCCAGTACGTGCGGCCGGACGTGTGCATGGTTGGGGGCATCAGCCACGCGAAGAAGATCGCGGCGCTAGCGGAGGCCCACTATGTTGGCGTGGTGCCACACAACCCTCTGAGCCCCGTTAGCACGGCGGCCTGCGTACAGCTTGCAGCGTGCATCCCGAACTTCGCGATCCAAGAGTTGCCGACAGGCGAACACGAGCCGCCGAAGAGCGAGATCGTAAAGTCGGCGCTGACGTGCGAGGACGAGTTCCTGATCGTGCCGGACGCGCCGGGCATCGGCGTCGAGCTGGCGGAGGGGGCAGCCGAGCGGCACCCGCCGACGCCGCGGCCGGTGAAGACTCGGCTGAGCGTGGACGGTTCGGTGGTGGACCAGTAAGCAAGCATAGATTCTCAAGACTGCGTAGGCGATGTTGACTTGGCGCCTGAACGTGAATTCGTCCGATACGTTGTAAACAGGCGATTTTCAGAGCCGGTCAGGAGGTCGAAGTGTCTGAGACCGACGAGCTCCTGAAGAACAACGCCCGATATGCGAACAATTCCGATGGGAGCGATCTGCACGGCCCTCCGGAGCGCCGACTGTCGGTCGTGGCTTGCATGGACGCGCGGCTCGACGTCTACAAGAACTTGAGCTTAAACCCGGGGGACGCTCACGTGATACGCAACGCGGGAGGGATTGTCAGCGACGACGTGATCCGATCGCTGGTGATCTCGCAACGCCTGCTGGGCACCCACAACATAGTCCTGATACACGTCACGGACTGCGGAATGCTCACTTTCAGGGACAATGACGTAAAGGACGCAATCGAAGTTGACACCGGCCTCCGGCCTCCGTTCGCGCTGGAGGCGTTCGGAGACCTGGAGCAGAACGTCCGACAGTCGATGGCCCGAATTCAAGCCAGTCCTTTCATTCCCAGGAAGGACCAGACTCACGGCTTCATTCTTGACAGCGCCACCGGGAGACTCAACGAGGTGTCAGCGGAGTAAAGCCGGCGCCGACGCCTGAAGGCGGGCCACTTGTTGACAGCGGATAGCCCAACCGGCGCACTCAGCTCCCCTATTCCAGGCCTGGCTTAGGCATTGCCGGTATGCTCGCTGCCCGCTATCGTCATGCGGAACAGCGACTCACACGAAAGGCGGTCTGGTGATATGAGGTCAGGTTCTCGAACTGTGATCGACAGGCTAGAGGGCGCGTTGGAGTGGCGGTGCATCGGACCCTACAGGGGCGGGCGCGTAGTCGCGGTCGCAGGAGACCCGGCAGACCGTAGAGTGTTCTACTTCGGATCGGCAGGCGGCGGCGTGTGGAAGTCGACGGACAGCGGGACGTACTGGCAGAACGTGTCGGACGGGTACCTGAAGACGGCGTCTGTGGGAGCGATGGCCGTTGCGCCGTCGGACCCGAACGTGGTGTTCGTGGGAATGGGCGAGACCTGCATCCGCAACGACGTCACGCACGGGGACGGCGTGTACCGGTCGACTGACGAGGGCGCGACGTGGAAGCACGTGGGCCTGGAGGACACGCGCCACATCTCCCGAGTTCGCGTCCATCCGACCAATCCCGACCTGGTGTATGTGGCGGCGTTCGGGCACGCGTTCGGGCCGAGCGGGCAGCGCGGCATCTTCCGATCTAGGGACGGCGGCGAGTCGTGGGAAAACGTGCTTTACGAGAGCGAAGACGCCGGGGCGGCGGACTTGTCGATTGACCCGCACAATCCTCGGGTGCTGTACGCATCGATGTGGGAGGCCCGACGCTCCTTCTGGGCGATGGACAGCGGCGGCCCAGGCAGCGGGCTGCACCGTTCGACCGACGGCGGCGACACGTGGGAGGAGATCACGCGCCGGCCGGGGCTTCCAATGGGGGTTGTCGGACGAATAGGCGTGGCGGTATCGCCTGCGAGGACAGGTCGGGTGTGGGCGCTGATCGAGGCTTCGGACGGGGGGCTGTTCCGGTCCGACGACGGAGGCGAGTCGTGAATCAAGGTCAACGACAGCGAGGATGTCCGCAACAGGCCGTGGTACTACACACACGTGTTCGCCGACCCCGCGAGCGAAGACACGGTGTACGTGCTTGCGGTCCATGCGATGAGATCGATCGACGGGGGCAAAACCTTCGAGAAGATCAACATGCCGCACTCCGATCACCACGACCTGTGGATCGACGAGTCGGACCCGGAGCGGATTATAGAGGCGAACGACGGAGGCGCTTGCGTCAGCTATGACGGCGGCGACACGTGGAGTTCAGTCTACAACCAGCCGACGGCACAGCTCTACTCGGTGGTAGCCGACAACCAGACTCCGTACCGCGTCTACGGCGCGCAGCAGGACAACAGCGCCATCAGCGTCCCAAGCCGCTCGGTCAAGGGCTTCATAACGTGGGACGATTGTCACACCATCGGGCTTTCCGAGAGCGGCAAGGTGGCGGTCAAGCCGACGGGCTCGAACGTCGTCTACTCATCGTATCCCGGCGGCTCGCTCCTTCGGTACGACCATCGGACCGGCCAAGTGAGGGTCATCAAGTTGTGGCCGGAGTATTACGACAACACGCCGGCGAAGGAGCACAAATACCGTTTCGCGTGGGAGTTCCCGGTCCTGATTTCGCCGCACGACGCAGACACGCTGTACGCGACGGGGAACATGGCCTTCAAGTCGACGGACGAAGGGACGACCTGGGAGGCGATCAGCCCGGACCTGACGCGGAACGATCCATCCAAGCAGGAGTTGTCCGGGTCGATAACTTCGGAGGGCCCTTGGGCGGAGGTCTATTGCACGATCTATGCATTTGCCGAGTCTCCGTTAGAGCGAGGGCTGCTGTGGGCGGGGACCGACGACGGGCTTGTTCACGTGTCGAGAGACGGCGGCAAGACGTGGGACGACGTTACGCCGGAAGGGCTGCCAAAGTGGGCGATGGTGAGATTCATCGAACCGTCTTCCCACGAGGCAGGCACGGCCTACATGGCAGCGACGAAATACATGCTGGACGACAACCGGCCGTTTCTCTTCAAGACGAGTGACTTCGGGGCAACATGGACGCTTATCGTCAGCGGCATAGCGGACGATAACTTCACGCGCGTGGTAAGGGAGGACACAGAGAGGCCGGGCCTTCTGTACGCGGGCACAGAGACAGGAGTGTACTTTACGACCGATGACGGAGAGAACTGGCATCGGCTGCAGCTCAACCTTCCTGTGGCGCCCATCTATGATCTGGAGTTGAAGGACGCAGACCTGGTGGTTGCCACGCACGGGCGCTCGTTCTGGGTGCTGGACGACCTGACGCCGCTCCGACAGTCTGGAGAGGGTGCGCCAACAGGTCCGCACCTGTTCGAGCCGCGGCCTGCGATACGCTTTATGCGCCAGGCCGGATCGAGGACACAGTCGGGCGTGGGGAAACACTATTCCAGTGAGATCATGGGATCTCCCGCATCCTGGCTGGAGACGGAATCCGAAGACGGAAGAACAGCCAAGATAGGGCTGGACGCCGGAACTAACCCGCCTGAGGGTGCAGCGATCGATTTCCGCCTCGACGAGGAGCCAGAGGACGAGGTCTCGATCGAGATCATGGACGCCAGCGGCACTGTCATCCGGAAGTTATCGACTCGCTCTGAGGGCTGCGACTTACTTGGCGCCAGGCAAGGTCTGAACCGCATGTACTGGGACCTGCGCCACGGGGCATCCGAGAATCTTCCCGAGGAGACGTGGGCGCCGAGTCCGTTCGCAGCGGCGACCATCGCTCCCCTAGCCGTTCCTGGGAGATACACAGTCAGGCTCAGAGCGGAAGGAGAGTGGCGTACCGCGACGCTGGAGGTCCTTTTGGACCCGCGTTCGGATGCCAGCCAACAGGACATGGACGACCAACTAGCTCTTCAGCTTCGGATACGCGACAAGTACGAGGAGACGAGAGACCGCGTGCTTGAAATACGGTCGCTGAAGGGGCAGGTAGACCGGTGGGACAAGCAGGCTGCCAGCTATGGTCAGGCTATCAGAGAGGAGGCCTCACGCATTCGGGAGAAGTTGTCGGATGCCGAGAACGCTATCGTTCCATTTCGGCCCACGGGTCCGCAGCCAAGGGGAGTCCCGTTTGGCCCATTCGCCAACCTGAAGGAGCTGATGGGCATCGTCGCGGGTGCGGACTGGCGACCGACTGCGTCTTCCTATGAACTGTTCGACGACATTGAGGCCCGGCTCCAAGCCCAGTTCAAAGCAGTCCAGAATGTAATCGACAATGACATTCCGGCGTTCACGGCCTTGATGTCGCAGCTAGGGATACCCGCGATCTCAGCAGCATAGACGATCTCTGCCGCCTCAATGGCAAAAGGCCAGCGTGGGTCGAGCGAAGCGATGAGAACTGAGGGCGTCAGCAAACGGTACGCCGATGGTACATGGGCGAACCGGGATGTCTCGCTAACGATCAAACAGGGCGAGATTCTGACGTTGCTAGGCCCGAACGGTGCAGGCAAGACCACGCTGGTACGCCATATAACAACTGAACTGCTCCAGACATCGGGCGAGATCAGGGTGTTGGGACTCAACCCGGTGTCGGAGCCGAACGCGGTCAAGGCGCTGCTGGGGGTAGTGCCTCAGGACGCGGGGCTGTACTGGGACCTATCGGCAAAGCAGCACTTCCGGCTGTTAGGCAAGATGCGCGGGCTTCCGGGGCGACGGGCGAGGGCGCGCGCGGACGAGCTAGTCCGGTCGCTGGGCCTGGAGGAGCACGCCGACAAGGCGACGCAGACGCTTTCCGGCGGACTCAAACGGCGTGTGATGAACGGCATCGCAACGTGCGCCGAGCCGCCAGTGCTGGTGCTGGATGAGCCAACGACCGGCCTCGACCCACGGTCGCCACGCGACCTGTGGGCGCTGATCCGCGAGTACAAGCGGGAGGGCCGCACCGTGCTTAACTACCCAGTACATGGAAGAGGCCGAGGCCCTGAGCGACACGATTGGCATAATTCTGAAGGGGCGGCTGGCTGCGCTCGACACGCTGAAGAACCTCAGGACGGCTCACAACCTGGAGTTCAAGATTACGTTCATGCGCGCGGGCTATCCGGGCGATGAGGAGACGATCTTCGGTTCGGACGATGGGGAACTGGTTGAACGGGTAAGGTCAATGGGCATCACTGAGTATTCGGTTTCCAGGGGGCGACTCTCGAAGACGTGTACTTAACCCTAACGGAGCCGGGAGGCACCCTAGATGGCGCCTGCTGAGATGCTAGTGACGGGCGGCTATGTTCTGCGCACTTCCGGTCCGATGAAGTTCCTATGAGACGTGTTCACGGTCACTCAGATCAAGACGCTAGGTTTCGTAAAGTCATGGTACGTGTTCATCCTAGCGCCGATCGCTCTGCCGCTGCCGCTGTTCTACTTGACAAGCTCACTCGTGGCGGACGACCCGGAGGCGATACGGCGTGTTATGGCGGGGACGCTCGTGTTCGGGGTGGCGTTCAGCTCGGGCACACTGGTGGGCCAGTACTTCGTTTCGGAACGGTTCATGGGGAACCTGAAGCTGATCATCACGATGCCAGTGTCGAAAGCAGCCTACGTCTTTGGATCGCTCCTGTATTCGTGCATGATGGGCTGCGTTGCGGTGGCAGCGCTCTTCGGGTTCGCGCTGGCCGCGCGCGTCGACATGTCGGTAACGTGGACGGTCGCGCCTGCGCTGCTGCTGGCAGTGCTTTCGATGACCGGGCTGACGCTGTTCATCGTGAGCTTCGCGCCTTCGCTGCCCGTGGGCAACATCCTGGCCGGGTTCCTGGGGATGGTACTAGCGCTGATATCGCCAGTGTATTTCAGCATGGAACAGGCTCCGCTTCTGCTGCGTTGGCTCGGCTACGCATCGCCGATGACGTACGCCACGGACGGAATCACGTCGTCGCTATCCGGGCACACGGACGTTATCATGGAAACGATGGTACTAGCGGGGTTCGGTCTAGGGACGATGGCGCTGGGTCTGTGGAGGCTGCCCTGGCGAGAGAAGTAGCGTCGCGCTCTCTAGCGACGACTAGCTGCCGCGAAGACAACATTTAGTAAACAAGAAACGTCCAGAACCAGCCAGATTGGAGCAGACGACATAGGCAGGCGACGATGGTTCAAGTAAAATAGTACACAAGTGCTAAAATCCGTACTTGCTATTGACTTGACTATACTAGTTCAACAACCGTAACTTGGGTGTAGAATTCTGCAAACCGCAGGGGGGTGTAATCATTAAAGCTTTTTCCAGATTCATGACATACAGATGGTGGCTCGGAACTGCCGCCCTTTTGGCCGTCATGGCGCTCACGGTCTCCGCTTGTGTGGGAGATCAAGGGTCGCCGGGCGAGCCGGGGGCTCAGGGCTCACAAGGCGTTCAGGGGGAGCCCGGCTCTCCTGGCGCTCCGGGCGCGACAGGGCCGACAGGGCCCATAGGTGACCAGGGGGAACGAGGCCCGGCCGGGGGACGAGGCGCCATAGGGCCGCAGGGCGACCCTGGCGAGAAAGGTAATCTGGGCGATCCCGGAGGACCACAAGGACCCCAGGGCGACCCTGGCGAGAAAGGTGACCAAGGTGACCAGGGCGAAGAGGGATCGCTGGGAGATCCAGGACCGGAAGGATCGCAGGGTGAACCGGGAACTCCAGGCGGACCGCCAGGTCCGATAGGCCCACAGGGACCCACCGGCCCACAGGGACCCATTGGCGCACGCGGCGTCAAGGGCGACACCGGACCGCAAGGACCGCAAGGGCCTGAAGGGCCGCAGGGTAAGGGTGGACCTCCCGGACCTCAGGGACCGCAGGGTGTGCAGGGTGGCCCAGGACCACAGGGGCCGCCAGGACCGCAGGGACCGCAAGGGCCTGAAGGGCCGCAGGGACCGCAGGGATTGCGCGGGCCAGTAGGCCAGACCGGAGCAGCCGGTCCACACGGTCCCCAAGGCAACCGCGGTGAGTCAGGGATATTCGGCCTCCGGATAGTGACTGCAGTCTTTGCCGTGGACGATGTCGACAATCCGGGAACAAAGAGCGGATCAGTGGAGTGCGCAACGGCTGGCGAAGGCCTGTCCGCAGTCTCGGGCGGGGCGGCGCTTTCCGGCGCTCACGGTGGCAACGTAGCCATAGTGATGACCCGTCCGATAGGAGTGACGGGGCAGGTGCCCGCTGGTTGGGAGGCAGGTGCCATTGAGGTAAACTCAACCGCCGAACATTGGACGCTCACGGTGTACGCGGTGTGCGCCAACGTTAATACTCAGTAAGGTACTGAGCCGGAGAGACTAATGTGGTGGAGCAGCCTCGTCAAAGTTGGCGAGGCTGCTCTCATTAGGTGCGTCCTCAGTCGCGGCCTGGCCACAAATGCGACACCAGGCAGCACACGCCCTTGACCGACCGTTCGACAGATGGCTAGAATCTGATAAGAGTATGTTCAGGTAAGGGATCCTCCGCTTGGGAACCGCATAGCACCCCTCTCGAATACGATCGTCTTGACTACGTAGCCTCCCGCATGCGCTACATGTAAGCGGGAGGCTTTTCACGTCCATCTTCCGTGAACTCATAGCGCCGGACCGTATGGCCTGTCGCAGTAGCCGAAACGAGGTAACACAATGTCAGAAGAACAAAGTCACCAAATTCCACTATCAGAGTTGCGTGCGCGGATCCGGCACTCGGCCGCTCACGTGATGGCAGACGCAATCACACAGATTCACCCGGACACGCAGTTGGGCATTGGCCCGCCGACGGAAGACGGCTTCTACTACGATCTTCTCTCAAGCCACACGTTCTCTCCCGAGGACTTTGAGCAGATCGAGAGCATCATGCGCGCCACGATACGGGACGACTATGAGTTCGTGTACCGGGAGTTGAGTCGCGAGGAGGCGAATGACCTGTATTCGGAATCGCAACTAAAACTGGAAATCATCAATGAGATTCCAGATGAGGAGGCGATCTCGACATACAGGCACCACGACTTCGAGGACCTATGCGCCGGTCCGCATGTGAAATCCACGGGGAAGATACCGGCCTTGAAACTGCTGAGCGTGGCGGGCGCGTACTGGCGCGGTGACGAGAGCCGGCAGATGCTTCAGAGAGTCTACGGCACCGCATTCGAATCGGAAGAGGAAATGGTGGCCCACTTAGAGCGGATGGAGGAGGCCCGGCGCAGGGACCATCGCGTTCTGGGGCGAGAGTTGGACCTATTCTCAATCCATGAGGAGATAGGGCCGGGGCTTACGATCTGGCATCCGAAGGGGGCTCGCGTTCGTGGAATTGTGGAAGACCTGTGGAAGCGGATGCACTTCCAGCGAGGTTACGACCTGGTGTACACGCCTCACATCGGCCGTTCCACGCTGTGGCAGACAAGCGGTCACCTGGACTTCTTCAGCGAGAACATGTTCGCCCCGGTAGAAACGGAGGGTCAGGACTACTACCTCAAGCCGATGAACTGTCCGTTCCACATCATATATTACAGAAACGGGCTGCGTAGCTACCGGGACCTGCCGATGCGCATCGGGGAACTTGGGACAGTCTACAGATACGAACGCGGCGGCGTACTGCACGGCCTTACGCGAGTTCGTGGGTTTACTCAAGACGACGCACACATCTTCTGCCGGCCCGACCAGGTGGAACGTGAGATCAACGGCGTGCTGGACCTGACGTTTGATCTGCTGGGCAGATTCAAGTTTCCCGAATTCGCCATTCGACTTTCAACACGGCCGGAGAAGGCCGTGGGCAGCGACGAGCAGTGGGAGCTCGCAACGGAGTCGCTCCGCCGTACCCTGGAGACTCGTGAAATCGCATACGAGTACGACGAAGGAGGAGGCGCTTTCTACGGACCGAAGATCGACATCGACGTGAGGGACGCGCTTGGCAGGCCGTGGCAGTGTACGACGGTGCAGTTCGACTTCAATCTGCCGGAACGCTTCGGGCTGACGTACGTGGGAGAAGACGGGCGCGAACACCAGCCGTACATGGTGCACCGGGCGCTTCTTGGGTCAGTCGAGCGGTTCATGGGGGTGCTTATCGAGCACTACGGCGGTGCGTTCCCAACGTGGCTTGCCCCGGTGCAGGCGACTATTGTGCCAATAGCGGACAGACACAACGAGTACGCGTTCGAGGTTGAAGCGGATCTAGCTCGGGCGGGGGTGCGTGTGGAGACGGACGCGGGGAATGAGCGGATGAACGCGAAGATACGCTCGGCACAGATGCGGAAAGTGCCGTACATGCTGGTGGTGGGCGACCGCGAGGCAGCGGCCGGCTCGGCCGCGGTGCGGCTGCGGTCTGGCGAGAACCTAGGCGCGATGCCAGTTTCAGAGATCGCGGCACGGATCGAGGCGGAAGTGCAAGAGGCGGGGTGAGTACCTACGCACATTGCCCACGGCAACGGCGTGTGCTATATTCGACGCTTCCCGAGGAAGGCTTAAAAGCATCGGAATGTAGAAAGGCAACCGGATTCCCAAAGACTACAGAACCAACCAACGCATCAGAGTCCCTGAAGTCCGCGTGGTGGACGAGAGGGGCAAGCAGCTAGGGGTGATGCCCACCCGCACTGCAATGGACCTAGCAGGCGAACGAGGCTTTGACCTAGTGGAGGTGGCGCCAAGCGCGAGTCCTCCGGTCTGCAGGCTGATGGACTACGGCAGGTTCCGGTACGAAGCCGCCAGGAAGGAACGAGAAGCAAGGAAGATCAACAAGGCCCGATCCGGCCATGAACTCCGTGAGGTGCGAATGAAGACTCGGATCGGGAAGCATGACCTAGACGCGAAAATTAGACTCGCAAGGCGTTTGCTGGGCCAGGGAGCAAAGGTCAGGGTGTCGGTAATGTTCCGGGGCCGCGAGATCACGCACCCGGAGCTTGGGATGATGCTCCTGAAATCGGTGGCCGAGGAACTCGCCGAGGAAGCGCTGTTGGAGCGGTCGCCCACGATGGAGGGCAGATTCTTGGCGATGGTGCTAGCGCCGGACAAGACCGCGAAAGCGACGCCGCAGACGACGAGCCCAAAGGGGCAGAAGGAACTTCAGCGTGCCGAAGCTTAAGACACACAAGGGAGCGAAGAAGCGCTTCAAGATTTCCGGGTCCGGCAAGGTGCTGAGAATGAAGGGCCTCAGGAGTCACCTGAGACGGAAGAAGCACAGCAAGGTAAAGCGCCAGTTCGGCAAGAAGATCGAAATGACCGGCGGGGCCAGCCGACGCGTGAAGAAGCTGCTCCCCTACTCCGGCTAAGGTTGAGGGAGTAAGGTGACGAGAGTAAAGCGGGGCGTCACGAGACACCGCAGACACAAGAAGGTATTGAAGCAGACCAAGGGGCACCGAACGGTGCGCCACAGGCTGTACCGATCCGCGCGCGAGTCGTTACTCCACGCATTGCAATACGCGTACAACCACCGCCGGGAAAAGAAGGGCGACATGCGCCGGCTGTGGAACATACGAATAAACGCGGCGGCGCGCGCCAACGGCATCACATACAGCAAACTGATGCATGGCCTGCGCCTTCAGGGCGCCGGGATCAACCGAAAGATGCTGGCAGACCTGGCAATCCGCGACCCTGAAGCTTTCGCGGACATAACGCGCCAAGCTGCCGAACACCTGGAGGCGGCAGCCTAGTCCAGGAGCGCCCTCTTCCCCTACCAACGTAGGGGCACACGGCAGGGACAGTCACCCTCACTCGTTCAGCAGCACTTTCACGTCGTGAGCGATGTCCGCGGGATCCATGGGCAATGTGAACAGCACCCTCAGTACGCCGGTGCGATCAATCAGGTAGACGGGGGCGGAGTGGTTCACCGTGTAGCGTAGTTCCGCACCTTCGTATAGGACGTCAACCCCGGAGAGACTGCCGTTCTCGTTGGCTTCCACCGTGCCATCCCCGTCCGCATCCATGACTATCGGGTCCACGAAGTAGGCATCCCAGACAGAGCGCAGCTCTTTCTCGGCACTCACCAGATAGCTCCAGTTGTCATTCATTTGCCAGCGCTCTGAATATGAGAGCACGGCTTCGACGGTGTCGCGCTCGGGGTCCACGCTGACGACTATGATCGACACCTCGCCGGTCTGGTCGGCCAGCAATCCATGCACGATCCGCAAGTGGTCAGCCACCACGGGACATATGTCGGGGCAGTGTGTGTATAGGAAGGTAAGTAGAACCACATCGCCTGAGTGCTCGGCCAAGCTATGGCCACGGCCAAACTGATCGGTCAACTCAAAGTTCGGCGCCATTGATCCGGAGGTGAGCTCGGTCCCTCGTATCAGATCACGAGATGAACACCCGTAGGACGCGACGAGTAGAAGCGACGCGACAACAGAAAGAAAGACAAGCGAGGGCACAGCCCCAAAATACCGGGGCAGCCGGGAAAGGCAACCCGTCAGTCCTCCAGCCTGTTTTCCAGCAACATCGCCAGAGACGGCACGCCGACTAGCAGTGTCATGCCAAGCAGCACCACGGCCCACTTGTTGAATGCCGCGTGGAGGATCATGAAGGTCACGCCAAGCGAACCTGCATACAGTGGGACCAATAGCAGCGTAACCAGCGGGAACAGTATCGCCATTCGAAATCTGGACTGTTGCACTCGAATTCTCCCCAGACAATTCTTCCACGCCTACTCGGCGGACGCAATGGCCCGCTCGATCAATTCCTTACGGGTCCGCTCTTCCTCGCTATTGTGCCACTTGAAGAACGCTATTGCGATCAACGTTAGGAACAGGATACCACTACCCAACTTCATAATGATCGCCCCGATTTGCTGATCGACCAGTGCGTCGATTCCCCACAGGCGGGGCGCCCTAACGTATTCCTCATACAGAGGCTCACCTGAGAATGTCAGCGGCGCGAACACGATGATCTGCGCTATCGAAAGCAGGAACAGGTACACGATCTGCAACGGATAAGAGAGTCTCTGAAGCTCCGGCAGCGGGCTCAACAACGGCCACCACATAATTGTCGCGGCGGCCATGAACAGCAGGTGTTCAAACACGTGCACACCATGGTTGGTAACTGACAAGTTGTACAACGCCGGAATATGCCAGATCGAGAACACCAGGTTGAACACGGCGAACGCGAGAATTGGATGCGTGACGAATCTCGCGCTTCTGAACGCCCAGTTTGGTCGAAGCAGGGGCCGCATCAGCCAGGGAGGTGTGCCCGCGATCAACAGCGGAGGCGCAACGAGGGTCAGTAAGACATGCTGGACCATGTGGCCGCTGAACAGGAATGAGTCGCTAATCTCGTGGAGGGGCGATACAAGAGAGGCGAGGATTACCAAAACGCCCAGAGTAAACGTGGCCACCTGGCGCGGATCGACATCGTCCGCCAGGCGGTATCGTTCGCGCAGCGGACCCACACCAAGCAGGTAGGCGCCCTGCAGCATCGCCAACCCGATCAGGGCGTCCGGATGGGGATGCCAGTGGCTCCAGATTCCGGAAACGTCAGGCAAGTCCGGCCCCCTCCGCTACCGCCAACCGCGGCAACGCTATACAAACCACCTGAAGAGCGTCATTAGGGTGAGAACGACAAGAAAGGCGAGCGACAACCCTCCCACGAACGCGCTTGTGAAGAGCCTATGGTCGTACTTGAGATGCATGTAGAACATGACGACCAGAGCGAACTTGGCGCCCGACAGAATGACCAGTAGGGGGATAATCCAGTGGCCAAGTCCAACGATGTAGAAGATGCCGACCTCGAACGCCGTGAGGAGGCACAGAATCATAGCCACCTTGAAGTAGGTGGACGAGGCTGGATGGCCCGTGTGGTCGGGAATATCCGCCGGTTGCGTGGGAGAAGCCGGATTATGTTCTTGGGTCATGTTGCAGCCGAAACATCCGTAATTGCGCTAGAAGCCTTCAAATACGCCAAACAGGTACACGACGGTGAAGATGATGATCCATACGATGTCCACGAAGTGCCAGTACAGGGCAGCGAGGTCAAGATCAAGGTCTCTTTCGGGCGTAATGCCCCATTTGAAAGAGTACAGCAATACACCCAACAGCCATATGACGCCAAGTGTGACGTGCGCCCCGTGGAATCCCGTTAAGGTAAAGAACGTAGTCCCGAACAAGTTCGTGGCAGGGGTTAGGCCGTGGGAGCCTTCGTACTCTTCCACGCCTTCGGTACAGAACTCATTGAACAGGCCCTGTTCGAACTCGGACAGGTTGCCTGGCTCGTGGCAATCAATGCTCACGTGGTGAACAGCGAACTCGCGAAACTCAAAGACCTGGAATGCGATGAAGGTCGCGCCCAAGATAGCTGTCGAGGCCAACCATACGCGAAACGCCTTGATCCGCCCGCGCCTCAGAGCGGCGTATGACAGCACCATGCTCATGCTGCTCATGAGGAGTACGAACGTGCTTACGGATGTGGTCGGAATATCGAAGACATCTATCGGGAGTGGGCCGAGGATGCTCTTGTTTTTATAGACCAGATAGGTGGCAATCAACGAGCCGAAGAACATACAGTCCGACCCCAGGAAGACCCACATCAGGAGCTTCCTGTGGTTCAGGCCGGTAGTAGTGGGCTCGTGCTCCGCCCCGTGGGGCGCGGCGGCTTGCGCCAATTCGCGACCTTCCTTAGTATCCGGAGTATCCGGCGTCTTCGCCCGGTTCGTTGACCGGCTCAAAGGACCATGCGTACACGCCGATCATCGCTATGGCGCCGCCTATTGCTGCCACGGCAACGTTGAAGATCAGCCCATATCCACCGACCAGCAAGCCGATCGAGACAACAGCCGGCCAATAAGATGGCTGCGGGAGATGAATGCCGTTCCCGTTCTCGCCGGATGCGCCAGCGACCGGGACCGCGCGCCGAACGTGGTGCCTCTTCGTGGACCACCAGTCGTCCCGATCGTAAATCGTCGGAATCTCTTCAAAATTGTACTCAGGCGGAGGGGAAGATATGGACCACTCAAGCGTCCGGCCGTCCCAGGGGTCACCGCTGGCCCGCTTGCCGTTGCGCCAGCTTGCGATGGCATTGTAGAGGAACAACGCCATGCCAACGAAAAGGAATGCCACGCCGGCAGTGGCGACGGCGTTCCAGAGATCCCAGCCCATCCCGTCCGGATAAGTGTTGATGCGTCGCGGCATACCGTCCAGGCCCAAGAAATGCATCGGGAAGAATGTGATGTTCATACCGATGAAAATTATCCAGAAAGTAATCTGGCCCATGCGCTCTTCAAGGAAGCGGCCCGTGATCTTCGGGAACCAGTAGTAGATGCCGCCCAATAGGGCCATGATGCTGCCGCCGAAGAGCACGTAATGGATGTGCGCAATGACGAAGTATGTGTCCTGCTGCTGGGCATCGGACGGCGCCGATGAGTGCATGACGCCACTCAATCCGCCGACTATGAATAACGCCACAAATCCTAGGGAATAGAGCATTGGGGCCTTGAAGCTGATCGACCCTCCCCACATCGTGCCCATGTAGTTGAAAATCTTGACGCCGGTTGGAATGGCAATTGCCATTGTGGTTACCGCGAACACGGAGTTGGCCACCGGGCCAAGGCCCACCGTGAACATGTGGTGGCTCCAGACCATCCAGCCCATGAACCCTATGACAATGCCAGACAAGACGACGACCGGATAACCGAATAGGGGTTTCTTGGAAAACGTGGGGATGATTTCCGCCACGATTCCGAGGGCAGGGAGGATTAGTATGTACACCTCCGGGTGGCCGAACACCCAGAACAGATGCTGCCACAGCACAGGGCTCGCCCCCGCCTGAATGACGAAGAAGTTGGTGCCGTAGAAGCGGTCAAACATCAGCTCAATGAGAGCAACGGTGATGACCGGGAATGCCAGCACCAGCAGGATCGAAGTGACGAGAGTCATCCACGTGAACAGAGGCATTCGCATCAGCGTCATGCCAGGAGCGCGCATATTGACGATTGTGACGATGAAGTTGAACGCAGCCGCCAGAGAAGCAATGCCAAGTATCTGGAGGCTGATCATCCAGAAGTCGATGCCGTGACCAGGGTTGTAGGCTAATCCTGTAAGCGGCGCGTACCCGAACCAGCCGGCATTGGGCGCGCCACCCAAGAACCAACTCATCTTGAGCATGATCGCGCCGGCCAGGAAGGTCCAGTAGCTAAAGGCGTTGAGCCTCGGGAAGGCGACGTCTCTGGCACCTATCTGCAATGGGATGATGTAGTTGAAGAACGCGGCACCCATGGGCATGATCGCGAGGAAGATCATGGTGGTGCCGTGCATGGTGAACAGCTGGTTGAACACCTCGGCAGAGACGACGTCCTGTTCCGGTGCGGCTAACTGGACCCGCATCAGCAGAGCTTCGATACCGCCGGTCAGGAACATGATGAACGCCGTGACGCCGTAGAGGATCCCGATCCTCTTGTGATCGATCGTGGTGATCCAGCTCCAGATTCCGGTTGGGTGAGTCGGCCTGGGAAGCGGCAGCGCAAGCATTGTCATATGGTTACCCTCCTAGCCCAGTTGACGGAAACTGCCAGCATACCAACCGGGAAGTTCCTCGCTCCGCCATCACTTCAGTGCTCTCAGATACGCGACCAGCGCGGATATATCCTGCTCGGAAAGAGCGCTATCGGGATCGGTGTACGGCTTGCCCTCAGTCGCCATGATGTTTCCGGGCTTGATCGAACCGGGGTCAGAGATCCAAGCCCGCAAGTTTTCCGGTGTCTGAGGCAACTCGCCGGCAGCCAACCTTCCCCTGCTTGCGATGTGAGTCAGATTCGGGCCCCTGCGCCCTTTCAACTGCGAACCGTCCGGGGTCAGATTCATTATGGCAGAAGTTGCGTGGCAACCTGAACAACCTGCAGTACGGAAGAGTTCGCTGCCCCTCACCTGTAGCGGGCTGACCGGCTCATGAGCCGGGTCCGCCTGGGCCAAGAGCCACTCGTCGAATTCCGACTGCCTTTCGACCACGACGCGGAACTTCATCTTGGCGTGTGACTCGCCACAGAACTCGGCGCACTGTCCGTAGAACTCCCCGGTCTCCTCAGACTGAATCCAGATCGTGTTGTTATTGTTGGGAACCATGTCCACTTTGCCGGCAATCTTCGGTATCCAGAAGCTGTGTATGACATCTTCCGAATGCAACTTGATGTTCACAACCTCGTCGACAGGAATGTGCAACTCGTTGGCGACCACGATCTGCTCGCCAGCGTTCGTTGGATGCTCGTACCGGAACTCAAACCACCACTGATGACCTGTGGCGTCAACGGTGAGACCGTCCGGGTCGGGGCTGTTGGCATTGTCGAACACAGTCAGGATGGTAGGAATGGCAACCACGACCAAGATTAGTGCAGGGGCTACAGTCCAAGCGATCTCGAGTTTGGTGTGTCCGTGCGTTTGAACGGGATCGCCCTGTCCGGGGCGGCGCCGGAAACGGATCGCCACGTAGATGAGCGCACCGCCGACTGTGACGAACACAAAGACGGCTGCCCAGAAGATCCAATAGAAGAGAATGAGCTGGGACCTTGCTACGGGACCGGCAATGTCGAACGTTGACTGGGGATGGTCGGGATAGCAGGCGGTCATTGAGACCGCAAGCAGACCGAAGAGCACGATGCCGGCAAGTCGCAAGCTGCCGCGATATCGAGTGTTCACTTGTGGTGGAATCGCCTCCCTGTCGTTGCGTCCAACTGCCTAGGCCCAAGAATCTACCAAAAGGCCGATTTCCAGGTCAAGGTGCGGCCAAGCGCAACGACTACCTATAGAACGTGGCGCGTTCACAGCCTCACGGCTCCGTCCACAGCTATGGCGGTAAAGAGCAGCGCCAAGTATAGCAGCGAAAACTTATACGCAGGCAAGGCGCGCTCGTCTCCCGGGCCACGGTGCAAGCGCCAGGCGAATGCTATGAACGCAACACCAAGCGCAATCGACGAGGCCAAGTAGACCAGGCCCACTGCCTGAGTGACGTAGAACATCACGGTCAGCGCGAGCAGTAGTATCGTGTAAAGCAGAATCTGCCGCTTGGTCTCCGAGACGCTCGTGACCACCGGCAGCATGGGAACGCCGGCCCTGGCGTAGTCATCTCTAATTAGCAGCGACAGTGCCCAGAAGTGAGGCGGCGTCCAGAAGAAGACAATCGCAAACATGTAGAGGGCAGGCAGTTCCAGCGCACCGGTAACCGCCACCCAGCCGACGACCGGCGGCACCGCGCCCGCCGCCCCTCCGATCACGATGTTCTGCGGTGTGCTCCGCTTCAGGCCCATTGTGTAAACAAACACGTAGAAGAGAGTTGCGCTCAGTGTCAGAACTGCCGCCAACGGATTGACCAAGAAGGCCAGAAGGGCGAAGGCGACGACGTTCAAGAGAATGCCAAACACCAGCGCATCCCTCGGTGGCACTCGACCGCTTGCGACTGGCCGGTTCGTGGTGCGACGCATCAATTGGTCGATGTCCCTGTCCAAGTAGTGGTTTATCGCGTTGGCGCCACCGGACGCCAGTGCGCCACCTACCACTACCCATAGCATCAACCGCGGGTCGGGCGTTCCCTGTGCGGCCAGGAACATGGCGCAAAGGGCGGTGATGAGAAGCAGTACGATGATGCGCGGCTTGGTGAGTGCCGCGAAGTCACGCCACCCACCGCGAGGCAGAAGTGTATGTGCAACCATTACGCAGCGCTCCCCGCATGCTCCGCCTCAGCAGAAGTCGCGCTCCCGGGCAAGTACAGCAGCGCAGCAACAAGTACGATCGAAATCCAGGACAGCGTCGCCATACTCAGATGCACCACTTTCCACACATCGTCGAAGCCCGCCTCTACGAGAGCGGCGCCCAACAGCACCTGAAGAACAAAGCCGACGCCCATGATCGCGGACCACCTGCCGATCACGGGCCACTCATACCGCCGCTTCCAAAGAATATAGGAGGTTGCCAGCACATGAATCCCAATGAGGGCGGCTATGTACCTGTGGGTCATGTGGATCAAGTACACCTCTCCGCCGGGGAAAAGGTCACCTCTACACAGCGGCCATGAAGCACAGGAAGAGCCTGCGCCTTCACCCACCATGTACGAACCGGAAAGCATTAGTAAGTAGACGCCGCCAACCGCCGCAATCACCATCCGCCCGAGCCGGGGATTGAGGGACACTACAGAGTTTCGACGACTAGAAGCCGACGAGGGAATCGAGGCCGCCACAATGGCCACAGTCAGACACGCGGCAAGCAACTCCGCCACGCCAAGGTGAACGAGCCTCCACCACCACTCCAGTTCCGTCAAGACGGTTACGCCGCCCAGGACGCCGGCGGTAATGACCAGCGCCACCCCGATGCCGGCCGCAGCCAAGATCAGTCTGTCATGCCGGCGGCCAAACCAAGCGAGGGCGGCAGCACCGATCACCAGCACGCCTACCAGCGCGCCTATCAACCGATGAGTGTACTCTACGAGCGTCTCAAACTCGAAAGGGGGTATGAGCCTGCCATGGCAGAGCGGCCAGTCCGGACAGCCCAATCCGGACTCCGACACCCGCACGATGCTTCCGAAGGTAACCTGTCCGAATGCCGCAATCAGCGCCGCGATGGCAACTGTCCTGAAGACCGCAGGATCGCCCGCAAAGAGCGCAAGGCGACCGGTCAGGGAGTTCTGCACGGCGGCGGAAGATGGAGTATGTGCAATATTTCACAACCCTACCATACCTGTTAGAATCAGTCAATCGAGAAACGCGGCGAGGGCACGCTGTCTTGACGCTCCAACTCAGGAATAGCTAAAATCTTTCGCGCTCGCCTTTAACACGCCGCTCCTAGAGGGTGCAGCGCCCCGGTCGAGTACGGATCCAAAGGGCGGCCCGCTAGCTCAATTGGCAGAGCAAGTGACTCTTAATCACTAGGTTCTCGGTTCGAGTCCGAGGCGGGTCACCAGACCGCTTACCAGCCACAGTGCCTCGGCCCGTGGAGTGCGCTGCCCCGACATGTCCCTACCCTGCTCCTTTCGCACACCCCTGACGGTGCGTTACCTTGATGCGCGCCAACAGCGTAACGCCCAACGGGCTACGGCCCTAAAGAGAGGTGAGATTTGAGCAGCAAGGACCTGGTAAGCAACGAAGAGATCATCCAGTTGGCAAGGCGCAAGCTGGCGCAGGGGGCGTGGGACTACGCGACCGGCGGGTCGGAGTCAGAGACGACGATGCGGCGCAACCGCCTGGCGTTCGACCGGATCGCATTCCGGCCGAGGGTGTTGATCGACGTGTCTGAGATCGACGCGACGACCACGTTCCTGGGGACGAAACTGCGGATACCCGTGATGCTGGCGCCGCTGGGTTCGATGCAGACCTTCCATCCCGAGGCGGCTGCCGGGGCAGCGAAAGCAGCCTCGGAGTTCGGGACGTTCCAGGTGGTCAGCTCGGTGACTCAGCCCAGCCTTGAGGAGACGGCGTCCACGGGCGACTTCCCGAAGATCTTTCAGCTATACATCGAGGGGGACTGGGCGTGGATCCAGGACATGATCGGACGGGTGAAGCGGTCCGGCTACACGGCGCTGGCCCTGACGGTTGACACGGCGCACTACAGCCGGCGTGAGAGGCCTCTGCTGTCGCGCTGGCGACCCCGGGTGCGGTTTGCGGACTATGCGCTCTGGCAGAAAAAGGTGACCTGGGACCTGATGGACAGGATCAAGGAGGAGGCCGACGGCCTGCCGCTGTTGCTAAAGGGCGTTGCGACAGCGGAGGACGCGGCGCTATCGGTGGAGCACGGCGTAGACGTGATCTGGATATCGAACCACGGAGGCCGTCAGCTCGATCACTGCCAGGGCACGATGGAGGTGATCGGCGAGATCATAGAGGCTGTGGACGGCAAGGCGGAGATCGTGCTGGACGGCGGCGTGCTGCGGGGCAGCGACGTGGCGAAGGCGCTGGCACTTGGGGCGAAGGTGGTCGCGATCGGCAAGCTGGCAGCGTGGGGGCTCGCGGCGGACGGCTCGGACGGAGTCTACCGGGTATTGGAGATCCTGGAGGAGGAGCTGGTGATCGCTATGGCGCTGTTGGGCGTGACCGAGATCAGTCAGCTTGGGCCGTCGTACGTCTGCCCGGGGGAGTTGGTGGTCGCACCGCACGAGATGAGCGCGTGGGTGAACAAGCCTGTGGACCGGTTACTCTAGCGGGGCCAGGGCACCAGGGCATGGCCCTGGACCCATAAGGTGCACAATGGCCAACTCATTGGTGGCCAGAGTACCCCATCCCAGCCTTCCCCAGCAGACTGGGGAAGGGGCCAGAGACAGTCCTTCTCTACAACTGAAGTAGCAGAGACATAACGTAGTCGTTCAGGAGAACGGATGGCTGAGGCTGGCGCAGTGTACGGCGGACTGGAGGGAGGCGGGACGAAGTTTGTGTGCGCGGTTGGGTCCGGGCCGGACGACATCAGGGCGCTGCGGACTATTCCGACGACGACACGGAAAGAGACGCTGGCCGAGGCGGCGGCGTTCTTCCGGGACGCGAACCGCAAGTGGCCGCTGGAGGCGATCGGAGTGGGGACCTTCGGGCCGCTGGACCTGAACCCGGCGTCGGAGACGTACGGGAGGCTGACGACCACGCCAAAGGTGGGCTGGCCGGGCGCGGACATTCCGGCCGAGGTGGGCGGCGCCATCGGCGTGCCCACGGCGATCGATACGGACGTCAACGCCGCGCTCGCGGGGGAGCGGCGCTGGGGCGCGGCCTCGGATGTGAGCAACGCTGTCTACCTAACGGTGGGGACCGGAATAGGCGGGGGCGCGATGGTGAACGGCGAGATCGTTCACGGCATGCTGCACACGGAGATGGGGCACATGCACGTGCCTCGCCACCCGGAAGACGCAGGGTTCCCCGGAGTGTGCCCAACGCACGGCGACTGCCTGGAGGGGCTGGCGTCGGGGCCGGCGATGGCGAAACGCTGGTCGGCGAGGCCCGAGGAGTTGCCGGACGGCCACCCGGCGTGGGAGATTGAGGCGCGATACCTGGCGTACGGAGCGGCAGCGATCACGTACGTGCTCTCGCCGGAGCGCATCATTATCGGGGGCGGCGTGGGCCGGCACAGGGGGCTGCTGCCACTGGTGCGGCATCATTTGCGGCAAATCCTGAGCGGGTTTCTCGCGCCACTCGACTCCCCTGAAGTGCTGGAAGGCTACCTTGTCAGGCCGGCGCTTGGAGACAGGGCGGGAGTGCTGGGTGCGATCGCGCTGGCGAAGGATGCGGCGGAGCCGGGCGAGGCCTCGTAAGTACGGTCCGGAGGGGTCGATTCGGAAAAATCTGTCTCATTTTGTCTCACTTTGTCTCATTTCGTAGCTGTGACCGGTGGATAGTGAGACGTTCTTGAGACACGAATGAGGCGGTTTCGAGACGCTTTGAGACGATTGTGAGACAACTGGCGAGACTGGTCCTGGAGCCGAGGTGGGGGACAACGGCTGTTGTGCTGCAGGATGCTATTTCGTTCATGGGACTATGTTAGCACGGGTGTACTGGTAGTGCAACCGGTGGGAGGTGGCGGGCTTCAATGTGGTTCGACTAGCTCACCACGAACGGGCTGGGGTTGACTGCGGGGATAGGCGGGTCTGAGACCCGCCACTACGGGACGGGTACCACGCATTCGGGGGTGATGAAGGCGCGTACTATGGGGCGATTTTCGAAACGCTCCTTGTGTCCAGGTGAAGGCTTTGAGGATAGTCCCGTCCTCGAAGGGTTGGCGGACGGAGATCCCCCGGCCCTTCTGGATTCCCGCTGGCGCGGGAATGCGGGAATGACGGAAGTGGGTGTCCTGTGGGTGGTCCGCATACCGCCTTTGCACTGTTGGGAAGGTCTCGGGCAACGTGATGGGCGTCGGCGTGCAATACTCGGGCGCTTTGTCAATAGGGCCTTACTCGCTAGTTCAGATGCTTGTCGAGGCTAAGACCTGGATCCTCGCCGAAGTAGGCATTTCCGAGCCGATTCAATTCGGATATCAACATAGCGAAGAGTTGATGCAAATGGTCAGCTGTGAATGACACAACCCCGCCCTTCGCAAAGAACTTCATGACTTTGAGATGTCTGTCTAATCTGCTGTCTACGTGGAGAATAGCTTGACGGAGCTTGTTCAGATCCTGAAAGACATCGCTTCTAACGTCATTCTTAGCGAGGTCGCAGTCCTTGGCAATGGCTACTCGGCATTGATCATCCCACAGAGAGTAAGCGCTCGTGATGACGCCATTTCTATGAAGTCGCAGGTTACAGCCTCCTTCTTCCGCGTCGGATATGAGTTCTCTCAACTTTCTGGAAACTTGATAGCGAGCATCCGGCTCAGAAGGAGCGTCCCTGCCAAAGAAGACTCGGTTGTCGAGAGAAGTCCCAGTTGCATTCAATTGTTGCTGGAGAAACTTCCGCCACTCACCGATTGCCAATGAAGTCTCAAGTTGAAACTCGAAAAGGTCAATAAGGCGACCACAATAGATGAGAATTGGTTGCATAATCAGGAATTGTATACATGTCGCGCCGCGTTGCCTTTAGTTCCGCATGCACCCCCGTTACCGTCTGAGTCCCCTTCAAGCGCGATTGCTAGCCGACCTCAACCATGAACTGAACCCTCTGAGAACTTTGGAATGGAAACGATTGTTTTGGGGGTGCGTCCATGAGGGTTGACCGTCCGCGAGGGTAGCGGCGCGGGAATAAGGGAACGACGGGTGGACGTTGGGATACGGGTTGGTTGGCGTATGGCGGGAGGTGGTGCCTTGGCTGTTAGGTGTAGATGGTATTCATTTGCCAAGCGTCCAGGGAGCGGAGTTCTGCGGGGCTGCCCTGGGCGCGCAGGGATACGCCCGTGCTGTCCGGGCGGCCGGGGTAGACGCGCGCGGCGATGCACTGCTTGCCGTTCGCGAACACCTCTACCACACTGCGGTCGATAAACACCCGGAGCTGAAGCGGTTCATCCGGCTCGAGGCGGACCGGCGCCGTCTCTGGCGCGCGACACAGAGCTCCCGGAAGGGTCGAAGCGTAGGACGTGTCGAGGGTGAGCGGACTCTCGCGAAGCTCGGCGGGCCTCGGCTGACTACGGGGGCGCACGGCGGGCTCACCGCCATGTAGCAGCGCCCCTGGCTGGGCCCCAGTACGCTGGAATCTGAATCCCCGGTCCTTGAAGAAGGCGATGCGCGTGTGCTCCTCCCTGTTCGGAGATCGAAGGACGTTGAGTTCGACCATCGACGCGCCCTTGGGGTCGAGTTCGACCATCATCTCCAACGCGCTGCCTTCGATACCCTCCAGGACGACCTCCTCGTTGGCGGGCAGCACGGTAGCTTCGACCCGCATGTGTTCGTACCGCAGGGACTCAATATCGCCGGCCGGGGCAATCCGCACTTCGTCGTCTCCCGCCACTGTAAGACGCCTGGGAAGCGTCATGATCTGGTCCCAACCTTCTGTGGGCAAGCCCGGGTTCATGTTGAAGATCACGATGATCCCACCCTGTCCGTCGGGTGTTGCGGAGGGAGCGTGGACCCCCGACGGGGTAGAGGGCCCGAAGTTGAAGAGGCCATGTGACGTCACGACCAGCTTGTCGCGCTCCACATCGTAATCTCCCAGCAGGTACTGGCCACCGCTCATGTGGCTGAAAAAGAGGAGCATGTGCCGGTCGCCGATCGGCCAGAAGTAGGGACAGGCACCATCGTCCCCGACCAGCGTGAACCTGTCGTCCTCGGTGAGAGGATGCAGGTACTCCCAAGCCACCAGGTCCTTCGAGCGGAAGACGAAATCGGCAGCAACTCTCTTCCCGCCCGGGCCGTCGGGCACCGTCCCCGCGGAGAGAGAATAGTAGACACCGTCCCTCTTCCAGATGCAGGGATCGAACACAGTGTACGGCTGCGGCGAACCGGTCTGCTCCGGCGTAGGAACAACGGGCTGGCCGGTAACCTTCTCCCAGTTGAGCAGCAGTGGGTCGCTCGAAACGGCGACCATGTTGCCGACCTGCGTGCCGTGGTACATCGCTATAACCCGGTCATCCTCAACGAGGGTCGCGCCCGAGAAGCAGCACTCTTCCGGGTTGGGGTAGATGGCGTAAGGAAGGTCGCGCCAGTGGATTAGGTCTTCGCTGACGGCGTGTCCCCAGTGCTGCCTAGGGTCCTCCGGTGGATAGGCCTGGTAGAAGAGGTGCCATCGACCCTGCCAGAAACAGAGGCCGTTGGGGTCGTTCAACGTGTTTTCCGGGTTGACGTAGTGGTACACAGGCCGGTACGGATCGCCTTCCTTCGCCTTTCGGGACGCGATCATCCGGCGCAACAGGGGGGTTTCTGCGAGTTGCGCCTCCTGCTCGGCGAGGGTTTCCGCAAAGGTGTAGCGGGGAACGAGAGAGGCGTAATCAGGGCCGCTCATTGTGATTCCTTTCGGCGTGTTGACCCCGATGACATCAGATCTTCAAATGGTGACGCCGTGACATTATCAAGTGGACGTCTGACAGCTTTCGTAAGGGTTCCGACGCGGGGCGCTCGGGGAGGAAGATCCGCGAACCGACTCTACGGCGACCCGGGACGAGAGTCTCACCGTAACCCTCGCTCCTACGCAGGATGCAAGGCAGAAGTTACTGGGCTACGAGGCCACCGTCGACGGACAAGGGGTGGCCGGTAACGAATGAGGCGGCATCGGAGGAGAGCCAGACGATGGCCTCGGCGACCTCCTCAGGCTGACCCATGCGGCCGATTGGCTGTCGAGACTTCATGAGTTCCAAACGCTCAGGATCCGTCCAAGAGCCACGGGTCATGTTGGTCTTGATGTAGCTGGGGCAGACGCAGTTGACGCGGATGCCGTCTGCAGCGTAGTCGACGGCGGCCGTCCGCGTAAGACCGACAACGGCGTGCTTTGAAGCAGCATAATCCGCTACACCAGGAAGGGCTACAAGACCGACGCAGGAGGCGGTGTTAACTATTGCACCGGAGCCCTGTTCAAGCATCTGCACGATCTCGCGCTTCATGCAGAGCCAGACGCCCCTGACGTTGACGTCCATGACGTAGTCGTAAGATTCGTCTGGAATCTCGTGCATGGGGACTCTATTGCCGGAAAACACTCCAGCGTTGTTGACGGCGCAGTCGAGTGTGCCGAACATCTCAACTGTCCTGGTTACAAGGGCGTCGACGCTTGCAGCATCGGTGACATCGGCGTGGATGAATGTTGCGCGGGACTTGTCGCCGATGAGGGTCACGGTCTCCTCTCCGCCCTCTACGCTGAGATCGGAGACTACGACGATGGCGCCCTCCCTGGCCATGGTTAGAGAGGTGGCCCTGCCGATACCGGATGCCGCTCCTGTGACGAGCGCAACTTTGTCTTGTAGTAGGCCGACCATGGAATCGCCTCCTAAAGGTGGTCGGGCTGACACCGCGGCTTCACCCCCCTCCCCCCCGGCCTCGGGGCAGGCTCTAGCCCTCTCGCATGAAGGGAGGTACAAGAGGGTTACAGTCAAGTGCACATCGCTTCGATCAAAAGGGGAAGCGAGCCCTTCAACCCCATCCTAACCTTCCCCAGCAGACTGGGGAAGGGACCAGAAGGTCAAACGACGCAACTGACACCCGGCAAGATGGGTCACATCGTATCAGGGAGCGCTCCGCGTGGAGCGGGGTTGCGGCATCGGCGCGTGCGATTGGGCGCTTCGCGAAGCGCCCCTGCGGGAACCGCTACACGAGCTGCGCACCGCAGCTGAACCAGTTGCTACCCGTGGGCTACGCCGTGGAAATGGGCGCCGAGAGGCTACAAGGCGACGTAGCCGCCGTCTACGGACATGGGGTGGCCTGTTACGAAGGAGGCGGCGTCTGAGGAGAGCCAGACGATGGCCTCGGCAACTTCGTTGGGCTGTCCAATACGGCCGATGGGCTCTCTGGCGATCATGCGCTCAAGGCGCTCAGGGTCGGACCAAGCGGGGCGGGTCATGTTGGTCTTGATAAAGCCGGGGCAGACGCAGTTGATGCGAATACCGTCTGCGGCGTAGTCGACGGCGGCGGTCCTCGTGAGGCCAACGACGCCGTGCTTGGATGCAACGTATGCCGTGAGGCCGGGCACGCCGACGAGGCCTGCACCGGAGGCGGTGTTGACAATGGCGCCGGACCCCTGCTCCAGCATCTGCACTATCTCGCGCTTCATGCAGAGCCAAACGCCCTTGACGTTGGCGTCAATGATGTAGTCGAACATCTCGTCCGGGACCTCGTGCATCCGGGCGTTGCTGCCTGATGACACTCCGGCGTTGTTGACGGCGCAGTCGAGCCTTCCGAACATCTCGACGGTCCTTGTCACGAGGGCGTCGACGCTGCGCACATCGGTGACGTCGGCGTGGACGAACGCGGCGAGGGCGTCGTCGCCGATGAGGGTGACGGTCTCCTCCCCGCCCTCGACGTTGATGTCGGAAACGACTACGGAGGCGCCCTCCCTAGCCATGGCAAGCGCGGTAGCCCTGCCTATGCCACTAGCGGCGCCGGTGACGAGCGCTACTTTGTCTTCTAGCATACCGGCCATTGATGCACCTCCCGAGTTGTTAATGGGCTGGCGGCGCGGATTCACCCTCATCCCCTCGAGCAACTCGGGCCGGGCTCTAGCCCTCTCTCACCAAGGAGACTCTTGCGTAACGCTGTTGCGCCAGTAGGGGAACCCCATCCCAACCTTCCCCAGCAGACTGGGGAAGGGGTCAGCGGACTGCACTTCGCCATCGTCACGGGTGGTGCGGTGCCGGCGGGACGGGCACATCGTATCAGGGCACGGTCTCGGCAGGACAAGGGCACAATTGCGTCAGGCTCCCGTGGAGCTTGGGCGCAGCTCCGGCGCGACGAATCGCGACCGATGCGGCGGTGAGAGCGGCTCTGTGGTCATTAGCGATAAACAGGTGGCTGGCGCAACGGCAGTCGCTGGAGCCAAAGCGTCGCACGTGGGGAAGGGACGCGGAGAGGCTGGAGGCGACGCGGCACTCGATGCGCTCGCATAATTGGGCGGTCAGCAGGGCGACGCTTCGCGCGAACGGGAGCAGGTAGTCGACGTGCCAGCGGGGCCGTGATACGGGCCGAGCGTACCGGCGCACGCGCCGGGAAAGGCCGCCCATCGCAGAACCGACATACGCGTAACAGGCGGCGGGGAAGTCCAGCATTCCGAGGGCGCCGACCCGGATGTGTGCGGGACGGTGCAACTCGATTAGGAGGACGTAGGCGCCGGGCCCGCCGGGCAGGCCTCGCGGAGCGGACGCACCGCGGGGTCGAGGCGTGGCCGGGGCGGAATCGCGGTCGGGGCGGGCTACTCGAAACCGAGCTGGTAATGCTTTCCTTCGGTCTTGACGGCCGGGGCGACGACGAGCTCGGCGGAGTGCATTTCGCGGATGTCCATCGCGCCGAGGTAGCTCATGCAGCCCTGCAGTGCGCCGAGGAGGTTCTGCGTGCCGTTGGTCACAGACGTCGGACCGTAAAGAATCTGTTCCAGGCTTCCCTTTACGCCGACATTGACGCGGGTGCCTCTCGGCAGCGCTGCGTGGGGCGCCGCCATGCCCCAGTTATGCCCCCTGCCGGGGGCCTCGGCGGCCTGGGCGAACGGGGTGCCAATCATTACGGCGTCGGCGCCACACGCGAACGCCTTGCAGAGGTCTCCGCCAGTGCGGATGCCTCCGTCCGTGATCACCGGAACGTAGCGGCCCGTGTCCTTGAAGTAAGCGTCGCGCGCCGCGGCACACTCCAGCGTGGCCGTGACCTGGGGGACTCCTATGCCGGTAACCTCCCGCGTGGTGCAGGCAGCACCCGGGCCGACGCCGACCAGGACACCATGAATTCCTGTCTCCATCAACTCCAGCGTGGCGCCGTACGAGACCGTGTTGCCGACGATCACCGGAACGCTCAGCATTTCCACGAGATCGGAAAGGATGAGGCCGCGAACGCTCCTGGAAATGTGGCGCGCCGTGGTCACGGTGGACTGGACGAGGACGAGGTCCGCGCCGGCCTCGACGGCGGCGGAAGTCAGGCGCTTGGTGTTCGCGGGGGTAACGGAAACGGCGCCGCGGGCGCCGTTACTCTGCATCTCCTCAACACGGCCCCCCACCAGGTTTTCGTTGACGGGGGCAGAATAGACTTCCTGGAGGATGGAAGTCACATCCTCCTGTCTCGCATCCACGATTCGCGTCAAGGCGTCCTGGGGGTCTTCATACCGGGTCTGAATGCCCTCGAGGTTCAAGACGGCCATGCCGCCCATGCTGGCCATGCTGCCAGCGAAAGCGGGATCTACGATGGCATCCATGGCCGAAGCGAGGACGGGGGCGTCCAACATAATGCCGTCGACCGAGAACGTGATGTCGGTGAGCTCGGGGTTGATCGTGACATGCCCCGGGACTATCGAGACCTCGTCGAATCCGTAGGCCCTGCGAAGCTCCTTCATGCCCGGAACAGACATATGGGTCACCCCTGGAAGAAAAAGAGACTTCGATGGAATATAGCAAAGGGGACTCAGGGGGGTCAACAACCGGGAGCCGGGCGGACCCATTCCGAGTTGATGAGTCGAACGCCGCCATGCCATCCCTGGATATCCGCCTACGCGGGTATGACAACGAGCCGTAGCCGCGGCCGTCGACAGCTTCTCACGAATCCTGAACAGTTACACCCGGGGAAACGGAGTGAAAGAGGGGGCCTGAGACTGTACAATCGGGCTACCGTATTGGCAATCCGCAAGCAGCAACGGTCCAATGAGGTCATCAATCAATGTCCAACACTCTTCTTTGGCAAAATCTTGAGAGCCGCGTGGCAGATATGATCAAGGAGTTTCCCGGGGTGGCAGGAGTCTGCGTAAAGGATCTTACGCGGCCCGGTGGCTTCGGAATCAACGCGGATGAGGTGTTCCCCACAGCATCGACGATCAAGATACATATCCTGACGCGTCTGCTTCAAAAGGCTGAGTCGGCTGAACTGGACCTCGAAGAGATCGTTCACGTGGCGCCGGAGACTTACACTCCGGGCAGCGGCGTGCTTGCCTACCTAGAGAACGGCTGCCACCTGACGGTCCTGAATCTTGCCGTGCTGATGATCATAGTGTCGGACAACACGGCCACGAACCTGTGTATCGACATGGCAGGTATCGAGGAAACGAACCGGATGGTGCGGGACCTAGGGCTTACGGCCACGACGCTGCGGAGAAAGATGCAGGACTTCGAGTCGGTGGCCAGAAACTACGAGAACACCGCGACGCCCGCGGACTGCGTGGCGATGCTTTCCAGCCTCCATAACGGCAGGCCTTCGCAGGGCGTAGCGCAGCAGTGCTTGGACATCTTGAGGAAGCCGATCAACTCACCACTGGCCAAGGCCATCCCGGAGGGCATTCCGCTTGCCAACAAGCCGGGCGCAATGGCGCATGTCCGCAACGACGCGGGCATAGTCTTTTTGGCCAGAAGGCCGTACGCGATAGCGATTATGAGCAAATTCGGGGTATGCGAGCCATCGGATCAGGACCTGTGGGTCACAGACATAGCCGCCGAAGTGCACGAGACGATGGCCGTGCTAGACGAGTGCAGCGAGTTCGGACAGGGCATCCCGCGCTGACCCGCGGGACAGAGCGAGTTCGGAGGGCGCGGCTCCTCAGTCTCTGACGGTGCCGTTCAGTTCGGCACCGGGCGTAAAGCCCACTCTCTTGTGAGCAGGGACGGTTACGAGATCGCCGCCGCGAATCGGCTTCACGCGGCGGGCCTTGACCTTCCTGATTTCGAACGAACCAAAGCCTGTCAGCACAACGCGGTCGCCCGCAGCCAGCGCGTCTTTGACGCTGTCCAGAACGGCGTTAAGCGCCGCTTCACCCTGAGCCAGAGAGCCACCGAGCCTGGTTGAAACTCTGGAGGTTATATCGCCCTTGCGCAGGGTAGCCATTGATCCATTTTCTCCTGGGGGCGGCCGAAGCCACAGTGCAAATGTGACCGGCATCGTATTGGCATGACATGCGAGTGTCAAGCGGGCCTAGAGCGTCCGAAAGTTGACAGGAGAGCGCCGTTGGGATTAGATTGATCAGCTAACATTCAAGCAAGCAAATTCTTGGCGGCGTACTACCGCGACGGTCCGCCAAGAGCCCCAGGCAATTCCAACAGCATATACATCTCGCGCGCCATGTATTTCAACGTGTCACAGCTGATGAGAGAGAGCAGCGGCTCGGAACGCCGCTACTCGCTTGATGAGACGTATCCCTCAGATAAGGGGGCGGAGGAAGTGCTGGTCAGGGGCCGAGTCCGGTTCCTCAGGACCAACCAAGGCGTCTGGGTGAGCGCTGACCTCGATACGGAAACGAGGAGCGTCTGCTGCCGGTGCCTTTCGCCTGTTCACCAGCCGGTGCGCGTCTCGTTCGAGGAGGAGTATCTTCCTTCCCCCACAGACGGGATCCCGACACCAGAGGACCTGGTCTATGGGGATAGCTTCTACATTGACCAAGGCCACGGCCTCGACATTTCCGAGGCCGTTAGCCAGTACACGCAGCTAAGCGCACCGATGAAGCCTCTGTGCAGGGGCAACTGCGCGGGCATCTGCCCGGACTGCGGCGTGAACCGAAACGAAGCGAGCTGTTCTTGCCGGCCGGAAGGCGGGGACCCGCGTTGGGGCCCGCTGCTAGAACTCGTCGAATCAGGAAGCACCGAGAAGAACGGAGTTCTCTGACCATGCCACCACTTCCGAAGAAAAAACACTCGAGACACCGGAAAGGCAGCCGAGCCTCGCACTTCGCAAAGCGCGCACCTGTGCTGGTTACGTGCTCGTCCTGCGGCGAGCCGAACCTGCCGCACCGCGCATGCCCGGATTGCGGCTACTTCAATGGCCGCCAGGTGGTTGCGGTCAGGGCCTCTGAACCAGAGTAGCCGCTGCCAGTATCCATCACAGCCGGATCGAATTCTCAGGAGCTATGAATGATCACTCCTAATCATGCGAACTCGAACGGGCCCCCGGTGGCGTTTCTCTTTCCGGGCCAAGGGTCCCAAGCAGTGGGCATGGGCAAGGACCTGTACGATGGCTCGGAAGCTGCCCGCGCGGTGTTCCACGAAGTGGACCGGGCTCTGGAACGGCCGCTGACGAAGCTGCTGTTCTTCGGGCCTGAGGAAGAGCTGAGAGAGACGATAAACGCACAGCCTGCCATCATGGCTGTCAGCCTGGCGTGCATGAAGGCCATGGTGGAGAACCTGAGCCCGGACAGCATGCCCTACCCTGCATTTGTTGCGGGCCACAGCCTGGGAGAGTACACGGCACTGGCGGCATCCGGCGTTCTAAGCGTGGGAGACACCGCCAGGCTAGTGCGAAAGCGCGGCGAGCTGATGCAGACGGCCTGCGACCAGCGCCCCGGCTCAATGGCGGCCATCATTGGCCTGGACGAGATGACGATGGAGGAGATCGCGAGAGAGACGGGGACTTACGTATCGAACATCAATACGGGGGAGCAGATCGTAGTGAGCGGCGAGCGCATCGCCGTAGCAAACGCGCTGGACCTGGCAACTGCCCGCGGAGCGAAGAAGGCCATTCTGCTGAAGGTTGGGGGCGCGTTCCACTCCGCACTCATGGAGCCGGCCCGGTCCGGCCTGGAGGACGCGGTTACCCGTTTGAGGTTCAAGGACGCAAGAGTGCCAATCATCGCCAACTGCACGGCCGCGCCTATAACGGCCGCGGACGAGATCCGCAGGGAACTTGTTACGCAGATCAGCAGCTGCGTCCAGTGGAAGAAGTCGATCGATTACATGATCGGTGCAGGAACAAAGCAGTTCATCGAGGTTGGGCCCGGCAGAGCGCTCAGCGGGATGGTGAAACGAATAGACCGCAGTGCTGAGGCGGTCACCGTTTCCGATATCAAGTCTATATTCAGCCTACGCAGGAACTGAGGTCCCGGAGAAACAGGGGCCAAGGGAACCGCTCGGGCCAGTCCTACTGCAAAGGCGCACGGTTAGTTACACTGGACTCCATGACTACGGTCAGTTCATCCCGCAAGAGGGTCCAAACGCAGTCCAGGCGCCGGATGCGCGTGGCCGCTTTACAGGTCCTCTATGAAGTTGATAGTGTACGCCGTGACCCGGACATGGCGTTCGAGCGGCTGCTGGAGACGTGGCCTCTCGCGGAGAGATCAGAGCGAGCAGCCAGAGTGATCGTAAGGGGAGTCATCGCCAACTGCGGCCTGTTAGACGATCTTATCGCAAAGCACGCGCCGTCCTGGCCCGTACAGCAGTTGCCGATAGTCGACCGCAACATACTTCGAGTCGCGATGTATGAGATGCTTATCGATCACGATACGCCGGTCAAGGTAGCGATCAACGAGGGTGTGGAAGTGGCGAAGGCGTTTGGGTCCGAGGCGTCGCCGAGTTTTGTGAACGGCGTCCTAGGATCCGTGTACAAGAGTGAGGCGCAGCAGGCCCACATGCAGTTGAGAAATAACTGACGACAACGGAGGTGCCTAGCAATGGCAACGGTGCTTGAAAGAGTGCAGGCGGTGGTGGCAGACAAGCTGAGCGTGGAGCCCGAGGAGGTAGTGCCTTCGGCATCCTTTACCGAGGACCTCGGCGCTGATTCACTGGACCTGGTTGAGTTGATCATGGCGTTCGAGGAGGAGTTCTCCACCACGGACGACGAGTTGCAGATCTCCGATGAGGACGCGGAGAACATAACGACCGTGCAGGAAGCCCTGGACTACCTGTCCGAAAAGGGCATTGATGACTGAATTCGACGAGTTGGAGGGGCAGATACTGTCCTGCACCCTCTGCCCACTTTCGGAGGAGAGGACGAATGCCGTTCCCGGCGAAGGTTCCCGATCCGCCGACGTCATGTTCATAGGAGAGGGCCCCGGCTTCCACGAAGACCGCAACGGACGCCCGTTCGTGGGTCCGGCCGGGCAGTTCCTGGACCAACTGCTGTCCGGGATAGGGCTGCGCCGCGACGATGTGTACATCACGAACATGGTGAAGTGCCGGCCGCCAAACAACCGGGACCCTCTGCCCGCTGAACTTGCGGCCTGCCGGCCGTACATGGACCTGCAACTGGACCTAATCAAACCGAAGGTAATTGCAACACTGGGCCGGTTTTCGTTCTCGAAGTTCTTTCCGAACGAGGCGATAAGCAGGGCGCGCGGGAAGCCACGAAAATGGGCGAGCTACACCGTGTTTCCAATGTACCACCCGGTGTACCACCCGGCGGCGGCTCTCCACAATCCCGGCCTACGCCCGGTTATCGAGGGCGACTTCGAGCGGTTGCCGGCGTTGATCGCCGAGATCGCAGACGCGGAGAGTGCCGCGCCTGAGCCTCAGCAACTGGGCCTCTTTGCCAACCAGCAGTGACGGTAAACGGAATGTATACCCATTCCGAGCGAAGAACTCCTGTTCCTAGATGAACGAACCGTCGCTTAGAGTCATTCCCCTGGGCGGTCTCGGCGAGATCGGCCGGAACATGATGGCCTTCGAGTTCGACCGGGACATCGTGGTGGTGGACGCCGGAGTTCTGTTCCCCGAGGAGGACATGCCCGGGGTGGACTTCGTCATCCCTGACGTCTCGTACCTTGTGGAGAACAGAGAGTTTGTCCGCGCGATTCTCATCACCCACGGGCATGAGGACCACATAGGGGCGCTGCCGTGGATACTCCCTGACCTGGACGTTCCAGTGTACGCCCCACGGCTTGCCCACGGCCTGATTACTGTGAAGCTGAGGGAGCGCGGGGTCCTGCGGCAGGCGAGGCTCAATGTGATTGAGCCTCACTCCCCCTTCCGGCTGGGGAACTTTTCAGTCGAGTTCTTCCGCGTGTGCCACTCCATACCTGATGCTATGGGCATCGCTCTACGGACGCCCGCGGGAATGGCGGTCCACACGGGCGACTTCAAGATCGACCACACTCCTGTGGACGGGCTGCCAACCGACTTCGCAGCGCTCGCCGAGTTGACGTCGGAGGGAGTGCTGCTGATGTGCTCAGACTCGACGTACGCGGAAGTGGAAGGCTACACATCGTCCGAACAGGTTGTCGGCGAGACGCTGATGAGGGTGATAGGGGACGCAAAGGGGCGCGTGATAGTCAGCAGCTTCGCTTCCCTGATCTCGCGCATCCAGCAGGTCATCAACGCGGCGGCAACACATAACCGCAAGGTCACAGTTGTGGGCCGGAGCATGGTAAACAACGTAAAGATGGCCCTGAACATGGGGTATCTGACGGACCCGGGCGACGTGGTTGTGCCAATTCGCCACTCGCGCCAACTGCCGCACGAGCAGGTTGTGATCATGGCCACGGGCAGCCAGGGGGAGCCGACATCCGCCCTGGTACGCATGGCCAAAGGCGAGCACCAGGACATCGAGGTGATACCCGGAGACACGGTGGTGATTTCGGCTTCACCCATTCCGGGCAACGAGACGCTGGTTGCGAGGACCATCGACAACCTGTACCGGAAGGGCGCCAAGGTCTTCTACAGCCGTACGGCAAACGTTCACGTCCACGGGCATGCCAGCCGGGAGGAGCTGAAGATGATGCTGGGGCTGGTGAGGCCTAAGTACTTCGTGCCGGTGCACGGCGAGTACCGCCACCAGGTAGCCCACGCGGCGTTGGCGCAGTCTATGGGCATCCCGGAACACAACACATTCGTTCTCGACAACGGTGACGTGCTGGAGTTGAACCAGGAGCACGGTGAGATCGTGGACAGCGTGCCTGCGGGCCGGATCTACGTGGACGGCAACCGGCTCTGGAGATCGAACGATGAGGTCCTAGCGGAGCGGCGGCGGCTCTCGCGGGACGGTGTGGTTGTGGTGACCGTGACATTCGACGCCGAGACGGGTGAGGTGATCGGACAACCCCAGGTTGCCTCGTCCGGGTTCTCGACGCGTGCAGAAAGTTCAGATTTGTTCAATACGATATCCAAAAACGTGCTTACGTTATTGGATGACGACCTTACAATTGCTTCCGACTGGGAGACTGTGAAGAGTTCTGTCACCAGAACCGTAGCGGACTACCTGCAGAAGCAAACCAGGAGACGGCCCACGGTTCTGGTGGTGATGGAAGAAGTGTAGTGGACAGGAACCATGGCAAAATCAAAGTCGGCGAAGAAACCCCGCAAGACGGAGTCTAAGAAAAGGCGTCCATCTTCGGGGCGGTCAATGCCCCGGCGCGAAGTCTTCCTTGCAGGTGCGGCCCTAATTTTTGTGGCCGCTGTGGCCGTCCCAATCTGTATCTTCATCTATATCTTCTGGACCGCCATTTCAGACGGGGTAACCACGGGCCATGACACGGTCCTATCGTACCTTGGGTTTGGCGTAATCCCGATAGCCGCGTGGCTCGCGGGCGCCGTCGGCGTTGCGAAGTACCGCGAGCAGGGCCTAGGCCATCCCCGCATGTGGGCGGCCTCGCTGCTGCTGCTGGCGGCAGCGTTCGGCGTTCTAGCCTTCTTCTCGTTCCAGCAAGGCGCTATGGCCTACTTCACGCTGGACGGGGAGTACGGGCTGGGAGGCAAGCTGGGCCAGTGGGTCTCCGGGATCTATGGAGGAACCGGCTCGATCCTAGGCCAGGCACTGGGCGCTCTGCGGGTGACAGTGCTCGTGTTCACAGCCGTTGGACTGGTCTCGCCGGTACTTGCAATGGCAGCAGGTGAGGTCAGTCTCGCCGTTCTGACTTACCTCTATGTCAGGACGGTGATGGTGTTGCGGGCTGCGTTCTCTGCCTTGCGTCGCAGGCTACGCCGCAAGCCGGGCAAAGACATTGCGGACATGGACCCGGAAGATACTTTTATCTCAGACGTTCCGGTGCAAGACGGAGCCTGGCAAGACTTACCGGCGGCACCGATGTTTGACACGAGCATCCCAGGAAGCGTGTCTACGCTAGGGGCGTCGTTCTCCGAGACCCCGCAACGGCGCACGGTGTTCGCGGAAGCAGCCGGCGCCAGCGCGGTGTTCGCGGAGACGTCCGGCGCAAGTGCTTCGTACGACCTATCGCCAGACACCTGGCCGACAGTAGAAGAGGCGCCGGGCAGGAGGGCCGTGTTCGGAGGAGCGACCACGGCGGCCACGCTCGGGCAGGCCGTGCAAGAGACGCAGGAAACCATCGACATTCTGCCGGTGAACGGGTCGCACGCGGGGCAAGGGGATGCTGATCTCGACACGCCGACGTTCGCACCCACGAGAGAGGATGCTGAAGAGCCAGAGAACGGAGTGGAGGAAGACACACCTTCATCCGGACGATTCAACCGATTCTGGTCGATGACCGATCCGGACGCAGACGGCAAACAGGATGACGACGCGCCAGTTGCGCCGGAAGACGCGCATGACGGCATCAACGGCTCATCGGCAACCATAGAACCGGATGACCTAGGCGAGGCAGCCGATAAGCCGGTCGTGCGCGGCTTGCGGGAGTGGACGAAACCGCCAATCCAGATACTGGATGATGCGCCACAGACGTTCATTTCCAACGAGGAGATAGTTGGCACGGCCAATGCCATCAAGTCTGCGCTGGCGGATTACGGCGTGGAAGTTGAGATAGGCCAGGCCAAGCCGGGACCAGCGGTAACTATGTACGGCCTGACACCGGGCTGGGTACGCAGGTACAAGCAGGTCAGGGAGCGAAACGAAGACGGCTCGCCAAAGCTCGACGAGAAGGGCAAACAGGTCATCCAACGCGAGGAGACGAAGACCCGTGTGAAGGTGGACACCATTCTGCACCGGGAGAAGGACCTCGCGCTGGCCCTGAAGACGCCCTCGATCAGGATTGAGACGCCTGTGATGGGGCAGTCGTTGCTTGGCATCGAGGTCCCCAACCCGAACCCCAGCGTTGTGTCGCTGCGGTCCGTGATGGATAGCCAGGAGTTCGCAAAGCTTCGGTCCGACTCACGGCTGGCAATGGCTTTGGGAAAGGGCAGCGGCGGGGAGACCACGGTGACGGACCTCACCAAGACGCCTCACCTGTTGATTGCCGGCGCTACGGGCAGCGGCAAGAGCGTGTGCATCAACGGCATTGTGTCGTGCCTGATCATGGAGAAGGCACCGGACGAGTTGAGGCTGCTCCTGGTGGACCCGAAGCGGGTGGAGCTGACGCCCTACAACGGCATCCCGCACCTGTTGACCCCCGTGGTGGTAGAGACGGACCAGGTGGTAGGACTGCTGAAGGGCGTGATCAGGGAAATGATGGACCGCTACCGGATGATGGAAGAAAAGGGTGTACGGAACATCGAAGCGTACAACCGCAGGTCCGAAGTACGGATGCCTTTCCTGGTTGTGGTGGTGGACGAGCTGGCCGACCTGATGATGACCGCATCGTTCGACGTGGAACAGTCGCTGTGCAGGCTGGCCCAGCTGGGCCGAGCCACGGGCATACACCTGGTGATCGCTACACAGCGTCCGTCGGTGGACGTGCTCACGGGCCTGATCAAGGCGAACTTCCCCAGCCGGATCAGCTTTGGCGTAACGTCGCAGATCGACTCGCGGACGATTCTGGATACGGCCGGCGCGGAGAAGCTGCTGGGCCGGGGCGACATGCTGTTCCAGCCGATCGACGCAAGCCGGCCCGAGAGGGTCCAGGGCGTCTGGATATCCGACTCGGAGATTGAACAGCTGGTCACGTACTGGCAGTCCACTCCCAGGGGGCCGCTGCCGGAGGTGAACCTGCAGGCCGTTCCGGAGGACGACACCTCGGATGACATTGACCGCTCCGAAGACCGGGACGACATGATGGACAAGGCGATCGAGCTGGCGCAGACGCAGAGCAAGCTCTCAACATCGCTGCTGCAGCGCCGGCTGCGCATCGGCTACCCCCGCGCGGCCCGGCTAATGGACCAACTGGAGGAAGAGGGCATTGTGGGGCCGAGCGACGGCTCCAGGTCGCGGGATGTTACAATCTCCACCGGTTGATCCTGGGTTACCAGAGGCAACCGCCACATCAATCTGAGGGCAGATCGCAGGTTGGCCTACGTCTCCCCCGAACGGTCCAAAAGCCTCCGCTCGAAGGCTGGTTGATCCTCCATGTTACGAAGGCATTCCAGTTCCAAGGCCTCCGATAACAGAAGCGACCCAGGTGAAGAGAGTCTATTCCCCCTGAGGGACACCTGTATCGCCTGTTCGGAGAGTCTAAAGAACTCGGTGCTGTACGCCGAGCACCGGGTGTGTCCCAGTTGCCGTTTCCATTACAGTATGGGCGCAAGAGACCGGATCGCCTCATTGGCGGACCATGGCACGTTCAGGGAGACTAACCGATCCGTTGTCTCGCTGGACCCGCTTTCATTTTCCACACGTGTCTCGTACAAGTTGCGCCTATTCCAGGACCAGCGCCGTACAGGCCTGACGGAAGCAGCGGTGACGGGCAGATGCTCAATCGGCGCAAGCCCGACTGTGCTGATCGTTCTGGACTTCAGTTTCATGGGCGGAAGCATGGGCAGCGTCGTAGGCGAGAAGGTAGCGCTGGCGTTCGAGCACGCGGTCAAGCGCAAACTACCCGTTGTGGCGGTGGTCACCAGCGGAGGCGCGCGGATCCAGGAAGGCATGCTCTCGCTGATGCAGATGGCAAAAACGACGATCGCCGCCAGGCGACTGAGCGAGAAGGGACTTCCGTTCATCTGCGCGCTCGCCAACCCGACCACCGGGCAGGTGTACGCAAGCTTTGCCAACATGGCGGACATCCTGCTAGCCGAACCGGGCGCGATCGTCGGCTTCGCTCCTCTGAGGTACGTCAAGCGCTCCACCGGCCGGTCCATGCCAAGCGGCTCACACACCGCAGAGGGTCACCTGGAACACGGTCTCCTGGACAAAGTGGTGGACAGGACCCAGCTCCGCGACGTGCTGGCCACGCTGCTGGACCTGCTCGGGTCGCGTTACCGGCTGGACGCGCAGACCAAACCGCTCCGGGACACACCACCGCATCATGAACACACGGGCGCCTGGGATTCCGTCCAGCTTGCCCGGCACGCGGGCAGGCCAACGGCCCGTGACTACATTGACCGCATTTGCACCAGCTTCGTGGAGCTTCACGGTGACCGAGTGTTCGGAGAAGACAGGTCTGTGATAACCGGAATCGCCCATCTCAGCGGCCAGACCGTGGTCGTCATCGGCCAAGAACGCGAGAAACGAGGCGGGGCGGGGGACGCTGACACCGAAGGGGCGTCACCGGAAGGGCTTCGCAAGGCGCAGCGCGCAATAGGCATAGCGGCGAAGTTCGACCTACCTCTGCTCACGCTAATAGATACGCGAGGGGCCGCAACGAGCCTCGACGCAGAGCAGCGCGGTATAGGCGCCGAGATTGCTTCGACAATGTCTTGCCTTCAAGGTTCTCCCGTGCCTTCGATCGGCGTAGTGATCGGAGAGGGCGGCGGCGAGTCGGCGCTGGCTCTGGCCGTAACCGACAGAGTGCTGATGATGGAGCACGCGATCTACTCGGTGGTCTCGCCCGAAGAGGCGGCGGACCTCATCTACCAGGACACCGGTAGGGCTCGAGAGGTGGCCGAGTCGCTGAAGCTGACATCCGAAGACTGCCGGGAGCTAGGTATCGTGGACGAAGTGTTACAAGAGCCCCCAGGCGGCGCCCACAGGAGTCCCGACGACGCAGCGCGCCAATTGCGCGGCGCGGTACTGAGGAACCTGACCGAGCTTCAGCGCATATCGGCGAAGAGGCGCCTCTCCCAGCGGTACAAGAAGTTCAGGAACGTAGGCAAGTACAGCTCCCGAGTGCGCGCGGCCGTAGCGAGGGAAGTCAACGCACTGCAAGGCCATGTGACCACCAGTGTGAGGCGCATCGCCCTCAGGCACCAGTCCGACGAGAGCGACGCAGGGGACGTGGAGACGCCGCTGGGCTAAGGGGCGAGTGCGCGACGGGCCGCCAATACGAGCGCTCCGCAGTACCTGCGGTGGTCACGCGCAACCGCCTTCCGATGGCACTCAGGGCGGCGTCCATCATGTCCAGCCGCGAGCGGTGCTGGACATCCAGTACCCGATCTACCTGCGGCATGTGCCACCCCAATCGACGAGCCAACTCTGCTTTGCCCACGCCCTGGTCTCTCATACCCTGGTAGAGCATCACCTTTACAGAAGTCAGCGTAGGCAGTACGGCGTGGTTCTCCTCCAGTGACGGCTGGGGGATGTATTTGCGATCGTGAATTCGAGCAGCTATCGCCTCTTCCAGCGCGTGGACGGCGCGGGCGACGGCCTCTTCACGGTCGTCCCCGAATGTGGTCAGCTCAGGGAAGTCTGGGGACGTCGCAAGTACGGTCCCATCATCGTCTTCCAGAAAAATCGTATAGGTAAGCATCAGTCCAACCCCAAGTCTTTCTTGATCTTCGAAACGAGGTCTTTCCCCAGTTATTTGCGGCCACCGTGCATAGGCAGTTGGGTAGTAGGTCTCCGAGCCAGACGGTGAGATGCCCGCTGCCTCCCTTGTGGGTGTAAAAGGTGCAGCCTCGCTTTCTCAGCCACCACCAAAGCTCCCCGCATTCATCCCTGTACACTTCGCACAACACTTATGTTGTTGTCAACTTCTTGCTATGACAAAGAAGCACGCGTGCTGGGGTTCTTATGCACCAGCTGCGACCTGGAAATGCTACCCAATGCAGCTCTTCAAAGACACGGAGCAGGGCACAGCGACTTCCTTAGGCTAAGGGGACGAATGGACGGTGGGCCACCTCAGGCGAGCACGCCGCCGTAACCGCTGCGGTGTTGCTCAAATGCGGCGATGTCGTCCCCATGCTGGAGCGTCTGGCCTATGTCATCCAGGCCGTTCAGGAGCGAATGCCGGCGGAAGGACTCAACGCTGAACGACTCCACGACTTCTTCATCTTCATCCCAGACGCGCATCTCCTCGAGATCGACGGTCAGCCTGTAGCCGGGGCTTGCGGCAGCCTTCTCGATGATCCGACGGACGGCGTCCTCGGGCAGGACAACAGGGAGTATGCCGTTCTGGAAGCAGTTGTTGTAGAAGATGTCGGCGAAGCTGGGAGCAATCACGCATCGGAACCCGTAGTCGAGCAATGCCCAAGGGGCGTGCTCGCGCGACGAGCCGGTGCCGAAGTTTCGGCCAGCCACCAGGACTGACGCCCCCTCATACTCCGGACGGTTCAACTCAAAGTCGGGCTTTGGAGAGCCATCCTCGTTGAACCTCCAGCTGTGAAACAGGAACTGCCCGAATCCGGTCCTCTCAATGCGTTTGAGGAACTCCTTGGGGATGATCTGGTCTGTGTCCACGTTGACGCGGTCCATCGCAGCGACTGAGCCGTTGAGTCTTACAAAGGGTTCCATTTTCTTGAGAGCTCCGTGAAAGATTCCATACTCTGGCTATTTCTTCCCAGAGAAGGTGTCATGCCGCAGTGTAACTCCGAACTTCTACCTGTATGCCGTTCCTGGCTGCCTTCTCAGCGGCATCGAGAAGGCGTGCAGTTACATCCGACTCCACGTACTCCTCACCGCAGTTAGCGCATACAGCGGCAGGCACATCTCTGACCACGAGCGTCATCGCGTCCCGAGTGAACGTCAAAGTCGCTAGGCCAGGACTCGTCTCGCCATGTCTACAAAGGACGCACTTCATGATTTTCTCCCAACAAAGTCCGGACCCCATCGCGATGCATCCGGTTCGTAGATTGCAACAACGACATGAACGTTCTCCGGCACATTATTGGCCAGGACCAAGTACACAGGACGGGCATCAATCCATCCCAAGATCAACTTGCTGGGATAAGGAGTATCGTCAGGGTAGTCCTCAATGGCAAGGCCCATGTCAGCTACTGCAGTCACCTCCAGCGGCGTGAAGCCTCTCTGGAACATTTGCTGGACCGCATGTGTACTGAGAAAAACTGGCCGCCGGAAAGCCTGCCTTGTCCGGAGTCTCTCACCAGTCCCTGATATCTACAAAATGGCCTGCTATGGCGGCGGCGGCGGCCATCTGGGGACTGACGAGGTGGGTCCGGCCTCCTCTGCCCTGCCGGCCCTCGAAGTTTCGGTTGGAGGTCGACGCGCAGCGCTCGCCCGGCTGGAGGATGTCGGGGTTCATGCCCAGACACATCGAGCAGCCGGCGTCGCGCCAGTCGAAGCCGGCATCTTTGAAGATGCCGTCCAGCCCTTCGGCCTCAGCCTGGACCTTCACCGCGAATGAGCCGGGCACAGCCATGGCGTACACCCGGTCGCTCACTCTGCGGCCTTTGATCACCTCGGCAGCTTTGCGCAGGTCCTCGATGCGTGAGTTGGTGCAAGAGCCAAGGAACACCCGGTCAATCTCGATCTCCTGGACGGGGGTGTTCGGCTCCAGGTCCATATACTCGAGCGCCCGCTCCGCTGCTTCACGGTCGGCCGCGGACTCGAAGGACGCCGGATCGGGCACGCGGTCGGTCACGGGTACGACCATGCCGGGATTGGTACCCCATGTAACGAACGGCTCAAGCTCGGATGCGTCGATTTCTACCGTGCTGTCGAAGGCGGCTCCAGGGTCCGACGCCAAGCCCCGCCACGCATCTACGGCGCGGTCGAAGTCTTCGCCCTTCGGAGCGTGTGCGCGGCCCTCAAGATAATCGAATGTAGTATCGTCCGGAGCCACCATGCCCGCGCGGGCACCGGCCTCGATCGACATGTTGCAAACGGTCATGCGGCCCTCCATGGTCAGAGACCGCACGGCCTCGCCTGCGTATTCGATCACGTGACCGGCACCGCCACCGATGCCAATGTTGCGGATGATCCCAAGGACTAGGTCCTTAGCAGCAACGCCGAACGGCAGACTGCCGTCCACGTTGATAAGCATGGTCTTGGGCCTGGGCAGCCTGAGAGTCTGGGTGGCGAGGACATGCTCAACTTCGGAGGTCCCGATGCCCATGGCGAACGCGCCGAACGCGCCGTGTGTGGACGTGTGGCTGTCTCCACAGACCACGATCATTCCGGGGTGCGTGCGACCCTGTTCCGGCGCGATGATGTGAACGATGCCCTGCAAGGGGCTGTTCATGTCGTACAGCGTAATACCGAACTCCTCGCAGTTCTGGGAAAGCGCCTCCAGTTGCTTGCGGGCGATCTCGTCCCGGATGGGTAGGGACCGCCCGGCCGTCGGCACGTTGTGGTCCGCCGTCGCAATCGTTAAATCGGGACGGCGGACGCCTCTGCCCGCCATTCTGAGCCCATCGAACGCCTGGGGCGACGTGACCTCGTGGACGAGATGCAGGTCCACGTACAGGAGCGTCGGTTCGCCGGGGGCTTCATGGATAACATGAGCGTCCCAAATCTTTTCGAACATCGTCCTCTGGGGCATACGCTCACATTCCTCCTGTTTGAGGGACTTAACGACAGTCTACAGTTGTGTCAGAGGGCCTCGCCTAGTGGCTAGCCGTCCTGTCCGGATGCGGCGACGGCCTGCTGGACGCCCTCCTTGGCGAGAAGCCTGTTCAGCGCGCTCATGTATGCCTTGGCGCTGGCCACGATGATGTCCACGTCCGAGCCCCGACCGACGTAGATTACACCGTTCTTCTCAATTCTTATCGTCACGCGGCCGAGTGCGTCAATCCCCTCCGTGACGGCGTTCACGGTGAACTCGGTAAGAGTGTTCGGGACGCCCACGATCCTGTTGATCGCCTTGTAGACCGAGTCGACCGGCCCCGTACCGGTTGCGGCGTCGGTGATCACGCTGCCGTCCGGGTCCTTCAGAGAGACGGTGGCCGTGGGCACCTCGTGGTTGCCGCACGAGACCTGGACTCGCTCCAGTTCGTAGATGGACGGCTCGTATTCCATTCTTCGACGCGTCGACATCAGGGCGTCGAGGTCGGCGTCTGTGACCTCGCGCTTGCGGTCAGCCAGGTTCTTGAAGTCCCTGAACACCTCGTCCAGCTCCTCCTGGGAGAGAGCGAAACCCAATTCCTCGAGGCGGGAGCGCAGGCCGGAGCGCCCGCTGAGCTTGCCGAGAACGATGGAGTTGCTGGGCCAGCCGACCGACTGGGCTTCCATGATCTCGAAGGTGGTGCGCTCCTTGAGCACAGCATCCTGGTGTATGCCGGAGGCGTGGCGGAAGGCGTTGTTGCCGACGATTGCCTTGTTCGGCTGGACCGGGAAGCCGGTGATCTCGCTGACGAGGCGGCTGCTTGGGTAGATCTGCCTAGTGTCTATGTTCGTGCTCACTCCGAGCACGTCCTGCCTGGTCTCGAGCCCCATGATGACCTCTTCGATAGAGGCGTTGCCGGCGCGCTCGCCGAGGCCGTTTACGCATCCCTCCACCTGCCGCGCGCCCGCCTCCACCGCTGCGATGCTGTTCGCAGTCGCGAGGCCGAGGTCGTTGTGGCAGTGGACGCTGAGAACGGCCCGGTCTATGTTGCTGACATTGCGCTTGATGCCCTCCAGAAGTTCCGTGAACTCGGACGGCACCGTGTAGCCGACGGTGTCGGGGATGTTGACGGTAGTGGCGCCGGCGTCTATGGCTGCTTCGAGCAGCCGGTAGAGGTATTCAGGCTCGGTGCGGGTGGCGTCCATCGGAGAGAACTCCACGTCATCGCAGTAGCCTTTTGCGCGCTCCACGGCGGCCACGGCACGGTCCATCACGTCCTCGCGGTTGCTCCGAAGCTGGTGGAGGATCTGGATATCGGAGCTGGAGAGGAACACGTGGATGCGGGGCCTCTCGGCGTCCTTTATCGCGTTCCACGCGGCGTCGATGTCGCCGGGCACGCAGCGCGCGAGGGAGCAGATCACGGGGCGCCTCACCTCGGCTGCGATCCTGCGGACGGCCTCGAAGTCGCCGGGCGAGCTCGCGGCGAACCCAGCCTCGATGATGTCCACGCCCATGCGGTCGAGCTGTTTTGCGATCTCCAGCTTTTCCTCGGTGGTCAGCCCGGCACCTGCCGACTGCTCGCCGTCTCGGAGCGTGGTATCGAAGATCATTACCTTATCTTGAGTGGTCACTTGCTTACTCCTATCAGGAACTCAGGGTCATCCGGTTGCCGTTGAGTTCCCAAGGGCGACGCAGGCCGCCGGACCGAGCCATGCCAAGACCCGGTTTATGCGGCGGACTACGCGCGATGCCTCCGTGTGTTTCATGTTGTTACCTCTGACAAGGCAAACAAAGTGCGGTCTACCATCATTCGTCAATCGTTGAACTTACCGAAGAATTGTTCGTCGACATTAATCTCCACAACAGGAACCTCGCGGACTCCGAGGCCCAACTCGATCATGTCCCTTACAAGCTCATCCCCGTCGACCAGTGTGATCGGGGCCTGCGCCTCCTCGACCCAACCAGACGCCGCATGCGTGAAGCTGGAGGTGGTGACGAACACTCCTCTGTCGTATATGTTCCCAAGAGAGCCGTTGAGCCTTTGCACTGGATCTATTCCGATGTTGTTGCCGGTCTTGTACCGCTTGGCCTGAAACGCAACCCGCAACTTCAGGAACGGAATCTCGAATGTTCCGTCTATGCCTCCATCGTTGGTCCGGCCCGTGACCTCCACCCTTGAGAAACCTTTGGTGGAGAAGTACTTTCCCAGTAGATGCTCGAACTGGGTCGAAGTCAGCCTTAACAGACGATTCTTCAGCCTTTCGTTGATTCCCGTGCCCGAATTGGACATTTCCGCCGTGTCAACGTTCGTGTTCTTAGAATTCGCTTCAATTAGCCTAGCCGCGTTCTGCTCAGTGGGTTCGGCTTCAGGGTTTTCCTGCTTTGGCGACGCGCTGACAGCATTTGGAAGAACTCTGAATACTATTTCCAAGTTCGCGCCATAGCCTGATGGGGGACGGCGGATATGCTTCTCGATCTCAACACTGGCCAGCTTACGAAACTTCTGGTTCTCCAGAACATGACAGATTGTGGCATTAGACGGCGTATTCCCCATTGCTTGGCGTACGTCCCCTGCGCGGAAGGTCACGCTGGTCTGCCCAGCGTTGCGGGCCTGTTGGACCGCCTGGCACAGGTACTGCCGTATCCTGTCGGCGTCTCCGGGCGGCATTACAGGTGTGCTCCCTGGAGCATCGGCGCAGGCTGCGGCAGCGAGGCTCGCTTCAGCAAGCCCTGCACCGGGACGAGCTTACAGCCGTTAGGATCGTCGCCAATATCTATCGATACGCTGAATGTTCCCAATTCAATTCTCGCTGTCGAATCGTGCGTCACCCTCACCCCCTCGAGCGACTCGGGGCAGGCTCTAGCCCGATCCCCTCAAGGGAGAGGGGATCGGAAACCCCATCCTAGCCTTCCCCAGCAGACTGGGGAAGGAACCTGAGAATCGGCTCTTTAGTCCGCGTCCCGGAGGAAGCTCATCATGCCGCGGAGCTCTTTGCCGACTTCCTCGATCTGGTGGCTGGCGTTCTCGCGGCGAAGGCGGTTGAAGCGCGGCCGGCCTTCGTCGTTCTCAGCGATCCACTCGCGGGCGAAGCTGCCGTCCTGCACGGCGGCCAGGACCTTGCGCATGTTCTCCCTGACGTGATCGTCGATGACCTGGGGGCCGCGCGAATAGTCACCGTATTCCGCAGTGTCGCTCACGGAATAGCGCATGTACTCCATGCCGCCCTGGTACAGCAGGTCGACGATCAGCTTGAGCTCGTGCATGCACTCGAAGTAGGCGGACTCCGGTTGGTAGCCTGCCTCGACAAGCGTGTCGAAGGCGGCTTTTATGAGCGAAGTCACGCCTCCGCAGAGGACGGACTGCTCACCAAACAGGTCTGTCTCCGTCTCTTCTTTGAACGTGGTGTCCAGCACGCCTGCGCGGGCACAGCCGACGCCCCGCGCGTACGCCAAGCCGACATCGTGCGCTCTGCCGGACGCGTCCTGGTGCACCGCGAGCAGGCCGGGCACGCCGGAGCCGCGCACGAACACCTCTCTCATGCGGTGCCCTGGGGCCTTGGGCGCGACCATGGACACGTCAACCGTGTCTGGCGGGACTATGGTCTTGTAGTGGATGTTGAACCCGTGGGCGAACATGAGCGTCTTGCCGGGCAGCAGGTGCGGCTCGACCGACTGCTCGTACACGTCGGCCATGGAGTGGTCGGGGATCACCATCATTATGATGTCTGTGTCCCGCGAGGCGTCCGCAACGAGGGCGACGCGGAGGCCGGCCTGCTCAGCCTTCTCCCAGCTCTTGCTGCCCTCGTACAGGCCCACCACAACTTCTACCCCGCTATCCTTAAGATTGAGTGCGTGGGCGTGGCCCTGGCTTCCGTAGCCGATGACACCAACAGTCCTGCCATCGAGCAGTGACATGTCAGCGTCGGCGTCGTAGTACATTGTTGCCATAGGTGTTGGTGCTCCTGGCGTCTAAGGGAACGGCCCACTTATGCTTGCTTTCGATTGCCCCATCCTAGCCTTCTTCAGCAGACTGGAGAGGGACCTGAGCTTTTCTCACAAAGCCGAAGTCTTCTGGATTCCCGCCTGCGCGGGAGTTACGGCAGAGGGAGTCAAGAGGCCTTGGTTGCCTTCGGTTGCAGGCGAGCGTACGAGCAAAGGCATGGTTTACAGACCGCCCTCGAGGCGAGGCCTTGAACGGCCGTTGCCGCTCCGCGCCTCGGCGACGCCACGACTCATCGCGATAGTCCCGGTACGCATAACCTCCACTAGACCGAAGCTCTTCAGCAGGCCCTCGAGCGAGTTCACTTTTCCCTCGTCGCCTGCCACCTCCACGATCAGCATGTCGGGCGCCACGTCCACGATGTTCGCCCTGAAGATGTCCACTATCTGCATGATCTCGCTGCGGGCCTGCACGTTGGCTTTGACCTTCATGAGGGCCAATTCGCGGGAGACAATGTTCTCCTCTGAGATGTCGGAGACCTTGATCACGTCGATCAACTTGTTCAGGTTCTTGGTGACCTTCTCTACGGTGTCATCGTCGCCCTCGACGACGAACGTCATGCGGGACTGGTCGGGTACCTCGCTGTGTCCTACGGCGAGGCTGGCGATGTTGTACCCGCGACGGCGGAACATGCCCGCTATGCGAGCCAGCACGCCGGGCTTGTCCGAGACAAGGGCTGTGATCGTGCGCTTCGGCGGGACGCTGCCGTTTCTCATCGGCGCACCTCGGTGGGCCTGGGCTCTTCCATGAGCTCGTTGATCGTCATCCCGGAGGGGATCATCGGGTAAACGTTCTCCTCTTCTTCCACCATGAAGTCGATGAGCGCCGGTCCGTCCCACTCCATGGCCCGCTCGATAGCCGACCTGACCTGGGACTTTTCCGTGACCCTGATGCCGAGCACGCCAAACGCCTCGGCGAGCCTTACGAAATCAGGATTGCCGGTGTAGTGAGTGGCGACGTAATCACGGTTGTAGAACAACTCCTGCCACTGCCGGACCATGCCGAGGTAACGGTTGTTCATAAGAGCAAATTTCACCGGGATCTTGTTTTCTACTAGAGTGGCAAGCTCACACATTGTCATCTGGAAGCCGCCGTCTCCCGCGATGGACCACACGACCTTGTCCGGCGCTCCGACCTGCGCGCCCATCGCGCCGGGCACCTCGTAGCCCATGGAGCCGGCGCCGCCGGAAGAGATGAGGCTGCGGGGGTGCTTGTACGTGTAGTGCTGCGCCGCCCACATCTGGTGCTGGCCTACGCCGGTGACGATGATAGCGTCGCCGTTGGTTGCGTCGTTCAGCTCGCGGATGATGAACTGCGGGATCAGCTTGTCCGTCTCACGAATGACGTGCGAGGGATGCTCTTCCCGGATATGCTCGATCTGTTTGATCCACTCCATGCGGTTGCCGGGCTGGATTTTCCCGTTCAAGGATGTCAGGACACGCTTGAGATCGCCCACGATGGGGACGTCTACCTTGATGTTCTTGCCGATCTCGGACGGGTCTATGTCAACGTGAATCTTCTTCGAACGGGTGGCGAAGGCGCTGGTCTTTCCGGTGATCCGGTCGTCGAACCGCATCCCCAGGGCCACCAGCAGGTCCGCCTCCTCGATTGCGATGCTGGCGTACGCCATCCCGTGCATTCCTGGCATTCCGACGCACAGCACGTGGTCGTCCGGGAAGCTGCTGATGCCGAGCAGGGTTGTGATGACCGGGATCTGCGCGACCTCGGCAAGCTCCTTCACCTCGTCGAGGGCATCGGACAGCAAGAGGCCGTGGCCCGCAAGAATTATCGGCCGTTCCGCCTCGTTGATCAGTTTGGCAGCCCTGTTTATCTGGGCGCCGTTGCCCCTGAGGGTTGGCTTGTACCCGGGAAGGTCCATGACGATTTCGGCGTCAGGGTCATAGTCGATCTCGTCCTGGATCACGTCCTTGGGAACGTCCACCAGCACGGGACCCGGCCGACCGGTGCTAGCGACGTGGAAGGCCTCCTTGATCACCCTGGGGACGTCCGATGCTTCCATGACCAGGTAGTTGTGCTTGGTGATGGGCAGCGTGATGCCGGTAATATCGGTTTCCTGGAAGGCGTCAGAGCCGATGGCGGGCCTGGCAACCTGACCGGTGACGATAACCATGGGTACGGAGTCCATGGCAGCGGTCGCGATGCCGGTGACGAGGTTTGTGGCGCCTGGGCCGGAGGTGGCCCAGGCCACGCCGGGCCTGCCGGTGACGCGGGCGTAGCCGTCCGCAGCGTGCGCGGCGCCCTGCTCGTGGCGGACAAGGATGTGGCGCAGCTCTGGGTACTGGGGCAGTGTTTGATACAGGGGAAGGATCGCCCCGCCGGGGAGGCCGAAGATTACGTCCACGCCTTCCCGGATGAGGCTCTCACAAACCAGCTGCCCGCCTGTCTTCTTCATATCTACTGGCCTCCCGACGGCGCTCAGGCTCCAACGACTACCGAAACACCGGCTGCCAACAAAAAATCCCGCCCCACCTAAGGGACGGGATGTGTTGCGTGTTCAACTCCCGCGGTACCACCCTTGTTCCCCGGCGAAGCCGGGGCGCTCAAGAGACCGTTAACGCAGCCTAAACGTCCCCGCCTTGCGGCTTCCTGCCGATTCAGCGAGGCGGCTCAGAGGCGAGTTCCCGGTGTTCACGGCGCCGGCGTTTCAGCTTGGTGCCAGCTCTCTGGGGGCGGAACGTCCGGTACTACTCCCCTTCAATGCCTTTGCGATTACATTCACAAACCTGCAAACAAGGATGCTACCAGAGCGATTGTAGTAGGGTCAATCTGCGGACGGTTCAACAGATTAGCCTAGCTGCCCTTGCCATTAGGAATTGTGTGGCAAGTCATAGCTGTCGGAGCGATAGATTCAGTCGCAGATCTTCAGGCAGATATGGAATCTGAGATGTAGCTGCCGAACCCGCGCATAACTGAATCGGACCTTGCTAGCTTTCTGTTCGCGAAGTGGCCGCACCTTAGCACAATTGTACCGCAGCTTTAGCCCACTAATTCTTCTGCGGGTGCACAGCCTGTCCTTATGAACTCCCTTGCCTGCTCCCACATACTATCGTGCAAGTCTACTCCTAATGCTTCCGCAGTTCTCCCAAGAATTTGACGATTTGTATCCAATAGTTCTTCATCTCTAAATGGCACCACGCTCGTAACAGTCAAGAACTCCAACTGCAAGACTATTAGTTCAAGCTTGCCCTGTAATCGTTGTTCTAATGCTGCTAACTCAACCGATTGCTCTACTTCTGCATCTAAACCCAGTTTATCCAGATCTTTGATGCGCCCTTGCAGATCACTCACTATCTGATCTAGACGCTGACCCACAGTGTTTCTTGGCATCGGTACCTCGCTACCGGCAATCTGTATGCGGGAGTATATCAGCCAGACCAATGGGCGCAGGTACCCACCAAGCGGAGCCAATTCAAGAACTGGGACGCCTGGAAAACGGGCACGCCAACCGTTGTCCCGCCTCTTCGTTCCCTGAATGATATCTCGCGCGCGTTAACGCCGCTCAGACCCCAGATCATCGCAGAAAACCGGGAATTCTGCCAATCGGGGCTCCTGAGCACTTGAACGAAGCCAATCCGAAACTGGGCTGTTGACACAGGAGAACTGTCGTGCTAATATAGTTGCGAGCATCCGGACAGCGGAAGCACAAGCCCCGACAGAGGTCGAGACCGACCGCTTCGGGGTTTTTATTTGTCCAAGAACGGCGCTCGGAGCCGCGGGAGGTGTGAATGTCAGCAGGAGTTAGGTCGCAGTACATGGACGTGGTGCGCAGGGACCACGTTGGGGAAGGCGTATACCGCGTGACTATCGCGGCGAACGAGCGCGTCAGGCAGCCGCCGGAGTTGGACTTCGAGGGGCTGTCGACTGAGAACTACGCCCGAAACCCGGTGGTGATGTGGGCGCACGACGTGTCGGGCCGGTCGCCGTCAGGGGGCTTGCCGATCGGGCGCACGCTCAGGTTGCACAAGCAGCAGGGAGGCAAGCTGGTGGTGGACTTCGAGTTCCTGTCAGACGATCCGTTCGCCGGGCGAGTGCGCAACGCGTGGGACAGAGGCTTCCTGAGGGCGGCTTCGATTAGCTGGCTACCGCTAGCCGGTGGACCCGCGGGCAAGGGACAGTGGCGGGACGACAGGTCGGAGCTCCTGGAGTGGTCGATCGTGCCTGTGCCGGCAGATCCGGACGCTTTGAGGCAGGCCCACAAGCGCATGCTGGACGACGTCATCGGCCCGGCTGGGCCGGACCCAATCAGCGGCTATGAGAACAACGCCATAGAAGCACTGACGGCCGCGGCCGGGTTCGAGCTCAATGAGATCGGAGAAGAACTGCGGTGCCTGGCAGACAGATTGCTCACCGGCGGAGGGGGAGCCGGCGTCGGGCAGGCAGCCGGCGATGGCAGCGGGGAAGGAGACGAAGAGCTGATCGAGATAGGGGAAGCAGTGGAAAGGGTACTGCTAGCGATTGCAAGCAAGGAGGAGGACTAAGCATGGTAAAGGCAGACGTTGAACAGATCGTGAAAGACCTGGCGGAGATCAACGGATTCGTCAAGGAGCGAATCGTACCGGATAGCAAGGAACTGGGAGTCCTGAAGGAGGAGACGGAGAGACTGAAGACGGCGGTGGCCGACCTGCAGAGCCGGGACCGTGCGAACCGCAGGGAGGCGATTGCGCGACACGCGGAGGACGGCCACGCACCGGTTGTAAACGACGGACCGTACGCGGGAATGGACCTGCTGGACCTTGGCCTGCTGCGCCGTTTCGCGCACTCGCAGAGGCGCGAGCTGTTCGGCCCGGCATGGGTCGATCGTGTCGAGGACGCGCGCCAACGGATGGTCGAGTCGATGACGCCGGTCGAGATACAGGCCACACACCAAACATCGGCCAGGAGGCTGAACGACCGGTACTCGGTCGGGGGAAGGCCGACGGGCCAGTTCGACTCCTTCGGGAGAGCGCAGCTGCAGGCAATGACGCGAGCGGCGATGGACAGCACAACGGCCGGGCTAGGCGACGAACTGGTCTCAACGCTGGAGGCGCGCGAAATGTGGATGGACGTGAACCTCAGCACGCTCGTAGCGCCGCTGATCCCCACGGTAGCTATGCCATCCAACCCGTTCGAAGTGCCGAAGCAGCTTGGCGACGTGAACTTCTACCCCAGCTCGGAGAACGCGGCGGCCTCTGGGACCGGGCTGGCTACAGGCAAGGTCACGCTGACTGCGTCCGAACTGGTGGGGCACGTCCCCTACTCGTTCACCCTGGAGGAGGACTCCGTGGTGGCGATGCTACCGGAAATCCGCGCGAGCCTCGTACGTAACGTGGCGGAGGTGCTGGACGACGTAATGCTGAACGCGGACACGACCGCAGCCAACAGCATCAACGCGGACGAGGCGACGCTGACGACGAGCGGCGCGGGCAGCGCGCACTGGCTCATCGGATACGACGGCCTGATCCACCTGCCGCTGGTGGACAACGCCAAGCAGTCGAACGATCACGGGGCGGCAGTGTCCGACGATATGTTCAACGAGATCAGGGCCAAACTGGGCAAGTACGGGGCGAGGCCGTCGGAACTGGCGTGGATCATGGACGTGAACACGTTCATACGCGCGCAGTCCATAGACAACTTCCGAACGATGGACAAGCTCGGTCCCAACGCCACGCTTCTCACTGGCATGCTCGGCGCCATCGAGGGCATCCCGGTAATCGTCTCGGAGCAGATGAGGCTGGCGGATGCAGACGGCAAGGTCACGTCCGGCGGCAACACTACCGAGACGGGTCGAGTGCTGATCGTGAACCGGAACCAGTGGGCGCAGGGGTTCCGCAGGGAGTTAAGCATAGACGTGGACAGGGACACACAGAAGCGCCAGACGGTGGTCACGGTGAGTCTGCGCCACGCGTTGGCCGAGCGAAGCGGCGCGCGCAGCTCAGCTACACACACGGCGCTCCAGTACAACATCACGGGCGTGAGCTAGTCATGGCGCGCGTGAAGAACGTGACGGAAGACGAGCTGGGCTGGGCCGGCGTGATCGTCCCCGCGGGCGGTGTGGTGGAGGTTTCGGAAGGCGAGGCTGCACGGATGGTCGAGAGCAATCCCGGCAAGTTCGGCCTCGCCGGAGCAGGGGTCGACACGCCGGGGGCCGGAGCGGGCGCAAGCGGAGGCGCGGCGCCCGCAGGCCCGTCCGTCCACAAGCACTACTACAGGAAGTCGAAGGGGTACGCTTGTCGTTGCGGCGCGGTCAAGCCTGGGACAGAAGGTGAGGAGGCAGCATGAACGCGTACGCGACCCTGGACATGCTGAAGGAGGCATTGAACATAGCCGGAGCGGGTGAGGACGCCCGCCTGCTCCGGCTCCTCGAGGCCGCCAGCCGAGCTGTGGACAGCTACTGCAACCGGCACTTCTACGCACTAAGGGCCGCGAAGCTATTCGACGGCGACGGCGGCCCCACGCTGCTTACTCCGGACCTTATCTCCATCGACGAGGGCGGGCTAAGCACGGACGGCAACCTTGACCGCGTGTTCGAGACAACGTGGGCGGAGTCCGACTACCTGCTGCTTCCGGCGAACGCCGACCCGGCGTCGGCCTCAAATCCAGCCTCGCGTCCATACACTCGCATCGAAGCGGCCCCAGGCACCGGACGCTGCTTCCCCCCGGACCGCGGAACAGTGCGGGCCGCAGGCATGTGGGGCTGGTGGATTCACCTGCGCCGGGCTCACGAGACGCTGGCAGCGGCCGTGAGCGACGCTGACACCGAACTCACGGTCTCGGATCGGGCCGACATTGAAGCCGGACGCACCGTGCAGATCGGCTCGGAGCAGATTTACGTGAGGTCGCACGACGGCAACCGGCTGGACGTGACGAGGGGCGCGAACGGCACGACGTCGATGGCGCATGACCAGGACAGTCCGATAGACGTCTTCGATTTTCCGCCCGGCGTCTCGGAGGCGGTGATTATCCAGGCCTCCAGGCTGCTGCGTCATAGCGACGGCTCGCACGGGGCGCCGCCGGTCCCGCGCGGCCCAGGCCGTCCGAACGGCGCTGACGTGTTGGATGCCGACGCAGCGTTCCTGCTAGCCGGCTACCGCAAAGCCGCGCTCGGCGCAGGCGTCCGATGAGCGGCGTCATAGCCCGCGCAAGGGAGGGCCTGTCCGAGGCGTTAGCTACCCTGCCGGGCCTGCGCGTGCTCGGCTACTTGCCCACATCGTTCAGCGAGTTTCCGGTCGCGGTGGTGTCGTTCGAGTCGCGCGATGCCTCTCTGACACTGGGTGGGGGGAGCTTAGCCGGTCTGATGAAGGTGGTCCTGGCCGTGTCGTCGGCATCTTCGTTAGAGGCCCAGCGGGCACTGGAAGAGTACATGGAACCGGAAGGGGCCAGGAGCATCCAGGCTGCTGTTAACGCGGATAGCACGTGGGGCGGCACCGTGGACGACGGCAGGCTGGTATCCGTCGACAACGCCGGGACTCGCAGCATGTGGGGCGGCGTTTACACGGCTGTAGACTTCCACTTCCGGTTCGTCAAGCGGCTCCCAGGATAGGCAGGGGCACCCGGAGGCAGGTATGGCAATCTTCGACTCGCAGGTCTCAGTATTCAGCATAGAGGACGCAGACGGAAACGAGCGCGACCTGTCGCCTTACCTGTTCGAGGTGTCCGGGCTTCCCGGTCCGCGCTCGCTCGACGATGTGACCGCGCTGGGCGACGCCGGCTCACGGTACACGCCCGGAACGGAGAGCGCGACGGTCTTCGTTCCGGGCTGTACGACAATGACGCCGGTACCGGACCGGACGCTGTGCTCGGCCCGCTGAGAACGCACGACGACGCGGCGACGACGTTCGCCTACGGTCCGCAGGGCGCGGGCGCCGGCTTGGTGAGGTACGGCGGGCGCTGCTGGGTGGCGGCGTACGAGATCGTGTCGAGGGTGGGCAGCCAAGTGGAGTTCGAGGCGGTCCTACGTGTAGACGGGACCGTTACCAGGGACGTTTTCTGAGCACGGAGCAGGACGACCGTAAATCGCAGCCCGCGCCTGCTTTGCGAAGTATACTCGGCGCTAAGTCAATCGCGAGCCATCTTTACGGGGCGTGTACAGGAGGCCCAATCCATGCGCATCACCAGGATCACCGTCTACCAAGTCGACCTTCCCGTCAGAGACGGCGGCTTCAGGCAGTCGAGCGGACGCATCTGGCGGGTGCTCGATACCAGCGTCGTCAGCATCGAGACTGATGAGGGCGTGACGGGCTGGGGCGAGACCTGTCCCTTCGGCTCGAACTACATCCCGGCATTCGCGGAGGGTGCGCGCGCCGGCATGGAAGTGCTGGCGCCGCTGCTCATAGGTATGGACCCGCGCGACGTCGGCGCCGTCAACCTGCTCATGGATACGGAGATGTACGGCATTCCGTACGCCAAGGCCGGCTTGGACAACGCGTGCTGGGACATCCTGGGCAAGTCGGCCGGCCTGCCCGTGTACACCCTGCTCGGCGGCAGGCTCACCGACGTTTTCCCGTTCGGCGGGGGATTTGTGATAGACCCCGGCCCCGCCACTGACGAAGCCATGAAGAAGTTCCAGGAGGAAGGCGCGAGGCGGTTCGAGTTCAAAGCCAGTGGGGACCCTGCCGTCGACATCGAGATGATCCGCTTCGTGGGCGAACGAATGAGGATAAGCGACACGCTCATCCTGGATGTGAACTGCGGCTACCGCGTGGACGAAGCCATAAAGGTTTCGAGAGCCGTGCCGGACGTGGCAGTTATGTTCGAGCAACCCTGCTACACATACGAGGAGTGCCTGGCGTTCAAGAGGTCAACGGGGCGTCCCATGAGCCTTGACGAGTGCATCCACGACACGGGTGACCTGGTGAGGGCGTATTCGGACGGCGCCATAGACACGCTGAACCTCAAGATCGGGCGCGTGGGCGGCATGAGCAAGGCAAGGGTAATGCGCGACCTCAGCGTCTCGCTGGGCATCCCGGTCAAGGTGCAGGACACATCCGGGGAGGAGTTCAACGCGGCTGTCACGGCACACCTCGCGCACTCGACCCCGCCTCGTTACCTGCATTCGATGTGGGACTGCGCCGCATTCGTGGAGAGACCGATCGGCAAGGGCCTGCTGCGCGACCATCCAAGGCAGGCGCGCGCAAACTCCGAGCCCGGCTTTGGCGTGACGCCGATCATGGAGGAACTCGGCGATCCGGTGGCGGTCTACGAGTAGAAGACTTCGGTCCAATGAACGACATCCCCAAGCCCATGCGTGCCGTTGTGCTCACGGCGCACGGCGGACTGGAGAAGCTCGAGTACCGCGAGGACTGGCCGACGCCTGTGCCGGGCCCCGGTGAGGCGCTGATAAAGGTGGCCGCCTGCGGGCTGAACAACTACGACATCAACGTGCGAACGGGCTGGTACTCCAAGCCCATTACAGAGGGCACGACGGAGGAAGGCGGTCTGGGAGGTTTCGAGGGTGTGGTGGACGATGACGGGGGCTGGCGCGGAGGCGTGACATTCCCACGAATCCAGGGCGGCGACATATGCGGCACGGTTGCCGCGATCGGCCCGGGCGCGCCGGAGGAGCTTCTGGGCAGGCGCGTGCTTGTGGACACGTGGGTCCGCGACTGGGACGACCCCCTGAACATGGACAAGTGCGGCTACCTGGGCGTGGAGCATGACGGAGGCTTCGCGGAGTACACGGTCATGGACGCGCGCAACACCCACCCGATCGAGAGCGCGCTGAGCGACACTGAGCTCGCCACGTTCGCCACCCCCTGGGTGACCGCCGAGAACATGCTGGACAGGGCACAGGTGACCGCCGGAGACGTCGTGCTCATTACCGGCGCCTCGGGCGGCGTGGGCACGGCCCTGATCCAGCTTGCCGACCGCCGGGGCGCGAAGACCGTCGCCCTGTGCGGCGAATCGAAGGCCGATGCCGTGCGCGCGCTCGGCCCCGCTGCGGTGCTGCCGCGCTCGCCGGACGACCTGGCCGCCGCTCTTCGCGCGGCGATAGGCCGCGACAAGGTTGACGTGGTAGCGGACGTGGTCGGAGGCGGGCTGTGGCCGCAGCTCATCGACGCGCTGAGGCACGGCGGCCGGTACACCTGCTCCGGGGCCATCGCCGGGCCGATCGTCGAGTTCGACCTGCGCACGTTCTATCTGCGAGACCTCACGTTTACAGGCGCGACTGTCGTACCGCCCGGCACATTCGGGCGGCTCGTCGGGTACATCGAGCGCGGCGAGGTGCGGCCGGTGCTCGCCGGGGCCTACCCGCTACGCGAACTCAGGTGCGCGCAGGAAACCTTCCTGGCCAAGAAGCACGTGGGCAACATTGTGTTGTCGGTTGTAGACTGAGGCGGCGCATACACCCAGTAACGCCCGGAGGGGGAAAATGATCGTAGATGGCCGCGAATCGTTTGGACGGTGGTTCGACGACTTCGAGCCGGGGCAGGTGTTCAAGCACTGGCCGGGCAAGACGGTCACCGAGATGGACAATCACCTCTTCTCGCTCCTGACGATGAACCACAACCCGCTCCACCTGGACGAGAACGTGATGTCCGACCACACGCACGGGCGCATCCTGGTGAACGGAGTCTACGTGATGGGCCTGGCCGTGGGCATGAGCGTGCGCGACACGTCCGGCAGAGCGATCGCGAACCTGGAGTACGAGCGCGTGACGCATGACGGCCCGGTGTTCCACGGCGACACGATCTACGCGGAGAGCGAGGTGCTGGACGTGACGCCGTCGCACAGCAGGCCGGACCGGGGCGTGGTGCACATCGAGACGCGCGCCCACAATCAGCGGGGCGAACGCGTGCTGACGCTGCGACGCCGGTTCCTGGTGCGCATGCGGGCGGCAGAGGGGTGCTAGGGGGCGAGGAGAGCTACGCCTTCAGCGATAGCGGCACGACCGAGAGCCCTATCCAACGTGGCAAGTTCCGCGCTCTGCCGCTTGGCCAGCTCCAGATAAATGGCGTCATAGACGGTTAAACTATGCGCCCTTGCGAGACCGAATGCGGACTGAAGGTCGGGTTCATTGTCAGTTCGAATCGGTAGGCCGTTCAGAAGATCCAACCGCTCATCGACTGAGCGTCCGGAAAGACGTCCCCTGCGCTCTGCCATCAGGAATGCGTTGCGTATCTCCACATGCCAGAGCTGTGGAACGAGCGCCTCGACCTCCTCCAAACGCTCTGAGGCCTTGTTTGCGCGTGGCTCATTCTCATCGTCGAGTAGCCACGCTGCAACAATTGAGGCATCGATTACCAGAAAGCTCAAAAGCGGTGGCCTTCATGGCGCGCGGCGAGGAACTCCTCCACTGAGAAATCAACACTCCGCAATTTGGCACGGCGCCGGCGAAACTCCTCCACCGCCCTCTTGCGATTGGCGCGGTTCTGCGCTTCGGCCGGGACGAGGTGCGCTACCGGTTTGCCATGCCGCGTTATGGTAATGGCCTCTCCATGCTCGGCTGCACGCAGCAGTTCGGCCAAGCGCGCCTTGGCGTCGGTAGCTTTGACTTCCCGCATGTTCAATCCTAACCGGTTGTTTTGACCATACTATTCTACCACTCCTGCGGTTGCTGAAGTCAGTGTTCCACGGCGACACTATCTACGCCGAAAGTGAGGTGCTGGACGTGACGCCTTCGCACAGCAGGCCGGACCGGGGCGTGGTGCACATCGAGACGCGCGCCCATAACCAGCGCGGCGAGCAGGTGCTTACGCTGCGCCGCCGGTTCCTGGTGCGCACGCGGCCGGGGGAAGGGTGCTAAGACTCATGAGAGCGGCTAGGTTCGATTGCTCAGCGTAGACGATAGCTAGCCCAGAACACTCAAAGTAGAGCCAAGATCCCACGCAGCCCATCAACTCACGGAGTTTCTAAGTCGCCTTTCGGCCAGACCCCATCCGTTACCGTGAGCTATTGTGTCGCCAATGAATAGTTCATCGTTCGCTAAATCCCGGGCGGCATCAACTAGGAGATACTGGTAGCTCAGTAAGACAATTCTGTCACTCAGAAGATGGGACGTAGAATGCATCTACATCGACCGCCATGCGGGTTATCCCCATCTGTGCATGTCATGTTGGGAAGTGGTGGCTGCGTCAACGCATCATCTACCGAGAATCTAATTCCTTGCAAAACTTGACAATCCATACAGACTCGCTCGTCTTCACTTGTAAGCACCTCAAAGGAGCCAATTTCCAAACGGTCGAACTGACGCAGTTTTGCCTTTACAGCTTCTTGGCTTAGGTGTTGGTGCGGACGGCCTTCGGCAAACAGAATTGAAGCTTGTCCCATATAGGCTTGGGCCAATGCCTCTAAGTCTCCCGCTTGCAAAGCCCGTTGTAACTGACGGCTCAAGTCTTTCCATTGGGCATCTCTCTGTCGGCGCTGGAAATTTCCTAGTTGCTTGGCCGTCAACAGGTAGCGTTTGCCTTCCTCACGGCTAGTTCTAATGAAAATGACTTCACCACAGTCTCTACACTTCTTGCGCCTCTGTGGCGGTGGGTCTTGTGCTTCGCCGCAATAGGGACACATTTTACTCACAAGAGTAATGGGAGTTGAGGATCGAGGCCTGCCAATAGTTTCAAGCCTGATGCAGTCTCTGTCACTTCTTGGTCTTAATAGGTTCAGGATTCTATTTATCATTTCCACTTAGGTGATTATCTCTTAGAGTGTCCTTCGCTCCAAGCACTGATGTATTCAGGGTCAAATGCCAATATAGTTATATATCTCCCACTGCCAGTTATGAGGCTGACGTGCAATTCGTAACGTCAAAGATAAAGGGGCAAGTTTCCCACAGATTGCCATGACGATGTCGACCGTCACGATATGCGTCTGTTCATACCTACTTCTCCATCAGCCCTTCCAGAAACCCCAGCACGGCGCGCTCCACGGCTTCCGGCTCCTCCGGGAGTATCGCATGGCTCGCGTTGGGTAGGTCCAGCACCGTCGCGCGGGGGCTGGCGAGCGCCTGGATATCGTAGCCGTTCTCGGGTGGGGCGACGCGGTCCCGTAGCCCCTGGATCACGAGAATCGGGGCGTCGCCGGCGGTCCACCACGCCTCCATTGGCGTCGAGTCCTGTGTCACCACGAACGACCGGTAGTGCTCCGGCCACCAGCCCTCGATCCACTCCGGGGGTACGGGGCTGTAGTCGAAGAAACAGAACGAAATGGCCGCGAGGCGTGCGTCTTCGTCCACGCCCGGCGCGAAAACCTTGTCGAACTCGGCGTACACACGGGGGTCCGGATCGTGGATCTTGCCGCCTGCGTTAATGGCGACCACGCCCGCCACTTCCGCCTGGTACAGCGCCGCCATCCTGCGGGCGATACCATTGCCGAAGCCGTGGCCGACGACAACCACCCTGCCCTCGTGGACGGCGCGGGCCACGGCCATGGCGTCGGACGCGAGGTCCGCAAGGTCGAGGCCGTCCAGCGGGCCGGCGCTGTCCCGCACTCCTCGCTGGTCGAACGACGCGGCGGTGTACCCGCGCGACGCAAACGCCGTCCCGAGGCGATCGAAGTCGGTTGCGCCGCGCCCCAGCGACGGGACCATGACTACGCCGAGGGCCTCCCGGCCGCGGCCGTACAGTCGGGCGAAGAGGCGTGCCCTTCCGTTGCGCACTTCCAATGTCTCGGGCTTGGGCAAGTGGCTGGCCTCCCTTGGGTAAGCGGCCAATGCAGTTGCCTGACTCTGGCCAGAAAGAGTGCGGCGGCCATCAGGCTGATGTCAATGCAGCGGAGGCTTCGGGACGCTCTACAACCGCCGTATCCTCCAGAATCAGGGAACGGCCAACGGCTCTGAGGGCCTTTTCGACGGAAGAGATGTGTGATCGATGCCCTGGGTCGAGCAGTCGTCGAACCGCGTTCTCCTGAAGGCCTAACCTGGAGGCAAGGGCAACTTTTGAGATTCCATGCTCCCGCATCGCCATATAGAGCGCCAGCTTCGCCGCGACGATCGGCGTAACCGATACTAGGACCTGGCCTTCCCTCAATGGGCTGGGAACGGGGATATCCTCACGGGCCTTGACATACATCCTCAACGCAACGTCGAGGCAGTCCTGCGCCATTTCCAGCGCCTCCTCCCATGACCACCCGCCGGTGTTGGCCCCGTACACGTCGTGGAAGGTCACGTTGTACGCCTGTCTTCCGGTGGCTTGCTTCTCTTCCTCATCGCTGACGATACTGCAAGGATAAGCGTAGCGCATGTCTACAGATCCCATCTGCTGATGTTCAAGTCTTTCAGCATCGCAGCTAAAGTGCCTATGGGAATCTCACCATGTGGGACGGTGGTCCTACGAGAGCCAAGTCTAACTTCAGCATGACTGCCCTTTCCCCGGCTGGAGATGATTCCGAAATCAAGTCTGTTCCTGCGAGCATACCGCCGGACCCGCCTCACAAACTACCTGTGGTTCACAAGTCAATTCCAGCACATTCCTGTGCGACTATCAAGAATACGTCTCTGCAAGCGCGGGCATACCTTCAAGGCTTGGGTTTCGATATCATGTACGCTAACCGTCTTCCTCCGCCGATCACTCGATCACGGGCGAAGGACCATTGCCTGGACCAGCAGTCCCCGCAGGAGCATTCTATGGCGTCACACCGGCACTCCGGTCCCAGGACTCTCGTTGAGTTCCTGGAGGACGCGGCGCGCAAGTTCGGGGACAGGCCGGCCTTGCTGTTCAAGGCAGGCTTGCGCTACAGAAGATGGAGCTACAAGGGCCTTCTGCGAGACTCGGGCCGCCTCGCTTCCGAACTGCAGGCGCGCGGCGTGTCGCAGGGCGACCGGGTGCTCATCTGGGGTCCGAACTGCCCGCAGTGGGTGCTCGCCTTCTTCGCGTGTCTGAGGGCAGGCGCCATCGCCGTGCCGCTAGACGTCCGCAGCACCGCCGACTTCGCCCGCAACGTGGCCGCGCAGACCGACCCCCGTCTGATGTTCGCGTCTCGCATCACGCCGGCGGCGCACAGAGAACTGGGCCTCGAGACCATCGACTTCGAAGAAGTGGACGCGCTGTGCGACAGCCGCGGTGAGCCCGCGCCGGTGCAGCTGGAGCCGGACGGTCTGGTTGAGATAATGTTCACGTCCGGCACCACGGGCGACCCAAAGGGCGTCATGCTGACCCACCAGAACCTGCTCTCGAACCTGGAGTCGATCCGGCACTACATTCCGGGGGAGCCAACCTACCGTCTAGTCTCCATACTGCCTCTGAGCCACATGTTCGAGCAGGTGGGCGGGCTGCTGATCCCGCTCAGCGCGGGGGCGAACGTCACCTATCCGTTGAGCCTCAAGCCGGTGACGCTGTTCAAGACGCTGGCTGAGCGCAAGGTCACGCTGTTGCTCGTGGTTCCGCAGGTACTGGACCTGTTCATCAAGGGCGTGGAGCGTGAAGTCAGCCGGCAGGGCAAGGAGCGCGCCTGGCGCCTGCTCATGAGAGTCGGCCGGTACGTACCGATTCCTGTGCGCCGGCTGCTCTTCCGCAGCGTGCATCGCCGGTTCGGCGGCAAGCTGACGCACGTGGTCGCCGGCGGCGCGGCGCTGGATCCGGACCTCGGCGCCAAGTGGGCCGCGATGGGCTTCAGGCTGATCCAAGGCTACGGGGCCACGGAGGCATCGCCGGTCATCAGTTGCCACACGATCCGGAACCCTAGGTACGACTCGGCGGGCCCGCCTCTTCCGGGCGTGGACGTGCAGATCGCGCCGGACGGGGAGATCATGGTTCGGGGTCCCAATCTCACGCCAGGCTACTGGAAGGCGCCCGAACAGACGGCAAGGGTCTTCACCGACGGCTGGTATCACACCGGCGACCAGGGTTTCCTGGACAAGAACGGGTTCGTCCACATCAACGGCCGGAAGAAGGACATGATCGTCCTGGCTAACGGCCAGAACCTGTTCCCCGAAGACCTGGAGGCCGTGCTTCAGCGGCACCCGGCCGTGGAGGGCGCGGCGGTCGTCGGCGTTACAAGAGGCTCCGACACCGACGTGCACGCCGCCCTCCTGGTGGACGGCGAGGCGTCGGCAAAGGACGCGGTGGCCTGGGCCAACGGCATGCTGTCGGAGCACCAGCGGATTCACCGATTCACGGTGTGGCCTGACGAAGACTTCCCCCGGACTCACACGCTCAAGGTCAAGAAGGGCCTTGTCCTGGAGGCGATCTTGGCCGGCCCGTCCGTGCCGTCTCCGACGCGGCAGCAGCCGGGCGTGGCGGGAGAGCAGCGAAGCGTCCGGCATCTCGTGGCAGAAGTCGCTGAGGTCAGTGCGGGCGCCGTATCGGCCGATCAGGCGATCGGCGACGACCTGAACCTCGACTCGCTGGGCCGTGTCGAGCTCTTGTCGCTGATCGAGCAGGAGCTCGGCGTGTACGTCGACGAGACTGAAGTGTCGCCGGCGACTACCGTCGAAGTGATCGAGAGGCTCGTCGAGAAGCGGATGACCTCGGCGACCCAGGAGACGGAGACACCAACGTTCCCGAGATGGACTCTAACCGGTTGGGGAATCGCGATCAGGGGAGCCATGCAGAGCCTGATTGCATTCCCGCTATTTTCCGCCCTCAACGGGTCGCGCGTTGCCGGACTCGAGCACCTGCAAGGCCTCGACGGACCTGCCATATACGCCGTTAACCACAACGTATCGCGCTGGGACGCGTTCCTGCTGCTGAAGACGCTGCCCCGCACCTTGCGTCGCCGCTTCACCTACGCCGCAGCGGCCGAGATCACCTTCGGCAGTATGTGGAAGGGCTTCCTGGCAAGCCTGTTCGCCAACGCGTTTCCCCTGTACAGGCGGTTCGGAGTGCGCACCAGCCTCGAGCACATGGGGACGCTTCTGGATGAGGGCTGGAGCATCGGCATCTTCCCGGAGGGCGTGCAGGAAATAGGCGACGAAATCAAGCCGTTCCAGGCGGGCACTGGGCTGCTTGCCGTGGAGTGCCGCGCCCCGGTCGTGCCAGTACGCATCTCGGCCGATGGCCGCGCTGGCCCGCCGTGGCGCAGGACGCTGTGCGTCACGGTCGGAGAGCCGCTGACTTTCCCGGCCGAAACGTCGTACGCCGACGCCACTGCGGGAATAGAGCAGGCCGTCAGGGCGCTGTAACCGCCCGGCCAACACATCACACCTTGGGCAGCGCCATCAGGCGCGGCTGCCCCGCTGTCGCGGCGCAAAGTACAGTCCATCGACGCCAAGTCCCAGACCGAGGCAAGCGCCAAGTTCGGCTTCTTCGGCCACGGCGCGTCGGTGAAGACCACCGCCTCGCTGGGCGTGGGCGACGAGCGCAAGCGGAGCACCGACTATCGCTCGACCGTCAGGGTCAAGGTGCACATGGAGCAGCTTCCGCCCGCCGAGGGTCTGTCGCTGATCGTGGACAGCATGACCAAGGCGCTGAAGCGCACCATCGACATCAACGCTCAGCTTGTGGAGAAGCAGGCGACGAAGTTGGGGGACGAGGCCGACAAGGTCGACTCGCTGCCCATCGGCGATGGGGACCAGCCGGAGCAGAGAGTGGACTCGTATGGTGAGTAGCCGGACACCTATGGTCTTCGACGACCTGTCGGCAATTGGTCCTCCCAGTCGCTGCGGCGCGTTTGGCTATCATGTCCCCAGACTTGCCGGTGACGCCCTTCGGATGGGGCCCATCGTCGGTGATTCTCGCGTCTGCGGAGGTGAACATGATCGCACAGAGGAGAAGGGCAGTATCCAGGCGCAAACTGATTTTCGGAGCAGTGGCCATGGGCGTCGTACTTGCGGGTCTAACCACCGCTGGCTATACCTCGCCGTCGTCGACGCCAGATGTACTCTGGAGCGGGCCTGGGGCACGAACGGAGGCGCATCATCGGAACCCTTCCCACCGTCAAGCCGGACGCAGTTTGCTCCTGGGAGCAACCTGCGCGGGATTGAGATCGCGTTCGATGTCGCGTCCGGTGAAACCGTAAGGGCGCGGTTGGTGATGCGGAACACGACGGCCGCTGGCATAGGATGGAACTCCAGCAGCGTGGGTTTCCATTTCGACGTTGTGGATCCGGTCGAGTGCGAGGTGGTCTGGTTCGGCCCCAAATCCACAGACGCAGCGCTCTGGGGGCGTGGTTTGAAGCCAGGAGAAGAGAGGACCCACCGGATGGAGTGGGATGGGACTAACATGCATGGCGAGAGGGTGTCGCCAGGGAAATACTTCGGATTTGCAAGAAAGGGGTTCGGAGCCAGGACTCCCACGGGCACGAAGTGGTACAGGTACACATCTCCGCCCATTGAATTCAACTTGGACTAACAGGAGACGATCTTCATGTCTGACTCAACTCTGAAGCTACACAACAGTCACAGGCCCCTTCGGAGCGGGGTCAACATAAGGACCGGGTTGGAGGTATCGGGGCGGGTTCAAGACAACCCCCACGTGGAGGAACGTTGACCGGTCTGGCGACGCGTGACTGGAACAACGAGAAGGTACTCGTGACGTGCGAGCATGTGATGTCAGGGCTCGGATTGAGGCTCGCCAACTCGAATGATGTGGGCGATGTGGTGGGAGAGAGTCCCCAGTATCCATCTATGTCGATCGACGGGGACAACCCTGCGGACATAGCTGCGTGTGAGTTGATCAGGCCTAGCGATGACGATAGCGGTGGGGCTATGGCTAAGCCCTCGATACAGCAGGGGGGCGTGCATGGGGAGACGCGCCGACAGCCCGGAGACTCGGACAGTCCCTCATCCACGCGGCCTATTGACAAAGTAGAACGCATGCACTATCTTAGAATGCATGTGCTGCAAGCAAACTACTATACGCCGCATCAAACTGCCCGAAGGCCACTGGGCGGACATCGAGACGCGTCCCACAGCGGGCGACGTCGCCTCCATCCGGCGGCTGCTCGAGGAGCGGCCAGACTTGGAAGAGGCCGCCCTCGCCGTGCTCATACGTGCGTGGTCGCTGGACGGCGATCCCAGTCCTGAGGCGTTCCGAGACCTCAGTCCATTACACGCAAGGCCGGTCCTGGAGTTCTTCGCCAGCGACGTCGCTCCCCGTCTGAGCCCCATCGACGTGTACCGCGAATCGGGCGAACTGTTCGCCGCGATGAAGCGCCGAGAACCACTCCCCTTCGGCTACGAGGAGGCCCGGCTGGTGCACGAGACGGGCTGGCCGTGGACAGTGCTGAGGGAACAGCCGTGGGACCTCACACAGCGGCTGCTGGTCTACCGGCGGGTGCTGGCGGCGGCCGGCCCCGCGGACACGGAGGCCTCCTGTGACTGACGCCGGGGACCTGCCACGGCTTCGACGACTGGCCGTGGCCGGCCTCCGTCAGGCTGCCTCTGCGTTCGACGAGGCGGTCGCGGCGCCACTTGGCGGGCAGGCTTCGCCCATGGCAGCGACTCGATACCGCGCCGCCCCGGAAATGACGTCTGCCATGGAGTCCCTACGCCTCTCCGTGGACAACGAGCTGGCGGTCCAAGAGTTGGTCAACATGCTGATCCCGGCCATAGAAAACGCGCTCAGGAACCGGCGCGACTTCGGCGCTCTCTAGATGGCAAAGCCCTTCGTACAGGTCCTCGCAGGCGGACACAGAAATGGCGGACTTCGAGCGGACTGGGAAGACATCATCGCGGACGTCCGTACGCTGGCCGTGGAGCAGTTCCGGGACCTGCGCACCGGGTACATGAACGGCCGCGTCCTGGACATGGAACTCAACAACGCGCACGGAAAGTATAGCCCCTCCGGCAGGCAGGGCGTCGGCGCCGGGCTGCAGCCGGGCCGGGCGCTCTGGGCCAGGTGCTGGTACCCATACGACGCCTTCGCAGGCACGGCCGGCACGCGTCTTCGCGATCACTCCCCCAACAACGATCGAGGCTGGACGTGGTCTAAGGGCAGGCGCGTGATCGAGTTGGACGGCTCCGGCGCCGCCCGCACGGCTAGCGGAGGTGGAAGCGGACACCTCGTCGCGGCCATGGAGTTCACCGACACGGACGTGACCCTTGCCTCCCATATCACCATGGGGACGAGCCTCGACTTGATAGGCCTGTGCATCCGGTTCGCGGACGCCGACAACTACGGATACGTCGTGGTCAGCGGGCCGGAGGTTGAGGTCAGAAAGCGCATCGCCGGTGTGGACTCGCCGGTCTCCGGACCCAGGCCTCTGCCGCAGCAGTGGGGCGCCGGCGCGACTCGGCTGCTTCATGTCGAGCTTCACGGCGCGCAAGTTCGCGTGCTGGTAGACAGGAAAGCGGTGCTGGATTCCACGCTCGAAGATCCGGCGATCGACGACGCTACTATGCACGGGCTCTTTGCGGAGGAGCACAATAACCACACTTGGAAGGACTTCGGCGGGTACCGGGGGCTGTTCTACGGTGTTGTCAGCAAGGTCAGGCCACGGCCCGGCCGCGGCAGGCAGTACTGCTACGTACAAGCGCACGACGATTTTGAGCGCGCCAAGCGCGTGGAGCTTCGAAGCTACAACATAGCCGCGGCAACGACGTCCAACTACCACCATCGCATCCTCGACTCCGCCGCCGCCGGGCAGGACCGTCGACTGGGCACGCCGCGGCGTCTGAACGACGGCGAGTTCCAGGACTATCAGCCGGTCACTGACAGGCTACTGACGGCTATCTACCGGCTTCAGGACGAAGAGGACGGCCTGTTCTACGTTGACGCCGATGGCTTCTACCGTTTCGAGGAGCGGGACCACAGGAACTCCGCCGCACATACCGTCAGCAAGGTCGTGTACTGCGACACCTACAACGGCTCCGATCCGGCGTTCACCGATGAGGAGTGGGAGGAAGGTACCGACCACCTCGAGAACGTCATCGTGGTCCAGTACCGTCGCGGCCAGCCCAGCGCTGGCGAAGTCACGCTCTGGCAGTCCGGGCGCGCGCATGACGGCAGTAGGGCGATACGGTTCCTCGCGGGCGAGACGGTGACCGTCGTGGCGTACATCGCGGAAAGCGAGTACGACGCCGCGTTCCACGTCGCCTCACCCCTATCGGCCGGCGACTACGAGGCGAACTCAAGCCCCGACGGGACCGGAGTGGACCTTGCGGGCGATGTCACGGCGGCCGTGACGGACTCGGGCCGGTACTGGGCTAGCGCGATCAAGATCGAGCTGACGGCTGCCGACCCGCTCTCGTTCGGCGCCGAGGGCTACCTGACACAGCTCCGGCTGAGGGGACGAGCCGTGAAGCTTCAAGGCCCGTCGGAGGTGGAGGCGTCAGACGCGGCATCCGTCGCCAACTTCGGGGAGCGTAGGAGAATCGTCAGGTGCAACTTCATCACCAACCACGAGGAGGCCTCACTTCTCGCGGAGTCCCGGCTGGAACGCCGCAAGCAGCCCAGGCCGGCCATGCTACTCACGCTCGCCGCCGGCGACAGGGCGACGCTTCACCATATGGTCCAGCGGGGGATTTCAGACCGGATCACGGTGCGCGAGTCGGCCCTGGGCATCGACCGGGACTTCTTCATCGAGGGCGAGAGCTGGCGATTCTCGCGCGGCCTTCGCACCGTGCAGCGCCTCCAGCTGAGGGCCGCATGACACATGCGCCGGGCTTCGCGCCGGACAACGGATCCAATGGACGACCAACGGAGGAGGAGCGGTAATGGACGTGGATATTTCGCCTTTCATCAATGCGGGGGTTCCGGGCATCCTGCTGGCCTGGTTCATATTCCGCCTGGAGCGGATTCTCAACCGTTTCGACAAGACCGTCGCCCTGGCCGCGCGGGCCGTCATCAGGCTGCTTGAGCGCGAGGAGCCGTGGGCAGCGTCACGCCTGAGCAAGGCATTGTCGCGCATGAACGGGGACAGCTACGACGACCTGTGACGGGCGCTCTTAACGTGTCCCTCAGGTCGCGAAGTAAGGCAGCATCCAGCCGAAGACGCCGGCGAAGAAGGCCCCGGTCAACACCGTCTGCAACCGGGCCGACCTGACCAGCAGCAGCGCCGGCGGCATCGCAAGTGCCGCGATCGCGGTAACAACTGCCGTGTAGAAGAGGTTCGGGCTGCCAAGGCCTCCGCCTGGCGCCGCGCTCTGCGACGCCGCGTACAGCAGTCCGAGCAGCATGCCCGCGGCGCCCCACACCGGGTACGACAGCACCACCACGGGCATGACCAGCCGCATCGGCGAGTGGCGTTCCAGCAGCCGGAGCATGACCGGCGGCGGGTCGTTAGTCATCCTCACCACGGCCCAGGCTCCCAGCGTCACGAAGATGGAAGCCATGAAGGCTCCGCACGCCAGGCCGAGCACAAGTTCGTTCATCGGCCCTGCCCTCGTCTCCACGGCCTGACCAGGTACGCGCGCCAGTTGTGCACCGATTCCAGCATCAAGTGTATCGCGGTCCCTATCTCTTTTTTCGATACGGGCGCGAACATCGCCGGTCCGCTGCCGGCAAGGTGGATCTCGCGTGCGCCCAGGTCCTCTAGCGTCTGCCAGTATCCCTCCAGCGACTCAAACGCCTGCAGCGCGACGCTGTCGAAAACGTTGAACAGAAACTGCGGCGGCACGTCTCCGCCGCCCGCTATTCGCGCCGCCAGCTTTCGAGTCAGGAAGCCCCTTGTCATGTCCGGCTCACCCAGGCGGCCGTACATGGCGCCGGTCTTGTTCTCGGCCAGGATGTCGGGCGCGAGGATAATCACCCAGCCCAGGTCGGCGGGCGGAAGCGGCTGGACCCTCTGGCCTCTGCCGCTGACCATCGCGGTGCCTCCGTGGAGAAAGAAGGGAATGTCCGATCCCAGGGACGCGGCCAGCGGCACGAGGTCGCGCGGGGTCATGTCGAGACCCCAGTGCCGCGACAGACCTGCCAGCGTCGTCGCGGCGTCGCTGCTGCCGCCGCCCAGCCCCGCGGCGTGTGGGACCCTCTTGCGCAGCCCGATCCGGGCGCCGCGGTCGACGCCGGCGTGCCGCGCCAGGAGACGGGCTGCGCGGAGCACAAGGTTGTCCTCCGTCGCCAGCTCAGGCACATCGCACTCCAGCGTGAGTGCGTCCGCCTCCTCAAAGGTAAGCTCATCCACAAGATCAACGGTCTGCATGATCGACGCGATGTCGTGGTAGCCGTCCGAGCGGCGGCCCGTCACCTCAAGCGTCAGGTTGATCTTGGCAGGCGCTTCGAGCCTCAGCATGCGGCCGCGGCCCCCTGCCCTTCGAGGGCACGGTGAACTCTGCCCCAGTCCTCCAAGCTTAGCGCACCGGGTCGGAGCGTAGGCTCGACCCGCGCGTCCTCCAGTACCCGGAGCACTTCGCCCTGCTCCGCGCCAAGTCCATGCCGGAGGCTGTTCCTGATCATCTTTCTCGGAGCGCTGAAGCCGGCCCTGACCACGCGGAAGAAACCCTCGATGGACTCAAGGGCCAGCGCGGGCTCGGTATACACGTCGATGCGGACTACGGCGGATGCCACCTTGGGCGGCGGACGGAACGAACGCGGCCCTGCCCGGCACACAATTGCCGGTCTGCCGTATAGCTGCACCCCCACCGAAAGCAGCGTCATGCCGCCCGGCTTCGCAGTCATGGTCTCCGCAACTTCGCGCTGCACCATCACTACTATTCGGGTCGGCGGGTGGTCAGACTCCAGGAAACGCCTCAAGATCGGCAATGCGGCGTAATACGGCAGGTTGGCCACGAACTTGTAAGGCTCCCCATCGACGAGCGCCGAGGGGTCGGTGTTCCGTGCGTCGCCGGCCTCTACTCGTACGGCGGGCGTGTCCGCGAATCGGCCCTCGAGGCGCGCCGCCAGGGCCTGGTCCAGCTCCACGGCGATTACCCTGGCGCCACGCTGGGCAAGCTCGGCGGTCAGCGTCCCGTGTCCTGGACCAACCTCCACGATCGTCTCGTCCGGCTGCGGGTCCGCCGCTCTCAGTATACGGGCCAGGACTCTGCGGTCGACCAGGAAGTGCTGCCCAAGAGACTTCTTGGCCTTGGGCCAACGTGCGGTCCCGGTTTCAAGGTGCGGCAATTCTCGGCCGGTGGTCGTCATGACAGTTGCCGTTGAGATGAGCGGGTTGATTGCACTACCGGACAGTGTACCTGCCCGAGTTGCCGTGGAGTGTGGCAAGGGCCGTGCACCTGCTCGTCGATCGCTCCCGAAAACATGTCCTTCGGGTCCGGCTCAGGCCAGGCTGCCCTGCGGCGCCCGGAAGCTCCCGCTTACCGCTGCTTCCTTCCGGACCTGACGGGATTCACGGGTTTCCGCCGCGCAGGACCCAGCCATCGACACCGTTACCCTGAGACAGAGGCCTCGAGAGTTGGACCTCAGAGAGGAGTTCAGCCTCGCTGGAGCGGATTGCGAGTTCAGGGCACCGCTAACTCCCCGCTTAGCACGGCCAGCTTCATGGTAAACACAGCCGCTGAGGGTGTCAACGAAGCGGTGGAATCGGGAGAGAGTACCGGCTACAATCGCGACCACCTTCTCCCCCGGACCGCCCATTGCTTTCCATTGTCTTCTTTGCAGCCTTGCTGGAGCCCTCGGCTTTTGAACGGCTCCGGCAGTCGCAATCGTCCGTCTTGTACGCGTTGGGGACCGTCCTGCTCGCCGCGTTGTCGTTCGGCGCGGGCGCGCTCGTCTACGCCAACCGCATTCTGGATGAGGTCGATCGGCCGCCAACTCTGTTGCCGGTTGCCGTCTTGGCGGTGCTTCTGGGATGGGTAATTTGGACCTTCGTTAGCTTCTTCATTGGTTCCAAATTCATGGGAGGCAAAGCCACTTACCGTCAGTTGCTTCACGCGCTGGGCGTGTGCTTCGTGCCAGGCGTGGCTATGGCGGCCGTCGCAATTCCATACGGTGTGGGGGCCATCGCGTTCTCGTTCGCCAACTTCTGGGTGCTCTCGGCCGGCATTGTTGCTGTGAAAGAGACCCAGCAGGTCGGGCTCCGCCGCGTACTCGTCCCCACGGTACTGGGCTGGCTGCCGCTGCCTTTCCTCACTGGGGCGCTCCTGATTCTTATCCAGTTGTCTTCAGCGGACAGCCCCTAGCCGCTCTCCTGGTCTCCGACGAACCCGGCCTCACCAATGCCCACGGCCTCCAGGTGACGGGCCACCGGGCCCGCACGACCGGCCAGCATCTCCAGCGCGTTGCGCGTGGTTACGCCGTCCACTTCCTCGACGCTTACGTCATGGAGCGCTGCGAGTTTCTCAGCGACCGTGCGGACGTGCCGCGGCTCAGTCCAGTTCTCCCGCTTCGCCTTGAACGGCTGTGGGGCCGCGTCCGTCTCCAGCACAATCGCGCTCAGCGGAAGCCGGGCGGCCACGTCCTGCAGCTCGGGTAGCCTGAGCAACGGCCGGGCGAGGGAGATGTAGAACCCCAGGTCCACGGCCTCCCTCGCGGTCTCGTAGTCGCCCTGGAAGTAATGCATGGCGCCGCCCACCGTGTACGCCTCTTCCTCCCTCAGCACCCGCAGGACTTCGGGATGTGACTCGCGGCTGTGGAACACGACGGGCAGCTTCAGGGCAAGCGCCAGCCTGATCTGCTCCCTGAACGCCGGGTACTGCATCGCGCGGTCGGGAGCTCCTTCCATGAAGTCCAACCCTATCTCGCTCATCACGACGACCCTGTCGGTTGACAGGGCCAGGCCTTCGAGGCTTCTGTAGTCACTAGCCTCAAGCGGCCGCGTTAGGTTCATAGGGTGGATCCCGACGCCGGCGAAGAACCCCGCGTGCCGCGAGGATAGCTCGACGGCACGCCGCGAAGACTCGACGGTCGTCCCGGCCGAGATCACGGCGGCGACTCCAGCCTCCATCGCACGCGACAGAATCCCCGGAACTTCAGCGTCGGGAAACGAGTCTAAATGTACGTGGCAGTCTATGAACATGAGAATTGGGACTGAAAACATGGATTATACTCGGACGATGCGGCGGCGAATCGCCGTCCCTCCGGCCAGGTCAAAGAGACCCTCGCGCAACCCTTGATCGGTACCAGGTATCCCCTCTCTCTGGATGGGAGAGGGTGAAGGTGAAAGGGGTAAGGTGGTGGGGGGAGGGGCAAGTTGTGCAAGGCTCACCGGTCAAAGAGGAGTACACACGGACGCATGCCACTCATGAGCAGGCAGACCGCCCTCAGCGGCGCCAGGATCGCGCTCGGCGCCGCCGCGAGCGTGGCCCTTGGCTGGCTCGCGGTGCGAGGACTGGACTGGAGCACAGTACGCGAATCGCTTGCGGGCGTTTCGCCGGAGATCATCGCGCTTTCGCTTGTCGTGTTCCTGTTGGCGAGCTGGCTCCGCGCCTATCGATGGCGGATACTGCTGTGGAACGAGCCGATTACCACATGGCGCCTGTTCGTGGTGCAGAACGAGGGCATCGGCCTGAACAACCTCATCCCGGTAAGAATCGCAAGCGAGGCCACCCAGCTCGCGGTGCTGACCATACGCGACCGGCTCAAAGGATCGACGGCGCTTGCCACGCTGGGAATGGAGCGCGTTCTGGACGTTCTGGCCAGCACGCTCATACTGCTCATCGCCCTTGTGTTCGTGCCGGAGATGCAGAACTTCAAGATATACGTTTGGGGGGCTTTGGCGTTCTCGGTCGTCGTTGTCGCGCTCGTGAGATTCATCTCGTGGAAGGGCGACTCGCTACCTCTTTTCAGCCGGTGGACATGGGTGCGCGAGTTCACGAAGTCGGTCCGCGAGTTGGAAGAGTCGCGTATGAGGCTGGCCGCCGGCCTTGTGGTAAGCGTGTTCTACTGGGTACTGGTAGGCTTCACGGCATGGATTGTTGCCCAGGCAGTACACATGAACATCTCCCCCGTAACGGCCACTTATCGCCATAATGGGAACGATTTTCTTCGTATCGGCGATACCCGCGCTGCCCAGTTCCATAGGCACGTTCGAGGCGGCGGTCGTATACGTGCTGGACTACTTCGGCATGGATAAGTCGACGGCTTTCGCATTCGCGATCCTGGTGCACGCGGTCCTGTTCCTGCCGCCGACGGTCATAGCCGTGTTTATGCTGCCGCAGGAAGGAATCGTGACGGCCGGTCAGTTCAAAAGTTTGCTTGGATGGACGAGATCATCCGATTGAAGGCTTTCCTAGTTGGCGTCCCCCTGAAGCATCTGGCCGCGCTGACCGCGCTGTGCGTTCCGCTGGCGCTCGCAGGCTGTTCCTCCACTCCGGACGAGCCGGCCGACCCCGGGTCCACGCCAACGTCTTTGGCCGCCGTCGCGACATCCGAACCCGCGGCGCCGCAGACTACACCCACACCCACTGTCAGCACGCCCTCGACCGTCGCACCGAAGAATACACCCACACCCGCCGTCAGCACACCCGTTACCGTCGTAACACCGACAACCCCCACGCCTGCCGTCGCCACACCCGAGGCCGTAGAACTGCAGATCACGGCAACACCCACACAAGTTCCATCGCCAACTGCACCGACTCCAACGACAAGCCCGGTCAGTGGCGGGGTGGTCCGTCTGGCCGCGAAGGAGTCATTCGAGACGCAGGACGTACACGATAGTTGGTCGTCGGCGCTGTCCACGTGGGGTCCTGGGCTGGCATACTCTCGACTGTTGCGCCTGAATACCGGCCCGGACGTACGGCTGCCAAGCCTCGCGGTGGAGTGCGACCTTTGTGCCGGATGGCGAATGACAGACGACCTGACGTTCGAGTTCGATCTGCGGCCGGGGGCCGCGTGGCAAGACCTGGCGCCCGTTGATGGGCGCCAGGTTACAGCCGCCGATGTCGCGTTCAGCTACAGCCGTCAGGCTGAGACGGGCAGGCCCAACGCGGGCCTCTTGAGGTCCATTGAGTCCATAGAGCTTTTGAGCGACACCAGTCTCCGAATACGCCTGAAGGTGGCGGACGCCGATTTTCTAACCGCGCTAGCCGATGCCAGGTCCAAGATTGTCGCACCGGAGGTGGTCGCCGAAAACGGCGGTCTGAGAGATGGTCCGACCGTAGGCTCAGGGCCGTGGATACACACCTCGACCAGGGGCGACGGCACGACCACTTTCGAGCGCAATCCCGGCTACTTCGAAGCTCCCGTACCCTACCTGGACGGTTTGAGGATACAGGTGATCGAAAACGACGATACGCGGACGGCCGCTTTCCTAACCAGGGTGTTGGACTTGCATGAGTTTGGCCCGGCCGAGTGGAGCGGCTTTCTCGAAAGACGGCCAAACGCGCCGTCGTTCCGCGTGCCGCATCCCGGCGTGGGTGTGGAGCTTGCGTTGAACCTCGCGACAGCGCCGTTCGACAACGAGGCAAGCCGGCGCGCGGTGTTTCTTGCGATCGATCCATGGCGCACGATCTCGCACGTCTGGGGCGGCCAAGGCTTCGTCAGCCTGGGTTCTCCTGTCACCGATGCGGCATGGCTGCTGGACCAGGAGCAACTAGCGCCGTACTTCGCGGACGCGCAGGGCCTGGACGCGGCGATTCGCGAGGGCCCGCTCGGCCCGTTCACTATGAAGGTCGGCGACTTCGGCCCGGAGTACCTGGCACACGCTGAGATGGTACTCGGCGAGCTCAGGGACGCCGGCCTGGACCCAGGGATGGAAGTGGTGAATCGGAGAGTCTTCGGAGAAGAGGTCTGGACCGCCGGAGGATACCAGATGTCCATTGGGCCTACGGCTCCGGCCACCATGCCCAACTCCTACTTGCTGCCGGTACTCCACAGCGGCGGCAGCAGGAACTCGGCATCTATCCGGGACCCGGAGTTGGACGCCCTGATCGAGGCGCAGGCATCGGCATACGACCCGGCCGTAAGAATGAACCTGTTCCACCAGATTCAGACGCTCGCGTTTGAACGAGCGTACAGGTTCATGCCGGTAACCCGTGTGTCCGTGTGGTCGTGGTCGCCGAGCGTGCGCAACTTCTACCCGAACTTCGGAGGCTTCGAGTACCACCATTGGGCAGAGGTCTGGCTGACAGGCGGAAGATAGCTGCCCTGCGCGCCGTTAGTCCTGCTCGTACTTGTGCCCCAGCTCCGTCTCCCAGCGTAGGTAGTTGATCCCTGCCGATATGCTCCGGTGCGTGCCGGAGTATATGACGTCGTTCGGCGGGCTCATAACGCCCGTCAGCCCTTGCTCCACATCCATCTCAGCCTCTGCCCAGGCGTTCACGCCGCCTTCGAGCACTCGCACGCTTCCGTAGCCCAGCCCGGCGAGCGTGTCCGCCGCGAGCACAGAGCCGACACCGTCGAAACAGGTCACGACCACTGGCGCGGCCCTGTCGGGAACGCTGTCCGAGATTAGCAGCTCTAGGCGAGCGCGCGGCACCCATGCCGAGCCCGGCACATGAGCGGCGGCAAACCTTTCACTTGGGCCCACGTAGATAACCGTTAGGCCGTCCGTGCCGTGCAGTCCGTCGCTAAGTTCTGGCGGGCTCATCAGGTCGCACCGGTCCAGCGCCTCCGCGTATCCGAACGGCGCGGGTGTCCCCCTCCCGACATGGAGCTCGTTTCCGGCGCCGGCCCACGCCGTTGTCCCGCCGCGTACCGCGTATACGTTCGGGAACCCCATGCGGCGGTACCACGCCGCCGTAACGGCGCTTCTCACGCGCCCGTCGCAGGCGAAGACGATGTCCGCGTCCCGTACAGCGACCGCGTCGTCCGACCGCTGCACTGCCTGCCCGCCCGGTATCCACCAGAAGCCCGGTATGTGCCCGGCCTCGTACTCCTCCACGGTCCTGACGTCGATCAGGTACGCTGGCTCGCCTTCCGACATACGCCGGTCAAGCTCCTCGACCGATAGGTAACGGACGCCGTCCTCGGCGACGATTCGATCGGCGAACGACTCGGCTCTCGCAAGGTTCTCGGAGGTCGGTGCGGGCAGCGAGACACGGTCCGAGCCGTGCTCCAGCTCCAGGCCGGCCATGCGCCACCCCGCCGTGCCGTTCGTCATCTCGAATACGTTCGTTGCGCCCATCCTGTGCAGCACGCTCGCCCCGATAATGCTGCGCGTGCGGCCTGCGCAGTGGACCACCACGGTCGCCCCCGGGTCTGAAGCCAGCTCGCCGATCCTGAGCGGAAGCTCCGCCCCGGGAACGCAACGGCTGCCCGGCACGGTGACGGCATGGTGCTCCTCCGGCGTACGTGCGTCGAGAAACACGAACCTCTCGCCGCCCCGCATGCGCTCGGCGATCTGGTCCGCCCTCAGCTCCGGCAGGCCTTCGTGCACGTGCACCTTTTCGCCGAAGTCCTTGCTTGGCACGTTGACGCCCCACTCCGTGGGAAACTCTTCCAGCGCCCACCGGGCCACGCCGCCGGCGAGCACGGACACGTCCTCGTAGCCCATGCGCTCGACCGTACGCGCGGCGAGCTCCGCGCGCCTGCCGTCGATATCGGCCAGCACAACGGGCGCCCGCCTAGACGGCACCAGGCGCTCGAACCTCGCTTCGATCTGAGACCGCGGCACGCAACTGAACCCGGGTATGTGCGCTTCGTTGTACTCAGGCTCGTCTGAGACGTCTACGAACGCCCGACCGCCGGCGTCCGACAGCAGAGCATCGAGCTCCGCAGGCGTGATCGCATTCATTGGCTGGACTCCTTCAGATAGTCCTCGATCCCTTCTTCAAGCGCCAGCCATGGCAGCAGCGCGCACTTGATGCGGACCGGATAGCGGCGCACGCTCGACAGAACGGTCAGGTCCCCCAGCCGCTCCAACTCTTCCTCGGACTGGCTCTTCCCATCCATGAGTGAGCGGAACAGTGAGTCCATGGTTTTCATATCAGCTATCGACGCCCCGATCAGGCGCTGCGTCATGAGCGAGCGGGCCGCCTGGCTGATGGCGCAGCCTATCGCCGAGCCGCCGACCGCTGATGCCGTCTCCGCTTCCAGCTGCACCTGGACCCGCGTCTCGTCGCCGCAGAACGGGTTCACGGCCTCGCCGCAGATGTCCGCCTGCGGGAGTTCCCTCTGGTTCATTGGGTTTCTGGAGTGGTCTAGGATAATCTCCTGGTAGAGATCTCCCAGTAAGTCAGGCTCCATGGCTGAAGTACCGCAGCGCCGCCTTTAGTGTATCTACGAGAAAGTCCACTTCCTCTTCGAGGTTGTAGACATAGAAGCTCGCCCTCGCCGTGGCCGCGATTCCCATCTCCCTCATCAGGGGCATCGTGCAGTTGTGTCCGGTCCTTATGGCAACGCCCTCCCGGTCCAGGAACGTACCCAGGTCGTGCGGGTGGACGCTGTCCGAGTGGAACGAGAAGATCGCGCCGCGAATCTCCGGGTCTTCCGGCCCGTACACGTCCACCTCCTCGATCTCGCGGAACCTGGAAAGCGCGTACGCCGTTATCTGCTTCTCATGCTCGCGGACGTTGTCCATGCCAAGGTCTTGCAGGTAGTCGACGGCGGCGCCCAGCGCGATCGCGTCGGCGATGTTCGGCGTGCCTGCCTCGAACCGCATCGGCAGCTCGTTCCACGTTGCCCGCTCGTTCCAGACCTGCAGCACCATCTCGCCGCCCGTCAGGAACGGCTCCATGCTCTCCAGCACCTCCGGCTTCGCGTATAGCGCGCCGATTCCGGTCGGGCCGAGCATCTTGTGTCCCGAGAAGCCAAGGAAATCGCAGTCGAGCTCCACAACGTCCACCGGCATGTGAGGCACGCTCTGCGCCGCGTCCACCAGGACCGTCGCGCCCACTGACCTCGCCTTCGCGATGAGCCGCTCCGCCGGGTTGATCGTTCCCAGCGTGTTGGACATTTGAGTGAACGCCAGCAGCCTTGTGCTCGTGGTGATGATCGAGTCGATGTCAGTCAGGTCCAGGGTGCCGTCTCTGTTGAGCGGCACGATCCTCAGCTCAGCTCCGTTCGCGTCCGCCACCCGCTGCCACGGGACCAGGTTGCTGTGGTGCTCCATCTGGGTCGTGACTATGTTGTCACCCTCGTGCACGTTCTTGCTCGCCCAGGAGTATGCCACCAGGTTGATGGCCTCCGTCACGTTCCGCGTCCAGATCACAGACTCTGCGGACGGGGCGCCAATGAAGCCGGCCACCTTGCGCCTCGCCTCTTCGTACCGGTCCGTCGCCTCCATGCTGAGGGCGTGTACGCCCCGGTGTACGTTTGAGTTGTACCGCTCGTAGTACTCGGTAAGCGCGCGGATTACGCTGTTGGGTTTCTGGGAGGTGGCCGCGTTATCCAGGTACACGAGCGGCTTCCCATACACAGTCCGCTCCAGGATGGGAAAGTCCTTGCGGACACTGTGTACGTTTAGCATTCGACTCTTGAGTCCCCTGGCCGGAAGGCGCGCCCGACCTCTGCTTCGTGTTGTTGCGGACGGTACACAGGCGCGTTCATTCTATGTAGCCGCGTCTTAGAACGTCGGCTCGGTCGGATTGTCCTGGTCGACTTCCACGTCGTCGCCCTGGACGCGAACGGGGTAAGTGGCCACGCCCAGGATGGCCGGCAACGCCGTCACCTCTCCCGTGCGGACGTCGAACATCGCCATGTGGCGCGGGCACTCGATGTCGAAGCCGATCAACTCGCCCTCGCCCAGCGGCCCTTGGTCGTGCGTGCACAGGTCCTGAACTGCGTAGAACTCGCCTTCCACATTGCAAACCACAATGTCCTCTTCCTCCGTCTCGAAGACCTGCGCCCTACCGGGAGGAACATCGCTCACGTTGCAGATTTTAACGAACGCCATTGAACTCCTCTAAGCTGTTAGCTGGTCTGGCTGACCGGGCTCACCGATTACTCCGTGGTAACCGTTCCATTGCCGCCCTTCAGCGCCGCCCGCAGAGTGTGCCAGCAAAGAGTAGCGCACTTCACTCGGACGGGGAAAGCGGAGACGCCAGCGAGAACGTCGATGTCTCCCAGGTCGACATCGTCCTGGCCCTCGGGTGCCGTCTCGCCGATAAACATCCGGTGAACCGCATCGAACAGATACTCCGCGTCTCCGCACGACTTACCCTTGACGTTCTCCGTCATGAGTGAAGCCGAGGCCTTCGAGATTGCGCACCCCGTCCCCTCGAAAGCAACGTCCACGATGCACGTATCGTCCAGCTTGAGGTAAAGGGTAATAAGATCGCCGCAAAACGGATTGAATCCTTCCGATACCCGGTCCGCGTCTTCAATCCGCCGGAAGTTCCTGGGACTTGCGAAGTGGTCCCTAACCACCTCTTGGTAGAGGTCGTCGAGCTCCATCATCTTCTCAGGCTTACCTTTGCTCCGCTGAACAGGCCAATGCTTACTGGCCTCGCGGCAGAACTACTCATCGTCAAACTCAAGCGAAGGAATGGCGCCGGTAAAGACGTCGTCCACGAACTCGCGCAGCGGCTCGGTGTCTATGGAGTCAATTATCTCGCTGGCAAAGCCCCTGATGAGCAGCGACTTGGCCGTCGGCAGGTCCAGGCCACGGCTGCGCATGTAGAACAGCGCGTCCTCTGCCACAGCCCCTGCGGTCGCGCCGTGTCCGCAGATCACGTCGTCGGCGTATATCTCCAGGCTCGGCTTCGTATCCACCTCCGCTCCACGAGAGAGGAGCAGGTTCAGGTCCTTCTGTTGCGCGTTTGACTTCTGCGCGCCCCTGTGTACCACCACGCGCCCGCTGTACACGGCCCTCGACCTTCCGCCCAGGATCCCCTTGAAGAACTGGTCGCTTGTCCCGTGCGGCTTGAGATGGTCAACGTTTATGTGGTTGTCCACAAACTGCGTCCGCTGCGTCATGTAGAGGCCGTTCAGGTAGCAGGCGCTGCCCGGCGCGTCCAGCGCCACGTGCACGTCGTTCCTTAGCAGGCCGGACCCCGTTTCCAGGTAGGTCGAAGTGAACTCGCTGTCGTCAAGCTGGTGCACCCGCGTCACTCCCACGTGGTACGCGTCCTCGCCCTCCACCACGTACCTATAGTGCCGCATCGCCGCGCCCGCGGAGAGGCTGACCTCGGTGGCGGCGTTGGTGAAGTACGCGGAGCCCGACTCGGAGACGTAGCTCTCGATCAGCGTGAACTTGGATCCCTCGCCGGCGACCACCAGCGTCCTGGGATGCGTGACCGTGGGCGAGTCTCCGCCCGTCGACAGGTACACCAGGTGCACCGGCGCTTCCAGGACGGCCCCATCTGGGACATAGACGAACGCGCCGTCGGTAGCGAACGCCGTGTTAAGGGCGATGAAACCGTCCGAGCTTACGTCCGCATACTTCGCCATGTGGCCTCGCACCAGATCGGCGTCTGCCACCGCGGCCGCGGCCAGGCTGCCCGCTCGGGCGCCGTTGCCGTTCGCCCCCGAAGACGACAGCTCAGGCGAGTGGAAACCGTCCACAAACGCGAGCACCGTCCACGTCGCGTCGTGCGCCGCCAGCCTGCGCAGGTCGCTGGGAGCTACGGCGCCGGGCTGCGAAGGACGCTCGAACGCTGACCTTACGATACGGCCCACATTCGTGTACTTCCACTTCTCGTTACCGCGGCGGGCGGTGGGAAACCCCAAGTCCTCGAAACGGGCGAATGCGCTGCGCCGCAACTCGTCGAGCCATGGCGCTCCGCCGGAACACGTCGCTTCTGCGGCCTCGAAGTCCGACCGGTACCTCGCCACACCGGGTCTGGTCTGCACCATTGTCAGGCTAAGCTCTAGGAGGCAGCGGCGCTGTCACCCGCCGTCAACCACTCGTAGCCCTTCGCCTCCACCTCTTCCGCGAGGCTCGCGTCGCCGGATCGCACAATCCGGCCGTCCACGAGAATGTGTACGAAGTCCGGCGTAAGGTAGTCGAGAATGCGTTGGTAGTGCGTGACCACGACCATCGATCTCTGGGGCTCACGCATTTCGTTTATAGTCCTGGCAACGGCCCTCAGTGCGTCTATGTCCAGGCCGGAGTCCGTCTCGTCGAGCACGGCGAGCTTCGGCTCCAGCATCGCGAACTGGAACATCTCGCCCCGCTTCTTCTCGCCGCCGGAAAAGCCCTCGTTGACCGACCGCCGCACCAGGTCCGAGCTTACCTCCACGGACTTGACCTTGTCGTGAAACATCCTGTCGAACTCCCGGACCTGCAACGGCGTCTGGTCCCGCTCCTTACGAACGGCGTCCACCGCCGCCTTCACGAACTGCCAGTAGCGGACGCCAGGAAGCTCGACCGGGTACTGGAAGGCCAGGAACACGCCCGCCCGTGCCCGCTCGTCCGGCTTCATCTCCAGCAGGCTTTCGCCCTCCAGCAGTATCTCGCCGTCCGTGACCGCGTACTCGGGCCGGCCCGCGATCACGTTGGCAAGCGTGCTCTTGCCGCTGCCGTTCGGGCCCATGATCGCGTGGATCTCACCGGCGTTGACCGTCATGTCAAGACCTTTGAGGATCGCCGTGTCGTCTATGGAAGCATGAAGGCCGCGGACGGCCAGCATGGGGGATGCCAGCTTGCTCATCTACCCTACGGCCCCCTCTAGGCTCACCTTGAGCAGCTGTGACGCCTCCATGGCGAACTCAAACGGCAACTCCTTGAATATCCCCCGGCAGAAGCCGTTGATGATCATGTAGTGCGCCTCCTCCTCGTCTATCCCTCTCTGCAAGCAGTAGAAGAGCTGGTCGTCGCTGACCTTGGTCGTGGAGGCCTCGTGCTCGATGCGCGCCGTCGGGTTCTTTACCTCGATGTACGGCACCGTATGAGCTCCGCACTTGTCGCCAATCAGCAGCGAGTCGCACTGCGTGAAGTTCTGCGCGTTGTCCGCGCCGGCGTTGATCTTCACCAGGCCGCGGTACGTGTTGTTTCCGTGGGAAGCGGAAATGCCCTTGGCCACGATCGTGCTCCGGGTGTTCTTCCCGATGTGCGTCATCTTCGTGCCGGTGTCTGCCTGCTGGTGCCTGCTCACGAGCGCCACCGAGTAGAACTCTCCAACGGAGTCGTCGCCCTGCAGAATCACGCTCGGGTACTTCCACGTGATGGCGGACCCCGTCTCCACCTGCGTCCATGAAATCTTCGATTTCACGCCGGCGCACTTGCCGCGCTTGGTCACGAAGTTGTAGACGCCGCCATTGCCATCCTTGTCGCCGGGGTACCAGTTCTGGAGCGTCGAGTACTTGATCTCGGCGTTGTCCATGGCGATCAGCTCCACCACTGCCGCGTGTAGCTGGTGCGTCTTTCTCGCCGGAGCCGTGCAGCCCTCGAGGTAGCTGACATAGCTGCCCTCGTCCGCGATTATCAGCGTCCGCTCGAACTGCCCTGAGTCCTCTTGGTTGATCCGGAAGTAGGTCATCAACTCTATCGGGCACCGCACGCCCGGCGGCACATACACGAACGACCCGTCGCTGAACACGGCCGAGTTGAGCGTCGCGTAGAAGTTGTCGCTGTAGGGCACGACTGAGCCAAGATACTTGCGGACTAGCTCCGGATGCTTCTCCACAGCCTCGCTGATAGGGCAGAAGATCACGCCCGCCTTCTCGAGCTGGCCCTTGTAAGTCGTCGCCACAGACACGCTGTCGAACACTGCGTCCACGGCCACGCCCGCGAGCCTCGCTCGCTCGTTCAGCGGTATGCCCAGCTTTTCGAACGTCTCGAGGATCTCGGGATCGACCTCGTCCAGGCTCTTCGGCCTGTTGTCGTCCGACTTCGGCGCGGCATAGTAGTAGATGTCCTGGAAGTCGATGGCGGGGAAGTCCACCATCGCCCAGTCCGGGTGCCTGTTCTCCTGCTTGAGCCAGTGCCTGTAAGCCCTGAGCCTCCACTCCAAGAGCCATTCCGGCTCACCCTTCTTGGAGGAGATCAGGCGGACGATGTCTTCGCCGAGCCCCTTTGGGGCCAGGTCAACGTCTATGTCCGTATGGAAGCCCCACTTGTACTCTCTGTCCAGAGCATCTTGGGGCGTGTCTCTCGATAGTACGTCAGGGGTGGTCAATCAGCCTCTCCTAATGTCCGGTTAAGCGGCTGCGCGGTTCGGAAATCGAACCTAAATTTTACATCCGACAGGTTCGGTGGTCAATACTTTACACGCTTTATGGCTTCTAAAGTACATAAACCCCACTCACTCATCACTCCAGACGTTTCCACGCTCCCGCCTTCCCAACATTATAGGGTCGGTTCGCGAACCGCCCCCCCCCCCCAAGCGCAACGACCGCCGAACCGATCTCCTGCTTACTTCCGTTCGTACTGAGCCTGTCGAAGCCCCCTCCCGCGACATCCCCCGAGCCCGTACACCCCATCCGAATAGAGACCTACGCACAAACCCGGCTACATTCTGCGTGCCGCCCATTCCCGCGCAGCGACCGCAGAAATCGATCCCTGCTTACTTCCGTTCGTGCTGAGCCTGTCGAAGCACCCTCCCGCGACAAACATTTCCAATACCCGTCGACGCCAACATAGGATCGGATTCCTCCCTCCAGTCTTTGCAAGCTCCAGCCGCCTGTCCTCGATGGGCGTCTGTGATCTCCACCATCCGCCCTCCTGAGCGCACACCCACTGTCCGCAGTAGTGTGGCTGCGGACTCCTACCATCTGTCGTTTCGAGCGAGCGAAGCGAGCCGAGAAACCTATGAGCGCCCTCAGAGACCAGTCGCACGCACCCTGAAACCACATTGCCCACCAGTAAGCGCGGTTCGAGAACCACCCTTCAGCCGCCTGAACCTGTCCTCGTTATGGCCGAATGAGTAGGATGGAGGCAATTCCGTGGGAGGCCGCCATGAGCGTACACCTCGGTCTATCCGGTCGCCGTTCGGTCCGCGTTGAAGTCGAAGTCGCCGGCTCACCCCAAGACGTCTGGGACGCGATCGCCACCGGCCCCGGTGTGTCGTCCTGGTTCGTCCCAACTGAGTTCGAATTCGGCGCCGATGGACGGCCGGACAGCCTCGTATGCCACTTCGGCGAAAGCATGGACGCCAACGCCGTGGTGAAAGACTGGGACCCGCCGCACCGCTTCACCGCCGAAAACGACGACTTCGCCCCCGGCGGACCACCCGTAGCAACCGAGTGGACGGTCGAGCCGCTCCCGGCGGGCCGCTGCATCGTCACCGTCGAACACAGCCTGCTCAGCGACTCAGACGACTGGGACGAATACCTTGAGAACACGGAGTCCGGTTGGCCAGCCTTCTTCACTGTCCTCCGCATCCGCATGGCCCACTTCCGCGACGAGCCGTTCGCGATCCTCGAGCTGATGGGCAAAGCCACCTCGCCGACCACCGCATGGACCGACCTTGCCAACGCCCTCAATCTCGCGGATCCGTGCGTCGGCGAAAAACGGAAGTCTCCACCAACTGCCCCGTCACTGGCTGGCGCCGTCGAGTCCGTCCCCAACGATTCAGAGGTCCTGCTACGCCTCGAACAACCCGCGCCCGGCGTAGGCCATCTCTTCGCCCTCCCCATAGGTGAAGACGTATACCTCTCCGTCCGCCTCTACCTCTACGGAGACAAAGCCGCCGGCACCGTAAAACGCGAACAACCCATCTGGCGAAGTTGGATGGAGGGCCGTCTCGTAGCCGCGCCTGAGGCTTGACATGCGCAGTACACCGTAAACACGGATGACCCAGGCACCAGTGACCGGTGGGATTTCAGACGGCACGTATTCCACCGACAGAATTCGGGGGGGGGGGGGGGGGGGGTACAATTGCCCTCGAGGAGGATCCACTGTCCCCCTTGACACCACCGTCCTAATCAGCCGAAGCATCGTCAGGTAAGCGTATTCTGGCATTATGCAGAACCGTGTTCGAATTGTGGTTTGGCAGCCTCAGAAGCTCCAGAGCTTGCCGCCGGACAGGTCCCATCCACCCAATGTTCTAGCGACGGACGCGACTTGTGCTCAATCTGAATCCAAATGTCAGGATACAGTCAGCGTTTGACCTCGGCATTAACGGGGCCAGCAACTGTCAATGCCGACTTCACCTTCTGCAATCAAATGTGGGCCTAGGGCCTTAGGCTCTGTGTAACGGGAAATGCCTAATCAAGCCGTCTACCATTTCTCCCAGTTCATGTTCTCTTCCTTCGACTAAGGGAAAGTCAAGTCTGAGTTGACCCAGCAACTGGCGGTAGACTTCTTGCCTAAGTGCTACTACAACTGGCTTCTTCCTGTTGCTCGCTTGAACAACGACGTTATGTAGAGAGCAAAACCACAGAATTACTTGCTCGGTCTCCTTTCTATAAACGCCTAAGTGGCATACCCATCCCGCGATATAGAGGTTTAGGGTATCCCAATCTTGGTGTTCATCAGATTCCATACAATGGATGGCATCATTCGGGATTTCCTCTCGCGGAATGACAAACGTTCCCACTACTATAGCAACGCGAGTTCGCCCGTTTGAAAGGTTATTTAACTGGCCCAGAGGCAAATAGTCTGCATTGGATGCCCTGACAGGGGCCAATGAAGGAACACCCTTCACGGATCCGACGCCGAACTTATCTTTCTTTTGAACCCATAATCCAGACCGGTAGGTACCTGGCAGCTTATACTCGGCGAAGTCTCGCCAAACCTCGGATAAACGGGAGTAAAGGCGTTCTTCTATATCGCTAGATGTAAAGGATCCTTGCGGAGGATGTTCGAAGACATCCAGCAAGTAAACGGTATCAACTGAACGCAACAGCCCGACTAGAAGACACACAGACTGACAAGGACGAAGATGATAGTGCTCAATTCGGGAGCGACTCCCAACAGCATCCTTTGAGGAAAATGGTTGAGTGTTGATAAAGTCTGACAAATCACCGTTACACCTAAGTCGTTGCTCGAAGAGCTCAAGTGATTCGATAACGTACTGCGGCAGGTCCTGAACGGTCTTGTCGACCTCAGGATGTCTCCGAATGTTCATCTGCGTCCCCATGGCTCCGCCCATTGCATATTAGCCTCGCTATGCCACACTATCTTGTATGGCAAGCATCCTTCACTACTGCATATTATATCTCACAGTTCCATGCAGTTGAAACAACTAGCCTGGTACCCAGTCCAAGTCGGACGTCCATTCGGTGAAATCAGCCACCAAGCACCCTAGATGTTTTGCGCCGCTTAGTGAATGGGTCGCGTCAGACTTTGCTGAGAACCGCGACGTCTCGTCCTCATCGCCCTGCTTGCCCTCATGCAAGCCTGTGGGCCATAGTGGAAGCGGAGCAGACCTGCCGAATCCATGATATGGCCTTTGGCGCAATGTGGGGGTCCCAGTGGCCTCTTGGATCTTCCCTTCCCGATAGGAAAGGCCGGGATCCGCAGGCGAGCAGGTGAAACCGATACGGGGTCCTGTTACTAAGAACTCCAATACCATTAATACAGTTCGAGTCCGGGCTGACAGTACCGAGAAGTCTGCCCTATCGCCGCATTCCCAAATGGATCCACGCTCTATGGGTGCAGGGCCATGCCCCACTCACCCCACCACCAAGTCCCACATCCGCCGTCGCGCCGCCTCCACATCCACGTCTACGGCCACGTCCACCGTGCCCTCGCCGTACGTCGCGGTCGTCCTACCTTGCAGTTCTCCCTCGGCGGTCTCCACCGACACCGAGCCGCGCTTGAAAGCCAGTACATCCCGGTGTAGAGCGGCCACCACCGTCAGGGGATCGTGAGCGGCCCACCCCGGCCTGTCCGGGTGACGCTTTAGCCAGTTTCGTACGATGCGCCCCGCCAGCAGCCCCGTGTTGCTGCGGCTGCGTCGCCACCAGTCCTCGTCCCGTCCCAGCAACACCTTGTTCGTAACATCCAGCCCCACCAGCGTGATGGGAGTGCCAGAGTTGAGCACAAGCTGGGCCGCGTCAGCATCGTCCCAGATGTTGAACTCAGCCTTGGACGTTCTGTTGCCCGGGCAGTGGACCGCGCCGCCCATGATATAAAGATGCTTGATCCAGGACGCCACCAGCGGCTGCTTCAGCAGCGCCTTTGCCACGTTGGTCAGCGGGCCCACGGCGAACATCGTCAGCTCGCCCCGCATCGTCGAGGCGTGGCTTATGATGAAGTCCCATGCCGACACGCCAATCGGCTTCACGTCCGGCCGGGGTAGATTGACGCTCAGCCCCGCACGGCCGTGGAACGAGTTCGGATGGTACTCACCCACCAGCGGCCTGGGCCCGCCCCTCGCCACCGGGATGTCATTCCTGCCCGCGTAGTGAAGCAGACGCAGCGCGTTGCTGGTCGCATTCGCCGGCGAGGCGTTGCCTCCCACCGTCGTTAGTCCCAGGACCTCGATGTCCGGCGAGTTCAGCACCATCATGATTGCCAGCGCATCGTCTGTTCCCGGGTCCGTATCGAAGATGATCTTCATCGCTGCTCCTTCGTATCGAGGGATGGTCTGAACGTATCCGTGTCAGGGGTGTCTGGAGGGGGATCCCTCTTTGTGGCAGCCGGTCTTGGGAGCCTGCCCTGAGCCCGTCCTGAGCTTGCCGAAGGAGTCCCGCGAAGTTATGCTCTCTTTTTGTGGGTGCCGGGCCGCGCCCTGCGCGCGCGCAAACTCCGCCCACGTCTCCTCCGAGGACCATTTCATTTTGTATCCGAGGTGGCGGCGGAGCCTCTCCGTGCTGGCCGCCCACCCGTATCGCGCATAGCTCAGTCCGGGTACCGGTGACGCCGACTGCAGGCCCAGCGTCCAACTCGCCCACGTCAGGCCCGTTAGCAGAGGCCCGGGCAGGCTCAGGCGCAAACGCCCCAGCATCCGGGCCATCCGGCTCCATCGGACCGTGCCGCGGCCCGCCGCATTGTACAGGCCCGAAACGCGTTCCAGCACGCACCGGGCCATGATCTCAACGAGGTCGTCCTCGTGGATGAACTGCATGGGAGGGTCTTCTCCCATGAATCCAACGAGCACCGGCGTCAAAAACGAACGCGCTATGTAGTTGTCAGCCTTCGGACCCAGCACCGGGCAGGCGCGGAGTATCGCCACGCCGCAGTCCGGGTGCTCTCTGCCGTACGCGCTGAAGAGCTTCTCAGCCTCCAGCTTGTCCTCTGAGTACTGGAACCCCCTGACCGGCCTCGCGGGAGAGTCCTCCGTGAGCTCGTCTGAATTGTCTCGATGCGCACCGTAAACCGACGTGCTGCTCAGATACAGGAGGTGCGAGACGGGTGCTCTGCCGCATCCCTCCAGCACGTTCGCCGCGCCGTCCACGTTGACCCGGCGGACCTCCGCCCTGTTTCGACGGGGCTCCAGTATGAACGCCAGGTGCACCAGCGAGTCGATCTCGAAGTCCGCCAGTAGCGTGCCGGTAGGCTCGGTTACGTCGTACCGCCGGAAGACGACTTTCGAGCCGTAGCTCTCGGAGGGGGTCACGGCATCGGTCGCCAGCACCAGTTCCACCCCGTCGTCTTTGGCAAGTCGATTGACGATCCGGTGACCCAGGTAGCCGGAAGCGCCCGTGACGGCGATTCGGCGCCCACCGTCAGCCATCGGCCGTCTCGGCTGTGAAGTCGAACTTAAGCGCCCCCAGACCCGGCACCTCGAAGCCCATGCCGATCTTGTGGGGCCCCGGCGCAAGCCGGCCGCCCGCCACCCGCACCATAATCGACTTGTTCATGGACAGCGTGAACGTGTTCTCCTTAGTTACGTCGGAGAACACCGTCTCCTTCCCCTCCAGAACGAAGCTGGTCGTGTCCGACGATAGCTCCGTGCCGTCCAGCACGACCGGATGCATCCGGTATGCATACCCGGACCCCAGCCGGTTCATCAACTCAAATGCGAAGCCTTCTTCTGTATTCCTGAGGCTCCCATTCACATACAGGCGGCGGAGCAGGAATCCGGGCACCGTTACCATTCAGCTCACTTCCTTCTACAGACTTCTGCGTAGCCGATACACGGCCGAAGGCCGGCATCCTGACACCTGGCGCTTGGACTGGATGAGTGGAGTCGAGCTCCCTCTATCGCACTGCCCGACAAGCTACGCAATCGCGTCCTTCTTGAGTTAGCCTACAAGATGTTACCACCGCCCCCGCGAGTGATTCCCCCCCAACGCCCGTTCCTCTTACGAACCACAACGGACGTTAGCTGAAGGAGTCCGCCCCGTTCGTGGTGAGCCTGTCGAACCACAACGAGCGTCAGCTGAAGGGCTCAGCCCCGTTCGTGGTGAGCCCGTCGAACCACAACGAGCGTTACCTGAAGACCTCCGAACCGTTCGCGGTGAGCCCGTCGAACCACATCGAGCGTTACCTGAAGACCTCCGAACCGTTCGCGGTGAGCCTGTCGAACCACATCGAGCGTTAGCTGAAGACCTGCCCTTTGGCTTGGCTCAGGACACAGGTGAGGCGAACGAGCTTCCAGCACACTACTCTTGACACTACCGGCCAAGTGCCGCGCATTGCCTTTGGCGAACTAGTGTGCTATTATACATGCGTGAACATCCCGGATCGATGCAACCGCGCCCCGGAGCCCGGCGTCGTAGAGGCGTCCTTGTGGGTGCCCTTGGCAATGCCTTGTGGCCGCATTTGGCCGCTAATGGCCGCTTGTGGATGGCCCAAAGCCGCTCTTCAGGATTGAGTTGACCGCTTCTGTGCCCTTGAGGCGGACACCGGCTACCCCGAACACGGCCCGGCGCGCATTATTGAATCGCGCGGGCCGCACCCCGCACACGGCCAGATCCCTGTATCAAAAACTGAACATTTTTGTCACTCTTTTGTTCAGTTTGGTTACCACCAGCTATCAAAACGTCTCAATTTTGGTAACAACGGCACTGCCGCCCAGCTATGGCACGTTACGAAATGTTACGGAATGTGACAGATTCACGAACTTCGGCTGTTCGCCACCGAGCCTTGCCGGATGCCCCCAGAGTCCTCCCCCACTTCTACCCAAGTACTCAGCCCAACTCCCCTCCCTCGATGAGGCGAGATTGTAATGAACGGCGCAGTGGGGCAACTCACCGTTGCCGCCTTATGGGTCCAGGGCCATGCCCTGGCCGTCGGTGGTGGCCTTCAGCTTCATCCGGTACAACGCCGCCTCGGTCTCTACGATGTCGGGAGGCAGCGGCGTAACGCTTCCTAGCAACCGTGAGAAGAGGAAGACCTGGGCAACCCTCTCGATTAGAGCGGCGATCTCCAGCGCCTCCTGCAGGTCCGAGCCGACCGCGACCGCTCCGTGATTTCGGATCAGCGCCGCCTTTCGGTCCTCCAGCGCGTCGCACACCGAGTCAGCCAGCTCCTGCGAGCCGGGGAACGCGTACTCGGAGACACCCACGGGACCTCCGATTCGAATGACCATCTCGTCGATCAACGGTGGCAGCTCGAGTCCCGCCACCGCCATGACGCTCGTATAGACGGAGTGCGTGTGCACCACGGCCCCCACGTCCGGCCGCCTGCGGTAGATCTCCACGTGCAGCGGGCTTTCCACAGAGGGTATGAACTCCCCCTCTACCGGCTCAATGTCGAAGTCGGCGATCACAATGTGGCGCTCTGCCATCGTGGAGTACGGAACAGCCGACGGCGTGACGGCCATGAGTTCCGCGCCTTCATCCCCGCCCAGTCGCATGCTCACGTTGCCGCTGGTTCCCGTGACCAGACCCATCGCCTCCATCTCTTTCGATGCCTCGAGGACCAGTCGCCTTGCCAGCGCCCACTCCGATTTCACAGCTCAACCTCCTGGATGGCCTGGGCCTTGGCGGTCCAGGCTTCGTATAGGTCCTGATACTCCGCAGTCTCCACTCCGCGCGGTTCTACCCGGCGCGTCCGCCGCCGCCCAAGCCCGGAGGCCTCATGCACCGAGGCGTAGTCACCCAGCGCTGCGGCGGCGCACAGGTAGGCACCAAACGCGCTGACGTTCCCAGCGTCGCTGACCCGGACCTCCCGGCCCAGGACGTTGGCAAGAATCCTGGTAAAGACAGACGCGGCAGCCATGCCGCCGCCCACGGCAACATCTACCGCAGACGAGCCGTACAGCGCTTCGGCCTGCGCCAGATTGGCCTTCAAAGCATACGCAACAGACTCCAGGTACGCCCGCGCCATCTGGCCCCGAGTCGGTTCGTTGTAGGTGATAGGCACCGGAAATAGAATTCCGCCCGACCTCAAACCAAGCCTGCCCATGTCCATTACAGACGGGCCCAGGTACGTGGTCACCCCCTCAGAGCCTGCGGGGACCTCATCCGCCTCAAGGTTCATGCCCTCGTAAGACTGTCCTTCATCGAGGAACAGCATGTCACGAAGCCACCGGTATGCGTCGCCCGCTGGCCCGGCGCTGCTCTCGAGCACCCACCGGCTTGGGAGAGGAAAGCACTCCACCCAGGTACGTCCCTCAGGATGGAACACCGGCGATTCGGTGACGAGTTGCAGCGGCGCGCTCCAGCCGGCAACGATGCCGGCCTCCCCCGGCTCAGTCGTCCCAAGCCCAAGAAGCCCCGCCTGCGTATCGGCCGTCCCAACCACGACCGGCGTGCCTTTCCGAAGTCCCAGGCACGAAGAGGCCGCCGCATTCACCGTGCCGGCAATCTCTCCCGCCTCCATCACCGCCGGGGGTCTGGATACGTCAGTACCGGCCTCCCGAATGAGTTCGCCGCACCACGCTCGGCTCTTCACGTCGATCAGACCTGCTCCGGAGGCCAGGGCAGGCTCTGTAACTACCTCGCCAGTCAGGCGAAACACAAGCCAGTCGGCAAGCGTGAAGACCGTAACCACTTTCGAGTAGTCTTCAGGCCTGTGGCCCTGCAGCCACCTCAGCTTCGCTGGAGCTAGAAGGAACGAAGGCCTGTGCCCGGTGACGCTATACACTCGCGGTCCGATCTCGGCGTCAATCTCGCCTCCCTCGAACACTGCTCGCAAGTCGAGGTTCGGGCCAACGTATACTTCCCGGCCGTCCGCATCCAGGAAGGCCAGCCCCTGTCGCTGGCTGGTTACTCCGATCGCCACAACGTCATCGGAGACCGCACGGGCGGCCCGCATGGCTAAGGCAACAAGACCGCGGACCGTGGCCCAGGTCTCGGTAGGATCGAACTCCTGCGCCAACTCTTCCGTCTCTTCGTCACCGGAGTAGCTCCAGGGCACCATTGAACGGCCCACCGTTTCGCCCGACCTGTTGAAGACTACACACTTGATTGCGCTTGTCCCCGCGTCCAGGACAAGTACGTGACTCTTAGACACGCCGGTCCCACACTTCCGGATTGACCAGCCTCCTGGGCCGCTTCCCGCGCATCCAGAGTCTGATGTCCTCCGTGATCAATTGTGACTGGCGTCTGACCGTCTCCTCCGTAGCGCCGCCGAGGTGCGGCGTCAGGACAACGTTGTCCAGCCCCAGCAGAGGACTCGAGGGAGGAAGAGGATGGCTCTCGAACACGTCGAAAGCCGCCCCGGCGATTGCTCCCTCACGAAGTGCACCCACGATAGCGGGCTCATCAACGACGGCGGCGTTCGCCGCATTTATCAGGAACGCGGTCTGATTCATCATTCCGATCCGCCGTCGATCGAGCAGCCCAGCCGTCTCATCAGTCGGCGGAACGTGCAGCGATACGAAGTCGGCCCGCCGGAGCAGGTCATCCAATGCCATAGGTTCGACGCCGTCCGGCGTGGGAGCGTAAGGGTCGTGCCCGACCACCTTCATTCCGATTGCCCCGGCAATCTCGGCCAGCCTGCGTCCGATTGCGCCCAGGCCCACGATGCCCAACGTACGGCCCGCCAGTTCCACGCCGCGCATCTCGCGGTACGGGGCCGTCGGGTCCTGCCAGCACCCGCCAGATGTGTACGCGTGCGCCTCAGGTATGCGCCGGGCGAGGGCCAGCATCAACCCCAGCACATGCTCAGCCACCGACTGGGAGGTCCGACCATGCGAGTTTACGACCACCACGCCGTGTCGCGTGGCCGCATCCACCTCTACGTGATTCAGTGCGGCGTGGCAAACTCCCACGAACTTGAGACCACCCGCCGCTTCGAACAACTCCTCGAACACGAAGTCAATCTCAACCACCAGTATTGAGGTACCCTCGCTGTTGATCCGGCGCCCAAGCTCCTCCGGGTCCCAGACGATGCGCGTCTCAAACCAGCTCTCGTAGACCACCTCAATCTCGCGGCCCAGTTCGGCCAGGCATTCGTTGTCGAATGGCGCAAGTACTAGGGCGCGCTCCGTCAAAGCCCTCTCCTCAATTCCTGGGTTCCCCGTTTTGAGCGACAAGATCGGCGGCGAAGACGCCGCTTCTCACCGCTCCCTCCATAGTGGAAGGCCACCCAGTGTCCGTCCAGTCCCCTGCGAGGTACAGGTTCTCGATCGGGGTCCCGTGAGGAAGTCGGTGTGTCGCGGAGCCGGGAGCTGGCCGAAAGGTAGCCTGCTGCTGCTTGACGGTCAGGAACCGCTCGATCGACGCCCCGCGCGCCTTGGGCAACAGCCGCTCCATTTCCCTGGAGAACATGTCCCGTAGCTCATCCTTGGACTTGCCCGCGAACTCCCACGCCCCGCTCAGCGAAATGCACAGGTACTGCCCAGGGTATCCATTGTTGCCCTGGATCGCCGTCTTGTTGAAGACGAACTGCACGGGGCTATCCAGAAACACCGCGAAGTCTTGGTCCATGACCGTCCTGTCGTACCAGAGATGGATCCCCACAATTGGAGAGTAACTGAGGCTGGCCGCCGTCGAAAAGAACTCGCCGGAGGCGACGTCCTCGGGCAGTACCTTCAGCAACACGTCGAATGGAAGTGCGCTCACGTAAGCGTCGGCCTCGATGGAGGACCCGCCAGTCAGGTCAACGCCGGTAACGCGGCCTCGTTCAACGCAAATCGACCGCACGGCCCTACCCAACACAACTTCGTTCCCGGCCGCCTCTAGCCTGCTCTGGGCCGGCGATCCCGCCAGCGAGGTCAACCCTACCCGCGAGAATCCTATTGCCGCGAATTTCGGGCTCCTCAGCAGCCCTTCCTGGAACACCATGAGCGCCATATCGGCGCTTACGTCCCGCACATCATCGTTGAGCATCGGCAAGATTATCAGGTTCCAGAGATTTTCAATGGCACGCTCGCTCTGACCATGCCGTCTGAGCCAATCGTAGGCGGTCTCCCAGTCCAGCTGCCCTTTGAGTTTCCGCCGGTCGGCGAGCTTCATGTTGATTAGGGCGTACGCCGCCCTGGCCTTCTCTGCCAGGCTGAGGTGTGGGTATAGCAGGAATGACGGCAGAAGGTGCAGAGGGCCCAGCAACGGGGTGCTGGAGATGACGCCGGACTTGCCGTTGAGAATCACCTCTGTGCGCAGCTTGGGCTGCAGGTAGGCGCAGTCCATCGTGCCGGCCCACGACAGAAAGTCCACGTAGTACGAGCAGCATCCCATGAACACATGCTGGCCGTTGTCAATCTCCCAGTCCACCTGGTCGTCATAAAAGGAAAAGGCGCGGCCCCCAAGGAATCGACGGGCCTCGACAAGTGTCACACGGTAGCTATGCTCCGCCAGCCTGCGGCTGGCCGACAGCCCCGCGAGTCCACCTCCGAGAACGGCTACCGACCTGGTGCTGGTAGCATGCTTTTGGCCCATGACCAGGCCATGATAAACAACTTGCGCCGCGTGTTCAGAGACGCACGGCCGTCGAAGACCTTGAAGCCGCCGCGCTCGATATCGTCCAGCAAGGCACTATATATGTCGTGGAGTACCGCTGGACATGCGCGTGCAGCACCCGAAAGCAGGGGCAGCAGCCGTCTTCCCTTCTGGAAATGCGCGCGAGCGCGAGTTGCCTGAGCCTGCATCAACCGAATGAACGGCTCGTTCACTACTCCCGCCAGTAACTCCTCTTCCGAGTATCCGAATGAATGCATCTCGTCCAGCGGAATGTAAATGCGGTCTCGCTCAACGTCTTCCTTGACGTCCCGGATTATGTTGGTCAGCTGCATGGCGAGCCCAAGGTCGACCGCGTACTCTCTGGCACTGGCGTCCTTGTAACCGAAGATCTCGATGCAGACCAGGCCGACGGCTGACGCCACCATGTAGCAGTACTCGCGCAGTTCTTCGAATGTACGGAACCTGGACCACGTAAGGTCCATCTCAACACCCTCGAGGATCTCCTCGAGGTATCGCGTTGGGATGCCATATCGTTCGACAGCGTCCCCGAGCGCCCTAAACACGGCGTGATCGGCGTCCCCCGCCTTCATAAGCCCGAGTCTGCGCCTTGTGTCAGAGAACAGTTCCACCTTCTGCTTGGTGGGGAGGTCCTCGTCGGCGATGTCGTCGCACAAGCGGCAGTACGCGTAGCTCGCATAGATGGCTCGACGCTTGTCCGCCGGCAAGGTTAGGAACGCGTAGTAGAAGTTCTTCGCGCTCTTTCTGGTCACAAGGCGGCACTGTTCGTAGGCTTCCCGAATGTCCTTGGCCGAGGTAGTGTCAGTGCCGGCGGTGTTCACTGGCGAGGAGTCATGCCCTTCTAAGAAGCTTGAGCTTCAGGAACGTCCCCATCATTAACCGAAGCTTAGAGTACCGGGAAAGCGCCGGACGGGAGCTGAGCACGTCATAGTCGCGGCGCTCGATCAGGTCCAACACTCTTTCGCCGCCCTTTGTGAAGAGCGCGACGTTCAGTTTGAATTGGCCGTCCAGGGTGTCGATCAGCTTCTCACCTTCTGCGAACAAGCCTCTCGCGCGGTCGACTAGGAACGTCATCAACGCTCGAAACTCTTCGTTTACAACCCCGCGCCCCAACTCTTCCTCTGAATAGCCGAACTGCCGCATGTCTTCCAGCGGAATGTAAATGCGGTTCATGGCGTAGTCGCGTGCCACGTCTTGCCAGAAGTTTGTTAGTTGGAGCGCTGTACACGTTGCGTCTGAGTAGTGCTGGCGCTGCTCGTCCCCATAGCCAAACACGTACAGCACCAGGCGGCCGACGGGGTTGGCCGAGTGCTGGCAGTAAGAGTCCAGGTCTTCGTAGCTCTCGTATCGGTTGGTCCTTTGGTCCATCCGGTTGGCTTCCACCAATCTCAGGAAGGGGTTTCTCGGAATATCGAACTCATTGATCGTCTGTTGGAGTGCCGTCAGATAAGGGTGTTCAGGCTTGCCTTCATAGCAACGAAGAAGGTCACGTTCCCACAGATTGAGGGCCGACAGCCGGTCCCCTGCATGCTCATCGCCCAGATCATCCACTGTTCGGCAGAACGCGTAGATGGCGTAGAGGTGCTTGCGGAGTCTGCCTGGAAGAAAGCGGGAGACCACAGTGAAGTTCTCGTAGTGAGACTTCGCCAGCGCGGCGCACTGCTCGTAGCCTTGCCCTGCTGCGACGCCGGATGGGTGGTTCACAAGAACACTCTGAGGCATAGTTTACCTAAGCCTTTGTTGCCGTGACCGGCACTCGCGGCCAACGGGCAAATATGCATTGTCGATGTCCAATTTGATCATGAAGAGTTACCGGTTGGGGGGAATGTACCTCAGCGGACTTCGACAGGAGACCTCTATCCAATAAGCTTGGTCGCTTTGAACTCTCCGTGTGAGGAAGCCCCGTTTAGGCTCTGAGGTTGGCCAGTTTGGCCGTTCACGGTGGGGACCGCCTTCGCAACGTGCGCACGATACCGGCCCAGCGCGGTTAGTGGCCAGTAGTGCCTGTACATATGGTAGTTGATCATAAACCCCGCCGAAAGCGCGGGGCCCTGATGATTGCCGTTGTTCTGAGATCCACCGCCAATCAGTCGCTGCCCGATCCCGTAACCGGGGAACCCGGTTCCGGTAAAGAAGGGCTCGTCCCACGAACCGTCTTCCTTCTGAGTGCGCGACAGGAACTCGATGCCCGCGCGGACCGCATCGCTTCCCGCTTCGCCTGCAGCGATCAGCGCGATGCAGGCCCAAGCCGTTTGGGAAGCCGTGCTCGGCCCCTTGCCTGCCTGAGAACGGTCGGCGTAAGACGCGCAACTCTCCCCCCAGCCGCCGTCACCATTCTGGCAACCCTTGATCCACTCCACGGCCCTGGCCACGTGGCTGGCGCTCATGTCCAGTCCCAGCTTCTCAAGGGCCGGCAGCACTGCGGCAGTGCCATAAATGTAGTTCACTCCCCATCTCCCGAACCACGGCCCAAAGTCCTCTTGTTCTGACAAGACATATTCCAGGGCCTTTGCCACGGAGGGATGATCGGGTGGGTAGCCCAGATGCCCCAGCATCTCCAGAACGTGGACCGTTACGTCCACGCTGGGCGGGTCTATGATCTCCCCGAAATCTGCGAACGGAATTCTGGCGAGTATTCGTCTGCTATTGTTCTTGTCGAACGCTCCCCATCCCCCGTTGGCGCTTTGCATACCCAAGAGCCATCGCACAGCTTGGCGAACGGCCGAGTCTTTCCTGTCCTCATCTTGCATGCGGACCCTATCAAGGGCCATGACAATTTCGGAAGTGTCGTCCGTGTCTGGGTAGAGATCGTTCTCAAACTCGAACGCCCACCCACCCGGATCAACATTCTTGACCTTGACCTGCCAGTCTCCGCCGGTGAGCACCTGCTGGTCCACAAGGTACGTCGCAGCACGCTGAAGCGCCGGATGGTCCGGACTGAGTCCCGAGTCTAGCAGCGCGATCATCGCCAGTCCCGTGTCCCACAGAGGAGAGACGCATGCTTGCACACGAAGTGTGTCGGCTTCCTCGATCGCAAATGAGTCGAACCCGGCAAGACCCTTCTTAATCAGAGGATGATCGAGCGGGTAACCCAGCGTGTGTAACGCGATAATGGAGTAGACCCACGGTGGCTGGATCCCACCCCAACTGCCGTCGGCTTCCTGGCGTTTAACGATCCACTTCTCCGCTTCCCTAATTGCTTGCTCCCGAACAGGATTCCACGGGAACTTGTCCAGCTTCTTTAGTACGTAGTCGCTGTAATAGAAGAATCCGTCCCACCCAAGAGTGCGGCGGGGCCTGGGGACTGAGAAGTCTCCCTGCGACTTCGGCTGCGGGAAGAGTTCGTCCACCGAGGCGCTATCGGGGACTTCACGCATCGGCCGCCGGTTCAGGACGATCAACAGCGGCACGATTGTAGCTCTGGCCCAGCTGGCGAAGTCGTAGATGCTGAACGGCGCCCAGCTTGGCACCAGCATAAGTTCTGGCAGCATTGTGGGCAGGCCGTTCCAGTCCCATTGGCCGAAGAGCGCAAACCAAATCTTGGTGAACGTCCGTGTGTTAGGAATACCGCCCTGCGACAGCACGAATTCCCTTGCCTTTTGCATGCGGGGCTCATCCGCACAGATGCCCGCCAGCTTGAGGGCGAAGTAGCACTCCGCAGTAGTGCTGAGGTCGCCCTCGGCCCCGTAGAACTGCCCCCAAGTGCCATCGACCCGTTGACGGCTTAGGATGAAGTTGGCCAGCTTTCTTATTCGTTCAGGTTCTTGAATTCCCAGGAAGTAATTCATCATGATGAATTCCGCTTCCATGGTGGTGTTGGACTCAAGTTCACCCAACCAGTAGCCATGATCGTACTGCGAAGCCAGGAGGTGGTCCTGCGCGCGATTGATCGTCGCGTCCAGTTCCTTGGAATCGACCAAACCGTCACTCGGGCCGCTTGCTTGAGTCATGATCGACTGCGGAATCGCGTGACCTGATTGCGGGCTATCGGCCATCATGCAAAGCCTCGAGAAATGTAGAAATCGACTCGTTGGCCACCTTGGCCTGGGACCGCAGCCTGAACAGTCCGGGGGCGTCTTGTGGTCGCGACGCAAGATGCCTCAGGGCCCGAGCCCAACGGTTGGGGCTGCGGTCTCTGGCCTCGCAACTGACGAAGTAAGGGAGGTCTTGCTCCGCGCTGTCTAGGACGCTCCGAACAACGGCCGCCGGAACGCCACGTTCCGAGGCAACGCCGCAGACCCAGTAACTTTCCATGTCAACAACCTGAACTTGAAAGTTTCTGCCGATCCATGACTTTAGACCGGCACCGGAAATGAACGTGGAGACCGTCATGCAGCCGGAATAGTCGATGCTTCGTCCTGCTCTCTCCGCGTTTCCCGACAACACTTCGACAAGCCCTTCATCGACATTTCGAATCGGATGCGAGTCCGCCTCGCTCCACAGAGCCGGCGGGCCGTCCATGGCTACGAGCCTGTCGCACAGAAACAGTCGGCCGGCATCTAGGCCGGGCGCCACGGCTCCCGCGAAGCCCGCTGATATGATGAACTCAGGCCTGTATCGATCCAGGGCGTATCTCGTGGCACGCTCCGCGTTTTCCTTCCCTACGCCGCCCTCCAGCACCACAACGTCAGGGCGCGACGGCGATTCATAGATGCCCACGCCGTTGGATTGAGTTGACCTCCTGAATCCGCCCGTCTTCAGGTACAGGCTCAACTCTTCTCTGAGGGCAGTCACTATCGCGTACAACGTTTGATCCCGAATCCGGCCTGGAGTTACCCGGCGCCTATGCCGGAGTTTTGGAACGCGCCCTCCTTGACCATGCGGAACGCGTCCCTCGGGCTCGACAGAGCCTGGAAAATGCTGGCAGACTCGAACCCACAGTGCATTAGACAGTCGGCGCAACGAGGGTCCTTGCCCACCCCGTACCGTTCCCACAACTCTTCGGAGAACAGGTCGTCCACGTTCTGCGTATGTCGGTCTCCAAGCAGATAACACGGCTCGCGCCAGCCCATAGGCGTGTATGTGGGATTTGAAAACGCCGTGCACTCGTACTCGCGATTGCCCCTGAGAAAGTCCAGGTAGAGTGGATTGTTGTAGAACCTTATGCCCCTCGAAGGGTCCAGGACGTTCTTGAACACCTTGCGGGCATTCTGCCGCGAAATGAACAGCTGCTGGTTGGGCACGGTCTTGAACTGGTAGCCGGGCGACACCATGCAGCCCTCGACACCCCGGTCAGTCATCGTCTTGAACATCTTGATAAGGTCTTCTTCGTCACAGCCGTTGAACACCGTCGTGTTCGTGGTCACTCGGTAGCCCTTCTCAAGCGCTGAGTCGATGGCCCTGCTCGCTATCTTGAACACTCCCTTGCGGTAAACGGACTTGTCGTGCGCGGCCTCCATGCCATCCATATGGACCACGAAACAGAAGTACTTGGAAGGCGGTATTTTCTTCATAACACGTTCCATCAGGAGGGCGTTCGTACACATATACACGAACTTCTTCTGGGCAACGATGCGGTTAACTATCTGGTCGATCTCCGGATGAAGCGTGGGCTCCCCGCCGGCGATTGAGACGATCGGAGCCCCGGAGTCCTCGACAGCTTGAAGACACCTGTCGACCGACACCAGCCGGTCCAGCACATGCTCATACTCCCGTATCCGGCCGCACCCTTCACATGCGAGGTTGCATTTCTCCAACGGCTCCAGCATGGTTACAAGCGGAAACCGTTTTCTACCGCTTACCTTGTTCTTCAATATGTACCAAGTGAGCCTGAAAGCTAGTTCCAGCGGTCTACCCATAATCAACTCCCTCGAACGATACTAACTGCTAGTGCTCCCTGACTAAGAGGAAGTCCGCTAGCTGCTCCAGCCCGTTGCGTGTCTCAGGTGCCAGTTCAACGGCGGACATCGCCTCCAGCGCCTCGTCCCTGAATCCTGCTGCTGTAACTTGGGCAGCTTTTCGCGTGCCTGCCCTGCTCATGATCTCCAGCACTATGGAGACATCTGAATCGGACACTTCTCCCTGTTCTTGACCGTAAATTTCCCTAATGGTTCTGACGTCATCCACGCTTGAACTTGACATGGCGTGGACCACGGGAAACGAGTTCTTCTTGCGTCGGATGTCCGCGTGAACAGGCTTCCCCGTACTTTCCGTCTCACCCCACACTCCCAGAACATCATCTCTAATTTGAAACAGGTAGCCTATGGCGCGTCCGAACTCGTGGAACGCCGTTCTCGTCGCCTCGTCGCGCGTGCCTATCATCGCGCCAAGATCGACCGAGCATCGAAACAGAGCGCCCGTCTTCCTTGAGATCATGTTCAGGTACTGTTGAACGCTAACGTCTTTACGGCCCTCGAAGTCGAGGTCCATGTACTGCCCCTCGATCATCTCGATGTAAGCCCTCGTAAGCGTGCTAGCGACGTCCAAAGCTAGGTACTCGTCCAGCCCTGAGTCGACAAGTTCCTGCACCGTACTGTCTGCTATAACGCGCAGGAAGTTCCCGGCAACCAGCGCCCTTGGCATCCCCCACTGCCAGTACAGGGTCGGACGTCCATGGCGAGTCTCGTCCCTATCTTGAATGTCGTCGTGAATCAAGGAGAAATTATGCACGTACTCCAGCGCGACCGCAGCGGGAATCGCTCTGCGAACATCGCCGCCCGTCGCTTCGCAGACGATAAGGCACAGCGTGGGTCGCAATCCTTTGCCGCCGCTGCCCTGAATACGGTTGCCGTGCGCATCTCCCCACCCCATGTGGAACCTCAGCATGTCGCAGAGGCCTATGCAGCCTACACTGAGGCCGCGCCGCAGAGCGGTTCCAATGGACCCTTGGTGTTGCTGGAACGGGCTGGGCAGCTGGGCCACTCGCCTAGCGCCCACCTCCACAGCCGGAACAGTCAAGCGGTTTCACTCACTCGGAATTAGGTTAGAAGACCGAGATACATCGTTAAGCGATGGTATGCTAGCAGCGGCTTCGTTCTAGTGTCAACAACAGCCACGCACACCACTTCATGCCCGTTACACATAGCTTTGACTGGCGAACTTGCGAGCCTCTCCGCAGGTTCGTTTGTGCCTGATTTCACTTGCGCCTCGAATACGCGTATGGTAGATTCGTGAGCCGGAATCCGTTCGCCGCCGAAGGCGGAAACCCGGCGGGGCCATGATGGACGACTACTTCCGACAGTACGGGCTCATAGCCATCTTTGCAGCCATTGCCGTGGCCGTCCCTTCCGGTATGCTCATGGGATCATGGATGCTTTCAATGGTTGGCGTGCGCCCCAAGCGACCATCCGCCATTAAGAGCGCCATTTATGAGTGCGGCTTTGAGACGCTGACCGGCAAGTGGAGCGGGTTCAACTTCCGCTACTACTCCTTCGCGCTCATCTTTGTCATCTTCGATGTAGAGGTCGTGTTCCTGTTCCCTTGGGCCGCCAGCTTTGGCGTTCTGTCCCGGCAGTTCGGCCTGTTCGTGCTGATCGAAATGTTGGTGTTCGTCGGAATTCTGCTAGTGGGCTGGCTGTACGCCTGGCGCAAAGGAGCGCTTAAATGGGCATAACCGAAGACGGGGGACCGAATGATGGCATACCACTGTTCGCCAACACTTGGGAGCTCGACCGCGACGAAGGTAGAGCGATCAACGAGATGAAGGCCACGCACACCGCGGCCCTACCGGAGCCGGTCCTCGACATTCCGGACGACCTCAAACGCAACTTGGCAGTCACCTCACTGGATAACTTGATCAACTGGAGCCGTAAGTCAGCAGTATGGCCGCTCTCCTTCGGCCTCGCCTGCTGTGCGTTCGAGATGATGGCCAGCGCCATGTCGCGGTTCGATATTGCCCGCTTCGGCATGGAAGCATTCAGGGCATCTCCCCGGCAGGCCGATCTGATGATCGTAGCGGGCACCGTTACGTGGAAGATGGCTCCGCCAATCCAGCGTGTCTACGAGCAGATGCCGGAGCCCAAATGGGTAATCTCAATGGGCGTCTGCGCCACAAGCGGAGGGCCGTACTACGGCTCCTACAGTGTGGTGCCGGGCGTCAACCACATCGTGCCGGTTGATGTGTATGTCCCCGGTTGCCCGCCCCGGCCCGACGCGCTTCTGTACGGCATCATGCAACTCCACGAGAAGATCAAGCGCTATTCAATTCTGAAAAAGAGCCTGACAGAGAGAGACTGGTAAGCTGCAGATGACCAGGCAGCTCCCGGGCGAGTACGTCGCACGCCGAATCAACAGTAAGCACCCGGGTACAGCGGTGTCCTGGAATGACACAGACGTGTGGGTCCTCCCTCGAGACCTGTTCAAGACAGCCACCCTGCTGGCGCAGGACCCGGATTTGGACTTCGCATTCCTCAACTCCATCACCGCCGTCGACTACATCGAGTGTTTCGAGTTGATCTACCACCTCCGCTCCATGAGGCGTAACCACAGCACAGTTCTCAAGACCAAGGCCTACGGGCGTAATGAGCCTGTAGTGAGGTCCGTTACGTCGCTATGGCGTGGCGCGAACCTGCAAGAGCGCGAGATATGGGATCTGATGGGCGTAAGGTTCGAGGGTCACCCGAACATGAAACGCATCCTGCTGTGGGAGGAGTTTCCTGGCCATCCGCTCCGCAGAGACTACATCGGATGAGTATCAGAAAGCGTCAATGGCAATACGCAGCGAGCCCGTAACCGTAAATCTGGGTCCACAGCACCCCAGCACTCACGGCGTTTTCAGATTGAGAGTGACCTTCGACGGCGAAGAGGTCATCGATGTCGAGCCGATCATCGGCTACCTGCATCGGGGCACTGAGAAGCTGGCGGAGGGCCGCACTTACGTGCAGATCGTCACCCTGACGGACCGGCTTGACTATGTCGCGGCAATGTCCAACAACCTCGCGTACGTCCTCACTGTGGAAAAGCTTGCAGGAATCCTACCGCCGGTGCGAGCCCAGTATCTGCGGGTGATCTGCGCTGAGCTGCAGCGTATTGCGAGCCACCTGATCGCCACCGGCTTTCTAGCGTTGGAACTTGGTACTTTCGGTGGTACCCCACTGATGTACTGCTTCCGTGAGCGGGAGCGCATACTCGACATGTTCGAAATGCTGTGCGGCGCACGGATCACTGTAAGCTACATGCGGCCTGGCGGAGTGCTTCAGGACGCGCCGTATGAGTTTTGGGCTGCGCTCGAAGAGTTCGCGTCGGAAATGCCCGGCTACATAAACGAATTGGAAGCCCTGCTGACCGGGAACGAGATCGTTCTCTCCCGAACGCGGGACGTGGGCGTGCTCAGTGACGAACTCGCAATCAACGCGTCAGTCACGGGACCGATGTTGCGCGCGAGCCGCGTGCTGTGGGACCTGCGCAAGGCAGATCCGTATGAGGTGTACGACCGCCTGCACTTCGATGTTCCAATTGGCGCCGTCGGAGACACCTTCGACAGGTACCTAGTCCGTGTCCAGGAAATGCGCGAGAGCGTCAAGATCCTTAGACAGTGCATGGCCCAGATCGAACCCGGTCCCGTTCGCACGGACACAGCGTACTTCCTTCGGCCCCCGGCCGGCGATGCGTACGCAGCCGTCGAGGCACCGAAAGGCGAGTTGGGCTTCTACCTTGTGGGTGACGGCGGGATTTCGCCTTATCGCTGCAAGATCCGGGCGCCTTCCTTCATCAACCTGGAAGTGCTGCGCGATCTCCTCGTAGGTTGGAAGATGGCTGACCTGATCATCGTCTTCGGCAGCTTCGACATCGTCATGGGCGAGGTGGACCGCTAGTGCACAACGTCCTCGCCGTCGGCATACTGAACTTCGGGAGCATTTACGACTTCTTCGACGGCCTGCTTCCTGAGAGCCTCGACTGGCTAGCCTACGCCATTGCCAGTGGCATTCTGGCCCTGCTGGTTATCAACGCGGTGATCCTGTCCGTGTCGCTGTTTACGTGGTTCGAGCGTCGGGCGCTCGGCCGGATCCAGTCCAGGTTGGGTCCCAACCGTTGGGGGCCATTCGGTCTGCTTCAACCCTTCGCGGATGTCCTGAAGCTCATGCTTAAAGAAGACACCGTACCCGAGACTGCTGATCGGCCGGTGTTCAATGTGGCGCCGATCGTTCTGGTCGCCGCAAGCCTCTTGGTCTTCGCGGTCATTCCTCTTGGCCACGAATCGTTCCTGGGGAAGCTGAACATTGGAGTGCTGTTCATCCTTGCCATGACCTCTGTCAACACGTTGGCCGTGTTTATGGCAGGGTGGGCCTCGCGCAACAAATATGCAATGTTTGGCGCCGCCCGCGGGGTGGCGATGCTCCTGAGCTATGAGGTGCCCATGGGGCTGGCCATTGTGGGTGTAGCGTTGGCCGCTGGCTCGCTCGCCACGTCAGACATCGTCAAGGGCCAGGCAATCCCATTCTTCTTGCTACAGCCCCTGGGCTTCCTCGTTTTCGTGACGGCCGCCTTGGCCGAGATGAGCCGGACACCGTTCGACATGATCGAGGCGGAGTCCGAGTTGGGCGCCGGATATCACACAGAGTACAGTGGCATTAAGTTCGCGGTTCTGCAGCTAGCGGAGTTCGGTGCGCCAATAGCCCAGGCCGTGGTCATCGTTACGCTGTTCCTCAGTGGCTGGCGTGGATTCGAGCCCATCCCGGGCTGGATCTGGTTCTTGCTCAAAGTGGTTGGGGTTCTCTCTCTGTTGCTCTGGACCCGGGCGACCTGGCCGAGGCTCAGAGTCGACCAGATCATGGAGTTCGCCTGGAAGGGTCTCTTTCCCCTTGCGCTCGTCAATCTCTTCGCAGTGGCGATCGAAATCCAGGTGTTGCAGAATGACGCTGGCCGGATTACCACGCAAGGATACTGGGTAATGGCAGCAGTGAATTGGGGCGTTACCTTGGTCGCGATCGTAGCCGTTGCAAACCTCTTGGGCCAGAGGAGGCTCAACAAGCCGGACCCCGTGCCGTCCACGCTTGCGAACATGCACGCCGGGTCTGACTAGGAAAAGGTGAACTCATGTATGGACTAGGCTTGGCCCGAGGCATGGCTGTTACGCTGAAGAACTTTGTTCTGCCCAGCCGCAGGTTTGCCTACCAGTACCCGGACAGGAAGATAGGTCCCATGGGCCTTGCCAAGGAAGCCGGAATCAGTGTCTTTACTTACGCGCTGCGAAATCCGAGCATGACATTGAAGGCACTGGTCGGCGCAGCAACCATTCCTGTGCGAGTTCCCCAGCACGCACGGTTCCGGGGAGAGGAGTTCTCCTGGTACGAAGAGCGCTGCACCGGATGCGCCAGTTGCGCAAAATACTGCCCGATCGGGATCATTCGCATCGTCACCGACCCAAGCGGCACGGACCTCGCCGAAGGCGACAAGTATCGGATCGACACCTTCGACATCGATATTGGTCGATGCATGTTCTGCGGCCTCTGCGTGGAGGCATGCCCGTACGATGCTTTGCACATGGGCAGCGGCTTCGAAGAAGGACGCTACAGGCGCAGCGAGCTAGTCATTGACATAGACGGGCTACGTGAGGCGCCCAAGCGGCCAAGCAATTGGTTCAGGCCGCAGATGGAACGCGGACGATACGATCCTTTCAAGGGTGAGGATATGCCTTGGAACGAGGCCGGACGGCATGAACAGCCGTCTCGAGACGAGCTTACGGAGAAGTGGGCCAAGAGATGACGCTGGCCACGGGCGCGGAAGACTCCCTCTTTGTAGACATAGCATTCTGGACGATCGCCGTCTCCAGCATCGTGGCTGCCGTCGCCGTAGTTCAACTCCGCGACCTGTTTCGCGCCGCCCTGTTCCTGGTGGTGTCGTTCTTGGGCGTGGCGGGAATGTTCGTGTTGCTGCGCGCGGAGTTCTTGGCCGCCGTTCAAGTGCTCGTCTACGTTGGAGCGATATCCGTCCTGATCCTGTTCGCCATTCTGATGACCCAGGACACCGAGCAGGGAAATCCGAGCAACCTTCTTCGGATACCGGCCCTGATAGTCTCAGGACTTTTCCTGGCGGTAGCCGTCTTCGTGGCAGTGACAACAGAGTGGACTCTGATTGGCGATTTCATTGAAATGCCCGGGACTCCTGAAGCCGCGGCCAACGAGATTCGCCAAGAGTCGGCAAAGGTCTTCTCAGGGACGGTACCGGTACTGGGCAAACTGCTGATAAGAGACTACGTGCTGGCTTTTGAAGTTGCATCCCTGCTTCTGCTTGCCGCAGTGGTGGGCGCGCTCGCCCTCGTGCGGGAGCGTTAGGCTTTGTCGCTAGAAAACTTCCTGATTGTGGGCGCAATCATCTTTTCGATTGGCCTTTACGGCGCGCTCACAAAGCGAAACGTCATCACCGTGTTAATGTCCGTGGAACTGATGTTCAACGCGGTCAACATCACAGCGGTGGCGCTCTCAAGATCGGTGACCCCCGCGCGCGTCATAGAGGCCGCAGGCAGTCATGCTGGGAACATGGCCAATGCCGCTGAGTTCCTGCTTGCCGGCCAGGTCTTCTCCGTGTTCATCATTACGGTCGCGGCCGCCGAGGTCGCCTTGGGACTGGCCATCGTGATTGCGATGTTCCGCAACAGGGAGTCCGTGTTCGTGACCGACGCAGCGGAGATGAGGAACTAGCCCGCGCCGTGAGAACTGCAACCACGCTGGAGAAGAACCGGTGACAGATGCAGACACGCACAGAGGATCTGTACTTGCCATGTGGGTGGAGTACCGCAAGGTGTCAAGCCTAATGATCGCCGAGATGTGGAAGGACGTACTGGAAGGGGAAGGCCTGCCAACGAAGATTCTTCCTGATGGCGACATCTGCGACTGGGGCGAACGCACCCCGTTCAGGGTGCTGGTCCCCATGGACCGGGAGCACGTCGCGGACGAAATCCTGAGGAAGCTTTAGCATGATTTCCGAGTTGGCAGCCTGGTTCATCTTTCTGCTGCCTCTGGGTTCGTTTGTCCTCATCGCGTTCCTGATACGGCCCTTCTTGGATCGTAACCTGCACATCTCGGCAGGCTACGTCACAATCGCAGCCATTGGCGTCTCATTCATCCTCTCAGTCTGGGCGCTCGGAAGTGTGGTCGAAGGACACAACGCACAGATCGGCTGGCCTGCGCACGAATGGATGACTGTGGGGGAGCTGCGTTTCACGGTCGGCATCCTCATGGACCCGCTAACGGCAATCATGCTGTTCGTAGTAACGGGAGTTAGCTTCCTCATTCAGGTCTACTCCCTTGGTTACATGAAGGACGATGCTGGATTCGCCAGGTATTACGCATATATGTCCCTGTTCACTGCGTCCATGATCGGGCTGGTCCTGGCCCGCAACGTGGTCCAGTTGTTCGTCTTCTGGGAGTTGGTGGGCCTTTGCTCGTACCTGCTCATCGGATTCTGGTACACGAGGCCGTCAGCGGCAAACGCAGCAAAGAAGGCCTTCATTGTTACGCGCATCGGCGACTTCGGGTTCCTGATAGGCATCCTGTATCTGTTCTTCAACGCTGGCAGCATTGGCGGCAACCCGTTGGACATTCCTTCCCTCAACGAGGCCGCGAAGACGGGCCTTCTCGCCGGAAGCGTGGCCACATGGATCGCCGTGGGTTTCTTTGCAGGCGCAATGGGCAAGTCAGGCCAGTTCCCGCTTCACACTTGGTTGCCGGACGCAATGGAGGGCCCGACCCCGGTCAGCGCACTCATTCACGCCGCCACGATGGTCGCCGCCGGCGTCTTCTTGGTAGCCAGGTTCTTCGACGTGTTCGCCGCCTCGCCCGCCGCGATGGACACCGTCGCGATCATCGGCGGATTCACGGCCATCTTCGCCGCGTCCATGGGACTCGTGGCAAACGACATCAAGAGGGTTCTGGCCTATTCCACGATCAGCCAGCTCGGTTACATGATGCTCGCGCTCGGAGTTGGAGCGTACGGCCCGGCCGTCTTCCATCTCTTTACGCACGCATTCTTCAAGGCCCTGCTCTTCCTGGGCTCTGGCAACGTCAACCACGCCACAGGCACGTTCGACATGCGTTACATGGGAGGGCTGAGGCGCGCAATGCCCATCACGTACTGGTCCTTCCTGGTGGGCGGGCTCAGCCTTGCCGGCGTGTTTCCTCTGGCCGGCTTCTGGAGCAAGGACGAGATACTCGCGCACGCGTGGGGTGGCGACGCGGTCAGTCAGGTCGTGTTTTGGCTAGCCCTCGCCGTTGTGTTCATGACCGCCTTCTACATGTTCCGCGCGGTGTTCATGACCTTTGAAGGTGAGTTCAGGGGCGGGGCGGCAAGGGATCCGGAGGCCCAGGAAAACGGACACGGAGTGCGCTTGGCCGAGTCGCCTCGCGTAATGGTAGTGCCCGTGGGCATCCTCGCCGTAGCCGCTGTTGTGGCCGGGTTCGTGGCCAACTCGGTAACAGACTTGGGGGTGATTCCCATCCACTGGCTGAGTCACTTCCTGCACGCGGACGTACAGGCCTTCAACATACCGTTGGCCGCGGTGTCGAGTGCGGTCGCCGTCTCGGGCATCGGCCTAGCCTACCTGATGTACATGTACAGGCCGGACGCGTCTCCGTTCGCGGCCGCCTCTCGATGGGTAAGGCCGGTCCACGCCATTCTTGTGAACAAATACTACTTGGACTTTCTGTACGAGCGGGTGCTGGTCCGCACGTGGTTCTACATGAGGCTTGCCAACGTGCTTGACTGGTCGGACAAGTCGATCGTCGACGGCGCCGTGCGCATGGTCGACAAGCTCGGACGTAGCGCCGGCAAGGCCTTGGCTCTGCCTCAGACCGGCCAGCTTCAGGGCTACGGAATGGCGATCTCAGTAGGAATCATCATCATCTTCGGCGTTTACCTGGCCTGGCGTTGACGGAGTAGCTGAGGGAATGGATACCCAGTTCCATTGGGTCCTCACAGTTGCGGTGTTCCTGCCGGCCGCAGGCGCCGCACTGATTGTCCTATTGGGGAGGACCGACTCCTTGGTCCGCGTTCTCGCAGGCACAATAGCGCTGTTCGAACTGGTCCTCAGCATCGCCATCTTCGCCGAGTACTACCGGAACCCTTCGGGGCTGAGGATGATAGACAGGTTCCCGGACTGGATTCCGGTCGAGTCCTTCTCCGTACAGTACTTCCTCGGAGTAGACGGCCTGAGCGCGCCCCTCGTGTTGCTGGCCGGCGTGCTTGGGATGGCCGCAGTCTACGCGTCCTGGAGCGTAAAGCTCCGTGTTCGCGAGTACTTCGTGTGGCTGCTGGTACTTCAGACAGCCGTCATGGGCGTCTTCCTGGCGCAGGATTTCCTACTCTTCTTCGTGATGTGGGAACTGGAACTACTCCCTATGTTCTTCCTGATCTCGATATGGGGAAGCGGCCGGAAAGAGTACTCGGCCATGAAGTTCCTCCTCTTCACCCTCGGAGGCAGCGCCTTCATGCTTGTGGGGATACTGGCACTGTACTTCTCAACCGGCACGTTCGACATGACTCAATTGCCTGCACTCATTCAGTCCAAGACGTTGCTCATGCCAATAGGCTGGGTCTTTGCGCTACTCTTCATCGCCTTCGCGGTCAAGCTGCCCGTCTGGCCGCTGCACACGTGGCTCCCGGACGCCCACACTGACGCGCCCACTGCGGCAAGCGTGATGCTGGCGGGCGTACTCCTGAAAATGGGCGGATACGGCATGATTCGAGTGGGCGCAGGCATGTTCCCAGAAGTTCTCGCGGACTTCGCCCCGTGGCTCGTAACTCTTGGCGTGATCAACGTGCTCTATGGCGCTGTGGTCACCGTCCGGCAGACCGATCTGAAGCGACTGATCGCCTTCAGCAGTATTAGCCACATGGGTTACGTCCTGGTGGGAATCTCATCGGTGGCTGGAGTTGCTGGCGTTGTATCACCCCTTGGCCTCACCGGGGCGTCTATGCAGATGTTCACGCACGGCATGATCACAGGCCTGATGTTCCTTCTGGTAGGCATCGTCTATGAGAAGGCCCATACGCGGCACATCCCTCACCTCGGAGGACTTGCGACCAAGATGCCGTTGTTCGCCGCGGCCTTCCTCGTGGCGGGGCTGGCTTCCTTGGGTCTGCCTGCTACCAGCGGGTTCGTCTCTGAGATCCTGGTGTTCTTAGGTACGTTCCCAGTGTGGCACTGGCCTACGGCCCTCGCGGTGTTTGGCATTGTGATTACGGCGGGCTACATTCTGTGGATGGTCCAGAGGTCCATGTTTGGCGCGCGGCCCGAGAGATTTGACGAGATCGAGGACGCCTCGAAGCTCGAGATGGTGCCAGTGGTGGTGCTGGTCGCCGCGATACTCATTGTGGGCGTGTACCCGGCTTTCATAACCGACGTGTTCGCAGGAGGCGTTGAGCAGATGATGGAGCCGTTACGGCAGGCTGCCCTGGCTGTGGCCGGATGATGTTGAGCATCTCTGAGTAAATGACACTCCACGATCTGTACCTGCTTTCCCCGGAGTTGAGCGTGGCGGGCCTCGCCATGCTCGTCCTGCTGTTCGACCTCGTAACCTCTCGCAAAGGTTACGTCGCGGCATTGGCCGCCCTCGGCCTCGCCGTGCCTATGGCATTCACGATCGTACTCTGGATAGATATGGACCAGGGCGGATATTCGGAGATGCGAGGCGTCTTCAACACCATGGTGGTCGACAAGTTCAGCCTCTTCTTCAAGATGCTGTTCATCGGCGCCGCTGCACTGGTCGTGTTGATGTCAACAGAGTACGCGAACAGGTTCCGGAGATTTCAGGGCGAGTATTACGCCCTCATACTCTTCTCTGTAACGGGCATGATGCTTCTCGCATCCACGCTGGAAATGATCAGCATATACATTTCGCTCGAACTCACCGCCCTTCCAATCGCGGCGCTCGCGGCGTTCTTGCGTGACGGCAGGTCGACTGAGGCAGGCATGAAGTTCCTCATCCTCAGCGCGATAAGCTCCGCCGTCCTCCTCTACGGGATGGTGATCGTCTACGGTTTCACGGGTACGACCTCTCTCCCCGAAATCGTCGACCGGATGACAGTGATCACCCTCCTTACTGACGAGCCGTTCGGGAGCTACGCACTACTCTTCGGTGTCGTCCTGATTGTCGCAGGCTTCGGCTTCAAGATTGCGGCATTCCCGTTCCAGATGTGGGCGCCGGACGTGTACGAGGGTGCTCCAACACCGGTCACCGCATTCCTGTCGGTCGCCAGCAAGGCCGCGGGCTTCGCTATCATCCTGCGGTTCTTCTACCTGGCCTTCTCTCAGGAAGCGTTGAGCATCGATTGGAGCGCTCTCTTCGCAGTGCTAAGCGCGGTATCCATGTCGCTGGGGAACCTCATAGCGATTCAGCAGAGCAACGTCAAGAGGTTACTGGCTTACAGCACCATCGCCCACGCTGGCTATCTGATGGTGGGCCTTGCAGCAGTCTCGACGAGGGCGCCGGTGGACAGCGCCCTCGTCGGCCCATCCGGCGTACTGTTCTACCTGGGAGGGTACGCGGCCACCAACCTCGCCGTGTTCGCCGCAGTTATCGCGATGACCACCCGCACCGGGGGCGAACGAATTGACGACCTGCGCGGAATGGGACGCAGGGCGCCCCTTCTGGCTGCGGCCCTGGCGTTCGGCCTCGTCTCCCTGATCGGTGTGCCGCCCACCGTAGGCTTTATGGCCAAGGTGTACATCTTCGGAGCCGCCGTTAATGCGAACCTCCACTGGCTCGTCCTGGTAGGAGTCATCAACACGGTCGTCTCGGCCTATTACTACTTGCGCATAGTCAAGGCCATGTACCTGGAGCCCCCGGACGACGAAACCCCCGTACGCGCGGGACTGCCGAGTGCGTTGGCCGTTGCTGCCGCTGCCGCTGCCGTTCTCTTCTTCGGCGTCTACCCAACTCCGCTCATTGAGGCAGCCAAGAATGCCGTGAACGTGCTGCTGGTGGTGGTGTAAGCACAGACGATGGGTGGCTCTGCAATTCTGCCCATGCTGGCAGGAACGATTCGTTGTCGGGACGGAGGGCATGGCCTACCATTACGTCTGACTTGACCCACTCTATTGCCTCCCAAATGATTGGTTTCGTGTACAACGGGCAGCGCCCCGAGTACTTGGACTTCGTGCGCGGCTTGGTAAGCTCCCTCTCCCTGTCGGACCGCTCTTGGAACTGTGCTGCGGATGCCTTGGACACGCACGCGAAGTTCATGGAGGAGACTGGCGTTATCGTAACCGTGGGCGGTGACGGAACGATTCTCCGGACAGTTCGCCACGTGGCCCCACAGAACATCCCGATCCTGGGAGTCAACAAGGGACGCGTGGGGTTTATGACAGAGTTGAACGAGGACGAGGCCCAGGAACGGATTCCAGCGTACCTGAACGGTGAGCACTGGGTGGAGGAGCGCTCCTTGCTCCAGGCCTCCGTCTGTCGGCGCGGTGCGTCTGAACCCGCCGAGACTCACCACGCGCTAAACGATCACGTGATTGGACGCGCCTCTGTAGCTAGGCTCGTTGACGTGACGCTCAGGGTCGATGGCGTGCTTCTTACCACGTTCCGCACAGACGCGGTGATTGCGTCAACCTCCACCGGCAGCACAGCGTACGCAATGTCGGCCGGCGGTCCGATACTGCATCCCCAGTCCCGCGTGTTCATCGTTCAGCCGGTTGCGCCCCACATGGGAATGAGGACGGGACTTGTGCTTTCCGACGAGGCGGTGGTCGAGCTGAGTCTGGCCGGAAGTCACAGCGGCATCCTGAGTGTCGACGGGTTCACCGACACGGCACTTGGACCGGATGACACGGTCTTGATTGGGCGCAGCCCTCACACAGCGAGATTTCTACGCCAGGGAAGCCCCGCGAAGCTCTACGCTCGGCTTACTGAACGCCTGGGCCTCACCGGCTGGCCGGAACAGCCCATCGTACCCGCCTGACCGGCACCGCGAACCTGCCCCGGCAGGCATCGGTCAGTAGCGGAAAACCCTGTTCTCTACATCGCCCCGGCTCAGGAGACCGTGTAGGACGCCAGGGCCCGCAATGTGCGGTCGTACGACGCCTCTTCGTCCGGCCCTGCAGTGACAATGCTGGCGAACACCTCGCTGACACCCGACTCGAACACCTCGTCGATCCTCTTGTGGACCTGCTCTTCGTTGCCGGTGATCGAAACCGAGTCCACCATCTCGTCGGTCCAGCCACGCTCTGCGGCGTTCGGAAACCCTGCGGCCTCGAACATCCTGGCATAGTGGGGCGAGGACAGGAAGCCTCCAAAGGTCTGGCCAACGGCGCGGCGTGCCTCCGCAATATCGTCGTGGACGCAGACAGGCGCGTGCGCAATCAACGGTGGAATTGGGCGGTCGGCGGCATCGGCTCCGCTCGTTAGGGCCGGCAGAGCAACATCGGCCAGGTAACTGTGGGGGCATATCCAACTGATGGCGCCATCCGCCGTCCCTCCGCACATCTCGAACGCACCAACGCCCAGCGCGGATCCCATTACCTTGACGTCGGCATTCGATGCTATAGAAGAGTGGGCCGTGTAGTGTCTGCCATCCCGGTCCACCCTGCCCGTCTGAAGCAGTTCCTTGGCAATCGTGATGTACTCGCGTGTGTGCCCGAGCGGCGATCCGAACCGAATGCCGAATGTACCCTCCACACTTGCGCGCCCGCTTGATCCCACGCCAAGTCGAAATCGGCCGGGCGCAAGGCTGTCGACAACCTGCGCCTGCTGGGCCAGCGTAATGGGATGCCTGGGATAGATCGGCACAATGGAAGTGCCCAGGAGGATTCGGTCGGTCTGAGCCGCTGCGGCCGCCAGCGTTGATACGGAATCGCCGCCCGTACTGCCGGACGTCATCCAGGCTGCGCCGAGTCCGAGGCGCTCGGCCTCTACGATTCGCGCCACAGCGTCTTTGGGGTTTGGAGCGCCTATAACGGCTCCAACAACTCGATCACTCATATGTCATCAGCCCCTATCCGTTGTGGCTGGAGTATATCACCCCGCCAGAACGGGCTATCGCAGAGTCCGACCTAGTCTGGTGGGGTGGACGGTCCCCGAGCGCACGACGTTGGCTGGTGCACACCCTCCCTTAGCGGCAGTGTACCGGGTCTCGGAGCACGTAGTAGGGAAGGTGCCAGGTTCCGGCCTGACCCATGTCAACCACGGCCCGGTTGCGCAGCGCCTTCTGCACGACACCAAGGTCTCCGTATCTCAGGCTCGCACCGACTCTCCCGACATAGACTATCTGCTGGCCCGGCGAAAGGCTGCAGCAGTTAGCGTTGCGACAACCTGGCGCGTTCGGGTCATCCTCCAGCAGCCGCAACTGCGATCCGGTTGGTCGCTCCTTAAGCGCATTCATCCGTATCACCTCCGGCGGGTTCTGAACTGAAGCTCAAGCCCCTATAATAGAACAATATAGCCAAACAGTCGTGCTTGTCAACTTGTCCGATCGGTCAAGCTCACTTGAGTGCAATGAACGCAGGCAAGGCGCCATACGCTCAGGCCGCGTCGCTGCTTGCGGGGAATGCCTGCGCCCGACGCTTACTGGGCCGCCTTCGTAACAGTAACTGAGCCTCCCATGGCATGTGGGTGAAGTGCGCAGAAGTACTCATACGTGCCGGGCGCCTGAAACTTGAATGAGAAAGACATCCCTCGTTTCAGGATTCCGCTGTCCCACAATCGGCCTCTGTCTTCCGGGATGCCGGAAGTTATCGTGTGGTACTGGGGATCCTCGTTGGTCCACTTCACGGTGGTTCCGACTTCGACGGTGAGGTGTTCCAGTGTGAGATCGGTCAGCACGGAAGTGACTTCGTTCTGCTCAGGCGCGGCGTCTCCGCCTGATGGCGTGCATGCCGATCCGCCGGTGCAGCCAAGGAGCAGCGCAGCCGCTATTGCCGCCGCGTATCGAAGGATTCTCAATATTGTCTTTCGGTGTCGCCCCGAGGGTCCTTGCCCAGGATGATCCGGATCGTGGCTATGAAGCTGCCGCTTCCCCTGTGCTTGATCCGCCACAGCCACTGTTCCTGCGGGAGAACACCTTCCGCCTCTATCTGATAGTAGGCAGGGCGTCCAACTGAACCCAGGATCAGAAAGTAAACACCCGCCGCCGCGCCCGCCAGCGGCAGGAACACACCGAGTATGGGCATAGAGAGGAACGATACGATCACAAGTGCGGCGCCGGTCATCACCAGCAGGTGATTGGATTTGTTGACCGACCGGATGTCGCTGAGGGACTCATATGCGAGTTCTCGGACCATCAGTCCCCGGGCCCTCTCAAGGTAAAGTAGGATCCGGCGCGAAGTCGCAAAATACGGTCCAAAGCTGGAAACGATGCGCTCACCGTCATACAGACTTTCGGCCACCTTCAACCGTACTTCCTCGTTCCGTGGCGGAGTGTAGTCGGAAATCGATGACATGGCGGCCTCTGACAATAGTCTAGCACCGGGACCGCCGTGCCGGAACGCGGAGACCGCCCAATTCTTTAGAAAATAGCCAGAGGGTTGGTCGGCGAGCCGGTGGTGTTGGACAACTTGAGCGGGCCCACGGAAAGCATGAACTCCCAGCGGTTTCCCCTCGCGCAGGCCTCCGCAAGTCCCTCCAAATCGGCGTTGTCGATGAGCCACAGGCCCAAGGCCACAATACCCACCTGATGGATAGGCTGTACCACCTGCTCGTATTGGCTTGGCCTGACGTCATTCGACGTGTCGCTGCCCATCATCGCGATTCCCCGCTCTCGGAACAGCGGCAGACAGGCCGCCTGGCACGCAGTGGTACCGGCCGTCTCAACGTTGACCGGCCCCTCGATGCTCCGGCGACGATGCTGGCCAGTACGTACCAACAGCACGTCCCCCTCTTCCACCGTGAAACCGCAACGTTCCTCGGCTGCCAGTATGTCGGAGGGCATCACACCCTCGCCCCGTTCCAGCCACTCGACGCCCCTGACGAGCGGCACGTCCACCAGCACGCCCCGCGTGACAACGCCCGAAGCCGCGAGCTCGATCGACTCCGCCGTCGCGCCAAGGCTCGTTGAGACCAGGTGCGCGGGCCGGTTGTTGTACATCCTGCCCCGCCAGAAGAAGTGTGACAGGGCATCCACGTGCGTTATCGCCCACCCGTGGAACACCATTCCTATGAAGTCCGTTGCGGCCTCCGAAGGCCTGTTGCTGACCTTTTCACCAGACGCCCAGCCCTCTCCGCTCTCCAGCATGTAGTGCAGCGGCGGGCGAGGCATGTCTGGTGCGTACTCGAACGTGATCGTCCGCGCGCACGACACCACCTCACCGTCCCGCACCAGCGAAGCCGCTCTCCGCGTCCTGTCCGAGGACAGCAGGTTGAGCGTGCCGAGTTGATCGTCGTCGCCCCACCTTCCCCAGTTGCTCAAACTGTCGAAGTAACCGAGGACCTCGTCCTGCGTAGGAATTGGTTCGGGCATGGTGTCACCTCCCTGGGTGCATATGCGCACCTTTCACTTTTGCGCATGCTAACCTCCTAGCATGTACAGCGGAAGAGACAGACGAATTGCTCTCGCCCAAAGCTAGGCCCCGCAGTGTCCGCCTCGCTGCCGTTCGTGTAGAGTACTGCCCCTAAGGCGGGAGAGTAAGCGGTTGGCTCTATTCAGGCCCAGTTCCGGCATCACCCGGTACGTCATAGCCCTGACGTACCGCGACTTCCTGACAATGTGGACCGCCAACTTGGCGTCCGGCGCAGCCGCGTGGGCGCTGATCGTGGCCCGCGGCTGGGTCGTGTACGATCTTTCCGACTCGTCCTTGTGGGTCGGACTCGTCACATTCGCGGCAATGGCTCCAAGGGTGCTCGTAACACCCGTGAGTGGCTACCTTTCGGACCGGTTCAACAGGCGCAACGTCGTCTCCACCATGATGGGCCTGAACATGGCCAGCAACTTCGTGCTTGGCCTGATCGTGGTAACAGACGTGGCGGTGGTCTGGCACCTTATCCTGCTCTCGCTGATTAACGGCTCGGCACAGGCCGCCCAGACCACAGGTACGCAGGCGCTCATCCCAAACCTGGTTCCCCGTAAGCATCTCCTGAACGCCATTGCCATGCACCAGGCAACGATCCGCGGCTCCCGGCTGCTCGGACCTGCCGCCATCGCGCCATTGATGTTTTTCTTGGGTCCGGGCCCCGCTTTCTTCCTCTGTACTGGCTTCTATGCCATTGCGTTGGTGCAGGTGTTGCGTGTGATGACCGTCTCCACCGGCACGCTGGACACTAGCAAAGGACTGATCGGGAACCTCATGGACGGTGCAGTGTACATTTACCGCACTCCTTCGCTGTTCGCCATCATGATGCTGGCGCTTTTGCACTGCACGTTGACCATGTCCTTCGAGTCGCTGCTTCCCGTCCTCTCGACACAGAGACTCGGCGCAGATGCCGTGGGAGTCAGTTACATGATGATGGGCGTCGGCGCCGGTGCGCTCGTTTCCGTCGTCGTGGTCGCGGGTACTCGCAGCGAGTCCACCCGCGGTCGGCTCCTGTTGAACGCCGGCATCCTCAGCGGCCTGTCGGCGATCATTCTCGCGTTCTCAACGAACGTGCCCACCGCCCTCATCGGCGCGGCGTGCATGGGCGCGAGCCAGGCGGCCTTCATGACCATTACGCACACTATGATTCAGGCTGTAGTCCCAGACGGGCTCAGGGGCCGTGTGTCCGGCATGTACACCGTTCACGTCGGAGGCATGATGGCGGTCGGAAACCTCGTCAACGGCTTCCTCGCCGACTACATAGATGCCGCCATGGTGCTAATGGCAACCGGCTTGGCCTTCTCCGTAATCATGGTCGTAAGCTGGCAGATGCCGTACATGCGCGGCATCTACCGCCGCGGCACACCCGGCGAGGCCCTCGCCGCCCAGTCTGCCGCCGACTGACCCCGTACCGCCGGAAATTCACCGGGGCTCGCTGAATCTCTGCTGAAGGCAACTTGGAATGTTGCGCAATACTTTCCTCCACATTCCCCGTATCGGACCCAAGACAGAGGCCGCCATCTGGGAGTCCGGCCTAACCACGTGGGAAGACCTCCTGCAATCTCCCGGCCCGCACCCGTTGCGCGACAGGTTTGAGACACACCTGGTTGAAAGCGCGGCGCGCTTCGAAGCCCGCGACGCGGCATACTTCGACCGTCGCCTTCGGATGCGAGACAGGTGGCGCATGTTCGCGGACTTCCTGGATACAGCCGCGTTTCTCGACATCGAGACCACTGGCCTCTCTCCGGACAGCAGCCGCCTCACCATGGTCGGCATTCTGGACACGAAAGGCTTTCACGCGTTCGTATGGGACGAGAACCTCGACGAACTTCCGGACGCCTTGGAGCGCTACGATCTGGTCGTGACCTACAACGGTGCCTCCTTCGACCTGCCATACCTCAGGCGCAGCCTCGGAGCGCGCAAGTACGACCGGCTCTTCGAACGCAAGGCCCACCTCGACCTGCGCTCCTGCCTGCGCCGCCTCGACCTCACCGGCGGCCTGAAGGCCATAGAGCGCCGCACCGGTCTCGCCCGCCCCAGTCTGCTATCCGGACTGAGCGGGTACGACGCCGTACTCATGTGGAGGGCGTGGGAAGAAGGCAACGCCGGCGCACGCGACACGCTCATCAGGTACAACGCCGAAGACGTCGCCTCTCTGCCGCTTCTCGCCGAACTGGCGTACAATCGGCTCGCGGGCCGCCTGCCCCTGGAGGTCCCGCCGCTGCGGTCCATCGATTGGCCTTCCGTGGACCATCTGGAGTTCGACATAGACGTCGTCGCGGCGCTTTCCGAGAGGCGCATGTCGCCAACTGTCTGGTGGTAGAAAGCACAAGGCCGCCCAATCGGCCCGGAAAGGAGTCGAAAAGATGCCCAGCCGAAGCATAGTTGATCGCCTCAAGGACGGTGAGCTCCTCTTGATGGACGGCGCCACGGGCTCGGAGATTCAGAGCAGGGGCGTGAACGTGAACAAGGGCTCCAACGACCAGCAGTTCGGCGTCTGGTCCGCCTCCGCCAACATAGACGCCCCCGGCGTGGTCAGGGCGATCCACGAGGACTACCTGCGCGCCGGCGCCGACATCATCATTAGTAACAACTTCTACACAACCAGCGAGAAGCTGAAGACGATCGGCGCCGAAGGCGACTGGGAGCTGTACACCAGGCGCGGCGGCGAGCTGGCCGTGGACACCAGGGACAAAGTCAACCCGGAGGCGTACGTTGGCGCCGGCGTCTCCCCGCCAGGCTCCGGCGACCTGCGCAGCCAGTACGAAGACCAGGCGCGTGTCCTTGCAGCAGCGGGAGTCGACTTCATGCTGCCCGAGTACGTGGGCGGCGATGTGCGCCACGAGGGCGGTATAGCCGACTGTGTCACCGCCGTCGAGGCGTTCGCCACGGCCGGACTCCCAGTCTTCCTCGGCATCTCCAACCTCCTCGACACGGGCACCATGCGGGACGGAGAGTCCATGGAGGAGCTCAGTAAGGCGCTAAATGATCTACCGGTCGACGGCGTGTTCCTAATGTGCAGCTACCCCGAGGCCATCTCCGCCTGCCTCCCAGCGCTCCGCGACGCATTCGACGGCCCGCTCGGAGCGTACGGTCACCTCGGCTACGACAGGAACCCGGACTTCGGCAATGACCCCGAAGAGCCATACTTCAAGATAGAGGAGCGCCACTACAACCCGGCCCGGTACACCGAGTTCGGCCAGGAGTGGATCGACATGGGTGCGCAGGTCATCGGCGGCTGCTGCTCCACCCGCCCCGACCACATCGAGGCCCTCCGCGCCATAGTGAAGGCAGCCTGAGACCCACGGGGAGGCAGCGCCATGCCTGATCAGTTCGACAGCGCGGACGTCGTCATAGTCGGCGGCGGCGTCACCGGCCTCTGCGCCGGCTGGAACCTCGCGCGGGCCGGCGTCGACGTGCTCGTCGTCGAGAAGGGCGTGATCGGCTACGAGGCGTCGAGCCGCAACGGCGGCATCATCGCCTACCACCGCGGCGCCACTCCGAAGGGCCTGCTCGGCTACGAAGAGGTCCGCCAGTGGCGCAGCCTGGAGGAAGAGCTCGGCTACCCCTGCGAGTACGTCCCCGGCGAGATCGCCGTCTGCATGGGCGAGCATGGCGACGTGGAGAGCGCCTGGGGCGGCGGCAACTGGGACGAGATGGTCGCCGAGAGCGAGCGGCGCAACGCCATGGGCTGGCGCAGCGAGGTGCTCGACAACAAGACCATGCGAGAGCTCGTGCCAGCCATCAACCCCAACGTCGTCGGCGGCCTGTACGACCCCGACGCCGGCCAGGCCAACCCGCAACGCACCGTGCAGGCATACGCCTGGGCGCTCCGCGACCACGGCGGCCGCATCATGCAGCACACGACCGTCACCGGCTTCGATGTCGCCGGCGAAAACGTCACCACCGTCCACACGGACCGCGGAGACATCGGTGCCGGCTTCGTCGTGATCGCCGCCGGCCCCCAGATCGCGCCGCTCACCGATTCGCTCGGCGCGTTCGTTCCCGTCGCGCCCAGCAGGATCGAGGTCATCGTCACCGAGCCGCTTCCCCTCATGGAGTACCGCTGCCTCGAGGGCAACGGCCTGTACGGCCGCCAGACCTCCCGCGGCAACCTCGCCTACGGAGGCGGCGGCCAGGAGTGGGTCGACGTCGAAGACATGGAAACGCCTGAGAAGCCCAGCACTCCCCTCATACGCACGATCGCCAGGAGGCTGACCACGCTGTTCCCAGCCGTCGAGGACATGCGCATCATCCGGGGCTGGGCCGGCGTGTCCGAGACCACGCCCGACAAGAACCCGATCATCGACTTCCTCGGCCACCCGGCGAACGTAGTGGTCGCCTCAGGAGCCTTTGACGGCTTCGGCCTCTCCCCCGTGCACGGCCGCGCCGTAAGCGAGCTTGTCATGAACGGCGAGTCGTACCTGCCGCTCGACGGCTACCGCCTCAACCGCTTCGCCGACGTCCCCCGCGACTGGCGAGAGCAGCGAAACTGGGTTGCCGGCAACTCCTCGGACCGCTACGAGGACTGGGAAGAGAGCAGCGGCCCCTGAGACTGATAGCCTGCCCGCGTCGCCCGTAGGGCCAGGCACCAGAACCAGACCACCGCAGCTGTAGCTTCGAAGCGCGGCAAATGTCCGCCCTGAGCGGCCAAAAGCGCCCATTTCGTAGCTGAAGGCCGGATGTGAAGTCGCTATGGGCGGTCAAGAGCGGCCGAAAGCGGCCATCGCAGGAATCGGCTCCTCACCCAAAGCGGCGTGCAGTGCTACGCGATCACGGTCCCGCCACGATGTGTGAAGCTTCTTGCCTCATATTAGCACAGCAGTTCTTGCATGACAATGGCGCATTGCATCCATATGCCCATACCCTGCCCGCCGGGCGTTCGGGAGGCGAGTCACTCCGAGCGAGATACGCTCACTCCGATGGCTTCCCCAGCACGAACACGATGAAGTTCGGGACCCGAAGCTCGTCGTCGAACTCCGGGTGCTCGGCCAGTTGATCATCGGAGGGCACCGGCTCATGAAGCGCCTCCAGGACGAATCCTGCGTCCAGGAAGGCCGAAGCGTAGCCGGACACCGTCCGGTGCATGTTGACGAACGATCGGTCCCACCAGTTGAACTCTCGCGGGCCTTCCTCCGTGTAGTTGTCTAGCGGGTAGAACAGCTTCCGGTCTCCGTCTTTGATCCAGCCCTCGGAGCTTATGACGGCGCTCCGCATCGGGTGGACGTTGCACACAACGAAACGGCCGCCGGGCCGCAGCACCCGGTACGCCTCTCGGATCGACCGCTGGTAGTCGAGAAGGTCGACGAGCACGATGTACGATACCGCCAAGTCGAACGAGCCGTCGCACACCCCGTCGAGGTCTTCCGCGTCGCCGACGGTGTACATCTCCCGGTCGCTCCCCAGGCTCCGCGCCCGTTCGATCAGCGGCTCCGTCAGGTCGACGCCCGTCACCACGGCTCCGAGCTCGGCCAGCAGCCGGCAGAACCGTCCCTCGCCGCAGCCGATGTCGATCACCGTCTTGCCCGAGACGTCCCCAAGCGCGTCCAGCATCCACGAGTCGAGCATTCCTGTCCGAACGGCCTGGTCCGTCTCGATCCAGTCCTGCGCGGCCTCGGTCCACTGCGTCCGAAGGCGTCTCTCTATGTCCATACAACTCCTGCAGGTGCTTTCACTTTATGGGTGCAGGGCCTCGCCCTGCCTGCCAATCGCTCCCACCTTATGGGTGCAGGGCCTCGCCCTGCCTGCCAATCGCTCCCACCTTATGGGTGCAGGGCCTCGCCCTGCTCGCCCTGCTCGCCCTGCTCCTGCTCAGGAAACACCAGCCGCCGCACCGGGTAGTTGATCTCGATTCCTTCCTTGTTGAACCGCGTGTGCACCCGCTTGATCGTCTCGTGCCTCACCGCGAACGACGCCGCCCGGTCCACAGCCTGCATCAACACCACGAAGTCGATGTTCGAGTCTCCGAAAGCCGTGAAGCGGACCACCGGCTCGAACTCGTCAACGGCCTCCTCCAGGTCGTCCCGGACCTGCCTCGCCACCTCCAGCGCCACCTCTTCAACCCGGTGCAGGTCAGACTCGTAGCTCACCCCGCACGCCACCAGCACCGTCATCGCCTTCGAGTAGCTGTAGTAGTTCGTGAGGATGCTGTCCACAAGATGCGAGTTCGGGATCATGATCATGTTGTTGAACCGGTCCCTGATCTTCGTGCTCCGCCAGCCCGTGTCCACCACGAACCCCGACGGCCCTCCTTCCAGCTCCACGAAGTCTCCCTCGTTTAGCTCCCCTTCTATCGCGAGATATGTTCCGGAAAACAGGTTGCCCAGCGTCGGCTGCAGCGCCAGGGCGACGGCGATGCCGGCTATCCCTAGTCCCGCGATAAGCGGCGTGATCGAGACTCCGAGCAGGTCCATCGACAGCAGGATTCCGACGGAGTACCCCACGAGCGGCACGAACCGCCGCACCTGGGCCATGATCCTGTCGTCGAGGTCCGACGATGTCCGCTCGGCTACGTTCTCCAGGTACCACAGGCTGAGCGACTCCAGGAGGTGCGTCGCCAGGTAGCTCGCCATGAGCGCGACCGCTACCAGCCAGGCTCGCAGCGCCCACTCCCGGTAGTCCGCCAGCCACGACAGCGAGTCGTCGGACGACGATGCCAGCGCCTGGAACCCCAGCAGCAGGCCGAGCGTCACCAGGAACAGCGTCAGCGGCCCCTTGAGCGTAGTCAGCATCGAGGCCGCAAGCGAGTGGTCGTCGCCCTCTCGCCGCCGCGAGGCAATCACCGACAGCACGACGTGTACGGCTACCGCTCCCACGGCAAACGCCGCGACTAAGCCAAGCGCATACAGCGACGCCAGCCTCGCCGAGTCAAACGCTATCTCAGGCAATGCGCCCTCCCCCGAATCGTGTTTTCGCCGGCCGCCGGCAAGCCGGCCGGGTGCCCGCCCATTTTACCCCACGACCTGAGTCGGACTGGGCATGGCCCCGGCGCCTGCGCGGGCCGCATCTTGGTCGGCGCTGTCCTCTTGGGCAGTAAGTAGATGATGGGTTAGATTCCAGACACTGGTCACAATTCGCCGCCGGTCATATAATATGTCCACATAGTAGGAGGCGACAATGAAGAGTATTGGAGCCGCTAAATTCAAGGAACAGTGCCTGGCTCTACTGGACCATTTGGACGCCGAGGGCCTGATCGTCACCAAGCACGGAAGGCCTGTCGCACGGGTACTACCATTTGATAGCCAAGGCGGTGAACTGATCGGTAGCCTCCGGCACAAGATCAAGGTCAGGGGCAACATCCTGACAACCGGCCTGACCTGGAACGCTGATGCTCAACCTTGACACGCACGTCTTGGTCTATGCGCTCCTCGGCGAGCTTGCTCCAGCCGAACGGGTTCTGTTGTCGGCGAACCGGTGGTCCGTGTCGTCCATCGTGCTCTGGGAGCTGGCCAAGCTCGTTCAACTCGGACGGTTGGACTTGGACCTGGACGACCGTGAAGTGGCCCGCGTTTTCGGCCGTCTTCACGTCTGGCCGATCGATCTCGCCGTCGCGCATGCCTCAACCGCCCTGGACTTCAGCAGTGATCCCGCCGACGAGTTAATCGCCGCTACCAGCGTTGTCCACAACATTCCGCTGGTCACGCGCGACAGCACCATACGAAGCTCGAAGCTGATTCCACTAGCCTTGTAGACTGCGGCACAAGTCAATCTCTAGCAAAGACGAGAATGTACTTGGCTTTTGGACACTACATTAACGCTATGCGCACTGATGAAGAACTGCCCTTCGACCGGCTCAGTGCGAACGGGTTCACCCTTCTCTCCCTTAGGCTGAGATTCGGCAGCGGATTCTGAGATTGTTTCCTAATGGAACGGTACAGTTTGTAAGATATCCGTGCTGGCCAATACCATAGAGACTGGTATCCCGTTGACAGGAGTATTCGTGTGAACCGGCTCGGCTATCGCATACTAGGATCGATCGCCCTTCTAATGGTCTTCGTTCTTCTGGCGGGATGTGCGAAGGATGTCGAGATCCAACTCGCTGCGAAGCAGACGTATATCGGGCCACGGCTCGCCGACTCGATCAAGGTTCGCCTCACCGATTCCTATGGATTCGACTATAAGGTCAACTTGAGTTGTACGTTCACAAATGTTGGGGGGGGGCCGGGGCGCGTCAACGTGCTCGCTACGGTCACTCAGGGCGACAAGTCTTGGGACCGGCGTGCCTTGCTCCTTCAGACTGAGGTCGGCCAGCCCATGAGCACCAAGTTCGTGTTCGACGAGCCCACCTTCGACTTTAGACAAATCCTAGCGCCCCTTGTATCTCTGGTAGTCCCAAGTCCCTGGGGCGGTATAGCCTCGACTGTCCTTGGAGAACAGAGCGAGGTCGGCATACGAGGCTCGTGTCAGGTCTATCCAACTGCCGCGGACATGAAGACAAGGCTCGACTGTATCGTCTCTAATGTGGGCGAAGGTAGCGGCACCGTAACAATTAGGGGCAGCAGTAACGACATAGGTCAGGCAAGAAAGATCGACATCGGTCCCGAGGAACAAAAGATCGTCCCCTTCCTATTTCAAGTGGAGTCAGAGGACGAGCTCTTTGGGTGCCAGGTTGATTGATATCCTATGGAGCCGCTTCTTAGCTCCGCCCACTGGTAGTGGTCGCCACGACCGACATGAACTGCGGTTCACCCGTACGGCTTCGCTGACTAGGCCGAGGCGGCCAGAACGACAATGCCGCAACAAAGGTCGAGTAGGCCAACCAACGACTATATGATGACGACACACGCGATTGGTATGATCCACACACAAAGGATCTACAGAGGAGGCTCGGATATGAAGCCACGCCGTGTCACCCAGGCAATGCTTGATGGGAAGCCACGCCGTGTCACTCAGGCAATGCTTGATGGGAAGCCACGCCGTCGCCGCAGCAAGGTGACTCAACGATTGCTTGACGGTAGATAGTCCCAAAACCGCCGACGCTGTCGTCATAGGAGGCGGCGTCAACGGCGCGAGCATCGCCATGCACCTCGCCCGGATGGGCGCGGGGAAGGTCGTGCTCGTGGAGAAGGGCCATCTGGCCGGCGGCCCCACCGGCAGGTCGGGCGCGATGGTCCGCGACCACTACCTGCACCCCATCCTCGTCAGGATGGCGATGGAGTCCAGCGACGTGTTCCGCAACTTCGCTGACGCCGTCGGCGGCGACGCCCGGTTCCGTCAGACCGGCAGGCTCGTGCTCTTGCCCGAGGCCGACGCGGCCGCGGCGCGCTCGAACGTCGAGATGAACCGTGAGCTTGGCGTGGACATCGACATCCTCACGCCTTCAGACATCTCCCGGCTCGTGCCGCAGCTCAGCACCGGCGGCATTGCCCTCGGCATATACGAGCCCAACGCGGGCCACGCCGACCCTGTCGCCACCACGTACGCGTTCGCCCAGCAGGCGACCCAACACGGCGCTGAGGTCCTTACCGGCTGCGAGGTCACCGGCATACGCGTGTCAAGCGGCCGCATCGCGGGCGTCGACACCGAACAGGGCCCGATAGACACGAACACCGTGGTCGCCGTCACCGGCCCCTGGGCCAACCGCCTCGCCGCACCCCTGGGCGAGAGCCTGCCCATCACGCCAGTCAGGGTGCAGATGGTCCACATGCGGCGCCCACCGTCCCTCGAGTCGCTGACCACAATCGTGATCGACAACACCACCGGCGCGTTCCTGCGCGTGAGCGACGGCTCCATGTCGCTGCTGGGCGGCGAGGCGCCGGACGACCTGCGCGAAGTCGTCGACCCCGACGCCTGCGACCAGAGCGCCGGCCACGACACGATCACCGACCTCTGTGCCCGTGCGGCTCGCCGCATCCCGGCCTTCGCCGCCGCCACACGCCTCGGCGGCTACGGCGCCATGTACGACATGACCCCGGACGGCAACCCGATACTGGACCGCTCGGAGGCCCTCGACGGCCTGTACTGGGCCGTCGGATTCAGCGGCCACGGCTTCAAGCTGTCGCCCGTCGTCGGCCGCATGATGGCCGAGCTAGTGCTCCACGGCGCCAGCACCAACCACCCCATCGAACCCTTCCGCGCCGCCCGCTTCCGCGAGGGGAATTCGCTGGGAGCAGCGCACCCGTATGCGGCGAGCGGCCACCCGTGAGGGGGGGGGGATGGCCGAGACAGATTGGCTGAAGATGGGAGCAACAACGTCTCTGCCATTCGATTAAGGCTATGAGTTCCTTCCAGATACGCGCGATAACTGGTAAGGCCCGAGGGCGGCTGCATAGTCCTCTGCAGAAACCTGATCATGCTTGTACCACCAGAGCCGAAGATATATCACATAGCGCACCTGGACCGGCTCGCATCGATCATCGCGGACGGCTTCTTGTGGTCTGACGCAGAGGCTCAGAGCCGCGGTTCGGCTGGGACGAAGATCGGTCTGAACAGCATAAAGCGGCGTCGACTACACGAGTTGAAGTTACAGAGCCATCCGGACTTGTACGTAGGAACCTGCGTGCCCTTCTATTTCTGTCCGCGTTCCGTGATGCTCTACTTGATACACAGAGGCGACGAACCCGAATTGACCTACAAAGGAGGGCAGGAGCCGATAATACACTTGGAGGCAGACTTGCGAAGGACAATTCGCTGGGCGAACGACAATCGGCGTCGGTGGGCTTTCACTTCGTCTAACGCAGGGTCACGCTACTTCGAGGACTTTGACGATCTCGACCAGTTGGACAAAATCAACTGGGAAGCCGTAGATGCCACCTGGTGGTCGGGATCGACAGTCGAGCCGGAGATAAAGGGTCGCAAGCAGGCAGAGTTCCTCGTCGAAGGCTCGTTCCCATGGAGGCTAGTATCGCGAGTAGGGCTTCACTCGTCGACTGTTCATGGTAGAGTGCTGAACATACTGCGGGCGGCCCACTATCGACCGCCCGTGGAGATCAAGCCGGGTTGGTATTACTGACCGAAGGGATGCGGCATGATCGAGCATAAGGCCGGTGACATATTCGACGAACAGTCCGAGGCACTGGTCAACAGTGTTAACTGTGTAGGCGTGATGGGTCGCGGGATAGCGCTCCAGTTCAAGAAACGTTTTCCGGACAACTTCAAGGCGTACGCAGAGGCGTGTAAGCGAGGAGAAGTCAAGCCTGGCCGAATGTTCGTTTACGAATTAGGCCACATGACGTATCCACGCTACATCATAAACTTCCCTACTAAGCGACATTGGCGTGGCAAGAGCCGCATGGACGACATTGAGACAGGGCTCGGCGCGCTCGTCCAGGAAATCCAGAAACGCAAAATCCGGTCGATTGCAATCCCTCCACTTGGTACCAGCTTGGGCGGTTTGAGGTGGGCAGACGTGCGACCTCGTATCGAGGCAGCCCTTGAGGTGTTGAGTGATCCGGAAGTCACGCTGTTCGAGCCAGGCGGCGGGCCGGTTGACGACCGCCCCAATCGGTCCACTAAGGTACCGAGAATGTCCCGAGGCAAGGCCGCCCTCATCGGCCTAATGAACCGCTATTTGCTAGGACTACTCGACCCATTCGTAACGCTCCTAGAAGTCCATAAGCTAATGTACTTCATGCAGGTAGCCGGTGAGCCGCTGAGGTTGCAATTCGAGGAAGGCCATTACGGGCCGTATGCTGATACGCTGCGGCATGTACTGATCCCGCTAGAAGGCCATCTCATTTCCGGATATGAGGACGGTGGCAATGCACCGCGTAAACAGCTAAAACTTGTACCTGGTGCACTTGAGGACGCAACCGCATTCCTCGAAGGACAACCAAAGACGCGGGAGCGACTAGAGCGTGTGGCTCAACTTGTGGAAGGATTTGAGTCTTCCTTTGGACTTGAGCTGCTGGCCACGGTTCATTGGGTTGCGACCCAGCATCCGTGCGGCACTGACGACGAGATCATTGCATACACATATGCCTGGAATCCCCGTAAACGTCAATTTACGGAGCGCCAGATAAAGCTCGCGCTCAATGTTCTTAGGGAGAATGGTTGGTTGGATCTGCCTTCAGTCGATGAATCGGATGGAGTTACTTGTGAACCTGTTGCTCTTGGTCGTGCTCAAGTGCAAGAGCAGATGCTGCTGTTCGAGTAGCTATCGCCTGTAAGCAACGCCAGCACCTTCGTCAACGCCCCGGTACTCGCGGTCCTCAATGCCCGGGTCCTTCGGGTGGCACGCAAGCTGCACCCTGTACTCGTCCGCCACGGGTACGACGCGGCCCAGGAAGTAGTCGATCCGCTCCCACATCGTGTCCGCGTCGGCCGCGCCGCCCTCGAACTCCGGCAGTGTATGGTCAAGGTCCGCGTACCTGAAGGACGGAAGCCTCGCGCCGCCCCGGCCGGGCCGTGGCCCCGTGCGCAGATGCCCCAGGATGGTGATGTTGTAAAGCAGCGCCCTCAGGCCGGCCTCCGACGCCATGCGAATGATCTCGCAGAGGCCGTCGAGTTGCCGCTCCCGGGCGTCGCTGGGACCGAGGAACACGTGCGGCATGTCGTTGTGGAACGCGTCCCTGGAGCCGAGGGGCGTGTGCATGGACTCCACCGTTATGCCGTGCTTCGCGTACTTCTCTCGGATCGACGCGAGGAGGTCGACCGTCCACTCGGTCCAGTGCTCCTCCGGCGTTACGTCGACGTGCTCCACACCAAGCTGCGCAAGCCGCTGTATGTCCGACTCGTGGCGCGCCGGAAACTGCGTTCCCACGTACATGAAGGACCCCCTCTCACGATCGGTAGACTCCACGAGGGCCGTGGGACCGCCCGATCAGGTGCGGGCCGAACTTAGATTCGGTGCACGAGAGTGTCAACTGGCAGGGTCGACAGGATCGCCGGCCTCTGCGCCCGGGCGACGCACGCTTCAGTGTGGGGGAATCGTTGGGAACGGCGCATCCGTGAAGGGCGTATGGTGGCGCTGAGATGCGGGTTACGAGAACAATGCTACCTATCCGTACGTTCTGAAAGAGAACATCGCCATGCCAATCAACAGATAGCTATCCGTCCGATGGCTATTGGATGACAGTCACTCAATTTTTCACACACATTAACCAAGCCCACGAAAAAACCTCTATCGAATCGGCATCATGTCGCTAAGGATATTATGTGCTCCTTGAGAGCTACCGCCAACTCGTCAGTTTCACCATTTCTCCATTCGTACCCCTGCGGTGAAGGGCGTTGTGCCATTTGATTCTTCCGAAGTTCAACGGCCTTCGTGACCACTCTCCTTATCATGTCTGGTTCAGCCGCACATTGGCTCCTAATGCATGCATCCACGATAGCTGCCTTGAATTCCCCGTTTCCCCCATTGATTTCGGAAGTGACTAAGCTTGCGAGGTCATACTTCGTGATTTTATCCACCAGTATACGTATGTCGTTCTCTCGTTCCTCCTTCTCCCAGCATCGCTCACAGGGAAATGCGCCTTCCACTAGTTGATAGGTATTCTTGATATGTGTCATTCTGACGGAAACTGTTTCCTCATGTCTCCGCCACTCAAACCTAGCTGCCCGCGGACAATTGCCGAGATTCTGATAGGCGGCGCACTTGCTTTCCGACTCAATCTTGAGTGCTTTCTCAGAGACATTATGAACCGTATTGCTGGCAGTGAAGAGATAGATTTCGGGGCGCGGTGGCCACGACATTACAGAATATTGTATCGCTTTAATCACTGCTTCTTTCTTTGCCAAAGCTTCTAAGGCAGCAGCAAAATAATAATCGTTAAGCCAACTTGGTTTGGCAGGAATTATCTTGCCCCAACGATCACGCGTTGCCGCCATTGGGTCTTGTCCTAGGCATTCATCGTACTCTCTTATGCCTATGGTATATTTGTGTTCTTCCAATAGCTGTTCCACAATCCTCCTTGCTATGTGCAATCTATATGAGATCTCTAGCTTAGAGAAGGCTCTTGACATAGCTGTCCAGCCTTTCCAACGCCAAATCGTGGATGCAATGTGCCCTATGTCTTTGCCCGCTGCCCTTATCAGAGCTAACAGGGCTATTATGGTGGCTATTGAGGCGCCTAATTCTTCATTCCATATTGTCCAAGCACTTGCAAGGAAGTCCATCGCATACGCTCCATAGTAGATTCGTCGCGCGATTTCAACGCAACAAGCTGAGCCTCTTCAACCTCGGTTAAGGGAGCAAGAGGCACGGCGCTACGGTTTTCTCCATTCATTAGCGCAACTCCCAATGCATCCTTCGCACGTGGGCTAGTCTCTGAGTCTCAGAATACAAGTTGCTGAGCATATGCCAGTTAGTTCTGTCCACATCGTTCAGCAACACTAAGCTATCCTTGTGTCGTCAAGCACAGTATCCATAGCGATTCAAGACCTCTTCGTCAATCCTGTTGGCGTGGCGAGAACATCTCTTGCCCTCCGCGAACACTCGTGCTATTATGTACACATGTTCGCCAAAGACCATGCTATGCCCCGGCCGACAGCCACGCCCCACCCCGCAGTTGTCTCAGAAGTGTCCCAGTTCTGTCACCTTTTCGCTCTGTTTAGTATCAGCCAGGCATCAATTCAGGCCCAATCTGAAACACAATCCGATGCTCCCCAACTACGGGAAGTTACAGAATGTTACGGAATGTGACAGTTTTTCGACCCTTCGACCTGCCTGCCAATGCCCCGCGCACTGCCCGCTATGGCCAGCGCCGGGCCTTAGGACCTGTCTCACAAACGTCTCAAAGTGCCTCAAAACTGCCTCATTTTTGTCTCACGGACGTCTCAAACCCGTCTCACAACTCCCGGCTCCCAGCTACGAAACGAGACAAAATGAGACAAACTGAGACACTTTAATCGGAAAGGTCCGGCCGAACATACCCGCCCCTTCCTGCGCCCTGCCCGCCCCGCTTTACGGCCCGAAGCCTCGCGTATACAATCGGCCCGTCCGGCCTGGCGCCGTAGTGAGCTTGTATAAGGGGCCTGTCCTGAGCATGTCGAAGGGCTGACCGGCAAGTTGCAGGCTCACGGTGGACGCGATCGCAGGCGGGCGTAACCACCGAGGGAGGCTTGCTATGGAACACATCCAGCTTGCAGTAGTCGGCGCGGGCGTTGCGGGTACCGCCGCCGCCATCGAGGCCGCGAAGGCCGGCGTTAAGGTCGTCCTGATAGACGAAAACCCGCTGGACATGTATATGATGGGCTTGGACGTCCCCCTGTTCTTCGGACAGCGGCTCATGCCCACCGTCCAGGACAAGGGTGCGATGATGGGCCGCATCGTCTCCTCCAACCCCGCTCTCGCCGAGGCCGAAGAGGCCGGCGTCGACATTCGCCTAGGCACCTACGTCTGGGGCGCCTTCAGGAACATGGAGACCAGCCGCGTCCTCGACGGCCCGCAACTCGGACTCGCCGACGAGGACCAGTCCTGGGTCGTCAAGTACGACCACCTGGTCGTCGCCGCAGGATCGCGCGACCTCGGCATGGGCTTCGCCGGCTGGAACTTCGCCGGCGCGATGGGCGCCAACGCTGCCTACTCGCTCATGAACCGCTACCAGGCCTTCACCGGCCGCAAGATGGTCGTGCTCGGCTCCGGCAACCTCGGCCTGCAGACCGCGAAGCTCGCGCTTGAGCGCGGCGTCGAGGTCAAGGCCATCGTCGAAGTCGACTGCGCCGTCCGGGGCGACGCCGCAGTCGCCGCCGAACTCGAGGCCGCAGGCGTCCCAATACACACCTCGCACGTCATCAAGGAGGCCACCGGCCCGACCGACGAGGTCGAATCGGTCACGATCGTGGCCATCGACGGCGACAGCAACGCCGTTGCCGGCTCCGAGATCGAGCTTGAGGCCGACACCGCCTGCTTGGCCATCGGCCTGGTCCCAACAGTGGAGTTGCTGAACCTGCTGGGCTGCGATGTACAGTTCGACCACCACCGCGGAGGCTACGCGCCCGTCGTCGACGAGTGGATGCGCACCAGCGTCGAGAACACGTACGCCTGCGGCGACGCCGCCGGCTACCACGACGGCATGACCGCCAACCCGGAGATCGCCCGCGAGCAGGGCCGCCTCGCCGGCATCGCCGCCGCCGAAGCCCTCGGCGCGATAGACAGCGCCACGGCCCACGAGCGCCGCTCCCAGCTCACCCAGGCCGTCCAGTCGTCCAACGGCAACGAGGTCGACGGCGTCTGGAAGAAGTGGCTGGCCGCTCTCATGAACGTCGGCGGCCTCGACGTGTACGTCTGCCAGTGCGAGGAGGTCACCCGCGGCGAGTTGCTGAACGTTCAGCCGCCCCGATACCTCGAGTGGGAGTCGGATCAGATGAGCGCCCGGGACCTCTCGACGCTGTCGCAGGACGGCCCGGTCAACCCGGACCAGGTCAAGCGCCTCACCCGCGCCGGCATGGGCCACTGCCAGGGCCGCCGCTGCAGAGAGCAGGTCGCGATGCTCCTCGCCGACGAGTCGGGCACGCCGCTCACCGAAGTGCCGATCATGTCGTACAGGCCGCCAGTGCGGCCCCTGCCGCTTCGCATCATGTGGGCGCACGAGGAGTCGCAGCAGATGCGCGACGACTGGGTGGTGTGGTTCAAGCACAGCCGCGACTACATGCGCGAGATGCAGGAAGCAGATTAGTTCGGCATCTATCCGAATACCACATACACCGGAGTTCGGTGTGAGAATCCCCTCTCCCTGGATGGGAGAGGGCCCCACCTTGGGTGACTCACCCAAGGTGGGGCCAGACCCACGGAGGTACACCATGAGGCTTGACGGCGCACAGGTAGTGATCGTAGGGGCCGGTGTTACCGGACTCAGCGCGGCATGGTGGCTCGCAAAGAACGGCGTGGACACCATCGTCGTTGAGAAGGGCGTGATCGGCGCGGAAGCCTCCAGCCGCAACGGGGGCGACATCAGCCACCGGGCCTACGAGCCGCCCGTCGTCCCGCTCGCCGCGGAGTCGCTCAAGCTCTGGCCGGAGATGGCCGGCGAGCTTGGTTACCCCACCGAGTACTCTCCCGGTTCCCTCCACGTCGCGATGGACGACGAGGAAGCCGAGTGGATGAAACAGTCCAACGTCGACTGGGGCGAGAAGTTTGACATCCCGTTCCAATGGTGGGACGGAGATGCGGTGAAGGACGCCGTTCCCATGGTCGCGCCGGAGACGCCGGGCGCGCAGTTCGCGCCCACGGACGGCCACGCCAACCCGCAGCGCACCGTGCAGGCTTACGCCTGGGGCTTCCTGGACCAGGGGGGCAGGCTTTACCAGCACACCGCCGTCACCGGCTTCAGGAAGGAAGGCGGCAAGGTGGTCGCGGTCGAAACCGACCGGGGCGAGATCGAGACTGACGTTGTGGTCTGCGCCGCCGGCCCACAGACCGGCGTGCTCTGCGAGAAGGCGGGGGCGTTTGTTCCAGTCTCGCCGGCCCGCGTCGAGATCATCATCACCGCCCCTGTGGAGTCGATGTGGAAGGGCGCAGTTATCGGCAACGGGCTGTACGGCCGCCAGACGCTCCGGGGCAACCTCGCCTACGGAGGCGGACCCCACGAGTGGGTGGACGTCGAGAACCACACGCCGATGAAGCCCAACTCTCCGGTGATCCGCAACATGGCCCGGCGGCTGGCGGAGCTGTTCCCCGGCGCGGGCGATGTCCCGCTCATCAGAAGCTGGGCCTGCGTCGTCGAGCAGACGCCTGACATGCTCCCCATTATCGACTTCTTGGATTCGCCCGAAAACTTCATGGTCGCCACCGCGTCGGCCCACGGCTTCGGCCTCTCCCCCGCGACCGGCAAGGTCATCAGCGACATGGTCATGCACGGCGAGACCACAGTCGACATGAGCGGGCTCACGCACGGCAGGTTCAGCGAGGTCGGCGCGGGATGGCGCGAGGAAAAGGACTGGGTCCCGGGTTACTTGAACACCTGACCGGGCCGGCAAAACTCGTTGACGCTCCCGCAAGCGACAACCTATACTCACGCCTGCGCCGTGGCCCCTAGGACTCAGGGGCGCGGCAGCCCTTCGTGACGGCATCGGCGAGGCGGAATGGCGACAGAAGTCAGTAGGCCAAACACGCAGGCGGAGGCCGGAGGTCGGGACCAACCGTTCCGGTTCTTCGACAACCGCGAAAAGTACCTGCTTTTCGTCACAACCTGCAACGAAAAGCAGGCGATCGCCGACAGGCTGGCGATGGAAGCCTCCAACATCCAGCCCGGGCAGCCGGCGCTCCGAATCTTCGACGCCGGCATGGGCGACGCCACTGTCCTCACCCGGACGATGCGCCACCTCCACGCCCGCTTCCCTACCGTGCCCTTCCTGGTCGTGGCCAAGGAGATAAGTGAAGAGGACGTCCGCATCGGCCTGGAGAAGATGGCGGACCGGTTCGCCGAGCACCCGGATATGGTCCTGGTGCTCACGAACATGTTCTACTCTGAGGCCCCTCACCTTTACCCGAGGTCGGAGTCGATGCAGGCCAGTATCAACTGGCTGGAGGCTCCGTTGGAAGGCAGCGCCGCGTACGACTTCGACAAGCAGATCAGGGCGCTGGAGCCTTTCGTCCACGATAGCTGGCGGACCACGCCCAGCAAGAAGACGGGAAACCCGCTGTACCTCAACCCAACCGTGCTTATCATTTATCGGCGAGATCGCGAGTGGCCTCTAACGCCCGTGCTGCCGGCTAAAGGCCCCGGCCGCCGCGAGTACGACCTGATAATCGCCGCCCAACCCTACAGGGCCAGGATGCCCGCAGCAGCCAAGGTCAGGAACGTGCTCGCTCCCCTCTCCGGCAGCCTGGCGAGAAGAGGCCGCATGGTCGTGTTCCAGTCCACGGGGAAGGACCCCGGCATGGACATTATCCGGTCCATCTGGCCGGACGAGGACCCGTTCCAGACAACCCGGCACCAGCTGCTGCAGGAACTGCAGTCGAGGCTGCGGGGGACTCGTCCAGACCTGGACTACATTTCTGAGGCCGACGCGGACGCCGAGTTCCGGTACCACCTCCAGTACCGGCCGGACGAAGGCTCGAGCAGCATCGGCACCTCCACCCTGCTCGCCGCCTGGAACGCGGCCACGTACGTAGCTCAAATCGAGGACGAGCGCATCATGGCGGCGCTGGGCGACGAGAAATACCTGGAAGCCACCGCCAGCGTACTGGAAAAGAACCACGGCCTGTGGTTCACGGACGAGTCGTTCGTCGTCACCCGCCGCGCTGAGTAGCCGACGGACGCCGCTTTCGAGCCTCGCAGCCGCCGGCAACCTATCTTTCGAAACCACTTCTTAAGGATGCCCACATGAGCAAGCTATCTGACGCGCTGGCCGGCAACAATTTCACTCTCACAGCCGAGTTAAACCCTCCCAAAGGCACCGATCTCGGCCCACTGATGGATGCCGCAGAGGCCCTGAAAGACAGCGTTACCGCCTTCAATCTCACGGACTCGGCCGCCTCCCGAATGGCGATGGCGCCTGTCGCGGCCGCGCATCTACTCGGAGACCGCGGCATAGAGTCGACTCTGCAGATTGCGGGCAGGGACCGGAACCGGCTGGCCGTGCAGGGAGACATGCTCGCCGCTCACGCTCTCGGCGTCGCGAACCTCGTGTGCATGACCGGTGACCCGCCCTCAGGCGGCGATCACCCCGACGCCAAGCCCGTGTTCGACTTGGGGGCCGAAGCCCTGTTGGCGGCCGTAAAAAGCCTGGAGTCGGGCCGCGACATCGCCGGAAACGAACTCAAGGGCAGCCCAAGCTTCTACTGCGGCGCCGTTGTTAACGTGGCCGTGCCAGATCTCGGCAAGGAGATCGCCCGGATGGAGAAGAAGATCGAGTCGGGCGCTCAGTTCTTCCAGACCAACGCCGTCTATGACCCGGGCGGGTTCTCCGAGTTCATGAAGTCGGTAGAGGGGTTCGGCGTTCCGATACTCGCCGGCATCATCATGCTCAAGTCGGCGCGTCAGGCTCGCTACATGACCGACAGGATCCCGGGAGTAGTGGTGCCTGACGCCATGATCGACGAACTCGACGGCGCGGAAAACCGGGCTGCGACCAGCGTGGCGATGACAGGCAAGTTAGTCCGGGAGGTGGCCCCCATGTGCCAGGGCGTGCATGTGATGGCCATCGGCTGGGAGCACCGAATACCGGCAGTGATGGACGCTGCCGGGCTATAGCGTCTGCTGCTTCAGCCTGCCGCCTGCCTGATCAGCTCGGGTCGGCAGGCACGCATCGTGTTCAGCGCGCTCTCGGGGCCGGGCCGAGCGCCGACAACACGGACGATCGCCGTATCCAGCCCTCGCGAAAGGCGTGCCAGCGCCGGTGCAGCCTCGTCCGCCTTGCCGAAGTAAGCAACGGTCAGCAGCATCTCCGCGGGCGTTGCGCCGGTTAGCTCGTCGCGCGATGCTCCGGCATCGCGCATCCGGTCCAGCTCGGCCAACTCATCGACGAAACCCATGCGCTCAAAGTGGCCGCGATAGGCGAACCTGCGGCCGCGCGCCGAGTCGCCGCGAGGCCCCATCGCGTAGCCGAGCGTGGCCTTTGCCACGGCCAGCCGGGCAGCGTCCACGTCCTCGTCCACACAGACCCGGATGTATTCGGCAAGTTTGACCTCGGACGGGTCGCGCCCGGCGGCTTGTGCCGCCTCATTCACCTGCTCGCGGCTCCATGCCACCTGTTCCGCGGAGCACCAGTTCAGCGCCACGCCGTCGGCCGACTGGCCCGCGAGGCTTAGCATCCTCGGACCGAGCGCTCCGAGGTAGATCGGCGTATTTGGCGGCGGCTGAATACCGAGCCTGACGCCGCTTAGGCTGAACATAGCCCCGTTGACGCTAACGGACTCACCCCGAACCAGCGAACGCACCGTCGAAACGTAATCACCCATCGCCTCGATCGCCGACACGTCCGGTACACCATATGGCCTTCGGCCAGACCGGCGATGGAGGCCGCCTGAGCCGATTCCCAGTGTGAATTTGCCTCCCGTCATGGCGCTCAAGGTGCCGGCGCTCATGGCCAAACTAAGAGGTGTCCTGAGCGCCACCGGCGATACCGAAATCCCGGTGCCGAGACCGGAGGGCGATTCGTCGCGAGATGCGGACCATCGGTTCAGGCATACCTGGAACGCATCGTAGCCCGGGCCTTCGGGCGTCCACACGCTGGCATAGCCCAGACGGGCCGCCTCTCGGCTGAGCTCCGCCTCCTGCTCAAACGCCAGTCCAAGCGTTCCGTCTAACCCTACTCCAATCTCCATGAGTGTGTCCTTCTGAATAGCATGCGTTCAACTTCCTCATCATACACTCGCGGTATCAGCCCGGCATACGTTCTAGTTCACCTCAAAAACCGTTATCATTCGGACAGGCGTTCCCTCAACAGCAAAACTGAGGAACGCAGCACCAAACGGGACAAAAGGGCGGCTTAGAAAAGAGCGCGAAACGAAATGGTGACTCGAGATAACTTCGAAAACGAGAGGATCTTGGCTGACGGTAAACGATTCAGAGTACCGAGGTCCGCGCAGGCTCGCACCGGCAAGGACATCCCTGTTGAAGACGACACAGGCGATACGGTCCGGGAGTACTTCAGGTCCATTGGCCGCCATCCCCTGCTCACTGCCGGGCAGGAGGTTGAGCTAGGTCTTGCAGTTGAGAAGTGGATACGCCTCAAAGAGCTGCGCCAAGAGTTTCACAAATCCTACGAAAGGCAGCCGACCACGGAAGAGCTTGTCGGAGCCGTGTGGAGCGATGTCAGCAGTCGACGGGACATCCTTGCCGCCCTTGCCGGTTCGCTTCACGAGCAGGTGGATGGCGCGACACTGGTAGACCTCCTATGGCTGCCGTCAGTTCAGGACGTGCTCAATGGGCCGATGCCGACGGAGATTGCAGAAGCCATCTCTGAGCGAACCGGAAGTGAGGCGAAGGAAGTTTCCGTCGCGGTCGACTCTCTAGCCAAAGTGGCGTCACTGCTTCCCAGGGTTGTGGCCGAGGAACTTGACGCGTTCGAAGGCGACGTGACCTCGGCGGTGAAGCAGGCGGCATGTCTACATAAGACCAAGATCGAGGCGCACTGGGATAGCATCGTCCACGAAGGCAGTGAAGCCTCCGAAAGGCTCACGCAGTGCAACCTTCGCCTCGTAGTTAGTGTCGCGAGAAAATTCCTCAACCGAGGGTTGCCGCTACTTGACCTGATCCAAGAAGGCAATCTTGGCTTGATGCGCGCCGTAGAGAAATTCGACCCTCACAGAGGGTATAAGTTCAGCACTTACGCTACCTGGTGGATACGACAGGCCGTGTCCCGCGCGCTCGCTGACCAGGGACGCACGATAAGACTGCCGGTGCACGTAGTCGAACGCCTCAATAAGCTGAACAAGACTGAGCGAGAACTGTTACTGCAGCTTGATCGCGAGCCTACGCTCCAGGAGGTTGCCGAAGAACTTGAATGGGACGAAGATATGGTCCTGCAGCTTCGCAGTCAGCGGCAGCGCACAGTCTCCCTGGAGACACCTGTCGGCGAAGAGGATTCAACCCTGGAAGACTTCATTCCCGATAACGTGTCCCGGACTCCGGACGAGATCGCGGTCCGGCTACTGACCAGGGAAGACGTATTGCAGGCATTAGAGGAATTGCCGCCCAGACTCCGCCTGCTACTGCTTTTGAGGTTCGGATTCTACGACGATCGGCCGCGCACTTTAGAGGAGGTTGGCACGGAACTCGGCGTAACACGAGAGCGTGTACGTCAACTCGAACGGCAGGCCCTGCGCCGCTTGCGAGAGTCGGAGAGCCTGCCAACCCTCTAGCCGTCAGCAAAGGCACAGATGCCAAGAGGCGGCGAGCTTGCGATGCCCTGGATGCTCCGAGGATGTACTCTTGCGCTGTGAGTGTAGAGATGCGCCAAGTACTAGCGGGTACGTGCCCAAGCTGCCGAAACGCCAGTCAAGGAGCCCAGAGACCTTGCTAAGCTGAGGGCACTGCCTCCGCTGCTTGAGGTTCTGATGCCTCCTGTTCAGATAGCCAACGCTCGGCGTCTATTGCAGCCATGCAGCCGGTTCCAGCGGCGGTAACCGCCTGGCGGTAGACCCAGTCCTGCGCATCTCCAGCCGCGAACACGCCTGGCACGTTGGTCCTGGTCCCGGCGTGCGTCAGGAGGTATCCTTGTTCGTTCATGTCCAGAATACCCTGGAAGATCTCAGTGTTTGGCCTATGCCCTATTGCCAGAAACACCCCATCGATCGGCATTTCGCGCACATCTCCGGATTTGACATTTCGCAGACGCACGCCGGTTACCTCTCCCTGCTCCACGCCTAAGATTTCGTCTACAGCTGTGTCCCAAATGAATTCAATCTTTGGATTGTCGAACGCCCGCTGCTGCATGATCTTCGACGCCCGAAGCTCATCGCGACGGTGCACGACATTTACCTTGGTGGCAAACTTCGTGAGAAACGTGGACTCCTCCATGGCTGTGTCACCGCCGCCGACCACCACGAGTTCTCTGTTCCGGAAGAAGAAGCCGTCGCACGTCGCGCAGGCGGACACGCCGTGGCCCATTAGAGCGTCTTCTGATGGAAGCCCCAACAGTTTCGCGGTAGCTCCCGTGGCCACGATCACAGTCTGAGCGTAACGCACGTCGGTCTGATCAATCGTCACCTCAAAGGGACGGGTCGAAAAGTCAACTGACGTTACTTCTCCCAGTGCGTACCGCGTACCGAAGCGTTCTGCCTGCTGCTTGAAGACGACCATCATGTCCGGGCCCATAATCCCATCTTGAAAGCCGGGATAGTTCTCGACATCCGTTGTGATTGTGAGCTGGCCACCCGGTTGAATCCCCTCGACTACGAGGGGCTCAAGATTGGCTCGCGCCGTGTACAGGGCGGCGGTGTGCCCGGCTGCGCCTGAGCCAATGATAATGACGTTCTCGACATGCTTGCCGACCATTGCGAATCCTTTCACACGTTGGGCATTTTCAAAATAGCTTTCCGTTTCGCCTACTTCATCCTAACTATCCTCCGTGGTCAGGGGAAGGAAACCTGAAGATGCCATATCCTCTCTTGATGACCAGTGCCCAGATGAGGAATGATATCCGTACTCGGCAACGAACTCTCTGCCGGGCATCCAACCCATCTCCCGGCGCCAGTCCCTGGAGATATCCCCGAAGCGGCCCAGACTCAAGCCTTCAATTGGAATCGACGACTCGCCGCGCATTGCGAGTTCCGCCACCGCTTTCCCTGTCCCGGGGGACCTTCCGAAGCCTGCGCCTGCGCCTGACACGACTATCAGATTCTCAGGGTCTTCCAACGTGTCGATGATCGGCAGATGGTCGCGCGGCAACTCCACCACCCCCGCCCAGCTCCTGATTACCGGAACGTCACGCGCTCCCGGAAACAACTCGGCAATGCGGCGGCTTATGTTTCGCACGACAGGCGTATTCGGCTTGTCGGGACTATCCATGTCAACCTCGATCCACTCGTGAGGCCCGCCACCATACGCCAGGTTCCCGCGCCGTGTCTGCCGTCCGTACAACCCGTTCCCGGCTAGGGCGCCCGGCCATGCCGGAGGAATGGGGGCGGTAACGCATATCTCCACCCGGCCCTGTGCAAGCGGCACGTACACACCGACCGACTCGCATATGGCCGGTATCTGAGGGCCGGCAGCGCATATCACTATCCCTGCTTCGAACTCACCCCGATTAGTGATAACCGACTCGACTCTGCCTGACCGGGTGCGTAACCCGGAAACTGCGGTGTGCTGATAGATACGGCCTCCGTGGTCCTGGAGCGCCCAGGCGTATGCCTGCACGGTTCTCTGCGGATTGGCGTGGCCTCCGTCCATAGTCATCAGTCCGCCGACGATCCTTTCGGAAGCGGCTGGAACCAGTTCGCGAATTGTCGCCGCGTCGATCACGTCCAACCGTATCCCCATGTCCGCGAAGATCAATTTGCGCTCGAGCAGGCGATCCATTTCATTTTCGTTCAACGCCGCGTCGATCCGACCTGGAGTGAACTCGGTCGGGTAGCCCAAGTATGCGTCCATGTTAGGCCAAAGCTCATGGCTGGCTCGCCCCAAACCATCTGATGCGGGTGTCCCACGATGGCCAATCATGCCACCATTGCGGCCCGACGCCTCCCACCCCACAACGCCGCGCTCCACTACGACAACATCTACGCCTTCCCGGGCTAACCAAAACCCGGACGAAAGGCCGCTAACTCCTCCGCCGATTATGAGTACGTCTGCGCTGTCAACTGGCACCTTAGGGACTCTCCTAGCAATTGCAGTTCCGTCCTTCTACTATAATCGCACCGGTCGTCTTTGGATGCCACAGGAGCCGATACCTCACAATCTTGGTCTGGAGGCCCACAAATGACTGAAGCTCAGTACGACGCAATTGTCATTGGAGCAGGACACAATGGCTTGGTCACCGCCGGCTATCTCGCAAGGGATGGCTTGAAAGTCTTGGTACTAGAACGCCTCGACAAGATTGGAGGCGCGGTTACCACCGATGAGTTTTCCCCGGGATTCCTTGGCCCGATGTGCTCCTACTGGTGCTCCTCACTGCGAGGAAAGGTGATCGACGACCTTCGCCTCAGAGACCACGGATTTGAGATTGTCCACTCAAGGGGGCATCTGGGACAGGCATTCACGTTCCACCCTTTCCCTGACGGCTCGTTCCTCGGCGGCCCGCATATCAAGTCGGAACTGGACGCGGCAACGCAACTCAGAACTTTCTCAGAAAGTGACGCCCGAGCTTACTTCGAATGGAACCGGTTCTGGGAACGCGCCGCCGGTATCTTCAATCCTTACTTTCTGACGGAGCCGCCTTCGCTCTCGGATCTGGCCGAGGACGTGCGAGGCACGAGCTCTGAGGAAGTGCTCGAAGTCATTCTCACATGGTCATACACCGATCTCCTGGATCACTACTTCGAAGACGAGCGCGTCAAGGCCCACTTCATGTACAACACTGAGGCCGACCCGAGGTCTGCTGGCAGCATACTGGGGCCAGCGGTCCACCGGTGCAACCTGTTCACAAGACCGGAAGACAGGGGCATACCGCGAATGAGCATGGGCAACATTACGGAAGCGCTGGCGGCATCGGTTAGGTCAGACGGCGTGGAGATAAGAACGCGAGCCCAGGTTGACAAGGTCATCGTCATTGAAGGAGAGGCCAAGGGCGTACGTCTCGCGAACGGCACGGAAGTACTGGCCGGCCTTGTGGTTTCCAACGCTGATCCCAAGCGGACATTTTCTACGCTGTTCAAGCCGGAAGAGGTAGGAGAACAGGTCCTAAAGAAGATTGGCCGATGGAAGACCGGCGCTGGATGCGTCAAGTTCCTGGCCGCCCTGGACCGAATTCCTGATTTTACTCGCTACCTCGACGCTGGCTACGATCCGGCAGGCGTTGTGGGAGTTTCACTTAGACCGTCTGTCGAATACCAGGTGCAAAGCTGGACGGACGCAATGGCCGGTAAACCAACCTCGAGCCCAATACACAGCTTGCAGTTCACTTCCCTAGCGGAGCCCGGCCTAGTCAGAGGAACTGGGCACGTACTTTCGGACTGGGTCTTGTACCAGCCGCCTAGTCCTGTGGACCGCCCATGGGAGGAGATTCGGAACGACGTCGGGGAGCAGATCATCGAGAGCATTGCTGAGTATGCCCCTGACTTCAGGGAGCGGCTGCTGGACTGGACGGTGCAGTCGCCAATCGACATTCAAACCAGAGTAGGGATGACCGACGGCAACATTCGCCATCTGGACATGATTCCCAACCAACTGTTGTCCCAGCGGCAGCCTTACAGGACCAACATTAGAAACTTCTACATGTGCGGTTCCGGCACCCACCCCATGGGAGAGGTCACAGGAGCTCCAGGCCACAACGCGGCCCACGCCATTCTGCGTGACTTGGAGCACACACCTAGCTGAGAAGCGGATAAAATGCCCAGGCGAGCAACGCGTGCTATACTTTCGTAGCGTTACTCTTGCTATGTCCCCTCAGTTGACAAACCGAGCTTTCTGACGCCAAACGGGATAACTATGACGGATACTATCGAGTCGGTTCCGAACGGGGGAGTTACGTCTCCTTCGGGCTACTTGGCAGGAGGTACTCGAGCAGGTCTCAAGAGCGCGGGGGCGGATGTCCTAGATCTAGGAATCCTTCTGTCCGAACGTCCTGCAGCAGTTGCCGGAACGTTTTCAACTAATGCCGTGCTTTCACCTTCCGTTACGGTCACCTGTGCGAGAGCGGCCGGGGGTACGGCTCGGGGCGTGGTAGCGAACAGCGGCTGCGCGAATTGCGCGGTAGGCGCGCAGGGCATCACCGACGCTGAAGAAATGGCGGCGCTCGCCGCGAACCACGCTGGCGTCGCACCGGATCAGATGTTGGTGTGCAGTACCGGCGTGATCGGCATTGAGTTGCCCATGGCGCTTGTACGCTCCGGAATGAGCGCGATAAGCCTAGGTAAGGACGGCGGAGATGCATTCGCGCGCTCCATCATGACCACCGACACTCGGCCCAAGAGCACAGCGGTGGCAATCGAAGTTGATGGGAAACGCGTCACGCTTGGCGGAGCAGCCAAAGGGGCCGCCATGGTCCACCCTAACATGGCCACCATGTTGGCTTTTCTAACTACAGACGCCGCCGTGGAGAACAACCTGCTCAAGAGCGCCCTTAAGGACGCAGTGGACGTATCGTTCAACATGATAGATGTGGACAGCGACCAGAGCACGAACGATACAGTCCTCCTGTTTGCCAACGGCGCCAGTGGAGCCGGGCAGGTCAAAGGCGGCACACACGCAGAGGGTGCCTTCCGAGAGGCGCTGACCCAAGTTTGCACGAACTTGGCAAAGGATATGGTGCGGGACGCCGAAGGCGGCGGACACCTGATAGAAGTGTCAGTGGTCGGTGCGGTTTCGGACGACGACGCGCACCTCGCAGCCCGCGAGATTGCATCGTCGAGCCTCGTCAAGGCAATGGTGCATGGCCGCGATCCGAACTGGGGCCGGATCATGATGGCAGTTGGAAACAGCGGCGCCGTCATCCAGGAAAACCGGATAGACGTCTTCATAAATGACATTCACATGGTCCACGTAGGAATCGCGATCCCGTACTTCGTTGAGGCTGTGGCAAGCAGTATGGCCGCAGAAGATGTGAAGTTACGTGTGGACCTAAACCTCGGTTCTGGATCTGCGGTAGCTTGGGGGAGCGATCTTACTGAGGAGTACGTAACCCTGAACTCAGCCTACACCACCTAGCTCAGTGGGCTTCGCTCGAATTCAGGGCGCACCTTCTAGAAGTGGGTACTGAATATGCCCTTCAAATGCCCTGAACATTACGCCAACTCTATAGATGTCAGGACGAATGCCACAATTGGGGAAGGATAGCCCAAGCCTTGGAACGATCGTAGTAAAGATAGGCGGAAGCACTCTAGGAGAGCACGATACGACTCTTCGGGATCTCGTAGCGCTCCAGCAGCGCGGCGATAGGGTTGTAGTCGTTCACGGCGGCGGCAAGGCCGTCTCTGGTTGGATGGAACGAAATGGGCTGCGGCCCCGCTTCGTCAGGGGGCTGAGAGTTACCGACCCAGAGAGCATGGAAATCGTCACCGCCGTGCTCACCGGCCTGATCAACAAGCAACTGGTCGCCGACATTCAGAGGGCAGGCGGCAGGGCGATTGGCCTCAGTTGTGCGGACGGCGCCATGGTCCGCTGTACCCTCCAAGATCCGGATCTTGGCTTGGTGGGCGCCGTCGCAGAGGTTGACCCATCCATAGTTATTCACACAACGGACGCGGGATACATCCCCGTGCTTGCTCCGGTTGCCGTCCACTTGGAGGATGGCTCTGAGAATGCGGGCCTACTACTAAACGTAAACGCCGACATCATCGCTGGCGAGATAGCGGCCGCGCTGCGTGCTGACCGTCTTGTGCTTCTAACCGACGTGGAGGGTGTCCTCATGCCAAGGAGGGACGTGATTTCTAGACTTACTGTTAGTCAGGCCGAGGCCCTTATGCGGTCCAGCCTCGTTGGAGGTGGCATGACGCCCAAGCTCCAGGCATGCGTTAAGGCGCTGTCTGCCGCTGGTAGTGCACACATCACCGACGGAAGAAAGGACGGGGCGTTAATCCGCAGTGTGACCGACATGCCGGTAGGCACCCGGATCACCTGACACCGGACAGTTGCTGTCAGTGAAACGGGACTGTACCTTAGACTAAGTTCAATCGTTGAGAATCGACGCTACACTAGCTATCGAAAAACTACACTTGATCAGTAGAACGGAGATAACCAAATACTATGGCTGAGCCCTACAGCCAGGACGGTAACAACGAAAGCGGCGCCTCGGACGTCATAGCCCAACTAGACTCTGCAAGCATTGGAGGCTGGGTCAGGTGGGGGCTCGTAATCCTGGGCCTCATCGTTGCCTTCATAGTCCTGAACTTTCTAAAGACTGTCTACACAGACTGGTTGTGGTTTGGAGAATTGGGACTGCGTGGCGTGTTTGCCAAAATCATAGTGACACGCGTGGTCCTGTTCATCATTGGCGGCGCGGTGATGGCTGCTCTGGTGGGGATGAGCCTGTACATAGCCAACAGGTTTTCGGAAAGCGCAGAAATGGTTGCCGTTCCTCCCGAGGTCCGAGGATTCGTCGGACGACTCATAACTTGGGGGGCCGTGGCGGGAGCCGCCATTCTTAGCCTGATATTTGGTTCTGTGGCGGCTTCCGAATGGGAGACTTGGCTCCAGTTCTCTAACGCAGTGCCATTCGGCGTGAACGATCCGGTGTTCGGACGCGACCTAGCCTTCTATGTGTTTCGACTGCCTTTCTATAACTTCCTGCAAGGCTGGCTGCTCGGAGCCGCCATTGTGATCCTGCTGGCCACGATCGGCCTTCACTTCATTAAATTCACGCTCAGAGACTTGCGGTTCCAGTTGACATCGGCCCTGCGGGCGCAGGTATCAGTAGCCGCGGCAATCGTACTGTTTATCCTGGCCGCAGGTCATTGGATTGACCGGTGGGAGTTGCTGCTCTCAGACCAAGGAGCCGTCTTCGGAGCAGCCTACACCGACCTGCACGCCCGCAAGCTAGCCCTGCTCGTGATGACTATCGTCGCAGCAGGGGCCGGTGCGCTAATGCTCGTCAACATCTACCTGAACGGTATGCGTCTCTTGGTTGGCGCCGCAGTTCTCTGGGTTGTTGTGGCCATCGTGCTGGGAGTCGCGTGGCCCGCCGCCGTACAGCAGTTCAACGTTACACCAAACGAATACGTTAGAGAGCAGCCTTACATAGAGCGCAGCATTGAGTTCACCCGCATGGGCTTCGTGCTGGACGGTGTAGAGGAGGTATTCCACCCGGCCGCTCCTCTGGCAGAAAAGGACGTATCCGAGAACTTAGTGACCATTGACAACATCAGGCTGTGGGATCACGACCCACTGAGGGATGTGTACACGCAGATCCAGGTAATCCGACCCTACTACGACTTTAAAGACGCGGATGTAGACCGATATGTGATAGACGGCGAGTACAGGCAGGTGATGTTGGCGGCCCGAGAAGTGGCGCCAGAAACGCTCGAAGAGCAGGCGCAGACGTGGATCAACACCCGACTCATCTACACCCACGGTTTCGGCCTCGCTATGAGCCCTGTTACGGAGTTTACGCCGGAAGGCCAGCCTGTATTCTTTGCCAAGGACATTCCGTCAGAAGGAGTCATTCCACTCACCGGACTGGAAGAAAGCGACGGGGACGCACCGCAGGGTGCTACGTTAATCACGAACCCGCGCATCTACTACGGTGAGAACACTTCTGAGTACGTCATCGTCAATACGAACACGGACGAGCTAGACTACCAGACGAAGGAAGGCGAACTGTTTCGCACAAACTATACCGGCGGGGGTGGCATTCCTCTCAGCTCCCCGATAAGGCGGCTCGGTTTCGCGTGGGAAATGGGAGACATCAACATCCTGATCAGTGGCGAGATCAAATCCGACAGCCGCCTGCAGTACCGTCGCACGGTGACCAGCAGGATTTCCGAGGTAGCACCGTTCCTAATGCTTGACAGCGACCCTTACCTCGTAGCTTCAGAGGATCAGCTGTTCTGGATCCAAGACGCATACACGATATCGGACCGATTCCCCTACTCAGAGCCTTCCGAGCAAGGATTTAACTATATACGCAATAGCGTGAAAGTTACTGTGGACGCTTTCAATGGCACCCTGAGGTTTTACATCGCCGACCCCATGGATCCTCTTGTGCAGACGTACTCCCGAATTTTCCCTTCACTCTTTACCCCTTTGGAAGAGATGCCAGATTATCTACGCAGCCACATTCGATATCCGCAGGACCTGTTCAAATTCCAGGCGCTGAAGTTCACCAAGTTCCACATGAAGGAACCTCAGCTCTTTTACAACAACGAAGATCTGTGGAGCATCCCTCAAGAGAAGTTCGGCCCCGGAGCGGAATTGATTGACGTGGCGCCTTACTACGCAACAATGAAGATCCCTGGCGAAGACCAGGAGGAGTTTGTTCTGCTCATCCCATACACGCCGAATCAGCGCAAGAATCTAATCGGCTGGCTTGCCGCGCGGAGCGACGGCGATGATTACGGCAAGCTCGTGGCCTTCAACTTTCCCAAGGACCGGCAGGTGTTCGGTCCGGAGCAGATTGAGGCCCGCATCGATAACGATCCTACTATTTCCGAATGGTTCACCCTGAGATGCCAAGAAGGATCTGAGTGCATACGCGGCAATCTCCTCGTCATACCATTAGGCGACAGTCTGCTATACGCCGAGCCAATCTACTTACAAGCTGAGGGCGTACAGTTTCCTGAATTAAAGAAAGTCGTGCTCGCCACCGCCAACAAGGTCGTAATGGAGGACACAGTTGATCAGGCCATCGCAAAACTCGTCTCAGCCGCGGCCATCGCAGACTCAACCGTTGTAGAAGACGATGAGACGACATCCTCCGACAGTAGAGTTGTTGACAATTCCGTGGAGACAGAGATCGAGAGCCTCGAAGAGTCCCTAGAACGCATTATGGATGAATTCATCACGCTTCAGGAGTCGCTCGAACAGTTGAAGCAGTTGATTGCAGAGGAGTGACATGTCCACTGACTGGAAAGAGGTAGAGAGCAAGTACTACATGTACTGCGCGAGGCGCCAGCCGATTGTCATTGAGCGTGGTGAAGGCGCAAGGGTTTGGGACGTAGATGGCAAGGAGTACCTAGACTTCACGTCCGGATGGGCGGTAAATAATATCGGACACGCCAACGAGGCTGTCGCAGACGCGATCGTTGCACAGGCCAGAACGCTGCTCCAGACTTCCAACCAGTTCTACACGATCCCGCAGTTGAAGTTGGCAGAGGCCCTTGTCGAAAACAGCTGCTTGGACAAGGTGTTCATCTGCAATAGCGGCGCCGAGGCCAACGAAGGTGCCGTAAAACTTGCCAGAAAGTACGGCAAGATGCACAGGAACGGCGCATACGAGGTTATCACAGCGTACAACTCGTTCCACGGTCGCACACTGGCGATGGTCGCGGCCACCGCACAGCCACATTATCAAGAGACGTTTCAGCCTGTGCCCGCAGGATTCGTCTACGTCGACTACGATGACGTAGACGCCATAAAGGAAGCCACAACTGACAAGACCGCTGCGGTAATGTTGGAGCCGATCCAAGGAGAGGGGGGCGTTAACGTGCCGTCACCCGACTACCTACCGCAGGTGCGGCAGTGGTGCGATGACAACGGGTTGCTACTGATCCTTGACGAGGTTCAAACAGGGTTGGGCCGCCTAGGAACACTGTTCGGATATCAGACCGTGGGAGTCGAACCCGACGTGATGACTCTGGCCAAAGGGCTCGGCGGCGGCGTTCCTATTGGAGCATTCATGGCCAAGGATCAAGCGGCTGTGCTGCGACCAGGCGACCACGGCTCCACTTTTGGCGGCAACGCGCTCACGTGCGCCGCTGCCAACGCCTCAGTGAGGTACATCGTTGAACATGACATACCCTCCCACGCACGGCAAATGGGGGACTACCTGGCGCGGGGCCTCAGCAACCTGAAGGCGAACCACGAATTCATTTCGGACGTACGGGGGATGGGCCTGTTGTGGGCGATGCAGTTCAACTCCGATCTGGCCGGAGACATAGTTACAGCCTGCAATGAGGGCGGCCTGCTGCTCAACCCACTCAGGCCCGACGCCATCCGGCTGATGCCCACGCTCAACATCACGCCAGACGAGATCGACAGAGCTCTGGATCTATTAGAGACCGGACTCTCGGCCGCAGTCAGCTAGGGCCCGTGATCATCGACCGTAGCGAAACTTTAATGTGAACTGCATGTAGTCTGACGTGAACTTAAGCGAACTCAGAAATACAGGATCCGCTGTCCTCGGCGGTGCCGTATCCGGAGGCCTCGACAGCTGTACCGTAACCCATTGGCTAAGTGAAAATGGGTTCGCGGTTAGCAGCTTCACGGTGGACCTCGGCCAGCCTGACGAGGAGTCGCTCGACGCTGTGGCGGACAGGATGCTGGCATGCGGGGCTGTCGGAGCGACGATCGTTCCTGGCAAGAAAGCCCTTGCAGAGGGCGGACTCAAGGTGATCCAAGCACAAGCCCGCTATGAGGGAGGCTATTGGAACACTACAGGGATTGCCAGACCCATTACAGTTCAGGCCATGCTGCCGTACCTGAAAGCCGCCGGAGTTGACACACTCTTTCACGGGTGTACGGGGCGTGGCAACGACCAAGTCCGGTTTCAGCTTGCCTGCAACACACTGGACCCCTCCATCAAAGTCTACGCCCCGTGGCGGGACCGCGAATTCATAGAGAGATTCCAGGGCCGCAGCCAGATGATTGACTACTGCGAAGCAAACGGACTTCCAATACGGCCCTCGTCACAGGCCCGCTATTCCACAGACGCCAACTTTCTGGGCCTGACGCACGAGGCCGGAGACTTGGAGTCAGTCTCGATCGACCCTTACTTTGTTGAACCGGGCATGGGCGTTTGGCCTTGGGACGCTCCGGACAGACCACAGACCGTAACCATCCAGTGGGTTGAAGGGGTACCGACTGCAATCGATGGCGATCCTGTCACCTTGGTTGATGCCTTCGAGACAGCAAACAGGATTGCCGGAGCGCATGGCATCGGCATTGGAAGGCATGTAGTGGAGAACAGGTTCGTCGGTGTGAAGTCGCGCGGGCTCTATGAAGCGCCGGGTATGGAGTTGCTAGGCCATAGCTACGAGTTTTTGCTCCAATTCGTATTGGACCGTAGAGCACGCGAGTTGTTCGACCACCTATCCAAGGTCATAAGCGTCCAGATTTACCAAGGTTATTGGCTCGACCTCGCAACAACTGCGGCCCTTTCCGCCTTGGAGCCGATTAGCAGAATGGCTACAGGCACAATTTCCATAAGAATATTCAAGGGTGGTGTTTACTTTGAATCCGCAGAAGATACGCTGCAGGCCATGCCCCACTCACTCTATACGGACGACTCGTCCATGGAGGCGCTTGGGGGGTACGATCACAAGGATGCGGAGGGCTTTCTGAAGGTGCTTGGCGTATCCGCCATGAACGTGGGTGTACGGCAATTCCCACACCTCAAACGCTAGGTTGACGCGCCAATGGACGCGATAACCTCATACACCGTTTCCATAGACTACGACCGGCGCCTTTACCAGCAGGACATCGCCGGTTCCATCGCCCACGCCAGAATGCTTGCCGCGCAGAGCATTCTCGAACCGAACGAGGCCAAGACAATCGTCAAAGGTCTTCAGAAGATACGCGGCGAAATCGAGGATGGCACATTTCGGTGGCGGCCCGAATTGGAAGACATTCATATGAACGTGGAGCGTCGTCTGTTCGAGATTATAGGCGACACCGCAGGAAGGCTGCATACAGCTCGCTCACGCAACGACCAAATTGCGCTGGACGTGAGGATGTACACGAAGGAGGTTGCTGACGAGGCAATCAAGGGCGTGGACGGCGTCAGATCGGCCCTGGTCAACTTGGCGGAAGAGCATCCCCGTGCCGTTATGCCGGGATACACGCATCTGCAAAGGGCGCAGCCGGTCCTGTTTGCCCATCACATGCTGGCATATTTTGAAATGTTGACCCGAGACAGGCATCGATTCGTGGAGGCGCGCCGGGAAGCGGATGTCATGCCGCTGGGCAGCGGGGCCTTGGCTGGGCTTCCATACCCGCTTGACCGCGAGGCCGTACGTGTCGAACTGGGCTTTGCGTCAGTTACGGCGAACAGCATGGACGCGGTTTCAGACCGCGATTTCCTGGTTACATTCCACTCTGCGGCCGTCTTGTGCATGATCCACCTGTCACGATTGGCGGAGGAGCTAGTTATTTGGTCATCAGAAGAGTTCGGATTCATTCGGCTTTCAGACGAATACACGACCGGCAGCAGCATCATGCCCCAAAAGCGCAATCCGGACTTCGCGGAAATCGCGCGCGGAAAGACAGGCCGGGTACTCGGTAACCTTGTGGGACTGCTAACGACTCTCAAGGGCCTTCCACTTACGTACAATCGCGACCTTCAGGAAGACAAGGAAGGGTTCTTCGACACTGTTGACACCCTGCTGGCTACGCTAGCGGTGTTCGCTGGCATGCTTCCCAAGATGCGGGTGGAGATCGAGAGGATGCGGGACGCCGCGCTGGGAGGCTACATGCTTGCGACAGACGTTGCCGATTACCTTGTGGCCAAAGGGATGCCGTTCCGTCAGGCGCACGGCGTTGTGGCTAAGATGGCCGTTTACGCTCACAGGACGTCGAAGGGGTTGCACGAACTGACAGTTGATGAGTACCGCCAGTTCTCTGACAAGTTCGACGAAGGCGTGCTCGCTATCACAGTTGACGCCTCAGTTGCGGCGCGGGATGTATCGGGGGGAACATCGTACAAGCGCGTTTGGCGCGCAATCGAAGATGCCAAGGCGAGGATGAGATCGGACGATGCCAACGAATAGCAACCTTAAGATTGCGCCGTCAATTCTGGCGGCCGACTTTTCCCGCCTTGGGGAGGCTGTTGAGGAGGCGGAAAGGGGCGGCGCTGACTACGTTCACGTAGATGTGATGGACGGCCGATTCGTACCCAACCTGACGTTCGGACCTCAGATGGTACGCGATCTTAGACATAGGACCGACTTGCCCCTTGACGTTCACCTTATGGCCTCGGACACGGATCGGCTTGTAGACAAGTTAGTCGATGCGGGTGCCAATATCATCACCGTTCATGCGGAGGCAGCCGTTCATCTGCACGAAGTGGTTCACCGTATCCGTAACAAGGGTGCGCGGCCAGGGGTGGCGCTGAGCCCGGGTACTCCATTGTCGGCAGTGGACGAAGTCCTGACGGACTTGGATCAGGTACTCGTTATGTCAGTAAACCCAGGTTTCGGCGGACAGACGTTCATACCCTCAACCCTGGGAAAGATTGAGCGTATGCGAGCGCTATTGGACACCCGTGGTCTGAAGGTCGAACTTGAGGTGGACGGAGGGATCAACGTCCACACCGCAGCTGCAGTCGCAAGCGCTGGAGCGAGCGTACTCGTCGCCGGATCGGCAGTCTACGGCGCCGAGTGCACCGTTGGGCAAGCCATCGACAGAATTCGCCAAGCGGCTAGTAAAGGGTCATACTCCCTAGCAACCCGAACAGCGGCTAGCGGTTAGGCCAAAGACCGTCGAGCGGCATCTATAGTCGCGTCAATGTCCGCATCGTCATGCGCCGTCGACACGAACATGGCCTCAAACTGAGATGGAGGCAGGTACACGCCCTCCTCCATCATGTGATGGAAGAAATCCGCGAAAGCCTGAGTGTCTGAAGCTGACGCGGTACCGAAATCGGTAACGTCGGCACCGTTGAAAAAGAGTGTCATCATGGAGCCGACGCGGTTGATCCTATAAGGCGTCTCCGTCTCCGCAAACGTCGATGCGAAGCCGGCGGCAAGGCGTGCCGCCTTGCCTTCGAGCGATTCGTAGGCTTCAGTATCCTTGAGCACCTCAAGTGTGGCAATGCCGGCGGCCATCGCCACGGGATTGCCCGACAGAGTGCCGGCCTGGTAGGCGGGACCTAGCGGTGACACATTGCTCATGACATCTGCCCGGCCACCGTATGCGCCCACAGGCATTCCACCACCAACTATCTTGCCGAGGCAGGTAAGATCCGGTACAACGCCGAATAGGCGTTGAGCCCCTCCGAAACAGAGCCGGAAGCCAGTTATCACTTCGTCGAACACTAAGAGCGCGCCTTGGTCATACGTAAGTTCTCTTAGTCCCTCCAGAAAGCCGGGGCTCGGGGGCACCACTCCCATGTTTCCCGCAACTGGCTCCACGATTACGCAGGCAATCTCATCCGGATATGCCTCAAAGCAAGCATGGACGGACTCCAAGTCGTTGTACTTGGCCACCAGCGTCTCCCGTGCAAACGACTCGGGAACACCTGCACTCGTCGGCACTCCATGTGTGATAGCGCCCGATCCAGCGGCCACGAGTAAAGTGTCCGCGTGGCCGTGATATCCGCCTTCGAACTTCACGACTTTGCCTCGGCCAGTGTGAGCCCGAGCGGTCCTGATCGCGCTCATTGCCGCCTCGGTGCCTGAGCTGACAAATCTGACGAGGTCAATTGAGTCAAACGCGTCAACCACTAGACGCGCCAGTCGATTCTCCATCTCGGTGGGTGCGCCAAAACTGGTGCCCTTTTCAGCCCCTGCCTTCACTGCATCGATTACCGACGCGTGAGCGTGACCTAAGATCATCGGTCCCCAGGAGCAAACGTAGTCTAAGTAGACGTATCCGTCCACGTCCCACACACGAGATCCCGAGGCGCGTTCGATGAAAACAGGGGTTCCACCCACACCGCTCCATGATCGTGCTGGACTATTTACACCGCCGGGTATCATGCTACGGGCGGCCGAATACAACTCGGCGGATCGACTGCGGTTCAGTTGTTCTCCACTCCCAGAGAGAGAATTAGCCTCCGAGATGATATCACCTGTGGGGCCACTTCCGTCGGAAGCCACGGATGAGAGATCGAGTTTGCGATGCTAAGATGGGCAGGGATTAGGCCTTCCCACTCTTGTCCAACCTCATTTCTTGTCCAACCTCATTGGTGGCGCAGTTGCGAGTACTAGGAATCGAGACCTCATGCGACGAAACGGCGGCGGCCATCATTGAGGATGGCCGCATCATTCATGCCAATGTCGTCGCGTCGCAAGCTGAGATTCACTCTACCTTCGGAGGAGTTGTGCCGGAAGTTGCGGCGCGACAGCACCTTCTGACGATCAACGCTGTAATCCGAAAGGCCTTGGCTGACGCGGGAGCGACCCTACGTGATCTGGATGCCGTAGCAGTAACCTACGGCCCGGGACTTGCCGGATCGCTTCTGGTTGGAGTAAACACTGCCAAGGCGGTGGCCTTCTCATCTAGACTGCCGTTCATTGGAGTAAATCACCTCGAAGGCCATATCTACGCCGCATGGTTAAAATTTGGGGACGTCGGTCCCCGGCCCAGCTTTCCGTTACTCTGCCTTATTGCTTCAGGCGGCCATACGGACCTAGTGCTTATGCGTGAGCACGGCCGGTTTGTCTTGATTGGCAGGACGAGAGACGACGCCGCGGGAGAAGCGTTTGACAAGGGAGCCAGGGTGCTCGGACTAGGATACCCCGGGGGACCCCAAATTCAACGTGCTGCCAGCGAGTGCGCAGGAAGTGACGATCCATTCCCTCGCCCACGAGTTGACGGTAGGTTCGACTTCAGCTTCAGCGGCCTCAAGACTTCCCTGTTGGAGCGCGCACGATCCCGGGGGATGTATCCTGCCCCGGAGGATGGATTAGAGCCCCAAATGGTCTCTGCAATGGCCGCCGCATATCAAGAGGCTATCGTCGACTGTCTTGTTACTGTAACCGTGCGAGCGGTTACAGAGACAGGGGTAAACGGGCTGGTGCTATGTGGCGGAGTGGCGGCGAACAGCGCACTTCGAGGCGAAATACAGGCCCGCTGCCCTGTTCCGGTGATCGTGCCAGAGCCGGTGCTATGCACGGACAATGGCGCGATGATAGGTGCTGCGGCCTACTACCGATTAAGGAACGGCCACGTTGTTGAATGGGACCTGGACATCATGCCGGGGTTGGGGTTCGGTGAATAAGAGTTCGATTACCTTAGCGTCCAGCTTTCTGACTTAATCCCATCTTTCAATTCAAACACACGGTTGACGAACTCCTGCACTTCCTCGTCGGGCCGTTCGCCACCCAGTTGGCACACTAAGCCTGAACGCCTAGTGTTGAACGTAACGCGTGTGGATGCCGGTTCAGACAACCGATCGTACAGCAGGAAGGCCCCTATTGCCCCAACAGCAGCGGCAGACACTGCGCTCCCAACCAGGCTTTCTATGGTGAACCACAAAAGCACCGCAACAAGTATGGCCAATGCGGCCCATAGATAACCACCTACGCCTGGCCGCACTTCCGCCACCTCAATTGTCTCGATGTCCTTGACAGACGTAAATGCAGACTTGCGCTGGCGACCACTTCTCTTTACGAGGGCAAGGCGCGAGTTAGTAAGTACGAGCACGTTGTCCGTTTCTCTGGCGCCGACTTCCAGTCCAAGCACAGTGTCCAAGCGTTCACCGTTGACGAGGCGAAGCTTTATGGCTTCACTGTGCGAAGATTCCAACTGCCTCTCCCAAGTAGATTTGATGAACTCCAGCGTTGCCGAAATGGACTCTTCTTTGCACACGTCATGTTATCATGACGCTCGCAAGCGCTAGCTGGCAAGCGTAAACAACCTGCGGAACTTCAAATGGAACGCCCCCTTTTCAAACCCGTCGGCACACCCGTTGAAGAGTTGGACACTCCAGCTCTAGTCGTCGACATCGACCGAATGAGCGCCAACATTGAGACTGTGCACGGGTTCTTCCGAGGTAGGGAGGCAAAGGTCAGGCCGTTCTTTGGGTCCCACCTTTCTACAGCCGTGGCTCGCAGGCAAATGGCCGTTGAAGGTCATGCCGGGGGATTGGCCATGTCGACGGTGGGACAGGCAGAGGTTGTTGCAGCGGACGGCTTCACAGACATCTTTGTTACCAACCAGATCGTAACTCCAGCCAAGATTGGCAGGCTTTGCACGCTCGCTCGCCAGACAAGTGTCAGCGTTGCAATTGACAACCCGAGAAACGTAGAAGACCTGTCAGTTGCTGCCACGCGCGCCGGCGTTTCGATCAGAGCAGTTGTGGACGTAGACACGGGCCTTAACCGATGCGGAGTCGAGCCGGGACTGGCAGCAGTAGAGCTCGCAACCGCAGTCGTCCAGGCCGATGGCCTCGAGTTTGGCGGGATTGCAACGTATGAAGGCTCAAACCTCTCTGACGATCCTTCGGTTGTAGAGGTCAAGACGAAGAAGGCTTTGCAAAGGCTCCTCGACACCCGACAGTCGATCGAGGCCGAGGGGATTGACGTGCCGATGGTCTGCGCAGGGAGTACACACAACTATGACGTGGCGGGCACCATGGCAGGCGTGACCGACGTTGTCGCCGGTTCATACGCGATTATGGACGCGAAGTACAGGGAGCAGCGGCCGGAGCTTTCATGCGCCGCAAAGGTCGTGTCTACGGTCACCAGCGTACCTGAGCCAGGTCTCGTAGTGTTGGATGCCGGCAACAAGGCTACAGGATCGGACGCCGGTCTACCTATAGCAGACGAACTTGACGGCGAATTGTACTCACTGAGTGCCGAACACGGCCGTATTAGCATGAACGCCGGGGCTCTTTCGGCGCCAGACTTGGGTGATAAGGTCTGGCTTACGCCTTTCAGCATCGGCGACACGGCGAATGTTTATGATTTCCTGCACGTAGCGCGAGACGGAGCACTCGAAGCCATTTGGCCGGTGAACGCTCGAGGGCTGTACCGTTAGCACTCCGGGTCCGGCTAAATCGGATCCTAGGGTAGAAGAGAGTAGTTGAATGGACGCATTCAGTCCTACGATAGGGACGCCACAGGAAGAATTGGAGACGCCTTGCCTCTTAGTGGACATGGCCGCCCTAGAATACAACTATCGGAAGATGGCGGACACTTACGCAGACTCGAAAACGAAGCTGCGCCAGCACGTCAAGAACATAAAGTGCCCACAGCTGGCTTTGATGCAGATAGAGGCCGGAGGAACGGTTGGAGGCGTTTGCGCCGCTAAAGTCTCCGAAGCTGAGGCCATGTTCGAGGGTGGCATCACGGACGTCCTCATTCCGAACCAAGTGGTGACGCGAGATAAGATAGCAAGGTTGTGCCAGTTGGCCCAGCGGGGCACAGTTAGCGTCGTCGTCGATGACCCTAGGAACGTGCAGGCCATCTCGGAGGTCGCTTCCAGGCACGGTGCCGAGATCGGAGTGCTGGTTGAAGTCGACACACAGATGGGTAGGGGGGGAGTGCGCGACGTCCAGAGCGGAGTTGAGATCGCCACGCTGGCCCACAAGATGCCAGGCATTCGCTTCAAAGGCGTGATGAGCCACCAGACGATAGACGGCGACCCAGACCGTGAAACGCGGTTTATCGAGGGGCGCCGTATGATTCAGAAGTGCCTGGACGTAAAGGATGCCATCGAGGCAGCCGGTATTCCTGTGGAGGTAGTTTCAACAGGAGAGACGTGGACGTATGACGTGGCCGCCTCGCTGCCCGGCGTAACCGAGGTAGAAGGCGGCACGTATGCCTTATACGACACCATGTTCGGCTACATGGACGACTTCCAGTTCGCCGCAAAGATCTTGGGTACGGTGATAAGCACGCCTCGTCCGAACACGGCTGTTGGCGATACAGGCAGCAGGGCTCTTGCTTCCCCCCGGGGAATGCTTCCTTCAGTCGCGAGCCACGAGAACGTGACCGTCGAGAATCTCTACGAGGACCACGTAGTGCTTCGAGTGGGCGACGGATCGATGCTAGAAATCGGTGACAAGTACCTACTGCATAGCGGGCAACAGGACATAATGGTCAACCGGTGGGACCGAATTGTCAGAGTACGCAATGGGATCGTCGAGGGCGTCTTTGACATCTCTGCCCGAGGGTGCCACAACTAGTCCAACCAGACTCCTCTCAAAGTCCGCAGCGAGTTCCCATACGCTCAAATGAGTGCGGATGCCTAACTCTTGGGTCGTACCCAAGTTTCTGACAGAGCCAGGCACGCCGAGGTTGCGTCCCAGTGGCCGCGGCGCTGGTGCATCGGAAGCCCGGCAGCCGCTGTGCCATTGTAAGTAAGCTGCGCTCTTCTGGCCGGAATGAAGGTGCTGAATACACCCAGTGGTCTGCCCATCGTGCCCGGAGGCGCTGTGTTTACAAACGGATGCATAAAGTCGTACCAGGTCAGCAGTATGGAGTCTTCGGCGCTCTCAACACTCTCGGTCCAGAACGTGGATGTATCGCCGAACTTCGAAAAGACCGCGTCGATCACAGGCAGGCCAGTGTCAGCGAACTCAGGAAACAGCATCGACTCGATCTCCTCCTGAAGCCACCTAGTCATTGCGATGTTGTCGGAGTAAACGCGCACGGCACCGCCGGTAACTTCTGATTTCAGTAGCAGTGCGTGCCCCGAGCCGCCGGGTGAAAGCAGCACACGCCAGTGACTCGCGCGGGTAGTTTCCTCAACTCCGGAACCGGCAGAAAGGCGTATGAAGGAGTTCTCGCCGGTCATTCGGACTTCGTTGGGATCTGTTGGGGTATCAGTCACTGGTTAGCTCCATGTCGAGGTGTTAGACATGATAGCAATGGGGTCAATGCGTTGCCACACGGCACCCATCCGCTCTGGCCCCTCACTACACCCTATGATACCGTCCCGCAGATAGCCGAATTGGATGGGACACTAACTAACTCCAGGGAACCAGATCCGGGATGACTAGGTTACGGGAGACGACTCCAGAAAGAGCTGTGCAAGAGCTCTGGGCAAGGTCGGCCGAGCTAGCAGAGGCCATAGTTACCCTAGACGGCCAGCGCATGAGCGTGGTCTATCCTGGCCGTCGGAACACGGGCGCTGGGCCGGACTTCCTAGACGCCGTCTTTGTTAACGACTCCGGAGAAACGGTGCGTGGCGACGTGGAAATACACGTGCACGGCAAGGACTGGTACGCTCACGGCCATCACACTGACCCTAACTACAATGGCGTAATCCTGCACGTGGTACTCAAACCTAACGTCGAAAGGATCCTCCAAAGTTCAGGTACGTCGTCCCCGTCAGCAGTCATAGATCAAGCTTCGACTACTTGGCAGCAGGCAGTGAGGCCCAGCCAGTCACCAAGCATAACCGTGGAAACGCTCGACGGGGCGGGAGAGCAGCGTTTCCTATCCAAGAGTCGTGGGTACTCTCACGAAATGGCGTCTACACAGAGCCCTGACCAGGTGGCCTACGAGGCCATCATGGAGGCCTTAGGATATTCCTCCAACCGTAGGCCATTCCTTCAACTCGCCCGGCGCGTGCCTTTCAAAATGTTGTACGCACTGAACGAAGAGCCCGCCAGCACGCGACGTATGGCTCTCAAAGCACTTCTGGCTGGTGCAGCGGGGTTAATCCGTTACGTAAAGCCGGAACGCGCCAGTGCCGAACTCATCAAGTTACACCGTAGTTTGCCTGCAGTCAGGCCCCTGCCTGGATCTTGCTGGAGTCTATTCCGAGTGAGGCCAGCCAACCATCCAGTGAATCGTGTTCTCGGCGCGGCCGATCTCATGGACACGCTCCTGGAGTACGGCCCAATGCACGGGCTGAGATTGGCTGTAAGGGAACGCCGGCCCACACATTTGGTGGGCCGGTTCGTTGTGTCCGGGATGATCGGACGGGCGCGGGCGCTTGATATCGTAGTAAATGCGGTCCTACCAACGGTCCACGCATGGGCCGGGTTTCACAAGGACCTCACGCTCATGGGCCATTGTATTGAGATGCTGAGGGAACTACCTCCGCCTTCCGAAAACGCGATTACGCGTGAGATGCGAGCGCTGCTGGGGATACCGAGAGATCGTAGCGTGGTTGCGAGCGCCCTACGACACCAAGGCCTTATGCATCTTTATAGGAGGCACGTAGGCCGAATTTCGGACACGGGGTTGGTGTACAGCGCGGGCTTCCCAGCGCAGGGAGCTGGGCTACTAGCCGCCGCTTAGCTCTCGAAGCAACTTTGTCGTCTCCGCAATGTCCCGAGCGTCCCTTGTCGGATGATACAGAGACAATGCTTTCTCGAAGTCCCCGGCGGCATTGGCCGTCTCACCCATCTCGTTGAAGAGAATGCCTCGCTCCTTGTAAGCCTGGCCAAACTCCGGCTTGAGCTCGATGGCCTTGCTCAGATCTTCAAGTGCAAACTTATGCTGGCCTTCGTGCCGATAAGCGATACCTCTGTAATACCATCCCCTTCCAAGTTCCGGCAGCCTTCTGATCACGATGTTCAACTGAGGTATTGCATCTTCATACAGTTGGCTTTCGAGAAGTTGCACGGCGTACATGTATGTGAAAAGTACGCCGGTAACCGGGGTTGGCGTGGCCTCAGGGTCAGTGCCGACCGTCGAGTCAGACGAGTCGACGGCTTCGACTTCCATTTCTTGCGACGCAGCGTCGCTCGTAGGCTCCGGCGAGGCATCAACGCCCAATTCGGAGGTTAGTTCTATCTCCGGCACGGACGTTGCCTCAGCCTGAGTATTTGACGCAGTACCAGTCTCGGAGTCACCAGAGGTGCAAGCCGAGAGTGACAGAAGTAAGAGTAGGGCAAGTCCCAGTATGGCTTTGTTCATGTGTTAGATTACGACGCTCGACAGATCACGGATTGCGGACAGCATAGCATAGGCAGTCTGGCCTACGAGCAGCCTTACTGACCGTGCCAAGTGCGGCAATGGTGAGAGGCGACGCAGTACGATTCAGGAGCGCACTTTGATTCGCAGCTTCATGGGCAAGAGTCCACGGATTCATCCCTCAGCGTACGTGAGCGAGGCTGCCTACGTCATCGGAGACGTTGAGATCGGAGAGGGGTCGAGCGTATGGCCGGGGACGGTGGTCCGCGCAGACCGAGGAAAGGTGACCATCGGCGATTACACCTGCATCCAAGACAACTCCGTGGTTCACGGCGACGCCGACGTACTCATAGGCAACCACGTAGTTGTGGCCCACCGCGTGGTCTGCCACGCTAAGGTCGTTAGGGACCGTACGCTAGTTGGAAACGGCGCCACGGTGAACGACGGTGTGGAGCTGGGAGAAGACTGCCTGGTGGCGTCCGGCGCCGTGATCCCTGACGGGCAGAAGTTCCCGGCCAACTCGCTGATCGTGGGCGTGCCCGGCAAGCCGAGGGGCAGGGTGACATCGGAATTCAGAGCGAGAATCAAGAGATACGGAGACTGGTACGCAGAGTTGACGCGCCGGTACAAGGCGGAGGGCGGTTTGGAGTAAGACGTTGGCTCGACCCCATCTCAATCTTCCCCAGCAGACTGGGGAAGAGGAATAGTGACGGCTACATCGTCTCCGGAGCCGACATCGACATCAGCGAGAGGCTCCTGGACAGGGCTACTCTCGCGGCGTCCACCAGCTTCAGCCTAGCCTTTGTGATGGGCAGGTCTTCAGGCGCTGAGGACACTACCCTGCACTTCTGGTAGAAGAGGTGGAACGAGGTCGCCAGTTCCATCGCGTAGTGCGGCAAGTGGTGAGGCTCCAGCCTGCTAGCCATCGTCTGAACCAACTCAGGCAAGACGAGCATCTTGCGTATGAGTTCCAACTCCGATTCGTGAGTAAGCACACGGACATCCCCGTCCGACCAGTCTATGGCGCGCTGCTCCGCGAGTCGAAGAATTGATGCTATTCGCGCGTGGGCGTACTGGACATAGTAAACGGGGTTTTCCGACGACTGTTTGACGGCCAGCTCCAGGTCAAATTCCATCTGGCTTTCGGCAGTTCGGGACAGGAAGACGAAGCGACACGCATCCGGCCCGACTTCGTCCAGAAGTTCCCTTAGAGTGATAAGGTCACCTGTGCGCTTGGCAATTCTGACCACTTCCCCCTTCCGTTTGAAGGAGACCATCTGCGTCACCGCAATGACGAGCCGGTCATCATCCATCCCCATCGCCCGTATCACGGCCTTCATCCTGGGCACGTGGCCCTGGTGGTCCGCGCCCCAGACATCGATTACTTTGTCGAAGCCCCGTTCGACAAGTTTGTTGTAGTGGTACGCCACATCGGTCGCGAAGTACGTGGGGGCGCCGCTGCTGCGGACGAGCACATTATCCTTGTCTTCGCCAAGGTCAGTGGAAGTAAACCAACTGGCGCCGTCCCTTTCCGCGACGTACCCACGATCCCGCAGGATCGACATCGCAGTATCGTACTGCCCTATCTCATATAGAGATCGCTCCGTAAACCATACATCGAACTCGATGCCCAGCCTCGCCATGTCGTTCCGGATGTCCTGGACCATCGCGGAAAGGCCGATCTCCAGTAGCTCCCGGACAGCCTCATGCTCAGGGATCTCCATAAACCGGCGACCATGCTCAGACGCCACCCGTTCGGCTAGCGGAATGACGTACTCGCCGTGGTACCCGTTTTCAGGAACCTGGCAGTCCTCACCGTAATGCTGCCGGTAGCGTGCGAGCAGGCTGTGAGCGAAGGCTTCCACCTGGGTACCGGCATCGTTGAAGTAGTACTCCCGCTCCACCTCGTGCCCTGCCGCCGAGAGTATGCTAGCGAGCGTGTCGCCAAATACCGCTCCCCTAGCGTGGCCAACGTGGATCGGACCCGTTGGGTTGACGCTGACGAACTCCACCTGCACGCGCTCACCCGTGGCTTCCGGAGCGTTCCCGAATTCTTCGCCTCTGGCCCGGATGTCCTCGACGCGTGAGGCTAGCCACGCGGGCGACAGCCGTATGTTCACGAACCCAGGTCCGGCGAGTTCGGCAGACTCGATAAAGCCGTCGGGCTGTAGACGCTCGGCCAGCCGAGCCGCGATGTCTCGGGGGTTCAACCTCATCTGCCGCGCCAGCTTGAGGGCGATGCTGGAGGCGAAGTCGCCGTGGGACGAGTCCTGTGGGCGCTCGACGGCCATGTCTTCGACGACGGCATCGGGCAGAGCACCGGACTCCTGAGCGTCGGACAGGGCGGCACGAAGCCGTGCCTCAACTTCCTGGCGCAGGTCCGATTGCGACATCAAGCTTCTACGGACTTACGAAGATCCGGGGGCATCCCTCCCCGACATCGTCCATGACCTCGCCAATCACAACAGCGGGCTTAACGCCGGCCTCTCCGAGGCGGTGCAGCAGGCTGTCAAGCCGATCCTGACGCACGGCGATCATCAGTCCGCCAGAGGTCTGGGCGTCGGCCAGCAAGAGCCGATCCGCGTGGGTTACGGCAGCATCCCACTCCACCACTCCTTCCAGAGAGTCTAGGTTCCGGACCGTCCCTCCCGGCACGACCCCCTGTTCGACCAGTTCCCTGGCTCCGGCCAGGACGGGAACGTCCGAAAGCCGGACTCGGGCCGAGACGCCACTCTCGACAACGATTGGCCGGAGGTGGCCCAAGAGGCCGAAGCCGGTCACGTCGACGCAGGCGTTCACGCCGACCGACATCATGGCCTGGGAGGCAGAATCGTTGAGACGTGCCATGACTGCAACCGCGGCATCAAAGATTCCCGGGGTAGCGATCCCCTGCTTGGCAGCGGTGGTGATGATGCCGGTGCCGATGGGTTTGGTGAGCACAAGTGCGTCGCCAGGCTGGGCGCCGGCATTGGAGACCTGCTTGCCCGGGCTGATCAGACCGGTCACCGCCATGCCGTACTTGGGTTCCTTGTCGTCTACGGTGTGGCCGCCGACGATGAGCGCACCAGCCTCACGGGCCTTCGAGGCACCGCCCTCGAGAATGCTGCCCAGGATGTGCCGTGGAAGGTCAACAGGGAAGCCAACGATATTCAGCGCCAGCAGGGGCCGGGCTCCCATGGCGTAGACATCGCTGAATGAGTTGGCTGCGGCGATCTCTCCGAATGCGAACGGGTCGTCAACTATGGGCGGGAAGAAGTCCACGGTCTGGACGAGAGCGATGTCGTCGTTCAGGCGATAGACGGCGGCGTCGTCCGAGGTGCCGAGCCCGATGAGCAGGTTCGGATCTGAGACTGAGGGCAGATGGCGCAGGACCTGCGCCAAGTCGAGTGGACTGAACTTGGATGCTCAGCCCGCGCAATCGGCCAGTTCGGTAAGCCTCACCTGGCCTTCTACCTGTGTCAAGACACGCTCCAGAAGGGATAGGCTGCGGCCGGCGCCGTCCCGGAAGGCTCCAGCCAAGTACGTTCGAGTATACCACGGCACTCCCGGGCCACCGGGAGCTAGGCTAGCGCGTGTCTGTTCAGAGTTGTGGGGACGAGCCGGGGCAATCGCCGCCTTTACCCCATCCCGGCCTTCCCCAGCAGACTGGGGAAGGGGCAAGAGGATGCGGAGGCCCGACCGGGCCACAGGGAGGCAGGCTAGCGCGTGTCTGTTCAGATTTGTGGGGACGAGCCGGGCAATCGCCGCCTTTACCCCATCCCGGCCTTCCCCAGCAGACTGGGGAAGGGGCAAGAGGATGCGGAAGCCCGACCGGGCCACAGGGAGGCAGGCTAGCGCGTGTCTTTGACCACCCGCCCCGCCTTGACCACGAGCCGTACGTTGGAGGGGTCGGTGAACAGGTCGAGATCCGTCAGGGGATCGCCGGATACGGCGACCATGTCCGCCTCCATACCCTCCTTGACGATGCCGATGCGGTGTTCGAGCTGGAAGAGCCGGGCGTTCACGCTGGTGGCGCTGACAATCGCCTGCATGGGGCCGATGATCTTCGACTTGATGCTGATCTCTTCGCCGCGGCCTGTCTGGCGGAGGCCCAGCAGGTCCGACCCGGAGCCGACGTTTACGCCGGACTGGGCGGCCAGCTCCACGCTGACCGGCATGAGGTCCTTGACCTGGGACAGCTTCATCAGACTGTAGTGGGAGACGGCCAGCTCGTCTGTCTGGCGGAGCAGCATCTCAAGGGTCACGAGGGTTGGAACCATGAAGGCGCCCATCTCGGCGATGCGCGCGGCAGTCGGTTCGTCAAGAATGCTGCCGTGCTCGATCGACCTGACGCCGGCATCGAGCGAGTTGTTTATGGACGGCGAGGTGTGGCAGTGAGTCAGGACGTACTTGCCGGTGGACCTGGCCTCGTACACGGCGGCGGCCATCTCTTCGACCGTGAACTGGATGCTCTCCAGTTCGTCCATCTGGGACATGACGCCGCCTGAGGCCATCATCTTGATCTGGGTGGCGCCCAGACGGAGCTGGCGGCGGGCGGCAGCACGGACTGCATCCGCACCATCGCAGATCTCCATTGCCGCCAGGACGCCGGGTACTGACTGATGTACTGCGGTCTCGTACCGGCCGCGCTGGTCTCCGTGGCCCCCCGTGATCGACAGCGCCGACCCCGAAGGCAGTATGCGGGGACCCCGGATTCGCCCCTGATCCACTGCCATGGCGAATGCAGGATCGAGCCCTGCTGCGTCCCGGACAGTAGTAAAGCCCTCGTCCAGGGCAATCTCGATGTTCTCGACAACGTCCAGAACGTAAGTCGTGAGGTTGTCATCGACCGCAGCCCCCGAGCCCCTGTTGACGCCGTGGAGGCCGAAGTGGACGTGGGCGTCAGTCAGGCCCGGCAAGAGCGTCATCCCGCCAAGATCGATCACATTCGCGCCGGCCGGGGCGGGCAAAGCGTCGTCAGGACCGACTCGGGAGATGACGTTGTCCTCCACAAGAACGGTGATCCGCGGAGCAGGGTCCGCACCCGTTCCGTCGATCAGGGTGGCGTTGCGCAGGGCTATGGCTGTCAATTGCAGGCCTCCGGGAAGCGTAGGAGACCATTGTACAGTGACGCAAAAAGCGGGTTTGCCGGGGAGTCAGCTACGAGCGACGATCTTCCGACGAAAAATCTGTCTCATTTCGTCTCACTTTGTCTCATTTCGTAGCTGGGACGCCGTAGGTCTGAGACGAACCTGAGACACTTCTGAGACAGGAATGAAGCACGAATGAGACAAAACGAGACGTTTCTGAGACAGGGCCTGAGAATTGCGCTCGCACCGGTTTCCGGCAGGGCGCGGAATCCCTTCGACGGGTCAACGCAGGTCCCTTCAACTTCGCTCAGGGCGGGGTAGCCGGCTGACCTCGAAGTAGAAAGTCCGAGGGCGTCCGCGAGGAACGCCCCTACAAGGCCGGTTCCGGTAATACTCATGCATCAATATTAGCACAGGAGTTCTCTGGGAGCAATCGGCCGAGTGAAGATGCAAGTGTTCAGTCTTAGTGCGGGCAATGCCCCAATTTCCGCTTAACCACCCGCCTGCGCGGGTATGACGGCAATGTGAGGTCTCCTTGTCATTTGAGAGCACCCATGAAGTCTGAAAACTTGCGTTAAGCTCACCGTGTCCTGGCAGTGCTGAAGGATGACGTGCGGGGCCTCGTGCCGGAGTACAGGCCTGGCTCTGCACCCGCCCAATGGACCGTAGGCGAACGCGCATGCCTCCGCGACATGAGCGGCGCCGGGTATCTGTTAGTCTTGACCTGCCCCGGCCAGCCCCCACTCAAGCATGAACTCCATTCCAGCACAGATCAGCCGTATCCTGAGCTACGGTTTTGCCGAGCCGATACGGCAGGAGCCGCGCGTGCTGCTGGTGTCATTCTCCACGATGTTCATCACCATGGGACAGGGCGTGGTCGTGCCGATCATCCCGCTGCTTGTGCAGAACCTGGGCAAGACAGCGGCCATGGTGGGCATAGCGGTGAGCGCGTTCGCCCTCGCGCGTGTGTTCGCCAACATACCGGCCGGGTTTCTCACAAGCTGGTCCGGAGCACGAAACGTACTTGTGGGCGGGGCGGGTCTCTCGATTGCAGGAAACCTCATGGCGGGGCTGACCGACAGTTACGAGGCCCTGGTCGCGTTCCGCTTTCTCGCGGGGGCCGGTTCGGCGCTGTACATCACGGCGGCTGTCTCCTTCGTGGCGGACGTGAGCACGTCTGAGAACCGAGGCCGGCTGATGACAATTTACCAGTCGTTCTTCCTGATGGGGATCACGCTCGGCCCGGCGGCCGGAGGGTTGACGGCGCACTTCTTCGGTTTGCGGGCGCCGTTCTTCTTCGTGGCGGCGCTTGCCGCGATCGCAGGGCTATGGACTCTCGCGAGGATTCCGGCCGGAGTCGGGCAGTCCTCCTCCCGCCAGGGCCGGTCCCCCGTCCAGAGAGCGCCGGGCCCTGGCGCACGGGCGAAGTCGCCGCTCCGCAGCGTTGCGTTTGTGTCGATCTGCATGATTGCGTTGGCCACGTTCTTCACCCGAGGCGGCACACTGTTCACGCTGTGGCCTCTGCTGGGGGAGGATCGGTTCTCCATGGACGCGGGGATGCTGGGGTTGATGCTGACGATCCCAGCGGCTGCAAACCTGGTGTTCCAGCCCTTCGCCGGAATACTGACCGACCGGTTCGGCAGGCGCGCCATGGTTATTCCGGCAATCGCGATATTCGCGGGGGCGCTGCTGGTGTCGGCGGCGAGCCCGGTCGTCGCCGTGTTCGGGCTGGCGATGGTCATGTACGGCGTGGCGCAGGCCATAGAGTCGCCGACGGTGAACGCCTACGTGGCAGACATAGCGACCGGCGACCAGCGTCCGGTGGCACTCGCTACGATGCGAACGTTCGGGGATGTCGGGCTGGTGATAGGCGCGCCGCTCCTAGGGCTGATCGCCGACGTGGCGGGGTTGTCGTGGGGGCTGGTGACAAACGCCGGAATCGTGTTGGCGTGCGGGATCCCATTCCTGCTGAGCAGAGACCCGCGCCCGGCGGATTGAGGGCAGGGCGCGCCCCCGCATCGGCGTGCGGGGCAGGCTCTCTCCTATTAGGAAAACCTTTGCTTCATCGGCCTGCGCTCCCACGCCCCCCGCCCCTTTCACCCTCACCTCAATCCTCTCCCATCAAGGGAGAGGAGGGTACATTGCCTACATGACAGGGTGTCGACGCTCAGCGATTATGTCCGCCTAAGTGCCAAGGGAAAATGTCCTCTGAGTAGATTGCCATGCTAGCTGATTACGGTACTTCCGACGTTGCGCGAGCGCGCCATGGGTGGGGTTTCGGCATTCATGTACTTCCTTGCAGTGTCCCGGTGGATGCCCACTTCCCGGGCGATCCCACGGATGGACAGGCCCTTGCGTTTCGCCTTCTGCACCGCCTTCCATCTCGCCGTCTGTAGTGGGGTGGGCTTTCTGGGTCGCGGAGTCACAGTCCTGCGAACTCTTGCGGCGCCGTTGCGGTCGGCATCGTCGCGGAGTCTGTCCGCTTCGAGCATTGTGCCCATTGACTCCACTTCGTCCTCCGGCCTCCTGATGACACCGTTGGTGTAGCGGCTGGGACCGGTCGTGTGTACGGTCCGCGTGCCGAAGCTGCGCAGGATACCTGGTCGCGGAGGCGCTTCCTGGGAGGCGACGATACGCCCTTCGTGTTGCACTGACAGCCGGCCGTCCAGTGCTTCGAGCACTTCCACCGCCGACCCGGCAAAGCTCGGTCGAGCCTGATCGGGAAGCAACTGCAGGGTGCGCCAGCGGTACTTCACAGTGTTGTCCCGGCCAACCCGGCGCCTGTACTTCAGGCATAGGACTGTGTCCAGGCACGTCCCCGGATCCAGGACCCGATACGCGGTGTCTGCGTGTTGCGACGGCACACCAAAACGTTCATTGAAGCGGGGAAGGAAGTCGTTGAGCACGCGGTTGGCGTCATCGATGGTGGTCGAGCCTGCGAGCCTCAGCTCCGTGACCAACCTGTCCTGAAGTGTGCCCGCGGCGCGTTCCACTCGGCCTTTGGCTTGCGGCGACCGTGCGAATATCAGCTGTACGCCGATCTCACCCATCGCGCGAGAGAACTGGGTGGGGGCGGAGGCGGTCTCTGACGGCGGCGTGTGCTTGAAGACGCCATGGCGGTCTGAATAGAGTGCGAGAGGTATGCCGTAGCTCCGTATCAGAATCCGCATCAGCAGTAAGTAGCTGCGGGTGTTCTCCAACTCGCAGAACAGGGCGTTGACGACACAGCCGGTAGCGTCGTCGACCGCCAGCAGCAACGTGAACTGGGGGCCATCTTCTCCCAGCCATCTGTGGTAGCTGCCGTCGATCTGTATCAGCATCCCCTCGCGGGCCATCCGCTGCCGTCGAACACGATGCTTCGGCGGCCTTCGACGGCGGGGGCTGCTCACACCGGCGTCGGTCAGTATCTTGCGCAATGTGTTACGTCCGATGTCTATGCCCTCTCGCTCCCTCAGCAGTTCGCTCAAATGCGTGTGGTTGACTCCCGCGTATCGGGTCCGCGCCAGGACCACCACGTCGGTCGCCAACGGGTCCGGTGTAGCGTTGGCCGGTCTGCGACCTCGATTGCCGTGAGCGAGTGCGGCTGCGCCGTCCCTTCTGTAAGCCGCCAGAATACGCCTGGTGTGGCGCGCGCTCACTCCCATCAACGTGGCTGCCTGCTCCGTGGTCATATGGTCCGCCACCAAACTGTTGAGAACCTGAAGCCTCGTCTGCTCTTTCTGTGTCAATGTCACATGCTCCTTCATGCGGACATTTTCGCTTGACAGTTAGCGAGGACTTAATCGCTGAGCAACAACAGACAGGGTCTTGCAAATTTGTCCATCAAGGGCATGCGGGGGGAGGACAGTCTACATGTGCAGCCGTAGCACCAATCATTCTCAGCGAATATCATTCGATATCGGCCTTTTCGGATAAGAAGAGGGAGCACGCGGCCCGTCGGTGGGCGGGCTTGTCCAGGGCCCATACGGAGGCGAGTTTGTGAGTACTAAGCGAGCGTTGATGGTGTGGGGCGGTTGGGAGGGGCACGTGCCGAGGGAGGCCACAGAACTGTTCGCGCCGTGGCTTGCGGAGCAAGGGTACGACGTGACCGTGTCCGACACGCTGGAGGCGTACGAGAACTACGCGATGCTGACACAGCTAGACTTGGTGGTGCCCGTGTGGACGCAGGGCACGATAACTGTGGAGCAGGAGCGGAACCTGCTACGCGCCGTCTGGTCCGGTGTAGGTATCGCGGGCTGGCACGGCTGTATGGCGGACTCGTTCCGCGTGTCGACCGACTACCAGTTCATGGTGGGCGGACAGTGGGTCGCGCATCCGGGGAACTTCATCGAGCACGAGGTGAATATTCTCGGAACGGGAGACCCGGTTACAGAGGGCCTGGGCGACTTCAAGCTGAACACGGAGCAGTACTACATGCACGTGGACCCGGGCAACGTGGTGCTAGCGACCACGACGTTCCAGGGCACCCACCCGGTGAGCATGCGATCCCAATACGATTGTCCGTGGATTGCGGGCACGGTGATGCCGGTGGTATGGAAGAGGATGTGGGGCCGCGGCCGCGTGTTTTACTCGTCCATCGGCCACAAGATCGAGGACCTGCTCGTACCGGAGGCGAACGAGATAGCCAAGCGTGGCATGCTGTGGGCGGGCAGGAGCACGGGCGAAGACGCGTGGTGAATGGCGCGAGCGCCGCTCCGATGAAGGCCGGCGTAATCGGCTGCGGAAACATCAGCGCCGTCTACTTCGAGAACCTCAGAGACAGGTACGGCAACAACGTGGAGGTCATCGCGTGCGCGGACCTGCTCCCGGAGCGTGCCCGTGAGTCGGCGACACGGTCCGGCATCCCGGACGCGCTCACGATTGAGCGTCTCCTCGCGAGCCCCGACGTGGAGATGGTGATCAACCTCACGAGCCCAGCTTCACACGCGGCGGTAAGCCTCCAGGCGCTGAAGGCGGGGAAGCACGTGTACAGTGAGAAGCCGCTGGCCGTTGAGCGGGCGGACGGCCGGGCGATCATGGACGCGGCGGCTACCAGCGGTCTTGCGGTGGGCTGCGCCCCAGACACGGTGCTGGGCACGGGAATCCAGACGTGCCGCAAGCTGATCGACGAGGGGCGGATCGGCGAGCCGGTAGCGGCGACGGCGTTCATGATGAGCCGCGGCCACGAGTCGTGGCACCCGGACCCGGAGTTCTTCTACAAGGCAGGCGGCGGCCCGATGTTCGACATGGGGCCCTACTACCTGAGCGCCCTGATCACGCTGCTGGGGCCGGTCTCACGGGTCACAGGCTCGCACCGCATAACGTTCGACCAGCGCGAGATCACGAGTACGCCCAAGAGGGGGCAGATGATAGACGTCGAGGTCTCGACGCACGTTGCCGGGGTACTCGACTTCGCTTCGGGCGCGATCGGGTCCATCATCACAACCTTCGACGTGCATGGAGCGAGCCTGCCGCGAATCGAGGTGTACGGGTCCGAGGCTACACTGTGCGTGCCCGATCCGAACCGGTTCGAGGGACCGGCGAGCGTGATCGAGGCCAGAGACAGGCAAGCAGTGGGCGTCCCTTCGACCTTCCCTTCGGGCAACAGGGGGATGGGCGCCGCGGAGATGGCGTGGGCGATCCGAAACGGGCGAACGCCGAGGGCGTCGGGGGCGCTAGCCTACCACGTGCTGGACGTGATGCACGCGGTGCACGAGGCGTCGGACCGGGGGGCGCACATCCGCATGGCCACAGATTGCGAGCGACCGGCGGCGATGGCGCATGGGCTGCCGGAGGGGGTGTTCGGGGCTTAGCGCAACCCCATCCCAGCCCTTCGGCTGCGCCTGGAAGGGGGCGTGCGCCGGAACGGGTGCTTCCCCCTCATCCTTAATCCTTCTCCCACAAGGGGAGAAGGAGACCGGAGAGTACACGGCGAATGCACTCCGTATATGGCGCTGGTGCCGCAGGAGGGAGTCGGAGTAGCTACGTAACACTGGCCCTTTTCGCCACCGTCCCACAATTAGTACCACATAAGCGAAACGTATCTCTCATCTTTTATGCTCCGATCTGCAATCTATAGGTTACCGGCTTCGCCATGACAAGGCCTGGCAATGTTCTGAGTCATCCCGGCAAGTATAATTTGCATCTCTCATTGCTCACGCTGCGGCGTCCCCGTTGATGGGAAGAACATCCGGAACATTTAACATCCTCTCGGCGTAGAACGAACCGCCACATCCCAGTTCTCGCACTTGCTTATCGATGGCACCTGCCGAGACCCTAATCTCGCCGGCCAGCGGAATTGCATCTAGGCTCCTGCCCGAACTGTTTGGCCAGTCGCCTAGGGAAGGCCGTTCGGTTTGCTGAGAAACTCTCGTCTGCCAGTACAGAGCCTCCCAAGTGCTCCCTTTGCCCATCAGCGATACGTTCGTCACCCTCCAAGCATTCGGCGCATAGGGTGATGGTGACGTACGCGCACGCCTTTTCGTCCCAAGGGTTATTCTCAAGGTCAACGAGCCCATGGTTACTGATAACTGTGCGGAAGTCTGGATGGCTGGAAGGCAATCGAGACGAAACATTACTGTACTCTTGGGCAATTCAGTTGAGTGTAGGCAGAACTGCTCGGAAATCTCATTAGAAGTGCACGCTAAGCCCACTCTGATGGATGGTTCGAACCTCCTTTGGTGGGCCTAAGCATACCGTACTGAGCCTGTCTCAAAAGTCTGATCTGGCAACAGGTATGTCTTCCGATGTACCTTTGATGCGACATTAGTTAGGGAGATTCTGAGATGCCGCTTCGACCGATGAACAGAGAGCAGATGTGGATGTTGCCGCCAAGGCTTGACGAGCTGTTGCCGTTGGATCATCCTGCGCGATTCGTGGCCGAGTTCGTCGACGTTTTGGACAGGGGTGCGTGGGCGGAGCTTGGCGTGGCGATAGAGAGTGATTCACTGGGAGCGCCAGCCTACCACCCCCGTGCACTGTTGAGTGTGTGGCTGTACGGCTTCATGACCGGGGTGCGCTCGTGCCGGAAGCTGGAGGCGGCCTGCCGGGACCAGATACCATACCTGTGGCTGACCGGGTGGCAGCATCCGGACCACAACACCCTGTGGAGGTTCTACAAAGGGCATCGGCAAGCCATGAGGAAGCTGTTCGAGCAGACGGTGCGCACGGCGGTGGCCATGAAGCTGGTGGACCTGGCGGTCCAGGCGGTGGATGGTACAAAGGTGGCCGCCAACGCCTCAGTGAACAGAAGCTACGATGCCGAGGGACTGAGTGGGCTGCTGGGTCGGTTGGACAAGGCGATAGACGACCTTGAGGCTCAGAACGAAGCAGGAGGAGACGCTGCCGTTGCCCATCTGCCTGGTGAGTTGGCCGACAAGGAGGTCTTGAGAGAGAAGGTGAGGCAGGCGATGGCCGACCTTGGGAGTCAGAAGCGCCATAAGCGTATCAATCTGACCGACATGGACGCCCGGCTTATGAAGGGCAGGCAGGGCATCGTGGCTGGCTACAACGCCCAGGCTATGGTCTCGCCCACGGACACGAAAGAGGGAGCGTCCGGCATGTTGGTCACCGCTGTGGACGTGGTGGAGCAGGCCAACGACAATGCCCTGCTGGCGCCGATGGTTGAGCAGGCCGAAGAGACGACGGGGACGAGGGCGCCGATGACGTTGGCTGACGCCGGATATTTCGCCGCGAGTCACCTGGCAGAGTGCGACCGTCGAGGTCAGCAGGTGGTGGTGTCAGAGGCAAGACAACGGTTCCTCAAAGACCCGTATCACAAGGACAGATTCACCTATGACGGGCACAGCGACAGCTTTACGTGTCCACAGGGGCAGACGCTCGAGTTCGTCCGGATACAGCATGCGAACAGAGTCCCGTTGCGCCTGTACCGGGCTTCCGGGGCCGTTTGTCAGGCATGCCCAGTCTTCAGGGTCTGTACCAAGGCCAAGGAGATTGGGCGAAGTCTGGCCATAGGGCCGCACGACGCAGTGCTACGTCGCCATCGCGCCTGGATGTCCACCGCAGCAGCCAAAGAGGCTTACGGGCTGAGAAAGCAGCTGGTCGAGCCGGTCTTCGGAATCATCAAGGAGCAACAGGGAGCACGGAGATTCCTGCTGCGTGGCCTCGCCAACGTGGCGGCCGAGTGGACCGTATTGGCCACCGCTTTCAACCTGCGCACCCTGTGGCGGGCCTGGCGCTCCCGCTCCTTCATCCAGCTACCCCACGGGCCGAATCTCCATCCCACTTCCTGATCCCAACTGGGCCGGCAATCACCCTTCGCCAATCCATCGCCACCTTCAACTCTCCCGGCAAGGGTTGTTCAATAAATCCCACCGGCTTAATCCAACTGCTCCTACCTCCCACCCTCTACATCACTTTTGGGACAGGCTCAACTACGAACTTTTCAGTTGGTGGTGGAGCTATGAACCTCAGGCGAAAGAATGCGCGCGTCGGCGTCATGGCTGACCGAGTCAGAGAGGGACTGGGGCACGTACATGGTCGGTCGTAGTTGGCAATACGTCGCCATCTACCGTCTTCGAATATCGTGGGGCAACTGGGTACGCCCTTTCAGTACGCATCCTAGAGGGCAACTGCGGTTGGATGGCACAGGTTCGCTCTCGTCCGTGCCGCAGCCAAACGGGTTGGGCAGGATCCAACAAAGCTCCAGAAAGCACGGTGGTGTCCCCATAGTACCCCATCCGAATCGGTCCAAGCGGCGTGAGTAACCTGACCTTCTCGGACCTGGGCTCAGTTGACTAGCGCCGTACATTCGGAGTGGTGGCCTGCACCCTGTGGGCCACTCCATTAACGTACACGTCATAGATGGCGCACGGCTCGTAGAAGTCGTCGTATCCGTCCAGAAAGAACCGTGTCTTAACAATCTCTAATGTCGCGCCACAAGCGATCTCGCCGAGATTGACAGGTACCGAGTTGACCACGTCGATGGTAATGGGAGCATAGCTTTAGACACCGTAGCCGGCGAACTCGTGGCAGATGCTGGGTTGAGTGGTTACCAACTCGAACATTGGAGGCACACCAGCCTTTCCGCTCAGTTTGATGCTTATGCCCTCGACAGGGGCTGGCAGTTTCGCCTGATCGTCAGCACAGGCTTCGCTGGTCGGGGCAGGGAGGCGCTTGCTGGCCAGGTCTTCTATAGCTTTCACAATGGCATCGTAACGCCCCCATCCAGCCCCCTGGGCGCAAAAACGGAGAATTCATTGAGTTGGCCTCCAAGCTCAACTGCTGTGTGGTAGGAGGATGCATCCGGTAAAGCCAAGCGCATTTCTTCGTTATCCTTGAGCTCTAAGATGTCATTCGAGTACAGCGCCCGCCAGAGCTGCTCCTGGTCATGGAGTGAAATTGTGGCTTCCGAGCACTCCATCTCTACTTCTTGATTGCCAACGCCTCTAGATACTCCTTTGTAACTGAACTGCGTCGAATAGACGAAGTAACTACGCGATGTTACGACCATCGCGACCCACGCTCTCATGGAGACCTTTCCGTCCGTGAAGTCGTCTAAAGGAATTGGAGACGGGGCCGGCGTGAATTCGGGTGTCAGGCTCGATGGTGGTGGTGTGACGACTTGGGAGCCAGTTACCGGCGTTTCGGAAAGTGCCATCGTTCCTAACGGCGCCGGGGTTCCTGAGGAACCAGCCTGCGGCGTTGTTGGAGAGCCGCAGGCGGTCGCAATCAGCCCGATCGTGGCGACGATGGCGATGACGGCAATCAGTGTCTTGGCTCGGATCGCCGTCGCTGAGGGAGTGTCCATGTCTAGCCGGAACGGCACCGTCCGGGAGCGCTCCTGACCTGTAAGTTCGATTCGTGTTCTCGAGTCGGGCTCGTCGAAGCTGCACGATATGATCTGGTTAGCGTTAGCTTGGTCGGCACCACCTCTTGTCCTGTGACCGGCGTAGTCTCTCCCGCCGTAACCGCGATCGACACACAGATGACCTCCACTCGCATGGGGCACTGGGGGCCAGGAGGGATTGGCGGTCGCTGTCGTCACCTCGTCTGGTCAATAACGTTTTCTGTAGCTTCGTGGGAACAGACTGACGTCCGGGAAACCCTGGATCTCAACGACCTCGCCGGAGGTGCCGACTGCCCACATCCTACGCTGGTAAACAGTCACTATGAGGTCGGCGTCGATAATTGGGACACCGAGATGCATGGGCAGTGGCAGGCCGATTTCTAGTACCGGCTCGCTTAAACGGACCTCCACCTCCTGAGTGCTGCTACTTCTGAATGCGTTGGTGATGTTGATTCGTATTGCAGAGACCGGCTGATTGAACCTGCATGAGCCAGTGTTCTTGGCGTCAAACCCGGTCGGTATCGGGTCTTTCCCAATAAGTGCGATAATTGCCAGCGGGTCTTGGTCGGTCTTCCAATGGCAGTCGACAGCGAGGCGTCCACCCTTCGGCATCTCATCTGAGCCCTCCGGATCACGCTCTGGCACCAGCAATTCTCGTTCAATTCCATTCACCCATACTGTGACCGTCTCGCCGGCCGCAAATTCCTCCAGTGGGATCCTGTATTCTAGAGTTCGTTGTTGACACGGCCTGTTATAGACTCCATCCGGACCGGGGAGGTTCTCAAAGTTGATGTCGGTGACTAAGCTGGTAACCGTCGGCGTGCCCAAGGTCCGCCGCGGCCTCGCGGTCACACTCCGTACCAACGCCGGCCGGGTAGGGTTCTTCATAGTCCTGGTCCACGGGTTCCTGGCCATCTTCGGGCCATACGTAGTGCCCTACAACCCAACCGAATTCGATTCGGAGGCGCTAGCCATCCGGCTAGATGGACCGTCGTGGGACCACCTTCTGGGCACCGACCACTTCGGCCGGGACGTTTTCAGCCGAGTGATCGCAGGCGCGCGCTCGATTGTCTGGATATCGGTCGCCGGTACGGCGCTGGTCTTAACGTTGGGCACCATCGTGGGGCTTACCAGCGCTTACCTGGGTGGCAAGGTCGACCAGCTCCTGATGAGAATAGTGGACGTCAATCTGGCGTTTCCCGGTCTTCTACTAGCCCTGTTGGTGTTGAACATGGCAACCAAATGGCTGACCGGAATCGACGAATCCTGGATCATCATCGTGACAATCGGGATATCCTCCTTTCCGACCAACAGCCGCGTGATTCGAAGCGCGGCGCTGGCCATCAAGCCGCAGGAGTTCGTGCAGAGCGCCCGTCTTCGAGGCGAATCGGCGGCCTACATAATCTTCCGGGAGATACTGCCCAACGTGGTCCCCGTCATCGGGGTGGAGGCGTCAATTCGCATAAGCTTCGCCCTGCTTTTGACGGCTTCCCTTGGCTTCCTGGGTCTTGGTGTCCAGCCACCTACTCCCGACTGGGGCCTTATGGTTAGCGAGAGTCGCAAACACCTGTCCACAGCCCCGTGGGCCGCGGTCGCGCCGGCCTTAGCCATGGCCTCGCTGGTCGTCGGCGTCAACATTCTCGCCGACGGGATTCGGCAGTCAGTCCAGCTACCTAAGGGCAGGGACGCTCACTGACCACGGGGAGCTTAGACGGAACTTCCCTTCTCGAAGTGGAGAACCTCGCCGTCACTTTCTATACGCCCCGCAGCACCGTCATGGCGGTCCGTGACGCTTCTCTGCGGATCCAGCGCGGCGAGATACTCGGCCTGGTAGGAGAGTCAGGGTGTGGCAAGTCCACGGTCGCATTCGCGCTCATGGGCTACCTCCCGGGCTCAACCCAGGTGGACGGAACGATTCGGTTTGAAGGAACCGACGTCGCTTCACCTGGACCCCGCTGAGCTTCGCCAGCTTCGCGGAAATCGAATCGCCATGGTCTACCAGGACCCGGCGACATCGCCGACGCCGACCATGCGTGTCGGGCCCCAGCTCGAAGAGGTCCTGCGGGAGCACCTCAAGTAGAACCGAGGCGAAGCCCGCGATCGCACGGCGGAGCTTTTTGAGAGCGTGGGCCTGGCGGACCCCACCGCAGTTCGGTGCTGCTTGAAATGTCGTCAACAGTCACTTTGGGAGGGTTAAGCATGCCATCACAAGACATCATGGAGCGGTTGGGCGCAGGCGAAGTCCTGCTGATGGACGGCGCGACCGGCTCAGAGCTACAAGCACGCGGCGTCGAGGTGCTGATCGGCGCCGCGAGGGAGACGCTGGGACCATGGTCGGCTACGGCCAACGTCGATGCGCCCGACGTGGTGCAGCAGGTTCACGCTGACCATCTGCGCTGTGGCGCTGAGATTATCATTTCAAACAACTTCTGGACAGGTCCATCCAGAATGGCTTATGCGGGCCTCGCCGACCAGTGGGAGCGCTACGCCAGGGCAGGCGCTCAAAACGCCATCAAGGCCCGGGACGAGATGAATCCGGAGGCGTATGTGTCCGGAGGCATAGCGCCGTCCGCCACCCAGCGAGGGGATTACATACCGCCTGAAAACCATCCGTTGAACCCGGAGGATCTCTCTGATGTCCAGATTCTCGGCGAGGAGGCTGTACGCGGAGAGTTTGCCGATCAGGCCAAGGTTCTGGCGGAGGTGGGGGTCGACCTGATTCTGCCGGAGTTCGTGGGTTACATCGACGACTGCGTGGCTGCGGTTGACGGCTGCGCCGAGGCTGGGCTACCGGTTTGGCTCGGCGTGCGCAACATCAACCTGGATGGCACGATGGAGTTTGGCGAGAGCCTTCGAGATCTTGCCTCGGTGCTCAGAGGACATAAGGTGGATATGATTCTTCTCATGTGTTGTCCGGCGGAGTCCATCTCCGCGGGGCTGCCCATCCTACGGGACGCGTTCGACGGCCCCGTTGGTGCCTATCCGAACGTCGGGTACAACCCGCGGGGAAAGTTTGGCGCGATAAGATACGATACCGGGACGGAGGTGTTTCCCATGCTGGGGGGAGGTACGACATCTAAACTTGCCGAGTTTGCCCGCGAATGGATTGAGATGGGCGCTCAGGTGGTGGGCGGGTGCTGCGGCATGGGCCCGGAGTACACCCTGGCCATGCGACCGGTGGTGGATGCCGCTTGACTCAGCATGGTATGTGAGATGAACGGCAGCTTCGGGCCGGTTCGGATGGCCCAGTACGGCACCAAGCACGGCCACGCCGGGGGCGTACTCCAGGTCATGCTCGATAACCCTGACGTGGAAGTCGTGGGCGTGTATGAGCCTGACCGTGCAAGACGAGAGTCCCTCGAGGCATCGCGGTCGGCCCCGTGGTCTCAGGTGAGCTGGTTCGACGACACCTCTGAGTTCCTCGACGATCCCTCGGTGGTGGCCGTCTCCTCCGAGGGGCGCAACGACGAGAGCCTGACACACACCGAGCAGATCATCGACTCAGGCAAGCACGCCTTCTACGACAAGCCCGCGGGCGACGATTACGCCCGGTTCCAGCGGGTCGTGGTGAAGGCGCACGAACGGACCCTGCTGGTCCAGATGGGCTACATGTTCCGCTACCACGACGGCTTCTCTCGCATCGCCCAGTGGGCGCGCTCAGGCTTTCTGGGGAATATCTTCGCCATAAGGGCCCACCTGTCCACCAACATCCCGCCCGAATCCCAATCGTGGATTTCGGTCCATAGAGGCGGCATCCTCTACGACCTGGCAGGTCACATGATCGATCAGATCGTCTGGATACTCGGTCGCCCCGACAAGGTCACGTCCTTCCTGCGGCGCGATGTCTCCACCGTTGAGGGCTTCAACGACAACACCCTGGCCGTGTTCGAGTACGACAGCGCCATGGCCATGGTCGACATCGCGGCCATGAAGCCAAGCCTGATGGCCCGCCGGTTCGAGGTTTATGGTGACAAGGGTTCCGCCATCATGGAGCCCTTCGAGCCCGCCGATACCATCAGGCTCTGCCTTACCAAGGCTCGGAGCAGCTTTCCTGCGGGGGTGTCCACCGTGGTCCTGGAGGACCGGCCCCGGTACGTCGGCAGCCTTGCGGCTTTCGTCAAGGACATCCGCGGCGAGAAGAAGCCCGACCGCTCCCTCGACCACGAGCTTCTCGTACAGGAAACGCTGCTGAGGGCGACTGGCGCGTTGTAAGACAAACACAAAGGCGCACAAGGTTGAGTCTTTGCCGCCTGCCTGACATTGGTGGACTCGGGCTTGCCGGGCACCGGCCACAAGTTGGACCGGTATATGCGGTCGATTGGTCGGGACCCGACGGGTGAGTACATACTGATGACCCACAGCCAACCAGACCACAGGGCCGCCGCCTTCGGAATCACCCGCCGCACCGGACCGACGATCGTGGCCCATCACGTGGACACCAAGGCCACGCTGGAAGGTGATGTCTCCCTCAGCTACATGGACATCGTCACCAGACGGTTCCAAGATCGGATTCACGTCCCGCAGGAACGGCAATAGGGATATCGACGTGATAGATGCCGATACTTCCAACGAGATTGTTGAGCGATAGCCTGAGCCCCAGTGGCCCACCGGCGGTCAAAGCATTATCATAGGCCGAGGACGGTGAGACCGCTGCGGGAGGCAATCCCATAGCACGCTACATCTTCATCCGATTGATCCTGATCGTGGCGACCCTGATCGCGGTGTCGTTGATGATCTTCGGGGCGACCGAGTTTCTGCCCGGAGATGCGGCGTCGGTGATGCTGGGCCAGCAGGGCACGCCCCAGAACGTGGAGAATCTGCGCCACCGGATGGGCCTGGACCGCCCCGCTTACGTGCGTTACCTGGCCTGGATTTTTGGATGGACGGATGATGAAGGCGCTGTGTTCAGGTCTCAGGACGGGGGAGAGACGTGGAATCGGCTGGCGGTGTCAACGGTCACGCCCATCAGCAGATTCACCTTTGTATCGCCCAGCCTGGGTTGGGCCGTTACCGAGAGGCGTATCTACAACACCAAAGACGGCGGGGCCCGGTGGACCAGGCAGCTTCGATCGGAGCAGCCGCTGAAGGCGATCGCATTCGCAGACGAGATGAACGGCCTGGCCGCCGGTAAAGGTGGAAGCATCTACCGTACCACGGTGGGTGGATACCCGCCGCCCGGACAGGGACTGTGCGACGGCAGGACGTGTGAAGAGGAGGAGGACTCCACATGGGATCGAGTTGAAAGCGGGACCACCTTGGAGCTTAACGACATCACCTTCCTTAAAGATGGCCGTGCCTGGATAGTCGGTGACAGGGGTCTGGTGCTCCGGTCCGATGACGGCGGAGCCACCTGGGAACTGGTGGAGACCGATGTCGAAGAGGCCCTTCTGTCGGTAGCCTTTGCCGACGCCCGCAACGGTGTGGCTGTCGGGGAAGGCGGCACGATCCTGGTGACCAACGACAGCGGCACGAGTTGGCTGCCGGGTAAAGTGGAGGGCGGCACAGGCGCCCGGCTTAACGCGGTCGACTTCGCAGACACCGCCAACGTGTGGGCGGTCGGCGGGGGCGGAACGGCGCTGCATAGCGCGGACGCCGGCTTGACTTGGACCCAGTGGGCAATCTCCACGCCGCTGGACGGCACGCTTCACGCCGTCGCCTTCGACGGCACCGACGGGGTTGTGGCGGGAGTTGAGGGAACTGTGCTGACAACCGCCGACGGCGGAGCCTCGTGGACCAAAAGAGAGGTCCTCGAGGTTGTGGAGGGATCGTTCCCTCGAGAGCGATTTCCGACGAAAAGACCATTGAACGGCCTGGCTGTTCGGCTAACCGAGTCCGGTGAGATCATGGCGTGGGCCGTTTCGGCCAATACGGTCTGGGAGTGGGGTCTGCTGGGAGGCAACATGGGAGATTCTCCCCGCACGGGCAACCCGATCTCGGAGTTGATATGGCGCAGGCTTCCCAACTCCGCGATCCTCGCAGTGGCGGCCTTCATCGTCGCGGTTCCCACATCGGTTGCCGCCGGCGTGTGGGTGGGATTGCGGCCAGACACCAAGCTAGACCGCATCCTTAGCCAGGGGAGCCTCCTGGCGATATCCATGCCCGAGTTCGTGACCGGGATTTTGCTGATGCTGATCTTCGCATCAATGCTGGGGTGGCTGCCATCGTCCAGCATTTTGCCGCTCGGCGAGGGCGTCCTGGACAAACCCGAGATCCTGGTGTTACCCATCGTGACAGTTACCGGCGCCCTCTTCGCCTACATTCTGCGGATGGCGCGAGCCAACGTCATCGAGGTATTGAACAATCCATATGTCCGCACCGCCGTGCTCAAGGGGCTCCCCATGAGGCGGGTCGTAATACGACACGTACTCCCCAGCGCGATGCTGCCCACCATCACGGTTGTCACCACCAGCATTGGTTGGATGTTCGGCGGACTTATCATCGTCGAAACCGTCTTCGCCTACCCTGGAATTGGGAGCCTTCTGCTCACGTCAATCGACAGCCGGGACGTGCGCTTGCTTCAGTCGTTAGCAATGGTCATAGCTTCGGTATACGCCTTCAGTAACCTGATTGCCGATCTGACGTACGCCGCGCTAGATCCGCGGATCAGGTACACGTAATGGCCACCCTACGCCTCCAATCGCGGTTTGATGCTGCTTCCCTCGCTCCGGCGCTCAACACGCTGGTATCTATCGGCGTATCGAAGGGCTGGCGGTGCTGCTCCACCAACACGTGGCGCAAGGCGCCCCAAAGTATTTGGTAGATGAAACGCTAAGGTGATCCAGCCTGACATTTCCCATATCAGGCGGCGTGCCTGGTCGGCCCCTGTTCTTACTCACCTTCAGCAGGTGGCGCCCACCCCCATCGCTCCCGCCAGTCCCTGGGCACGTCCCTGAACCTGTTGAGGCCCAGGTCACCCAGCAGCTCCGGGGACTCGCCATGGAAGACCAGGTCGCTCACCACCTTGCCCGTGGCGGGCGAAATACCGAACCCGTCGGCGCCGACATGGTCACGACGACGAAGTTGCCCGGGTGGTCCAGGATGTCTACGACTGGAGCCATGTCCGGCGTCTGCTCGCCCACGCCCGCCCAGCTTCGCATGATCCGCAGGTCTTCTGCGGCAGGATACAGCTCGCAGAGGCGCTTGGCGATGTTCCGTATCATCGGTGTGTTGGGCTTGTCCGGCGATCCCAGGCCCACGTCGATCCACTCCTGGTTGCCTCCACCGTAGGTCAGGTTGCCTCGCCGGGTCTGCCGGCCGTAGATCCCGTGGCCGGTGATCTTGCCCATGGGCATCAGGGGGAGTGGCTCGGTGACAACGATCTCGACCCGCCCGGGGGAGACGGGAACGAAGGCGCCGACCATATCGCAGATGTGGCCGGTCTGTGGTCCGGCCGCGCTGACCACGAAGTCCGCGCCCACGGTGCCCCGTGTCGTCTCCACGGCCGTGGCCCTGTCGTCGACTACAGTGATGTCCGTGACCGTCGCGTTCTGGTAGATGCGCCCTCCCTGGTCCTGGAGGGCCCACGCGTACGCCTGAACGGTGCGTTGAGGGTTGGCGTGGCCGCCCCTGGGCCAGAATATGCCTCCCACGACCCGGGTCGGTGATCAGCGGCGCCATCTCTTTGATGGCGGGGAGGTCCAGGAGCCGCACGTCGACGCCCCTGCGAATGTTGGCCTCGTGCTCCTGACGCAGGACGTCCATTGCCTCTTCGTCCAAGACCACCCCCATGATGCCGGGGGTGTACTCGGTTGGGTAGCCTAACTCCTCGTCCAGGGTCTCCCAGAGATCCATGTTGAGGACGCCCATCCGGGCTTTCGAGGGAGGGCGGCCGACAAAAGAGGGGAATCCGCCGCCATTGCGCCCCGACGCCTCCCACCCCACGATTCCCTTGTCCAGCACGACCACATCTGCGCCGACCCGGGCCAGGCGCCACCCCGTGCTCAGCCCGCTCACTCCCGCGCCTATGATTACGACTTCACCGTGGTCGAGTTGCATTGCCCACGTCTCTCTATCCTCGATAGCTGCCACACCTGAAGCCGCAGAGCTTCCAAGAGAACCATGCTGCTGCGGTAATCACATCCTCCGACAAGCTCCGGATAAAACCTAACTACCGTTCGTGGCGAGCCATGCGATTACTTAGGAGAGGCCTTTCGAACCGCGACGATTGGCCGGCGAAGAGTTCTGCTAGCGTCACCTAGTGTGGTGTCCTTGAAATACGCTCATGAAATGTCATTGCTTCGTTCGTCCTTCCTGCATAGGAAGGACGAACGAAGCAATCTGGAGGAGGGGTGCCCCCCCGCCGCTCCGCCGCGGCGGACCACGGCCCTTCCGCCTCAGGCGGATCGGGCTTCGCAATGACATTTGTGGTGAACTTGTGAGACAGGACATTAGCACACGGCCTCGGGGGCTGGGCCGACGTCCCGGCCAGCCCCCGAGGCCGTCTAAGCCTGGTTTAAACTAACGATCAGGTTCTGCGGTTAACGGTCCCTATTCCAGCGACTACTCCTCGATCCAATACTCATCGTAGTGGTATTGTACAAGTCCGGTGTGAACCCGGACGCCCTTAATGCGTTCCTGGTGCGCGATGACTAGTGGTGCGTGCATCAAGTAGAGGGTCGGGACGTCGTCGATCAGGATCTCCTGCATCTCCCGGAAATACTCTTTTCGAACATCGAAGTCGATCTCGGTATTGGCCAGATCCAGGAGCTCGTCCAGCCGGGGGTTGTTGTAGAACGATTCGTTCCAGGCCCCGCCGCTCTTCAGCTGTATGCCGATCGACTTGATTGCAGGACGCGGTCCCCAGTGACCGGTGGCGAAGGGGCAGCACTTCTGAATCCAGACATGACTCCAGTATGTGGAAGCCTGCTCCACTGACACCTCCACGTTGATGCCGGCCGCCGCTACTGACTCCCTGAACGCCAGCGCCAGATCACACAATTGTAGCGCGGGCATGCAATTCAGCACGATATCAATGCCGTCGGGGTAGCCGGCCTTGGCCAGGTAATCCTTGGCCTTTTCGATGTCCTGCTTTATGATCGGCTGCTCCTTCCAGTAGTACTGGTCGGACGGTCCCACCGGGTGATCGTTGGCGTTGGCACCCAGGCTGAACTGGGCCGCCTGACGAACGAAGTCCCGGTTCACGGCGTACTGCATCGCCTTCCGCAGGTTCTTGTCGGAAAAACGACTGCCTTCGTAGGTTTGCATGATGATAGTCCGGACGGCGGCGGTAGGCTCCTGCTTTATCACCACGCCCGGCGTGGCCCGCATATTTTCAAGCGCTGCAAGATCGGGGAGCCACATGAAATCGACGCCCCCCGACTTCAGAGCCTCTATCCGGGTAATCTCCTCCGGCATGTAGAAGAAGACGATCTCATCAAAATAGCCCGTACCCTTCCAGTAGTCTTCAAACCGCCGGAAGGCCGTGCGCTCCGGCGGATTGTGCTCGATGAGGGTGTACGGGCCGGAGCCCCACGCCGCGCTGGTTAACTCATTGTTGGTGATGCCGTCCGGGACGATCATGGCGTGGTAGCCATGCCATAAATCGGGCAGGAAGACGTTGGAGCCTTCCAGCTCGAACACCACGGTGTATTTTTCCGGGGTTGTGATGTTCTTGATGAAGTCGATCTCGGACCGGAACGGAGACGCCGTCGATTCATCGAGCATACGATCCCAGGAGAACTTGACGTCCGCAGACGTCAGCTCAGGCCCGTGGTGGAACATAACTCCTTCATGGAGCTTGACAGTGTACGCCGAGAGGTCGGCGTTTCCCTCCCACGACTCCACCAGCTCCAGCAGCACAGTACCATCGTAGTCCTGAGCTGCCAGCTTGTCGTAGGTGAGCGAGCTGCTTGACGGCTCACTGTCCGACAGTCCCGCTAGGTGCGGGTCCAGACCCCCACCGTCGATTAACGCAATTTTTAGCGTGCCACCGTACTTCTGCCCACCGGCGGCATACACTGGCTTCGTCTCGACCTTGACAGCCTGGGCCACCACCTCCGAGATATCCGCCGCTGAAAGGGTAGACTCCTCGATCAGGGCCGCGATCTCCTGCGCAGCGATGGCTTGAAATTGTGCCACGGCACCGGCGATCATCTCGTCGACTTCCGCCGCCGTGAGGGCCGGATTCTCCTCCGCAGCCTTGGTGATCTGAGCCGCGATGTCCTCCGCAGCCATGGCCGCGGATTCCGCGGCGGCCTTGGATACCGCAGCCTCTATGTCTCCCTGGGAAACCGAGGGAGCCGCGGCCGCAGCCTGCGCGATCAGATCCGCGACGTCCTCCTGTGTAATCGAGCCAGCCGCGGCGGCGGTCACCGCTTCCCGTACCGCATCCGTGATCGCCGCGGTGTCTACCTCAGCGGGCTCATCCGCGCCTCCACAGGCCGCGGCAACCAGAGCGGCCGCCATTGCCGCTAAAAGCAATATCCCAACGTTCCGTCCAATAGTTGACGTCAGTTTCATCGCTTTCCTCCTACTGAATGAACCCACCGTGGGGCCGGGCTGTCTCTGCTCTCTAACGCCGCCCATACCTAACCGCGGTAGGATACACAAAGGCAACCCGCAATTCAACTTCTGTGACGAGTGTCAAAACGACGGGCAAGCTCGAGTTCTTCGCGGATTCTATCGCCCGAGAGCCCAAACCTTTGTGAACTCCGTCGCAAACTGTAGTCGTCACCGTGCGCTGTGAAGAGAGTAACCATGGGCGCCTGTAGAAGTTCGAAGGGGGTGCAAACGTCGTGAAAGGCACCTCCGCAGCCCATCGAACGCCAGTTCACGACGCCGCCACATGGTTTTGTGAGCTTGATGGTACAGGTTACAGCATGTGAGTAATGCTAACCTGGCTCTCGTCGAAGATAGTGAGGTGTTTGGGTCCAGGCAGCCTGATATGGGGAATTCCGTTTGACGCCTCTCAAACCCTTTTCCTCAAGCATGACTATGTAGCCCTCGGCTGGTCTAAGTGCCTTCTTATCGTATCGCACCAAGGCGCCCCGCCACTTCGAAAACCATGCCAAGCCGGAGCTGTGTCGGCGAAAGATGAGCGATTAGCGAGTCTTGGGATGTCTGTAGCCCTGAGCTGGCGCTAATACAGCTCGGACACGCGGCCTGATCCCCCCATCGAGATCTGGGTCCCGCACATGGAAGTACAAATCCCGTCTTCAACCTTGGCGGTGGCTCTATCTAATCGCGTCATGGACGGTTCTGAGATGCCGGGCGGATTATTGAAGGGCGCGGCCGAAACACCCAGACCGAAGGCGCTAGGCTGGCTGGTTAGCTCTACCCGATAACGGTAACCTGCCCAGCACGCTGCGACGCCCCCGGAACCCTACCTGGCTGTAGGTGGTCCTATTGCTGAACTTCGGCGTGCGCCGGAGCCTCGTGGCCGTGATCAGCTTGATTGCGATCTCGATGATCACCTACATCATCGTGCAGATGCCCCCGGGAGACTATGTCGACACCTATATTCAACTGTCATTGGCCCCAAGGATCAGTACGTTCATGGTGCCTCCTACATCGCGTTATGTCCTCCTCGCAAGCCACTGAATCCCTTGTTCCACAAACCTGCGGAACTGAGGGTTGGAGAAGGACGTGTTGTCGTGGCCTGACTGGTAGCAGAGAACGCGGGCGTTCGTGTATTGGCGCGACCACGCCAGCGTCTTCATGCTCTTGGGGTGGTCGGTGGTCAACAGAATCTCGCATCCTTGGCCCGCGTCTGCCATGATGTAGGTTTCGTCCTCCATCTCCCAGGAGCTCAAGTCCCTGGTGGCCGGGTGCTCCGGGCTGGCGTTTTGGATGCGGAGCGTCTGGTTCGAGGCGATGCCAAAACTGCGGTCCTGTATACCGCAGATTTCGGACCAAAGGTCCCACCCTGGATAGGCTAGGATGGCGTGATGCAGCAGGAATATGCCCTGCTCACTCTCTCCGAGTGATTCAAGAGCGTTGCGGATCCTGGATTCCAAACCCTCCTGATCACCACGAGGGATGGGACGATGCATGTTATAGAAGACCACGACGTCGAACCGCCGGCGCGAGTTACCCGTATCGGTAACGAAGTCCTCCATGTTCAACGGATAGACGTCCAGCTCGGGCATGCTGCGAAAGGCCGACTGGAAGGCCACCACGTCATGGGCATGGTGACCGGTAACCACCGCAGTCATGATCTTCCCCTTGTCCTGAGTGCTGCTGGTCATGTCCGCCTCCGTATTGTGAGTTGAACGCCCCGCACCTACCACACAAACACAGTTCCAAGGAGCTCGCTGGGCCTGTCCCGCAGCGTGTCATAGATACGTGCGGCCTCATTGACCGAGAGAACGTTGCGGATGAGCGGGCCTATCCTTACCATGCCCCGCTGCACCAGACGACACAGATTGGCGAGATCGTCCCTGTCGAAGTGCGAGTTTATCTTTATAGCGACCTCGTGGCGCTGTGCCAGATTGAAGGTGTAGCTTACCTTGAAGCGGCCGGCTATCAGCAGCACCCTCCCTTGCCTTCGGACGGCATCTATAAGCTGGTCTTCCATCCCGGGAACGCCGGCGAAGTCTATCACCGCGTCATACGTCCCTTCGCCGATGTGTCTGGCCCAGCCGTCGCCTGAGCTATCGAACACCTCTTCGGCCGCGCCGATGTCTCGGGCCACCTCGAGCCGACGCGGGTCGATGTCGCAGGCAGTTACTCTGGCCCCCATGACGTTGGCAACCTGGGAGGCAAGCTGACCGATGCTCCCGAGGCCTACGATAAGGACACGCTCTCCAATGCGCAAATCGGCGTTGCGGCAGGTGTGCATGGCCACGCTGCCCATGCCAAACAGGGCCGCGTGATGAGGGTCCACGTCGGGCGGGAGCTTGATCAGCAGGCTGTCTTCGGGCTCAACGGCGAACTCCTCATGGGGAACGCTCATATACAGTACGTCGCCTACCTTCAGCCCTGTAACATCAGGCCCCGTCTCGACGACCCGCCCCACGTTCTGATACCCGCTCGAGCGCAGGGGGCGCCCGTCGGCGAAGCCGCCAAGTGCGTAGTTCCCGCCGATGAGGATGTTGCGCTCGGTGCCGTTGGTGATGCCCGAGTAGATGGTCTGAGTCTTGACCTCGTTGCCGGTCGGTCTGCCGGGCTCCGGCCAGTCCTCCACGAGCACCTGTTCCCACTGCTCGTCCGGCCTCACCCTGACGACAAGAGCCCTCATTTTTCCTCTTCGACATATGGACTGGACGTGAACGTAACCCGACCTTACGCATTACGTCTTAGAGCCTCTAGCAAAACTACGATGAACTCCCCGTCCACAGAGGTCTTAGATCGGGTTAGCTAGATTGCCGTCGCCTTGAACCTTTCCACCTGTTGCCGGATCGCGACCTCGGTGGGCAGACGTTCGATGCTGGAGGCGCCGAAGAAGCCGACTATGCCCTCCGTATGGTCGAAAACGTACTGGGCGTCAGATGGTTCGGCTATGGGGCCTCCGTGACACAGCACCAGAATATCTGGGTTGGCCTTCTTGGCAGCATCGTGCATCCCCTGCACCCGCCTGGTCGCCTCCTCCAGTGTGATCGCCGTTTTGGCCCCGATGGCGCCCTTTGTCGTCAGGCCTACGTGGGGGACGAGGACATCGGCGCCGGCCTCGGCCATAGCGACGGCGTCATCCTCGGTGAAGACATAAGGGCAGGTCAACATGTCAAGGTCATGGGCCAGCCGTATCATCTCGACTTCGAGGTCGAACCCCATTCCCGTCTCCTCGAGGTTCTGCCGGAAGACCCCGTCGATGAGGCCGACGGTTGGGAAGTTCTGAACGCCGTTAAAGCCGGTGTTTCTAAGCTTCTTCAGGAACGCCGGCATTAGACGGAAGGGGTCTGTGCCACAGACACCAGCAAGGACCGGGGTGTCTTTGACGACGGGCAGCACCTCGGACGCCATCTCCACTACGATGGCATTGGCGTCGCCGTAGGGCATCAGTCCGGCCAGCGAGCCCCTTGCCGCCATCCGGTAGCGACCCGAGTTATAGACGATGATTATGTCGGCCCGACCTCGCTCGGCGGCGCTGGCCGAGATGCCCGCCCCGGCACCACAGCCGACTATGGGCCTGCCGTCGGCAACAGCCTGCAGCAGCCTACGTAGGGACTCCTCTCGCGGAATATACGGCATCGCGTCACCCCAGCGTCAGCGCCCTCAAACGGGCATCTGACGATGGTCACCGATCTCGGCTCGCAGTTGCAGGACCATGTTGGCCACAGCGTCGGCGAACTCATCGTCGTTGATGTTGTTGTCCAGCTCGTAGACGGGAATACTCGGCTCGAGGTTCTTCCTGATAGCCTCGAAGCATGCCCAGTCCACCTCGGGGTCCCAGAAGTCGCCTCCAGGGCTGTCGAGCATTGACACACCTTTGAGCGGCAACATGATGGCCACCTGTGCAGTAGCCGCATTGGCCGCGGTAGCGATCATCTCGCCGATGCGCGCGTTCTCTTCGGCGTCAGTGCGCATAAGCGTCACATTGGGGTTCCACTGATAGAGCTTCCGACCTTTGTATCGCTGGGGCACCTTATCTATCGCGTCGAAGTTGGCCATATCGACGCATCCCGGAACGAGCACCGCCGGAACTCCGGCACGTGACGCCGCCATGCATCGCTCAGACCCTGCGCTGAATACACCCCCGCACACCTCGTCGGCCAGCTCCGTCGTGGTGATGTCCATTGACGCAACTATGTAGCCGTCGGCGATCAGGCTCTCCATCGTCCTACCGCCCGCTCCCGTGGCGTGGAAGACCAACACCTCATAGCCACACTTCTCCAAGACACCGCGGGCCCGGTCGACACTGGTAGTGGTGTTGCCGAACATCGAGGCGGCGACCAGCGGCTTGTCCTCGCCCTCCGCGGTAGGAGCTCCCATATTGACCATCCCCGCTACGGCTCCGGCTGCGTTGGCGTAGATTGCGCGACTGATACGGTTGATTCCGGACACATCGACGATCGAGGGGATAAAGGTGATGTCGCTGGTCCCGGCATACGCACTGACGTCGCCGCCGCCAACGGTGGAGACTATCACCTTTGGCACCCCGACCGGCAGAGCGCGCATCGCCGTAGTGGCCACGGAGGTCCCGCCTGTTCCGCCCATGCTGAGGATTCCGTCCAGCTGGCCCTGGTCGTAGAGCTTACGCACGACGACTGCGAGCCCATCTGCCATGGTCTGCATTGCCTCGTCCTTATGGTCGCCCGACGCCAAGTACGCCAGGTCGCCGCCGGCGGCAGCGGCCACCTCAGCGCGCTTGACGTCAGGCTCAAAGGCGGGCTCTCCCATCACCCCAAAGTCAACCACCAGTGTATTGAGCCCTACCTCCCCTATGAGCTCCTTCGCCAGGGCGAACTCCTGGCCTTTGGTGTCCAGCGCTCCGATGATGACAACTGTTTTAGTATCGCCCGGATGCTCCATGGGAATGGCCTCTTGCTACGTCTGACTGGTCCGCGCTAAGTCGGCTGCGGACCGCCCGCTGATGGGAACGGCGCCTGGAACCATTCTATGTCGTGGGCCTTCCTGGGCTCCAACCTGTACCACGACGCCTACTGGATGCGACTCAGCGATGCCGACTGTCAGCGTCCGCTGCAGTGCCTTCTTGGCACTAAATGATTTCTGCCGACATTTACCATATCAAATTGTGGGCACCCTGATTGATAGTGCATTAGCGGTGGGCTGAACACTAACACCGTCTCCTGATGCAGTCAACGTCCGTAAACTCCTCGAAAACCGCTCATCACTCACTATATCAGCCCCACATTGTCCTGTAACCGTGTAGGCTATGCTGGGGAGACACGGAGTTCGCTATCATACAGGGATGATCTGCCGGGGGCTTATGCTTGTCCGCCCGGGACCGGCGATCGAAAAGGTAACTCATGGGAACCGACATTCAGAGCAGGTACGACGCAATTGTGATCGGCGCCGGACACAATGGCCTGGTGACGGCAGGATACCTGGCCAAGGATGGCCTTTCTGTGCTGGTGCTGGAACGCCTCGACAAGGCGGGAGGCGCCGCCACCACTGATGAGCTGTTCCCCGGGTTGTGGGGGCCGATGTGCTCCCGGGTATGCCACGCTCTCCAGGGTAAGGTCATCGATGACCTCAAGCTGAGAGAGCACGGTTTCTCCATCGCCGAACCGCCAAGGCCTGTAGGCGGAAATGCACGACTGTTCCCATTTCTGGATGGCTGCTACCTAGGCGGGCCCGGCATAGACACCCCGCTGGACGCTGCTGACCAGATCCGACAGCTATCCGAAAGAGACGCTCGCGCCCTGTTTGAGTGGAACGCGTTCTGGGAGGAGGCCGCCGGCATCTTCCATCCATACATGCTGACGTCGCCGCCTACCTTGTCAGACCTATTCCACGATGTTCGAGGGTCAAGTAAAGAGACGGTGCTGGAAAAGTTGCTCACGTGGAGCTACGTGGACATCCTGTATAGCTTCTTTGAGCACGAGCACGTGCGTGCCGCTCATATGTTCCCGACGGACATGGACCCACGGTCACCAGGAAGCCCGTTGTGGCGTGCAATCCTCATGAGCGGCGACTTCCTCAGGACTGAAGATCGCGGACTGCCCGTCGGCCAGATGGGGGCCATCACTGAGGCGATGGCCATGTCGGTCCAGAGCCTGGGCGGACACATCAGAACCGGAGCAGAAGTACACGAGCTCATTGTCGAGAGCGGCGAGGCACGCGGCGTAAGGCTCGCCGACGGCCGAGAGATCAAGGCGTCTCTGGTAGTGTCCAACGCCGACCCAAAGCGGACTTTCTCGACATTCGTCCGCCCCGAGCACGCTCCCGACGACGCTGCTCGGGCAGCCAGCTCCAGTACACAGTCGGCGAGCATGCACTTCCACGCCTCCATCAGCGAGCTGCCCGACTTCTCTCGGTGGCTGGGCGAAGGCTACGACCGCCGCACCAATCCCTGGCCCTACATCGTGCATTCCGTGCAGCGGTACCTCGACAGCTGGGACGATGCCGCGGCCGGCCGGTGGTCACGAAGCCCGGTGATGTCCATCATAATTCCGACGCTCTTCGATCCGAAGCTGGCTCCGCGCGGCGGACACCTCGTCGCCGCTTGGACCTCCTACGAGCCGCCGAAGCTGAGGGACGGGAATTGGTCTGATGCGCGCGAAGAGGCTGGGGAGTACATCATCGACACGATAACCGAGTACGCCCCTAACTTCAGGACGAGCATCATCGACTGGTCCCTTCAGACGCCGGAGGACATCGAGACGCGGGTCGGCCTCACCGACGGGAATATTCGCCACATCGACAGCACGCCCAGGCAGCTCCTGGGCGGGCGGTTCCCCTACCGCACGCAGATCAAAGGGTTCTACATGTGCGGCGCGGGCACCCATCCCACCGGCGAAGTCACCGGCGCCCCAGGCCACAACGCAGCCCAGGCGATCCTCGCCGACTTGGAGCGGGTACCCGCCGGGCGTATATAATCCGTGACCGGATGCCGTAAACGGCGGAGTGAGAATGGACCACGGAGGCGGGTCGAACGCAGATAAGCGGCGTTTGAAAATGGTACCGGCCGTCGCCTTCAATCAGGAACGGCAGAACCTGATTGAAGGTGGATTGAATGTACCAGGTGGAGATATATCTCCGTGTTCGCAGGGCTCACTTCGTAGAAGGGATGAGCATCCGGGATGCGGCTCGGGTGTTCGGACTGCACCGGGACACGGTGCGCAAGATGCTCAAGTACTCGGTACCACCCGGTTACCGTCGGGAGCGACCCCCTCGTCAACCTAAGCTGGACCCCTACAAGGGAGTGATCGACCAGATCCTGGAGCACGATCAGTTCCTCCCGAAGAAGCAGCGTCATACGGCCAAGCGCATATACGACCGCCTGAGAGACGAGCACGGCTTTCCGGGCAAATACGCCATCGTCAAGGACTATGTCCGGGAGCGGCGGCGTCAGACCCGGGAGATGTTCGTGCCCCTGTCCCATGCTCCGGGACATGCCCAGTGTGACTACGGCGAAGCGTGGGTGATCCCTTCGACAAGCCCTTCGACACGCTCAGGAGAGCCTCAGGACAGGCATCGGCGGAGTGGAGCAGAAAGCCCACTACTTCGCCATGGACCTCCCTCACAGCGATGCGTGCTATGTGAAGGCGTACGACGGAGTCCTTCCGTGACGGACACGTCTCGGCCTTCACGTTCCTGGGCGGAGTGCCCCAAAGCATCCTGTACGATAACACCACGTTGGCGGTGGCGAAGATACTGGGGGACGGCCGCCGTCAGCGGACCAGGGTGTTCACCGAGCTTCAGTCCCATTACCGGTTCGGCCGCCCGGGTAAGGGGAACGACAAGGGGAAGGTAGAGGGCCTGGTGGGGTATGTCCGGCGGAACTTCCTGGTGCCCATCCCCTCGTTCGAGAGCTTCGACGCCCTCAATGCCCATCTGGAACAGCACTGCCTCAGACGGTTCGAATCTCGACTGCGCGGCCACAGCGAAACGATCGGAGAGCGACTGGAGCGGGACCTCAAAGCGTTGCTGCCCCTTCCTGGCGTGCCGTACGACGCCAGCGACAAGCACGCGACCAGAGTCAGTTCTCTGTCGCTGGTCAGTACCGTACCAACGACTACTCGGTGCCGGTGGCCTACGGTCATCGGGACGTGCTGGTCCGGGGATACGTCCACGAAGTCGTGATCAGCTGTGGGCCGGAGGTCATCGCCCGGCACCGGCGGTCCTACGAGCGTGACGACTTCGTCTTCGACCCTCTCCACTACCTGCCTCTCCTGGAGCAGAAGACTGGAGCATTGGACCAGGCGGCGCCACTGGCAGGGTGGGATCTGCCCGAGGGGTTCGCCGTGCTGCGGCGGTTGCTGGAGTCCCGGATGGGCAAACGAGGCAAGAGGGAGTTTGTCCAGGTGCTGAGGCTGAGGTACATGAGCTGATCGAGGCCAGGGACGAAAAGCGTCTGCTCAACATGCAGAACAAGCTGGCACGCCTCAAGCTCCTGATCATCGACGAATTGGGCTTCGTACCCCTGTCCAAAACTGGGGCCGAGCTGCTCTTCGAGGTCTTCAGCCAGCGCTACCAGCGGGGATCGACCCTGGTCACCTCTAACCTGCCCTTCGACGAGTGGACCGAGGTCTTCGGCTCTGAGCGGCTCACAGGAGCTCTCCTCGACCGTCTCACCCACCGTGTCCACACCCTGGAGATGAACGGGGAGAGCTTTAGGCTCAAGCACAGCAGACAGCGCCGGGTCGTATCTACCCAGCGAGACGACGGGCACGACGCCTAGCGCGTCAAGCTGCCGGTAACCTCAACTACGCCAGGTTCCAGTTGTTTACGGGCGGTGGTCCACTTCTACTCCGCCCCGACTGTTGTTGCTCAGCGATTAAGTCCTCGCTAACTGTCAAGCGAAAATGTCCGCATGAAGGAGCATGTGACATTGACACAGAAAGAGCAGACGAGGCTTCAGGTTCTCAACAGTTTGGTGGCGGACCATATGACCACGGAGCAGGCAGCCACGTTGATGGGAGTGAGCGCGCGCCACACCAGGCGTATTCTGGCGGCTTACAGAAGGGACGGCGCAGCCGCACTCGCTCACGGCAATCGAGGTCGCAGACCGGCCAACGCTACACCGGACCCGTTGGCGACCGACGTGGTGGTCCTGGCGCGGACCCGATACGCGGGAGTCAACCACACGCATTTGAGCGAACTGCTGAGGGAGCGAGAGGGCATAGACATCGGACGTAACACATTGCGCAAGATACTGACCGACGCCGGTGTGAGCAGCCCCCGCCGTCGAAGGCCGCCGAAGCATCGTGTTCGACGGCAGCGGATGGCCCGCGAGGGGATGCTGATACAGATCGACGGCAGCTACCACAGATGGCTGGGAGAAGATGGCCCCCAGTTCACGTTGCTGCTGGCGGTCGACGACGCTACCGGCTGTGTCGTCAACGCCCTGTTCTGCGAGTTGGAGAACACCCGCAGCTACTTACTGCTGATGCGGATTCTGATACGGAGCTACGGCATACCTCTCGCACTCTATTCAGACCGCCATGGCGTCTTCAAGCACACGCCGCCGTCAGAGACCGCCTCCGCCCCCACCCAGTTCTCTCGCGCGATGGGTGAGATCGGCGTACAGCTGATATTCGCACGGTCGCCGCAAGCCAAAGGCCGAGTGGAACGCGCCGCGGGCACACTTCAGGACAGGTTGGTCACGGAGCTGAGGCTCGCAGGCTCGACCACCATCGATGACGCCAACCGCGTGCTCAACGACTTCCTTCCCCGCTTCAATGAACGTTTTGGTGTGCCGTCGCAACACGCAGACACCGCGTATCGGGTCCTGGATCCGGGGACGTGCCTGGACACAGTCCTATGCCTGAAGTACAGGCGCCGGGTTGGCCGGGACAACACTGTGAAGTACCGCTGGCGCACCCTGCAGTTGCTTCCCGATCAGGCTCGACCGAGCTTTGCCGGGTCGGCGGTGGAAGTGCTCGAAGCACTGGACGGCCGGCTGTCAGTGCAACACGAAGGGCGTATCGTCGCCTCCCAGGAAGCGCCTCCGCGACCAGGTATCCTGCGCAGCTTCGGCACGCGGACCGTACACACGACCGGTCCCAGCCGCTACACCAACGGTGTCATCAGGAGGCCGGAGGACGAAGTGGAGTCAATGGGCACAATGCTCGAAGCGGACAGACTCCGCGACGATGCCGACCGCAACGGCGCCGCAAGAGTTCGCAGGACTGTGACTCCGCGACCCAGAAAGCCCACCCCACTACAGACGGCGAGATGGAAGGCGGTGCAGAAGGCGAAACGCAAGGGCCTGTCCATCCGTGGGATCGCCCGGGAAGTGGGCATCCACCGGGACACTGCAAGGAAGTACATGAATGCCGAAACCCCACCCATGGCGCGCTCGCGCAACGTCGGAAGTACCGTAATCAGCTAGCATGGCAATCTACTCAGAGGACATTTTCCCTTGGCACTTAGGCGGACATAATCGCTGAGCGTCGACACCTTGACATCTCAGGAAGGGTGGTGACGCCCTTGGCGAAAGGCTCCCAGCCCATGAACCACATCGTCCAGCGCCCGGTGAAGTGGTCGGCCCGCGTCGGCATCGTGGGAAAGGCCGCTGCGTAGTGGCTGTCGAAACGGACTGACCGGGATGCCAGAGAGTCCAGCGACGGTGTGTGTATGAAATCGATCCCGTATGCGCCAAGATGGTCCCGCCGAAACGTATCGGCGACGATCCAGATGACGTTCATCTGCCGTCCTCACGTGTCAGTGTTCAGAGTCGAAGGAGCTGAAGCAGCCTACGTCTATCCGCTAACGAGCTGGTCTAGACACCTTTTCATGGTGACGAGATGCGGTTGGGCAGGGCCTCTCGCAGCGGCTTGATGTAGTCGACGCCGAACCCGCAGCATGCGCCAATGACCTGGATTCCCATATCCACCCACTTCTCTGCCTCTTCCGTGAATTGGTCGACGGACTCCTCGTTCTGGACGTTGAGGTCTTGCCACAGGTTGACGTAATCCTGCCGTCCCGCGTCAGGGTATACGCCCATGGGACCATCCCACCCCCTGCGCATCACCTCCAGCCCCGCGTTCGTGTCAGCGAATTTGGAGTGGAATACCGCCATTAAATCCGGTTCCAGCGGAGCGATCTGAGCTATCTCGTCGGCAAGGCTTATGTCATGGTCTATCTGCCTGACCTCGACGTTCAGAGGAGACGGCTGGCGAAGGAAGTTGTCCCTGGCCAGCACATTCCCACCGGACGGGTTGATGGATGCGGTTAAACCCACCCACACTGGCAGGCCCGTGGTTTTCGCGGCCTCCGTCAGGATTAGCCTCGCTTCGTTGTCGGCGCCCACGAGTTCGATCAGAAAGAAATCGACGCCCGCCTCGGCCAGGATGTCCGCCACTTCCGCACTGTAGGCCTCCAACTCTGCCGTAGTGTAGCGGCCCGTCGTAGACCTGCTGTTTACGACGCCCGAGCTTGGATCCAGGGTAATCATGTGGCCTGACAGGGAGCCAGCGATGTATACAGGCCGATCGTTGGCAGCGCGGTCCCTGGCCTCCTGCGCAAGTCGCACTGCCTGGATATTGATCTCCTGGACCCTGTCGCCATATCCGGCCCCCTCCAGCCTGGGCCGCATCGTGGCGAATGTGTTGGTAGTGATCACTTCGGCCCCGGCTCTTATGTGCCGTTCGTGCATGAGCTCCACCGTACCGGGATGGGTGACGTTGGCGGGGGCGCACCAGCCCACGGGATGCATGGGCACGCCCATGTCCTGGAGCTGTGTGCCGACGGCACCATCGAGGATGACTACTTCACCGTCGCCTAGCCGATCTTTGAGCTGCTGATACATTGCCATGACCTATCTCACCTCCACAGCTAACATTGCATGGGTGTCGGCAGGCCTCAGCTCCCTCGGGCCGCGTCTACTACCGGTCGCATGACCAGCGTGTACGCTGGGCCCATCCCGCAGCAGCCTCCGACAACCTGGGCGCCCATTTCAATCCATTCGCGGGCGAATTCAGCGAGTTTCGACGGCGTACCGCCTCCGCGAGAGGGAAACACCTCCGTACCGGTATCGTATTTCAGGGCACCAAGTCGTCCCCGCGGGTTGTACCCGGTGTTCGGGTAGGCACCTACGGGTCCGTCGAACGCGTCCCGAAGGATGGGCAGTCCTGCCGAGATGGACTCCGGTTGACTGCACATGAGGAGAATCATGCCCACCGTCCTCCCTCTGAGCGCCGAGGCAAGGTCTCAAAGGCTCTCGCCAAATTGCATCGTGCCATCCTCGTTGATGTCGCGCAGGCCGAGCCAAACCGGCAGCCCCGCTTCGGCGCAACCGTCACCTGAGTGGATTATCGCGTCCATACCCCTGACCAGATCATTGGTAGGCGGCTCGTGGCTCAGGTCGGAGCGAAAGAACGTCCCCCTACCGGTCGAGACTGTTTTCGTGTCCGTTAGGCGGACCTGATGGGCGCCGGTGAGCGCGGTTGCAAGCACCTGGGTCAGTGGCAATGACGCCGAGGTCAACAGGATCCTCATGACACCTCCTGGTACTCGTCCGGCCCACGGGGAGGCTCAGCCCATCGCCTCCACGGCCTCCATAAACGCCCTCATGTATCCGAGGGCGTAGGCGCGGCTGCGATACCCGTACCCTGAAAAGTGCCCTGGTTCACCGATCATCTGCGGCACGTGGTCATCCATCATGGGGCCATCGAAGCCTACCTCTTTGTAGAGCTTCATGGCCTCCAGCATGTCGACGTGACCCTCGTCGATGAAGGTCTCGTCGAAGGTGGGAACAGGGCCCGAGACGTTGCGGAAGTGGACGAAGCCGATCTTGTTCCTGCTCCCGAAGTAGCGAATGGCATCGAGAACGTCCTCCGGCATCTCCGATATGGTCCCCTGGCAGAACTCGATGCCGTTGTATTCGCTGGGCACTAACTCCGTCAGCCGCACCAAGTCTTCATGGCTGCGGAAGATCCTGGCGATGCCGGCGATGGGCGAGACCGGCGGGTCGTCGGGGTGGAGGCACATCTTGACGCCGACCTTCTCGGCTACGGGAATCACCGCCTTGATGAAGTAGGTGAAGTTGTCCCACATCTGCTCGTCGCTGATCTCCCCCAGCTCGGTGAGCGGAGCGTCCTTCACCAGCTCGTAGTCGAAGCTGGTCACCCTGGCGCCGCCTCTGCCTGGAGTGGTGAAGGAGGTCCGCCACACGCTCAGGACCATGAAGTGGTAGCCCAGCACGGGTATGCCTGCCTTACCCATGTTGGTGAGGGACTTGCACCAGTTCTCGATCTGCTCGTCGCGACCGGGCAGGCCCGCGAGAATCTTGTCGCAATACTTCGGCGCGATGTTCTCGATGGCGAACAGCTTGAGCCCCGCGTCCTCGATCTTGGTACGCATGTGGAGTAGATCAAGATAGTCGTAGTACCCCTTCTCAGACGGCACCGCTTCCTGGTTGACGATGACGTCGGTGGCTCCCACCTGCGCCCCAAAGGCGAGAATCTCGTCGGTTAACTCGGTGACATCGCCCAGGGCCAATCTCATGGTGACCCACCTCTCAAAGAAGGGTGTGGAATCCGGGAGCTTGTGTACCGAGACAACTATACCAACGGAGCCGGCTCGTGTCAAGTCGCGGGCTAGTCCCGTCGATGGCGACACGTGGGCGGCCGTCCCTTGAAGACAAGGAGACCCGGTGAAGATCCCCGGCAAGGACATCGAAGTCAGCGGAGTAGCGAGGAAGGCGGTTACTTCTGCTTTCAGACAAGGACCCCCCGGAGTAAACGCAGATTGTAAACGGCGGAGTGATAATGTCGATGGTCAGGATAAATGTCCGGCTAAGTGGCCAGCATAAATGTCACTGGTGTTACCCGTGAGGTTAACAGATGTCCCCTACTGGACCCGATCTGGGTACAAGGGTGGACTCTCGGCCTCCATGTACTTCTTCGCAGTGTCCCGGTGGATGCCCACTTCCCGGGCGACGCCTCGAATCGACAGCCCCCTGCGCTTCGCCTTCTGCACAGCCTTCCATCTTGCCGTCTGAAGTGGAGTGGGTTTCCTACGCGGCGTGGCAACGGCTCTGCGGACTATGGTTGCGCCGCTTTCTTCGACCACGTTGTCAGAATCGGAGATGTCGGTCCCGGCGTCGAGTTACGCCAGGATCACCTCCCAGCGCCTGCCCAGACCGTTGAGGCCGCCGTGTTGGGCCGACCCGTTTGAGGAAGGGCCGGTCAGGCCTCTGAGTCTGCCGGGACGGGGTGGCGCCTCCTGGCTGGGGATGATCTCTCCCCGGTACCGCACAGCCAGCTGCCCATCCAGGCCTTCCAGGACCTCGACCACCGCTCCGGCGTAGCTGCGCCGCTCCGTCCCCGGCAGCAGCTGAAGCGTTCTCCACCTGTACTTAACAGTGTTGTCCCTGGCCACCCTGCGGCTGTGCCTGAAGCAGAGGACGTTATCCAGACTCACGTCCGGCTCCAACATCCGGTAGGCAGCCTCAGGGTGCTGTGCAGGCACTTCGAAGCGAGTGTTGAACTGGACGAGGAACTCCTTCAGCACGACGTTGGCCTCCTTGATGGTGGTTGCGCCTGCGAGCCGAAGCTCAGTTACCAGCCGATCCTGGAGGGTTCCAGCTGTGCGCTCCACTCTGCCCTTCGCCTGCGGCGAAAGGGCGAACACCATCTGCACACCCAACTCGTCCATCGCACGACTGAACTGTGTGGGTGCACGTGCTAGCCCGGACCCGGGCACGTTCTTGAAGACTGAGTGCCGGTCGGTGTAGAGAGCAATGGGTATGCCGTAGCGCTGTATCAGACCCCTCATCAGCAGGAAGTAGTCACGGGTGTTCTCCTGCTCGCAGAACAGGGCGTTGACCACGATGCCAGTGGCGTCGTCCACGGCCAGCAGCGCAAAGGGCGAAACTTCGTCTCCAAGCCACCGGTGATGGCTGCCGTCCACCTGTATCAGCATCCCCTCACGGGGCATCCTCTGCCGGCGAATGCGGTGCTTGGGCGGCCGACGGCGGCGTGGGCTCTGAAGGCCTGCGCCCGCCAGGATGCGCCGCAGTGTGGTCCGACCGATCTCTATGCCCTCACGCTCCCTGAGCAGCTCACTCAGGTGAGTGTGGTTAGTTTCCAGGTAGCGGGATCCAGCAAGACGCAGGACCTCTGACCTCAGCGGCTCCGGTGTCGCGTTGGGTGCTCGGCGTCCACGATGACCATGAGCGAGTGCGGCTGCTCCCTCCTTGCTGTAAGCCGCCAGGATGCGCCTGGTGTGGCGTGCGCTCACTCCCATCAACGTGGCCGCCTGATCCAGAGCCATGTGCCCTGCCAGTAAGCTGTTGAGGACCTGTAACCTTGCCTGCTCCTTTTGAGTCAATGTCACATTCTCCATAATGTGACATTCTTGCTGGCCTGTTAGGGAGGACGTTTATGCTGGCCATCAACAAACACTGACCGCCCAATGGTACGCCTTTGCTCCGCCACGTGGTGTTGTTGCTCAGCGATTAAGTCCTCGCTAACTGTCAAGCGAAAATGTCCGCATGAAGGAGCATGTGACATTGACACAGAAAGAGCAGGCAAGGATAAAAGGTTCTCAACAGTTTGGTGGCGGACCATATGACCACGGAGCAGGCAGCCACGTTGATGGGAGTGAGCGCGCGCCACACCAGGCGTATTCTGGCGGCTTACAGAAGGGACGGCGCAGCCGCACTCGCTCACGGCAATCGAGGTCTCAGACCGGCCAACGCTACACCGCACCCGTTGGCGACCGACGTGGTGGTCCTGGCGCGGACCCGATACGCGGGAGTCAACCACACGCATTTGAGCGAACTGCTGAGGGAGCGAGAGGGCATAGACATCGGACGTAACACATTGCGCAAGATACTGACCGACGCCGGTGTGAGCAACCCTCGCCGTCGAAGGCCGCCGAAGCATCGTGTTCGACGGCAGCGGATGGCCCGCGAGGGGATGCTGATACAGATCGACGGCAGCTACCACAGATGGCTGGGAGAAGATGGCCCCCAGTTCACGTTGCTGCTGGCGGTCGACGACGCTACCGGCTGTGTCGTCAACGCCCTGTTCTGCGAGTTGGAGAACACCCGCAGCTACTTACTGCTGATGCGGATTCTGATACGGAGCTACGGCATACCTCTCGCACTCTATTCAGACCGCCATGGCGTCTTCAAGCACACGCCGCCGTCAGAGACCGCCTCCGCCCCCACCCAGTTCTCTCGCGCGATGGGTGAGATCGGCGTACAGCTGATATTCGCACGGTCGCCGCAAGCCAAAGGCCGAGTGGAACGCGCCGCGGGCACACTTCAGGACAGGTTGGTCACGGAGCTGAGGCTCGCAGGCTCGACCACCATCGATGACGCCAACCGCGTGCTCAACGACTTCCTTCCCCGCTTCAATGAACGTTTTGGTGTGCCGTCGCAACACGCAGACACCGCGTATCGGGTCCTGGATCCGGGGACGTGCCTGGACACAGTCCTATGCCTGAAGTACAGGCGCCGGGTTGGCCGGGACAACACTGTGAAGTACCGCTGGCGCACCCTGCAGTTGCTTCCCGATCAGGCTCGACCGAGCTTTGCCGGGTCGGCGGTGGAAGTGCTCGAAGCACTGGACGGCCGGCTGTCAGTGCAACACGAAGGGCGTATCGTCGCCTCCCAGGAAGCGCCTCCGCGACCAGGTATCCTGCGCAGCTTCGGCACGCGGACCGTACACACGACCGGTCCCAGCCGCTACACCAACGGTGTCATCAGGAGGCCGGAGGACGAAGTGGAGTCAATGGGCACAATGCTCGAAGCGGACAGACTCCGCGACGATGCCGACCGCAACGGCGCCGCAAGAGTTCGCAGGACTGTGACTCCGCGACCCAGAAAGCCCACCCCACTACAGACGGCGAGATGGAAGGCGGTGCAGAAGGCGAAACGCAAGGGCCTGTCCATCCGTGGGATCGCCCGGGAAGTGGGCATCCACCGGGACACTGCAAGGAAGTACATGAATGCCGAAACCCCACCCATGGCGCGCTCGCGCAACGTCGGAAGTACCGTAATCAGCTAGCATGGCAATCTACTCAGAGGACATTTTCCCTTGGCACTTAGGCGGACATAATCGCTGAGCGTCGACACCACGTGGCACAAGATCGCCCCGCCCTTGACAGCTCGGCATGTCGTCGATTCCCGGCTCGGGCCCGATATGCGGACGGGCCTGAAGGAAGAACGGAGCCTGCGACGGCCTCGACGACCTCCCCGGCATTGTCGAGGTCGATACCGAGCGGCGACTGTGCCACCGGCCGTCCGATCTTTCGGGGAGGACCGGGCTAGTGGTGTCGCACCCCCACACGGCCTACCGCTGTCTACTGACAGCCTGCCAGCCTCTCGTAGCCCAAACCTCATCAGGGCAGAGGATAACTTTGGAGGGCTCGGCAGGCTGAGGTTGGCGGGCAACGTGTACGAAAGGCAAAGCTCTGGTATCTCGGCGTTGACACAATCCCCCGCTCGACGAGCAGAAGGCCCCTCACATACTCCTGCATACGACCCTTGTCCTCTGGAAATCCCTGGTCGGCGGACGGCAGACTCTCTTCTAAGGCCGCCACAGCCTCTGCCCTGTGAGGTCTCTGCCTACCCGCCCTGCTTAGCTTCCAATTGCAGCAGAATGTACGGCAGTTCGCCAAAGTCAGTTAAGGTCGCATCTGGTTCCGGACCGGAGCCCGCTGGAACGCGGCCCCGGTGATCGACCCAAATCGCCGTCATACCCGCCTGTTGCGCACCGAGCACGTCAACATCGAGGCGATCACCGACGAACGCAGCTTCCGACGGCAGGACGTCGGCTCGGCCAAGCGCGAGTTGAAAGATCTCCGGGGAAGGCTTTTCGGCGCCAGCCGATTCGCTCGTAAGGAAGACGTCGAAAAGCTCGTGAATCGGAAGGCTCTCGAACTTGGCTCGTTGGCGATACTCTAGGCCATTCGTAATTACTCCTAACGTGTAGATCTGGCTAATCGCTCGCAGAGCCTCCTCCGCACCGGGAAGGATCCGGGTGAGGTCGAGGCAGCCCTGGAAGAACCAGAGCTCAATCACCTGATGGCCCAAGGATGTCTCCAGGAGTCCGAGTTCCTCAATGAGAGGGGCGACGCCGAGTGCACAGCCCGTCTTCGGATTTTTCTCTAAGAGGGTGTCTAAAAAGGGTACAGAATTCGCGTAGAGGCGACGTTGGGCAATTGCTTAGAGTCATGAATCATGTAGCGCAAAGCATATCCCAGCGACCTGAGCGACCGGGAATGGCAACTGCTGGAACCCCTGTTGCCACCTCCCAAGCCTGGAGGCCGGCCAGTCAAGTACCCCCGACGGGAGGTAGTCAACGCTATCCGCTATGTGCTGCGCACCGGGTGCGCGTGGCGGATGCTCCCCCACGATCTGCCCCCATGGCGAACCACGTTCCACTACTTTCGCACCTGGCGGCGGGATGGGAGCTTGGAGCGGGTCCATGCAGCCCTGCGTGACCAAGTGCGTGTTACTGAAGGCAGAGACGTGTCTCCCAGTGCGGCGATCATAGATTGCCAATCGGTCAAGACGACCGAAAAGGGGGGCCTCGCGGCTATGATGCTGGTAAGAGAGTCTGTGGAAGAAAGCGGCACATCATCGTAGACACTATGGGATTGGTGTTGGCTGTGGTAGTGCATGCGGCCGACGTTCAGGACCGCGACGGGGCCAGGCTAGCGCTTATGCGTTTGGTAGGCAGGTTCCCGCGTCTGGAGCGGATCTGGGCGGATGGGGCCTACGCTGGCAAGCTGGTGTTATGGGCCAGGAATGTTGGTGGGTGGACCTTGGAGTTGGTGCGGCGTCCAGCGCACCAGAACACTTTCGAGGTCATTCCCCGCCGCTGGGTCGTCGAGCGCACGTTCGCATGGTTGGGGAGGTACCGGAGACTGAGCAAGGACTACGAAGAGTTGCCGCAGACCACTGAAGCATGGATCTACGCCGCAATGACCGGGTTGATGTTGCGCCGGCTTGCGCATTCCAATGCTTTTTAGACACCCTCTAAGAGACGCTCGAGGAAGGAGGCGCCGTCCAGGTCTGGCAGCTCGCGCTTCAACATCATGGTGATCCGCTCCCCCCGCGCGCGACTAGTCCCGCTAGTGTCGAGCAGCGTTTCGTCGAGGTCGAAGAAGACAGCGCGGAGAGCCATTCACCTAGTATAAAGCACTGACCCCTGGACCCTGATGCATGAGTCGATGCACGCGTTCTGGCAGGCATGGGCCGGATGGCAGAAGACCTGCGACCAGGGTGAACTTCTACACGTTCGCGTTAAGGTCCACCTTGGGGCTATAGGCCTCTTCAGAGGAAGGACTGCTATTCGGTTCCATAATCTGCTTCTTGCCGGATCGGAGGAAGGCTTGGACACTACCGTCAACGGACTGGTATTTGACTTGGACAACACCCTGCTCGATAGGCAGGCCACTTTCCTAAGGATTGCTGGAAACTTCTACGAAGAGCACCTATGCGCCACCACATCCGTTACTCGTGACAATACGGTCGCGATGATGGTTCGATGGGACGGTGACGGCTATGCTAAGAAGGAAGAGATGTTTGCGCGTTGGCTGAACGAGTGGCCCGAGGCTGGCGTCGACATGAGGTCTCTGACAGGGTGGTACCGCTCCGCGATGGTGCGACAAGTGCGGCCGGACATGGAGGTTAATCGATTGCTTGCCAATCTCAACGATCGTCAGTTGCCGTGGGGCATCGTCACAAACGGATCGAAGAACCAGCGCCGCAAGTGTCGGGCAGCGGGCTTAGATCAACTCGCCTCATTCATTATTGTTTCCGAAGAGGCTGGCTATGCCAAACCTGACCCTAGGATATTCTGCGATGCCCTGATGGCGACCGGACTCACGAGTCCCGAACAGGTCATGTTCATCGGAGACAATCCTCTAGCCGACATCGATGGAGCCAAACGCTTCGGAATGAAGGCCACTTGGATCCGGCGAGGTCGGCAGTATCCGGTCGACCTCCAACCCCCTGATCATGTAATCGACTTCGTCACAGATGTGCGACACATTGCCGACGTGACTCCGCAATCGGCTCGTACAGGAAACGAACGGAGCTAGTGAAGGAGCTGGAGATGGCCGGCCCAGTCCGTTGCCATCGCTGAGCCTCAAGGATTCTGTGAGCAACCAGATGACCATCACAGGAGCCGCATAACCAGATTAACCCGGCCCTGATCAGCAAGGGTGAATCGATAGTGGTTCGCTGCTTGGATCAGATCGAAGTGACTCGGCCGAAGCAGATTGCCAACTTTTGCGTCAAGGCGAATTGGGACCAGAGTCTGGGCCCTCATTTCACCGGGGGATCTTCGCTCCAGCAAGCAGTGGTACAGTCTCACAGCTAGAGGTCTTGCGATGTGGCGTTGCCTGCCATGGCTGCATGAAGACCTAAGGCGCTGAAATGCGAAAGGAAATGCATTGTCCCAGTTCTTCGACTACCTAGAAGAAGCCCAACGCAGTCGTCAATCGTTGCTCTGTGTAGGACTGGACCCCCGTCGGGCCCGCATGCCGGTCGACGACTTGGCTGGTTTCACTTGCGCAATCATCGATGCAACGGCGGATGTAGCTAGTGCATTCAAGCCGAACATTGCGTTCTTCGAGGCCGAGGGGATGCAGGGCCTGCATGCTCTCGAGGAGACGGTCGCGGTCGCCAAGGCTAGGAATGTCCCTGTAATCCTGGATGCTAAGCGCGGCGACGCAATTGCAGCCCCCGAGTATGCGAGGGCGGCATTCGAAGTGTGGGGAGTCGATGCAGTTACCGTGAATGCTTGGGCGGGCGGCGAGAGCATTGAACCGTTCGCTTCGTATGGCGATAGAGGCGTCTACGTTTGGGCGAAGTCCTCCAATCCGGGAGGCGACGACCTCCAGATGCTTGAGGTGAACGAGTCGCCCTTGTATGCCCATCTGGTGTCGCTGACCGAGACGTGGAATACGAAGGGCAACCTCGGAATCGTCGTCGGTGCACCTTATCCCTCGGAACTATCTCACACCCGGGCAATGTACCCTGGACTCCCCATCCTGATCCCCGGATTGGGCGCGCAAGGGGGAGACATACAAGGGGGAGACATAGAGGAAACTGTTCGCGCCGCGCTTGACTCTCGAGGAATGGGCGCAGTCTTCAATTCATCACGTGACATAATCTACGCCTCGGTAGGTCCAGACTACGCTGACGCAGCGAGGGCGGCGGCGATTGAGTTCCGCGATGCAATCAACGCCGCACGCGACACTGTGACATTTGGCTAGCCTCGCTCGAGGGTCATGAGCTTTGGCTTGGCCCGGGAAGACCCGCACGCCAGCACCCTAAGGCGAACTCGATGCTGTCGCCGAGGACACTCCCGGCCACGAAACTTGACTCGAACTCTCAGCATTGGAATCGGCTCGACAGAAGCAGCCTGTCCGAGTAGGGAGTCGACAATCTTGAGAAGGGTCAGGGCACCAGGATTCCAATGTGCATTGCAAGAGGGACTTTAGGCAGATAATTGTTCCAAGGTTGCTCGACGCGCAGGGGATGTATGAAAGCACCGCAGGGCACAGGCGCGCACGTAGGCGTCCGTATCCGCGAGACCGTAGAAAGAACATCCCGGCCAAAGTCGGAGAAGGGCAGTAGCGTCTGATGGCGTGACTGCGGCCGCAGCGCCGGTTGCCCAGGAGGCAGGCGAATCAACAGGTGCATTACAAGAGGCCGGCAACAGTAGCCACCTTGGGAGACGCGGAAAAATGCGAATGAAGCCCGGCGACCACTGCCAGCTGCGTGAGCCGACCGCAGCGACCGCCGACAGTATGGACAAGATCGCCTAAGCCTCTTGGGAATGTGAGCCCTTACCGCACGACAGATACTCATTTCCAAGTGCCGGCCAGATGTTCTCGCACATCGGCATCGCCAAACTGAAAGAACTCTGGTCGGATCAGGCCGATAAGCCAAGGCGCATTCGTGGCCTGAGAGAGATGCCCATGCGCATTTACCAGGCTGCACGATTTGTCGAGGCGGGGCAGCTCGAAATGCTCCGGGGGCAATCGACGGGGCACATCGTTCAAGTGTTAAGGACAATGATGCGGGGAGTTGGTCCGAAGACGGCCCACTGTGTGGCTCTCTTCGGCCTGGGACAACTGGACTCCTTTCCCGAAAGCACCCTGGTAACGGACGCACTATTGTCACTCTATGACCGTAATCCGCTTCAGCCCATTGCCGGGTATGCGTCACAGTCCTCTTCATGGAGGGTCTCTAGAATCCATCTAAGCGGCGAGTGGCTATGCGTCGAGAGATTCAGTGATAGTGGCCATCCACGTGATGCCTGTGTGAAGGCGCTGCAGTCTCTCTGGCGTCTCGGCTAGGCGCATATCGAGAAGGATGACGCCTTCCAAGTCGACTTCACGCAATGGATGATGGCATCCAGACCTTGGTCGAGAGGTCTTCGAACTCAGCGGAATCGAGGCGATGAGGCCGATCCGGCTGAACAGCATGCTGCGCAGCCCAGGTGAGTTGTCCTGGAGAACCTACATCTATCGCTACATTCGCTGCGGCTCAGCAGACAGATTGAAGACGAAACCAAGAAGCTAAGAATAGTGCCTCGGAATCAGTGTGAAAATCTAACGCGGGCACACTAACGACAACCACAGACTTGAGGACTCAGGGACCCGCGACCGGATCCGAAGTTGATGACACCACTGCACCGATCCTAAGTCATCAACACTCAATGCGGCTAAGGGTCCACGGCGAAGCACTGAATTCGTATGAGGGGCCTCAAACCGCCCTGAGGGGCGTACTGCCCATACGGTACATTCAATCGACTCTGTGCTAGCTCCGGTCCGCTGTTCTGGTCAAAAGACGCATTGATTTCGGTGATTCGAACATAAGATTTCACGTGTTAAAAAACTCGAACGCCAAAAATATATTTATTTATATAAGGTTTTCAGGTATGAAACTGGTAATGACTGGAGACACGAAGCTGTGTCATTCGCCAGGACCTATAGGCCAGTGGTCGCCATGATCATTGAGCCACCCTGGGGGCCGGTAAGCGGACTTTACTCACCGTGCTGTCTGCGGGTCAACCACCTCCCTTCCATCCAACAGGGCTTTGTGGGGCGACAGGCGCTCCTGGTAGCTCTGGCCCTCTATGACGATCTGGTAGCTGGCGTTGGCGAGCCGGTCGAGAGCGCTATTGCCCAAGATGGGATCGTCGAAGAGGCCCAGCCACTCGTCGACCGCCCGGTTTGATGCGATGACGAAGCTGGCCCTTCGATGCCTGGCAATGACCAACTCGTAGAGGTCGATGGACTGCTGTTGGGTCATCCTGTGCAGGCCGAGGTCGTCGAGGATGAGCAGGTCCGGGGAGAGGAAGGAGCGGAAGGTCCTGTCGGTGGAGTGATCGACTCTCGCCTGGGCCATTACTCTGAAGAAGTCGGCGGCGCGCAGGAAGCGGACGGAGTGACCGGCCCTGACGGCTGCGTAACCGATGGCCTGAGCGATGAAGCTCTTACCCACGCCGGCAGGGTCGACGAGCAGGACGTGCTCGTTGCGTGCCAGGAACCGGAGTGAGAAGACGGCATCGAGGAGTCGGCCCTCTGGAAGCGCAGCTCCAACCCCCTGTGGCCCTGCGGTTGACCTCGTCGGCGAGGATGACCTGCAAGAAGGATCCAGGGTGAGTTGTCCTGGTAAACCTACATCTGTCACTAAACCCGCTGCGGCTCAGTAGACAGATCGAACACGAAAACATGAAGCTACAAACAGTGCTTACGAAACAGAGTGGAAATCTAACGTGGGCACTCTATCGACAACCGCAAACTTGAGGTCTCAGGAATTCGGGACCGGATCCGAGGTTGATGCCGCCACTGCGCCGATCATGAGTCATCAACTCTCAATGCGGCTAAGGGTGCACGGCGAAGCACTGCATTCGTTAGAAGGGTCTCAGACCGCCCTGAGGGTCGTATCGCCCATACGCTACATTCAATCGACTCTGTGCCAGCGCCGGTCCGCTGTTCCGGTCAAAAAACGCATTGATTTCGGTGATTCGAACAGAAGATCGCTCGTGTGAAAAAACTCGAACGCCAAGAATATATTTATATATATAAGGTTTTCAGGTAGGAAACCGGTAATGACTGGAGACACCAAGCCCCAGCCTGGAGCCTACGCTCCTTGGCCGCTCTACCCTGCCCGACGGAGCCCTCGGTGACTTGATTCACCAGGCCTGCTCGTCGTGCGACGTAGGAATCCTTGCAAGATGCGGGCGGGAGTTCATAAGCTACTGGCGTTTGACAATCTCAGCTGCATTTCAAGAGGCTGGCTAGAGTAGCCTCCTTGGGAGACGCGGAAAGAAAATGCGGGATAAGCTGGCGACCACTGCCTGGCCAGCGTAGAACGAGCCGATCTGTGAGCCGAGCACTCGACAGCGGCCAAATGCCGACAACGTTGAAGGAACGGGGCCGCGCTCATGGACACTCCGCGTTGTGGAGCAATTGGCCCGCCTACATGCCCGGGTCACCAGCGGTGCGGGAACCGGCGGCGTGTTGGTTGCGAGAGGTTCGAATCCTGTTCGGCGCAAGCCCCTTGGCCAAGCGTCTAACGTGCACTCTGCGAGCGTTGGGCTCTCGCCTCTCAGTAGACCATCTGATGGACTGACAATGGCTGAGGAACAGGCGGGAAATATGTGTGGCAAAACACTTTGCGCCACGGGACATAGTTTTTGTAAGGGTTTCAGCTATGAAATACGCTACATGCGGAAACTTGAAACACAGGCCTTGCGCCTACCCTGCATGGATGCTCCAGGGTTGTGCGACCGAGCCCACGGCTCCACCATCTCCGCCTATTCTTCGTATGCGTACGGGTCTTCATGACGGATGCAATCAGGCACTCGTCAATCACAAGGGTGAGTAATCTCTCCGCAGGCAGGCGGGCTCTTGTCGCGGTTGCAGGCAGGCTCGCGCGCTGCATGGCCAACCACGGCAGCGGGAGCGTGGCAGGGTGGCGCAACTCCAGTGGCAATTGGCAATGGAGCCCCGCACTTCGCCGTCCGATTTCGTTGACACGCGCCGGACGTTGTGAACGAGCCTCAGGGGGCAGTCATTCCGACTCGAACACCATCCGCCTGGGCGGCGTCGAACTAGTCCCGGACGAGTTCGGCAAGACCCCGGATTGACCTGAAAACCACCGAGAGGCTCAACTACCGGCATCTGTGTCCACATGTCTTGAGAAAAAGCCGGGGCCAATCTATCGCCATTGTTCGGCGTAACGGAGCGTCGGCCTCTCGAGATGCCTGACATCGCGAACGGGCACTTCAGGGTCATACGCACAGTCATGCAGGACGCTCAGATCATGGCACGTTCAACACTTTCGCCCAGGAACTGCGCTGGTCCGAGCCGCTAACCGTCTACACAAGATCTTGGCCGGAGGCGGCATTTTCCCTGTCGATTCTGCTGTTAGTCGAGGTCCTGGACGCCGTGCTCATCCACATGGCTCCGGTCAGCTGTCACGCATCCGGACACCCAGCGGGGTTAGACCGAGGCCCGCAACCCTCCGCATTGGCCGCAGTAGTCCCAATTCCGCCGTTCCATGGGGAATTCAGGTGTCAAGTTACATCCCGCCGCATTTGAGGCGCTCTGCGGGCGTTCTCGTGACCCTTCACTTTGCAGGCCCCCCGGCTTGCGCGCCAAGACTGTAGCGGCAGACTCGGTGCTACCATGGGAAGGACTCTCTGGGGGCGCGGTATCGCCCAGGGAGCCATCCGGGCGTTTGACACGTTTGGATGCGTGGGGCCCCGGCGCCGTGAGTGAGGTTCCGGTCCGCCGTGGCTGGGTTGAGCGCACGATCGACCAGTCACTGGCCCTGCCGCACGGACATTGCGGGCGACCTGAGGCACGCCGGTGAGGGCGGGATACGTCCGAAATCACCTTCCAAGATTCGGGCGTGGCGCGCCGCAAGGAAGGGAGCACCACAGGAGGAAAAGGGGAGTGAGCTTGTTACGGACAGGAGAGGCCGAGGCGGCATCCCACCTCCGGTGGGTCGTCGATAAGCGCCTGCAGGCCATTGAGGAGTACGCCCTGGACCCCCAGGGATTCGGGACCGGCGGTCCCGGAGTGATGGATGCGGAGACACGCCTACACCGGGCCTCTATGCGGGGAGATAGAGAAGTTGAGCGCGAGGCCATCGTGGACCACATCAGAGCCAAGACCATAGAGCTGTGGGGACTCGCATTTCAATACAAACTAGTGTCTGTTCGTCAATGCTTCCCACAATAGTTACCACAGCTCCATCGAGAATCCCAGAGATGTAACGCACAATTAGTGCGTATAATCGCACCGCCTATTTTCACATTGAGGCGGGGACCTTCTGCGGTGGTCGGGGCAAGACGTTGGCACCCAGTCCCAGGACGAGGAGTTTCCCTTCACGAGGCATGTTACTCAGTCCTTACTTGTGGTAAGTAGCAAATGAGGACGTGGCCGAAACCGAGGACGGTACCTGAAGTGGAAATCCCAACTGCCATCCCTTACCGGTCGACGAGTGTAAGTGGCTCGGACCTCTCAGAACAGGTGAGGCGATCCTTTTAGCGAGTCACAGATTCGACACGAGAACACCCCATCCTCCCGGACCCGTCCCTCTCCCTCATGGGTAATGCAGCCGTCATGCCTTCTAGACCACGCGATCCAACAGTAGGACAGCCACACGGCGAACGTCCCGGCGAGCATCGCTCCCAGGTCGATCTGGTGGAAGCCATCGATGAATGAGGTATGGAACCGGTTGATGAACCAGACAGAGTGAAACCTGACGCCGACCCAATCGACTAGCACGTAAGTCACTATGGCTAGCAGATAGAGTGCGCCGAGCGATAGTCCACCTACGAGCAAGCGTCGGGCCGTGCGGATGAGCATGAGACCCCTCCTTCGTCATTTGTACAAAGACTTCGGCATCCAGGAGGGCAGAATCAATAACGTCCCATGCGAGAGTATCTCTCAGGGTCGCTCATGCAGCAGAATAAGATGCCCCCTGTCGGCCGAGGTGCGGTTCGTCGTCACAACTACCCGCTCTCATTACGCCGTCAGGGGGCGCGAACGAACGCGCCCCTCACGCGGAATTCGAATGAGTACGCGGGCAGTTGTGACGCTGAGGAGGTTAAGTGACGTAACGCTTCAGGTCAAACGGAGGAGAGTCCGGTTTTCCGACCCAGCCGGGGCATGGTTTGCTACGCCGGATGGGTAGAGTCGACGCGACGGGCTCGCAGAAATTTCTTCAGCCACGTCAGAGGTCAAGCATTCCTTCCATCACACACATACGCCGTTGAGCGGCGCAGGACGACAGCATGGCGACGGAACAGGCGAAGAAGGTGACGAAGCCGAATACACGGAACAGCAGGAGCGCGGCGGCGAAGAATGAGCAGTCGGAGTCGACTCCCCAGACGCCAGAACCCTCTCCGAAGCCGGATGGCCCGGCGGGCATGTTCACGCGGGAGCAGAGGGCCGGTCTCCTCGCTCAGGCCCAGACGATGGTCAATGAGGGAGCGAGCTTGACGGCGGCGGCTGAGGCCCTCGGCCTGAGGCCGGACACGCTCAGGCGCTGGAGAGGCGGAGGGCAAGCCTCGCAGACGCCAGCCCAGCGCGTGCGCGCACTCGAACAGGAGAATAAGCAGCTCAAGCAGGCGGTCGCGTCGCTGGCAACCAAGGTAGCCGACCTCGAGACTAGCGGGCTCGGAGACGAGGCCGACGTGCTGCGCAGGACACGTGAAGCGCTGGCAACGATCGCGCTCAAGGTCGTCGAGGCCGGGGCCAGCAAACATCCGACCGGGCCGGTTGTTTCGGTAGGACCCTCGATGCCGAGGGTCCTACACTTTCTCGCCTCTCCTCTGACCCTGCCCCGCCCTGCGGCACGCCGAGAGGTGCGGGGCACTGGAGTCAGGTGTGTAACGTTTCATTCACCCCGTGGCATCCTGAGAGCCCTCGTGGCAGTTACATTGGGCTCGACCACTAGGATGCTCTCATTCGCTTAGCGCAGGCCGAAGGCGACCTGCTCCGGGCTGTATCGGGACCTCTTCATGGGACGACCCTCCTTTTAATCCACTTTGTATCATCCCACAAGACTCGCATTATGACTGGCTCAGCTTTCGGGGAGCAGGTCATCGTTGCGTGCCAGGAACTGGAGTGAGAAGGTGGCATCCAGGAGCCGGCGGTCGAGGGTGATGTATTCGGACCAGTCGAAGTCTTCGAGGCGGCAGACCGGATCGAAGCCGCCCCTCTGGAAGCGCAGATCCAACCGCCTGCGGTCCCTTCGGTTGACCTCGTCGGCGAGGATTACTTGCAGGAAGGATCCTGGGTGAGTCGTCCTCGAGATGCTACATCTATCGCTAAACCCGTTGCGGCTCAGCAGACAGATCGAAAACCTAACGAGGGCACTCTATCGACAACCGCAAACTTGAGGTCTCAGGGACCCGGGACCGGATCCGAGGTTGATGCCACCACTGCGCTGTTCATGAGTCATCAACACTCAATGCGGCTAAGGGTGCACGGCGAAGCACTGCATTCGTATGAGGGGTCTCAGACCGCCCTGAGGGTCGTATCGCCCATACGTTACTTTCAATCGACTCTGTGCCAGCGCCGGTCCGCTGGTCGGGTCAAAAAACGCATTGATTTCGGTGATTCGAACAGAAGATCGCACGTGTTAAAAAACTCGAACGCCAAGAATATATTTATATATGAGCCTGTCCCAAAAGTGATGTAGAGGGTGGGAGGTAGGAGCAGTTGGATTAAGCCGGTGGGATTTATTGAACAACCCTTGCCGGGAGAGTTGAAGGTGGCGATGGATTGGCGAAGGGTGATTGCCGGCCCAGTTGGGATCAGGAAGTGGGATGGAGATTCGGCCCGTGGGGTAGCTGGATGAAGGAGCGGGAGCGCCAGGCCCGCCACAGGGTGCGCAGGTTGAAAGCGGTGGCCAATACGGTCCACTCGGCCGCCACGTTGGCGAGGCCACGCAGCAGGAATCTCCGTGCTCCCTGTTGCTCCTTGATGATTCCGAAGACCGGCTCGACCAGCTGCTTTCTCAGCCCGTAAGCCTCTTTGGCTGCTGCGGTGGACATCCAGGCGCGATGGCGACGTAGCACTGCGTCGTGCGGCCCTATGGCCAGACTTCGCCCAATCTCCTTGGCCTTGGTACAGACCCTGAAGACTGGGCATGCCTGACAAACGGCCCCGGAAGCCCGGTACAGGCGCAACGGGACTCTGTTCGCATGCTGTATCCGGACGAACTCGAGCGTCTGCCCCTGTGGACACGTAAAGCTGTCGCTGTGCCCGTCATAGGTGAATCTGTCCTTGTGATACGGGTCTTTGAGGAACCGTTGTCTTGCCTCTGACACCACCACCTGCTGACCTCGACGGTCGCACTCTGCCAGGTGACTCGCGGCGAAATATCCGGCGTCAGCCAACGTCATCGGCGCCCTCGTCCCCGTCGTCTCTTCGGCCTGCTCAACCATCGGCGCCAGCAGGGCATTGTCGTTGGCCTGCTCCACCACGTCCACAGCGGTGACCAACATGCCGGACGCTCCCTCTTTCGTGTCCGTGGGCGAGACCATAGCCTGGGCGTTGTAGCCAGCCACGATGCCCTGCCTGCCCTTCATAAGCCGGGCGTCCATGTCGGTCAGATTGATACGCTTATGGCGCTTCTGACTCCCAAGGTCGGCCATCGCCTGCCTCACCTTCTCTCTCAAGACCTCCTTGTCGGCCAACTCACCAGGCAGATGGGCAACGGCAGCGTCTCCTCCTGCTTCGTTCTGAGCCTCAAGGTCGTCTATCGCCTTGTCCAACCGACCCAGCAGCCCACTCAGTCCCTCGGCATCGTAGCTTCTGTTCACTGAGGCGTTGGCGGCCACCTTTGTACCATCCACCGCCTGGACCGCCAGGTCCACCAGCTTCATGGCCACCGCCGTGCGCACCGTCTGCTCGAACAGCTTCCTCATGGCTTGCCGATGCCCTTTGTAGAACCTCCACAGGGTGTTGTGGTCCGGATGCTGCCACCCGGTCAGCCACAGGTATGGTATCTGGTCCCGGCAGGCCGCCTCCAGCTTCCGGCACGAGCGCACCCCGGTCATGAAGCCGTACAGCCACACACTCAACAGTGCACGGGGGTGGTAGGCTGGCGCTCCCAGTGAATCACTCTCTATCGCCACGCCAAGCTCCGCCCACGCACCCCTGTCCAAAACGTCGACGAACTCGGCCACGAATCGCGCAGGATGATCCAACGGCAACAGCTCGTCAAGCCTTGGCGGCAACATCCACATCTGCTCTCTGTTCATCGGTCGAAGCGGCATCTCAGAATCTCCCTAACTAATGTCGCATCAAAGGTACATCGGAAGACATACCTGTTGCCAGATCAGACTTTTGAGACAGGCTCATATATAAGGTTTTCAGGTATGAAACCGGTAATGACTAGAGACACGAAGCCCCAGGCTAGGGCCTACGCTCCTTGGCCGCTCTAGCCTGCGCGACGGAGTCCTCAACGCCTTAATTCACCAGGCCTGCTCGTCGTGCGATTGAGGAATCCTTGCAAGATGCGGGCGGGAGTTCATAAGCCACCGGCGTTTGACAATCTCAGCTGCATTTCAAGAGGCTGGCTAATGTAGCCTCTTTGGCAGACGCGGAAAGAAAATCCGGAAGAAGCCGGCGACTAGTGTCTGGCTGGCGTAGAACGAGCCGATTCGTGAGCCGAGCCCTCGACAGCGGCCACATGCCGACAATCTTGAAGACACGAGGCTGCGCTCGCTCATGGACGCCCCGCGTTGTGGAGCAATTGGCCCGCCTACATGCTCGGGTCACCAGCGGTGCGAGAACCGGCGGCGTGATGATTGCGTGAGGCTCGAATCCCACTCGGCGCAAGCTCATGGCCAAGCGTCTAACGTGCACTCTGCGAGCGTTGCGCTCTCGCCTCTCAGCAGACCAGCTGATGGACTGTCAACGGCTTAGGCGCAGGCATTGAAAATGTGTAGGAGAGAAAACAGCGCGCCAGTGAATATATTCTTTCTTATAAGGGTTTCAGGTAGGAAATGCGCTACTTACCGCAACTTGAAACACCGGCCTGGCCCCTACCATGCACAGATACTCGACGGTTGTGCGACCGAGCCCGCGAAACCACCAGCTCCGCCTTCTCTTCGTATCCATACGGGACTTCATGACGGATTCGAGCAGGCACTCGTCACTCACCAGGATGAGCAATCTCTCTGCGGGCAGGCGGGCTCTTGTCCCGGGTACAGGCAGGCTCGAGCGGTGCATGGCGGACAACGTCAGCGGGAACGTGGCAGGGTGGCACAACGCCAGTGGCGATTGGCAATGAAGCCCCACACTTCGCCGTCTGATTTAGTTGGCACACGCCGGGCGTCGTGAACAGGTCGCTTGGGGCAGTCATTCCGACTCGAACGCCATTCGCCTGGCCGGCGTCGACTACTCCCGGACGAGTTCCGCAAGACTCCGGATTGACCCGACAACTACCGAGAGGCTCAACAACCGGCATCTGTGTCCGGATGTCTTTAGAAACGGCCGGGGCCAATCCCCCGTCATAGTTCGGGGGATCGGAGCGCCGACCTCTCGAGATGCCTGACATCGCGAACAGTCACTCCAGGGTCATACGCTCAGTCATGAAGAACGCTTAGACCATGGCACGTTCAACACTGTCGCCTATAAACTTCCCTGGTCCGAGCAGCTAACCGTCTACTCAAGATCTTGGCCGGAGGCGGCATCTTCCCTGTCGATCCTGGTGTTCCCCAAAGTCCTGGACGGGGCGCTCATCCGCATGGCTCCGGCCAGCTGTCACGCATCCGGACGCCCGGTGGGGTTAGTCCTAGGCCAGCAACCCCACGCATTGGCCGCTGGGGCCTCTATTCCGCCGTCCCATGGGGAATTCAGGGGTCAAGTTACATCCCGCCGCATCCGAGGCGCTCTACGGGCGTTCTGGTGACCCTTCACTTTGCAGGACCCCGCCGGCTTGCACGCCAAGACCGAATCGCTCAGACGCCGTGCTACGATTGGAAGGACTCCCTAGTGGAATGGGATCCCCTTGGGAGCCATCCGAGCGCTTGAAAGCGAGGGCGGCTGAACCGGCAATATGACCAAACTCAATGTGTGGGCTTTCGGTCCGCCGTGGCGAAGTTGAGCGCACCGCAGACCGGGCACCATCGGAGGCCGACGCGGGCATTGCAGTCGACCTGAGGCACGCCACTGAGGGTCGGATATGTGCCAATTGCCCTTCAAAGACCCGGGCGTGGCGCGGCAAGGAAGGGAGCACCACAGGAGGGAACGGGGAGTGAGCTTGTTACAGACAGGGGAGGCCGAGGCGGCTTCCTTCCTACGGTGGGTCGTCGATAAGCGCCTGCAGGCCATCGAGGAGTTCGCCCTGAACCCTCAGGGATTCGGGACCGGCGGTCCCGAAATTGTGGATGCGAAGACACGCCTACACCGGGCCTCTTTGCGGGGGGATAGAGAAGCTGAGCGCGAGGCCGTCGTGGACCACATCAGAGCCGCGACCAGAGAGCTGTGGTCGGGCACTTCCGAACTTCCGCTCCTGACCGAGCTGTACCGACGGGCGGCTCGGCGTAAGAGGCGCAAGAAGCGAAATGAACTCGCCGACAGCAGACGTCGTCCTTCCCATCGGGAGGGCCTCTGTGTTGCGAGGCGTCTGCTGGCCAGAGCCCAGGCCATCGGCCCGTTCGACCCTGTGTATGAATCCCAACAGGTCACAAGAGCCCTGGTACTCCACTTTCTGTACGATTCTAAGAGGAGCAAAACTCGCGATCTGGAAACTTACATCCAGATCTCCGAGACCAGTCCAGCCTACTTCGACGCCTTGCACCGTATTTCGGATATCCTTGTTGCCGGAAACAAAGACTTCCCTAAACTGCTCTTGAAGTGGTGGGCCGAGATTGCGTGCGGTCGCAGGTCTTATCCCGCCCAGAAGCAATTGCCGGCCCATCGGCCGCTCGATTCGACAGACTTCCTGCGTGACGTCGAGATTCACTTCGCCATCAAGGCCCTGCACAGGGTCGGAGTGGCGCCGCGAGGCAAGTCAGTCTCCGGCTGTCGGATCGTATCGGAGGTGCTGTTTTTCTCGGAAGAGACTGTGATTCGCATATGGAAAGACCGGATCTGGAAGAAGCCCCTGGATCACGTTTTGCTCAGGCACCGGGAGGCAATTTCCGAGCGCACCGGTCTGGTGCATGACGCCGAAGCGCGTGCGAAGGTTGGCCCCCTGCTTCCACCGGGTCCCCTCTCAGGTCAGAAGTAGGCGGCCTGGAGGAGCGTTCGATAACCAGCGTGCGCATGCGCTGTGATGTCATGGTGGTAGCAGTAGGCCAGCTGATTGAGGCTTAGTCCCACGCATCTGGACGACTCCCGATGCGATTTCCCAACCCCTCATACTTCTTGACCCACTTTCGGCTGGTGAGACTGTTTACGCTTCTTCCACAGAGACGTTGTTGCGTCTCCAGAAAGTCGCGGAGGTCATTACCATGCCTGACAAACTGCTTAAACGCCGAGAGGTCGATCGGAAGCGTACCCGCAGGAAGAGGAGGAAACAGACTTGGTCGCCGCGCCGGAGCACACCTAGCACAACTCGCGCCCTTATTGACGCAGGCCGATTCGATCACAACGTCCATCACATTGTCCGGCATGTCGAACGGATGAGATTCAGTGAGGAAGGATCAGCCAATGCACTCCACTGACCGGTTGCTGAAGATTGGCGAAGTTGTTGCTATGGTTGCGCTGAGCGAAAGTTCCATCTACAGAGAGATGCGGCGAGGGCAGTTCCCGCAGCCGATCAGGGTCGGGGCTCGCGCCGTCAGATGGTGGCTAAGTGAGATTCTAGCGTGGCTCGCCCGGCGTCCGCGCGCCAAGGGCGACCTGGGCGACCCAGGCGACACGACAAAGGGCAATTGGGAGGACGAGTCCACAGGACCCGTGTCGAGGATCTCAGGTATTTCGAGCCCGAGCGCACCGACGGCGCAGCTCCCGTGAACTGCAAAGGGTCACTAGGCGAGGATGACGTAGTCCGCCCAAGCCTGCATGAGCTCCCGCCTCCTGTCGAACAGGTCGGACCGGGCGTACGACTTCTCCACCTGATTTCCCAAACCGTGCGCCAGTGCAGCTTCAGCTACAGCCCACGGAGCATCCGTCTGCTCCAGCGTCCATGTCCTGAAGGATGTCCTGAACCCGTGCACCGTGGCCCTCTCTGCCAGGCCAGTAGACCGCAGTACTTTCATGAGGGTCATATCAGACAGTTCACGGTCCTGAATCGTCGGCGACGGGAACACAAGGCCGGACCGGTCTCGCAACGGCCGTGCCCCTTCCAGCACCTCCAGGGCCTGGCGGCTCAGCGGCACCCGGTGCAACTCGCCTCCCTTCATCCTCACCGCAGGTATCGTCCACGCACAGCCGTCAACATCGACCTCGTTCCAGACGGCTCCTCTCGCCTCGCCGCTCCGGGCGGCAGTGAGCACAAGAAACCGAAGGCACAGCTTCGACGACAATGACGCCGTTGACGCGTCTACAGTTTCGATCGCTTGGGCAACCTCGCTGTAGGGCAACGCCTGGAGGTGTTGCCGGACCTGCGGCAATCGTGGAAGTGCGCCGTTGAGGACTTCACCAGCGGGGTTCGGGTCGCTGTAGTAACCATGTGATATCGCCCAGCTGAATATCGCTCGGAGCCTCTGCCTGATGCGCCGCGCCGTCTCTGGCAGCTCCACCCAGATCGGGGTCAAGACTGAAAGCACGTCGATGCGACTGACCCGGTCAACCCGTAGGTCCCCAAGAGTCGGAAATGCGTGCCGTTCAAGCATCTGCAACCAGTTGGTTGCATACTTGCCGCTCTTCCACCTTGGCTTGTTCAATTCGAACACAGCAAGCGCGGCGTCACTGACGGTCGGTATCGAGGACCTACGCCTTTCAGACACCGGGTGCTTGCCGTTCACAACGGCGGCTCTCATTGATGAGGCCTTCGCCCGAGCCTGTGCTAGGCCTGTCGCGGGGTATCCCCCAAGACCAAAGTCCCGCCTTCTACCATCCAACAGCGACCTCAGCACCCACGACTTGGAGCCGCTCGCCCGAACAACGAGATATAGGCCCCCTCCGTCGCCGTAACGCCCCGCCTCTCTGAGCGCCTTCACCTTGGCCGCCGATAGCTTCGACATGGAGCCCCCTCTTTGCATCTTGCGGTCCATTATCGTCCCACACATCGTACCACATGAAACGTGGGATGCTATGGGTCGGTGTGGGAACTGCTGGAGCCTACTGAGACAGCCAGTAGGTATGATAATGCCTATTATTGAGACAATATGGGCACGCTTGCGGGCGTATGGAAGGTTAGAGTGGTGCCGAAGGAGGGAGTCGAACCCACACGGGCTTTCGCCCAACGGTTTTTGAGACCGTCGCGTCTACCGTTCCGCCACTTCGGCATGCTGGCTCTTATGCCAAGCGCAGGCGCTCGGTCTGCCTACATTCTACGCACAACGGTGTGGTGCTTGGCGACTCTGGTGGTGCCTGCCAGTGCGCTGCTGGGGAGTTACCGACGGCTCAGGAGCGGGCGTTGTGCTTGCGCAGGTGGCCTCTCTCATGGCCTATTTCCGTTTCTCTTTACTTAGAGAAGGGTATCTTGGAGCCGTTTCTGTTCAAGGGCATGTTTGGAACAGAGATTGTATTCACCCGAAGCTTTCGGTTGCTTGCATACTAACCAGTGCCTGACTATTCTGCGAGCGTCCTCTTCGGCGCGGCGAGCATCAGACTCTGCAAATGTCCTGGCAAGTATGAACTTTAGGAATGTCGGTCTAGGCTCAAGGACTTCCTTGTCTTCTGCCATGTTCTGTCTCCTTGTACACCGAGGCCGTCTCCGCGAGGCGGCTCCTGGGCTGCGCTGCCGGATGCTGCCTTTCATGTAGAGTACGGAATCTCCCCACGGGACTCCGGCGTGGAAACGTGCCTAGAATAGGGTGCGCCATCGAGTTCTTCGCAGTATTCAAGAAGCTCATTTAGGTCCCCCCCCTCCTTGATGACCACTCCGTCACATTTGGCGATTCCAAACATGCTCGTCTCTGTGGCTATCCTCTGGCTTGTCCAACCGACCTCGTAGTCTTTCCAACGGTAGACAAGGACACTCACGTCCTTGGTCCTCTCCCATTGCTGGTTTGCCATTTCCTTCTCCTTTCATCGAGCTAAACGGCGTCCTGCTGGAGACAGTCGAAGGCCACTTTCAGCATCTCGTCCTCGGTCAAGGGTGGGCGCAAACCCAGCTTCTTCTCAACCTGCACAATTAGGCGTGAGATCCGTTTGTCAGGGCCATATGAATGGTGGCCTTCGGCCGTAGTGACAAACAGCTTGGGTTTGTCTCGCTTTCTAGGAATTGCAAAATGGCAGTCGCCTACGTCTGCGCGGACGAATTGGTAATTACCTGTCCACCGAATCTCATCACTCTCGGTTTTCTTGGTCAGTTCTGATAGCACGTCCTCCAATGTAGCAATATCGTCTATCCTTTCACGCCGTCTCTGCTAGCTTCGCTACTAGGTATTCCTGCGGCCTGTTGCCTTTGGGTGAGTTGCAGGTTTTCGAGGTGGCCCGTGCCGCCCCTGCTTTGCGGCACGACGTGATCGACGGTGAAGTTTCGGAACGGGAACACCACCTTGCAGCCGTTGCACAGGCGCTCCTGCTGGCCGAAGAGGACGTGCTTGCGCTTGTGGTAGTTGATCGGGGTCTCGATGTCCGTGCGACCGCCCTCACTCTGGCTTGGACATACAGCGACCTAGAGGAGCAGCTCTCCAGCTGGGACGAGCCTGTGCTTAGTGGTATCGGCGACTAAGCCGAAGTTCTGGAGTGTAGTAGCCCCCAAGAGATACTGCCCATCCGCGCCGAACACGACGCAGTTAAAGGTATCCTTGCCCTCGATGGAGAGGCACGCTTGGCCGACCGGCAAGACCACCCGCCTGCCGTCGGCGTAAGTGAAGGTCTTCGGCTCAGCCTCCGGCAGTATTCTCAACTCACGCAACAGGGAATCAGGCAGGACCGTCCACGTGGCCCCGGTGTCTACCAGAGCCTCTACAGTATGGTACGGGCCACCGTTACCGTCGCTGACTCCAATTTGGGCCTTGAAGGTACCCAAGTTCGATTCTCCCAGTGTCGATTATGCTTAAACCATATCGGCCCCCTGAACTACGTGTCAATACCGTAACTGTTTGGAGTTGGTGGGGCGAGATACCCTGGCCCCACCCGTGGATTCCGGCGCAAGCCGGAATGACGAGTTCAGCGATGTTCTCATCCAAGAGAGAGGGAACCGGTCAGCGCGAACCGAGGCCGCGCCGACCGGCAAAGACTTACCTCGATGGGAGAGGAGTGCTAGCGTTCTATGGGGGCGCCTACTATGGAGCCGTATTCGGTCCAAGAGCCGTCGTAGTTGCGGACCTTTGGGTAGCCGAGAATCTGGGTGAGCACGAACCAGGTGTGGGCGGAACGCTCGCCGATGCGGCAGTAGGCGATGATCTCCGTTTCGCCGGTGATGCCTTTACCGCCGTAGATCTCGCGGAGTTCGTCGACGGACTTGAAGGTGCCGTCCGCTTCGTTGACCGCCGTGGCCCACGGGATATTAGCCGCACCGGGGATGTGGCCGCCGCGCTGCGCGCCCTCCTGGGGAAGGTTCGCCGGGGCCAGCAGCTCGCCGCTGTACTCGGCCGGGGCGCGCACGTCCACGAGGCCGACGTTGTTGTCGCCCGAAGCCACGTCAAGGACGTAGTCCCTAGTGGCGCGGAGGCTGGAGTCGGCCTGGGGGGCCCTGTAGGTCCGGGGTTCGGGCTGGGGCACTTCGATGGTCGTGGCGCGGCACTCGGCGATCCACTTCACGCGGCCGCCGTCCATGATCATGAGGCGCTGGTGTCCGAACATCTTAATCTGCCAGTAAGCATAGGCGGCGAACCAGTTGTTGTTGTCGCCGTACAGCACGACCGTGGTGTTGCGGCCTATGCCGGACTCGCCCAGGAGCGCCGCCATCTGCCGGCGGTCCAGGATGTCCCGGCGCAATTCGTCGTTAAGCTGTGTGGTCCAGTTCCATCCGATGGCTCCGGGGACGTGTCCCTTATCGTAAGCCTCTGTGTCCACGTCCACCTCAACCAGCGTTACGTTTTCATCGTCCTTATGCTCGTCCACCCAATCGGTGGTTACTATGGCATGTGGGTTAGCGACTCTTGCGGCCATTGCGCAGACTCCTTTCGTGTTGTCGGAACTTGTCTGATTTTCGGGCGATCCAAACCAGCGGCGTTACGTAACCGCCGGCAAGCCGCAGAACACCTCATAGTCGATAAGCTCGGTTACCGTGGGGTTGTCTCCGCAGAGCGGGCAGTCCGGGTTGCGGCGCACCTTCACGGTGCGGAACTCCATGTCCATTGCGTCTATCAGCAGAAGGCGGCCCGTGAGGGTCTCGCCGATGTCCATGATGACCTTGACCGCCTCCGTGGCCTGAATAGTGCCGACCATGCCTGGCAGAACGCCCAGTACACCGGCCTCCGCGCAGCTCGGCACCTCGCCAGGAGGAGGCGGCTCAGGGAAGAGGCAACGGTAGCAGCCCTTCCCAGGCATGTACGTGGTGGCCTGACCGTCGAACAGGAGGATGCTGCCATCGACCAGCGGCTTGCCAGCCAGATAGGCCGCGTCGTTCACGAGGTAGCGGGCGGGAAAGTTGTCGGCGCCGTTGATGATTACGTCGTACTGGGGAACGATGTCCATGGCGTTTGCGGACGTAAGCGGTTCCTCATGCGTTAGGACGTTGATGTCCGGGTTGTAGGCCTTTAGCGTCTCGACGGCGGACTGGACCTTGGGCCGTCCCACATCGTCGTTCTGATGCAGGATCTGGCGCTGCAGGTTCGTAAGGTCGACGGTGTCGAAGTCGACGATCCCTATGGTGCCGACGCCTGCCAGCGAGAGATACACCGCGATGGGAGAGCCGAGGCCGCCGGCGCCAATGATCAGGACGCTGGCGTTCAGGAGCTTGCGCTGCCCAGCGCTTCCGACCTGGGGCATGATTATGTGCCGGCTGTAGCGCTCGACCTGGTAGGGAGTCAGGGCCGCCACGGCTGGCTTGGTCTGCGTCTGTGTCATTTACGTTTGTGCCTCCGATGTTGTTGTGATTTTTGAGCTTTGCTATGGCATAAACAAAGCCCCACAAATCTTTGCGATTCGCGGGGCAGCGTAGCCGGTCTATCGATTGTTTGCTATGAAATGCGCAAGTAACTATCGCCGGTGACGCTGCGTCCACTTTCGATCTCGCTCGGAGCGAATCCGGCGAGATCGCTTATACAAGCGCAGGCTGTCGGGTCGGCGTTTTCGCCGCAGTTCGGGCTACGGAGTTCAATGGGGCTGATCGACGAACTCTCCTGTTCGCGGCAGTCTGCTTACTATCCGATAGTCTAACACTCGACAGAAAGCCGGTTCAACGGTTACGCGACAGGCGGTCTTCAAGTGCGAGCTTTCGTTGTACCTCACCAGAACGCGCGATAGAATCGAACCACAGAAACCCGCGCCCGCGACAACCGGGCAAAGGACCAGGAGGCGCCAGTGCCCGGACACACGGCCAAAGTCGGCCAGGTTGAAATGATATCCCTCAGCGACGGACATGGAGAGGGGGAACCGCACCGCGTGTTCCCGCAGAGCTCGATGGCACACTGGCGGGAGGAGTTCCCGGAGTTGCTCGATTCGGATGAACTCATCCATCCAAGGTACGGCTCCGTTGCCATTCGCTCGAGGGGCCAGCTGATTGTTGTGGACACCGGCCTGCAAGCCGAGGACGGCACTCTGCTGCTGGACATGGAACGGAAGGGCATAGACCGAAAGGCGGTCGACCTGGTGGCGCTGACCCACCTCCATCCGGACCACGTGGGCTGGAACCTGACAGACGGCTCACCGACCTTCCCTAACGCACGCTACCTGGTCCCCAGGGACGACTGGGAGTTCTGGATGCGGCCCTCCGAGCCGGAAGAGCACGTGAGAGAGCAGGTGTTGCCGCTGGACGAGCTTAACGTGATGGACCTGATCGAGGACGGATACGACATCACCGACGAGGTGAAGGCGGTCGCAACGCCGGGCCATACGCCCGGTCACATGTCGTTCGAAATCGGCTCGTCAGGCGAGAAGGGGTACGTGCTTGGCGACGTGTCGCACACTCCCGCGCAGGCCCACTACACGCACTGGAACCCGCTCTTCGACGTGGACAACATCCTTTCTCGCGAGACGCGCCATGCGGTGCTGGACAGTCTCGAAGAGGGCGGCGCCCTCGTCTCGGCGGGACACTACCCTGACCCGGGGTTCGGCCGGTATGTGAGGCGAGACGGCAAGCGCGTGTGGGAGCCGGTGTGAAAGCGTGAGCCGAGCCCCAGCGCTGCTCAAAGCGTTACTGCTCTTCGTCATGGCGGCCGTCGTACTCACGGCTGGCTGCGGCGGGTCCCAGCGGGCCAAAGAACGGGACGCGTTGCGCAACTTCATCGAAGCGGAAGAGTACAGGGTGCAGGGGAACATCACCCGCGCCCTGGAAGGGTACGACAAGGCGATCGAACTCCACCCTGAACTGGCGGACGCCTACGCGGGGAGAGCGTTCGCGTTCTACGCAATCTCGCGATACAGCGAGGCGCTCGACGACCTCGAACGGGCGCTGACGCTGGAGCCAGACATGGGACTTGCGTTCAACTACCGAGGGCTGGTGTACGCCGCCACCACCGATCCAGAAGAGGCCCTGGTCAGTTTCACGAAGGCGATCCAGACAGAGCCCGCTCTTACGGACGCTTACAGAAACAGGGCAGAAGTCTACATGCACACCGAGGACTACGAATCGGCCGTGACAGACTTCTCGTCGGCGATCAGGCTACAGCCTGACGAAGCGGAGCTCTATTTCCGGAGAGCGGAGGCGCATGGGCTGGCAGGCAACACGGACGACGCAATAAACGACCTCGAGCAGGTGATTATCCTGACCAGAGACCAGCAACTCGCGCTCAGTGCCCAAGATATGCTGAAGGGAATGCGATAGGAGCCGGCCATGCTGCCCCAGGCCGGCGTGCGGGGCCCCTAACGGGCGCGCAGCCAGTCGGCAAGGATGGCCGTGTCGTGCGGGAAGGGCAGATCGGTAAGTTCCTCCAGAGCAAACAGACCGACGTCCTGGGCATCGTGGCCAGCCTTCATATCGCCACCGGTGACGTTGGCAGCGAACGCGACGAGCACCACGTCTCGCCCATCACTGGAGTACACGCCCAGGAGACGTGCTATCTCCACGATCATGCCGGTCTCTTCTTTCACCTCTCGGCACGCGGCTGACTCGACCGACTCGCCCCTGTCCACGTACCCGGAGGGGAACGCCCACCGGCCCATCTGCGGCTCGACGCCGCGACGTACCATTAAAAGCTTGTCGTCCACATCCGCCAAGACGACCGCCGCGAGCTTGGGATCGAAGAAGACGGTGAAGCCGCAGCGCCGACAGTACGGCCGGGGCGTCCCTTCGATCTCTTTTCGTACCAGCTCCGCGGCGCACCGCTGACAGAAGCGAACCCGTTGTTCCGGCTGTCTCATTGACGCTTGTCCCTATGAGCCATACTATCGACAGCCCCCGGCGGTGTCCACATGAAAAGCGCAGACCCGCTCGGCAGGAGGCGCGCATGAAGGAAAGTCAGAAGATCACAGGAAGCCGCATTATCGCGGAATGCCTGAAACTGGAAGGGGTGGAGACGGTATTCACTTTAGCGGGAGACCACATCCTACCCGTGCTGGACGAGATGGCCGACCACCGGTTCCGGTTCTTGGACACGAGACACGAGCAGGCCGCAGTCCACATGGCCGAGGCGTGGGGAAGGGTCACGGGCAGCCCCGGCGTGGCAATGTACACGACACCGGGATTCGCGAACGCGGTGCCCGGGCTCGCTAGCGCATGGCACGCCGGGAGGCCGATGCTCTCGATCAGCGGCTGCGCCGACCTGCACACGCTGGGGACGGGAGCGATGCAGGAGATCGACCAGGTGGGGATGGCGAAGCCGGTGACGAAGGGTTCGTGGATGGTCACGGACGCACGCCGGATACCGGACATGATCTCTACGGCGCTGAGAATCGCGTACTCAGGACGGCGGGGGCCGGTGCACCTGACTATCCCAGTGGATGTCCAGGAGCAGGAGGTGGAAACCGCGAACGTGCGCTACTTTCCGCCGGGCAAGGGGCGGCCGCCAAGCACCGGTCATGCGTCGGAGGAGCAGGTACAAGAGGCCATCGCGCTGCTCAGGGGAGCCGAGAGGCCGCTCATCATCGCGGGCAGCGCGGCGGCGTACGCCCGGTCCGGCGAGGCGCTGGAGCGGCTGATCGAGACCACGCGCGCGCCACTAATGACGGAAGGGGACGCGCGCGGGCTGGTCTCCGACGAGCACCCGTACTGCCTGGGGTTCTTCGACCGCGGGCTCAGGGCGCCGGCGCGCCTCTCGGGCGAGGCCGACGTGGTGGTGCTGCTCGGCCGGAAGCAGGACCTGGACGTCGGGTTCGCTAGGCCGCCGGTGATCGCGGCGGACGCCAAGGTGATCCAGGTTGACCCGTCGGCGGCTGAGATAGCTAGGAACAGAGAGGTGGACGTGGGCATCGCGGGTGACGTGAACTCGGTAGTGGGCCAGCTCGCGGACCGAGCGGCCCGCCACGAGTGGCAGGACCTAGCGTGGGTGGACAGGCTGAAAGCGGAGAGGGATGCCCACGCCGATTGGTTCGATGCGCTGGCGGTGCCGGAGATGCCGATGCACGCGGCGTACGTCTTCAAGACGGTGCAGCGATACCTGGCACCCGACGACTACCTGTCGTTCGACGGCGGCGACTTCTGCCACTTCGGCAGGTCGTTCCTGCCCGCGCTGCGCCCCAACAGCTGGTGGTACCTGCCGCCGCTGGGCATGCTGGGATCGGCGCTGCCGGTAGCCATCGCGCTGAAGGCAGCGTACCCGGACAGGCGCGTCGTCGCGTTTACCGGCGACGGATCGTTCGGGTTCAACGGCATGGAGTTCGACACGGCGGTGCGCCACAACCTAGCGGTGGTCGCCATACTGGGCAACGACTCCACGTGGGGCATCGATGCGCAGATACAACTAGGCCTGTACAACCGGAAGGTGGCGACAGACCTGCTGCCCACACGGTACGACCAGGTGGTGCGCGGAATGGGGGGACACGGCGAACACGTTCAGCACCCCGACGAACTGGACGACGCGGTCCGCAGGGCATTCATGATCGAGCGCCCGGCGCTGGTGAACGTGGAGGTGCAGAACGCCATCAGCCCCAGAGCGCAGGCAGCGATAGACCGGTGGAATGCACGAATGGGATAGTGGGTGGGCAACGGCCACTTCTCCATTGTTCTGGAGAAAGTCAATGATGGGTAAGCTCAGCCGTTGATAGGGGACCTTGGGCTATTGACACGGCTTTCAGCCGAGCGATGCTGCCAAGGACTATTCAACGCCCGTATCTCAGAACCACAGCTTAGGACTCCGTATGAACGGGAGTTATCCTTAGAATCTAAGCAATTGCATTGAGGGTCTGGAATCGATGAATGAAGTATCCATCCGACTGCACATCGAGCCTTTGGAAGAGGGCGGCTTACTTGCCACGAGTCCTGACATACCGGGACTGATTGCGGAAGGACGCAGCATCACGGAGGCCACCGATATTGCGCAAGGTCCGGCCCGCAAGATCGCGGAGTCGTGCATAGAGCACGGCGACCCACTTCCAAAAGTTCTGGCAACGTTCTCTGAGGACAAAATCGGCGTTGATTTGCTGGTGCCCGTCAGCGTGCCCTAGTGGGGAGGCTTGCGGGATTCAGATATCGTGAGGTCGCGCGCCGCCTGCGCCGATTCGGCTACACATTCGATCGGCCGGGGCCGGGGCGCCACGAAGTGTGGCGTCACCGAAGGAGCGGTCGTAAAGTAACATTGCCCCGTTACTCGAAGGACATGCCAAGCGCCAGTCGGGGCTAGAGGCCCCAGCCCAAGAGACGTGCCGTGTAGTCGCCTCCCCAGGCGAGTAGAAAGTAGCGGGGCACTCTCCCAATGAGGACGGCAGTAACGTATCGAGTGGCCGGGTAGTCGGATAGCGGAGCGGCGATTCGAACCGGGTAGAACGGGATTGGACTGAAGGCGAACATCACTGTTGTCCACCAAGGCTGAATGGAGAAGGCGCGCCTGGCAAAGTCGGATAGGCGGCTCTGCCTTACCTGGGCCAGGAATCCGAGGCGCAAAGCGCGTTTGAAGAGCTGGTAGTCGATCGTGGAGGCAGGGACCGTCGCCAAGCCGCCAACAAGGGCGACGACGGCCGGATTGTAAAGCGTTCCGGCGTATAGCACTCCAGGCTCGTGAGGGAGCAGAATGAAGCTGTTGCCAGGGATCGAGTACCAGAAGAACGCGGACAGCTCCTACCAGTGCGGCAGAAAGCGCCACACGAGCAGCGTACAGAGTGAGGCAGGCAGCAGCAGGGCCGACAGATAAATGACGGCATGTCGCGTCGTCACCCTATGGCGAGCGACGGCGTCAATCACAGCAGGCTGCGCCCGAAGTGCGGCTTGGTCGGCGTCAGGGAGAGGCCTTCCGCAACGGTTGGGAAGAGATCGACGGTGCGTGCGCCCCCATCAACAGACAGGGGCCGGTTGCTGAGGATGGGGACCGCCATGTGCTCCTTGCACAGGGCACCGTGCGACGATCGGTGCTCGGGAAACTCGCGCCATCCCCGCAGATCGTACCCGGGCTTGGCGGTCACCACGACGTCGCCGGTGCGCTCGCTCTCGAAGAGGTACCACAACTGCTCCAGTGCGTCCGGGAAGTCAGTGCCGATGGTCTGCATTAGAGCTTCGGAGCGGTCCACCGAGTTGTGGCGGAGAGCCAAGCGCAGCGGGTCCGCGCCATCGAAAGTGTAGCTATACCGCTGTCCGTCCAGGGCGAGCGTGGCCTCTCCGTCATGCGACACCACTTTCAGGGCGGCGTCACTGCCCCTGTATGCGAACCACTCGACCTCCTCGCGCTGCCTTAGGGTGCGAAGAACCAACGAGTGGTCGGCTTCCAATTCCACGCCCGACAGCGGCGCCTCCCAGATGCCGTTCGAGGCAAGGTAGACATGCGCGAATGAGTTGCCGGAGACCATGACTGCTGCGTCGACATTGCGCGGGTATACGTTTGGGTGCTCGAAGACGGAGTAGCCTAACTCCGAGATCAGCGCAGACAGGTCCAAGTGCTGCTTTGTTTCGGTGTGGCCATGGTCGCTGGTGATGATGAAGTGGGTCCGGTCCCATAACCCCCGTTTACGGATCCAGTCCAGCAGCAAGCCAACCAGAGAGTCAAGGTACCTATACGATTCAATCGTTCGCCTGTGCTTAGGGCCATACCGGTGAGAGACCTTGTCAACGTCTACCAACGGCAGGAACACGAACCTTGGCCGGCGGTCGTTGGTACGGTCGAGCCATGAGATGGTCTGGGACAATACTATCCTGTCGACCAAGCGGCCCCGCCTCATGTAGTGCGCCACGAACATGAACGGCATGGAGGCTATTCGGGAGAACCTGCTGTTTCCATCAGAGAGGCCTCTATGCACATCGCAGCGGACTCCAAGCGAGTCTGGGTTCAGTTCGAACAGAGTCTCCAGACCAGGAGACATATCGGCGTCGAGCCGGACGTGTGTTGGCCCCAAGTACGAGCGCTGCCCTTTGAGAAAAAGCGTGCCTGCGCCGAACCTCGATTTTTCCACCCAACGCAGGCCGGGCACGTTGGCCGTTCCCGGATACTGGCCCGTGAGCATGGGGATGTATGCGACGTTCGAAACGCTGGGCAGCACCGTTACGCCACTGTACCCGAAGCCTGCTTCGTAGAAGCTTTTGCCGATGTTCGGGACCTCACCGGCGCCGGCTAACGCGCTCAAAACGTCCGGGCGAGCGCCGTCCGCCAGGATGAGTATCGTAAGCTCGATCCCGTCGCTAGCCTTCAAGAAACTGAGCGTAGACTCGGAGGGTGTCGCATCATTCAGCACCACAGGCCCTAGGTTGCCGCCCACACTACATGTGGAACTCTTGCGAGAGTTTCTTGTGCAACCCGGAGAGCCCATCGTATCCGTTCGGCTGCTCTCAGGACAGGCTCTTCCGCAGCAGACCGGGGATAGAGCCGGACCCGCGCCAGTGGCGAACGGCGTTCCTTTACCTTAAGGTTACGCGGTCGAAACAGGCAACAGGAGACCGTTGATGACGGCAGTAGCAAACAGGCCTGAACCCAAGTTCAGCTGGTTCGTTCCCATAGATGGAGACGGCGAGCATATAGGTACCGAGCGAGCCGAGCGGCCGCCGACCTTCGAGTACCTCAAGGATGTGGTGCGCACGGCGGAGGACAACGGATTCCACTCGCTGCTCATCCCGACGCGATTTTCAAACGGGCTGTTCGAGGAGACGGCGCCGCTGGCGGAGACCTGGACGACGGCAACCGCGCTACTGGCGGTCACAAGCAGGATAAGGATGCTTATCGCCGTACGCCCCGGTTTCATTTCGCCGGGGTTGTTCGCGCAGATGGCGGGTTCATTGGACCAAATCAGCGGAGGCCGCGTGGACCTGAATGTGGTGCCCGGTGGAATCCAGGGCGACTTCGAACGTCTCGGCGAACATAGCGACCACGAATTCCGATATGAGCGGGCGGAGGAGTTTATCGCGGCGATCCGGGCGCTCTGGACCAAGCCGGAACCGGTGGTGTTCGACGGCGAACACGTGCGGCTAAACGGAGCAATGGTGTCCCCGGGGCCGGTAGGAGGCAGCCCGCAGTTCTATCTTGGCGGAGCGTCCGACAACGCCCTAGGGCTTGCAGCGAGGCAGGGCGACGTCCTGCTGGGCTGGATTGGGACTGTGGACCGAATGGCCGGGCTCCTAGTCCGCGCCAGGGCACTGTTCGCAGAGGCAGGCCGGACGCCGAAGTTCGGGCTCAGGACCCACATCATCACGCGGGACGCGGAAGAAGAGGCCTGGCAAGCGTCGGAGGACCTGCTGTCACGTTCGGCCAGCGTGGTGCGGGAGCAGCGCCAAGCACAGTTCGCAGGCACGACGATGGTGGGCCAGCGGCTCCAACTCGCCGGGGCCGAGGACCACCGCATCGGGCCGCACTTGTGGAACGGCATCTCCACTGTGCGAGTCAACTGCGGTACTGCCATCGTGGGCGACCACGCACAAGTGGCTAGGGAGCTGCTGGAGTACTGGCGAATCGGGATGGACGAGTTCATCCTGTCCGGCTTCCCCCACAGGGAGGAGTGTGCACGCGTAGCCGAGGAAGTCGTCCCATTGGCCAAGGCACTTATCGAAGCGGAGAGGAGCGGGTAAATGCCCAACGCCGAGATCGTCGCCATCGGGTCCGAGCTGCTGCTCGGCCAGATCGTCGACACGAACTCTTCGTGGATGGCACAGCGGCTCACTCCGCTGGGGATCGGCCTGTTCTACAAGACCGTGGTGGGAGACAACCCCGGCCGAATGGCCGAAGTGATAGGCCGGGCGCTGGACCGCTCAGACGTAGTCCTACTCGGTGGGGGACTGGGCCCGACGCAAGACGATCTCACAAGAGAGGTTGTAGCCAAGGTGACGGGCAGGAAGCTCATCAAGGACCCGGAGCTGGTCGAGCAGATCGAGACGAGGTTCAGGCGGCGCGGGTTCATCATGACCTCCAATAACGAAAGGCAGGCGTTCATACCGGAGGGCGCGATACCGGTGGAGAACCCTAACGGCACGGCGCCGTCGTTCATCGTGGAGGACCCCCGCGGCGTGATCTTCGCCCTGCCCGGAGTGCCAGTCGAACTCAAGTGGCTTTTCGATAACGAGGTGGTCCCCTATCTGCGGCACAGGTTCGAACTCTCGGAGATCATCACGTACAAGATCCTCAAGGTTGCCGAGTTGGGAGAGAGCAGCGTGGACGACAGGATCGGCCACCTGATCGCCAACTCAAGCAATCCCACAGTGGGCGTTCTCGCGCACCCGGGCCAGGTGGACGTGCGCATCGCGGCCAAGGCTTCCAACGAGGCCGCGGCCGCAGAGTTGATCGCGCCAGTGGAGGCGGAGGTCAGGGAGCTGCTAGGGACAAACATATTCGCGGCGAACGACGAGACGATCGAGGACGCGGCGGGCGTGTTGCTCGAGGCCCAAGGCTCGACGATCGCGGTGTACGAGGACGTAACCGGCGGGATGCTGACGGAGCGGCTCAAGAGAGCAAGCCCTGAGCAGTTCGTGGAAGGGGTGGTCAGCAACAACCTCACTTCCATGAGGCGGTTACTCTCGTTTGCGGGCGACGGCACTGCCGAGGGCATCCCGGAGGGCGACCAGCAAGGCCTCGCCGATGCGCTGGCGCTGGCGGTGCGCACCCAAGCCGACGCAGGTCTGGGCATTGCAGTACACGGCGTGCCGGAGCCTGGCGACATGGCGCAGAACCTGGCGCGCGGCGTGACGCACATATCGATCACGGACGGCCAGTCGTTCGCGCGTCGGGAGTACGCGTCAGCCGGCACGAGCCTGATGGACCGGACGCGAATGACAATGGCGGCGGTCGCCCTGCTGCGGCGGACGCTGCTGGAGGGGATTGGGTAGGGGGTGGGTGCATCGAGGAAATGGACCGCACGGACGTCCACCGCCATGAGACGAGAGCATTCCATGCAAGGCCACCTAGAATCGGTACTCCGTACGCTGTGGACTTACGCTGACCGATACCACGAAGGTGAACTTGACGGTGGTGCGAGGGACGGCGTCCCCCGGTGTTCGCAAGTCTCTACGCTTCCAGAAATGTCTTAGTCCCACGAAATGGAGCAAGGGCGGACGAGATTCGCGCCGGCATTCCTAGATGGAAGCACCACACCTGGTTCCGCAGTATGAGAAGCTCCCAAGCACTGACGCAAAGTTTCTTCGCCGCGGTCCGCGCGTTCAATCGCTTCGACCTGCTAGAAGACGTGGTCGCCGAGCGCGGGCAGCCTGCCTTCTTCGATAACCGGCAGGACTGGGTTATGAGTTTCGAGCACGAGGTCAGCGAGCTAAACGAACCGCGTCCAACCAACATTGACGTGCTGTTGAGTAGGCCGGGCCAACGAGTGGCGATCGAGTGCAAGTTCCTGTAGGACGAGTTCGGCACATGCTCGCGTACGGACAAGGGAAGATATGAAGATCCCAGTGAGTATTGCGATGGGAACTATCGAATCCAGGGCGGCCACCACCACCGGTGCGCGCTGACGGAAGCTGGCATCAAGTATTGGGAGTTCCTGCCCTACATGTTCGACTGGTCGACCGGCCGTGATCATGAGCCTTGTCCCTTTGGGGCCACTTACCAACTGGCACGGAATGCACTCGCCTCCACCGTGATGGCCGAGGGCGACATCAGGCCGACCAGTGGGCATGTACTTGTGATGTACGACGCGCGAAATCCCGCCTTTCACAAAGAGGGAAAGGCCTACAGGCAGTGGCAGATCGTGGTGGGCGCCAGTCTCCGGCAGGGCCTCTTTCGCCTGTTAAGCTGGCAGAGTCTGCTGGCGGTTCTTGTGAATGACTCGGAGTTAGCGTATCTGATCGACGGCTTGGCGGAGAAGTACGGCATTCGGCCCGACCAGGCGAAGTCAACTGTCGTCGCAAGTACTGCGTGACCGCACATTTGCAGGTCTTGCCTAGAGATCCTCACGGGCTCTGCGCGGGTGAGGCCAAATCTGCGGGTCAAGCGCGATTTCAGGTCTGCCATCGACAAGATGCGCCTAAACAGCGTCTTGCCCTCCCAGCTCGCGGTAGCGGAAGCAGGGGATGAGATGGTCCATGACTAAGCCCTCGGCCTGCATGAACGCGTAGCAGATGGTGGGGCCGACGAAAGTGAAGCCACGGGAGCGCAAGTCCTTGCTCATAGCCTCGGACTCGGGTGAGATGGCGGGCATGGCGGCCAAGGCGCTCCATGAGTTGACGATCGGCTTCCCGCCGACGAAGGACCACAGGTAAGCGTCGAGGCTGCCGAACTCGCGCTGCACTTCGAGGCATCTCGCGGCGTTGTTGATCGCGGACCGTATCTTTTGGCGGTTGCGTACTATGCCCGCGTTGCTGAGCAGTTCCGCGTACTTGGTTTCATCGTACGCGGCCACGATCTCGGGGACGAAGCCATCGAAAGCCTCACGGTAGGCCTCGCGCTTGTTGAGGATAGTGGACCAGCTCAGTCCTGCCTGGGCTCCGTCCAGAATTAGCGACTCGAACAGGCGGACGTCGTCATGTTTGGGAACGCCCCACTCTTCGTCATGGTAGGCGTTCATCAGATCGTCCACTCCCGGCCAGCATCGGTTCATGTGCTCAGGTCCCAGTTGAGCAGCGACGCGGCATGCGTGCCGCCGACTTTCGGTTGTTCTAAAAAACGGAGGCCCCGCTCACCTAGGCGAGCGGGGCCTTTTAAGAAGGCGTTCCTGGGAACACCTACCGGGAACGCCTCCTGCTGCTACTATCCAACGAAGTAACCTCCTTTCTGAAGACCCACCTTAAACTTTCATCCGCCTGCCCCTGTCTCCGATGGCCATTATATGCGGGGGCGGCCGAATTGAAAACCGGCAGGGCGTGGTCCTGGGCCCCCAAAAGGGGGATGGCACCCACAAGGGACGTCCATATGAGCCGGAGGGCGACGAGCACCCGAAGTCGGGGGCGCTTCCCTAGCGACAACTCGGAAACGGCCCCTAGACGATGCCGAACGAGTAGAGCTTGCAGACCCCAGGTAGAACTTCAGCCTGATCTGCTGCCCGGCTAGCGCGTCCAAGGTGGCGGCATTGCGCCAGGTCACGGGGTGACGCACCAGATCCGGCCTCAATCGCTGAATCTCAGAGGATACGAGCGAGCGGGCCCAAATACTAGTCCGTGGCTTCGTGGGGCGGAAAGAAGGGCTCAGTTTGAGGGCCGGGTTGCCAAGCAACTCCACTTACGCGACGAGTGTGCCATCCCGCATTTCATACACGTGGTCGGCCATCTCCAAGAGCGTGGCGTCGTGCGTGGCAGCGACCACAGTTATGCCTTGTTCAGTCACCATGCGCCTGAACAGGCCGAAGATGGCGCGGGCGTTGGTGGAGTCGAGCTCGCCTGTCGGCTCGTCTGCGAGCAACAAGGGAGGACGATTGACCATGGCGCGGGCGATCGCCACGCGCTGCTGCTCGCCGCCTGACAGCTCGTATGGGCGATGGCTAGCGCGCTGTGAGAGGCCGACCATGTCCAGCGCCTCGTCAACTCGTTCTCGCCGGTCCCGGGCCCCTACCCCCGCGATCCGCATCGGCAAGTCGATGTTCTCGCTGGCTGACAGCAATGGAAGGAGCCCGAAAGACTGGAACACAAAGCCGATCTTGTGTCGCCTGATCTCCGTCAACTCATTCTCGGTCATCTGAGCCATGTCACGTTCTTCGAACAGAATTTCGCCGGACGAAGGGCGGTCGAGCCCGGCGATCAGATTAAGCAGCGTGGTCTTACCGGAGCCGGAGCGACCGACCAAGGAAATGAACTGTCCCGGAAACACAGCAAAGTTCACGTCGCGCACGGCGTACACCTCTTCGGAGCCGAGGGTGTACGTGCGAACCAGGTCCACGGCCGCGATGAGTCGCTGTACGCGGCTCACTCAAGCGCCTCTTCTTCAGATTGCAGCGTTACGCGCCCGTCAACCGCGTCCACCCGAGCCCTGTCCTTGATGTTCAGCCGCTCAAGCAACTCCCGAGGAATCTGTACCCTTCCGCCGCTATCGATCAGGGCGAACTCTTCCAACTCATGCTCGCCGTCGGACGTGCCGCTGATCCTTCGGAATGTGACCCGTCTGCGCATCTCGGTAGACATCTTCCCGTCTCTAATCGTAACCACCCTGCCAACCTTCCTGGAGATGTCCGGGTCGTGAGTAACGATGAGGATCGTAGCACCGAGCTCGTCGTTGACCTCGCCGAACAGGTCGAGTATCTCGCCTGCCGTGGCGTTGTCTAATTCTCCCGTTGGCTCGTCGGCCAACAGCAACGCCGGATGGTTGGCCAGCGCGACAGCGATTGCCACGCGCTGCTGCTCGCCGCCTGACAATCTGTCCGGAGTGTGCTCAGCGCGATGCCCAAGTCCAACCATTTCGAGCAGCCGGACGGCCCTAGCCTCCCGGTCATGAGCCGACAGACTGGTGAGCATCATTGGCAGGCCCACGTTCTCAACGGCGCTGAGGTATGTGAACAGGTTGCGGCTTGTCTGCTGCCACAGGAAACCGACCTCTTCCCTGCGATAGTCCTCAATCTCCTTCGAGCTCATCCGCAGGAGGTCGCGGCCCCCTACGGAGATCCGCCCGGCTGAGGGAGCGTCATAGCCGGCAAGGATGTTGAGCAGAGTTGACTTGCCGCTGCCGCTCGCTCCCACTATAGCCACGACTTCTCCGTACTCAACGCTGAAGTCGAGCCCCCTGAGAGCAACAACCTCGAGATCTGAGGCCTTATAGATCTTGAACAGGTCGTCACAGTAAATGTGCAACGCCTCTTGTTGTGTCACGATGCTTCCTGGATTCCTGTCTTTATCGCGGGACGTTTGGGAATTGTTGTGCGACGACGGACTGCCGATGCCGACGCAGCAACTTCCATTCTATCGTATTGGGCGGGCACGATAACTTTGCCGCGACTTCCCCTGCTACGCGCGCTAACAGGATATGCGACGCGCAGGCCGCAAGCAGTAGGATGAGACCGCAGAAGTCTACGTTGTGGGAGTTTCCGATGATCGAAGGCGTTGTGGGAGTCATTATCTGGACGAAAAGGCTGGAGGCGATGTCTGAATTCTACCGGAGTACGCTGGGCCTGGAGCCGCATTCGGTCAGGCCTGACTTCGTGGTCTTCCGGTGGGGCGGGATGCGGCTCAGCATCGGCGCTCACGACCATGTGCAGGGATTGTCGAAGGACCCATACCGAATCATGATCAACCTCAGCGTCGCGGATATCCACTCATTCTATGAGGACACGCTGGCAAGAGGCGTGCGGTATGTCCGGCCTCCCGAGCGGGAACATTGGGGCGGATACGTGGCAACCCTCGAAGACCCGGACGGCAACCTGTTGCAGCTACTGCAGCTACGAGACGCTGAAGGCAAGCCCTACCAGCGGTGAGGTCAAGGCCGGCGAACTCGTCATGATTCGCACGCCGGCGTCAGTCGCGCGGAAATCCTCTTAGCTGAACCGGCTGCTGCGCTCGCCAATCTGTGCGAAGACGGGCTCTGACGCCGCCCGCTCAACGTACGCGTCCGCATCCTCCTGCAACATCAAGCGTCTGTCGACCAGACGCTGGGCGGCCTCGGCGACGATCCTTACGTAGTGCCCGGGCGACCGATAACGCTCCTCCAGAGAGGCCCTGCCGTCCTTCGCAGCGTGACGATCCTCGGCGGTGGCCGCAAGCCGCAAGCAGCTGCCGATGATAGAGAACATCGCTTCGTCGGCGTAATCATCCGGCCAGGCGTTCCATCCGGTGTAAGTAGCCAGAGGCGCTTCCACATCAGGCAGCCTGATGCCCGCAACCTCGTTGCCGTCCGCATCCACCTGGGACACGAGCACCGTGTACTCACGGTCCCGGTCCTCCAATGGCGGCTCCTTAGACTGAACACCTTCGTCCATATCCGGGCCATGATCCTGAACGAACAGACGGTTCGGTTCCGTTGGAGGCGAAACGCCGCGGATGGAGGGGAAGCGAGCGGCCGCCCCATCGGCCTGCACCGCCGACTCTTCCACACGCGTGGGAACAGCGCTGGCCGGCGGCGGAGTGCTGTCGGTGGCCCAATTGTCCATCGCGTCCAGAAGCGAGCGCATGAGCGCGTTGCCGTGCAGGGGATTCGAAGGGTACTGATGCGGCCCTGCTTCCGGCTCATCGCTGGGCAGGGCGCTGTGCTGAGCGCCCGCGATCAAGTAGATCCTGACCTGCTCGTGTTCCTGTAGGTCGTTGCCTTGAGTATCGGTATGTACGAGAGATCCGCGCCGCAGCCAGTACTCGGAGGCGGTCTGAGTGTGGACCACGAGGGGGTCGGTGGCCGGACGCTTCATTATGCCGTCGGTCCGCCCGGTCAGGTGATCGGTTGTCACGTGGTAGGCGAACGGAAACTGGTCCGAAGGGTAGAGATGGTCTTCGTGCTGCCTGGGATACCTTCCGGGCTGGGCGAACCGATAGTTCAGAGTGACGCGCCCACCGCCGGATACGGTGGGATGTATCGCCGAGAACACCTGCCGACCCTCGGCATCTTCGTTGTAACCGCGGTACACGAACTCCCGGAGAAGCCTGCCGCATTGCGACCTGCCGTAAGCGTACGCCTTCTCCATGGGCACACCGTCCTGTCGAAGCAGGTTCGGTGCGCCGTCTGAGTCTGATTCTGAGTGGAGAAAGAACGAAACGAGGTCCCTAATGCCCGTGAACCCGAGACCCATCACGTGCGGATCGGAAGCCTCGTACACAAGCTCATAGATCCAGCCCGGCCTGAATCCCGCGGGCAAGTAGCAGTGCGACGGCGATGGCACGATGGCGCCGCTAGCGTCCGGCGCCGCGTATCGCCACTCGCCGTGCGGCACAGGCTCGCGGGGAGCAGTCTCGCGGGGTCGCGCCGTGAACCTGGCCGCCGCGGTGTCCGCGGTGACGGCGGGATATGAGGATGTGTAGGCGTTGCCGCTCAACGGGAAGCAGGTTACTCCAGGGCTTTCGGCGATGAACTCCGCGCGCATCGGACCGCGAACTCCGCCGGCGCGCGGCACTCGAACTGTCATGCGCGAGTTGCCCGGCAGGATGTCGCCTTGCCAGCCAGACCACACGACGGTGTAGCCGCGACGCATCAGGAATCCGTTACCGGCGTCTTCCGGAGCCTTCGGGTCGTTCGTGCCTGGCGCGTCGTTGAAAAACGAGAGCACACGTTTGTTACCCCGGTTGTTCACGTCGTACAGAATGCGGCGGTTACCTCGACTCAAGTCCACGGGCTTTAGGACGACAACGTCGGTTGAGAATTCCACAATCCCGACGTCGTTCCTCGGCGCGCGATCGAGGTCAATGACCATTCCGTACGCAGGATGCTCCGGATCAACGGCGAAATCCACAACGCCAAGAATGCGTTCGTAGCTACCGGAGCGACCGAACTCAGCGCCACCTGCGAAGGGCTCGCGTGTATGGATGCGAAAGCGGATTTCCGTGCTCAAGGTACAGACCCTCCATCGTCAAGACCAATGGCAAGCGACATGAGCCGACGCTGTGTCAGGCTGTTCGCTCAAGCCTCGCTATCTAACAGATAGCCGGGAGACCCGGTAGGAATGCTACCGCTTGGTGTACTGCTTGGCCTTCCGAGCGCGCTTCAGTCCGTACTTCTTGCGTTCTTTGATGCGAGCATCCCTTGTGAGCAGGCCGGCATCCTTCAAAGACGGCCTGTGGGCTACGTCAGCAGCCAAGAGCGCCCGGGAGATGCCGTGGCGCAGAGCTTCTGCTTGGCTCGAAACGCCCCCGCCGGAAACCTTGGCAACGACCCGGAATCTGCCCGAGGTGTTGGTGACACGGAAGGGTTCGTAGATCTTCCGCTGCCATGACGGCCAGCCGTACACCTCGTCCATGAGTTTGCCATTGACAATACCGGGGCCACTGTCTCTGTACAGGCGGACGCGCGCGTTGGCAGTCTTCCGTTTTCCCACGCCGTAATAGTATTCCTGCTGGACCACTTCTATCTCCCGTTACCCTGATCTACGGAGGAGGCCTCCGTTCCTGCAACCTGGGCCTGATGCGGGTGCGACGGCCCCGCGTAGGCCTTCAGTCTTTTAAGCATCCTACGTCCCAGCGAGTTCTTGGGCAGCATACCCTTCACCGCGTGGCGGATCACCCTTTCCGGGTGCGTCTCCAGCATGCGCTCCAGCGTGATCTCCTTCAGGCCACCATGATAGCCGCTGTGCCGGTAGTAGACCTTGCTACCCATCTTGTTGCCGGTAACCCTAATTTTTTCCGCGTTGACCACGATCACAAAGTCACCCGCGGCCATGTGACGCACGTAGAGCGGATTATGCTTGCCTTGCAGCATCCCCGCGATCTCAGAGGACAGACGGCCCAGCGTTTGACCTTCCGCGTCTACAACGCTCCAACCTGGCACCAAGTCCTTTTTTTTGACTCTGTATGGCTTATATGCTGCGGTCATTCTGTTCACAAACTCCAAAGACGCTATGTGGGTATTCGACTCTCAAGAGACACAGCCCGTGGGCGGGAAGCGATCTAGCCGTTGTACAGGCCGATTCTCCAACCAACATGTCGCTCACGCTCTGGGAGGTCAATGCGCCCCGACCCACATCCACCAAGGCGCCCGCCATCCGGCGGACCTGATGTGGCAGAAAGGCGTTACCCTCTACCTTGAATTCTAATGTATCTCCCGTTTTTTCAACGCTAACATCCGTGATCATTCGGACAGTGCTGGCGTCCGGTGATTCAGGACGGCCCGCGAATCGCTTGAAGTCGTGCACTCCTATGAACAACTCGCTCGCTTCTTTCATCGCAACCGAGTCCAGGTGCGAAGGTTCCAGATGGCAGTACCACCGAGTCAGCGGTGAGCGGACCAGGCTGTTGAGAATCGTGTACCTGTACCGCCGCGCAACCGCGCAACGCCGGGGATCAAAATCATCGCCGGCGGGAACGGCGTACCTCACTGCAATGTCTGAGGGCAGGTAGTGATTGAGAGCTCTTGTCACGGTATCGGGATTATGGCCTGAGACCGTATCAAAAGCCACCACCTGTCCAAGGGCATGTACGCCGGCGTCGGTCCGACCGGCAGCTCGCACCCTGACGTTCTCTCCTGTCAAGCAAGCTATCGCTCTTTCCAGCTCCTCCTGTATCGTGCGGGCGTTCCGCTGGTACTGAAATCCCTTATAGCAAGTCCCGTCATACTCGACGGTCAAAGCTATTCTCATGTAGCGGCCAGTGCCTAAGGTACCAATTCCACCACTGCCATATCTGCCGCATCGCCCTTGCGAGGGGTCAGTTTCACGATGCGAGTGTATCCGCCCGGACGGTCTTCATATCTCGGCGCCAGTTCATCGAACAGCTTGCGCACCACATCCTTGTCCGTGAGCATAGCGATGGCGCGCCTGCGAGAACTCAATGTTCCCTTCTTGCCGAGTGAAATAGACTTGTCGGCGAGCCGACGAACTTCACGCGCCTTGGCGTCTGTCGTGCGAATCGTCTCGTATCGCAAAAGATCGGTGACCATGTTTCTCAGCATGGCCATACGGTGGGCTGTGGGCCGATTCAGTTGTCTCCCGGCTACACGATGCCTCATCTAGACTAATACTCCTCCGCTCAACAGCCTATGAATCTGCCGAATCTGAGCTCACGGGTTCCTCTGCGCCAACGTCTGCCTCGTCCGCGGTGACATCTTCCAAGGACACTACCGGCTGATTGTTTGGGTCTATTTCAGGAGGCAGCAGGTTCCTTTCACGCAGCCTGTCGTAGAGTTCAACAAGGGACTTCTCACCGAAGTTGCGAATCTCCAGCAAGTCTTCCTGCTTCATCTCCAGCACCTGCCCGACTTTGTCGATGTCCGCGCGTTTCAGGCAGTTCAGCGTCCTTGAAGAGAGTTCCAGACGCTCCACCGGCACGTTGTAATCTTCAGGGGATATTCTGAGCGCAATGATGGCACTCTCAGCGCCCTCTTCTGTGCCATCTTGAACATTAGCGAACATGAAGAAGCTTTCTACGAGCGTGTTCGCCGCCTGCCTCACCGCCTCCACCGGCGAAATCGAGCCGTCGGTCCACACCTCAAGCACCAACCGCTCGAAGTCGGTGCGCTGCCCGACGCGGGTGCGTTCCACCGTATAGTTCACCTTACGAATCGGCGTGAAAACCGCATCGATAGGCAACACGCCAATTGGCAGGCCGTCACCATGCCGGGCCGCCACGTACCCTTTCCCGCGCTCCACGTTCAACTCGATTGAAACTCTTGCTTCGTTCGAAGAAAGTGTGACGATGTGATGCTCGGGGTTGACCACCTCGAAGTCCGAGCTGGCTCCGATGTCTCCGGCGCACACTTCCCCCTCTCCCGCCACTTCGAGGCGCAGCTTACCGGGACGATCCACCTCAGACCGAAGCCGGACGCCCTTTATATTGAGAAGGATCTCCGAGACCTCCTCCCGTACGTGATCTATCGTGGCGTATTCGTGAAGGACACCTTCAATCTTTACCCACGATATGGCCGTACCCAACAGTGAACTGTAGAGCACGCGGCGCAACGGATTTCCCAGAGTCATGCCGTGACCTTGATCCAACGGCTCCACGGCGAACTTGCCGTACTGACCATCGTCTTCAATTACTTTTATCTGAGGCTTCGGCACCGGCTCTTCTTCCTGCGGCGGAAGCACTTCAGTGCGATCCAATGTGTGGAAGTCAATAGCCATTCAACATCGCTCCTGTTTGATGACGTCCGTGGTTTGGCGATTCTGCAGATGCTACTTCGAGTAAAACTCTACGATCAAGCGTACGTCTATTCCGGTGTCTATCTCATTCACAGGAGGTTGTGCGATCACGTCTCCGGTAAGCTCGGCCGCATTTAGGGTCAGCCAACTCGGAACAGGCCGCTTAGGGAGGCCTTCGGTGAGCGCGGCCACAAACGCCGGCGAGGAGTCGGATGTGACGCCCTTCCAATTGATCACGTCGCCGGGACTCACCAAGAAGGAAGGAATATCTACCTTCTTGCCGTTCACCCTGAAGTGGCCGTGATTCACAAGCTGCCGCGCCTGTCTTCTAGAATCGGCAAAAGACAACCTGAAAACTACATTGTCCAGCCTGGACTCCAGGAACTGAAGCAGGTTAACACCGGTTACTCCGGGACGTGAGCGTGCCAACTCATAGTACTTGCGGAACTGACGCTCCAGCACGCCGTACGTCCATCTGGCCTTCTGCTTCTCTCGGAGTTGTATCGCGTGTTCGGACGGTCGCCTTCGCCTTAGCTGCTGAGTGCCCGGCGGCCGACGCCGCCGTTCAATGGCGCATCTGGGGGAGTAACACCGCTCACCCTTAAGGAACAGTTTCTCCCCAATACGACGGCACTGGCGGCACACTGGGTCTATGTATCTTGCCATCTGCTATTAGCCTCGAATCTCCTCTTTCCAGTTTCTCCAGGTTGTAGTCGCTTAGTTGCGCTTGCGCTTCCGAGGGCGGCATCCGTTGTGCGGGATCGGAGTCACGTCCCGGATGCTCGTTACGAGCAGACCTGCCCCGTTCAGGGCGCGAATTGCGGCTTCGCGACCAGGGCCAGGACCCCGAACATTCACGACCACTTGGCGGAGCCCATGCTCCATGCCCTTGCGCGCCGCATCTTCGGCCGCACGCTGCGCCGCGAATGCAGTGGACTTACGCGAACCCCTGAACCCGGCTGTGCCCGAACTGCCCCACGCCACCACGTTGCCCTGCGGATCTGTCAGCGTGATTATCGTGTTGTTAAACGTGGACTGAATGTAGGCCCTGCCCACGGGTACAGACTTTCTGACCCTGCGCCTTGTTCGCCTTTTACTCGTCATGTATTTCTTTCCTCAATGTGTTGGGCGACCCTGCAATGAAGCAAACCGACTATGCCCGACCGCTTCAATCTTCACAGTGGTCACACCTTCATCGTTCTCTTCCTGCCAGCCACGGGGCGCCTGTGCCCGCGCTTCTGCCGAGCGTTGGTCCTCGTGCGCTGCCCTCTGGCAGGCAATCCCCTTCTGTGCCTCAGACCGCGATAGGAGCCGATATCGATCAGACGACGGATGTTCATGTTAACTTCACGCCGCAGATCGCCTTCTACTCTCTTTTCCCGGTCCACTATTTCACGGATCCGGTTAAGGTCCATCTCTGAGAGATCCCGGACACGCGGGTTACCGTCTACGCCTGCCTTATCACAAACGTCCTTGGCCTGCCAGGAACCTATTCCGTAAATGCTGCGCAGTGATATCTCTACCCGCTTGTTGTCCGGGATGTTAACGCCGGCGACTATAGCCATCTTTCGCCTCCTATCCCTGCCTCTGCTTATGCCTGGGGTTACTGCAAATCACATGTACCCTGCCCTTGCGCCGAATGATCCGACAGTTGGAGCACCTCACCTTGACAGAAGCCGACACTTTCATCGTTTCCTCCGTGCGCACCACACCGGATATACCGGCTGCGTCGAATTACCTGAACCTGTAAGTGATTCGCCCACGTGTCAGGTCGTATGGAGACAACTCCACGAGCACCCTGTCTCCAGGCAGCACGCGAATGAAGTTCTTCCTTACCTTCCCGGAGAGGTAGGCTAGTACGTTGTGCCCATTTGCCAACTCCACAGTGAACGTGGTGTTAGGCAGAGCTACCCTAACTTCGCCCTCTACCTCAATGGCTTCTTTGGACTTCTTGGCCATCATATCCTCGCAATTGTCTTCTGAGGGCTTGTCAACACCTCTGGTCCGTCTTCGGTGATTGCGATCGTGTCTTCAAAGTGTGCCGATAGCTCGCCGTCCGCAGTGACCACCGTCCAGCCGTCTTCCAACTCAATGGTTTCATATGTTCCCATGTTGAGCATGGGCTCTATGCAGATGGCCATTCCATTTCGCAGCACGGGCCCCTTGTTGGCTGTACCGTAGTTAGGCACCTGAGGGTCTTCGTGCATGGCCCATCCAATTCCGTGCCCTACGTACTTGCGAACAACTCCGTAGCCTCGCTGCTCGGCATATGTCTGTACCGCCTCCGAAATCTCACCGATCCGAGCGCCCACCCACGCCTTTTCTATCCCAGCCAGCAGAGATTCCCGTGTGGTGTCTATCAGCCTCTGCGCCTCTTTCGATATCTGTCCCACACCCATGGTAAACGCACTATCTCCGTGAAGGCCCCCCACTATTGCGCCAACGTCAATGCTTACGATGTCTCCTTCGCGAATTACGCGCGAACCAGGAATGCCGTGGACGATTTCGGCGTTGATCGATATGCAGGCTGACGCCGGGAACCCATGGTACCCCTTGAAGGACGGCGTTGCCCCGTGTCTGCGGATTTCGGCCTCTGCAACTACGTCCAACTCCTTCGTGGTAATACCAGGCTCCACGGCCTCTGCCAGCTTACGCTTAGCCTCCGCCACAACTTGGCCGGCGGCACGCATAAGATCCAGATCTTTATTCGACTTGATTGTTATGCCGCCAGGGCGTCCGTTTCCGATCATTCCCATTCACTGATTGTACTCACGCGGGTAAGAGAGGCGTTTCCAATAGTAGCAGGATTTCAGCCTAGTCTTGACGCAAGGGCCGCACTGCCTACAGCCTCGCGTAACCGTTGCTGAACTTCCCCAATGCCTCCCACTCCGTCAACCTCCACGAGCTTGTCCTGCGCCTGGTAGTAGCTGATCAGCGGTTCCGTCTCGTGCGAAAAAACATCCAATCGAGTCTTCACGGCCTCTTCGCTATCGTCTGGGCGCTGGTACAACTCGGCGCCGCAGGCATCGCACTTCCCCTGTACTTCAGGGGGCGCGAAAGTCACGTGGTAGGCGGACTGACACTGTCTGCAGATCAGGCGCCCGCTCAGACGCGCCACAAGCTCGTTCGTCTTAACCTTTATGTAAGCCACACAGTTCAACCCTCCGCTGCCGGAGACGGCATTGTCCAGGGCCTCCGCCTGCGTCAGTGTTCGAGGGAAGCCGTCCAGCAGGTATCCACGCGTCTGTTCGGGAGCGTCTATCCATTCGTTCACCATTCCGATCGTCACCTCGTCCGGTACGAGGACACCTCGCTCCATGAAAGTCCTGGCCAACCTGCCCAATTCAGTATCGCGGCGCTGATGGTCGCGGAACAGTTCACCAGAGGCGACGTGCGGCACTCCCAAAAAGCGCGCCAATTCGGCGGCCTGTGTGCCCTTGCCTGCACCTGGAGGGCCAAGAAGCACCACTCTCACGTCAGGCTCCCGCTTCCCTGCCCAAGTCCGGACTCTCGACCGGCCGCAGGTCCGCTGGCCGAATGCATCTTAATCACCTTAAGAAGCCCTCATAATTTCGCATGAGCAATTGGGCTTCTAGCTGTCTCATGGTGTCCAGCGCAACGCCTACCATGATAAGCAGGCTGGTGCTGCTCAATGTGAGGGCGCGAACGTCTGTGGCCTGAGTCACGAAGTATGGGAGCACAGCCACGACGCCAAGGAACAGCGCTCCACCCCACGTAATGCGGACCAGCACTCGATTCAGGTACGTCTGGGTTGGCGGCCCCGGTCTAATGCCTGGTATAAACCCTCCGTTTCTCTGGAGGTTTTCCGCAAGGTTCTGCTGTTGAAACGTCACAATCGTATAAAAGAACGCAAAGATCACCACGAGCACGAACACCGCGGCCCAATACACGAAGTTGCTTGGGTCCAGAAAATCGGACATGGTCCTAGCCGTTCTGGCAAAGAAATCATCACTAAGCGGATTGCGAAAGTAGCTCGCTATTGTGGCCGGGAGGATGATGATGGAGAACGCAAAAATCAGTGGGATCATTCCCGCAGAGTTGACTCGCAACGGAAGGAACGTTGAACCGGACTGCCGCTGCATGCGGCCTCCCCGGAACACGCTTCTGCCGTACTGCACCGGGATCCGCCGTTGAGCCTCCGTGAACACGACAATGAAATAAATGATGATGAAGCCGAAGACCATCAGAAGAAGCAGTCCGGCCCCTTCGTCGCGCTCCAAGAACCCCTGCCCGACTATCGCGGGCATCCGAGCCACGATACCTCCGAATATGATCAGCGAAATACCGTTGCCAAGGCCTCGCTCAGTTATCAGCTCGCCCAACCAGACCAGGAACATGGTGCCGGCGATCATGGAGATGACCATCGCAAGGGTCTCAAGATTCAGGCCGAAATCCACACCAGGGAGGACCCCGGACTGCCTCAGGATGGTGAGCTGACCCCAAGACTGTAGCGCGGCAATAGGCACGGCGAAGTAATGCGTTAGCTGGTTGATGCGCTGACGTCCGTATTCGCCCTCCTGTGACAGCTCCTTAAGCTGCGGCACAACCGGCACCAGTATCTGCATGACGATGGACGCCGTAATGTACGGATAGACGCCGAGAGCGGCCACGCTCAAATTGGCGAGCGCACCACCGCTAAAGAGGTCCAGGAAGCCAAGAAGCGCAGATTGCTCGAAGGCCTGTTGCAGCGCCTGCGTATCCACGCCTGGCACAGGCACATGGGCCACAAACCGGAAGATGACCAGCATTGCCAGTGTGAACAGGATGCGAGTACGGAGATCCGGAACCCGCATCGCGTCTATCATTGACTGGATGAGTTGAGGCCTTGAGACCTCCTGCTGCCTTGTGGTCTGGGCCTGACGCACTAAGCCAGCTCCGTCGCAGTTCCGCCGGCGGCCTCAATCTTGGCGCGCGCCGACGCGGAGAATCGATGTGCTTCCACGGCCAGCGGTACTTCGACATCGCCCCGGCCCAATATCTTGACCGGATGTTTCAGGTTCCTGAGTATTCCTGACTCCAGTAGCGTCTGCGGAGTGACCTGAGCATCGACCGGAAACCTGTTCAGCTTGTCCAGGTTTACCCCGCTGTATGCGATGCGGAACAGATTCGTAAATCCCCTCTGATGCGGGAGCGCCTTGGTCATAGGCAACTGCCCTCCCTCGAAGTTCGGGCGAACGCCGCCGCCGCTTCGGGAGTTCTGGCCTTTCATGCCGCGGCCCGAGTAACTGCCGTGGCCGCTTCCGTCGCCCCTGCCTCTTCTCTTTCTGGCCCGCCTAGAGTTCGCTTGTGGTCTTACATGGTGTTGCTGCATTTTTTCTACAACCCGTTATCTGATGAAGGACTGCCGCCGTCTGGCACGGGGCTAATCTTCAACTTCCCTAACTTCCAGCAAGTGACGTAGTTTGTGGAGAGCTCCTCTGACCGAGGGCGTGTCTTCGTGTTCCACGGTATGATTCAGCCTTCGCAGCCCCAGCGCGTCCACGGTGCGCCGCTGACTGCGGGAATACCCGATGACGCTTTTCCTCAGAGTGATCGCAAGTCGGGTCATTGGGCCGACGCCTCTCGATCCCTCACCGCCTCCACCAGGCTCCGGCGGCGTCTCATCTCCTCCTCCGGGTCTCTCAGCATCCCCAGGGCCTTGAAGGCAGCCTTCATGGTGTTGATAGGATTGGTGCTCCTACGGGCCTTGGTCACGACGTCCTTGTAGCCAGCCAACTCGACGACCGCGCGAACCGCGCCGCCGGCGATGACGCCGGTACCCGGCGGGGCGGGCCTCATCATGACCACGGACGCGCCGAACTTGGCCGTAATCTCGTGCGGAAGCGTACCGTCCTTGATCGGAACCGTTTGTAGGTTTTTCTTCGCGTTAACCGTGCCCTTGCGAACGGCGTCCGGCACGGCGTCCGCCTTGCCCATGCCGATCCCAACCGTACCTTCTCCATCGCCCACAACTACACCCGCGTTGAAGCTGAGATGACGACCGCCCTTGGCGACCTGGGCTACGCGAGATATCCGAACTACCCGTTCCTGAAGAGGAAAGTCTTCAAGATCATCGTCGCGCCGACCGCTACTGAAAGTCATTGCCATGATTAGAAGACCAGTCCTCCTTCCCTAGCCGCATCGGCCAGGGCTTGTACTCTGCCGTGGTATTTGTAACCGCCGCGATCAAACACGACTGCAGTTACGCCGCTATCCTTTGCCCGGCTGGCCACAAGCGCTCCGACCCCCGCCGACACGGCCGTCTTGCTCTTGCCGCCGTTCTCCTGCTTGATCTCGCTTTCCGCGCTCGTGGCGGCCGCGAGAGTGACTCCCCGCTCATCGTCGACTACCTGGGCATAGATGTGCTTCAGGCTACGGAAAACACACAGGCGAGGGCGATCCGCGGTCCCAGAGACCTTCCGGCGAACACGCCTGTGCCGCAAGGTCCTCGCGTTGTTTCCGATGCGGTCTTTGGCCAAGGTTACGCTCTCCTCGCACTCTTTCCGGGCTTCTGCCGGACCTGTTCGCCGAGGTAGCGTATGCCTTTCCCCGTATAGACATTAGGCGGCCTGATCTTGCGAATCATAGCGGCCATCTGCCCCACCTGCTGTTTATCACTTCCGCGAACGTGGATAACGTTATTGCCCACCACTTCCAGTTCAACGCCCGGAAGGGGGTCGACTTCTACCGTGTAACTAAGCATTACGTTCAAGGAAATGCCCTCGCCACGCTGCTGCACCCTGTAGCCGACGCCCACAAGTTCCAAGCTGCGTGTGAAGCCCTCGTTCACTCCTGTGACCATGTTGAACAGAAGTGTCCTGGTAAGACCGTGCAGCGCCTTATGGTGCCGCTCTTCAGAGGGCCTCTCTACGGTAACCACGCCGTTACTTTTCTTGATGCTCATATCAGCGTGGAACTGCTGACTAAGTGCCCCCTTCGGCCCCTTCACGGTGACTTCCGAGCCTGAGACCGACACCTCCACACCAGGGGGAATTCCTATCGGCTGTATACCTACTCTGGACATATCGATTCCTCTACCACACGTAGCAAAGAAGTTCGCCGCCGACGCCATCACGCCAAGCTTGGCGACCGGTCATGATCCCTTTGGAGGTGGAGAGTATTGCTACTCCTAGTCCTCCGTAATAGCGTGGGATCTCTCCCTTACCCACATACACACGCAGGCCCGGCTTGCTGACACGTTTCAACCCCATGATTGAGGGCTGGCCGTCCTCCCGGTAGTGCAACCGGATCCGTATTGTGTCTTGAGGCGAGCTCTCCTCAAGCACGTCATAGTTCTCTATGAAGCCTTCGCTCTTGAGAACTCGCGCAAGAGATAGTTTCATTTTTGAAGACGGTACGGAAACACCGGGCCGCCGTACCATGACCGCGTTTCTTATGCGGGTTAGCATGTCCGCTATGGGATCTGTTACAGGCATCTCAACACTCGTATTAAATCTTAACTCGCCTATCTTAGGCCGTTCTTACCAGCTTGCCTTCCGAACACCCGGGAGCAGTCCTAAAAGCGCCATTTCTCGAAAACAGATGCGGCACAGCCCAAAGTGCCGAATGTACGCCCTCGGGCGGCCGCACCGTTCGCAGCGGTTCCTGTGCCGAACACTGAACTTCGGCGTCTTCCTCCACTTGGCTATCTTGGATTCCTTTGCCAAACACTCCAACCTTTCGACTTCGATTGCGAACCGCTTCACGCAGCCGCAAAACGGTACTCGTCGCCCACTCTCTCGAACGGCATACCCATTAGCTCCAGCAATCGCATTCCTTCGCGGTCCGACACAGCACTGGTAACTACGACAATCTGAAAGCCCCTCATCTTGTCGATGGAATCGTACTCGATCTCAGGGAAGATCACCTGCTCCCTTATGCCTAGCGAGAAGTTGCCCCGACCGTCGAACGACTTGCGTCTCACACCGTGGAAGTCTCGAATTCTCGGCAAGGCTGAACTTACGAGCCTGTCATAGAACTCGTACATTCGCCGGCCTCGCAGTGTGACGGCGAGACCTATGGCCTGACCCTCTCTTAGCTTGAAGCCGGCTATCGACTTCTTGGCGCGCCTGACGTAAGGACGCTGACCCGATATTAGCGATAGATCGCGGGTGGCCGCTTCCATCGCACGCTGATTATCCAGTGCCTCCCCGAGACCGATGTTAAGGACGATCTTGCGCAGCCTAGGGACCTGCATCGGAGTCGCGTAACCCATCTCCTTCATCATCGCTGGAAGGGTTTCGTTTCTGTACCGCTCCAACATCCTGGGCAAAGGCCTCGAGCGCCCATTGACAGCGCCGACGGCCGCGCCCTCCGTATCGGGTGCGGCCACGGTGGTTCGAGACGATCGAGACCGCGGCGTTGCCTTCTTTGCGCCGCTGGAGGCGGTACCTGAAGCCCTGCCCCTTCCGGTCCCGGACGAGCTTGCGGCCGTGGCTCGGCGCCGCGGCGCTCTCTTAGGCGCAGCCTCGCTTTGCGCCTGTTGCGCCGACTCTTCTTGTCTCTTGTCTTCTTGAGCGGTCATTGTCTTCGTTCCGCACTCTCTTCTGTCCCGGGAAGGGACCATGCAGCTACTCTATTACCTCGTCGCACTTCTTGCAGATCCTTGCCTTGCTCCCATCGGCCAGGAGCCGGTAGATCACTCTAGTTGGTTCGTTACAGTGGACGCACATCAGCATCAGGTTGGACGCTTGAATCGGGACTTCCTTCTTAATGATTCCAGCTTGACGCACGCCTCCCGTGGCCTTGGCGTGCTTGGTAACCACGTTCACTCCATCCACAAGCACTTTGCCGTCCTTCTTCAGGACCTGCTGGACAGCCCCCTGTTTACCCCTGTCTCGGCCCCTAATGACTAGGATGGAATCTCCCGTTCTGAGCCTCATCTCACAGCACCTCAGGCGCCAAAGAAACAATGCGCATAAAGTTCTTCTCTCTGAGCTCCCTTGCGACCGGGCCGAAAATCCGAGTGCCGCGCGGCATCTGGTCATCGCCGATGATGACGGCCGCATTGTCATCGAACTTTATATAAGAGCCGTCCCTGCGTCCGTGAGATTTGGCGGTCCGGACCACGACGGCCCGCACTACCTCGCCTTTACGGACTGGTGACCCTGGCGCCGCTTCTTTCACCGAGCACACGATAACATCGCCGAGTCCCGCATACTTCCGGCCGCTCCCCCCCGGCACGCCAATGCAACTTACCGTTCTGGCGCCGGAGTTATCGGTAACCCTCAGCCTTGTGTATTGCTGGATCACTCAGAGTCCTCTTTCTTCTGCTGCACTTCAACGTCGAGGGCGACTTCAGCCTCGGCCGTCACGTCTCCGACCGGCTGAGTCTCCACCCCGGCAACGCCTGACGGAGTAGGGTCCTCTTCACTTTCAACACCTGCTTCAGTCGAGTCAGCCGCGCCATGCACGACGGTAGTTTCCAGTACCGGAGTCTCGCCTTCCTCTTCATTCGCTGCTTGCGGCAGGTCCGCGCCCTCAATGACCTCACGGTCTATCTCCTGGGGCGCAATCTCGGCGATATCTACGCTCGACAGTACTTCTACTACTCTCCACCTTTTCATCTTGGACAGAGGGCGAGTCTCGATGATGCGTACTCTGTCACCTATGCGGCATTCGTTAGACTCATCGTGGGCGTAGAAACGGGTTCTCCTGCGAACCGGCTTACGATAGAGCTTGTGTGGCCTCCGCCACTCAACTGCGACGACCACAGTCTTGTTCATCCGCTCTTGAATCACCGTGCCAACGCGGACCTTCCGACGCTCGCCGCTCATCGGGCCACTCCCGTCCGTGCGCGTTCCCGGATGACGGTCTTTACGCGTGCGACCCGCCGCCGTGCCATCTTGATCTGGTTCACGTCGTTCAGCTGCATGGTCGCCACGCGAAATCGGAGGTTCATAAGCCCACGCTGGGAATCCTCCAACTCTTCCTCCAACTCCTCATCCGAAAGTGCCCGGATATCGTCAATCTCCACCTGATCTTATCTCCCTTTGGTGTCTACCTGGCGATGAATTTTGTTGCAACCGGCAATTTGTGCGAGGCCAGCCGAAGTGCTTCCTTGGCCACAGGTTCGGGCACGCCGGCGAGCTCGAACATTACGCGTCCTCGTTTTACTACTGCCACATAATGGTCAACCGCTCCCTTGCCTTTGCCCATTCGGGTCTCGGCGGGCCGGGCCGTGACCGACTTGTCGGGGAATATGCGTATCCAGAGCTTGCCTCCCCTACGGACGTATCTTGTAATCACGCGACGCGCTGCCTCTATCTGCCTGGAAGATATCCAGGCGGACTCTGTTGCCTTGAGACCGTACTCTCCAAAGTCAATTCGGCTAGCGGCATTGGACACACCACGCATGCGCCCGCGGTGTTGATAGCGGTGCTTGACTCTCTTTGGCTGTAGCAAGGCCTACTAGTCCTCCTCCGGATCGGCGAGCAGGAGCTCAGGCGGGGTAAGTGGCTGCTGCTGACCGGCAGCGGCCGCCTCCCTTTCCGCCTCACGCTCTTCCTCAGCCCTCACCGTAACTTCAATAGGCTTTATGTCTTCGATCTCCGGTTCCGGCTCGAAGGGAGCCCGGATCACATCCCCCTTGTAGACCCATACCTTCACTCCGATGCGGCCAAAGTCAGTTGCGGCTTCGGCAAGGCCGTAGTCGATATCCGCGCGCAGAGTATGCAGAGGCACCCTGCCATCCATGACCCTCTCCTTGCGCGCGATGTCCGCACCTCCTAGCCTTCCTCCTATCAACGCCTTGATCCCCAAGGCACCAGCCTGCATCGTCCGGCCAACTGCTTGCCTCATGGCACGCCTAAAGGCGATGCGGCGCTCTAACTGATCGGCGATGCTCCGCGCTACCAGATATGCGTCCAATTCAGGCTGGCGTATCTCCTGCACGTTAAGCCGCGCCCTCGTTCCGCTCACCCTCTCAACGTCCTTGCGCAGTTCTTCCACCCTCTGGCCACCTCGACCGATCACAATTCCCGGACGGGATGTGTGGATCGTTACAACAAGATCGCCGGAACCGCGCTCGATCTCAATTCTCGAAATGCCAGCGTCTTGGAACCTCTGCTTGATAGTTTTTCGGATCTTCATGTCTTCCTTGACGAACGCCCTGTACCCTACGCCCTTGGCAGCGAACCATCTGGTGTCCCATTCACGGATCCCCCCCAGGCGGAATCCGATTGGGTGGGTCTTATGTCCCAAGTTCGCCTCCAGCTTCGTCTACTACGACGGTTATTCGACTGTTTCGCCTGATGATCCTGCCTACCCGCCCCCGTGCTCTTGGCCGAAACCGTTTGAGACTTGGGCCTTCGTTCGCGTAAATCTCGGTGACTACAAGCTCGGACCTTCGGCCCAGCAGTTCGTTCTCTGCATTGGCAGCGGCAGATTTCACTACCTTGGCGACCTGAGCCGCCACAGGGGAGGGCATGAACCGCAAAACGGCCAGAGCCTCATCCACCGGTATGCCGCGAACTAAATCTGCGATGGGCTTAACCTTCTTGACCGAGACGCCCGTATTTTTGACTGTTGCTCTTGCTGCCATTTTCTCTGCCTGATCCGCCAGCTATCTCACAGAAGTCGTGCGCTCGGACCTTGACGTGTGCCCTCTGAACGTCCTGGTAGGAGCAAACTCACCTAATCTGTGACCAACCATGTTCTCCGTTATGAAGAGCGGCACATGCCGCCGGCCGTCGTGAACCGCAATGTTGAGACTCACCATGTCGGGCATAATCATCGACGCCCGCGACCAGGTGACGATGATGGCCTTGCTGTTTTCCCGAACAGCCTTCTCAACCTTCTTGGACAGCTTGGGATGTACGTACGGCCCTTTCTTGATAGACCTCGACATTTTTTAAGACCTTCCAGCTTACCGCTTGTGTCTTCTGCGCACTATCAGCTTGTCGGACGCCTTCTTGCGCCTCGTCCTGCGGCCCAGGGCCGGCTTGCCCCAAGGCGTCTTGGGCGAGGGCATACCTATGGGAGAACGACCTTCGCCGCCGCCGTGCGGATGATCGCGCGGCGACATGACGGAGCCTCTGACCTGCGGTCGGCGTCCTCTGTGCCTGTTCCTACCGGCCTTGCCCAGCTTGATGTTCTTGTGATCAACAACGCTGACAACACCAATCGTTGCCATGCACTGGCTCAGCACTTGCCTGTCTTCGCCCGATGGCAAGCGAAGCAGCGTGTACCGGCCCTCTGTGGCCAGCACCTGGGCAGACGTTCCGGCGCTCCTGATGATCTGGCCACCCTTACCTACCTTTAGCTCTACGTTATGGACCTGCGCGCCCGCGGGTATTCTATGCAGAGGCAGGGCGTTGCCTGACCTGATCTGCGCGTTTTCACCAGCCTCTACCTTGTCGCCTACGCTTATGCCATCGGGCGCCAAAATATATCGCCACTCGCCGTCAGGGTATTTGATCAGGGCGATTCTGGCTGTCCTGTTCGGATCGTACTCTACGGTCGTCACTTCACCGGGTATACCCAGCTTATCACGCTTGAAGTCAATGATCCTGTATCTACGCTTGTGGCCTCCGCCACGGTGCCGAACCGTTATTCGCCCGGATCGGCTACGTCCGGCACGCTTCTTGAGCGGCTTAAGCAACGACTTCTTGGGAGTCTTGGTAGTGATGTCATCCGATGTCTGCACCACCGCCCCGCGCTGCCCAGGGGTATTGGGTTTCAGAGTTCTAAGAGGCATGTCACACGCCCTCGAAAATAGTAATGCTGTCGCCGGGAACCAACGTGACCACCGCCTTCTTCCAGGAAGGTTTCACAGCTTCCCTCGGCCCATACCTTTTGCGCTTGCCCCGGACTATCATCGTGTTAATCTTCGCAACCCTTACGCTGAATGCGGTCTCTACCGCTCCCTTGATCTGGTGCTTGGTAGCACGCGAATCAACCTCAAAGGTGAACTTGCCCTCCTCATTCAAGAGGGTACTTTTCTCCGTAACTACAGGCCTCTTGAGAATCTGAAATTGTTCCATCAGATTTGGTCCCTGCCCTGCGGCGGCAGCCTCCTCACGAAAGGCCCTCCCCACCTGCGCTCGGCCTCGCGAACGGCCTCCACGGTCATAATCAGAGTCTTGTGATGCAGCAGGTCTACCGTGTTGAGCAGCGCTGCCGGTAACGCCTTCACACGTTTGATGTTTCGTGCCGCTCTGAGACCCTCAGGAGCCGGGCCATCAGAGACCACCAACGCGGATGAGCCGGCTCTCACGGCCTGGAGAAACTTGACCATTTCCTTGGTCCTTGGCTCCACGTTCAGGTCTTCGACAACGACGAGGTTGTCATGACGAGCCTTGTCCGAAAGCAATGTTAACAGCGCCTGGCGCCGCATCCGCTTCGGTGTCCGTTGCCGGTAGCTACGAGGCTTAGGTCCGAACACGACACCACCCCCCCGAAGCTGGGGAGACCTCGTAGACCCAAGACGAGCTCGTCCAGTGCCCTTCTGCGGTCTCGGCTTTGCGCCGCCGCCAGACACCTCCGCCCGGGTTTTCGCAGAGGCAGTACCCTGGCGGGCGTTTGCCATTTGCCCAACCATCACCTGGTGTACTAGCGCACGATTCTCCGGAACGTCAAAGACATCGTCCCTCACCTGAACGGTCTCGACGACTCTGCCCTGAACGTTCCGTACCGGTAGTCTCACGTGACTTAGCCCTTCTGAAATCTGGATTTCTTGATGATCAGCAGTCCGTTGTGGGCGCCGGGAACGGCTCCGCGAACGAACAAAAGGTTGCGCTCCGGCTCAATCCTGACCACTTCCAGATTGCGCACTGTTACTCTGCGGTCGCCCATGTGCCCGGCCATCTTTTTCCCTTTCAGCACTCTGCCCGGCGTAGTCCCAGCACCAATGGAACCTGGCGCCCGGTGGCGGTCAGACTGTCCGTGGGTCTTCGGGCCGCCCCGGAAATTGTACCGCTTCACCCCTCCGGCAAAGCCCCTTCCTTTGGACCATCCCGTGGCATCGATTCGGTCACCAGGCTCAAACTGTGTAACGTCGATCTCCTGGCCAACCTCAATCCCGGACGTATCGCCCACCCTGAACTCTCGCAGAGTCCGGAAGAGCTTGCCGCTGGGCGCGAGATGCCCCTGCGAGGGCCGGTTCGCACTTCGGGCCTCGTCGAAACCGAGCTGAACGCTCCCGTAGCCTTCGTTCGCGACGGACTTCACCTGGGTCACAGTACACGGCCCTGCCTTCAAGGCTGTAACCGCCTCAACAGCGCCGTCCTCCCTGTGCAACTGGGTCATTCCTATCTTTCTTCCGAGAATCCCGTGAACGGACATGTAATAGGACCTACAGCTTGATCGAGATGTCGACGCCGGCCGGCACGTTCAGGCGTGTCAGCGAGTCGATCGTCTTGGAAGTCGGCTCCAATATGTCTATCAACCGGTTGTGGGTGCGAATCTCGAAATGCTCGCGCCCATCCTTGTGTACGTGCGGGCCGCGGATAACGCAGAACCGTTTGATGGACGTCGGAAGCGGTATCGGGCCTGCTATCTGGGCGCCCGTCCGTTCTGCAGCCTCCACAATCTGCCGCGCAGACAGATCCAAGATCTTGTGATCGAACGCCTTCAGTATGATTCTTATCTTTTGTCTGCTTGTGACCATAGTCATTTCTTTGCGTCTTTGCGATCGCCTGTTATCGTTGCGGCGCCAAGCTGGAGGGCGCCTCTTCGTACCTGTAGAACTCCATGGTGTGGCCGGCCCTCCCCTGCGTCAGAGAGCGCAGTGCGTTGGCGTATCCGAAGCTTTCTCCCAGCGGGAGAATCGCTCGAACCACCTGGATGTCTCCTTCGCCCTCGATGCTTCTAATGTTGGAACGCCGACGTCCCAGATCGCCCAGAACATCTCCCAAGAACTCGCCGGGTGTAACAATCTCGAGCAGCATAACAGGCTCCAAAAGGGCCAGACCTGCCCGGCTTAGGGCCGACTTTACTGCCATGGACCCTGCGACCCTGAACGCCATCTCGGACGAATCAACGTCGTGATAGCTACCATCAAGCAAGGTGGCCTTGATGTCTACAACCGGGAAGCCTGACAGCGGGCCTGTTGTAAGCGCCTCCTGAACGCCCTTTTCGACACCGGGTATGTATTCGTTTGGAATCGAGCCGCCCCTAATCCGATTTTCGAACACGAACCCAGTACCGCGTTCTAGCGGCTCGATCTCGAGAATCGCGTGCCCGTACTGGCCTCTGCCGCCGGTCTGTCGAACGAACCGTCCCTCGCCCTTCGCCTGCCTGGTAGCCGCCTCTCGGTACGCCACGCGCGGATTTCCGAGATTGGCCTCCACCTTGAACTCACGCCTCATGCGGTCGGCCACGATCTCCAGGTGCAACTCGCCCATTCCGGAAAGGATCGTCTGGCCTAACTCACTATCGACCGCTATCCGCAGCGTAGGGTCTTCCTCGGAGAGTTTTTGCATCGCTTCCTGCAGCTTGTCTTCGCCCGTCCTCGTTCGAGACTCCACGGACACGGAGACCACTGGCTCCGGGAACGTGATCGTCTCCAACTGAATGGGAGCCCCGGGGTCACACAGCGTATCGCCGGTCGATGCGCTGCGAAGGCCCACTGCAGCTGCGATGTCACCCACGCCCACCTCCGGAACGTCCTCCCGGCGTTCCGCATGCATTCGCACGACGCGACCCAGGCGTTCACGTCTTCCAGTGGACGACACGAGCACCGAATCACCCGTCACCATCCGCCCAGAGTACATTCGGAAGTACACTAGCCGACCTATGAACGGGTCGCTGACTATCTTGAAGGCCAGCGCGGCAAAGGGTGCCGTTTCGCTAGGTTCACGGGATTCTACCTCTCCCGTCTTAGCGTCTACGCCCGTAACGGCGGGCACGTCGATAGGAGAGGGCAGGTAGTCGGTCACGGCATCCAGGAGGGGCTGAATGCCCCGGGAAGTCAGAGCGCTTCCGCAAGTAACTGGCACCAGCCTGTTGTCCACAGTAGCGCGCCTCAAAGCGTCCTTGATCTCTTCTTTGGTGATCTCCTCACCTTCAATGTACTTGACGATCAGGTCATCATCAGTCTCGGCCACCTTCTCGATCATTACGTCCCGCCGGATTCGATACTCCTCGATCATCTCCTCGGGAACCGGGCCCTCACGGAAGTTCCCAACGGCGTCGGTATAGGTGCAAACCTTGCTCTCCACAAGGTCTACCACTCCCTCGAAGGCGTCCTCACTGCCAACGGGTATCTGGATAATGACGGGATTCGCGTGCAACCGGTGAGAGATGCTATCAACAGCCTTGTAAAAGTCTGCGCCCACGCGATCCATCTTGTTGATGAAGCAAATCCTGGGGACATCGTAACGGTCGGCCTGGCGCCAGACCGTTTCTGATTGGGGCTGCACACCGGCAACCGCGTCGAACACGACTACGCCGCCGTCCAGAATGCGAAGGCTTCGTTCGACTTCGGCGGTGAAATCCACGTGGCCGGGAGTGTCGATGATGTTGATGGTATGGTCTCGCCAGGCGCAGGTCGTGGCGGCGGAAGTTATCGTGATCCCCCGCTCCCGCTCCTGGTCCATCCAGTCCATAACCGTTGTTCCCTCGTCCACCCCGCCTATGCGGTGAGTTCGCCCAGCGAAGTAAAGGACTCGCTCCGTTACCGTTGTCTTCCCGGCGTCGATATGGGCAATGAAGCCGATGTTACGGATCCTTTCGAGCGAGCAGGGTTTGGTGGTCACGATTCAGTTAGACCTCTTGGGGCGGCCAGGCTAGCGTTGTTTACCAGCGATAGTGAGCGAACGCGCGGTTGGCCTCTGCCATCCGGTGAAGCTCATCCTTGCGCCGGACCGCTGAGCCCTGGCCCCTTGCTGCGTCCAGTAATTCCTGCGACAGCCCTCGAACCATTGGCTGACCGCTCCTTGACCTCGCAGCATTGATCAACCATCGCATCGCAAGGGCGATCCGACGCTCAGGTCTCACGTCAACGGGGACCTGGTATGTCGCGCCGCCAACACGCCTTGACTTCACTTCCACCATGGGCGTTGCGTTGCGAATCGCTTGCTCGAAAACATCGATACCCGGCCGGCGCGCTTCGCCCTCTGCGTGGTCCAACGCGCCATAAACTATCTTTTGGGCCACGGTCTTCTTGCCGCCCAGCATCACCTTGTTAATGAACTGGGAAAGCAACGCGTTGTGATACCGGGCATCCGGAACGGGGATACGCTTCTCTGCAGGCCTTCTTCGAGCCATCTTTAGACTTCCAGTCTCTTTCTATTACCTTGGTGAGAGTCGCCCCGTTAGAGGCGTCCTCCGCTCTTCTTGGCCCCGTACTTGCTGCGTCCGCGTTCGCGATCGAAGACTCCCGCCGTGTCCAAGGCTCCGCGCACTATCTGGTACCGCACACCCGGCAGGTCCTTCACTCGACCGCCACGAATCAGTACGACCGAGTGCTCCTGCAGGTTGTGTCCCTCTCCGGGAATGAAGGCGGTAACCTCCATGCCGTTTGTCAGCCGGACCCTTGCAACCTTTCTGAGCGCTGAGTTTGGCTTTCTGGGCGTCTGTGTTCTCACCTGTATACACACGCCACGTTTCTGAGGAGCGCCCTGATCCCGGCGTCCACGATTTCTGAGCGTGTTGAAGGAGAAGCGCAAGGCCGGAGCCTTATCTTTCCTTCGCTTGCTCTTCCTACCTTTTCTCACAAGTTGGTTCACAGTTGGCAAGGTGTGACCTCTTTCCGAATGAACGGGGGATGCAAAGGGCACACGATTAACCCTCCGCTCCAATTGGCGACAAATAAGCATTCTAACCGCACCCGCCTCCTCCGTCAACAGAGCCTGGGCCGACCCGGCTGCTCGTCGTCCCCCCATAGGTTGCGGCGAGGGTCCGGTGATGCGGCAATGGTATAATTACCACTGGACGCCAGCGGCCCAGCCGCAGCGTACCGGAGGGACCGGTGCTTCTTACGCTGGACATCGGCAACACCAATGTGACCGCCGGCGTGTTCGACGGTGACGAACTCAAGGCAACCTGGCGCACAGCCACCGACCGTTCACGAACGACGGATGAGTACGGCCTTGCCCTCAGCCAGCTGCTTCCATTGAAGGGCGTTACTGTCGACAGTGTAACGGACGTCTGCCTATGCAGCGTCGTGCCTCCCCTGACGCCGAGTTTCGTGGAACTCTGCAGGAACTACTTCGACGCCGACCCACTCACCGTGGATGCCGGGGTGAAGACTGGTGTTCGAGTACTGTACGACAGCCCAAGGGACGTTGGGCCTGACCGCATCGTGGATGCCGTTGCGGCCCTGCACCTCTACGGTGGTCCCGCAATCGTGGTGGACTTTGGCACGGCCACCGTCTTCGACGCCGTGTCTGCGGCTGGAGATTATCTTGGCGGCGCGATCGCGCCCGGAATCGCGCTGGCGGCAGACGCCCTGTACGCGAATACGTCGCTTCTGCGGAGGGTGCAGCTTACCGCCCCTCAGAGTGCCATAGGGAGTAGCACCGTACACTCTTTGCAATCTGGCATAGTGTTGGGTTACACAGATCTTGTCGCTGGCATGGTGGAGAGGTTCCGGGCCGAACTTGGCGATGGTTGCAAGGTGATCGGGACAGGAGGGCTGGCCGAGCTATTCGCTGATGCTGACATATTCGACACCATAGACCTCGAACTAACGCTAATCGGATTGAAATTGATTTACACAATGAACAGGGGTGTGGCCTGAAGCAGCAGCGGCATTGCATGCTGCGTAGAACCACGACATGACTCACATGCTTAAAGACAGGCACGTAGTACTCGGCGTTACCGGTAGCATTGCCTGCTACAAGGTGGCCGGCCTCGCAAGCAAACTCGTCCAGGCCGGTGCGCTGGTGGACGTTATCATGACGGCGAGCGCGGAACGATTCATGGCGCCGCTCACTTTCCGCTCCCTTACTCACCGGCCCGTGTTCACCAGCCTGTTCGAAACAGATTCTGAACTTTCCATCAACCACGTGGCTCTGGCAGAAGGGGCGGACGTGGTGCTGGTAGCACCTGCCACAGCAAACACGATGGCAACGATAGCAGCCGGCTTCGCGGACGACCCGCTGACAGCAACTGTGCTGGCCACCAGAGCGCCGATTGTGCTTGCCCCCGCAATGGACGGCAACATGTGGCAGGCGGAAGCCACTCAGGCCAACGCGAAGACGCTTCGCGGTCGCGGCTTCGTAGTGGTCGGCCCAGAGGAAGGGCGCCTAGCCTCAGGGCAGTCGGGAGCCGGCAGGATGACGGAGCCGCGGGAACTCTTGGACCATCTGTGCCTGGTCCTGGGGAGAAACGGCGACCTGGCCGGGAAGTCCGTAGTCGTGTCCGCCGGGGGCACTCGCGAGCCGATTGACCCCGTGCGCGAGATCACGAATCGATCGTCGGGAAAGATGGGCCGCGCCATCGCGGAAGCCGCCAGGAACCGGGGAGCGAGGGTCACACTCGTTACCTCCGTCGACATGCCCGCGTTGGCTGGAGCGGAGGTTCGCCGCGTGGATACCGTTGCCTCCATGCGCACAGCGGTACTAGCGGCCAGTGCGGGCGCTGACGCCGTGATCATGGCAGCTGCGGTCAGTGATTACCGATCCGCCCAGGTATCTCCACAAAAGATCAAAAAGGCGGACGCGGACAGCCGTCTCTCGCTTGAGCTAGTCAAGAACGCCGACTTCATGCTCGAGATTCCGGAGGGGGTGCTGCGTGTGGGGTTCGCTGCTGAGAGTGAGAATGTGCTGGAGAACGCGCGGGCCAAGATCGCGAGGAAACGCCTCGACCTAATCGCCGCCAACGACATTACGGAGGAAGGCAGCGGGTTCGGAGTGGACACCAACCGCGTGACGATTCTCGACCGCAATGGCGGTACGGAGGAATTGCCCTTGATGTCCAAGTACGATGCTGCCAATCGCATTCTGGACCGGGTCGCGGATCTCCTTCGGTAAGGGCCATCCACGGCCTGCTAGAATTGTGCCACTCCTTCATACTTTCCTGAGAGTCTAACCAAATGGCCCAAGAGCCCTCTAATGCCGCAATGTCCAAAGCCTACGACCCCAAGGCAGTCGAGGGGCATATCTACGACCTGTGGATGAACGGCGGCTACTTTACTCCCGAAGTCGACCCGGGCAAAGAGCCATTCGTAATCATCATGCCACCGCCCAACGTGACGGGCGAGTTGCACTTGGGCCACGCTCTCACCACCGCGGTGGAAGACCTTATGGTGCGGTGGCACAGGATGAAGGGCGAGCCGACGCTGTTCCTGCCAGGGACGGACCATGCCGGAATCGCCACCCAAGTCGTCGTGGAGAGGATGCTCGCGGACGACGGGATATCGCGCCATGACATCGGACGGAGAGATTTCGTCCGGCATGTCTGGGACTGGGTGGACCGATACGGAGATCGCATTCACGAGCAGATAAAGCGGCTGGGGGCATCGTGCGACTGGTCCAGGTTGGCCTTCACCCTTGATGAGGGTCCGAATAGGGCCGTTCGTACAACCTTCGTGAACCTGTACAAGAAGGGGCTTATCTACAGGGGTGAACGAATCACCAACTGGTGTCCCCGGTGCACAACCGCCCTTTCGGACCTGGAAGTTGTTCACCAGGAAGAGTCAAGCTCCCTGTACCACGTGCAATACAGGCTGGAAGACGGCGGTGACGGCGTGGTTGTTGCCACGACCCGCCCGGAGACCATGCTCGGCGATACAGGGGTGGCCGTACACCCGGACGATTCCAGGTACAAGGGTCTGGTCGGCGCCAACGTAATCCTCCCCATAATTGATAGGGCAATCCCCGTTGTGGCGGACGATGCAGTGGACCCCGAGTTCGGTACAGGCGCCCTCAAGGTAACTCCCGGCCACGACGCGGCGGACTTCGAGATTGGCAGGCGACACGCCCTGCCGGCAATCAACGTTTTGAATGACGACGGCACTCTGAACGAGAACGCAGGACCGTATGCCGGTGTGGATAGAGTCGACGCCAGGGCTCGAATAGTCGAGCAGTTGGAGAATAAGGGCCTGCTAGAGGCCGTGGAACCGTACCGGCACTCGGTGGGCCACTGCCAGCGCTGCTCCGAGGTGGTGGAGCCGATCGTCAGCCTCCAGTGGTACATGAAGATGGGGCCGCTGGCCGAGCCCGCTCGCAGGGCCGTGGCAGAGGGCAAGATCAAGATCGTTCCCGACCGATTCGCCAAGGTCTACTTCAACTGGATGGACAACATCCGTGACTGGTGCATCAGCCGCCAGCTATGGTGGGGGCACAGGATCCCAGTGTGGTACTGCGATCGCTGCAGCGAAGTAATCGTCGAGACGGACGATCCTTCGTCGTGTCCTGCCTGTGGCGGCTACGACCTCTCCCGAGACGAGGATGTCCTTGACACCTGGTTCAGTTCCGGCCTCTGGCCGCACTCTACCCTCGGCTGGCCCGAAGAGACCGCTGACCTGGACTACTTCTATCCGGGCAGCGTCATGGAAACAGGCCACGACATCCTGTTCTTCTGGGTGGCCCGGATGATCTTCTTCGGCATCGAGAATGTCGGCGACATCCCCTTCCACACGGTCTATTTGCATGGGATGGTGCGAGACCCGGAAGGGGTGAAGATGAGCAAGTTGCTTGGGAATGTCATGGACCCACTTGATCTCATCGACACCTACGGAGCAGATGCTCTGAGGTTTGCCCTGACCATCGGAACGTCCGCAGGCAACGACATGCGGCTGAATGAGAAGAAGATCGAGGCGAGCCGCAATTTTGCCAACAAGCTATGGAACGCGGCCCGATTCGTGCTGTCAAACGCAGCAGGGGATCCGGGAATCGAGCAGTGGCGCGACCCAAAGCCTTCACACCGGGAAGACCGATGGATCCTCAGCCGTTTGAACCGGACCGTCACTCAGACCAACTGGGGAATGCAAGAGTACCAGTTCGGGGAGGCGCAGAGGGCGGCCCATGATTTCCTGTGGAACGAGTACTGCGACTGGTACCTGGAGATGGCGAAGATCAGGTTGCGAAGCGGAGACCGCTCGCCGGTAGCAACGCTCGTCCACGTGCTGGAGCGCACGCTGCGCCTGCTCCATCCTTTCATGCCGTTCATCACCGAGGAGATATGGCAGACCCTGGCGGCCGCGCTGCCGGACCGCTCGGAACTGCCGGAAGCGCTGGTCATCGCCGCGTTCCCGGAGGCTGATCCCGCACTCGACGACGAGCAGGCAGAGACCGAGATAGGCGCTGTGATCGAGCTTGTGCGGTCCGTGCGGAACCTGCGTGCCGAGTTCAGGATCCAACCTCACGTACAAGTGGAAGCGGTAGTGGACGCTCCGTCGTGGGCCGACGTGCTGCAGGGAGAGGTCGACGCCGTCAAGACCCTGGCAAGAGTGGGCTCGCTGGACCTGGACAACAACGGTGAAAGACCGTCGCAAGACGATGTGGTCTTGGTCCTGTCTCAAGGAACGGTGAAAGTCCCGCTAGGCGGGCTGGTCGACCTGGACCAGGTGAGGGTCCGGCTGCAATCAGAGCTTGCCGGCATCGACGCAAACGCGCTGCGACTTCGATCCCGACTGGGAGACACGAGGTTCGTAGAGCGGGCTCCCGAAGAGGTAGTCGAACGGGAACGCCAGCGCCTGAGAGACCTTGAAGACCGGCAGTCCAGACTCTCAGATGTGCTCGGCCGGATGATTCAATCCTAGGCGGCACTTCAGCCGTTGCCCAAGGGTCAATACCTGAAGAGACCTCTTCTGTTCGGGCGGAGTTGCCTATGGTCAGACTGGGCTTTCCATCCTTCTGTCGATAAGTTGCATGGAGACCAATGATGAAAATCGTAAGTAAATTCCCCCGCAGCGTTCGACTCATTGAGAACACTTGGATAACTCTGTCTGACGGTTGCCGGCTGGCGGCTCGGATTCTGCTTCCCAACGATGCGGAAGATAATCCCGTCCCAGCGATCCTCAACTACATCCCGTACCGCAAGAACGAAGGGTTAGCCATGGACGCACCGGACCACAGCTATGTGGCCGGTCACGGCTATGCCCTGGTTCGGGTTGACCTTCGCGGCAGCGGCGACTCTGATGGCCTGCTGCTTGGCGAATACCTCAAACAGGAACAGGACGACGGTCTGGAGGTAATCTCGTGGATCGCAGCGCAACCCTGGTGCACAGGGGCCGTCGGGATGATCGGAAACTCCTGGGGAGGATTCAACGGACTCCAGATCGCGGCCCGCAGGCCCCCGGAGCTGAAGGCCGTGATCAGCTCATGCTCCACGGACGACAGATATGAGGACGATCTCCACCATCAGGGCGGCTGCGTAACCTCATACACCCTCCAGTGGGCATCGGTCATGTTCACAATGAACGCCAGGCCTCCGGACCCGAGGCACGTGGGAGACCGGTGGCGAGAGATGTGGTTCGAACGAATGGAGAACGACGAGCCCTGGGCGGAGGAATGGCTGCGCCATCCGTGGAAGGACGAGTTCTGGAAGCACGGTTCCGTAAGCGTGGACTACGACGACATTCAATGCCCCATTTACATGGTCGGCGGTTGGACCGACCCCTACGTGGGCGTCATCCTGAGATTCCTGTCCAACTACTCGGGGCCCAAGAAGGGGTTGATCGGGCCCTGGGGCCACGGCAACGGTCACGACCAGCCGCCGGGACCGAACATGGGGTTCCTCCAGGATAGTCTCAGGTGGTGGGACCACTGGCTCAAGGGAGCCGATACCGGCATTATGGAAGACCCGATGCTGACGATGTGGATGCCGGAAGCAGTCAAGCCCAAGGTACACTACACCGAACGGCCCGGACGCTGGATTTCCGAGGCAGGCTGGCCGACTCCCAACGTTCACTGCCGCGTATTCTTCCTCAACGACGATGCACTCGATGAGGAACCGCTGCCGGAGGTCCAGATCGACCACCTCGGCGTGCAGACCGCCGGCAGGGACGGTGGCGAGTGGGCTTCGTTCGGCCACCTGCCGGACTGGCCGGGAGACCAGCGAAGCGAAGACGGACTCTCGATCTCCATGACCTCGGGCCCGTTGCCGGAGCGCCTGGAAATCCTCGGCTCGCCGGTCGCCAGGCTCTCGGTCGCCGTGGACCGGCCGGCGGCGATCATCTCCGTACGGCTGTGCGATGTCAGCCCAACGGGCGAATCGACGCTGATCACCCGCCGGATGCTGAACCTGACCCACCGGGAAAGCAGTGAACACCCGGAACCACTGGAGCCCGGCGAGAGATACGAAGTAACGGTCCCTCTCGGCGCCATGGCGTACGCAGTTCCGCCCGGTCACCGGCTACGGCTGGCGGTGTCCCCTACCTACTGGCCTTTCGCATGGCCATCCCCGGAGCCCGTCACGCTAAGCCTCTTCACGGGAGAGGCGAGCAGGCTGGAACTGCCGGTACGCTCAACCGAAGCCGAGGAGATTGAAGTCCCGAAGTTCGAAGAACCGGAAACCGGACCGGCTATCGAGGTGGAGAGACTGGAACCGGGTTCCTACTCAAGGCAATACCACTACGACGTTCTTACCGGGACGTTGGAGTCCATGTATTCCGGGAGTATGGGCCGCGTCCGGCTGCCATACAGCGGGATAGAGTCCGGGGCGGCCGGCGACTGGAAGTACTCCATCACTGAGGGGGACCCTCTCTCCGCTTCCGTGGAGTTCACCAGGACCATGGAGTCCGGCAGAGGAGACTGGCAGACGAGAGTTTCAACTCACTCAGCCTGGACCTGCGGCCTCACCCACTTCCACGTGACCAGCACCCTGGAAGCGTTCGAGGATGATCGGAGCGTGTTCCTCAGGACCCGGCGCTCCAAGATTCCCCGCAAACTGGGCTGATCTCGACGAGGGGCGGCATAGCGGCCAACTAACCTGTGAGAGAAGGCGCGCTGGCCCACGTCAGCCTTTCTAAGCGCGCCGGCCTAATTCAAGCAGGACTGACGCGGTCCACCTTCTCACCACCCAGGAACATGCCGGCCACATTAGCGAGGGCCATAACGTCCTGGGACGGGTCTCCGTCCACCACGAGGACGTCGGCCAGCTTGCCTTCTTCGAGAGTACCGACTCGGTCCTCGACCCAGCAGGAGCGCGCGGAGTCGCCTGTGGCGCTTACGATGGCTTCCATCGGGCTCATGCCGGCCTGCACGTGGGAGTGGATCTCGTCGTGGAAGTGGCCCATCGTGTGCCTGCCCCAAGCGGAGTCTGAGCCGCAGACCATTCGCACGCCGGCCTCTCTCATGCGGGCGACGTGGTCCGCTCTGGCCTCAACGCCACGCCTGAACTGGTCCAGCCTTGCCTGTTCCTGGGCCGTCAGCCCCGTGAGGGCGGCCTTCGTCTCCAATGCCTTGATGCCCTCGCGGGCCCCGTTGAGAGTCGGGTTCACGAAGACGCCCTGCTCCGCGATCCGCTCCGATATCTCCGGCCTGTAGGTCTGCGAACCGTCCGGCTCCCGGTGGACGCCGTGGATGATCGTGTCAATGCCCGCGTCCAGGCAGTTGACCATTCCCTGTGAAGAGGCGCAGTGCGCGGCGGCGTGCTTTCCGAACTTGTGGGCCTCTTCGATGATGGCCTTCAGCTCCGGAACCGTGAATGACGGCAGCAGCGGGAAGGAGGTCATCGTGCTGCCGCCGGTGGCGGTGATCTTGATGAAGTCCGCGCCCTCTTTGACAAGCTGCCGCACAGCCGCGCGGCACTCGTCCGGGCCGGTGGCCTGGATGCCGAAGTAGCTGAGGTGTCCGCCGACGATGGCCACGGGTCGGCCGGCCAGGACCATCCTCGGGCCGACGGCGAGGCCATCGTCCATCGCCTGCCGGAGAGCAAAAGTCGTGCGATTCTTGGCGCCGCAGTCCCGGATGGTCGTCACGCCGGACAGCAGGTGGCGGCGGGCGTTCTCGGCCGACTGGATGGCCAGGACCTCGTCCGGCAGCTTGACAAGATCGTCGCCTCGCCGACCGTCTCCGATCCCGTTCAGGTGAACGTGACAGTCCACCAGGCCGGGGAGGACCGTGCGGTCCCCGTAGTCCAGCTCCTCAACCGCGGCTCCCTCCGGCGCGTGCACACTCTCCTCGCCGCCGACGGCCCGGATGCGGTCGCCCTCGATGAGAACCGCGCCGCGCTCCAGCACGGAGGCGCCGGTGCCGTCGATGAACCTGGCAGCCTTGATCAGCGTGAACGGGACGCCGGTCATGCGGAAGCCTCCTCCATCCTTTGGCGGATCACATCGTCGATGTCAGCGTCAACGGGCACGAACGTTAGCTTGGCCAAGCCGCCGTCTTTGAGTAGCATCTCTATGGACTTGTACCCGAGGTAGCGGTCCATGAAGCCCCGCTCAACTTCTAAACTGACTATCTCGGCGTACCCGATCTTGAAGTCCTGGTTGCCCGACATTGTCTGGTGCCTTACATCGACGCCGGCCGCGGAAACAGCATATGACGTGTTCTTCCAGCGAAGGAATCTGGGCAGCGTCATGATGGCGGCCAGGAAGAAGAACATAAGCGTGAAGATCGGATCGCCAGCGAGATAAATCTGCAGTCCTATCAGGACCGCCCACGGGATGAGCGGCCAGCCCCACGCCCAACGCGACTGAAAGTAGACCTGCTCAGGCGCTGCTTCGCCGGACTCCGCCCCTGCGGGGGTTCCGACTTCATCACCGCCCCGGGGAACTGCGTCGTTCCTGTCATCTTTATCGGGTTGAGAGATCATACGTATAGCTGCGCCTGCCTGGGGGATGAAGTGGGCCAAGTATACACCAGCACGTGTGGGGCCAGAGTTCGATAGCCCGGAAGGGCTCCCGTGCCACGGCTATGGGCAGGCGTTGCCTCGATCGAACGATTGGAAGGCACCGGTGACGAAGCCGAAATCTTGAAAATCTGTCACATTCCGTAACATTTTGTACCCTTCAAAGCTGGGAGCGTTGGAGATTGTTACACAATTTGGAGAGAATTGATGCCTGAAAGTTACAAAACTGCGACAAAACCGTGACAGTTTCGATACAGCTCGGAGGGTGTTTCGAGGGCTCGATAGGCACCGCAGAGCGCGGCTAGAAGGTGCACTGTGATCTTCAAATCCAGATTTCACGTACATAGTTTAGCACACCAGTTCGGCTAGGGCAAATCAACCGCGATATGTCACGAGTGAATTAGAATTGGATTGCACGCGAGATTCATACTCAGGTCCAGATGATTGAAAAAACACCCGATTTTGACTGCACTTGACGGGAAAGGCCAGTTGGTGCGAATTGGTGATTCTGAGGCCGGTGAGCGTTACAAAGGTGCAACCCCGGATCACCAAGACTGCGAACTTTATCCCGTTTTGCGTTCAAGAAAGCTGTCGTCATACGCTCACACGCCACGCACGGGACGCGCTGACGCGCACCGCCGGGGACAATCTCCTGCACACCGGGAAGCGTGTTCAACCTGGCACCATTTTCTTACGAGATTGCTGTTGTTGCTCAGCGATTAAGTCCTCGCTAACTGTCAAGCGAAAATGTCCGCATGAAGGAGCATGTGACATTGACACAGAAAGAGCAGACGAGGCTTCAGGTTCTCAACAGTTTGGTGGCGGACCATATGACCACGGAGCAGGCAGCCACGTTGATGGGAGTGAGCGCGCGCCACACCAGGCGTATTCTGGCGGCTTACAGAAGGGACGGCGCAGCCGCACTCGCTCACGGCAATCGAGGTCGCAGACCGGCCAACGCTACACCGGACCCGTTGGCGACCGACGTGGTGGTCCTGGCGCGGACCCGATACGCGGGAGTCAACCACACGCATTTGAGCGAACTGCTGAGGGAGCGAGAGGGCATAGACATCGGACGTAACACATTGCGCAAGATACTGACCGACGCCGGTGTGAGCAGCCCCCGCCGTCGAAGGCCGCCGAAGCATCGTGTTCGACGGCAGCGGATGGCCCGCGAGGGGATGCTGATACAGATCGACGGCAGCTACCACAGATGGCTGGGAGAAGATGGCCCCCAGTTCACGTTGCTGCTGGCGGTCGACGACGCTACCGGCTGTGTCGTCAACGCCCTGTTCTGCGAGTTGGAGAACACCCGCAGCTACTTACTGCTGATGCGGATTCTGATACGGAGCTACGGCATACCTCTCGCACTCTATTCAGACCGCCATGGCGTCTTCAAGCACACGCCGCCGTCAGAGACCGCCTCCGCCCCCACCCAGTTCTCTCGCGCGATGGGTGAGATCGGCGTACAGCTGATATTCGCACGGTCGCCGCAAGCCAAAGGCCGAGTGGAACGCGCCGCGGGCACACTTCAGGACAGGTTGGTCACGGAGCTGAGGCTCGCAGGCTCGACCACCATCGATGACGCCAACCGCGTGCTCAACGACTTCCTTCCCCGCTTCAATGAACGTTTTGGTGTGCCGTCGCAACACGCAGACACCGCGTATCGGGTCCTGGATCCGGGGACGTGCCTGGACACAGTCCTATGCCTGAAGTACAGGCGCCGGGTTGGCCGGGACAACACTGTGAAGTACCGCTGGCGCACCCTGCAGTTGCTTCCCGATCAGGCTCGACCGAGCTTTGCCGGGTCGGCGGTGGAAGTGCTCGAAGCACTGGACGGCCGGCTGTCAGTGCAACACGAAGGGCGTATCGTCGCCTCCCAGGAAGCGCCTCCGCGACCAGGTATCCTGCGCAGCTTCGGCACGCGGACCGTACACACGACCGGTCCCAGCCGCTACACCAACGGTGTCATCAGGAGGCCGGAGGACGAAGTGGAGTCAATGGGCACAATGCTCGAAGCGGACAGACTCCGCGACGATGCCGACCGCAACGGCGCCGCAAGAGTTCGCAGGACTGTGACTCCGCGACCCAGAAAGCCCACCCCACTACAGACGGCGAGATGGAAGGCGGTGCAGAAGGCGAAACGCAAGGGCCTGTCCATCCGTGGGATCGCCCGGGAAGTGGGCATCCACCGGGACACTGCAAGGAAGTACATGAATGCCGAAACCCCACCCATGGCGCGCTCGCGCAACGTCGGAAGTACCGTAATCAGCTAGCATGGCAATCTACTCAGAGGACATTTTCCCTTGGCACTTAGGCGGACATAATCGCTGAGCGTCGACAAGATTGCTGAGTGACTGCAGCGTGTGCAAGCTCTTCGGCCTCGAGGAGAATCACGATCCCTGTCCTGCGGTCAACGAGAAGGGAGAAGTGGTCGACCTTGGCCCTCAAATGTTTGGCGAAATCGTCTGGGTGTGCGATGAGTGTATGAAGGTGCATATGTGGGACCTATTGGATAACGACGCCGCGAAGGTATTGCGAGAAAGGCAGTTGCCAGGTTTTTCAGTACGGCCTGATATCACAATCCTAGACCAAGACAACCGCCCCCTCGCGCTCATCGAGTTTCAGGCCAGCTATCTCAGCGATGAAGTCAAAGACATTGCCGATGAAGAAAGCATACCCCTCTTCGTGGTAGACGTTGAGCGTGTGCCAGAGGTGTCCCAGATGGGGCTGCAGAATCCAAGACGAGGCATGTTGCAAGCCTCGGCGGATGCAAATGGTATTACTTACACACGAAAACACGCCCGGATAGACGAAATGAGCTACCGATTATCGGAGATCGTCGGCCAAGAAGGCGGGGTTTCGGTAGAATTCTCCCCGATCCCAGACCGTGACGGGAGCCTAGTCGATGTGCACTTTCACGCTGCAGGGCGCTCTCCCGCGCTACCGTCACCTTCAATGGGTCCCTATCTAGTAGCCCATTGGTCAAACTTGAAGTGCGATTCTCAGAAACGCTGGCTGGGGTGCAGCTTGGCATAGGTTCTGCCTATTGCGACTCGCTATTCTACTTGACGTCTAAGCAACAGGATCCGTTGATCAAGTCTCGGAGACGAGACGCCTACCGAGCCTTAGTCCCTTCGCCTGTTGGAGAGGAAGCGCTAGGACTCCGCACTGCTAGACGTCTTCTGGGGCGGAAGCCGAGCATCACAACAAATGGGCCCATGGCTTTGATCTAGTTTGCAGTCATGCAACATGATGGTGCCAATGATGTAGTCGCCCACCTTGCAAACGGCAGAAACGTTGTCTCCCTTATTCAACCTGATTTGTTCCTCTTGAGATAGATCCCTCAGGGCTACTCCAAAGAACCCCGCCGTGTCTATACCAAATCCAGTCGCATCCACACCCAATATCACGTCGCCACCATCAATCTTCACCACCTGACCACTCACGTGAACCGTCTTACCCTTGTACGTGGCATCATAACGTGTAGCGTTGGCTTCTCGTTCGTCGTACAGCTTTTGCGCTGTTATGGACAATGGCGGTGCGACTGTTGAGACTGACGTAGTACGCGCGGCCCCCTGCGTGCTGTCATCTTCAGAATCAGCGAAAATGCCGATCAGGACTATGAGGATGACAAGTCCGCCCACTACAGCAAGGACCCACTTCCACCACTTGGTGCCTGTCGTTTGTTCGGGCACCTCATCGCTAGACGGCTCGCCACCAATGCTGCAGTTTGCCGCATTGGTAGATACAGTCCGGTTACATTAGGGTTGTGCAGAGGTTTCCCATTCCGGGAGGAAGGGACGGCCCAAGTATCAATCTAACTACTAGCCGCCGCAGGGAAAACGAAGGGAGGAGCAACACTGGCACAACTAAGCGGTAGCGAGCGGGCACAGTACGTGGCGCGCCTGTTCGGGCGGATCGCGGGTCGTTACGACTTCCTGAACACGGTCATGTCCGGCGGGCGCCACTACGCGTGGCGACGTCTTGCCACCCGCGCGGCGGCCGAAGGGCAGTCCGGCGCGGCGCTGGACGTGGCAACCGGAACGGGGGACTTCGTCGTCAAGCTGGGGCAGATGCCCGAAACGACTGAAATCGTCGGGGTGGACTTCTCGCCTGGGATGCTGGAGGTCGCACGGCGAAAGACGGAGCGCCGTGGGCTATCGGCGCGTGTCACGTACGCGTTGGGCGACGTCCACGCGCTGCCGTTCGCGGACGACGCGTTCGCCTCCGCTACCGTCGGGTTCGGCGTGCGCAACTTCACCGACGTGCCACTTGCGCTGCGAGAGATGGTCCGCGTGTTGCGTCCGGGAGGGCGCGTCGCGATCCTCGAGATCGTGCCGGTTGAGGGCAAGGGGCCATTCGCCCGGCTGTTCCCCGTTTACTTCCGTTACGTGACCCCGTGGATAGGCGCGCTGTTGGCCGGGAACCGGGAAGCGTACACGTACCTGCCGGAGTCTGTGCAGGCATTCAGGACCGCCGGCGAGCTGGCTGAGTTGATGCGGGAGGCAGGCCTGATTGACGTTACGCACCGCAGCCTGGCGCTGGGTACGGTCGCGGTGCTGAGTGGCGCTACCCCTCGTAGACCGTCCGGCCGCCGATGATCGTCTGCTGAATCGGGATGTCCATGATCGTCATAGGGTCAACGCTCGCGGGGTCGTCACGTAAGACAACCATATCGGCCAGCTTGCCCGGCGTGATCGAGCCTTTGATGTCTTCCTCGAAGCCGGCGTAAGCGCCGTTTAGCGTGTAAATTCGGAGCGCCTCTTCCACGCTAACCCTCTGGTTAGGGCCCCAAACGTTGCCTTCGCTGTCGGTGCGGGTCACGCAGGCCTGGATGCCCATCAACGGCTCGTACGGGCCGGGCGGGTAGTCGGTTGCCCCGGTCGACACAACGCCGCTGTCTATGAAGGACCGCTGCGCGAACATCCACCGGAGCCGCTCGTCGCCGTAGAACGGCATCTTCTCTCCGTGGTAGTAGACGTACGTGCAGAACGGCGTGGCGACGACCCCCGAGGCGCTCATTCGCGCCAGCAGGTCGGGGTTGACGACGGTGCAGTGCTCAACGCGGTGCCTCTCGTTGCCTCGCGGGAACTCTGACTGCGCCTTTTCGTAGGCCGTGACGACCATGTCAATGGCCAGGTCGCCGTTGGCGTGGATGCAGACCTGGAAGCCGGCCCGGTGAATCTCGATCACGGCCTCCTCGATCTCCTCTTCCGAGAGAGCCTGGATGCCGTGGTCGTCCTCGCTGCCCACGTAGGGCTCGGAAAGCCACGCGGTGCGAGTGGCGATGGCCCCGTCCGACACGAGCTTGATGCCGCCGATGCGAAGCCGGTCGTCTCCCATGCCGGACTTTACGCCGCCGTCTCTCAGGTGCGGGAAGAACTCGTGCCCCATCAGCGTGTACACACGGAGGGAGAGGTCGCCGTTGTCCCGCCCTTCCTGGTACGTGCGAAGCTCGTCCGCCGAAACGCGGGCGTCGTGGACGCTTGTGAGGCCGGCGGACGTGAGCATCCCGTTGATGAGGCGCAGCCCTTCCGCGCGCGACTCGTCCGTTACCCCTGGCAGCAACACCCTGAAGGGCTCGATCGCTCTTTCGTAGACCACGCCGTTGAGGTCGCCAGTCGCCGGGTCGCGACCGAGGCGGCCTCCCGGCGGGTCGTTGGAGTCGCGCGTGCAGCCGGCGAGCTCGAGCGCCTTGCTGTTCGCGTACGACACATGGCCGGCGCGATGGGAAACGAGCACGGGCAACTCGGTGGTAACGGCGTCGAGGTCTTCCCTGAAGAGGAACCTGGCCTCCGCCGTCTTGGTGTCGTCGAACTTGAAGCCCCGAATCCAGTCGCCCGGGCCCGAGCCGGGCAGCCTCTCGCGGAGCGCCGCCTGCACGTCCGCAATGGAGCGGCGGTCACAGTCGGCCTCCATCACATGACGCGTCCCGCTGCTAAGGACGTGGATGTGGGCATCGATGAAACCGGGCAAGACCGTTGCGCCCCCCAGGTCGTCGACGTTCGTACCCGGGCCCGTGAAAGCGTCGGCGTCCTCGTTGCTGCCAACGGCCAGAAACCGACCGTCCTTGACCGCAACGGCCTGGGCGCGAGGCGCGCGCGTGTCTACAGTGATGACATTGGCGTTGCGGAGTACGCGGTCCGCAATTATGGAAGGCAAGATAGCGCTCCGGGCCGGGGTTCCCGGCCTAGCTCACTCCGGCGGGAGTCGTTTCAGCCACCGTCCATCTGTCGGCCCAGGTCTTGATGGCGTGAAGGACGTCCCTCAACTCGAGGCCTCTTTCCGACAACGCGTACTCGACCCTGACCGGACGCTGGTCCAGCACGCGGCGTTCCACGATGCCACGCAGTTCCAGCTCCTGCAGGCGCTCTGAAAGCACGCGGTCGCTCACGCCCACGACGTACGAGGAGATCTCGGAGAATCGACGGGGGCCGTCTACCATGGACCGAACTATCAGGCAAGTCCACCTCTTGCCCAGAAGGTCCATGGCATTCTGAAGATTGGGACAGCAGTAAGCGGCGCCACTCACGATCCTCTCCAGAGGGTAGTATTCCGATTCGTTACTTCTAATTGGCGCATTTCGCCTTGACAACGATAAACGGCCAGATTTGGGTAAGCGGCCATCCTAGAAAAACCAGCCCATTCCCGTTTGAAGGCCCCTCAGATAGGCGATCTGTCCCGCGTGCTGCATCGTGTCCATGCAGATGCGCACTACATTGGTCTGCACATCGCCGCCGCCGTCATCATCTGCTGTTTCATTCGCCCGCCCGTCTAGCGTTTCCGACGGAAGGCTCCGGAGCCGGTTGGCGAACGCTTCGCGGACCTTCTCGGCGTAGCTCATCACAAGCTCGCCTCCCGGTTGAAAGTCGTCCAGCTGCTGCGACGTATGGCCAAAGCCGGAATCGTCCAGCGGCATCCCGAAGCGGTCCGCCCAGCCTCCGGAAGTCCAGACCTGTTCCTCGCCGGACAATGAGGCCGCCATAAAGTCCTGCGCCCGGTAGAGGTGCCAGACCAACCAGAGTATGGAGTTGGTCTCATCCGAAGGGCGAAATCTCAACTGCTCGTCCGACAGACCATCTACGGCCCGGGTGATCGTCCAATGCGCGCCGTCCATTAGCTCCATCACGAACTTGGGCACGCCTATTACTTGGCCTTCTTCGCTCATTCCATGCTCCCGTGTGCCCGCTTGTCCGGCTCACACCGGAGCGAGGCTACCAATGACACTACACAAGTCCGAGTTCACCGGCAATCAATTTTCACTAGCGTAACCGCACAGAGAGTGTCCAATGAGGGCAGCTGTGTTGTATCTGGGGGCACATCTCCCAGTCCCCCTGCCAGAGGGGTTTGACCCCATCTGGACTCTCTCTTCACGCTGCCTGGCCTGGTTTTCGCTTTGTTTACGTAAGGCCCTTGACATCTGTCACTATCTTGTCTATCGTTACTAACGAAAGGTAAGTAGCCAGCAGAATATCAGAGCAATCGAGGAGGTGCAGCGATGCCCAGGATCTTCAATTTCGGCAAGCGGACGGCCAATCGCCAGAGGGGTTTGGAGAGATACGTAACCCACGTGAGGCGGCCCGTTCTTGGTGGGTCCACCTCTAGTAAGGCGCGGTGGGACTACAACGCCTGGCTGGATAATCGAAATAAGTTCCTGTTGCCCTGAGCGGGCAGTCCGGCCACTTCGGACCTCACACGGTCTGCACAGTTTCAAACTAACCTCGCTGTCAGGACTTACGAACGGCAAGCAGTATGCACAAGCTAACTCAAGGAGGCGCGCGATGATCAAGGTACTCAACATTGGCAGGAACAGGGTCCACGGCGGCGAGGCCCGCCACGGACAGACTGCGGCCGGGCAGCCGACGCACAGCGAGGCGCGCAGGGACCGTCAGACTGCGCTGATCGCCCGCAACAGGCCTTTCTTGTTCTAGGAGGGTTCCCACAAAGGGCAGACGCCCTGATTCCGCCCACCCGCCGATGGCGGGCGGGTAGAACGAGAAGCCCTGGAACAAAAGCGGGGCCCCGAATTCGGGGCCCCGCGTCGTCTATGCTGTCTCTTCCCGCCGCCGAGGTGGGGACATCGCTTACCGTTCGCGCATGTGAGGGAACAGGATAACTTCCCGGATCGTCTTTTCGCCGGACAGGAGCATGGTCAGGCGGTCCACGCCTATGCCGAGGCCGCCCGTGGGCGGCATTCCGTGCTCCACGGCCACGAGGAAGTCCTCGTCCAGCCGGTCCAAGTCCTCGTCCTGGAACGCGAGCCGCAGGGACTCCTGGCGTTCGAAGCGCTGCCGCTGTTCGACCGGGTCGTTCAGCTCCGTGAAAGAGTTGCAAATCTCCATGCCGGCGGCGAAGCCCTCGAACCGCTCCACGAGCCTCGAATCGGTGCGGTGGCGCTTGGCAAGCGGCGACATATCTACGGGGTAGTCCACCAGGAAGCAAGGCTCCAGCAGGTGCGGCTCCACCGCGTCCGAGATCAGCTTGTCGAGCAGCCCGCCCCAGCTGACCTGCTCGCCCGCATTGAAGCCGGCGTTCGTCATCGCGGCCCGCAGCCCGTCGATCTCGGGATGCTCCAGGAAGTCGATTCCGGTCCTATCCGCGATCTGCGCGCGCAGGCTGAGCCGCGGCCACGGAGGAGTGAAGTCTATGGTCTTGCCGTCGTACTCCGCGGAAGTCGAGCCGCACACTTGCAGCGCTATGTGGTGGACCATCTCCTCCACCATTGCCATAACGTCGGTGTAGTCAGCGTACGCTTCGTAGCTCTCCATCATGGTGTATTCGGGGTTGTGGTAGAAGTCGGACCCCTCGTTGCGGAAGACGCGCCCGATCTCGTACACCTTCTCCAGGCCGCCCACGATCAGCCGCTTCAGGTAGAGCTCCGTGGCGATGCGCAGGTAGAAATCACGGTTGAGGTCGTTGTGGTGCGTGACAAACGGCTGCGCCATCGCGCCTGCCGCTACGGAGACCAGTATGGGCGTCTCAACTTCCATGAAGCCGCGGCCGTCCATGAAGCGCCTCATCTCGGACGACACACGGCTGCGGAGCACCGCGAGGCGCCGGGCGTCTTCGTTGGAGATGAGGTCGAGGTACCGCTGCCGGTACCTAATCTCCACGTCCTTCAGGCCGTGCCACTTCTCCGGGAGCGGCCGGACCGACTTGCTGAGCACGTCGAACGTGTGGACCTCGAGCGTGACCTCGCCCGTCCGGGTCCGGAGCACGGGGCCGCCGACACCGATCCAGTCTCCGATATCCAAGTCTTCCAGGACTTCGTAGGCTTCATTCAGCAGGTTGGTGCGGAACATCGCCTGCATCGCCCGGTCCTGGTCCCGTACGTCCATGAAGGTGACTCGGCCCATATTACGAACCGACATGATGCGGCCCGCCACCACGAATTTTTCCTCGGTACGGCCGTCCTCGAGCGTGTCTTCTACCACAACGTACCGTTCGACGGCCTCGGTGATCGTGTGAGACCGCCGGAAACTGTGCGGGAATGGATCGATTCCCCTGGAGCGCAGCCTCTCCAGCTTTTCAAGGCGCACTCTTATAAGGTGATGCTCTTCGGGGCTGGTCATCCGGACACTCGGGCCGTGCGGCCTACTACTTGACCTTGGTGATCTTCATCCTGTTCAGGCCGACCGGCGTCTCGACCTCCACCGTGTCTCCCACCTTGTGGCCCATCAGGGCCTGACCGACGGGCGACTCGTTGGAGATCCTGCCCTCCAGCGGCTTGGCCTCGGCGCTGCCGACGAGCACGAACGTCTTGGCCTCACCCTTGCGCGGCCTCACGGTTACGGTGGAGCCGAAGTCGACGGTGCCGCCCTTCGGATCGTGCGAGGGCGCGGCGATCGAGTTGTTCAGCGTCCGCTCGATGTCCTGGATGCGGCCCTCGATGAAGGACTGCTCCTCCTTGACCTCTTCGTACTCGGCGTTGTCCACGTTGCCGCCCGTCTCGTGGGCCTTGTGAATGCTCTTCGCAATCTGGGGGCGCTCTATGGTCTTCAGCCCGTGAAGCTCCTTTTGGAGCTCCTTGCGGCCTTCCTCGGTCAGGTAATGTTGCTGGTCCACCATCTCTACCCTCCGGGAAAACAAAAAAGACCGATCGGCGCCTGGAACAAGCGACTTACGTCTCGGCCCTGCTCAGTTAAGTTTAGGTGAAGGGGGGCGGAATGTAAACGGACGAAGGCCTGCTTATAAACGAATGGCGGCTGTCCTCGGCGAAATCGTGTACCTCCCCGAACCGGCTTTGATAAACTCCGCCGGTACTCGTGCAGCCCCAGCCTTGAAGGCCTCGCTGACAGCTGCGAGTGCCCTCACCTTCCGGGCGAGGCACAGAGTACTCGACAACATCCAAACTCACGGGCGGTGAAATGAAAGACCTGAACGGATACAGGCGGGGCATGACGGTGGTGGCCCACGCCGACGATGCGGAGTTCGGCTGCTCGGCAACCGTCGCCAAGCTGTGCGACGAGGGCTGGGAGTGGGTGTACGTGATGTGCACCGACGGCAGCCGCGGCTCAAGCGACAAGGACGTTAGCCCCGGCGAGCTTGCCGAGACGCGCAAGCAGGAGCAAATCAACGCCGGCAAGGTGCTCGGTTTGAAGGACGTAGAGTTCCTGGGGTACACCGACGGCATACTGGAGCCTACGCTCGAAGTGCGCCGGGACATCGCCCGGGAGATCCGGCGTCACAAGCCGGACGTGGTGATCTGCCCCTACCCTTCCCGGGGCGATATGTCCCATTTCTGGATCGGTCACCCGGACCACATGGCGGCCGGCGAGGCGGCCCTCTGCGCCATTTTCCCCACGGCCAGGGACCATCTATCCTTCCCGGAGTTGCTTGAGGATGGGTTCGAGCCCCACAGGGTCTCGGAGGTGTGGGTCATGGGCCACCCCAAGCCCGACTTCTGGGTCGACACCACCGAATACGTGGAAACATCCGTGGACGCGCTGCTGGAGCACAAGTCACAGGTCGGCGGCTGGAAGCGCGAGGACGCGCTGAAGATGATGAGCGAGTGGCGGAGGAACACGGCGTACGGCCACGGGATGATGTACGCGGAGGCGTACAAGCGCGTGCAGTTCGGACGCCGTCACGAAGAGGAAGAGTAGGACTGCCGCGAGCCGCTAAAGACGGCCGCTGATGCGGGACGCACCCCCGCCGTCTATTGGCGTGTCGGCTAACGCCCTACCCTTCAGTTGACCTAGGTGAGCCGCTCTCCGTTGACGTACACAGCGTCGACGTTCCCTTGGTAGAAGGCGATCAGGCCCTCGATCTCCGGCCTCTCCGCCAGCGGGTCCAGGTAACCCCAGGCTGCGCCGGGCAGTACCCTGTCGCCGACGTTGATCGTCCAGTACGATGCGTCGCCCTTGTAGGGGCAGTGAGTCGAATCTGGGATCGGGCTGAGCAGGTCCATGCGAACGTCATCCTGCGGGAAGTAGTAGGCGTCCTCGTGGCCGTCCTCGTGCAGCAGCAGCGCGCGCGAACTCTCGGCGATTGTCTCGCCGCCGAACTCTACCTTTACATGGGCGTTGGCGGGCTCAGTGGCCACCATGTGGCCGGGATCGATCTTGCCGCCGATGCTGTTTACAGCGGTTGTCATCTTTTTCTCCTCCTCAGGCATTCGCAGCTTACGCCAGCCGAGGCGTCAGCCGTCTTCCATCGTTCGAATTCTAAGGCATGTCGCAGGCAGAACGCACCGATTGACCGGTAATCGTTCAGAGGCGGGGACCTCAGCCCGTTCGTGGTGAGCTTGTCGAACCATTTACGGCCTTTCGACAGGCTCAAGGCGAACGGACATACATCAGGTCTGAACAGTTTCGTTGACCCCGGTTCGAGGCGGTCATATAGAATTGGTACTTCAAATTTGGATTGAGGGGCGCCTTTTGGCGGTATTCGACCTCCACGTACACACGACGAGGGGGAGCAGCGACAGCAGTCTAACTCCTGAGCAATTGATCGAAGAGGCGGGTCGAATAGGCCTGGACGGCGTCTGCCTCACCGAGCACGGAGGCGGGTGGGACGACCACGTCTTCAATGAGACTTTCGGCGGGTCCGGGCTCACGGTGGTGCGCGGGCTCGAGGTGTCGACGGACATGGGGCATGTGATAGTCATCGGACTCTACTCTTACGTGGACCCCCGGATGCACCACGCCGCTTCCCTGAGAGAGACCGTCGACCGGGCCGGCGGCGTGATGATATCCGCCCACCCGTTCCGGAACCTCTTCAATGTCCCACCGTACAACTTGAACGTGGTGTTCAACGGGCCGTACGGTCACCCGAGATCGCCGTCTGAGGCGGCCGAGCACCCGATCTTCTCGCTGGTGGACGAAGTAGAAGCCGCCAACGGCGCCAACTCGGAGGAAGAGAACCGGTTCTCCCTGGCGGTCGCGCGTGAGCTAGGATTTGCCGGCACGGGCGGAAGCGACGCCCACTCGGAGCACGGCATCGGCAGGCACGTGACCATGTTCGACGGAGAAATCCGTTCGGAGCGCGACCTCATCGAGGCAATGAAAGCGAAGGCGTTCGTGCCCGCCGGAGGGCTGAACGTCGGCGCCCTTGAGGTCTATAGCCCGCCGCTGGAGCACCCCTACCCGCACCCCGCGCGCGCCGGCTGACGGCTCGCGGAGCATGTCCATGCTTCCACTGACTCCCGTCGATTTCGACGAGCCATGGGTCGCGCTTGACCTAGAGACCACCGGCCTTGACAGCAAGAAAGACAAGGTCATTGAGATTGGCGCGGTCAAGTTCATCGGCGACCGCGTCCTGGACACGCTCCAGACGTTCGTAAACCCCAAGCGCCGCCTCAGCGCTTTCATCCGAGAGTACACGGGAATCACGCAGAGAGACGTCTCCGGGGCGCCATCGTTCCAGGAAGCTGCCGCGCGCCTGACGGAGTTCGTCGGAGCGTCGCCGGTAGTCGGCCACAACGTGGGCTTCGACCTGGGCTTCCTGGAGGCCGGAGGAGTCATGCTACCGAACGCCCGGTGCGACACGTACGACCTGGCGTTCGTGCTGCTCCCGAGCGCGGGCGCGTACAACCTCGGCTCGCTGGCGAAGGCGCTAGGCGTGCCGAGCGGACGCGCACACCGGGCGGACGCCGACGCGGCGATGGTGCACGCCGTGTTCCGCAAGCTCGAGGACATGGCGTGGGAGTTGGACGCCGGAACGATCTCGGCGATGAGGCGGCTCGCCGGGGCATCTTCGTGGGTGCTCGAATACTTCCTGCGTTCCGTCGAGGCGGACAAGCTCAGGGCCGGGTTGACGGGCGCGGCCACCACGGCCACGGGGATCTCTGGCGTGGACACGGAAGCCCTCACAGCCAGGCTCCGGCGTGAGCGGTCGCTGAGGCCAGACGGCCCACTCGAACCGGTGGACCCGGACCATGTCGAGGCCCTGCTGAGGCGAGGCAGCCCCGTGGCGATGGCGCTGCCGGGCTTCGAGGAACGCGAGGAGCAGATAGAGATGGCCCGCGCCGTGGCCGACGCCATCAACGGCGCGGACCCGGACGCCGGGCAGTCCGCGCGGCTGATCGTCGAAGCGGGCACGGGCGTCGGCAAGTCGCTCGCGTACCTGCTGCCGGCAGCGCTGTACGCGATGAGCAACAAAAAGCGCGTCGTCGTATCCACCAACACGATCAACCTGCAGGAGCAGCTGATACGCAAGGACCTCCCCGCTCTCGCTGGAGCGCTGGAGGACGCTGGGGAGACCGAAGGCAGCGAGCTTAAATTCACTCAGCTCAAAGGGCGGGCCAACTACATCTGCGTGAAGCGATTCGAGCACCTGAGGTCTTCGGGATACGTGAACGTCCCCGAGGCGCGGCTGCTCTCAAAGGCCCTCGTATGGCTGCAGGGCACCGGGACGGGCGATCGCAGCGAGATCAACCTCGGACGGCGCGACGCGGTGGCGGCCTGGGACCGCATCTCGGCCCAAGGCGCGCTCTCGTGCCCGGACCCGAGGGTGCCCTGCTTCCTGCGGGCCGCGCGGGAGCGGGCGGCCGCGTGCCACATCGTGGTAGTCAATCACGCGCTGCTGCTATCCGACGTTACCGCCGGAGGCACCCTGATTCCTCCGTACGACGTCCTGATCGTGGACGAGGCGCATCACCTTGAGGACGAGGCCACGCGGCGGCTCGGCTTCGAGGTGGGCCAGTCCACTCTGAGCGACAGGCTGCAGGCAATGGCGGGCGAGCGGGGAGTCCTGCGCGAGACCGCGTTGGCCGTGGCGGCATCCGGCGCGGGCGAGATGAGGCGCGGGACCGTGGAGAGCGCTTCGTCACAGATCGCCGTACTTCTCCCGGCGACGCGAGAGCGGATCGCGCGGTTGTTTGCCGCGGTATACGATGTCCTGTTCTCGGACACTGAGAACCGCAGGCAATGGGGGCCGCAGACAGAGGCCCGCATCACATCCGGCACCCGGGCGCAGCCGGGGTGGTCCGAGGTCGAAACGCGCTGGCACCATGCCGACGCGGCGCTGCAAACGGTGGCCGACGGTGCGCGCGGCCTTCACGCGGAACTGGAGCCGCTTCGCGACGCCGGCGTGCCCAACTATGACGGACTCCTCGCGGAGCTGGCCAACGAGCTGCAGTACGTAAACGACGTGCGCCGCATGCTAAAAGAGGCGGTGCCGCACCCGGAAGACGATGTGGTGTACTGGTGCACGCTCAACAGGCGTGACGGCGGGATGGTGCTGCACGCGGCGCCTCTCTCCGTGGGCGAGTTGCTGGAGTCCGAGCTGTACTCCCGGAATGAGACGGTCGTTTTCACGAGCGCCACGCTGAGTTCCGGCGGCTCGTTCAAGCACGTGCTTGAACGCACAGGCTTCGAAGGGGCCGAGGAAGTGCTGCTGGGCTCGCCGTTCGACTACAAGACCGCGGCCGCGGTCTACCTCCCCGATGACATGCCGGAACCCAACTCGGCGGGCTATGCGGAGGCAGTGGGCCTTGCCGTCACGCAGGCCGTCGAGGCCGCCGGCGGCCGCACGATGGCGCTGTTCACCTCGCACGCGGCGCTGCAGGCAACGGCGTCGGCCGTGAGGACGCAACTCAGGTCACGGGGCATCGATTTGTACGCGCAGGGGATAGACGGCACTCCGAACGGCATCTTGAGGAGATTCCTCGAAAACCCAAAGTCGCTCCTGCTCGGCACCGCGAGCTTCTGGGAGGGCGTGGACCTCGCAGGCGAGTCGCTCCAGGTGCTGGTTCTGGCACGGCTGCCGTTCAACGTACCAACCGAGCCGGTGTTCGCGGCACGGGCCGAGCTGTTCGAGCGTCCGTTCATCGAGTACGCGCTGCCTCAGGCCGTGCTGAGGCTTCGACAGGGCTTCGGGCGCCTGATCCGTACGAAGAACGACCGCGGGGCAGTGGTGATCCTGGACAGTCGCGTAGTCGCCAGGGGGTACGGCCGCGTGTTCCTGAATTCGCTGCCTGACATGAAGAGGGAGCGATGCAAGATCGGCGACATCGGCAGCAAAGTCGGGAGCTGGCTGGATGCGAAACGGCTAGGGGAAGTCCGGTGAACCAGCGGCAGACGGCATGCTCATAACGTTTGACGGGCCGTTCGATCTCGACGCTTCCCTGCACGGCGGGCAGGCGTTCCGCTGGCGACGAGCCGGCGGCTGGAACGAGGGCGTGCTCTTCAACAACCTCGTGCTGCTGCGGCAACAGCCGAACGGCATCGAGATTGTCTGCGGCCCCGAACCGGAGGAGAAGATCGCGCCTCTAGTGCGCGACTACCTCAGCCTGGGGCCGGACATGGAGCGAGCGTACATGGAACTGGGCCAAGACGAGGCGCTAGGCCAGGCATTCGGGGGCTGCCGCGGCGTCAGGATCCTGCGGCAGGACCCTTGGGAGTGCCTGATCGGCTTTATCATCTCGTCCAACTCCAACATCCCCCGGATAGCCGGCAACGTGGAGTCCCTGGCCGAGAGTTTCGGCGGCGCGGTCGAGTGCAACGGCCGCAGGAGGGCAACGTTCCCTTCTCCACAGGAGCTGAACGGCGCCGGGGAGCCCGCGCTACGTGCGCTGCGGCTGGGCTACCGCGCCGGGTACGTCGCCGGCACGGCGGAGATCATCGCGGGCGGCGGCCTCGACCTGCAGGCGCTGCGGCAGGCCCCGTACGAGGACGCGCTGGAGGCGCTAGTTGGGCTACCGGGCGTTGGCGACAAAGTTGCCAACTGCGTGATGCTGTTGTCGCTCGACAAGCCCACCGCTTTTCCCGTGGACGTATGGGTGCGCCGTGCAATCGAAGAGTGGTACCTGGCCCCAGGTGAGAAGATGACCGACAAGAAGATGCGACTGTGGGCGCAGGACCGGTTCGGAGCGTACGCCGGGTACGCCAACCAGTACCTGTTCCACTATCGCCGCCTGATCGATGACGAATCGTCCGAATAGCGGGCAGCTTGTGTCTGCGCAAGAAAGACGCGGTCAGCCCCGTGGCTAGCCAGTCCGGCCGCCATAAGCCCGACTCATACCCACCTGGGGCATTCTTTAAGGACGATCGCGGCGACGACCGCTGGTTCTACGCACAGCCGCGGCTCGTCGTGCACCTGGACGAGCCTGCCATTGGAGCGGTCGGCCGGTACTTCGCGGGCGTGCTGCCCCGCGATGCGCACCTGCTGGACCTAATGAGCAGCTGGCGCACTCACCTGCCTGAGAAGTTCCCCGCCGAGAGAGTCGTGGGCCTCGGCATGAACGCCGTGGAGATGATGGAGAACCCCCAGCTTCACGACATGGTCGTCCAAGACCTCAACGATACCCCCACCCTGCCCTTCGAAGACGGCGAGTTTGACGCCTGCGTCGTAACCGTCTCCGTGCAGTACCTGACGAGGCCGCTGGAGGTCTTCGCAGAGGTTAACCGGGTGCTCAGGCCCGGCGGCGGCTTCCACGTCATCTACTCGAACCGCATGTTCTTTACGAAGGCCGTGGCCATCTGGAAGTCGTTGGACGACGAGGGGCGCGGCCTTCTGGTGGGGACTTACTTCGAGAACACCGGCGGCTGGTCCGAGTCCGAACGCCTCGACGTCACTCCTGCCGGAGGCGCCGACCCCGTTTACGTCGTACGCGCGTTCAAGGCGGACTGAGGCCCAATCGCTCCTTTACACATTTGCTGAGCACGAGAACATCCTGCTCGTGCAATCGTTGCGTTCGCATTAGGCGTCGGATGTCCCAACATTGAGCTAAGGCAATGTTAGGCAAAGGTCTGTCTCTCAGGACTCAGCCAACTGAGCTTGTTCGTCTAACTTCCTCCAAATTTGCATGAAAGCTGCTACTTGACCAGCTAGCCCTAGTTCGAAATCTCGGGCTGTGCGAATGGGTGGTGGGATTTCCTGGCGTCGTACGTCCCATATACCGACATTCCATGAACTCGGCCATTCTTGGCTGAGGACGCGGGCCATCCCCATTAGGTGAAGGATAATCTGCCTTGTTTGACGGCTAGGCTTACTGGCATTAAACCAGAGTTTCAAGACTTCAAAGTCGCGACCGTTGCGGATACCCACCTCTGGCCTCACTCCAATTGTCAGTCCGTCGACTTCAACACCAACTGATGGCACTTCGAAAAGCTCACCTGATCTTTGATTCCACCACTCGACGTATGCTTCACCTATTGCCAAGTAAGCTTGGTGCTTTCGTTTATCTTGAAGCCCATTCACGAAAGTTTCGAGATTATCCTCAAAGTATCTAATGTCACCAGTGGCGAAGTGAGTCCGGCGTAGCTCTTGGAGCAAGAATCCATAGAAGTTGCGAGCCATGTAGTTGTCATCTGGGTTTGCAATTTGCATTCGGATGTCCCGGACAATTCTTACCTGATCTGCTGGCCTGACCTCGTAGAACTTCGCAAACTGCGTCATCGAAATCCTAGGCATTACCGGCATCCCTCTTTCGCGGGTATCTACCCTGCTAATAGACTTCTCCACCCCATAATAGGGGTAGATATCCATATTATGAGGGGTGAATTCGGACAAAGCAAGTGTTAGGACTTTGCGACCGTGTAGAACATCTTGGAGGTAGAGGTCTTTGCATATTCGACAAGGAACTGCCATGTCGCTGAGACGCGTCCGCTGGGTGGCTGCCCAGTACTCTCCATCGCACACACGGCGATGGAAGCAGTCCTGCTCAAACCAGAAATGTATGACGGGACCTGAATCTCTGGCCGGCCAAATCAAGATTTCGTTCAGAGCATCCCTCATTTCCACTATCGGATCTGACTTAAACTACTTGAGATGATGAATTGCACGTCAAGGAGATTGCAGGCTAGAGAGTGTGACGGTTGACCATACGCATTGGGCACGTATGCGACATCTTGATTGATCCACAGCCAGCCTGTATCGGGCGCGAACGGACACCCAAGCGAATTGACCGTGCTTGAAGGCACTGCGTATAATCGTCGTTCGCCAACTTGAGAATTTAACACTATGCCCAAAAGAACGTATCAGCCAAAGAAACGGCGCAGAGCGCGAGTACACGGGTTCCGAGGCAGAATGAGCACCCGCGGAGGCAGGCGCGTGATCAAACGCCGCATGTTCAAAGGCCGGCGCAGGCTGGCTGTTTGAACGGCCAGCCAGGCGTTGGGCCGTTCAAAATGCAAAGAGAGTTTCGTCTGAGGAAGTCAAGGGACTTCGCGCTCGTATACGAGCAGGGGCGGAGGCGGGCGGACCACCAGTTGGTAGTGATTGCACGCCGTAACGATCTTCAATCCTCGCGGTTCGGCTTCGTTACCAGCAAGCGCGTGGGCAATGCTGTAGTTCGAAACAAGACCAAGAGAAGGCTGAGGGAGGCTGCGCGTCTGAGCGGAGCAGAGGCAGGCTGGGATGTGGTAGCTATCGCCCGGGCCAAGGCGTCTGAGGCAGACTACGACTCTCTCAGGATATCGCTCCGCCGCCTCATGTCCGGCGTTGGCGTCATGGCGTCCGGCTCCACGGGCCGCTCGGGGCCTGGGTAGTGCGCGCCGTCATAATCAGTTGTATCAGGCTGTACCAGTTGACACTTTCCGGTCTCTTCTTTCGAGGTGTCTGCCGCCATCTACCCACATGCTCGGAGTACGCGATTGAGGCCGTTTCGAAGCACGGCGCGATGCGCGGCGCGTGGATGGCCGCTCGGCGAATCGGACGATGTAGGCCCATGGGGAGTGCCGGCTATGACCCGGTGCCTTGACCTCTTGCTGCGACACCTACGAATGTTTCTCTTCTTTCGAGTCCGGGCACGCCCGGCACAGGGACTCCACACGTCCTCCCGACTCAGACTTCGAGGCCTGCCCGTGAGCAAACGGTACGCGTACTTGGCACTTTCCGCTGTGCTCCTGTTGCTCACCGCCTCCGCCTGCGGGCGGATCGCTCGCCCGGAAGGCTGGTCCGCAGGCGTAGTCATAGACGACATGCCCATCGGAACCAGGATGTACGACGCTTTAGTCATCGGCACCAGGGACGGCACCCTGATCGCCCTGGACAGGTCCAATGGCGCAACCCTGTGGAGCTACGAGCTTGAAGGCCCCGAAGAGTTCAGGGCCGTGTACGGCACGCCCGTGTTCGCCAACGACACTATCTACATGAGCGGGTATGACGGTGCACTTTATGCCCTTACCACCGAGGGCCGCCTGAAATGGCGGGAGCCGATCGGCGACGGTGAACCCCTCGTCGGCGGTCCCGTATTGGTAGAAGACGTCCTTCTCACCGCCTCGTCGGACGGCCAGCTATACGCTTTCGAGTCCAACAGCGGGTCCAGGACGTGGACCGTAGAAACCGGCAACATGGTCTGGTCAACGCCCGTGGTCGCCGACGGCATAGCCTACTTCGGCTCCATGGACCACTCGCTCTATGCCGTCAACGTGGCGAACGGCACGATTGTCTGGAAGTTCGAGGCCGGAGGCAGCCTGACCGGCGCCATCACGGTTCACGAAGGCCGCGTGTACGCGGGAGCCTTCGACGGCGTCATGTACGCCCTCGACGCTGGGAGCGGCGAGGAGCAGGCCCGCTTCGAAGGCGCGCGCGGCTGGTACTGGGCCAGGCCGGTCATCTCCGGCGGCGTGCTCTACGCGCCGTCGCTCGACGGACGCGTCTACGGGCTCGACGTGAACACCCTGGAGCCGGTGCGTCCCGCCGTGCAGACGGACGATCCGGTTTCCGCATCGCCCGTGGTCGTCGGAGACAGGCTGGTAGTGCCCTCGGACGACGGTACGATACGGCTTGCCCGGCTCTCGGACGGTGGCGATGTGCGGCGCTGCGACATCGGCAGTAAAATCAGGTCCCTGGCCGTCAGCGGAAGCGTTGTCTACCTCTCCGCCCACGACAAATCGATCAGGGCCCTGGCCATCGATTCCAATGGCGACCCGGACGAAGACTGGTCCAGGTTCACTGACAAAGACGATCCTGAGCCTTCTGACCGGTCCAGGCCGTGCTGATCACGTGGCGATTGTGAGCATTCCTTGGAGATAATCTCGGAGGTCTGGAACCAGGCCATTATCAGGCCCATGATCAACAGCCTGATAATGCTCTATCAGTTGTTCTTCAGCAACTTCGGCCTGGGAATTATATTCTTCACCATAGCCGTCAGGGGACTGATGTTCCCGCTCACTCTGCGCCAGAGCCGCCAGATCAAGCAGATGGGCGCCCTGGCCCCCAAGATGCGGGAGATCCAGGACAAGCACGCCGGCGACAAGCCGCGCGCCTCCAGGGAAACGATGCGTCTTTACAAGGAGGCGGGGGTCAACCCCATCGGCTGCCTGGGGCCGATGGTAGTCCAGTTCCCAATCTTCATCGGCCTTTACCAGGCGCTGCGCCAGACCCTGCCGTCCACCCCGGAGAGGCTTGCCGGCCTTTCGGAGCACCTGTACACGTGGCTGCCGCAGGTCAACTCCGCCGTACCGTTGGACAGCAACTTCCTGGGCCTGGACCTAGCGACCACCGCACAGCAGGCCGGGGCCGTTGGTTGGGTCCTCGCCGTGGTGGTCGGAGCGTCCATGTGGCTCATGCAGAAGATGACTTCCATGCCCGCGGCAGACGCGCGCCAGGAGTCGACGCAACGCACCATGCTCTGGATGATGCCGTTGATGTTCGGCTACTTCACACTGTTTTTCCAGAGTGGGCTGGCACTGTACTGGATCATCTCCAACATCGTCGGAATTGTTATCCAAGGATCAGTTTCAGGCTGGGCGCCGTTGTTGTCGCTTTCGACGTTCTGGAAGTCGCGACCCGCGGCGGAAGCCGCCGCGCTCGACGCCCCGGCCGAGGAGGGATCGACCGATGCAGGACCGCAAGGTGATAGTGACGGAAGGGAAGACACCGGAAGAAGCGATAGAGATCGCACTAAAGGAACTAGACGCCGATCGCGCGGAGGTAGAAATAGACGTAGAAAGTCGAGGTAAGCCAGGGCTCCTCGGCTTCGGCAGCGAGCCCGCGCGTGTCAGGGTTACGCTGCTCGATCAGGATCAGGCCCCAGACGCGGTCAGGGCCGCCACGGAAATCCTGAACAGCCTCATCTCGAAGATGGGTGTAGATGTGGTGGCAAACCTCACACAGGCCCACTCGGAGGAGATGGGCGGCCCGGTCTTCGACATAGACGGGGACGACTCCGGCCTCTTGATCGGGCGCCGCGGCGAAACGCTCCGGTCCCTGCAATTCCTGGTCACCTTCATGGTGAGCCGCCGCATCGGTGAAAGGGTGCGGATTATGCTGGACGTAGCGGGGTACCAGCAGCGCCGCATCAACTCGCTGAAGACCATGGCAAGAAAGGTCGCTGACCGCGTGGCCAGTTCGGGAAGGTCGATCGCCCTTGAACCGATGCCCCCGAACGAGCGGCGGATCGTGCACCTCGCGCTATCGGACCACAGGGACGTGGACACCGAGAGCACGGGAGACGGCGCCGGACGAAAGGTGGTAGTACTGCCGAGGGCCGACTGACGGGAAGGCCCCCGGACCATCTGCCCGACTTCCTGAGTGCCCCGGGCAGATGGATGGAAGAAGAGGAAGTATCACTGGACATTTGCGGTGCTTGAACGTAGTTGGGAGGCCTGCTTGGTTCCTGACTTTCTGGTGATCGGACACGTTGCACGAGACGTGGGACCGGACGGCCCCGAAGGCGGTAGCCATACGCCGGGCGGCACCGTGACCTACGCAAGCGCAATGTCGCGGAATCTGGGCCTGCGAACTGCTGTGGTCACCAGCGCAGCCGAAGACTTCGACCTCGCACATATCGTCCCGGACGTGGCGCTGCACGTGAAACCCGCGCCCGCGACCACCACCTTCCGAAACGAGTACGGCAACGGCCGTCGCCAGCGCCTTTACTCGGCCGCGGGACCTATAACGGAGGATGATATCCCCAACGAGTGGCTTCGCGCCCCTATGGTGCTGCTCGGACCGCTGATCGGCGAGCTTGAGCCCGAAATTGGCGCCGCCTTTCCCGGCTCGATCGTGGTCGCGTCGATGCAGGGCTGGCTGCGCCAGGCCCGCCCGGACGGAACGGTGACTCCGAAGACCTGGACCAAGCGCTCACCGCTGCCCAACGTCGCAGCCGCCGTCGTGTCCACCGAGGACATCGGCCACGGCGAGGCCGAAGCGCTGAGAAGCGCCGCGCCTGTGCTGCTGGTGACCGAAGGCGCGATGGGCGCACGGCTGTACTCGAAGGCCGGCTGCAGCCGCGTTCCACCATTCCCGGCGGTGGAGGTCGACCCTACCGGCGCCGGCGACGTCTTCGCGGCGGCGTTCCTGGTGTGGTACGCGCAGATGTCCGAGCCGATGGCGGCGGCAACGTTCGCATCATGTGCGGCGTCGCTGAGCGTAGAGGCCCAGGGCATCGAGGCGATTCCACGCCTGGCAGACATAGAGCGTCGTATGGCCGCATGGGGCCCCGACGCGTAAACTCAAGGCGGCAGGTTGTTCGATGACAAGTGTAACGCTCGAAGTCCAGGACAGGATCGCCGAAATCACGCTGGTACGCCCGCATGCCGGCAACCGTGTGGACGAGCGCATGGCGGCTGGTCTCGCGGAGGCCTGCGCCGACGCAGAACGCGATGACGGCGTCCGAGTCGTCGTGCTCACCGGTGCGGGCGCAACCTTCTGCGAAGGCACGGAAACTGAGTCCCCCGCTGGCGGTGACGCGCTCAATCGCCTGTGCGCTGCGGGTCTCGTAGCCTCGATTACAAAACCGGTGATCGCCGCCATCAACGGGGACGCCATAGACCAGGGACTGGAGCTGGCGCTCGCCTGCGACCTGCGCGTCGCTTCGAGCCGCGCCCGGCTCGGCCTGACCCACATCACCCGCGGCCTGGTCCCCTGGGACGGCGGGACCCAGCGGCTGCCCCGCCTCGTCGGCCTAGGCCGCGCCACCGAGCTCGTACTGACGGGGCGACTTATCGACGGCGCCGAGGCACTCCACATCGGCCTCGTCAACAAGGCGGTCGCCCCCGGAGAAGCAATCGAGCGCGCGATGTCCCTCGCCGGAGTGCTCGCGGCCCACGGCCCTGCTGCCCAGCGCTACGCCAAGGAGGCGGTTCTGCAGGGCCAGGACCTCACGCTGGCCCAGGGCCTGCGCCTCGAGGCCGACCTGAGCTTCATGCTCCACGGCACCGCCGACCGCGAGAAAGGCATCGCCTCATTCAGAGAGCGCCGACAGCCTGAATACCGCGATGAGTAGCCCGCCCAATGCCGCCTTCGAGACGGTCGACCTCCAGAAGGCTGGCCCGGTTGTCCACCTCGTGCTGAACAGGCCGGAGGTGGTCAACGCCTACAACCTGCAGATGCGCGACGACCTGTACGACGCCCTCGAAGCCGTCAGGGACGACCCGGAAGTGAGGTCGGTAGTTCTGCGAGGTGCGGGCGACAGGGGCTTCTGCGCGGGCGCCGACCTGACCGAGTTCGGCACGGCGCCGTCACAAGCCGTCGCCCGGCGCGTCCGATGGGAGCGGGACATCTGGGGCCTGTTCCTGTCGCTCCGCAAGCCGACGGTCGCCGCACTTCACGGTCACGTCATCGGCTCCGGCGTTGAGATGGCGTGCCTGTGCGACATACGCATTGCGTCCGATGACGCCGTGTTCAGGATGCCGGAAACCGGACTCTCGCTCGTCCCGGCCGCCGGTGGCACGCAGACGCTGGCCCGCCACGCTGGCGTCGGCCCCGCAATCGAGATGCTGCTCTCCAACGCACCCGTTACCGCCGACGAGGCTATGCGAGTCGGCCTCGTCCACCGGGTCGTGCCGCGCGACCGGCTACCGGCGGAGACTCAGCGGGCAGCACTCGCGCTGGCCGAGCTCGATCCCCGCGCCGCCGCCGCCGCCAGGGAAGCGCTGCTGTCCGGCGCCGACATGCCGCTCGACGCCGCGCTCCGGCTGGAAGCCAGGCTGGCGGAACGGATTCACACCTAGGAGGTGAACGTAGGTGCAGGGAGTTGTCTTGGAGACCGGCAGAGTGGTGATTGATGTGAACGACATCGTGAAAGAGGCTGCCTTTTGGGGCGCCATATTGGGAGAGGAGCTCGGACCGCGACGAAGTGGCGGCGGTTAGCTGACCGTCGGCTCCTTGAGCTCGAATACGCAGCTTGTCCTTCAAAAGGTACCCGAGGCCAAGCTGGTCAAGAACCGGTGCCATATGTGCTTCTTCGTTGCCGACGTCGATGAGGCCGTGCGCCGAGTGGAAGCGCTGGGAGGGAGCTTACTTAGCGGACCTCGCCCAGGCGAGGGAGTAACGATGGCAGACCCTGAGGGCAACGAGTTTTGCATCGGCTCTTTCAATCTCCGCCGCACAAAGGAGGGGCATCGGATACGCCTGCGCAAATAAGCGCCGCAAGCTACCGCCACAGCGCCACACAATACGGCGGTCCGAACACTTGACGAGTCATATCTCGCGTCTGCCACGAGTGTTAAGCTGCCATGAGGAGGGACCGTCGCTTGCCTACGCTCAAGATCTTTGCCAGCTTCGAGTACGACAAGGACCATACTCTCAGGAACGAGTTCTTCGGAGAGTCCAAGACGCGCACCAACCATCGCGTAGTCAACTCTTCGCTCAGGGAGGACTACCCTGACGACAAGTGGGTGAAGAAGGCGAGCGAGGCAATTCGCAAGTGCGATGTAGTTATCGTTCTAATCGGTGAGCACACTCACGACGCCCCCGGCGTTATCGTCGAAACGGACATCGCACGGAGCCACGGCATCCCCATGTTTCAGATCGTCAAGGCTGGGAACCCGTACAAGGGCGTGAAACGCCTGGAACCCCCAATACGATGGCGCTGGAAGCAGGTCAACGACAAGCTGGACGAGATTGACGCCAGGAGGCAGCGGAGGCGGTAATCCTCACAGGACACTCTCAGTCAATTAAGCCCCCGGTTTCCTTCCAAGCGCGGCTGCGGGAGCAATCACTTACATACCACCTACCACAGTCAGACATGAAATTCGTTCCCAATGGCACTGAGTATGCGTTTCGTCTCTACGTGGAGAAGCAACTCGTCGTCCTGAGTGATAGGGCGTGAGTGCATCGTGCATATACGTATAGGATATAGTCTTCGAAATGATTCCTGAATGTCCGCCTTGCGGGTGAAGATTCGTTCGAATACGTCCCTCCAATTATCTCTTCTAGCAATGATCTTAATGTAGTCGGAGAAATCCGCGTAGACGATCAGTGGCCATTCCTGCTCTCCGCTAGCTAGTGCACTTTCACGCTTTCGAAGCCACTGTAGTCTCATGTCTTCAGGAACCCGATGAGTGATCCAATGCGGTCCAATGTTTATATCCATCGCCTCATCGACATACTTCCTGATTTGCGTCTCAAAGCGCTGAATCAAATCGTGCGCCCGATTAGTGCGCTCAAAGTCAGACTGGCCGTCTTCGTCTTCCGTTATCCTATTGTATTCGTCCGCGATAGGTACATCCGTTGTCGTTAGGCCACTGGTGGACAAAATCTCCTCAAATGCCGGATAAGGAAACGCGGTCAAGGTCGAGTCAAGGCCTCGTTCCTCATAGAAGGAGATCCGTGCAAGTGGATCAACAGCAATCTCAGCTGGCCATGTGATGTTGCCTCGCCAATCGCCCAAATCGAATCTCAACTCATCTGTTAGAGCAGGATCAAAGGCCGCCGTATTACTTAGGGCATGACCAATGCCATGCAACTCCGCCAAACTACTAATGGATTCAGTTTGGTTCTTAACATCAAACCAAGGATGCTGCAGACTCCTAATTTGGCCTTTTAGGTCATCCATCCACTTCTCTTGAAAGAGCCCAGCCAATGCAAATTGATTCTGCTTGTTGACCTCAGCCATTAGATTCAAGGTGTCTGTGATGTCTGGCAATATGAACTGCTGCTCTAATGCAAGCAATTCGCTCATTCTAGGTATTGCGTAGTCAAGTTGATGGGCAAGTCGAAAATCCTCGAGAAGGCCAAATGAGGCTCGCAACGATTCTTGCTGCCTAGTGAATTGTTGCAAGAGCTGCGAAATGGATTGAATCTCCAACTTAGGTATCATGGCATCAGAGATAGACGTTAAACGTTTAGATGCTAGTCCATGCAAATTAACTTTTGTATTTTTAGCGCTCATTGCCTTTACTTCCAATAGGAGTCAGCTGGTCCGACATCATTCTCGGCAGCAGTGCATCTCGCTGAATCACGAGTACACGGGACCCATGCAAGTTTTCGAGGATGTGTGTCATCAACAAGCCTACCACCGATTCGAAGGTTTGTGCCACTTCAACGGGCACTAGTACCGTTTCGACCAACTCGAAAGTCTGATGGTTGATGGTGTCAAAGATCGTGCGGTGTGTTCGCGTCTGAAGCTCATCTACCGCTGTTCGCACACTCCAATACGTAAGGAGGTGTGAGTAGCACCCGGCGCCTCGAATGCCATAGCAAGTCTGGTTCATGACCATTGGCCTTCCAAGACAGGCCAGGCGACCAACCCTACCCTTAGCGGGTTGAATCGTTGTAGAACTGTTCTCGACTCCTGCCTGCGTGATCTTTATCTCTGTTTCTAAGACGAAAATATCGCTCAGGGCGGGAGCGACCTTGGCCTTTTACCAAGGGATATCTCCATTCCGATTAGGAGGGCTCCGACGTAGGAGGAGTACCGCCGCCTAGTAATTCAAAAGCGTCGTCTAGAACGTCAACCTCTCACCTCTCCGCCACATCCCTAAGTTCCGACGTCACCAGCCGGTCCGGGAACAGGTCGTAGAGCTTCTTGGCATTACCGCCGACCGCATCGCGGACACTCACAGGCAAACCGATCGCATTGCCTGACACGAACTAGCGTGCTATTATTGATGCATGAACTCCATAGCAATCGGCTCCCGCCGATGCAGCGCTACGCCTACTTCTCCACGCCGACACTCGCGTGAGGGGGCCCAAGCCACTGTCTCATCTTTGTCCCAAAGTGTCTCGGAATCGCCTCAGTCGTGCTCCAAAGTCGTCTCGATAACGTCCCAGCACCAAGGCCTCCCCAGCTACGGAATGAGACGAAATGAATCAAAATGAGACACTTTTATTGTTTGAAGAGCGTTCTATAGCCTGTCAGCAATGCTAATGTGGCGCGGGTACGCGCTTAGCTTGGATTAAGCAGAGCTTGGTGATAGGCTAACGCCCGCTTTAGCCCAGCCACCAACGCATGAACTTTACCGAGTTTCTGACAATTTCGGCCGCCATAGTCCCAGACCGGCCGGCAACCATCTTCGAAGGCAGGCGCCAGACCTACGCCGAGTTGCAGTCCAACGTCAACCGTTTGGCCAACGCGCTCTCGGATCTCGGCGTAGCGGCAGGCGACCGCATCGCCATGCTGCAGGTCAACTGCCCCGAGCACATCGAAGCCGGGTTCGCATCGGCCAAGCTGGACGCTGTGTTCGTGCCCCTGAACTTCAGGACCCGGCCTGAAGAGTTGCGTTACATGGTCAACGACTGTGCGCCGAAGGTCCTCTTCGTCGGCGGGAGGTACACCGAACTCGTGGCGTCCGTTGGCGACGGCATTCCGTCGGTGGACCACTGCGTGAGCCTCGAAGGGCGCGTCGAGGGCTGGCTCGACTACGACGAACTCCTGGACGCTGCCCCGGACGACGAGCGCTACCCGGAGGCCGACGCCGACGATCTCTGCGTAATCATGTACACGGCGGGCACGACCAGCTTCCCCAAGGGGGTGATGCTCACCCACGACAGCTTCTCGTCTTACATACTCAGCGCAGTCACGCCGGCGGACCCGGACATCGAGGAGCGGAACATCCTCACCGTGCCTCTGTACCACATTGCCGGGGTGCAGGCCCTGATGTCGGCCGTGTACGGCGGCAGAACGCTCATCGTCCAGCGGCAGTTCGAGCCGGCCGAGTGGATGGCGCTCGTGGAGCGAGAGCGGGCCGACAGGGCGATGATGGTCCCGACGATGCTGAAGATGCTCATGGACCACGAGGAATTTGGGCAGCGAGACCTAAGCAGCCTCAGGGTGATCACGTACGGCGCCGCCCCCATGCCCCTCGACACGATCAGGAGGGCCCTAGACGCCTTCCCGGGCGCGCAGTTTATCAACGCCTTCGGCCAGACGGAGACGGCCGCAACGATCACTATGCTTCCTCCGGATGACCACGTGCTGTCCGGCTCCGAGGACGAGATCTCCAGGAAACTGAATCGCCTGACTTCGATTGGCAAGGCGCTCGACGATGTCGAGGTCCGCATCGTGGACGAGCACGGACGGACGGCACCCGTGGGTGAGGTAGGAGAAATCGCGGCGCGAGGCGAGAGGCTGATGAAAGGCTACTGGGGCCAGGAGGACGCGACGCGCGAGACCATCCGTGACGGCTGGCTCTACACAGGCGACCTTGGCTACGTGGACGAGGACGGGTACGTCTTCCTGGCGGGCCGCGCGAAGGACTTCATCAAGCGCGGCGGTGAAATGATCTCGCCCGAAGAGGTGGAGCAGACACTGGGCCGGCATCCGGGCGTCGATGAGGCCGCGATCATAGGCGTGCCCGACCCGGTCTGGGGCGAGCGCGTTCGGGCCGTAGTAGTTCCCAGGCAGGACGGCGCCGTGGATGAATCTGAGTTGATCGAATTCTGCCGTCAACGGCTGGCCAGCTTCAAGAAGCCAGAGTCCGTGGTGTTCATCGACGAACTGCCGCGCAACGCCCTCGGCAAGGTGCTCAAACGCGTCCTACAGGAGCGCTACGCCGCCCCCATCGAGGAATAGTCGGCTGGACGGGAAGTAGTCGAAACTATTTCTTGCATTTCATAGAACGACGTCGCAGGCAATTACGTCTGCGAGGCTACGACTACTCAACCGCAGGCGGCTACTTCATCACTGCATGTACTTGGAATCGCCATCTGCTGTTTGGGCACATTGTAAATGGCAGAATGGCAGCGAACCACTTCGGCGCGATTGTGGAGGACTGTTGGGCGAATCTGCCCAAGCACTACCTGAACATCACTCTTGATGCGTTCGTTCTGATGCCGAATCATGTACACGGTGTGATCATTATCGAAGACAACACCATGGGCGTAGGGGCGGGTTTACAACCCGCCCTCTCAGAGCGCGTTGTCGACGAACGTCACAGCATGAGCGAGATCGTACGCGCTTTCAAGACGTTCTCTGCACGTACAATCAATCAGATACGCGCATCCACCGGCTCACATGTCTGGCAGCGCGGATTCTATGATCACATCATCCGCAGCGAGCACGAATTGAACAGAGTTCGCGAATACATCATTGATAATCCCAAGAAATGGTCCGAGGACATAGACAATCCTGTCAATTGCCAGCGGAGAAGGCGGGTTTGAAACCAGCCCCTACGAATCGACCATTGACTGCACCCTAGACTGGGTGCGTGACTTTGCTCGCTCGGCCCTATCCTACCGGCGCCTCTATGCGGTCGAACCCTGTGTAGGGTCGCAACACCTCGGGGATAACCACCGACCCGTCCGCCTGCTGGAAGCTCTCAAGGATGGAGATGATTATTCGCGGCAGCGCCGTTCCCGATCCGTTGAGAGTGTGGACGTACCTCGGCCTGCCTCCCTCGGCGGGCCGGTATCGGATCCGGGCGCGCCGGGCCTGGTAGTCGGTGCAGTTGGAGCATGAACTCACCTCAAGCCATTCCTGGCTTCCGGCTGCCCACGCCTCGATGTCAAAGGTACGTGCGCTCAGAGCGCCCAAGTCGCCCGTGCACAGCTCGATCACGCGGTACGCGAGCCCCAGCCGCAGGCACACCTCCTCTGCATTGGACACCAGTCGCTCCAGCTCGGCCTCGGACTGTTCCGGCTCCACGATCTTGTACAACTCAACCTTTTCGAACTGGTGCACGCGCTTGATGCCGCGCGTGTCGCGCCCCGCCGCCGCCCTCTCCCTCCGAAAGCACGGCGTGTGGGCGGCATAGTTGATGGGCAGCGCCTCGGCCGGCAGAATTTCGTCCCTGTGCATGCCGGTCAACGGCACCTCGGCCGTAGGGATTAGCCACAGGTCGTCCTCGTCGTCGTGGTACATCGTGTCAGCGAACTTGGGCAGTTGGCCGCTTACCGTGGCCGTTTTCTCCAGCACCAGAGCGGGGAGGTAGACCTCCTCGTACTCGTTCTCGCCGGTATGCAGGTCGAGCATCCACGATACGAGAGCACGCTGGAGCTTCGCTCCCTTTCCCTTCAACACATAGAACCGGGAGCCTGAGAGCTTGGCTCCTCGCTCGAAGTCTATGATGCCGAGCTTCTCGCCTAAGTCCCAGTGCGCCAGCGGTTCGAATTCGAAGGCGGGCGTCTCTCCCAACTGCCGAACAATTACATTGTCCTCCTCCCCGGCACCGTCAGGGGAATGCTCGCTCGGGAGGTTCGGGATAGCCAGCAACAGCGCGTCGAGCTGCTCTTCGATCTCACGGATACTTCGCTCTAGGTCGCGAACGAGGGACCGCACCTGCCGCATCTCGTCTACGAGTTGGGGCGTCCGCTCCCGGCTACTGCTCAGAAGGCGGCTCGTCTCGTTGGCTCGCGCCCTTAGCTCATCTGCCTCGCTAATGGTCGCGCGGCGCTGTGAGTCCAGTTGCAGGACCTGGTCTATGGGCGCATCTTCGCCTCGCCGCGCAAGGGCGGCGCGCACAAGGTCCGGTTCCTGTCGAATGACTTCGATGCTGAGCATGGCGGCATCCCACGGCGAGAGCAGTCTGCAGGCGAGCCGAACCCCCGAACGAGCGCGGTGTGCCCAGACGCTCGCCTATAGGATTTCTCGCATCCTTTCGGCCACGAGGTTCTCCTGGCCCGGCTTGAGCGTGCGTACCCTTAGCACGATACCGCCGGGGGCACCTCCAAACTCCTCAGACGGGTGGGCCCAAATGCTGGGGTTGCCGCTCTTCATCTCTTCTATCACCTGTGCGGCCGTCTTGCCCGTCTCGGTCGGGTCGATGTTGACGATTATTCCGTCGGTCGGGCCTTGCCCCGCAAACTCCGTGGAAACGCCCGGGATGCCTTCGAGTCCGGATTGAAGGTTGTTCAACTGGACCTCGTACGCTGCGAACCGGTCCTCATGGTTCATCGTAAGCCATCGCCTGAGGGCGGCGTATACCGCTACCACGGACTGTCGGTCCACCTTCATGGGCCGCGCGAAGTTGCGGGCTCCGGTGGACTCGAAACCTATGAAGCTGTTCAGCCGGGCCGCCTCCACGTACTCCTTCTTCCCGGTGAGTACTCCGCTTGCGTTCACTGCGCCGAAGTACTTCGCTCCGTAGGCGACCAGGTCTGCGCCCATGTCCACGTACTTGGTCATGTTTTCCGTGGGATACACTTGGCCCGCGGCGTCGACGATGACGGGAATCCCCTTGCTATGCGCGATTTCGATCACCTGCCCCACCGGCAGACAACCGGGCCTGTTTCCGGGAGCGAAGTAGTGGACCGCGGCTGTGTCCGGGCCTATCGCGTCCTCCAGGTGCTCGGGCCTGGTCTCATCCTCATCGCCTATCTCAACCAGCGTGGCTCCCGCAACGGTAATGCAGCGGTCGTACTTGAGACGGAGCTGGCGTTGAATGAGGAACTCGCTGCGCATCCCCGTGGTGTCCGGAATCCGATCGATCTTCGCCTCATCGGTGCCGGTCATTATCCCGGCAGATCCCACGGCCAGCGCGGCCGCGGCTCCCGACGTAATTAGAGCGGCCTCCGCGCCAAGCAATTCGGCAACCTTTGAGCTGGCGGCGTCTATCAGTTCGCCCATGTCCACGTAATAGTCGTCCATCTCAGCCATTATGTCCCGTACCTCTTGCGGGGGCTCATTGCCTCCAAGCAGAGTCCGGTTACCGCCAGCGTTGAGGACAGGGCGGACGCCCAGGTCGTCCCAAATGCGTGCCATGAAGTCTCCTTCCACACAGGCGCCTACGCGCAGGCGCATGTGTTACGAGTATTGTGTTGCGAGTATTCTATTCACCGGTTCCGAGTTCACGCAATACGCGCGCCTCCCTGCTCCTTCCACTCTCCGGCGATTGACCCTTCCCTACTGCGCTATAATGGCGAGGCCCATGTCCGGAACGGCAACCCTCGCCAAGCGTCGGCCTCAGCACTTTAAGGCCTGAGTCCCTATTGCTCAGACCCAAGATAGTGCGAGTTCAGAGCCGCCTGCCGAATGTCTACATTGCCACCTTACTCCTGTTTTTGTTTGGTCTACTGACGGCGCTTTCCTGTGTCCCTTCAAATGACGCGCCCCCGTTGGAGTATCGGACCCAGCGCCTGAACGAAACGATCATGTGCCCGGTCTGTCCCGGGGAGTCGATCGACCAGTCGCAGAACATGCTCGCAGCACAGATGCGCGGCGTGGTAAACGAGAAGCTTTCCGAGGGCTGGTCCGACGAGCAGATCCGGGACTTCTTCGTTGAAAGATTCGGTCCTAGCGTGCTCATGGAACCGCCCCGAGAGGGGCTGGGCATCGTGGCCTGGACCCTCCCAGCGGCCGTAGTGATTGGGGCGGGAGCAGCGCTGTTAATTGCCTTGCGCTCCATGACACGCGGCAGGCGCGCCGATCTGAAGGAAGACGCGGAAGGCACTTTGTCGGACGAGGAATTGGCCCACTACACTCAGCTGGTCCGGGCAGCGGTAGAGGGCGTTGAAGGCGGCCAATCCCCGGCAGAGGGGAACCAGGATAGGCATGCCTGAGACCGCCGCGACAACTGGAGCGAGCGTTGATAGCTGATGCAGGCTACGCGGCGCTGCCGATCGCGTTGCTTGCGGCAGGCTACGCGATCGTTGGTTCGTTCGTGGGCATACGCCTGCGCTTTCCGGAACTTGTCGTCAGCGCACGGTACGCCCTATACACGATTCCAATACTACTGCTGTTTTCCACAGCCAGCCTGACGTACGCGTTCGTCACATCGGACTTCTCGGTCCGATACGTGGCCGAAAACAGCAACTTGGCGATGCCCAAGGTCTACACCTGGGTCGCATTCTACGCGGGCAACGCGGGCTCTCTTCTATGGCTCGCGCTCGTGTTGTCACTGCTGACCGCTGTCGCGGTAAAGATGATCCGGGGCCGGCTACCGTATACCACGCCGTACGCAGCCGGCATCATGGCTATGATCCTGGCCTTCTTTCTTGGCATCATCGTCTTCCTGGCCAACCCCCTGGAGCGGTTGCCCATCACCCCCGCGGATGGCCAGGGAATCAACCCTTTGCTGATCCATTTCGGTATGTTCATCCACCCGCCTGTGCAGATGACCGGCTTGGTTTCCGTAGCGATACCATTCAGCATTGCCCTGGGTGCGCTAGTTGCCAAAAGCGGAGGAAGAGACGCGTGGGTGGACCTGGGACGCACGTGGGCAATGATCTCATGGACCATCCTCACCCTGGGCCTGCTGCTGGGTTCCTGGTGGGCCTACACGATCCTCGGCTGGGGCGGATACTGGGCGTGGGACCCCGTCGAGAACTCAGCGTTGATGCCGTGGCTCGCGATGACAGCATTCGTTCATTCGATCATGGTGCAAAAGCGGCGCGGCATGTTCCGAATGTGGAACATGGTGCTCATAATCGTTGGTTTCACCCTTGCCCAGATGGGTATGTTCATCAACCGTGGCGGACCCGTGCCATCCGTCCACTCATTCGCTCAGTCCACGATGGGCTGGCTGTTCCTGTTCTTCATGGCGTTCACGCTGGCAGCAAGCCTGGCCGCGTTCGTGTGGCGGTTAGACTCGCTCAAGAGCAGCCGCAGCCTCGACTCGATGGTCTCCCGCGAAAGCGCGTTTCTAGCGCAAAACGTGCTGTTCCTCGCGGTAGCATTCATAACGCTGTGGGGCACGATCTTCCCGGTGTTCTCAGAGGCTGCGCAGGACGTAACGGTCACGGTGGGCGCTCCATTTTTCAATCGGGTAAACGGTCCGCTACTCTTGGGATTGGTGATTCTCATGGGGGTCGGTCCCCTGCTGCCCTGGCGACGCGCCACCGCTGCTAACGTAGCCACAATGATGCGCATACCTCTAGCCGCGGGTGCCGGTACAGCGTTAGTTGTGTATCTCCTCGGCGTGCAACGGCCGATCGCGATAGTTGCCCTGAGTGTGTGCGCCATTGCCGCCGCCGGAATACTTCACGAGTGGTACCGGGGCACAAGATCGCGCAGCCGCAGGGGGGAGAACATTCCTGTCGCGTTCGGCCGACTCCTTACAGCCAACCGTCCCAGGTACGGGGGATACGTGGTACACCTGGCAATCCTGATGCTGACAGTAGGGGCCATCGGTTCCTCCTTCTATGGCGTGCAGCGCGACTTCGTTATGCGGCCGGGGGATGAGACAGCCATCGATGATTACCGTTTAAAGTACCTGGGAGTGTCGCGGAAAGAGTTCACGGACAGGTTTGAAGACACCGCAAGGTTTGAGGTGTCCAAGGGGGGCGCTTTTCTGGGTTTGATGAGGCCGTTCAGGGCCTTCTATCACACACATCAGATTGCGGCCACCCGCGCTGCCATCCGAAGCAACCCGATAGAGGATTTCTACATAGTGCCGTCCGAGTTCCAGCCGGACGGCCGGGCGGTGTTCAGGGTGTATGTGAACCCACTCGTCTGGTGGATGTGGGCCTCAGGCCCGGTCCTCGTGCTTGGCGTGCTGCTCGCTGTATCGCCGCAACGCCAACCGGCTCCCGTATCCGCGCGACTACCTCGCGGAGCACAGGTCGCCGGCGCATGACGGACTAGACCATGCTTGTATTGGCCGTCATAGTCCTGACACTGATACCGGCAATTGCCATCATCTACCCCTTTCTATCCGGCAAAGCGTCCGAAGAAACTCTTGTCGATGAGCCTTCCCCGACCGAAGAGCTTTGGCGGCGATGGGAGGCTGCTTTGGCAGGGCTGCGAAGCACCGAACTGGAACGGGCCTTGGGCAACCTGCCCGAGTCAGACTACCGCTGGCTGCGTGAAGAGTACATGACCGAGGCCGCCCTGGTGATGAAGGCGCTGGAGCTGGAGCAGCAACAGGAGCAAGAGATGCTGGCCTCCATCGAGGTGGAGATCAGACGTGTGAGAGAGCGGACCCTCGGCGGCGCTCCGGAGCCCTCGGCAGACGCCGCGCCTTGATCAAGGCCGCCCTGGTCGCTTTCGCCGTTGCGTTGGCATGTACGGTCGCTCTGGGAGCCGCGCCGGCTCAGGCCCAGCAGGAACATTTCCTGATCGAGGGGCGAGTAGTAAATGGCACGCCGGACGGCGGGGCCGTGGAAGGCCTGATGGTGACACTGCACCGGCACACTGGCGAACGTATAGACGACCTTACGTCTCCAGCGGGCCCAGAGGGATGGTTCCGCTTCGAGAATGTGACCTACAACCCTGATACCGCGTATGGAGTCTCCGTTGATTACCACGGAGCCCTTTACGGAGTGGACCTCGATCTCTCGAACGGCGCCCCCGGGCCCGTCGAGCTTACGGTTTACGACGGAACGGACGATGAGTCCGTGATCGGCGCACCAGTCGTGTCCATTCTTATCGCCGAAGTGGACCCGGAAACGCAGATGCTCTGGGGTATGGAAATCACCACGATTACGAACGAGGCGGACCGTACTTACGTCCCCGGCCCCGAACCGATGAAGTTGCTCAGATTCAGCCTACCAGAGGGAGCGCAGGGGCTTCAGGTTGATACCGATCTAATCGGCGCCAACGTACTGCAGGTCGACAGAGGCTTCGGACTCTCCACCAGCGTGCCGCCCGGAGAGCATGAGGTCATGTTCTCCTACAGCTTCCCATACACGAAAGACACTCTGGGGCTTCTCAAATCGTTCCCGTACGGTGCAGGACAGTTCCGCATCCTTGTTCCCACGGAAGGTCTAGAACTGAGCGGAGAAGAGCTTGGACAGCCCGAAGTTGTCGAGGTTGGCGGACAGCGCTACCTACTATTCACTTCGGCTGACGTCCGGCGCGGCGGCAAGTTTGAGTTCGAGCTGCGCAATCTCCCAAGGGCCGGAGTTTTCGACCGGCTACGAAACTCCGTGACAGGCATACGCTTGGAGTTCGCGGCTCCTGCCGCGCTCGCGGTGCTCATGGCTGCGCTGCTGGCGGTGGCGGTCTACCGGCGGCGCATTCAGCGTGGGACGGGGCGGCCAGGAGGAGGCGAGGCGGAGGCGCTCGTTCGACTTATTGCGGAACTGGACGCCGGGCACAGGGCAGGCACGGTAACCGACGACGACTACGCGCGCCGCTACGCGGCTCTTAGCACACGCCTGGAGACTGTGAGAGGCGAAGGCTAAGGGAGACGTCCCGCAAAGGCGGGAGTTGCTGCGAAACCTTACAGCTTCACCACGCCAACGCCGTCTTCGATGTCAACTTTCGTCCCGAATGGCGCAGACAGCCTTTCCACGCGCTCCAGCACTCGCCGGGCCACCTTTCCTTCCGCAAGAAGCGGCCGGCCCCGCTGTGATCGGGAGCGGCCATAGCCCAGATCGATTGGATGCAGGACTAGGCTGGTTAGCTCACCACCGACATACTCGCACTGTGCGACTACGCTTTCCCAGTAGATTTCATCGGCCGGAAACCCACGCGTGTCGTTTGCGGAGCGAGCATCGTAGAAGTCGGCGGGCGTGGAACTCAGTTCCAGGCGCTGTCCATCGTAGTTCTCGGCCGGCTGCCAAGCCACAGTGTCGTTCTGGAATATGAAGTTGCCGAGACTATACAAGATCGGCTTGCCGTTGTAGATCTCAACACCCTTGTCGAAGTGTGGGCCGTGGCCAAGGAAAACGTCCGCCCCCTGGTCTATGCAGGCTCTCGCGAAGTCCACAAGGAAATCTGGTGGTTCCTCCAGAGTCTTCCCGTACTCGTGGCTGTGGATGCTGACGATGACCCAGTCTGCCATGCGGCCAGCGTCCCGTATCCACTTGAGGTTGCCCTCCAGGTCGGCCAGGTTCGGTGCGGTCCTGGTCTCGAACTCCTCTCCCTGATGGAACGTGCCGCCGTTGAATTGCAGCTCCGTGTCCGAGTCTGTACCGACCGCCTGGCCAAACTTGCGCCTACGGGCCTTCTCATCCTCGAATCCAAGCTCTCTGCTTACTCGGCGCAACTCGTCAAATGCGGGTCGGTCAACTGAGTGGGCTGTGCTGAAACGAAGAGGATTCAGGCCGGGTCTGCCCGCGGCGTCCGGTCTCTGTTCCGTAGCTCGGCCGGCATCCGCGAACGTCGATGAGGTGGAGATTAGGGCAACTCGCCCGTTAGGCGTATCCAGATAGCCCGGAGCGCGCGCCTGGCTGAGATTGCGCCCGGTGCCCGCGCACACCAGGCCGGCCGCCTTTACGTTTGCCAGGTTTGTGAGTACGCCTCCCTCTCCGTAATCGTAGTGGTGATTATTCGCTAACGACACCATTTGGATTCCGGCCCACTCCAGTTCCTCCAGGTTGGCAGGTTCTGATGCGGTGAATGTGCCGCCTGCTACTCCGTGGGGATGCTCGTACTCATGCATGAGCATCTCCAGGTTAACGAAGCCCACGTCAGAGCGTCGGAAGATGTCCCATAGCGCCGTCGCGCGCGGCTCTGTGAACACGCTCAGCTTGCGCGTGATCATGGCATCGCCCCCGGCGGCGAGGGTCAGGTTGCCTGCCTCGGACTGGTAGAGCACCGTTATCTCTCCCCTGGCCGCTGGTCAGATGGCAGCCTGGTCGATTGAACCATCCTCGACCAGCGACTCGTACTCCGCGGCCAGCATTCCCATAACCACCGAGTCGAACCTCGACCCCTCGTGCGGTCTACTCTGGCGCAGCGTGCCCTCGTGCACAAATCCGAGATGCTCGAACATTCGGAGGGCGGAGGTATTGTATTCCGGCACGTCGACCCACACTCGAAACAGCCCCCACTCATCAAACGCTTCGTGCAGCGTGGCTCTTATCGCGGCAGTCCCAAATCCATGGTGCCAAAGGTCTTTGCGCCCGATCAGAATCGAGACCTGCCCGTCTCCAAGAGACTCCTCTATCGCTACGTGGACCTCCCCAATGTGGACGCTATCCTTCGTGTAGACGGCCAGCATCCGGTGTTCCGGGTCTTCGAAAATGCGCTCCCACTCGGCGTCGGATACTCCTCCGACTTGTTCCGGATGATAGCCGAGGTGAGCAGGATCGCCATACGCGTATCTTCCAAACCAGCTATCGGAGACCTCCGGATCCTGAAGCCATTCCCGAATTCGCTGCACATCCTCTCTACTCACATTCCTTAACTCAATCAAATGGGTTTTCACTTCATCCTCCTGACTGCCTGAGCTTCGGGACACTACGCCTGCGGCCGGACGGACTACAGGCCCTAGTAGCCCATCGCCATGGCCGCTCGGAACGGGTCCACACCGGCCCTGAGAAGCCCGGACTCATAATCGATTTGTATGGCCGTCGGGCGTGCGAAGTTCCACGAGCCGGGATCTTCCGTGACAAGATCCAGCCTGTGCCCAAGCTTCCGCACACCCTCCACAACTTCGTCAGGCAAGCGGTCGTCCAACACTACGTTCATGCTGCTTGCATCAACGACAGGCTGGCCAACCGCCTCTTGAGGCGACATGCCGAACACAAGCACGTTCGCGACCACCTGAACGCCCCGATTCATGATCCGCCTGGCGCCCGGAGCACCCTGGCTCAGAACAGGCCTACCATCCCGGAACGCGATTAGAGGCGACATGTTGTTCATAGGCCGCTTCCAGCTGTCAACCGAGTTCGGATACCCCGGCTTCGCCACGAACCAGCCCATGCCACCAGCCAAATACACGCCTGTGCCCGGCGGGAACAGTCCCTCCCGCATCCCAGCCGTGTGGGTGCAGGAGACTACGTTTCGGTCCTTGTCCACCACGTTGAGATGCGTCGTAGCTTCGTCGTTCGAGTCCATCGCGACAGCCGAGGTCGAATGGGCCGGACGGGCACCGTTTTGGAAGCGCCACGGGTCGTGTATCGCGCTGTCCAGATAGTGTATCCACGGCTCTTCCTCTAACTCGGCTCCCGTCACCGCCCTTTCACGGTCCAGTTGCCCGGAGATGAACTTCCCATAGTCACGGGAAAGCATGCCCTCCAATGGTACCGGGGCACGCTCCCAGTCAGCGAGATACCTGTACCTGTCCGCGAATGCGTGATGTGCGGTCTCGATGAATGTGTGCAAATACTCAATAGAGTTATGTCCCATCGAAAGTAGATCGAAGTTGTCCAGAATGTTGAACGTCTGCAGGTTTGTAATGCCGCCGCTAGGAGTCGATACTACCTTTATCAAATGGCCATTGAACTCGGTGGAAAGCGGCTCGGAAACGGTCGGTGAATACTCAGCGAGATCTTGAGCGGTAAGTACCCCGCCGCCGCCCACAACGAACTCTTCTACTGCCGCCGCAACCTCGCCCTTGTACATGGCATCCGGACCGTTGCGGCCGATGTTCTCCAAAAGGCGACCCAAGTCCTTCTGGACCACCCTGTCTGCGGGCTTCGACCGAGACACCGGGGGTCTGCCTCCCGGCAACCACATGCTGGCAAGATAGGGATCGTTGCTCCAAGTCTCGAAGTTGTTCGCGGCCGTTAGCGCGACATGCCAGCTCGCCTCGAACCCGTCCGAAGCCAAGGCCGCCGCCGGTTCAACGACCTGTTCCAAGGGCAGCACCCCGAACCTGCGGTGCGCCTCGCAAAGCCCGGCACACGTTGCGGGGATTGTCACGCTTAGCGGGCCGACATTGTTGGTATCGTTCCGAACTTGGAACGTCTGGAACCCCCCTACGGTAGAAGGGCCGATAACGTCATACATGTCGGGGCGCGCCTTGCGAGGCGCGCGGGAGTTGAAGTCAATCGCGTACGTACGCCCTTCTGTCGCCATGTGGACCAACATGTAGCCTAGGCCGGCTATGGTTGCCATGTCCGGTTCAAGCACAACGTTGCAGAATGCGATGCAGACTGCGGCGTCCACGGCATTGCCACCGGCCTTTAGTATCGACAGTCCTGCCTCGGCGGCCTCCGGCTGCATAGCAGTGACCACACCGTTGCGGGCCACGACCTCTTCCTTGTCAAACTTCGGTCTGCTAATCAGGGCCATTTCTCTTTCCTCTCGGTTCTTGAGACCAGCGGACCTACCACACCTGATTTTACTCTCTTCCGGGACTCGGAGTTGCCTCTCCGCACGGCGCGGCTAGGGCCATACGGACACTACCCCGTACTCGCCATCGTAGCCTGGTTCTATGGACAGCTCTCCTCTTCGGACGCGTCCCACCCCTTCGGCCACCCTTTCGCCGCCCACCTGCTCGATATCTCCGGGCGAAGCATCCAGCAACACTGCCATCTCATTGCCGAAACAGTCCACCAAGCCGGTCCACACGGATTGGACGGCCTTTGTGTTCACACCTTTGCCGAGTGCCTCGGACAGTATCTGCTCCAACGGCACAAGCATCTTGTAAGGTGGCCGACCCTCGATGCCAGTCACGAACCCGGCACTGTCTACACTAGTCGAAATGTCGCGGGTCGCGAGCTGCTCGACGCGCTCCAGCACTCCAAGCGTCACTTGCTTGCCGCACTTGGCGCAAAGTGTGCCTTCCTCTCGCACCTGTGCTGGCGAAAGCCGCAACCCGCACTTTCGATGGCCGGAGTGATGGTACTTACCGGACTCCGGAAAGAACTCCAGCGAATAGGCCACGCCTCCAGATCTCAGTGAGTCGGCCAGTCCGTCGTAAGACATCGGGCCATTGAATGCCGTCAGTTCCCTGCCCATCTTTGGCAGGGAGTGGGCGTCTGAAAACGACACTATGGCCACATCGTCAAGCTCAGGAACGCGCCAGTGCATCGCCGGGTCGCCTGAGAGACCTGTCTCAACGGCGAACACAAGGTCTGCAAGGTCCCCAAAGCACTCTTCGAGCGAGTCAAAGCCGGACTTTGATCCGAACACTCCAAACCAGGGCGTCCACGCGTGAGCAGGGATCACGAAGCAGCGCTCGTCCACATCTAACAGAACCTCCAGGAGGCGCCTTGGCGTGAGATGAAGCGTTGGCCGCCCGTCTGAGTCCAGCTTGCCGAATCCCCCTAGACGCGCCGATACCCTACTTGCAACTTCAAGCGAAGGTACGAAGACCAGCATGTGGGTCCTTCTGGAGCGCCCACCCTGCCTGGCGTTGCAGTTCACCTCCGTTCCCAGGATGAACCTTACATCGCCATAATCGAGCAGGCCGTCGCCAGGTTCAGACAGTACCTCCCTGATCTCCTTGAAGCGGGCAGGATGGGTAAAGTCTCCGGTGGACAGCAAATCAATGCCCTTCAATCCGGCCCACAGCGCGAGGTTATCCAGTGTGAGCGACTTGCTACAGCCCCGCGCGTACTGGGAGTGGAGGTGCAGGTCGGCACGGTATGCCATGCCGGAATTGTATCAGCAGGCAGCGTGCAGACTGAGTACCACTGTCATCTAGGGAACTAAGCCCCGCAGCGCAGACGCCAGGCGCTGGGCATCCTCCTTGGTGTTGAAGAAGTGCATCGACGCTCGGATTCCCGACGGATGAGGGACCGACCGTACCAGCACGCGATCGGCTTCCCACAGAGACTCGGCTGCCAACGGCTGGTCCGCGCCTTCTACGTAGAACGTGACCAGGCCCGCGCACTCCGGTCCCTCCAGGGGCGACAGCACACGAATTCCGGGCATGTTAACCAGCGCCGCTTTCAGCTCCGAGGCGAGCTCCAGGTTATGTGCCTCTATCGTCTCAGGACCGGCCGCCAGATGTATACGAACCGCCTCCAGGAACCCGGCGCGAAGCGCCAGACTGGCAGTGCTGACAACATACTTGTCAATGTCGTCCACTTTGATCTCGTAGTTGCCCGCGTGGTCGTGCGAAGTAACCGCGTGGCTGGATACCCGAACTGCCCTGACCGTGGGTATCATTTCACTTCGAATGTACAGCGCGCCCGTTCCGTCGGGCCCAAGCAGCCACTTCTGGCCGGACATCGCGTAGAAGTCGCACCCCAGATCGTTCACGTCAACCCGAACGTGTCCTGCGCCCTGCGCGCCGTCAACTAGAAGCCAGATCCCCCGTGGCCTCGTGATCTCGGATATCGCTTTGATCGGCATCCGAACACCCGATGAGAACTCGATGTGGCTGAGGAACACCATCCTCGTGCGGTCCGTCATCGCCGCCGACACTTTGTCGAGAACGCTCTCGTAAGTCTCAGCGGGGTCCAGCTGCAGAACCTTTACATTTGTGCCGTTTGTGTATTGTGTGTAATAGCTGGGGACCAGGATCGACGCGTGCTCCAGGCTGCAGGTGATAATCTCATCGCCCTCGCGCCATGGCAGCCCGGTCATGACGACGTTGATGCCGTCCGTTGTGTTCTCCGTCAGAAGGATTTCGGATGGGTCCGCGTTTACCAGTTCTGCCACGGCCGCCCTGGACTCGTCCCGAATCACCGCGCCGGACTCCCGCACTTCCGGGGAGGTAGGTCCATTCTCGTTTTCGAAGTCGAGCCTTCTCTTGATTGCATCTACTACGGGAGTAGGCGACGGCCCGTTCCAGCCAGTGTTCAGATAAGTCATCTGCTCAGCGGCAGGAATCAGTTCACGCAGGCCTGACGAATTCATTGTTTTAGTTCCTTTCGGCCGAACGGCAGCACAGACCCTACAGGGGAAGCCCAATCTTCTGCCCCGTCTGAGCGCTGCGGGTAACTGCCTCCGTAAATTCCATGTACCGCACGCCGTCTTCAAAGGACGTGTGTGTAACCTGTTCGATGCCGCGAATGGCGTTCACGAATTCTTCCTCAACCCGCCAACCGCCGCGCATATCAGGAGGAACGTCGATCACGCTAAGTCCGTCATCGCCTCGACGGCCACCACGCAGAGTCATAGAGCCCCCTTCGAGATGCAGTGTCCCCTCATCGCCAAAGATCCAGACCTCGTCCGGACCTGCCAGCCCGGCGACGGCCGTGTGCCGGATGTGGGCCACGGCCCCTCCCGCTAGTTCGCAAAGAATCTCTACATGGTCCGGAACAGTCACCGTCTTTCTCTCGCCAGACCAGTCGTTCCGGTGGTCGGCATGCACACGCGTCAGCGCTGAGACAAACAGCGCCGGACCCACCCACCGCATCATAGCCTCGTACCAGATGCCCATGCCCATCACGTTGAATCCGGAGAGGTCGCGGTCCTGGCGCCAGTGAATCGGCGACTCGCGATCTATGAAGCCTCCCTGGCTGACTCGCATGTCCACGGACAGCACGTTGCCCAAGTACCCTTCTGAGATCAGTTCCTTGATTTTGGCGTCCACGCTCAGCGTGTGCGGAGCCGGCACAATTTGGGCAATCAGGCCGGGGTGCTCGCGTGACGCCACCAGCATGGCGTGGGCTTCTGCGGCATCGATGGCCATGCGCGCCTCGGTGAGGGCGTGCTTGCCGCTTTCCAGGGCGGCGAGCGTCAGTATGCAGTGCATATACGGCCAGGTGCCTATGCAGATTGCGTTCGTGTCAGGATTTTCGATCAGGTCGCGCCAATTATCGTAGACCTTTGGTATGCCGTACTGGTCTGCCACTACCTGGCCTGACTCAATGCTCCGGTTGCAAACACTGACGATCTCCACCCCTTCCAGCTTTTGGAACCCTGGAATATGCATCAGCTTAGTGTTGCCGCCCGCGCCAACCAGGCCGATTCGGACCTGCTCTGTCATTTGGGTTAGCCTCCTCTTTGCGTGTAAGCCCGTCTCGATAAGAGGTCTAGCGAGCGGCGGAGGTGCCGACCGATGAGATCGTAGCACTCGAACACCTCTCTAGCGGGTGCCGACAGGCTCGAACCGCTAATCGCCAGCGCACCCGGCGGCCACGTGCGGCTCCCAACCAGAATAGGCACCACGCTAATCAATCTCCATGATTCAACATTCGCCATGAGCAGATCGGCCAGTTGAACATCACGCTCCAGCCAATCGACCAGATCGCCGAAAAGATCTCCCTTTACCTTAAGTCCAATACCGGTAACCGATCCAAAAACGGGAAACATCTTCTTCCGTGTGATTCTTATGTAAGGGACCAGGTGCACCCAGTCCTGGTGCAAGTGCTTGACGTCAGGCGGCAGCACGAAATACAAAACACCTACGTTGTCCGTTGAGTTGTGCACCTCAGAACTGGGGGCGACGCTCAGCGCGATGGCAGCGCCATCGAGGCTCCTGTTACGAAACCGCATCACTCCGGTGAAACGGTCTTGGGACGCATCCACGCCTATATCGGCGAACTCGTTGAGGATCGTCCTGGTAAGCCTCCCTACGTAAGCCTCGCGTTGTCTGTGGCTATTTGAGGAATATCGCATTCCCAAGCCTTCCCCGCTGCGAGCCGCCACTATAGCAGGGGCACGTGATTCCGTCGAACAGGCGCTCGCTCCTCGGCCGCTTCAGCTCCGTATGACCGGATAGTGAAGCCTGCCTTGCCGTTCCGTGTGAGCGCGTAGGAGATGGCCCTGCAGCGTCGTAACGTAGAGAGTGGTTAGGTCCTCGCCACCGAACGTGCAGTTGGTCGGCTGGTCGAAAGGCAACGGATGGCGCTCTACGATCTCGCCCGACGAAGAGAATACGTAGATCGACGGGCCCGGCCCCCCTTCGCGCCAACCGGCCGTCGCCACTATGTTGCCTTCAGTGTCCAGCACCATCCCGTCGATTCCACTGTTCTGGCCGAAGTCATGCAGGACCTGGCCTTCTCCCAACGTGCCATCGGCATTTACGGGGTACGCGCGGAGTTGCTGTTGGTTTGAGGCTTCCGGCTCGCCTCCTGTCTGTGCCACGTATAACGTCCTATGGTCCAAGGAGAAGAGCAGTCCGTTCGGCCGGGAGGTGTCGAACGTAACTCTCTCGATCCGCCAATCGCCATCGGCAAGAGGATCGAGCCGATACACCGACTCGTGATCCAGTTCCTTGAGCGATCTGTCGTCGCTCCACGAGCCTCCCGCGCCGGCATAGAAGGGGTCTGAAAACCAGACGCGGCCTTCCGGATCGATCGCCAAGTCGTTGGGGATATTGAGCTTTCTATCTCGAAAGCCGTCCGCCAATACAACAGGACCCTCGAAGTCGTACCGTACGACGCGGCGCGCCCCACCCTCGCAAGCGTACAGGCGCCCTTGGGCATCGAACATCAGGCCGTTGGCGCAGTTGGACCCTCCGCGGTAGGGCAAGGTGGCGCCAGTGGACGGATCGTGCCGGTAGATTACACTCGCCGGTATGTGGGTGAAGAGAAGACCGCTTCCGTCCCACGCCGGACCTTCGGCCACACCTCCAAACGGCCCGGCTACCAATGCGAATTGCCAGGTCAACGAGGCCTCCTAGATTACCTCTCTGGACTCTCCGACATCTTCAACCGCTTCTCCGCCGAGTTCAGCGCCGACCTCCTTGATCAGCCCAAACTCATGCCTCATGCCAAAGTGCATTTGTCGGGAGTCTGTGCTGAACAGGACGAACCTCGCGCCCTCCCTCAGCCACTTGATTGTCAGGTCCACCGTCTGATGGTGAATCAGCACCGGCACATTTCTAGCTCGGCACCTGACTATCACAGTTCGCAGAGCTTCCTCGTACTTTGGATGCTCGTACTGGTCCGGCACTCCCAGCGAGATGCTCAGATCATTGGGGCCAACGAATATCCCGTCAATGCCTGGAACTTCCAGCATCGAATCAAGATTCTCAATCGCCGGGACACTCTCGATGCCGACGAGACACACAGAGTCCGCATTTCTTTCCTCTAGGTACCTCTTGGATTCTTCGCTTGGAAACTCGCCTGTAGACATGACTCTGTCCAGGACCTTGCCCTTGAGGGGTCTCCACTTGGTGGCGCCCACAACCTCTACGACCTCCTCCACCGTCTCGCAGTAGGGCGCCAGGATGCCCTGGGCTCCGGCGTCAAACGCCTGCGTAATGTAGTGAGACCAGGGAACGACCACGCGGATTATCGGCACCACACCGGTGTTGGACATCGCGGTCATTAAGTCCCCTACCCCTCCGCGGTCAAGAGGAGAATGCTCAGTATCGAAAATGAGATAGTCCAGGCCAAAGTCCGCGAATGCGGAAGCCCAGCGGGGACTGCGCCCGATGCTTACCATCGCGCCGTAAGCGATCCCGCCGGACTTCATTCGTTCCTTGAGTTCTCTTCCGCGCATGTTCCACTTCCGTATGCTGGATTTGCTCGGGGCAGTTCGGATTGTATAGCCCGCGATTGGCGTGTCAAGAACTCATGCTTCGCGGGCAGGCTCCTTCGGCCCTGTGCTATCATCTGTGACGGACTTAGCAAGCTCGTGGAGGGGCTCGTTTGCCCGAGGCGGAGGACGCGATAAAGGAACGCATTGGGAAGGCGCTCGCCTCTCAGCGATGGCCGACTGCCACCGTTCTTTCCGGTCTACTAGCCGCCCAGGACGAACTGGGCTACCTTCCCGACGATGCTATCGAAATGGTGGCTGAGTTCAATGATGCCTCAATTAACGACGTTTGGGGAGTGGCGTCCTTCTACACCAACTTTCGCTTCACTCCGCCGGGCAACCATGTCGTGGAAGTCTGCTGGGGGCCAACCTGTCACCTGAAGGGAGCCGCTCTGGTACTCGACCGTGTGCAGCGGGAACTGGGCCTCGAAGACGAAGGCGAGACGGCGGACGCAAACGTCACGCTTAAGTACAACACCTGCCTTGGAGCGTGCGCGCAGGCGCCCGTCATCAGCGTCAATCACAGGCTAATCGGCCGCATCGACCCCGACGGCGCTGCGAAAGTGTTGTCCGGACTCCCGCAGGGCTCGTAACGTATTGGGGCTAAAGTGACCACCTACGAGGACCTGAAGCGGACGGCGGACGAGCGCTGGCAGGCGCTCGTTAACGGCAACAGCCCGTGGATTCGGGTTGGCGCCGCCATGTGCGGTCAGGCTGCCGGGGCGCTGGAGGTTATCGAGGCTCTTCGGGACGCTCTGGATTCCCGAGGCTTGGATGCCGAGCTGAGCAGCGTCGGCTGTATCGGAACCTGTTACGCCGAGCCCCTGGTGGATGTAATGAAGCCCGGAGGATCGCGCGTGTTCTTCCGCAACGTCACGGCGGAGGATGCCGCCGACATTGTGGAAAACTACATTGCAAACGGTTCTGTGTCGCCGGACAAGACCTTCGGCTTCATTGGAGATGTGCCGGCAGACGGTTTGGCTGACCTGGACAAGTTGGCGCCAAGGAAGTTTGAGCATCGCATCGCGTTGCGCAACGCGGGCAATCTCGTTCCGGGTGATGTCGATCAGTACGTCGCCAATGGGGGATACGAAGCGCTAAACCGGGCCCTCCAGTCCATGGAGCCTTCCGAAGTTCTGGAAGAAATCAAGATCTCTGGGCTTCGCGGCCGAGGAGGCGCAGCCTTCCCAACAGGAGTGAAACTGAGTTTCCTCGTTGGCTCTCCCGGACCGCCCAAGTACATCCTCTGCAACTGCGAGGAGGGCGACCCCGGAGCCGTTAACGACAAGGGCATCCTGGAGAGTGACCCGCACACGTTGCTGGAGGGACTAATCCTTGCAGGCTACGCTACGGGCGCGTCGAACGGGATCGTGTTCGTTCGGCACGGGCATGACGGACCGATTGACAGGATGGATGAGGCCATACGGCAGGCGTACGAGAGGGGTCTCCTTGGCCAGAACATACTGGACTCGGAGTTCAGTTTCGATGTGGAGATCTCGCTAACTGGCGAATCGTACGTAGCCGGGGAAGAGACGGCCCTGATGGAGTCCATCGAGGGGAACCGGGCCATGCCTCGGTTCAGGCCGCCATTCCCAGCGGCGTTCGGGGTCTGGGGCAAGCCTAGCAACATCAACAATGTGAAGACCCTGGCCTATCTGCCGGAGATCGTGGCCAGGGGCGGTGAGTGGTTCTCCTCAATAGGTGTCAACAGAAGCACCGGGACCGCCATCCTTTGCCTCAACGGTCAGATCAACAGGCCGGGCCTGTACGAGGTGCCGATGGGTCTCACACTCGGCGAAGTAATCAAGGACCTCGGCGGAGGCGTGCCGAACGGCAAGAGACTCAAGCTGCTCCAGACCGGCGGACCTCTCGGCGGAGTTCTGGGGCCTGACGCAATGGAAATCACGCTCGACTTCGAGGCCATGGCGGCGGCCGGCGCCATCCTGGGCTCCGGAGGAATTATCGTTGCGGACGAAGATGTATGCGCAGTGGACCTGACGCGTGTGCTCGTAACCTTCTGTCAGTACGAGTCGTGCGGCAAGTGCTTCCCGTGCCGACTCGGCATGACCCACCTCATGGAGATCGTGGAGCGCATAACCAAGTTCGAGGGCCGGCCGGGAGATTTGGAACTGATGCGTCAGATTGGAGGCAACATGCAGGCCGCCTCACTCTGCGGTCATGGCCAACTGGGCTTCAACCCGATCAGCTCCGCCTTCAAGCACTTCGAAGAGGACTTCAACATGCACCTGCAGGAGAGTAGGTGCATAACAGGCGGTTGCGGCAACCCCATTATCACGCCTCGAAACACACGCCCGTACGCAGACGCGTATCAGCCGGTGCAGATGACACACACTAGCTGGTAGAGGTCCACACTCTAGGCCATCGGATCCCAACCCAACGAACAACGCGGAGCCAAAGCATGCCTGACGAGTTGACGCTGACCATAGACGGCACGGAGATAAAGACTACGCCGGGGAACAACGTGCTCCAGGCGGCAATGGACGCCGGCATCTACGTCCCCTATCTCTGCTACTACCCTGGTATGAAGGCCTTCGGCGCCTGCCGTATGTGCGTTGTCGACGTGGAGGGCGGTCGTGGTGCACCGGCGTCCTGCACAACTCCGGTTGCCGACGGCATGGTCGTGAACACTCAGACGCCGGAAATCGTGGCCCTGCGTCGGGGCGTAATGGAGATGCTCATATCCGAGCATCCGCACGGCTGCCTTACTTGCCACCGTGTTGACCTGTGCGGCCCCGCCGATATCTGCCAAAGACATGTGTCCGTTAACGACAGGTGCGTCACATGCCCCAAGAACGACCGCTGTGAGCTGAAGGACACGGTCCGGCACCTCGAACTGGACATGGACACACCTCTCACATACAACAACCGCCGCCTGCCCCTGGCCGTGGACGACCCGTTTTGGGAGATGGACATGAACCTTTGCATCGTCTGCGGACGGTGCGTCAGGGTCTGCGACGAGATCCGTGCCGATAACGCCCTCACTTTCCTGGAGCGCTCGGGGCGTAGCCTCATCGGTACCTCCCACGGTGTATCGCTCCTCGAATCCGGCTGTGAGTTCTGCGGGGCATGCATCGACGTCTGCCCCACCGGAGCGCTGGTGGAGCGCGAGCACAAGTGGGACAAGGCTGTCCGCACGATTACAAGCGTCTGCCCTCACTGTCCGGTGGGCTGTTCAATGAAGCTTGAGATCAATCGTAGGAACCGGATCATACGCGCCATCCCGGAGCGCCGCGCCGAGGCCAATCGTGGGCAGGCCTGCATAAAGGGCAAGTTCGGCCTCGGATTCGTCAACAACAGGAAGCGGCTTAGGAAGCCCATGGTTCGCGAAAATGGGCAGCTCAGGGAAGTACCGTGGGCGCATGCCCTTGGGCTGGTCGCCGAGAGGCTGCAACCGTTTCGATCCGAACGCTACGCCTTGCTCACTTCCCCGAAGGGCACCAACGAGGACCATTACGTGGCGCAAAAGTTCGCCAGGTGCGTTATGTCCACCAACAATGTGGACATATCATCGAATGTGCGGCCGGAACTGGTAAAGGCCCTGGGCAGGATGCTCGGACACGAAGCGGGGACCAATCCAATCTGGGGCCTGGACGACGCCAGAAGCATCCTTGTGGTCTCCAGCAACATCACCGAGGAACAGAATGTTGCCGCAGTGCCCGTGAAACGGGCCGCCAGGAAGGGCGCGAAGGTTATCGTGATCGATCAGCGAGAGACGGAGCTGACCAGGTACGCCAGCCAGTGGCTCCGTCCAAGGCCGGGCAGCGAGGCCGCCCTAATCGGCGGGATGCTCAGGGTCATCATCGACGAGTCCCTGGACGATCATGACTTCATAGCTGACAGGTGTGAAGGGGCAAGAGAACTCAAGAACAGCCTGTGGGAGTTCGACTTGCTCAGGGTTGAGCGGCTCACAGGCATTCCCCGCGAAGAGGTGCAGCAAGCCGGGCGCACTTTCGCCGCAAACACTCCGGGTGCCATTCTGTACGGCCTTGAGACCGTGCCTGCCGAAGCGCGGGACGCTTGCGTGTCCGGACTTGTCAACCTTGCCCTCGCTACCGGCAACATAGGCAAGGCCTCTTCCGGGCTGTATCCGCTCTTTACGGGCGCCAACGAGCAAGGCGCCAAGGACGTAGGATGCGTACCTGGCATGCTTCCCGGCTACAGAGCGGTTGATAGTCCGGATGCGCGCACGGCCGTCGGCAATGAATGGAAGGCATCCTTGCCAGACTCCGATGGGATAGGTGTGCTTGAGGTCGTCAACGCCATAGAAGATGGCCGGATCAAAGCGCTTCACGTTCTTGGCGACAGTGCGAGCTTCACCAACGGGCAGGTCGGAAAAATGATGTCTGCATTGGAGAAGCTGGACCTGTTGATCGTGCATGAGACGGCGCCAAACGATTTGACGGCCCTTGCCCATGTGGTGCTGCCCGCCACAACCTTCGCCGAAAAGAACGGTACATACACCAACATGGAACGCCGCGTACAGTTACTGCGGCCCGGCCTGGGCCCACGGGGAGAGGAGGAGCCTGACTGGCGCATCCTGTGCTGGATTGCCAGGGAAATGGGCGCCAATGGGTTCGATTACGAGTCCGCCGAGGATGTCTTTAGTGAGATCAGTGGTCTTGTGAAAGCATACGCCGAGATCACTTACGCCGACCTTGAAGACGACGGTCAGCAGTGGCCGCGGCGCGATGAGTTTCACGACACGCCGATACTTCACGCCGAGGCCAATGACCAGCCCAAGCCTCGCATGGAAGCCATGAGTCTCGTCGAACCGCCCGCTCAGTACGCGAACAACATGTACCTCGCCAAGGGCCGCCTCCTGCACGACAACCGCCGCCCGATGTCCGTGGTCAAGAACAATGGCACATCCACCGTCGAACGCGAGGAGATAATTGAGTTGCACGAGACAGACGCCGCTGCTCTCGGCATATCGGACGGCGACAGAGTAGTCGCGGCCACATCGAGCGAGAGCATCAGAGGCACTGCCCGGCTCACCAGCCCGCACCAGGGGCTCGTAGCGGTAACCGGTCTGTTTGCCGACGTCGTCACGGCGGTCCACGACAGCTCGGACCCGGATCCGATGCTCAAGGCCCCTGGCCTGCCGCTGGAGCCAGTAGAGGTCGCTAAAGATACGACCGTGACGTAGCTCCGGCCCATGTTAGTCATGCTAAGATGAGACCGGCCCAGCGGACTCTCCGGGCCGGCGCCACCCGCGCACTTGAGGTTCCCAATGACCACTGCAAAGAGACGCATACCCCCTAAACCCAACCTGGCCAAAGTCAAAGTCACGCGCCGCGAGGACCTCACGCACGACCTCTACCTGATGTGGATCGAAAAGCCGAACGGATTCACCTTCAAGGCAGGCCAGTACTGCACTATCGGATTGGACGGCATCGAGCGGCCGTACTCCATTTCATCCGGGCCGTACGAAGATGAGATCGAGCTTTACGTAGAGACACTTCCACCCGACATCGGCGTGCTTACGCCCAAGTTGGACGAGTTGGTAGTGGGCGACTCGGTAACCATCAGGCCCCGCGCCAAGGGTATCTTCACGTTCAAGCCAAGGTGGCCGAACCAGGTCCTCGTAGGCACCGTAACCGGCATGTGCCCTTACGTCAGCTTCCTGCGAGAGTACGTGCACTCAGTCAAGGATGGTCACCGGTTCTACGTACTTGAGGGCGCAAGCTACGCGGACGAGTTGGGCTACGACCAGGAGTTCAACGCCATGGAACGGGAGCGCCCGGACCTGCTTGCATTCGTGCCAACCGTAAGCCGCCCGGCAGAAGAGCGTAACGCTGGTTGGACCGGCCAGTCCGGCAGGGTCAACCTCATACTTGAAGATTACGTCGATCAATGGGGCCTCACTCCAGACGACACGCTCATCTACGCCTGTGGTCACCCCGAAATGATTGAAGACGTCAAGGCACGGATGATCCCCAAGGGCTACAAGGTGGAAGAGGAGCGTTTCTGGAAGGAGAGTTGACCGGCACTCTCTACTGATGACCACTCCGGCCCGGCGCCAGTATCTCCGCATCAAGAAGGAGCATCGGGACGAAATTCTCCTGTTCCGGATGGGAGACTTTTACGAGACCTTCGACGACGATGCTCGAACGATCTCACGCGAGTTGGAGATAGCCCTAACCTCGCGTGAAATGGGGAAGGGTCAGCGAATTCCCCTGGCCGGCATCCCGTATCACTCTCTGGACCCGCATCTCGCCCGGCTGATCAAGAAAGGCTACCGCGTCGCCATCTGCGAGCAGACCAGCGACCCCCTCTTGTCCCGGGGCCTCGTCGATCGAGAAGTGGTGCGAGTGGTGACCCCGGGCACCGTGACGGAAGACTCGATCCTGAAGGGCAATGCCAACAACTACCTCACCGCAGTGGTCATCGACGGTGATGAAGCCGGGCTCGCGTATTCGGACATTTCGACGAGCGAATTCGCCACGACCAGTATGCCCGTCGACAGGCTCGCAACCGAGTTAGGCAGGCTGGATCCGGCAGAGATCATTGCACCGGAAGACCAGGATGACCTGCCTTTCGCCTCGCGCACGGCTCTGACGCCCGTAACACCAGACGCGTTTCATCCGCAGTGGGCAAGAGAGACCCTGTTGGACCACTTCGGCGTAGCTTCCCTGGAGGCGTATGGCTGTGAGCGTATGCCGCTGGCTATCAGGGCGGCGGGCGCCATCGTCGACTACTTGGCTACAACGCAAAGAGGGTCTCTGGGCCAGATTACATCCTTGCTCACGTACTCCACCGACTCCTACATGGTCCTGGACCCGCAGACGAGGCGTAACCTGGAACTGTTTGAAGGAGGCCGCTGGGGCGAGCACGGAGCGTCGCTCACCGCAGCGTTGGACAGGACCAGTACGCCGATGGGCGGCAGGCTTCTGCGCCGGTGGATAGGACAGCCTTTACTGGACTTGGAAGAGATTCTGAAGCGCCAGGAGGCAGTCTCGTGGTTTCACCGCAGCGCTCTGCGCAGGGAACGCGTAACCGCCAGGCTGGAGTCGATCTCAGACATGGAGCGGCTCGTCGGCCGCATTCGTAACCTCTCGGCCTCCCCCCGGGACCTGGCCGCACTCGAACGGGGCCTGCGCACCGCCCCGGAGATCAAGCAATTGCTCTTGGAGGACGATGACCACGCACTTGTGGACTGGCTGGCCGGCGGGTTCCGTGACGTGTCTGAGACCGCCTCACTCATTGGACGGTCGATCGAGGACGATCCCCCTCTGACAATGGGCGAAGGCAAGGTGATCAGGAGGGGCTTCTCTCCTGAATTGGACGACCTGCTCGAGTCCAGCAAAAGCGCGCGCGAATACATAGCTTCGCTTGAGAAACGGGAACGTGTCCGCACGAGTATCAAGTCCCTGAAAGTCGGATACAACCGTGTCTTCGGCTATTACATCGAGGTCAGCAATCCTAACCTCTCCAAGGTCCCTGACGACTACGTCCGCCGGCAGACCCTTGTGGGTGGAGAGCGGTACATAACGCCCGAAATGAAAGAGTACGAGACCCGCATCCTCAACGCGCACGAACGAATCGAGGAGCTGGAGTCTTCGCTGTTCAGACAGGTGTGCCGCCAGGTCGCTGACGCGTCCGCGCCAATCGTGGCGACCGCTCGCGCGGTCGCCCAGGCTGACGTGCTCGCCTCGCTCGCCGAGGTGGCTTCCCTGCACGGTTACGTAAGACCCGAAATCGACACAGGCCCGGCCGTGCATGTTCGCGCCGGCCGGCATCCCATGGTAGAGCGCACACTTCCCTCGGGAACCTTCGTGCCCAACGACACGGACCTGTCCGCCGACGGTGAGCAGGTAGTGATACTCACCGGCCCTAACATGGCGGGGAAATCGACCTACATACGCCAGGTCGCGATTATAGTCCTCATGGCCCAGATCGGCAGCTACGTCCCGGCCGATTCCGCCCGCATCGGCGCCGTCGACCGCATCTTCACTCGCGTCGGCCTTCAGGACGACCTCTCCGTGGGCCAGTCGACGTTCATGGTCGAGATGGTGGAGACTGCGGCCATCCTGAACCATGCGACGCCCCGGTCCCTCGTAGTACTCGACGAAATCGGACGGGGCACGAGCACATACGATGGCCTTGCGATCGCGCGCGCCGTGGCCGAGTACGTCCACAACCACCCCCGTCTGGGGTGCAAGACCCTGTTCGCGACTCACTACCACGAACTTACTGCGCTGGCTGACGTCCTCCCGCGCGTACGCAACTACAACGTTGCCGTGTCGGAAGACCAGGGCAACGTCGTCTTCCTGCACCGCATTGTGCCCGGCGGGGCGGACAAGAGCTACGGCGTCCACGTCGCCCAGCTTGCGGGGATGCCTTCCAGCATCATTCACAGGGCTTGGGAACTGCTCAAGGAACTTGAGCACGGGGCCGGGAACAACAGGCGGCCGGATGCAGGCCGCTCAAGGCGCCGCGCTCCCCGCCTTGAGCAACTCTCCCTGCTCGGTTCGCACGATCCAACCCTGGACGATCTAATAGCACTCGACGTCAATTCGATGACTCCAATGGACGCGCTGAACAAGCTGTATGAGCTCCAGACTAAGGCTCGTGGCGGTAGTTGACGCACGCTCGCCCCTTCAAAGCCAAGTTGACTGATTCCCCGGACGCGCCGCATAATCCAGCGTGACTGCCCGGGAGGCCAAGTTTTGGGCCGGCCCGATTTCCGAGAGAGGTGCCCATTTGCAGGTCGAGACCATTCCCACTAGCCCAGCCGAACTCAGGGCGCTGTTCAGGTCCGGCGAACTTGCCCGGCCCACCTCTGGCATGGCGCCGGGGCGTGTGCAGGCAAACCTGGTTGTGCTTCCGAAGGACCTCGCCTTCGACTTCCTCCTCTTCTGCCAGAGAAACCCCAAGCCCTGTCCGCTGTTGGAAGTCGTAGAGGCCGGATCATCTGAGCCGGAGGCGTTCGCCCCCGGCGCCGACTTGCGGACGGACGTCCCCATGTACCGCGTGTACGAATATGGTGAGTTGACGGCCGAGGTAGAGGATGTGTCTGACTACTGGCGGGATGACATGGTGTCGTTTCTCCTGGGCTGCAGCTTTACATTTGAGTCTGCCCTGGTCAATGGCGGCGTACCGTTGCACCACTTCGAAACTGGCTCGAATGTGCCCATGTTCATCACCAACGTCCCTACTCAGTCGGCGGGGGCGTTCTCTGGCCCGCTCGTCGTCTCGATGAGGCCCGTTCCCAAGGACAAACTTGTGAAGGCGGTGCAGATAACGTCCCGCTTCCCCGGCGTGCACGGCGCTCCGATCCACATCGGCAGCCCGGAAGATATTGGCGTCCGCGACGTCCACTCCCCGGATCTCGGCGACCCTACGATCTTCAAGGAAGACGACGTGCCTGTGTTCTGGGCGTGCGGTGTCACGCCACAGGCCGTGGCCATGAACTCCAAGCCTCCCCTCATGATCACCCACTCACCTGGGCACATGTTCATCACCGACGCCAAGGACGAAGACTTGGCTGTCCTGTAGCCCGGCCACGTCACACCTGATGCCGGACAGCGTAGAAGACATCATCCTGGCCCACGATCGCAGGGGCATTTCGCAACTCCGGAAGCACTTGGCGCCGGACTTCTGCGGTCAAGCCGCCGGATATCTGCTGGACTGTCTCGGCCCAGGCACGAGCAGGGTCATTGTTGCTACCGGCTTCTACATCCTGAGCGCCGGTGCGCCTGAGACCGACGGCCCGCTGGGCGCGGCAGTGATCGGCGATGCGCTCAACGCGCTGGGGCACGATGTCGTCCACGTCACAGACCGTTTCGCCGCACCGCTCATGACAGCCCTTCGCGGCGACTCCTGTCGTGTCATCGAGTTCCCGATCGCAGGAGACGATGAGAGTGAAACGTTCGCGAAGCGGCTCTTGGACGATGTCGCCCCGTCCGCTCTCGTCTCCATTGAAAGGTGCGGTCTGACGGGCGACGGTCGATACCGCAACATGCACGGAAACGACATCAGTACCTACAACGCAAGGCTGGACCACCTGTTCACTAATCACCCTCACACTGTAGCGATAGGCGATGGTGGCAATGAGATCGGTATGGGCAACCTTGCCGAGCACGTGCCGGATGTGCCTACCCTCGTTAGCGATCCTTGCGTGACCGGGGTGAGCAGGCTGGTTATCTCCAGTGTGTCGAATTGGGGCGGATACGGGCTCGTCGCATCCATGTCCAGGCTGCGTGAACAAGACCTGCTGCCCTCAATAGAAGAAGAGCAGGACTTGCTCAGAAGTGCAGTTGCCGCCGGCTGCGTCGACGGCATGAGCGGCAAAGTTGAACACAAGGTGGACGGCTTCACCATGGAAGAAAACAGCGCCGCCCTGCGCGCCCTGCGCGCCCTGCACGATCACCTGGCATCTGAAGGTCTTGCAGGCTAGGGAAGCCGTCTGCGCTGTCCAGTTCTTCAGCGCAGTTACACCGGATCGAGCAGTCCCGCCAGTCCCTCGATTCCACGGAGCTTCGTGAGTGCTTCTCTCTCGATCTGACGGATGCGCTCCCTGGTGAGGTCCAGGCCCCGGCCTATCTCTTCGAGAGTTCGCGGTCTGCCGTCACTCATGCCGAAGCGCAGCTCTAGCACCATGCGGTGACGCTCAGGAAGTTCTTTGAGCGCGTTCACCACATCCTCCCTCAAAGCCACCTGCACAGCAAGTTCGTCCGGGGCTAGTTCCGAAAGGTTCTGCACGAAGTCTTGTAGCGTAGCGTTCTCACTCCCGACCGGAGCATGTAGCGACACAGTGTGCCGTCGTTGCTCCAGGAGCTGCTCAAGTTCCTTTATGGTCCAACCTAACTCGGCCGCCACCTCCTCTCGTGTCGGCTCCCGGTCCAACTCCTTCGCCAGCTCGCGCTCCGCCTTGTTGAGCCGCTGCACGCGCTCCACAACGTGAAGCGGAAGCCTGATCGTCCGCGCCTGTCGAGCCAGCGCCCGTGTCACAGCCTGCCTGATCCACCATGTGGCGTACGTACTAAACTTGAACCCCCGCTGCGGCTGGAACTTCTGAACTGCCCTAATCAAGCCTAGATTGCCCTCCTGTGCTAGGTCCAAAAACGGCACGCCCAGGTTGGAGAACTTGCGAGCAATGCTGGAGACTAGGCGCAGGTTGCTGCTGGTCAGGACCTCCGTGGCTTCCCGCCACTCGCGCTCGACCCGCTCGCAGCGGTCCCTGAGAAGCACTGCGGTCAGGCTTCGAGCTTCATCGCCTGTAGCCTTCGCGCTGTGGCTGCGCGTAGCCAGGTCTTCGAGCGTATCCACAGGCAAAAGCCTGCACAAACTGGAGGCGGCCATAACGTCTTTAAGCACATCGTCTCTCGTGCAGCCGCACGCCGATGCCGCCTTCTCAACTACCTCCGGTGGTGGCACTCGCTCCAGTACATCCTTCATCCGCGGGAGCATTACCAGCGCATGCACCGCCGTGGGGGCCGCTGTCTCGCCTGCCGCCTTTGCCACCTCAGTGAGATGATCGGCAAGGGCTAGTAGCCGCTCGAACACTGCCACACCCAACGCCAGCGGCTTCGGCTGCACTAGATGCATGTCCTCGTAGGCACGACGCACCTCTTCCAGGCGCTGACCCGACTGCACCGCCATTCCCAGCGTGAGCTCCTCGTCGGCTGTGAGCAGCCGATGGCGTCCGATCTCGTCTAGGTAGTCGCCAAGCGCGTCCCTACCTCGTTCGGGGTGCGAACTCACTGGAACGGCTCTGAAGCCGCCGTTTCCCAATGCCCCGAGGCGGGAAGTGCTCACGCCGTCGCTCATGCGTCCCCGGCCTCTCTTCGGGCGTCTTCCATTCGTTCGATCGCCTCCTGCGCGGCCTCCCTCACCGGCCTCTCCGGGTCCTTGAGGGCTTCGGATATCGGGTCCAACGCCCGCCTGTCGCCGGTCAGAGAAAGCGCCCAGACTGCCGCTGCTCTTACGTCCCAGTACACATCCTCCATCATCTCGGCCAGCGGATCGACCGCCGGGCTTCCGATGCTCCCTAGGGCGATCGAGGACGCCTCCCGAACGTTCTCGTCAGACGAGCGCAGTCCTGCAATCAGCATGTCTATTGCCCGCTCATCTCCTATCAGTCCGAGCGCCGTGGCCGCCGCCTCCTGCGACTCACTGTCGGGACGCGCCATCAGTTCCAGCGCCGCCTCCAGCGCCGCACTACCCATTCGACCGAGAGCTGTGCCCGCTGCTATCCGCGCGCCCCTGTTTGCGTGCGCGGCCGCGGGCAACACTGCATCGATCGCATCCGGGCCTATCCTGGCCAGTGAAGCTGCTGCTGCCGAACGGACCATGAAGTTGTTGTCGGCAAGCAATTCAGCCAGTCCCTCGGCGTACCGAGCGTCGGGTGTCTGGCCCAACGCGGACGAAGCTGCGCGGCGCACGCTGGCATCCGAGTCCTGCAGAGCGGTGGCCAGCGCCGGCCCAGCTTTCCGTGAACCAAGGCGTCCTAGCGCGTCCGCTGACGCTGCTCGGAGTTTCGGATCTTCGTCCCCGATCACATCTAACAGTGGAGTCTCGGCTTCAGTGGCCCCGATGCGGCCCAGCGCTTGCGCTGCGCCAGGTCGTACATCCTTGTCGCCTGTTTGGAGAGCCATGACCAGCGCGTCTGTCGCCGCATCGCTCACCGTCACCAGTGCCGACAGCGCACCGTCCGCCACCCTTAGGTCTTCGTCCGCCGTATGCACGATCAGACGGTGAACCGCGTCGGCCGCACCCATCTGTCCCAGCGCCCACGCCGCGCTGTCACGGCCAAGTCTCGCGCCGCTGTCTAGGTGCGAGACAAGCCGGTCGGCCGCCGGGATCCCGACTCCCGCCAGGGCGAACGCTGCCGCACCGCGCTCGGATTCGCTGCTTGACTCCAACGCTGCTATCAGAGGTTCGATAGTCGGTTCACCTATCTGCGCGAGCGCCAACGCCGCGCTCAACCGTGACCGCTCCTCATCGTCCTTTAGGCCCCGCAGGAGCGAGTCCGTAGCATGAGCGTCTCCTATTTTCCCCAACGCCAACGCGGCCGCCTCCTTGACGTCCGAGTCTGTGTCGTTCAGCGCCCTCTCCAGCGCGCGGGCCGCCTCTGGCCGAATTTGGGCCCCGCCGATCGCTCCTAGTGCCGACGCCGCGGCCCGCCTCACGCTCCAGTCCTCGTCCGACAGAACCGCGGCCAGCGCGTCTGTCGCGTCCTCGGCTCCGATTTTCCCCAGCGCCGTCGCGGCCAGCCTCCGTGAGTCCGGCTCCTCCGACGACAGAGTCTCCTTCAACGCTCGCACCGCGGGCTCGCCAATGCTATGCAGCGCGTCGCCCGCCGCTTCCCGAACGTTGCGGTTAGGGTGGCCCAGCGCTTCGATCAGCTCCGGCACCGCGGCCTCGCCGCCCACTTGTCCCAGCACACGTGCGGCGGCCTCGCATAGCTGCCACCTGTCCTCTCTTAACGCTGGCAGCAGCGCCTGGACGGACGGCTCGCCGATTCGTGCCAGCGTCGAAGCAGCCGCGTTGCGCATAGAGTCACCGGGGCCGTAGAACACCTCCATGAGCGCCGGCACCGACCTCGCGCCGACGTGAGCGAGCCCCCACGCAGAGGTCCTGCGCAACCGCACGTCCGCGTCGCTCATGCCCTCAATCATGCGCCCCACCCCGGTCTCTCCGATCTTCCCCAGCGCATCCGCCGCCGCGGCCCGGACCCCGTCATCGTCGCCGTTCAGCGCAGAGAACAGCGGCGCTACCGCTGTACTGTCCGCCATCTCTCCCAGCGACTCCGCAGCCGCGATACACACCGACGGATCACGTTTGTTCCGGAGCGCTTTCACGAGCCCTTTGACGTTGTTGTCCGCACGAAGCTTAGCTACGTCCGGGGTAGAGCCAATGCCGAAAATTCGCATGACCATCCTTCAGAACGGCTGCGCGAGCGCAGCGGGATGCTGCCCTTCAATCGGGCCCGGAAAGTTTAACCGGTCGGCGACCAATAATGCGGGCGTTCAGTCCAAACGCATCCCGATCTGTAGCCGTGCACCGCCATGTTCGACGGGCGCAAATCATCTAAAGCACCGCGCTCCAACTACTGATACGCCAACAAACCCCATTCGGATTACCGCAAGGGTAGCTGTTCAGACTTGATGAACTGAATCGTGCGGCTCTTCCCCCGAACTGTCATTCCGATCGCAGCGAAGCGGAGAGAGGAATCTGAGACCGTACCCATTGGAGCGGTCCACTCTTCGATATCGCGGCGTGTGCGTGCCAGGAGTCGTAGATTCTTCGCCGCTGCGCTCCTCAGAATGACCATAAGAGGCGATTCCTGCATTGCCCACCGGCACCGTCTCAGAAGGAGCGCGGATGTCGATCGAGCGTAGTCAGAACGAAGCAAGAAGGCCCAGGCTTACGGCCGCCAGTGGCTAGCTCAACCTGGCGGCGTAGCTTATTCGCGTCTGCAGACTGAAAGAGACAGGGGGCCGCGCGATTGCGCAGCCCCCTGCCAAATGGAACGCTCTTTTCAGCTTGCGTTCAGATCAGCAAACGAACCCCGTCCCTATTTCTCGATCCACCAGTCCTGGTAGAAGACATGGACATATGGATGGAGTGTCACGCCGAACACGTGATTCCAGTGCACGCCGACATTCGACGAGTACATAGCGTACGTCGTAGGTACTTCCTCGATCAGGATCCCCTGTAACTCAGCGTAGTAGTCCTTCCTCTTCTGGAAGTTCAACTCCGTCAGCGCAAGGTCCAGCAACTCATCGTACCGGGGGTTGTTCCAGTGAGACTCGTTCCAGTCGCTGGTGCTTCTAAGCGGCAGCGAGAGCGCCTGGCTCGCCGGACGGCCACCCCACCTGACTGTAACGAACGGCTCCAATAGCCACACCTCCGAGAAGCTTTCCGAAGGATGGTTCACGACCTCGACGTTGATGCCGGCCAGAGACGCGCTCTCCTTGAAGGCCAGGGCCATGTTCAGCAGGTTAGCAAGCTCAAACGTATTGAGTGTTAAGTCTATGCCGTCCTCGTATCCGGCCGCCGCCAGGTACTCCTTCGCCTTGTCGATGTCCTGGTCGATTTGAGTCTGCCCCTCCAGGTAGTACTGGTCCTGCAGCCCCACAGGATGGTCGCTGGCTGTAAATCCATACCCGAAGAACGTCGCCTCGCGCACGAACTCCCGGTCGTAGGCCCACTGGACCGCCTTACGCAGGTTCTTGTCGTGGAACACGCTCCCGCCCTCGATCAGGTCGGTCTCGTCCTTGCTGCCAGGTCGGATGTACATCCCAGGCTCACGGTTGTCCATCGTTATGTTGCGGATCTGCGCCGTGGGTATCTGCCTCACATTGATCCTGTCGTGGTCTTCGAACCACCGGACCTGGGACAGGTCCTCGAGTTCTCCATAGTCGAGTGCGCCGGCCCTCAGGGACTCAATCCTCGTCGTGATCTCCGGCATGTAGTAGAGCACCAGCTGGTCGAAGTACGGCTTATCGCCTTCCCAATAGTTGGAGTTGCGCACATACACCGTCTTCTCGGCAGAGTTGTGGCTTACCTTTACGAACGGGCCGGAACCGCCGATACTGCCGTCGGCGATCTTGCTGAAGTCCACGTGCGACGGCAGCACCCTCAGATGGTAGTCGGACAGGTCGCGCGGGAACTCCGTGTTTGAGCCTTTCAGGTTGAACACCAGCGTCCCGGCGTCAGGCGCCTCGATAGACTCCAGATACGACAGTAAGGCCTTCACAGGAGCCGAACTCTCCGGGTCGAGCATCCTGTCGATCGTGTACTTGATGTCCTCTGCCTCAACGGCCTCACCGTCTTGGAACGTCATGCCGGACCGCACCTTCATCGTGTACACGCTCAGGTCGCTATTGGCCTCCCAGGACTCGATCGTCTTGTTGACCAACTTCGCGTCTGGACCCACCTCAATTAACCCGTCAAACGCATTTTGATAGTAGAACGTGCCGCCGCCGGCGCCCACTCCCATCAGGTCCGGGTCAAAGTTCTTGAAACCCGAAACGGCAACGCTCAGCGTCCCGCCATGCTGCGGACCGGACATGCCCGGCTCCATCATCATCTCTTCTTCCGGCGCCTCCTCGGGCATCGCCATCATCACCGCCTCATCCACGGCGCTGGTGATCGCTTCCTCCATCATAGCCATCATCTCTTCGTCGGACATCGCCTCGTCGCCCATCATGGCCAACTGATCGGCCAGCATGGCGCTCGAGTCCGCGACGGCTCCCATGATCATCGCGTTCACTTCCTCGGCGCTCAGGCCGGGGTTTGCTGCCGCCATTGCAGCCACCTGATCGGCGATCTGGTCGGACATCATGCCCGCGAGGTCTTCCTCCGACATCTGCGACTCCGAGACCGCGGACCGCACCGCAGCAGCGATGTCGTCAGCGGTCATCGAAGGCTGCGCCGGCTCAGGCTCCGCACTGCCACACGCCACAGCAACCATGGCCACAGCAACAACGACAATCGTCAGAACACCTGCCATCCATAGCTTGCTTAGCTTCATGTTTACCTACTTTACCTACTTCCTTCTTAAGTCCGAGACCGGTTCACGTACAGTTGGGCGCCAGCCTACTCTCCATTCCCGAACCCGTCAAATACAGGGGGAATACTGTAACTGTTCAGAGTTGATGAGAGGCGAGAATTTAGCGGCAGGCGACCAGTGGGTTTACTTCCTGTGCATGCCAGGTGCCGAAAAGCGAGGCGAGGGTCATTTTGCTTTCGGTACCACGGGTTGAGCGGGTCCCGCCGCTGATCTTGCGGCTGACCACCAAGTGTCTCAGGCTCCGTTCCGCAGCGTTGTTGTCCGATGGCACATGCGGCTCTGCAACGAACACGAACAATTCCTTGATGAACCGCTCGATCTGCCGGCACAACTGGCGTTGCACCGCAGACGCGTCGTCGACATGTGGACGGCACAGTGCCAGCAGCTTGTGTTCCAACCGCCGCTGGGCCGCACTGTGCTTCCGAGCGCCGGCATGGCTGAACTCCCTCGCCTCGCTGTAAACGCCCTCTACCGCAGACGTCCAGAGCGCCAAGCCCTCATCGTCGGGGTGCATCACCCTGAGGTCATGGATGTCACGCAGAAGGTGCGCCCAGCACCGCTGCTTGAGTCCTGAGTAATGGTTGTAGGCGGCGTAGAAGTCGCTGACCAGCACCCCACCGAACTCATCTCCCAAGACCTCGTCGACCACCTGCCCGCTTCGGTTACGCCTCACGAAGTATCTCTCGTCCGGGGTGCTGAACGTCCAGACGAACCCGTTCACACCCTCCTGTCGCCAGCCGGTCTCATCGGCGAAGACCACTGGGCTGGCACGGATACGGCCCACCACCTCGGCTACAGACCGTCGCGCCGCCTCGGACGCTCTGTGGATCACTCTCACTATCCCACCTACGCTCAACTCCAACCCGTGAACCGTCCGCAGGTACCACTGGATCGTACGTATCGGCAGCCTGGCCCGTTCTCTGAGCGTCACCACCAAGCTCATCAGGTTGATGCCCAGCCGCTGACGCCCCAGCGTCACGCCGCCCAACTCCAGCCTCGGCAACCGCCGCTTGCTGCACACCGGACAGTTGCGTGCGATCACCACGTGCTCTGTTACTCGCGCCGCCGATTCGGGGATCTCGATCACCTCCCGTGTCCGGTGTGTCCATCCCCCATCCAGGAGTGTCCCGCAATCGGGGCAGGCCTCCAACGAGTGCTCCACACGTTCGGTCGGCTCCATGCGAGGGCGCCCGAAACCCCGGGACCTGGGCTTGCTCGGCTTGCTGTCCCCACAGCCACTGCGCCTTGCGGCGATCTTGTTGCCGGGCATCCCTCGCGGCCGACTGCCTGCGGTCAATCGCCCTTCCAACTCCTCCACACCGCGCTGCAACTCGGCGATGAGAGCCTGCTGGCGGGCAATGATCCCCAGCAACTCCTCTCGACTGGCGTCTCTCAGATCAACTTCGGTGTCCACACCTGTTATACGACACAACCACCGCCACATGTGCTAGCGGTCTACCTACACCGTTTCCACCTCTCAACTCACCAAACGTGAACTGTTACCCGGAAGGCAGCCGGTTTGACTGGCACACGGATGGAACCTTACACTCCAGTCCAGACTCGATGGACCCAACCACTCCGGGAGTAAGTTTGACCACACAGCATGAAGATTTCTGGTTACTCGCCATGGCCGACACACAGTTCGGCATGTTCGAGTACATGGCCGCCCGTGACGCCGGGTCCCTCGAACACTCCAAGCTCCGGGGCATGGAGGCCCCACCCGAGGCGGCAGGCGCCACAGGCGTAGAGATGGAGTGCGCGCTGTACGAGAAGGCCATAGCCGCCGCCAACCGGCTCAGGCCAGACTTCGCCACCATTTGCGGAGACCTGGTCAACGATTCGAACGATCCCACCCAGCTTGATGCCCTCTTCCGGGTCACCGCGAATCTCGACGCCCGCATCCCCATGCGCTGGGTCGCCGGCAATCACGACTGTGAGCTCACCCCCACACACCAGTCGATCGAGGAATACAGATCGCGGTTCGGGGCCGACAACTACTACTTCGACCACAAAGGCTCCCGGTTCGTCGTCTTTAACAGCAGCGTTTGGTTCGATCCCTCCGAGGTTCCGGACGAACTCGTGTCGCAGGAGGCCTTCCTGCGAGAGGCTCTGGCCGAAGGACGAGCGAACGGCGCGGCCCACCTCGTCGTGCTCCATCATCATCCCCTCTTCGTCAAACACTCCCTGGAGGCGGACGATTGGATGGTGATTCCGGGCGAGCGCAGGCGCGTCTTGCTAGACATCTTCGAAGAGTACGGCGTGAGCCTTTCGATCAGCGGCCACCTTCACCGCAATCACGTCGCCCGCTACGGCGATATCCAACTCGTATCGACCGGCTCCGTGGGCTGCCCTCTCGGCAACGATCCCTCGGGCGTTCGCGTCGTGAAGGTATACAGGGACAGGATCGAGCACGAGTACTTCGCCATGGATCGCATCCCCGAAACCGTCAGCCTGTGACAAGACCATTGAAACAACCTTCGCTTCCACATAAGGAAGGCGGGCTTCTGGCCCCTTCCCCAGTCTGCTGGGGAAGGCTGGGATGGGGTCCTCACCCGCACAGCGGCGTTACGCAATCGTCTCTGTGTCGCCGCGGCGTGATCGCCGTCACTCGCTCAACGCATCCACAAGGCGCTCGGCCCACGCCTCCAACAGGTCGTCAAGCGCCGCCCCGCAGTGAGGACAGTCGAAGTCTCCAAACCGTATCCTCGTCCCGCACTGCTCGCAGCCCTGAATCTCGTAAAGGCTGTTGAGCACCTTCTGAACATCCTCAGGCGTAGCCACTCGCGCACACTCTCCGTATCTGATGACAGTCCGCCCCAGCATACCAGAGCACCCATGCCCGCTCTGCTGCTCCGATAGCACGCAGACCTTCCACCTTCGGGAGGACCGCTCCGGTCGGCGCGAGTTCTTCCGATGCAGCGTCTGCGAGTTCGTGTTCGTCCCGCCGCTCTATCACCCTACCCCGGACGAGGAACGGGAGCGCTACCTCCAGCACAACAACGACCCGTCCGATCCCGGCTACCGAAACTTCCTGTCCAGGCTCTTCGACGAGATGAGACCGCTTCTAGTTCCCGGCTCCGACGGCCTCGACTTCGGCGCCGGCCCCGGCCCTGCGCTGGCGCAGATGATGGCCGAGGCGGGCTTCCGCGTCACCGTCTACGACCCGATTTTCTTCCCGGACCCGGCGGTGCTCGAAGAGCGTTTCGACTTCATCACTTGCACTGAAACGGCCGAACACTTTCGAGATCCCGGCCGCCAGTTCCGCCTACTGGACCGCATACTCCGGGCCCCCGGGTGGCTCGGCGTAATGACCTCGATGCTGGACGACCCATCGCGCTTCCCAGACTGGTACTACCACCGCGACCCTACACATCTGTGCTTCTATAACGAACGAACGATGAAGTGGATCGCTGAACGGCACAAATGGCAGCCCGTATTCCCTCGCAAGAACGTGGTCATCTTCAGAAAGACCGCCTAGCCAGGCGTTCCCCCCACATTGCAGCGAAGCTGCCTGCCGGGGGCCGACACCGCCCCTGCCGTTCTCCATCCCGTAGTGGAGATACTCGCCAAGCCCAAAAGCGGCAGCAAGTAGGCTGCCGCGTCAACTCCCCTGCGATGTAGATTTCGCCAACTCTCTAGTGGTTCAACATCATAGAAATGATGGATGACCAAGTTGCATTTGATGCGCACAACACCGCCGAAGTCCCTTCTCCCCTTTGTGGCACAGGGTTAGAGCCTGTACTGAGCCTGCCGAAGGGGTGAGGGAGCGTTGGCGCGTAGCGCCAACAGAACTGTAGGTCTTCATTTCAAAGATTTCGCGCCACTAGTGACTTTTCGCAGGCCGCCCTTGCTCTTGGCGAACTGGTGTGCTATTATGGACGCATGAACGCTGCGAATCTGACTACCCGGCGCCAGCGCAACTCCGACGTTCCCCGCGCATCACGGCCTCAAGGCTCCCCGTTAGCCATGTCACAGAATGTATCATTCTCCACCATTCAGTGTCGTTTCTGTGCCATTCAGGTAGCAAAAATGCCGGCCAATGTAACGCGCGCCAGTGCTCCTCAGCTATGCGCTGTGACAGAAAGTTACGGAATGTGACAGATTCTGGCGATCGTGAGGTTCTCAACCCACTACCGTGAAGCCGGCAGGTCTCGCCCCAAGCCAAGGGCGCAGTGGATCTGAAGCGGCAAGTTCATGGTGTACACGCCCTCGTAAGCGCACCCCTCCCTCGCCATAAGCGCTGTGAAGGAGGGCATGAGCTTGGACAGAGGTTCGTCAGCGCAAGGCTGACGCGGACGCCAAGATCCTATCAAAAGACGTTTTAGGACCAGCCCCTAGCAGACGAACTGTTCTCCCGACTCATCCGGCACTGTTCTGGGCGAGCCTCCGGCGGACCCCTGCAGCACTTCCTGAGGTAAGCCTCCGACGACGCCTTCGTAGTGCGAGTACGGGTACTCCCGGTGGGTGCTGCTCTCTGGCAGGGGCACCCAGCCCCGCTCCTCCTTCCAGTCCCTCGGAATGTCTGCCAGACGCGACATGCCAAGCCCGTCGATGTTCACAGTCGTCTCGCCCTTGAGGATCAACTCGCTAACCACCATGCCTGTCGCGGGGGAGAGGCCATACCCGTGCCCCGACACGGTGACAAGCAGGTAGTTGGACGGCTCCGGCAGAAAGTCGATGATCGGCCAGAGGTCCGGCGTCTGTTCCACCACTCCCGACCAGCTCCGGATCACTGGCACCTCGGCCGCGCCTGACAGCAGCTCAGCCAAGCGCCGCGCAATGTTCCGGATCAGGGGCGTGTTTGGCTTCCTCGGCGTCGTGTTGTCCACGTCTATCCACTCGTGCGGGCCGCCGCCATACGCCAGATTGCCGCGCACCGTCTGCCGGCCGTACAACCCGTTGCCCACGAATCCGCCTGCCCAGTGCCGGGGAATCGGCGCCGTGACTATGATCTCCACTCGGGCCGGCGACACTGGAACGAACGCGCCCGCCATCTCGGCAAGTAGCCCTGTCTGTGGGCCCGCCGCGCTGACCACGAAGTCGCAGTCGATCTCGCCGCGATTCGTCTCCACCGTCGTCACCTTCCCGCCGCTCATCAGGAATCCCGTAGCCGTGGTGTGCTGGTACAGCCGTCCGCCCAGGTCCTGGAACGCCCAGGCGTACGCTTGGACCACGCGCTGAGGATTGGTCTTGCCTTCGGCAGGCGCCATCACGCCGCCAACAACTGCTGGGTTCACAACCGGCACCAGCTCCTTGATGGCCTTCGGATCCATGAGCTCCGAGTCGACACCCACCTTAAGACAGTGCTCATGGGACATCTCGCACATCTGCATCTGGCGCTCGGTCAGCGCCACCCGGAGCCTGCCTGGTATGTACTCGGTCGGGTAGCCGAGTCTCTCGTGCATCTCAGGCCACAGCTTGAGCGCCTGAGTGGCCAGCGGAGTGACCGGCGGGTCGCCCGCCCGATGTCCCAGCCCGCCGCCGTTGCGGCCCGATGCCTCCCAGCCGACTACGCCCTTTTCCAGCACGACTACGTCCGCTCCCTGCTGCGCGAGCCACCATGCCGAACTCAGGCCGGAGACGCCTCCGCCTATGACAACGACCTCTGCGCTATCCAGTTTCGTGCCTGCCATTCAATTCTCCTGTACGGCCGGGCCGGCCAAGTCCATTCTTCGCACAAATGCAGGCGCCCCGAACACCTGTCGGGGTGCCTGCAATCTCATCACGTATTCGATCGATTACTGCTGACCGCGCATCCTTGGATCAAGCAGGTCCCTGAGTCCGTCTCCCAGCAGATTGATGCCCAAGACCATCAGCGAGATAGCTATGCCGGGGAAGATCGCCAACCAAGGTGCTGAGTACAGATGGCTTACGCCGCCCATGGTAAGCATGCCGCCCCACGTCGGGTTGGGCGGCGGAACGCCGTAGCCGAGGAAGCTGAGCGTGGTTTCAGCGAGAATGGCGCTGCCCAAGCTGAGCGTTGCCAGCGTGAGCACCGCCGCCATCACGTTCGGCACTATGTGGGTTAACACTATTCGCTGGCTCGTGGCGCCCATCGCGTTGGCGGCGTCTACGTACTGGCTCTCCTTGATCACCAGCGCAGACGAGCGAAGCACTCTGGCGTACCACGGCGTCCACAGAATGCCGATGGCCAGAATGATCTTGAACATGGCCCATCCTGCGATAGGCATGTCTTTCAAATAAGGCAAGGAACCCAAAAGGGGTACGTCGGAAAAATGAGGTGGAAACACAGCTACGAGCGTAATCAGAACCGGAAGTTGCGGGAACGTGAGCCAACCGTCCACGATTCGTTGGACGACCATGTCAAAAGTGCCGCCGTACCAAGCAGAATACACGCCAATTAACGTTCCCAATGCCACACTCAGTCCCACAACGCCGAGCCCCACCAAGGCGGACGTGCGACCTCCGTGGATTATCCGGCTGAGGAAGTCTCGCCCCACTGCATCAAGGCCCAGCGGATGCTGCCAGCTTGGACCAGGTATCCTGAACGCCTGAAAGACGCCGCCGAAGTCCTCCTGCTCAATAAGCCTTTCGGTGTGGGGTTCGTTCACCCCTTCCGGGGCAACCCAGGTGGCGAACAGGCCCATTACGACGAAAAACATCATCAGGATGAGACCGAACGCCGCCAGAGGTTTCGTCTTGAAAAGTTGGAACCACAGGTCTATGTACCACACGCGCTGCTTGCGCCTTGCGAGTACCCCTTCTGCGGGGACGGCTGGAGTTGGCGCTCCTTCTATAACCATGGCTCGCTTCCTTCTGCTCTAGGTTTCTCTTCCTGGCTTGGCTGCTGCTATTCGTATCTGATTCTCGGATCCAGGTAGCCGTAGGTAATGTCCACAATCAGGTTAGACGTAACGATGAAGAACGCGAGGAACAGGTTGATGCCCTGGAGCACCGGGTAGTCGCGCCTGTTCACTGCCTCCACCAGGAGCCGACCGGTACCTGGCACGTTGAACAGCCGCTCTATGACGACCTGCCCTCCGATAATCAGCGGCACCTGCATTCCAATAATCGTCACGATCGGGATCATTGCGTTCTTCACGGCGTGCCGCGATATGACCAACCGCTCCCGCAACCCCTTCGACCAAGCGGTCCTGATGTAGTCCTGCCTAAGGACTTCGAGCATCATCGACCGCGTCATCCTCATGACCGTTGCGGACCCAAAGAGACCTGCAACCGCAGTGGGTATGAGGAAGAACTTTATGTTCTGAATCGGATCGTCGAAGAAGAACACGTACTGCATTGGAGGCGCCCAGTCCCACAGGATGGCTGGGATGACCAGCACGAGCGTGCCCAACCAGAATGACGGGATTGCAAGACCCATAATGGCTACCGACCTGCCTACGTAGTCTCCGACAGTGTCCTGTCTGACGGCTGAGAAAATACCCAAAGGTACGGCCACCAAAGTGGAAAGGATCAACGTCATTATGCCCAACTGCATTGTGGGCCCAATAGTTCGACCGATGTCCTGCAACACGGTACGCGTACCGGTGAAGGACTCTCCGAGGTTTGCGCCAAGAGCGCCCCAGCGCCAGAATGCTCTCCAACTGGAGATGTACATGCGCACCGAGCCGGAACCGGTCTGGCCCATGGCCACGCCGGTAATAGGCCTCTCGTTTATCGCGATGCCGTCACTTTCAACCAGTGGCATGTTCTCCCAGGACTGTCCCATGTCAGTGGTCCTGGCCACGATCATGGGATCGCCGCCTACGAACCCTCGGTCTCCCTCCGCTGTGAACTCCACCTCGTGCAGCTTGCTGGTTACAGCAACGGTGGCGCCGTTCTCATCCTGGTAGGTGAGTTGGCTGGCGGTCCAATTGCTCCCGCCGTCAGCGCTATGTACAACCGTACCGTTCGCGCCAACCGCCACGATGTTCGAGGGGTTGGCCATGCTGATATCCAGAAGATCCTCGTCTGTCCCTGTAGACATGGCAACCCAGTTGGTTCCGCCATCGGTCGTCCTGAGAATCGTTCCTCCGCCTCCAGCCACAAACCCCTGGTTAATGTCCAAGAAGGCCACGCCCCTCAAGTTCACGCCAACACCGCTGTTAAGCGTCTCCCACCTGTTGGCCAGGACCTGCTCACCAGTCTCCTCATCAGTCTCCATGGACGGAACCGACTTCAGGATAGAGCCGTTGTTACCGACGACCCATACATGCTCGCGATCGATCACATCCAAGGCATGTAGGTCTTCCGCTGTGTAGAACTCGTCACAGTCGCTGATATTGCCTTTTTCCGTAAACACGAATGAGATGCACTGAGGTTTCCAGGTGAACTTGCGCGCACCTCCCACAAGTTTCAGATGCCCTCCCTCATTCGAGTGAAGGATGGACCCGTCTTCGCCAATTGCCCACACGTACTCTTCGTCCGCGTAGTCGACGGCGTTAATGCGGTGCTCACCCTTGATTTCGGGTGTCCACGACCTGCCGTTGGTCGTGCCCCAGATAATCTCGCCACCGGTGGCCCAGCCCTCCAAGTGCGTTCGAAACGTAGCCGAGGTAAAAGGTTCACTGGCAATCTCGCCCAATTCCTTAAACGTAATGCTCAGGTCTTTGGAGCTCTCAGTGCCCTTGATCAGGCGGCCTTCTCTTTCTGGCCAGCCTAGGATGAATCTCACGTACTGGCCCAAGAACGGCTTGTCCAATCCCAGCTTTGCGCGAGCTATGGAGTCACCCTGTTCGCCCGCAAGGGTCCCGGCCTCCCTGCCCTGAATGTTGATCGCCTCTATGAAGTCTCCCGGCAGTATCCTGATCAGACCTGAGACGATAAACGACGCGATGAGCAACGTCGGTATGATTAGGAGGACTCTCCTGATGATGTACTTACCCATGGTCTGTCACCTAGAGTGTTTTGGGCAGCTATGGAGGGCGCCGCTATCTGCTGCGGGCGCTTCCCATGCATTGTGCCGGATACTGCCTGCTACTACGAATGTTGTCAAGATTGTTACCGAAATCACAAGCATGGGCTAACTGTGACCCAACTGCCGACAGGGCAGGCCTAGAGGCGGCATCACGATAGAAGCAAAGCAGGCTTGGCCGACAGGTAACGTACTCCCGCCGCCTTGAGGGGATGTGGCGGAAACACTCACCAGCCACCAATGTAGCGGCGCTCGTTGGTCAGCCGGAGTCAGCGTCCGGAAGCTCACCCTCAGGCAGCACGGTGATAGTGCCCCTCATCCACGGATGGGGTATGCAGTAGAACTCGAACTCTCCCGGCTCGTCGAATGTCAGCCACACAGACTTTGTACGCTCCGGCACCAGTACGCTGAATCCTTGCGACGGGAGTGTGAACGTATGGTAGCCGTACCCTTCGGGCTCCACCGTACCCTTAAGCAACAGTCGGATATTGTCCCCTTCCTCCAAGGTGAGCTTGTTCGGTTGAAAGCCGTACTCGCCCGGTGCGGTCTCGGTAACCATGTAAAACGTCTTGTATCCCTCTTCCCTTGCCGCGATTCGCGTGGCCATGTGCGCGGGCACCGGTGTATTTATCGGCTCCGGCTCCTGAGTTGCAATTGGCACATCCACCGCAACAGGTTCAGGTATCACGATGTCGTCGGCCCTGCAGGCAGCTACTACGGATAGCAAGAGCGCCAATGCAGTCCCGACGAATAGCAGCTTCCTGCCAGGTCCCGTCAACGTGTACGCCTCATTGGCGTTGGACCGTGAACATAGCCTACTCGGCTTCCCCAATCGTAATGACGCCTGTCATGTACGGATGTGGGATGCAGTAGAACTCATAGCTGCCTGGGATGTGGAACGTGTACGAGAACTTGTTTGATTGCCCGGGCGTTATGACTTCATCGATCCCTAGTCCGTCGATGGTGAACGTATGGTATTCCTTCCGCGCTTTGAAGTTGAACGTAACGCGCTCGCCAGCAGCAATCTGAACATCCCGCAAGGTGTACTGGAAGTGCTGATAAAGAGGCTCAGTATCCACCAGCAACTCCCGTGCACCATCCGGTTGTGCGATGTGGCGGATAAACGGAATGACGCCTTCGGGCCAAGGTGTTGGTGTTGGCTCGTCCGGCCAGGGTGCGTAGTCATACAAGGGAGGACTGGCAACGACAACGTCGCCGGCCAAGTCAGGCGCAGTACCGGTGATGAACTCGGGCCTTTCCTGGCAGGCAACTTGCGCGATGGTCAGCAATACTGCGACCAGGATCCCCACACAGCGAATGGCAAGGCCTCTGGAGCCGTTCCTCACCTTCAACCTAAAGCCAACCTCCTCCCAACGGCCCTGCTTCATTTATCGTCGGACCGCCTGCCAGACGCCCCAGCATGCAATTATAGCCCAATCTAAGTAGCAGGCGGATGTGCCAAGAAATGAGGGTCGGGGCTATGGCAACTCTGACTTCGAAGCTTTGATGGAATACATCAGCGGAACGGAGTCGGTCTTATCGGGCAGGCGCCACAAACCGTCATCCCCCTGTTGCATTATCGCCAGGTGCTGGTAGACGCTGTGCCGGAACTCGTGGAGATGTTCGATCCGAAGGTCCGCCGATGCCAGGGCGGTTATCACCTCACCAAGACTGTGAGGCCACTCATAAGTGGCGGTATTGAGAACCGCGTCATGATCAGCGTAGTCATGATCAGCGTAGGATCCCGTGCCGTCTGGCAACCACTCCACAGGCTCTCCGCCATTGAAGTACTGGTACCGCACTTCGAGGCGGCCATCCCGGCGCTCGTCATCGAAGATGTTTGCCATAGGATGGAACTCAACCAGGAAGAACGTACCTCCAGGCCGCAGGAAGTGGCTTACGACATCCGCCCATCTCTGCATGTCGGGAAGCCACAGCAGGCATCCGTATGAGCAGAAGACGATGTCGAATGTACCTGACAGCGCTTGCGGCAGATCATAGACGTTGGACCGGATGAAGTGGGCATCGATACGTAGCTCATCGGCCAGCGACTTCGCCAGGGCAATAGAATCGTCGGAGATGTCCACGCCCGTCACCTTCCCGCCGAGCCTCGCCCAGGAGAGAGTGTCCTGACCAAAGTGGCACTGGAGGTGCAAAAGCGATTTCCCGGACACATCTCCAACCGCCTCCAACTCGATACGGTGCAGAGTGTTCCGGCCGGCCTTGAACGACTCTGTATCGTAGAAATCGGATCCTTCGTGGATCGGAGTGACTTCGTTCCAGTGTGCGCGATTGGCTTCGATAAATTTTTCCAAATCAGTATCCCGTTCTTGCCGCAGGGGTTCTTTTCCATTCCCGCCCACGCGGGAATGGACTCTCAGAGAAGAAATGCGGCAAGAAGGCGCGGCTTAGGGTAAGTCGCGTCCAGACATGGGCACGTAGTCGCGCCTGTCCATGCCGGAGTACACCTGCCTGGGCCGCGCGATTTTCTGCTCCTTGTCCGTGATCGCCTCGCGCCATTGCGCCATCCACCCTACCGTGCGGGGTATTGCGAACAGCACCGGGAAAATCTCGGTCGGAAAGCCCATGGCCTGGTAGATGATGCCTGAGTAAAAGTCCACGTTGGGGTAAAGTTGTCTCTCTATGAAGTAGTCGTCACTTAGAGCCGCCTGCTCCAATTCGACCGCGATGTCAAGCAGAGGGTTAGCGCCCGTAACTTCAAAGACATCGTAGGCAAGATCTCTCACAATGCGCGCCCGCGGGTCGTAGTTCTTGTAAACACGATGGCCGAATCCCATGAGGCGCCCGCCCTTGTTCTTAAACCGATCTATCGCGGCGGGTACGTTGCTCACCGAGCCGATCTCCTCCAGCATTCGGACCACTGCCTCATTCGCGCCTCCGTGCAGTGGGCCGTACAGAGCGGCGACGGCGGCGGCCAGCGCCGAGTAGGGATCCGGATGCGAGCTCGCCACGCTGCGCATGGCGTTTGCGCTGCAATTCTGCTCGTGGTCGGCGTGGAGGATGAAAAGTACCTCCACGGCGCGTTCCAAGACCGGGTCAGGCTCAAAGTGCCTGTCGGCTAGCGGGTGGAAAAGCATGTTCAGGAAGTTGCCGACGTACGACAGGTCGTTGTCCGGATAGATGTACGGAAGCCCCAAGCTCTGCCTGTAGGCCATGGCCGCGACCGAAGGCATCTTAGCTATGGCGCGGTGAGTCTGAATATCCCGGGAATCGGGGTCCTGGATGTCCTTGGCATCCGGATAGAAGGTGGAAAGGGCCCCGACGGCGCCGACCAGGATACCCATGGGATGCGCATCGTAGCGAAATCCCTCCATGAACTTCTTGATCCGCTCGTGCAGAAGGGTGTGCATGGTGATGTTGTAGGTCCACTCGTCCAACTGCGGCTGAGTAGGCAACTCACCTCTGATTATCAGGTACGCGGTCTCGAGGAACGACGACTTCTCGGCGAGTTGCTCGATCGGATATCCACGATACCAGAGAACTCCAGCCTCTCCGTCCACATACGTGATGTCGCTGTGGCAAGTGGCGGTGTTGAGAAAGGAGGGGTCGTAGCTCATGAGGCCGAAGTCTTCGTCAGAGGTCTTGATCTGGCGCAGGTCGTCAGCGCGTATCGTCCCCTCAGATATGGGCATGGAATACTGCCTGCCCGTACGGTTGTCGATGATCGTTAGGGTATCCGACGGCATTCCGTGCTCCTTTCGACTGGTGGTACCCAATTGTACGACTTATCAGGTTCTAAGCACAGCAGACGGGAATTTAGACGGCAAAGCCGTTATATAATCTGGCTGCGCGGCTCCTGACAGCTTTGAGCGCAAGGGAGTTCATGAAAGCACTGCTAGCAAGGGCAAGAGAGTACATCCCGGAAGACAAGCTGGGCGTAATCGAAGACGCGTACCGGTTCGCCGAGTTCGCTCACGACGGCCAGTTAAGAATGTCCGGCGAGCCGTTCATCGAGCATCCGCTGCAGACTGCCCTTTATCTCGCAGACTTGAAGCTCGACTCTTCGGCGTTGGCCGCAGCTCTACTACACGACGTACTAGAGGACTGCGAGGAGGTCAGCTACGAGGACCTGGAAGGTGCTTTCGGTAACGAGATCGCCCACCTCGTGGACGGTGTCACGAAGCTGACGCAAGCGGAGGCGATCTCAGAAGAGCGCGAGTCGTCCCTCAGATTGACCGCAGCGGACGGGCTCGCCCAAGCGGCCACTCTTCGAAAGATGCTGATGACCATGGCGGAGGACATCCGCGTGGTCCTCATCAAGCTGGCGGACCGGCTCCACAACATGCGGACCCTGGACAGCCTGCCACCCGAACGCAGAAGGATCTTCGCCCAGGAGACCCTGGATATCTACGCTCCACTGGCACACAGGCTTGGCATCTGGGAAGCCAAGTGGCAACTTGAAGACTTGGCGTTCCAGCACATCGAGCCAGAGTCCTACCGTTTCGTTTCAGAACTTCTGGCCTCCAAGCGGCAGAAGCGCGAAGAGTACATCGAGAGGGTGATAGGGCTGCTGAAGGCTGAACTAAAGGTAGCCGGGATCGACGCCGAGGTTTCGGGCAGGCCCAAGAACATCTACAGCATCCACAAGAAAATCCGCAAGTACGCTGAACAGAACCGCTCGGCGGACGAGATATACGACCTGTTCGCGCTTCGCGTGCTGGTGCAGAAGGTGTCGGACTGCTACGGGGCGCTTGGGGCGATCCATTCACGCTGGAACCCGATTCCCGCCAGCTTCGACGACTACATCGCGAACCCGAAGGACAACCTGTACCGGTCGCTTCATACGGTGGTCCTTGCCGAGGAGCAGAACCCAGTCGAGATACAGATCCGCACTGTGGAGATGCACCGCATCTCCGAGTACGGGGTAGCGGCGCACTGGCTGTACAAAGAGGGCGGCGCCTCCGACGTGCAGTTCGAGGAGAAGATGACGTGGCTCCGGCAACTCCTGGAGTGGCAGCGAGACGTGACTTCTGCCGAGGAGTTCGTCGAGTCGTTCAAGACGGACATCTTCGACGACCAGGTGTTCGTCTACACTCCGAAAGGACAAGTCAAGGAGCTGCCCGCCGAGTCCACGCCTTTGGACTTCGCATACCGCATCCACACGGACGTTGGGCACCGTTGTATCGGTTCCAAGGTCAACGGCAAGCTGGTGTCCTTGTCCAACCGGCTGCAGAACGGGGACACGGTGGAGATACTCACCGCCAAGACTGAGCGCGGTCCAAGCCGCGACTGGCTGAATCCGGACCTAGGTTACGTACGGAGCGGGTCCGCGAGATCCAAGATCAGACTGTGGTTCAAGAGGCAGGAGCGGGACGCGAACCTAGCCCAAGGCCGAGAGATCTACAACAAGCAGATCCGGCGGCTGACCACGGAGATCGACAACATTGACGTGGCGAAACTAACGGGCTTCGACACCACGGACGAGTTGTACATCGCCCTAGGCAACGGAACGGTAACCGTCGCTCAAGTGGTAAACAGGCTCACGGCCGAGGACGTCTCCCCGCAGCCAGAGAAGCCGATAATGCTCCCCACGGTGGGGCCTGCCGCCGGCATCGAGGTTATGGGGGTTGGCGACCTGCTGACCCGCATGGCCGGCTGCTGCAACCCCATACGCGGCGACCAGATAGTCGGTTACATCACTCGAAACCGGGGCGTAACCGTTCACAGGCCGACATGTCCGAACATCCTGGCCGAGGACGAGAAGGAGCGGCTTGTGCCCGTGGGCTGGGGCGAGTCGCACGAGGTGTACCCGGTGCGAGTCCGACTGGAGGCGTGGGACCGCGTCGGGTTGCTTGGCGACGTGACATCGCTCGTATCCAACGAGCGGGTCAACATCAGCAACTGCGTCTCGGAGCCGGCTCACGGCATGACCGTGATCATCCTGACCGTGTACGTCAAGGGGATCAACCAGCTGAACCGCCTGTTCTCCAAGCTGGAAGGCGTTAAGGGCGTGGTCTCGATTGACCGTGTGAGATCCTTGACCTAGACCTTAACCGCCCCTTCGATCTCTAGCCACGCGTCAGCGTTGCTACGCACTCCACGTGGTGCGTGTGCGGGAACATGTCGATGGGCTCGACCGACTCCACGCCGTACCCGCCTTCGACTAGAATCGCCAAGTCTCGCGCTAAGGACTGTGGATCGCAGGACACGTAGACGACGCGGGGCGGGGCCAGTCCCAGAAGCGATTCCAAGGCGTCCGCGTGGCAGCCGGAGCGCGGCGGGTCCAGAACAACCGCGTCGGGAGGCTCGCCAATTGAAGCGAGCACGTGCTCGGTCTTTCCCTCGACGTATTCAAGATTTTCGATGCCTTCCGTGTTGGCCGCGGCGTCCTCGACCGCGGCACGCGACTCCTCGATGGCGATGACGCGGCGGGCGCCTTCAGCGGCGGCAACGGCGAAGACGCCGACGCCGGCATAGGCATCCACAACCGTTTCGCGCCCACTCAGACGCAGTCGTTCGAAGACGAGCGACAGCAGCCGTTCCGCCTGCCGCGTGTTGACCTGGAAGAACGACGGAGACCCGATCCGGAACCTGTGACCGAGCATCTCCTCTTCGTAGTGGGGCTGGCCGGTGAACATTTTCACGTCCCGGCTCTTAAGATGCGGCTGAAGCAGCCAGTCGCCTGTGTTTACGCCGTACCTCATGGTGAGCTGGGAAGTCTCGGCGCATTTACCGTTCAGCTCCCGCAGCGTCCCGTTGATCCAGGGGTCCATGAGCATGCAGCGGTCGATCTCAACGAAGCGGCGCGTGATCCGGTTGACGAACCCAATTTGGCCCTCCCTGCGCACTGTGAACCGAGCGTGGTTGCGGTACTCAAATTTCTCCTGAGCGAGCATAACCGCCTGAACATCCACGCCTTCGAGAGCTTCGTGCTCGCTGAGCCTGTCCAAGACACACCCCCGCTTCAGGCGCAACTGATGACCGTAGTCGATGTGCTGCCACTGGCAGCCGGTGCAGGGCCCGAAGAACGGGCACGGAGGCGAGACGCGGTGAGGCGAGGGCTCGATCACCTCGGTCACGATTGCCGACACGACGCGCTTTCGTCTTCTTCGGAAGCGCACGATCCGGGCGACGACCCTCTCGCCCGGAATTCCGCCGAACACGTTGACCGGCTCACCGTCCAACTCGGCGACCGTGTCACCGAGTTCACCCATGCGGCCGAGGAGGAGCTCCGCATGCTCAAGCCGGTCCCCGGGCTGAGGGTCTTGGCGGGCGGTCAATTGCGCTTCCCGTGGGACGTCAATGTAGGGCCTCCTCAGCTTGGCCGAGCACCGCAGGGCGATTGAAACGTCTCATTTCGTCTCGTTTCGTCTCGTTTCATAGCTGGCTCCTCGTTGGCAGTGAGACGAGTTTGAGACGTTGATGAGACGGAAATGAAGCAACATTGAGACACTTTGAGACATTCGTGAGACAGTCGGTGAAGGGGTGCCGCATCGGGGTAGGGAACGGGTCCCGAGCCCAGGCCAGGATGGAGAAGCCGTTGGCGCGCGATTTCAATGTCAACCGGCGCTGCGCATTCGAGACTGAGAACCACGGGGATGTCCGCGGTAGGCGGCCTGATGCGGGCAATTCCAAGCTGAAGTGCGGCGCCAGAAGCTCCAGAAGCGGCCGAACGCGGTCAAGAGCGGCCACCAAGGCACCAGGGCACCAGGGCATGGCCCTGGACCCATAAGGACACGGCTCGCCTGCATGGGTGCTCGGTCGACGATGTTCATACAACAATAGTAGCACTAGTGTTCGCAGAAGGCAATAGGCGCAAATTGCCGCAACCAAACGCTTTCCGCGCACAAGGCCGAATGCGCTAGACGGGCGACCGTCATTTTCGCTCATTTCAATGGGTAATGCTGCGCAGGCCCTACGCCGGATTCAGGTGATAACATGATCACTACTCATCGTCACGCAGGTTGAGCATATGACCACCAAACGTAGGCTTCCGGAGTGGCTCAAGGTCAAGGCTCCGGGCGGCCCGAACTACATCGAACTCAAGAACGTGCTCAGGGGCCACGGGCTACACACCGTGTGCGAAGAGGCCCACTGCCCCAACATCGGCGGCTGCTGGGAAAGGCGCACGGCAACGTTCATGATCCTCGGCAACGTCTGCACGAGGGCATGCCGGTACTGTGCCGTGACGTCAGGCCGGCCGGAGGGGCTGGACCTTAGGGAGCCCGTCCGCCTGGCCGAGACGGTCGAGTTGATGGGCCTCAAGTACGCGGTGATCACGTCGGTGAACCGGGACGACCTCCCGGACGGCGGGGCCTTCCTGTTCGCGGAGTGCATCCGGCAGATCCGCAAGCGAATCCCGGAGTGCAAGGTCGAGGTGCTGATACCGGACTTCCAGGGCGACAGGCCCGCCCTCAACAAGGTTATGGATGCGGAGCCTGACACTCTCAATCACAATATCGAAACGGTCCGGCGGGTGTTCCGGTCGGTCCGGCCGAAGGGCGGTTACGACCAGTCGCTAGAGCTTCTTGCCAGAGTCAAGGAATCGTACCCGAACGCCGTCACGAAGTCGGGCATGATGGTGGGGCTCGGGGAGACGCGCGAGGAGATCGCGGATACGATGCGCGACCTCAGGGCGGTGGACTGCGATCTGCTCACGATTGGCCAGTACCTGCGGCCAACGCCTCGTCACGTTGCGATGGCGCGCTGGTATACGCCGGCGGAGTTCGACGAGCTGCGCGAAGAAGGGGATGCGCTCGGCTTCAAGCACGTGGCGTCGGGGCCGCTGGTGCGCAGCTCCTACCACGCCGACGAGCAGCATGCGGCTGCTACCCGCCGAACGGCAGTGCCGGCGTAGGTCCAGCACATGACCCACGCCGAGATGAAGCAGGCACTCATCCAGAACAGCGGCTTCAAGTGCCGGGGCTGTCTGCGGCATTTCGACGACGAGCTCCACCTAGACCTCGACCACAACACCTCGCGCTCAGACGGCGGGCTGGACCACATCTCCAACTGGCTGCTGCTCTGCGGCCCCTGCAACCGCGCCAAGTCCAATACCCTCACCCTGTCCGGCCTCCGCGCCCTCAACAAGAGGAACGGCTGGATGGCTAAGAACTGAAAGGAAAGAGAAGGATAATGAATTGTGGGAATGTAATTGTCAGGCTGCCAGATGGTGTACTTAGTGCATTGCAATTGGACCGACTACAGCAAGACATGGCAATCCACGTGAATGCTGCCATGTCGCCGAATGAGGTTAGCCTAATGCGATCGAAAATCGATGCCCACCTCAGAGCCAGTGGCGCGTTGGCGATGGACGGTCAGGTTAGCATCGAAACTTGTAAGCCCGAGCCCGAGCCCGAGATTACGCTCACGTTGGCGTTATGCTTTGAGCGTCGTGAGATGCTTGATGACGACACGTGGACGAAGTGGCACAGCTTGGACTTGAATGACCCTGCTGAGGGACTGAAAGATGGGCAGCACTTCCAGCAGCGGGTGAATCAACCTAGAGGAAGGGGTTGGGAGGAGGGTCCTGTGCTAGTGCACGGAAGGCAGCATCCGCCAGCGCAGAAAGGCTGAGCGGGCCGGATGGCTTGGGATTAGGAGATAGTGATGACTCTGGAAGCGGCTGCGAATTGGGCCGTAATCTTTACTGCTGGAATTGCTATGTTTGCATTAATGAGTGGTGCCCTCTGGTGGTATTGGGTCGTGCGAAGGTGGCGTCAAAGAATCACCGACGATATCAAGACTTTAGTAGACATTGGCAAGATGGCGGTCGATAGTGCTAAGAGTCAGAATCAAAAACAATGGGACGATCCGGAAGGAGACCACACTCAGGGTCAATTGGATGTTATTGCTAAATTCCTTGGTGGCATCCATCTCTTGCTCTTCTATCATTTCTTGCACGACCATGCCTTCAAGACCCCAAACCGTGAATTCCAGGAAATAATCGATATGCTTGCGAATTTGTCGTTGCAGTCACCCATAGCCGTTAAACGTGACAAAGAGGATGCATAGCCATACATGAACGGCAGCATCCGCCAACGCAGTCCTGGCTTCTGGGAGTTCACTGTCGACGTCGAACGTAACCCCATCGGCCGGCATCGGCGCAAGTACGGCACACGTTTCCCCGTCGTGCCCGAAGTCGAGCGATAGGCACGTTAGCCTCAATTACCCCCAGGAGACCAAAAGCACTTGTTCACGTCACCTAGAGGCACGTTCGACATTCTGCCGGAGGACCAGCCGGCTCGGAGGATGTTCGAGAACAGAGCATCGGAGATTGCCGCGCTGTTCGGGTACGGCCGGATCGAGACGCCGCAGTTCGAGGACGCCCGCGTCTTCGCGCGCGGCATCGGCGAGGTCACAGACATCGTCGAGAAGGAGACGTACACGTTCGAGGACCGGGGCGGCGACCTTCTGACGCTGCGCCCGGAGGGCACGGCTTCTGTGGTCCGGGCGTACATCCAGCACGGGATGCACAACCTGCCGCAGCCGGTGAGGATGTACTACCTCTGCCCGATTTTCCGCTACGAGCGGCCGCAGTCGGGACGGTACAGACAGCACCACCAGTTCGGAATTGAGGCGCTGGGCGATGCGAGCGCACCAGTGGACGCCGAAGTGATCGAGCTCGGCTGGCGTTTTCTGGAATCGCTGGGTCTCAGCGATCTCTCGCTGCTCGTGAACTCGATAGGCGACGCCAAGTGCAGGCCACCGTACATCCGCGAACTGCAGGCCCACTACACCCAGAACATCGACACGCTCTGCGAGGATTGTCTAAGACGCCTGGAGCGCAACCCTCTGCGGCTGCTCGACTGCAAGCAGGAGTCATGCCAGCCGGTGGTCGAGACGGCGCCGCACATGATCGACTACCTGTGCGACGAGTGTGCGGACCACTGGCAGGAAATGAACGCCTGCCTCGCAGTTGCGGGCCTTTCGCCGAAGATCGAACACACGCTGGTGAGAGGCTTCGACTACTACACCCGCACAGTGTTCGAGATCGTGCCACCCGTCGGAGGCCGCACCAGCACGATGGTCGGCGGAGGGCGGTACGACGGCCTGGTCGAAGAGCTGGACGGCAGACCGACGCCCGGCATGGGGTTCGGCATGGGGATAGAACGGGCTCTGGAAGCGGTGCGGGAGCTGGGCAAGCCAGCGGACGCGGCGACGGCTCCCAAGGTCGTCATCGCCAACCTGGGCACGAAGGCCGCGCTCGCGGGCATCAAGGAAGCATCGCGTCTGCGCAGCGCGGGGATAGCCGCCGTGCTGGCACCCGCCGGGCGGAGTCTTCGAGCGCAGATGCGGTACGCGGCGGCGGCGCACGCCACGCATGCGCTGATCATCGGCGAGAACGAGTTGGAGAGCGGATCGTACGCGCTGCGCCGAATGTCGGACGGAAGCCAGCGTGACGTACCGGCGGGCAGCGTGGCCGAGCCGGTGAGGCAGGACGAGTAGAGGAAGCGGGTCACAGATATGCTCGAAAAGCTGACAACAGTGGAGCGGCGCTACAACGAGATCGACAGGCTCCTCGCCGACCCGGAGGTTTCGGTCGACTACTCCAGGGTCCAGAAGCTGGCGCAGGAGCAGGCATCGATCCGTCAGATAGCCTCCCTCTCCGTGGAGTACCGGAAGGTGCTCCATGAACTAGAAGAGACCACGGCCCTGATCCGAGAGGAAACCGACCAGGAAATGGGCGCGTTCGCCCGGCAAGAGTTGGAGGAGCTGGAGGAGCGGCGGTCGGAAGTCGAACAAGACTTGAGGGTCGCTCTGATCCCGAAGAACCCGAACGACGAGAAGAACGTTGTGATGGAGGTACGCGCCGGGACAGGCGGCGAGGAGGCCGCTCTCTTCGTGGCCGACCTTTACCGCATGTACTCAAGATACGCCCAGGGCCAGGGTTGGAAGATCGAGATCATGGACGTCAGCAGGACTGGCATCGGCGGACTCAAAGAGATCGTGTTCATGGTCAGAGGGGGCGGCGCGTACAGCCGTCTGAAACACGAGAGCGGGACGCACCGGGTGCAGCGCGTGCCTACGACGGAGTCGAGCGGCAGAATCCACACTTCCGCGGCCACTGTGGCGGTGCTTCCGGAGGCCGAGGAGGTGGACGTGGAGATCAAGGCGGATGACCTGCAGACGGACATATACCATGCGAGCGGACACGGCGGCCAGAACGTCCAGAAGGTGGCTACAGCGGTACGCATCACGCACAAGCCGACGGGCATTGTAGCCACATGCCAGGACGAGTCGTCGCAGCACAAGAACCGCGAGAAGGCGATGGCCGTGCTCCGCGCCCGCGTACTGGCCCGCGAGGTGGAGCGGCAGCAACGCGAGGAGACGGAGGCGCGCAGGGCGCAGGTGGGCACCGGAGACAGGTCCCAGCGCGTTCGCACATACAACTTCCCGGACCGCCGCGTCACGGACCATCGGGTCAGGCTCACGCTGCACAACCTGGAGGGGGTGCTGGACGGCGACGTGGAAACTCTGATCGACGCGCTGATCCGACGGGAGCAGGAGATGAATCTGGAGGCGGTGGAGGCGTGAGGCGGCTGAACAGCGACCTGAGTGCAGCCAGGAACCTAACAGAATGGGCCGCGGGCCGGGGACATCCCAACACCTCCAAGATACAAGGGCGAACGACGTTGGGGCGAGTTCCTTCGTGCCACTCGCGGCGGGGTTTCACCCTCACCCTAGCCCTCTCCCATCAAGGGCGAGGGGACTGATCTGCCCCGCCTTACCTCCAAGACACAAGGGCGAACGGGGTATCCGCAAGGTCTGAATAGTTTGCGATAGGCACGCGTCCGGAGTTAGTGTTCAGACTCAATAAAACGCTTGCCTTAACCGCACTTTCCGGACACCGACTTTCGCCGGTATGACGGTGGACTGGAGTTGCCGAGGAATCGTCATAAAGTCTGAACCGTTACGAACGACGCGTGGACTTCGATGACGGAGTTGGCTGCTATAGTATTCTGATCGTAGTCGACAGTGGCCCGGAGGTCCGCAGGAACCAATGGCAAAGAGATACTGGCTGGTCAAGTCCGAGCCGTCCGATTATTCGTTCGACGACCTGATGAACGAAGAGGACGGAATCGCCGAGTGGGACGGGGTCCGCAACTACCAGGCCCGAAACAACATGCAGGCAATGAAGGTAGGCGACGAGGTGCTGTTCTACCACTCGCAGGCCAAACCCACAGCGGTTGTGGGCCTTGCCGCGGTGGTGGAGGAGGCGTACCCGGACGACACCGCGTGGGACCCGGAGTCAGAGCATCCCGATCCGCGGAGCACGCCTGACAACCCACTTTGGCACATGGTGGACATCCAGGCCAAGGTCAAGCTGCGCCGGCAAGTCACGCTGCGTGAGATCAAGAGCACGCCCGGGCTGGAGAATATGGCGCTGGTCAAAAACTCCAGACTCTCGGTCCAGCCGGTGACCGAGGACGAGTGGCACATAGTTCTGGCGCTGGGCTCCAGGGACGAAGAGTAGGGGCTTCGCGCCTCGGCGGTCGGAAGCCGGCCGAGGTCGGCTGCCAAGTTCACACTTTCTTGACAATGCGCCGCTAACTTGGCGTCCACGAATGTCGGAAGCGTATATCCGCGAATGCACCGCCGGTTAGAGAGGTCATTCACACCCGATGCTGCAACTTTTGAGACCCCTCAGATCGCTTCACCCGTGGCAGATCGCCGTACTGGCGGCCCTGCTGCTCGGCGCGGGCGGGACCGCGGTCGGCGTGTACCTGTCCACGTCCGATGGCGAGACCGCGTTGGAGGAGGGCCAGCAGATCGTGCCGGTCAGTAGAGGCGACCTGGTGAACGATGTGTCGCTCACTGGCAACCTGGTTTACCCGGAACGCGAGACCCTGAGATTCGGGACGGAAGCGGGAAGGGAAGGTGCGTTCATCGTGGGCCGCGTAATGGTCAGCGAAGGGCAGGCCGTCCCGGAGGGAGCGGCTCTGGTGGCCCTGGACGCCGAGACGGTGGCGGAACTGGAAGCGGACCTCGTCAAGGCCCTGCGAGTACTCCGCGACGCTGAGGAAGCGCTCGAGTCCGGGGAAGCCGGTGCCACCGACCTTCAGCTCGTGCAGGCCGGCTCCGAACTAGCGGACGCGGAACTGGCGGTCCAGGCTGCCCGGACCGCACTCGACGGTATGACAGACGATCACGCGTCGGCGGTCACGAGAGCGAGGGCGGCGGTGGCCGACGCCGAAGCAAACGTAGCCAGGGCAAGACTCGACGTCCAGGCTGCCCGGACCGATCTCGCAGGGATGACCGACGACCACGCGGAGGCCTTAGCCAAGGCGGAGTCGGTGGCCGCCGACGCTGAAGTGGCATGGCTGGCGGCCAGGGAACGGCTCGACGATCTGTCGCTCCCCACGGAGGAGCTGCAGGCAGACGCAGCCAACGACGTTGCGTCAGCACAGAGAACGCTGGCGAACGCCCGCAACAACCTAGCACTAGCCGAAGACAGGGAGCGAGACCAGGTGGGCGACGCCCAGGAAGCCAGAGACGACGCCGAGGACGCGTATGGAGAGCTGTTTGAATCCTGGTTGGGGATAGTCCTCGACGCCGACGAGATGGGAGTTTCACCGGATGAGTTGATCGCCGGGTGGGACATAGCGCTGGAAAGAATCTTCGATGCTTCCCAGCGCTACTATGACATCGGCAGATTCCTCTCCACGGAGGGCCGACCTCAGGACGATCCGGCAACAATCTGGGACGAGGCCCGCGTGTACGCATGGCTGAACTTCTACCCGGGAACCATCGTCGCTTACTGCGGAGATGACGCTCCCTACCTGGGCGTCTGCATATACCAGGATCTGGAGGCTGCGTGGGACGCCCTTGTAGATGCCGAATCGGCTCTAGCGAACGTGTTGGCGGATGCCAGTAACGCCATAGAGTCGGCCAGCCAGGCGGTGTCCAGGGCAGCAGGCGAACTGGAGGCAGCCGAGAGGGTCATTCGCAGGCTGCAGGGAGACCAACTAGATGCCGACATCCGCCAGGCACAAGCGGCGCTGGAGGCGGCCGCGGCAGCCAGGGACGCCGCAGAGAGCGACCTGCTCGCGCTCGGCAGCGCGCCCGACCCGCTGGAAGTTGCCGCCAAGACCGCCGTGCTGAGGCAGGCAGAGGCTGCGCTTGAGTCGGACATTGCGGCAAGAGACGTCGCCGGGAGCGAATTGGCCGCACTCGGAGACGCACCCGATCCACTGGAAGTCGCCGCCAAGGCGGAGCGGTTAAGGCTGTCCGAGGCACGGCGAGACAATACAAAAGATGAACTGGAGGGTCTGCGGCAAGCGACCGACCCGCTCGACATAGCCATACTGCAGGCGGACGTGGAGGCGGCAGCCGCCGCCAGGGAAGCCGCGGAGACAGCACTCCGGGCCGCAGTCATCACAGCTCCTATTGCCGGCGTCATCACATCGCTCAACGTAGAACCGGGGGACACAGTCACAGCAAGCGCGGCTGTGCTGGAGATCGTGGACCCGACCGTTGTCGCCATGGACGGCCATGTTGACGAGATCGACGTCCTGTTCCTCCAGCCCGGCGCGGCGGCCGTAGTGACGATGGACGCGCTGGGGGGCCAGGCGGTCCAGGGCATCGTAGACGAGATCGGCACGAGGCCGGCAAGCCAGCAGTTCGCGCAAGGCGGAACGGGCCTGGTGACCTACCCGGTGAGCATCCTGCTGTCGCTTCCAGAGGGGCAGTCGCTGCCAGAAGGCCTTACGGCGGTCGCAAGCGTGGTGCTGCAGATGGATGCGGGAGTGCTGCTGGTGCCGTTGGACTCGGTCTACGGCAGCTTCCAGGAGCCGGAAGTTCGCGTGATGAAGGAAGATGGATCGATCGAGAACCGTGCCGTTGTCCTCGGCAACAGCGATGACTTCTGGGTTGCCGTCACATCGGGACTGGCGGAGGGAGAACGGGTAGTCATGGAGGCCGGAGAGGACCTGCAGGGCGGCTTTTTCGGATTCCCGGGCGGCAGGGGCCTGTCCATTCGGTCCTTCCAGCCGCTCCGTTGAACAGACATGCTGACCTGAACTCAATGCATCCCAGACACCTTAGGGCCCGGCGTAATTGATCGAACTGGACAATCTCACCAAACACTACGTCACCGGAACCGTAAACGTGACGGCGCTGGCGGGTGTGACGCTGTCCATCGAGAGCGGAGGGTTCGTTGCGGTCATGGGGCCAAGCGGTTCGGGCAAGTCGACGCTCATGAACATGATCGGCTGCCTCGACGTCCCGTCGAGCGGGACTTATCTTCTAGATGGCGACGATGTTGGCGCAATGAACGACTCGGGCATGGCGAAACTCAGGAACCGGAAGGTCGGCTTCGTGTTCCAGACGTACAACCTGCTACCCAGGATGACGGCCCTCGCCAACGTGGAGCTTCCGTTGCTCTACGGCAACCACCGCAACGTCAGGGAGCGGTCCAGGGAGGCGCTGGCGCGCGTGGGCCTCGCAGACAGGATGGCGCACAAGCCGACGGAGCTGTCCGGCGGGCAGCAGCAGCGAGTGGCAATCGCGAGGGCGCTGGTAAAGGAGCCGACGCTGCTGCTGGCCGACGAGCCGACTGGGAACCTGGATAGCCGCTCCAGCGCCGAGATCATGGACATCCTAAAGAGGCTGAATGCCGAACAGGGCATCACCGTGCTAGTGGTCACGCACGACCCGGTGCTGGCTGAACAGACCAGCCGCGTGGTCTCGATGTTGGACGGCTTTGTCGTGGAAGACAGGAAGGCCGGCGCGTGAGGCCGCACGTGGTGGTCGCGACCGCCCTGGCATCGCTCGGTGCAAACAAGCTGCGCACGAGCCTGGCGCTGCTCGGAATCGTGATCGGCGTCGCGGCGGTCATCTCCACGATGTCGGTCGGGAGGGGGACGCAACAGGAGGTCCTGTCGCGGATTGAGTCGCTGGGAGCGGACCTCGTATACATCAACCCGGACAGCTTCCAGGGATTCGAAGGCTCGTCGCTGACGCTGGAAGACGCGTACACGCTCCTAGACCCCGTCTTCGTGTCGACGGTGCGGGCCGTGGCGCCCGAAAGCAACTCGTTCGGGCAGATCGTGGCCGGCCGCGAGGAGGCATTCGCGCAGATACTCGGCGTTACCGCCGAGTACGAGACTGTCCGCAACACATCGCTGGCCACGGGGCAGTTCATTTCGCAACTGCACGTCAGCTCGGTAGCGGACGTCGCAGTGCTCGGCAAGAGCCTGTCTGAGCAACTGTTCGGCTACCGCGACCCTGCCGGACGCACGGTGCGTATCAATGGGCGCCAGTTCACCGTTATAGGAGTGCTGGAGCCGGTGGGCCAGGGGTTCGGCTTCTTTGACGAACGGGTGATGATTCCGATCACCACGCTGTACTACCGGTTCGAGCCGGTGCGAACGGTCCAGGGCGGCGTCACCGTACAGTCGATAGCGGCCCAGATGCGCGAGGGCGCGTCGGTGGACCAGGCCATTCGCGAGATTACGACGGTGCTCCGGATACGGCACCGGATCACCGGCCAGAACGACTTCACGGTGTCCAGCACCGACGAGCTGGTTGAGACTGTGGAAGAGACGGGGCGCACACTGACGATCTTCCTGTCGGCCATCGCGGGCATTTCCCTGCTGGTGGGCGGCATCGGCGTGATGAACATCATGATGGTGTCTGTCACGGAACGCACGAGGGAGATCGGCATACGCAAGGCGATGGGCGCGAGACGGCGCGACATACTGTCGCAGTTCATCGCCGAAGCTACCCTGCTCAGCCTGGGAGGCGGACTCATAGGGGCCGCGGCCGGGATCGGAGTATCCTGGTTCGCGGACGACAGGACGCTGGCCGGGCAGAACTTCCAGACCGTGGTCGGCACAGACATCACCCTGCTCGCGGTAGCTGTCTCGGTGGCTATCGGGCTGTTCTTCGGCATCTATCCGGCGATGAGGGCGGCCCGGCTGCATCCCATCGAAGCCCTGAGGTACGAGTAAGGGCCCGGGCCGCGACTCGAACCATCCTGCTCTGGGAGTGACGCGATGAGTACACGATCTTTCATAGCCCTGGCGGTGTCGGTAGTCTTGATCGGCAGCATACTTGGCGGGCTGTTCATCGGAGGCTACGAGCTTGGCAAGCGGAACGCGCCGGAGCAGGACACTGCTATGGCAGATCTTGCCACGCTGCCATCACGCGGCGGCGGGGCCGTGTTGGGCGCAGGAGGGGCACCGGACGAAGCGGTCCTCTCTGAAATCAGGCAGGCCCTGGGCTCCGGGCAGTTTCAGGGCAACTTCGGAGGGGGAGGCGGCGGGCAGCTTGGCCTCGCCGGAGCGCTCGGTGCCGGAGCGTTCGGCGGAGGGGTGTTCGGCACTATAGAAGCCGTCGACGGCGACGTTGTTACGCTGTCCACGCCGCAGGGAGTGCTCGAGGTCACGATCGACGGCCAGACGGATATCCAGGGAATCGCGGAGTTACCCTTAGAAGACCTTGAGGCCGGCAGTAGCATCACGGTGAGCGGCCAGCGTGACGATAGCGGCGCGATGACGGCCTCATCGGTGTTCGTGCTGCCGGAAGGTGCGGAGGGATTCGGCCTGAGCGGCGGTCTTACCGGCCGAGGCTTCAATTTCGGTCAACGCGGCGGAGGGAGCTCGGACGCGCCAGACGAGGATGACGAGGGAGAGTAGCTAAACACGTGCGGCGCGGTGGAAAGCCCGTGTATTATTCACACTTCACGCACCTTTCGGGAGGCATCCCAATGAAACGGTTGGCCATCGTATCTGCCGTTCTCGCTATCTCTCTCGCAGCCCTCGCGTGCGGCGGAGGGTCCGACGGCGTCGCCGCGACACCGACGGCCGAGGCAGGCGAGCAGGAGCGCGCGACCACTCCAACGGCGCAGGCCGAAGAGGGAACCGGGCAGGAGGCGGAGGCCGCTCCGACAGAGACGGTCGACACTATGGACGGGGACGCAGAGCAAGCTGAGCCGACGGACGACATGGAACGGACCGTCGGGCAGTACGACGGCTACACATTCAATGTGGTTGAGGGCTCGGAAGCTACCTTCACGGTGGAGGAACAGCTCGCAAACTTGCCCCTGCCAAACGACGCGGTCTTGCGTACCTCCGCCCTGTCCGGCGTGGTGCATTTCGACGGCACTGAGTCTCTAGTAATCATCGAGCTGCAGACGCTTTCCAGCGATTCGCAGTACCGGGACGGGTACGTCAGGAACAGGATGTTTTCCACGCATCCCGTCGCCAAAGTTTCCGTGCCCAGCACACTTCCGCTTCCAGACGGATTCGCGGCAGGGAACGAGGTCGCGACGCAGGTCGAGGCCACGGTCAGTCTGCTGGGCAGCGACTTCCCGCTGACCTTCGACATTGAGGCCAGGGACGACGGGGACTCGATCTTCGTGCTGGGGCGCGCCACGTTTTCGTGGGCCCAGTTCGGCATCACAAAGCCCTCGGCTAGGTCAGTGGTCTCGATAGAGGATGATGTGCGTGTGGAGGTGCTGCTGGCCCTCAAGCCCGAGCCGGTCCCCTGATACGCTTGGACTGTAAGTGACTACCCAGCAGACCGGCGCCCAGGGCAGCCTGATCGGGGCCGGCCTGCTGTCCGGCTCAATCGCGGCTGTAGCGGCGTCTCTGCTGCAGCTCCCGCTTCACGCCCCCACCGACACGGTGTTCAACAGTGGAACCGTGACGGTCGGGGCACTGCTCACGGGGGTAGTTGCCGGCGCCACGTGGCGCATTACCGCCGGCAGAAGGCTGGGAACGCGACTGTACTTCGCCGCGTGCGCAGCCGGATTCGGTGGCGTCGTATTGCTGGCCTTTCTGGCGGCCTCGCAGCTGGACCGCAGCGTGTCTTACATCGTGCCCGTGGCGGCCGTAGTCTTCGGAGTGACGGCAAGTCTGACGCCGCTGTGCGCCAGGTCGCGAGCGTCGGCGCGGTGGTGGCTCGTGCTGCTGGCGGTAGTTTTCGCCGCAGGAGTGGGAGCCGGGCTCGCCGGCGTTGGGGACCAGGAGAGCGGAAGGCTGGAGCTACCGTCCAAGTCCGCGAGTGCAATGGGAAAGCAAGGCTCCGACCACGCAATCACACAGATGAATTAGACCATGACACTTTACGGAGCGGCGACCAGTTCATGCGGTCGAATATCTGCAATCTGTTCAGCCTCGGCCCGTTGGGCGTGGTAAAGGTCCCAACGTAGTTGCAGGTTCATCCAGAAGCCGGGAGATGTGCCGAAGAACCTGGATAGCCGCAGGGCGGTACTGGGCGTGACCCCACGCCTCTCACGAACGACTTCGTTCACACGCTGGTAGGGTACCCGGATCGCGCTGGCAAGATCGCGCTGGGTCAGCCCAAGGGGTACGAGGAATTCCTTGAGCAACATCTCGCCTGGGTGCGTCGGCTCACGGTCGGTTGGGATGCTGACCATGCTCAGTCTCCTCTTCAGTGATAGTCAGTTATCTCGACGCCTGCGGGGCCTGCGTTGGTCCATTCGAAACAGATACGATACCTGTTGTTGATGCGAATACTAAACTGTCCATTGCGATCCCCGGTCAGTCGCTCAAGTCGGTTGCCCGGAGGTATTCGAAGATCATTCAGAATAACGGCAGAGTCGAGTTGGTCCAACTTTCGCTGGGCCACTGACCAAATCGATGTAGGACATGTCCGCCGTGCCCTTGGGGTTGCGCTCCCGTTTAAAACGTCTTCGGAGCCACCATCTTTGAATGAGACGATCACGATAACATGATAGCCCGGCATTAATGCTACGTAAAGCCCGCGCCTCATTCGCAACCTGTTCCGCAACGGAAGCTCAGGAGTCGGCCGTGAGAGTCAGCTCGTACCTTACTCCAACTTCACCTCAAGTACGGAGCAGGATCAAGTTTTCGCAGCAGGCTAGTTGGAAGCGGTCAGAGTTGGGCGTGCTTCGGCTCGTAGAGCATAACTTCGAGGCCGCCGGGAAGCTCGAACGACGTCACCAGCCCGAATCCCTGGTCAGTGACCGGTGAAGTGAAGACGACGCCCTTTGCCTGAAGCTGGGCCACGGTCCCATCTACATCGTCGCACCGGAACGACAACTGGTGATGCGAGCCATCGGCGCGGTGGAAAGCGAATTCAGCTTCCGGTACGCGAAAGATCAGCCAGCCGTTTCCGGCGTCGGCGTGTGGGAGCTCCAGTTTCTCTTTGACGAACCTCCGAGCCTCTCCCGCTTCAGGAGTGAAGAAAACTCCGTGCATTCCTCTGATCCTGGGTCCGACTCCAATAAGCTTGAGGGGTGATGATATTGTATTGTCACCATTCAATCTGAGATAGTTCCTGATATCACATGAACACTAACGACAACACAGATTCAGCAACCGCCGCCCGCGAGGAGGGCATCGACTTCGTGAGGCGGCTCGTTACCGAAGACGCAAAGAGCGGCAGGTACGGCGGCCAGGTCGTGACAAGGTTTCCACCGGAGCCGAACGGGTACCTGCACATCGGACACGCCTCATCCATCTCCCTCAACTTCGGCATAGCCGAGGACTTTGGGGGCAGGTGCCACCTGCGCTTCGACGATACCAACCCGGTCAAGGAGGACGAGGAGTACGCCGAGGCAATCAAGGCGGACCTGAAGTGGTTGGGATTCGATTGGGGCGAGCACCTCTACTACGCTTCGGATTACTTCGAGCAACTCTATGAGTTCGCGGTCAGGCTGATCAAGACGGGGGACGCGTACGTCTGCGACCTCTCACAGGAGCAGATCCGGCAGTACCGGGGGACGCTGACCAAGCCAGGCACGCTAAGCCCATACCGGGACCGTTCCGTCGAAGAAAGCCTGGACCTCTTCAGAAGAATGCGGGGCGGTGAGTTCGAGGAGGGCGCCCGGGTCCTTCGGGCGAAGATCGACATGGCGTCCGGCAATCTCAACATGCGCGACCCAGTCCTGTACCGAATCGTCGATGCCTCGCATCACCGCACAGGAGACGCGTGGGACATCTACCCGACATACGATTTCGCGCATGGCCAGTCGGACTCCATCGAAGGCGTCACGCACTCGATATGCACGATGGAGTTCGAGGACCACCGGCCTCTGTACGACTGGCTGCTAGACAAGCTGGGCATCCACCACCCGCAGCAGATCGAGTTTGCGCGACGCAACCTCACTAACACGGTTATCAGCAAGCGTAAGCTCCTCGCCCTGGTCAACAGCGGGCAGGTCTCCGGCTGGGACGACCCGCGAATGCCGACTCTCGCCGCGATGCGGAGACGCGGCTACACACCGGAGGCGATCCGGGCGTTCTGCTCACGCATCGGCATCGCCAAGCGCGACAACGCCGTCGAGATTGCGTTCCTGGAGCACTGCGTACGTGAAGACCTTAACAAGCGCGCCCTGAGAGCGATGGCGGTGCTGCGCCCACTCAAGGTGGTGATCGAGAATTATCCCGTAGGGCAAGTAGAGAAGCTGGAAGCGGTCAACAACCCGGAGGACTCATCGATGGGCAGCCGCAAGGTGCCGTTCTCTCGGGAACTCTACATCGAACGGGACGACTTCATGGAGGACCCGCCCCGCAAGTTCTACCGATTGGCACCGGACGGCAGGGAGGTCAGGCTGCGATACGGCTACTTCATCAAGTGCTCGGAAGTGATCAAGGACGAGGACGGCGAGGTCGTGGAGCTGCGCTGCACGTACGATCCGGAGACTCGCGGAGGCCAGGCGCCGGACGGGCGAAGGGTGAGGGGCACGATCCACTGGGTGTCAGCGGCCGAGTCCGTCCCCACCGAAGCCAGACTCTACGATGTCCTGTTCAGCAAGGCAGACCCCGAGGAAGAAGCCGATTATCTGAGCGCACTCAATCCGAACTCGCTGGAGACCCTCGCCGACTGCCGGGTAGAGCCAAGCCTAGCGCACGCAACGCCCGACACTCCCCTGCAGTTCGAGCGGATCGGCTACTTCAGAGTGGACTCCGTGGACTCCAGACCGGACGCGCTGGTGTTCAACCGGACGGTTGCCCTGCGCGACTCCTGGAAGAAAGCCGCGAGGAGCGCAAGCGCCTAGCGGTCCATTCACTCGCGGGGGAGTTCCGGGAGAATCGGCGGCGACGGCCTTACCCGCCCGCGAGACCCGCAGGCAATCTCCTTCGTCACCCAAGGCCGACCTTTGTAGTCATAACCTAGAATGTGCGACCCAAGTCAGGCCGCCCTGGGATTCTCGATTTTGTCCGGCAGCGCGCCCCGGAGCGGCTCTATGTAGTCTACGCCGAAGCCGCAGCACGTGCCGATAACCTGTACGCCCCGGTCCACCCAAGCATTGGCGGCACTGGCGAACTCATCCGGCGTCACGTGCTCTTGAGGCCCTTGCACGAGGGCTGCGCGTCCAGCACATGGATAGGCCATTGCCGGACCGGACCACTCGTTCAGCAGTACATCGAGAGCGGCGTGGGTGTCCTTGACCCTGGAGTGGAACACGGCCATGACGTCAGGCTCCACGGTCCTGATCTCCGCGATGGCGTCCGACAGGGTCATGTCGTCGTCGATCATGCGGGTGCCAGCCGGAGCGGGCACCGACTTGGTCATGCCTCCCAGTATCACTGTATTGTCGTCATTGACGTAGGCGTCGAATCCGACCCACACCGGGAGGCCGGTCGCCTTCGCGGCCTTCGTCTGGATCAGCCTCGCCTCGTTGTCCCGTCCCATCGGCTCGACCAGGAACAGGTCCACGCCGGCTTCCGCAAGCACCTCCGCCATCTCGTTGTAGAATCCCTCAATCTCGTCCGCCGTGTATCTGGCGCTCTGAGGGTATGGCGCAGGGCCTGAGCCAAAGCCGAAGCCTATTTCGTCTTCACGGGGGTTGCGCCCGACCATGTGGCTGGACATGGATCCGGCAATGTACACCGGCCTGTCCCCGGCCGCATTGGCCCTGGCCTCCTGCGCGCAACGCGCAGCGCTCGCGTTTATCTCACGCACCTGGTCACCGTAGCCAACGTATTCCAGCAACGGCCGCACCGTGGACCAGGTGTTAGTGGTGATAACGTCCGCCCCCGCCCGAATGTACCGCTCGTGCATCTGTACCACGGTGGACGGATGCGTGACGGCTACCAGGCCGCACCAGGCGACCGGGTGCACTGTAGCGCCCATCTCAGTGAGCAGCGTGCCGCCGGCGCCGTCAAGGATTATGGTCTCGCCTCTGTCTACGCGGTCCTTAAGGTCTTGATAGTTTGCCATTTCCGTTACCCCCGGGGTAGTGTGCCAGTTTGCATCGCGCGCGTAATGCCAAGGGCAATTTTGCCATTTGACCAACAGAAAGAAGCCCCGCCTATTTCAACGGGGCTCCTTTGAGTTTCTCATTCCTAGGTGTGTGAGCCCTACTGCATGAATACCCACGCGAGAAATGTAAACATTGCCGTGAGAGCAAGACCGTGTGTACTCACCCGTCGCTGCATGACAACACCCTCGGCGGTGGCACAGACGCCGATACATGCGAAGGCCACGCACCATGTAGCAATCGTCCACCCTGCTATCCAGTATGCTACTGCTTCAATCATCCGCTTCCGCCTCTACTATATGTTGGGGCCTTTGGCGCAGGATACGTCTGACCACCTTCTATAGTCAAGTACAACCTAGGTAGTGAACTAACCGCCCAAGCATCAATCGCAGTGCAACCCGAAACCAAATTGCGCCGGCGCACGCCATTGCGACGCGGCTCAATCGAGCGTCCGACCCGCATGCAATGACTGCAAGCGGGCCGGACAGTCTTCGGATGTTTTCTACGTCCCGCGGCTGTGACCTCTAGCTCACCGCCATTGGGGCAAGTCAGGCAGCCCGAGGCTCCGATATCTTGTCGGGCAACGCGCCCCGGAGCGGCTCTATGTAGTCCACGCCGAAGCCGCAGCAGGCGCCGACCACCTGCACTCCGCTGTCAACCCAGTTCTTGGCCGCGCCGGTAAACTCGTCAGGCGACTCTTCGTTGGCCGTGTCACGGTCCTGCCACTTCTGCACATAGTCTCTTCTGCCGGCGTCCGGGTAGGCCATCGCAGGCCCGGACCACCCGTTGAGCAGCACATCAAGGCCGGCGTTGGTGTCATCGATCCTGGAGTGGAACACGGCCATAACATCCGGCTCGACTGGCCTGATCTCGGCAATAGCGTCCGCCAGCGTCATGTCGTCGTTTATCACGCGCGCGCCGGCCGGCGCGGGTCCCGTCTTCGCTCTGCCGCCCAGAATCACCGCGTCGTCCGCGTTGACATAGGCGTCGAACCCAACCCACACGGGAAGCCCGGTTGCCTTGGCGGCGTTCGCCTGAATCAGCCTGGCCTCGTTGTCGCGGCCCATCGGCTCAACCAGGAACAGGTCCACCCCAGCCTCGGCAAGAACTTCCGCCATTTCACCGTAGTAGTCTTCGATCTCGGTCGCGGGAATCCGCGCACTCTCCGGGTATGGCCGAAGGTTCCCGCCGGGGCCATACGCGCCGCCGATCCCTATGTGACCGGTCCTGGGATTGCGGCCGACTATATGACTGGACATCGAGGCGGCTACGTACACGGGCCTGTCCCCTCCCGCCCGGTGCCTGGCTTCCTGGGCCAGGTGGGCAGAACGCGCGTTGATCTCACGCACGGAGTCGCCGTAGCCGGCGTTCTCCAGCATCGGCCGAACCGTGGAGAACGTATTGGTGGTAATCACGTCCGCGCCCGCCCGGATGTACCGCTCGTGCATCTGGACAACGCTGGACGGGTGCGTAACGTTGGCCGGGCCGCACCAAGCCACGGGGTGCATAGGCACTCCCATGTCCTGGAGCTGCGTGCCGACGGCCCCGTCAAGAATGATGGTTTCTCCCCTGTCGATACAGTCCTTGAGGTCCTGATAGTTCGCCATTGCTGGTACCTCCTGGTAGATTGTGCCGCCATCAGGCGGCATACCGCGCTTCGTCCCAGTCCCCGAGATTGGCCGCGCTCAGACCTTGCGCCTCAGTACCGAGGCACGATTAATTGGAAGGTACGTTTGGCGACGGCTGATGTCAAGATTCCACCGAATCTGTCCCGCCGTTGCCCGTCAGGTCTAAGATCGCGCCAATGACCTTGTCGTTCAACGGCCTCGGTAGCTCGTGGCCAACGCCTTCCAGCGGCAGCATCCGCGCGCCTGGGATAGCGTCGGCGGTAGCGACGCCGTGCGAGTAAGGCAGTACTGGATCGGCCGTACCGTGGACCACCAATGTGGGTGCGGTGACCTTCGGCAAATCCGCCAGCAGGGAGGGTGTCGCGTTAATAGCCTCAACATGTCGACAGTCAGGATGCCACGAGCGGTCGACGGTCTGCGCAAGCAGTGGGCCCCAGTAGTCCTCCTCGAATGGCACGGCAGGGCCGGCCATGAGCCTGTATAGCTCCACCTGCTGTGCGACGCGGGACTCGCGGTCATCGGTCGGCCTCGATGCGATCTCCTGTGACTCCGTCAAACGCTCTCGGTTGAGCGGTTCCAATGCAGGATCGTTCATGCCCGGGGACGACATGATCGATGTGAGGCTGAGCGTCCGCTCCGGGTACCGCGTGGCGACTAGCTGCGCGATCATCCCGCCCATGGACGCGCCGACCATGTGGGCTGCGTCGATGCCGACCGCGTCGAGAAGACCGGCGGCATCGTCCGCCATATCTTCCAGAGTGTAAGGCTCGTCCATCCACTCAGACAGTCCGATGTCCCTGTTGTCGTACCAGACAACGTGCCGCCCGCCGTCGACCAGGCCCTGACAGAACTCCGGAGCCCACAGCAGCGCCTGCGAGAAGGCGCCGGCAATCAGCAGGACCGTCGGAAGCGTTGGGTCACCGAACGTCTCGTACCAGATATCTATGCCGTTTGCTCTGACTTTGCCTTCGGACATACTCACCTCTGATCAGACTGGCTGTCCCTATTCCATCGCGCCCCAGGTGTCGCCGGACTTCAGCTCCACCTCCAGATCGACCTTCAGATTCATGGCCGACGGCATCAACTCCAGGACCAGGGACTGTAGCTGATCCATCTCGTCAAGGGGCGCCTCAAAGATCAGCTCGTCATGCACCTGCACAATCATCATGGCCCGCAGCCCCAGATCGTCCAGACGGTCCTGGATTCTCACCATGGCGATCTTGATGATGTCCGCCGCCGTGCCCTGGATGGGCATGTTGATTGCCATGCGTTCACCCGCGCTGCGAGTGCGGGCGTTAGAAGAAAAGACCTCGTTGATGTACCGCCGCCGTCCTTTGAGGGTCTCCACATAACTGTTCTCCCTGACCTTGGCCTTGGTCTGTTCGATGTAGGCCTCAATGCCGGGGTACTTGCCAAAGTAAGTCTTAATGAAGTGCGACCCCTCTTCCCTGGGAAGGCCGGTCTGCTGAGAGATGCCGAAGGCGCTCAGGCCGTACACCACCCCAAAGTTCATTATCTTCGCGATACGGCGCTGCTCTGGGTCCACTTCATCTATCCGAACGTCATAGACGGAAGACGCTGTGGCCGCGTGTATGTCCTCGCCGCGCCCGAACGCCTCCAGCAGGCCGGGGTCCTCCGACAGGTGGGCGAGGATCCGAAGCTCGATCTGCGAATAGTCCGCGCCCAGCAATGCGTTCCCGGAGCCCGGCGTCGCGATGAACGCGTCCCGAACGCGCCTGCCCAGCTCGGTCCGCACCGGAATGTTCTGCACGTTCGGATCGTTGCTCGATACGCGGCCTGTGGCGGAACCGGTCTGGTTGTAGCTCGTGTGAATCCGACCGGTCTTCGGGTGCACAAGGGACGGCAGCGCATCGACGTACGTGGACTTGATCTTAGAGACCTGACGGTAGTCGAGCACGTTGCTCATGACGCCTAATGCCCTGGGATCGGTATCCTGGCACTCGCCACGATCTAGCATTCCCTTGAGTGCATCCAGCGACGAGGCGTCCGTTGAGTAGCCCGTCCGCGTGCGCCTGACCGGAGGCAGTCGAAGCTCCTTGAACAGCACGTCTCCGAGCTGCTGGGGAGAGTTGAGGTTGAACTCGTGCCCCACTAACTCGTGTATTTCGGTCCTTATTCCGACAAGCTGCTCGCCAAGATCGCCGGACATGCGGTCCAAGAGGGCCGTGTCCAGCGCGATGCCGTTCCTCTGCATTTTCACGAGGACGGGAAGCAACGGCATTTCAAGTTCAGCGAAAGCCTTTCCCAGCCCCAGCTTTTCGAGCCGCTCCCTGAAGTACTCTGCCACGCGCCAGGCCACGGCCGCGTCGGCGGCGGCGTAAGCGGCCGCGTCCTCTATGGAAGTCTCCGCCATCGTGATTTTCTTGCGGCCGGTACCGATCAGGTCCGTTATCGGTGTCATCTCCTCGTTGAACAGTTCGAGGCACAACTGCTTGAGGCCGATGGTCTGCTTGCCCGACATGTGAGCGGCGATCATCGAATCGAAGTCGAGTCCGCGCACATCCACTCCGCAGTTGGCCAGCACCATTACGTCATAGTTCGCATTGTGGGCCGTCTTGGGGACATCTTCCGACTCGAAGAGCGGCCTGACGGCTTCCAGTACGTCGTCCACGGGGAGCTGCTCGCCTTCCAGGTGGCCCACTGGAACGTACCATCCCTTGTTCGGCTCGTTGGCGAAAGACATGCCCACAAGGTTGGCAAGCATCGGGTTGAGATGGGTGGTCTCCGTATCGAATGCGAATCCCCGGGGCGTGGAAAGCGCCCGCACCAACTCCCGCAGGGTCTCCTGTGTCCGGACGATCTCGTACTGCGTGTTGACCTTGCGAACGCCCGCGTCGTCTTCGCCGGACGGCGCTGCTCCGCCGGCACCGGGAATGCGCTCGACCATGCTGTGGAACTCCAGCTCCCGCAGCAGGCTGACGACCTCGGATCGGTCAAAGTCCCAGAACTTCGCGGCGTCAACGTCGAGCGAGACCGGCGCTACCGTCGAAATCGTTGTGAGCCACTTGCAGGTCTCCGCCAACTCCTGGTTGTCCCGGAGCATCTGCTGCCGGCGCGGCGGCTTTACCTCGTCTATGCGCGCGTAAATGCCCTCGATCGAGCCGTACTCCGCAAGGAGCTGGACCGCCGTCTTCTTGCCGATGCTTGGCACTCCGGGGATGTTGTCTGACGTGTCGCCCTCCAGCGCCTTGATCTCGGCGACGAACTCAGGGCCCAGGCCGCCGTACCGCTCGCGCACCGCCTGAACGTCGTAGATCGCTCGCTTCTGGGCGCTGTACGAAAGCAGTACTCGCGTTAGTGGCGAGACTAGCTGCAGAGTGTCCGTATCACCTGTAAGAATCAGGACCTCGATCTCGTTCTGTTCGGCGTGGCTGCACAACGTGCCAATCACGTCGTCGGCCTCGAAGCCTTCCACCTCGTAGATCGGAATGCGGAAAACGTCCATGAACTCGCGCACTCTTCCGAACTGCGCCTTGAGATCGGGCGGCGTTGGAGGCCTGTGGGCCTTGTATTCCTTGAAGCCCTTGTGCCTGAAAGTAGGCGCAGAGACATCGAACGCGATTGCGCAGTGAGACGGACGGAACTCGTGCAGCGCGCGCAGCAGCGTGTTGACGAAGCCGTACACGCCCTTCACTTCCTCGCCCGTTCTGCGCACCGTCAGCGGCTCACGGATGCCGTGCCACGCACGATGGACGAGCGCGTGGCCGTCCAGCAGCATCAGCATCGGCCGTTCTTCGAGCATTGACTTGGTCTGCGCCGAAACCATAGCGAACTCCGGTCCTATCTCAAGGATGTAGAGGGAGCTTGAACGAGATTATACAGATGGCGGCCTGCGAATCGCCCAGCATAATTCCAGCACCGCGCGGGCGGGCCCTTCTGCACCACAGCGCAGCCGGAACGCTGACACGCCCTTGCCCCGAAGTACGCGCAGGTCACCGTCCGCCTGCGCGGCGAGAACGTCGCCGAAAGTGTGAGCGTCACCTCTAACGCGCACGTCGGCGGCGTCGCGAGCGAGTATCTGTAGACCGACCAGGGACCTTGGGCCTCCCTTGTGGAGCTGCCCTGTTGCGTGAAGAAACTCGGGTCCATACCCCACCGTGACCGGGATTCCCAGAGTCTGGCCGACTGTCTGCCTGAGCTTTTGAAGAGCTTCATCCAGTTCCGGTGTGGCGTGCGCGAACGCCATCACTGCCAGATAGCCGCCCTCTGGAGCGTTCCTCAGCGCGCTGGCGATGTGTTCCACACAGTCATCCTCCGGCTTGGGAGCCGGTTGATCCGACGCCATGATGCGCTGGGCCATGTCCTTCGATCCCTGGACGTCTTGCTGGTCGAACGGCCACAGGCCGGTTAGCGCCGAGGCCTCTACCGTGGCGAACTGCCAGCGGTACATCTCCGCGCCCAAATCGAGCGATTCCAGCGGAGGAAACTCGGCTACGGGGTGCCCGGCGCCGGCCAGCGTTCTCATGAAGCGGTCAGTGTCCGTTTCATCTTCGCCCGCCAGCGTCAGGCGAACGAACGCCCTGTCGTCGCCGTACGACGACGGATCGAGCCGCGGTTCGTCAAGCACCGGTACGAGGCCAGCGCCGTCCTTGCCGGTGCTCTCGGCCACAAGATGTTCGATCCACGCAGCCAGTGGCCGGACTCCAGGGGACGTGATGAACGTCAGCTTGTTCCTGCCCTCTCGCATGAGGGACGCCAGCCACACGCCGAGCGATGCTCCCGGGTTGTTTTGCGTTCTCCCTTCCCTGCAGGCCCTGTGCATTTCGACGGACCGGTCCACTGTGGCCCGGATGTCGACGCCCGCAAGCGCCGCGGGCATCAGCCCGAAGTGTGTAAGCGAAGAGAACCGGCCACCAACGTCCTTCGGACACTCGAAGCAACTGAGGAAACCCTCGTCCTTCGCCAGGACCGCCAACGGACTGCCCGGCACCGTTACCGCCGCGAACCGCCTGGCCGCATCCGCCGGGCCCACAGCCTCATCCACGCGCTGCCGGAAGTAGCGGTACAGGAGCATCGTCTCCACGGTCGTGCCGGACCGGGACGCCACGATGAACAATGTCTTCTCGAAATCGATACTCTCAGACACTCCGAGGACTCTCTCAGGTACGATCGTGTCAAGAACCACAACCGGCATGCGGCCCCGTCCTGATTCGCGCGCGCCGAGAGCGATCAGCGTCTTAGCCCCGTGTGCGCTGCCGCCCATGCCCAGGACCGCAGCTTCCTCAATGCCCCTGCCCTTCAGTCCCGCTGCGAAGCGCAAAGCATCGTCAATGGTCCTGGATGCCTCGATGGGAGCAGCGTTCCAGCCGCGGGACAATGCCGCATCGTCCGCCGATGCCTCGCGTCCGGGCCAAAGATCGGCCGCGCAACAGCCGAGTCTTTCGATCACGCGCTCGTCCGACACACGACGGCTCAGAAGTTGAAACGAATCGGATGCGCCGCCGGTGTGCAGTTGAATGTTTGTAGCCATGAGTCTTGAACGCAGTTATCTTATGGCTTACAGAGGTGCAATGAAATGCCGGACGTGATAATCGAGAACGGACTAGTAATCGACGGCAGCGGCAGTCCCGGGTTTTACGCGGCCGTAGTTGTTGACGGCGACACGGTCAGCCTGCACAGGGGCGACTCGTCCGGGATCGAAGCCGGGCGCAGGATCGACGCGTCGGACCACGTGGTATGCCCGGGGTTCGTGGACGTGCATTCCCACGCGGGTCTCACGATACTGGGCGAGCCGCATCACGACCCCAAGGTGCGGCAGGGCGTGACGACGGAACTAGTCGGGATCGACGGCATCTCGCACGCACCGTTCAAGACGACCGAGGAACTGCGCCGTTACATATGGCTGGATTCAGGACTCAACGGCTATCCGCCCGAACCCGCCGACTGGCTTACCGTGGCAGACCTGCTGGACCGCTACGACAACACCGTGGCCATCAACATCGCCTACATCCTTGGCAACGCGCCGGTGCGCATCTGGGGCGTCGGCTGGAACGACAGGCCGGCAACCCCGGCCGAAATGGCGGACATGAAGGCGGTGGTCAGGGAGGCGATGGAAGAGGGCGCGTGGGGGCTGTCCACGGGCCTGGACTATCCTCCCGGCTCTTACGCGAGCACCGATGAACTTGTTGAACTCTCCCGCACGACGGCGGAGCTGGGCGGCTTCTACCACACGCACACCAGGGCCTCGCTGAAGGCGCAGGGTGTGGTCGCTCCGTGGGAGGAGGCGGTGGAGATCGGCCGGCGGAGCGGCATTCCGGTGCACCTGACTCACTATAGGCAGGGTGCGCAGGGCGACGGCAGCCACCTGGACTACATCGGCCTGGTGGAGAACGCGCGGGCCGAAGGACTGGACGTCACGTTCGACTGCTACACGTACCCGTACTCCGGGACCACCGTGACCATAGGCCTGCCGCACTGGGCCAAGGACGGCGGCCCGGAGCGGCTGATGGACGCTCTGCAGGACTCGGACGACCGGCAAAGGATGAAGCGGGAGATCACCGGGGACCGCCTTGCAGACCAGTGGCTAACCAACTTCACCAAGCCCGAAAACGCCGCCTACGACGGCCGCCTGCTAACCGACATCGCCGAGATGCGCAGCCAGGACCCCGCCGACGCGCTATTCGACCTGCTCATTGACGAGAACCTCGGCATCTCGACCGTGGCGCTGGGCACGAACGCGCAGACGCTCCCGGCGTTCGTGTCTCACCCGTACGGCATGATCGCGAGCGACGCGATCCTGTTCGGCGAGTATCCGAACCCTCGCACCTACGGCTGCTTCCCCGTGGTGCTGGCGGAGTTCGTGCGCGCCGAAAAGCACCTGCGGCTTCCGCAGGCGATACGGAAGATGACGTCGTTCCCCGCGCAGCGGCTTGGCCTGCCGGACCGCGGCCTGCTTCGCGACGGCTTCAGGGCCGACATAGTGGTATTCAATCCGGCCACGGTGAAGGCGCTCGCCACCAAGAGGGACCCGAAGCAGTACCCGGTTGGAATCGAGTATGTGATCGTGAACGGCCAGATCGTCATCGAGCACGGCGAGAACACCGGCGCCCTGCCCGGCCGGTCGCTGCGGCGGGGGCGGGCTTCGACCTAGGGCTCTATGACAGCGAGCAGGAGGCGAACCCAAGATGGAATTTTCCATTGTAACAGCAAAGAACATCGAAAGTAGATCACTCTGGATTGACGAGATTAGTCTCCTTAGTGGTAACTTCGGTGTCGACTCAGATAGAGTAATGAATAAGATGTCAGATGAGATTGAGTCGGAAGGCATCGCTGCACTTCTCGGACATCTCAGATTATGTGGAGCGATACCTGAGCGATATGCTCATGACAGCAGTGAAGAAAAATTGTATTCCAAATACACAGATATCGTAATCCACGAGGCATATGCTGCCATAGGCTTAACAAGCGTAGTCCTAAAAGAAAGAGCTGACGTCGCCGATGTAGAGTGTGTTTGTAGTAATTACAGTTTTGTAGCAGATGCCAAAGCATTTCGCCTAAGCCGAACTGCAAAGAACCAGAAGGACTTCAAAGTAGAGGCGATGGATAATTGGAAGCACGGAAAACCATTTGCTATGGTAGTATGCCCTGTCTACCAATTGCCTTCCAGAAGTAGTCAGATTTACCAACAAGCCGCTGCAAGGTCCGTATGCATTGGCACCTATACTCATCTCGCAGTATTGGTAAGGTACGCTGACATCGCTGGACAATCCAGTGCTATCAGCTTGCTACATGATGTCTTCAGAGCTGTTGAAGCTATGAAGACATCAAAAGATGCTAGCGCATATTGGCAAGCCGTCAACCGGGTCTTTCTGAACACTGGCCCTAGAATTAATGATGTGTGGAGAGAAGAGAAAATCGCTTCGGTAGACTCTGTTGAGGTAGCCAAAGAGGAAGCCCTCCACTACCTAGCGCTCGAGCGCGAGCGGATTATGAGATTGACCCGAAAAGAAGCCATTCGCGAAGTGCTTGCCGGGCGCAAGTTAAAGAACAGACAGCGGGCCGTCAATAATGTCAAATACAATGGTTTGTTGGAGATAAATTGAACATGTTCAATGAGGCCTATCTTGACAGAGTCACATTAGCAGACTGTAGAGACCACCTCTCGTTGCTCGCGGATGGCAGTATTGAGCTCTTGCTTTCTGACATCCCATACGGCATTAGTATTGACGACTGGGATGTGATCCACAATAACACCAACTCAGCTTTGCTAGGCCAGTCTCCAGCTCAAGTAGGTAAATCAGGGTTCAAGCGGCGAGGCAAGCCGATAAACGGTTGGTCAAGGGCCGACAGAAACATAGGGCGAGAATACGAAGAATGGTGTAAGTCCTGGGTGGGGAGTGCACTACCGAAGTTAAAGACTGGCGCCTCAATATTTGTGTTTGGCGCAAGACGTACCATTCACCGGGTAATCAATGCATTCGAAGACAGTGGAGTCTTGCTAAAGGATATCTTAGTGTGGAAGAAGATATCAGCCCACCATAGAGCGCAAAGACTAAGCATAGTATTCAACAGACGCGGGTTGAAGGATGCTGCTGAGAAATGGCAAGGATGGCGCCTTGGGAATCTAGCTCCAATTTATGAGCCTATTGCATGGTTTATGAAACCATACAAGTTAGGTGGAACTGTCGCTGACAATGTTCTGCAGCATGGTGTTGGAGCCATAAACATAGAAGATTGTCAGATACACTCTGCAAATCCAACTAACGTATTGGAATTCGGATTTCAAAAGGACGAGCAGCGCGTTCACGTAGCTCAGAAGCCACTCAGTCTCATTGAGTTTCTGATTGGGCTCACAACTAAGGAGAATCAGACCGTTCTTGATCCTTTCATGGGAAGTGGCACGACAGCCGTAGCTGCAATGCGTCAGAAGCGTCACTTCATTGGTTTCGAGGCTGTGCCGGAGTTTCACGCTCTTGCGATTGACAGGCTGAATAGAGAACTTAAGTCGCCATATGTACTTGGGAACATTGTGGATCAGCCGAAGCTCTTCGAAAGAGCCACAAGCAAGTACATAGGCTGACAATGGGAGGAGGATCTCTTCTACCCGGATATGGCTTGTATTTCGCAAACGCGGACGGGCGACACTCGGCGTGCATTAGCACTCGGAGAGATTCTCTGATGTACGGCAGTCCTTGGCCTCGTCGTCGAGGACGAGCAAACTGTTAAGCTCTCGAATCGCACCTAGTACACTTCGATAGGGTTCACCGAACTACCAGCCATGTCGGCATGCTCCCGACGCAGCGCTCAGCTATCGTATCTTCCCGCCCCCGCTCTCAGGCGCGGCTACTGCCCAATCGGCCCCAGCGTGATCGCCTCCACCTTCGGCAGACCCAAGGGTGACACATCGAATCCCATGACATGTGGCTTTATCAGTACATAGTCCTTGACATGGAACAGGGGGATGATGCCCGCCTCGTCCATGAGCAGCTGTTCCGCCTGCTGGTAGAGACCTATTCGGGTCTCGCGGTCCGGTTCGATGCGAGCCCGCTCCACAAGGACGTCGAATCGCTGGCTAACGTGCCTGGTGTCGTGGGCCTCTGAGTGCAGCAGCAGGTCAAGGAAGTTCTCCGGGTCCGGGTAGTCGGCCACCCATCCGTAGGTGAATAGATGGTCGCCGGCCTCCTCCAGGGCATAGTAGTAGGCATCCGTGTCCAGCATCTCCGCCCGCACCTCCACTCCCAATTCGTCACGCCAGGAGTCCAGCATGAACTGGACGAGCGAGGACGGCTGGCCGCCATAGTCCACGGCGGTGAAGAGAACCTCGGGGAGATCATCGGCATACTGCGATCCGGCAAGCAGTTGACGCGCCATATCCGGGTCGAACGGTATGCCTCTCAGGGACTCGCTGTAGCCGGGAATGCCGGGCGGCAGAAGCCCGTTTGCCAAGGTGACGTTCCCTTCTAGTATTTCATCAATTAACCCTTGCCGGTCCAAGGCCATGGCGAATGCGCGCCGCACATTTAGCTCGTCGAAGGGCGGGCGAGTCCCGTCGATGGAAACGAAGTAACTCGTGAGCTGGTTGTATTCCCGAAGCTGGGCGCTCAGATCCGCGTCCTCCCCGACCCTGTCCAGGGACCTGACGCCGACGTACAGAGCGTCCCATGCATCCGAAAGGTACATGTCCAGGCCGCGCGCGCCTGCCACGGTGTCGTTGGGAGACACCACATACTCCAGGTTCGGTGCTCTGTGAGAGCCATCGAATCGCTCGAGGACGACGAACTCGCCGGGCTCCCACCTGGTCAGGCGGTAGGGACCCGAGCCGTTGATCTCTTCGCCCATCCACCAGTCGTCGCCGTTTGCCTCGACTGTGCGCTGGTCTACCACGTAGCTCGACGGGTAGGTCAGCTTGGCGAGGAAGTACTCCTTGCGGGCGTCAATCGTAATGCGGAGAGTGCGATCGTCGATCACTTCAACGCCATCGACCTCGGCAATCTCGCCGACCAGCTTTTCGTCCACACCCACGATGTCGCCCAAGTACAGGGGAACGGTGCCGCTGTGGACCTCCAGTGAGGTAGCGCGCTCTATCGAGTACTTAAAGTCCTCGGCGGTGATCGGGCGGCCATCATGGAAGGTGATGCCTTCACGGAGTGTAAAGGTGTAGATGGTGCCCGACTCGTCCACCTCCCATCGCTCGGCCAGGTCAGGCTGGATTGAATGGTCGTCGCCCAGGCGGACCAGGCCGCTAAAGACATTGACGACGAAGAACACTGAGATGGTTTCCCTGGCGACGGCTGGGTCCATTGTTCTCGGTTCACCCAGGGGCATGGTGAATGCCCGGCCGCGATCTACGCCGTATGGGGCCGGCAGGAAACTCTCAAAGCTCCCCAACACGGCTTCGAAGGACTGCTCCAGGTCTTCCACCTCGGACTCAGGCGCCGTGAGCACCATGACGAACGTGAAGCCGGCGCGGCCGGTCACCTGTACGCGCTGAAGGACGGACGTGCCGTCGACATCCCGAACTATCTCGGCGCGTTCGGCTGCGGAGCCATTGTCTAGCGTAACCGGCCCGCCGCGTTCGTCCTCGGCGCCCTCGTCTTCGTCTGTGAGTTCTTCTATGAAACTCTCGATGCGCTCGTCCAGAGGATCGTCTGCCTCGTGGAACCTGACGAGCAGCCTGACACGAGGCTCGCCGTCATCGCCGGCCAGGATCAGCCACTCTTCCTGTTCGTCAGTCTGAGTGGCCTCCCATTCTTCGGGATGCTCGAACCGCACTCCAAGCTCCTGGCTCTCATACGATATGAGGCCTTTTGGCTCGGGCGTTGGAGAGGGTGAAGGCTGAGGTGTAGCGACAGGCGTTGGCTCCGGTGTAACGGTGCCCGTCGGGGTCGTATCTCCCGAACATGCCGAAGCAAGCATCAGGGCGGCCACAAGCATGACGAGAAGAAGGTAGCGTTTCATCTATGGGCGACCTTGAGTGTAAACAGTTACTCCTCCGGGCTGTACGCGCTTAGCGCGGCCGGAGCCTGATACAAGATATCATGCTTTGGCCCATAGAAAGAGGAAAGGCTTGCCAGCGCCGACGCGGAGGATGGCAACTGTTGCCGACCATGTACCCATTCGAATGCGCCATTCATTTTGGGCCGAGCGGGTCCCTCTAAACGGAGTGCTACGAACTCTTGCAGCCTGCCGGCAGGCGAGTTCGCTGACTAGATTCCGCCGGAGATCGCCTCCGTGATCTTGACGGTGCCGACCACTTGCCCGCCGTCCCTACCGATGTCCGGCGTGCGGTAGCCCTCTGCGAGGGCGCCTTCGACGGCACGCTCGATGGCTTCCGCCTCTTCGTCGAGGCCGAGCGAGTACCTGAGCAGCAGCGCCGCACTGAGGATCGCGCCGATTGGGTTGGCAACCCCCTGCCCGGCGATATCGGGCGCGCTGCCGTGGATCGGCTCGTACATGTCGACCGTCTTGTGCTTGGTTGCTTTCAAGCCGGGAACGCTGGCAAGGCTCGCCGAGGGCAGCATCCCCATCGAACCGGACAGGACCGACGCCTCATCCGTCAGGATGTCCCCGAACATGTTCTCGGTCACTATCACGTCGAAGCGAGCGGGGTTGCGTATCAACTCCATGGCAGCAGCATCAACGAGCATGTGCTCCAGCTCGACATCCGGGTAGCCCCCCGAGACCTCGTTGGCAACCTCGCGCCAGAGCCTTGACGTCTCCAGGACGTTGGCTTTGTCCACTGACGTAACCTTCCGGCGCCTCTGACGCGCCATCTCAAACGCTGCCATCACAATCCGGCTCACCTCTGCCTCGGTGTACTTCAGCGTGTCGACACCGCGTCTGCCCCTGGACGTATTCCACCTCTTCTTGGGACGCCCGAAGTACAGGCCGCCCGTCAGCTCCCGGAGCACGACCATGTCTACGCCCTCCAGCAGATCTGCGCGTACCGGGCTGGAACCGGTCAAAGCGGAGTGGACCTTCACGGGCCGCACGTTGGCGAACAGGCCAAGACTCTTGCGCAGCCCCAGCAGGCCGTCTTCAGGCCGGACCGTGGCGTTCAGGTCGTCCCACTTCGGCCCTCCGACAGCGCCCAGCATCACAGCGTCGGAGTCCGCGCAGGCCGCCAGCGTCTCGTCCGGCAGGGGTGTGCCCAAAACGTCGATCGCGTTCCCGCCGATACGCTCCGCATTGATGTCGAACGAGTGGCCGAACCGTTCGCCTACGCGGTCGAGCACCGACACCGCGCCGGCAAGCACCTCCGGGCCTATGCCGTCGCCCGGCAACAAAGCGATTGTGAAGTTCATGCCACAGCCCTCCGAGATCTGTTCGTCATCATGCGATTGTAAGGCATCAGCTTCAGCAGGCTCAGGCGGTCAACTCGAACGTCTGCCGTCACGCTCGACCACCATCTGGCAGACCAAGGCCAACATTGGACTTGGACCAGCATTCTGAGGTCAGGTCACCTCCTGGAGCTCTCCGCGCCCCGCGCCGGCGAGACCGCCGTCCTCAAGGCCCTCCTGGACGACAACGTGCATAGCCGTGGGTATGGTCAACCAGAACCTGGACAATGCGGAACCAGTGAAGGAGGTTGCAAAGTGGGTAGAGCAGGCCTTCGGCCTAACTTGGAGAGGAGCGCGTCCTGCTCACGCCGGACCGCCGCATTGCCACCTTCCTCGACAACCACGTCGCTTGGCCCGCACCACAAAGGCCAAGCTCCGCGCCATCGTCCAGGCGCGCGAATTGGCGAGAGGCTAGTCCACCGCTCGGTCGAACGCCCGCTGGAAGCGCGGTCCTGCGTCCTCCAACTCCTCCAGCGACGCGTAGCTGAGCGCCAGCCGAAGGTGCGAAGTGTCCGCCGCCTCCCGCTCCTTGTAGAAGTTGGCGCCCATCGCGAAGATGAGCCCCTCCACAGCGGCCTCTCGGGCCACATCCTGCGCGCTCGCTCCGATGCACTCGGCCCACAGGAAGAACCCGCCCGCCGGCTCCTCAAAGCGCACGTACGGATGGCAGTGCTCGCGTAGCGAAGATACCAGCGTCGCGCACTTGCGCCGGTAGATGCCACGCAGCATGTCTACGTGCGGCTCCAGGTCCCCGCTGCCGACGTAGTGGGCCAGTGCCCGGTGCAGCAACGGGCTTCCGCCCATGTCGAACCGCACCCGGGCCAGGGATTCGATGACCGGCAGCCGCGCCTGGACCCATCCCACGCGCAGTCCCGTCGCGATGATCTTGCTGAAGCTTCCCACCTGGATCACGCCGTGCCCGTCCGCCACCGCGTAGAGCGAGGGAGGCGGAGGTGCATCAAAGTACAACTCCGTGTACGCCATGTCCTCCATGATGAAGACGCGGTGCCGGGCACAGACCTCCACCAGCTTCTCTCGTACCGCCAGGGACATAGTCGCCCCCGTCGGATTGTGGTGGTCGGGCACCGTGTACAGCAGCTTTACCCATTTGCCCTGCGCCGCCAACCGTTCCAGGGTATCGTCCACGCGCTCGGCGAAGGCGTCATCCTCGCCCAGGTCCACCTCGACGATCTCGCACAGGTGCCCTCGCATCGTCCGCAGCGAGCCCGCGAAATTTGGCCGCTCGGCGATGCACACGTCGCCCGGGTTCAGAAACGTGTCGCACACAGCGTCGATCCCGCCTGAGCCGCCGTGGGTCATGAGGAAGTTCTCGTGCGAGAGCTTGATGCCCTGAATGTGTCCCTGCCGCTCGGCCACCACCTGCCGCAGCTCCTCGAAGCCGAAGATGCCGCCGTACCGCAGCGCCAGTTCAGGCGACTCATCGAAGACCTTGTTGACGGCCGCCTGCAGTCCCTCTACCGGCAGCGAGTCCGGGTCCGGGATGCCGCCGCCCAGGTTGATGGGTGACTTGTGCTCCGTCCGCGACATGACCATGGCCCGGGGTCGCGTCCCCGCCTCCGTCGGGCTGATTGCCGGCAGCATGGCGGCGGATTCCGCCAGCAGTTCCGCGACGTCCTGCCCCTCCCAGTGCTTGGCGGCGATGGAAGCCCCGGTACTCACGTTTGTTTGGGTCAAGATGATGCTCCGATATGTGCGCTCTGTATACCCTCAGTTTACGAAATCCGTACCCTTGCGTCGATGGTTAGCCACACCTCCCTTGCTGCCGCGTGCCGCCCCGTCCACAATCCACGTGGCTAACCGCCTGTCTGAAGGAGGCTTTTCCATGGCAACGGCCAAACTCTCCGAGTACTGAAAGGTCATCGCGGACGCCGCCTAACGGCTGGTCAGGTCCAGCATCCTCACCAAGAGCAACCACGACAACGTCAGTGCCAAAATCCCCGGCTCGGACACCTTCCCCCGGACCTCCTTCAGCAACCTCGCTCAGATCACCATGGACAACAACGGTCTCTTCGACCTGGACCACACTCTGCCGGACGGCTCAGTCGTGCCCATCAGCGCCGAGATCATCCACATGGCGCGGCATCGTCTCAATAGACACGCCCTGAGTCCGGCGGCACCCTCCACACTCACTTCCCCTTTTCGACCTCCTTCGCCGTGGTCAGCCGCGCCATGCCTATCCCCTACGAGCCGATGGTTCGCTTTGGCAACTCCCTCAATAATCGAGAATTGCACTCGAACACTTGCCCTAACCGTACGCCTGTGCAAATATGGTCGCATGGACATCGAACAGGACCTCAATGGCGGTTCGGCGAACAGCGCCGCATGGCACGGTTGCCCGCACGGAACATCTCCCTCAGCTACGGTAAGACTGTCACATTTTGTATCAATTTGGTTCATTCAGTGAACATTCAGTGTCAGTTCTTACTAAATTCTGTAACACACTCCGATGCTCCCCAGCTACGGAAAGTTACAGAATGTGACGAGATGTTACAGTTTTTCGAAGAACCCACATCAAAGTCCCCCCGGGGCCGGCGCCTTAGGAGGTGTCTCGGACGACTTGCGGGGGTCAGTCTTCCGCGGCCATGCGGCGGACTGTGGGGCTGAGCCCCGCCATGGCGGCGCAGACGGCAAGGCAGACCATCGCCATGGCCGGGACCATGACCGCCATGCCAACTGCGTGCGCGAACAGGCTCAGCGGCAGGCCGGATAGCTGGCTCACCGACCGGGATACGGTTGTCAGCCCCATTATGCGGCCTCGAATCTCGTTGGGTACCGCGATCTGGATCATGGCGATCATGTTCACCGAGTATGAGAGTCCGTTCAGCGCCCAAGCAAGCGTGACCAGGGGAATTGACCGCGTCAATGAGAAGAGCACAAGGCTGCCGCAAAACGCGAACGCGCTGATGAGGAAGAGCCTCCCCAGCATGGGTATGTCCCGGCGCTGAGCGAGGTAGAGAGATGACACGAGACTTGCAGTGCCCCACGCGGAGGAGACCAGCGTAAAGCCGGTTGCTCCCATGCCCAGCTCGTTCTTGAACCATAGCGGTGACAGCGTGACGATCAGCGGCCAGCCCAGCCCGCTGAGTGCCCACGTGATTCCGAAAATCCAAAACACCTTCCTGTGGTCTATCGAGTAGCGAAAGCCCTCCCGAGCGTCGGCCCAGGCAGTGGGGCGAGCCGTATCCGTGCGGACGGGCCCTCCCCGGTAGTGCATCATCGCGGCGGCCCCGATGATGCCCAGGTGGCCTATCAGGCTGAGCGCAAACGTCCAGCCGGTGCCCAGGTGGTCGATGGACACCCCGGCCAGCGGAGGGAGGTACGCGAATGCCCCCATCTGAGCCGCCGCCACAAGCGCGGTGGCGTTTGGTATGTCGCGGTTCGGAACTAGTTCGGGGATAAGCGCCTGCCGCACGGGCTGGTCCACGGCCAAGGCCGCCGAGGACAGCAGCACGAGGACGAACATCAACCAGAGTTCCGCGAGGTCCAGGATCACCAACACGGAGAGCACGGCGTAGATGAGCATGGATAGCGTCTGGCTGACTATCAGGAGCATGCGCCGGTCCCACCTGTCGGCGAGCACCCCACCGTACACGCTAAGAAGCATCATAACCAAGCCGCGGCCGCCCCCCAGGATGCCGAGCGCGATCGGCGAGTCGGTGGTCTGCACGATGAACCAGGACTGCGCATACCACTGGAAGACGAAGGTGGACCCTGAGAACATCATCCCAGTCCACAGCACGCGAAAGTCGCGGTGCCGTAGCGCACTGAAGCGGCCACTCGTTGCGGCTGCGGTATCGGGAGTCTCGGCGGTACTCAAGAGGTCCAGCGTAGCTTACGTGCGCCGCACTGAAAGGTAAAGCAACAACATGAAGGCCGGTACGCAGTCAAGATGCGCCGGCAGCGGCAAGCGACCGTCCCTGGCTACAGGTTCTCTATCTCCACCTGGACCGCAGAATCGGCGTCCTCGATGCCGAACACCTGGCAGTAGAAGTACAGCTCGTTTCCAATTGACTGTTTGATGTTCTCAGCCCTGCGGAACCCGTGCTGCTCATCTGCGAAGGGTACGTACGAGACCGGCAGGCCACGGCTTCTCATGGCCTCCAGCATGTACTCGGCCTGGCTCGGCGGCACCGCCTTGTCTTCAAGGCCTTGGAACAGGATCAACGGGCAGTTGATCCTGTGAGCGGAGTGAACGGGTGACCGCTCCAGGTACAGGTCCCTGCGCTCCGGGTACGGCCCAATCAGGCCGTCGAGGTACCGCGACTCCAGCTTGTGGGTGTCCTTGACGATCCCCTCCAGGTCGCTCAGGCCATAGTAGCTCGCACCGGCCTTGTAGAAGTCCCTGAACGCCAGAGAGGCCAGCGTCGTGTAGCCGCCTGCGCTGCCGCCCCGCACCAGTACGCGGTCTGGGTCGGCCTTCCCGGAGTCGATCAGATGCCTGGCGGCGTTGATGCAGTCGTCCACGTCCACGATCCCCCACCTGCCTCGCAGCCGCTCGCGGTACTCGCGGCCAAACCCCGTGCTGCCTCCGTAGTTCACATCCACGACTCCGAACCCGCGGCTGGTCCAGAACTGGATACTGAGATCGAGGACGCTTGAAGTGGCGCCGGTCGGGCCGCCGTGGCTGATCACGATCAACGGCGGCAACTCCCCCGCCGGGACCTCGAAGTCCGGATTCGACGGCGCGTAGTGGAAGGCGTGCGCGGTCAGCCCGTCTTCGGTCGGAAACTCCACCGGTTCCGGCAAGGAGATGTACCCGGAGTCGATCTCCTGCGTGGAGCCGCTCCTGAGCACTACGGCCTCGCCCGATTCGAGGTCGAGCCGCACGATCGACTCCGACGCTTCAGGAGAACCGCCGACGAAGACCGCGTGACCGTTGGATGCCTTGACTTGCGACACCTCAGAGTACTCGGTGCGGACATAGGCCACTTCGCCGGTCTCCGTGTCGAGCGTGGCTAGCCGGCTGCTCCCCCGGTCCATGCGGACGCAGACGATCCGCCGGTCCGATTCCACAGCATACTCGGAAGTTCCAAGGGCGAAAGAGAAGCCGCCTATCTCCGCCTCCAGGTCTGTTAACGGCTCCACCGAACCGTTCGACGGTCTGCACCTGTAGAGATTGAGCCAGCCGGTCTGTTCAGACAGAACAATGAGGTCCCCGCCCGGCGTCCATTCGGGCAACGCCACGCCTTCGCCGAGACCGCCAGCCAGCTTCGTGCGTTCTCCAAGGGAACCGTTCTCGTCAATCTCTGCCAGCCACAGCTCGGACGCATCCCACTGCATGTTTGGGTGGTCCCACGATATCCACGCGAGGAAACGGCCGTCGGGACTCAGGCGCGGCGCGGCGTAAAAGTCATTGCCGGATACCTGCACCGAGCCTCCGTCGCCTCCCGTCAAGTCGATTCGGGCGATGGTGTCGATTGGCAAACCAGCACCGGCCGAATGGTCCTCGCGAACGCAGAACATCAGGTTGCGGGCACCGTCCACAACCCCGTCCGCGTATCGCAAGCCGGACTCGGGCGTGAGAGCTTCAGGCACTCCTCCCGGTTCCAAGCGGTACAGGCGCTGATCGTCGAAATTCGAGAAATAAAGAACGCCGCCGCACACAGTGTAGGCGCCACCACCGTATTCGTACACGGTGGTCCTTACGTTGAATGGAGGCGGAGTAAGAACGTCGACGGAACCGTGGGGTGAGCGCTTTACCACCACAACGCGGCCGCCTTCTTGCGGCCTAGCCTCGGTCCAATAGATATCGTCCCCGTCGAGTACGACCTGAGTCGCCCGGCCGATGCCTGCCGACGACGAGACGAGCATTTCCGGGGAGATCGGCGTCTTCCATGAACCGAACGGAGCGATGGTCTTTTCTGTCAATGCGGGCCTCCCGGGAAGCTACCTGGCAACTATGTTTACAAGGCGACCCGGCACAAACACGACTTTCGCGATCTCCTTGCCTTCGATGTGGGGCCGTACCCGCGAACTGGACAGCGCAAGGTCTTTGGCTCTGGCTTCGACAATAGAAGGGTCCACTTCGATGCGGTCCCTGAGTCGGCCGTTTACCTGGACTACCAGGGTGATCGACTCACTGGCGGCCAGGGACTCGTCCCAACCGGGCCAGGCCTGTTGATGTACGCTGTAAACCTTTCCCGTTGCTTCCCACAGTTCCTCTGCGATGTGCGGGGCCATGGGCGCGGTGAGCAGCAGGAGCGCCTCCACGGCATCACTCCAAGCTTCAGGGCCCACGCTCCGGCCTTCCCATGCCCGGTTCATGTGGTTCGTCAGTTCCATAAGCGCGGCGATCGAGGTGTTGAACTTGAACCTCTCCAGGTCCTCTGTGACCTTGCGAATGGTCTGGTGTACAGCTCGTTGCAGTGCGCGTGATGCGCCGTCTTCAGTTGCCAATGCATCCAACTCGGACGGATCGCGCGACGCGAGGTCCCACAGCCGGTTGAGCCACCGGCTCACGCCGTTGAGGCCCGAGTCGCTCCACTCGCCTCCCTGGTCCCATGGGCCCAGGAACATCATGTAGCACCTGACAGCATCGGCGCCCGACTCTTCGATGTACTCGTCGGGTGCGACTACGTTTCCGCGCGACTTGCTCATCCTGCGGCTTCCCAAGACGATCTGGCCCTGGTTGAAGAGTCTAGTGAAGGGCTCGTCCACGCCGATCTCGCCTATATCTCTCATCGCTTTGGTGAAGAACCTGGCGTATAGCAGGTGCATGACAGCGTGCTCGGAGCCTCCTGTGTACTGATCCACGGCCCCCCACAATTCGGCGGCGGCGGGGTCCACAGGACCGCCCTCATAGTGGGGACTCAAGTACCGGAACTGGTACCACGACGAGTCTACGAACGTGTCCATCGTGTCCGACTCACGCCTTGCGGGGCTACCGCACGTAGGGCATTCCGTCTCCATGAAGCCGCCATGTAATCTGAGTGGCGACTCGCCCGTCGGCCTGAACTCGGCGTCCTCCGGCAACTGTACGGGAAGCTGTTCGTAGGGTACCGGAACTTCGCCGTGGGTCTCGCAGTAGATGATGGGGATCGGCGCACCCCAGTACCGCTGTCTGGAAATCAGCCAGTCACGCATGCGGTACTGGACCCGGCGCTCACCCCAGCCTTTGTGTTCCAGGTAGTCAGCGATTCGTTGACGGCCTTCAGAACTCGGCAGGCCGTCGAATTCGCCGGAATCGACCTGCACGCCCTCGTCTTCGTACGCTTCCGGCAGAGCCTCCCCATCCCAATCCGGCGGCGCAACGACAACCTTGATCGGAAGGCCGTGCCTTTGCGCGAAAGCATAGTCACGCTGGTCGTGGGCCGGCACGCCCATCACAATCCCGGTGCCGTAGCTCATCAGGACGTAGTCACCCACGAAGATCGGTACACGCTCACCGTTCAGCAGGTTCAAGCAGTGCGAGCCGGTGAAGACACCGGTCTTGTCCTTGTCCGTGGACAGACGCTCGATCTCTGACTGCCGGCGTGCCTGCTCCACGTACGCCTCCACCTCATCGCGGCGGTCAGGAGTGGTTAGCTGGGCCGACAGTGGGTGCTCCGGCGCAAGCACGACGAAAGTGACGCCGTAAATGGTGTCGATGCGAGTCGTGAACGTGTCAATGAAGGACTGATCCAAGCCGTGTTCTGAGATGTCGAATCGGATGTTCACGCCTTCGCTTCGGCCGATCCAATTGGTCTGCATGGTCTTGATGTTATCTGGCCACTCCAGGCCGGACATGTCCAGTAGCTCCTCCGCGTAGTCAGTGATGCGAAAGAACCACTGGTTGAGATCCCTGTGCGTGACAGGCGTATCGCATCTCTCGCACTTGCCCTCAGTTGTGACCTGTTCGTTGGCTAAGACCGTGTTGCAGGACGGGCACCAGTTCGCGGGAGCGTAGGCGCGGTAGGCTAGGCCGACCTCATAGAACTTCAGGAAAAGCCACTGGTTCCACTTATAGTAGTCCTGATCGCAGGTGACCACCTCTCTATCCCAGTCGTAGACAGTGCCCATCGTGCGCAACTGGCGGCGCATGTTCTCGATGTTGTTCATCGTCCACTTGAGTGGATGGACTCCGCGCCGGATGGCCGCATTCTCGGCGGGCAGACCGAAAGCATCGAACCCCATGGGATGCAGAACGTTGTAGCCCTGCATCCTGCGAAACCGGGCGTGAGCGTCCGAAGGGGCCATGACGTACCAGTGGCCAATGTGAAGGTCACCGGACGGATAAGGGTACATGGTGAGTTCATACCACTTGGGCCGAGGATCGTCGTCGCGCACTTTGTGAAGGCCGTCTTCCGCCCAGCGGCGCTGCCACTTCGCTTCTGTGACGCTGTGGTCGTAGCGTGTCCCTCTTGTCTGTGCCGTTACCATCGGTCTTCCCTTCCGGCCTGATTTAGCCAAACAAAAAAACCCGTCCCCAACAGGGACGGGCCTGCCGCAACTTGGCGGCGCTTTCGCGGGACGGCTTACGCAATTGCACCGTACTCGCGAAACTGGTGAATACCCGCGGTACCACCCTCGTTCCCCCGCGCGAAAGCCGAGACCAAATGAGCCCGCGCAATCGAATCGGGGACGCTTGCCAGCTATAACGTCGCCACCGCCCAGCCCTACTGGCCGGCGGGCCGACCGCGTTCAGGAGGGACGCTCCGGGGCGAGTTCGCGAGATGCCGAACGCCAGTATCGCACCTTGCCGACAGTGCCCTAGCTATTCTGATACAAGGGCTACAGACCACTGTCACCGGCTCTCTGTGGAAGACAGCCCGCTACTACTCCCTTTCAACGCGTACTAGAGATATGCTACTGGAACGCTAGCATAGGGCCTATGGGCGGTCAAGCTCGGAGGGCTTCCCGGACTGCTCAAACGAGGCCTTAAGCCAGCGCAGCCAAGATTCAGTCTTGCCGTGTCCCGTGAGCCTGACGACTGTCAGGTGACCGGCCTCAGGCCCGCTGAACAACTCAGGATAAGTCCTCTTGCGCCTCCAGTACGATTTGAAGAACCAGAGTATAAGCGAGTCTTTGGTGAACAGGTGGGTTGCGATCCGCTCCACGTTGCCGTTCCACAGGACTTCGGAACAGACGGTCCGTTTGAAGGTCCTCGAAAGAAGCTGCCACAGGTTTGTGAGGAAGGCGTAGTCCAGCCATACGATGGTTGTAGTTCTCGGCAGGTAGACGTCACGGACCTTGCTGTAATTGCCGTCAACAACCCAAGAGGATCCACTCACGGCCTCCCGCAGTTCTTTTCTGAACACTTCAAGCGGCCGCTCAGTCCAGTTTGGACCCCAGTTGAGAGCGTCCATCTCCACGAACGGTACTTTCAAGATCTCCGCGATGCGCTTCCCAACGGTGGTCTTGCCAGAACCCGTACTGCCGACAACAACTATTCGGGGTTCGGGGCCGAGATCGGGCGACATCGTATTCCGTTCAGCAGACATCTCAACAAGGCTTTCGGGGCGCGTCGGGCCTCAGTCGGCCGCTGGCGGAAGCCAGGGCGCGGCTGCATCGAACGCCGCGAGAGCCAGCACGCGCACGTCCCTTGGGGGCGGCTCGCACGGGGCGCCAGGCGCGGCCAGCGGTTCGCCTTCGATCAGGGCCGCGCGGCTCGCCCAGAGCCAGCCATTCTTCAATGGGCCAGGCGCGCCGGCCGGGCGGCATAGGTAGATCATGTCTACATGCTGATGGTGTCCTTCAACCGGATCGTCAATGTCCTCCACCAGGATCGTGAAGGGAGGCTGGACCTGGACAGGGTACTCCAGGTCGAGCACTATGCCAGTCGGAAGCACCTCGGCGACAATGCCGGTCTCTTCATCAATCTCGCGAATCACGGCCTGGACCGGGTCCTCGTTGGCCTCGATGTGGCCTCCGGGAGGTAACCAGCCTCCGACCTTGGGATGCCAATGCAAGAGCACACTCTCGTTGTAAATCACGTATCCGGAAGCGGTGAAGTGGCGTACTGTAGTCATGCATTCATGCTAACTATTCCCGCATGCGCATTGCACACGAGCATGGCACGGACCGAAGTGTCATTTCACGCCTCTTCGGACATGTTCGATTGTGAGAGGGCCGCTCTCCTCCTCCTGCGAATAACGACCAAGTAGGCGCCACCAGCGACGATCCACAACGGGCTCAGGACCACTGCCCAGATTAGTATGGTGAGCAGAATCTGTCCTATTGCGATCAGGGCGCGAACGGCGTTCTCTCCTTGCTCTCCCGCGCTCCATCCGAAAACCACCAAGCCCTCGGCCTCAAGTATGAAAACGTCCACGAATGCGGTCGACTCCACGTCTCCGGCCGCGCTGTCGGCCATCAGGGTGACGTGTGCGGGGTACGGCTGGGGCCGGTAGTGCTCGTAAGTATGAGTGACCGCGATCTGAGTGGCGCCGTCTTCAATCGCGCCTTCGAACAGCGGTGAGCCGTCGCCAAACTCCCACCTGTAACTGAGATTCGTGAGTGACGGTGGCCGTGTGAAGGTGACAGTGAGCTCCACCTCCTCGCCTTCCTCGGCCGTCAGGGAGCCCTCCGCGAAGACCTCAACGCTCGGCAGCCGGGTGACGGTGACCGTGATCGTGTCCGAGCCCTCGAACAGACCGGCATCGCCCCATGCGGTCAGTTCGATGCTTGCAATATACGGAGAGTCGATGTCGTCCCTGTATCTGTGCGTGATCGTTGCGGTAACGCGGGTATCTTCATCGGCCGTCGGGGCGGTGATGGAGTTGCTGACCGGGAGCGACCCGTCGCCAAAGTCCCACGTGTACGAAAAGTTGTCCAGCCCTTCCGGCTGAGTGAAGGTGGCCCTGAATCTGACTACCTGGCCGACGCTAGAGGTAACGTCAGGGCCTGCGTTCAAGGACAGTTCCCCGGGCGTCTGGGAGACCATGACGTTAAGCAATGAGAACGCGGCCGTCTCCTCCAACAGCTTCAGGCGGCCCAGAAGTCGCTCGATGTCCGACTGGACCTCGGTTAGCGTCTCGTGAACCTTCAGCGCGTCTTCCACGTCCCCGGCTTGCTCCAACAGCGCGCGCAGCGCGTCCGCAGTGGACTGGAGGTTGGTGAGCCGCGCGCGGTTGTCCACATATTCGTCCGTAACATCTCGGCTGGACACCGAGATACGCTCCACTTTCGCGGCCAAAGACCTCAGCGTAGAGATGGCCGAGTCCAATTGGTCGGCCGGAACGCGAACCGAGATGAACCCCGTGTAGGTCAGCGACTCCTCGGATGACACGACCCATCCGCCGAGGTCGATAGCCAGCGAGGTTATCCGGGACAGGCTCGTCTCGACGTCCTGCACCTCAATGGCAACCTCGGCTGTCCGTACTATCATGCGCTGCTGCGAGACCGGTTGGGCGACCGGACCGGACGAACCGGCGGCGGCGAGAGAGGCCACGCTATCGTCGACCATCGATTCAGCAACCGTCTTGGCGGACGACTGTTCCTCGGCTTCCTGCATCATGTCCATTTCCATCGCCATTTCGTCGCTGGCCATGGTGTCCATTGCCATGAAGGATTCGGAAGCGGCCATGTCTGCGGTGGTCGCAACCGACTCTGATTCATCGGCGCCCCCGCAAGCCATAGCCAATGCGGCCAATCCAGCAATCAATGCCAGTACGGCGAATCTGTGTGTACGCATGGTTGCCTCCGATACCTGCCCGCTAGTGCGGTATTCTACTATGAAGACGACGCAAATCTCGGTATGGTTCCAATCCTCCACGGTTCGGAGAGTTGACCAAGCGCGGTGCTGTCGATATGCTGAGAGGCAACAACTTAAGATCGTGAGACGGGAGCTTGGGCGAACCAGGCTGAGAGGTCCCGGGACATCGGGACGACCGCCGCACCTGACCTGGGTAATGCCAGCGTAGGGATCCGATACATCAAGTGTCTTTACTTCAGCCGCCGGCATTACGCTGGCGGCTCTGCGTATCAGGCCCTCCGCCCAGCCTGCCCGACCGATCTACCGATGGGAGTCTCTTCGATGGAAGACCAACTGGAAATCGCCGGATGCAAGTTCAATTCAAGGCTCATGGTGGGTACGGGACGCCACCGTTCGATGGAAGAGATGGTCGATTCCGTAACCGCTTCCAAGGCGGAGATCATCACAGTAGCGATTCGGCGGCTGGACCTGGACAATCCGAACGAAAAGAACATCCTGGACTACTTCGACTGGGACCGCTACACAATCCTGCCCAACACCGCGGGCTGCAAGACCGCGGAGGAGGCGATTTTTACGGCCAGACTAGCCAGAGAGGTGACCGGATCCAACTGGATCAAGCTGGAGGTGATTCCCTACCCCGAGTACCTCTTGCCGGACCCAGTGGGGACGCACGAGGCGGCAGTCCAACTCCTGGACGAGGGGTTCGTCGTGCTTCCGTACATTCATGCCGACCCGGTCCTCGCCCGTATGCTGGAAGACCTGGGATGCGCTACGGTGATGCCGCTCGGCTCACCGATTGGCTCCGGGCAGGGAATTCTGACGATCGAAGAAGTGCGCCTCATCATCGAGCAGTCGGAAGTGCCGGTGGTAGTGGACGCCGGCCTGGCGGTCCCCTCGGAGGCGTCTGCTGCGATGGAGGCCGGAGCGGACGCAGTGCTGGTTAACACCGCGATCGCCCAGGCGCAGGACCCGGCGCTGATGGGCGAGGCCTTCAAGCTCGGAACTGAGGCGGGGCGAAAGGCCTACGTGGCAGGCAGGATCGAGAGGAAGGATGCCGGAACGCCCAGCAGCCCAACGGCGGGCGTGGCAACCGCCGCGACTTCTGGCTAGACCCGGGCCAGGGTTCCGTTGACAGCCGCTGTCCCAATCCCCGTCCTCTGTCTGGTAACGCGCACTACTACGACCACGGGCCGGGGCCTGGTCACGACGGTGAGAGAGGCCGTGGCCGGGGGCGTGAACATGATCCAGTTGAGAGAGAAAGATATGCCCGCAGCCGACCTGTACGACCTGGGAGTCGAACTAGCCGGTGTGGTCGCCGGCCGCGCCCTACTGTTCGTAAACGACCGACTGGACGTGGCACTTGCCTGCGGAGCGGACGGCGTGCAGATCGGCGAGCAGGGCCTGCCGACTAGACGCGCGAGGGAGCTGGCCGGCAGGCGGTTGCTTATCGGGAGATCGGTGCACAGCGCCGCCGGCGCGGAGAAGGCACAGGAGGATGGAGCAAACCTACTGGTGTTGGGAACGGTCTTCCCCACCGCTTCGCATCCAGATGGCCCTTACGGAGGGAAGGAGCTGGTGCGGGAGGCGGCGGACAGGGTTTCGATCCCGATCGTAGCGATCGGCGGTGTGAACGCTTGCAACGCGGGGGTAGTCATGCGGGCCGGAGCCTCAGGCGTGGCAGTGATTAGCGCAGTTATGGACAGCGACGAACCGCAGCGAGCGGCGGCTCGGCTCGGCGACGCCGTGGACGCGGGTCTCACAACTATGAGGGCGATCCAAGGATGACAAGCTCCGACATGATACGGGTCACACTGAACGGACAGGGGCGTGAGTTTGCGTCTTCAGCGTCATTGCGCACCGTACTGGAGTCGCTGGGCGTGGCGGACGCGAGCCACATCGCGGTAGCCCTCAACGGTGAAGTGAAGAGGAAGGACGAGCTTGCCGCGATACAGCTCAGCGATGGGGATAGCGTCGAGATCGTGCGTGCGGTCGGCGGCGGCTGAAAAAGCCCGGCGACAAGCTACGGCAGTGGTGGCCCCAACGGGACTCGAACCCGTGTCACCACCTTGAAAGGGTGGGATCCTGGACCGCTAGACGATGGGGCCACTTAGTGGAACCGTACTTATTCTAGCTACCAGGGCGGAAGGATAGCAACGCCGAATGGGCACTGTCTAGAAGACTCATAAGGATGTGAGTAGAGCGGCGCCCCACACACCTCAACCCCGTACGGCCGCACAGCATTAGTTCAACCACAGACAGACGCGATGATAGTCGGGCTTCCCCAATACAGAGAAGCCCGACGCGGCTTTCGTTATCCAATGGCCTGTTGACCCTCGCATCGGATGCGACGGACTGAAAAGACCCCTATGCCATGTTTCTAGTGGCCGTGGTGCTCATGATCGTCGCACTCGTGCGAATCGTGCACGTGACCCGGCTCGTCGCCGTGATGCTCGTGATCGTCACACTCGTGAACGTCGTGGTGGGCTTGGGCAGCCATATTGCACTTTCGTCCTGGGCAGGTTGTTATAGTAGTTTCAATCATATTAGGACGGGATTGGCAAAACAGATAGCGTCGCAGGCCGTCGGCCGGAAGGAATGGAAGTTTAATGACTTCGAAGCCAGTTTCGCAACGGGGTCCGTCCGGCGCCTGATAGACATCGAAGGGAGTCCCAGACACCGGGCTAACTCGACACGATACTCCGCACTTCGAGCACATTATCAATAATGTGGTCTGGCGGCTGAAGACTGGGCGGGTACCGTCTTCCACGCCTGATCCAAGCCGCCTTCATTCCAATGCGTTTGGCCCCGTCTATATCTGCGAGGGGATTGTCTCCCACGAACATGATCTGTTCAGGCTTCTGTAGCCCGGTTCGGGTCAGGGCGTCGCGAAAGATCGCCGGGGCGTGCTTTCTATAGCCGTCCTCCTCAGAGACGAGGATGAACGGAGCGAGCCGGTCCAGAGCCGCTGCCCTGCACTTGCCGCGTTGACTCCTGCTGCCGTTTGTGACGATACCCCACGGTAAGCGCCTGTCGTTGAGCCAAGCGAGGAACCGGTTGACTTCCGCGTCCGATCTCACTTGCTGCTGCATCGCGGAGCGGTACCACCTAGAGACCGAGTCCATGTCGAGGCCTACGCCGGGCCACTCGGCCAGCCACTTCTCCAGCATCTCCCCGCGGGCGACGTATCCGTCCGCGTCCCAGTGGACCAGCATCGCGACTGCTTCGGCGCGAACTACGTCCACGGTGCCGAGAAGGTGCTCTTCGTAGAAGTCTTCGGCAACCCTGAGGAAGGCCGATTCCCTGTCAAGAAGGGTGTTGTCCAGATCGAACAGAATTCCGTCGACCACGGTCTTGCTCACGTTTGCCTCCGGGCATCCGGTTACCAGCCTCGTGTCCGTCCTGACGCCGGACTACCGGCTAGGGATAGAGAGCGCGCTGGGCCAGTCCGGCGGTCTCGTCCAGTCCGAACATAACGTTCATGTTCTGAACTGCCTGCCCAGAGCCGCCCTTGACCAGGTTGTCTATGCAGCCTATGGCAATGAGGCGATCCGAGCGGCGGTCCACCGCAGGATAGACGACGCAGGCGTTGCTGCCCAATGTGTGCTTGGTCCCCGGCGGACTGGTGGCCACTTCCACGAAGGGCTCGTCCCGATAGGCATCGAGGTAGAGTTCGCGCAACTGCTCATCCGACACCGACGTCCGAAGGGATGCGTAGCAGCTGGACAGGATTCCGCGCGTCATTGGCGCGAGGTGCGGCAGGAAGGTCACCCGGGGCTCTGGCGCAGAGTCCAGCTTGCTCAGCTCCTGCACGATCTCCGGCAGGTGGCGGTGCCCGCCTACACCGTACGCGGAGAGGTTCTCATTCACCTCGGAATAGTGCGTCTTCAACGCAAGGCCACGTCCGGCGCCTGAGACGCCGGACTTCGCGTCTATCACGATATCCGGCTCTATGATGCCCTCCCTGAGAGCGGGTGCGAGGGCCAGGATTGAGGCCGTGGGGTAGCAACCGGGGTTTGCGACAAGTCCGGCGTCTGCAACCTCATCACGGTAGAGCTCGGTGAGTCCGTATACGGCGTCCTCCAGGAATTGCGGGCAGGGGTGAGAGTTTCCGTACCATTGCTCGTACTCGCTCACGTCGTTCAGCCTGAAATCCGCGCTGACGTCGATGGAGCGCACTCCGTCTGTCAGCAGCGGGGCCAGGCGCTCCGCGCTTGCGGCGTGAGGCAGGGCGGAGAAGACTATATCCACGCTGCCGACGAGATCCTCCGTGATCGGCAGGTCGAGTCCGTGCAGGTGCGGAAAGACTGCGTCCAGAGTACTTCCAGCGTGGCTCCTGCCGGTAACGGACGCGATTTTCACGTCCGGGTGTCGATGCAGGATGCGGGCCAACTCGACTCCAAGATAACCCGTAACATTGATTATTCCCGCTTTCAACTGAGCCTCCGGCCATGACAGATTCAAAGAAAGTATAGCAGCGGGCTAAACCTATGCGCATCGCGGCTCCGGGCCATACAGGATGAGGCGGCGGGAGACGCGGGACGTAGCCCCGTCCAGCTACAAAGATTAGATCTGAATCAAAAATCTGTCTCACTTTGTCTCATTTTGTCTCAATTCATAGCTGGGACCAGCCGCTACGCGGGACGTTCCCGAGACGCTTGTGAAACGGAAATGAGGCAATTCTGAGGCACTTCGAGACAAAAATGAGACAGGCAAGGCTAGGCCCCGCGCCCAAGTAGACGCTAGCGCATGTATGGCGGCGCGGCGAGCGCCTCTGCATTGGTTGGTCTTCATGCATCAAGAATAGCACAACAGTTCGCAGTCGGCAATATCGCGGTAACGTTTGATTTTGAGGTTACAAAGGTCTGGCACTAGAGTGGCGCGAAGTCACTGACGGTGCAACAGCCCGCACAACGAAACCGAAAGAACCAATGCCCTGGCGCTGAAAACGTATGCCCGGCTCCCTCCGCGGTCTTACAATCGGTCGTCCAATCATGAGCTTGCGAGGCTAGTTGCTTGACAGAAGACGCTATCAGTGCCAGTGCTCTCACCAGGGAGTTTGGCGAGGTCAGGGCCGTTGACAAAGTAGACCTAGGCATCCCCAGCGGAGAAGTCTACGGCTTCCTGGGACCGAACGGGGCCGGCAAGACGACAGTGGTAAGGATGCTGACCACGCTACTGCTGCCCACGAGCGGCAGTGCATCCGTGGCCGGCTACGACGTCATCAAACGACCCACTGATGTGCGTCTGCGGATCGGCGCCGCGCTTCAGGATGCAGCCCTGGACGACAAGCAGACGGGCCGGGAGTTGCTGGAACTGCAGGCCAGGCTCTACGGTCTTCGGGGCCGGGATGTTAGAAGGCGCGTCGAAGAGCTGATGGTACTGGTGGACATCGGGGAAGCGATCGACCGGCTCATCGGCACATATTCAGGGGGCATGAAGCGGAGACTGGACCTTGCGGCAGCGCTCATTCACAACCCCGAGGTGCTGTTTCTCGACGAACCGACAACGGGGCTGGACCCGATAAGCCGAGCGAAGGTGTGGGACGAGGTACGCCGCGTCAACAGGGAGATGGGCGTGACTATGTTCCTGACAACGCAGTACCTGGAGGAGGCCGACCACCTGGCCGAGCGCGTTGGCATCATTGACCAGGGCAGGATAGTCGCAGAAGGACCTCCCGCCGAGCTAAAGCACTCGATCGGCTCGGACGTGATCATCGCCAAGATCGAGGGAGACACCGCGGAAGCCGCCCGGACTTGCGGCGACGTGCGCGACGTTGCGAAGGTAGAGATTCACGGCGACGAGTTGACCGTAAGCGTGAAGGACGGACCCAAGGTGATAGGCTCGGTCGCGATAGCGCTCGACCAGTGCGGGGTCAAGGTGCAGGAGCTGACACTGAGGACTCCGACGCTCGACGACGTGTTTCTACACTACACGGGCGCGCGGTTGGAGGTGGACGCCGGAAGCGACGAGGAGAGCGAACCGTAATGGCCGTGGCGGAGCGAGTTCACGCCAGACGAAGCAGTTTCGTTCCCGACGTGTTCTTTATGGCAGGCCGCGCGCTGCGCACCGTAAAGCGCGAGCCGGAAACCCTGCTGCCGGCCCTGATAATGCCCGCCTTTTTCTACACAATTAACATTGGCGCGCTTCAGGACCTTGTGGAACAGGGCGGCGACATCGACTTCAAAGTGTTTCAACTACCTGTGGCGATCGTGTTTGCCGTGGCCGGCCTGTCGCGAGCTGTTTCGCTGGTCCTAGACATACAGAGCGGCTACTTCGACAGGCTTTCTCTCACTCCGATTCGACGCCTAGCGCTGCTGCTGGGGCTTATGGCCGCGGACTTCATGCTGGTGGCCCTGGTCTCGATACCGGTGTTGATCATGGGCTTCGCCGTAGGAGTGCGATTCGAGACCGGCGTACTCGGAATGTTGCTGTTCCTCGTCATCGCGGCGACGTGGAGCCTAGTCTACGCCGGGATTCCATATGCGATAGCGCTAAAGACGGGGACTCCAGCGGCGGTGAACACGAGCTTCCTTTTGTTCTTCCCGCTCGTGTTCATGACGCTCGTGTTCATTCCACTGGAGGCGATGACGGGCTGGATGCAGGTGATTGCGACTTACAACCCGGTTACTTACCTGTTGGGAGCACTGCGATCGCTCGTGGTCGGCGGCTGGGACTGGAGCGAGGTCCTTAAGGGATTGGCATGCATGGCGGGCGTTGGAGTGGTGAGCGTCAGCCTTGCACTTGCGACGCTGAGGGGGCGCGTGTCGCGGAACTAGACATGAACGTGGCCTAGTATGCTTGAGCCTGCGGGTGTACTCAATCATGTGTAGAATTTGAGAGGCTGTCGGCTACAGTAGGTAGCGTTCAGCCGTACGATGTTGTTGAGATTGTCACGTTAGACGGGCTTCTGTATGAATGAATCAAACCGGATTCAATCCGTTCAAATCAAAGGGTTTCGTTCTCTCGCGGACTTCCGAATCGAAGACATGCCCAAGGCTGCCGTTCTGATCGGTGCCAATGGCTCCGGCAAGTCCAACTTTGTCAGGTTCTTAGACATGTTGAGTTGGATGCTGGAGACTCGGAACCTTGATGAGTTCGTGCAGCGACACGGCGGGGCAGATGATCAATTGTTCGGCGGCAGCAGGCTCACTCCGCTTATGAGCGCTACCGTGACAGTTAGAACCTCAAGGGGCCTCAACGATTACCGATTCTCCCTTGTTCACGCGCATCCGGATCGCCTGATGTTCACGGACGAGGCTTTCCGCTTCAGTACCCATGCTATCGTTACAGAGCCGCAGTGGCAGCGCCTTGGAAGCGGTCACACGGAAGCCAGAATACTTGAGGCGGCGCACTCCCCAGATGGCCACGGCGTAAACCCGGAAACCGCACGGGTAATCGTTAATCTGCTAAGGCGCTGCTCCGTCTTCCAGTTCCACGACACTTCGGACTCTTCGAACTTCAAGACCAGATGGGACGTCGAAGAAGACAACTACCTTAGGTCGCACGGCGGTAACCTAGCTGCGGTTCTGCTACGGCTGGAACGGGAAGACATACACAGATTCGAGGCGATATGCCGGCATATCAACCGCGTCCTTCCGACCTTTGATCGATTCGACATTGAAGAGAGCTATGGACGAGTCTTGTTGAGGTGGAAAGCCAAGTGGACGGATAAGAGCTTTGGCGCGCACGTTACATCGGACGGGTCCCTTCGATTTTTCGCGCTGGCTACACTGCTGAATCTTCCCCCCGGCATGCTCCCGGACGTGCTTCTGCTGGACGAGCCAGAATTGGGGCTGCATCCCGCAGCCGTTTCACTGATAGGCGACATGATCAAGGCACTTTCGAATGAGAGGCAGGTCATTGTCGCGACGCAATCGCCTCTGCTCGTGGACGCGTTCGACATCAGCGAGATTACCGTGCTAGAACTGCGGGACGGACGGAGGTTCGCAAGCTCGACGAAGGCCACTATCAGCGTTGGCTGGACGAGTACACCACTGGCGAACTCTGGCAGAAGAATCTCTTGGGAGGGCGTCCTTGATACGGCTTGCCGTATCGGTGGAAGGCCAACCTGAAGAAGAGTTCATCAGGCGGGTTCTTGCGCCCCATTTAAGGGAATCCGGGGTTGAGCCCACTCCGATTCTGCTTGGCCGCGCCCGAGGTCGCAGCGTTGGCGGAGGAAACGTCAGCACCCAACGGCTGTCAACGGAGATGACCACTCTTCTATGGACACACGATGCGGTATCGTCCCTCGTTGACTTCTATGGGTTTGCGAGCAAATGTGAGAGAACGATAGATGAGTTGGAGCGAAACCTGAGCGACAGTGTGCGAGAGGAAGTCTCGAACCAGTGGGACGAGCGAAAGGTAATCCCCTATGTACAGAAGCACGAGTTCGAGGGGCTTCTGTTTTCGGATGTGAGCGCCTTTGGGGTCGTGATGATGAATGTTCCGGTCCAGAGCATTGCACGGCTCAATGCCATCCGCGTGCAATTCCAGACGCCGGAGGACATCAACGACAACCCGGACACAGCGCCGAGTAAGCGCATCATGAACATGATCCCCGGCTACCGTAAGAGGCTTCATGGCCCATTGGTAGCTGGCGAAGTAGGCTTGCCTGTGATTAGGGGAGAGTGCCCACGATTCGACAACTGGGTTGAACGGCTGGAGTCCCTCACAACTACCTTACAGTAGGCAGTTGGGCATCGACCCTACAGGCCGAAAACGTCGGCCTCAACCTCCTTGTGGTACGCGTAACAAGACCTTGAAGACGTGGGCGTTCTTGCACCCAAGTGGGTTCAGGGCGCCTCCTCTGGCATCGACAAGCTATGCCCGCTCGATCTGGGCCTCATCCCGATAGAGCTCGCACTCGATACGCCGCGTTTGGTGAACACACCCTAGACGCGGGCCGCGTGCAGTTCGTCCAGGGTCAGCTCGATGCCGAAGCCGGGAGCGTCGCTGGGGACGAGCATGCCGTCCTTCGGGAGAGCCATGCCCGGAGTCTGCCGATAGCCCCGTACACTGTCCAGCGGCACACCCGGCGCAGACCCGACGAAAAGTTCGCCCCACGGTACGGTCGGCATCGCGTAGCAGACGTGCTGACCGTAGGCGTCGTTCACCCCCATGTGCGGCATGACCGAAATGCCGGCTGCCTCGGCGATATGGCATATCTTCACAACGGCGGTGGCACCGCCTACCCACTGGATGTCCGGCTGGAAGATGTCAACCGAGCGCCGCGCAGCCGCCGACATGAAGGGCAGAGTCGTGTACCAGTGCTCGCCCGTGGCGAGGGTCTGCCACGGCAGTCGCCCCCGCATCTCCGCAAACCCGTCGAAGTCGTCCGGGACCAGGCTATCCTCCATCCACTTGAGGTTGTATGGCCGCAGCCTCTCCGCTTGCCGCACCGCAAACTCGAGGTCCAGCGCCATCCAGCAATCGAGCATCAACTCGACGTCGGTGCCGATCGCCGCCCTCGCCGCCGCGACCAGCTCTTCGTTCTTCCGCAGCCCGCCCAGTCCGTCGGCTGGGCCGTAGAGACAAGACAGCTTGGTGGCCCTGAAACCCAGCTCCATATGCCAGTCCGTGTCGTTGCCGGTCGCGTAACAGAAGATACCGTCGCTGGCCGGACCCCCTAACAGTTCGTACACGGGCCGGTCCAGCAGCTTGCCTTTCAGGTCCCACAGGGCGAGATCGACAGCGCTGATGGCGTAACTCGCCAGACCCGACGAACCGTAAGGCGACGACATCCGGAACATCATGTCCCACAGCTTCTCTATGGCCATGCATTCTTCGTCGAGAAGCAGAGGCGCGAAGTGGTCGTTGATAATCGGCGCAACCGGGCCACTGTGGGTAGTCAAGCCCAGTCCCCAAGTGCCGTCCTCGGCTGTCACCACGCAGGCCAGTGCCGGCCAGTTCGGCCGCCAGTGGCTGTGGGGCCGCTTGTACCTCGAGTATCTGGACATTGGGCCCGCTATCTCGGTACTTTGCGCCGAAGACGGCCGCCTCGCCGGCGCATCGGGAGCGCCGCCGGGGAGCTCCACCGGGAACGCGACAATCTCCTTGATCTTCATTGACGGCCTCCTGCGACCATTATGACTCCGGCCACCATCTTAGTATCGTGCCGGGACAATCGCACGGAGCGGCCTGTAAGGGCCCGGTCGGGCGCTACGATTCGGACTCAACAGGTTGGCGTCCGGACGGAGAGCAGGGGCGCCCGTTCCGAACTTGAACGACATTGCTTGCCGCGGCGAGTGTGTCGTGTATTGGAGACTTATGAATGATTCGCTGCGTGGGGCGAGTGGGAGTGGTACAAGCGATACCCTCAGGCCCAACCCCCGTCATACCGGCCTACGCCGGTATGACGGTTTTGCGAGAGTCTCGTTGCGGAAGTAGCCGTTGCCAGGGCCTGGTGCTAGAACGTGTCGGTGTCTTCGCCGACCCACTTTCGGAGGAGGGTATTCAGCGTGCCATCCTCTTTCATCGACGCAATGGCCTCGTTGAGCTTCTCACGGAGGCCGCTGCCCTCCCGTAAGCCGATGCCCAAGCCCTGGTCCAAGGGCACTTCCGGGCCTACGATGGCGAGTTGGCCGTCATACTCATTGAGCTTTTCTATTGCGTAGCCTCGGTCTACAAGAAGGGCATCGATTTCGCCGGAGATAAGAGCTGTGAGAGCGTTCTCGGGTTCTTCGAAGGCCCGGTAGGTCCTGCCCGCGGCCTGAAAGTAGTCTGAGTGGATTGTCTGGTCCTGGGCTCCTACCGCACCGTCCGCAGCCTGATCGTTGTCACCAGCAAGGGCGAGGTAGACGGAGGGGGACGGCGGGTAGTAGGGTTCCGTGAAATCGACTAGCTGCTCTCGCTCCTCGGTAATGGACATGCCGGCCATGATCACATCGAACTCTTCGGCACGCAGGTCGGGGATCATGTCCTTCCATTCATTGATAACCCATTCGCATTCGAGGCCGGCTCTGCGGCACAACTCGTCGCCCAACTCGCGTTCAAGTCCGTCGATCTCGCCCGTAGACTCATTGATGAAGTTGAAGGGGTGGTACTCGCCGTCAGTGGCGATGACGACGGTTTCCGTACTGCACGCGATGGAGAGAGCGGCGAGGAGTGACATCGCCATGAGCATGGCAATGGCGTGGAAGAACTTATACATCGTCAACCTCCGGCCATTCATCTCGACGGAGTCCTGTGTAGGGTTGGGCTTCCAGACAGTACCGCAAGGCTCCTCCCCGTCTATCGCGCCGCTACAGGCCGATCATATCGGCCACCTTCTCCTTGTGGTAATCGCCGTCTCCGAACATCAGCTCAGCGGCCTTCGCGCGCCGAGAGAAGAGCTGCATATCGTGCTCCTTTGTGAAGCCGATAGCGCCGTGGCACTGGTGTCCGGTTGCGCAAACGCGCTTCGAGGCGTCGCTGACCCATGCCTTGGCCAGCGAAACTTCGCGGGAGGCGTCAAGTCCGTCTGCCAGAGCCCAAGCTGCCTGGTAGGTGATGTACTTGGAACCCTCAACGTCCATCGCCATATTGGCGCAGTGGTGCTGGATGGCTTGGAAGCTGCCAATGGGCCGCCCGAACTGGAGACGCTGCTTTGCGTACTCGACGGTCATATCCAACACCTGCTGCGTGGCGCCGGACAGCTCAGCACACTTGCCCACCGCACCGAACGCCTTGACCTTCTCCATGACCGGCCACGCTCCGTTCAACTCTCCAATGAGCGCACTCGCCGGTAACCGCACATTTTCAAGCACCACCTCGGACTGCCTGTCTGAGGCGATGGTCTTAAGCAGCGTCTGGCTCACGCCATCGGCGGTGCGTGGAGTCAAGAACAGTGAAATATTTTCGAACTCGGGCCCAGTCCTGGCGACAACAATCAGATAGTCGGACACGTGCGCATAGGGAGTGAACAGCTTTACGCCATTAAGCACCCACTCCTCGCCGTCCATCAGAGCTGTCGTGTCGATGCCTCCGGCATCCCACCTGCCGTTCGTCTCAGTCAGGGCCAGGGTCACCAAGATCTGACCCTGCGCAATCCTGGGCAGGTACTCCTTCTTCTGGGACTCGGAGCCCCCTTCGAGTATGGCGAGGCCGCCCATAACCACGGTGGCGAAGAACGGCCCCGGCAGCATGTAACGACCCATCTCCTCGAGAAGGATGTTCAGGTCCATGAAGCCCAGTCCGGCGCCGTCGTACTCCTCGGGGAAGGCGAGCCCCAGCCAGCCCTGGTCCGCGATCTTCTGCCACATCTCAGGCGTGTAGCCGCGCTCGTCCTCTTCCATCTCGCGCACATAGCTGCTGGGGCACTCGGTCTCCAGGAACTCCTTCGCCGTGTTCCTGAGAAGCTGCTGAGTTTCAGTCAAGCCAAGGTCCATTGGTATCTCCCGATCTGTGTGTTTCTTGAGAAACTTCGCCGTACTTTGCCGCGCCCCGGTCTACCCGGTGGCGAAGACTGGATCGGCGGCAACTCCCGTGTGGCCGATCTCCCCATACCTGCGTATCGCATGCTCGTCCGACTCGAACGCCATCGGAGGGAATGGGCCTTCGAGGCCTATCCACCTGAGCTCGCTCAGTTCGTCCGAAGGGGCCTCGCGGCCACTTGCCGTTCCAGCCACACACACGATCTGCAGAATGTGCAGGTCCGGAGTCAAGTATTCCGTTGCTACGTTGACAATGGAGGCGATCTCGACGTCCAGTCCCGTCTCCTCCTTGACTTCCCTCCTGGCTGCGGTCAGGAAGTCCTCACCGAACTCTACAGTGCCGCCCGGCAATGCCCACTTGCCCTGGAAAAGCTGCCCGGACCGCTTGCCGAACAAGACTTTGCCATTCCGCGGGATAATCACGCACACTCCCACAGCGGGTGTGCGGCGCTGGACGCGACCGCACGACGTGCAGACCTGCCTTAGCGGGTCCCGCTCCGCAGCACACCTGGACCCGCACCGTGAGCAGAAAAGCAGGTCTTCACTCCCGGTGCTCGCAGACCTGTCGTATGCTTCAAACACCTGCCTTGGGCCCAGACGGCCCTGGCCGGCAACGCAGGCTGTGCGCAAGGGTCGGGCCGTTTAACCCCGGGGAAGACCCAAGCCGCGCGTGGCGATGACGTTCCGCTGTATTTCCGACGTGCCGCCGGCGACCTGTCCGCCATGGGCGGCCAGATAAGCTTTCTCCAGGCGGCCCTGTAGCGGGGCGTGCTTGGAGCCCGGCTTGAGCTGGCCGTGGAGTCCCATAATCTGCATGCCAAGGTTGTACATGCGCAGGATCATCTCGGTGCCGAAGGCCTTGCAGGTGGACGCCTCCCTGTTGGGGACCATCCCCTGACTCTGCATCCATGCGACCTGGTAGCACATCATGCGCGCCGCCTCTATCTGGACGGCTGCGTCCGCCAAGCGGTGGCGAAACACGGGGTCTTCTGCAAGCGTCTTTCCGTTGCGCTTGGTCTCCTTGCACAACCGGACGAGGTCTTCCAAGATGCGCTTTGCCCTTGCAGGCCTGTCCACACCGGAGCGCTCGAAGTCCAGGAGCGCGGCGCCCACATACCAGCCGCGGTTCTCCTCTCCGACAAGGTTCTCCCGCGGGACGCGCACATCGTCGAATGTCACGAGCGCACGGGCGCCGTCCCACATCATCGGCACGCGCTCGACGGAGATGCCGGGAGCCGACATCTCCGTAAGAAGGAAGCTGATGCCCCTGTGCTTGGGCGCGTCCGGGTCAGTCCGCGTAAGGAGGAACATGTGGTCCGCTCCCGAGTGCGCGCCGTTCCAAAGCTTGGAGCCGGTTACGACATAATCGTCGCCGTCAACAACGGCCCTAGTCTGAAGGCTCGCGAGATCGGACCCCGAGTTGGGCTCGGAGTAGCCCTGGCACCAGCTAATGTCGGCACTGGCGATCTTCGGAAGGAAATTCTCCTTCTGCTCGTCGGTGCCGTACATCATCAGGATGGGGCCGACCATTCTCACGCCCATGTCTCCGACGGGAACGCCACGGTACGCCATTTCCTCGTTGAAGATCATCTGCTGGATGTGCGGGGCGTCCCGCCCGCCGTACTCGCTGGGCCAAGCCATTGTGAGCCAGCCCTGGTCGGCAAGTTTCTTCTTGAACTGCTGTACGATCTTGCCGTCTTCCGGTTCCTCAGGGTCCAGAGTCTCGGTCCGCCAATTCCATGGAAGCTCATTGTCCGCGAATTCGGCGACTTCCTGTCTGAACTCAACGTCTTTTGTATCAAACCTGAAATCCATGGTGGACCTCCTCCTTCTATCTATGATCCACGCCGACAGGCAGTCCTGCCCGTTACGAGTTACCGGCGATTATTGTGCAGGCCGGACACGCGCCGTCCAGAGCCTGTGACCCCTGCTCTACTGGCCCCCTACTGACAGGCAGGTGACGGTCCGGACTATCCCGTTGATCGTGTGGATCTGGCTTGTGACCAGATCCCCAACCGCGTTCAGATCGCTTGCGCTAACTATGGCGATGATGTCGTACGGGCCGGTAACCGCATCGACGGTATCTACGCCGGGCAAAGACTTGAGCGTGTCGGAAACGCTTCGGGACTTGCCGACAGCGGTCTCTATCAGGATGTATGCTCTCGTCCTCATTGGTACCTCCGCGGGAGAGTGGCTTGCCGGTCCGTTACTCGTGCAAAGTGTTGCGCCGCCGCCCAGACAGCGTGATTCTAAGTTTGAGCATGGATGCTGTCAATCCGAACCGGACACGCGATAGACCGTTGTCTTTCCGTTGTCGAACACAGGCAACAGGTGTTCAGCAAGCTCGTTTTCAAACTTGGCCAGCCCCTCGTGAGGATAGTAGAGCCGCTCAACCTGTCCGAGGTAGACGTATCGGACGTTATACGTCCGAAGAAGACGCAGCGCCTCGGCAGCGTCGGGAGACTTGTAGATGAAGTCCACCTCGTAGTTCCGTTGTTCGACTGCCCATCGGTAGTCCCAACGCTGCTGCTCCTGATGCCATTTCCAGCCGAGCATGCTGGGCAACCCGGTGTACACCGATACCCTGCCGCCCCATCTATAGAACGGCGTTACTGCCTCAAGCACCACCGGAGTGCCCTGCACGTTCTCCCTCAACCACGTTATCCCTTCGAAGTCGGCCTCAAGATCGATAGGACCAGGAATGTCTTCGAAGACCGCATCTTCCACGTAAGCTTCACCGTTGAGCGTTAGCGGGACGGCCTCGCCGTCAAACCTGTAACCCAGCCTGTCGTTGGCGCCGAGCACCGTGTAGATTCCCGTGCTTACAACCAGGGCCGCCGCCGCCGCTATCCACAGCCTGCGGGTCAGACGGGGCAGCCGCTCGAGCCGGGTGTCGAGCATGTACCAGAGGAGGTAGGCGGAGGCTGACGCCAGAAGCACCCATGCCTGGAGGTAGAGCTTGAACACGCTGTTCATACGGTCGACGTCGCCCTCCACACGCCAGACCTCCAGTCCCACGACCAGCCCAAGCGCGACGGCGACCATGGTCCCCGCGTAGGCCAACAGCGGCCAGTCCGGGCCGACCGCTCGCTTCCACGTCACGAGCCGCGCAGCGAGCAAGGCCAGCGCGAGCGCCGCAAACGGCAGTGTGCTGCCCGAAACGGACGGCCACCAGATGAGTCCGAGGTAGATGAGTCCAATCAGAGCCAAGAACCCCAGTGCAGAAAGGCTTGTCTGAGAGGCTCGCGAGCTGCCAATGCCAAGACGCGCCCAGGCCGCCACGTCGCGGAACCTCGGCAGGCGGCCAACAAGGAGGAACGAGCCGATGACGAAGACGAACAGCCCGTGAATGGCCAGGAACTGCCATAGCGCAGTCGTGTTCGTCGTGGCCTCCAACCTCGTGAAGAACGCTTCGCTCCCGCGAATGTACGGCAGGAAGGCCAGCCAACCGACCGCGGCCACGAACAGGACTTTGAGCGCGGTCTCCACGACGACGACGGGCGCCAAACGACCGTGCCGCAGGTACACCGACAGGCCGACGGCGCCGGCCGCAACCGCAAGGTACGTAAGGTAATCCCAAGTGTTCAACGGACGCAGCACACCGGTCGAGAGCCCGAGCAGGCCAAGCAGGGCGACGTCGTGGGCCTGCCAAGCTCCTCGCCTGCCGGAACGCAGCGCGGACAGGACTACGGCGAGCGAGACCCCGAGCACGAGAACCGTGAACGGAAGGGCCAACATGTGGGCATGCAGATCTCCAAACAGGAAGGTGAAGAACGGGAACTCGGTGATCTCGTTGCCGGGAGGGTCCGGCGGCATCATCCGGCTGCTTCGCCAGAACTCAAACTCGCCGAACGGCGTGTTCTGAACCAACACACGCCACGTCCCCTGCCCGACCTGCACTGCGCCGTTGAGGTTGCCAAGCACTGCTACGAACGCCGCACCTCCCAGGCCGGCGGCCACGGGCGGCCAACGGATGGCCGGCGCGCGAGCGGCGGGAGACTGGCGCCGGAGGGTGGCCTCCGCCATGTTGTACACGAGCGAGAAGGCAGAGCCGGCCGTGAGCGCGAACAGCATCGGCACGGCGAGGTTGTAGGCGGTGGCCGGGGCAATGCCGGTGGCGCGTACAAGGGTGGCGACGACGAAATGGCCCCAGTAGTAATAGTTCATGTAGCCGCCGGCAAACCACGGGTCGTAAGGCGGCATGAAAGTGGAGCGTGTGACGGCCGTGAGATAGGCGAGGTCCATCGGCTTCTCGCCGCCGAAGAAGGGGTGCCAGAGATCGGGATTGGCCATTCTGACAGCGGCGAACGCGAGAAACGCCGCCAGGAACAGGGCCTCGCTCACAAGGAGGACCGGCCAGCGCCTCCGAACGAAGCCAAGCAGATCCTCGCGCCGCCGGGACACGACAAACAGGGAGACGGCGGCCAAGCCGACGATCGCGACGCCGATTGACGCGCGGGAGAACGCCATCCAGTGCAGGCTTGCCAGAAGCCAGACGACGAAGCAGACGAAGAGGAGCGCGAGGACCTTCGTAAACAGGAACCCTCTGTCTGGCAGAGACCTGAAGAGCAGAAACCCCAATGGCAGGCTCAGCAGGGCCATTCCCTCTACGACGACCAGCCATGCTAGAACAGGAAGTCGAGCGGGCCAGCCGTCAACGTTGACGATGTCAGCCCATGTCCCGCCCGCTTGCTGTGCCTTGGCCTCTTCCGGCGACATCATGAGGCCCAAGTACGGCCCGTCCGCCTCGTTGAATTGCGGAGACGGACCTCCGCCGGCCCACTCGTACAGGAGCAAGACCAGCACCAGTGCAACAACTGCTACAACGCCGAGGAGTGCAATCCGGTCCCGCAGAGGAGGCAACGACTACGGTCCGGATGCGCGTGAGGCCGACGCCGCGCCGTCAGCCATTCGCGGGATATCGTCTGCGTCTCTCATGCGAGGATTCTAGCAAGGGTGCGCCAACCGGACGGCTTCCGATGTTAGCTCGCGGAACCCGGCCCGCCGGCCTCGCGGCAGTAATGTATCGAGGGCAGGCTAGGAGAAACCCAACGCCTGGTCGATGATATCCACGCCGACGTGTTCGCTCCATGCCGCGAGCAATTGCCGCGTAACCGGGCCGACCTGCCCATCGCCTACCTCTCTCCAGTCCACCTTGGTCACAGGCAGAATGCAGTATGACGTAGCGGTGAAGAAGGCCTCATCGGCGTTGTAGAGGTCGTAAGGCTGAAGCTGCTCTTCTACGACCGGAATTCGCAGACCTTCCGCAAGATCAAAGACGGTCTGGCGGGATACACCCTGAAGTATGCTGTGGTCGCCGGGGGTCTTTATCACGCCGTCCGAAACAAGGAACAGATTGTACGAAATGCCCTCGGCGAGATTGCCTTCCTGGTCCAGGAGAATCGGCCAGCCATCCGGGTCAACGTCCGAGGCTTCCAGATCGGCCAGGGCGAAGTTCATGCGGCTGTAGTGCTTCACCTTGGGATCGAGCGAGTCGGACGAGTAGCTGCGCGTGCGGGTGATCACACCGTGCGCGCCGGACTCGTACATGGACGCGTACCGCGAGAAGTCGATCGGATAGACCCTGATGCACACCGTCGGCGGCCCGGCAAGAGACGCCTTTCTTCCCTTTCCCCTCGTCACAAAGTGCTGAATGGAAAGGTCACCGCCATCATCCATCTCCTCAAGGTTGCGGCTCAGCGCATCTTCCGTGAGGTTGCGCATCTCCTCCCGGTCCATGCCTGGGTCGATGCGGACATACTTGAGTGAGCGGTACAGGCGGTCCAAGTGTTCATCGAGCCGGAAGCTCTTGCCGCCGAAGGTACGTGTGATTTCGAAAACAACGTCGCCGCCCATGAATCCCCGGTCTTCAACGTCCATCTTGACATCGTCCAAGCCGATCCATTGTCCATTAAAATACGCTGTGAACTCTGACATCTGCGCTCTCCTTGGGCCGGCCTTTGGCGCCTCGGCAAGGTGAGCGATTGTATCACCACATTGCTCAAAGCCGCCCTAATCGATCTTGACGGGACCATGGTCCGCGCTCACCTGGCGCTGGCTCCCCGCGTGCGCTCCGCCGTAAGCCGACTGGCCCAGCGGATTCCGGTCTCGATCGTGTCCAGCAGAGACCACATCGTAGTGCGGCGGTTCTCAGCAGAGGCAGGACTGAGGGCGCTTCAGATCTCCGAGGGCGGCGCCCGCATCTTCGACCCCGCAACGGGGGAGACGCCCTGGCTCAAGACGCTTAGCCGCGGGGACGCCGAGGCAATCACCGGATACCTGGACCGCCATGGACACGCCTACTCAGGCGTCGACGGAGACCGCGCCATCGGGTCGACCGCGGAGATACACGAGTGGCGCGTTACCCGAATCACAGCCATAAGCCTGACCCCAGAACGCGCCAGAGAGATCGCAGCTACATATGGGGAACTGTCCGAGGTCCATACATCGGTCATCGTACGCATAGACAACGGGGACTGGATGGTGGACTTCACTCACGCGGAGGCTACCAAGGAGACAGCGGTCCACAGATATGCCGAGTTGTTGGGGATCGACCGGGCGGAAGTGGCGGGTGCCGGCGACAGCTACAACGATCTGCCTCTGCTGAGGGCCTGCGGCCTGAGGATCGCCATGGGGAACGCGGCGCCTGAGGTGAAGGCCGCGGCGCATTACGTTGCGCCGACAGTCGATGACGACGGCCTAGCCGTCGCGATAGACGAGTACCTCATGCCACGGCTTGCCCCTCTAACTTCGGTGGACTGAAGCTTGTGCGGGCCCAAACGTTCTTGCGAGAACGACTGGGAGAGCCGAGTCCCGACTACGATCCCAGTTCCAATGAGTGCAGCAGGTAGTCCGGACGGTCGCAGCCGTATGAATTGGATGTGCCTGCAATACCAGTGCTAACTAGAGCGGAAGCTATGCCGAAGTTTCGCGCTCCGCGAATATCGGTAACCGGCTGGTCGCCGATCATGATCATTTCCTTTGTACCGCTGCGCCGCCAAGCCTCTTCAAACATTGGCGCTCCCGGCTTGCCGAGACGGTGAAAACGAAGGTCTTCGCGGCCGGGGAATCGCAACTCGAGCACCGCCTCAAACATAATGGCAAGGCTACCGCTGGCGAAGCTGAGGCCGCGTCCGGTGGGATATGCCAGGTCAGGATTCGGAAGGACCAGGTGAACGTCCTTGCCACGGTCCAATAAGGAAAGCAACGTGCTCAGGGCCGTGTTGGCCGTGTCCCGTTGCATAAGGCCTGACTGATCGCCTATGACCAGTACCTCAAAGGGGTCATCAAGTCCGACCACATCACCACCAGCCTGTTCGACATACCGAACGCTGTCCTGCGGGCCAATAACGGCACACGCGGCGCCCTGGAGGCCATGCGCGGCGAAGTGGTCCGCTATCAGAGACCCGGACGTGATAATCCTGCGTGATTCGATCGCCAGTCCGTAGCTCTGATAGCGTTCCGCGCTGGAATCAGGAAGACTTGAAGCATCATTAGTTAGCACATAGTAAGGCTTCCCGGTCTCATTTAGCCTAGCTATAACTTCGGCCGCCCCCGGCAACGGACCGCGCGAATGCAGCAAGACGCCATAGGCGTCGAACAAGATTACCGAATAGCGTTCGATTAGGTGATCGGCGGAAACACTCGGCGGGCGTGCGGACTCATTGTTCAAGCGCGCGCCCTGTTCGAAAGGCGTGAGAACCGCCCTTCAATACTAGGACGATTGTGCGGCGGGCTTTCTGCCCCTCTTGGCCTTGACCCAGAAGAACACGGCGTCCTGATCAGTCTTTATCTCCAGGTCTACACCCAGAAATCTCATTGCGTCACCAAGCCGGCGTCGAACAGCTGCCTTCGATTCTCCGGCGTCCGGTACCAGCTTGCCGGCGGAGTCAGGATTGTCTGAGGAAACACCATTTATGTACTCAACGTACTGGCTGATGACTTCCTGGCGCTTTCCCTTGGCAACTCTCAGCCGGGCTTCCAACTTGGAAACCTTTTCAAAAGTCGGCAATTTCATTCCTCCCAACGAAGATATCGTTCATAAAATACTGCCATAACTTTCCCAAACGTTCAACCAATCGCCAACCCAAAAGTCCGGCACTTTTCCACTTGCACACCAATTGCGGACTTGACTTTGCCAAACTATTCGTAGCGTTAACCGCAACAAACACTAGGAGTTTATCTGGCCGAGAAACCGCTAAATACGCGACCTCCTGTGAAGTGATCGCGCCCAGCGTATACGGAATCTGCCTTGCGCTAAAGCGTGGAGAACCGTAGGGTCGACAACCGCATCCGTACGGGAGACTCTCATACCACTTAGTGGCAAAACTCCCTCAGTACGAGGCAGCTACCGTACGCTAACGGCCGGACCTACGTTGCCTCCCTCGTCCACGGTGAGCAGCGAAGCGAAGTCGTACCCGCGCCGGCGTATCTCTTCAGAGCCTTCCTCGTGCCGGTCAAGTATGCACAGCACCTTGACGACGGTGCCGCCGTCGGCCTCTATCGCTTCGATTGCCTGGATGAGGCTGCCACCGGTTGCGCAAGTGTCGTCGACGACGGCCACAGGCAACTCGCCCGTGACCGGTCCCTCGATCTGTCTGCCCATGCCGTGGCTCTTTGCATCCTTGCGTACGATCATGGCGGGGACCGGCGTGCCCTGCTGATGGCTCAGCAACGCTATGCCTGCGACAATCGGATCGGCACCCAATGTCGGACCGGCCACGGCCTTGGCCCCGGATTCCAGCACCATAGGGAGCAGGGCCGACGCGGCCAGGTAACAGCCCTCAGGGTCCAGCGTGACCTTCCGGCCGTCGAAGTAGTAGCTGGCGCTTCTTCCGGAAGTAAGCCTGAACTCACCGAAAGCCAGCGCACCTGTGCGGACCGCAACGCGCAGCAACTCAGATGCAATCGTATCCGGCAATCTACCCTCCACCGGCGGCCTGGCGGGATAGTACACCCGCGCCGAGCGGTGTGTACAGAGGAGGGCGACGGCTGCTGCAATTCGCCAGTCCGCCCTGGCACGACGCAGCAGACGTGGGATAAACTTAGCTTGGACGGCGCTCCGTAGCAGGCACGTGTATTGGGCCCCGTCCCTTGTAAATGACACAGGAATTCCTCGCCGCAACAGGACTTCGTAAGAGCTTCGAACACGTCCGGGCCGTCGACGGCGTCTCTTTCACCATCGAAAAGCAGCAGATCTTCGGGCTGCTGGGGCCGAACGGCGCCGGTAAGACGACAATAATACGGATGCTTTCCACCGTGCTGCCGCCGGACGAGGGCGACGTTGTGATTGGCGGTTTTTCCGTGGTCCACAACGGCGGCGAGGTCAGGAAGATGATCGGAGTCTGCCCACAGTCGCTGGCCCTCTACACCGAGCTATCCGCGATGGACAACCTGGTGTTTTTTGGACGCATGGCCGGATTGAGCGGCAGGCAGGCAAGGGCGGCGGCGGCAGAGACCCTGGACATAGTCGGACTGAGGGAACGGAGCGGCGACGCAGTGTCCAAGTTCTCGGGAGGCATGATGCGGCGCGTCAATATTGCGATCGCGCTCATGGGCAGGCCAAGTCTGCTGTTTCTGGACGAGCCTACAGTGGGCATCGACCCGCAGTCGCGCAATCACATCTTCGAGACCATCCTACGTCTTCGCGACGAGGGCATGACGGTCCTGTACACGACTCACTACATGGAGGAAGCCGACCGGCTGTGCGACAGGATCGGCATCATGGACAACGGCAGGCTGATCGCCCTAGGAAGCGCACACGAACTGAAGTCCAGTGTCGGGAATCCAGACGCCGTTACCATAGAAGAGGTGTTCCTAAGCCTTACCGGCCGCTCCCTACGCGACTGACTCCATGCCCAGAGTTGTCCACGTAGCTCTCCTCGAACTGAAGCGATACGTAACGGACAAGGCCGCGCTCGCTATCGGCATAGCGTTGCCGTTAGCCCTTTTCGCGCTGATGTACGCCGTGTTCAGCGGCGAGGGGTTCGAGGGGACGGTAAACATAGTGGACCTAGACGGCGGACCAATGGCGCGGGAGCTCGTCGCCCGCCTGGAAGCTGTGGATGGCCTGGACCTGAAGTTTTACACGGAAGCCGAGGCTGAGCGTGCTCTGGACAGGTCCAGGCTCGTGTTCGTTGCCGTGATTCCCGCCGGCTTCTCCGAAGCCCTTGCCGCGGGAAGGCCGGCAATGCTCACTTTCAAGCAACGCGGCTCCGGCGGGGATGAGGGACGGATCGTCATGTCGATCATGCGCGCCGCGGCGGCGGAGGTGGGCGCCGGCCACCAGGTGCGCGCGGCGGTGCGACAAGCGGTGTCCGGGGCGGGCGTAACAGAGCGCCAGGTAGAGGAGGCCGTGGACGGCGCGCTCGCACAGGCGGGCGGCGCACCGTCTATCGGATACGAGAGCAGGGTCGTTGGTGGGAGCGGCGAGTTTCTGGACAGACTGCTTCCGGGCGTGCTGGTGATGTTCCTGTTGTTTGCGGTTACGCTCAACGCGGAGGCGATGGTCGCGGAGCGGGAGCTCGGCACTTTGGAGAGGCTGCTTACCACCAAGCTGGGAATGAACGAGCTCTTCGCGGGCAAGTTCCTGGCAGGTATCTTTCGAGCTGGCCTGCAGGCCCTCGTCCTGCTCTCCCTAGCATTTGCCGTACTAACTCTCGCGCCATTCGGTTCATACGTGGCTGCGCTGGGAACGGCGATGCTGCTTGCGGCGGCCGTCAGCGCCGTGGGACTGGTCATAGGCGGCTTCGCAAAGACCAGGAACCAGGCAACGTGGGCAGCGGTGCTCATTACCATGTTTATGACCGTGTTCGGAGGGACGTTCTTCAACGTCGGGGAGTCGGGCCCGATGGCCGTCATCTCCAATTTCACCCTTAACAAGCACGCCGTGGACTTGCTTATGGCGGCGATCTACTCAGGCCCCGGCGCGTTGGCTGAGCAGGGCGTAGCAATGACCGTGTTAGGGGGGACGTGTATTGGCGCGCTCGCGGCGGCAAGGCTGGTCTTCCGCGCAGTCGAGCAAGGAAGATAGCCGTGATCTCCGGGCTGGCCAAGGCGGTCCTGATCGCGAATAAGGACTTCCGGATCTTTCTGAAGGACCGGATTGCGATGGGATTCTCGCTCGCCTTTCCGTTGATGTTTGTGCTCGCCTTTACCATCGCGCTGAGCGGCGTGGGGGAGGACGAAGGCGTGCTTACACTGACGGTCGTTACACGGGAAGAGGCCGGGACGAGCCACGAGATCATCGACGACCTGGTGTCATCCGCGGACTCCAACACCGTGTTTCACACCATGGAGTACGAACAGGCCTCGGCGATGGTGGAGAGCGGCGACCTCGACGGCTTCCTCGCGTTTCCGGAGGACTTCACAGAGGCGATGGAGTCGGACGCGCCAATCAGCCTTGAACTGGTCTCTGACGCCGACCGACCGTTTACCCAGGCCGCACTCGCCGGCCTCGCCGGATCGATCGCCGGACGTCTCGAGGCTGGACGGACAGCGGCGCGTGCGGTCGCGCTGCTGACGGGCCCGGACGGCGGCGTGCCTGACGCAGCCTCAGCCATGGCGGCCGAGCCGATCGTGACATTCGAGATCGAGCAGGTTGGCGAGCTGAGGCCATTCAAGGCCAGTAATTTCACCCTCCCCGGCTACCTGACGATGTTCGTGTTTTTCGCTGCCATGATGGGCGCAACGGCCATAACCAGGGAGCGCAACAACCAGACGCTGGAGCGGCTGTTGTCCAACGGCGTAAGCAGCCGCACGGTACTGATGGGTAAGTACCTGGGGCTGGTGTACGTCGCCATGCTCCAGCTCGCGGTGCTGTGGACGGTGGGGCTCCTGGGCTTTCGCATTGACCTTGGGCATGCGCCCGGAGCGGTGATTGGCATTTCCGTGGTGCTCGCGCTGACCTCGGCTGGTTGCGCGGTGCTGATGGCCACGATGATCCGAACCGAGCGCACCGCCGACGCGGCCGCGGTCCTGGTGTCCATGATGCTGGCCCCGATCGGCGGCTGCTGGTGGCCGCTGTTCATTGCCCCTGAATGGCTCCGTTCGTTGGCGTTATTAACTCCGCACGGCTGGGCCAACACGGGATTCAACAAGCTCATGCTCTTCGGCGCCGAATTCGGGGACGTAATGCCGGAGTTCGCCGCGCTGGCCGGAATGGGAGCCGTCTTCATTGCGCTGGCCATGTGGCGCTTCAGGTCTGCGGTATGATTGGCGGAAGGTTGGAGCACCGCAGGGCGATTTAGAAGGAGCGACGAGCATGCAGATTGACAGCGCGGAAGTCGTCATCATCGGAGGCGGCGTGACCGGCCTGAGCTCGGCGTGGTGGCTGGCGAAGTCGGGCGTCGACACGATCGTGCTGGACAAGGGCGTGATCGGCTACGAGGCGTCGAGCCGCAACGGCGGCGGCGTGGCGACGCGAGCCTCGGAGCCGCCGGTCGCAGCGCTGGGGGCGGAGTCGCTCAGGCTGTGGCCCACGCTGCACGAGGATCTGGGCTACCCCACGGAGTTCCGGCCCGGCACGATCCGCGTCGCCATGGACGAGAAGGAGTTTGCGCTCATGCGTGCGTCTGTGTTCGAGGGCGAGGGGATGGCGGACGACGCCGAGGAGATAGACGCGCAGGAGATCCGGGAGGTGTTCCCGATCATCAACCCGGAGGTGCCCGGCGGCATGTATTCGGGGGTGTACGGGCAGGCCAATCCGCAGCGTACGGTGCAGGCGTACGCCTGGGCGTTCCAGGACCACGGCGGGCGCATCCACCAGCACACGACTGTTACCGGCCTCACGGTCGAGGGCGGCAAGGTGACGGCGGTGGAGACGGACCGAGGGTCGTTCGGCACCGGGTTCGTCGTGGACGCTGCGGGGCCGCAGACGGCGCTAATCGCGGAGATGGCGGGCGTGTTCGTGCCGGTGGCACCGGCGCGGGTGGAGATCGTGGTCACGGCGCCGATCGAGTTCATGTGGCGCGGGGGCGTCAGCTGGAACGGGCTGTACGGACGCCAGACGCTTCGGGGCAACCTGGCTTACGGGGGAGGCAAACAGGAGTGGATCGACGTTGACCTGCACTCGCCCGACAAGCCGAACACGCCGTTGATCCGCAACATCGCGAGGCGACTGTCGGAGATGTTCACTGGGGCCGCGGGCGTGCCGCTGATCCGTAGCTGGGGCGGCGTCGTCGAGCAGGCGCCGGACCACTTCCCGATCATCGACGTGACCGACAGCCCGAGCAACTTCATAGTGGCGTCGGTGTCAGGGCACGGATTCGGGCTGTCACCGGCGACCGGCAAGGTGATCCAGGAACTGATCACGAGTGGAGAGACGTCCGTGGACATCAGCGGCATGAGCCTGGGCCGCTTCGGCGACGTTGGCCCCGGCTGGCGCGAGGAGCGCGGCTGGACGCCGGCAGCGGAATAGGTCGGGGTCTAGCCCCCAGCCGAGAGTCTCGCCAGTCCAGAAACGGTCTCCTTCCGCGCAGGGCGGAAGCTCGAGAAAGTGTCACATTCCGTAACGTTATGTCACTCTCCATAGCTGGGGAGTTCCGGCGCGCGTTACAAAATCGAACGGGAATGCTGCCTGGATGATGCTGGATGCATACAAAAGGTGACAGTATTGTGACATTCCTGTGACACACGCTCCGGAGAATCCGGCCCGTGACGGGCGCTCAACGATGGGGCGTACGGTGGAGTGGTCGATGTGATCCGTGGCGTTCATCCAGCTATGATAGCACGCTCGTTCGCCCTGTTCAAGGAACGATGCCGGGCCGGAATACTCTTGTGGCCGTTACCCGTTAATCCGGAGCCTTATCGAGTTGTCGGCGGATATGGTCGACATCGGCCCGTCGCTTCATCTGGTGGACTTTGACGTTTCCTTCATCGTCTACTGAGTAGGTCACATACCAACTGTCATCCAGCAAAGCTCGCGTTGGAGTCCTATAGGGAAAGCCACTGACATCGAACTTAACATGTCCATCAACTTCTGGATCAGCAAGTAGTGAGAACAGGGTCATCACAGCTCCGATAGGATCCTCGTACTGTGCAAGGAAGTCCTCAACTAGCCCGGACCACGAGAGTTTAGGAGCGTGTTTCGGCACGTGCGGCGATTTGCCTCAGCATCTCATCGCGAGATGCTGAGGTATGATACTCGCCACGTTCCAGCTGGCCCATAGCCTCCTCGTACTCCTCCACAAACTTCGGCAGCTTGCTCAACCCCTCGACTAATTCCAAGATTTCAGGCTGCCATGCTTGGGCATGGTAGTCCGCGATGGTCTGATTTGAAATGGGCGGGCGTCCTTTCGACTCCGCCTTCGAACGCGCCCACGGCCCACCTGGAGCATGACTCAATTCAGATAATACCCAAGCACTCAGAGGCGAATAGCGATCAAATGCCCAGTCGACGATATCCCTCTCCCGCGTAGACAGGCACTTCTGTTCAACCATGGAAATAACTTCCAGTACCCTCCCGCCGCGATAATGTCTCAGGGAGTCGTACAGGGCGGGTACCGCGGGTCCGTGCGGCCACGCCTGAAATTCCTGCCGGACGAGGGCCGTCCCGTGTAACGCAAGCATCCGAGCGTGTGCGAAGTACACTAGTTTCTGGACCTGCATGGGCGTGAGATAGCGCCCAGCTTCCAGAGCGCGTTGGATAAACTCATTCGCAATTCGTTTTGCTTCATGCACGGCGCACCTCCCTTCCAAGCCGGATAGTACCGTATAGATAATTGTGGTTCTTTTCCTCTAACACTATATCTAAGACCGGTCATAACAGTTCAGAGGTCTGAATCGGGCTGCGGTCTGCTCGTGCAGCCATTCCATCCTGCGCAGGCTGCTAGTAAATCCAACGGCAATAGCCAATGTCGTTAAGTACGGCTTGCTCAAGACATTGTGAGGTCTCACCTCGTCAAAAGGTAGTCGACTTCGACAGAGCTTGGCAGTGGCTCTCCACTCCACTTAAACCCGATGTCAGATTCGGGTGTTCCACATCATGATCCTAGCTGGTGCAATCAAGCTTGGCGTTGCCCGCGGCTCCACTAATGTCCGCTCCGATAGCCTACACTTAGGTCAGTTGCTCGCTGTTGGCCTCATGTGAGCTTGGGCATGACGGTGCCACGCGCCGGGCAATGTTCCGGCGACCAATTGTGTCCATAGATCAATACTAGCACGCCTGTGCGCCTCACGCAATCTGCAAACCGGCCTTCACCGATATGATGGTTGACCAATGGATTTTGTGGCATAGGGGCTTGGCGAGGATTGCAGTTGGAGGGCCTTGCGGTCGCCCGGTCAGTCGGCGGCGCGGAGGATGTTGTACAGGTGGAAGAACAGCTTGTACGCCTCACCAAGGAATTTGAAGCGGCCGACCTGGCGAGTGGGGTCCAGGTGTTCGAAGAACTCGTACTCGGAGAAGTAGACGTCGCCGTCCTGTTCCTCCAGCGCGGCGGCCATGCGGCGGGACTCGGCGGCGGGAACGTAGCCGTCCTGTCTGTCGTGCATGATGAGCACACGGGTGGTCAGCGTCTCCAGGTTGGTACTGGGCGACACGGACTGCATGAACGACTGGAAGTCGGGCGGCAGGTCGCGCAGCAGGCGGTCCGCCTCCTCAATGTCCGGCCCTGAGAGCAGGTCGAACGCGTTCCGGCCCTCCGGCGAAAGCGTGTCGCGGTCGACGGCAATGCGGGAGTTACCGTTCGCGAAGCGCCTGGTCAGCAGGTCCCGCTCGGCCCCCACGGTGACCGTAGAGAGCACGTGGTTGGTAAAGACCTCGCGAGAGAGCGAGTCTGGCGACCACGGTTCGTAGGCACCTTCGTAGAAGCGCGTCTCGGAGGCGATGGCCGCCAACAGGTCGGAGGCGTTGTAGTAGCCGCCGAAGAAGTTGACGAACGCGACGCTCTCCCGCAAACGCGGGGCCTGGGCCGCCACGGCGGCAATCGACGCGCCGATGCAGAAGCCGCCGAGGCCGGAGCGCTCGGGGTCCACGGAGTCGAACCGCTGCATGTGCTGGAACGTCTCAACGACTTCGCCGACCTCGTTCGCCTCGACGCGCATCTCCTTGTCCGGGTCCGACCAGGGGACCATGACCACCATGCCCGCCCTGGCGAGACCTGTGGCGAGGTTGACAATGCGCTCATCGTTCGGTCCGGCGGGGTTGACGCCGGGGACCAGCAGGACGGCGGCGAAGGGGCCATCCCCTGCCGGCTCATACAGGTGGGCCGTTGCCATGCCACTTGAGAGCGGGTAGCTGACGTCGACGCGCGTGGGCTCCGCCGAGAACCACGACTGCGGCTGTACCGGGAATCCGGGCGCGAGTTGGGTAAGCAGCAGCGCCGCGCGGACGCCGGTGCGCCCCTGCGCCGTGCCGGCGGTGAGCACGATGGCGAGCGCCGCCGCGAGGGCCACGACGATGAGGCCCTTCTTGATTGGGCCCCAGGGAATCAGGCGGACGGAAAATCCCATTTCTTCACTTCAGCAGATTGCCACAAAGATACAAGGTCTTCGTCTGACGCGCCCACTCCAGGCAGACTCGTACGGTGGCACGGCCCTTCGATGGGATCAGTACGAAGTATGACTCTTATCGATAGATGGCACGCTTCCGAAGCGCAACCTACCCCTCATCATAACCTCCTCCCACAAGGGGAGAAGGCACCAGAGGGCCTACACTTGTTAGCGCCCCAAAGTGACAGGCGAAGTAGGTATCCCATGAGCTCTCCGAGCAGTCCTAAGGGCCGCTTACGCACCGAACAGGCGGGCGCTTATATCAGACCCAAGAGGCCTGGCAGTTCCATGAGCGAGGCTATACGGGGGCAGCCTGTGTAGTCCGGGTGGTTACCGTCCCTATCGAGCAGGACCGGGTTTATGTCGACGGCGCGGGCGCCTTCCACGTCCGATGTGAGTTGGTCGCCGACGTGGACGGTCTCGTGCGGCTCCGACCCGGCGCGTTCCAGGGCCATGCGGTAGATGGCAGGATGCGGCTTTTCGACTCCCACCTCGCCGGAAGTGACGGCAAGATCGAGATATGGGGTCAGGCCCATCGACGCCGCCAACTCGCCACCGGGCCGGTTCATGTTGGAGATCATGCCCAGCGTCAGACCCTGCTGCTTTAGCAGGTCGACCGTGGGCAGAACATCATCGTACCGGGTCATTTCGTACCGCTGCTGCCGGACGCGGAGCCAGACCTCCCATGCCCTGTCCGAGTCGACCTCAACGCCGGCGCCCTGTAGGACGAGACGCTCGTATTCGGCATAGAAGCGCTTCGTTGCCGCCGGGTCGCGGTTACGCACCGGAAACGCGGCGTTCTCCTCCGACATGAAGGCGTCCGCGAGCGCGTAGCCCTTCAGAACGCCTTCGGGCGTGAGCGTGATGCCGAACGGCTCACAGGCCGCCGACTGGATCTCAACCCGTGACGGGTTGAAGCCGGCGAGAGTGCCGTACAGATCGAAGAATACGGTTGTGATCAACCCACGAGCGGCTTAGGCGGCGGCCTCCATGTCGCTACCGCAGCACATGGGCGACTTGATCCGACCACACCCCTGGGGGCACTCGGAAATGCCGATGGTGTTGCCGTCGCGTTCGAGCGACTTGTGCTCGAGGGCTGAGCCGCACTTGCCGCAGGTGAGGTTCGTGACCTGCATTCCACACTGGCCGCATGAGTAAGTAACCATACCGCTCTCCTCCAATTGATTGAGTTGTCCACAGGATGATGGGACATGCCCATCATAGCGCGAACGCCGGACGCGCGGCTATGGCGACCCTAGTGCGGGCGGGAGGCTCTGAAAGCGGCGCTTCGACGGCGGCCGTCCAGGCGACGACCCGGCTCGGGCAGCGCTTCGAGGATGCCGGCGTCGTCCGGCTGTACGGTGTCCGACGCCACCCTGTTCACCGACTCGGCGCAGCAGCGGGAGCACCTGTGCACGATCTGCGGTCCCTTGCGGTTGTGACGGGTTATGCCGACGGGCGGCATGAGCGCGCCGCATGAGCTGCGCCTGTCGCCAGGTGTTTCGTCGACGTGGAGGGAGTGGAGGCAGAACGGGCAGTGATTGCGGTAGCTGCCGTTAGTGACTGCGAGCACGGCGGCACCGCAGTTCTCGCAGTCGAAGCCGCTGTTTTGGGCTTTCTTGCTCATTTCGCCTGTCCACGCGGCCTGGGCATGAGTCTGTTGCATGGAACCCTTAGTGCCGAGGGGAACCCCATCCCATCCTTCCCCAGCAGAGTGGGGAAGGGGTAAGAAAGCCCTCTCGATTGATCAGTATGGCTGTACTCCACAGGATTTCTGGCATTGGGAAACGGCCCGTCAGTTGTAGAGGGCGGTCTCGCCGCCGTCCAGCGCGATGGCCTGGCCGGTCATCCAGTCAGAAGCGGGAGAGGCGAGGTAGAGCGCCAACAGCCCGAGATCGCGGTTACTGGTTAGCCGCTTGAGAGGCAGGCCCTCCACGCGCTGCCGCCGTATCTCAGGGTTATCGAAGCCTGCCCGCGTCATTTCGGTGATGAACCAGCCGGGCAGGATCGCGTTCACGTTGATACTGAATTGCGCCCATTCCATGGCGAGCACCTTGGTGAGCATCTTGAGCCCCGCCTTGCTGGTCTGGTACGGAGCGCCATACGGGTACGCCATGACGGCGTTAGTGGAGGCGATGTTGATGACCTTACCGTACCGCCGCTCCATCATCTGCGGGCCAACCGAACGGCAGGCGTAGAACGGACCGCTGAGGTTAGTGTCGACGACGCGGCTCCACACGTCGTCAGACAGCGGTTCCGAAGTGCGCCGGGGGTTGCTGTAGCCGCTGGCGACCTCAGGGCCGGGGGCCTCCGGCAACGCTGCGACCGGGCCGCCGCCGCCCGTGCCGGCGTTGTTGACCAGTATGTCGATGCCGCCCAACTCGTCGGTTGCTGCCGCGACCATCGCGTCCACAGCCGCCGGGTCCGACACGTCGGTAGGGAACGTCACGACCTTGTGCCCGTGCTGCCGGACCTCTTCGGCAGCGTCCTCCAGGTTCGCTGCAGTGCGGGCGGCAAGGGCAACGTCGGCGCCGGCTTCCGCGAACACCAGGCCCATCGCCCTGCCGAGGCCGGTGCTTCCGCCGGTGATCAGCGCGCGCTTGCCTTCCAGGCTGAACTCTTTGAGCATTTACTTTCCTCCCGTGGCCGTGTCGGTTCTCACGTTATTTTAACGCGGGCGAGCTTGCGCTGCGCTGTGGGCAAGTTGGCCGAGCATTTCGTCGTGCCCATGCTCCCCTACTGGTCTCTCAGTTACTTGCCGTAGTACCAGCGGTCGATTATCGGCTCGGCGATGGCTGCGGATTCTGGGTCTGCGTTCGTCACGAAAGCGTTCTTCACATAGCACACTGAGAACTCAGGGCCGTAGCATTGGCGATCGGTCCGGAATCTGTAAGAGTCATCGCCTGTGTGGCAGGTGGAGTCGGAACGAAGTGACCGCCGCGTTGGCTGCAGTATCCGCCTCAAGCCCGCGTACCGCCGTTCAGATCGCTCCCGCGCGGCCGAGTTCCTGGACGCGCTCCGGCGTGTTGCCGAGCAGGTCGCCGTATATGCGCTGGTTGGCGGTGCCCATGACGGTCATCCCGTGGCGGACGCTGCCGGGCGTCGCGGACAGCTTCACCGGCACGGCCGGATGCTCCACGGAGCCCACATTGTCATGGCGGACCTCCTCAATGAAACCACGGTGGCGCATGTGCATGTCGTAGTACATCCTCTCCGAGGACTGCACAACGCCGGCGGGGACGCCCGCCGCCTGCAATGCGCGCATCACCTGGTACGAAGTCCGTGCGCAGGTGAACCCGGCCACGCGTTCATTTAACGCAGCGCGATTCCTGAGCCTCGCCTCTAATGTGGCGAACTCAGGGTCGTCGGCCAGATCCGGGTCCCCAATCGCCTTGCACAGCGAGGTCCACTGGGACTCATCCCAGCACTCAATGACGCACCATTCCTCCTCGCCTCGGCACGGGAAGCAGCCGTGCGGCGCCGCGTTCAGGCTGGCGTTGCCCGACGGCTCCCATGTCTCGCCGTTGATGAAGTAGTGGAGCAGCGGAACGCCGAGCGTGGCGGCTAGCGCCTCCGACTGGTCCATCTCAATGAACTGGCCTCGGCCGGTCTCGGCGCGGTACTCCAGTGCAGCCGTGATGGCGGTGGCCGCAGCGGCGCCTGAAACGAAGTCGGTGTAGTGAATCTTCGGGCGCGTGTCGAACGCCGACTCCGGATGGCCCCAGAGGTAGGACAGCCCGGAGTAAGACATCAGGTTCTGGCCGTACGCCACGTACCGGGAGTACGGACCGGTGAAACCGTAGCCCGGCATGCTGAGCACTATCACATCCGGCTTCACTTGCCGGAGGTCCTCGTAGCCCAGGTCCCTGCGCCGGAGCACGCCTGCGGCGAAGTTGTCCACGACCACGTCGCTCACTGCCACAAGCCGGCGTACGAGGTCGGCGCCGGCCGGGTCCCTGAAGTTTAAGGTGATGCAGGCCTTGCTGCGGTTCAGCTCCGCGAACATGGGACCGGAGGCGAGGCCGCGCTGGCGACCCAGGTCCACGTAGTCCCGGTGCTCGATCTTGATCACTTGCGCGCCCAACTCAGCGAGGTAGCGCGTCGTCAATGGGCCTGCCCAGACACGGGTGAAGTCGACTACGCGAACGCCTTCGAGCGGCATGGCGGCGCGACGCGTCCTAGGCGAGGGCGCGGTCCTCGGAGCGGAGCGTGCCCAGCCGTGCGGAAGCCTATCAGTTCGAGCATCGTCCGGCTCAGGCGCAGGGCGGCGAACAGACCAAGGAGTCAGGCTGAAGCGGTACGGTGCTCCGGGCATCCTGAAGGCGCTCATGCCGGGACGTTCCGACTCTACGTAGAAGCCTCTCTCTTTGGCGTGAGGGCTCTCCGCCAGGTCCCGCAGAGTGTTGAAGGGGCTGGCCGCGAGGTGGCGGCGCTCGCACTCGTCCAGCATCTCCTGGGTCTTGAACCGTTCTACGAACGGCGCCACAAACTGGTCGACGATGTCCGGGTTTGCTCTGCGGAAAGCGGCCTCTCGAAAGGCCGGATCGGATAGGGCGTCGTCCCCCATCCACTCTACCAGCACATCCCAGTGCCTATCGTAGAAGACGCAGAGACAGACCCGCCCATCCTGGCAGGGATAGTAGTTGTTCGGGGCGATGGCGAGGTCGTTGTTGGTGCGGCTGGCGATGTCCCTGGTGAGCGCATACCGTGATATGTTGAACAGCAGATGGGCCACTACCTCCTGCACCGAGACGTCTACAAGCTGGCCCCTGCCGGACCGGCGGCGCTCCGCGAGAGCGGCTAGGGTCGAGTATGCCGCGTGGTGGCACGCGAGCTGAAAGGCGTGCTCTGCCGGCACGGCGCAGGGCGGCATATCCGGGTCGCCCTGCATGTACATCAGCCCGCCCATGGCCTGGACGACCAATTCCCCGCCAAGGTAGCCGCGGTGCGGGCCCGAACTGCCGAACGGCGTGATCGACGTAACGACCAGCCGGGGGTTGATGCGCCTTATGCGGCCGCTATCCAGACCGATGCTCTCCAGATAGCCTGGCTGGAAGCTCTCAATCAGCACATCTGCCTCGCGCAAAAGCGCGCGCATCTCTGTGCGGCCTGCCCGAGTCTCGAGGTCCAGGATCAGGCTCCGTTTGTTGGTGTTGTAGTTGAGGAAGTGGAGGCTGACGTCCGGGTCGGGAGCGGCACGAGGTCGGAATCGTCGACCGGGGCTGCCGCCAGGTGGCTCGACGAGCACGACGTCAGCGCCGAGGTCTGCCAGGAGTCTGCCCAGGCCCTGCGCCTCCGGGCCGGCGAGGTCGACCACCTTCAGATGGCCGAGCGCCGACTGCGGACCGTCTCTGGCACCAGCCGGCGACTCGTCAGGCATCAGCATCTCCACGCAGGAATGGGCGGAAGGTAGCAACGTAGGCCGAGAAGTGTCAACATCCAGAAAGGCGGTTGGGTTTAGCTTGTGCCTGTCTAAAACGCATGATAATATGCGCCCTGTTAGTCGCACAAATGTACCAGCGACGCTTCCGCGGAGGCCTTGATGAGCGCAATTAACAAAAAAAACAATACGAACAGTGACAAAGCAAAGGCGCTGACCGTTGCCCTCGGTCAGATTGACCGGCAGTTTGGCAAGGGCGCAATAATGAGGCTGGGGGAACGCGATCAGTCGATGAGGATAGAAGAGATTTCTACGGGATCGCTCTCATTAGACATGGCCCTGGGAATCGGCGGCATCCCCAAGGGACGTGTGACCGAAGTCTATGGCACGGAGTCTTCCGGCAAGTCGACGCTGGCCTATCACATCATGGCCGAGGCCCAGAAGGCCGGAGGACAGGCGGCTTACATCGACGCCGAGCACGCGCTGGATCCCAGTTACGCCGCCCGGTGCGCCGTGGACATCAACGAACTGCTCGTGTCGCAGCCTGACAACGCGGAGCAGGCGCTTGAGATAAGCGAGTACCTCGTGCGCAGCGGCGCTATCGATGTCGTCGTCGTGGACAGCGTGGCGGCCCTTGTTCCGAAGTCCGAACTCGAAGGGGACATGGGGGACTCGCACGTCGGGTTGCAGGCGCGCCTGATGTCGCAGGCGCTCAGGAAGCTCACAGCCGCTATCAGCAGGTCCAACACGGCATTCGTGTTCATCAACCAGGTGAGGGAGAAGGTTGGAGTGCTGTGGGGCAATCCGGAAGTGACGCCCGGCGGACGAGCTCTGAAATTCTACAGTTCGGTGAGAATCGACCTGCGCCGCATAGAGTCAATCAAGCAGGGCCAGGAGATCGTGGGCAGCCGCGTCCGCGCCAGGGTTGTAAAGAACAAGGTTGCGCCCCCGTTCCGTGTGGCCGAGTTCGACATCATGTTCAACGAGGGAATCAGCTACGAGGGCGACCTGCTGGAGCTTGGCGACGAAAACAGCGTCGTCACAAAGAGAGGCGCCTTCTACTCGTTCGGGGACACCCGCCTGGGACAGGGCAGGGAGAACTCAAAGGCTTTCCTCAGGGAGCACCCCGACATCGCCGGCCGCATCGAGGCCATGATCCGTGAGACGCTCATGCCCGAACCGGCGCCTCCAGCACCAGTCGAAGCGGCCGTAGCGGAGTAGCTGAGCCAGGAGAATGAGGGCGGACGTTCTTGGCAGGTCATCGCACGCTGGAACCATGAAGTCACGAGGACTTCCGAAGAGCGGCGCAGCCGGGGGCGATGCGGGAGCCGCTGAGAAGTCGCTGACTACCCGCGCTAGAGCCGTGGCCCTGCGTTATCTCGCCCACCGTTCTCGGACCGAGGCCGAGCTGCAGCGGCGGTTGCGCCGCGAGTTTGACGAGCCGATTGTGCATGCTGTCGTTGGCGAGTTGACCGAGTCAGGCCTAATCGACGACGCGGCATTCGCCGGCGCCTGGGTTGAAGCAAGAAACTCCCGTAAGCCCCGAAGCGCGAGCGCGGTCAGGATGGAGCTGCTGTCCAAGGGCGTGGGCCGCGAGGTGGCGGAAGAAGCGGTGAGCGGCCTAGACGACGAAGGGAGCGCGTACAGGGCAGCGCGCCTCGCGGGACGGCGCTATGCTTCCCTACCCGAAGAGGCGTTCAAGCGCCGCATGTGGGGTTTCCTGAGACGCAGAGGATACGGAACATCCGTAACCCGCCGGGCAATCGAACGGCTGAGCCGGGAGGCAAGCGGCGATGATGCCCAAAGCTAGTGGGAGCGAGCGTCGGGAACGGTAGAAGCTGATTATGTATACTCTCCACCTGAGGAGAGTCTTGGAAGCAGAGGACAGCGAAAGCAGTAAATCGTCTGCAGGGCCGGTGCCCGGCACGGCTGCACCCCTGGACCGAGGTGCCGTGGTCTGATGCCCGATCACCCCGCCTTGAACATCGCCCTCATCGTGATCTGCGTCATCCTGTCGGGGTTCTTCTCCAGCTCCGAGGCCGCCTTCCTGTCCCTGCAGAGGGCGCGTCTCGCCCACCTCGTGGAGACGAAGAAGAGTGGCGCCCTCAGAGTCTCCCGGATGCTTGAGCAGCCCGAGCGACTGCTCTCTACGATTCTGCTGGGCAACAACCTCGTCAACGTCGCGTTTGCGTCGCTCATCACCGTCACCACGGTAGCTCTGCTGGGCGACGGCCGCGAGGGAACGGGCGTGATCGTTGCCACGGCCGTTGCCACGGCCGCGCTTCTCATCGTGGGTGAAATAGTGCCTAAGACCTTCGCGGTGATTTACGCCGAGAGACTTGCGCTCCTCTACGCCCGGCCCCTTCAGTTCATCGAGACACTGTTGTTCCCGTTCGTGGCCGTCCTCCACCGCATCGGTCGCGTCGCCAGGATAGGAACAGACCCAGCGGAAATACAGAGATCGATAACGGAGAGTGAGCTCCGTACCCTGATCGGCATAGGAGAAGCGGAAGGAGAGTTGGAGTCGGGTGAGGCGGAGATGTTGGAGAACGTGTTCCGCTTCGGAGACCGGCAGGTCCGGGAAGTCATGACACCGCGAACGGAGGTCGTCTTCATTGAGGCAGGATCCACTGTGCAAGACTTCCTGTCCGTGTATGCGCAGAATTCACACACTCGTTTCCCGGTCCACAAGGAATCTCCCGACGACGTAGTAGGGATCGTGTCGGCGAAGGATGTCCTGAAGGCCATTGCCACCAAGGCGATTCCGAGCGACGGATCGATCTCCGAGGCTGTAAGGGACACTTACTTTATTCCTGAGACGAAGCGTATAGACAGGCTGTTCGACGAGTTGCGAGAATCCGGGAACCAGATGGCAATAGTTGTCGACGAGTACGGCGGCGTCGCGGGCCTGGTAACCCTCAAGCGTCTGCTGGAGCAGATTGTGGGCCCTGTGGGAGAGGAAGGACAGGGACCGGAGGAGGAGTATGAAGCCATTGATGAGAACACGTTCAACGTCGAGGGCAGCCTGAGCATTTCGCAGCTCAAGGAAGACCTTCAGGTCGACTTTCCGGAGGGTGACTTCGAGACGGTCGCGGGACTTGTGCTCGAGATGCTGGGGCATATACCCCGACCCGGGGAGCACGTGGAGTACGATGGGCTGACGCTTGAAGTGATGTCTGTCGACAACCTCAAGATCGACACGATCAAGATCACTAGAAGCCCAAGCCCGCAGGAGTAGACCGAGCAAGCCGGCTGACCATGACCGTGAGAGCTTTCGAAAGAGCAGTCCGAACGGCGCTGGCAGACGTGGACGCGGGGAATACCCGTCTCCTGACGGCCGTCTCCGGAGGGCCGGACTCCCTGGCATTGCTCTATTCCCTCTACGCCCTGCGGGAAGAGTTGGGGTTGGAGCTTGTCGGGGCACACCTTGACCACGGCCTGCGAGGGGAAGAGTCTGCGGCCGATGCTGCGTTCGTCGAGTCAGTCTTCGAGACGCTCTCCCTAGACTTGTTCGTGGAATCGGCAAACGTCCTTACTCAGGGAGCGGCCTCCGGGACGTCGCTGGAAGAGGCCGCTCGAGAGGCTAGGTATGACTTCCTCGCTCGATCGGCCGCGGCCTGCGGCGCGGCGGCAGTCGCGCTGGGCCACACATCCGACGATCAGGCGGAAACGGTACTAATGAACATCATCCGAGGATCCGGGCTGTCCGGCCTGAAGGGTATGCGGACGCTGTCCAGCATGCGCCGGCGAGGAGCTGAGCTGATGTTAATGCGACCCCTGCTTGGGCTAGGCCGAGCGGAGACCACAGCCTACTGCGAGGCCCTCGGCCTTAAGCCGCGCTTCGACCGCTCCAACCTGTCGACCAACATCAGAAGAAACCGAGTCAGGATCGAGCTAATGCCAGCCCTGACGGCCTATAACCCGGCTATCCGAGAGTCGTTGCTCAGACTGTCAGCATCAACTTCGATTGACCTGGCATTTCTCGAAGAAGAGACAGACAAGGCGTGGCGCAATGTCGCTATATTGGAAGACGGACGCGTCCAATTGCGTCGCCGCGCTTTTTCGACCTTGCCAGAGGCGGTCGGCCGCCGCCTGCTGAGGAAAGCCGTACTGTACTCCAAGGGCGACCTCAAGGACGTGGAGCTGAACCACGTGGAAGGCATGGCGCGGCTTATGAATGTGGGCGTCGGCTCCCGGCTGGACCTGCCGGGAGGCATTCGCTTTGAGGTCGGATATGACATCGCCATCGTAGGGCCTCAAGGAGATAAGCCTTGTGTTCCAAGGCTGCAAGAGTTCGAACTTGAGGTGCCGGGACGCGCAGGAAACGGGATTTGGCAAGTGGAGACACGCTGCATGGACCGCGGGAAGGCCCAGGTTCAGAGCGGTCCGGACGGCCAAACGGCACAGCTCGACCTCGACGAGGTTGGGGGGCCGCTAGTCGTGCGGGGGAGAGAGCCGGGGGACCGTTTTCAGCCGTTGGGTATGGTGGGAAGCAAGAGCCTGAAGGATTTCCTGGTCGACTCGAAAGTACCGAGAGCGCGCCGGGGCTCCACGCCGCTTGTGGTATCGCAAAGGGGCATCGTCTGGGTAGTCGGCCTCCGGATCGCGCACTGGGCCAGAGTACGGGAAGGAACAAGCAAGGTGCTCGAGATCGAGTTCCGTCGTGCGCCGACGGAAGGCACGGTCACATAACTCGGTCCAGCCGTGGATTCAGGGTCAGACCCGGTACTCGCCCCCGCTTGGCGACGGGCCGGCCGTCGATCTCGTGAACGTCTGCGGTAAATGTGTTGGGGTGCGCTGTTGCGATATACGTCCCCACGCTGAATGAGTCAACCGGAGCGCCGCTTTCAATAAACTTGGTGATGCGTGCCGGAGTGATCCCGCCGCTAACCATGATTTCAACGTGCCTGAAGCTTGCATGATCCAAGCGCGAGCGTACCTCTTTGACCAGTTCGGGGGTCACCCCGCCTCGTTCTCGAGGAGTGTCCAATCTCACGCCGCGCAGCCTTTCCCGCAGCGCACGGGCAATGTTCAGTGACTCTTCAGCCTCGTCCCTAAAGGTATCGACTAGCACTATCCGCGGCACCTCGTGGGGCAAGTGTCTATCGAATCCCTGAGCAGCCTTTAGGGTGTCGCCCAGCAATAGTGGGAGCGTGTGCGGCATATTTCCGGCCGGTGTGACACCCGCAAGCCTTGCGCCTTGAATCGTCGAGCAAGACGCGCAGCCTCCCACCAGAGATGCGTAGTCGATCTCTGCCGCCACGTTCGGGTGCACGTTGCGGGCAGCGGTTGCGAATACCGGTATACTTTGTGCCGTCTTGGTGCATTCCGCCGCCGCCGTGGCCCAACCGGTGCTGGAAGCGAGCATCCCTGTCATAGCAGTCTCATACAGCCCCACGGAGCCGTACGGGGCCTTTACCCGTAAGACCACCTCCCCAGCCTCTATTTCTTCTCCCTCCTCCAATGCCCACACTTCGCTGCCGACCTCAGGAAGTATTCTGGCAAGCAGCGTCTTCACTTCACCCAGCCCACACAGGATTCCAGCCCGAGACGACGAGAACTCGATGAACACCACCGGGTTCACGCCTTCGTTGCGGAGGATCGTAAGCGTCCTCTGGTAGTACACGTCGGCAGTGTCGCCAGCCAGCAGAGAGCGCCTTATGTTGAATTCAGGGGTGGACATTGAGAATTAGCGCTGGTCCTTCCCGAGGCTACGGACCAGCCGGCTCCGTGAGCTTCACGCCCAGGATGTTGCGCGCGTGCTCCAGTGCGTAGCGGTGGGCCTCCTCATCGAAGCTCGCCACACAGTCCACAGGTATCTCCACGGCGTAGTCACGGTTGCGGGCGTCGGCTGCCGTATGCATGACGCAGATATTGGTGCAAACGCCTACCAGGATTAGCTTTTTAGGCCGTAACTCAGCGAGGCGGTCTTCTAAGTCTGTGTTGAAAAAGCCACTGTATCGGTTCTTTGGAATGTAGTCGCCATCAAACTCTGATAGTTCCCCGATCACTCGCGTCTCATCCGTGCCCTTCACGCAGTGCACCGGAAACATCTCAAACTCCAGGTCGTCCAGCTCGTGATTGTCGGCTACGTACAAGACGCGGGCTCCGGTTGCCGTCTCCCGCTTCAGAAGGTCGATTACGTTCGGGATGATGCGGCGGCTGTTATCACCGCAGTACAGGTTATGGCCCGGCTCCAGAAAGCCGACGAGCATATCCACGACTATAATTGCGTTTGGCATCGCTGGCAGACCATTTCAACTAACGCATTCTACGGATTTGGCAAGTGAATCGGCGCAGGAAGCCGGTCGCTCAAAACTTTTGCTCATCCGCATCAGCGCCGCCCATGCTTCAACTGACCGCCCATGGACGCTTCGATTATTCTTGCCGTCCTTGGCACTAGCGTGACAGATTTCCGCGACTTGCGCAACGATCATTACTAGGTCGCGTCCTCAGCCAGACTCTTGCTGTGACCGCCTCAGGGCCCGAACGGCGCAACGGAGTCCTCCGAAACGCATTCGCATCAGCCCTTTGAAATCCACCCAGGCCGTGCTGAGGATTCGCACCCTGGTATCCGGGTCGTCGGCCCACGAGACCGGTGCCTCTTCAATCACATAGCCTGCCTTCTCTGCCACCAGCAGCATCTCCGTGTCGAAGAACCAACCGTTGTCCTCAATCAGGGGGAGGATACTGTCCGCAGCCCTACGGCTGACCGCCTTGAAACCGCACTGCGCGTCCCGGAACTTCACCAGGAACATGGCGCGAATCAGCAGATTATATGCACGTGAGATGACCTCGCGTTTGAGTGAACGGCCCGTGACACGCGCACCAGGACAGAGCCGCGATCCGATCGCCACATCGCAACGCCCGGCGGCTAAAGCGCCCGCCAGCGCCGGCAAGGCCGACAAGTCCGTGGAAAGGTCGACATCCATGTATGCCACAGCGTCGGCCTTCGAGGCGCCCCAGGCCGCCTTGAGCGCCCTGCCCCTACCACGCTGCTCCAGCCGCAGGTAGCCGACATCTTTGAGAGTATCTGAGAGTCGCCTGCCGACGTCAGGCGTGGAGTCGGTCGAACCGTTGTCGGCTATGACGACGCGCCAGACCCAGCCCTCTATCTCCCGGGACAGGAAGGCGCGCAGCCTGTGCACGCTCTCCTCGAGAGCGCGTTCCTCGTTGAGGACAGGTATGACAATATCTAAGGAAAACGAGATAGTCGTCTGAAGCCGCGATCCCTATAAGATTGCGGCAATAATAAGAATGGCTCCGGCAAGTCCATAGCCGGCGCCCCCGAAGATGGCCAGGGTCAGCAGGCCCGGCATCCATTTGAAGATGCTGTCATCGTTCAATCTGCTGGTCTCCCTCCTTGCGGCTCCTTACTGGGCGGTGCCTCACAGGTCTGCGCCGCTTCGTTATGCGCTTTGATGTATGCTATCAGGCGTCGCCTGTCTTGCCATAGCCGAGACGCAAACGCTTCGAGCCCATTGGGAGATTGATTATGACCACCACTATCGACAGCGCGGATGTTGTAGTTGTTGGCGGGGGAGTATCAGGTCTGAGTTCCGCGTGGTGGCTAGCCCAGAGCGGCGTGGACGTGCTCCTGATCGAGAAGGAGATCGTTGGATGGGAGGCCTCCGGCCGCAACGGCGGGCTGTTCGGCCATCGCGGAGTATCGCCTGTTGGCGACCTCGGCAGGGTGGAGGAAGAGCTCTGGCCGTCCATGGACGACAGGCTCGGCTACCCAACCGAGACCTGCCTGGGCAGCATTCGAATCGCGCTCACGGACGAAGACTGGGACGAGATGGTGGAGTCGGCACGGCAGGCAGAAGCTCTGGGCGTGGACTACGAGATCATGGACAACGCCTCCGTCCGCGAGGCGATGCCGATAGTCGCGCCGGACGTGCGCGGCGGAGTGCTCCGGCCGACGGCCGGGCACGCCAACCCCCAGAGGACTTGCCAGGCATACGCCTGGGCTTTGCTGGACCTGGGCGGGCGCATTCACCAGCACACCATGGTCACAGGTTTCACGGTCGAGGCTAACAAGGTCACCACGGTACATTCGGACAAGGGCGACTTCGGCGCCGGCTTCGTGGTCTGCGCCGCCGGTCCCCAAACGGGCGTCCTGGCGGAATCGGTTGGAGCATTCGTTCCCGTGGCCCCGGGCCGGCCGGAGATCATAGTGACCGCGCCCCTAGAGCGCATGTGGCAGGGCGGTTTCAGCGGCAACGGCCTGTACGGACGGCAGACCGAGCGGGGTAACCTCGCATACGGCGGCGGCTGGCATGAGTGGATAGACGTTGACCTTGGAACGCCGGAGAAGCCAAACACCCCTCTTGTCAGGAACGTCTCCCGGCGCGTTGCTGAAATGTTCCCGGGGGCTGCCGACGTGCCCGTGATCAGAAGCTGGGCTTGCGTGGTGGAGCAGACGCCGGACTACTACCCGATCATAGACACGCTGACCAACCCGGAGAACTTCCTCGTCTGCACGATGTCGGGCGACGGGTTCGGCCTTTCCCCTGCAACCGGGAAGGCGGTGTCGGACCTTGTCATGCACGGCGAAACGCCTATCAACATCGACGGACTGCGGCTGAGCAGGTTCGCAGACGTGCCGGTGGACTGGCGCGAGCAGCGTAACTGGGTCCCTGGCGCCGACACCGGCTCGCGGGAGTACGCCCTTTAGGGGCTCCCCAGCCTGGCACGGGCAAAAGACACGGCCTCGCTAAGGTTCGCTCCTCCGGGCCTCCAGGTCCTCGAGAAGGTCGCGGAAGTGGCGCTCGGCCTCCGGGTACTCTGCCATGTACGCGTCTATCACCGATTGGGCCTTTTCGAAATCGCCTTCGATGATGTATTGAATCGCCACGCCTCTCACCGATTCATACCTGCCTGGCGCCAGTCTGTTGGCCTCTTCCAGTAGTTCTCCAGCCCTGACGAGATAGTCCGGGTCGAGGCCTCTGGCGCTATGAAACACGGAGGCCGCGCCAATGTGGATGCGCCACTCGTCAGGCTCCTTTCTCAGGCCGTCCGCCAGCGCCGTCTCCACGGCGGCAAGGACCACGGCCGCTTCCTCGGCCGAGAGTGCCGGGAGGTCTGACGCCGCGCGATTGAACATGGAGATTCGAGGGTAGTTGCCAAGAGGCGGGAATGCGGCAATGGCCCGCTCAAACGCCTCCACTCTTGGCACGCCGGGCGAGCCTAAGGCGTGCGCCTCGTAGGTGGCCATGCCGCCTGCCAAGGGACGCGCGACCAGGAAGTAAACACCCATCCCTACGATGACAGCGGCCGCCACCGCCGCAGCTCCGTACGAGGAACTAGACCGGAACGTACGACGTACACGGGCGAACAGGGCCGGAGCCGGCGTGGGCGGGGCTTTCGAGTCTTCGCCGGTGATGCTCGGGTCCCGCGTCGTCTCCAGGAACCCCGCGTACCCGAACAGAAGCAGGAACCAGACGACGGTTCCCGGCGTGTCGAACAGGAAGAGGTTCTGGATGAAGTATCCCGCGGCGGCTCCGCCGATGAGCACCGTCAGTGGCTGCTCTGTCGCGGACTGCCTTCTGGCCCTGCGAAACAGCACGGCGGTCAGGAGCACCCAGATGGCCGAATACGACACGAATCCCAGTGTTCCTTTGGTGGTGAACTCCTCGATCAGCTTGTTGTGCGCCTGATCGAATGACTCGGCGACGCTGCTCGCCGTTTCGGCGGACACGTGTCTGTCGTACGCGATGGTGTAGTTTTCAGGCCCCCATCCCAGGATCGGCCTCTCTGCGAATGCCTCCAACCCGATCAAGGCGGAAGACGTTCTTCCCTGTACGCTCCTGTCGTCTGGACCAATTCTCAGCAAACGGTCAACTATCGTGCTCTCCGAGCGCAGCGCCTCCACAGGCGGCGTCTCACGCGCCGCGTAGAACACCAGCGGCACGATCAGAAGAAAAGCCAGCGCACCCGCGCAGGCCAGCCGGCCCACGCGCACTTTGCCTATAAGCACGTACACGAAGGCGGATACGGCCAGCGCGCCGATCAGCCCCACAGCCGCGCCTCTTGTGCCGCTCAAAGCTATCAGGTACAAACCCAGCGCTATCGAGACCATCCAGAACACCCGCCACCAGCAGCCACGACGCGAGCTAGATATGTAGTAGCTGGCTCCGGACGCAGCCAGCACGACGACCAGCAGCCAGTACAACAGCGTGGAGCCAAAGATGACCGCCAGCAACCAGGCCAAGCCTATCGCCGCCAGCCATGCGACCACCCACATGGGAGGGCTGAGCGTCTGTGAGGCCTGCCGCACCCTTGTACGCCTTCGTCCTCGCCCCCTGGGCCGCCGGCGTTCTCTCGGTTGCGGACGAGGCGCAGTCTCCGCCGGTGTGTTGCAGTACGAGTGGGCAAGGAAGGCGCCGGCCACCAGGACGCAGATGAGCATGAATGTGCCAACATACGTCGGGTTGCCAAGCGTGGAGTACACCCTCTTCTGTGCCTGGATGTAGGGTGTGAGTTCAATCCCCTCGCTTTGCGCGAGGCCGGCCATAGCCAGCACCACGCCCACCGCAAGTCCCAGATTCAGGATGGACCGCCAGTCTGACCTCGTCCGGTAGACCGAGACCAGCAACCACGAGTAAACGAGCCAGTGCACTACCGCGACGAAACCCTGCATCCGCTCGTAGGTCGACCAGAGCGAGCGCTGTGAGGAGACTCCGAACAGCGCCGCCGCCAACGTTACGACGGAGTACACGGCGAACGCGGCCAGAAGCCACGAGCGCGGCACAGTGTACTCCGGGTTTCGCAGGCACACGAGCACCCACAGGCCAAACGCGACCTCCGTCAACAGATACGTGAAGAGCGCCTTGCCGACCACGAATGGGAACACCGTGTCTGGCAAAAGCCAGTCCACGTCCGGCAGAACGTCGGCCGGCATGAGACGCGACGTGACAACCAGGGGCGTAAGCACGACCAGAGCCAGCACGACTTTGACCGCCCGCAGCAGCGCGGCCTCGATCTGCGTGTCCGAGTATGGCCGCCCCAATGTCACCGAATTCCTCCGTTCACGCACGCCCAACAAGCGCGTCATCCGTTCCTTTCAACGGTAGATACATTATCAGGTAAAGGCGGGAATCGTGGGCTTTGAGATAGCATTGAACGAGTCAAATCCGCCTCAACGGAGCGCAAGAAATGCCCGAGTCCATCACACAAGAGCAGCTAGACCTCCGTGCCCGCGTCAACGCGTTCATGGAAGAAGAGGTCAGCCCCATCGAAGACACGCTCGACGCTGATGGTTCCGTCCCGGAGAAGCTTCGCCGACAGGTCCGCGAGAGGTCCCGCGCGGCCGGCATACACGGCCTGACTCAGCCCGTCGAGTATGGCGGGACTGGCGCAGGCGCCATGGCGCTGGTGATCGCGCGAGAGGCGGTGGCCGCCGCGAACTCCCGGCTGTCCGGCTGCGTCTTTGGCCCCGGTCCGGGCGTGCTGCACGCTGCCGAAGGCGAGCTCAGGGACCGGTACCTCATGCCACTGATGAGGGGAGAGTTGAGCAGCGCTTGGGCGTTTACCGAAGCGGCTGCTACCGGCGATTCTCACAGGCCGACTTGGGCCGCGCGAGAGGACGACATCCTCATAATCTCCGGTCGCAAGTCCTACGTCACCGGTGGGGCGCAGGCCGACTTCTTTGCCGCGCTGGTGAACGTGGAGGAGTCGTCCGGCTCCACGGGCGGCCCGGCGGTCGTGATCATCGACAGGGACACGCCAGGCTTCTCCATCGAGCGAGCGTTCACCAGCCTCGACGGTAGCGGCCACGTCGAGTTGCTGCTAGACCGCGCTCGCGTTCCCGCCGCCAACGTCGTGGGCCGCGTGGGAGAGGGCATGCCGAGGGCGCTGAACACGATAAGCGAAGAGCGCATCGCGTCCGCCGCGCATGCCGCGGGCCTGGCCATTTGGGCCGTCCGGTTCACCACGAGCCACGTTACCGGCCCGCATCGGTCCGGTGTACGCCTGGCCGATCGGGACGGCGTCCGGCTGCGGTACTCCGACATGCGCATCGAGACGTACGCTGCGCGTTCCATGCTGTACCGGACCGCCCGCCTCATCGACTCCGGAGATGCGGCGATCAACGAGGTTATGGCCGCCAAGGTGTTCTGCTCGGAGACTGTGGGGCGCGTCGTGGACCAGGCCGTACAACTCGCTGGCGGGCAGGCGCTGGTGACCGGCCATCCGTTGGAGCGGCTCTACCGCGAAGTCAGGTCCATGAGGCTGGCAGGCGGAGCGTCCGACATCCTGCGCCTGAACATAGCCCGCGGCGTCTTCGAGTTCGGAGCCGGCCGGCTTTAGCGAGGTTGCGCCAGCGGTGGGCCTAGCGCCGACTCCTACGAATGCAGCTCGATCACGTCCCGGTCTGCCAACTCGTGCGAGCGACCGACTTTTTGGGCGTCGAACTTACCTGAATCGCCCCAAAGCACCGCGTACTTGAGTCCCTCGCCAAGCTCATTGTGTAGCTCGCGCGCCGCCCGCATCACGGTGCTTCCCATTGGCAGCACGAGCGGACGCTCCCTTTCGAACTGGTCCAGCTTCAGCCTAGGCGACTTCGGATACACTCGTATAACGCCGAGCGCCCGGAAGATCGCCTCGGCCAGATCGTCTATGCCCACCTCCTCGAGTGCGCTCGTCATGATCACGGGAAAGCCGCCCTGGAACTCCTCCTCGAACTCCTGGTAGCTGTCCAGCGCGCCGTCCATGTCCGCCTTGTTGGCTGCGATGATGACCGGCTTGGAGAGCGCGGGTTCCTCCGCCGAACCGCGCTCCCCCGGTGCCAGAAGGTCAAAGCCCCACTGTTCCAGGAGGACGCACGCCTCCCTTGTCTGTTCTGCCGGATCGTTGGTCAGGTCCACAACCAGCACAAACGCGTCCGAAGTTCTAAGCAGGCCGTACAGCCGGCTGTGCACGTGCGGGTACGAAGTTGGCGGCGTATCGATCAACTGGAACAGCACGTCCTCGTAAGGCAGCATGCCCTGCATGGGCTCCTGGGTACTCGGGAAGTACAAGCCGCCCTTCGCTCCCGCTCCGGTCGCCTTCGCAAGCAGCGACGTCTTGCCAGCGTTGGCCGGGCCGACAAGCGTCGCCCTTCCGCCGCCCTCCTTCGGAAGCGAAAACAGGTCGATACGTCCCGTCTTGGGTCCCTTTGAGGGGGCCGCAAGCTCGTCCATGAGCTTGGACATGCGGGCCCTGAGTTGCGCGCGAAGGTGGTCCGTCCCCTTGTGTTTGGGGACAATCGCCAGCATCTCCTGCAGAACTTCTACCTTGGCCTGCGGAGACTTGGCCTCCCGAAACCGCTGCTCTGCCTCACGATACTGAGGCGGTACGTTCGTGGGCATAGCTACATACTAGCAGGGGAGGTGAATGCCTGCGTCACTTAGGGAGCCTTCGCCTTTCTGTTCTCTTAGCATGGAGTGCTGGGCCTTGCGAGAGCTTCGGCCCAGCCCGAATGGGCAAAAGGGTCTTTGAGATAAAACTGGGTAGCCAGTGAGCCCTAGCTAATAGGCCTACTGTAGTGGCGCGAGGGAGAAGAAGAATGATAGTTGCCTAGGAACATCATGCTCTACGACCCCACAAGTAGCCTCTGCATATCCGGTAACACGCACGAGGCGTGATGACGATGTCACAGTTCATTAGGGTTAGTCCCGGCCGGGCACAGACCAATCGGCTGCTGGATCAGCGAGAGAAGAATCTGTAGGGATTACCGCTCTGCCAAACACGAAACCATAGCGTCATGACCACGTAGACACCCAGTATGACGAGCGCACCAATGAAATCCTGCACCAGTGCAGCATCCTTCGCCTCCCCGATCAGAGGTCTGATGGCACTGGAACCGATCACGCCAAACAGGATGAAGATCAGAGCGATCGCACCCAAAGGGACAAGTCTGTTTCGCTGGATTCTAGCAACACCGAAGAAAGTTGCATTGGAAAGCGCTAGGTACACAGCAAAGACGTAAGATGTTCCACGCACGAACCCCAAGTCATCAAAAACAGCAGGGATAAGGAACCAAGTGATAAGGACGCCTGTACCTAGTCCAAGCAGGCGGAGTTCCCGATAGGGTCCATGCCATGCGGAGCCCCATGCTTCTCGCCAACTTCTCAAGTGCCAAGCCAAGAACCTGCCCAGTAGTGCAAAGGCTGCCAAACCTAGCCTCTCAAGGAAGTAACTCATACTGTCTAGCTCCTAGTCATTCGTTTGAGACGCTTGGGGACCAGTCGCCAGAGAAACTGCCACAAACGACCGCGGCGACACGCCTTCCTGATTCGGTCTATGGCGCGGCCTGTCTTGATCTCGAATCTCGACAATTGTCGAGCCCACCTCACCTGGTCTCCGTAGATCCAGTAGTGAGATTGACAGGCTAGGCCCCAGTTTCCGATAGACGGGAAAAGAGAGACGGTCTTGCCATCAAATGTCATCTGCCAGTCGGTGGGATCTAGCGGTGTCACCACCTCGTTGCCGCATCCACAGCAGCACCGATGCACCACAGTGGCGAAGGGTATCGACACATACAACATGCCATCTTCCAACGCATTCGGAATGTAGTTGACAAACTCGTGCAGGAGCGAATTGTGTCGAGTCACGCTTTGTCCTCGTTGACCAGGTGATTGCCGTCGATCTGGTATAGGCTCGTGTGCTCGTTCTCAAGATCGAGGTAGAACCCGCTAAGCTTCTTCCACTTGATCACGGCTAGGGCTGCGTTCAGAGCGTTAAGGTCAGCGATCTGGATGTTGCGGGAGTAGTCGTCTTCTCCGTCGCGGTCTGAGACTGGGAATGTCGAGCGGACTTGGTCACGGGACCGTTCCGTGCTCGCAGTCACTCTCAATTGGCCAACCAGGGAGTCCACAGCTTCTTCCACGCCCATTCCGACGTCTATGAACGGCACGCCGAATTCCTCCAGCTTTTCAGCCAAGAGTCCCCTAGGGCGACCCTTATCAACCGCTATGAACACGAAGTCCATAGCCCGCAGATGATCCACCATCGATTCATCCACGTATCCGTGGGCGATGATGTTACGCCGCATTTCGGAGTAGATATCTCTGTAATGGGCTGCCTTTTGTGGTGCGTCCCTCAGCGTGTCGATAGAAGGTGCACCGGGAGAACGGAAGGCGTTGTGCTGTCCAAGCTTGTCGCCGTCGAATAGGTGGATCTCCCTCACGGGAGTCTTTGCCACCAAGTCGAGTATGTATGAGCCCGTCCCTCCTAGTCCGACGATGGCTACCGCGCCGACCTTGAGCTTTTCGGTTATGGCACCGATGCCCGCACGACTGGACGCCGTATCAATATAAGTGAAGACAGAGTCTTCACTTTGGGCCTCAATGACGGCAAATGACCGAGCTGTGACCCCCGGGTCAATAGACTGAGCCGGCCCGGAAATGATGGCTTCGTAGGTGGTCATCTTTTGGTAGTAGTCAGGATACCCTCCTGGCGGCTTACTCGAAAAGCTGTGGTCCACAACTAACCCTTCACCAAGCTCCTGGCGACCGCTGGAATGATTGATCTGGGTCAAAGGGCGTCCTTGTGGGTCGCAGGGCATGTCCCCAGCGAACATCACGACATGCGTGCTCGGCGTCGTCGTAGTGTCTCCCGCCAAGCTCAGCTCAGATACGAGGGTTCCGTACTTGATCACGCGGGCTTCAGTAACATACGGGATGTGCTTGAGAAGCAAGTGGCCGGACCACACCTCCACTTCGTAGCCCTCATCATCAAGGAGCTTGAGGTCGGCGCTACGATTTATCAGTAAATGAGACATTGAAGACCATCCCGTCCTGGACCTTCACACTCCGGCCCGCAACCAGTCTCCCATCTGGCGGTCTCCCTCCACCGTTCCGGTAGCTCACGGTGAACACGATGTCCGGTCCAGACGGTGGTGGGTCGAACGCTAGGATCACTACTTGCTTGAAGGAGAGTTCTCCGTCTGAGGAGAGTTCGCTCGAAGGGATGACTCTCTCCCGTCCATTCACCACAATGGTTACCGTTTCCTTGTCGTCAACCAATTTCGGGTTCCTTTCTGCTGTCCTAAAAGATGTTGACAGTACCAGCTTAGGTACAACAGAATAGAGAGTACAGTGCAAGCAACAAGGTTGTCAAGGCCTCGGTACACTGTACCGGTATACGCACAGGAGACGCGATGAATTCAGGCAAGCTTGAACTCAGCGACTTAGGTCCACTGGTCTTGGCCGAGCGAAGCCGGAGAGGAATGAGTCTACGAGAAGCCGCAACTGCCACAGGAATCCCATTCAACACCCTGGCACGGGTTGAGAAGGGACACGTACCAGATCTTCCGAAGTTCAAGCGCCTTGTCGACTGGTGCGGAGTCGACATTAACCAATTCTTTGACATCCAACAGAGGACAACTGCTACCACCGATGTAATCGCTGAGCACCTGCGTGCCGATCGCAACCTTCCCCCTGAAGCTGCGGAACGGATCGCAGGCATCGTCGGCGACCTCTATCAAGCTCTGGCACGCCCCCAGAAAATCGCTGCCGTCCACTTGCGGTCTGCCAAGACCTTCCGCCCTGACGCAGCTCGCGCATTGGGAGCCCTATTGAGCGATCTAAATCAAGCCCTCATGGAGGAGTCCACTGATGGCCCTGCGACGGGGGTTTAAGTCCGAAGCTGAGAGAATCGCAAGGGATGTACGAACGGAACTGGGGATGAAGGCCGCTCAGTCCGTTGACCCCGAAATTCTAGCCAAGCTCCTAGGCATTGAGATACGAGCGGGCGACGAGTTGATTCCACGAGAACGGTTCAAGAAGCTCAAAGACATTCAGCCTGATGCTTTCTCCGCATGCACACTCCGGCCTTCCCCTGATCGCGTGGTAGTTGTTTACAATCCCCTTTCAGTGAGGCCCCGCCAGAGGAGCGATATCGCGCACGAGCTCGCGCACACCCTTCTCGAACATGAGTTGAGCCGGGTTGAGAGGCTTGGTGACATCACTTTCCTGACCTGTGATCCCACTCAGGAGGAAGAAGCTGGATGGCTGTCCGGGTGCCTCCTTCTGCCCCGGGCATTGCTCTTAGCCGAAGTCCGGAGGGGATCTAGCGCGAAAGACATCGCGAAGAAGTGCGGCGTTAGCGAACCGATGGCTCAGTACAGATTGGATGTCACTGGCGTCGTGAGACAGAACCAATCCTTCTTGAGGAAACAGCGTGCCAGTTAGTAGTACCAGTCGCTGGCGTGCTTGTACGCAAATTCGGTTTGGATGAGGAACGTAAAAACAGGCGCTCAGCGCGCTGAGAAGTGCGGCCAACATGATTGAGCCCAGTGGACTGCCCGAAGTAATCGAGGGAGGTCACGCCGACAATCGCATACTCGATTGCGCAACTGCTGCTGGAGCGGACTACATCATCACCGGCGACAGGCGTCATCTCTTGCCGCTTGGCGAACATCGGGGAGCGAGAATCCTCAACTCCCCCACGTTTCTATCTTCGCTCGAGGCGTAGTCCGGCCCAATGAGAGGATATGCCCAAGGGCCCGCCCCGGCGCCTAATCGAACATGAGCACCGTCCGGGCAACGTGGCCCTGCTTCATGTCCTCGAACGCGTCGTTGATCTGCTCCAACTTCATGCGTTGCGAAACCATCTCGTCCAGCTTCAGCCGTCCATCCAGGTAGAAATCAATATAGCGCGGCATATCTACGCGGAAGTGGTTGGAACCCATCGTGCTTCCCTGAATCCGCCGCTCGCGCCTTAGGTACGTGTCCGCGCTGATCTCTATCTTCGTGCCCTCCGGCACCATGCCCAGCACATAGGCTGTAGCCCCGTCGTCAAGCATCTCGAACGCCTGCTCCGTCGTCTGCTTCGCGCCCACCGCCTCGAAGGCGTAGTCCACTCCACGGTTGCCGGTCAGGCCAAGGACCTTCTCCACCACGTCTCCGCCCGAAGCGTCGACCACGTCCGTGGCGCCAAGCTCTCGCGCCATGCCCAGCTTCGTCTCCACCGTGTCGACCGCGATGATCCGCCCAGCGCCCCGCGATCCGCGCGCCCTGCACGACGCTCAGGCCGACGCCGCCGCAACCGAGCACGGCCACCGTGCTGCCCGGCTCGACGCGCGCCGTGTTGAGCGCCGCGCCCACTCCGGTCGTGACGCCACAGCCGATCAGCGCCAGTACCTCGAAGGGAACGTCGTCTCGGACTTTGACCACCGAGTGCTCGTGCACCAGCATCAGTTCCGCGTACGCGCCCAGCACCATCCCCTGCGTGACCGGCAACCCGTTCTGGCTGAGGCGCGGGGGCTCGGACGGCTCCCTGACCACGCCGGCCTCTCGTCTGCAAAGCACCTGCCTGCCCTTCAGGCACATGTCGCACTCGCCGCAGAACACAGACAAGCACGTGATCACCCTGTCGCCCGGCTTCACGTACCGCACCTGGCTTCCCACGGCCTCCACGGTGCCGGCAGCCTCGTGGCCCAACACCGCCGGCGTGTCCATGTAGTACTTGCCCTCCATGTAGTGGAGGTCGCTGTGGCAAACGCCCGACGCACCGGTGCGAATCAGCACCTCGTGCGGCGCAGGGCTGTCTATGTGGACCTCTTCGATCTCCAGCGGAACGTCTACTTCGCGGAACACCGCTGCTTTCATGTGTTACCTCCTGGGTGTCGTTCGCTTGTGGGGCCGATGCAGGTCAAGCCGCCAAGCCGTTTCGAGGGTCACACCAGTTGCTCCAGGTCCCTGAGTATCGCGTGGGCCGCGTTGTGCCCCGGCGCACCGGTAACCTCGCCCATCGGGTGCGTTCCGGCGCCGCACATGTAGAACCCTCTTACCTCGGTCCGGTACGACTGCCTTTGCGAAAGCAACTGGCTTGGAATCATGTCCAGGTGCCGGATGTTGCCGTCCGTCATGCCCACCCGCGCCTCTATGTCCATCGGAGTCTGCACGGTCCAGTCGATCAGGCTCTCGCGGAAGTTCGGCGCGTACTCCGTTATCACGTCGATGATCTGCTCGCCCACCTCGTCCCTGTAGTCGTCCCACGTCCCTTCCGCGAGATCGGGCGTCTCGTACAGGACCCAATTGGACATCACGTGCCCTCCTCTGGGCGCTAGGTCCGGCTCAACGGTTGTCGTCAGCTGGATGTGCATTATCGGGCACGTGGTGGGCCTGCCCGACGCCGCGTCCCGCCAGCTCTGCCGGTGGTAGTCCATCGACGGCATCATCCTGACGTTGAGGACGGAGTTGCGGTCGTAGCCGTCGCCCAGCCACCTGGAGAAGTCAGGCAGTTCCCTCATCGCCGCCAGCAGTTTCACGCACCCGGCGCTGGTCTTCCAGCGACTGAGCCTCTTGTGCGTCTCCTCGCCGATGACACCGGGTTCGAACAGTGTGCCGAACGTTCGCTTGGGGTCGGCGTTGGAGACGACGACCGAACCGCGAATCACCTCGCCTCCCGCCAGCCGGACACCAACCGCGTCACCGCCTTCCACGAGAACTTCGGCCACTGGCGCGCGCGTCCTGATTTCCGCGCCAAATGTCCTGGCCGACTCCGCCATCGCCTTCGTGATCGTGCCCATGCTCATCCTGGGTACTCCCCGGTCCTCCGGCCTGTTGAGCTTGCCGCACCGGATCAGCGCGATGCAGAACAGGCTTCCGGGCGAGTCCGGGTCCGCCTCCGTGACGCTCATGAAGTTAGCCTGCACCCGATCGTCGTCGAAGTGGTGCTCTACGAGGTCGGACAGACTCCACGTGACCAGCCGCTCCCAGACCTCCTCCTCCCGCGTGCCTCGCACGTCTGCCGCGACTTCCGCCAGCGTCGGCGGCTCAGTAAGGAAGTACCTGTGCAGGACCGCGGCCGCCCGGTCCCAGAACTCGTTCCACGCGAAGTAGGACCGCGCGTCGTGCTCGGAGAACTCGCGTATCTGGTTCGCAGCGTCCAGGTGGCTCGCCACGCCGGGGCCGCCGAGAAACGTGCCGTCCGGGAACGGGTGGAACCCCATCGAGAACGGGGCCTCGTCCGCCGAGTGAACGAACTCGAAGCCGTGCTCCCTGAGGTTGAGGTCGTCGATCACCTTGCCCTGGAGGTGATCGCAAGCGTACGAGCACATCGGGCCGCTGAACCCAGGCGCGAACTCGTCGGTCGTCGCCGCGCCCCCGATCTTGTCGAGCCGCTCCAGCACCAGAACCGACAGCCCGTTCTTGGCGAGGTACCCTGCCGTGACCAGGCCGTTGTGCCCCGCACCCACGATGATAGCGTCGTACTTGTAGTCCATCGCCTCGCCCTCCTCCGAATGCGGCGATGGTACTTGCGGGCCCGGACCCGGTCAACGTCGGCCTTACACTCCTATTCAGCCTGACTCCTGCTGCTGGACGGCCTTGCTTCGCTAGGAGTTCGCAGCGCTCCTTACGGCTGCATTCGTTGGAATCGCGGGGGCGTTCTGGCTCATTCGCAGGCGGAGCGCGACTCGCTCATAACCCGCTACTCGATGCGCTGTGAAGAACCTGGCTGAGAGTGTAGGGGCAGCGTTCAGCCTAAGGCGGCGGAGAGTGAACGGCTATCCTCCCAGCTTGACACTATGCCCCAGTGTTCCTAACCTAACATCCTTGATTCCGGCATCCCTTGGGCCCGCTCCGGCGCGGGAGTGAAAGGCGGCGCAGAAGCCATGATGCACCTCAACGCTTTTTCCCAGTGCTGTCCAGTCTCGCAGGCCATCGGGCAGTGGAAGAACCCGAACGACAAGATGTCGCCCGGGTACCTAGACCTCGATGTTTGGATCGATATTGCCAAAACGCTCGAAAGAGGCTGCTTCGACGCCTTCTTCCTGGCCGATATCCACGGCATCTACGATGGATACGGCGGCACCCGGGACGCCGCGCTGCAACACGCGGTACAGGCTCCGGGCCTCGATCCCATGCTGCTGATATCCGCGCTAAGCCAGGCTACCAAGAACCTTGGCTTCTCGGTTACGTACAGCACCACCTTCCACGCGCCTTACGAGTGCGCCAGGGCCTTCACTTCGCTCGACCACTACACGAAGGGCCGCATCGGCTGGAACATCGTCACCTCGTACGTCAAGAACACCGAGGCCAACGGCCTCGGCGAGTTTCTGCCGCACGACGAGCGTTACGAGCGCGCCGAAGAGTACATGGACGTTGTGTACAAGCTGTGGGAGGCAAGCTGGGAAGACGACGCGGTTGTCCGCGATATCGAAAGAAACATGTACGTGGACCCCGCACGGGTGCACAGCATCGACCACAAGAGCGAGTACTTCTCCGTCGAAGGGCCGCTTATGTGCGAGCCATCGCTGCAGCGGACACCGGTGCTCTACCAGGCGGGCGCGTCGCCCCGCGGCCTCGACTTCGGAGCGAAGCACGCCGAGGCGATCTTCATGGGCGGAAGGGGGGCCGAACTGCGGGAGTACGTGGCCTCCTTCCGGGAGCGCGTAGCCTCCTTCGGCCGGGACCCGCACGGGGTGAAGATGCTCATGTCCATCACGCCCGTAGTCGGCGAGACGGAGGCCGAGGCAAAGCGCAAGAACGAAGAGACGAGGCAGTACACCTCTCTGGAGGGTCAGCTTGCCCTCTACGGCGGCTGGACGGGCATTGACCTCGCGGGTGTCGACCCCGACACTCCGCTAGAAAACGTCGATTCCGATGGCATGAGGGCTACTGCCCTCCGAATGCGCGGCAAAACGGTACGGGAGTTGTTGGCCCAGCGGATGGACAACCGATGGGTGGGCGATCCCTCCCAAATTGCGGACAGGATGGAGGCCACAATGGACTGCGATGTCGACGGATTCATCATCCAGCCCGTTATTCAACCCCAATCCCACAAGGACTTTGTGGACCTTGTAGTGCCGGAGCTCCAGCGTCGGGGCGTCCTAAGGCGAGAGTACGAAGAAGGGGAAACGCTGCGGGAGCGCTACTTCGGCAAGGGGCATCGGCTCACACAGCCGAGCCATCCATCGGCACGGTTCCGGGGCACGGGAGGCCGCATCCCGGAGGCCGCCGCCCAGGCTGACAGCTCCTAACAAACAACCGCTCACGCGCGCCTGGGCGTTTAGCCGCAGCACTCTTCCTTAAGGGTTGGGTCGTGGGAAACAGCCGCACGGCCATCGGAGCGAGTTCCGACTGAAGCCCGAAGCACTGCCGTTACTGGCGGGAGCGGGAGGGAGTCGCACAAGGCCCGAGTCAGCTACGCCTATGGCCAGCCATAGGCGTTTTCTGTACTCCCTATGTACCTTTGAGTGTACCTTTCGACTTCCTGTTCAACTCGACTCAACCCTTCCATGACAGCGAATCTTGGTTAAGAAATCCTAGAATTGATTCGGCTCACCGGTTGCCTTAACTCTGACGCCGAGTTCGACTCTGAGCCTTCAGATGCGCTGCTATGTCAGCGTATCGTGCGCGCAACTCCGGAGACGTTTGCTTCACTGGCAACGATGCACCATCTGGCAGGCGCTTTGGCTTGGAGCGTACGATCTCGACCAGCGGCGGGAGCACATCACCTTCTCTGACGTTCCGATGGGTCTTGCCAGTCACAACCCCATGCACGCAACTCCTTGACAGCCCGAAGGCGTCGACGAGAGAGGCGATGCTGTAGCCGTGAGAATAGTACCGTCGCAGTTGCCTCACCATGTCCGGATGTAGCTTAGCCATAATACCCTCTTCATGTAGTCCTAATGATTGTTTAGCATACGCTTACTGAAGTCACGAGGTAGCCCATTAGCTACAAATGAAGCCTTGTTGTGTGTGTATGTGTATAGGACGCGGGTATATCATATTAGAGGGAATCAGAATTGCTGAGCCCAAAGTCTCGCTCAGAGACCTCCGTTGCTCTGGCCAGATGATGTTTCTCCCTGGTACGCATTCAAACGGGATAAGTAGAGGAAGGTGCAAAAGTCTGGGGCTTGGTTACTGGGAAGAACTGGGGGCTGAGGTTTTATGCGCGCGTGCGAGGCTCAGCAGGATGTCACGGGATCGGAGAAAGCGCCGAGCGGGGGCTTATCTTATAGCGGTTGGGCTAGATGGCAGAGGAGTTCCGTGAACGTGCACGAGTGATGCTCCTCGCGCCATTCTCTTCCTAAAGCGGTTATTGCTGATGGTAGCTTCTGGCTTCTTGAAGACCTTCGAGTGCGCGGGGTTGCCGTTCTCAGGGTCGGGGTCGTAGTGGATTTGCTGCTCGTTTTCCCGACACAGCTCGGCAGTAACCGACGCTACGCCTCTGCCTTCTCCCCGATGCACCCATCTCTCACATGTCTGTTCGTAGGTCGACAATTCTGACCAATCCACTGACAACGTCTGGTCGGACTTTGACGGGTAGAAGGCCGAGGGACTTACCGTGCCGTTATCCCTGATCCAGCAGGGCAAGAGGGCCCGATAGAATTCGTCATCCGGATTGAGCGGACGGGGAAACTCCCCCGGTTTCCCCACTGAGACTCGGCCCTTCTACGTGAACTTCGAAAACAGATCAACCACGGTGGAGTCCTGTGGCACCCGTCCCTCAGATTCTTCGACTCTACCGTCCCCTGTGGGGATATCTAGCAGATAAGTGATTGCCTCAGGGGAGTGGATCGTCAAGAGCAACTCTGCCCCCGAAACCGATTCCCACTCAAGGTCAACGCCACCGTCGGATAATGGGGAGATGTACGGATTGCCGAACTGACTCACGACCAGATCTCGGAACTCGATCAGGACGCGTTCTGTTGTCCCGATCACCTCCTCAGGGATGGGCACTCCATCGCATCCGTCCCAACCTAGCTCAAGCTCTCTGAGCTCGCGAAGCCTTCTATCAGCCTCAACGCTAACCTTAACCCAAGACTCGTCCAGGATGGTGAGGGCCTCTTCGAATACTCGGGAGATGGTGACGTCATCGATGTCAAGGATCCCAGGGGTCTCGGGATCCGTCCGTCCCACACGCACGATGTTCCACCAGGGGGAATGGATCTTCTGTTCTAGGGGTGGGAGCGGCGTGAAGTTGCCTTCGTCACCCCCACCGTGAGCATCACAAAGTAATGCCGACGGCATTGCAAACGAGCGCGGTGCCTCCATAGTCAGGATGGCGTCGCCATGCACGCGCGCGAAGAGGACGTGCCTTCTAGCATTACCAAACACTCTAGGGTACACAGCATACGCGTCCTTAGCTTGGAGGTCCGCGCCGGACCCCGTTGCTGGGCGACGCGCTGGGTTCTCCATTTGGAACACATCACGTTCCGGCGAGGCGGCCGTGGTTTTCAATTCTTGCTCCTCAGGGCATCCAAAATCCCCGACAGGACTGAATGTCGATCTCTCAACTCTTGCCCGAGTGATTGAGGGTCGGGGATAGCTTTGAGCTGCCTGATCGCATTGTAACTGACGCCCACCCTGCGCCCCCCGCCGTCGGTGAAGCCCAGTGTCACGACGCTATCGAATTGGTCTAAGGTGATGCCGATGTGGTTGCTCGACAGCGGCCCTCCTCCCATCTTCCCTTTCAGGTCGGGGCTCAAGAAAGTGCTCGACAGCCACGCCGCCGGGTTCCCCTCCTCCAACTCCACAACGAAGTTTACTCCGTAACTTTCTAACGCGGGTTTGCCCAGTTGTTCTAAGAACCCGTTGACGATCTTGGGCATCCGGTCGGATGCTCGGCGAATGTCCCCGCTTAGGTCCCTGAAATCAATCTTGTTCCCTTGCAGCAGGAAGAGCTCAAATTGTCCTTGGGCGCTGGTAACGAAGGCTTGACCATTCGCGCCCTGTATCACGCTCGTAGGATGGCCGATCAGCTCCCTGACTTGTTCACCCGACACGGACCCAACGGAGGGTGGGGACTGCCCCGACAGGATCACTGCGATCGAGATGATCGTGAAGTTCGTGCCCCCTGGAGATGTCATCCTTGTGCCTCCTCAACTCCCCAGTATGGTGAGGCATCCTAATGAGGCGGCGGATCGACTGTCAAGGGAAGGGGATCTCCACCACACTCCAGAAAACCACACTCGCGTCTCTTCATCATCGTTCTCCATCCATCTTAGCAGGGCTAGCTGTCAAACTGGATGGTCTGCCGTTGCCGCTGCCCGGACCCCAGTCTGGGTCTGATCGCGCCACGGTGGCGGGCAAAACGGATGCTGCCCCCGCCCGGACCTAGCCCAGATCCGCCAGAGGAACTCCCTGTCCGGCGAGCAGAGCGCAGGTACTCGGGTCCAGTGCCCTCTCGTGTGAGTGCTTTGCGTCCCCAGCCCCACCCTAGGGTGCCTCGCGGCTTCAGCACTACCCGCGAAGGTCAGGAGTGAGACGTTTCGCTCGCCTCTTGCCTCAGAGGAGGCCCATTGTGCCCACCCAAGAAGACAGGGAGACCGCATGCGTCTACGAAGAATTGATGGCCGATATCGATGCAACCCTGCACGAGGTTCACATCCACGGCATGGTCGAGGCGATGCTGGAGATTGCAGATATCGTGTTGTTGCTCAGCGATTAAGTCCTCGCTAACTGTCAAGCGAAAATGTCCGCATGAAGGAGCATGTGACATTGACGCAGAAAGATCAGACAAGGCTTCAGGTTCTCAACAGCTTACTGGCAGGGCACATGGCTCTGGATCAGGCGGCCACGTTGATGGGAGTGAGCGCACGCCACACCAGGCGCATCCTGGCAGCTTAAGGCGCATCCTGGCAGCTTACAGCAAGGAGGGAGCAGCCGCACTCGCTCATGGTCATCGTGGACGCCGAGCACCCAACGCGACACCAGAGCCGCTGAGGTCAGAGGTCCTGCGTCTTGCTGGATCCCCCGCTACCTGGAAACCAATCACACTCACCTGAGTGAACTGCTCAGGGAGCGTGAGGGCATAGAGATCGGTCGGACCACACTGCGGCGCATCCTGGCGGGCGCAGGCCTTCAGAGCCCACGCCGCCGTCGGCCGCCCAAGCACCGCATTCGCCGGCAGAGGATGCCCCGTGAGGGGATGCTGATACAGGTGGACGGCAGCCATCACCGGTGGCTTGGAGACGAAGTTTCGCCCTTTGCGCTGCTGCTGGCCGTGGACGACGCCACTGGCATCGTGGTCAACGCCCTGTTCTGCGAGCAGGAGAACACCCGTGACTACTTCCTGCTGATGAGGGGTCTGATGCAGCGCTACGGCATACCCATTGCTCTCTACACCGACCGGCACTCAGTCTTCAAGAACGTGCCCGGGTCCGGGCTAGCACGTGCACCCACACAGTTCAGTCGTGCGATGGACGAGTTGGGTGTGCAGATGGTGTTCGCCCTTTCGCCGCAGGCGAAGGGCAGAGTGGAGCGCACAGCTGGAATCCTCCAGGACCGGCTGGTAACTGAGCTTCGGCTCGCAGGCGCAACCACCATCAAGGAGGCCAACGTCGTGCTGAAGGAATTCCTCGTCCAGTTCAACACTCGCTTCGAAGTGCCTGCACAGCACCCTGAGGCTGCCTACCGGATGTTGGAGCCGGACGTGAGTCTGGATAACGTCCTCTGCTTCAGGCACAGCCGCAGGGTGGCCAGGGACAACACTGTTAAGTACAGGTGGAGAACGCTTCAGCTGCTGCCGGGGACGGAGCGGCGCAGCTACGCCGGAGCGGTGGTCGAGGTCCTGGAAGGCCTGGATGGGCAGCTGGCTGTGCGGTACCGGGGAGAGATCATCCCCAGCCAGGAGGCGCCACCCCGTCCCGGCAGACTCAGAGGCCTGACCGGCCCTTCCTCAAACGGGTCGGCCCAACACGGCGGCCTCAACGGTCTGGGCAGGCGCTGGGAGGTGATCCTGGCGGAACTCGACGCCGGGACCGACATCTCCAATTCTGACAACGTGGTCGAAGAAAGCGGCGCAACCATAGTCCGCAGAGCCGTTGCCACGCCGCGTAGGAAACCCACTCCACTTCAGACGGCAAGATGGAAGGCTGTGCAGAAGGCGAAGCGCAGGGGGCTGTCGATTCGAGGCGTCGCCCGGGAAGTGGGCATCCACCGGGACACTGCGAAGAAGTACATGGAGGCCGAGAGTCCACCCTTGTACCCAGATCGGGTCCAGTAGGGGACATCTGTTAACCTCACGGGTAACACCAGTGACATTTATGCTGGCCACTTAGCCGGACATTTATCCTGACCATCGACATTATCACTCCGCCGTTTACACCCTCACTGGCAGACATTTTTGCTGCACAGTTGCGCCCGAGTGGTACGGCTTTGCTCCGCCCCGTGGCACAAGATCGCTCCGCCCTTGACACAGCGGCGGGACGAGGCAGTGGCGAAGATGAACGAGTTGCTGGCGGAACTGGGGTTCGTGCGATAGGCGAGCACAAATATGACTATGGTCGCGACCATGCTAGACTTATGGTCACATTTTCAGGGAGAGTATGAGATGTCAATTGACGGAGGCGGGACCACCACCGCGCGGACCATCAAAGCGTCGGAGTTCAAGGCGAAGTGTCTCCAGCTCATGGACGAAGTGGCCGAGAGCGGCGAGGAGATCGTCATCACAAAGCACGGGCGGCCGGTGTCCAGGCTCGCGCCGTACCGGGAGAAGCCGAAGACCTACTTTGGAGTGGACAAGGGCCGCTATCCGTTCCTCCAGGAGGTCATCGACGCCCTTGACCGAGGCGAAGGGGTTGACGTGGTCTGGGAGGCGGAACAAGGCCTGATAGATGGCAAGCCATGCTGATCCTGGACACCCAGGTACTGCTATGGCTGAGAATCGGAGACCGCCGGTTGGGGAGCCGGTCCAGACGGGAGCTTGAACAGGCATGGATGACCGATGCGGCCGCAGTGTCCGCGATTACCTTCTGGGAGGTGGCATTGCTGCGGGCAAAGGGGCGCAGCGAGTTTCCGGAAGACGTCCTGCGCTGGCGCCGGGAGCTGCTGGGGCAGGGACTAGCGGAGATACCCGTCGACGGCGAGATCGGTATCCGTGCCAACGCCCTAACCGGCTTCCACGCCGATCCCGCCGACCGCATCATCGTAGCCACGGCGCTGGAAGGCCACAGCCTCGTAACCTCGGACGAGCGGATTCTCGCTTGGAGCGGAAGCCTCAACCGGCTGGACGCGCGCGAGTAAACAATGGCAGGGAGCGAGACAAAAGTGCCACATGGATGGCGAATGGTACGGCTTGGGGAATTGATCCACGAAAGTAACCAACGCGCCAACTCTGGTCATCAGGCGGAGGTCTTCTCGGTCACAAAGCACGCCGGTTTCGTTCCTTCGCTTGAGTACTTTGATAGGCAGGTCTTTTCACGTGACACGAGCAACTACAAGATTGTGCGGCATGGCGACCTAGCATACGCGACCATCCACCTTGATGAGGGTTCGCTAGGCATTCTTCGGGACGCTGATCTTGGAATAATTAGCCCAATGTACACGGTCTTTGAGGTTGACAGAGTTCGAATTGAGCCGGAATTCCTCTTCTCGCTTATGAAATTGACCTGCCCCCCAAGAACTGGTCCAAGTTTCGGGGAGCAGACCTGTTGTTGCTCAGCGATTAAGTCCTCGCTAACTGTCAAGCGAAAATGTCCGCATGAAGGAGCATGTGACATTGACACAGAAAGAGCAGACGAGGCTTCAGGTTCTCAACAGTTTGGTGGCGGACCATATGACCACGGAGCAGGCAGCCACGTTGATGGGAGTGAGCGCGCGCCACACCAGGCGTATTCTGGCGGCTTACAGAAGGGACGGCGCAGCCGCACTCGCTCACGGCAATCGAGGTCTCAGACCGGCCAACGCTACACCGGACCCGTTGGCGACCGACGTGGTGGTCCTGGCGCGGACCCGATACGCGGGAGTCAACCACACGCATTTGAGCGAACTGCTGAGGGAGCGAGAGGGCATAGACATCGGACGTAACACATTGCGCAAGATACTGACCGACGCCGGTGTGAGCAGCCCCCGCCGTCGAAGGCCGCCGAAGCATCGTGTTCGACGGCAGCGGATGGCCCGCGAGGGGATGCTGATACAGATCGACGGCAGCTACCACAGATGGCTGGGAGAAGATGGCCCCCAGTTCACGTTGCTGCTGGCGGTCGACGACGCTACCGGCTGTGTCGTCAACGCCCTGTTCTGCGAGTTGGAGAACACCCGCAGCTACTTACTGCTGATGCGGATTCTGATACGGAGCTACGGCATACCTCTCGCACTCTATTCAGACCGCCATGGCGTCTTCAAGCACACGCCGCCGTCAGAGACCGCCTCCGCCCCCACCCAGTTCTCTCGCGCGATGGGTGAGATCGGCGTACAGCTGATATTCGCACGGTCGCCGCAAGCCAAAGGCCGAGTGGAACGCGCCGCGGGCACACTTCAGGACAGGTTGGTCACGGAGCTGAGGCTCGCAGGCTCGACCACCATCGATGACGCCAACCGCGTGCTCAACGACTTCCTTCCCCGCTTCAATGAACGTTTTGGTGTGCCGTCGCAACACGCAGACACCGCGTATCGGGTCCTGGATCCGGGGACGTGCCTGGACACAGTCCTATGCCTGAAGTACAGGCGCCGGGTTGGCCGGGACAACACTGTGAAGTACCGCTGGCGCACCCTGCAGTTGCTTCCCGATCAGGCTCGACCGAGCTTTGCCGGGTCGGCGGTGGAAGTGCTCGAAGCACTGGACGGCCGGCTGTCAGTGCAACACGAAGGGCGTATCGTCGCCTCCCAGGAAGCGCCTCCGCGACCAGGTATCCTGCGCAGCTTCGGCACGCGGACCGTACACACGACCGGTCCCAGCCGCTACACCAACGGTGTCATCAGGAGGCCGGAGGACGAAGTGGAGTCAATGGGCACAATGCTCGAAGCGGACAGACTCCGCGACGATGCCGACCGCAACGGCGCCGCAAGAGTTCGCAGGACTGTGACTCCGCGACCCAGAAAGCCCACCCCACTACAGACGGCGAGATGGAAGGCGGTGCAGAAGGCGAAACGCAAGGGCCTGTCCATCCGTGGGATCGCCCGGGAAGTGGGCATCCACCGGGACACTGCAAGGAAGTACATGAATGCCGAAACCCCACCCATGGCGCGCTCGCGCAACGTCGGAAGTACCGTAATCAGCTAGCATGGCAATCTACTCAGAGGACATTTTCCCTTGGCACTTAGGCGGACATAATCGCTGAGCGTCGACAGCAGACCAGTACCTGGGACGAAACGTTCGACTGCTTGTCGAATCCGCAGAGGTTAGGTCACCCAAGGTCCGGTTCGATCACTGGCGCTTCCGAGTCGCCGTACCGAACACTTTGGGCGATGACGTACGCTACGAGCGCGTTCGACGAGCCGTCGTTACGTGGTACCGCGACCGAGCCGCCGCGCGTCTGCCAGCTGTAGTTGAGCGTTGGTGGCCTAGGCTCGGACGCGGAGAGATGTCGCCGATCCTCGTACGCGACCAGCGCCAGCGCTGGGGGAGCTGCGCGCCCGACGGTACGCTCCGCTTCAACTGGCGGGCCATGATGCTGAAGCCAGCGCTCATTGAGTACATCGTTGCCCACGAGCTGGCGCACTTAACCTATCGGAACCACTCAACAGATTACTGGGGCCTGCTAGTAGAGGTCATGCCGGACGCACAACAGCGCCGGAAGAACCTGCGTGAGGCCGGGCGTTTGCTCCCCTTGTGAGCGAAGCGCCCCTTCAATTGACCCTTGCTCCGTTAGGCTACAGGCGCAATTCCTAAGTTCAACTAGCATCGCTCTCGACACGTTCTCAGATGCCAGCGTATGAGTTCTCCAGGTTTCATTTGCATCTGTCTCTCAGGTATGACAGAGACCTGGGAGTTCACAATTGAGCCTGTCCCAAAAGTGATGTAGAGGGTGGGAGGTAGGAGCAGTTGGATTAAGCCGGTGGGATTTATTGAACAACCCTTGCCGGGAGAGTTGAAGGTGGCGATGGATTGGCGAAGGGTGATTGCCGGCCCAGTTGGGATCAGGAAGTGGGATGGAGATTCGGCCCGTGGGGTAGCTGGATGAAGGAGCGGGAGCGCCAGGCCCGCCACAGGGTGCGCAGGTTGAAAGCGGTGGCCAATACGGTCCACTCGGCCGCCACGTTGGCGAGGCCACGCAGCAGGAATCTCCGTGCTCCCTGTTGCTCCTTGATGATTCCGAAGACCGGCTCGACCAGCTGCTTTCTCAGCCCGTAAGCCTCTTTGGCTGCTGCGGTGGACATCCAGGCGCGATGGCGACGTAGCACTGCGTCGTGCGGCCCTATGGCCAGACTTCGCCCAATCTCCTTGGCCTTGGTACAGACCCTGAAGACTGGGCATGCCTGACAAACGGCCCCGGAAGCCCGGTACAGGCGCAACGGGACTCTGTTCGCATGCTGTATCCGGACGAACTCGAGCGTCTGCCCCTGTGGACACGTAAAGCTGTCGCTGTGCCCGTCATAGGTGAATCTGTCCTTGTGATACGGGTCTTTGAGGAACCGTTGTCTTGCCTCTGACACCACCACCTGCTGACCTCGACGGTCGCACTCTGCCAGGTGACTCGCGGCGAAATATCCGGCGTCAGCCAACGTCATCGGCGCCCTCGTCCCCGTCGTCTCTTCGGCCTGCTCAACCATCGGCGCCAGCAGGGCATTGTCGTTGGCCTGCTCCACCACGTCCACAGCGGTGACCAACATGCCGGACGCTCCCTCTTTCGTGTCCGTGGGCGAGACCATAGCCTGGGCGTTGTAGCCAGCCACGATGCCCTGCCTGCCCTTCATAAGCCGGGCGTCCATGTCGGTCAGATTGATACGCTTATGGCGCTTCTGACTCCCAAGGTCGGCCATCGCCTGCCTCACCTTCTCTCTCAAGACCTCCTTGTCGGCCAACTCACCAGGCAGATGGGCAACGGCAGCGTCTCCTCCTGCTTCGTTCTGAGCCTCAAGGTCGTCTATCGCCTTGTCCAACCGACCCAGCAGCCCACTCAGTCCCTCGGCATCGTAGCTTCTGTTCACTGAGGCGTTGGCGGCCACCTTTGTACCATCCACCGCCTGGACCGCCAGGTCCACCAGCTTCATGGCCACCGCCGTGCGCACCGTCTGCTCGAACAGCTTCCTCATGGCTTGCCGATGCCCTTTGTAGAACCTCCACAGGGTGTTGTGGTCCGGATGCTGCCACCCGGTCAGCCACAGGTATGGTATCTGGTCCCGGCAGGCCGCCTCCAGCTTCCGGCACGAGCGCACCCCGGTCATGAAGCCGTACAGCCACACACTCAACAGTGCACGGGGGTGGTAGGCTGGCGCTCCCAGTGAATCACTCTCTATCGCCACGCCAAGCTCCGCCCACGCACCCCTGTCCAAAACGTCGACGAACTCGGCCACGAATCGCGCAGGATGATCCAACGGCAACAGCTCGTCAAGCCTTGGCGGCAACATCCACATCTGCTCTCTGTTCATCGGTCGAAGCGGCATCTCAGAATCTCCCTAACTAATGTCGCATCAAAGGTACATCGGAAGACATACCTGTTGCCAGATCAGACTTTTGAGACAGGCTCAATTGGGAAGTCCCGCCTCTACACAGTTGACGAGCCTGTTGACGAGAAGACCGTCCTCTCGTCAACACCTTACTCCTACAAATCCCTTAGCTCTTGCTTGCTGTTGACGAGCGTTGACGAACTCTTAGGACATTACACGCATTCGTACGCCCGCACACGCACACGCACACGCGGGACCTGCTACATTCCGTCGTCAACATGGTCAACACAGCCCCACAAACGGGAGAATAGACTCTCCCTTAGCGTCGACGAGGCTGTTGACGCTGAGTCCGATTCCTCGGCATCACAGTCGTTAACATCAACCGGTTACCCCTTCATTTCGTAGCTTGAGCCCATTCCTTACCCTCTTAACCTTGCCCGCCACCCTTCGTTTGGCGGTCCGTTCATGGCCCAAGTCGTTTAATGCCGTGCTTAGCATCTGCGCGGCAGGAACTATGTCACCAACATTCTGCTTCCACCAATCTGTGAACACAGAGTAGAGCGTAGTGACCGTGACGTATTCACCCGGCTTTGTCTCAAGACAGTCTTCTACGAACTGCGCCACGGGATCGGCGGCCGCACGATAATCGCGAGTACCCGCTAACAAGACATCGGGGATGTTGAGATGCCGACCGTTGCGAATCCATCCTCTTAGTCCTTCAACGGCCCATCGGTACACATCGCCGAGGTTCGTGGCCATGCGCTTCTTGAGATGTACGTCCTCGCGAGCCGGTTTATGTTGAAACTCTACAATGACCATGCGTCGCCACAGTCCCGACGAGGCCCGGGCCTCGGGCCGGTGATTTCCCGTAGCGATCACGTGTGCCTGGCTCTTGAACGTGATGCTATTTTCCCTCATTCGGTTCGCCTCAATCATTTGACCGGAGATCAGAGGGTTCAGAAGGTCCGTCCTCCAACGTCCCTTTTCAGGCATTTCGTCAAATACAACCAGGCGTATTCCTGCGAGGTTGGCCAACCACTGCAAGTGGCCCTCTTCGCGCCCTGCCACTCGCTTGCCAGCCACGATTTTCCCGTAGCTACCAAACATTTCCAACAGCGTCTCGGTGAAGGTGGACTTCCCTGTACCCGAGCGCCCCCACAGAAAAGCCATGACTTCGTCGCGGCAGTCTCCAGACAGAGCCGTTCCTGACCACTCTTGCAAGAAAGTGGCAACCTCTTCGCGGTTGGCAGGATCGTAGTGTTCAAGGCTCTTCCAAACGAAGTTCTCCCACTCGTCTGGCTGACCGTCTCTTGGCGGCCTCTGAGAATGCAGGATGCCCTCTGGCAAGAACCGTGTGATTCGGTGTCTCCGCTTCAGCTCATCGTGCTGGCCAGTCTGGACATTGAGCACCTCTCCGTTAGAAAGTGCGAGCAGGTCGGGGTCGGCGTCGAAAGTCTCCGCAAGGAAAGCCTCGGCCAATTTCCTCACGCCGGTTAGCGCCGTTAAGCTGAGAAAGTGCGAGCTAAGATTTCCCTCACGCTTCATCACGTTTTCGATGTGTTCTCCAATATCTCGCATGATCTCCAAGCCCGTTTCTTGCCATGCGACACCGTTCCACAATCGCCAGACGTTGGAGGCCTCGTCATAGCTGTACTTCTCCCCCCATTCAGATGCGAAGGACTTAGCCAGCCTCCGTTGACTCAAGGGTTCCGGCGGAGTTGCAACTAAGTTTGATGCGCTTGAGTTGTAACTTCCCAGTGGCAGCGCCGTCGCTCTACGAATGCGCAACTCACACTCTTCGCGCCCCAGGTCCGCAGCATCCTTGCTCTTCCCAGTTTCGCCGTCAGTAAGGTCGTCTACTTGAACAACTAGGACTTGGGCGGCCTCTGTCTTGTAGGCTATCGCCAACAAGTTGCTCATGGCCTTTTCCCCAGTAGCATCAGGGTCGGGCCAAATCACTACGCGGCGACCGGTCAACGTGCTGCCCCAAGACGTGTCTCGGGCTGCGCCGCCACCTCCGAAATAGCTGACTGGCGTGATGCCCGGAATGTCATAGTTGGCAAGTTGAGAGGCCGCAGGCTCGCCCTCAGTGATGACGAGCAGGTTGTTCGGGTGGTCGAGAGTCCAAAGTACCGGGAATACACCTGACCTGACGCGGCCGGACGGCTTAGAAAACAGGTGTTTGTGGGGCTTAGTACCCTTCGTGCATGGCCTCGTTGTCGTGGCTCCGTACGTACAAGGGCCAGCAACGTGAAAGTCCTCGGGGTAGTCAGCACGCCAAGACTCCCTTGGCGTTCCATCCAGGTGTTCATAGGTTGCCATGCACCGTGCTTCATACTTTCGCGCTCGTCGTCGTCGTTGGTTCCACGGGACGTCGAGCGCCCGCATTATCTCAGCATAGGTGCAACCTACAGAATGGCACTTCGCCCCGATGCCGTCTTCCCCATCCCAAATGGCGAGATTCTGGCCATCGCCGCCGTGAGCAGGGCAGTTGATGTACCAACGCCCTCTATTAAAGCGGAAAGGGCGATTAGCACTCGCAATAGATGCAGCAGAAGCGATAGACAGTGTTGAAGTGATCACGGAGTATGTCTTGCCGTCGTTGCAACTCATGAGAACAACACCCTACCTTTCAGGGCATTACTGGTCCGCAGCGTCTTCGCTTGGCGGTTAGGGACCCACGGGCGCTCGTACCTCGCCCTGTGCCGAACAAGTTAGGCTTCAAGCGCTCAATTGCCTCCACGATCTCCCTGTTGGTGCATGTACAGCTTTGGCATGTAAGCAGCAACCCGCCCCGCTCGGCGTCTGCAAGGGCAAGATTAAAACCATCGCCTCCGTGAGCGGGACAACGTACACGCCACCACTTGCCGGACTTCCTGGGGCTTGGGTGAAGGAAAAGAGCTGCATTCCCAGCCTTCATCAGACCATCCTACCCTTCACGCGAATCGCCGCTTGGCGGTTGAGCCAATTGTCGACTTCAACTCTCAACCATCTGTTAGATGTGGCGATCTTGAGGGGCCGAGGGAATCCCTGCGAATCCATGAGGATGTAGAGGGTGGAACGGGCACACTTGAGCCGAGCCAGCACTTCATCGCGCGTGAGTAGGTCGTTCTCTCTCGTGTTCAACCTTTGCCTCCCGAAATACAAAAGGCCCGCTGGGTTCGGCATGGGCCGTTCCTAGCGGGCCTTCAAAAAGGCAAAGCACAGCCATGCAGAATCACCTTCTCTCTGCATGGCCGTCGTAGAGGCCAATTGGGGCGAAAACCGTTGTGCGAAACTAGAGCGACTGTCCGCTCTCTGCGTGGCTGTTAGGCCACCTGGGAAAAGATCTCGTTTGCTACAACGCGTTGCTTCGCCGGTGACTTAGCCAAACTAGCATCCTGACCTGTCCGTGTCAACGCGTGACGTTCTTACGCTGCCTTTTGCAGTACATCCGGCGCAAGTGCTTGGGGATCTTCCTGCGTTTCGTAGCTGCCTCCAAAGCAGATGTTACCCTGCGTCTTTCCTCTGGAGTTGGGTCACTGCGATCAAACCAGTCGAGCATTTCCTTAAAATGCTGCTGGGTCAACTTGCCAGGTTTGGCGCGGAAAAGCCTGACGAGCACCTCGACTCTGTCCCCTTTCCCCAGCGTGCCGTACTTCTTCTCGGCATCCGCAGCGAACTCCAGAACATTCTGCTCATCCTGGCGATCGAATTCCTTGGCGTCATTGTCGACCGCCTGCCGATTGCGCCGTAGCCTTTCAATGATCGCAGCAGACTCTGGCGACAGGTCGGGACCGTCAAGACTCACGTTGATGTACTTAGGCATCCGCAACAAACCTCCACCATTCTTCCATGAGTGCGCGCCGTCGCTCGAAGAGGTCAGAGCGGGCGTAGGCCATGACTTCGCTTCCGCCGAGATTGTGGGCAAGTGCAGCCTCGGCAACCGCCCAGGGAGCGCCAGTCTGTTCCAGTGTCCATGTCCTGAACGACGCCCTGAACCCGTGAACCGTGACATGGCCGTAGCCAGCCCGTCTGAGTAGCATTTCGAACGCCATGTTGGAGAGCGGCCTACCCGCCTTCCGGTTCGAAGGGAAGAGTAGTCCCCTGCCGTTCGTGTGCACCTTCGCTTTCCCCAAGACGGCCATCGCACCCTCTGAGATCGGGACGCGATGTTCCTTCCGCATTTTCATATGGTCTGCTGGGACCGTCCAAATCCGAGTCGCGTAGTCAATCTCATCCCACGTCGCCTGTCGGACCTCACCGGCGCGAGCAGCCATAAGAATCAGGTACTCTAATCCTAGCTTCGGACTGGTGTGTCCGGCGGCGTTAAGAATCGCGGTCAGCGCGTCACACACCTCATCGTACGGAAGCGCTGGATGGTGGCGGCGTTGTCGCGTTCGGCGCGGGAGCGCGGCCTTCAGTGCACCGTTGCAAGGGTTATCCTTGCGCCAACCGGCCGCGATAGCGAAGTCGAAGATAGCAGCCATGCGTTGCCGGACGCGCCCAGCCGTCTCCGCCTTCGTATTCCAGATGGGTTCCAAGACGGCCAGAGCGTCTGCCGTGCTGATGGTCTCGATAGAACGGTCTTCAAGGCGGGGGAACGCATGCAGTCTCAGGGACTCCCGCCACTGTGTTGCGTGTCTCTCGCTGGACCACGAGGGAGCTCGCAACTCTATGACACGCTCAGCGGCCTGTGCGAACGTGGGAATAGCCGGTTCCTCTACTTGCTGCTTTGGCTTTCCTGGGTCCTCGCCGCGCCGCACAACTTGGCGCATCCTCTCAGCCTCGGTTCGGGCATCCTTGAGCGACACATCGGGATACCCTCCCAGTCCGAAATGTCGCCGATAACCCTTGACCGTCAGCCGGAGAACCCAATTCCTGCTGCCGGCCTCGTGGACGCGCAGCACCAGGCCTCCACCATCCGTGTGGACGCCAGGCTTTAGAGTCTTAACCTGTTGATTCGTGAGCCGGTTGTGCTTGACGTTCGCCATCTTGGCTCTCCTGCCCAGTTGTGTACCTTTCAGTGTACCTTTCGGGCAGGACTCTAGCAGTCAGCAACGGACACGTCAAGACGTAACTGGACACATTCTGTAGCTACAGAACCGCTATTTTCAGTGATTCTGTACTTGACAATGGCGGGAGCGGGAGGGAGTCGAACCCACCACCCCGACCGAAGGGCCGGGGCCAACGGATTTGAAGTCCGCGGGACCCACCAGGACCCATCCGCTCCCATGGTACGCACCCGGCTGATATGAGCCGGCAGCGAAGGCCCGTTTCTAGCCTATCGCCTCTTCGATCCTGTTCTTCAGCGTTTGCTTGGAGACCGCGCCCACAATCTGGTCCATAGGCCTCCCCTGGCTGAAGATCAACAGAGTCGGAATGCTTCGGACGCCGTAGTTCATGGCCGCCTGCGGATTCGTGTCCACGTCAACCTTCGCAAACTTCATCCTGCCGTTATACTCGTCCGCCAGCTCGGACACGATCGGCGCAATCGCTTTACATGGGCCGCACCACTCAGCCCAGAAGTCCACCATCACCGGAGTTTGCGCCTCCAGGACTTCCGGGCCGAACGTCTCGTCAGTAATTGCGGTTGGCTCTGCCATCTTCACCTCCGGTTCGGGCCGAGCACCCGCCGTTGTGTCACGTTCGCTCTGCCCAGTCGATCATTCTACGACGATGTTGCGGGAATAGACAATCGTTTGCGTCTCCGGGTCCTGCCACCGGAATACATCGAGCGTCAGCGCCTTGGGCACGTCGAAGAACATCCAGCCCTTCACCTGGAACCCCTTCTTCAACTCCACATTGCCCCAGATCAGGGGAGTGTGTGTGGTTTCCTCACCATCCAGCAGCTCGTACTCTTCACCCGCCGCGCACGGGTCCAGGGCGAAGACTTCGTCCGAACGCGGGTCGCCGAGCTGGGCCGACTCCGAGTTCACGAACAGCGGGACCACGCCGGATGTGAGATTGACCACGCGAACCTGAACGGCAGCGTATGTGCGGTTCGGGTTGGTATGTTCCAGGACACGATGCCTCGCTGAGTCCTCGCAAAGCCGGCCGGTCCTGATCACCATCCTGTCCGGCATTTGAGGCTCCGTAGCATAGACGTCCAGCGCCCTCCCGCGTGAGTAGTGCTCCCGGAGTTCCCCGTCGTCGCCGCACGCGGCAAGCAGGCTTGCGATCAGCGCAAACCCAAGGCACAGCGCCAGCGCTCTGTGAAGGGATGCGCCCGGTCTTATCGTCCACTTCTTCGTATACATACTTTTGAGGCCTATGCCGTTTCCTAGATTTCCACGCCCGCCAGTGACGGCATGCCTCTGAGCCGGCGCACCAGGTCCGGAAGCACGTCTAGCAGCCGGGTCGCATCCTCCTGGGTGTTCTCCCGGCCCACCGTGATTCTAAGGCTGCCCTGTGCCGTCTGCGGGGTCATCCCCAGGGCCAGCAGCACATGGGACGACTCCAGCGAGGCGGAAGAACAGGCGCTGCCGCTTGATGCCATTATCCCGGCGAAGTCGAGGCCCAGCAGCACCGGCTCCGCCTCGATCCCCGCGAACGAGACGTTTACGTTGTTGGGCAGTCTCTTCGTGGAGTGGCCGTTCAGCCGCGTTCCCTCCACGCGCTCCAGGATACCGGCGGCCATCAGGTCTCTCAGCATCGAGCAGTGCGCAGAATACTCCTCCCGCTCGATGCTGGCCAGCCTCAGCGCCTCCGCCATCCCGACGATTCCGGGCACGTTCTCCGTGCCCGACCGACGCTGCCGCTCCTGGCCTCCGCCCATCTGCTGCGCCTCGAACGGAGCCCCTCTTTTTATGTATAGCGCGCCCACGCCCTTGGGTCCGTAAAACTTATGAGCGGAGAGGCTCAGCATGTCCACGCCCAGCGCCTTGGCGTCCAGGTCCAGAAAGCCTGCCGCCTGGACCGCGTCCGTGTGGACCGTTACCGTTGTGCCGCGACGCTTCGCCTCCGCTTTCACGGCGGCCGCGATCTCCGCGACAGGCTGGATCGTGCCGATCTCGTTGTTGGCCAGCATTACGCTGACCAGCGTCGAGTGGTCCGTCATGGCGGCAACCACGTCCGACGGCTCCACAAGTCCGTCCCCGTCCACAGGAACGTAGGTGACTTCGAACCCCTGACCCTCCAACTGCTCGCACGTGTGGAGGACCGCGTGGTGCTCGATGACAGTGGTAATCAGATGGTTCCCCTGCCGCTTACGCCCGTACGCACCGCCCTTGAGCGCCAGGTTGTCGGACTCAGTGCCGCCGCTGGTGAACACGATCTCGCTCCGCCGGGCGTTGAGCGCCTTGGCCACCACGTCCCTGGAGTCCTCCAGCGCCTTGCGGGCCTCCTGCGCCAGCGTGTAGATGCTGGAGGGATTGCCGTAGCTCTCGGTGAGGTAGGGGACCATCGCCTCCAGGGCCTCACGCCTGAGGCCCGTGGTTGCGGCATGGTCCATGTATACGATTCCGTCGGCCATGTTTTGCAGGAAGAATACTCGTCGGGGAGCGTAACCGGCCCAGCCAGAGCAGGTTCTCCAGGATAATCGAATCTTACCATCTTGGCCGTTTCCCCATCCAGGCGGGTTGGGGTTCAGACGTCGCCTCCGCCCCGTGGTAAAATACTTATTTGGTACAGCAATCGCGACGATTAGACGATTAAAGGGTGCCGAATGAAATCCTACCGGCCCGGCTCGAACGTAGATCAACGTGACAACTCATGAAATCTGACTATAGAGAACACATCCGATGATCGAGCTTGAACAAGTAACCAAGTACTTCGGAAGCTATCCCGCCATAACCGACATCTCATTCAGTGTCGACCAGGGCGAGGTACTGGGCTTTCTCGGACCCAACGGGGCCGGAAAGTCCACAACTATGAAGATCGTCACCGGGTTCATGCCTCCCTCCAGCGGCTCAGTGACCGTCGCAGGCTACGACATAGTCTCCGAGTCGCTCAGCGCCCGGAGGCACATCGGCTACCTACCTGAGACCGTCCCCCTCTACACTGAAATGACCGTGGAAGACTACCTGGAGTTCATGGGCAGAATTCGCGGCATGTCCAGGAAGTGGTTGCAGGATCGCATCCCTGAGGTGATCGACATTTGCCGCCTTGGCGACTACAGAAGCTCGTTTATCGGCAAGCTCTCGAAGGGTTTCAGGCAGCGCGTGGGAATCGCTCAGTCGATCCTCCACGATCCCGACATCCTCATCATGGACGAACCGACTATCGGAATCGACCCGATCCAGGTCGTCGAGACACGGCAGCTCATCAAGGACCTGGGCGGCGAACACACGCTCATCGTCAGCACGCACATCCTCCCGGAAGTCAGCATGATCTGCGAGCGCGTCATAATCATCCACGAAGGCCAGATCGTCGCCGTGGACCGGCCGGACAACCTGGCCTCCAGGCTCCGGGGCGTCGAGCGCATAGAGTTGGAGGTCAGAGGGCGCCGCAGAGAGGTGGAGGCAGCGATTAAGGGCGTGGAAGGCGTTCTCGAGGTCGAGACGCTCCCGGAGGACGAGGACGATTGCGGCACCACATTCCGTGTGGATGCACAGCACGGCGTGGATGTACGGGCACAGATTGCCTCCGCCGTTGTGCGTAACGATTGGGACCTCCTTCGCCTCGAGGCCCTCGGAATGACCCTGGAGGAGATTTTCTTGAGGCTGACCACCGAGGAAGTGCACGCATGACCAACACGCTCGTAATTGCCCTAAAGGAGCTTCGGGCGTACTTCGGTACACCCACCGCCTACATCGTGGGTGCCATGTTCCTGATCTTCACCGGGATCTACTTCGTCAACGATGTGGTCCAGGCCTTTTCGGAGGCCGACGTCAGGGGATACATAGTCCCGGCCAGCTTCTTCTTCATCCTGTTGTCTCCGCTCCTCACCATGAGGCTTCTGGCAGAAGAGCAAAAGCTGGGCACCTTGGAGCTTCTGCTCACTGCCCCGGTGCGGGACTGGGAGGTCGTCGTCGGCAAGTATCTCGCCGCCCTGGTAATTCTAATCGTGACCGTGGCCCTTACTCTTTACTACGTCTTCCTCCTGTACTTCTTCGGAGACCCGGACACGGGCCCCGTACTGACCGCCTACTTCGGCCTCATTCTTTACGGCGCAGCCGCGCTTTCGGTAGGCATCCTTGCATCGTCCCTCTCGAGCAACCAGATCGTGGCCGCCGTCATCGGCATGGGCATCCTCATGCCGCTCTCCTTCACCGACGTGGTTGGCAACCGCGTTGGAGGTATCGCCAAAGAAATCATCAACGGCCTCTCAATGAGCGACCACTTCGGCGACTTCTCCAGAGGTGTTCTGGACCTGAGCAACGTCGCTTACTTCATAAGCCTCGCCGCCGTGTTCCTTTTCCTTACGGTCAGGTCTCTGGAGACCCGGAGGTGGAGATAGCATGAGAGACCGTAGGCAAGACCGCCGGGACCGCCGCTTCTCAAGCCTCGTGCCTGAGTTTGGAAAATTATCCTTCTGGAGCTACGTCTGCGTCGCCGCCGGTTTCATCGGCGTCATCGCCGGCATCACCTTCTACCTCACAATCCCGCAGATAGAGAGCTTCTCGCTCACCGTGCTCATTGCCGGCCTCGTGCTGCTGTTCCTGGCGCTGGCCTTCTCGGCCAAGAACGTGGCCGCCTTCCTGATCGGCCGCCAGGGTCGTTATGGCGCAAACATACTGATCATGTCGGCCGCGTTCCTGGTGATCGCCATCCTGGTCAACTTCCTCCTGTTCCGGAACTCGCTGAGAGTCGACGCCACGGCCACTCGGATCTTCACACTCTCGCCCCAGGCCGTCAGCGTGTTGGACAATCTCGACACCGCTGTGCAGGCCACCCTGTTCTACGATCCCTCCAGCGCGAGGGAGCAATTCCAGGCCGAGCAGACTTCCGATCTGCTTAACGAGCTCTCCCGCCGCACCAACAAGCTCACATACCGCCTCGAAGACCCGGAGTTGAACCCGACGCTTGCCAGCAGGTACGGCGTCATAACTTACCCGACGCTTATGTTCGAAGAACTGAGCAGTGGCAGGCTCCAGGAGGTGAGGTGCATTCCCAGCCCTGAGTGCAACAACTACACGGAGCAGGAACTGATCGCCAGCATTCTCGTTGTCACCGGCCAGGAGCAGAAGAAAGTCTACTTCCTCACAGGACACAAGGAAAAGGGCCTCTCCGTCGAGGCCTCTACCTTGGAGCTCGGCGACGAGGGCTATGACCTCGCCATCGGCGGCATGAGGCGCGACAACTACCAAGTCCGCTTCCTGAATCTGCTGGAAAGAGGAGAGGTGCCGGAAGACGCCGCCGTGCTTGTCATCGCGGGCCCCCAGCAGGACCTCACCGCGGAAGAGAAGGAAGCAATCCTCGACTACCTGAAGCGGGGCGCCGTGAGGGAAGACGGCACCGTGGCGGGCGCCAGGCTGCTCGGGCTGTTCGATCCCGAAACGCCGGAGTCGTTCGCCGACCTGCTCAGGAACTGGGGCATACAGCTAGGCTACTATCCGATCGCAGACATATTCAGCTCCGTGGCGGACGAGCCGCTGACGCCCATCGTCCAGCGCTCCAACCAGCAGTACATCTCGCGCCAGGGCATCCCGATCACCGAGCAGCTCAATACCAACATCTTCCCGGGCGCCACGGCTGTCGATCTCACGGTGACCGATCAGATCGACGTCCCAACGTACATAAACATCTACAGGATGATCGTCAGCACGCCAAGCTGGATGGAGACTGACCCGGAGGAGATCCAGTTCAATCCGAACGAGGAGGAGATGAACGTCTGGCCGTACGCCACCGTGATCGAGGCGTTTGGGACCTTCACCGAGGAGCCCGCGGACCTCGGCAACCCGCCCGTGGCCAAGTTCGTGATCTTCGGAGACTCGGACTTCCCCAAGAACCGCTTCTATGCCAGCTTCGACAACGCGGACCTGCTGCTCAACTCCGTCAACTGGCTCGCCGAAGATTACGACCTCATCTCCATCAGGCCCAAGGTGGTCCCGTTCAGGGAGCTGGTGGTCACAGCGGGCGAGCGAGACTTCATTAAGTGGTCGAGCTGGTTCCTCCCGCCGGCCGTGATGGTCCTCCTCGGCTTCTATGTCTGGTGGCGAAGGCGGTAGCCCATGAACTTACGACTCACAATCGGTCTCATAGTAGTCGCGGCCGTCGTCGTAGCCGTCGTGCTCATCAACCCGTTCGCAAAGGAAGAAGTACGCCAGCCCGACGCGCCGTGGTTCTACCAGGTCTCTATGGACGACATCACCGAGATCTCGGTGGGGAACGGCGACGACTACCGCAGGTTCTTTAAGAACGAGGAACGCGTCTGGGTCTTCGAGGATCCGGAAAATGTGCCCGCCGATCCACAGCGATGGGGTGGCATGACGGTCCTGCTGTCGGGGCCGAAGACTCGCAGGCTGCTCATCGACTCCCCCGATGACCTCGATCAGTACGGACTGACCGACCCGTACACCGTCATTGATGTCAAACTCTCGGGCGAACGTGAGATCAAAGTGGAGATTGGTAACGAGACCCCCAACGGGTTCTACCGTTACGGAATGGTCACCGGGTACGATCAGCTTTACCTGATCAACGACTCCTGGGGCGATGTGCTCACCCGCCTCGCCGTGGAGCCGCCACTCCCTCCCTGGCACAACGACCAGTTGCCTGAGACCGTTCTAGGCCTCTCACTGTACAGGCCGTTGGAGGGCGAAGAGCGCGAAGAGCTGCGGTTCAGGTACGACGACGACCAGTGGTGGGTGTCCGGTCCGGAAGACTTGAAAGACCGCAAGCCTGTGGATGAAGAGCGCTGGGCCGAGATCTTCCCGCTGCTGAACGGCCCCCCGGACGCCTCGATCGCGGTGTTCAACGTCGGCAGCGCCGGCGCGCCATACGGCGTGTCCACGCTGTCGAGGACCGTCGAGATCAGGTACCAGAAGATTTCCGAGCGCGGCACCGATTACACGGCCAAGCTCACGTTCCGCTTGGGCTTGAAGGCGCCTGACACGGAGCGCTACTACGGCCAGGTGGCGTACAGTTCTTACCCGGCCGAGCCGGTGATTTACCTTCCTGCAGACTGGACCGAGACCCTGTTCGGACTGTTCGACGACATCCCCGTCGGCGAGCTCCCGGAGACCGCAGACTCCGAGTCCGAAGATACCGAGACCCAGGACGCATCCGGCTAGCCAGCTCCTGCAAGCCTGAAACTTCGGCCCGACTGGCAATCATCGCCGTTCCGTCATACCGGCGTAGGCCGGTATCCAGCGATGTAGCGCAACACCCGCCGGAATGGCAATCACCTTCGTTCCGTCTTACCGTCGGTCGCCCACTTGCACTCTACAGTCGTGTGATCGCCATGCTAGTTGGACTAGCAATGCAGGTTACGTTCATGGCCTTGAGCTTCCACTACGTTGGGTAACCGTGGCAAGTCCACACGTTGCTGGACCTGTAGGCGCCGGACGCGGAACGCTAAAACGGCCAGATAGCGTGCAGTTCCTACCTGGCCGAACTGGTGACATACCTTCCCACGTACTGTACCGAGACCCGCTTCAGCCTGTACGACGACATGCCCGTCGGCGAACTCCCGGAGACCGCCGAATCCGAGTCAGACGACGACGAGTCTCAGGAAGCCTTCGGCTAGCCGGGCAACGCAGTGTGCAGAAGCGGCGGCTCAGTATTCCCTAAACGGTTGGGGGCAACCGCGCCACGTCGGCGTTTCCTCCAACTCATGCTGTGTCAGGCATATAAATGTCAAGAAGACGAATGACCGATGCCTAATGCTCCATCTTGGAACATCTGTCAGCAAGACACACCAATGGTCTGGTGCAGCACATCGTGAGGATCGTGATAGTAAGTGTGGAAATCCTGTTCGCCTATTGCCAAGAATGTCTTGAGCTCGTCTCTAGTGAACTCAAGCTTCGTCATGTGAAACCTGGCCAAGTTGAAGAGACTCGCAGGCACTTCAATCGGGGGATCCAACGCTTCCGGTTCACGTAATCGATAACCCGCCTTGCTGAGTTCCATAAACATTCGTCGCCTCTTGCCATCAGAAATCGCTCCCAAATGGAAGGCTCGCATTAGCAAAGCTTGCATTGAAATTTTCCACTCCCTTTTCAGAGCCGCGAGACGCTCGAAGTCTAGGTTCCACAACATAGGTTTCAAATCACGTTCGGGCGCGAGAAATTCCCCTGCGAATTGGTCTGCTTGTCGCTCCATGAGTTTGCTGGGCCTGCCTGGTTCGCTGTGCATGACCACGTGTCCCAATTCATGTGCAAGTGTCCAACGCCACCTGTCTGGTGGTAGAGCACGACTCAGATGAAAAATTGGAGGCATTCCGAGAGATCGACAGCTAAATCCGTCAAGAAGACGGGTTCCGAATGAATGTGCCACGACAAGGCAGCCGTGACGTTCAAGATCCTTCGTTACATTGAACATTGGGCCGGGGGAAATTTGCCAATAGGCCCTTACGGTTCTGGCAATCTGGGTCGCATCTTCGTCAAACTCGTCAATAGGCAGAAAGGGGGCTTTCGACACAGATTCAGTATGGGCTTCAAGTAGCTTGTTCACTTCCTGTCTGCGTACCTCGGCTAACGCATACGCCTGATTGAGTATGCCAACGCCGACCCTTGAACGCTTTCTGTGAAAGAGCTCGCTTATACCGGGTCCCTCAATCGCCGTTTGCTGTGAAAAGAACTGGGGAGGATAGTCAAGTGCCCTAGACAATTGTTCCAGGATCTGTTCATCGACAGGTAGCACGCCTGCCTCACACTTGGAGATCTTAGATTGCGTAACTCCTGCGTCCTTGGCTAATTGCACCTGAGTCTTACGGCGCGACTTTCGAGCCAAGGTCACCATCTCGGGGTTAACATTGCTGATTGATAGAGACAATTCTGACCTCCATCAAGCCGAGTAGTTACTGTATGCAAACAACTGAGAGTTTCCCTGTATTGATGAGGTTAATGGCAATGCTGTCTGTGCTGCGAAAGTACTTATGGGCAAGCCCATGACTTGCCAAATCCACAACAGTCGCTTATCTTCGCGGAGTAAGACGAAAGCGTCTCGTATGGTAGTGCCGGTTATGTCTAACCTATATCCAAACTCCAAGCGATTCCAAGGCGGTATGCCTTCCATACGCAATTGCCGATTCCAATGACGCATCCGCTCTGTTTGATAATTCTTGGACAGGAGATCCCCGCCGAGATGTTTGAAGCGGAGCACAAGTGCCTCATCTATCACGAAGTATGACTCTCCATGATTGGGTACAAGTAGGATTCCAGTGTCGTTATGCAAGGCTTGTGCAACCTGGAAATACCAAAGCCTGTTGAGAAGTAACGCCCGCGCCTTCTTGTCAAGACTGAACTGCCAGGCTGTTGGCCTGGCATTGTAGGCAGCAACGCTTGTACGCAAAACGCTAGTCAGAATGGACATGCGCGGTTCAAGAGTGTGCCGGGCCTCCGGCAACGCGATGTGTGGAAGCACGAATTCACTCTCCTATCGTAGACCAAAAGGTCCCAATTATGCCGAATGTTATTCCGTGAATAATTCCTAGAATATTTTTCAGCATTTTATGACGGGCGGCAATCAGTGTCAAGAACTGCAGATCGCATAGGCCGCGACCGTGCCTGAGCGGCGCCCGTGGACGCGCCAAGAGCTCCTGGTAGCCTTCGCCTTGTACTGCCGTCTGCCTTTCGGGAAGCTGCACCACAAGAATCCCGAGATTGTTATGCTAGCGGAATCCATCGGCAGAACGCCTTCGGCGCTGGCGATGAAGCTCACCAACATCGCCAGCCTCGATCCGGCAATCACTCGCACCAGGCGCACGGGCCTCCGGAACGCCTCCGCCAACGACCGCGCTATGTGGGAAGAAATGCAGGCCGACTGGGGAAGTTTCGCCGTCGAAACGCATCGTGCCCTCGAGGGAGTACAGACCGCACCACCGTCAACTGGTGACCCATCGGAGGACATCGACAGCTTCCCCGCCGGCGAGGACCGGGCTGTTGTCTCCACAGTTCGCGTGGGCCATGATTTCTTCCGCGCGGCGGTCCACTCTGCCTATGACGAATGTTGCTGCATCACTGGCCTGTCTGTCCCATCGCTGCTTGTCGCAAGTCACATCATTCCATGGAGGACTGACATTACGAACAGGGCGAATCCGCGCAACGGCCTGCTGCTTTCCGCATTGCATGACAAAGCATTCGACAGGGGTATACTCACAATCAACGACGATATGACGGTCCGCGTTTCCCCGAAGTATACTGAGTCCGAGGATAGTTACTTCGGGAGCGCCATCGCCCGCTTCGAAAGTAGACCGATTCACCTTCCCGAAAAGTTCGCCCCTGACAGGGACTTCCTCTCCTACCACAGGCAGCATATCTTTCAATCACTCTAATCTACCGGCGCCAAGTCCGCCAGAAACGGAGCACACACCATGGCCGCACATGACACCGTCGCGAGGGGTTCCGGACCCATCAAGTTCCACCTGCACTACTCTGACCAGCTCAACGATCAGGGTGTCACCATAAACGTCTACGGCGACATCGATGGCACGAACGTCGAGGTACTGCGCTTCGACTGCTTCGACCACGCCCCACACTACCACTACGGCCCTGAGAAGCTGGACGAGAGGCTCATGCTGGACAAGACCACCGAGGGCGATCCTCTGGACTGGACCCTCGCCCAGCTAAGGACCCGCATGCCGGACATGACGAGGCGCGCGGGCTACGATGACCTCGCCGGGCGCATTGACGACGCGGCCCTGCAGGCCGACCTGGACGCCGTGGAGTCAGCCGCCCGTACCATGGCGCTGGAGCAGCGGAGCACGGTGGTCCACGACAGAGGAGACGTGATGATCGAGGCCGGCTCTGTCAGGTTCGGCGTCGAGTTCAGGGAGCTCGCTTCCGATCGCGGCATCGCCATACACGTCCTCGGCGACGTGGCAGGTCAGGAGGTCGAGTTGCTGACGTTCGACTGCTTCGAGAACGCGCCCCACTACCACTACGGCCCGATGGCGAAGAACCAGCGCCTGTACCTGGACGTCACCACCGTACCTGATTCGCTGCGGTGGGCGCTCGATCTCTTCAAGGGCGGCAAGCTCGCCTCTATGCTGGAACGCGCCGGGTACCCGGACCACGCCTCGCGGCTGAACCCCGCCACGCTCACGCAGAAGGTGGAAGAGCTTGAGACCGTGGCGCTGAGGTCCGCCGCCGACAACGCTCGCTAGCGGAGATCAACGCCTCTCGTGCTTCACGAGGCAAGCGCGTCATGATCTCGGAAGTGACTGAGGAAACAGGAACCATTCGGGGCGTGAACGTGCGATGGTTCAACGTCGTCGCAGCCGGACACACCGTGGAACAGGTCCTGTCTTACGACGTAGCCGAGGCAGAGGCGGTGCACGCGCGGCCGTTCGATGACGAGATGGACAGACATATCCAGTTGGGCATGTTCGCCGTCGACCGCATATCAGCCGATGGCACGATGCACAAGGTCGCGTCCACCATCAGCTACGTTCTCGACGACAAGTGCATCCGCACTGCGAAGATCGAGCATTGCGAGGATATCGAGCCTATGAGCGCAAGCTGGCGCATCACCCGCGCGGATGGCACTGAAGTCCAACGCCAACCGTGGAGTTACGTCCCTGGAACGCCCCCTACGTCACACAGCGAGCTGACAAGGCGTACCGGTTAGCAGGGTGGCCAAGCCTAGACGGTGCCCACTTGCGGGAACGGGCACACAGGCCAGACTCCGAAAGCGCGGACCCTTGCCAAGCCGTTTCCATCAATCAAGTACAGAAAGGTAGCCAATGCCACAGAAGATACGTATGTGGGAAGTTACATCAGAAGACAAGCTCCAAGAGCTTACCAGCGACGGAATCGATTTGGAGAATCGGTTGGAGGACTGGCTCGTAAGCGACATTTCCATACTTGACCCTAATCTTATGATCATCGGCCGTCAGGTACGTACCGATTTCGGGGGCGAGGTCGATTTGCTCTGCCTAGATTCCACAGGCTCCCTCGTTGTTGTCGAACTCAAGAAAGGCAAGACGCCTAGAGAAGTAACTGCCCAAGCGCTAGATTATGCGTCCTGGGTGAAAGATCTCTCATTTCAGGAAATTGAGAGCTTGGCCGAACAATACTTGAAAGATTCGCTGGATAAATCATATAGCGATGCATTCGGACAAGAGTTACCTGAGACGTTTGATCACCGTTCACTGGTTGTGGCAGAGGAAATGGATGCAAGCACCGAACGAATCGTCCGATACCTGTCGGACATGAATGTGCCAATCAATGTTGCAACCGTGAAGCACGCCAAGGCCAACGATGGACGAGAAATACTGGCGCAAGTCTATCTTGTCGAGCCGGAAGCGGCTGCCGCCAAGGCAAGCGTTACTTCAAAGAGGCGTGGTTATGCGCTGATTTCAGAAATTCAAGCTGTAGCAGACAACAACAACGTAGGAGATTTGTACCAGCACTTGAGAAGCCAAGCATCAGGTAAGCTTACCTCGAGCACAATAGGCCACAATTTCGGATTTCATCCGCCCTCCGGCAGTGGAAACCATCAGGCACTGTTCATCGTCCACCCAGGAGAAAGCAGCCGTGAACGCGGGCTTAGGTTCCGTCTGAACGGAACCCGTCTCGCTAACTTCTTCGGATTAGATGCGGACAAAATCAAAGATGCCTTGCCTGCGGGCTATGACCTTCTCCCCCATGATGGCTGGGGCGGCACCACGCAGGAAGAAAAGGGAAACTGGAACGGTTACCAAGGCTACTCCCACACCACGGGAGAGATCGACAAGCTGTTAACAGTGATACCTCAGTAAAAGCGATCTACCTCGGACGTTCCCGTTCGGTCTGCCGCCGAAAGCGCCCGCTAGCCGAGCCCCTCGGCGGGGCCGCGCCCGTCAGTGCCCGCCGAACACACCGCCCGTCATCGAGTCCGGCCTGATCCTCAAGACAAGCCGGTCCACCTTGGGCCCAAACGACGTGCCGGTGTACTTGTGCGCCAGCCTGTCGATGTGCTCGTCCGCGCCCTCGGCCGTGATCTCCGTGACCGTCCCTCGCACCTGAAGCGCGCCCGTGATCGGATTCTCCGGGTCCGCCACCGATACGGCAACGCGCGGGTCGCGCCGTACGTTTAGTGTCTTGGTCCTGCCGTCCGCCGTGTTCACCAGGATGTGCTCGCCGTCAGTGTCCACCCACATCGGCGTCACCTGCGGGGAGCCGTCCGGCATCGTCGTGCACACGTGCGCAAGGAAAGGCTTCTGGAGCAGCTTCACTACTACGTCAGGAAGCATGGCCATTTGTAGGTTCTCCTTCACCTCCGCCGAATTGGCCTAATGCCTGGGCCGTTCGCCCGTTCAAACGCAGCCCCGCACCTCATACACAGCCCCTCTTGCCCGAACGCGAAGGTCTTCCGGCAAACATTCCACAGAGCAGAATCACAACGCCCAACTCTTCGTAAAGGTCGGGCCGTGTCAAAATTGGCACGGAACTCTAGGACAAGCCTCTGGCCTTATGGGTCCAGGGCCGCGCCCTGGTTACATCGTCAGCGTCTTGTACAGGTAGAGAAGCCGCTGCGGCAGCGCGTAGATGTCGTCCAGGACCTCGTAGCCTATGTCCTGGCACATCGTCCCAAGGTAATCGTGCCCGTTCTTGTCCACCGTCAGGCAGAACGGCTGGATATCCTTGAGCCGCGCCTCATCGAACGCCATCTTCGTATCGTGGACCGCATACTCCTTCTCCACGCCCTCCCTGCTGTAACCCCGGTCCTGCGGCCTGCCGTCGCTGATGAGGAACAGCAGCTTCGTCCGCGCGTCCTGGCTCTCCAGCTTCGAAGCCGCGTGCCTGATCGCCGGCCCCATCCGCGTCGCATGCAGCGGCGCTATCCTGTCGATGCGGCTCTTGACCCTCTCCGAGAAGTTCTCGTCGATGTCTTTGATCGTGTAGAACTCCACGTTTTCGCGCCCGTAGCCTGAGAAGCCGTAGATCCCGTAGAGGTCCCCGATCGCCTCCAGCGCGTTGATGAGCAGCACCACCGACTCTTTCTCCACGTCGATGATCCGCTTGTAGCCCCGGCGCACTCCCTCGCTCCGCCTCGACCGCAGCCACACCATGTACTCCACCGGGTCCTCCGGCGCGTCCCAGTCGTCCTGCGCCCGCTTCGAGTCGTCTATCGCCTCTGCGGTAGACGCGCTCGTGTCCAGCAGGAACACCACCGCCACGTCTCGTTGCACCTTGTTCCGCCGCCAGAACAGCTTTTCGCTCGGGCTCACCCCCGTGCGGATGTCGACGAACGCCTCGATCACGTCGTCGATGTCCAGCTCCTCGCCGTCCTCCAGCTTCCGCACCTTGCGGAACATCTCCGGCACCATCATCTCGAACTGGCGCCTGATCTGCGTCACCAGCGTGCCGTACGAGTGGACCGTGTTCGCGAAGTACGAAGGGTCGCCCTCCGCCATCGGTTTCTGCCGCACGACGCACCAGCGCGGCTTGTAATCGTTCGCCCGGAAGTCCCACTCGTCGTACACGAACGTCTGCGGCTCCGTCGGGTCCAGCGAGTCCCCCTGCTCGTCCACGTGCACCAGCGGCCCCTGACCGAACTGGTCGGTCGGCGGCATGTTCATGCCCGCCTCGCGCATCATGTTGTCCGCAAACAGCCCGCTCGACTCATCCACGTCGCCCTGCACGGCCTGAATGTCCAGCTCCGCGCTGTTCTTGAGCATCTCCTCGAGCATCTCCTGTGAGATCGCCTCCGTGGACTCCGCCCGCTTGTCCTGGTTCTGCATCCGCAGCATCGAGAGGAGCTGCACCAGCTCCGGCTTGAAGTCTCCTCTGTAGTCGACGTCCTGGCTCGACTCGTACTCCTCCTCGCCCTCACCCTCCGTGGACATCTCCATCATCTGGCCGAACTGCGACAACAGCATCTCCAGGTCCTCCTGGTCGAAGGAGAGTTGCTCCTGGTCGTCTTCCAAGTCCAGGTCTTCCCAGTTGTCCTCCGGGTTCTCCTCGTTCGGTATCTGGGAAATGATCGCGTATATCCGCAGCGTGGCCTCCGCCGCATCCTCCACCGTCGCCAACGGGTGCACCGCCGTCTGCGCGATCGCCGCGATCTTCCGCGCCTCCGTTACGTACTGCTTCGGCGCCGGTATGCCCTTGTATTGCTGGAGGCTGAGGCGGACAAGGAACTCCACCATCGCCTCTCTCATCGGGAGTTCCTGGATGTCCGGCCGGTTCTCCACGGAGTCCGACTGCACCACCTGGTACGACCGCTTTATCCCCGGATACTCATGCCGCACCCGCCCGTCGAGCCGGCCGTCCTCCACGACGGTGAAGATGTCCAGCGCAAGCTTGCGGTCGTCGAACATGTCGAAGTAACGCTGCATGTCCGTGAGCCATGCCGTCTCCAGCCCGCCGGACCCGTTCTCCGAAGTCCCGTTCGATTCCGACGATGACGCTGCCACCCCTTCGCGGGCGTCCCTCACCTGCTGCCTGATGTCCTCGAACTGGCTTGAAGGGCGCTCGAACTCGAACCCGAAACTCCCGAACTCCAGGTGCGCAACCTGGTGCGTCGACACCACCTTGAACCACGCGAAGTTCTCACCCTTGGACGCGTAGCGGTCCACCAACGTCGGCAGAAACACCGTCGACCCTTCCGTAGAAGGCGACTCGCTGGATACCCAGCCGATGTTCTTGCCCACCAGCTCCTGGCTCTCAGCGATCTTGATCTCAGCCCCTGCCAGCGCCCGGCAGTACATCTGCAGCACGTCCTTGACGCGCTCGAACTCCACGCCCGACGACAGCATCTCCAGGACCTTCTCGGAGTAGGCCGACTCCAGCTTGAAGAATGCCAGGCCGCCGTCCTTGTTCTCCTCCAGTATCCCCATGCCCTCGTCGAACCACTTGCCGAGCTGGGTCATGCTTACGCGATTAAGCACCGTGGGGCTGCTCTTGATGAACTCCGGCACCGCCCCCGGCGCAACCTCCAGCGCGGAGTCAGCGTAATTCAGGATCTGCGAGTGGTGCTCAGAGTCCAGCGTCGCCAGAGCCTGCGAGACCTCCAGCATCACGTTCGGTATGTTCGTTCCACCGCTTCTCACCAGCCGCTCCGCGATGTTCATGAAGCGCAGCCGCTGCTTCGCGTCGATCCGAGGCAGCGCGCGCGAGCCCGCCTCGAAGAAGCTCTTCACCTGCCGCCAGCCCGTCTCCGACAGCGTCGACGCCAGCGAGATGAACGCGTCCTTGTCCTCGCCTATGAGCGGGAAGATCCGCTGCCCCAGCACCAGGCACTCCGCCGCCAGGTCGTAAGACCTGTGCGCCAGCCCGTCCAGGAACGTCACGAACCGCCCCAGTTCCTGGAACGTCAGGCTCTCAAGCAGTCCCGGCGTGTTCCCGTAGAACTTGCAGGCCAGCGTGCTCGATTTCCATGTGCCCTTGTACAGCCCGCGCCCCAGGCTCGCCCAGCTCTCGATGTGGCGCGACCGCAGCTTGCGTGCCGTCGCCGGGCTCGCGTGGAAGAACGCCGTCGCCAGCGATGGCGAGTCGCGGCACAGCGACGTCCCGCAGTCCGCCCACTTCACGAAGTAGTTGAACGGCATGTACCCCGCCACTTCCGGGCTGACCTTGAAGTACTGCGCCGCGGCCTCCCACGAGCGCACGTTCTGCGCCGCCACCTCCGCGCCCAAGCTCGCCCATCGCTCCAACTGCGCGTCGTTGAGCGCCGCGGCCATCGGCTCCCTCGCCCGCCGGAACTCCTCCAGCACGGCGGAGGGGTATCGGGCCATCTCCTCTTCCAGCACGGAGATGGCCACCCGTGCCTCTTCGTTTACGTTATCTTCTTGCATACCTGCTTTCAGGCTCCCAGGTTCCGCGGCTCCGGCGGCGCGATCAACTCGACGAGAGCGCCCAGGATCATCGCCGTCGCCCCCACGATCAGGTGGCCGTCGTGCGCGAAGCACGGTATCCGCTTCAGCTCGCCGTCCACGAGCCTCACGTCATCACGTCGGTCCTCCGGGTTCAGTAGCCCGGAGACCGGCGCCTCGAGCAACGCCTCCACCTCATCGCCGTTGGGGCGGAATTCGTAAGGTGAGGGGATTGTACCAACATAAGGCGAGATCAAGTAGTTCGCGGTGGTCGGCGTATCGTCCAGTCTTCCCAGCACCTCCACGTCCGCCGGATCGACGCCGATCTCCTCGTGCGTCTCCCGCAGCGCCGTATCCAGCAGCGACTCGCCCTCCTCCTGCACGCCTCCGGGAAACGCGATGTCGCCCTTGTGGTGCACCACCCTCTGCGACCGCTTGTGCAGCAGCACGCTATGGTCGTCTCCGGAGGGGTACACGAGCACCAGCACCGCTGAAGGCACAAACGAGCCCGACGGCGCCGCCCGCTCACTTCTGACGGCAAGCGCCGCGCGCAACTCCTCCAGCAGCGGCGTCGTCACAGAGTTTAGCCTCATACGTGAACTTCCCTATCCCGCAGTCTGCTTGGGAAGTGCCTGCCCCGCATCCCTCGGGGGGTTGGGATGGGATCTCCGCTCGCCGGCAATGAAAAGTTTGCCCTCGAAAGTGCCCGCGTCATAACCCGTCGCCCACGCCCATAGGAGCAGGCCTCGCGCCTGCCCTCCTCTTCGCCAGTCGGCTCGCAACCAAGGTACCGGCCCACAAACACACCTGGCACATAGGACCCTTAGCGGGGGACCTACTCCTCGAAAATGGAGCCGATGACCTCTTCTATGCTCCTCTGCACGGAGTGGTCGTCGGTCACCGCCCAGTTCACTGCCACCTGGCACGCCCGCCGTGGCTTGATTCCCTGCACGATCATCTGCCCCGCGTAGATAAGCAGCCGAGTGCTCGCGCCCTCGCCGAGCCCGTGCTCGCGCAGGTTCCGTACCTTCTCGCCCAGCTTCGCGAGCTGCGCCGCCGTGTCAGCGTCCACGCCCGACTCGTGCGCCACGATCTCAGCCTCGATATCCGACGGAGGATAGTCGAACTCCACCGCCACGAACCGTTGCCGTGTGCTGTGCTTCAGGTCCTTGAGCGCGCTCTGGTAGCCCGGGTTGTAGGACAGCACCAGCAGGAAGCCGTCCGCCGCCTCTAGCAGTTCGCCGCGCTTCTCCACCGGCAGTATTCGACGGTGGTCCGTCAGCGGGTGTATCAGCACCGTCGTGTCCTTCCGCGCCTCCACTATCTCGTCCAGGTAGCAGATGCCGCCCGCCTTCACCGCGCGCGTCAGCGGACCGTCGATCCACACTGTGCTCTCGCCCTCCAGCAGGTAACGTCCCACCAGGTCGCTCGACGTCAGGTCCTCGTGGCACGCGATCGTGACCAGCGGGATGTTGCGGCCATTCTCTTCCGAGTCCAGACGTTCAGGCTGGGGGCCTCCGGTCTGGCTCACCTTCGTCAGCGATGCACCTAGCCTATACGTCATGTACTCGATGAAACGGGTCTTGCCACAGCCCGTCGGGCCTTTGAACAGTACCGGTATCTTCTGCTGGTAGGCCGCCTCGAACAGCTCGATCTCGTCCGCCACCGGCACGTAATACGGCTCCTCGGTGAGATGGTACTCCTCTATTATGTAACTGCGGTATAGCGTTCTTGTCGATTGGGTCATCCGAGACTGCACAGCTCCTCGCGGGCCAGTGCCCGCCTGGTTCCTAAGAAATCTACCGCCTACTTGCTCTCACACCCTCCAGCTTTCGCCCCATGCCCTTCACGCTTTACGTCATTCCCGCATGCCTTGAGGTTGAGCCTCTGGTCCCCTCTCCCCTCCGTGGGAGAGGGCTAGGGGGCACCTCTTACTCACTTCCCCGACCTTGCCAGGACCCGGCCATTCCAAGCATCCGTCACCTTATGCCGCAGGTCCTCCGGCGTCCCGTCGTTACTGATGACCGCATCCGCGTAGAGCGCCCGCTCCGACTGTCCCATCTGCGCCGCGATCCGCGCCCGCACCGCCTCCTCGCTCAGGCCCGACCTCGCCGCCGTCCGCCTGACCGCCTCCTCCTCCGGCGTCGTCACGACCCACACCTCGTCGGTCAGCGGCGTCCAGTCCGCCTCGATCAGCAGCGCTGCTTCGATCACTGCCGCCCTGCAGCCCTCCGACCTCAGCCCGTCCAGCCGCTCCTCCATCATCCGGTACATCCTCGGGTGCATGATCGAGTTCAGCTTGACCATCTCCGCCGGATCACCGAACACGATCGCGCCCAGCCTCTTGCGGTCTATCTCGCCGCTCTCGGTCAGTATCCCCTTGCCAAAAGCGTCCACCACCGCCTCCCAGGCCGGGGCCCCCGGACGGTACGCCTCGTGCCCCACCTTATCCGCATCGACCACCGTCGCCCCAAGCTCTCGGAGCATGTCCGCGACCACCGTTTTCCCCGTACCTATGCCGCCCGTAAGCCCTATGACGTACATGTGGCCCCGCTGCGAAAATCAAAGCGCAAGTCTAGCAGTCCGCACGCTCGCCCGGCAAGGCTACCGAACGCACGAACCCGGGCCCTTTCGACTCTTGACAATACCGTTCGTCCTGAGCTTGTCGAAGGACCGATGACGCTGAACGGCAACAGTTCCACCATGCCGTCATTTCCAACGAATGTAAAGAAACTATAACCTCCCCCTCTACTCCATCTAACGCCCAGATAGTGCCGAGCTTCCCCCATCTGTCATCCCGAGCGTAGCCGAGGGATCGAAGACGCTCCATTCCTACATCGAAACAGCGGGTGGGAAACTCAAGACCGTCGCCGAATTCCCTGAAGGCGAAGTCGCCGTTACCAGCTTCTCCAACCTCGGAGAACCCGAACTGACCAACCATCCCGAATCGCTACAAGACCACGCTCTCGACCACAGAGTGTATCCCCATATCGGGTAGTGTCAGCACTACAAACGACGGCAGCCCCAACCGCCGCCAGAAGCTCATGTGCCGAACACCGCCTACCCGCGCCGCGAAGAGAGTAATCACCGTACCGTGCGTTACCACAACTGTGTCAGCCTGTTCACCCTCGATAACGTCATTGATCGTGGCAGAGAACCTGCTGAGCGCTTCTTCGGCCGTCTCACTGCCAAACACAAGCTCGTCCGGCTCTTTGAAAAATCTCTCGACGGCTTCCTCAAACTCCTGCTGCGTCGGTAAGAAGGCTGCCCCGCTTCTGTGGTGCTCCTCCAGCCCATCCGCAATACTGACATTGGTCCCAAACGCGCCCGCAACTATCTCAGCAGTTTCAAAAGCCTTGGATTCCTTGCTGGACCAAATCACGTTTGGGCTGAGTCCTTCGAGTCTCGTCGCCAATAGCTTGGCACGAAGGCGACCAGTCTCGCCAAGCCTCCAGGCGAATGCTGGCGTTCCCGCCTTCACTTCAGCCATCGAATGTCTCACCAGGATTAGCCTGCGCAATAGACCTCTCGCTCTGCTATGTTGGCTGACGGTTGCCCCCATATGATGTTGGTTATCATTTCCAAAGTGAGTGTTTCCCCATCACTGTAGTCTTGTGCCTCCACTAAACAATGGCTGGACGACCTAACTGGTACTCAGATCATCCGCCGGCCTGCACCTGCGCTAGGTGCGCACCAGGAAGACCACGGCGCTCACACCCTCCCGCCAACCTCGGCCCACGTGGCCGACGGCCTCAGCGACCAGGCAGTCGCTCTGCGCCGCCAAATTGGAGGCCACCCAGAGGGCCAGACAGACCAACCTACCATCCTAGAAACGAAGGAACCAACTGGCCTTGGGGTTGGACACTCGTCATTCTGGCAGTGGGGATCAGCATCCTCTGGGCTCTTGGATCTGAGCTCGAACTCTTCGACCGCTTCTCCAGTCCCGGTTCCGCTCCGTCGGGTGTTACTTCGGTGAGGGCGAATCCAACTGCAGTCCCCACTCCGTCCGTAGCCATCTCGCAGCCAACCCAAACCCCTTCGGAGTTCGTGGCGCCATCACCACAGGTTGCAACGGACACCCCTAACATCCTGCAACCAACCACAACGCCCACAACACTAGAGACCCCGTCCACACCCATTCCAACGATAACCTCGGAGTTCTCCACCTCTGGCGATGCGGTCGCATGGCGCTCAATCCGAAATGTACCGTGGCTGGAACAAAACAATCGGGGATTCGCCAATTGGATTAAAGCGTTGCCGTGGGTTAGAGACGGGATAGTGCAATCTGAATATGAGGCCGTAAATGTATTAGTAGATCTTGCAACCTTCTCTGATTCCGTCTTTCAAAGTCTTATGGAACGTGATTGGGCCGACGACGGCCTATCGGTTGTCGAGACCTCCATCATTGACAACTTGCAATGGATAGGGGACCCATTCCCGCGAAGAGGTGTGCGCCTCCTGAGAATGCCCTTTCTGGACGAACCCGATGCGATTGACGCTGCCGCCATGGAGGCGCTGGCGAATTTAGCGTCCTTCAGCCCGAGAGAATTCGACCGCATCATGGCACATCCTACAATCCGTGCTGATATCACTGACGAGTGGGCCAACATTGTCGCCACATTGTTCGGCGTCCACGAAACCAATCCAAGTCTCGTGAACGCCCTTCTTGATCCTCAGATAGTGACACTCGATAGCAAGACCATCGTTCTGCCGCTTGCTGGCAAAGTTGAACTGACCGTGATTCGTCTGGGACCTAGCGCAGACCGTAGCATCGACCTGCTCGAACATGCCGTGCGCAGTGCCGAAGATTTCATGGACGTGCCGTTTCCAACTGGGTACGTCGGTGTGTTATTCGCCGACGCTGTTTCAGGCAGTTTCGCCGGAACATACTCCGGCACCCACATAACCATTCTTCCCGAGTACGACATTGATGACAATTCTCATGAGTCCCAAGGCGCTGCTGCGATCATTGCCCACGAAGTTGGACACTACTATTGGTCCGGCAACGTCGCTTGGATCGACGAAGGAGCAGCGAATCTTCTAGCCATTATCTCTGACCACGAACGAGTGGGTCGTCCGATAGAACCTCAAGACCAGCCTTGTGCCCATGCTGCGAGTATCCAAATCCTGGAGCAAATGGGCGCGTCGGGAGACGACAAGTCCCATCCTGCCTTCGACTGCAACTACTCTCTTGGTGAAAGGTTACTGCTGGATATCTACCGCTCACTCGGCGAAACCGACTTCCGGCGGGCACTTAGAGCCCTGTATCTGGCATCGACAATCCCGGTCGTCGTCGAAACAACGGATGGAACGCCCGCAGGAATCTCCACACTGAAGGAGGCGTTCGGCGGCACAAGTTCAACGCCCACTATCATTGCACGCTGGTATGAAGGTACCGAACGCTACGATCTCACTGGCCTTGACGACTCTTCCGTTAACCCTACTATGGCAACTCTAAACGGAAGTCTTGCACCAATTGCAACTGCCCTTTCTGCATCGGACTGTTACGCGTACAGGTACAGCGATACCTTCCTCGCAGCAGACATTGTCGGCGGGGTCGATGTATGCCTGGATTACTCATACGATGTACAAGTTCTCGAGGAAGCCGACATTGAGTTGGTCGTATGGTTTGAGGACGGTTTCCCGTGGGAGCGAAGGCAGTTTCACCTTGAGGCTGAGCCAAGTTACATCGGCGGTCAGTGGGCTCTTCCTTTGGGCTCCGGCCCGGACTATCCTTGGGCGCTCGGGCATTACTTCGTCTATATCTACCACGAGGGCGCGAAGGTCGGGGAAACAACGTTCACTATTTCTCGCTGATCACCCCCACCACCCGCGCGATCGCGATCCCCTGCTCCCCTGCCACCGCGTACAGCAGGTACGTCTCGTCCCCTTCCCTGAAGATCGCCGGGTCCCGTAGCTGCCGTTCCTTTTCCGTCACGATCCCTCGCGACGACGGCGCCGCCGGTAGCTCCGCCCCCTCGTACTCCGTCTCCAGCACCAAGACCGTCTCCCAGGACCTCCATGACACCCAGCCCTAGACCGGAGTCCAATCGCATCCTGACCAGTGGTACACTCGCCGGAACAAACTGACTGCACGAGTGACTGATATGAATGTTATCTGGATAGTTTCCGACACCTTCCGCAGGGATCATGTTGGCGCGTACGGTAATCCGCATATCCGGACACCCTCCCTGGACGCGTTGGCAGCCGCGTCGGTCAGGTTCGACGCTCACTACTCCGCCGGATTCCCGACCATGCCTACTCGGGCAGACCATCAGACAGGGCGATGGACGATGTCCTTCATGGGCTGGGAGCCACTTCCCGCAGGCGTGACCACTCTGGCCGAAATACTGGCCGGAAATGGCCTTCACACAGCGGCTTCCGTGGACACGCCCTACTACCTGAGAGACGGAATGAACTACGACCGGGGCTTCCAGTCGTTCTTCATGAACAGCGGACAGGACACCCTGTGGTCATTGATTCCGGAGCCCGGCTATCACCATGAGGCACTGGACATCAGGGATAGGTGGCGCGCCGAATCGGACAGGAATGCGCCGAAGACATTCATGACCGCCATGCAGTGGCTGGAGCGACACTACAAGGAGGACTTCTTCTTGTATGTGGACACCTGGGATCCGCACGAACCCTGGGATGCCCCTTCCTACTACACTGAGCTCTACCTGCCGGAGTACGACGGCGAGTTGGTGCTCCCGCTCTACGGCAACTGGCATGACATGCCCGGCTACACAGAGGCGCAGATGCGCAAGGGGCACGCCACCTACTGCGGCGAGATCACTATGGTGGACACCTGGGTGGGCTATCTGCTGAAGACCGTTGAGAACATGGGGCTCGCGGACAACACGGTCGTCATTTTCACCACAGACCATGGCTTCTACTTCGGAGAGCATGGGGGTCTCTTCGGCAAGATGAGCTCTGACAACTACCCGGACGGAACGCTCCGTCCGTATGACGAACTGGGTTCGCAGTGGAGCTACTCTCCGCTCTTCGAGGAGCTCGTTCATTTGCCTCTCCTGGTCCGCGTCCCTGGGGTATCTCCCGGCGTTTACAGCGGTTTGAGTTCCGCAATCGATGTGATGCCCACAGTGCTCGACCTGCTGGATCTGGAAATCCCGGACTTCGTACAGGGCCGCTCACTTGCGCCTGCCATTGGCGACGCCACGCGATCGGGACGCGACTACGTGGTCAGCAGCATCCCATTCGCCAATCCGGGCGACGCGGTCCAATCCGTAGATAGCTTCCTCCGTGACCTCAAGGACCCTCCGGTCACGACCGTCACTGCGGGACATTGGAGCCTGCTCTACAGCCCTGACCCCGGTGTGTCTCAGTTATACAATCTGGCATCCGATCCCCACCAGCTCGACAATGTGATTGATAGGCACACGGACGAAGCCCGGGAAATGCATCGGCTGCTGGTGGAGTTCTTGCGCGAGAACGACGTGCCAGAACGTCTGCTCAAGCCGCGGTTGGAACTTCGCATGTAGTAGCGTCCCGGCGTCATGTGCAGGGGATTCTGACACATAGCAGTTGGCGCGGGTCTGGCGAGATCGTGGCGGCCCGCATGTCAGTAGACCCTCACCGGTCAGGGCCCTATTCCGGAAGGCTGGGACGGATCTTCCCGCGCGTGCGCCAATGTCCGATGCGGTAAAGAACGCCTTCGGGGTCCTGTGACCTCAAAATTCATGGTTGCCGGTAACTGTTCAGAGTTGAAGGCTTCTCTCGTCGGACTTGGCCCTCTTGCACCGTCATACCCGCGAAGGCGGGTATCCAGGGGCGGGGCGGTAGGCAGGCGTCCTCACCATGTCTGAACACTTACGGTTACCGAAGTCGCCCTCACCACACCTCTTGACAGAAACGTACATCTGTCCTATTCTTGACGTATGTTCTCTTTAGCTCTAGGAAAACACGGTTCAGAGTCGCAGTCATGCACGTACCCCCTTGTGGGTGCTCTGCACTGCACTGCCTGTCTCACAAACGTCTCAATGTGTCTCAGGTCCGCCTCATTCATGCCTCAAAAGCGTCTCAAATGCGTCTCACCGTCAACGGTCTCCCAACTACGAAATGAGACAATATGAGACAAATTGAGACAGATTTTTCTGCCGAAGAAGGCGAGCAGCTACAGGCCTTGGAGAATCCCGCCCTTATCGAGCCCGGCTCCAGGAGCCTGTCGGATCAACTCACGGACCGGCAACTCTCCGTCCTGCCGCACCTCCTGAAACCAGGCACCCTGACCAGCAAGGCGAAAACTGCCGGCATTGGTCGCGCCACTCTTTACAGGTGGCTGGAAGACGACGGCTTCAGGGCCTCCCTTCAGCTTCTCCGTCAGGCATCCTTCGAAGTAGCATAGTCCGAGCTTCAGGCCATGGCATACGATGCCGCCGCGCTGCTGCGCAAAGCCCTCAATTCAAAAGACATGTCCTTGGGCCTGCAAGCAGTCAGAATCATCCTCGATCAAGGCACTCACGCCCAGCACAGCTACCAGGTCCAACAGCGCGTCGATATCCTCGAAGAAGCCATCTCCCTGAAAGAGCACTCTGCGCCCCGGTGGTGAATCGTTCGAGCGCCTCTTCGCGTATACGGTCCCTCGAAAGGCGGTTCGTCAAGGAACGCGCCGAGATCTCCGTCTACCGCTTCGCCAACTCCCTTCTCTTACGCTGGGACCAGTTCATCGATGCTGGAATGGACGCCAACGATATGCTGCGCAGGCTGCGAGTCAACCCCGCCACCATGGACACTTGGCCGAGGGCCATCAGGTACATCAGACAGTGCATCTCCGAAGATCGCCCGCCGGACCATCGCTGCCTCGTAACAATGCTCGCACCCTGGGTCGCCAACCGCAGGTAACTCCACTCCAACACAGCCCGGCCCGCCTGCACTCAGCTATAATCGCCGCAGGACACAATATCTCCAATGGCGTCGCACTCCACTTACCGCGGGCTTCCCAGCGTCGACCGGGTGCTCTCTGAAGCGCCCGTACAAGACCTGTGTGATGACGTGTCCAGGGATCTGGTCGTCGAACTCGTCCGAGCCGAACTGGCGGCCGCCAGGAAGGCCGTCGGCAACGGTGCCCCGGCGCCGTCTCTGGCCGCCATCATAGACGCAGTCCGAGCAGGCGCCGCGGACCGCCTCCGCCGGTGGCCCCAACCGGTGATCAACGCCACCGGCGTCGTGATCCACACCAACCTCGGACGAGCCCCACTGAGCTGCGACGCTGTCGAAGCCGTTGCCTCTTCGGCCGCAGGCTACGGTGACCTGGAGTTCGACCTCAGCACCGGCACGCGCGGCTCTCGGAACGAGTACGTCGGAAGGCTCCTCGCCGAAGTCACCGGCGCCGAGGCCGGCATAGCCGTTAACAACAACGCCGCCGCCGTCATGCTCGGCCTCGCGGCCCTGGCCCACGGCAAGGAGGTGATCGTCTCCAGGGGCGAGGCCGTCGAGATCGGCGGCGGCTTCAGGGTCCCCGACGTGCTGCGGCAGAGCGGCGCCGCGCTGGTGGACGTGGGAACTACCAATAAGACGTACCTCAGCGACTACGAGTCCGCCATCTCCGGCAACACCGGCGCCTTCCTCTCCGTCCACTCCAGCAACTTCAGGGTCGTCGGCTTCACAGAAGCACCCTCGATGCCCGACCTCGTCGGCTTGGGCCGTAGGTACAGCGTGCCCGTCATGCACGATGTCGGCAGCGGATGCCTGCTGGACACGTCCGAGTACGGTTTGGCCCACGAGCCGACGGTCCAGGAGAGCGTGCTGGCAGGCGCGGACCTCGTCTTCTTCTCCGGCGACAAGCTGCTCGGCGGCCCGCAGGCTGGCCTCGTGGTCGGCAGGCGCGACGCGGTCGCCAGGCTCGCCCGGCACCCGCTGGCGCGCGCGGTCAGAATCGACAAGCTCAGCCTGGCCGCGCTCGCCGCCACGCTGCTGCACTACGTCCGCCGCGAGGCCTCGCTAAACATACCCGTCTGGCAGATGATCGGCGCGTCCCTCGGCTCACTGGAGTACCGCGCACGCCGGTGGAAAGAGCGCATCGGCGGCCCCTCGTCAGTGATCGACGGGACCTCGGCCATCGGCGGCGGCAGCCTGCCCGGCGAGCTGCTCCCTTCGCGGGTGCTGAGCATAGACGGCACGAGTCTCGAAGGCGGCGCCCAGTCCCTCGCCGCGCGCCTCCGCGCCGGCGCACCGCCGGTAGTGGGCCGCGTGGACGCCGGCAGTCTTCTGCTCGATCCCCGCACCGTCCTGTCAGGCCAGGACGACGCTCTGATCGCGGCGGTCACGTCCGCCCTCAACGCGGGCGTCCTGTGAAACCCTCTCACCCCTTCCCCAGTCTGCTGGGGAAGGTTGGGATGGGGTCTCTGAGCCATCAGGGCACACCGGTACGTCGGGACCGGGTGAGCGTCCGTTGACACTGTTCGAACACCGGGGCGAAGAGGTCCTGCGCCGGTCCGCACCTCTGGCCGCCCGTATGCGACCGAGGTCGTTCGACGACTTCGTCGGCCAGCAACACATCGTGGACCCCGACCGCGTTCTGAGAAAGGCCATCGAAGTGGACCGCGTCCCCTCGATGATCCTCTGGGGCCCGCCGGGCACCGGCAAGACCACGCTCGCCTTCCTGATCGCACGCCAAACGGCCAGCGCCTTCAGCCAGGTCAGCGCCGTCACCTCCGGCGTGGCCGATCTCAGGCGCATCGTCAAAGAGGCGAAGGACGAGCTCGGAATGCACGGCCGCCGGACGATCCTGTTCGTCGACGAGATTCACCGCTTCAACAAGGCTCAGCAGGACGTCATCCTGCCCCACGTCGAAGACGGTACCGTCGTCCTCATCGGCGCCACTACCGAGAACCCGTCATTCGAAGTCATCGCTCCTCTCCTCTCCCGGAGCCGCGTGTTCACGCTAAACCCCCTGACCGACGAGCAAGTTGAAGACATCGTCCGGAGCGCCCTGGAGGACACGGACCAAGGTCTGGGCGCCGACCAGCCCGAGATGAGCGCTGAGGCCCTCGAGGCACTCGTTCGCCTCTCCAACGGCGACGCGAGGACTGCTCTGAACGCGCTCGAACTGGCCGCCTCAACGGTCTCCGAAGCCGCAGGCCGGGGCATCATTGACGCGGCAACCGTTGAAGACGCGATGCAGCGCAAGTCGCTGATGTATGACAAGGCCGGAGACCAGCACTACGACACAATCTCCGCCTTCATTAAATCGGTCCGTGGTTCGGACCCGGACGCCGCCCTATACTGGCTGGGCAGAATGATAGAGGCCGGCGAAGACCCCATGTTCGTGGCTCGCAGGCTTGTCGTCCTGGCCGCGGAGGACATCGGTATGGCGGACCCGAGCGCGCTAACCGTCGCCGTGTCCGCGCAACAGGCCGTCCATTTCATCGGTATGCCCGAGGGCAGGATCCCGCTCGCGGAGGCAACCGTATACCTGGCTACGGCGCCCAAGAGCAACTCAGCCTACATCGCCATCGACAAGGCGATTGAAGACGCCCGCCACTCCCGGAATGACCCCGTTCCCCTGCATCTTCGAAACGCCGTAACCGGCCTCATGAAGGCCCAGGGATACGGACAAGGCTATAAGTACGTCCACGACTACCCGGACCACTTCGCCCCCGACAACAACCTGCCGGAGAACCTGAAAGGCCGCCGGTACTACGAGCCGACCGACCAGGGTTATGAGCAGCAGGTGGCAGACCGCATGAGGCAGTTGTGGGGCGAACGCCCTGACGCCGAGGACTGAGGCCCTCTCAGGGGAAACCTGACTTCAGTCATGCTGCGCCGAAAGCACGGCGGTCGGAGCTTCCTCGACAGGCGGCGCCTCACCGATCCGGGCCACGCTGCGGTACAGGATTGCCGCCAGGACCACCACCACCCCGCTCCCCAGGGTGATCGTAGCCGGGGCCCCAATCGCTTCGGCGATGGCGCCTGTCAGGAAACCCGACGACCACACGATCCCCCAGGACACCGACTGGAATCCGAGAACTCTGCCCCGCATCCCATCGGGCACTACCGTCTGCAGCAGCGTCTGGATAGTCGTATCGTACACCAGCATCCCCGCGCCGCCCAGTCCGAACAACACGAGTGACAACGGCAGGCTCCGGGACCACGCGAAGGCAACCAGGAACCCTCCGAACACTACGATGCCGAACGCCATTAGCTTACCCTTCCGCTGTACGTCTCCAAGTCCCGCAAGCACGAGAGAGGCCGCGAAGCCTCCCGCGTATCCTGCCGAAAAGACGTAGCCGAGGCCGGTAGGCCCTGCGTTCAGAACGTCCCTGACCATGACCGGGATCATGGGCTCGTGCATAAACCCGAAGTACTCGATGAATAGAATGCCGAGAATCAGCAACCGAACAACGGGAGTCCTGAATACGTACCCTGCTGCCTCCTTAAGGCCAGCCAGTGCAGACGTCCGGTTGGGCTTCTGGCTCGTTGCCGGCCTGAGCTTCAGTATGAGCAGCATCCCGGCCAGGTGGCACACTGCCACAATGACGTACGCCCAGCCGATATCCAGGCTGTCCAGGACCTTACCGGCAGCCAGTGGTGTCCCAATGCCGGCGGCCCCGCTTACAACGTGTTGAATCGAGAGAGCCGTGAGCAGCCGCCCCCTGCCTACCACGTCCAGCACCAACGCCAGTGAACTGGGTGCGACAACGGCCAGCATCAGGGCATCTACGAAGCTGAAGAGCAAAATGAAAGGGAGCCGCATCTGGCCCGTTAGCGCCAGCACTGCGACAGTCCCGGCCACAAGCATCTGTACGAACAATGCGGACGCCAGGACCTTCTTCCGGGGAAACCGGTCCGCAAGCACCCCGCCTACGACGCTGAAGCACAACAGCCCGGCTCCGGACGCCCCTACTGTCGCGCCCACCCAGAAGACCGAGTCAGTCGTCTCAAGGGCAAGCCAAGGCTGGAGCATCATGAACAGCAAGTGCGACATGCTGAACATCAGCGAGCTTGCGAGCAGTATCCTGAACTGGGCGTTGCCTAAAATCAGGCGCATTTCGCGACTGTGAGTCCTTTACAAAGGGCGGTAGCAGCCGGGAGAGCCTCTCTCCGGCTGTCGGCAAGTGACCGAAGGGCTTCAGCCGCTATGCAGTCGCGTACTCGCGAAAGACACTTTCCACCACATCCAGGGCGTAGTCAACATCTCCGGCCGCGATTCCGCTGTGAGTGACGAACCGCCACCGTCCCCGCGGCGACCCTCCTTTGACCCCGTGCTCAGCAATCCTCCTGCCAATCTCGCCCCGAGACTCCGCGGTCACATCGAAGAACACCAGGTTGGTGTGGACGTCTTCGGGATCGATCTCGATTCCGGGCACGCCCGCAAGTCCGTTGGCGAGGCGTCTGGCATTCGAGTGGTCTTCCGCGAGGCGTTCTACCATCGTCTCGAGCGCCACGATGCCCGCGGCGGCGATTATTCCGGCCTGACGCATGCTGCCACCCAGCACTTTGCGCCACCGCCTCACATTCTCTATCGCCTCCCTACTGCCGCACACCACCGAACCGACGGGGGCGCTAAGGCCCTTTGACAGGCAGAACGTCACCGTATCTGCATGCTTAGCCAGTTCGGTGACCGGCGTCTCAAGGCTCACGGCGGCGTTGAAGATCCGAGCGCCATCTACATGAAGAGCGATGCCGTTCTCCTGAGCCACGTCGGCCACTGCGGCGGTATCTTCCGGAGTAAGCACCGCGCCCCCGCAGGCGTTGTGGGTGTTCTCCAGAGCGATGAGGCGAGTCGGCGAGAAGTGCACGTTTGCCGGACTAACCGCGTCCCGGAGCCTGTCCGGGTCCAGCATTCCGGACTCGTCATTATCCAACAGTTTAAGGGCCACTCCTCCCAGCACCGACGTCCCGGCTGCCTCCGAGCGGTAAATGTGGGATAGATGCCCCACGATCGCCTCGTCCCCACGGCCGCAGTGCGCGAGCACGGATGAGAGATTACCTTGCGTACCACTGCTGACAAGTACCGCCGCTTCCTTGCCGAGCGTCTCCGCTGCTAGAGCTTCCAGCCTGTTAACGGTCGGGTCTTCTCCGTACACGTCGTCGCCCAGTTCAGCGTTCGCCATGGCGTCACGCATCTCCGGCGAAGGCAAGGTCACGGTATCACTGCGGAAATCGACGATACGCATGCAAAAGTCTCCAGTGGTTAGAATTATGAAGTTGTAAGTAGTCGGTCCGAAGAGCGTATCAGTTGCGCATTGTTTCCTGCCATACTTACGCCTCCGTAGGGTTCATTGGCGCCCCCACATCCACTAGCGGCCTCGGGGCACTCGCCCGACAAGCTTCTCAGACTCTCATGACGCACCAAGAAGACTGGCACTCGGTCATTCAGTCATCCAGTGCGAACGCACCGAGTGTTAACATTTCCACGAATGACAAGACTGGAAAACCAAAATCCGCCCAAACGATGCATAGTGAGCTTCTGAACTTCACCGGAGGAGGACTGCACGGGTCTGGACAGGTCTCGATTCCGGACTCCTCTGCCCGTCCGCCGTGCGTGATGGTCCTCGGTGCGCACCCCAAGTTCGGCGGAGAGCGCAAGGGCGACGTGGCTTCCGGACTGTCTGTTGCACTTCTAAATGCAGGAGTGGCGACGCTGCACCTCGAATACGGAAATCCAAACGCAAATTCAGCGACGTCGGCCGGACAGGATGCTGAACTAGATTACGCATGCGCCGCGCTGCAGGCCATGGCGCTGCACGACGGTCTCGACGGAAGTTGCATGGGCGCGGCAGGCTACGCGTTCGGCGCGTCGATCGCGCTGCGAGCCGCAGAGGCCGGAGCACCGATCCAGGCAGTCGCGGCGGTTGCACCTCCAGCCCGCGCACTGACCGCCGCCGCCTCTGCCGAGATTCTCGCCCACAAGCTCCTGATTGGAGCGGGTGAAGACCATGAACTGCCCGCCCAGCAGTTCCGCTTTCTTGCTGGTCGGCTCTCAGATCCCGTCGAAGCTCACGTGCTCTGGGACGCAGACCACTTCTTCACAAGGCATGGGAAGCAACTCTCGCAGATTGTGGTTGACTTCTTCGAACGCACGCTCACACGGCCAGGCACGAGGCGGGGATGAGGCAGACGGCAATCGGCTTCTTGAGTTCCGGCCTATCCCTGGACGGTGTGCTGGCGCTGCCAGACGACCCCCCACGGCGCTGCCCGGCCGCTGTTGTTTGCCATCCGCACCCCGCGCTGGGAGGGAACAAGGACAACGGAGTCGTGATTGCCATCTGCAGGGCGCTGGCCTCGAAGGGCATTGCGTCGCTGAGGTTCGACTTTCGTGGCGTGGGAGTTAGCGGAGGATCTTTTACGAATGGAGAGCGCGAAGGGGAGGACGTCGAGGGCGCGCTCGATGCACTTCAACATTGGCCTGGAATAGACGGCAAGCGGCTGGCCGTTGCCGGATACTCATTTGGAGCGGGAGTTGCCCTTCGTTCCGCTGGGCGACTGAAAGCCGCAAAGTGCCTGGCACTTGTAGCCCCTCCTGTTAGCGCGGTCAGATCCGAGGCGGTCCGACGTTACCGCAGGCCTATGCTATTTATGGCAGGCGAACGCGACCGTATCTCTCCACCGGCCGAGATTCAAAGAGCGCTCGACGACTTGCCTGGAGACGTCAGTTTCTACACAGCCCAGGACGCTGATCACTCGATGGCAAGCGAGGAAGTGAACCTAGCGAGTCGGGTCGCAGAATTCATATCCCGCTCCATCTGAGGCTGACGAGCCACACAGGTTACTTTCCATTTAACAAAGTAGAGGTTGAGGAGGTCGTATGTCTGATGAGAACAACGTTCGTCTAGAGCAGGACTCTATGGGCGAATTGCCGGTCCCAGCCGTCGCCATGTACGGCGCCCAAACCCAGCGAGCCGTGCTGAACTTCCCAATTAGTGACCTCCGATTCCCTCGCTCATTCATCAGAATGTTGGGTGAGATCAAGAAGGCGGCTGCGACTGTTAACAGCGACCTGGGTCTGCTCGATGACCGGCTTGCCAAGGTGATAGCACAGGCCGCTGGCGAGGTTGCCGCCGGAGACTTGGACAGAGAGTTCGTCCTGGATGTGTTCCAGACAGGCTCGGGCACGTCCACAAACATGAATGCCAACGAGGTCATTTCGAACAGGGCAATTCAGATCTTGGGAGGAGTAGTCGGCTCTCGCGACCCGGTGCATCCAAACGATCATGTGAACCTTGGCCAATCCTCTAACGACGTCATCCCGACTGCAATTCACTTGGCGGCGCACATGTCGATTCACGCTGACTTGGTCCCAGCCCTAGAGGAACTAAGAGAGGCGTTGGAATCGAAGGCGTCAGATTTCATGCCGGTGGTGAAGACAGGCCGCACGCACCTGCAGGACGCTACGCCCGTGCGCCTTGGACAAGAATTCCGAGGTTACGCCGGACAGATGGAACGTGGCATCGAGCGGCTAAGGGCGGTCGAGCACGCTCTGGCCGAGGTAGCCCTCGGCGGGACTGCGGTCGGCACAGGCGTGAATACGCATCCTCAGTTTGCGCGCCGGGTTTGTTCTGCGCTGGAAGGGGCGCTGAGCATACGCGTGGTCGAGACGTCGAACCACTTCCAGGCCCAGAGCACACTGGACGGGATTGTGTTCGCCTCGGGCGCACTGAAGACAGTTGCTGTGAGCCTTATGAAGATTGCCAACGATGTACGTTGGCTTGGCTCTGGCCCGCGCGCCGGGATCGGAGAGATAGAACTGCCGGAGGTCCAGCCCGGGAGCTCAATTATGCCTGGGAAGGTCAATCCCGTGATTCCCGAGTCAGTATGCCAGGTCGCGGCACAAGTGATCGGAAACGACGCTGCGATCACTATTGCAGGACAGTCAGGCAACTTCGAAATCAACGTAATGATGCCTGTTGCGGCATACAACCTGCTCCAGTCTGTTGACCTGTTGACGGAAGCAGCGCGCAACTTCACTCGACAGTGCGTAGTTGGCATTGCGGCAACTGATCGCGGTCCCGAGATGGTAGAACGGGGTCTAGCTACAGTCACCACGCTAGTCCCCCACCTGGGATACGATGCCTCAGCCGAGATCGCCAAAGAGGCGCAAGCGACTGGGCGTACCATTCGTGAGGTTGCGGCGGAGCGAACTACGCTCACTGCGGGGGAACTGGACGCCATTCTCGACCCGGAGGCAATGACCGAGCCAGGGCTGTCTGGAGGAGTCTCGGTAGGGTAGTCCCCTATGGGACTAGCGTCCCTGTTTCTCCAGGCGGTTCAAAACCCAGCGCTCTTCGTCGCGGCGTTTCTCGATCATGCCGTCCAAACGAACATCTCGAAGTTCCTCCAGCAACCGGCCGATTTGCGATCCTTCCGTTGCCCCAAGCGCGATCAGGTCTCTGCCTGAAAGTATTGGCCTGACATGCCTCAGGCGATCAAGGTAGAGTCGAATCGCCCTGCGCAAGTTCTCTTGTGTCGTGAGGAGGGCACCGGCTTCCAAGGTCGCATCGGCAAAGCCTGCCAGGCGCTCCCTGATCCGACTCGGCGCAATGCTGTCAGTCGACAGATCCTCTGGCGCATCATGCAGCTCCCCGACCTCCGACATCACCCGTGACCAACGTGCGCCGAGTCTGAGCCTGTCACGAATTGCAAGCCTTTCCCCGATCGATGTACCCCACACCAACGCAGCAAGCAGGATTGCTCCCCGACTTTCCCCGACGGGCAGAACCGAGTCCTTTATGCGCTCCAACGCTGCAGGCGTTTTTGCCAGCGCAGGGTGGACTGCCTCCAGTATGCCCTCTTCCCTCGCACGGGTGAGGGTTGTCAGGGCCATCGGCTCAGCGAAGATGCGCTCAAGCTCGTGGCGGACGCGGTCGCTTGATAGTGCGTCTATGTGAGTGAGGCCCTTCTTCAACGAAGCTCGTGTCCCCGGCGCAAGTTTGAAGCCCAGCCTATCTGCGTACCTGACAGCCCGGAACATTCGCGTGGGGTCGTCTTCAAAGCTACGGTCGTGCAGCACTCTCACCACGCCACGCTCGACATCCTTTAGTCCGCCATGTGGGTCAATCAACTCACCCCAGCGCCGGACGTCAAGGGAAACTGCCATAGCGTTGATCGTGAAGTCACGCCTTGCGAGATCCTCGATCAGGGAACTGGGACGGACTTTCGGGAGCGCGCCCGAACTGGCATATGTCTCTGAGCGTGCGCGCACCAGATCGATGAACAACCCACCGCACTTAATCTTGAGCGTCATGAACTCAGACCGGGAGACTACCTCTCCAATCCCTACCGCTATAGAGGTACCGGTAGAAGCATCGCCTCCAGTGAAAACGAGATCGAGGTCAGTCAAAGGGTCCGCACGCCCGACTAGTGCGTCGCGAACCGAACCCCCGACAAGGTAAAGAGCGGCACCTTCTCGGTCACACGCGGTGGCAGCCCTTACAAGCGTCTCAACGCCATCAGGAGGCAGCACACACTGAAGGGCGTTGGCTAGGTTCCGAGCATCTGGACCGGGCACGCTTGTACCGTGCGATAGGTTTTGCAGTGTGCCTGGAGGACTGCTCTAGTCCTCCAGCAATTCGCCAGTGTCCAGGTTGTAGAGGTACTTGTTACCCTCCCCCACACCTTCCAAAATCACCACTTGGTGCACGTGAACATCCGTCGCGTCCACATAGTCGCTACTTCCTGTGGTCTCTACCATCAAGCCGCTAATGGTCTTGAACTTGAGACCGGATTCTACACTTTCCATTTCAGAGTACTTCAATCGAACCTCCGTACGTACTTCCTCAGCTGGGAGCTCCTTGCAGTTCAAGGATTCGGAGAATCAGCCGACTGCTTGTAACAGCATTTGTAAGGAAGGGACAGCCCTATTGTACTAGCGCCCAGATGGCCGCGCACAGGACCGACAGTGTATCTGTACTGTACAAGGCACTCTCCTGCAATTGGTGCTTGTTGTAACGTGTGCTAATTTGGAAGGAGTTGCCCCATGCCAGAATCCCCATTGGATGTACGGTACGCGACACTTAAGGACGTTGATTCGATCGTCGGGTTTCAAATGGCGATGGCACGGGAGACGGAGGGAAAGACTCTGAACGCTGACACGCTCAGAAGTGGCGTAGCTGCTGTCGTAGAGGACACTTCAAAGGGATACTACTTGATTGCGGAGGCAGACCGGACTTCTGTGGGTAGCTTGCTCGTGACCTACGAGTGGAGCGACTGGAGAGACATGACGTTCCTCTGGATTCAGAGCGTTTACGTGGCCCCCAACTGGCGCAGAAGGGGCGTGTATCGAGCCATGCACCATCACGTCACGGATGGAGCGCGAAGTGACCCCGGCGTTTGCGGCGTTAGACTGTACGTGGACCGCGATAACCACACCGCTCAACGAACATACGAACGGCTGGGAATGTCCAAATCTCACTACGATATGTATGAGATAGACTTCGTCCTATAAGGGCCAAGGCCCTGAAGTCTGCCTTACGAGGGCCTGTTCAAGTCAGGTTCGAACGGATACTACGTCGAGCCAGTTCCTGGGAATGTACTCGACATTGAGCTCCTCGAAGACTCCTTGAACTCCCTTCACCATGGCGTCGCTTGCCTTGTCAAGGGGCACTCCCGGCATGACGCCTTTGATGAAGTCCTCAAATCGGCTGATGTCCTGCCAGCCTTCAATCGGGACCATGACACGATCCGTCTTCTGACTTACTACTTTAAAGCCATTGCGTTCCAGCAACTCACGGTACTCTTCGGGCGTCAGGTGTTTCCGGGACTCCACCCTTTTCGCGCGATTTGGGGACAGACCGTGGTCTCGCCGTAGATTTCGTGCCGCCTTCAGCATCCACTTTCTGTAAAACTGCTGTGTCTCCGGCGGGTTACCCCCGTCGTAGAACGAAGTATTGAATGCGAACGTGCCCCCTGGTTTCACAACCTTTGCAACTTCCCTGATGAGCGCGTCCTTGTCTTCCACGTAGTGGATCGCGTTGCAGTACACAACGGTATCCACCGGCTCTCTCAAGGTCTCAGACAGTTGTTCCACGCGGCTTTGAACAAACTGTACTGCTGAATCACGCACATCGCAGAGGTCATCCATGGCGTCTCGCAGAGCGATGGCGGAGTGGTCGATTGCGATGATGACCGTGTCACGCGCGTCTCTGAGTCGACTGACGATCTGCGAAGTAACTGACCCAGAACCGCAGGCCAAGTCCACGATTCTTTGGTCTGGTCCCAAGTTCACCATGTCCAAGAACCGGTCTGTCAGACTGTGATAAAACTGGTGACGGGTGAAGGGCTTAAAGTTGAACTCTTCAGTTGCCATCTCGCTCCCCCAAGACAAGGGCGCCGGTTCGAACCGCTGGGAAGTCTCACCTTACGGCCGCCGGTTTCCGGACACATATACGCAACCTATTATTGCTGCTTCCTTCCAACACCGCGAATCTTAGCAAACCCTACGCACCTAGTCCACACGACAACCTTCTTCGTGAAAAGCAGGCAACGGTCGCAGCCCATCGCGTAGTCTTACCGGCGAAGAGTCTATCCAGTACCCCGGTTCGGAGCGTTGCATCCGGGAAGGGCATGGAAGAAGGGCAGGCTTGACACGTCCAGCACCATGTCCAAGAATAGAACGCATGTGTGCTTCAGCCGAAACATCGCAACTGCAAGAGTATACCGACGACGCTCCATCCCTCGTCCACATAGTGCGCGAGGAGACCGCTAACGGCAGGCTCATCGTGCGCTTCCTCGTCTCTGCCATGCAGGGTGAACTACAGGGCGCAAGGCCTTTGGACCGGCTCGGCGCGGCGCGCATCCTCGTATCCATCGGCTTCGAAGACACCCAGGAATTCATAGGCACCAAGTCGCGCGCAGTTCAACCGCGCTCTTCGTTGCAAAGCGAGCACGGCAGCGGCCGTGCTTCCACCTGCACGGATCCCGAACTGGCTTCCATCGTCCGCCAGGAAACCGAAGGCGGCCGCGCGCCCGTGCGCTTCCTCGTCGACGTCATGATCGGCAAACTGCCCGACTTTAAGCCCCACCACAGGATCCGGGCCGCCAGGGAGCTGTTGCGCCGGGGCTTCAACGAGGCCGCAGACGTAGGCAGACCGCACGACGCGCTCCCGGAGCCTCAGCCCGGCCCGCCCTCCGAACTCAAGCACGAAGTTCCTGAAGGCTTCATGATCGCACCCGAGGGCGACATCATTCCTAACGTGTTTCGTCGCGATCACGTCATCAACCCGAACGAAATGTTGTTTGGCCATCAGGGATACCGAGACTGGCTGCGGCAGAAGAAAGAAGCGGGCCGCACGATCCTGAAGCCCGGCTGGTGGAAAGAAGGGATCGAAGACTTCGTCGACGAAGACGCCCTCACCCTGTCGGAGGCGATACAAGAGGCAGCCGAAGCTCAGGGCATAAGCATATCGCCCCACCTGCTCCGACCCGCAAGTCCAAACGCGGCGCCCAGGCCGCCAGCCGACCCGATGGAAGAGACCGACACCGAGCCGGAGACCGATCTTGCGGAAACCGTATCGGAAGAACAACCATGGCCGGAAGTCGTCCCCGGAGAAGACGAAAGCACCGACGTGCCATGGTCGAAGCCAGGCTGCTTCCACCGTAACCAGTTGAGCGAAAGTGAGCTCACGGTTCTCGACAAGGGCGGTGTCCTACACTGGGACACCGTCCCACACCGCTTCCCCTGATGACGCACGGCTCTATTGTTCAAGTGAAGCGACTAAAACTATGCGAGCTCTCATAGACATCCGCAGCGCCATCGCACCGTCACGCCTTAGAAATTTCTGCCCGCACGACACAAAAAAGGTATTCGGTGTGCTTTTGGGACGTTCAACTCAATGTGCCTGTTGCCAGGAATCCTGAACATGCAGGCCTCCGACGCTCGGAGGGTTCGCAAAAGCATCAGTGCTTTGTTATCGTTAACCTCCGGCTCTGGAGCCCTTTCTAGCCGGATTGGCGGCGGCAGGTAGTTCATACGAATCTTGGGCAGGAAACAGCTCTCAATGCGCTACAAGTCTTGCCTTGACGGGCCCTAGATGTGGTGTTAACCTGCTCAGACTGTACGATAGGTAGTGGTCGGCTTCAGTTGTGGAGCACCTTTTGGTAAGAGCATGAAGTGCCCGTTCTGCAGCCAGGGCGAGTCAAGAGTTGTGGACTCGCGGGACTCTGGTGGCGAGATACGTCGGCGGCGTGAATGCCAAAGCTGCGAGCGGCGTTTCACAACGTATGAGCGTGTACACGCCAGGACCATTCAGGTCGTAAAGCGCGACGAGCGGCGAGAAGATTTCGATAGCGGCAAGCTTTGGAATAGCCTTTCCAAGGCTTGCGCGAAGCGTCCTCTTCCTGTTGAGGCGATTCAGAAGATCGTAGACGACATAGAATCGGATGCAGGCGCCTCAGGACGAACTGAAATACCTAGCCGGTCTATCGGCGAAGCGGTCATGAATCGGCTCAGGTCCCTGGACCGTGTAGCTTACATAAGATATGCGAGCGTGTATCGTGACTTCAAAGACATTGAAACGTTCCGCGAGGAGATCAACGCTCTGATGGAGGCGATGTCTGCCCCACAGCTTTCTTCGAACCAACTCACGTTCATGGACGACCAGCCGCTCTTACCACAGAAGGGCCGCCGCAGACGCGCCGGGCAGAGCCAGGCCGACACCTCTTAGAGAACAAGGCTCCAATAGGCTCTTACCCGGAACCGGTCCCTCAAGGCGCTAGGGCGTTCATGCTACTTCAGGATTTCTTTGGAGTCCAGACTCAATGTCACAGGGCCTACTGAATAGGAAGATCGATCTGGATGCGCCTAAGATTCACAATTCAATGAGACCCCAATGAAATTTAGGAGTTCAGTCAAAGATGTTGACCAAAGGCGCCCCCAGCAACGCTTCCACCTCAGTCCCTACGGAGGACTCATTGAAGCAGTTGTTTACCGCGCTCAAATCTGCCGGTGTGCCGGAGGGCGCCGCTCAGGCTGCAATCGCCGAAGTCCGGGCAAATGGGCACACACTCGCATATGACGGTTCGGGAACCGTGCAGCTGGACCTCTCGGATAACGCCCGCACAGTTCTTGAGAAACGTTATCTTCTGAAGGACGATGACGGAAACGTCGTGGAGACCCCGGAAGACCTCATCCGGAGAGTCGTCTCAGCAGTCGCGGCGGGTGAACGGGAGGACGTTCGCCGGATGTGGGAAGACCGATTCTTCCGGCACTTGGCGGAGCTGAAATTCCTTCCAAACTCCCCCACCCTGGTAAACGCCGGCACAGGTAGGGGTTGCTTGTCCGCCTGCTTCGTGGTGTCGCCCGAAGACACCCTTCCTTCCATAATGGAGTCCGCTACCGACGCTGCCATGATCGAGAAGTGGGGCGGAGGAATAGGTTTCGGCTTCTCGAAGCTGCGTCCCAAGACGGACAAGATCTCTACGACACACGGCTTCGCGTGCGGACCCGTTTCTGTAATGCGGCTCTACTCTGCTGTGGGGGCTACGCTCACACAGGGGGCATTCCGGCTGGGCGCTCACATGGGACAGCTGAGAGATAGCCACCCCGATGTCCAGGAGTTCATTCACTGCAAGGACGGGGACGACGCGATCCAGAACTTCAATATCTCTGTACAGGTTACAGACGACTTCATGCGAGCGGTGCAAGAAGGCGCCGATTGGAATCTAGTCAACCCGCGTACAGACGAAGTGGAGAAGACCCTGCCGGCCGCCACGATCTGGAACGAGATCTGTGAGTCCGCTTGGAAGACTGGCGACCCAGGGGTAGTCTTTGTCGACCGCGTTTGGGAGACTGCCCCAAATCCTCAGCTCGGCCACATTGAAACGTCCAACCCATGTGGCGAGGAGTTCTTGGAAAACTACGGCAACTGCTGCCTCGGCTCGATCAACTTGGACAAACACGTCCGCAATGGAGACGTCGACTGGACTGAACTTGAGGACACGGTACGCACATCCATAAGGTTCCTGGATGATGTGATCGAGGTCAATGAGTTCCCGCTCTCTCGGCTGCGGGAGGTAAATCTTGCCACCCGCCGAATTGGGCTGGGCGTTATGGGCTGGGCCGACATGCTGGTCCGAATGAACATTCCATATGACTCCCAAGAGGCGCTCTCACTTGCGGAAATGCTTGGTGGATTCATCCTGAAAACAGCATGGGACGAATCCGCACGGCTGGCCGAGCAGCGGGGGCCGTACCCTGAGTTCGAGAACTCGGCTCTTAACGAACGCGGCATGCCGCCCGTGCGCAACTCCAGCGTGATCACTATCGCTCCGACCGGCACGATCAGCCGCATTGCAGGATGTTCCAGCGGCATAGAGCCGCACTTCGCCGTAGCTTGGTGGTCAAACGTCCTATGGGAAGACCACGAGGGAACAAGCCAACGGCTTCTGGACGCCCCCGCCTCCGTGTGGGAGTCGCTTCAGATGGAACTGGGCGACGCGGACAAAGTGAGGGCTGTGCTGGAACAGGTGGCCGACAACCCGGACAAAGCCGAATCGATCCTGAGGGACCACGACATCGACCCGTCCAGCTACCGGTCCGCCATGGGCATCAGCCCGGAGGCCCACGTCAGGATGCAGGCTGCATGGCAAGAGCACGTGACTAACTCCGTGTCCAAGACTATCAATCTCCCAAACAGCGCAACGGTCCAAGACATCAAGGACGCATACAAATTGGCCTGGGAACTGGAGTGCAAGGCAGTTACCGTCTACAGGGACGGTTCCAAGTCCATGCAGGTGTTAGAGACCGGAACAGACGCGGGTCAGCAGGCAGTCGATAGCGAGCAAGGACAGATCAGAATCAAACAAGCCCGGCCTCAGTCAATTGGTGGCGTTACGGAGCGTGTCCGCTCCGGACACGGGAACATGTACGTGACCGTGAACTTCGACGAGCGGTCACGACCGTTCGAGTTGTTCGCCAACGTTGGTAAGTCAGGCGGCTGCGATTCCGCTCAAACGGAGGCCATAACTCGCCTGGTGTCTCTGGCGCTGAGATCCGGAATCGAACCCAAGGACATAGTGGACGAGATCCGTGGGATCACTTGTTGTCCTGTATGGGACGCTGGCTCATTGGTGCGCTCCGGGCCTGACGGCATAGCCCTGGTGCTGGACCGGCACCTTAAGGAGGATGCAATTCACGGCCCTGGCAAGCTGCCGACCTCCAATGAAGACGTCGCGATGCAGCTTGGGTTGACACCCTCCTCAGGACCTGCGGAGCCTGGGATCGACGCAAATGGAGTCGACGAAGTGACCGTAGTCACAGGATCGAGGTGTGTCCATTGCTCCGGTCGGCTTATCCACCAGGAAGGATGCGTACGCTGCCTGGACTGCGGGTACACAAAATGCGATTAACGACTATCGCGCCTGCCTTGGACCGACTTTTCTCTTGGCCTCAGTGCTCAGGATAAATTCTGTCCAGCGTTCGTCACAGTGGGAAGAATTCCTCACCTGAACCCTAAGACCCGATGGGCTAGTTTTCGCATCTGGTAAACTGGGAACATACGGCGGACGATACCCTCGACAATTGAAGTTGTGCCCGCGTCGGCAAGTACGGTTCGCGTGTCTATCTCTCCAAGGTGTTCCCGGCGGCAACGAGACGGTATTGGGCCCCATTTGAGGTGGCAAATCAAGTGCGTATCGCCTTCATAGGTGGTGGAGTGATGGCCGAGGCCATCATAGGCGGTATTTTGGATGCCGGCCTGGCTTCACCCGGAGACATCGCCGTCGGAGAGCCGTCCGGCGAGCGGCGCGATTACCTCGCCGAACGCTATGGGCTTGAGGCGGAACCGGATAACGTCGACGCGCTGGCCGGCTCAACTTCCGCTGTGCTGGCAGTTAAACCGCAAACGGTGCCTTTGGTGTTCGAAGAGCTTCGCGGATACTGCTGGGAAGGCCAGACCGTAATCTCGATTGTTGCTGGGCTGCGTCTGGATACACTCAAGTCTGGTCTGGGAACGGACTCCGTTATCCGGGTGATGCCTAACACGCCCGCGCAAATAGGCGCGGGAATGTGCGTGTGGACAGCAGCGCCGGAGGTGTCCGAACAAGCGCGACTCGTAACTGGACGCATCCTAGGCACCTTGGGCGAAGAGCTATACGTCGGCGACGAGAAGCTCATCGACATGTCAACCGCGCTGAGCGCAAGCGGTCCGGCTTTCGTGTTTATGTTCATCGAGTCCCTCATAGACGCGGGCGTCTACATGGGAATGGCTCGAGACATGGCCCGCCAGCTGGCAGTTCAGACGGTCTTGGGCAGCTCGCGGCTAGTCGATGAGACAGGGCGGCACCCAGCCGACTTAAGCAACATGGTCACCTCGCCAGGAGGTACCACGGCCGAGGGACTGCGCTCATTGGAGGAGGACGGGTTCCGCGCGGCTGTGTTGCGCGCGGTCATCGCAGCGTACGAGAAATCCAAGGCCCTAGGAAGCGGCTAATGTTCGGCGAGTTTGTCAGCACCTTTATACGAATGCTCGCGTGGGCGCTGTATGGCGCCATACTCGCAAGGGTGATCGTCTCGTGGGTAGCGTCGCCTTCCAGTGACAACCCAATCGTGGCGGTGATCTACCAGGTAACTGAGCCCATCCTGGCACCTCTAAGACGAGTACTGCCATCCTTTGGCACGATCGACTTCTCGCCAATGGTCGCCATCCTCATAATCGCCCTCGTCCAGAGCGTTCTGGGCTAGTGCGGGCCGCACACTTCCCCTATTAGTCGCCTGCAGAGTCCTCGCCGAACAGCGAACGTCTCCTCGCAAAGTAGGGTTTTTCAAAGAGCCTTCGCTGCCTTTCGGACAACGGTACGGCCTCGGGCGGCACAGCATAGCTGGCTCCCCAGGACTGCTGGGATGGACTGTATTTGAACAGCAGTGAGCGCCGATCATGAGGAGCGGTCCACGGTGCGGTGCCATGAGTCAGCGCTTCCGTGAAAATCACCACAGACCCGGCGGGGGCGTCAGGGCATACCACGCAATCCGCCCCTTCGTGAGCCTCGAGAATCTCGACGGGACAAGGGTAGTTTGACTTATGGCTGCCGGGCACGCGGACAAATCCCCCGTATGAATCGCCCGAGTCAACAAGGTTCCATGCTACGACCGTGAGGCCGTTGTACATCCTGCCGTTCCTGTAATGGTAGTATTCCGGAGGATCGTACGGAGTCCCGCCTCCGTGGAAATTCAGCGCGGCAGTGCCCTTCTGCATGAAGATTCCGTAGTGGTGGTCCAGCCTGAAGCCGTCCCCCAAGACATACTAGAGAGTAGTCATGATCCTAGGGTGATCTAGCAGATCGCAGAACGGCTTTCCCCACTCGAGGAAACCACCCGGATGGCCGTCTTCGTTACTTCTTCCGAAGTTCAGGCTGCCAGCGGAATTCGGTGGGATGTGGAAGTTTCGCTCATCGAGCAGGGCGTCAACCTCGGCAGGTTCGTCCCTGGCAAGGATATCGTACAAGACAACGTAGCCCTGGAGGTCAAACAGGTAGCTCTCGACTCGTCCTGTTCACGCCATTGAGAAGGGTGTGAACAGGACGAGTTTACATACGTCACCGAACGGCGGCAGGAGGCGGAACACGTTGTAAGCTCCGGCCAAATGGCTGGACGGCGCTATGTCTGTCCGCGAAGCCGTGGGTCCAGAAGATCTCTGAGCCCGTCTCCTAGCAGATTGATTCCCAGCACAACAAGCGTCACAGCCACACCGGGAAAGAACGCCAGCCAAGGTGCCTGGTAGAGGAACAGTTGTCCAGTTGTAGACAGCATCCCGCCCCAAGACGCATTAGGAGGCGGAATCCCGTAGCCCAAGAAGCTCAGGGTGGCCTCACTGAGTATCGCGCCTCCCATGCCGAGCGTGGCAAGCGTGATAGCTGGGGCCATCACGTTCGGGGAGATGTGCCTGGCCATGATGCGCGGCCCAGTGGCTCCGAGCGCGCGGGCAGCGTCCACATACTGCTGTTCCTTGATGACGAGCGCGGCGGACCGAATGACGCGGGCATACCAAGCAATGTTCACTACACCCAAGGACAGTATAATCTTGAACATCGCCCAATGGGCCGTGTCGAGCCCCAGACGGTCAAACCCCGCCGGCGGACTATGGCCCAAAAGCGTGACTACTACAATTAGTATGATAAGCGTCGGGAATGTTAGCCAAGCGTCGACAACGCGCTGTATGGCTGTGTCGGCCGCTCCGCCTAACCACGCTGAGACAATGCCAACCACCGTCCCCAGTCCGACGCCGAGAGCTACGGCTCCCACCGCAACGATCATGGAAACGCGGGCACCATGGATCACTCGGCTCAGCAGGTCCCGGCCAACGTTGTCGAGGCCGAAGGGATGGAAGGGTACTACGCTGGGCCCGGGAATCACCATGGTCCCGGACGCCACGAGCATCATACCTTCAATGCGTTCCAATCGCTCAGTATGTGCTTCGTTCACTCCCTCGGGCGCGATCCAGACGGAGAACATGCCGGTGATCATGAAGAACACGAGAATGACAAGGCCCACCGTGGCCAAGGGCTTGGTCTTCACCAATTGAATCCAAAGGTCTATCCACCACGGCAATGTCTTTCGGCGGAAAGACGTCATCTCTCCCGGCGTGGGTTCGGCAACTGTTCTGAGATTCGGGTCCATCGTATTCACTGGGCCTCTATTCGTAGCGAATCCTCGGATCCAGCCAGCCGTAGGTCAAGTCTACTATCAGGTTCGACACGATGATGAAGAACGAGAGGAAAAACACAATGCCCTGCACCAGCGTGTAATCCCGGGTGCTAGTACCCTCCACAAGGATTCTTCCCAATCCTGGAATGTTAAAAATACGCTCAATCACTACCTGGTTGCCCAGCAGGAATGGAATCTGCATACCCACAATAGTGATCACTGGAATCATAGCGTTCTTCAGGGCGTGCCGGAAAATGACCAGCTTCTCGTGTAAGCCTTTTGACCATGCGGTGCGGATGTAGTCCTGTCGGAGCACCTCCAGCATCATGGAGCGCGTCATTCTCATGACACTAGCAGATCCGAAAATCCCTGCTACGCCTACAGGCAGCGCAAAGAACAGCAGGTTTTTCACCGGGTTATCAATGAACCCCACATATTCAAGCGGCGGCGCAAAGTCCAGCCATATGGCTGGGAATACCAGTATGAGCGTTGCTAGCCAGAAGGAAGGGATGGCCAGACCGAATATGGCGATAAACCTGCCAAGATAGTCGGCCACCGTGTCCTGGCGTACCGCGGAAAGCACTCCCAGCGGAATGGCAACGGACGTAGAAACCACAACGGTCATGATCATGAGTTGAAGTGTGGGTGGGAAGGCGCGCGCCAAATCCGCCCAGACGGACCGGTTACCGAGTATCGTTGTGCCCCAGTCACCCCCTAATAGACCCCACTGCCAAATCCTATCGGCAGTGGCGCCGTACAGGCGGACTTTACCTTGGGAGGTCACCTTGATGGCCACGTCCTGAATGGGCCTACTCAGTGGCTCCTCGATGAACTCGGAGCCTACACGCTGGCTGATCATTCCTCCCATTCGCTCCCACGTGAGACCACCATCCAGCGTTCTCAGTATCAAGCTGTCGGCGGTTGCGGCGAACCCGGCCGTCTGCCCGGATTCTTCTTCGATCACGTCGAAGGCGATTGCCGTGATGTCGCTACCTATTCCAACCAATTCGCCGCCTTCTGCGGCGTAGCTCAGCGGCTTCTCCTGCCAAGTCAGGCCCCCGTCCACGCTGTTAAGGGCGACACCGCCAGCTCCGACAATCCACACGCTTGAAGGGTTCTCGATCCCAATCGCGAGGAGATCATTCTGCGTGTTCAAAGATACGGGCGTCCAAGCCGAGCCTCCATCGAAGGTGGTCAGCAGAACACCAGATTCCCCTACCACGAATCCAGTAGCGCCATCGTCCATAAACCTCACGTCTACGAGGTCCCTGTCCACGCCGGCATTCAATTCTTGCCATGTTTCGCCGCCATCCCCAGTTCTGAGGATGGTTCCGTCGACACCGACGACCCAACCGCGCTCGGAATCCGCGAAGTCAACCTCGAGAAGGCGTTCAGTAGTGCCGCTGTCCTGAGGAATGAAAGTGCTGAATGTGTGTTGGCCTTCGTGCCTCCTCGTACCACCAGTGGAACTGTAAAGGATCGTTCCCTCGTCACCAACCACCCAGACATTATCTTCGTCCCCATAGGCCACGGAGTTCAGCAGGGTGTCATGCAGGTGGAAAGCTGTCCAGACCTGTCCGGCGTCCTTCGTGCCCCACACGAACTTACCACCGATGCCGATGCCCTTGGCCGTAGTTAAAAAGGTAAGTGAATCGACTGGCTCAGTGTGTATTCTGCCAGCCGGCTTCCAAGAATCTCCGTCGTCCTTCGACTGGTAGACCGCTCCGTCGTCTACGGGCCAGCCGAAAACGAATTTCATGTACTGCACAAAGAATGGGTCTTTCAGACCCACCTTGGCCCTAGCTATCTCCAAGCCCTCCTTGGAGTTCGCAAGGCTGACGCCTCCCCTTGACTCACGAAGCGCCTGCATGACGGCATCACCAGGCATCACACGCAACAAAGCGGCGACGATCAGGGACGCAATAATCAGCGTAGGAAATATGAGCAGGAATCGCCTTACGGCATATTGACCCATTTAATTCCTTCAATCGTTGCTAGGGATTTAGCCTTCAAAATACTTCAGCAGGTAGTTGTTCAACAGGGTGTTCAAACTTTGCCTGACCGAGAACCCGCGCCGTCCGGGTGTGCCGAAACGGCGCGGGTCATCAAATTCTCTACTGCTGGTTCACCAAGTCAGCTACTGAGAGGCCATCCGGTCCCTTGACGGAGCGTCCTCACTCATCCACATCTGGAGAATCATGTCACCAGGGTTGGACTGCAAGTGGGGGCCGGGGCTCTGTACCCACTCAGGGAACAGGGAGTTGTTGGTCCAGTTGGGGACGGCCCACGTGTACTGCTTCTCAGCAAGATAGATCTGCATCTGGTCATAGATCGCGCGGCGCTTCTGTGGGTCCAGCTCCGTGCGGCCAGCCAAGATCCACTCGTCGAGTTGGGGATCGTTCACGTTAAGACGATTGGTCGTGGATTCGCTATAGTACCTGTTGTAGAACAGGTCGTCCGGGTCCAGCCATCCGCTGTTGTAGCCCAGAATCGCTTCCGTATCGAAGTTTCCGGTCACAACCTGATCCGCCCACTCCTCATTGTTGAGGATGATCAAGTCTACATCCATTCCCAAGTACCTTTCCCAGTCGGAGGCGGTGCGCTCGGCTGCGTCCTGCAGGGCCTTCTCCAGGTTCCACGAAATCAGCGTCGTCTTGAAGGGCTCATCCGGGTTCATGCCTAGCTCTACCATGGCCTCACTCAGAAGCCTCTTCGCCTCGTCAAAGTCGAATGTGGGCTCCGGGAAGTTCTTGTAGAACTTCTGGCCAAGCTCAGAAAGATCCTCGGTGGGCACGAACCAGGGGTTGTCATGCGCGAAGTCACGGGAAGGCTGGATGCCGCCAGTAATCAGGCACCATGCCTCGCACGAAATATCGTTTATCAGTGCAACCGCGTGTCTCAGCTTCTCGTTGTTCCAGGGCGGCCTGTCTTGTTTGCCGGCGTAAATGTAGTTGGTGTAAGGCCCGCCGCCCGCCACTACGTAGTGGGCAGTGAGGTCAGGCCGATCCTTCAAAGCCACGAGGTGGTCAGGCAGAACGCTCCAGAAGCCCCAGTAGTAGAGGGCCGGCCCCACGTCCAGGTTGCCGGAGCGGTACATCGCCATTTTAGCCGCGTCGTCTTCGGTGATTACGATCTCAATCTGGTCCACGTACGGCAACGCCTGATCGGTTACGCCGTTCTCGCCCCGGAAGTAATCCGGGTTCTTGGTCCAGACCATCTTGACGCCCTGCTCGTACCAGCCTGCCATCCATGGGCCGGTACCGATCTGTGAGGCGTGGGACTCGAGCGAGCCGAAATCCTCCACCACCTCCGGAGCTTCCACGCGATAGACGGGCTTGGAAATGATGGTCATAAATGGAGCGAAAGGCTCCGAGAATTTTATCTGGACGGTGTAGTCATCAAGCGCCGTAACCTCGCTGATCGGACCAAGCGTGCCGGACCTGGGGCTGTCTGGCGAGAGGTGCCGGTTGAAGCTGAACACGACGTCCGAGGCGACCATCTCACGGCCGCTGACCGGCTCAACGTCATGGAACTTCACGCCCTCCCGAAGGGTGAAGGTCAGGGTGACATCGTCTTCGAACACCCAGTCCGTTGCCAGTTCAGGCAACGGAAGCAGGTTGCTGACCTCCAAGGGGTCATCCCTAAACCAGTGGGTGAGCGAGTCGTGACTAACGGATGACGGATAGGTGGAACTGCCAGGAGAGTCCGGGTCGAAGTTCCGGACATCCAAACCAGGAGCGCGGTACTGTCCGCCGGGAATTGGATCACCAATGGGCGGGGTCAGGCGCGACACGGTGGGTGACAGCGCCTCCGGCTCGGCCGTCGCTTCGGCCATGGTGTCGTCATCCATGGCGTCGTCATCGTCCATGGCATCTTCGGCCATGGCGTCGTCATCCATGGCGTCATCTTCCATCGCATCGTCATCCATGGCGTCGTCTTCGGTCGTGTCAGTAGCCGCTGCCGTTGTGTCTGTCGTATCGGCGGTCTCCGCTTCCTCTTCCTCGGCAGCACACGCTGCCACAAGAAGAGCAAGCACTGCCATCGCAGCCAGCAAAACGGTCAGCTTTCGCAGACTAAGCATGTTCAACTCCTCGCCGTTGTAAGTGGGCTGTGATGAGCTAGCGTGCCCGATCAATCTCCCAAATGCGTCTTCAAAACGCACAGGTCGCCCGTATTGCAGGCACTATTCCACCAGTACCGACAGTTGTCAAGTTTGTGAAATGTTTCCCATGTGGGATCTCACCTCGACGCGGTCTATGGGCCACGGAACCTGTCACCCTGGGCTGCGAAGCCTGAATTGCCTCGGAGGCGAATCCCACTGCTGCTAGAATACGCTGCGCCACCTGCAATGGGATTAAGTGAAGCACGTGTGTTGTATCAGGGAGGCTGCCTCATGACTAACGACGGCGCCAGTACGCTAGTGCAAGGCGGCCTGCTGGTATCTGGCGACGGCATCGAGAAGGTCGACTTACTGATCGAGGGCGGCAAGGTGCGGTCGGTCGGACCGGGTCTTGAGACTCCCGACGGCGCCCGCGTCATCGATGCGGCCGGCAAGTATGTGCTTCCCGGGGGTGTGGACGCGCACGCGCATCCTGTTTTCGGGGACAAGATGGACACGTACACGATGCGGGCCGCGATCGGCGGCGTGACCACTGTCATTGCCTTCATCGGCTCGGAGCGGTACCGCCACATCAGGTATGGAAATGCCTGGGGAGACCAGGACCGCTCGCAGGACGTGGTCGCAGGCTTCATCGATTATGCATCGGAGGTCTCCTACACGGACTTTGCCGTGCATGGTCTCCTGACGTACCTGGACGTGGAAGACATCGACAACGTGGTGCCGGACCTGATCGATATGGGCGCCCTTTCCTTCAAGCTGTTCATGACCTGCAACCCCTGGGAGCCGGGCCACGAGGTCAACCTGCGGTCGCTGCCGGACCACAGCATCATGCGGGTGATGGAGTTGGCGGCAGAGCACGGCGGCCTGACGATGACGCACTCGGAGTTCGGGGCCGGGAAATGGTACCTGCAATACAAACACATGAAGGAAGGGAAGACCACGCGACACTACCTTCAACCCGCGGCTCCAAACATCATCGAATCCGACGCAGTCTACCGAGCATCCACGATGGCAACGATTACGGGCAGCCCGCTCTACCCTGTTCACCTGAGCGCGCACGAAACGCTGCCAATCATCCGGGAGTTCCGAGCGGGGGGGCTGCGCATCTTCGGCGAGACCTGCCCACACTACCTGACTCTCACAGACGACGACCTGATCGAAAGGGGTTATCTGCTCAAGGTCAGCCCGCCGCTGCGGTACGGGAAGGACCGGGACGCGATGTGGGACGGCCTGGCAGACCGCACACTGGACGTAATCGGCAGCGACTGTTGCGGCTACACCCGCTCGCTGAAGCTGACGCACGAGCTGGGCAGGGACGTCGAGGACCCAGAGCTGGGCCAGGAAGACATCTTTGGGTGTGCGGCGGGGCTGAGCACGCTGGAGTTCATGATGCCGGTGGTCTGGTCCGCCGGTGTAAACACGGGGCGGATCACGCTCCCCCGGTTCGTGCAGGTGATGTGCGAGAACCCGGCGAAGATCTTCGGGATTTACCCGCGCAAGGGCTGCCTGCGCCCCGGATCGGACGCGGACCTGGTGCTGTGGGACCCGGCGAAGCGGCACGTTGTTACCGGTGAACACGGTGTTACCGACTTCTCGACGTTCGAGGGGTTCGAGTTGTTGGGGATGCCGGCGCTGACGATGGTCCGCGGCGAGGTCGTTGTCCAAGACGAAGGGCTGATCGGCTCTCAAGGCCATTCCGAGTATGTACCGGGAGACCCGACTGCAGCGGCGTACAGCCCCTCCGGGCACAAGGTACGCTGACCAAGGCGGCCAGCAGACCTATGAAACTTCCCGTTGTAGGCACAGGTGATCATGTCTGGGAGGTCCGCCGCCCGTTCGGCCCGGCCACGTCGGGACCGGAGCCGGACAACATCAGCCACGTTGCCGTGGACTCCCAAGACCGCGTGTACCTGTACAGACGGGGCGACCCGCCGGTCGTGGTCACGGACCCGGACGGCGGGGTTGTCGGCACATGGGGCAGCGATATGCTGCTGGACGCGCACGGAATCTACATTTCGCCTGACGACACGGTGTTCCTGGTGGACCGGGACGCGCACGAAGTGCTGGCATTCGACCGGCAGGGCATCCTCAAACTACGGATCGGAAACCGGGGCCGGCCGACCCTGCAGGCCCCTTTCAACCACCCTGCGGACGTTGCAGTATCGTCGGTCACGGGGGAGATCTACGTTGCCGACGGCTACGGGAACTCGGCGGTCCATCGGTTTGCGCCGGACGGTCGCCACCTGAGCACGTGGGGAACACCGGGGGGCGGGCCCGGCATGTTCACGACACCCCACGGAGTGTGGGTCGACTCGAGGGACCGCGTGATCGTGGCCGACAGGGAGAACCACCGGATCCAACTGTTCACGGCTGAAGGCCGGTTCCTGGAGGAGCGGCGAGACCTGTACGAGCCGATGGACGTCTACGAGGACGGAGCCGGGTTCCTGTATGTAACGGACCACACGCCGCGCATGACGGTCTACGACTCGGACGGCAGGCTGGTGACGCGAGTGAGGACGCCGGACATTTCGCACGGGGTCTGGGGAGACTCGAGCGGCAACATCTACCTGGCGTGCAACGAGCAGCCGGTTACGAAGCTCGTGCGGATCCGGGGTGGAGGCTAACGGCCGCTGCCAAGCCTCCGCGGCCTTCGAAGAAACGTTTACTGTCTCAACTTTTCTTGTTTCCCCGATTTCGTAGCTGAATCCTCTTGAGTTGCGGACGGCTTGAATCGCCACCCAAGCGGATTCAAAGCTGTACTGGGGCGCTTGGATGCGAAGTGGAGGCGGCACTGAGACTGTGCGGTCACTCGCAGGGCTACGGGCGGTCATTGCACGGCCAAAGACAGTTGTTAAGCGAGCATCGAAATCGGGGGGCTGTCCGCCCCGACCGGCCAGAGTCCGACATTTCGAACCTGAGGGACTGGGGTCCGGTCTCCGAAAGCGGTCAAATGCGGCCGAAAGCGGCCACCAGGGCTTGGCCCTGGACCCATAAGCAAGTGCGGTGAGTCTCCTGGGACGGCCGAAAGCGAACTCGATGGCGCCCACGAAGGACGCTCGTACAGAGTGGCGCGCAGACGTGTGGTTGCCATGGGTTGTAACTTTCATGCGCTAATAATAGCACGCCCGTTCGCAGAAGGCAAGGAAGAGACACACTACTCAAGACTGACTCGATGGTAAGATTTCCCTACCTTTAATAGCCCAAGCAATAGCCCAAGACATTCACATTGAGGATTGGAAATGGCGCGGCGAAGACGACCACCGACCAAGCGGCCTATTACGTCATACGACCATCGTGACAAGGAGCGGCTGAACAACCCGCCGGTGGGACTCGTGAGGCCGGAGACGGACAGGGACGCCGCGAAGAAGAGGTACGAGTACGACCCTCACCTGGACCCACAGCTTCAGTGGGCCGGGAAGACGGAGCATACGTCGTTCGAGGTGCCGACGGTGTCGCTGCATGTGCACGAGCGGATCGACCCGCGCACGATCATCGAGGCCGTGCGGAATCGGAACTGGAACGGCACCGCGCAGCAGGGCAGCCTGTGGGAGTTGCCGGAGGAGAACCCTCCCTTCCGGGAGGCGGTGGACTTCTATAGGCACCGCCACAACTGGACGAACCGGCTAGTTTCCGGCGACAGCCTGCTGGTGATGAACAGCCTTCTTGAGAAGGAGGGAATGGCCGGGAAGGTGCAGATGGTGTACATCGACCCGCCCTACGGCATCCGCTACGGCTCCAACTTCCAGCCCTTCGTCAACCGGCGAGACGTGCGGGATGGTCGGGACGACGACCTTACTCAAGAACCTGAGACTATCAAGGCATTCCGGGACACTTGGGAATTGGGAATCCATTCGTACCTGTCCTACCTGAGGGACCGGCTGCTGCTGGCGAGGCAACTACTGACCGAAAGCGGTTCCTGCTTCGTGCAGATTTCTGACGAAAACTTGCACCATGTTCGTGAATTGATGGATGAAGTATTCGGATCGAATAATTTTCTTTCAGTAATCTCTGTCCGAAAGACCACGAGTCAAGGTACAGCGGCGTTACTGGGCACAACGACGGATTTTCTCGTCTGGTATGCACGAGATCGATTGTCCACTAAGTATAGACAAGTCCATTCTCAACGTAGCGATATCGCCGACGAAAGATATGACCAAGCCTTGCTACCTGATGGTTCTGTGGTTCCAGCAAGGGAATTGTCTGAGTCCCAACAAACCCAAACTGAATTTTTTCGTGTTGATAACTTAACCAGTTCTCGCCCTGCTGGCGAGGGAGATGTCAGGGAGTTTGAGTATCGTGGAAGTAAATTCACACCTGGACGCGGCACGTTCAAAACTAACCGTGACGGCTTGATGAGATTGGCAAATGCTGAAAGGCTGCACGTTACATCCGGGGCAACCCTAAATTACCGTAGGTTCAAAGCAGATTTCCCTATCGCAGCTGTCGGTAATCTTTGGAACGATATCAGCGGCGCTGTGCAAAGCAGATCAGATCCAAAGGTCTATGCAGTACAAAGCTCAACTGAGGTGATTCAACGTTGCATGCTCATGACCAGCGACCCTGGCGATCTAGTGTTAGACCCAACCTGCGGCGCTGGAACGACGGCATATGTAGCAGAGCAGTGGGGACGCCGGTGGATTACGTGCGACACGTCGCGCGTGTCGATCACTTTGGCGCAACAGAGGCTCATGACCGCGCTGTACGACTACTACGAACTGGCCCACCCTGACGAAGGCGTGGGGAGCGGCTTCAAGTACAAGACCGTGCCTCACATCACATTGGGCTCCATCGCGAACAACTTGGACATCAGAGAGGGAATGACGCAGAAGGCGATCGACGAGGCCATCGCCAAGCACGCGCCCCAAGAAACTCTGTACGACCAGCCATTGGTGGACACTGGCAAGAAACGGGTGACCGGCCCGTTCAGCGTAGAGGCGGTGCCGGCGCCGGCGGTGAGGCCGCTAGGGGATAGTGGCGAGGGGATGGTGGATAGTGGTGAGCGGCGAGAAGCACCGGTTGCTGACGAATCTGTCGCGAGGACGGGGGAGACGCTGCGGCAGGGTGAGTGGCGCGACGAGTTACTGAAGACGGGCATCCGGGGCAAGGCGGGGCAGCGCATCAGGTTCGCGCGGCTGGAGCCGCTGCCGGGCTCGCCCGGGCTGCGCTACCTGCACGCGGACGGCGAGACGCTGCCGAACGAAGCGGGCGCCGACTCGATCAGGGAGGGCGCGGCCAGCGCCGCGCAACGCGTGGTGGTGTCGTTCGGTCCAGACCATGCACCGCTAGAACAGCGCCAGGTGGCGCGGGCGATCGAGGAGGCGCAGACGCTAGTGCCGCAGCCGAGGGCGATAGTGTTCGCTGCGTTCCAGTTCGATCCGGAGGCGGCAAAGGACATCGACGAGACGCACTGGCCGAACGTGGCGCTGCTCAAGGCGCAGATGAACGCGGACCTGCTGACGGACGACCTCAAAAAGAAGCGAGCGAGCAACGAGAGCTTCTGGCTGATCGGCCAGCCGGATGTGTACCTGCACCAGATTCGGAAGGGCCACAACATCGGGAAGTGGCAGGTAGTGGTCCGCGGATTCGATTACTACAACACCAAGACTGGGGACGTGGAGTCGGGCGGCGAGGACAAGATCGCGATGTGGATGCTGGACACGGACTACGATGGGCGCAGCCTCTACCCGAGGCAGATGTTCTTCCCGATGGCCGGCCCCCGGGACGGCTGGGACCGCCTGGCCCGAAACCTGAGGGCGGAGATCGACGAGGACCTTATCGAGGCGTACCGGGGCACGGTGTCGCTGCCGTTCGACGCGGGCGAGCACGGCCGCATCGCCGTCAAGATCGTGGATGACCGGGGCATCGAGAGCCTCCGCATCGTTGCGATGTGAGGGGACAGCAATGTTTACAGAACTGAAGCTCACGAATTTCAGAATCTTCGACGACGAGGTCACCGTGCGTTTCAGGCCGATCACTGTTCTCATTGGCCGCAACAGTTCAGGTAAGTCCTCGATCATCAAGTTCCTGCTGATGTTGCAGCAGTCGATGGGACAAGGAATGTCTCAATTCTTGACCCCAGAAGGTGAAAGGGTCAATCTGGGCCAGTTTTCGGAACTAAAAAACTCTCTCACTCGTAAAAGCAATCTCACATTCGACTTAACTATCTACGGTTCATCGAGCCAGTCTCAGAATTTAACTCTCTACCTACCTGATGACGTTGATCTCAACCAGTTGCTATACCGTACAAATGCTAAAGTCTCTTACAGCACAAAGGGCACGATAGGGACTACAGGTTGCTCAATATCGGATCGGAAATCAGGTACAGCTTTGACTGATGCAAGTGTCGACATCCTTAATGATTCCACTTTTCTGGATCTGTCAATGAAAACACTTTTTGATCCGGAGTTCAGGAGCTTCTTGGGAGATGATCCAAGTGACACAGAGTTGACTTTTGACACAGTGATGGAGCTTTTCAATCGGCATTCCTCACTAATACAACGCTTCATGGCCGTCCAGCAGATACAAGACACTATACGCTACCAATTGAATGCAGCGCGGCACCTTTCAGCAATTAGAGATGATTCACAAAGAGTCCTTATGGCATCTTACCCTCCAATCGATGACGTCGGTCCTAGAGGGCAATTCGCCCTGCATCATCTCCAACGTATAGTGGCCGATAAAAGTGATGGGTATCGGTTAATCCTTCCTTACCTCAGCAAAGTTGCAGGGATTGAAGATGTGTCTTTCGACGCTTCATCACAATACGTGACCAGAGCATTTGCAAGGAACCATACAACCGGAGCAAACGTACTTATTGCCGACTATGGCTTCGGGGTAAGCCAGTGCCTTCCGATACTCGTTCAGGGTGCCATAATGGCTCCATACACAACCCTCATGGTTGAGCAGCCGGAAGCCCAACTTCACCCTACGGCACAGCTTGAGTTGGGAAGCTACTTCGCTGAGTTATGGAAAGAACGCAAGGTAGGATCTATCATTGAGACGCACAGCGACAGAATCCTTCTAAGGCTACGTCGGCTTATTGCCAAAGGAGAAATTTCTCACAAAGACGTATCCGTGTCGTTCTTCACATTTGACCAGGAAAACAAGAGCATGCCCCTCATAAAGAACCTTGACATCAATGAGGACGGTTCTATGGAACCTGGTCTGCCGATGGAATTCTTTGGTGCAGACATCATGGAAGGCCTGAAACTAGGGGCACGTGAATGAGTAGTGCAAGCCTTGGTGGCTACATAGCGATTGATACAAACATATTAGAACATCTCCTGAATCCATGCCAGAATACTGCTTCTCATATAAGTCAACTTCTGAGATTTCTTCAGGAACAGCGAACCGCTCTAGTGATTGATGATAAGGGGCGAATTACAAGCGAATATAATCATCGTCTAGGTTCAAGAATAGCCAACGCCGACGATACACATAATGAGATATACATTCTACGATATTGGATTCAATATGCCGACCGCCGGCAAATAGGCGTGAATTTTGACGATGCTCTAATGGCAGCAATCAGGCAAGTAATCATTGAACATGCAGAGGCCGTAGACCGAATCTTTGTATACGTAGTCTTTAGCATTGGCGAAACGTTGATCTCGAACGACAGAAGGAACATAGTAGATGGCCCATCTGGTGAATCTGTGCCGCGACGGTACAGGCTATTTAATGCCACTAAGAAGGTGTGCCCTAGAGGAGCTGGCATCCTGACATCGGAAGAGGCACATTCCAAGATTATCTAATGTCACAAGCCAAGATTGACAAACTCATAATCAACAAGCCGTACGAGGAGCCGACCGGATACTGGGACTATGTGCGGGAAAAGCGAGGGTTCGAGCGGCTCAAGGGGCGTCGGGCTGCCGGATACCTGGTGGCATCGGAGGACTCCAAGACGTTTGACGATCCGGGCGTGTTCGTGGAAATCCCGCTGGTGAACGACATCCGGGTGCGGGTGCAGCAATGGCGAACGGCGGGGTATCCCGGCGTGACCGGCATCACGAGGCGATTGCTGGAGTACTGGACGAACCCGGAGGAGTTCGACGCACGGCGTTTCTTCTTCTGCCAGTTGGAGGCCGCCGAGACGCTGATCTGGCTAACGAAGGTAACAACCGACAAGTCGGGGGTCGAGGTGCCATCGGACGGGGGCCCGTTCCAGCGGCAGTGCTGCAAGATGGCGACAGGCTCGGGCAAGACCGTGGTGATGGCGATGGTGATCGCGTGGCAGGTGCTCAACAAGGTAAGTAACCCGCAGGACCCGCGGTTTTCCAAGAACGTCCTAGTGGTGGCACCCGGTCTCACAGTCAGGAGCCGCCTGGCAGTGCTGGGGCCCGCGCGCCCGGAGAACTACTATGACGAGTTTCTGGTAGTGCCGTCGGACATGCAAGATAAGCTGCGACAAGGCAAGGTCATGGTCCGCAACTGGCATGCGCTGAACTGGGAGACGGACAAGCAGATAGCCAAGAAGCGGAGCGTAGACAAGCGCGGTTCCAAGAGTGATGAGGCGTATGTGCGCGAGGCCCTGGGAGAGATGGCACGCGCACGGAACCTGCTGGTCATCAACGACGAGGCGCACCACGCCTGGCGGGTGCCCGCGGGGACGGCGACCAGGGGGATGGCGAAGGCAGACGTTGACGAGGCGACGAAGTGGGTCGGAGGTCTGGACCGGATTCACAGGGCGAGAGGGATCCTCGCCTGCTACGATTTCTCGGCCACTCCGTTCACGCCCTCCGGCAGGAAGAGTACAGAGGAGGCGCTGTTCGGGTGGATAGTCAGCGATTTCGGTTTGAACGACGCGATAGAGTCCGGTCTCGTGAAGACGCCGCGGGTAGTGATCCGGGACGACGCGCTGCCGGACACGAGAACATACCGGCCACGCCTGTACCACATCTACAACGATCCTGAGGTGAGGGACAATCTGAACCGCAAAGCCCAAGTCCACGAGCCGCTGCCCGACCTTGTGACGAACGCATATTACCTACTTGGCTACGACTGGAGGGAGACGGCCAGAAGCTGGGAGGCGAAAGGAACTGGGACACCTCCGGTGATGATAACCGTGGCCAACCGGACGGAGACGGCGGCGCGGGTGAAGTACGCTTTCGACCGGAACAACATACTGATAGACGATCTGTGCGACCCAGAGCGAACGCTCCATATTGACTCCAGGGTGCTCAAGCGGGCGGAGGAGACGGAGGAGCCGATCGCTCAGCTTGCTCTGGGCATGAATAGCAACGCAGCCAACGGCACGGCCGAAGAGAAACTGACGGCAGACCAGAGGGCAGAACGTCTGCGGCGGATGGTGGACACCGTTGGACGGCCCGGCCAGCCCGGCGAGCAGATACAGAATGTGATCTCTGTTGGGATGCTGTCGGAGGGCTGGGACGCGAAGACGGTGACGCACATCATGGGACTGCGCGCATTTACCAGCCAACTGCTGTGCGAGCAGGTTGTGGGCCGCGGGCTTCGCCGTACCGCTTACGACGAGGACTCGGACGGACTACTGACCCCAGAGTACGTGAACATCTTCGGTATTCCGTTCACGTTTCTGCCACACGAAACGACTGAGAGTGGACCACCTAAACCGACCGAGCACAAGACGGCGATCGAACCGGTGGCCGACAAGGCCGGTTTCGAGATCAAGTGGCCAAACATCGTGCGGATCGAGCACGTGTACCGCCCGCTTCTCAGCCTCGATCCCGGCAGGGTGACTCCGCTCAACTTGAACGCCAGCAACATCAGACAGATCGCCGATATGGCACCGATCGTCAGCGGGAAACCTGACGTGACGAAGGTCAGCAGCATAGACCTGGAAAACCTAGCGCGTGAGCAACGCTCGCAGAGAATCGTCTTCCAGATTGCCCGCAACGTGTTCGACCAGATGAAAACAAGCTGGAAAGGCAGCCAAGTCCAACTGATTGCCCAGTTGATCCCGCTAGTGGAGCGGTTGCTAGCATCGGACAGGATCAACGTTACGCCCCCTCTGTTCTACCAGGATGAAGTGCGGCGGCGGCTTGTGTTCACATTAAGCATGAACGAGTTGGTCCGACATATCTGGGAGGCGATCCGATTCGAGAACACCGAGAGCCTAGAGCCGGTGTTCGACCGCGACCATCCGATCCGCTCCACGGCTGACATGCGCACGTGGTACACGGGGAAGCCGTGCGAGCGCGCCGAGCGCAGCCACGTTAACTTCTGTGTCTTCGACAGTACCTGGGAGGCGTCGGAAGCGTTCGAACTGGACCACAACCCTGCCATCGACGCGTGGGTGAAGAACGATCACCTGGGGTTTGAGGTGGTCTACGTCTACCGGGGCGTAGTGCGGAAGTACCGGCCCGACTTCCTGATCCGGCTCAAGTCCGGCAAGATGCTGGTGCTGGAGACGAAGGGCCAAGACGACGAGCAGAACCGCACCAAGCGCAGGTTCCTAGCCGAGTGGACAAAGGCCGTTAACCGGCACGGCGAGTTTGGCCAGTGGTCGTGGGACGTGTCAAAGGACCCGAGCGACATCAAGGACGTGCTGGCGCGGCACTGATGGGCGTGGCAGCGCACGCTGCCACGCCTTCGGCAGGCTCAGGGCAGGCTTTCACGCTACCGTCTCCCATCTAGAGACCTTTGCGCAACATCCGTGAGCGTATGAGAAACCCCATCCCAACCTTCCCCAGCAGACTGGGGAAGGGGTCAAATGAATGCTTCTTCCGGCGAAAGAGGCAGTTTCGAAATGGTCTCGATCAAGGGAGAGGGGATTAGGAGGTTGCGGGGCGGTTTAGGGTGACGTGTCCTGCGCGTTCGAGGCCCCGGAACAGGGTGAGGATGTGGCGGGGGTCGATATCATAGTCGAACTCGAAGCCGATTACTTCGGCGATGCGGTTCACGGTTCGCTCACCATTGGTCAGGTTCCACATCTCGTCGCCGACTATGCGGCTGGCGTGGAAGTTGAACCTGGGATCGCGGGCGGACATTTCACCGGTGATTTCCACGAGGTCTTCGTAAGAGGTACCGGCTAGTCCGGGAGCAGACCGCTCCGCCTTGCGGACGGGGACTACCTCACCGTCCGCGAAGCCCTTGCGCCGCCGACCGGCCGGAACCCATTTCAACTCGGACTGGACCCGGTCGGTTATCTCCGCCTTCAGCGCGCTCGCGGCAGCTCTCACGTCCGTACCTCGTTCACCGCCCGCGAGGGAGGCGGCGGAGTCGATAGCCGCACGATCCCTTGACGCCAAGTAACCAAGGCGCCGCCGGATCCGTGATGGGTCTTCCCCAGCGTGCTTCAACGCGTCCTGGGAAATTCGGAACCTGCTCCGGGAGGCCACCTCCCTCATAATGGATATGGCCTCGTTCGGCCCGGCGCTCGCAATGCCCAGGGCGGCGGCGGCGGCCACGAGTCCACAACGGCGGAAGACGGCGGGATCAAGATTGTCTGCGGTGAGCAATTGCGTGTGGAAGTACCGGTCGGGCCAGGACATAAACAGGGCGGCGGGCACGCCGAATCCAGGATAGTACTTGTTGTCGCTCCACGGGGTGTACGGGTGGTCGACGAAGTTGACGGCGGGCACCGGACGCCCAGTGCTGTACACCCACGGCAAGTCCTTTGGGGAAGCGTCGATGAGTGCCGACACGTAGTCATTCAAAAAGCTTGGCACCGAGTCGGGACATCGGAAGTACATGAGCCCGGAGTCTAGCTTGGACTGCGAGTGGCCAACGCTGTCCAGGCAGATGACGGCAAGCGTCTCGTCCAAGTCCTTGGGGTAAGTCTGCATGTAGTGTTTGCTACCGTGGCCTTCGACATCTGTCAGGAACCGAATGGTGCGCATCGGCTTCGGCAAGCGACCGCTTTCGGTCAGGGCGGCAATGGTGCGGGCGATTTCCAAGGCAAGCGCGGGGCCGGAAGCGCAGTTGGCGGCGGGCTTGGTTCCTGCGGTAGAGTGGGTCACGAAGAGCACGCTTTCGTTCGTGTCTCCGGCACCTTCGATTTCGGCCATCAGGTTCAAGCCCACGCCCTCGAACAGCTTCGTATCTATCTTCACCCAGACGCTTTCACCGGAGGCTGCCATGGCCTTGAGCCGCTCGGCCGCGGGCCGGTCGACGGCCATGCCCCAAGCTGTGTTTCGGTTGCCCGGCATCCTCAGTAGCTGCACGGCATCAGGCAGGGAGTCCCGCGTTCGGCTAGGCATGTCCTGGTAAAGCAGATAGTCGGTAAGGATGCCGACGGCACCGTGCTTCATCGCGAGGCTCGCGGCCTGAGGCCAGCCGTTAGTCCTGCGCGTGCCGTATACGAACGCGATCTTGCCCTCTACGTCCTTGTCCTCGAAGTGGGATTCCGTCTCGCCTGTGCCCACATCAACAACGGGGAGCGATTCGCCGCCTTCTTCGGTTGAGGGCGACCACCAAGCCAGGCAGGAGTACGCCTTGTCGTACGACATGAGCAGCGGGCCACCGGGCGACCCCTCGCGCAACTCTGCGCTTACCGGCTCCCAAGCCAGGGGCACTGCCTCGCCCATGAGTTCCGTGCGGCCGTCCAGCGGGTAAGTGTCGGTCCACACCCTGTCGACGCCCGTGCGACGGAAGAGACCTTCGACGACTCGGGTCGCCTCGTGGTAGCCGGATGCGCCAGGCGAGCGGTAGAACCGCGTAAGATCCGTAGCCCAGTTGAGCGCGTTCACGGCTGACAGTTCTGTATCGATGAGTCCGAGCAGGGTGTGTTTGTCCATGTCAGGTCCTTCCGTCAATCTCGATCGCCCGCGCCGAATCTCCTGAGGAAACTCACGAATGAGGTCTCCATCTCGATCAGGCCACCGACTGGGCCCGCGCCATCGATAACGAGGTACTCGTTTGGTCCAGCCGCGCCTCCGCCGATGCCTACGCCACGGGCCATCGGCACGCCGAGTTCGTTGGGGAACAGAGACCACGGGCCGGCGCCGGCCGTGGCAGGAGCGGTCACAACTTCCGCTCCCACTTCCCCAATCGCACTAAACAGGGCCCGGTACAGGCGTGACTCGGATTCGCTCACGAACGGATCGAACGCTCCGGTCACGTTGATCTCGATGTCATGGTAGCCCCGTCGGTTGAGGTGGGCGCGCATTTGCTCCAACAACCTACGGACGCTGACGCCACGCGGAACGCGGAAGTCGAACTTCGCGGACGCGGCGTGCGGCAGAGTGAAGGGCGCTGCGGGCGGTCCGGTATCCCCGCTGCTGAGGCCGTTGAGGTTGAAGCTCGGGCCGTAGAAGTAGGCGAGCAGCGCCGCCTCGTCGTCAAGGTCACCCGCAGGCGCCGGCACGGAGGCCACGCCGGGTATGGCCTGGTTCCATGCCCCGCCTCCCATAGCCTCGCGATAAGCGCGAGCGGCTTGTACTTCGTCCTCCGTGGGCGGTGGCACACTGTCCTCGAAGCCATCAATGGTCACGGTGTTGCCATCACGTCCGGTCATGGTTGCCATGGCATGCAGCAAGCGCCACGGCGGGCTGTCGACTACGGCCTTGGTCATGCCGTGCAGCGGTGCTCCCTGCGGACCGCGGCCCCAGCGTGCGCCGGAGCACTCGAGGCTGCCGTAAATCATGCCCTTGCAGCCCATGCCGACGTGCATGCGGCCTCGTGCGTCCTGGGACGCGCTCGGCCAGAGGCAGGCATCCGCGTGGGCAAGCCTGTTCCGGTACGCGGCGAACATCTGCCGGTAGTGCGGGCTACCGACAAGCTCCGAGCCTTCGAGCAGAACGAGCAGGTTCACCGGCAGCGTGCCTTCCGAGGCGATCAGAGCTTCGACCGCGTTGAGGAAGGCGACGTACGGCCCCTTGGTCCCATGGGCGCCACGACCGACCAGCACCTGGGGATATGGCGAGCGTTCGACGAGCGCTGCAGCGAAGGGCGGGCTGTCCCAGGGTTCGTCCGGGGGCGCGAGGCGAACGTCGAAGTAAGTGTAGACGGCGAGGGTTCGGGATGCGCCGGCGTCGTAGGTCGCCCAGACGCCCGGTATGCCGCCGGTGTCCACGACAGCGCACTCGGACAGCCCGACCTCTTCATGCATTCGCGTGAGGAGCGCGGCGCATTCGTGGACACCGACCTGCTCTATCGAGCTGCTGGGCTGCCTTACCAGCCGCTGAATGCGTCGCACATGCCTAGACTTGTAGCGTCGCAGGAACTCTGTAGCTGTGTCGATGCTTTCGGTGTTCAGAGGCGCTTCCCCTTGCCTGAGCGGACGTAGGGCGCGCGTCGGAGCGTCCCGACAGCACGCCGACGGGTATTCTACGGCGCGCCGGCGAGGCCGGGCAACGCGGGGCGCAGGTACGCACTGTCGGCTTGACCCTCGCGCGAGCAGGGGGCTAAGGTGAGTCAGTGCGGCAGCCACCGCCTAAACCGACTCATGGCGGAGGGAGGCAGATGTCTGAAAGCACGGCATTGAACCACGAATCGTCCGCCGTCCGGACGCATCTAACCATCATGCAGGGCGTGATCCAGCGTATGGGGGAGAATAGCCGCGCGTGCAAAGTGTGGTGCGTGACGCTGGTCTCGGCAATTCTTGTGCTGGTGGCGCAGACAGGGGATCCAAGGCACGCTCTGATAGCGCTGGCGCCAACCGCGTTGTTCTTCGTGCTGGACGCCTACTACCTAGGGAACCTCTGAACAACATCGTGTAAGCCGTATGGGGTGTACAGAAGGGATATTGACGGGGATGTCCGCTCTTCTATTGCATACCGATTGATGCTGCCGCTGCCCTAAACGTTTCTGCCGGGGCGTCTCGTCGCTCATATCTCTAGATTTGGGCGCACTTCGCCCACGTCAGGCCAGCAGGTAACGCTCTGCCGTTATCAGGTTGGTCAGCCCAAGCAGTAACATCAGTCGTTGCGTGTTCTTAGCCAGCCCTCGGTACCGGACCTTGGCGTACCCAAAGTGCCGCTTCACGTACAGGAACGGATGCTCCGCCTTCGCCCTGACCGACGCCTTCCGCTTCTCCACTAGCGCCTCACCGCTTCCCGGCTCCAGTTGCCGTCGCCGGCCAGGCCTCATCGCCACTTGCCACTCCACACCCAACTCCCGGTTCTCTGCCCGCTTGTCCACTCCTTGATATCCCGCATCGCACCACACCCGTTTCTCTCCACCGTGCAGCAGCCGGTGCGCCTCTGTTACATCGTGCATGTTCGCCGGTGTCGTTGCTACGCTATGCACTACTCCCGTCTCAGCGTCCGCACCGATGTGTACCTTCATCCCAAAGTGCCACCCGTTCCCCTTCTTCGTCTGACGCATCTCAGGGTCGCGATCACCAGCACGGTTCTTTGTCGATGACGGCGCCTCGATGATGCTCGCGTCCACGATCGTCCCCTCCCGAAGCCGCAGTCCCTGGGACTCCAGATGACGGTTGATCTCCTCGAACAGACTCTGCCCCAACTCGTGCTCTTCCAACAGATGACGGAAGTTCAGGATCGTCGTCTCGTCCGGCAGCGGGCCCGACAGCCTCAGGCCTACGAACCGTCTCACCGACTCGACCTCGTAGAGCATGTCCTCCATACCAGGATCACTGAGGTTGTAGAACAACTGCACGCAGTGTATCCGCAGCATCACCGACAACTCATACGGCCTCGGCCCGCCTTGGGATAGAAGGGGCGGATACGCTCTTCTATCTGACCCCACGGGATCAGACTATCCATGCGCTCCAGGAATATCTCCCGGCGGGTCTTGCGCTTCTTGCCGTCGTACTCCAGATCCGCAAATGTTGGCTGATCCATAGCATCGTTCACCCCAAACATCCTCTCTCTTCTCGGTGACATGGTACTGTGATACAACCCAACAGACTTGTTCAGAGTATCCCTAACACTGGAGCGGGGTTTCCGTGAGTCGTACAGCGCCTTTGTGGGCAAGGTACACGGCGGCGAGGTAACGACCTCAGACCTCTACGCGGTAGCTGCCAGCGGTTCGACCGCGGCTGGAGTTGTTTGGGCGATGTTCAGGTCGTTTTCGGTGCTGCCCTTCTACGTTGTGGTGGCCGCCATGGTCTTCCTAGCTTGGTGCCTGGTGTTGTAAGTTCGTTTAGCAATTTGAATGGCAAGAGATCAATGGCAAACAACGTCCCAAGGCACAAGGTATTCATCAGCTTCCACGAAGAGGATATCAAGTACAAGGAACGGTTAGTAAAAGTCATGGCGAGCCGCGTGGTAGACATGTCGGTAGACACAGGCAGTATTGTCGATAGCGGTCTTCCCCGTGATGAGATCAGACGCAGAATTCGAGACGACTACATAGCCGATGCAACTGTAACCGTGGTCCTTGTAGGTTCATGCACATGGCAACGGATGCACGTGGACTCTGAAATCTCAGCCAGCCTAATAGACAGGCCAAACAATCAGAGGTGCGGCCTCCTAGGAATCAGGCTTCCAACTCATGCCGACTTCAGTGACCCCGATCCTAACCTTCAATTGCTACCACCACGATTGGCAGACAATTGTCAGGGGCTGAATCCCTACGCCGAGGTCCATCGCTGGTCGGGAAGCCCAAACGAAGTAACTCGTGATCGTGGTTGGATACACCGAGCATTCGAGAGAAAGAACGGGGCACGGCCAAACAACAGCAGAAGACAGTTCAACCGCAATCGACGAGGCAATTGTGGGGATGGGTGGAGGGACTAAGCAAATTGCATGAGGGAATGACAACCGCCTTCAGGGTAATTGCACCCGAGCAACCCGCGTGAACATAGACGTAAAGCACGACGTTCCGGCTGAGATGCGGGACGGCGTCGTGCTGCGGGCGGACGTGTACCGGCCCGCGGGCGGGGGCTCGTACCCGGTGCTGGTGATGCGGACGCCGTACGACAAGCGGGGCGGGCGAAACGTCCAACACGCATCGGAGCTCGCGGCTCGAGGGTACGTGGTCGTGGCGCAGGACATACGCGGCCGTTACGCCTCGGAGGGCGAGTTCCTCTGGCAGTTCCGCGACAATTCCGAGGTGCTCGACGGCCCGGACGGCTACGACACGGTCGAGTGGGCGGCCTCCCTGCTGGGAAGCGACGGCCAGGTGGGCACGTGGGGCCACTCGTACCCGACGTGGTGCATCTGGCGCATGGCGGAGACGCACCCGCCCTCGCTGAAGGCGATCTTCGCGGGCGGAATCTCGATGCGGCTATTGGACCTGAACTTCGGCGTGTTCGAGACGGCCCGGCGCCTCCAGTGGACGCACAGGATGGCTGTGGACGCGAGGCTGCGAGCGGGCGGCGGGCCGGGACCGCGCACTGCAGACGATGCGGACGAGGTGTGGCGCACAGACCTCCGAGGCAAGTGGGTCTGGTACACGCCACTCGGCGACATCCCCGACCACGTGTTCTCGACCCTTACGCCGCAGCTCAGGACGTACCTGCGGGAGCAGAACCTCGAGCACTGGGCGCTGGACAGTGTCTTGTCGAAGGCGACCGTGCCAACTTGTAGCCTCACCGGATGGTGGGACCGGCTGATCGGCACCGTGGACATGTTTGCCGGCCTTGCGGCGAATGGCCCGGAGGCCATCCGAGTGGAGCACCGGCTCATCATCGGCCCGTGGGGGCACAACGTGGCGAACATGGGCCGCCGACAGGGGCCTCTGGACTTCGGACCGGGCCTGACCGACACGTATACGGACGTTGTCGCCCGTTGGTACGACTACCGGCTGAAGGGCATCGACGACGGCATAGGCTCGGAGCCGCCGGTGAAGCTGTTCGTGGTGGGCCAGAATGAGTGGCGGTTCGAGAATGAGTGGCCGCCGGAGGGCGCGCGGCCCATGCACTACTTCCCGCACAGCGGCGGGAAGGCCAACACGATGAGCGGCGACGGCTTCCTATCGCCCGACGAGCCGGGAGCGGAACGACCGGACTCGTACGCGTACGATCCGCGAGACCCGGTGATGAGCCTGATGGATGCGGACGCGCAGGCGGCGCCGCGCGACCAAGCGCCCAACGACGGGCGCGCCGACATGCTGATGTACCAGACGCCGCCGCTGGATCGGGAGGTCGAGGTGATCGGGCCGGTGGTGCTGAAGCTGTGGGCCTCGACGAGCGCGCCGGACACCGACTTCACTGCCAAGCTGATCGACGTTCACCCAAGCGGGCTGGCCGTGAACCTAACGTATGGCATCGTGCGGGGGCGCTACAGGAAGGGGTACGACCGGCCCAAGCTGCTGGAGCCGGACCGCCCGTACGAGTTCACAATCAGGTTGAACCCGGTGGGGGTGCGGTTCCTGAAGGGGCATAGGATCCGGCTGGACGTTTCAAGCTCGGACTTTCCTAACTTCGACCGAAACCACAACACGGGCGCGGACTTCTGGACGGACGCCGAGTTCGTGACCGCCCGGCAGACCGTGTTCCACGACTGTGAACGACCTTCCAGACTCATCCTGCCGGTGATCCCTCTGTAGAGGCGCCGTCGCAGTCCGTGGGAGCGGAACGGGCGCTGTATAATCACGTGAGGACGCCCGGCGGCGGCAGGGCGTAGCTTGCGCCCAGGTGGCGAAATGGCATACGCGGCGGACTTAAAATTCGCTTCCCGAAAGGGAGTGGGGGTTCGAGTCCCTTCCTGGGCACCAACCGTTCGCAAGGAAGGTTCGGCCGCCCTGATCTGCGTCTCCAAGAGTCTACGAATGTACTACCAGGACCCCGGCAACGATAAGACGACGACGCTTCTGCGGCTGGCAGAGCGTGCGCTCTACGTGCTTATCGGACTTATGGGGCTGGCGATCTTGGGCCTGATCGCGGGGGTGTCGTTCGCGATCTGCGCCCGGTGAGGCAGCGCGGCTAGTCGAACTTCTCGGCGTTGTCGAAAAGCATCGGCAGGCCGCCCGTGTGCACAAACACGACGGCCGTGCCAGAGCCGCCGCCGCCGGAGCGGACGTGGTCGATTAGCGCGGCCATGGCCTTGCCGGTGTAAGCCGGATCCAGGAGTATGCCCTCAGTCCGGGCCACCAGCTTTACGGCCTCAATGGACTCCCCAGAAGGCAGGTGGTAGCCGCGTTCCGCGTGCCGCAAATCAATCTCGATCTCCTCGTCCGAAAGGCAGGCAGGCAGCGCCAGCAGTTCGGAAGCTCGGGCGGCCCACTCGACGAGGGGACGGTCCGGCTCAAACACCTGGCCCACGCCGACGCCCGTGACCGACCACGAGAGGCCGAGGAGCTTGGCCGCGTAATACAGCCCAGCGTGGCCGTGGCCCGTGACCGTGAAAAGTCGTGCCGAGTCGACGCCCGCTTGCGTGAGCTGACCGGCGAGTTCCAGCGCCGCCAGCATGTAAGAGACGACGCCTGACAGATCGAACATAGGCCATGCCTGGACGCGGTACGGTCTTCGTCCCTCGCGCCGCAGACGGTCCTCTACGTCTGCGGCGAACTCGTGGGCCTCGACGCGGCGCGGGCCTGACACCGGCACGTAATGGAGCTCAGCGCCCAGGACTCTTGAGAGCGTCAGGTTAGCGGCGGACGGAGCTGGCGTTCCCACAGGCACCACCTGCACGTATCGCAGGCCCGCCTTGGCGGACGCGGCGGCGGCGGCGCGACCTGCGTTAGCGTCGTCCACGTAGATTAGCGTGTCGCAGCCCTTAGCCAGCGCTTCGCCGATGCGGAACTCGAAGTGCCTGACTTTGTTGCCACCGATGCCGAGGCCCGTGAGGTCATCGCGCTTGACGTACACCGCAGGGCCGCGGCCGTCCAGCGCGAGCGCTCCGGCCAGCCCACGGCACTCCTCAAGCGGGGTAGGCAGGTGCGCTAGTCGAGTGCGCGGGAGTGCGTCGATCGCCGAGCGAAGCTGATCGGCAGAAACGTACGGGTCAGGCGTCATGCGGCCGCGGCTCAGGGCCCTACGTACAGCTCAGTATCCGGGTGGAATGCGAACCAGCCGAACCAGAATGAGGTGAGTGTCGGAATGCGGCTGTACTGGCGCGCAGGCTTGTCGCTGCTCGTCAGGTACTCGTTGCCGACGCTCCAGACCACGCCTGCGTCGTCTTTGAGCGTCGCCGGCAGGCCGGAATCGTCCTCCGAGGCCAGGGCGAACGTGAGGCCGTTACGCTCATAGACCTGAGCGGCTGACGAGCCGGACGACCCGATCACGACCACGTCGACGCCGGCCACGGTATCGTTCACTACACGTTCACTGCGTAGAAGGTCGATCGGGTATGCCTTGAAGTTGCCGTCAATCTCCAGGCCCAGGACGCGTGACTTGGTCTCCAGCGACCCGTCCCTGCTCCAGATCGGGAACATCGTCTCAGGAGAGTTGAAGTAGTCGTAGTAGATGGCTTCGGGATTGCTCTCTTCGACGTAGAAGCTCGCAGGATATGCGCCGGTCTCGTCCGATATGACCGTGGTGTCCGGATGATCCTCCAGCCACTCGGCCCAGGTCGTAAGAATCGATGGATGGAAGGTCAGCCGTGGATGATTGCCCGCAAGCGGACCGATCACAGGTTCGCCGGTAAACTGGTGCCAAATGGTCTCCGTGGCGCGATCGTACATGAGCTTGTTGCTGCGGAACAGGAGGCCGCTGGTGCCGAAGGTTGTTGGCTCCCCGTTGATTTTGGCGGAATACACGATTCCGGTGCCACAGAGCGTTCAGTAGGCCAAGGCGATGGGCTCGCCTCCCAAAATGTCGTTCGCCATTTCGTGCGCGTTGACGATGCGCAGGGGGTACGCCCTGTGATGGCCGTTGATCGACACGCCGAAGACATTGTCGTCCGGGTTGAGGTACCCGGCGTCCTCCGGCGCCAAGGCAGGAACGAACTGGAGGTCGGGGATGCCGTCCGGCCGTACGCCGCCCCACATGACCTCGGTGAGGTCTACCAGGGCTTCCTCTCCGTGCGGGACCAAGAAGTCCCTGAACCTAGGGTCTATGAGCGACAGCAGGTCGGCCTTCCACTCCACGTAACCCTCAGGCGGCTGGAACTCTTCACTGTTGTTGCCGTACCACTCTAGCCACTCCCTCCAATTCTGCGGCGCAGTGGCCGGATCGTGGCCGGTGACATCTGTCAGGAAGGCGAGAGACTCAAAAATTACGCTGCTGGTCCCAAAGAACCGCATCACCTCCAGCACTATCGGCACGAGCGACTTGTCGCCGTTCAGCCGCGCCAGCTCCAGCGCACGCACGGTGTCCGCCTCCTGCTGGCCACGGCCGGAAAACAGGCGGTGCATGTTCTCTGTGGAATCGTACTCCTGCGCCGCAGCCTGCTCAGTTGCCGTCGTGGTGGGCGAGACATTCGCAGCCTCAGTGGGCACAGCAGCCTGCTCAGGCGTCGAGTCGGCCGTCGGCACGGGCGATTCCGCGACCGCGGCGTCCGGTGATGCGTCGGAATCTCCGCAGGCAGCAAGGCCCAAGCTTACAAGCACAATTAGGCCAATAGAAAAGGTCCGAGGAAGTCTCAAGTCAATGGCTCGCCACGAGGATTTGCTCTGCCGGCCGGCGCGGGGCCTCCGACAATAGTAAATACGCGCGAGCCATCGTGTTTGGATCAGCTTCCATAAGCTCGCGCACCCGGCTATCCTACCACGGAGACTTGTAACGCTCGGCCAATCTACCGACAAGGAGGCCTACCGGCATGGACGGCTACGAACAGATTCTCTTCGAGAAGCATGGCCCCGTGCGCCTGCTAACACTGAATCGCCCGGATACGCTGAATGCGATCAGCCCGATGATGGAGGATGAGATCCATCACGCCCTCGACGTCGCCGAGGAGGACCCGGAAGCGCGCGTGGTGATCATCAACGGTTCTGGGAGGGCGTTCAGTTCCGGTTACGACATCTCAGCGTCCAGCGGGAGCCAGCGGTACAACTCACCGGTGGATGCCGGCGACGACCCGCCTGAGATCGACCCGGATACGATGATGGTCAAGGGACGGACAGGGGCAGCGCACATCAGCCGCAACTTCTACCGGGACCGTAAGATGGTCCGCACGCAAACCCACATCCTGGAGCTGTCGATCCCCGTGATCGCGGCGGTTCACAGCTGGTGCATGGGCGGAGGGACGTGGCTGGCCCTGGCGAGCGACATCACGCTGGCCTCCGAAGACGCGGTGTTCGCCCAGCCGGAAGTCAGGCAGATTTCCAACACGAGCTTCCTGTGGACGCTGTTCGCCGGGTACAAGAACGCCTTGCGCTACGGACTTACCGGCGACCATATCGACGCCAAGGAAGCCCACCGCATCGGACTGATTAATGATGTACTGCCGGACCGGGAAGCGCTATTGGAGGAGGCGTTCCGCCTTGCAAACCGCATTTCGCTTGTCTCACCTGAGACGGTTGCGGCCAACAAGTACGTGGCCACGCTCGGCATGGAGATGATGGGCTTGAGGAACGCGCTCGTAAGCAACTGGATGCTGTCCACGATCGCGCACTCTTCGGCGCGGCCGGACTACCGCCGCAAGGAGATGGACGACGCTGGCAAGGAGCGCGGCATGCGCGGGTTCCTTGAGGTGAGGGATGGCCCGTTCCAGCCCGAGCCGTTCGGGCCGAGGTCGAAGCCGCGAGACGGTTAGCCGGGCGGTCTGCGGGTGAAGCCTCTGCTATGCCTGGTTCGCCATGATCGCGCTGAGGAAGTGCGTGAGAATCCACGAGGTGACGTGAGCCGACACACCGCCAATGTCATGCGGCGGGCTTAGCTCCACAACGTCGAATCCCACGATCTTCCCCTTCTTGCAGGTCTCTATCAGCGATTCCCTGAGAAGCTGGTACGGTATGCCTACGGGTTCCGGCAGGGTCGTTCCCGGGATCTGGCTGTGGTCCAGCACGTCGGTGTCCACCGATACGTAGAGGAACCGGGATGGGCGAACGGCCCGGTCGATGGTTGACGCCGCACCCTCACGCATGAGTTGCCTCGACGTAACGATGTTGACTCCGTGCTCTTTGGCCTCTTCCCATACCTTTTTGCTGCACCGGCGCAGGCCAATCATCGTGATGTTATTGACGAATCCGAGCTCCGAGAGCCGCCTCAGCTGGCTACCGTGGGAGAACTTAGAGCCGTCGATCTCGTCCGAATAGTCCGCGTGGGCGTCGAAGTGGACCACGTCCACAGATCCGTACCTCTCCATGCCACGGCCGACGGGGAAGCTGATCGAGTGGTCGCCACCGACGGCGCCCACCAGGGCGTCCGTGGCTGCCATCCTCCGGACAACCTCCGTAATGCGGTCCAGGTTACGGACGATTTCGCCGGGGATAACCGAGACGTTGCCCACATCCGCTATCGTGACGCCCTTCAGGTATTCCGTCTCGTCTTCGATGTCGAACCAGCCCTGGGCTCCTTCGCCTGTGTCCGGGCTGACGTACGAGTAGCTTCTTCCGTCCCTTGCAGCGTCCGGGCCCCGGGACGTGCCAGAGCGCAGGCCGGGAATTATAACCCCATAGTCGTACGGAACACCCACCAGCGCAACCTGCGCGTCAAGCGTGGATATGTCGCTGCACCACGGTGCGTTGAAGAACGAGCGGGGTCCCGCAACGTGAATACGGCGGCTCCCCTCGCCTCTTCCATGATCGTGGTCGTGATCACCACCTGCCTCCTGGTGGCGATCCTCCGCTGCTGCCAGTTCGTCCGCGTCTCTATTCATGTGGAACCTCGGCAGGTATCGGAATGAAGGTCACCTTACCACAAGCCAATTCTGGTGGCGGCGTTGACACGTCCAGTCCACGTTCTTAGCATCGGAGCGTTCGACCAGTCCGATCGCAGTACGGAGTTGCGCCATGCCCGGGTTTCACTTCCTATGCCCACGCTGCCGCCAAGTGTTAGCAGCCGATGCCAGGACCCTTGCGTGTGCCTCGTGCGGCGGCCCGCTGGTGGTGGAGTATGTGCCAGCCGCGGGCCCCGAGTCGGGAATTGTTCGGTCCAGATCTGAGATACCGCTGCCGCTGATGCAGCCCGGAAACCTGGTTACGCTTGGCGAGGGTGATACGCCGGTCGTACGGCTGCCGGAAATCCAGCGGGCGCTCGGCCTCAGCAACGTCTGGGGCAAGCTGGAGTTCGCAAATCCCTCAGGTTCTTTCAAAGACCGAGGCGCGGCGGTAATGATGTCGGCTATGGTCGAGCATGGGGTACGCGAAGTGGTGGAGGACTCATCCGGCAACGCGGGAGCGGCAGTAGCCGCCTACGCAGCCCGCGCCGGCATCCGCGCCCATGTTTTCGTTCCGGCGAACGCCCCAGCGGCCAAGCTGCGACAGATCGAGGCGTACGGCGCGCAGGCTCATCCAATCCAAGGTACGCGCGACGAGGTTACGGAGGCCGCCGTTGAGTTCTGCGACAGCAGGGGCCTTGCGTATGCCTCACACAACCTGAGCCCATTTTTCCTTGAGGGCACAAAGTCCTTCGCGTACGAGATCGCTGACCGCCCGCCGATGCACCTTGTCATACCTGTGGGTAACGGATCGCTGCTCATCGGTGCGTTCAGAGGGTTCCAAGAATTGATCGAAGCCGGGCTGATAGACGCGATGCCCAAGCTGCATTGCGTACAGGCCAAGGCGGTAAGGCCCATCGCGGCCGCATTTGCGGGAGACCCGTGGTCCGCAAGCGACGCCAAGTCGACGGTTGCGGGAGGCATCGCGGTGGGCACGCCGCCTCGGCTGGAGCAGGCGTTGGACGCCATGCGGACGTCCGGAGGGAGCGCGTGCGCAGTCGAGGAAGACGACATCCTACGTTGGCAGAGATTCCTTTCGGTTTCAGAAGGCGTGTACGCCGAGGCGACCTCCGCCGCCGCGTTCGCCGGGTTGGAGAAGCTCGCAGGAAAGGACGTTATCGCGACGTCAGATAGTGTGCTTGTATCCGTTACCGGGTCCGGCCTTAAGGACACGCCGCCGCCCGGCTGAGGGCGCCGGCTGCTCTACTAGCGGTACCGCTCGATGGCGGCCTTGAATCCTGGAATCGAACCTTCCAACGTCTCGTCGCTCACGCTGTAAGAGAGCCGGAAGTAGCCCGGCATTCCGAAGCCGCGGCCGGGCACGACAAGCACGCGGTGCTTCTGCAACTCCGAGATGAATTCGATTTCGTCCTCGCAGGGTGACTTAGGGAACATGAAGAACGCCCCCTGGGGCCTGGTGACCTCGTAGCCTAGCTCAGTCAGCTTGCCGTAGAGGAAGTCCCGCTTTCGCTGATACGCCGGCACATCCACGGTGGCGGACTGCATCCGCGCGACCACACGTTGCATCAAGGCAGGAGCATTGACAAACCCCAGCACTCTGATGCTGTAGATAAGGCCGTCGATCACCTCGGCAGCAGCGTCATAGCCAGGGTTTACTGTGACAAACCCAATTCTCTCGCCCGCGAGTCCCAGGTCCTTCGAATGGGAAGTAGCAACAATGGTGCGTTCGTGGAACTGAAACACGTGCGGGTATTCCAGTCCATCGTAAAGCAGCCTGCGGTACGGCTCGTCGCTGACCAGGAAGATCTCACGGTCCAGCTCGCGCTCTTTGGCGGCAATGACGGCCGCTAAGCCCTTCAGCGTCTCCGGGCCGTACAGCACGCCTGTGGGATTGCCGGGAGAGCAGACCAAGACTGCTTTAGTCCGACCGGAAATGCTCTCCTCGAAGGCCTCCAAATCGGGAAGGAAACCCTCGGCAGCGGGAACAGTTACGAGGCTGCCACCGTGGTTATCTACGTACGAACCGTACTCCGGGAAGTGAGGCGCGAAAACGATCACTTCGTCTCCGGGGTCCAGAAGCGCTTTGAACACGATGTTGAGCGCCCCTCCTGCCCCGCACGTCATAACCACGTCGTCGGCCCCAAACTCGAGGCCTGTTTCCACCGAGAGCTGATTGGCAACTTGGGTGCGGGTCTCCGGGTACCCGGCGTTCGGCATGTACCGGTGCATTCCAGGAAGGGGATCGTCGGCAAGCGCCCTGAGTTCATCGTAGAACCGCTGGGGTGGGTCAAGCACCGGATTGCCAATTGATAGATCGAACACGTTTTCAGGCCCGTACTTCTGCTGAAGAGCCGCGCCCTCTTCGAAAATGCGTCTGATCCAAGAGCCCGCTTCCATGCGCGCCTTAATCTCTTGCGCAACCGCCATTTGTGACCTCAGTACGGAAAAGTTGACGGGAGATGGTCTGCAGTCCGTTTGGACGGTCAGTCCGGCTCCCTGCGTATGTCCTCATCCTACCCTTCCTCGGCAGGCCGGGAAAGGGACTCGGTACGCGGGTAGCGAAGAAAAACGTTGACAGACTTTACATGGGCGTAGAACACTTGTCCGCAGACGCTTTGAAGAGGACTGCCCATGAGAATCAGACACGTCCCCGACACATTCGAGAAGCTACAGGTCCTGGGCGGCATGGCCACGGACGACGTACTGTCGCGTCCGGAGCCGACGAGCCGCACAAGCACCCCATACACCAGTGCGAGACGGAACTCCGCGCCCGGCGTGTACAAGGCCTCGATGCCCAACGGCAAGAAGATCAGCCTGATGCGCGTCATGTTCACCGACTTCTGCAAGTACGACTGCCACTACTGCCCCAACAGCAACTGGGTCCCAAGAAAACGCTACGCGTTCAAGGTTGACGAACTGGCGAATGCCTTCGCGGAGATGCGCCGGCGCCACACCGTAAGCGGGCTGTTCCTGAGCTCCGGCATCGCGGGAAGCAGCTCGAAGACGACCGAACGGATGCTCAAGGTCATCGAGGTCATCCGGAAGAAACAGGGCTTTCAAGGCTACGTTCATATGAAGGTAATGCCGGGGACGGAGCGGCAGTTCGTGGAGGAGGCCCACAGGCTCGGCACAAGGCTGTCTGTGAACATAGAGACGCCGACCGGGGAGATGCTGAGCAGGATCAGCCCAATGAAGGACATGCAGCGCGACATCCTCGAACCCATGGGGTGGGTCGACGACCTGAACCGCCGCAACGGACCGGGCAAAGGGGTAGTAGGGCAAGCGACGCAGATGGTAGTCGGCGCAGCTAACGAGTCGGACTGGGACATCTTCCGACGCATCGACCAGCTTTACGGCGACTGGCAATTCAAGAGAGTGTACTACTCGCCGTTCCAGCCAATACGGCACACGCCGCTCGAAGAACATCCCGCCACGCCCATGATCCGGGAGCACAGGCTGTACCAGGTCGACTGGCTGAAACGAGTCTACCGATTCTCCAACGACGAACTGAAGCTGGCGTACGACCCGAACGGGTATCTGCCTCACGAAGACGATCCGAAGACGTCGATCGCCCTGAGGAACCTCGACGACTTTCCGATAGACGCGAACGAGGCAAGCGAGGCGCAGCTACTGCGTGTGCCTGGGGTTGGGCCGACTTCGGCGAGGCGGATACTGAGCAACCGAGCGAGGCACTCGATCGACACCTGGCGCGACCTGCAGGCAATGGGAGTGGTGCGCAAGCGGGCGTGGCCTTTTCTGACGTTCCGTGGCCACCGACCGCCTACGGCAAAGCAGCTCCGGCTGGACCTGTTCGGAGAAGCCGCAAGGGAGAAGCGCCAGCAGATGGTGGCCGCCGCACCGAACACGGGCGCACCGTGTGGAGCGGCCACGTCCTGTGCCCGCTGCCCGCTTTACGGTACGCCGGGGCATCCTGGGAGTTAGAGACGGTGCGCGGCGCCTGCCCTTTCCGGCACGCGCGAGCACCATGCCCCTTCATCCGCCTGCGGGGAAGGTTTAGGATGTAGCCTACGCATATGCGCCGTCCCGGGAGACCTGTTGACCTCTTCGAATGCACCCTGCCCCGCCGTCGTCGAACTCGAATGCCGACTCCCAACGGCGGACCTGTTCGAGAGGTTCATTGACCTGCCCTACCCGGTGCTTCTGGACGCCGCGCGTCCCGATCCGGCCGGCCGGCGCTATTCTTACATCGCGGCGGAACCTTTCACCGTTGTGCGTTCCAAGGGCAGCCGCATACGGATCGACTCCAGAGGAGCAAGGCACGACCTGTCGGGCAACCCGTTCGATGTCCTGTCCAAACTACTTGCCCGGCATCGTCTCCATACCCTGCCGGAACTGCCGCCCTTCCAAGGGGGCGCGGCCGGTTACTTCGCGTACGAGTTAGGTCGTCATCTCGAACGACTTCCCAGCGAGGCAAGAGACGATTTGAACGCACCTGAGATGCGCGTGGGACTCTACCACTGGGTGATTGCACGAAACGAGACTGACGGCAGGACATGGATCATCTCTTCCGGGCTTCCCTCCGGCGACCGCCGAAGTGCGGAGGAAAAGGCGGCCTGGGTACGAAAGAGAGCTCTCGGATCACCTGCTTACAGGCCGCAGACTGGCGAACCCAGCGCATCGAATCTGACCTGCAACATGAAGAAACAGGAGTACCTTGACGCCATCAAGACCATCAAGCGATTCATTGTTGCAGGAGACATCTACCAGGTGAACTTTTCGCAGCGCTTCGAGGCCGAGCTGGAAGGCAGCGCATGGCCGCTGTACCGACGGCTGCGTTCAAAGAACCCGGCACCGTGCGGCTCCTACCTGGGTCATCCCGACCTGTCGGTGCTGAGCGCTTCGCCGGAACTCTTTGTCAGCTTAGAGGGCAGTATCGCAAGCAGCCGTCCAATGAAGGGCACGCGTCCGAGGTCGGCGAATCCGATGGAAGACGGGCGGCTGGCAGAGGAGCTGGCGGCGAGCGTGAAGGACCGCGCAGAAAACGTCATGATCGTCGACCTTGTCCGGAACGATCTGGGCCGAGTCTGCGTCCCAGGTTCCGTGCTCACTTCCCGTCTGTTTGGGATTGAGCAGTACGAGACGGTACACCAGATGGTCTCAGTGGTGAACGGGAAGCTCAGGCCCGGCGTAGGTCCGCTGGGGCTGTTAAGAGCGTGCTTCCCGGGAGGATCGGTCACGGGCGCTCCGAAAATCCGAGCCATGGAGATTATCGATTCGCTGGAGCGGACACAGCGCAGCGTCTACTGCGGGGCCATCGGTTTCATTGGGTTCGATGGAGCGATGTCCATGTCCATGCCGATCAGAATTCTGCTGGTCAAGCGGGACCGAGTCTACTTCCAAGTAGGTGGGGGCATAGTGTACGACTCCGACCCAGAAGCCGAGTACCAGGAGACATTGGACAAGGCCCTTGGCTCGCTGCTGGCGCTGGGCCTGGCCTGAACGATATGACGTGCTTAGGGCGGCCCTCCCAGCGAGTACTTACTCTGCTCCGGTGAGGCCTGCCGTCGGCGCCCCGACGAGGCAGGCCATGTTGCCGGGCGGGTGCCGATTCTCATGCATCAGCTGATGGGCCAGCGGTATCTCCTTGAACGAGAACGCCCTGGACAGGCTTGGTGAGATGCGGCCCTCAGCAACCAGGTTGTTGGCGGCTATGGCCTCTTCGTTGTTGAACCCGTGCGAGCCTTGGAACCGCTTCTGGCGGACCCACAGATAACGCAGATCCACTACTGCATTGTAGCCAGTGGTCCCGGCACAGATGACAATGGTGCCTCCGGTGTCGCAGACGAACACGGAGGTGGGCACCGTGTCCTCGCCGGGGTGCTCAATAACGATCCTCGGGCTCTTGCGCTCGCCAAGCACGTCCCATATGGCCGCACCAAACGCGCGGGCTCCCTTCATCCAGGAGCCGTACGCCTCGTCATCCTCCCAGTGGGGCATCATCCCCCAATGGTCAAAGTCGCCGCGATTCACATAACCTTTCGCGCCCAACTCGATGCAGTATTGGCCTCGCTCATCGTTTGAGACTACGGCGACCGGCACTGCTCCCCATTCGCGCGCTATCTGGATGGCGAGAGAGCCGAGACCGCCGGAACCGCCCCACACCAGGACTACGTCACCTTCGCGGACCGCGTGCTCCGGCCACCCCAGCAACATGCGGTAGGCCGTGCCCGCGACCAACATGTATGACGCGGCAGCCTCCCACGTGAGGTCCGGTGGCATTGGCAAACACTGGTGAGCGCGGACCTTAGTGAACTGCGCGAAGCTGCCGAAGCTCGTCTCGTAGCCCCATATCCGGAACGACCTGCTGTACGTCGGCTCGCCGCCGGCCTTGACGAACGGCTCTTCAGGGTCCCAGAGGCAGTTGTGTAGTACGACATGGTTCCCAATGGATACGTTAGTTACGCCTTCGCCGACCGCGTATACGATCCCGGAGGCGTCGCTGCCGCCGATGTGGAAGTCGTTCGGGTCTCCGCCCCTCTGCCGCGCGGCGATAACGTCAATGGGCGAGCCGAGCGAGGCCCAAACGTTGTTGTAGTTCACGCCCGCGGCCATCACCGCGACAAGCACTTCGCCGGGGCCGACCTGCGGAACCTTGACGCTTTCCACCTGGAAGGCCTGCATGGGGTCACCGAACCGGTCCTGGCGAATTACCTGAGCATGCATGAATTCCGGGACCTCGCCCACCGGCGGCAGCGTTCCTATCTCGTAGATCTCTTTCCCAGCAGTGTTGGTCATTTCAAATCCTTCATCGGATAGGCGAATTGCCGCTATCTGCGGACGAGCGCAAGTTTATCAAAGGCACTTGCGGTCTTGATACTTTCTTGACACGCAGACGTCACTCTGTGGCCAATCCCGTTGGCACAAGGAGACGTACACATTGAAAAGGAGGTTGCTGGCAGGGCTGGCCGCGGCGGCCGTCATCTCCGTGGGAACGGTTGGAGGCGTAGTGCTGGCCCAAGAGGGGGAGGACACGACTACGGAAGATGCCAATTCCCTGACCATCTACGAACGTGTCGCCGGGATCCTAGACGTGGACGGCGTAGACGCCGACAAGCTGGAGGCCGCCTTCAATCAGGCGAAGCACGACATGCAGACGGACAGGTTCAGCGAAAGCCTCGACCAGCTGGTGGTGGTGGAAGTAATCGACCAGGTTACTGCCGACGAGTACCTGGAGTGGCACGGCGACCGACCGCAGGGCCTGCCCGAAAGTTTCGGTAGAACGCATTTTGTCCTCGGGAAGCGAGGCTATGGGGGATTGAGGTTCTCAATATGGTCTATGCAAGGCGAAGTCTTCGAGAATGGGGAGTCGGACGTAATTAAGTTCCGGCATTCCGGCAGGCAGTTCAGGTTCCACTTCCCAAGGGCGGGATCGGGGAAGTAGCATGCCGGCCCTGCAGCTTCCAGCGCGGGAGAAAGCGCATGCGGTGAACGGGTACAATCGAGACCCAAGCCATGCCGCAGGGGACGAGCGCATGCCAGCCAGGATACTCGTCGTAGAAGACGATCCGGACACTGCCCAACTCGTACGCTTGTATCTGGCCCGCGACGGCCACGAAGTTCTGACGGCGTCCGACGGGGTCAAGGGCCTGGCCCTGGCAAGGGAAGAGGCGCCGGACCTGGTAGTTCTCGACCTCATGCTTCCCGGACTGGACGGCATCGAGATCTGCCGTGAACTGCGAGGGTACTCGAACGTTCCCATAATCATGGTCACCGCCAGGGTGGCGGAGGAGGACCGGCTCGTGGGGCTGGAGGTGGGAGCCGACGACTACGTCACAAAGCCATTCAGCCCCAGGGAACTGGCCGCCCGCGTGCGCGCCGTGCTCCGGAGGACGGCCCACGAGGCGCCGGACAGAGCACCCTCTGTGCTAGAGCGGGGCGGGGTTAGCCTTGATGTTGCCAGGCGCGAGGTCCAGGTGGAGCAAGAACCCGTAGAACTGACCCGGACCGAGTTTGACATTCTCGCTCTGCTGATGCGCAGCCCGCGCCGCATATTCACACGGGAAGAGATCATCAACCGGGTCATCGGCGACGATTTTGACGGCTTCGACCGCACAGTAGACACGCACGTATCCAATCTCAGGCGCAAGCTGCAGGTGAGACCTGACGGGCCACGTTACATAAAGACGGCTTACGGAGTTGGCTATCGGTTCGATGCTTAGCAGGGTAGTCGCGAGTCTACAGTTCAGACTCGTCGTCAGCTTCGCGTTAGTTCTAGCCTTGACACTTGCCGGGGTCAGCTTTTACATAGGGCGCGTAGCCGATAGAGAGACCGCCCGGCTTGAGAAGGATGTCGAAACCGCTCGGCAGCAGCGCATTCAGGAGATTGTAACCAGGGTATATCTAAGCCGTTTTGATTCGCGGGCGCTACAGATGGCGATCGAGAACGCCGGTTCCTTCTACGGCTGGCGGCTCATCCTCAACGACCCCAAAGGGCGGATGCTGGCCGACTCCCACTACACCCTTGACCTTCCGAAGTTTGATCCGTCACCCGTCATGAGACGCATCAACATCGTTTCTTCAGGTCGGTCCGCGGCGACGCTGTGGATCGAGTTGAACGAGGGTGTCCAAGGGGCGGCGCCGCCAGAGCCCAGGCCGAGCCGCATCGTGGCCGACCTCAATCGCTCCCTAGTGTGGGCTGGCCTTGCCGGCGGGCTGATAGGCCTCGTAGTCGTGTCGGTGTTATCGCAAAGCGTGCTCGCCCCGGTCCGAGCGCTTGGCCGCGCCGCGCGGCGCCTGGGCGCGGGCGACTTGAGTTACAGAGTCGAGCGACCTGGGCTCGACGAAATTGGCGACCTGAGCCGCACGTTCAATGCCATGGCAGAGGGCCTGGAAACAGCCGAAATGCGCCGACGGGCGCTGGTAGCGGACGTGGCCCACGAGCTCAGGACACCGCTCTCAAACATCCAGGGCTACCTGGAGGCGGTGAAAGACAGGGTGCTGGAGGCGAACGAAGAGACCATCGATACAATATACCGCCAAGCACGCCAACTCTCCCGGCTTGTGGAAGACCTGCGTCTGCTCGCCATGGCAGAGGCTGGGGCGCTGAGACTGGAACTATCCGAAGTATCCATGGACCGGCTCCTGATGGAGTCGGCCGACGCGTTTCTCCCCCGCGCGGCATCACGCGGCCTGTCTTACGATTTTCGGATCGCCGACGATGTTCCCTCGGTCATGGCTGACAGGGCGCGGATCGAACAGATGATAGGCAACCTTATCGAGAACGCGATCACACACTCGCCTGACGGCGGGGTTGTAACGCTGTCTTGTGAACGCTCAGAAGACGGCGGAGCAAGGGTAACGGTGGCGGACAACGGGCCAGGGATCCCTTCAGGTGAAGTGGACCTCGTGTTCGAGCGGTTCTACCGGGTCGACCCTTCGCGAAGCCGGGCCACAGGAGGCGCCGGGCTCGGACTTACCATCGCACGGCAGTTGATCGAGGCGCACAAGGGAAGCATTCGGCTTGAAAGCGCCGAGGGCGAAGGCAGCCGGTTCATCTTCGAATTTCCCGGGCCGCGAGACTCTGCGCAACCTCAGTAGGCGAGGTTCGGCAGATTCGAAATTGTAGCGGCCGAGAGCGCGGCCCTATAATGCCGCCATGCTGGTAAGAGAGATCGGGGAGTTCGATCTGATCGGCATACTCGCCGAAGTGCTCGAGGCCGGGTATTGCTCCCGCGTGGCAAATCCCCTCGACAGCGAGTCTCCCAGACTTCGCCTGGGCATCGGCGACGACGCGGCCGCGTGGGACGGGCCGGCCGGAGCTACGGTACTGACCACCGACACGATGGTAGCAGGCGTCCACTTCACTTCTGAAACGATCGGTTGGCGGGACCTGGGCTGGAAGGCCGTTGCGGTGAACATGAGCGACATCGCGGCAATGGGCGCATGGCCGACGTACGCGGTGGTCACGCTGGGCCTGACAGGTGCGGAGCCCGTGGACGGCGTGAAGGCGATGTACGCGGGAATGAGGGATCTGTGCAGCCAGTTCGGCGCAAGGGTTGCCGGCGGCGACGTGGTGCGGGCCCCAACTTTGTTCATTACCGTCGCCGCGGCCGGTGCCGCCCGGGGCCGAGGGGCTCCGCTCCTGACCCGGGACGCCGCGCGGGCGGGAGACGCGATAGCAGTTACGGGGTGCCTTGGGTGCTCGGCCGGCGGGCTGGCGCTGCTCAGCGGCGACGGCGACGCCGCGGCGTCGACACCGGCGGCCAAACACCTAGTGAACGCGCATCGCCGGCCGGTGCCTCGCATTAACGAGGGCAGCGCGTTGGTGCGGCACGGCGTCGAAGCGGCGATGGACGTGAGCGACGGGCTGGTCGCAGACCTGGCGAAGATGTGCGAGGCCAGCGGGGTAACGGCGGCGGTGCGGGCCGACAGGTTGCCTATCGACGAGCACCTTGCCGCCGTGTTCACGAACCGAAACCTATCTATGGCACTGGAGGGCGGCGAGGACTACGAGCTCCTGTTCACCGCACCTTCGGACGTGATGGAGCGCGCCGCGGCCGAAATCGACGTTCCGATCACGGTGATCGGGGAGATACGCGCAGGTGGTTCCGGCGTAGAGGTGCGGGACGGCCGAGGCGAATCGCTGCGAGTCGGAACCGGGGGCTGGGACCACTTCGGTCATGGCGAGGCTACGTAACGGGTGGACCGCGCGACGATCCGAGTCGAGGTGGAGGGCGCCGCGCGAGCGAGCGAGATCATCGCGGACCTGAGGACCGCGGCAGAGACGCTCTACTTCCCGATGAAGGTGGTCGGCTTCTGGGACCACGGGAGCAATCTGCACCTCTGCCCTCACGAGGAGCGCAGGCAGGAGTGCCCGCACCTGATCCCTGAGGGGCAACCGGGCCGAGTGGACTACGTGCTCAGCCTGCAGCGGGAGAGGCAGGCAAACCTGGAGGTCCACTTCGCCCACGCGGACCTTTCGATGTACCTGCGGTAATTGGGGACGCAGGGCTCGCCGCGCAGGAGCGTTGACGTCGCTACAAGAAACAGGGCGGGTTACTTGACCGGCGGGAATCGCCCTGCCTAGACTCGAAGCATGGCTCTGAAGCAGCCCTCGAGCGCATTGTTCACGGACCTGTACCAGTTGACGATGGTGCGGGCATATCTGCGGAGCGGGAAAACGGGCGAGGCGGTGTTCAGCCTGTTCATACGCCAGTACCCGCCGGACCGCGGGTTCTTCGTTTTCACGGGGCTTAAGGATGCGCTGGCATACCTGGAAGGCTTCCGGTTCACCGGAGCCGACATCGAGCATCTGCGCCTCGGCGACAGGTTCGACGAGAACTATTTGGAAAGCCTTGCCGAAGTGTCTTTCACGGGCAGCGTCCGGGCGATGCGGGAAGGGACGGTGTTCTTCGCTGACGAGCCGGTCCTGGAGGTCCGCGCTCCACTGCCGGAAGCTCAACTGGTAGAGACACGGCTGATCAACATCGTCAACATGCAGACAATCCTCGCCACCAAAGCTTCGCGGGTGGTCCATGCAGCGAAGGGGAAGCCGGTGCTGGACTTCGCGGCGAGGCGTACGCACGGCATGGAGGCCTCGTATGCGTTCGCCCGCGCGTCATACATAGCCGGCTTCGACGGCACGAGCAACGTGGGCGCTGCGGCAGCATACGGCCTATGGCCGGTCGGAACGATGGCACACTCGTTCATCACGACGTTCGAGAGGGAGGTAGACGCTTTCCGTGAGTACGCAAAGTCGTTCCCCGACGACTGCACGTTGCTGGTGGACACGTACGACACTTTGGAGGGAGTGAGGCTGGCCATTGAGGTAGCCGCTGAGATGCGGGCTCGTGGGCAGCGGCTCCGGGCCGTCAGGTTAGACAGCGGTGACTTCGCCGACCTGGCTCGGAAGAGCAGGGCGATGCTGGACGAGGCGGGATTCCCGGAGGTGGAGGTGCTCGCGTCGGGCGGGCTGGACGAGTTTGAGATCCAAGAGCTCATTTCGGACGGCGCTCCGATTGACGGGTTCGGTGTCGGCACGAAAGCAGGCGTCTCGGCTGACGCACCGTGGACGGACTGCGCGTACAAGCTGGTCGAGTACGAGGGCCGCCCGGTGATGAAGCTCAGCAGCGCCAAGGTGTCTGCGCCGGGGCCGAAGCAGGTGTACCGCTTCAAGTGTGATGACGGGCTGATGAGTCACGACCTCCTGGCGAGGGCCGACGAAGGGGCGCCACGGGGCGGGACGGGCCTGCTCGAGGAGGTCATGCGCAGCGGGCGACGCGTTGCTCCCCTGCCCTCGCTGGCCGAAGCGCGCGAGCACTGTCAGCGGGAGTTCCGGGCGCTCCCGGCGGTGCACAAGACGCTGAGGTCGCCGGCGCGGTACCCGGTGGAGGTCAGCGACGGCCTGCGGAAGCTGCGCGAGGAGACGGCGGCGCGGCTTAGATCGCGAACCTGACGAAAGGCTACTGGAGTGGGGATTGCCAGCCTCCGAGGGCCTTTTCGACTAGGGCGGCGAGGGCCAGGGAGATGTCCTCGCGCCAGGGGCCGGCGACGAGCTGCACACCTATGGGCAGGCCTTCGGGCCCGGTGCCCGCGCGGACGATTGTGCCGGGCCAGCCGGTGAGGTTGTAAGCCATCGAGTACAGGTACCCGGGATAGAATTCGTCGCCGTTGGACTGACCGTGTTCCATGGCCGGGTGGCTGTGGGCGGGGCACAGAATGGCGTCGTAGTCCGCCAAGAAGACGAGCATGGCCCTTCGGAACTGGTCGACCCAGACCAGAGTTTCGGCGAGGTCTTCCACGGACTCCGCGTGATGGGCCTGGGACTCGATCACCTCCACGGTTAGCTGATGGGCCTCGGACGTTCCTGCCCGCTCCAGCAATCGCTTTACCTGGTCGCCGCCATCGGCGCTGTAGAAGGCGTTCGTCCGGTCCCAGATGTTGTCGAGGCAGCCGGGGTAGGTCTCTTCGACGGTGGCGCCAGAGTCTGAGAGCGCCTGGGCGGCGTCGCGCACGGCTTTCGCGGTCTCGGGCGTGACGGGCGCTTCGGGAATCTCGACGTGGTATGCGATACGGAGGCCTGAGATGTCGACGGAGGCGGGGTCCCGAAGTGGAACGGGGAAGGCGGCAGGATCGACGCCGTCTGGGCCCGCGATCAACGGCAGGGAGAGGACGAGGTCCTCAACGAACCGTGCCAACGGGCCGATCTGCCAGAGGCGAGCGAAGATGCCGTCGACGGACGGGTAATGTCCGGTGCTGGGGACGAGGCCGGAGGTTGCCTTGATGCCGGCGATGCCGCAGAAGTGGGCGGGCAGGCGAACGCTGCCACCGACATCGCTCCCCACGCCGAGGGGAGACATGCCGGAGGCGATTGCGGCTCCCTCACCGCCGCTGCTGCCTCCGGTGGTGCGCTCGTGATGGTACGGGTTCACGGTGCGGCCGTACACGAGGTTGTCGGACTCGCCGCATAGGGAAAGCTCGGGCAGGTTGGTCTTGCCAATGACGACGGCTCCGGCGCTCCTGAGTCTGCTCACGACGGTGGCGTCTCGATCCGGCACGTAGTCCGCCCTGCCGAGAGTGCCGCCAGTGGTGACGACGCCTGCGGTCTCGATGGCGTCCTTTATGGTGACGGGCACTCCGTGGAGCGGGCCGACGATGTTGCCGCGGCGCTGCTCGGCGTCGAGGCGGCGGGCTTCTGCGAGGGCGGCGTCTGCCATCACGACCACGACGGCGTTGATGGTCGAGTTGACCTCATCGATGCGGTCGAGGTGGGCGCGGACGACCTCCTCGGAGGAGGCCTGACCGTCGCGGATCAGTTGTGCGAGGGTCGTTGCAGAAAGGAAGGTAAGCTCACTCATGGTTCACCAGTCCGTTTGCTGAGTATGGCGTCATGCTAACCGCATCGGCCCGTGCTTTGCACGAGGGCGCAGTACCCAGAGGGCGGCAAGGCCGAGTTCTCCGAAAAAAACGTCTCGCTTTGTCTCACTTTGTCTCACTTTGTCTCACTTTGTAGCTGGAGGCGCGGGTCCGCGAGACATAAACGAGACGTTTTCGAGGCACTTTGAGACGAAAGTGAGACACCAGGGCGAGGCCCCCGGATCGGGGTACGGGGCAGGGCAGGCTCTGGACCCACAATTCTGAAGGCGCTGGATGTGGAGTGCCACTCATACTGGGCCATGGGCGGCCATTTCATAGCTGAAGCGGGAGACCGGGAGCTCCACGGGCGGCCAAGACCGGCCAAATACGGCCGCCGGGGCATGGGCCTCGGGCCCATAGGGTGCATACACAATGCGGTTTACTGCTGTGTGCATGCCTCCATGGTAGCACTGGTGTTCGCCTAGGGCAAGACGCGTTGACACTGGAGAGGGAGATGCAGCCAAGAATGTAAGGCGACGCACCTGTCACTGCGGATGCACCTGGGCTCGATCCGCGTTCAGGTCGACGACGCAGCGATCGAGGCGTTGGTCCTCAAGGCCGAGAGTTGGCGCAGTAGCCGTTGGTTACTGACAGGCGGGTTTGGTGATGCCTTGCGGCCAGACCGCTGTCTCAGGCGACGGTTACCTCGACTCTGAGTTTGCGGCCTACCGCCCGGAGCGCCTTCTGCACCTGGCTCATGTGGGACCTATGGTCAGGGTCGGTCAGCTTACGTACGGCGGACTCGCTCACGCCGAGTCGGCCGGCAAGCTCGACCTTGGTGATTCTCTGAGACCTCATTGCAGAGTACAGGGCCAGTTTAGCGGCGACGACGGTGGGCACCGGCACAGACACCTGGCCGTCAGACGCCTTGGTCGGAGAGGGGATATCCCACTTCTCATGGACGTATCCAGCGAGGGCCGTAGCAAGCGCGTCCTCCGCCATCTTCAAGGCTTCAGGGAGGTCATTCCCGCCGGTGACGGCCTCCGGTACGTCGGCGAAAGTGGCGACAAGTCCTCCATTTTCATCCGGGGTCAGTTGACATGGGTACGCGTAGATCAATGGCTCAAAACTCCCTGCGATCAATTCCCAGTTGTCGCAACATTGCGGCCAGTATGCCCTTCGTTAACTCGCCTCGTCGCACGGTGGTAAACCGAGAGCCGACGTAGACTCTGCCGTGGCTGCCCTTGCCATGAGTTCTGTCGAATCGGAAGGCTTGACTTGTTTTTCGAGCATAGACCCTCGTTCGCCTAATGAACTCGCGGCTGGTCATTGATCCATAATCGCACCTTTATATGCGAATGGCAACCACCGATTGCATTGATACACAGTGTTCCACCGTAAGGGAGCTTGCCTGGGAAACACGCTTGCGGGTTGGCCATTGAGCAAGAGCGACAGGCAGCGACTGAGCAATCCATGCAGGGGCAATGCATTGCAGCCATTGCCGCAGAAGCACTAAGGGGGTGCCTAGCAAGCCAGAAAACTATTCGTGGTGAGCCGTTCGGCAAGCTCACGAGAACCATATTGAACCATCAACGGCACTTCGACCCTTCGACAGGCTCAGGGTGAGCGGATTCCTTTCAGACAGCCTCTTAGATGACGTGCGGGGGGAGGAGCCGGCGGATGCAGGCAGGCGGATTGCGCGCGGCGGAGCGTAAGGGGAAGCGAGCGTGACATGGGGCGGATGGTGGTCTGCACTCCTCATGTCACGCTCCCTGTCTACTGAGGGCAATCAGTCGGCGGGTTCGACGATCCTAGCCATTGCTATCCGCGCCGCCTCGATATCAATCCCAAAGTTACTTAGTATCTGCGAGGCTAGGCCTTCGCCGGTTAGAACGAGACCGAGCAGAATATGCTCGGCGCCTACCTGGCCGTGGAGGAAAATGTAATCCTCAGTTCTTGCCAAGCCAAGCACGCGTTGGCTTGGCTTGCTGAAACCGCCCTCCCCTCTATTGGTTGACGAATCTTCTCGGTTGGCGTGCTCCTGGAGCTTTGACCTCATTGAACTGAGGTCCAGTCCAAGATACGTCATCAAACTCGCACAGACTTCGCCGGGCTCGTCGATGAGAGCCCAGAGTAAGTCTTCGGACGTCGCATCCAAATATCCCGCGCAGTCTGCCCTTGCGCCTGCCCGTTCGAGTAGGCTCCTGGCCTCCTCCGTGAATTCGTTCTCGATCTCTTCGATCGACGGCGCTTCCCACTGCAAGTTGGTGAACATCGGATGGCCTGTATTAGGATCGAAGGTGATTCCTGCGCGATCGAGAACTTCCTCCTCAGCATAGACGGGCGCACCCGTGCGAACCGCCAATGCTATAGCGTCGCTCGGCCTCGAGTCGCGCTCAATCGTCGAGCCGTTCCGCCGAAGCACGATCTTTCCGAAAAACGTGTCCTCATGCATACTGCTCACCACGACCCGTGCCACCCGCGCTCCCAGATCGCTAATCATTGAGTCCATCAGATCGTGCGTCATCGGACGTGGCATTTCCTCACCTTGGAGCTTTGACGCAATCGAGTCGCCTTCGGATGGCCCTACCCATATGGGCAGATACTGGCTCACATCCTTCCCTTTGAGTACAACAACTCGCTGTTGCCTGTTCTTGTTCCTGTTCCTGTTCGTCATCACACGATCGACGGTCATTTCGAGCATGGGGAATTCCTCTCTTTCCTGGATGTTTGCGTGCAATTGCGACCAGTTACGGAACCCGTACTCTAAGGCGACTACGTGCTGAGCGTCGCGAAGAGACAGCGATGGAGGGATCGGGTGGTCGCGCACCGCCCCGATGAATCGCGGCAGCGATTCCCGAAAGCGTGCGATGGCCGGGGGCTGCCCGGAGCGATACGCCTTCAGCAAGTCTTTGGCCTGATTCTTGAGTTGCTCAAGATTGGCGCGCACGGGCATAGAACGAGGTGACATAGGCACTCCTTTCCATTGGCCCGATGTCCGCGTAAGTCGGGCAGAAAAGAGTGTTTATCGCACCGGCGTTGTTAAGGGGTAGGCTCAGCCTTTGCGCGGACTCGGAGGCTTCCCCCAAAGCTCGAAACCATGTTAGTCAGCAATGAGGGCCCAGTCAAACCCGTTTAACGGTTCAAGGACGTCTGGCACGGTTCGTTCACATGCAGTAGCAGTGGCGGAATTCTCCGGACTCGCGAGGCTCCGATTCAAATCGCCGTGGTCAATGGCCGGCGGCGGCGTCAGTACGCAGCGTATTAGTCCGGGCGTCTAGCTCGGCGGGGGTGATTAGGACGCGGTCCAGGGCGAGGCGTTCGAGGGCGCGGACCCAGCGCTGATAGTAGCCGCCGTGGAGGCCCTGGTTCTCGTCGTCGGCGGTCTCTTCGATGAGTCTGTCGCTAAAGTCCGGCCAGTCGTAGACGCCGCTCTCGTTGAGGGCTACGGCTAGACCGAATGCGCGGCCTTCCCACGGCTCGGCGAAGACTAGCTCGCCGTTCTTCCTGGGAAGCGCGGCAGCGCCGGTCATGCTGGAGATGGCTTGGTCGGGGGAGCGGTCGGTTGGCGTGTTCACTGAGACTTATGCATTACACATTGAACGCGGAGGAGAACCCTATCCCAACCTTCCCCAGCAGACTGGGGAAGGGGTAAGAGGAATGCCCTCCATTGACCAGAGTGACCATCTTGCAAGGGTCCCAATCATCGGGGAAGGTATTCTTGGCACCACTCCAGGGTTATGCAATGGTCTGCCTAGGCGGTGACGGTGGCGGGGTTGGGGATGCCGACGCCGATCATGGAGTCGCGGGTGACGAGCGCGGCCAGCTCTTCTTCCGACAGGTTCTCGGTGCCGGGAGGGCGCTCAGGCAGCACCATGTAGCGGATGGTCGAGGTGCTGTCCCACACCCGGACCTCCTTCGACTGGTCGACCTCAAGGCCGAATTCTTTCAAGACGGCGCGGGGCTCCATGACCACGCGGGACCGGTACGCGGCATCTTTGTACCAGGTTGGCGGCAGGCCGAGCACGGGCCACGGGTAGCAGGAGCAGAGCGTGCAGACGACGACGTTGTGCACCTGGGGCGTGCTCTCGAGGACCACGATCTCGGCCCCCTCGGCGCCGCCGAAGCCGAGCTCTGCGATGGCCTCGGAGCCGTTGTCAAGCAGGCGCTGCCTGTACCCGGCGTCCACCCACGCCCTGGCCACGACCTTCGCGCCGTTTAGGGGGCCGATGTCCTGCTCGTACATTCGCACGACGGCGTCGATAGCGCCGGTGGTCACGAGGCCCTTCTCGACCAGGAGCGACTCAAGCGCCCGCGTGCGGACGGCGTGATACGGCTCGGGCTCAGGATGGTGGTCGCCGCCGTTGTGGTGTTCGCTCATGTGTTGCTCCGTAATCAGGCCGTCGCGCCGTGCGGTTCGAGGTAGCCTTCCCACATGTCGATGTACAGGGCTGCTGCCGGCTCTGCCGACTCACCCCATAGCTTGCGCCCCTCGAACCGCACGCAGTAGAGCTGCTGCGAGGGCACGGTCTCGCTGTCCGGGGTGTCATCGGGGAAGTCGTATGCCGCATAGACAGCGTCCACCGTCCCGCGCTTACCCTGCACGTACGCGGGCAGCCGGGTGTGCCCGCCGTGTTCGATGATGCGGGCGCGAACGCGGTCTCCCACGCCGAAGGCAGGCGTCCGCGGGGGTGCCTTGCCTTCCTGACGCTGCTTGTACATCCCTTCGCGGACTCGCTCGGTGAGGTCCGGGTCGACGACTTGCGTCGGGCTCGCCTCCGGATTGACGCGGAAGTGCTCTGTCTTCGCTTCCAACTCTTCCTCGCTCACGAGGCCGCGCTCGATCAGGCCGCGCTCGAAGGCGATCATCCAGCGCTGGTAGTAGCCGGACAGGTACAGATCAGGCTCCAGGGCCTCCAGCTTGCGACGCGAGAACCCACCCCTGACCGTGGTGACGAGTCCGAACACCCGGCCCTCCCACTCGCTGTGGAAGACCGGCTCGCTCTCCTCGGGCTCTACGCGCCCGTAGCCGGGCACGCCGCCCATGTCGTGTATTCCGGTCATGGTTCGTGCTGCGCTCCTCGGATCTTGCCCTACTCTATCACGGGGACTTCACGGGGTGGCCTGGGTACAGAGGTGTCTATCCCACCCGCCCGCCCTCGAACGGTTTGGGAACTGGGGGAGCTTCCCCCAGACCCTCTGCCAGGGTACGGCCCGGAATCCACCTGAAGACTTTTGAAAAGGAACGGATCAAGATCGCAGGCTCACCGGCTATACTGAGAGCAGATGCTCGAAGTCACACGAAGGGAGTCCGGATGATGAACGGTGGCCCTCATTCGCCGCGCCTTGTTCCCCAATGGCGCCGGCGTCTATTCCTGCCAGCTTACAGGGCCGGTGATGCCGCACGGTACTCCGGAATCTCAACGCAGACGGTCAGCCGGTGGTGTGATCTGTTGACGGAGCGTCGAAAGGGAGAGAGGCTCTCATACCTCGAATTGATCGAAGTAGCGTTCGTAGCAACCTTCAGACGTGCAGGTGTGACCCTCAGGCGAATCCGCCGGGCACAAGAGTACGCAGCCCAAGTCTTAAATGAAGAGTACCCTTTTGCACAGTTCACCTGGAAGACGGAAGGCCAACATCTGTTGGTGGAACTCCGGGAACTTGAAGACGATGCTGAGTTGAACAGTCTCGTGGTAGGGGATGAGCACGGACAGGTCACATGGCCCGATTTGATCCCTGAACGCTTTTTGGAGTTCGATTACGAAGAAGAGTTCGCCATCAGGTGGCACGTCGGAGGAAGAGACAGCGGGGTAACCATCGATCCCCGGGTGCGGTTTGGCGCACCGACTGTGAATGGCATTCCCACGTGGGTACTAAAGGGACGATGGGAGGCAGGCGAAGGGATTGATGAGATCCAGGAAGACTTTGGGCTCAGCCGCGAAGTCATCAGTCACGGCCTCACATTCGAGGGCATACAGATCGCCGCCTGAGCTTAATGTTGGCATCCGATCCTGTTCTGTTCTTCGACCAGGATGTGGGTACGACATTGCCCAAAGCGCTGCTGACCTTGCGGCTACCTGTGCCCGTCGAGTATCACCAAGAGCACTTCGCCATTGACGCATTGGACGATGACTGGATGCCCGTGGTCGGAGAGCGTTCATGGATACTGGTGGGCCATGACAGCCACCACCACTTAGTGGCGCCAGAACTCGACGCCATCCGACAGTACGGAATCGGGTGCTTCTACCTATGGGGCGCTGAGGCGCGCACGTGGGACAAGATGGTCTGCTTCGCCCGGGCGTACAACAGGATGGTGGACGCCATCCGCAACACACCGAGACCCTTCATCTACCGGATTTACAAGACTGGCCGCCTTACGGCGGTTACATTGCCGGGGGAGTGAGCGGCGAGTTTCATCGCCCGGCACCATCACAGGCAGCGGCTTCCCAGATAAGTTCGCCGTAGCGTCGCGCTATTCGTCTTCGCCGTGGAGGCTTTCGCCACGGAGTAGGCGGGCCGCGATGTCGTAGGTCTGGCCGGTGGCGCGCACGGTGGGCGAATGCGCGGACAGGAACCTGGCGGCGCCGATCAGGATGTGGTCGCCAGCGGGCGTTCGCGCGAACTCCCCGTACTGCCTAACGGCGGCCTCGTAAATCTGAAACATATGGAACCCGGCATCTTCGCGCAGCAGCGCGTGGCCCATGGTCCGTATGACCTCACCGGCGTTGCCTCCGGCTAGCATATCGGCCACGATCTGGCCAGTCTCGTCCACGTGGCCCTGCGCGTCGAACGCGTCCAGCAGGTCGGCGGCTGTCGCGTTGCCGGCCCGACCGACGGGAATCGTCTGCTTGGGCACGTTCAGGAAGCGCTCAAGGTAGACGGACATCGCGCCGTCGAAGATGCCGCGAGCGAGCAGGCTCGACGGCGAGCGGCGCATCGCCTGATCGACAGCGTTGGCGTATGTGAAGGTGTGATGGACGGTGTCCCAGTCGGCGAACTCGTTGGTGACGCGGAAGTGGACGGGCCGACGGGCGGCGGCATACGCCACTGAGGCCGACAGATCGGAGAGGTGCGCGCCGTCGGCAAGGAGGTGGGCCATCTCCTGCAGCGTCTCGTGAGGTTCGGCGTCGAGAATCATTTCGCCCAGTTCCTGGCGGCCGTTCCACCCGTTCGCACGGGAGGCGCCGCGGGTGATCAGATCATCGAGCTCCCCATACAGATCGTCCAGCAAGGAGGCCAAGTCGACGGGATGCCGCCAGCTTGCGCTCTCCTCCATGCGGGAGGCCGCGACCATGTTGTCGCCGGGCACGAGGGACGGCAGTACCTCCTCAGCGTGCTCCCAGCCGACGTGGTCCAGGAGCTCGAAGGACTTGTTCGCGAAGTCCAGGGAGTGGCCCTCTCCCAGGAAGAGGTGGTCGGTGCATGCAGAATTGACTATGTCCGCCACCGTTCCGGGATCGAAGCCTATGTGGACGGCGGTGCGCAGTGTGCGCTCCGCGGCGTCAGTGGACCTGAGATTGACGAACCTTCGGAACCAGTCCATGTACCGTTCCGGAGACTGCTCAGACGTTTCGAGGGGCTCAAGGTCGAAGCTGGGAGGCTCGTTAGCGGTATCGGATGCTACGTGGATGATGCCGTGGAAGAGGGCGAGGGGCCGGTCTTCCTCGGCCAAGTGCGGGAGCACGTTTGCCATCGCGGTGAGAATCGACATGCCGGATGACCAACCGGCGGACCGGTTGCGGACGCCGAAGAGCGCAGTCTGCCTGACGGCATCATGCGCAGAACCGACGCTGTACAGCCCGATTACAGCCTTGGCCAGGACGAGCCGGACGTTGTGCTCGAGGCCTTCGTCCAGCTTTCGGGTCCAGTGGACGCGGCGGTCTTCCTCGATCGGAATGGGATCGATCCAAACGTCGCCGTCTCGGACCTCAGCGTGGAAGGACGTGACGTCGTCCGCGAAGGGATCGAAGGTGCAGCCGCCAGCGAGGTCGAACTTGGCGTGATGCCAGTGACAGGTGAGAATTCCGTCTTTGATCGTGCCGCGGGAGAGGGGGAAGCCCATGTGGGGGCACCTGTTGTCGAGCGCGTATACCTCGCCCTCGGACAGAAGGACGAGCACGGTGCGGCCCTGCACGGAAAACACCCTGCGACCGTCGCGCCGGAGATCTTCGAGCGAGCATACCCTGACGTTTGCGTTGACATGAGAGGCTACGGTAGCCATGAGAGTCCTCCTCGCGGGGAAATGGTGGGGCGAGCCGCGTGAGGAGCAAGCGCCCGGGGCGTGCTCCGCCCGGCATTTCCAGTCTAGCACCCTATCCAATACGCGTCTGCGATTTCGGGCCGGTGGGCAAGGCTGGGGTACAATCGGCACCGTATCAGGATTGCACTAGCGGGAGGTCCAGATGGCAAGCGAGCTTATTCTCAGTGAAAGGCGTGGCAGGGTTGGGATCGCCACGTTCAATCGGCCGGACTCGCTGAACGCGCTCACGGGGGAGATGCGCACCACGCTCCGAGCGGTGATCGGCGAGTGGAACGAGGACCTCGGGATAGGCGCAGTGGTGATCACGGGAGCGGGACGCGCTTTCTGCGCGGGCGCGGACGTCTCATCCTTCCAGCGGCCGCCCGCAAGTCACGGGCCAGAGGCGGAGGCCGGACCGGAGGTGCAGGTGTCTCCGTGGGCGGGGTTTGTGCGCGGCTCCAAGCCGATAGTGTGCGCGATCAACGGCGTGGCGGTGGGCGAAGGGGTGACCATGACGCTGCCGTGCGATGTGCGGCTAGCGGCGCCGGACGCGCGGCTGTCGTTCCGGTTTGTGAGGCTTGGACTTACGCCGGAGGTCGGCAGCAGCCACACCCTGCCGAACCTAGCGGGACTGGGCCGTGCGATGGAGCTCATGCTCACGGGGAGGTTCTTTACGGGCGCGGAGGCCCAAGAGTACGGCATAGTGCTGGAGACGCGGCCCAAGGAGGAGCTTGTCGACCGGGCGGTCGAGCTTGCGGCGGAGATCGCGGAGGCGCCGTCATGGCACCTGGCGCAAGCGAAGCGGATGGTGTACGAGCACGCGCTGGAGCGGGACTTGGCCGCTGTCATACGGGAGGAGTCGCGGGTGTTCTCGGAGGCGCGGTCGACGAGCGAGCACCGGGAGGCGATGGCTGCGCTCAAGGAGAGAAGGCAGCCGAAGTTTCACTGAGGCAGGCAGGGCATTGCCCTGCACCCATAAGGCGAGGCCTGGCGTTGGGACCGGTCAGATTGGTTACCCATAAACTGAGCACATGGGTAACACTTCGGGCGGGGAGAGGAACCCTGTCCCACGATTCCCCAGCAGACTGGGGGAAGGCCCAAAAGTTTACTGCCGCTGGCCGTGGTGACAGTTGTTCAGAGGAGGGGCGGGCTGGACATGGCGGCGGGGATGAGGTCGGGGCGGAGGTGGGCGCCGGTTAGGACGGCCGCAACTCTACCGCCGTCTATGCGGTCTCGGTGCTGGACGAGGCCGGCGACGGTAATGGCGGACGAAGGCTCGACCATCACCTGTTCCGTCTCGATCAGGCAGCGGACGGACGACAATAGCAGCTCCTCCCGCACGAACCACACCTGGTCCACCAGGGGCTTGAGTTCCTCCACAATCGGAAGGATCGGCTCCCTGACGGCAAGGCCGTCCGCGACAGTGTCGACGTGGGTGCGGGAGTCCCACGCCTCGCCCATCATCGCCTGGCCCATAGCGGGCGACGCGGTGGACACTAGGCCCACGACGCTTGTCTGCGGGCATAGCTCCTTGAACAGCGAAGCGATGCCTCGGAGCAGCGAGCCGTTGCCGAGGGGCACGAGGACGTAGTCGAACGGAGGGCCGCTCTCGATGATCTCGGCCGCAATCGTGGACGAGCCGTACGACATCTCTTCCACAACGCCGTCTTCCCAGAAGGCGGCACCGTTCCGGGCGGCCTCGGAGCGGGCGTAGTCCTTGGCGGCGTCGAAGTCGCGGCCGTACTGCATGACCTCGGCCCCGGTGAGCTTGATCCGCTCCACCTTGGACGGCGTGGCCTCTTCGGGAAGCATGATCGTGGCCCGTATGCCGCTGCGGCGGCAGGCCTCCGCGACGGCGAGGCCGTAGTTGCCTGCCGAGGCCGCGTACACGCCGGCCGGGCCGACTTCGGCGGCCCTGCGGGCCACGGTTACCAGCATGCCCCTGAGCTTGAATGAGCCTATGGGGGAGCAGTCTTCACGCTTGAGCCAGAGGTCGAGGTCCAGCCTGCTGCCGAGCGTTGCCGCGGGCAGCATCGGCGTGGGCAGCCAGGGCTCGGAGTCGAGTACTTCACGCGCGATTTCAAGTCCATCGGTTGCAGTTGTCAGAGGTATCCTCCCTGGCGCCGACGTGTACGGGCCGCTAGAAACTGAAGCCGGTGGGGTCCTCGATGGCGTTGATTTCGTTGATTGCTGCCTCAGCCGCCTCCTCAACGTCCTGGTCGCCGAAGTCCAGACAGCGCAATAGGGCGCGCTTCGCGAGGTCGCCGCCGATTGCGCCGAGGGCCTGGACGGCAGCCACTTCTACCTGCCCATCGCCGTCCTTGAGCAGCGCGATCAGGTGAGGGACAGAGGACGGATCGCCCACCAGCCCGCAGGACTCGGCGGCCTCGTACCTGATGGCAGCGTCGTCGCTATCCAGGGCACTCGTCAGGCTAGGCAGCCACCGTGGGTCGGCGGACCGGCCCATCGCGTGGACGGCGTTCTGCTTCACACTTGCGTCGACGCTACGGTAGCCTTCCTCGATCATCGCCGTGAATTCCTCCATCAAGAAGGGCGCGGCGGCCTCCACGGAACGCCAGACGACCTCGCTTTCCTCGCTGTCGCTCCGGGCGGCACTCATGAGGGCCTGGCTCACCCTACCGGCGTCCCGCGCGATCAGCTTGCCTTCCGCCGCGAGGACCGCGAACCGGCCCAGGCTAACGGCCGCAGCGGACCGCACGGCGGCGGAAGGATCGCCGAGCAGCAACTCGGTCAACGGACGGATCGCGGCTCTATCCTCGCACTCCCATAGCCCGCGCGCAGCCATCTCCCGCAGTGCGTCCGAGGGGTCATTCAGCAACCGCAGGAACAGCCCGTCGAAGTCCAACTCCGGGTTGTCGTTTGCGAGCTCCAGCATCCTCGCAACGATATCGTTCTTGCGGCTGTGCGAAATGGACGACCACGCGGCCTCAACCTCGGCCAAGCCTTCAGGCGGAGCGCCGGAGAGCTGTAACAGGCTAGAGTGAAGAAGGGGCCGCGATTCGTCGGCGATTTCTCTCAGTATCGTTTCTGTCATGTTCCTTCGCCGCTCGGAGGGCTCAGGCCCATCCGAGGCCCGCACAGTAAAGGCGGAACAGGAGGGGGCTGTCAAGTGATGCGCCGTGAATGGGCTGGATGTCTGCTGTGTTAGGATTTCCCGGCCTGCGGTTGGGATGTGCAGTATGCTCCTACGTACGTTGGTTTTGTGCGGCGGGGTCACCCCTCATCCTATCCTTCTCCCACAAGGGGAGAAGGGACCAGATGTAAGAGTCGGAAGGGTAGATTCAACAGCGGAAAGGAACAGGGAGCGCGCTTCTCGATGGCATCCAAGAAGGGGCGAAGCGGGCGGAGTAAGAGGCCTTCCGTAACGGCGGCGGAAGTGATGGAGAAGCTGGGGCCGGAGTACGGGCCGGTGGAGTGGGACGCCCGGCTGGACGCGGCCTCCGAGCTTGTGTACACGATCCTGTCCCAGCACACGTCCGATATCAACTCCTGGAGGGCATACGACAGCCTCCTAGGCACCTTCGGGAGCATTGAGGCGATTGCCGACGCGCCCGTAGAAGAGATCGAGCAGGCGATCAAGGGCGGCGGGCTGGCGGCGCAAAAGGCGCCGAGGATCAAGAACGTGCTGACGCAGATAAGGGAAGAGATCGGCTCGTTCGACCTCTCATTCCTGGCGGAGCTGCCGCTCTCGGAGGCGAAGGCCTGGCTCACGAGGCTGAGCGGCGTGGGACCGAAGACGGCAGCGATCATACTGTGCTTCGCGCTCGGAATGCCGGCGATGCCGGTGGACACCCACATTCACCGGGTGTCGAAGCGGCTGGGGCTGATCGGGCCGAAGGTGACGGCGGACAAGGCCCACGACATACTGGAGCCGATGGTAGCGCCAGAGGACGTGTTTGCCTTTCACGTATACCTGATCCGGCACGGGCGCGTCGTCTGCAAGGCGCTGCGACCTCGGTGCGAAGAGTGCGTCATGCTGAACTGCCCGTCGCGCGGCACTTTCGACGCGCCTGCGAAGCGGCGAAAGGCTGACACCAGTCGACGGGCGACGGCGGCAGACGCGCCGCTGCCGCATGTTCCGGCGCCGCCCGCGGGGCAACGTTAACCGTACACCGAAGGAGGTACACCTAAAAATATGGTCATCGACCGCATCGCATTGGCACTGGGATCCGTGTTGCCGCGCAGGCTCTCTTGGGAGCTGTACTACGTAGTTGGACGCACGCCCTGGGACACGGGCGAGATACCGCCGGAACTAGAGGAGCTGCTAGAAGGCGGAGATCTCCGCCCTGCCCGTGCGCTCGACCTAGGATGCGGCACGGGGACGCACTCGACCTACATGGCGCGGCACTGCCCCGAGGTGGTCGGCGTCGACTTCTCGCGCCCTGCGCTTCGCCAAGCACGCCGGAAGGCAGAGCGGGCGGGCGTGAGCGTGCGGTTCGAGGTCGCGGATGTGCTCAAGCTAGGCATGCCCGGGAGTAACGACCTCGGGGGGCCGTTCGACTTCGTGCTCGACGTGTCCTGCATGCACACGTTCAACGTGGAGGACCGCGCCAGATACGGCGAGTCGGTGGGGCGGGTGGTACGGCCAGGCGGCCACGTGCTGCTGTACGCATGGTCGCCGAGGCAGCAGGACGGCAGGACCGTGGGGCTGTCCGTCGAGGAAACGCAAGCAGTGATGGGCGACGCATTCCACATGAAGTGGGTGCGCGATGTGCCGAACAAGCGGAGGCCTCGCTTCTGCTACCTGTTCGAGAGGGTGACCGACGGCGGCCAGTGACGATACTCGCGATCGACCAGGGGACGACCGGTACGACGGCGCTGCTCGTAGACGAGGACGGGCGCGTGGCGGGCCGTAGTTACGCCGAGGTCACGCAGATATACCCAAAGCCGGGGTGGGTGGAACATTCCCCAAAGGAGCTGTTCGACTCGTGCATTACGGCCATCGGCGACGTGCTGGCGGCGACCCGCACCGATCCGAACGAGATAGCGGCGATTGGCATCGCCAACCAGCAGGAAACCACGGTGGTCTGGGACCGGCATACGTCGGAGCCCGCGGCAAACGCGGTGGTGTGGCAGTGCCGGCGAACCGCGGGGATGTGCGACGAGATGAAGTCGCGCGGGCTGGAGCCGGAAGTTCGGCGCAGGACCGGCCTGCCGGTGGACGCGTACTTCTCGGCGACAAAGTTGCGCTGGCTCCTCGACCACGTGCCGGACGGCCAAGCACGGGCGGAGAACGGAGAGCTGCTGTTCGGGACCGTGGACTCGTGGCTAATCTGGAACCTGACCGGAGGGGCAGCCCACGTGACCGACGCAACGAACGCGTCGCGGACGATGCTATTGAACCTGGACGAGCTGACGTGGGACCGAGACATGCTGCGCGAGCTCAATATCCCTGAGGCCATGCTGCCGAAGATCGCCAATTCCAGTGGAGTCGCAGCGTACGCGACGGCGGGCCCGTTCGGCGGCCTTGAGTTGCCAATCGCCGGAATCGCTGGGGACCAGAAGACGGCGCTGTTCGGGCAGGCCTGCTTCAAGCCAGGCTCGGCGAAGAACACGTACGGGACCGGCTGTTTCATGCTGATGAACACCGGCGTTGGGAGGCGCGACTCTAGCCACGGCCTTGTGACGACGTTGGCGTGGGCACTCGACGGAGAGCGGAACTACGCACTGGAAGGCAGCGTGTTCTCGGCCGGAGCGACGGTACAGTGGCTGCGGGACGGACTTGGAATCATCGACAAGCCGTCGGACATGGACTGGCTGGCAGCGGAAGCGCCGGACAACGGCGGTGTGTACTTCGTGCCAGCGTTCTCAGGGCTGGGCGCCCCCCACTGGGACATGTACGCGAGGGGCGCGCTCATCGGCCTGACCGGCGGCACCAACAGATCGCACATCGCGAGGGCCGCGCTGGAGGCGACGGCGTACCAGTGCCGAGATGTGCTCGACGCGATGGCGATGGACACCGGCACCGGTCCGGCAGAACTGCGAGTGGACGGGGGCGGGACGGCGAACGAGTTGCTGATGCAGCTCCAGGCCGACATGCTGGGCATACCGTTGCACCGGTCCGCGGAGAGGGAGACCACCGGACTGGGCGCGGCGTACCTGGCAGGCCTCGGCGTGGGAACCTGGCGCGGGAAGGACGAGATAGCCGAGCTGTGGAGAACGGACCGGACGTTCGAGCCGTCTATGCCGGAAGGCAGGAGGGCGGCGCTGTACGACGGCTGGAAGGAAGCGGTGCGGCGCTCGCTGCGATGGGCGGACGGCGTGCGCGGCGCGTGATTCAGCGACGGAATGCCTGAAAACGTGTGGTAGTATTCTTGGAACGTTTGAGGCCTCATTAGGTTCAAGGAGCGTGAGTTAGACCAATGTTAGGAAGAATGCTGGGCGCGGCCCGTCTGAATGTTCATACCTTCGAGGAGGTGGAGCAGGACCAGGGCGCTACGATGCAGGCGCTGCTCGTGGTGGTCCTCGTCACTATTGCCAGCCTGGTCGGCGGTATGCTGGCCGGGGAAGAGTTCAACATCGTCAGAGGGCTGGTGTTCGGAGCTATACGGGGCGTGGCAGCGTGGGCGCTGTGGGCGCTGGTGACGTGGATTGTCGGCTCAACCATCCTGGCAACCAAAGAAACCAAGGCCAACTGGGGAGAACTGGCACGGTGCACTGGATTCGCGCAGACGCCTGGAATCCTGAGCGTGTTCGTCTTCGTCCCGGGAGTCGGGTGGGCCATCGGCCTGCTTGTGTTCTTCTGGCAGTTTGCCGCGATGATGGTAGGCGTGCGGCAGGCGCTGGACTACACCTCAACATGGCGGGCGTTCTTCGTGATCCTGATCTCGTTTATTCCCGTGGCAATTCTCTTCATTATCTTCGCGATCATATTGGGCATCGCGGATACGTCCACAGGCGGGGAGGCCGCGGATGCGGCCGAGCAGGCATTCAGGATGCTGGGCATCGGAGGCTTCGCGGCAGCATAGCCGCTATTGAAGACCCGTCTGACGCCGGGCTGCAGTCAGCCGTAAGCCTGTGATGCCCCTTTGAAGCGCAAGGGCGCCATCAGCAGGCGTGCCGGTGAGATCAGCCGCATGCAAGCCGTCATAACATTTGGCCTAGCGTTAGTTGTGATGGCGGCCGTCGCATGCGCCGATGCGGAGACTCTTAACTGTCCCGACGGGGCCGAACAGTTCGTCAAGTATGAGCTGTTCATGGGCCGCAACAACAACTCGGGCGAGGTCGTGGACGACGATGCATGGGAGGCGTTCCTCGCGGACACGGCGACGCCCCGGTTCCCGGACGGCCTGACGGTCCTAGACGGACGGGGCCAGTGGCGCGACTCGGCGGGAGTAATTACCCAGGAGCGCTCAAAGGTGCTTGTGATCCTAGCGCCGCCGGGTAACGACTCGATGCATCTGATCGACGAGATATCGCAAGAGTACATGCGCCGATTCGGGCAGGAGTCGGTGCTCAAGGTTGTTGGCGACGCCTGCGTTTCGTTCTCCTGAGTTAGGGGTCCATACGTTCAGGGCGAGAATTGTGCGTATCTGTCCTGCGTTCCATCGCACACCGCCCTAGTCACACTCCCCCCCTCGAGGGACTCAGGGCAGGCTCCTTCGGCAAGCTCAGGACGACGTCCAGCCCTCTCCTATCGAGGTAGAGGGGACTGCCGTTCACGATCCCAAGATGTGCAACGTTCTCCGAGAGTGTCTAGCGTCAGACCCGGCGGCATACACAATTGACCGGCAGCGCCGGTGTGTTGGTCAGCCGTGTGGTTACACGCCGGCCTACGTCTCGTCGCTGAGGTCAGCACCGAGGAGTCACGATTGCACTTGCATAGCGCTTTGAGGCCCCGTAAACTAGTTTGCAGTACAAACTAGATGGCCAGTACACGGCCGCGTGAAGAGAGGGAGGCGCATGATGCAGGGACAGGAGAGCGAAGCCAAGGCACTCACACCCGAAGAAGGGTTGCACACCATTCAGGAAACTCTGGACAGATCCCGAAGCTCTATGTACACGGCAGGATGGCAGCCAATCATGCTGATGTGGGGCGCAATTGCGGCCGTGGGGTACCTGTCGCAGTACGCGGTGGCGTCGCTGGCACCCGGGTTCGCGGAAGATTATCCGTGGTATCCGGGCCCCCTTTGGGGCGCAGTGGGCGCCATAGGAGCGGTGGCCAGTTCCATAATTGGTTACAGGGCCAGCCGCCGAAACGCAACGGGAACCGTTGCCACCAGCGCAGGGATCCGAGTGCTTCTCTTCTGGTTGTCGGTGATTACAGCCGGTTTCGTGATCCCAACAGCTTCCGGGATGTGGACGACGGATGCCGACGGCAGGGCCATAGCCGGCGTTGCCGTCGGCATCGTGGGACTGGGCTACATCCTCTTCGGCATTATGCACCACGGGGCGATCGCTCTCGTGGGACTGGGCATCGCAGCGGCGTACTACGTTCCGACGTACTTTGCGGGCGACGCAGCTCCCCTGATGTCGGCGGTCCTCATTCTGGCCGTTGTAGCTGTTGCATGGACATGGCTCCGCAGAAGCGCCGTTGGATGAGCGACGATCCCATCGTCTTCAACGAGACGATCCACCAGTCGACCCGGCTCCGGATCATGGCGCTGCTGGTGTCGCAGCCTGAACGCGACCGGGTGGCCTACGGATTCGTCCAAGAGACGCTAAGGCTAACCGGAGGGAACCTGACGACGCACTTGCGAAAGCTCGAAGACGCGGACTATCTCGCCACCACGAAGGAGTTCCTGAACTCAAAACCACGCACCTGGCTTCAGGCAACGCCCGAGGGGCGCCGCGCATTCGCGGAGTATCTCCGCGACCTGGAGAGGGCACTGAATTGGCAGGCTGTGCCTGACCGGTCCGGGTCGTGACGTCAACGCCAGCAGGGGGACTTCACTTATTTAAGGGAGTCCATTGCGTTAGTTGCGGACGATCCTGCACGCCGCCCGGTTCAGGCTCCTTCGGCAGCCCAGGACAGCGTCTGCCCTCTCCCATCGAGGAGACCTTTGCATAATCTCGTGAGTGTGGAGGGGAAACCCCAACCCATCCCTTCGACTTCGCTCAGGACGCAGCCTTTGCCAGTCTGCCGGGGAAGGGGTCAGAAGCCCTCTCTACAAGCCCAGGGGTCTTGCCAAGTACGTGACTAGGTTATGCAAGGGTCTCCCTTCTACGAAAGAGAGACTCCGCTCCGCCTATCGTGGGACCTACTAGCGCCTCCGCTCAGGCAGGGTGGACTTCGTTGAGCCGACCAGTGGCGCAGTCGTACACGAAACCTCGTATGTTGTCCTTCCTGGGCACGAAGGGGCTGGCCTGGATGCGGGAGATGGACTGCCGCACGTCCTGATCCAAATCCCCAAACGCTTCCAGAGCGAAGGAGGGCCGAATGCCGGTATCCGCCTCGATCGCGTCCTTGACGTCGTCGTCGCGGAAGGTCAGCATGCCGCAGTCCGTGTGGTGTATGAGGACTATCTCGCCCGTGCCCAAGAGGCGCTGCGAGATGGCCAGCGAGCGAATCACGTCGTCGCTAACCACGCCGCCAGCGTTCCGTATCACGTGAGCGTCCCCCTCGTCGAGACCCAGCAGCTTGTGCGTATCGAGGCGCGCATCCATGCACGCCACAACCGCCAGGCCGCGACCGGGCGGAAGAGGCAAGTCTCCCTTATCGAAGTTGTCAGCGTACGTTGCGTTGTTCTTCAGTAGTTCGTCTGTGACTGTCATCGATGCTCCCTCAAGGTAGTTACAGTTTGTCGTGATGTATGCTGGTTGGGCGACTACAAGTGCAAGTACACATTCTGAGATGCCCTCCTTGAGTTATTAAGATGACTCGGCCTGTTGATAGTATCTTTGGCGTCCGAGCCAAGTAAATGAATTGCCCCGGCCGCGCTCCGTCTAGGGAGAGTGCAGGGCGCCCACGAAGAATGCCGCTACAAGGTATTTCGATTGGCAGTCATGGTACCCCTGACCCGGACGACCGGATATTGCGCGACGTCTGGTCCCGCATGGCGGCCCAGCTACGCGACACGGGCGCGCCGGACGCCGAAATCGAGGCGGAGGTCCTGTTGCGGTGCGCGTTGGGGCTGGACCGCGCTAAGTACTTCGCTGCCCTGAACCAGCCGGTGCCTCCCAAAGCGGGCGAGTTGGCGGCAGGCTACGCCAAGAGGCGAGCTGAGGGCGAGCCGTTGGCGTATATCACGGGGATGCGCGAGTTCTACGGCCTGGAGATCATGGTGGACCAGCGCGTGCTGGTGCCGAGGCAGGAGACGGAACTGCTGGTGGACCTGGCACTCGCGGCCTGTGTGCCGCGATGCGAACGGAGGAAAGTGATCGCAGACGTGGGCACGGGATCCGGGGCCATCGCCGTGGCGCTGGCGTCGCAACTGCCAGTCGCGTTTGTATACGCAATTGACGCAAGCGCAGGCGCGCTTGAGATGGCGGGAGCGAACGCTGAGCGGCACGGCGTGAGAGGGCGCGTTGAGCTGCTACGCGGCGACTTGCTGGGTTCGCTGCCGGAGCCGGCGGACGTGATCGTCTCCAACCCGCCGTACATACCGACCAGGGAACTCCCCGACCTTCCGCGGGACGTGAGGCGCGAACCTTCGATAGCGTTGGATGGAGGGTTGGACGGCCTGGCAGTCATCGCTCGGCTGCTGGAACAGGCCCCCAAGTATCTCAAGCCAGGCGGCTCGCTGTTCATGGAGATGGCACCTGACCAGCGCTCAGCCGCGACGCGCATGGCCGGGCGATGTTTTCCGAGAGCGAGCATCGAGGCGGTCAGGGATGACGCGGGCCAGCATAGGGTTCTCAGCGTGCGGCAGGTGCAGGGCACGGCCCTGCACCCATAAAGAGCACGCAGTAAAGACCTGCGCAATGGCCGTCTCGTTTGGTGACTCTTTCTAGCTAATTGCCAATTGCCCCGCCCCTACACTGCTACGCGCTCCAGGTCACGCAGGATTGCGTGGGCGGCGTTGTGGCCCGGCGCGCCTGTGACTTCGCCTGAGGGGTGGGTGCCGGCACCACACATGTAGAAGTTGCGGACCGGTGTCCTGTACGACTGGCGCTGGGACAGCAACTGTTGCGGGATCATGTCCAAGTGCCGGATATTGCCGTCGGTCAGCCCAACGCGGGCCTCCAAGTCTGCCGGAGTCTGGACGAGGTAGTCGATCAGGATATCCTGGAAGTTGGGGGCGAACTGGGAGATGGTTTCAATCATCTTGTCGCCGATCTCCTCCCGGTAGTCTTCCCAAATGCCTTCTGCCGGCTTGGGCGGATAGTAAAGTACCCAGTTCGAGAGATAGTGCTGGCCAGCAGGTGTCAGGCTAGGGTCAGCAAGCGATGTGATCTGAATCGACATTACCGGGCAGCTCGTAGGGCGGCCGGCTGCCGCGTCCATCCACGACTGGACAACATAGTCCTTGGAGGGCCGGATGGCCGTGTAGACGACCTCTTCGGCGTTGTAACCTTCGCCGAAGTAGGCGGAATAGTCCGGCAGGCCATTGATGGCGGCCAAGAACTTCACGCATCCCGCCTGCGTCTTCCACCTGTTCACCTGGTCCAGCGTGGACTCCCCTATCTCCTCAGGCTTGAAGAAGGAGTTAAAGGTCCGCTTGGGATCCGCGTTTGAGATGACCATAAAGGCGAAGATCTCTTCGCCGTTGGCCAGGCGGACGCCCCTAGCCTCACCATTCTCCACTAGCACATCGGCGACCGGCGCGCCGGTGCGGACCTCCGCGCCGTGGCTCCTAGCGGCTGACGCGATGGCGTCGGTAATGTTGCTCATGCTGCGACGGGGTATGCCCTGGTCCTGCTCCCGGGCATTGCGGCTGATTGCCCTCAGCATGGCGTTGCTCATTATGCTGCCAGGATGCCGCGGATCGCACTCCGGCGAGCCCATTAGTGCGCCCTTTATCCTGTCGTCGTCAAAATAGTAGTCTGCCAGATCCGTGAGACCCCAGGTGATCATCTTCTCGAGGACTGCTTCGTTGGCCGTGCCCCGGACGCCTTCCACGAGTTCGGCCAGTGTGGGTGGCTCTGTCAGGAGATGCGGCACCAGGATAGCGGCCGCCTGGTCCCAGAAGTTCTGCCACTCAAGGTAGGCGCGCCCGTCGTGCTCACAGAGGTCGCCGATCTGCCGGGCGACTGCGATGTAGTCCTTTGCTTCAGGCCCTCCGATGTATCCGCCATCCAAGAAGGGGGTGAACCTCGCACCGCTGCTAACGTCTCTCCCCGGCTTGATGATGTCAAAGCCGTGTTCCCTGAGCTTCAGTTCGTCAATCACCTTGCCCTGCAGAGCGTGGCAGTTGTAAGAACAGAAGGGGCCGTTGAACCTGGGGAAGACTTCGTCCGTGGTACAGGCGCCGCCAATGCGGTCGAGCCTTTCCAGGACAAGCACGGAAAGGCCGTCTCTGGCAAGGTACGCAGCGGTGACGAGGCCGTTGTGGCCTGCTCCGATTACGATGGCGTCGTATTGATTCTGGGACATTAGAGGCTCCTTAACCAAGTATGTGTATGGTCGGGCTGAACGGGTCATTGGATTATAGGTACGGTCAAAATGACGGTCAACAAACGTCCATCCATTTCTTGGACTTGTCTAAACACAGTCAAAAACTCCCTTTACCGATCTAAGAGGTTGTGCATAGGATTCCTAGCACGCTCCGACGAGTGCACCTCATGCAGGCCGTACAAGGAAAGTGGCGGTGTTACGGATCACCGGTGGGAGACTGAAAGGCCGCCGAATACGGACGCCATATGCTCGCGGATTGCGGCCGATGATGGAACGCGTTCGCATGGCGATGTTCTCCGTCCTGGGCGCGGAACAGTTAGTTGGCGCCAAGGTACTGGACCTGTACGCCGGCTCCGGGGCAATAGGGATCGAGGCGCTCAGCAGGGGAGCCGACCAAACTGACTTTGTGGAGTCTGACCGGCGCAGGGCCGGGGCGATAGAGGAGAGTCTGCGGGAATTGGCGCCGGACGCAGCGGCGCGCGTGTACTGGATGAAGGTGGAACGAGCGCTGTCCAGGCTCGAGGGGCCTTACGACATAGTGTTCGCGGACCCGCCATTCGGCATGGAGGATTGGGACGGACTCATGGAACGGGCGTCCAAGAGTACGTTGCTGGCCAGCGGCGGCATGTTAATAATCGAACGTCCGAAGAGACGGGAGCTAGGTGAAAGATACGGTGGGCTTGTGAGGCAACAGGACCGTAACTACGGGGATGCGGCAATTTCCTTCTACATGGAGTGTGGAGATGGCTAGCGCCGTATATCCGGGAAGCTTCGACCCAATTCACAACGGCCATGTGGACGTGATCAAGCGTGGCTCGAAAGTGTTCGACCGGCTGATTGTGGGCGTCTACGACGCGCCGCCGAAACGGCTGCTCTTCACTACGGAGGAGCGCACGGAGCTGGCGCGCCAGGCGACTTCCGACCTATCGAACGTGGAGGTGAACTCGTTCGCGGGGCTAGCAGTCGACTTCGCACGTGAGGCAGGTGCAGCTTTCATAGTACGAGGACTCAGGGCCGGTTTCGACTTTGAGACAGAGTTCGAGATGGCCCAAATGTGGAGATCGTTGGCGCCGGACATTGACGTGGTCTGCACTATGAGCACGTTGGAGTTCCTGTTCCTCCACTCCAGCAGAATCAAAGAAGTGGCAGAGTTAGGAGGCGAGATAGGCGGCTTCGTGCCCGAGCACGTGGCTGAAGCCCTCGCCAACAGATTCGCAAAACAGGGATAGGCTCGGAAAGGAGGCCAACTATCAATACTCAAACATTGGCGGACGCACTGGACGACATGGTGAACACGGGAACAAGGGTGCCCGGCTTCAAGAACAAGGTGATGGTAGACATCGACCAGATGATGTCTCACGCCCAAGGCTTGAGGACATCGGCGCCCGCCGAGGTAATGGAAGCCCAAGAGGTAATCCGTCAGAAGGACAGCATCATCAACCAGGCTAACCTAGAGGCGCGCCGGATCAAGGCCACGGCATCTCAAGAAGCGGCCGCAGTAAAGCAGGAAGCCCAGGTAGAGTACCTTTCCAAGGTGAACGAGGCCGAGATCATTAAGGCCGCCGAAACCAAGGCAGACTCGATTCGCGAAGATGCGGTCCACGATGCCCAGCGGACCAACAATCAAGCCCAAGAGAAGGCTTACCGCATGGCCAACGAACTGGAGAAGCAGGCGTCCAAGAAGCGCGAGGGTGCCGATCAATACGCCCAAGAAGTTCTTTCGCAGTTGGAGGAGGAACTGTCCAACGCGTTAGGCCAGGTCCGACACGGGATGGACAGGCTCAGCCAGGACATAGCCGACAGGTCTGCTGTCGCGGCCTAGCCCGATCCGCCTCGCGATCCGCCTCGCGCGCTACTCCGGCTTGTAGGCCACGTAGCTGTAGCTGTAGAGATTCGGTATGTCGTCGTCCTCGTAGGGGACTTCGGATATGGCGTCGAGCCTTTCGAAACCAGCGTTGGCAAGCCGCTTCTGATAGACGGTCCTGTCCTCGGCGCCTCCGGCGCAAGACACCCAACTCTCGGAGCTGGGCGCGAAGTCTGACGGGAGTGGCTGGGCCAACACCATATCCGATACATACAGCCTGCCGCCGGGCTTCAGAATGCGGTAGGCCTCCCGGAAGACGGCGTCTTTGTCCGGAGCGAGGCAGATGACGCAGTTGGAGATGATCACGTCTACTGTGGAACTCTCCAAGGGGGTGTTTTCCATAACAGCGAGGTGAAACTCGGTGTTGCGGACGCCAAGCTTCTGTGCATTGCTGCGGGCGAGGTCGATCATGTCCTGGGTCATGTCTATGCCGATCACCCGACCGGTGGGACCGACGGCGCGCGACGCCATGAAGCAGTCGATTCCGCCGCCACTGCCGAAGTCTACGACGGTTTCGCCCGGCCGCAAGGACCCCAACGCCGTGGGGTTACCGCATCCCGCGGCGGCCTGCAGGGCCTCGGCCGGCAGGCCTTCGGTCTGACGCTGGTCGTACAGGGACCCGGCGACCTCCGCCTCTGCGTCTTCGCAGCAGGCGGTCGATCGGCGGGCCAAGGCGCCATAGTGCTCTCGTACTTCCTGCCTCACCTGCTCGTCTGTCCATAGAGTCTTTTCGGTGGTCGCCATGCTGGCCCTCCGCTGTTTAACTTCGATTCAGTCTGCGTCTCTCAGTGCCGCCTGGATCGCGCCACGTTCAGCTTTTCCGCTTCCCGCTATGAGGCTCTCACCCCATCGTACTAGGGGGCGTTTGATGAGGCGAGGCTCTTCGACCATCAGTCGTATCAGATCATCGCCCGAGAGCGACTCGAAGTCGAGCCCGAGTTTTCGGAAGCTGGGACTGCGCCGGGAGAAGATCTCGGAGGCGTGCCGACCGGCGAGTGTTTGACGCAGTTCGTTCTCGGTGAAGTGATCGCGAAAATATTCGCGCTCGTTCAGCCGGACACCGCCTTCCAAGAGCAACGCTCTTAGTTCTCTACAGGCGCTTCATTTGCGATACCAGTAGAAGTCGGCTTCTTTCATTAAGGCCCCTGCCCTCTTTCGTGGTCCGTCATTGCGCTCATCGTATGAGCGAGACAGCGAAGGCATCAAGGGTTTCGCGACAGGCCGGCGACATATGAGCCAAGGCCCAAGTCTGCCAGGCTACCCTATACACGTCGAACTCCTAGGCTGAATTAGGAGCAACTCACGCTTTCCTCCCTTGAGCGCAATCCTGTCTTCAACCGTGAAGTGCTTTCCGACAGCCGACTGGAAGTGCTCGAACGTGTAGTCGGGGTAGTCCTCGCTCTTGTGTTGCACGAGCTTGACGAACATTTCGTCATCCCGGCTGACGAACTCAATGATGGCGGGGGCGTCCAAGCTGCGCAGCCACTCTACGAACAACGCAATCGGAATGTTTGCTGAGACGCGGAGGTGGTGTATCAGAGCAAGACAAAGCACCATGTCGGGGCTCCGCCTGGCTTCGAACGCGGCGCGTTCCCGCCCCGCCCAGCCCTGGCCGGGCGACATGTTGGCCAAGTCCATCACCAGCGGAATGATGTTCTCTTCGCCTCTGTTTCGGGCCTCATGGTAAAGAATGTCCACAGCATGGTGATCGCTGTCCACCGCGACTACTGTCGCTGAGTGCCTTGCCGCAACGCCGGAGAATGCCCCGGTGTTCGCGCCCAGATCCCACAAGAGCCGCGGACGGCGCGCCGACGTGTGCTTTTCGACGAATGCGATCTTCCTGCCGAAATCATCGTCCTGGTACGAATGTGTATCGGAGTACCGGGCCCAGTCCGAAGTTCCTCTAGTACGAAGCTTCAGGCCGCCCACCAGCCGTTTGAGGTCGTCTAGGAGGGCCAAAAGCGCCGTCTCGGACTGTCTGCGCTTGGACCGTGGAGAGGATCCTGGTCCGGACCGACGCTGCATTCGCTTCTCAACGATCGCCGGAAACCAGATATGCGACGGCACACCTCGCTTTAGCCGGCGCAGCCCGTGGAAGTACTTTGCGGCTTCTTCCGGCGGAATGCCTTCCAAACAGGAGCGCAGCAGAGGATGAAACGGGATCCCAAGATGGGCCGTCAGCATGAGCGGGGTGAGAAACATCGAACAGAACTGCCGATAGCCCTGCCAGTACTCGCCATCGTCGCGTGGAACGAAGGAGGGAATGTCTATGAACACCGGCCGCATACCTGACCATTGGATGTTGTACGGGGTGGCGTCCTTGAGTGTCCATCCGTTGCCAACGGCCGCGACCAGCAAGTCCAGTTGCAGGAGAGCGGCATCCTGGAGCATGGAGAAGGGCCATTCATAGGGCCACGTTGGGAAGTCCACGGCCTCGTGCTCGACTGCTGCCGACCAGCCCTCGTTAGTTACGGCGTCGAGTACGGGATCCTCTGTACGAAGGAGGTGTGTCTCAACGACGTCGCCACCCGCCACGAGTTGCTTGAAGAACGGCTCGCGCAACAGTCGGTCGACCGTCGACGCTGTGGCGGCTGACAAGCCGCGGACCACGCGACGCCCGCCAGCCTCATCTTCAAACAGGTACACACGACCTGACGGATCCCTGAATGACCCGCCGTCCGCTCTCAACATATGCGTCGCCGCCGTTAGTGTCCTTCGCCGCTCTTGCGCTCCCGTGCCGACGCGCCGCCCCTGAACACCATTGACTTGAGACGGGCCAGGTACGATCTTGCCATGTACCCGGTGTTGTTGCTCAGCGATTAAGTCCTCGCTAACTGTCAAGCGAAAATGTCCGCATGAAGGAGCATGTGACATTGACACAGAAAGAGCAGACGAGGCTTCAGGTTCTCAACAGTTTGGTGGCGGACCATATGACCACGGAGCAGGCAGCCACGTTGATGGGAGTGAGCGCGCGCCACACCAGGCGTATTCTGGCGGCTTACAGAAGGGACGGCGCAGCCGCACTCGCTCACGGCAATCGAGGTCGCAGACCGGCCAACGCTACACCGGACCCGTTGGCGACCGACGTGGTGGTCCTGGCGCGGACCCGATACGCGGGAGTCAACCACACGCATTTGAGCGAACTGCTGAGGGAGCGAGAGGGCATAGACATCGGACGTAACACATTGCGCAAGATACTGACCGACGCCGGTGTGAGCAGCCCCCGCCGTCGAAGGCCGCCGAAGCATCGTGTTCGACGGCAGCGGATGGCCCGCGAGGGGATGCTGATACAGATCGACGGCAGCTACCACAGATGGCTGGGAGAAGATGGCCCCCAGTTCACGTTGCTGCTGGCGGTCGACGACGCTACCGGCTGTGTCGTCAACGCCCTGTTCTGCGAGTTGGAGAACACCCGCAGCTACTTACTGCTGATGCGGATTCTGATACGGAGCTACGGCATACCTCTCGCACTCTATTCAGACCGCCATGGCGTCTTCAAGCACACGCCGCCGTCAGAGACCGCCTCCGCCCCCACCCAGTTCTCTCGCGCGATGGGTGAGATCGGCGTACAGCTGATATTCGCACGGTCGCCGCAAGCCAAAGGCCGAGTGGAACGCGCCGCGGGCACACTTCAGGACAGGTTGGTCACGGAGCTGAGGCTCGCAGGCTCGACCACCATCGATGACGCCAACCGCGTGCTCAACGACTTCCTTCCCCGCTTCAATGAACGTTTTGGTGTGCCGTCGCAACACGCAGACACCGCGTATCGGGTCCTGGATCCGGGGACGTGCCTGGACACAGTCCTATGCCTGAAGTACAGGCGCCGGGTTGGCCGGGACAACACTGTGAAGTACCGCTGGCGCACCCTGCAGTTGCTTCCCGATCAGGCTCGACCGAGCTTTGCCGGGTCGGCGGTGGAAGTGCTCGAAGCACTGGACGGCCGGCTGTCAGTGCAACACGAAGGGCGTATCGTCGCCTCCCAGGAAGCGCCTCCGCGACCAGGTATCCTGCGCAGCTTCGGCACGCGGACCGTACACACGACCGGTCCCAGCCGCTACACCAACGGTGTCATCAGGAGGCCGGAGGACGAAGTGGAGTCAATGGGCACAATGCTCGAAGCGGACAGACTCCGCGACGATGCCGACCGCAACGGCGCCGCAAGAGTTCGCAGGACTGTGACTCCGCGACCCAGAAAGCCCACCCCACTACAGACGGCGAGATGGAAGGCGGTGCAGAAGGCGAAACGCAAGGGCCTGTCCATCCGTGGGATCGCCCGGGAAGTGGGCATCCACCGGGACACTGCAAGGAAGTACATGAATGCCGAAACCCCACCCATGGCGCGCTCGCGCAACGTCGGAAGTACCGTAATCAGCTAGCATGGCAATCTACTCAGAGGACATTTTCCCTTGGCACTTAGGCGGACATAATCGCTGAGCGTCGACATACCCGGCGGCAGAAATGAAGCCCAGAACGGTGACGATAATGAAGCCTCCCGCGCCGGGATCGATATAAGCTAGCAGGACCTCGAATCGCCCGGCGGTGCCGTTCACGGCTTCAGCGCCGTCGAACGCCAAGGCGGCCAGCGGCCAGACCGAGGTTGCGGCGACTATCGCTACCAGTACGACCTTTAGCACTAATCTATTCATAGAGGAACTCCTCGTACTCGTAAGAGTGGTCTTCGGGTACTCCCGAACCCCAGAACCGGTCATTCCTCGGCTCCCGGAGCGGGCTCTGTCCACCAGACAGGCACTCTAGTATCGCATGCACGATGTCTAAGGAGGTCACGTAACCCTTGCTCTCTGCTTCGTCGAACTCAGCGGCGCAACGGTCCGGCGGATACACGCCTCCGAGGATGCCGAACCGGTCCTGGAGGAAGAACGTGGGGTCTTCTTCAATCTTGAACTCTTGGGACAGCATGGCTCCGTGATCACCAAGAATGAATAGTATCGCCTCAGGGTCATTTATCCTGAGATGTCTAATGATCCGTTCGAGGAAGACGGCCGCGTTGTTGAAGTTTCTTTCATACTGTTCTATGAAGGTCTCTCTGTCATGCTGCTTCTGGTAATGGCCAGGCAAGTAAAGATGCGCGATCACAAACTGGGGGTTGCTCCTGTTGATCCCAGCGATTTCGCGTACCAGAAATTCTCCTGATGGAACTTGTTCCCCTGGCTTTGGATCGGCTTCACGATATCTGCAGTAGCCCCAGAATGCCCAAGGCCTTACATCCTCATCCAGCAAGAGGCAGATTGCCTCACTCCTGTTAATGATGTAGTTATCTATGCCCATTCCTTGGCGATGCCCAAAGTGCGGCGTGTTGATGATGGATGTAGCTTGGTACCCATTCTCTCTGAAAGTCCACACGAGTGGACTCAAATCATGCCCGGCGACATAGCTAGGTCTTGAACCGGTATCCTCCCATTGCTTCATAAATATGTCCCAATCGAGAGCCAAGAGAGCATTCAGTGAGTAGATGGTCGTGATGCTGTTGGCAAACAGATTGGGGAGACGGCGCATGTTCACTTCCAACACCCTGTGGAAATCGGTCGTCTCGATTCCCATCTGCTTCTGCACTATGGCCTCAGGGACAATCGAGTCGAAGACGACAAAGTACACGTTAGGCGTTTCGTCGAATGTTAAGGCGTGAATGCCGGGGTGGTCTTCCCAGCCGTCGGCGTAGTAGCCAGTACCGCCTTCGCCATGATTCCTATCTAGCCAGATCAGTGCGAAGACGAGAAACGCAGTCACAACCAGCAGGGCAAACGCTCCCCACAGTGGAGCTTCCGCAGCCCGGAACATCAAATGCAGTGCGAGTACCGTGCCTGCGCAGATTCCAAGAAGGCCGACCCACATCAAGGGACTCCCCAATTGGAGCAGGCCGCCGGGTGTGGCGATTCCCGCTGTGAACATTGGCCAGACCTGCGACCAGATAAGCGCAGCTAAAGGGAGCGACGCCACCGCTGACAGGACGAGCCCTCCCCAACGAAGGTGGTCGATAAGGCGGTACGCCACGAAAAGCGTGACCAGCGCGGCCAAGCACACAACGAGCATCCAGGCCCTGTTTCCGGGATAAAACAGCTCAGTGTGGACGATGTAGGCTGTGAATATACCGGCAAGCGTAACCAGCGCCAACGCACCATTCGCCAGAGTCTTCAAGCGCAGTGATAACGCTAGCGATCCGAGCAGCAGGACCAGACTGATGGCCATTCCGCGCGCGAGGACATCTCTCAACTCAATTCCTGGGAAGTTATCCTCGGAACTGAGATACGTGGCTCCCAGGGCAGCAGTTATGAGCAGGGCCGAGAACGTGAGTTTGAAGGCCGGTTCGGATGCTCCTTCAAGACCCGTCCTCAAGCGCACGGTCGGCCAATCCATCACTCTGGTCTAGGGATTGTCAACGGGCCGCCGCCAGTGTCCTTCGTCGGCCTTGTTTGCCCGTAGCGCGGCGGCAGTCATGGTTTCGGCGCCGTCGGACGCAGAAACAGCACGAGGCAAGGCAGCTGCCGCGATAAGCACCCTACTATGACTTCATTGGGCAGTGTTCTATTCATAGAGGAACTCCTCGTAATCGTAGGAGTGGTCTTCGGGCACTCCTGGACCCCAGAACCGATCATTTCTTGGCTCCCGGAGCGGGCTCTGCCCTCCGGAGAGGCACTCTAGTATCGCATGGACGATGTCCAGGGAGGTCACGTACCCCTTGCTCTCCGCCTCGTCGAACTCAGCGGCGCAACGGTCTGGCGGATACACGCCTCCGAGGATGCCGAACCGGTCCTGGAGGAAGAACTCAGGGTTTTCTTCGATTTTCATCCTGCTGGACAGCCAAGCTCCGTGGTCGCCGTAAACGAACAGGATGGCATCAGGGTCGTTGACGCGGATGTGATCAATGATCTGCTCCAGAATAATTGCAGCCGCATCGAACCTCTCACGGTAACGAGTGACAAAGTCCTTTTTCTCGGCCTGATTTGAGTAATCGAACTTCGAGGGCGTGTGGCCAGGCATCCAGATATGCGCGATCACGAATTGGGGGCCTGTTCTCTCCACACTAGTCAACTCCGTCAAGAAGAATTCGTCCCGGGAGAGGAGCTGAGATGGGCGAAAATCTGTTACTTCTTGGTTCCAGCAGTAGCCCCAGAACGCCCACGGTCGTATGTCTTGGTCCAGCAGTGAGCACAGAGCGACATACTGATTGATTATGTAGTTGTCAATGCCCGGACCTCCTCGGTTTCCCATGTACGCATTCTCAAAGATGGATGTCGTCTCGTACCCGTTCTGCCTTAGAATCCAGACCAGTGGACTTAGGTCATGCCCTGCGAAGTAGTTGGGCCGATCATCACCTTCTGCCCCGGTATTCAGATAGAGGTCCAAGTCCAGCGCTAGGAGCGTGTTCAGTGAGTTCCTCGTAGAAACGCTGTTAGTAAACAGGTTCCGAATACGGCGCATGTCCGCTTCCAACACCTGGTGGAAGTCGGTTGTCTCGATTCCCATGTATCTCTGCATGATTGCTTCAGGGGTGATCGCATCGAATCCGACGAAGTACACCTGCGGCGTATCCCTGAAGACGATGGAGCGGACGTTTGGATGGTCTTCCCAGCCGCTGGTGGATAGGCCGCTGACAGCTTCCACATCTCCGTGGAGGTCGTCCCCGCCAGTACCAAACCTGTGCCCCAGGAAGATGAAAAGGGAGACAACCGTCAACATGATAACCAGTAGGGCGACGCTTCCCCAACGGGAAGCGTCGACAATCCGAGACATCAAGTAAAATGAATCCCCTGCGAAGGAGCACAATCCGATGAGGGCAAGCCACATCGTGGTACTGCTAAGGTAGAAGAGGCCCCCAGGCGTATTGAACCCCCGCACAATCTCCGATCCTGCCTCCGCCCATACAAGCACCACAGCAACCACGACCGCCACTGTCGACAGGGCGAGCCCTCCCCAACGAAGCTCATCTATGAGCCGGAATGCTACGAAGAGCGTGATACCCGCCGCCGCACACGCACTGAGTATCCAAATCTCGTTTCCTGAATAGAACAGCTCGGTGTGGACTATGTATGCCGTAAATATGCCGGCCAGCGTAATGATGGCCAACGCCCCGTTCGATGCGGTACGAGAGCGGAGCGAAATCGCCAGAGCGCCGAGCAGCAGGATGCCGCTGACAGCCATCCCGCGCAACAAGACGCTTCGGAGTTCGAACGGCGGAAAGTTCCCGAGGGAGTCCGTGTACGTGACACCTAGCGACGCTAGAATCAGCAGCGATGCGAATGTGAGTTTGAAGGCGGGGTCCGACACGGCCATTAAGCCCGCCCTGACATGTCCGACCGTCAGTCCTGGTGTCAAGACACTGGACTTCACGCTGACGGGCCCATCTGCGCGGGCAACTGGCCAGGCGCGCTTCTAGAGGGACTTCGTCCTGCGGTCATGCGACCAAGAATACGATTAGTCGTAGGCGCCGCGTGCGTGATCGCCGAGCAGGCGAAGCTGGCGCGGTGTGCATCTCGCCAGAATATCGAACTGAACCCGGTGGAGGTAAGGCGGGAATTTCTGCGTGATCATCCTCTGAGCGTAGTGCACCTGGAGCAGGTAGCGTGTTTCGTTGCTGCGGTTTGCGGTGCCCCGATGCCACACTTCGCAGCGGAACATCAACACGTCGCCCACCTTGCACAGCACGCTCTGCTCGGTGCGCCTCTGCCACTCCGTAGCCCCGTTTGGCAGGCGGCCCGACTTGTGGCTGCCGGGAATGAATTTCGTGGGGCCTAGTTCCTCGTACAGATCGTTAAGGTAGTAGTGGGCAGTTGAAATGAAGACGGGCATCTTCACGCGCGGGTCTGCCAGCAGAACTTCAGGAACTTCGACCGGAAGCCAGTCGCAATGGAGCCGCTGGTCGGGGCGCCCCGGACCCGTGACCCATGCGGTCATGCCGATGATGTGGCAGTCTTCCCCGTGGGTGGCCTCAGCCAAATCTATCACGCCCGGCATATCCAGGTATTGCAGGAAGATAGGATCCTTGTTGAATGAGTTGTTGATGTGCTTGTTGTGAAACCCACCGGTCTCAGGAGTCGTGTATTGGTCGAAGCTCTCCTCGATAGGTGTCAGGCGATCCATCGCTTTTCGAAGAGCGGCGACCTGGTCGGCGTCGATGGCGCCGGGGAAGTACGCGTATCCGTCGTCCTCTATTCCGCGCACGCGGCTCGCCAAGTCGGGCTGAGCCTTCAATTCCAAGATCTGCACCAATTGCGGCCCCCTGCTTTCTGCGCCACTTCGTCCAAGACAGGCTTACCGACGGTCAAAGAGTGCGCATGTTGTTCATGGCCGTCATTGAGCGTCAAGCCGGAAGGCTGGGACGATGCGACGAGTAGAGGCCGCTGAATTGGATGTAATCGATTACTCTATCCGGCACCAGATACTTGATCGACAGTCCCTTAGATACCCGCCTCCTAATCCCTGTTCCGCTGATGCCTACGAGCGGGCCATCAAGGACAGATACCGTACGTCCCAAGACGCTAACCGAGCAATGGTGATACGGGCCGTGCTTCCCCGCACGAGGGTAGGCTACGATCTGCGCACGTTCGAGGATTCTCTCTGGACTCTTCCAGCGGGGCATATCCGAGAGAGAGTCCAGTCCCAAGAGAAGATACAACTGGGTTTCAAGTGAGAGTTCAGCTTGCAGCCGTTCCAATGTTTCGATCGTGTAGCTTGGGCCAGGGTTGCGAACCTCTATGTCCGACACTTCGAACCGTGGGTTCGTTTCGACTGCCGCCCGCACCATAGTCATCCGGTGTTCAGCCGACGACACAGGCAACCCAGCCTTCAGATACGGGTTGCCGGCAGGTATGAACAGCACACTGTTCAGAGCAAGCTCATCCGCCGCGCTCTCTGCCAGTAACAGGTGGCCCAAGTGCACCGGATCGAACGTTCCGCCAAAGACACCAACCCGCATGCTATTCCCACTCCCATTCCAACTCGCCGATCCTAACCGTATCCCCGTGGGCCACCCCCGCCCGTTCGAGCGCCCTGATCACTCCGAGCCGTTTGAGTCTCACATAGAACTGAGTCTGAGCCTCCCAGTCTTCAAAATCCAAGATGGCCGCAATTCGTTCCACCGCCGGCTCGCGGACCACGAAGGCTCCATCCTCGCGTACAACGGCGACGGACTCCGGCTTTGGCCTTAGAACCGGCAGTCCAACTTCTTCTGTTCCTACTGCTTCGTCGGCGTCCGCTTGCGCGTTGTCGAGACAAATCAGCAAAGCGTCCAACAGAGAGATCAACCCTTCGTGAGTGGCGGCAGAAACAACGTGAACGGGCCGATCATTCCCCAAGTCACTGGCAACTTGTTCTGCAGCTTCTCTCACCCCTTCCATGTCACACTTGTTTACCGCTACTACCTGAGACTTGTTCGTCAGGCGATCATTGAACAACCCCAGCTCATTGTTCACTCGATTGTGGGCCGCCTCAGGGTCTGGCTGAGAACCGTCTATAACGTGCACCAAGACTCGAGTTCTTTCCACATGGCGCAGGAACTCGTGGCCCAGTCCGACTCCAGCATGCGCCCCCTCAATCAGCCCAGGGATATCGACAGCTACGAAGGTCCTCCCCCTGTGATCCACAACTCCAAGGTTGGGCTCCAATGTTGTAAACGGATAGGAAGCTACCTTGGGGGAAGCTGCAGACATGGCCGCCAACAGGCTGGATTTCCCGGCGTTCGGCTCGCCAATGATCCCAACGTCTGCAAGCAGTTTGAGTTCCAGCAGCAGTTCCCTGGTGACGCCCGGCTCGCCGGCCTCGGCAATGACCGGGAACCTGTTTATGGACGATGAAAAGCTGGCGTTGCCCCGACCGCCCTTTCCACCTGGAACGAGAAGTCGACGGTCTCCCGGAGTCAGCAGTTCACCTAAGAGCGCTGGAGTTCCGCCGGTCGTCCAGAATTGGGTGCCGATAGGCACACTCAACTCCACATTCTCACCACTCCGCCCAGTCTTGCGTGCTCCAGCGCCATCATCTCCTGGCTGTGCGTGGAATTCGCGTCGGTATCTGAACGGCAACAAGGTATTCAGATTCGGGTCGCAGACAGCGTAGATAGACCCGCCTTCTCCGCCTGAGCCACCGTCCGGTCCACCTCGCGGCACGAATTTCTCGCGGCGTCCACTCACAACGCCGTTACCGCCATTACCACTTGAAATCTTTATGTGGACACGGTCAATCATGGATAGATAATAACAGTCATCATAATGCTGGGGACAACGAGGAATTCCCGGATGCACCGCATGACTATGGCCACGGCGGTCCGCACAGTCTGGGGAAACCCTGTGGATATCTTGGCAAGGTGATTGGGCTGCTGGGTGGACTTCAGGTATTGATGGGTACGTGCCATGTTTCGTCCACGGTTGGCGGGCAGTAATCCACAGGTTGTCGTCAGGTGATCAACGCCATGTGGGGGGCCAGACAAGAGTTGTCAGTTCAAGCCGGAGTGAGCGACCGCCTTATGTTGACAACATGCCGTTCCAATGACGAGTCTTGGCCGAGACGTGCCGCGATCTGCGAGCAAGCATAGGACACGGTGCTGTGATCTCTCCCTCCCATGACCTTGCCAATTACTGTGAGTCCCAGCCCGGTCTCCTGCTTGACGAGGTACATTGCGACCTGCCGTGCGAGCGTGGTAGCCCGGTCGCGACGACGGCCAAGTAGGGCGTCCACTTCCATGCTGAAGTAACTACATACACGCTCGATTACCTGTTCCGCTGAGGCCGGTGGCGGGCGACTGTCGGGAGACATATCGACGGTCGCTCGTTTTACAAGGTCAAGTGTTACGGGCTCACCTAGAAGTTGTGTGAACGCAGTTATCCGGTTGAGATGACCATCGAGGTCGCGGATGCTTGAGTAGTCGTGTGAACTGAGGTAGTCGATGACGTCCTCTGGGAAGTCAACAGCGGACCGGTCCGCCTTGGCCTCAAGGATCGCGCGGCGGGTCTCCACGTCCGGTGGTTGGATATCGACGACCAGCCCTCCGGAAAGCCGGGACCTCATGCGGTCTTGCAAGAGAGTGAGTGAAGCGACAGGCCTGTCGCTGGCAATGACGACCTGCCGGTTGGCCATCTGGAGCGAGTTAAAGGTGTGGAAGAAGCCCTCCTGGGTCTGCTCCTTGCCGATGATGAATTGAATGTCGTCGAGCAAGAGGGCGTCCGCGCTACGATAGAACTCGCGAAACGCATCCGTCTTGCCATCACGAATGGCCCCAATATACTCGTTCGTGAACTCCTCGGTGGTCCGGTAAGCCACCTTCTGGCCCTGGTCGACGATGCGCTGACCAATCGCATGCAGGAGATGGGTCTTGCCCAAGCCTACCTCGGAGTAAATGACGAGCGGATTGTAGGTGCAGCCTGGCCCAGTGGCGACGGCCATGGATGCCGCATGTGCAAGTTCATTTGACTTGCCGACGACGAAGGTGCCGAACGTGTAGTTACCGTTCAAGTGTGCCTGCCGCTGTCCGGGAGAAGTATCGGCAGTGCCGTTAGCACTCGGCGGGAGCTGTCCATGGTCTTCGTTGCGCCCGTTGCTAGGCGTGTGAGCCACGGTGAAGAGTATCTCGGGGCGCGTGCCAGTGACCTTTTCCAAGGCGTCGCAAATCAAACAGTACATCCGCCGCTCCAGCATCTCCGCAACAAACGGGCTGGGTGTGCAAACAACGAACGAACCGTCTTCCCCCGGTAAGCCGACCGTGTCCTTGAGCCACGTGTCGAAACTTGGGCGGGGCACTTGGAGCTGCAGATTTCCGAGAACAGAATGCCACAGACTATTTCCGTGATTGCCTGCCATGAATGAAATCCAAAAGTGAGGGGACAAGACCCATAGGTCCCATGCCATAGGCATGGAGAGGAAATGAAAGGGTTGTCTCGCCGCCGGTTGGGAAGCATTCTAGCATGCGGTTTGAAGGCCCCCGCAAGCGAGTATCTTAGAGATTGTGTTCCGAATGATTGATAGGTTTCGGCCAATACTAGCGTGCTAATTCGCGTCCTTTTCGGGGCGTGGCCCCGTGCGACATGCGGCCCGGCGTCAGGCCCCGCATCGTTAAGGAAGGCGCGGGCGGGAGCGCCTGTAAGTCGGCGCTGATTTCAACCTCCAGCCGAGGTCCCGAGGCCAGTCAACGCCGCCTCGACGGCAACATGGACCTGCCCAGGGCAGTGCTGAAGACGAAGCGTAGTGACCAGCCCAGGCCGACGGGACGATGGCCGGATGGAGCCCCGCCTCAAGGACGCTCGCCCAACATCACCTCCCTCTCCATTCGCATATTGTCGCGGTAGAAGACCACAGTGGTGGTCTCGTCCGGGAGGTGCGTCCTGAGGAAGCGGGCCAGTTCGCCCGTGTTCTTTACTTCATCTCCGCCGATGGTCACGATCACGTCGAATTCCTGTAGGCCTGCCATGGCGGCGGGCCCGCCTTCGACCAGGCGTGCAATAACAACGCCGCGGGTGATCGGCGAGTCCTCTCCTACCCTAGTTGTATTGGCAGGCGTGAGATTGATCGGCGTGACTCCCAAGAACCCCCGGCGCACAACGCCGCTATCGATGAGTTGCAGCAGAACGAACTTGGCGTCGTCTACGTTGATGGCGAAACCGATACCCGCTCCGGCCTGAACTATCGCAGTGTTAATGCCAATGATTTGTCCCCTGGCGTTAACCAGCGGGCCACCGCTGTTGCCCGGGTTGATCGAAGCGTCGGTCTGGATCATGTCGACGATTGTTATATTGGCTGTAACGTCTATCGATCGGCTAAGCGCACTGATCACGCCCTTCGTGACCGTGGGGGCACCGTCTAGGCCGAGCGCATGGCCAATCGCAATGACGTCCTCGCCAACTTGCACGCTGGAAGTGTTGCCCAGCTTGGCTGGAACAAGGTCCTCTGCCTCTACTCGGATTACAGCCAAATCCGTACGACGGTCGGTTCCGACGACCATGCCCGGGACCCGCCGACCGTCGATGAGCGTAACAGTGATGTCCAGGGCGAACTCTACTGCGTGGTTGCTGGTGAGAATATGGCCGAGATCGTCGAGGACCACACCGGTGGCCACGCCTGTGGAAGACAGGGCCTCGTTAGGGTAGATGGGCGCTTGGGCGGCAATGTGGACCACTGAGGGCGCGAGCATTTTTACCACCTCAACAGTGGTCAGGGCACCGTGTTGGGGGGCGAAGGCAACTACCGCACTGCTGGAGCTGGATTGGTCGGTTTCGGGAGTGCTGCTCGGCGGTGCCGACCTGGGTGATGGCGAGGGTGCCGGGGTGCTGGTGAGCGCGGGTGTGAGGGCCGGCGCCTCAGCTGTGGTGGTGGCTACTGCTTCTGGGCTTCCATTGCAGCCAGCCGCCACAACAAGGAACGTTCCAATAAGAACAGAGGCGGTCCCAGAGAAGAGAAACGACGTGTTGAACCAGAAGCGGCGTTCGCTTCCTCCCGGGAACTTGAAAAAGGTGTGGAAAGGGAGTGAGACCCTTCTGAGAGTGGCCGGTCGCAGTGTAGCCCTCCTGCCTGGAGGGTTGGGCCGGTTTACGAGATGGAGGGTCTAGCGATTGCGGCGTCGACGCCGTCTGAGGCGACGGATGCTGCGTTGACGGTCGATGCGGGTCTGCTCACCTTTGGAGCGGAAGTAGCGCCGCTCGCGGAGCTCGCGCAGTATTCCTGAGCGCTGCATCTGGGACTGAAACCGCTTTACGAGGCCTTCAGTGTCTTCGCCTTCCCGTAGCGTGACGAAAGCCAAGCGTCCTCCTGTTTTGCCTGTGCCTAATTCCGCCGCGCCCTGAGGGAGGCCTGGGTCGCACGGGCGTAGCGAAGTATAGCACATTGGGCCGAGCTTGAAGCCACTCAGGCAGGTACGCGAAGTGTCGTGGCGATTGGCGGGCTCACGAAGGGCAATGCGTTCGGGGCGGGAGGCCTTGCGGGCCGGCTAAGAGAAAGAGACGGCTTGTCGCTCGATTGCCAAGCTACCAGCCCTTGACAACTTTCCGCATAGCCATGATGTGTTCAGGCCCGGTACCACAGCAGCCGCCCACGATCTGAGCGCCCATATCCAACCAGTCGTTCGCATACTGGGCGAGCCGGGACGGGGGGTTGGGGACCAGACCAAAGAAATCGTCGGCACTGGTGCCCCGCAGGCGCGCCAACGGGTTGTAGCCGATGTTCGGATATGCGCCGATGGCGCCGCTGAACGCGTCGCGAAGCCTCGGAAGTCCGGCCGAAATGGCCTCCGGGTTACAGCACATCAGCAGGACAGCGTCGACCGGGTGTCCCTTTAACGCCGCCGCAAGTTGGTCCATCGTCTCGCCCGAAACCATCGTGCCATCCGGCTGTATCTGTCGGACTCCCAAAAACACCGGAAGCTCAAACTCCGCGACCACGTCCACCGCGGCGACACAGTCGTCTACGTATCCAATGAACTCCGGGAGCATTATGTCTACGCCAGCCTCTGCGACCGCCTCCGAAAGCTCGGAGAACTCGGCCTTGAGGGCAGGCTCACCCATATGTTGGACATCTGACAGTCTGTCACCCGTCATACCGCACACCCAAGGTGTAGCCATTCCTGCAGCCACGTAAGCCTCGCTGTTCGCGGCGTCGCGTGCCTTGACGGCGTTCAATCCGCCCGACGTAGCGTACTCTCGCCACCGGTCCTCAAGACCGCCGATAGCCATGCGGGTCGGAGTCGTGAAGACGGTGTTTGTGGTCACGATGTCCGCGCCTACTCGAAGATAGTCGGCATGAATCTGCTGCACCACGTCAGGAGCTTCCACGTTGGCGGTTGCCGACCAAGGGCCTAGCACGGTCGTGCTGGATCCAACCATAACGTCAACGCCGCGACGGTGAATCTCGGAGCCGGTTCCCCCGTCCATGAGAATTTTCTCGCCATCTTCCAAGCGGCTGATGATGTCTCGTGACGGCATTTTGATACCCTTCTTTCGTCTGTTGCCGGGAAACTGGATGCACCGTTCCGGGTGCCGGATGTGCCTCAACTATTGTCGGTTATGCCACCTCAAGTGGTCAATTCCCTGTACTCGTTCAGTACCTTAGAAGCAGCTTGGAGGCGGCGAGGCTTGGATGGCACGCGGCGTCTCGCATGTAGCGATGTCCTGTGGGGAGAAGATGTGAGACGTCAAACCTCCCACCGTCGTCAGATAGTCGCTCCGGATGCGAGAGTATGGTCTCTTGCGCGATTTCTACTAACTCTGCGGTCTCGGCCACGTAGTGTCCGTGCCGCACCATATCCAACGTCGCTGCTTGCCGGAGGCTGCGAATTCCTAAGTCAGGTTCCTGTTGACCCCGCGCTCATCCATCAGCTTCTCGAACTCGGTGAATCGGCTCGGCTGTCTGAGCCTACTCAACGCCTTCTCTTCGATCTGTCGGACGCGCTCTCCGGGCGTGCTAAAGATCGTGCCGATCTCTCCCAGGCTCTTCACGCTACCGTCCCCAAGGCCGAACCTGAGCCTAAGGACCGCGGCTTCGCGGTTGGGCAGAGCGGCGAGGATGCCTTCCACCTTGCTTCTCAGGATGTGCTCCCATCCCGGGGTCTTTGCCGCTAGCTTGACAGGGTGGTCCGCCAAACGGCTCAAGAGATTTTCCACGTAGACCTGGTAGCCGGAGTTGGTCGGCCCTTGTGGGGCATCTGTTAGCGTGCAGTCCGCTGAGGCAGAACTGTCGGAAGGATGCGCCGCATCTGTGCGTTGACTTGTAGTGACATGATCGCGGACTGCCGCGAGGAAGGCTGGGCCATATTGGGCCAGCTTTGACGAGCCAACGCCCTTGATGCGTAACATGGCTGCAGTGTCCGTGGGCATACGGGTGGCCATTTGCTCTAACGCTGCGTTGCCGAAGACAACATACGCCGGAACGCCTATGTCATCAGCGATGCAATTGCGGAGCGCTCGCAGTCTTGCGAAAAGTTCGGTGTCTTGAGGCTGCGGCCCCTGGTCCAGCTGCGTTGAGGGCCTCGCCAGCGTCACGGACTCACGGTTGGCCAAGAACTGTCTGCCCAAAGTAGCAACAAACAGTGTAGGAAGATCGTCGCCGTCCCTACGGGCCAGCAGGCCCTTGTCGACTAACTGATGCACAGACTCCTTGAGTTCGGCCTTCGGGATTTCGCGAGCGCTGCCATATACTCGCAACTGGTCGTGCCCCTGTTGCAACACCCGTTGCGCTCGACTGCCCCTGAGAAGGGAAACGATGTACTCTGTTCCAAACCGCTCCCCTGTGCGGATAACGGCGGAAAGGATCTTCTGAGCTATGTCAGTGCCGTCGTAAACTTCCCAGCCCGCTGGCAGTTCCGACTTGTCCACACACGCGTCGCAGGCGCTGCAGTTGCCGTCCTTCCACCTCTCGCCGAAGTAATCAAGCAAAAATGCGCGCCGACAGGTCCTGCTCTCTGCGTACCTCACCATGAGGTCGAGTTTCTGAGTGGCGTGTCGGCGCTGGGCCTCGTCTTCTATCTGCCTAATGAAGTACTCCTGGCTTCTCTTGTCGCCGTAGGAGTAATAGAGGACGCACTCGCTGGGGAGGCCGTCTCGGCCGGCCCGGCCGGTCTCCTGGTAGTAACCTTCAATGGTCTTGGGCAGGTCGTAGTGCACGACCACCCTAACGTTCGGTTTGTCAATGCCCATTCCGAATGCAATCGTTGCCACTATGACTATGACTTCGTCGTGAAGGAACTTCTCCTGATTCTCCCGACGCACGTCGTTGTCCAGCCCGGCGTGATACGCCAACGCACGAATTCCTCGTTCTGAAAGCCGCAAGGCAAGATCCTCAGTGCCCTTGCGGGAGAAGCGGTATACGATTGCGGAGCCGCCCTGGATGTCTGCCAAGAGTCTGACGAGGTCCTCAAATTCGGACCCTTTGCGCCTGACTGTGTAAGTCAGGTTGGGTCTGTTGAAGCTGGCCGTGAAATGCTCAGCGTCATTCATGAGAAGGACTTCAGCGATGTCGTTCCGGACCCTTTCCGTAGCTGTCGCCGTAAGCGCGATTGTGGGCAAGGTTGGAAAGTCGGCCCGTAAGGACTGGAGGTTGCGGTAGTCCGGTCTGAAGTCGTGCCCCCACTCCGAGATGCAGTGGGCTTCGTCGATCGCAATCAGCCCGACATTCAGCCCGAGTAGAAACTGTCGGAAGCGAGGCATCGCTATTCGTTCGGGCGCAACGTACAGGAGCTTCAGCTGACCATCCCGCGCTTCTCTCGCTACACGACGCGAATGGTCAGGGGCCATTGCACTGTTAATGAAGCCAGCAGGAATTCCGCGCCTATTCAGGGCATCGACCTGGTCCTTCATCAGCGCGATCAACGGGGAGACAACTAGTGTCAGACCTTCCAGGCAGAGGGCCGGAAGTTGATAGCAAAGGGACTTTCCACCTCCCGTGGGCATCAACACGATGGAATTATGCCCGCGCAACACGTTGTGGATGACCTGTTCTTGCATCGGCAGGAACCGGTCATGACCAAACCGCGACTTCAGAAGCGTCCGAAGGCCTTCAGTCACAAATTGACCCAAATGAAAGGATGGTCCCGGCATTCTAGCCCGACCGGGGCAGCCTGGCACCGGCGCCGATTCCTGTAAACTCCGGCGCAGTCCTAGACAGAGGTGGAAAACGGCGTGCTATGCAAGCGGCGGACCGAAGCGCAGTTTCGTATCCGGATGCTTCAGGGGGCGGCAGTTTCCCTTGCAGTCGGGCTACTCACGCTTGGGTGCGGCGGCGATGGGAAAGAGGTTGGGCCCGTCATGCCGTCCTTTCCTACAGACCAGGTGCCGACCAGGCGGGTCGAGCTGGGAGCTACGGCTACACCAACGATCCTGGCCCAACCTACACCCAGCACCGCAACGCCTTCGACAGACGACAATCCCGTTGGAATCTCGAACCGGGAGCGTATCGAGCTGAGCGGCGCAGTCCTTGCCCTCACTGATGATATCGAACGCTCCCCGGACGTGGTCTGGGCATATGTGGAACGTGGAGAAATCCTGATGAGGCTGGGAGAGCTGGATGCGGCGGTGGAAGACTTCACGGCAGCGCTTCGAATCGGCGGCGAATCCCAGGAAGTTTACGCTTCTCGCGCCGTTGCACACGCGCTGAATGGCAACATGGCGAAAGCGCAGGAGGACCTAGACACAGCGGCCACGCTTGGATATCCGCCGGCGCCATTGCAGGAGATGTTCGAGATTCTTCGGCAGAACCAAGAGCCCTAGACAGGCTGCGCGATGAGTCTAGGGACTTACAGGCGCGCGCACTGCGGTGCCGGGAGCGACGCCGGGGCGCATTCGGCCGTTATCCACAACGGGGTTCCCGCCGACGATCACGTACCCAATGCCTTTCGGCGGCTTGGAGGGCTCCTGGTAACTCGCGGTGTCGATTACAGTCTGGGGATCGAGCACGACCAGATCGGCGTCGGCTCCAACGGCTACTCGGCCCTTGCGGGCAAGCGCCGGAGCCCGCTGTTCGAGACGGCGCGCCGGCATCAGGGTCATTTTTTCGATCGCGTCCATGAGTGAGAGCGTCCCAGCCTCGCGCACGAAACGGCCGAGCACTCTCGAGTATGAGCCGGCGGTACGCGGGTGTCCCCTGCCGTTCTTCATGTGGTCGTCGGTCGCAATGGCGGTCAGGGGGCTGGTGACGGCGGCCTCTACGGCCTCCTGTGGGATCATGTGGGCAATCACAAGGCCTCCCTCCTCACGGTACCGGGCAAAGGTCGACTGTGTGAGCCTTTCCCCTGTGGCCACCCACTCCAGGTCTCCGTAGCCGATACCCAACTTCCTCTGCCAACCTTCATCGAAGATCGCTGAGTCTATCGCCGTGAGGCCAGCCGTGTATGGGTAGCACTCCGTAGTGACGTCGATGCCGCGTTCGCGCGCCTCTTCGATGATGTGGAGCAGACGCGCAGTGGCCCGCATTCCGCTGCTCTGAATGTGCACGACGTGCAAAGGGGCCCCGGTGACGGCGGATGCGGCGACGATCTCGACAAGTCCCTCGATGCTGTTCAAAGGCTCGCGGTGGCCCATGCCACGCATGTGGACGTGACACGAGGCGCTGTGCCGCGCCGCTGCACGGAACACCTCCAATACCTCCCAACGTGAGGCTCCGGGCGTGTACTGAAGCCCGAATCCCACGGCGAGCGCGCCGCTGCGGAGTCCCTTCTCCAAATGGCCGACCATTGCTGCTATCTCGCCGTCAGAGGCTTCCTTCCGGGCGCCGTCAGAGACAGGCAGGAAGTCTCCGGGATCGTCCATTACTTCGATGCGGGCCGGGATGTGACCCGCGCTCACGCCGTAGTTGATGACGGCCTGACCCTCGCGTTCAGCGTACCAGGCGTCCACGTCTAGCGTGCCCACCTCCAACTCGAGTGCGGTGGTGACGCCATCCAACGCCTGGATGCGGTAGTTTTCGTCGTCCTGACCGTGAGAGTGCAGGTCCACAAAGCCCGGCACGACTACAAGCCCGTGGGCGTCGATAGTCTCATGGCCCCGCAGGCTTCCGGGTTGGATTATCCGGATCACCCCATCCGCGATGCCTACGTCGCGAACGGCGTCCAGCCCGCTCTCTGGGTCCATCACTCTGCCATTGGCGATAACCAAGTCGTACTGACTGCTATCGGACATGGTTACTCCTAGAAAACCAACGAACAGGAAGCAATGCCGGCTAGTCGGTCAACTCGGTGGGGTGCTTCGTGTGCCAGTCGGTTACCGACTGGAACGCCTTAGCGGCCGCTAAGACCGAGTTCTCGTGGTAAGTCCTGCCCATGAACTGGATTCCTGTGGGGAGCTCGTGGCCGTCAAAGCCGTTGGGCACGGAAATTGAAGGCAGTCCAAGTCCGTTTCCGATGGCGCCGGTAAGATCAGGGCCGAACTCGTCCTCGTCCCGGCCCCAGACCTTGTCCACGTCATCCGCGACCTGGGTCACGGAGGGAGCAACCACGGTGTCGTAAGGGGCGAGCAGAGCGTCGATCTCGCGGCCGAGAACCTCTCTTAGGCGAAGCGCCTTGAGGTAGTCCTTCGCGAGGACAGCGGTCCCTGCGAAGCCGTTGTACTTGCAGCCTATGCCTCTCAACTCGTGGGACAGGCCCGCTGCGAGGAAGTCGTCGAACGCGGCCGAGGCTTCCGCGTTGAGGATGGTCGAGTTCATCTCCACGTACGGATACTCGGGGAGCACGACTTCCTCAATGTCCGCCACAGACCCGAGGTCTTGCAGGGCGTTCTGGAAGTTACTTCGTACAGCTTCCTGGGCACTTTCCAAGGCGCCAGAGAAGAACGCAAGCCTGAGCCTCCCATCGCCGGAGACCGCCTCCTCGTAAATATAGGGACGCGTGGACGTGGAGGCGTCGTTTGGATCGTGGCCTGCGATCGACTGGAGCACTATGCCGCAGTCATCCGCCGTCATGCACATCGGCCCTAGCTTATCGAGCGTCCAGCTTAGAGCCATGGCGCCGTGGCGGCTGACCCGGCCGTACGTGGGCCTCAGGCCCGAGAGGCCACAGAAGGCGGATGGGCAGAGTATTGACCCCCATGTCTCCGAACCTATGGCGAATGGGACGAGGCCAGCGGCTACTGCTGAGCCGGGCCCGCTCGAAGAACCACCGGACCAAGTCGTTATATTCCAGGGATTGATTCCCGGCCCTGTGAACGATGCGTCCGCGCTCTTGTACCCCATACCTCCAGCCAGCTCTACCATGGCCAGCTTCGCTACCAACACCGCCCCGGCGTCTTCGAGCTTCCGGACCACTGTGGCGTCGTAATCGAAGACCTGGTGTCTGTAAGGAGCGGCACCCCACGTTGTTGGGATGCCTTCGGACGTTGCCAGAAGGTCCTTGGCTCCGTAGGGTATGCCGTGCAGCAGGCCACGGTACCGTCCGCCCGCGATCTCGGCCTCCGCACGCTTCGCCTGAGCGAGTGCCCGATCGCGGGTAACCGTAACAACTGCGTTGTAGTGCGGGCCGAGCGTGTCCAAGCGGTCCAAGAAGGTGCTGGCAACTTCGACTGGGGATACCTGGCGCGTGCGAATAAGCGCGGCAAGCTTGCGGACCGGCAGGAAAACTATGTCTTCACTCATTTGCTGAGTATGGCCTAAACAGAGGTCCCGGCTCCGCGGACATGTCCAGCTTGACGGCCGCGAGGGCCTCTGCCTGTTTCAGCACTTCCCGGACGCCGTCGCGCACCTGTTCCAGTTCTTCGGCGCTCAGTCCATCGCAGTACCGGCCCCGAACAATATCAAACAGGTTGTCCTCATCTCTGAAATCGTCAGCGGACATGTTGCACCCTATTCTCCTTGGAGTCTTACCCTGCGTCCCGGAGCGGCGCCACGCTGAACACCACGCTGAATGGCTGGCAGTAGATGATGACACTGCCGATTCCAGTTACGTCCAGGTCGGAGGGCAGCACGTAGTTCTGATTGCCGACGTTGCCCTTGAGATCTCCGAGATCAATGTAGCCTTCCAGGTGCACTTCGGCGCTGTTCCGAGCGTTGGGATGAGGCGACAGGATAACGTGCAGAGCGGGGCCGTTGGTGACATTGAAGTCCTCGAACCGCAATATGTGGGACCCATCGGATCCCCGATAGATGGTGGCGCTGCCGCTGCCCTTGTGGAACCGGTCCGCGTCCGTGAAGGAGCCGACCTTGACTTTGACGGGCGCCGCGGGGCTCGCCATCGGCTCCGGCATCTCTTCGTCCACCGGTGTGTCGACCGCGGCGGCCTCAACCATCTGTTCCTCGGCCTCCTGCTGCGTCATCCCGGCTGGCAACTCCGCACCGTAGGATAGGGGGAAATCTTCGTCAACCACGTCGTCTATGAAGAGCGGCGAAAGGAACCACCATCCCACCACTACGAGCAATATCAGCACAACGACGGCAGCGGCGGTCAACAGGCGCTTGCGCTTCATGATGAAAGGCCTCCGTATCTCCAGAGTTCCCGTTCTGGTACTTTGGCGGCGTAGCCCGCAACTCCCTTCATCCTAGACTTCCTGCGCTGACAAGGGAAGGGAGGGTACCGGATGGGTGCCGGCTCTCTTGCGCTGGACGCGGATGAGGGACAGGCAGGGCCTTCGGAGACTTCCCAAGCGGGACCGCCGGCGGCAATCATGCTGGTACTTTCGCGCCGATGTCGCGTCCCCCTCTTCATTGTGACATTCGGGGACATTTCACGACACCGGCTAGCTGGGCCTACCAGACCGGCCCTGTTTGTCACCTCATCGTTTGAGAGGAGCACCCGGCCTAGCAGAGATCTGTTACGAATTCTTACGTTTGCTCGCAGTGCGGGCCGATCCAGTGCACTTCAGGCCACGCAGAACAGGCGGGCCAGTCTGAGGGCGGCTATCAGGATTGGGCGAACCAGACGCTCGGCCCAGGAGACCGCCAGTGTCATAGCGATTCCAATGGCCATGGACGCAGCGACATCCAAGGGGTAATGCACACCAGAATAGACGCGTGCGAAGCCGTACGCCGCCACGCCCACCATCAGCGCAACTCCCAGGCGACGGTTGATGAGCCACACGCCGAAAGCTATGGCGAATGTGGCAGCCACGGGGTTCGAAGGGAACGAAGAGTCTGTGGGCCTATAGAACAGGAGATCGACGTCATGCTCCAGGAATGGCCTCGGCCTCGCGTAAAGCGCGTTGAGGATGTAAACGGCCAGACTGGAGAAGCCCATGGAAGAGAGCGCTACGAAAATGCCGATCTGATTGCGGACGCGGTCCGAGGGGCTACTTCCGGCGAACCACAGGCCAAGCAGCACAATCAAGGCCGTGACCGGCACCAGGTAATCGCTTACCAGATACTGGATCAATTCATCGAACAGCGGGACCTTGCCTACACCGCCGTTCAACCAAAGAAATAGTTGTTCGTCAGCTTTCGCCAAGCCTTTGACCAGTATTTGAGATTGCCGGAAATTGCCAAGAGGTAGTTAGCTTCACTCAGCGAGTGAAGGCCGCCAAAGGGCGGCTTCGCCCCTCGGCCCAATCGGAAGTTAACCAATGACGTAACGGCGAGGGTAGTGAATAGCGCGGTTATGCAGCCGAGGAAGGCGTACAACGCCTGGCCGTTCGCGGTGATACCTCCATCGTAGTCGTTGATGTTACGTTCGCCGGTGGAGAAGAACCAGACGATGGCGGCAACTACCAAGCCGACGCCAAGGCTCAAGGCAGCGTTTGGATGCTTGAGCACCAGCAGGCCATTGAGCTTGCCTGCGGATGCACCGATCTGAATTGCGCCGAGCGCGGCCAGGAACACGAAGATGTAATACTCGAAGATGAACTCCGACATGTCCGGGGGACTATCCTGGCGCGTGCAGCGCGGCGTCTTGCCGGCGGTGCGTCAGAACGACTCGAGTGTTATGGGGGTGCACCATTCCAAGTACTTGTCGTTGTTGCCACGGATGGCTGCGGCGTATAAGTTGCGAAGCTCGTCCGCGATCGGCCCGACTCCACCGTTCCCGATGGGTCGGTTGTCGAGCTCGCCCACGGGGGTGATGTGGGCGGCGGTGCCCGTCAGAAACACTTCGTCCGCCAAGTACAGTTCACTGCGCCGGATGTGACGCTCGGTCACCTCCAGCCCCATTTCGTCTTGCGCGAGCCGGACGGCAGAATCTCTGGTTATCCCAGTAAGGTTGTTGTCGCCTACAGGCGGAGTGTACAACCGACCGCCGGCGGCCATGAATAGGCTCTCCCCCGTGCCTTCGGATACCGTGCCTTCGGCGTTCATCATCACAGCTTCGTCGAATCCTGCGAGCGTGGCCTCCGTCTTGGCCAGCACGCTGTTAACGTAGTGACCGGCGATCTTGACCCTGGGAGGGATGGCCATGTCGTCGATGCGCCGCCACGAGGAGGTGCAACAGCGAATGGCTCCATCCGTCTCTATGTACGAGCCGAATGGGACAATAATCAGCGCGAAATCGCTCTCCAAGTCCTGGAGCCTGAGATTGGCGATGAGTTCCTGGCTCTTGTATGCCAGCGGGCGTATGTAGACATCTTCAGCGTAGCCGCAGCGAACTACCGTTTCAATGGTGATATCGCACAGTTCGTCCACGCCGTAGGGGATATCCAACATCATGATGCGGCAGCCCTGCAGGAATCTCTTGTAGTGTTCCCGCAGGCGGAAGACGAACATTCTGCCTTTGTCTTCGTTCCAGTTACCCCGAATGCCTTCGAACACGGCGGTCCCATAGTGCAGCGCGTGTGTGGTCACGCTTACGCGGGCTTGGTCCAACGGCGCGAACTGGCCGTGGAAGAAGACTACCGGTTCGGGCATTACTGTTCTCTCCTGCTCCGGATGGTGGGCGGCATTATACAGTCTGGCCTCATCCTTGCTTCGCAGCGGGCGTGATTGAGTACAGGGGACTGTTTTCCAGAAGACGCTGGATAACCTTGGGTGATACGTCTCTCGCCTGGGCGGTCGTTGACCAGCGATCCGAAAGTTGACGACTGATTTCCTGAGCCGTCATAGGCTGATTCTTGGCGGCCAGCAGCGTCCTGAAGATGGACTCCTTCAGCGGTGTGTCAGGGAGGAGATAGTCGGGGGAGGAGGCGCAGTGATCCGCGATCTGACGGATAAGCTGCTGCGGGTCTGCGGCCATGACCTCCGCATCGTCTTCGCCCTGTTGGTCTTGATAGCACCGGCGGCTTGCTATGAGAATCGAAAGGGACCTGTGCGGGTTGCTACTCTTGGAGATATCCAGGTGGTAGCGAAGGGATTCTTGGTTATCGGCCATCGTCGATCGTTCTCCTGTTGTTGGATTCCACGGCGGTTTTCCTGTTCAAGCCAAACGGTTGCTAAATGACATACTCCGGCCAGTCCAACATCTGTACGGTCACGGTCTCACCGGCGTCTTTCTTCGGAAGGTCTTCGGGGCAGATGGCGAGCCCGTTGGCACGGGCCATCGACGTCAGGAGGTTGGACGACTGGTGCCCTGTGGGCCTGGCGTAGTAGGTCCCATTGCGCTTGGTTACCTCTACTCTCGCGTACACCCTACGGGAATCCGAGTTGAAGATGGGTTCCTCCAAGACGGCATTTACACAGGGCTTGTCGAACCGGCTCCTGCCCATCATCTTATGAATCGCCGGTCGGCCGAACTGTTCGAAGGCAACTAGCGCGCTAACCGGGTTGCCCGGCAACCCGATATGGGGCACTCGCTTCCCGCCGTTACCTTCCAATACACCGAACGCAAGCGGTTTTGCGGGCCGCATCCTCACCGACCAGAAGTCTACCTTGCCGTGCCGCGCCAGAACGTCTTTGACTATGTCGTAGTCGCCCTTAGAGACGCCGGCAGAGGTTATGAGCACATCTGAGTCCATTGCTCTGTCGAGCATGGAACTCATGGAAGACAGATTATCCCTGGCGATACCTAAAACAATAGGAATTCCCCCGTATCTCTTGACGCCGGCCGCCACTCCATACGTGTTGCTGTCGTAAATCTTGCCCGGCTGGTGGGGCTCCGAAGGTTCAAGCAACTCATCCCCGGTGGCCACGATGGCAACCCTGGGCCGACGAATCACGCTCACTTCCGGCATGCCAAGGGATGCGAGCACTCCAATTTCCGGGGGTCTCAGAGTGACGCCTCTGGCCAAAACGAGATCGCCTTTGGCTACGTCCTGGCCTGCAGGCCGGACGTTGGCCTTGGGAGGGGTCCGCTCCCGAATGACTATCTGATCGAGCGTGGCTCCAGACGATTTCCGATCCTGCTCGTCAGTATCCTCGAACGGGACAACCGTGTCCGCGCCCGGAGGAATGGGCGCGCCCGTCATGATGCGAAGTGCGGTCCCCTGCTCGACCGTCTTGTCCGGCAGATCGCCCGCCGCCACCACGCCGATCACGCTCAGGGCGACAGGCGTTTCCCGGGAGGCGCCGGAGATGCACGACCATCGAACGGCGTAGCCGTCCATGGCCGAGTTTTCCAAGGGAGGAATGTCGAGCGGGGCAATAACGTCCTGGTCCAGGACCTGCCCCATTGCGTCCAGGATCGGTCTCCGTTCCGAATCCAGCACGTCGAACTCCGACAGGATACGTTCGAGCGCCTCCTCAACGCTGATCATGGACGCGTGATCGTGCCTGTGGATGTGCTCTCTCACGGCGATACTCCCGACGCTACTTCCTGAGTTCGGCGCCAAACGCGCGATTGAGCTGGCGAAGAATACCCTGCTGGACTTTATCCACCTGCTCAGATGTTAGCGTGCCCCTGGAGGAACGGAACTCGACCCGATAAGCGATGGACTTCTTGCCTGGCGGAACTCCCGGGCCGCTGAATACGTCAAAGGGCGTGCTCCGCGCCACGATGCCATTGCGGTCAATGACCTTCTGAACGTCTGCGGAGGGAATGTCTTCGTCCACTATGAGCGCGAGGTCGCGTTCGGACGAAGGGAACCTGCTCGCAGGGGTGAATTCTCGCGCGCTGTCGGAGACGGCTTCCTCGAGCGCCGCCACGTCCAATTCGAACATCACCACGGAAGGGCCTTCCAACCCGAAGGCGGAAAGTACGCCCGGAGCAACCTCTCCCAAGACTCCGATGGACCGCCCATCCACCAACAACCGCGCCGTTCGGCCCGGCAGCATAGCGCGGTCCTCTGCGGCCTCGAACGAAACCTCGACCGCCAATGCAGGGAACAAGGACTCAAGTACGCTCTTGCCGTCGAAGTAGTCTATATTTACTGGCTTGGCGTGCCACGAAACTGGAAATCGCGGTCCGGACAACGCTCCCGCCACGAACTCCTTTTCTTCGGGCAGACCGACCTCATCCTTCGGGTTACGAAGGTACACGCGGCCAATCTCAAACAGCCGGATACCTTCATCGTGTACGGTCCGCCGGTTCGCTTCCAGCGTCTCCAGAACGCTGGCTCTCATGCTGGTACGCAGATACGGGCGGTCACGGTTTATGGGATTGGAGATGCGCAAAGGGGCCGGCTTGGACGCAAGGGCACCCACGTTTTCCAGGGCGTCTATACCAGTGTGCGGGTATGTCACAATCTCTTGCATACCGGCTTCGACGAGCGCGTCCCTGATCTGCTCCCTATTCTGCCGGCCGGGGTGCTGCCGGTGGTGAGGGATAGGCGTGGATAGCATGGTTGTAGGGATGCTGTCGTATCCTAAGACTCGCGCAAGCTCTTCTACCACGTCGTCCTCAATGGTGATGTCAGAGCGCCAGTAGGGTGGCAGCACCCAAAGAGTAGTTTCGCGTTCCGGGGAGGGAGCTGCTTCGACGGCTTCGATCAGGTCAATCACGCTTTCGGGCTCCTTGGCCCGCCGAAACCCCAACGAGGTAAGAACACGTTCGACTCGGGCCATCGGGAGGTCCATGCCCAGCAGTTGGCTGATGCGGTCTGTCCCGGTTCTGATGGGGCGTTCTGGCAACTCGCCAGGATACAGGTCTATGATGCCCTGCGCGGCGGTCCCACCGGCCACCTCGAGGATGAGTTGCGTTGCCCGTCGAAGCGCCTTTGGGGCCAGTTCGGCGCGAAGGCCTCGCTCGAACCGGCGTGCGGCCTCCGTGTGTAGCCTGAGACCGGCGGACGTCCGACGAGTATTGATCGCATCGAAGCTGGCCGACTCCAGCAGAACGGAGGTCGTGGAAGCAGTCATTTCGGTGTTTGCGCCGCCCATGATTCCCGCCAAGCCGATGGAAACGGCGGGGTCCGCGATTGTCAGCATTGGGGGTTCGAGCTTACGCACCTCGCCGTCCAACGTGATCAGAGATTCGCCGGCCCTGGCAGGGCGCACGATGACCTTTCCTTCAGCGACTTTGTCGAAATCAAAGGCGTGCAGTGGCTGGCCGTACTCCAGCATCACGTAGTTCGTTACATCCACAATGTTGTTGATGGAACGCTGCCCGGCACGGTGGAGGGCCTCCTTGAGCCATTGGGGCGAAGGCCCGATGCTCACTCCTGTGATCAGGCTTGCGGTGTACCTTGGGCACAAATCCGGGTCTTCAATCTCGATGGAGACTGCGTCCTGAATTGGATCGCCCCGCTCCTCGTAATCGACATCAGGTTCGGAGGCCTCGGCGCCCGTCAGCGCAGCCACCTCGTGGGCGACTCCCAGAATGGAGAGGCAATCGACACGGTTCGGCGTGACATCGAGTTCGAGAATCGTGTCACCCAGTACGTCGAACAGGGGCTTGCCGGGCTCGAGGCTCTCTTCGAGTACCAAGATGCCTTCGTGGTCCTCGCCGAGGCCAAGCTCCAACTCCGAGCAGACCATACCGGCAGACTCCACACCCCGGATATTCGCTCTCTTAAGCGGCTCCACTTTCCCGGAGCGGGTGCTGAAAAGCATCGCGCCCTCTCTGGCGAAAGCGATCTTCTGGCCAGCGGCTACGTTAGGGGCGCCGCAGACCACAGTGGCCGTCTCGGCGCCTCCAAGACCGACGGTGGGAAGGCCAAGCCGGTCCGCATTGGGATGTGGGTCAACGTTAAGCACATGGCCCACGATGACCTTCTCAGGGTCCCAAACCGCACCGATCTCTTCGATCTGCTTCACCTCTACACCGGCCATGGTGAGCTTGTGGGCGATCTCCCGCGGGGACAGGTCCACCGGGACGTACCGTCGAAGCCAAGACAGGGGCACTTTCATGGGGCGCCTCCTGCCTGTGCGCCAACGGGCGACTGTGCGGGAGGCGCGGTCATGCTGACAAGCATCTGATTCATCAAGGCCGGTTCAGTCAACTGCTAGAACTGTCTGAGGAACTGCAGGTTGTTGGAATAGAAGTGTCGGATGTCGTCAATTCCGTGCTTTAGCATGGCTATTCGTTCGATGCCCATGCCGAACGCGAACCCCGTGTAAATGTTCGGATCGTAGCCGACGCCTCTGAGTACATTGGGGTGAACCATTCCAGCCCCCAGGATTTCAATCCAGCCGGACCCCTGACAGACGCGGCAGCCTTTGCCCTCACACAGGAAGCAGTCGATGGCCATTTCTGCGCCCGGCTCCACAAACGGAAAGTAGTCGCACCTGAACCTTACCTGCCTGGACTCACCGAAGACCCGGCGTGCGAACTCCCAAAGGGTGCCCTTCAGGTCGGCAAAGGTTATTCCCCTGTCCACTGCCAGGCCTTCTAACTGGAAGAAGTGCCACTCGTGGCTAGCGTCCGTGGCCTCGTACCTGTAGCAGCGTCCGGGCACGATGACGCGCACCGGCGGTTCCTGCGCTTCCATGATCCGCGCCTGCATGGGTGACGTGTGCGTTCTGAGCAACGTCTCATGGCCGCTCTGACCGGCATCCCCATCGACCCAAAGCGTGTTCCACATATCCCGCGCCGGGTGGTACTTGGGGATGTTCAGCATCTCGAAATTGTAGCTGTCCAGCTCCACCTCAGGCCCCTCTACGATCTGGAACCCCATGGAGACAAAAGCGTCGCCCACCTCCCGCATGGTGCGGGTGGTGGGGTGCAGGCCGCCCCTCACTACCGGCCATCCCGGCAGTGTGACGTCAATCGAAGGGGCCCGGTCAGCCTGGGCTGCGGAGAGATCCGTGCGGCGCAGTTCCATTGCCGCCTCGAGCGCCCTCTTGGCCGAGTTGGCCGCGGCGCCCACGCTCCCCCGGTCTTCGGCCTGCAACTCCCGTATGCCACGGAGCACCTCGGTCAACCGGCCATTGCGTCCGAGGAATGTGACGCGCCAGAGATCGGTCTGATCTGCAGATTCGACGGATTCGAGTTCGGCAAGCGCGGCGTCCTTTATCTCTTCAACACGCGCAACGCTGACAGGCACTGCCATCGATTACCTCAGTAGCGCGGGTGACACAAGCCGACGTTGCTCAAGGGGCTTGTGCACAAAGACAAGCACTGCTCGACGCACGGGTCTTCTCATGGGTCTGGAACCGCTTCTAAGAATGGGCCTGGAACACGGGTCAATGGTCGCTAGAGCCTACTGTCGGGTCCAAGCGATTTCGAACTCCCTAATGCGCCCTACAGTGTACCATGTCGGCAATTTGCCACAGTCGGATTTCACGAGGGCGAGCGCATGCGGAGTTGCTTTTGCTGAGGGAAGCGCAGAAATGTCGAGGAACTTAAGCGAACCTGACAGTTCGCCCCAGTCCCCCTCAAGGCATGCACTCTTAGAGAACCCACTTCCTGTATTGCTGGCCGTTGGTGCGATTGCCACGCTCATTGCCGGGGCGGCTTTATGGCTTACGGGCGACTCCCAAGCCGAAGGGGTCACGATAGTTCTTCCGACACCTACCGCGCAGCCGCCGCAGGAGTTGAAGGTCTACCTGAGCGGCGCAGTCCGAAAGTCCGGGGTTTACCTCATGGTGGAAGGAGACCGCGTAATCGACGCCGTGGAGGCGGCGGGAGGTGCAACAGAGGATGCGGCTCTGGAAGCCGTGAACCTGGCGGGGAGGCTCCAAGACGAGGACCACTGGCACATTCCCGCTGTCGGAGAGAATACGACTTACTCGCCTTCGGGTGCTTCCGAGAGTCCGGCAACTCTCGACCTGAACACGGCAACGGCTGAGCAGTTGACGAGCCTGCCAGGCATCGGAGAAGCGAAGGCGGCCGCCATCATCAGCTACCGCGAAGATGTGGGCCGGTTCGACGACGTAGAAGACCTCCTGGGTGTCCGTGGGATCGGCGATGCAATAGTCGACAGCATTCGCGACCTGGTTGTCGTCCGCTAGCCTGCGGGCGGCTTTGTTTGTGCAGTGAGGCTGATCTGGTGGTCCGCCGCGTGGGCGGCAGGCATCGCCGCCGGGCTTTGGGGCGACGCGCCACCCGCATCCCTCGGCATGCTTGCTGCGGCATCTTTGCTTATCGCGCTACTACTGCTGCGTCGCCTGCACGCGCCTCTGTGGGCCATGTTGCCGGCGATCCTTCTCATTGCAGGCATCCTAAGAGTGGAATTGGCCGATCCGGAAGGAATGACCTTAGCCCGGTTCCACGGCGCCGGTACCGTAGAAGTCGTGGGTGTGGTGGATAGCGACCCGGAGGCAACACGCTCGGCAGTGAATTTCAGGCTGCGCGTTGAACGGATAAGTGGCGAGAACGGGACGTCTAACGCTACCGCCATGATTCATGTGACGGCTCACGCCCCGGAGAGCCTTGCGCAGAGGAGGGACCGGCCGTTCTTCAGGTACGGCGACCGGTTACGACTGAACGGCAGGCTGGCGCCTCCACCGGAGGTTGAGGACTTCGACTTCCCGTCATACCTTGCCAGGCAGGGCATACACACGGTCATGTCCTTTGCCAAGGCGGAGATCCTGAGCGAGGGCCACGGAAATCCGATGCGCAATTGGCTGTACTCCGCAAGGAGACGACTGGGCGTCTCGATTGCGTCCGTAGTGCCCGAGCCGCAGGCTTCGATCGGCCAAGCACTGCTCCTGGGCCTACGCCACAATCTCTCTGAAGACACGACAGGGGCGTTCCGCTTCACTGGGGCTTCCCACATTCTGGCGATCTCAGGCCTTCACGTTGGCGTGCTCCTTGGAGTGAGCATCGCCGCGAGCCAGGCCGTGTTTGGTCTTAGGAGGCAGCTGTACCTGGTTGCTCCGATGGCCGTGATCTGGGGATACACCCTGTTGGCCGGAGCACCTGTTTCAGCGGTCAGGGCGGCGGTGATGGGAACGGTACTTCTTGCAGCGCTTGCACTGGGCCGGCCCAGAAGCACGTTGCCGGCGCTGGCCTTCGCGGGAGCGGTCATGGCCGGAGTGGACCCAGGGGTGTTGCGCAGTTTGTCGTTCCAGTTGAGCTTTGCCGCAATGGCCGGGATCGCACTATGGGCAGAACCGATCGCCGTGTACCTCGGGGGGAGACCAAGTGTTGACGCTGCACGGCCCAGCGAACCGAGGTTGTTAAGACGGCTGACCGTAGAGACAGCGGCCGCAACAATCGCGGCCACGGCGGCGACCCTTCCACTGGTGGCGTTCTACTTCAAGAGCGTTCCTTTGCTGGGACTGCCGGCCACGCTTCTGGTGCTCCCGGCTGTACCAGCTGTGCTGGTGACGCACTGCCTGACGGCGCTCACAGGGCTGTTCGGCAGTGTTGCGGTGCCGTTCGGATGGACCGCATGGTTGGTCACCGGGTATATCGACCGGGTTGTCCAGACACTTTCGCTGCTGCCGGCCGCGTCTATCGAAACAGGGCAGATCGGTCCAGCGCTTATCTGGGTGTACTATGGGTCACTGGCGGCCGCGCACATTGCGGTGAGCCGCCTTTCAAGCATGCGGCTTCGGATGCTGCGACCGGCAGTGGTGGCTCCGGGGCCGGTGCCGAGCCTGCGGCTTGCCGGATGGACCGTCCTCGCATTGCTAATCACAACCGGGCTACTTTGTCTGGCCGCAGTGCAGTCTCGGCCAGACGGCCGGCTCCGGGTCTCAGTGCTGGACGTTGGGCAGGGCGACGCGATACTCATTTCGTCGCCTGGCGGAGGCCAGATACTAGTCGACGGCGGCCCGGATGGAGCGCTGTTGGCGGATCTGCTTGGCAGCAGGATGCCTTTCCGGGACCGAACCATAGAGCTGGTTGTGCTGACACACCCGCACAGCGATCACCTAGCCGGACTGACGGAGGTCCTACGCAGGTACGACGTGGAGGTCATTCTCGAGCCAGAGATCGACTACGGCAGCTCCGACTACGCGGAGTGGCGGCGGCTGGTGGCGGGCGAGGGCTCGCAGACGGTGAGCGCACATGCCGGTCAGACCATAGACCTGGGTGGAGGCGCTTACGCCACTGTGGTCAGCCCTCCAGCAAGCGTGGAACCGCTGCAAGTGAACGATGCTTCAGTTGGCCTCAGAGTAGTCTTTGGGAACGCGAGTTTCCTCTTGACGGGAGACATGTACGCGACGGCAGAGCGGGCGGCACTGGCGCGCGGTGAGGCCCTGGACAGCGATGTGCTGAAGGTGGCGCACCACGGCAGCAGGACTTCGTCATCCGAGGCGTTCCTGCGGGCGGTTGGCCCGGTGGCGGCCGTGGCTTCCGCTGGGGAGGACAACTCCCACGGTCACCCTCATGACGAAACTGTGGCCCGCCTGATGCGCCATGTGCCTGAGGAGATGCTGTTCATAACGAGCCAGACGGGAACGGTGGAGTTCGAAACCGACGGACAGCGGATCGTCATCAGGACGGCTCGCTGACGTGAGACGAAGGCATTGGAGTAACATCGGAACCTGAAGTGAGCGGAGATGCTTAGACCTGCAGTTGAACATGGTGGTTAGTATGAAACGAGTTGACGGTCGCGAAGCGGACGAGTTGCGACCGGTGAAGATCGGCACGGCCGCACAGAGCTATGCTGAGGGATCGGCCACAATCGAGGCGGGCGAGACTCGTGTGCTTTGCGCTGTGTCCGTGGAGGAGACGGTTCCTCGGTGGATGCGCGGGTCGGGCCGAGGATGGGTGACGGCCGAGTACGCGATGCTGCCGCGCTCTACGTTGACCCGTACGCCAAGGGAGCGGAACGCGGGCGGAAGGGCGAGGGAAATACAGCGCCTGATCGGCCGATGCCTGAGGGCAGTCGTAGACCTCGAGGCTTTGGGCGAGCGGACGATCACTGTGGACTGCGACGTGCTGCAAGCTGACGGCGGCACACGTACGGCTGCGATCACCGGCGCGTACGTGGCGCTGCACGAGGCGGCCAGCGCGATGGTCTCGGCGGGCAAGATCGAGCGCCTGCCCTTTAGGTCTGGAGTTGCAGCGGTGAGCGTGGGCGTTGTCGATGGCGTGCCGCTGCTGGACCTGTGCTACGAAGAGGACTCCCGCGCGGAAGCCGATGTCAACGTTGTTATGACGGACGACGGCAGCGTGGTCGAAGTGCAAGGCACGGCGGAGGGGGAGCCCTTCTCCAGGCAGACGCTGGACGAGTTGCTCGACCTAGCGTGGAAAGGTGTGGGCGAACTGGTGCAGCGCCAGAGGGCAGCGATCGAGGCCGAGTGACGCGGCAGCTAAATCGCGACCACGGAGCAGCCTCAGCTGGAAGCGTAAGAGGAGCAGACGTCAGGCCCCCAATTGTGCCGCCAAGTCAACGAAGTCGGATGCCGTGACGTCGAACTGCAAGTCGGATACCGGTTCGGGGCTTCGACCCGGTCCGTGTTCCATGGGCCGGGGTATGAATGCGGTCCTGAGTCCCAGCTTTCCTGCGGCTATGAGATCGCCTGTGTGGGCGGCGGCCATGACAACCTGGCTGGGTTTCAGCCCCAGCAGCGAGACGGTCGTCAAGTAGCTCTCCGGGTCCGGCTTGTAGTGCCGCGCGACCTCAGCGCCGAGGATGCAGTCCCATGGCAGGCCCGAGCTCTTTGCCATGTTTGTCATCATGGCGACGTTGCCGTTTGACATCGTGGCTATTGCATACTTGCTCTTCAGACGGTACAGGCCGGGGACGGAGTCGGCCCACGGCCTGAGGCGGTGCCAAAACAGCGTAATCTCGCGAAGTTCTTCATCGTTGAGTCCGAAGATACCGAACTTGTGCAGTACCTCTTCCAACGACATGCGGTGCAGGCTGTCCAGATTGGTCCAGGGGAGGTCACCGTTTCGTACCTTGTTCATGTAGGGACCGTACTTGCTACGCCACGTATCGGCGAATACATCCCAGTCCACATCGATTCCCTTTGCGCGCCCAAACGCGCTGCACTGCTCGCTGATGCTGCCCCGCCAGTCGACCACCGTGCCGAAAACGTCGAAGATCACTGCCCCGACATCTGATGTGTCCATTGCGATCAGTCCTTCACTATTGAGGTCGGCCGGCTTTCTCTTAAGTGTGTCCCGCCGCGGTGTCGTAGCGCGCGGCGCAGGCGGCCACAACGATGTCGAGGTCCTCCGGCAGCACGTATCTCGAGTCGATCAAGGCCTTCGCGAGGCGGCGAACTAGTTTCAAGTAGTCTTCCCCCGAGCCGTATCTCTCTTCCAAGGAAGGCCTCGGGTCTCCGGCCGCCTCACGGTCTTTCTTTGATGGCGAGAACAAAAGCGTGAATCCCTGCATCGGGATGATCTGTTCGGGTGCGCCCGTGTCCCGGTGCCTTGGATTCCAGCCCGTGTGCGTGCCGACGGGCGCATCCAGGTCCGGCAGCCGGATGCCGGCAGTCTCGTTGCCGTCAGCGTTCAGCGCGGAAACCAAGCTGGGATATGTGCCACCCTCCTTCGCGGGGTACAGACCGACGCCTGCTTTCGCCTTCGGTCCCAGGTCCACTTCGCGCAGGACCCAAAGCCTCTCTTTGTCCGGAAGGGCGAGACCCGGAATTGCGGGCATGGCGTCGAGAGCCTCCTCTTGGGTTACGGCGGTGCCGTCGTCAACGCGAGGGTGCCTGCTTGGTGGCGGTTCAACGGAGTCGGCGGCCCACCTGTGAAGGTTGACCAGCGCGGCCCGTAGCAGCGGCCTGTAATCGACCACGTTAAAGGGGTGCCGACCCAGGCTACCGTCAGGCCCGGCGGCCGCCCGGTCCAGCGATCCAGCGCCGTGCTGGGTCCCGGAGAAGTGGTAGGACCTGGTCTCCGGCGCCTGAGCGGCGTCGCTCAGGCCGTTCGGTTCGACGTGTTGCATGGAGCCGTCGCCGCGCCAGTACTCGGCAGAGGAGTTCGTGTAGACGACTTTGGGGACGGAGCCCAACGCTCTCTGACGTGATAGCAGTCCGTCCGTCTGTGAAGAGTATGGGTCCGAAGTCTCCTCGTCCGTGAATGGGAAGGCGTGGCCGAAACCGGGTTCAGACTGCTGTGAAGGCTGGGCGAAGCGATGATTGAACTCTCCTCGGCGGCCTCCCGCTACGTGTGGGAGGAGGCCATCGTAGACCGGGCGCCCCGACTCGTCCAAGTTCAGTCCGAGGTACAAGAAATGCCTGAGCATCCGGCCCGTCTGAGAGACTCCGTATGCGTATGCGTGCTCGAACCCCGCCGCCACCGGGTTCAAGGCGGATGGGTGGCGAAGCCAGGCGGCGGCCTCTCGAAGGGAAAGCAGTCCTGCGCCTACCAGCACGCAGCCTCCCGCGTCGTAAACGATCCGGTAGATTTTGCCCGGCTGGAATCCGGTGTTGAGGAAAACGTGCACCCTGCTCGGTATGACTTCTCCGTTCTCCTCTCTAGCGAAACGATACTCGCTGCGGGGAATCTCGGTCTCAGGGCCGTCCTCCCAGTCGCGGACGAGCAGCTGGGCATTGCCTCCGTCGGGGTCCGACGGGGGATAGGGCTGGTGCAAGCGGTTGGCTAGCAGCGACGTGCGCATAGGGAAGTTGGGTCTGATTTCTACGACCGCCTGTCCGGTGACAGGCCGGCCATCGGCCAGCACCGGCGGCGCCTGCAGTCCAAGCAGGGCCTCGTCCCGATAGACATCCCACTGCCAGCCAATCGACAGGACCGAGAAGCCGTGGCGAAACAGGAATCCGTCCCCGGGCGGCAGTTCACGCGACGGCGGACCGGGCGGGACCCTGTTAAACGTGTTGACCGCCATTTTCCTGCCACGATTGACCACGTCCACAAGGAGTTTGCCGCCACCCGATCCAATCGGGGTTATCAGGGTGAAGTCGGAACTGAACCGCACCAGCCCGGCCTCGTCTTGGCTGGCGAGACCAATGTCCGTGATAGCCGCGTTTGCGGGACTGGCGGGGTCAGCCGTGAACGTGACTGTGCCGTCTATGCGCTCGAACGGACCGGAAGAGCCAAATGGCTCGCCGCCGGCATAGGATTCCCTTGAGATGATGTCGACTGCGGCAACGGGTGGCATGGGCTATCTGCTCCTCAAGCGCTCAAAACTCGGTTCTTTGAAGTTGGGCATGACCTCGGAGGCGAACATCTCGATCGAGCGGATGAACTTCTCGTGAGGGAGCCCGGGGAAGCCGAAGCTGCTGAAGATGTGGTTGATCCCCTGAGCGCGCACCTGCTCCAGACGTTCAGCGACCACTTCGGGCGTTCCGCGAAGCACAGGGATGGCACCGCGGCCCTTGAGGGCGGCGGCCCGGTCCAGGTTCCGTGTGGCCCACGCTTCGTAGCCCTTCGGAAGCCGGCCGTTCTTATCAGCGGGGGAGCCGATGCGGGCCAGGATCTTCTGTGAGAAGTCCTCGCGGCCAAGCGCGTCTGCTTCCGCCTCCTCAACCGAGGGGGCCACGTATATGTTGATGGAAACGGGAGGGTGCAGGTGCTCATGTGGGTGGCCGTGCTCCTCCATTTTCTCTCGCCAGAGGCGGATTGCGTCGGGCACCTCGCCGAGCGCGGCCGTGGGTCCGCCGAAGATGCAGGTAATGCCCTTGGAGGCGGCGTGTTCCACCGAGGCGGGGCTCGTGCTGATGGCCTGGAATAGCGGAGGGTGCGGCTTCTGGACCGGCTTGGGGATGACCCAGACACCCTCAACGTCCACGAACTTGCCGTGGTAGGTCAGGGTCTCCTCGGTCCAGGCCTTCACTATGATTTCCAGGTACTCGCGGAACCGGTCCCGGCTCTCCTCTACGTTTACGCCCAGGCCTTCGAACTCCCGGCGCTGGTAGCCGCTACCTATCCCGAAGTCCAGCCTGCCGTTGCTGAGGACGTCCAGCATCGCGGCTTCCTCGGCGGTGACAACGGGGTTGTGGAACGGCAGAACGATGATCGCGGTGCCAATGCGCATGCGCTTGGTCCGGGCCGCAACGAAACCAGCGAAAGAGAAGATGCCTGAGAGCAAGCCGTGCCTGGAGAAGTGGTGCTCTCCGAGCCAGACATCGTCCAGGCCCAGACGGTCTCCCAACTCGATCTGCTCGATCGCCTCGGTGAGCGATTGGCTTTCTGTCCACTCGGGGTGAGACTGAACTATGTAGAACATTCCAAACTTCATGGCCAGCTCTCCTCTGCCGACAGACGCCAACTCGGGGTACGCGCGATGTTGCTGCCCCTCCGCGCGATGATACGAACCGGATAGTAGCCAGTCAAACGACTCGTGTGACGGCTGCGGAAGGCGGCAACGCTGGTACAATCGCGCGGTACGGCCACGGCGGCCGGAAACCGAAGCAGGAGGCCCGCCATGCAGGCACAGCAGCGTCGACAGCCGCTGGAGCGAATACAGCCGACGATTCCCTCGGAGTGGCACTTCGACCCCGACATCTTCGAGCGTGAGATGGACGCCATCTGGACCAAGGACTGGCTCTACGTGGGCCGGTCGGAAGAAGTAGCAGACCGGCGCGACTACAAAATCGTGAATGTTGGAGACCAGAGAATCGTGCTGGTGCGGGACCTGGAAGGGCGGCTGCAGGCGTTCCACAACACATGCCGGCACAGAGGCTCGATCCTCTGCACGCAGGACAAGGGAAGCTTTGAGGGCGGTTCGATCGTCTGCCCGTACCACGCTTGGACGTACGGTCTGGACGGCAGCCTCATAGCCACGCCCCACCAGCTTGAGTCGGCGGACTTCGACATGCGGGACTACAGCCTGTACGGAGTTGCCGTGGGCGAGTGGGGCGGCTTCATGTTCATCAACCTGGCGGGCGACGAGGCCCCGTCGCTGGAATCGATGCTTGGCGACGTACCGGCGCGGTTCCGGAACTTCCACACGGAGCGGCTGAAGGTCGGCGTGAGCGAGACGTACGAGATGAACGTGAACTGGAAGGTGTTCTGGGAGAACTTCTCTGAGTGCTTCCACTGCCCGAGCGTGCACCCGGAGCTTTCCAAGGTGGTGCCCATCTTCGGTAAAGGCCTTCTCAGTGACATGGAAGACCCTACGAGCGACATGGACCCTGACAAAATCGAGAGGGATCCCGCCACCGGCAGGCCGAAGCCGCGGCTTGCCGAGGGCATGGTGACTTGGACGATGGACGGCACGACGGACGTGCCCTACTTCCCGGACCTGACCGACGAGGAGAAGGCGACGGGACATTCCTTCGCGGTCATCCGGCCAAGCTGGTTCGTTGCATTCCATCCGGACTTCCTGAGGGTGGGCCGCGTCGCGGCGCGAGGGCCGGTGAAGACGGACCTGGTGGTGGAGTGGCTGTTCCAGGAGAGCGTGCTGGAGGACCCGGAGTTCGACGCGCGGGAGCACGTTAGCCTGGGGATCCTCATTACGGAGCAGGACGCGCTGGTGTGCGAGTACAACCAGCAGGGGTTGCGCTCAAACAGGCATGCGCATGGGCTGCTGACCCCGCAGGAGCACGGGGTGGCTGCCATCCACGACTGGGTGCGGGAGAGACTGGGCGAAGGGTAGCGTTCCGCGGGTTGCCGAGGGGCTCGTTCGCAGGGTCCAATTGCTCAGCGACCCGAAAAAGTGTCACATCCCGTAACATTCCGTCACTTTCCCTAGCTGGGCGTTCTGAACTTCGGAGCACTTTTGTGACCGAGTTGATACCTGAATGAGACGTTTTCGTGACGTTTTGTTGACAGTAGCGTTACACGCGAAGGAAGGGTAAGTGTGGCCTCGGTGAGCGGCCGAGAGCGGCCGTTTCGTAGCTGAGGACCGGCTGAGATTCCTCCAAGGCCGGCCAAATACGGTCGAAAGCGGCCACAAGGGCATGGCCGTTGTATCAGCGCGCGGCTGGCTCGATTCGACGCATAAGATGGGGCATCGACTGGTGCTGGGTTGCGTTGAAATGGTCATGCGTCAATTATAGTACAGGTGTTCGCAGCAAGCAAGGAGCGCATGGCCGGCGGGATCTGCCTCTCCGATCGAGGAGACTATTGCGTAACTGCACATGCGATTTGTTTCCGTTAAGTGGTTTGTGGCTCTTTGGCTTGCCGCCCTACCCGGCTTGCCGCCTGCGCGGGAATGACGGAGGTGCAAGGGCTTCTTTTGCTAGAGTGACGGTTGGGTGGAGGCCTCTATCGAAGGAGAGGGAATGCTCTTGGTGCCGCTCCGGCTTTGTGCAAGCGATTCCATCATGCGGGAAGACGGAACCGGGGCTTTCATAAGGGCGGGCAAGGGCGGTTCGCGAACCGCCCTTACGGAGTGGCCGATGTCTACGAGTGGGTTGGGAGTGGGTTAAGGAGCCGCTGGGGGAGGCCTAGCGGGCGGAGCGCAGCACGTATGAAATCCGGGAGGCCTTAACGATGAGCGGCGGTTTTCTTGCAAGCATTGGTCTTCAATCCGGCATTGTCCTGGCTGTATTCATCGCCGCAGTCCTGCTAGCCAACCGCTTAGGCGGCAGCGCGGCTCTGGCACAAAGAGTTGCCCAGGTGTCGCTGGGGCTTGCCCTGGTGATGCTGGTCTTCAGCGCTACCACAGCATTTCACGGGTCGTCGGACTATTCGTTCGCAGAGTTGGATGCCATGTCCGAATCCGACGAGCAGTTCATGGAAGCCATTAACGAAATGGGCCAACGCTACTCGGAATTAGGGACTATACACATTGGGTTGGGGATCATCTTCGTGGCGCTTGGAGTGGTCCTATTCCGCAGGTTGGCCGTGACCACACCGGCTCTGCTCCTTGGCGGTGTGCTGCTAATTCTGCTCGGCGCCTCGGCCGGAGGAGATATCGGACCATTCAACGTCATCTTCGGCCAATGGGGCCCCGAGATCCAAGGGCCCTTGAGCGATACGGGAAACGCACGCAACATAGCCCGTTTCGTTGTTCTGCTTGTTGGAGTTGCGCTACTGGCGGGGCTGATCCACTTCCGGTGGGAGCGCGAGTCCTCCGGTGACGGTGTGGGAGAGTCCGATTCCTAGCGAGTGGGCGAACGTGTGGTTGGATGTGTCGCGGCGGCCTGGGGATGGTGAGAGGCCATTGCATAGGGCCTTCACCACGGCAGGTATAGGCGGTTGACGAACCGCCCTGTCGCAGTTGGCTAGGGCGTTGGGCAGCGACGCGAGAACTGCCACAAAGAGCGAAAGGCCGAGGGCGTCCACAAGGGACGCCCTACGACATTGTCCTTGAATGCAGGCTCGCGCCGGGGCGGCTATGCGATTGCCGCCGGGCGCTCCAGGTCTTTGAGCACCAGGTTCATCATGAGGATGTGCTCTGGACCGGTGCCGCAGCATCCACCGATGACGTGCGCGCCGATTTCCTTCCACTCGCGGGCGAACTCCGCGACGCGGGCGGGGCCGTAGTTCGTGAGGGTCATGTAGCGCTGCCGGGCGTTTTCGCCGAGGACTCCCACTCCGCCGTAGCCTATATTGGCGTATCCGCCAATGTGGCCGTCGTATGCATCGCGGAGCTTGCGCAGGCCCTCCGTGATGTTCTCCGGCCTGGAGCACATCAGCAGAATGGCGTCGATGTCTCGGCCTTTAAGGGAGGAGACCAAGTCCCCCATGGTCTCGCCGGACTTCAAGCCGCCGTCTTCCTGGATGCTGCGCACGCCGAGCAGGACAGGCAGGCCGGTCTCGGCGCAGGCATCGACGGCCTCAACGCACTCTTCGATGCTTGCCAGGAACTCCGGAAGCAGCGCGTCGACGCCAGCGTCGGCCAGCAATCTAGCGTGTTGGGAGTACTCGTCACGGAAAGCGGCGGCGCCCATCTGAACGACGTCCGACGCGTCTTCGGAGTATGTGAGGCAGGGGGGCGCCATGCCGCCGGTCACGTAGGCCTCAGGCTTGAGGGCGTCACGGGCCCTGATCGCATTCTCGACTGAGGCGCGCGCGTACTTCGACCAATCGTCCTTCAGGCCGATGGGCTCCATGCGTGACGGGCTGGTCCAGAAGTTGTTGCTTATGAGAATGTCTGCGCCCACGCGGAGGTAGTCCTGGTGGACTTGCTGGACGACGTCGGCGTGCTCGACGTTTGCGGTAGCGGACCATGCCTGCAGCCCGGTGTCCACTGTGGCGCCGACCAGGACATCGGCGCCGCGGGCCTGCAGTTCAGACCCGGTGCCTCCGTCCATGATGAGGAGCTCTCCAGAGTCCAGTCTTTCACGGATCGTCTTTGTCGGCATGTCGGCCTCCTTTGTCCGAGTTGCACCGAGGATGTGGCGATTCTATGGTGGCGCCAGTTGGGCGGGCAAGCTGGAGGGGGCTGAGGGACTATTGTTCGATGCTAGCGGTTGTCTTTGCTATTGGAAGGTTCGTGTGTTGTCGACTTTACGGAATTGAGAGACGAGCTATAGCATGAGTGAATGCGCAAATGGGCAAGACCTATCAGTGGAACAGTCATCGCTGTGCTGTTGTTTGCCCACGGTCTACCAGGATTCATTGACGATTCCCTTACGTGGTATTCATGGGTCGAAGACATTAGGATTCCACTCTTCATTTACCCCGTTGGAATAGTTGGCAGTATACTTCTTGGCACATCTGAGTGGTGGTGGCCTCGAATGAGCGCAATTGTCTCTCGTGTGGTTGTTATCGCTGAACGGAGGTTGCAATCCGGTCACACTCAAGAGGCCCTAGCTGTCGTTCCGCCAACATCAGCACGGCCCGATGAAGACTTCAGGCGGTTTAAGGCGTGTTTACCGCATGTTCAACGATGTCGAAGGCTGATTCGGCCTTACGCTGGCACGCTTGGGCAATTGACCATTGCAATGCGAGTACTCAATGCTCGTGATGTGTTTGCTGAGATTGCAACTGAAATGGAATTCTTGACAAGAAAATTGAGCGAATTAGGGATAGCAAGTCCAGACATATGGGGAGAAGAAGGAAACGACTCGCTTGAGAAAGTTCATCTTAGGCTTATTGCGTGGAGTCACCATTTGGCAACGCTAGAGGCCAAAATCCATCAAGATGACCTCGCAGGAGCTAGCTCTTAAGGCCCGAGGAAGTCTTGCTGCAAGCCTTTCGCACCTCTCCATAGGTGAGGCGTACCGCACTCAGGTTTCGGCAGGTCGTATCCCCTTGCTGACTCAGTAGGGATGTGTGCAAACTACTGATCGCTGACCTTGGAAGAAACGCCGATGATGCCGGGCTTGAGCAAATTCCAAGGAAGTGAGTGTAAACGCTAACGAAAGATGTAACTGACGAGCCGGATGTGGCCTTGTTAGTTGTCCCGACTCGCAAGATCCTCCAAAGGCCCTTCCTCAGGCTCTAGGAGGCTCCCTTCGACAAGCTCAGGAGCGACCCAGGGCGAACGGATAAGAACAACAATCAATCCTCAGCCATTCCTCGTGGATGACGGTGATTGGGGGACTGGCATACACTGCGGGCGATTCAGCAGTCTTGGGAGGGGAACATGTCCACTGTGGAAGAAAGGTACGCGTCGAAGTTCGGCGGTTCGGCGGAGTGGTACGAACGGGGCAAGTCGCTTTTCGCGGGGGGCGTGACGCACCAGACCCGTTTCACATCGCCGTTTCCGGTCCACTTCGAGCACGCGGAGGGGCCGTACAAGTACGACGTGGACGGCAACCGGATCACCGATTACGTGATGGGAAACGGGAGCCTGTTGATGGGCCACAGCCCGGCCGGCGTAACGGCGGCGGTGGCCGAGCAGGCGGGAAAAGGGACGCACATGGGCGGGGCGGCCACGCACGAGGTCCGGTATGCGGAGGCCGTGAAGCGGCTTGTGCCGTCGCTCGAAAGGGTGCGGTTCACATCGTCGGGCACCGAATCGACTTACCTGGCGATGAGGCTCGCCCGGGCGTACACCGGCAAGACGAAGGTTGTGAAGTTCCAGGACCACTTCCACGGTTGGCAGGACTACGGCGTTCCGGAGTCGGGGCAGTCGTACGGCGGCGTGCCCCAAGCCGTGCTCGATTCGGTGATCGTGGCGCCAGCGGACACGTCGGCGGTCGACCGGATCCTGGCCGAAGACGGGGACGTTGCCGCCGTGATTGTCGAGAGCAACGGAGCGCACTACGGGACGCACCCTCTGCAGAACCCGGCGTTCCTGCAGGACCTGCGGGAGATAACAGAACGCCGGAGCGTGGTGTTCATCATGGACGAGGTCATAACGGGATTCCGGTTTTCGCCCGGAGGTGCATAGGTGAGGTGGGGCCTGGAACCGGACCTTTCCACGTTCGCGAAGATCATAGCGGGAGGCCAGCCGGGCGCCGCTGTCGGAGGGCGCGCGGACATCATGGAACTGATGGCGTTCCGGAACGACCCGGACTGGGACGGAATAGGCCGTGTGGCCCAAGGGGGCACGTACAACGCGCAGCCGGTCACGGCGGCCGCGGGCATCGCGACGCTGGAGGCGATCGCCACGCAAGGCGTGAACGCGGGGGCGGACGCCATGGCGGAGCGGCTGAAGCAGGGCCTGAACGATGCGTTCATCCGAAACGAAGTAGCCGGCCACGCGCACGGGATATCGTCGATCGTCCACGTGACGCTGGGCGCGGACTGCGACTGCGACCGCGGCATGTGCACGATGCCTTACGACGAGATAGAGGCGGCGATGCCGCGCGCGAAGACGATGGCGCTGCGGCAGGCGGCGCTGGTCAACGGTGTGGACATGATGGGAGGGCGCGCGTTCTTCGTCTCTTCGGCCCACAGCGAGGAGGCCGTCGACGAGACGGCCGATGCCTTCGCACAGGCCCTCAGAGACCTGCGCGAGGAGGGGGCGGCGTAGGCAACCGATGGCGACGGACCCTGCTTGTGTGCCAAATCACAATCTTGACATAACCTTAAACTACTACTAGCCTGCGGTTATTATAGGGAGGGGTGCGTAGAGATGGGCAAGCAGCTGAGCAGGAGAAGGCGTATGAAGATCGAGCAATTCGGAAAGGCGATTATAGGTATTGCCCTGCTGGCGATCCTAGCTCTCACGCTCGCGGCGTGCGGCGCAGCGGAGGAAGACACCGGCGCTACCGCCGTAGAGACGGAAACCGACGCAATGGATGACACGTCCATGGCTGAGGAGTCTATGGATGATACGTCCATGGCTGAGGAGTCTATGGATGATACGTCCATGGCCGAAGAGACCATGGATGACACGGGCGGGACGGACCTGGACGACCTGGCGCAGTCGTACAGCACCGACGTGCCGACGGAGGGCCAGCGCGTCCATATGACCACCGAGACTCCAAGGAGAGACGGCGTCGTGCGCGTTCGCGGTGTCGACGCAACGTGTTTCGATACGGACAAGACCGGCTGCGGCTGGTGGGGCTACAGCAACCACTTCGATACCCTGACGCACTGGTACAGAGAAGAGCCACTGGTGGTGGGCGACTACCGGCCGCTGCCTGAGCTTGCGGAGTCCTGGGAGTTCATCAGTCCGACGCACATCGTGTTCAAGCTGCGCGAGGGCGTGATGTTCCACGACACGGCTCCCGTGGACGGGCGCGAGGTGGTGGCGGACGATGTGAAGTACAGCTTCGAGCGAAGCTTAGCGCCGGACTCCAGGCAGGCGCCCGCCCTGGGACCGGTGTCCGAGGTGAACGTGCTCAGCGACTACGAGGTTGAGTTCAAGTTCGATACGCCGTACGCTCCGTTCATGACCACGGTGTCACAGGCTCTTGGATACCCGATCCGCGCGCCTGAGGTGGAGGACGAGTTCGGGGACCTGAACTCGTTCGATGCGATGATCGGAACGGGCCAATACATGATCGACGACTACGAAGTGGGCGTTAAGCAGCAGTTCGTGAGGAACGAGCAGTACTTCCGAGGGCCCAACGGCATCACCGGCCAGGAACTGCCCTACATCCAGTACTTCAACGTGCTCATCATCCCGGAAGAGGCGGCCGTTATGGCCATGTACCGCTCCGGGCTAATGGATCACGGCCCCTCCTGGTGGTGCTGGGGATTCTGGAGCGCGCTTGACGACCACCTGGAGGCCCTGAGCGACCGGTCGGACCTGGTGTTCCACTACCACTCGACGGGCGGCGGCGCGTACGCAAACTACCACTACGGCCCGAAGATCGAGGGAATCTGGGAGAACCAGAAGCTCCGGTGGGCGGTGGCGTTGTACAACGACATCTCCTGCCAGGCCTGGTGCGCGGTGACCGGCGGAATCCAGCCGACGCGCCTGGTGGCGGCGGACAACCCGTGGTTCCTAGCGTTCGATGAGTTGAACGAAGATGGGGCTCAGTTCTACACGAACTTCCCCGACCCGACCATGGATCTGGATAAGGCTAAGCAGTACGTGATGGAGGCCAAGCAGGAGCTCGGCCTGCCCCTGGATAAGCCTGTCAAGACGACGTTCACGATAAAGGGCACCGACCAGTCGATCATCGACGTGTCCAACAACTACCTCGCCGACCTGGGCAAGATCGGAATCGACGCCGAGCTGGTGTCGCTGGACCGGATCGAGTTCAACCGTGTGCGCAAGGGCGACTTCACCGGCCTGGCGCTCTGGTACAACTCAGGCTGGCTGGACGCCGACGCGCTGTTCTATAACCGCTTCCACAGCGAATCGGTGAACAACTTCATAGGGTTGAGCGACCCTCACCTGGACGACCTGATCATCCAGGGACGGTCGGTGCTGGACCCGGCGGAGCGGTTGCCGATCTACCACGAGATCCAGAGGTACCTGGCTGACATGCAGTACGACGTCGCGGTCCCGAACTGGACGAACACGAACATGTTCCCAGAGTGGGTGAAGAACCCCGGACCGCAGCTGTCGGGCAGCGTTGGCGACCTGTGGCTGAAGGCGTGGATCGACTTGAGCCACCCGACCCGCAGCGCGCACGACTGGGAGGAGGACCTAGGGCAGTAGGCGAAACCAGAGGATGCGCGCTTCAAGCGGGCGCAGGCAGGCCCGTGTGAACGGGCCGGGAGTAATGTGAACATCCCATCCTCCCAACCTCCTCGGAGCGGACCCCCGGCATTAGCCGGGGGTCTGTTCCTTTATGGGGGTTGGGAGGGGTGGTTGCGGCGGTGGTGGGCGTGCAGTTGCGCTAGCCGACCAGGCAGCCGTCGCGGCCTAGTTGGTAAAGATGTCGAAGATGTTGCTGATGCCGCTGCCGTCCATGCGGTACAGCTCCGAGTAGCCGCAGCCGGTACATGAGACGACGGCGAACTTCTGGTTCTGCATGTTCAGGAAGCGGGACACGCCCGACCCGGTGGTGCGGATCTCGCCGGAGCTGTAGTCGGAGCTACCGCATTTGGCGCATACGAACCTCTGCTTGACCATGATGCCTCCCTCGATGAACGTGTTGTTGGGGCAGGCTAAGGCATAAAACGGGCGGAGACCACGGGTTTCAGGGCCTTGTTGCGGGCAGTGAAACCCCGACCCCTCCCCTCTGGATACCGGCCGTCGCCGGTATGACGGGGCGAAAGAGGCAGCCTTCAAGGTTAGAGAGTGCGTTTCAAAGCGGCTGCTAGGCTCAGTATCCGGCGTCTTCCATGACCATGCGGGCGACTTTGCGGCCCATGAGCACGCTGTAGTTGGTGCCGCGGTCCTCGGGGTAGATCTGTGTGGTGTTGCACAGGTACAGGCTCCGGACGGGCGTGCGCAGGTCGGGCATCCGGCCTGAGTAGTCCGCGCCTATGATCGGCTGGGCGGCGTCGACGCGGTGGTGGTGGGATTCCACGATCCATGACGGGTCGAAGGCCGGGTTGATCTTGCGAATGTGCGGGAGGTACTCGGACAGCAGCTCGTCATGGCCCAGGCAGTACAGCCGGTCGCTCCTGTCCAGGTAGTTCGACAGGTATACGACGTGGTTGCCGCCGTAGTGTGACGGGTCCACGAGGTTCGTCTGCTCGATCACGCCGACGAACGGTATAGATCGGTCCGCGACGTTCAGCCAGTAGACGCGGGACAGCGGCCGGTCCAGCACGAGTATCAGGAGGACGGCGGCCATGTACTTCGCGGCCTCCAGCTTCTCGACGTAGCTCTCGGGCAGGCCAGGCGCGAGGCGACGGAAGATGTGGGACTGTGTGGTGGAAATGACGGCATCGAACACGTGCGTCTCGTCTGAATCCGGGCCGTCTGATACGCGCAGGCCCGTGGCTTGACCATCCTTGACCACCACGCCGGTCACCTCGCTGCACAGGTGGATGCGGCCGGACTGGGCTCGGATGCGGTCGGCGAGGATGTCGAACACCTCGCCGAAGCTGCCGGCGGGGTAGACGAGCTGCTCCTTGCCGACGCCGCCTTTCCGGGAGGCGAAGCGTGTGTGGATCTTGCCCCAGACCCAGGCCATGCCGACCTCTTCGAAGTACTGCTCGCCGAACTTGCCCCTGAGCATGGGCCCCCAGAAGGTGTCGTAGCAGCCAGCGCCCGCGTACTTCCTGAGCCACGCGGCGGCGGTGTGTCGCTCCAGAGGCCGCCAGTCCTTCATCATACGCAGCCAGAGGGTGACGAGGCCGAGGCGGAGCCTGTCCACGAGACTGAGAGGCGTGAATTTGAGAAGGTCGGTGGCGGTCACGAAGTCGTAGATCTTCCCGTCATGCAGGGTGCCGACCTTCGAGTCGAAGAACAGGACGCGGTCGCCTAGCCCGATCTCGTCCATCAGGTCGAGGATGGCGCGGTCGCCGGTGAACAGGTGATGGTAGCCGCGCTCCAGCCTTCCGCCACCAACGTCGAACGTGGACGCCTGGCCGCCAAGGAAGCCGGTGCGCTCAAAGACGACGGCCTCGTGGCCCCGGAGGCCGAGCTCGTAGGCCGCCGCGAGGCCGGTCGCGCCGCCGCCGATGATGCCGACCTTCATTCGCACTCACCGCGGAGTCCGGCGTGTTGGGGCGCATCGGCGCGGGCCTGCGCAGGGCTGCTTCCCGCCCTCCAGAGGCGGCGCAGCGATAGATGCTCAGACCAGAGGAACGCCTGGCCCAGCAGGATCATCGGAAGTAGCAGCGCGGCGTGCACTACGGCAGCGTAGCCTGCGGCGACGGACCGGTCGATGGACGCCGCGGGGAGCAGCACGAGCGTCTCGCGTGCGATCAACTCGAACAGGCCGATGCCTCCGGGGGCCGCGGGCACCGAACTGCCGATCTTTGCGACGGCCGTGACAAGTACCATCGTGAGCGCCATCTCCATTTTGCCGCCGAACGCGGCATCCAGTCCGAAGGATAGCCCGGCGAGGTAGAAGAGCGCAGCCTCGAGCAGCCAGATCGGCGCCGAGAGCAGGAGCAGCCCGGCGACTCGGACTGGGCTGCGCAACGATGCTAGGCCGTCGAGGAAGAGGCTTGCGAGTTCTATGAGAGGTCGTCCGGCGCGCGAAGGAATCGCGCGCACGGCCAGACGGACAAAGCCAGCGGCGCGGGATGGGTAAAGCGCCAACAGAATCAGCACCCCGAACATGAGGATGAAGGGCAGACTGGCTCCCACGGCAAGCATGGGCCACGGGATTCTGGACTTTTCGCCGAAGGCCTGTGCCAGGCCGATAACCGGCAGGAAGCCGGCGGCAACTGCCACGAACGCCAATAGCGTTATGGCGTCCATAACGCGCTCGATCATGATCGTGGCGAACGCCGACGCTTTGCTGACGCCCTCACGCTCGCTCAGGTGGTAGCTGCGCACCAGCTCGCCGATGCGCATCGGCAGCAGGTGGTTCGCCATGAAGCCGACGACGACGACCGGGAACAGGCGGGCGACCGACGCGGACTTGAGGTGGCGCAGGAGCTTCTGCCACCTCACCGTTCGTATCCAGACGCTGACGAAGTACAAGGCGATGCCCGGCGCAAGGTAGCCGTAGCTAGCGCCAGCGAGGGCGTCGAGCATTCGCTCGATGTCTACGGTCGCGAGGAACAGGGCCAGCAGCGCGGCGCTGAGGCCGATGCCGATCCAGAACTTAACGGTCATGTCAGCGCCTGCGGCGTTGGGCCGATTGGGACGAACGTCACTGGTTGTCGACCTCGAACGTCTGAGGCAGGTCCTCGGCGATGTAGACGTATGCGTCCTCGCTGCCCAGGCCGGACGAGAGCTTGCGGTGCATGAAGTAGTCCATCGCCCTGCGCCAGCTTCCACGGTCCGCGAAGGACCGGATGACCTTGCCGACCGTCAGGTCCCGATACGTGTGCTCAGGGAACCACCACCTGTGCTTGATCCTGACCTCCTCCTTGTAGCCCTCCTCGACCGTGAGGTTGAAGGTGTCGCGGTTGTTGCCGTGGACGATGACGACGGCGGCGTCTGGAGAGGCGTCGGGCGTCTGTGCAGTGTAGGACGGGTAGCCAACTCTTGTGTGGTCGCGCAGGTACCAAGCCCACGGCCAGGCGAACCCGCTCGTGCCGTCGATCGTGATTGGAACGTCGCGGCCCTCGCCGGTGGTGGCCGCGACGCCCTCGATCTCGTCGAGGAGCCGTGGCAGGTCCGGGCTGCTCTGGGTGTACACGATCATCTCAACGGGGCGGTCTCCGTTCGCGTAGGCTGCGGTTGTTCCCACCCTTATTGTGATGGCAAGCAGGACCAGCGCCAGCGGAATCGCCGCGAAGGACGCCGCGCTCCGGAAGCCCCACCGGACGCTCGCCAGGGCGCAGACGCCGGCCGCCGAAACGGCGATGACGACCAGGCCGGCCGTCTCCAGGACGTTCGAGGCGGGACCGGAATCCAGGCCGGTGAACGCGAGCCGCCACAGCGCCCACAGGAGCAACGGCACGGCAGGCAGCACAAGGATGCCGCCTCCAGACACCAGCCTGCGCCACTCGATCGACGCCCACAGGTCGGCCATGAGCTTTGCCGCGAGCAGGACCATGGGCAGGGCAATGTTCACGAGCAGCCATGGCATCTTCTCCGCGGCCATGGTGTACATCAGGAACGTTGCGACGGTCCAGAACACCAGGAAGCGGCCAAGGCGGTCCCGCCGCCGGAGGTAGTACACGCTCGCCGCCAGCGAGAAGAGCATGGGCAGGAACTCGTACAGGGGCGCCAGGAGGAGATAGTAATAGAAGGGCTGGTGGCCGCGCGCCACCTCCTGCTGCGCCTGCCAGTAGCCCAGGGACCGCCACCAGCCGGAGCCTATGCCGTCCAGGTTCGTAAAGAAGGTGGAATACAGCAGCAGCCAGATTACGTAGAAGACGACGGCGCAGCCGAGCCAAACGCGCCAGCGCCACAGGAGTCCGAGCCGGAACGACACCGCCAGCAGAGCGACGACGATCGCACCGGCCACCACCAGGCCGCCGCCTTCGGGCGCGCCGATAGGACCGCCTGCGGACGCGGTGCGTGCGAGCGTGAGGCCGGACCAACGGAGCAGGGCCGTGTCCTGCAGCAGTCCGGCGAGCGCAGCGCCCTGGGGAAGCGACAGCGTGAACAGCATCAGGAAGAACGCGCCCTCCCTCGAAAGGCGTGAGAGGTCTATCCCCCGCCGGAGGAATGCTGCCGCAACGCGGACCGTGTGTAACGCGCCTCCGCCTGCCCGCCTGGCCACGCGTCGAAACACGGCCAGCCGCCGCATCGCGATGACGGCGGCCAGATAGAAGCCGAGAATTGTGGTGAAGATGAATGCCGTCTCCTTGGTTGCGAAGAAAAGGGCCAGCAGCGCCGCACCGGCGTAGAGGTACCGGTTGCGCCCTTCATCCAGGTAGCGCCACAGGCAGACAACCAGCCCGAGGGTCCAGACGGCGGTCAGAATATCGTTGCGGGCGAACCGGCTGAAATAGAGCATCGCGGGAGAGAACGTCAGCATCGTGGCGGCGGCCAACGACGCGGCGCGGCCCAGCCTCGCCCTGAAGAGCCATGGCATGGCGACCAGGACCGAGCCGGCGATCGCGGACAGCACGCGGGCCGTAACGTCGCCGGAGCCGAAGATTAAGAAGAGCGCCGCCGTGGTCTCGAACTGGAACGGGCCGTGCATCATAGGGTCGTGCGCGTAGCCCATACCCTCCGAGAGCCGCCAAGCGTAGAAGGCGTGCAGGCTCTCGTCATGGTGCACCGCGCGCGAGCCGAGGTCCCAGAAGCGCATAATTGCGGCTGTCACAAGGAGCGCGGCGTACGAGGCGACTTCCCAATAACGGGCAGCCACGCCGCCAAGCGCCTGCGCGACTGGTCGTAGCCTCAAGGGAACAGGACCGGCTTGCGGGCCCTGCGCTTGCCCCACTTCTTCCATCAACGTCTCACTTCGTACACCACCACGTCGTGTTCCGCGAACCAGACGTCCGCAATCTCTTCGAACTTCGAGAGACCGGCTTCGCCGTACAACTGGCGTTCCCGGTGCCCCACGTATATGTAATGTACGTCGTACTTGTCCAGGAGGGCTTTCGCTTCGGCAGCGTCCGTTGTGGTGTATATGCGTTCCACATCATCGGCCCGGCCTTCATAGAGCGACGCGTCGTTTCTCCACTGGTGTTGGTGGCCCGGCCAGCCCAGGACGGTCGGGACGCCGGAACTGGACGACACACGGCCGAAGTCCGAGTAGTCGCCGGCCACGGCCTCGAGTATTGCCGACCCGTGTGGCGCCTCGGCCTGGAGGCGGAGGATGGCGCGGTATTCAGCGGGCCGTGACCACTCCAAGTGGGCGAGGCCGTTCAGGGTTAGAGGCTCGGTCCCGTGCTGTCCCTTGCTGAACGCGGCCGCGGGCGTGTAGTACAGCGAAGCGGCCAACAGCAGGCCGAACGCCGCGCCCAAGGCCGTGTGCGCCAAGCGCCGGCTGCCGACAGCCCACGACGACGCCCACTGGTATGCGGCGAACGCTGACGCAATCGACAGAAGGACCCACGCCTGGTAGTAGAGCTTGAAGACTGTGTTCATTCGCGTTTCGAAGAGGTCGCCCACGAACACAAGCTCGGGCACCGTAATCAGGACCAGTCCCAGCGTGGATAGGGCGAGAGCAAAGACCATCGGCGCGGGACTCTTTCGCAAAGCGTGCCATAACGCGGAGTAGGCTCCAATGGTGACCATAACCGCCAGTGGCAGCACGTGCGCCAGCCGGCTCCACCAGTCGCCCACCTGCCCGCCGTTCTCCAGGTGCAGGAAGTACCAGGCGAGGTAAGGAAGGAACCCGACCAGTAGTGCGAGCGCCGCAGGCAGCGGCAACCTGACGAGGTTAGAGGTCTTCCAGAAGGCCCACAGGATGAAAGGGAGGATGACTGTCAGGAAGAGGCCCCACACAATTACGAAGTGCACGGGCCGCGTGGTTGCCGCCTGAACTGCGTGTAGGCCCGAGAACTGGCTTGAGAATGACAGGTGATAGGGCAAGAAGAAAAGGAAGGCCAGTCCCACAACAACGGCGGCGAACGGCAACGCCCTCGCGGCTACGGCCGCGAGGCTCCCGCCGGACTGGGTGAAAGCTCGCAGCGACGCCAGGCCCAGGAAAGCCGCCGCGAAGACGGGCAGGTCCCACATGTTCGTGAAGCCGACCCCGCCCAGCGTAAGTCCTAGCAGGGCAGTAATGGCGATCGGCGGCCATCTGAGCCTTGGCAGCCGGCCTTCGCGCAGCCTTACGGGTGTCATGTCCCGTTGTGCTAAGAAGCTGAGGCCCAGCGTCAGGAACAGAAGAACGAAAGGGACCGAGGTCACGTGCGCGTGCAGGTCTCCCAGGATGTAACTGAACGCCGGAAACTCGTGGATCGTGTAGTCGATTCCACGGCCGTCCACGAACGTGTTGATCACGCGGGTGGCTCTCCACCACCACCAGGGGTCGTCAGGCCTCCAGGAAGCGGCCGCACCGCTCCCGCCCTGCAGACCGTCGATCGCGAGCCAGCTCCACAGGCCTGCCGGGCCTGTGCCCGCCGCATGCAGAAGTTCGAGCGTCCCTTCAAGATTGGAGCAAACGGTCAGGAAGAGGGCCGCCAGCAGGCCTGCGGCCACGGCTACGCGAAGCCTTTCCCGGCGCCAGCGCACGAGGTTGTACGCGAGCCCGAAGGCGGCCGTTCCGGCCAGCGCCGCCGACGTCGCGAGCGCGAGGTTGTACGCGACCTGGGTGGCCGTGCCGGTGAGTTCCGCGAGGGCTCCCGCCAACCAGTGGCCGAAGTAGTAGTAGCTCACGGCTTCTCCGCGCAACCAGGGGTCTTCGGGAGAGCCGTAGAAGGTCCTCACCGAGGCGTTCAGGAAGCCGAAGTCCATCGGCTGCTCGGTGTGGGAGATGCCCGGGTCGTGGGCGCGGTAGGCGGTCCACCCCGCGAACAGGAGCAGGAAGACCAGCTCCACGGCCAGGACGGTCCTCCACTCCGTCTTGAAGAACGCGGCGATTCTGCGTCGACGGCGATAGGCGTACGCGCCGGATGCGGCCGCCATGACCGCCAGGATGAGCGCGAGCGTGAGCTGGGTGCTTGGAAGTACGTGAAGCTGGCTCAGAATCCAGGAGATGTACCCGAGCAGCAGCAAGCCAAGCGGTTTTGAAACGCTGTAGCCGCGATCGGGAATTCGTGGCAGTAGCCGGAACAGCAATGGAAACGCCGTGATGCCGGCGGCCTGTACCGCTATGAACCAGATGAGGACATCCATCGTGCCTTCATTTTAGCGGTGTGGACGAAGAGATCTGCTTAGTAACAATACTTTCAAAGCGTCTAGAGTGCCCGCGTACAGATAGCAGGCCTTTTGACACATCTTCTTCATAGTTCCTATGATGAAAGGATGTATCTGGCTTATGCGGATGACTCCGGTGACTCAGGCTACGAAAACAGCCAAACTAAGTTCTTGGTGTTGGCCTGTTTCATCATTCATGAATCTGAGTGGCAAACCACTTTAGATAAGTTGATTGGGTGGCGCCGAAAGCTGCGTGACGACTACAGCATTCCGGTTCGCAGCGAGCTAAAGGCCGAACATTTCATATACGGGCGAGGGCCGCTGCGGGATCTTGGGATGAGTCGCCATGAAAGGCTAAGTCTCTACGGGACTTGCCTCGACTTCGTCGCGAGCAGTTTGCCGGCAAAGACCTTTGCAATCGCGATCGCAAAGCATCGAATCAACAATAGGTCAATGGATCCAAGGAGAATCGCATGGAGGTATCTGCTGCAACGTCTCGACAAGTTCTGCGAGAGCCAAAGCACTCAGGAGCACATCATGCTGTTTCCTGATGAGGGGCATGGCCTTGTCGTCCGTAAAACCATGCGGGAGATAAGGCGATTCAATCAAATAAGGAGCAGTTTTGGAGATACCATCAACATTCCTGCAAAGTCGTTCATTGAGGATCCTGTTAGTAAGAATTCAGCCGATTCCTACTTTAGCCAAGTAGCAGACTGGATGGCATACGTGGCCCACCGATGCGAAGGTGTTGATCCCAATACCAGAGTTCCCGGCAATTATTGGAGGAGGCTGCAGCAAGTTTTGCTAGAAGATGTGAACAGAGTGGCAGGAGGTCCACCTGGCATCGTCGTGTGGCCGAGAGCCTGACAGCGAAACACCCCGAGCGGGGTGTTTCATATGCGCAATACTAAACCGTGCATCAGGCACGGGTCATATCGCAACTTGAGTTTAGCAGATGCATTGCATCTAGGCAAGCTCGCCTAGTGGTGTTAACGGTCGTAATCGACACGGTTACCACAAACGGGCAGAGAGCCTGATTCGGCAAAGGCTGACCACTTGGAGGCTCAATGTCGCTTATGAGTGAATCGTCTTCGGCATAGGCCGAATGAAAGGGTACACATCTTGAGGAGGCAGGTTATGACCCACCCGAAACCGGTTAGGATCACGGTTATCAAGAAGACCTTCCACAAGGACCTCATCGATCAGTACACTGAGGGCGTCGAGTGGGAGCCGAAAGGATGTTGCCACGATTTCGAGATCGGCCAGGAGTTCATCTCCGATGGCCACATGCCTGAAGGGTTCAGCGACTGGGCCTGGACCGACATACAGAAGTATGTCATGACCCTGGCGAGGGGCGGCAACATGGTCGGCGCCAAGCCTGGGATGTTCGTGACCTGTTGCACGGACGGTTTCAGGCCAGTCTTCTACAAGCTCGAGCGCATAGAGTAGCGACTGTAGCAGCCACACCTGCGCCCGTTGTGGCATTTGACAGGGTCGCCGGCTGCTGGCTAGACTTGATTCTACAAGTACATAGAAACTGCTTTGAACAGGACTAGTACGCCTTAAGCGGGGCACAGAGAGCCGGGTTAGCTGCGAACCGGCGCCGGCGCGAGGGCTGAATGGACCTGGGAGCTTCCACCCGAAAGCCGTGGCGAGAGTAGGCCGAGCACGAATCGCCGGACGGTCAGTAGGCCTGGACGGAATGGGTGCCGTTATCTTCGCCCTGGGCGCAGCGGGCATCCGAGTAACTCGGACCATGCGCTCATTAGAGAGACCGCCTGCGGTGTTCCGTATGGCGGTAACTAGGGTGGCACCACGGATCTAAGACCCGTCCCTTACCAGGACGGGTCTTATTATTTTATGGAATTCGGTGCATGGAGAAGTACGTTGACGACAATGCAGGCCATACAAGATACGAGTTCAACGGTCCGGCATCGCACCGTTTTCAGCGGCATTCAGCCCTCGGGAGATATGCAGCTTGGCAACTACCTTGGCGCCGTGAAGGGCTGGGTCGAAAGGCAGTCGGAAAAGAAGAACTACTTCTGCATAGTGGACCTGCACGCGATAACCGCGCAGCAGGACCCGGAAGAGCTGCGACATCAGACGCGTAGCCTTGCCGCGATGCTGTTTGCCGCCGGTCTCGACCCTAACCTCTGCACGATCTTCGTCCAGAGCCATGTGCCCGCCCATGCTGAGGGCTGCTGGTTGCTCAACTGCGTGACGCCTCTGGGATGGCTGGAGCGCATGACCCAGTTCAAGGACAAGTCTGAAGGCAGGAAGAGCGTGTCAACCGGGTTGCTGGACTATCCGGTCCTGATGGCCGCGGACATCCTCCTCTATGACGCTCACGAGGTCCCGGTGGGCGACGACCAGCGTCAGCACGTCGAGCTTACGCGCGACATCGCCGAGCGGTTCAACCGGCTCTACGGTGAGACATTCGTAGTGCCCGATGCGGTGATACCGGAGGTGGGCGCGCGCGTGATGGGGTTCGACAATCCCACGATGAAGATGTCGAAGATGTACGCGCATATCCGGGGGCACGCTGTGCGCATGCTGGACGAGCCCGACGAGATACGGCGCACGTTCCGCAGGGCTGTGACCGACTCCGGTAAAGAGATCAGGTTCTCGGACGATCCGGCAATAGCGGGCGTCAACAACATCCTGGGCATCTACAAGGTCATAACCGGCAGGACCGAGGAAGAGGTGGAAGCAGACTTCGCCGACGCGAGGGGCTACGGCGACCTCAAGTCACGCGTGGCCGAGGTGGTGATCGACGAGCTGGCGCCCATAAGACAGCGCTACTACGAATTGATGGACGACGTGGGCGAACTCGAGCGCATGCTGACCGTTGGCGCCGAGCAGGCATCCGCCGTATCGTCCGCCAAGGTCGAGGAAATGAAGAGGCGAATCGGGATCCTGGTGCCATGAACCGCACGGCAGAAAGTCTGTTGGGATACTATCCGCCGCTTGAGGAGTTCGAGGGACTGTCTCGCCACGCGAACCTTGTTCCTGTGTACAGGGAGATCGACGGGGACCTTGAGACACCGGTCTCGGCGTACCTGAAGGTGGCGCGTCCGCCGTACTCGTTCCTGCTGGAGAGCGTCGAGGGCGGCGAACGCATGGCGCGCTACAGCTTCATCGGCACCGAACCATTGGAAGTTATCAAGACCGGCAAGGGCGAGGCGCTCTCCAACGTCGATCCGTTGGTCCCGATCGAGGAGGCGTTGTCGGGATACACGATGGCGGATGCTCCGTACCTGGGGAAGTTCAACGGCGGCGCTGTCGGGTATCTGTCCTACGAGGCGGCCACCCACTTCGAACGGCTTCCCACTCCTGACGGTGATGGCCTTGGCCTGCCGGAATCGGTGATGATGCTGACGACCACGTTCCTGGAGTTCGACCACCTCCGGCACCGCATCCGGGTGGTGAGCCACGGTCACGTCGATGGTGACGTGGAGCGGGCCTACTTCGACGCCGTCGGGCGCATCGACGAGATCGTGGCACGGCTCGGGGAGCCCTTGCCGTCCCAGGCGCGCGGGGGCAATGGAAGGCTCGAAAGCTGGGACGTCTCCTCCAACGTAAACAGGGAGACGTACGAGGAAAACGTCGAACGAGTCAAGCGTTACGTCGTGCAGGGGGACGTGATCCAGGTTGTTCCTTCGCAGCGCCTCGCGAGGCAGACGGATGCGCACCCATTCCAGATCTATCGCGCTCTGCGGAACGTCAACCCGTCTCCGTACATGTACTACCTGAATCTTGACGACTTCCAGATAGTGGGGGCCTCACCAGAGATGCTGGTCCAGGTAGTGGACGGCGTGGTCAGCACGGTCCCGATCGCGGGTACGCGGCCCAGGGGCAAGACTCCCGCCGAAGACGACGATCTGGAGCGCGAGCTTTCGACCGATGAGAAGGAACGCGCAGAGCACATCATGCTGCTTGATCTGGGCCGGAACGACCTCGGACGCGTCAGCAAGCCCGGCACCGTGCAAGTGATGGACGTGATGAAGGTCGAGCGTTACTCCCACGTGATGCACCTGGTGTCCACGGTCTCCGGCAAATTGGCCGCCGGCTGCACGGCCTTCGACGCGATGAGGGCCTGCTTCCCGGCGGGAACGGTCACGGGCGCGCCTAAGATACGGGCAATGGAGATAATCGCCGAACTGGAGCCGGACAAGCGCGGCGTTTACGCGGGGGCCGTGGGCTACTTCGACCTGTCCGGGAACATGGACACCGCAATCGCAATTCGGACGCTCGTGGTGAAAGACGGCGTCGCCTATGCGCAAGCCGGAGGGGGAGTCGTGTACGACAGCTTGCCGCCGGCCGAGTACCAGGAGACGCTGGACAAGGCGATGGCCTCACTGAGGGCGATAGACCTCGCCGAGCAGCGCATATAGGGGGCCTTGCTTGATACTGCTGATCGACAACTACGACAGCTTCACGTACAACTTGTACCAGTACCTGTGCGAGCTTGGCGCAGACGTCAAGGTTGTGCGCAACGACGAGTCGACCATCGAGGAACTGGACGAACTGGAGCCGGAGAAGGTCGTCGTCTCGCCCGGACCCCGCACCCCGAATGAGGCCGGGATCTCGGTGGACGTCATCAGGCACTTCGGAGAAAAGCTGCCGGTGCTGGGCGTATGCCTCGGTCACCAGTGCATCGGTCAAGCCTACGGGTCCCGAGTAACCGGAGCCGGCGAGATCATGCACGGCAAGACATCTATGATCAATCATGACGGCAAGGGTGTGTTCGAAGGGCTTCCCGACCCGTTCGAGGCGATCCGCTACCACTCACTCGCCGTAAGCAGGGACGGCCTGTCCGACGATCTCGAGGTGACCGCGTGGACCGACAAGGGCGTGATCATGGGCCTGCGCCACAAAAGCCTTCCGGTTGAAGGCGTGCAGTTCCATCCGGAGTCGATCATGACCAGGACGGGCCACGACCTGCTCCGGAATTTTCTAGACACATGACAGTATCCGACAGGCCGTCAAACGAGGATATGAGCGTACGAGCAATAGGTGTCGTGCGCAACGGAGTCTCCGAGCCCAGGACCGTGTGGGAGGAGGTGGAGTCCGAGATAGTGCTGGAAGACCGGTACGTCCCGGACCTCGCGGGACTGCAGGAGTTCTCGCACGTGATAGTGCTGTTCTGGCTGCACCTATCGTCTCTGTGGGAACCGGACACCGGCCGAGCCCCATCCGACGACGGGCGCAGAGGCACATTTGCCACGCGGTCGCCGGTGAGACCCAACCCCATCGGCGTGACGGTTGTTGAGTTGAAGGGCATCGAGGGAGGCACGGTCCGCGTGCACGGGCTCGACGCAGTAGACGGCACGCAGGTGCTGGACCTCAAACCGTACATACACTACGGCGACAGGATTGATGTGCCGCGCGAGCCGGACTGGTGCAGGGACTTCAACGAGAACAAACGGTACCTGGACGGTATACCTGTCGAGCGGGGCGGAAGGCAGCGCGGAGGCAGCGAATGATAGTGGAGTCGATAACGAAGCTGGTTGACGGCCACGACCTCTCGCAGGACGAGGCCGCTGCCGTGATGAATGAGATCATGGACGGCGAAGCCACTCCGGCGCAGTTCAGCGCGTTCGTTACGGCCCTGCGCATGAAAGGCGAGACGCCGGCCGAGATCGCGGCGTTCGTCCGAGTGATGCACGACAGGTGCCTGCGTGTGGAGGTAGACGGCCCGTTGCTGGATACTTGCGGCACGGGCGGCGATCGGTCCGGCTCATTCAACGTCTCCACGGCGGCGGCCTTCGTGGTAGCCGGCGCGGGCGTAAGGGTCGCCAAGCACGGGAACCGGGCAGCCTCCGGCGCCACGGGCAGCGCCGATGCCCTGGAAGCACTCGGGGTGAACATCGACCTCAGCCCGGACTCGGTTGCCCGCTGTATCCGGGATGTCGGATTCGGGTTCATGTTCGCGCAGCGGTACCATCCGTCGATGCGGTTTGCCGCCGCGCCGCGCCGCGAGATTGGCATCCGCACGGTGTTCAACTTGCTCGGCCCGCTCACCAACCCTGCCGGGGCCGAGCGCCGGTTGCTTGGCGTGTCAGACGCCGACCTGGGCCCCAAGATGGCGGAGGCGCTGGCGCTGTCAGGCAGCGAGCATGCGCTCGTTGTTCACGGCAACGACGGGATGGACGAACTGACGATCGCCGGACCCTCCACCGTGTGGGAGTTCGACAGCGGCGACGTGACCGAGTACGAGGTCACGCCGGAGGACCTCGGCTTGAAAAGAAGCTCCACCCAGGATATTCGCGTTGAAAGTCCCGAGGAGAGCGCCGATATCATCCGCGACGTTCTTGGAGGAACGTTGGGAGCGGCTCGCGATATCGTGCTTCTGAACGCGGGCGCGGCCCTCGCCGCCGGAGGGGCTGCTGACACCATTCGCGGGGGCGTGGAGCGGGCCGCGGAGTCGATAGACAGCGGCGCGGCCCACGGGCGGCTTGCCGCGCTCACAGAGCTGAGCCGGTCCCTTGAGTAGGCGCGGGTCTGTGTACGCGAACGGCTGGCCCTCTTGCGTGGTGTTCGACTTCGACTACACTCTGGCCGACTCCTCGGACGGCATTATCGAAAGCATCAACTACGCCCTGTCCGGGCTGGGCCTGCCCGTGGCGGACGGAGATGCAATTCGCCGGACTATCGGCCTGGCGCTTGGGGAGGCGCTGATTGCGCTGGCGGGCGAGGACGAACGGGGACGCGCGCAGGAGTTCACTCGGCTGGTTATCGAGCGGGCCGACGAGGTCATGGCCGCCTCGATAACTTTCTACGATTTCGTGCCGAGCCTTGTCGATGCACTGAGAGAGGCTGAAGTCTCGCTGGGGATTGTGTCGCAGAAGTACAGGCGCAGGATCGAGCATGTTCTGGAGCGTGACGGCCTGGATGGCCGCTTCGGCGCGATAGTCGGCGGCGAAGACATGCCTGTCCTGAAGCCGGACCCTCGCGGGCTGCTTAACGCTATAGACAGACTCGGTTGCCGGCCCTCAGAATCGATCTACGTCGGGGACACCGTGACCGACGCCGAGACGGCGCGGCGGGCGAACGTGTCCTTCGTGGCGGTCATGTCCGGAGTTACGCCGCGGGAGAGCTTCGCGGACCTGCCAGTGCTTGAGATCATCCGGGACGCATCTGAGCTCGTGAGCGTACTGAGCAAGCGAGGGAGTTTTCAGTGAGCGCGCCGTCAACTCCCGATATTTTGCGGCAGATAGTCGAGGAGAAGCGTGTAGAGGTGGAGCGTCTCAAAGTAGAGAGGCCCATCGCTGTACTGGAACGCCTCATCGAGAAGCGACCTCGGCCGCACAGCTTGGGCGGTGCGCTTGTGGGTAGCTCCGTGCGAGTCATCGCCGAGATCAAGAAGGCGTCTCCGTCCAAGGGGCTGCTCTGCGCCGATTTCGACCCGCCCACGCTGGCGAGGTCCTACGTATGCAACGGCGCCGCCGCGGTCTCCGTCCTCACGAACGAGCGATTCCAGGGCGTGATCGAGCATCTCGAACAGGTCCAGGCGGTCACGTATTCTGCCGGCAAGCCGGTGCTACGCAAGGAGTTCGTCTTCGATCCGTACCAAGTCGTGGAGGCCAGGACGTACGGCGCCGACGCCATCCTACTGATCGTCGCAATGCTCACTGAAGGGCAGATCCGTGAGTTGATGGATCTGAGCGAAGAGCTCGGGATGGAGTGCCTTGTGGAAGTGCATGATGAACGGGAACTGGATGTGGCACTAAGCGCAGGAGCCGACGTCATCGGCATCAACAACCGGGACCTGAGGACGTTTAACACCGACCTGGAGACTACGGACAGACTTGCCGCGCTAGTACCGGCGGGCAAGGTCGTGGTCAGCGAGAGCGGCATCGCGTCGCGCGCGGACATCGCGAGGGTGCGGCAGGCCGGCGCCCATGCTGCGCTGATTGGCGAGTGCCTGATGGTCTCCGACGATCCCGGCGCAATGCTGAAGTCTCTGCTTTGACCAGGTTCAAGATTTGCGGCCTGCGGAACGCTGAACACGCCGTCGTGGCCGCTGAGGCCGGGGCCGAGTTCCTGGGCTTCAACTTCGTGGAAGGAGTGCGGCGTCAGATCGCCGTGGACGAAGCGCAGGCCATCATTGATGAGTACCGTGCCGGGCGATCGGATGCGCCTGGCCCTGGCCTCGTCGGACTGTTCGCAGACCAGCCGGCCGAGTTTGTGGCTGACGTAGTTGAGCAGTGCGGGCTAGACTACGTGCAGCTGTGCGGCTCCGAGGATGCGGCCTACTGGGACCGAATGCCCGTGCCCGTCCTTCGCCAGGTCCGAGTCAGGGACGACGGCGACCGAGACGCCGCCGTTCAGGAGACCGTTCGACGCGCCCGCTCGGTGGTGGACCACTGCCAGATGCCGCTGCTGGACACGTTCCGCCCGGGTGCGCAGGGCGGGACGGGACACACGTTTGACTGGACCATAGCCGCAGAGGTGACGCGACGGTTCAAGGCTGTCCTGGCCGGCGGGCTAACGCCGGAGAACGTCGGCCATGCCATTGTCGCTGTACGCCCGTGGTGCGTCGACGTGTCGAGCGGCGTCGAGACCGGCGGGATTAAGGACGCCTCCAGGATCAGGGCGTTTGCGGATGCCGTCCGCGCTGCTGACGCCGGCGCAACTTTAATTTAACGTTAAGAAGCGAGCTCGCTGCTTAGAAAGCAGCGGTAAACGGTCAAAAACCCAGCAGTTTCCCCTCGCCGAGCGACAAGTAACGCAAAGCCGTTTCCGCTCGGTTCTGGTGAAAGCGTCCGTCATAATCGGATGCCCTGCTGGGGGAAGCAGTCCGCGCTGTGGGCCCTATTTCAACCTTACTTCAACGATAAGTAAGGCTCCTCTACTGCTCGCAGTATGGCAGGCCGAGATCGGCCATGTCGTGGGCGTGGACATAGCGAAGCCCCCACGGGATGCAGCCGGTTAGGCCTTCGTTGCCTGCCAGGTGCAGTATGTGCAGGCTGGTTAGCTCGCCCAGCCAACCCGGGATGGCGCCGCTCAACCTGTTTTTGTTGAGGTCCAGTTCGAAGAGCAATCTCAGCCGTCCGAACTCGACCGGGATATTGCCGGTCAACATGTTTTCCGAGAGATTCATCCACTTCAGTTTGGTCAACTGTCCAAACTCGGACGGTATTTGGCCGCTGAGCCGGTTCTTTGAGAGGACAAGCCACACCAGGCGGCCCATTCTGCCCAGTTCAGGCGGTAACTGGCCGCTAAGCCGGTTTGTCCGAAGGTCCAGGACTTCCAAGTTTGCCAATTCGCCCAATTGGCCAGGCAACTCACCGCTGAGTTGATTGTTTCTGAGATCGAGTGCCAGCAGGTTCGCCAGCGCGCCAAGTTCGGGCGGAATCGCGCCGTTCACCAGGTTATCACTCAGGAAAAGCTCCCTCAGTTGGTGCAAGCGCCCCAGTTCGAGCGGCAACTCGCCGCCTATTGAGTTGTTTCGAAGATCGATCATTTTCAGGCTGGGGAGGCTACCCAACTCGGCTGGAATCACGCCGCTCAGCCCGTTGCTATTCAGGACCAGTGTGATGACATGTCCCTCATCGTTGGTGCCCACACCGTGCCACTCCCCGATTGGGTCGTCGGTCAGCCAGCCTCTGCTGTACTTCCAGTTGGCGCCATCCGTCGAATGGTAGAAAGCGACCAACGCCTTTCTGTTGTGAGCGCTCGAGTCCGCTGTGGAGATAGCGGTAGAGGTAGGCAATGGCGCTGCGACGGACGTTGGTTCAGGTGTGACTGATGGTGATTCAGGGACCGTCACGGTCGCCGAGGGAGTGACGGCGGCGAACGCGGGGGTGCTTGCTGCCGTGGCCGGCGGTGGGGGTGCGGGCCGTCCGCAGGCCGTCGCTATGAGCACGGCGACGCATAGCGGTGCGAGCATCCCAAGATGCACCGTCACGAGTCGCCAAGCCAGATGTTTCATAGGTCCTCGATCGTCCGATTGTAGCCGCTAAGTCCGATATTCGGCGGATGTCCGTGCGCAGGTTCCTGCGCTGGGCATGTGCTCGGTCTTGTTATCTTTGGCGCAAGCCAATATTCTGGCAGGCGCATCTCACGAGGGAGACTTGAACATGGCAGACAGCACCTTCTCGGGCGTCCGGCCCATGGCGGTCGGCACGGATGGCATCGCCTTTGTAAAGAACATCATGGCGCCCGCTCGTGACGGCACGAAGCTGGCGTTGGACATTCACGTGCCCGCCGGAGATGGGCCGTGGCCGGTGATCCTCACGTACATCCCGTACCGCAAAGACGACCAGGTGCCGCTGGCCGGGATGCAGTACCACTGGGCGCAGCACGGCTACGTGGGCGCCCGCGTCGACTGCCGGGGCACCGGCTCCAGCGAGGGCATGAACGACGACGAGTACCGTCCCGTGGAGCACCGCGACGGGTACGACGTTATCGAGTGGATTGCCGAGCAGGAGTGGTCCGACGGCAAGGTCGCCATGACCGGCGGCTCTTACGGCGGGTTCTCCAGTGTGCAGGTCGCCGCGCTGGCGCCGCCTCACCTGGATACGATCATTCCCTGGAACTACACCGACGACAGGTACACCGACGACTGCCACTACCGTGGCGGCGCCTGGCGCTGCTACTACGACATAGGCGCGTACGGTTGCTCTATGATCGGCATGAACTCCATGCCGCCCTACCCGGAGTACAGCGGCGACCGCTGGGCCGAGATCTGGGAGGAACACCTGGAGCAGAACAATCCCTACCTGCTCACGTGGCTGGCCAACCAGAAGGACGGTGAGTACTGGCGCGCCGGCAGCATCCGCGACCGCTACCACGAGATCAAGGCGTCGGCCCTGCTCATCGGAGGATGGCGCGACGGTTACTGCAACGCTCCGCTAAGGACGTCTCAGCACATGACAGCGCAGGCCAAGGTGTTCATCGGTCCTTGGAACCACTCCGGGCCGGACTGCGAGACGCCCGGACCGTCCCTGGCGCGCGAGCATCTCACCGTGCGGTGGTGCGACTACTGGCTCAAGGGGATCGACAACGGTATTGCCGACGAGCCTGACATCAACGTGTACATGCAGACGTTCGACGTCCCGGACGCGTATCGCACGCACACCTCCGGCTACTGGCGCACGGAGCCGGCGTTCCCGATCCCAGGCGGCCATACGCAGCGGTTAGACCTCGGCACCGACCTCGCGCCGGGTAGCCCGGACATGGCCCGCGACGGCTACGAAGAGTACGAGTACAGGCCATCGGTGGGCATAGCGAGCGGCCTCTGGAGCGCGGGCGTGCCCTTCAGCCTGCCCAGCGACCAGCGCGTGGACGAGATCTACTCGGCGAACTACACGTCCGAACCCCTGGATGAGCCGTTGGAGATCATCGGCATGGGCAAGGCCGTGGTACACGTGAGCTCCACGGCGCCAGTCATGACGTTCGTAGCCCGGCTCTCGGACATCGCGCCGGACGGCACGAGCGCGCAGGCCGCGATTGGAGTGCTGAACGGCACGCGCCGCAACTCGCTCACGGACCCTGAGCCCATGGAGCCGGGGGAGATCTACGAGCTGCACGTGGACCTGGACGCCACGGCCTGGCGATTCGAGCGCAGGCACAGGATACGGCTCTCCATAAGCAGTGCGGACTTCCCGAACCTGTGGCCGACGCCTTACAACGGCACGAACCGCGTGTACCGGGACAGCGGCCGCCAATCGTACCTGGAACTGCCGGTCGTGCCCACGCGGGACGCTCCCGCAGGGGAGTTGCCGCCGGACGAGATGGAGTACGAACCTTCCGCCGCGCCCCGCCGGTACCCTGAGGCATCGCCGCGCGCGGTGCCCTGGGAGATCACCCAGGACATGATGAGGGACCGCACCGGTCTGAGGATCCACCAGGTGAACGAAAGCCGGGCCAGCTCGGATATGACCGTCAAGATGGAGTCCAAGCTCGAGGTATGGGCCAACAACCGCAACCCGGCGGACACAACGGCCATAGGCCAGCACTTCAGGACCATCACGCGCACGGACAGCGTCATCAACGTGGACACCTCCGCCAACGTCCGCAGCACCCAGGACGCGATCCACGTCTCCATCGAGCTGGACGTTCGCATCAACGGGCTGCCGCATCATCAGCGCCGTTGGGTAGAGTCGTTCAAGAGAGAACTGCTTTGATCGGCGCATGCTCTCCCAGCAACCTGTTTGCAGGTTGCTGATTTCCGCGGAGACCTGCCTCGAGCCGGTCCAAGCGTGTAGAATGCCGTCGCCAACGGCGGGGAGCTCCCGCCGATGAAAGTGAATGCAAATAGAATCGGAGGTTTAACCTAAGATGGCGCAGACATTAGAGATCGAAGGCCTCAAGGAGCGGCATCTGCCGATAAACCTGAGGCAGAGTGGGAACAGCGACGCGCAGATGCTGATCTCCACCCGCATACGCAAGTCCCCGTGGTGGCACATGTCCAAGGCGGCCGGTTGTTGGGCCTACACCACGTACAACCACATGTACCACCCAAGGGCCTACATCAAGCCTGAGGACGGCGGCCTGTTTGAGGAGTACAAGTACCTCACTGAGCACGTCAGTATGTGGGACGTGGCGGTCGAACGGCAGATTATGGTCAAGGGTCCGGACGCCGCCGCCTTCGTGGACCTGCTCATAACCCGTGACGTTGAAACCTGGGTGCCGCCAATGCAGGCACGCTACGTCATTCTCTGCAACCAGTACGGTGGCATCATCAACGACCCTGTCCTGCTTCGCGTCGCGGAAGACGAGTTCTGGTTTAGCATTTCCGACTCCGATGTCCTGCTTTGGGCTCAGGGCGTGAACGCTTCCGGCAGGTTCAATGTGGACATCCACGAGATAGACGTGTCCCCCATCCAGATACAGGGACCAAAGTCAGTCCTGCTGGTGGAGAAGATGGTGGGCTCGCACGTCCGTGAGATGCCCTACTACACGCTGATCCACGACGAGATCAACGGGCACAAGGTCACCATCTCACGAACCGGCTTCTCGGGCGAGGTGGGATTTGAGGTCTACCTGCACGACGCCATGATTCACGCCGACCACGTGTGGCCTTACATCCTGGAGCAGGGGCAGGAGTTCAATCTCGGCGTCATAGCTCCCAGCCACAGCAGACGCCTCGAAGCCGGCATCCTCTCCTACGGCCAGGACATGGACATTGAGAACAACCCATTCGAGGTCCGGCTGGGCTGGCAGGTTGACCTCGAGAAGAAGGGCGACTTCATAGGCAAGGAAGCTCTGGCCAGGATCAAGGAAGAGGGAGTCCAGCAGCGCCTCGTCGGCCTGAGGCTCGGCGGCGAGCCGATCATCTGGTACAATGAAGACTTCTACCTCGTGAAGGACAACGACTCCGGCGCGGACGTCGGCTACGTGACGAGCGCGTTCTGGTCACCCGCCGTTGAGTCCAATATCGCCCTCGCCGTCATGCCCCGGTCGCACTGGAGGCGCGGTACGGTGGTCAAGGTCCAGTTGCCTAAGGACGGCGCCGTCGACGCCGAGGTCGTGCGGGTGCCGTTCCTAGACCCCACGAAGGAGCTCCCCAAGACCGAGCTGGCTTCCTAGGGACTGAGCCATCACAGCAGGCCCGTAATCAAGGGCGCCGTGTTCTTCGCGGCGCCCTTGTTGCTTGGGTGCGCATGGGAGAAGCTGTCCGCATCTGGAGGACGGCGGAGCGGACGCATACTCCTGCCAGCCGGGGGCGCTGCGTTTGCCGGTTGAAGTCGACGGCCACCCCTCCGGCATAGCAACTGCGCGGGCCGCTAGACCACCATCGAACTGTCCAGCAGCGCCGTCGCTCCTTCGCGGTCATCTACCGACAGAGACAGGATGGCGAATCCTGCTCTGCGCTCCACGATGTGGAGACTCTGTATGTTGATGCCGGCGTTCTTGAACTTCTCGGCAACCCTTGCCAGAGCGCCAGGCTCGTCACGCAGCCGGACAATCAGCGTCTCGTCGATGATCGCCCGAAAGCCAGCCGCTGTGAGAGCTTCGAGGGCGGCGTCGTTGTCTTCGGTCGTCAGTATGACCAGATCGGATTCACCTGTGCTGTCCGTATTGATCGTCAGGATGTTGACGCCGGCCGAGGCAAGAGGCGCGGTTATGTCAGCAAGCACTCCGACTTCGTTCTTACCCATCACAATCACTCTGTTCATCTTTGCGTCCTCCTGGAGGTCAAACCTTCCATCACATCATCGACCAACGCGTCTACAAGTTCGTAAGTCACGTGTGGCATCGTGATAATGTGTGCTATCTCCTCGCTTGGCGCAATCTGCCACTTGCGAATCAGGTCCTCTGGCGGCCTGGGAAACACCACTGTAAGGGAGTTTCTGTTTCGCCACGCGGGGATGCCGACTTCATTGAACCGCTCTTCCGCGTACTTCGCCACAGAGAGACAACTCGTCACCATCGATCTGAAACCGTCCAGTCCATATCGCTGGAACGCATACCAGATCAACAAAGGAGTAAATGCGTTGCGTGAACCGGTGAGTGTTGTGTCCAAGACGCCGACGTAATCTATCGAGCGGGCGACGCGTGAAACATACCGCTTGCGCGTCAGGGCGACGCCGCATGGCAGGGGAGCGCCGATCATCTTGTGGCCACTGACAGATATGCTGTCGACTCCAGAGTCGAACCCAAAGGGCTGCGGGTCTTCCACAAACGGCAGGACCATGCCGCTCAACGCCGCATCAGCATGAATGTAGCGGTCAGACACGGCAAGATCGGCCAGTATGTCGCGGACTCTGTCCAGATCGTCAGTCGCGCCCTTCATGGTTGTGCCGATGTTGGCTATGACTATCACCGGTAAGTCGCGGTTGACCCGTACCGTGTCGTACAGGTCGTCGTAGTCGATCTCGCCGTTCTCCTGGCTCTTCACCATTATGTTGCGCGCCTTCAGGAGGCGCAGGAGTTTCACGACGCTATAGTGCGTGTCCTGGGAGAAGTACACGATTCCTTCGGGGAACATCTCGCGTCCAATGTACAGCCCGTACAAGTTGCCTTCAGTCCCTCCCGACGTAACATACCCCCACGCTTCGTCCCTGGGGATCTTCATTAGGTCCGCGAACTCGCCGATGACTTCCCGTTCGATCTCATGCGTGTTGCTGGCATAGATGCTGTCGTGAAATGGATCGCCTATGTTGTTGCCGGAGTACTGCAGGAACGGAAGTAAGGCTGAGTAGTCATACTCCAGGTTGCCCGGATATCCCGTCATCCTCTCTCTTCCGGACTCGAACGTTCCCAGCAACCTGTCCAGCCGCTCCTGGGCGGCCGCGCCGATGCGGTGTTTCTCTTCCGGGCCGCTATGGGCCGAACGCGCCGCCTTACTGTCAGCCTTTGGCATCTGTCCGCTCTCCTCTTTGTGCGCACGACTTGATGTCGATTGTCAGCAAATTGACCGTCGTGGGCAATCATTCTTGGTCAGGGTCAGGAGCGCCTTCCTCAGCCCGCATCCTTTTCCCGGTCCCCGGGACTGTGGCCTGGACTAGGGCCTGTTAACACTAATTGGTCTGATTCTGTTATCTTTGGCGGATGGAAATCACATAAACCCAGTACGAACGCATCGCTCCCTGCCTGCCGGTTCAGCGGGGCAACGTAAGCATATCCAATCTGCAGGTACTCAACGCCATCCTGTACGTCGCTGAGAACGGATGCAAGTGGCGCGGGTTGCCGGGACGCTTTGGTAACTGGCACACGATCTACACCAGGATGAATCGCTGGTCAAAGAGCGGCGTGCTCGACAGGGTGTTTGAACGCCTGCAGCGGGAACCGATACTCCGCATCAAGCTTGAGGCGGTCTCGATGGACAGTACCATCGTAAAGGTACACCCCGACGGCACGGGAGCTTTAAGAAAAACGGACCGCAATCCATCGGCAGATCCCGTGGCGGATGGACTACCAAGATTCATATGGTTGCCGCGGATGCTCGAACGGCCATGACCTTCTCACTCTCTCCCGGACAGGCCCACGATGCTCCTGAAAGGCGCAGGCTGCTCAGGCGTCTTGGCGCACAACGCCACGTCCGGCTTTGGCGATGGACCGGGCGTACGAGGGCGACGAGACGCGCCAACTTGCGCTGGCGCTCGGATTTACGCCTGTCGTTCCACCGCTCAGCAGCCGGGTCGAGCCCTGGGAATACGACAGGGAAATGTACAAGAGGCGAAACGAGATCGAGCGCCTGTTCCGGAGGTTGAAGGGCTATCGCCGTATCTTCTCCCGTTTTGAAAAGCTGGACGCTCTCTTTCTCGGATTCATATTGTTCGCCCTAATCGCTGATGCGCTGCGATAGTGTTGACAGGCCCTGGACCACTGTGGTTGCGTCACGAGCAATGGACGCATATGCGTTAACACTGGGTGGCGGTCTCTCTAACGAAGGACTTCTCGCCATGTCGAGATGGCGGTGCTCGCAGACCTCATGTCTCCACGAAGTCCGAGTTTCCGGCTGGCGACTGCTAATCCTTGGGGGAATGCTCACGTCACCAAGAGACCTGAGCGTAGTTGGCTCTGATACTCATCCTCGTGGCGGATGTCCACATCCTTGTCGGTCTTGCAGAGCGGGTGGTACAAAGGGCTGAGGCAGGTCGGCATCGGACTCTCTGAACAGCGTCAGTACCCCCGGCAGGGCCCGGCTTCCCCTGACATGAAGAATCAGTTGCGAGACTGAGGAGACCGTTCCTGGAGATAGGAGGCGAGTGTGGCTATCGATGAGAGGATAATGCAGCGGGCCTTGGACCTGGCCCGGACGGCTGAGTCCCACGGCGACGTGCCTGTCGCGGCCATCGTCGTGAAGGATGGCGAGATCGTCGGGCAGAGCGAGCCGCGCGTGATGGTCGACTCCGACCCTACCGCGCACGCCGAGCTGCTCGCCATTCGGAATGCGGCCGCGAATCTGGGAAGCGCATACCTGTCAGGCTGCTCCATGTACGGTACATTCGAGCCCTGCCCCATGTGCTGTGGGGCGATCATGAACTCCGGCATTGACACACTGGTACTTGGGGGTAGATTCGAGGGAGAACACCGGACATATGGCGAGTATTCGGTGTCGGGACTGCTGATCATGGCCGGAGCCGGCCGGAGGGTCGATCTGACCGAAGGGGTGATGAGGGAAGCCTGCGAGGAACTTTTCACTCCCGAAAAACGGAACGACTGGCTGGACCGGATGCGGGGCGACAACCCCGGGTGGGGCAATCCATAGTGCTAGCGTCTGTAAGCCAGGCCCGCTCGTGACTCCTCGACCCGTTCACGCTTGAGCGCATCGGCGGAAGTAGCAGTAGGCAGTAGACGGGAGGACTCGTGCCCAGAAGGATTCGGCTTCCGCACGAAGGCGGGGAAGTCGACCGTCACATACGGCAGATCAAGGACGCAGTTCGAGCGACGAGATTGACGGTGATCGCCGACGTCGAGGTCACGTACTCGATCTGCGATCCATGGCCTCTGGGGTCTGAACCGGCGATACACGACAAGGACGGCAACATCTAAGTGCCCAAGCCCCGTCAGAGCCGACTCGATGCGTGCGGACCTGAGCGCATTCCACGAGCACACCGAAGTCTGCCACAAGCTGGCCGGCAGGTCCCACGCCTACGCACACCGTCGCGCGCTGCTCCTGGAATTGCTGGCGGCAAAGCAGATCTACGACGAGGACGGACTGAGTGACTACGTCCGGTACAGGGTGTTCAACTATCCAGACTGGAAGATCCCTGACAGGAGCGCCATAGAAAATGCACTATGCGAGCTACTCTCAGCCGATTGACCGTTGAGGGGCAGGCTGATCGAAGTAATCACCAGGGCGGGAATGTAAGGAGCATCAGCAAAGAAGCAGACCGATCCGGACTAGGTCGTCTCGCCGCAGGCCTCTTCCGCCGCCTTCACCTGGGAAGTCCCCGTACCCGCTCGATGTAAAGAGCGTCGATCTGAACGTAACTACTCCCGAGATAGGCACTTTGGTCCGGGAAGGACGGGAGCGGGTCTAGGATCTGCTCCTGGGCCGCATCCTTTCGTTGTACCGTCACCATCCCAGAGGCTCGCCCGACGCTGAGGTGTGCGCGACTTCATATGCGGCGCGCCGTGGGCATGCGGCGCTTCACCAAACAGATTGGGCGTAGAAGGAGCGTATCTTGGTGTCGGAAGTTACCAGCGGGCTGGCATGAAGTGCAGCGGTGGCCACGATGACACGGCCGGTAGGATCGTTATGGTCCCAGTCCAATTCGAGACTTTCGATCCATGTCGGCGTATCAACTGCCAGCAGTTCGAGGCGGTCCACTCTTGAGAGCCTGTCGGCGAACTCCCGTAGCGACAGTGGCAGACGGAGCTTGTTCTTCTTGGACTTGATGCCTATCTCCCAGATTGATATCGAACTGACGGCGATGCGTTCAGAATCTGAGATCGTTTGAGCCGCGCTTGGTGACAGCGTCATCCGGTAGGGTGTCCAGAACGATCACAGCGCATCCGCCCACTTCTCACTAGTGGGCGTGTCGATGTCTTCGTAGTAGTCAGGTTTGCCTCGAATCGCACCGAACGCTTCCTCCACCGTTCCCCGGTTCGCGATTGGTAGGATGCGAAGCACCGGTCGGTCCTCGTCGGTGACGACCAACTCCTCTCCGCTCGCCTCGACTACTCTAGATACTCGGAGCATTTTGGTCTTTAGCTTACCCTTGGAGTCTCTTGGCATTTCTACCTCTTCAGACTGTCGTTGACTCTGGTCATGTCTGGCGCCGCCTGGTGCCATAGACCTCCGTAGCCGTCAACTTCGAGGCTCCCTCATCCTTTCGTTGTACCGCCACCAGTCGAGGGGCTCGCCAGAGCCCGCGGCGTAGGCAGGCTGCGTGGCGTGCGCGACCTCGTATGCGGCGCGTCGTCCGGAGTCCAGCGCACCGTGGACGCACTCCGCGTAGCCGCCCGTGTGGGTCGCCTCGCCCGCCCAGAATAGCGGCGGAGTAGGCGCCGCGAGATCGGCCCGCGCCTGATACTTGCCCTTTGGGACCGTGCTCACGCCGCCCATTGTCCACGGATCGGCCGGCCAGTCGACGACCTCCAGGCTCACCAGCTCGCTCTCGATGTCGATTCCGGGGAACATCTCCATAAGCTGTCCTAGGTATGCGCCACGTACGCGCTCCGGATTTCCTGAGAGTTCCGCCACATACGGCGTCCCTATGAACGACAGCAGCGACGGCGGCCCGGGCCGGTTCCAGAACGGGTTCATCATTCCGCTAAACGGCGACGGGTCTGCGTACCTAATGCTCGGAACGTTCCCGAGATGGTCTTCCCACCACGCGCGGCGGAACTCGGCGATTACCTTCATGAGCCCGCCGCTGTCCATATCCATGAATGACGCCCGCTTCGCTTCAGGCAAGGCCGGCCTGAACTCCGGGACGCCCGCCTGCAGCACGCCCACCGGCAACGTGACGATGGCCGTACGCGCGCGAAACTCCCTGGCCCCGGAATGAACCGTGACGCCATCTTTAAGCCAGTCCACCGCTTCAGCCGGTGTGCCTAGGTGGATGATGTCCGAGATCGATTCGCTCAACGCGTCCCAGAGCGCCTTGTAGCCTCCGGTTAGCACCACATTCGGGTTGCCGGGCCGCGTCACGCCCGTAACCGGATCGTCCGTCGTGTCGTGCAGGTGGTGGATCTCAGACGCGTTCCGTGCGCTCAGTAGATCGGGGTCCATCGGCGCTGAGACTGCCATCATCCTCTCTGCGTGCAGCAGCGCATCCCCGGTCAGGCCGACGGCTTGAAGCGACTCCCGGAAGCTCATCGTGTCGGGATTTGGATGGCCCACTGCCCTCTCCAATCCCTCCGCGGCTTCTCGTATCGTGCTGTCGCTGTCCGTCCACTCGCCGTCCCTGAAGATGTTGGCGTAGCTTCCCGAGCCGCCGATGTCCGCGTGGTGGGTCTGCAGGCCGAATCGCAGGATGAACTCCCACGTCGGGATAGTGGCGCCGTGTACGTACTGGGCTCCGTGCTCGACCATTGTGCCCTCGGACAGCGGCGCCGAGTATGCTCTACCGCCGAGCCTGTCGCGCGCCTCCAGCAGTATCACGTCGCGCCCCGCTTCCCTCAGCGTTACCGCTGCCAGCAGGCCGGCCGCGCCCCCGCCGATCACGATGCAGTCGTGCGTCTTGACCATGGGTATACCTCCCCGGGAAGCGTGTCTAAGCCGGCTGCTGCGGCGCCCTGTGCGTGTCTGTGAAGTTACTTGAACCGAAGGCCGCCTCGTCCAACCTACGCGGCAATTGTAATACAATGCGCCACCTGACAGTTCCACCTGCATACAGGAGGAAACCGTGCCATCTCGAAGCATCATGGATCGGCTAAACGCTGGAGATGTTCTCCTCATGGACGGCGCCACCGGCTCAGAGTTGGGCAGGCGCGGCGTTAACGTGTCCAAAGGCTCTACGATGGACGACCTGGCCGTCTGGTCCGGTTCGGCCAACGTCGACGCCCCAAATGTCGTACGCCAGGTTCACGAAGAGTATCTGAGAATCGGCGCTGACCTGATCATCTCCAACAACTTCTGGACGAGCCGTCCCAAGCTGGCGACCATTGGCGAGGCCGACAACTGGGAGGAGTACACACGAGCCGGCGGCGAAATCGCGCTCCAGGCCAGGGACAACGTAAATCCCGAAGCGTACGTGGCCGGAGGGGTCGCGCCCCCGGATACAGACGTGCGAAAGGAGTTTGAGGACCAGTCCCGCGTGCTCGCCGACGTAGGCGTGGACCTTATGCTGCCGGAGTACGTGGGGAGAATCGAACACGCGGTGACCGCGGTGGACGCTTGCGCCACGGTTGGCCTGCCCGTGTTCCTCGGCGTATGCCACCTGGACAATGACGGAGTTATGGAGATCAAGGGCGAAAAGCTGGGAGATCTGGCCAAGGCGCTTCGCGGCCACCCCGTTGACGTGATTCTGCTCATGTGCAGCTTCCCGGAAGGCATTACCGCGGGCCTGCCCCAACTCCAGGACGAGTTCGACGGCATTGTCGGCGTGTACCCGAACATCGGTTACGGCAAGAACCCCAACTTCGGGACGTCCCGCACCGAGCAGTGGCACGTCATCGAGACGAGCGCCTACCCTCCCGAGCGCATGGCGGAATTCGCGCAGCAGTGGATGGAAATGGGCGCACAGATCATAGGAGGTTGCTGCGCGGCCGGGCCGGAGCACATCGAGGCCATGGCGCCCGTCGTAAAGGCTGCCTGACGCCCCTGCCCTGTACTGACTTGGCTGCACTTCTCATGGGCGGTGCGTCCCTCATAGCTCACATTTCCCACTGAAGGAGCGCGAACTAGAATGAAGGCTCAGATAGTTATCGGCATGGCCGTGGTACTGGCGGCGGCGGCCTTGGTCATTGTTCTGTTCTTCCCCGATCCCCTGTCACTTGGCGAGGCGCCCGAACCCTCCTACAGCGACATCATCGCTGAACTGGAGCCGGGCTTGTATACCAAGCGGTTCGTAGAGGACGCGGTGCGCCGCTACGACAGGGATGGCCGCGACGCCACCATCGCCCACTTCAACACTGAGGAGAGCGTTAACGGCGAGTGGTACGTCTTCATCGTGGATGAAGACGGTGTGATCGTCTCTCACCCGACCATTCCAGATAACGTGGGACGTAGCCTGACTGGCGTTCTTGGTACCGACATTACCGGCAAAGACTTCGGGGAGCAGATGCTCGCCACTACCGAGGATGGCCAGTGGATTGACTATACGTTCCTGAACCCGTCCCGCCGCAACCAACAGGAAGTCAAACACTCCTGGGTGGTGAAGCACGACGAGCTTCTGTTCGGTTCCGGCTGGTACGAGAGGAGTTCGGACTCAGAGTCCGTGATCAAGTCCGACCCCGCCGGGTACACCAAGGCGTTCGTGGAGAAGGCCATCAACCGTTACGAGAACGAAGGCCGTGAAGCCACCGTCGAGTACTACAACACCGCGGCCAGCGTTGATGGCCAGTGGTACATCTTCATCGCAGATGACAACGACGCCATGATTGCCCATGCCACGATCCCAGAGAACATAGGAAAGGACCTTAAAGAAGACTTTGGAAAGGACATCTACGGCTATGACTTTGGCCGCGAGTTGATAGGCGCAACGGGTGAGGGCAAGTGGGTGGACTACTTCTACCTTAACCCTGCGCAAGATGAACGTAGGGAGAGGAAGCACTCGTGGGTGGTCAAGCACGATGGGCTTCTGTTCGGGTCCGGTTGGTACGAGGTGGCCGATGTTGTCGACTTCCTCCTGCCGCCGGGGTCGTACTACTATCTGACTTTCCCGTAGTGAGAGAGCCTCTTCCGATACACTGGATGGTTACTTAAACGCCTGAAAGAGGAGGTGTAGCTATGCCGTCGAGAAACGTGATGGATCGGCTTAGGTCGGGTGACCTCCTGCTGATGGATGGAGGCACCGGCTCCGAGATCCAGCGCCGCGGCGCCGAAGTGCTCATCGGCGCGTCCCCTGAGAAGGGCCTGCAGGCGTGGTCCGCCACCGCGAACGTCGACTTCGCGCACGTCGTCCAGCAGGTGCACCAGGACTACATCCGCTGCGGGGCCGACGTGATTATCAGCAACAACTTCTGGACCGGACCTTCCCGCCTGGAGCCCATTGGCCTCGCGGACAGGTGGGAGGAGTATTCCCGTGCCGCCGCGCGCAACGCGGTGAAGGCGCGGGAGGCCATGGCCTCGGAGGTCTACGTGGCCGGCGGCATCGCCGCGCCCACCAAACAGGCTGGGAGCAGCGGCGAGGAACGTTCGGACGTTCAGATCATGGGCGAAGACGCTTACAAGAAGGAGTTCGCGGACCACGCGAAACTGCTTGCCGAAGAGGGCGTGGACCTGCTCCTCCCAGAGTACATAGGCTACATCGATGACTGCGTCGCCGCCGTGGACGCATGCGCGGAGGCTGGTCTCCCCGTGTGGCTGGGCGTCCGCCACATCACCGCGGAAGGCGAGATGCAATACGGTGAGAGCCTGGAAGACCTCGGCCGCGCGCTCGAAGGGCATCCCGTCGACGCCGTGCTTCTCATGTGCTGTCTCCCCGAGTCGATCACAGCCGGCATCCCCATCCTCAGGAGAACGTACGGCGGCATCATCGGCGCTTACCCGAACATCGGCTATTCGCCGGTCGCCCCCTTGGGAAAGGGCTCGGATCCTGTCTACCAGGAGTTCGAGTACACCGGAGACTTCCTTAACCTCGGCGGCTATACGCCATCACGGCTCGGCGAGTTCTCCCAGGAGTGGAAGAACCTTGGCGCTCAGATCATCGGCGGCTGTTGCGCCACAGGGCCGGAGCACACCCTGGCCCAACGGGACGTCGTGAAGGCGGCACGACCGGCCGCGGGCGTTGCGTGATCCGGAAGGAGGTCTGAATGCCTAGGCGAAGCGTGACCGACCGCCTGAACGCGGGCGAGTTACTGTTGATGGACGGCGGTTTGGGCTCCGAGCTCCACCGCCGCGGCGTGAATGTACTGAAGGACGCGACCGAGTCCAAGGGCCTCGAGACTTGGACCGCCCAGGCCAACGTGGACGCGGGTGACGTAGTTACGCAGATTCACCAGGACTACCTTCGCGTCGGCGCCGACGTGATTATCAGCAACAACTTCTGGACCCGCCCCACGGTCTTACGCCGCTCCGGGCTGGAAGACCGCTGGGAAGAATACGCGACTGCGGCCGCCCGCAACGCCGTGAACGCCCGGGACGACATGGCCCCGGAGGCGTACGTGGCCGGCGGAATGGCCCCGCCCAACCTACAGAGGCGGTTCGGCAAGGAGGACCAGGACTACCTGGTGTCGCCCCTGCCAGAGGGCAACAATCCCCCGGACGTTGAGATCATGGGCAGGGACCGGTTTCACAAGGAATTCGCTGATGAGGCCCGGCTGCTTGCCGGTGAGGGCGCCGACGTAATGCTCCCCGAGTACATGGGGCGCATTGCTGACTGCGTGGAGTCAGTCGACGCCTGCGCCGAGGCTGGGAAGCCGGTCTGGCTTGGCGTGCGGCACGTCGCGAACGACGGGAGTATGCACTACGGTGAGAGACTTGCCGACCTCGCACTGGCGCTGAAAGGCCATCCGGTAGACGCCATACTGGTCATGTGCAGCAACCCGCCCGCCACGACTGCCGCGCTTGGCGTCCTCCGCGACGCGTTCGACGGCGTCATTGGCGCCTACCCCAACATCGGTTACAACCCGACCGGACCGCTGCGAGACAATCCCCTCCTGACCAACCAGGAGGAAGCGAAGGGCCAGGACATACTACAGACCGAGAGCTACCCGCCCTCGCGCATGGCTGAGTTTGCGGCGGAGTGGAAGGAGATGGGAGCGCAGATCATCGGTGGTTGCTGCGCCTCCGGCCCTGAGCACATCATGGCTATGCGGCCGATCGTGAAGGGTGCCTAGTACTGCAGTTTCCCGTTCCGGTTTACCGCAGTTAAACGCAAAAAAGGAGAATACGTTGCCTTCACTCTCGATAAGGGACCGCCTGAACACCGGGCCCCCTCTGCTCATGGACGGCGGCACCGGCTCGGAGCTTCATCGCCGGGGCGCCAACGTTCTGGTCGACACCACCGCGCAGACCGGCCAGCAGGCTTGGTCCGCGACGGCGAACATCGATTTCTCTGACGTGGTCCAGGAGGTCCACAGGGACTACCTGCGCGTCGGCGCTGAGATGATCATCAGCAACAATTTCTGGACCATCCCGTACCGTCTGGCCACGATCGGCCTCGAGGACAGGTGGGAGGACTACGCGCGCGCCGCCATGCGGAACGCGGTCCAGGCCCGCGACGCGCAGAATCCCGACGCGTACGTGGCCGCGGGCATCGCCCCTCCCGGAGCAGGGTCGACCGAGCCTGACGCTAAGGCGCTCGGCCACGAGTACCATAAGCAGTACGCTGACCACGCGAAGCTGTGCGCCGAGGAAGGCGCCGATGTGATTCTCCCTGAATACGTTGGCTACAAAGACGACTGCGTGGCTGCCGTCGACGCGTGCGCCGAGGCGGGCCTGCCGGTGTGGCTTGGCGTGAGGCACATCAACGCTGGAGACGCATCCATGCAGTACGGTGAGAGCCTAGCGGACCTCGCCGACGCGCTGAAGGGCCATCCTGTCGACGCCGTCCTCCTGATGTGCAGCAACCCGCAGGCAATCACCGCCGGGTTGAAGGTGCTTATCCCCGCCTTTGATGGCATGGTCGGCGCATATCCGAACCTCGGTTACGCTCCCCTCGCGCAGCTGCGCGAGCCCGAAATGCTCACCAACCAGTTGCCCGCGGAGGGTTCAGACTTCATTCAGCTAGGCGAGTACACGCCCTCCCGCACCGCCGAGTTCGTCAAGGACTGGCTGGACATGGGCGCGCGAATCGTGGGAGGCTGCTGCGCCTCCGGCCCCGAGCACATAATTGCAATGCGCGCAGTAATGCAGGCGTGATATCGTGTCTCAGATTCGCCTTGGAGGATCCAGTTCAGACGTTGGTACGATCCCACGATAAGCTTGACCCTGCTAGGGTGTCATTCTCGCCTATGTGGGAATGACAAGGCGGAGTTGCGCGTTAAACTCGCTTAAGCCTTACAATTTCCCTAGCCCGATTCGGGAAGAGGTCACGCCCTCCGCTACCGGGGGAGTGGGGGGAACCCCCACAACCATCCGGGCGGGCGGGTGGGACAGAGACATTTGTGATTGGCGGACGAATTCTTAAGGAGCGAACATGGCAAGAGCATCCATAACCGACCGGCTCGCAGCGGGCGAGAACATTCTCATGGACGGCGGCACCGGCTCCGAGGTGCAGAGGCGCGGCGCTGACGTCCTCGTCGGCGCAACGGCCGAGACCGAGCTCCTCGCCTGGTCCGCCACCGCGAACATCGACCACGCCGACGTTGTCCAGCAGGTGCACCAGGACTACCTGCGCTGCGGCGCCGACGTCCTGATCAGCAACAACTTCTGGACCACGCGCGGCCGCCTGGAGCAGATCGGTCTGGGAGATCGCTGGCAGGAGTACGCTGAGGCCGCGGCGCACAACGCTATCGCCGCCAGGGACGCCATGAACGAGGACGCATACGTGGCCGGGGGGATGGCCACCCCGATTCCCCGGCGCGGCACGGAGCGCGGCAAGTCCGACTGCGAAGTGCTCGGCCGGGACGTCTACTACGAGGCGTACCTTGAGCACGCCGACCTGCTCGCTAAGGCCGGCGTCGACATACTGCTGCCGGAGTACATTGGGCACGTGGAGGACTGCGTGGCCGCGGTCGACGCCTGTCAGGGCTTCGATCTGCCCGTGTGGCTAGGAGTCCGGCACGCCAACGATGATGGGACGATGCAGTTCGGCGAGTCCTTCCAGGACCTTGTGGACGGTCTGGATGGACGCCAGGTCGACGCGATCCTGATAATGTGCACGCGGCCCGGCCCGACCGACGCCGCTCTTGAAAAGCTCAGTGAGGCGTTCGACGGCGTGGTCGGCGCCTACCCCAACGTGGGCTACAACCCGATGGCGCCTGTCCGCGGCCGGCAGCGCTCAGGCCCTGACATCATCTCTCCGACGTCGGACTCTCCTTCGATGGTGGCCGAGTACGCAGGGAATTGGAAAGACAAGGGCGTGAAGATCATCGGCGGCTGCTGCGCCTCCGGCCCGGAGCACATCCTCGCCATGCGCCCCATCGTCAAGGGCGGGTAGAGAAAAGCTGGAGCATCCTCCCCCCCAGGGAGAACGTAAGGTGAAAGGGGGCAGACAATGCCATCCCGTTCCATTGTCGACCGGCTGAACGACGGGGAGCACATCCTCATGGATGGCGGCACCGGCTCCGAGGTGCAGCGCCGGGGTGCGAACGTGCACGTAGGCGCCACGGCGGAGACTGACCTCAAAGCCTGGTCGGCCACCTCAAATGTCGAATTTGCCGATGTTGTGCAGCAGGTGCACCAGGACTACCTGCGCTGCGGCGCTGAACTGATTCTGAGCAACAACTTCTGGACGACACGGACCCGCATGGCGCGCATCGGCCTCGAAGACCAGTGGGCAGACTACGCCCGGGCGGGCGGCGAGAACGCCGTCGTGGCGCGCGATAGTCAGAACCCTGAGGCCTACGTCGCCGGCACGTTCGGCCCGCCAACGTTCAGCAGCATCACCGGCACAAAGGAACCGGACGTCGTCACCATGGGCCGCGACGCCTTCCGCGCCGAGGTCCGAGAGCAGGCCGCCTTGCTCGTAGACACCGGCGTCGACATCATCTTCCCGGAGTTCGTCGCCCACATCGCCGACTGCGTCGAGATGGTCGACGTCTGCTCCGAGTTCGACCTGCCGCTCTTCCTCAGCATTCGCGGCATCCAACTCGACGGATCGATGGTCGCCGGCGAGAGCCTGGCCGACCTCGGCCGCGCGCTCGAAGGCATGAGGGTGGACGCCGTTATGCTCATGTGCTGCAGACCTGAGGCCGTTACCGCCGGTCTGCCCATCCTGCGCGAGACTTACCACGGCTCTGTAGGCGGCTACCCCAACATCGGCTACAACCCCATGGCCCCCTTGGGTGGCCGCCCGCACACCGGCGCGAACATGCTCAACACCCATGGATACTCCCCATCCGAACTGGCGGTCCACGCGGCCGAGTGGAGGGCCCTGGGCGCCCAGATCATCGGCGGCTGCTGCGCCACCGGCCCGGAGCACACCCTCGCCATGCGCCCTATCGTTGACGGAGATTAATGGCCTGCTTTGAATATTCGTTGAACAGGACCGGTCGATCAGGAGTCCCTTTCCGTGATTGGTGCTCTCTGAACTCCTCTGCCTTGATGGAGACCCTCTGGTTCCTTCTCCCCTTGTGGGAGAAGGTTAGGATGAGGGGTAGTACTAGTACCGCAAACGTCTTCTAGATGGGACAGAGCCTGCACTGCGTCCTTGCGAGGGTGAACATGAAACTAGAGGGTGTGTCACTTACGACACGCTAGCAAAGGAACAACACAATGCCCACTGTCAAAGTAATGGACCGCATAGCCGCCGGGGAGACGCTGCTCATGGACGGCGGCACCGGCTCAGAGATCCAGCGGCGCGGCGTCGATGTCCTGCTCGGCAGCCAGGGCGACAAGCTCGGTCCCTGGTCGGCCACCGCCAACGTCGACGCGGCGGACGTCGTGCAGCAGGTGCACCGCGACTACCTGCGCTGTGGAGCCGACGTCATCATCAGCAACAACTTCCGCACCACCAGGAGCAGGTTTGAGCCCGTGGGCCTCGGGGACCGTTGGCAGGAGTACGCCTCCGCCGCTGCCGTCAACGCCGTGTCCGCCCGTGATCAGATGGACCCCGAAGCGTACGTTGCCGGCGGAATGGCCGGCCTCGGCCTTGAGATGCTCGGCGTGGGCCAGGGCACGGACGTCCAGATCATGGGCCGCGACGCCTACCACGCCGAGTTCGCTGAGCATGCCCAAATCATGGCCGACGCTGGCGCCGACGTCATCCTCGCCGAGTACATGGGTTACATAGAGGACTGCGTGGAAGCCGTGGACGCGAGCGCGGCAATCGGGCTCCCGGTGTGGCTGGGAGTTCGCCACCTTAGCCCGGACAGGCAGATGCAGTACGGTGAGTCCTTCGAGGACCTCGTCCGCGCGCTGGAAGGCCATCCCGTCGACGCCATCCTGCTGATGTGCAGCAGGTCCGCGTCCTTGGACGCCTGCCTCCCGATGCTGATGGAGGTCTACGATGGGCCTGTGGGCATATACCCCAACATCGGCTACAACCCCATGGCAATGGTCGGCGGCAGGACCAGGATCGGCCCCGACATCATCTCGTCCAGGGGCGAGTCGCCGTCAAGCCTCGCCGAGTACGCCGCGGATTGGAAGAAGCGCGGGGCCCGGATCATCGGCGGGTGCTGCGCCACCGGCCCCGAGCACATCCTCGCCATGCGCCCCGTCGTCAAAGGATAGACTTGTCATTGGCTGCAAGAATGACTCACAACGGCCCACGGCGTCACCTCTCCGGTTCCCTCTCCCTCGTTGGAGACCAATGCGCAACTGCCGTTTGCGACGGAAGAAGCAATCCTTTGACCCCTTCCCCAGGCTGCTGGGGAAGGTTGGGATGGGGTTCCGCTGCGCGCAATTTCGGTCTTGCAGACGTTCCACCCTCCCTTCATGGGAGAGGGAGAGAGCCTGCCCTGAGCCCCTCGAAGGGGCTAGGGTAAAGGTTGACCCGCACCACGAACTCAGACAGCAGCTTGCCTTCCCTCCTAACCCCCGTCCACATCCCCGAACGCGCCCTCCGGGCCGTATACGACAACGCCCGAGCCGCGTTTCCCGGTGAGTGCTGCGGCTGGCTGAGCGGCCCGTCCGCCGGATGGTCCGCGTCCGAAGTTCACCTCGCCGTCAACGTGCAGACCGATGGCGGCCATCCAACCCACCCCGGCCGCGGCGTCGAGTCCGCGTACGTCTTTTCGACCAAAGACCTGCTTGCCCTGAGCGAAAGCCTGGAAGGTGAACATCCGGCTCGCGTGATCTATCATTCCCACCCGAACGGCAAGGCCTACCTGTCCGAGATCGATCGAAAGGTAGCGACCAGTCCCTGGGGCGATGGACCCGCGTTCCCCGTGCAGCAGCTTGTGGTTGGAGTGGAAGACGGGAGCGTCGTAGAATCTGCACTCTTCGCATGGTCGGACGCCGACAACGCGTTCGTCGAGGTTGCCAGGTTCGCAAGTACCGGGGGGATGTGCTGAAAACACCTCCAGCCGTAGGGGCAGGTTTCAAACTGCCCATCCCTGTCGATGGCGGCCTTGGGATGCGGCCCCCTTTATGGGTGCAGGGCTATGCCCTGCTTCGATACAAGCTAGCCTGAAAGGAGTTCACGAATGCCCAAGCTTGCGGGCGACGAGGTCAACCAGTTCTACTTCCAGCGCGGCCAGGGCCCGGACATAGTCTGGGTGCCCGGGGGAGACCAGCGCGGCGAAGACTTCGAATATCAGATCGCCGCGTTCGAAGGCGACTTTCGCAACACGTCCTACGATCCGCGGGGCGTCGGAGAGACCGAGTGCTCGGCTCCCACCCCGTGGTCGATCGCTGACTTCGCTCGCGACTGCGCCGAGTTGATCCGGGCAGTCTGCGAGCCGCCCGTGTTCCTGACGGGCCTCTCTATGGGGTCGCTCATTGTGCAGCAGGTCGCCCTGGACTTCCCCGAGCTGGTCCGCTGCGCCATCCCCATGGGGACAGCCGCCAAGCCCACTGGCTTCAGCAAGGAGTGGATGGAGGCGGAGGTCGAGTTCTTTCGTGCAGGGGGCAGGCTCAGCCGGGAATTCGCTATCCACCACTACGGGGCATTCCTGTTCCCGTCCGAGGTCCTGGGTGACGAGGAACTCTGGAATAAGGTCAAGGAGGTGGCTGACGGCGCTTACGGAGAGCGCGACAGTGAAATGCTCATTGCCCAGTGGGAGGCATGCATCGACTTCGACGTCCTGGACAGGCTTCCGGACTGCAAGGTCCCGATGCACGTCATCGCCTTCTCCCAGGACATGCAGACGCCGCCCCAGCTTGGCAGAAAAGTGGCCGAGGCCGCGCCCGATGGCCACTTCCACCTGCTGGAGGGCCTCGGCCACGGCTCCTTGGTCGGACACCGCCCTGACGAGGTCAACGTCTGCATCCGCTCCATCATTGATGGATATCTCTAGACTCAGTCCGCGCGTGCTCGCTGATCCCTTCCCCAGTCTGCTGGGGAAGGCTAGGATGGGGTGATTCCTTCTGCCTTACGAAAGCTTCCTCGGATATGCACACGCTTGACTGAAGCCGCCCCAGCCGCAACCGGACGCCCGTCCGCATACCGTTGGGTCAGCGTCGGCCTATTTCTGCTGCTGGGGGTCAGCTCCTTCATGGTCCAGCTTGCGCTGGGCTTGCTGCTTCCCGCCATAAGCGACGACTTGGGCCTCTCCCCCGGTCAACAGGGAATACTCAGCTCGGCAGCGTTCTGGGCCAACCTGGTCGTCGCGATCCCCTTGGGCTGGTGGGCCTCCCGGTTCGGCCCGCGCGCTCTCACGACTGTTGTGGTGACCGTGGCGTCCGCCTGTATCTTCGCGCAGGCTTGGGCGCCGGGCTTTATCGTGCTCATAATCGCGCGCCTGATTTTCGGCCTCACTATCGTTGTCCGGGAGCCCGCGCGGGCGCTCCTGACGCTTCAGTGGTTCCCAAGGCGCGAGATCGTGATGGTGAGCAGCATCTCGAACCTTCTGTTCGGCTTGGTCGTTGGCGGCGGTCTGGCAGCCACTCCGTTCATTCTCGAAGCTGTCGACAACGACTGGCGGAGCGTGTTTCGTGTGTTCGGCATCTACTTTGCCGCCCTGACGGTCCTCTGGCTATTCCTCGGCAGGGAGGGGCCCAACCGTGATCGTGAGAGGCGGTCGCCTGGGCTTGGCGATCTTGCCCTTGTGAAGACCGCTCTCAGCCACAGGGACCTGTGGGTCGCCGGGCTGGGATTCGTCGGCTACATGACCTCCTACTCGGCGTTCCTGAGCTTCTTTCCCACGCTGACCGAGGAGGCGTACGGCATTTCGCTTCGGGACTCTGGGATGATCCTGGCTGTGGGCATCGCTGTCGGCGGCATGGCAGGCGTGGGGTTCGGTTACCTGGCTCTGGACTTCGACAGGGGCAAGGCCATATTGCGTTTCATGGGAGTGATCGTAGCGGGCACCTTCGTCGGCATGACCCTCACTGGATCGTGGACCGCTCTTCTTGTGTTGTCCTTCTTCAACGGCATTGGCTCCGGCTTCTTCCCAATCCTCTACACGGTGCCGTTCCTTCTACCCGGCATCCGTCCCAGGGAAGTGGCCGTGGCGGCCGCTGTGTTGACCATGATGATGTCTGCCGGAGGAGTGTTGGGCCCGCTGCTCGCAGGGTTCATCGAGGAAGGGACGGGTAGCCTCAGGACGGGCCTGATCGTCTGCGGCCTGGCTTCCATTTCCCTCACGATTTCCGGACTTGCCATGCGCGTCTCCTCCCACCGGACCGCCGCCTGACCGCTGTCTGCAGCCCCGCTAGCATCTCCGCTGTCCTTCTCCAGCCGACTTACGCGCTGCCACCTCTGCCGTCATTGCCGCGGGTATGAACGCTATCCCATGACAACACCTTAACTAAGTGTTGCACTTCGTTTGTGAGTCTGGAGTATCCAGAAGGTGTGCGGCACTCCGACCGGTTAGCCACGTGACCCGGCATGGTTATACCGGCTTCAGTTCCGCCAGTTCCGTAAGGACACTGGTAAGGCGTTCTATCAATACGTCGATGTGTCGACTGGCGTCACTATGATTGACCGCCCATGTAGCCTCCCCCTTTCCCGACACCTCTGTTGTGAACGAGTCTCCGCGGAAGCTATCCGCATAATTCTGAAGGATCGCGCGCAACTCTTCTTCTGGTGCAGGGTCGTAGTTGAATATGGCAGCACCAAACGTGAAAGCTCGAGTTCCGGACCAGCCTCGAACTTCCGGAGGGAAGAACCAGGCCACCGTCACGGGGTATGGCCAGCGGGGGCATTGTGCACGGATACTGAGGCCGCTAGTTCCCATCGAGATGGTGGCCCCGGCCCGTTTGGATGCGTCTAGTAGGTGTACAGCCGCATTTCGGGAGTCCTCGTCGAAACTCTTAAGGAAGGTCTCCATTGTCAGCCTCTGCCGCGAGCCCGTCGACCTACTTGCGGAGACGTTTGCCGCCCTGCCAATGACACGCGGAACGAGGGTCTGCGTTGACTTGCCTCGGAACTGCTTGATTTCAACCGCGAGGACTTCGATTCCGGGCATGTGAGCATTGAGAAACTCCACGATTCGTTCCAGCGTGTCTGGAATCTCGTCAGCAACGAACAGGAGACGTAGTCGCTGGGCCTTGAGGTTTGTGGCTACTCTTTCCCAAAAGCTATCGGCATCAGGCTCACCGTCCGATTGCAACAACCTGTGAAGCTCTTCTTCAGCGTCGCGCCCCGAGGACTGGGCTGCCTCCTCGAATGATTGCCGCAACTCCTCCGCGCTCCAAGTCTGTGCCGCATGTGCCGCGTATTCGAGCATCTGCCCTACGATTGTCCGGCGAATCTCCGAGTTCCTGCCAAGCTTCACTTCAACTAGCGTCGGGATTGCGTCTTGGTCCACAACTAGATGATCGACCGACCACCTCGCTCCCGCGTCGGAAGTCTCGGCGATTCCTTTCTCGCGAGTAATAAGAATCCAACGCCTGGGATCGCCCGGCCGCATCTGCTCTCCGTCGAGCAGTTCGGGATGCTTGGCAATCAACTCTTGCAGCTCATCTTCAGTCGAGAAACGCTCTTCCTCGAGGGGTTCAAGTTCGCCACTCTCTCCTCGGTTGTATATTCGCTCGGCCATGTCAGGTCCTTAGTTGAATTGTGCAATTCTGATTGAAGCCAACGGTGCTGCCAGTATAGCAGGGAAGTGCAAAATCGACCTGAGCGGTGGCTGCTGATGTGGGAGGGCAATGATGGCGGGATGCCCTCGGACGACCTCGTGCAGGAGCAGGCGTATCTGGTCTCCCGCGGCGTGAGGGCTCTGGCGTTGCTGGGCGAACAACAGACAGAGGATCCCGAGAGTTTGCACCAGTACCTCATTCAGAAGGGCGGTTGGAGTTCGGCTATCCCATTTGTATTGCCAAGCAAACAAGCGGGTTGGGTGAGGCTTGGGTACGCCGCCGAACAGTGGGTGATAGACCTGCTCCGATGGATCGATGAAGTGGACGCGCCGGAGCGCTGGGCCGAAGGCATACTCGGCCTTCTGTTGGGCTATTCGCCTTCTGAGGTCGAAAGGTTTTTGGCTCGCCGTTACAGCGGCAATTCTACAGCTGCCCTATCCAAGTCCAGTTAACCGCTATGTTGCAGTATGTGCACGGAGTAAATCTGTCTCCGTAAGTGAACCTATGGACATGACCTGGGCCACAGTCGGCGCGGTAACGTCCTGGCACGTAGCAAACCTCACCAGTCTTCGGCATAGTTTCCCTCCGGTCTTTGCCAGAGTTTAGCTACCGCCATTCAGGAGCGTCAATGTCCACCCCGCCTTGCCCCACTTGCCTGCACTATGCCCCACTATGGTATAATAGGTGCATCATGTATACAGGGGGTCAATATGCAAGGAACGGACACCAAGCAGCGGCATCAGCAGGTGAGGCTGCAGCCAGCCGTATCAAGCGCGCTGGAGGAAGTGCAACTCAAGCTCGAGACTGGAGGCCCGGTGCGCGTCAGCAAGGCTTCGGCCGCAGGCTACGCCATTCTCTGGTGCCGGCAGTTGCTCAATCGGACTGACAAGCAGGACTGGCCGTCGCTGCAAGAGTTGGGTGGAGTGATCGGCTAGCAGAAATCAGGCGGCTCACGCCGCCGCAATACCAGAGGCCGCAGGAAAGAAATGTCAGCTTCTAGGACCTGCGGCCTCTTTCACAGGAGGTCTGGCCTCCCATGTGGCATTCTCATTCTACCACGGCAGCTGGAAATCGAGGGCCGCCCGGACTTGCGGAGCTCGTAGCTCTATTTGAAACCGTCAATGCCGATGCCTTGCTTGAGCGCCTCGCGGACTACCGCCGGTTGGTGGGTCGGAAGGGCTACCCGCTCAAGGCTCTCTGGCGAGGCTACCTAGCCACCTTCGCCATGAACTTGTCTTCCACGAACGCTCTGATTCGCCGTCTCCAGGACGATGATCGCCTCCTAGTCCTGTGCGGCTTCGACAACCTCCCACACCGCACGACGTTCAACAGGTTCATCAGCCGCCTCGCCGATCATCAGGACTTGGTCGATCAGGCATTGGCTGGGCTTACACGACAGTTGCAGCTCGAGCTCCCTGGGTTCGGAGATCTCGTGGCCATCGACTCAACGGTTGTGCGGTCCCAAGCTAACCCGAACCGGGATCCGTGCAGCGACCCGGAAGCCTCCTGGACAGCCAAGGCCAGAGACAAGACAACTGAGTGGCACTTTGGCTATAAGTACCATGCGCTCGCCGATGCCACTTACGGCGTTCCGATCACGGGCTACGTCACGACCGCCTCCCACTCTGACTTCTCTACATTGCCGGTGCTGATGGACAAGGCGAAGGCCGAACACGACTGGTTCGCACCTAGGTACGTGATGGCCGACAAGGGCTACGACTCCGAGGAAAACCACAGGGCCGTGTTGAAGCGCCGAGCCATCCCGATCATTGCTATAAGAAAGATTGGAACGCAGACCCCCAAGGGCCTGCGCGAGGGCATCTACACCGAGGACGGCGTTCCAACGTGCATGGGCGAGGTCCCGATGGACTTCGTCCGGACCGACCCCACGCATGGCCACCTGTATCGCTGTCGGGCCCAGGGATGCCACCTGAAGGACCGCAAGGGAGTCCGGTACTGCCATGACGAACTGTGGGAGAACCGCTTCGATAACGCCCGCGTATTCGGACCTGTCCGGCGGGACAGCGAAAGGTGGAAGGAACTCTATGTGCAGCGTCAGGCGGTCGAGAGGCTATTCAAGGGCATGAAGGAGAGCCGGCGCCTGGAGCGCCATTCTGTCCGCGGGCTACGCCAGATGAGCTTGCATGCCACCATGTCGGCCCTGACGTTCCAGGCGACTGTGCTGGTACGCATCCGGTCAGGACAGGCCGACCAGATGCGATGGCAGGTCAGGAAGGTGGCGTAAAATTGTTTGGTCGGTAGGGCCGGACTGGAGTGGGGATTACTTACAATCCTAGACACCAGACGGAGGCTGGAGCGATGGGCAAGAGCGGGCCGGGCGGACGGGTGAGGCGGGGACGTGTGGCGCGTGTGTGACGGGAGCGGGGACGGTTTCTAACGCGCGCGCGCGTTGGCCGCGGTAGCGATGTTAGTATTAGGCGTATACACTTATCGTCCACATACATATACACAAAATCAATCGGGAGGCTAGGACATGGTGCAATCGACGCGTCTGGTCGTGGTGAGGTTTACTCCTGTGATGATGGTGAGGGAAGCAGAAGGCATCTACGCGATGCGCATAAAGGAGCTTGGCCTCACCGGATTCGGGGACAGTGTGGCTGACGCAAGAGACTCCTTGGATGGCCTCTTCCAAGCGTTCATCGTCGGCCACAGGTCGCAGGACACCTTAGAAGAAGTCCTCAGTCGCTCAGGTCTGGAATGGAGTTGGGAGGATGAGTACAAAGGGGACCTGCCTTACGAGATAGTAACGCCGACAGGTTCGCGTGAGTGTGAAGGGAGCCGCAACGCGGTGGAGCCAAGCGTAGCCTTCCAGCCAAGTCTTCAAAGGCTCGCCGCTTAATCGTGGACGTACCGTGGACAAGGGTGGTCAATGCCATCGAAGAGTCTGGATGCCTGGTGAAGGGGCCTGACGCCAAAGGCCGCTTTGAGTTCACGGCAGGCAAGAGCCGGTTCCACTTTCAGAAGCTGGCAAACGGCAAGATTGACTTAAAGCTTTTCTTTGCTGATCTGGCCGAGGCTGTGAAGATCAAGTCGGTACGTGACCCTAGCATCCCTGCGACCATTGACCAGGGAATATCTCTAGCCATGGACGCAGACTCTACCTAATTGTAGCCATCCAGTACCTGCCCCAATGCTCTACTTCCATCATTGCTCTTAACCTAGCCTTCGACGTTTAGGTCTAGGTGCTTCGCAATGGCGAATGCCGGCGCCCAGACGCCACCGATTTCAGCTTTCAGCTCCCCGATCTCGCCTCGCAGCCGGCACTCGGAGGCGACGACCTCCGATCTGACTCCTTGAATGGTATGCGCCAGCTGCGACTCTGATTCGGTAATCGCCTGAGCCACCGCTGCGAAGGTGACCTTTCACTCTACCGTCGCCATGGTTGACTTCTTAGCCGAGTCCGCGCTGATCATACCTCTGTTGCGCTACGCAACGCTTAGCTTTACGCTGTCTCCACTTCCACAGTCGCTACACGTCTGACCTTTCGTCAGATTCGGTAGGGGCATCACTAGGTTTGGCTCGCGCCTCCTTGTGGCCTCTACCGGATTGGGCGACTGTGGAAGGTTTACCAAGCCTGGTTGCAAGGAGGCTTCCACTATGTCAGACGGTAAAGACGGGCAGAGCATAGGGCAACGGTTCTTCGATTGGATCACGGGACCCCCGTTTCTCGTAATCTCCCTTGTGATTGGTGTCCTCATCGCGGGGTTACTGGGCTCGTGTATCGAGGAACCAGATGGAGGCAAGAGCCCGAGCGCAGAGGTAAATGCCTCAGTTGCGACAGCCGTCGTGGTCACGCCCCTTCCGACTCCCACCGTTCTCGAGCTGGACGATGTGATCGAGGCCCTGGTTCTTGCCAGCATCGAGGTCCTTCCCAGGGTGGTCGACGCCGCAATGTTCCAGGACGGCGATCAAATCAGCTTGGTGGTGGTAGTCGACTACGCGACCAATGAGAGCTACGCAAAGCAACTCGGCGACAACTTTGTGAGGTTGGCGAAGACGCACCTAAAAGACGTCGCACCAGGCAAGAACATTGGGAAGGGAGAGTACGACTACCTCGTCGGAGTATACTACCCGAACGAAAAGCAACTTGCGCTAGGAGCCAAGTCCCGGAGCAGCCAGGACATTAGGTGGTAGAGTGCCGCAAACTGATTTCACCCTGCCTCTGACTGAGCCAAGAGTGGAAGGACCTGTACGGCAAGCGCCAAGCGGTCGAGCAGCTGTTCAAAGGGCTGAAGGAAAGCCGCCGCCTTGAAGCCCATCACGTTCGGGGCCTCCGCAGGATTAGCCTTCACGCAACGATGGCAGTCTTGACCTTCCAGGCCACGGCCCTCGCCCACATCCGGGCGGGCGAAGCAGCACAAGCCTGCTGGCAAGTCCGGAAGGTGGCATAACCACTACTTTTCAGCGTAGTGCCCTGCCTTATCTGGTCGCTATGGTCCAGACGGTTCATTCGGTGCCGGCGGCAACATGTATGGCGTAGGATGCTGGGGCTTGCGGCGACTTAGTTGCATGACCGGCCCTGCTATCTTCAACTGCTCCGACGTAAAACCCTCGCACCAGTTATGGTAAGACAGCAGGGGGACCATTTTCCCCTCAGGGCCACGCTTCTTGCCATCATCCAATGTGTGGAATGCGTCAATCGGCACTCCCCAAGTCTTCTTGATCTCCACACAACTCGCAAGCATGATTGCATCAGTAGTGCTTAGCCTGCGTCCCTTTGAGGAGGATTTCTTGTAGGGAAGATCCTTCAACAGCGCGGCACTATGCATCACGTTGGGAGAAGGTGAGATTATCAACACAGCACCCTGCAAGTCGTCAATAAAGTCCTGCAAACTACCGATATCCGTTCTTGTAATGGCACTCGGCACAACTTCCGCAAGCACCAACGAGGACGCATAGAGCCGGTGCTCTCCTCTTGGGAATTATATACCTGTGTACCCAAACGCTTTACAAACTGGACGGAGTTGGGTACAATAAGTCCATAATTCAAAGGGGTTATGGACATGGCAAAGAGCGGGCCGGGCAAGTCGTACAGGCAGGGAATCTCCCTCATTGATGCAGTCCAGAAGTTCGGTACTGAGGCGGACGCTGAGGCTTGGTTCATAGAGCAGCGTTGGCCAAACGGCGTAGCCTGCCTTGAGTGCGGCAGCCTGAACGTCCAGCCCCGTCCTACCCGCAAGCCTGCCCCGTTCCGTTGCAGGGACTGCCGCAAGGATTTCTCCGTCAAGACCGGAACGGTCATGCACGATTCCAAACTACCCTTGAGCAAGTGGGCTATCGCGTTGTATCTCTACTCCACGAACCTAAAGGGCGTTTCCAGCATGAAGCTACACCGTGACCTTGGCATCACACAGAAGTCTGCTTGGCACATGGCGCACCGCATCCGCAAGTGCTACGACAACGCGATGCAGCCGTTCGCAGGGCCGGTCGAAGTAGACGAAACGTTTGTCGGCGGGCTGGAGAAGAACAAGCATGTCTGCAAGCGCCTTAACGCCGGGAGCGGCATAGTAGGCAAGACGCCGGTTGCTGGCGCGAAAGACCGTAAGACCGGCCAGGTATCCGCTGCGGTCGTTGACGGTACGAGCAAGGCAACGCTCCAAGACTTTGTGATTCTGCGGGCTGCTGACGGCGCAACGGTCTATACCGATGAACACGCTGCCTATCGCGGTCTGCCATATCCGCATGAGACGGTCAAGCACAGCGTCAGCGAGTACGTTCGCGGCCAAGCGCACACAAACGGCATGGAATCGTTCTGGGCTACGCTTAAACGCGGATATCACGGCGTTTACCACCACATGAGTGCCAAGCATCTAGACCGGTACGTGAGCGAGTTCTCTGGCAGGCATAACAGCCGCCCGATGGACACGACAGACCAAATGGGCGCGATGGTACAGGGCATGGAACGCAAGCGGCTCCGGTACAAGAACCTGATAGCGGGCCGTGCGTAGGCATGGCAGACCAAGTACAATCCGCCGCATCTAAAACGGAGACTAGATGCGTGGCAGCGCCTAACTTCACGAACCGCACCCTTTGGACCGGTGACAACCTCGACGTACTACGCGGCATGAATGCCGAATGCGTCGATCTCATCTATCTTGATCCGCCCTTCAACTCCAACAAGAACTACGAAGCTCCCGTTGGTAGCAAGGCCGCTGGCGCAGCGTTCAAGGACACCTGGACGCTGTCCGACCTTGATTTGGCCTGGATGGGGCTGATAGCTGACGAATACCCTCCTCTAGCCTATACGTTGGACGCTGCTAGGCGGACGCATGGCAAGGGGATGCAGTCCTACCTAACCATGATGGCTGTTCGCCTGCTTGAGATGCGTCGTATTCTAAAGACTACGGGTAGCATCTATTTGCACTGCGACCCGTTTGCGTCTCATTACCTCAAGCAGCTTATGGATGCAGTGTTCGGCGCGCGGAACTTCAGAAACGAAATTACATGGAAGCGGACTAGCTCGCACAGCGACGCGAAGCGGTTCGCGAGGGTGTCAGATCGTTTGCTGTTCTACGCCTTCGACGGAGCCACATGGCACACGCAACACCTAGCACTTGGGGAAACCTATGTTGCTCGGGACTACCGGCATACGGACGAAAAGGGACGCTACAGGGTGGGCGATCTGACCGGGCCGGGCTTGTCGTCTGGAGAATCCGGTGAACCGTGGCAGGGATACGACCCTGGTCAAAGCGGTCGATGTTGGAGTGCTCCCAAAACCGGCAACTATGCCCGGTGGATTCAGGACAACCTGATTTCAGGGTACACTGCGATGGTGGGCGTTCATGCGCGTTTGGACGCTCTTTCCACTGCGGGGTTGGTCGACTGGACACAAGGAGGATATCCGCGTCTGAAACGGTATCTTGCAGGTTCCAAAGGCGAAGCCGTCTCTGACTTCATTGGTGACATTCAAAACGTCAATAATCGGTCTAAGGAGCACATCGGCTACCCCACACAGAAACCGCTAGCCTTGTTGGAGCGCATCGTCAAGGCTTCCTCTAATCCCGGAGACGTGGTGCTTGATCCATTTTGCGGGTGTGCGACGGCCTGTGTAGCAGCGGAGAAGCTAGGCCGCCAGTGGGTTGGAATCGATCTGTCTCCAATGGCATATACGTTGGTTCAAGAACGCCTGGCCCAAGTGGTACAGGTAGGTTCCGATGAATCCCCTAGACTCACGGGCTGGGAAGCAACACACAGAACCGACATACCCCGCCGGACTGACGTAGACGCTCCAATCCACTACCGCAAGAACAAGCACGTCCTGTACGGGCAGCAGGAAGGCCAGTGCATGGGTTGTCGTATGGACTTCCCGTTTAAGGTGTTCGAGGTTGACCATGTTGTACCGCAAAGCAGGGGTGGCACAGACCATTTGGAGAATCTCCAGTTACTGTGCTCGCACTGCAACCGAATCAAGGGCAACCGCGAGCAAGCCTATCTCATGGCACGTTTGAAGGAGACGGTGTATGCCTAGACCAAAGAAGGAACGCGGCAGGCCGATGAAACGCCGCTATCCTCCACGGATAGACGCAACACCTGAGCAGATAGCCAAGACCATGTTTCAGGCGTCGCTTACCGGCGTCTCCGATGTAGAGGAACACACATACCACTGCATCGCCTGCCATCGGCCCGTCTACTACCCTGAGACGCTGTACGAAGCAGGCAACTGCAAGAATTGCACGATAGTCCCGTTACGCTAATGGGACTTTACGATGGCATGTCACCCCAAGAGATTGAGGCACTGAAATCGGCAGAGGCACTAAACCTCTTTCTTGAAGCGATCGCTTTAGCCCTTCGTGAAATGGAGCGGGAGAAACAAGTGCCTGCTGCGCCTCTTCTGGACTTAATCCGAGAACATATTCACGAATCGCAAACGCGAATGCGAGGCGATGCTTCCGAGGATTTACCAGACCTGATTCTGGGTCAACTCGGTCTTCTAGCCACTCTTCAATCGTTTGTTGAGAGTGGTCCGCTATTCTATCTTCGGTAATAGACATCGTTACACCTTTCAGCCCAAGCGTTCTCTGTCGCACCCTCTAGTCTACCCTAGCCTACGGGTACACAGGTATATAATTCCCCTCCTCTTTGTGCCTCGTGCAAATATTGTTCAATTCCCGAAACATCATGCGTCGTCTGATTGTCCAAGTATGCGTAGAAGATGCAGGAATCCCAGAACAGATTCGACACTGCTAAAGGTCCTCATCGTCGTCTGACTCTGAAAACACGAAAGCACCCTTCCAGCGAGTCAAATCGGCCATCTGCTTGACAGTGCGGATTTCGAGCACATCTACTCGCACAGGTAGGTCGCCTCGTCCGTCGTAACGGGCAGTACCCCTAATCACAACTCGCTTGTCAAAACTCTCACGGGCAGAAGGGACTCGGTCCTTATTCATCACGCAATCAATTTCAGTAGCACTGGGGGCCAGGACGAGCTTGCCGCGCAGCAGGGTGCCGCGAGAATCTATTTGCTTAAGCACCCCGTCAAACACTCCCAAAGCTGTTCCCTTATAAGATGGCATCTGGCCACCAATTGCACTTCGTGGCGCGTGCTTCGCGTCCCTGGCTTGGCGTTCAAGGTAGTCATCGACGCGGATCACACTATTGTCAGCAAAGCTTATTTCCCCATGTGAGAATCGTTTGTTCGCGCCCTTGCTAATCTTCTCAATCCTTTCAACGATGCCAGTATCGGGGGATGGCATGTCTCGAAGATCGCCGTTGTACACGGCAGTTGTGATGCGCTCGAAGCAGTGGATGGATGATAGTGATGGTTTCCGATTGCGGGGACGCTCCCGCACGGTGGCTACGGCGCTGCCATTGTGTAGTTGTGAGAGAAGGAAGTCGTGAGCGTACCTACCGTTCTCGAGCTTATCTGCTCTTCTGAGTGCACTAATGAATTCTCTAAGCTTTTGGACAAACACCCCCGCGCGCACCTCCGTCCCGTCCACGTCTAGACCGTGGATAGCGAGCGTCGTCTCGTCATGGCGTGGCGTGGTTACCCTGAAGTCATTTGCAGGATAGGCTGTCATCATCGTTGCCTAGGTGAAGTTGCTGTGTAGTTGAGCTGCAGGCCAAGCTTAGCTGTTTGCCTCGCTTACCGTCTAGGTTGCGGCTACTGCTCTGCCTCAAGGTGTCGGTAGCGTGGGAGCTACCACGGTGGTACGATTCGCGCCGCAACAGTCTTCGGGTACGCAGCCGCGTAGCCTGACGTAAGTAAGGGGTTTGGTTCGACCATGCCCCCTTGCGGCCTTCGTTAGGACCCGGTGACTGTTGCAAGAAACCAAATCCTTGCCTCAAGGGGGTTCCTAATGCGTGCCAACGCCGTCACACCGTCAGACCGCCCGATGGTAGTTTTCAGATTCCTGTTGATTGGGTTCCTAGTTTATGCCACGGTCCTGTTGGCGGGATGTAGCCAGCCTGAGCCGGGCACGGCCTCAGCGGAAGCCGAGGCCAGACTGCAACGGTTGCGGGCATGAGAACCTAAGAATGGCAATGGAAAAAGAGTTCAAGGCCGAGCTAAGGCAAATTCTGGAACAAGCGACTGAGGATTCGTACACGATGGCCACGATGGAAGCACCGGCTTTAACAAGGCAGGTGCTCATATATGCGGCGAGTATGAGCTACCTCGATGAAAGGACACCAGGTTCCTACCGTCTCTCAGGTCTCGGCAGGCACCATCGAGAACGAATGAGGTCTCCCCGCAAGACATGGTTGAAAGACAACTATGTCGCGCTTCTTACTGCCGTGACCGCTCTGGCTACCACTGCCACAGCGATAGCTTCATGGCTCCCGTGAGGGAAAGCCGCGGCGTTCTCAATTGATATCCCATCCCTGTCTTGGCCGTGTTTTCAGCGGTGGTCAACGCGAGGCGTGCAAGCCAGTACCCCAAGTCCGTTGACGGCATCTTGAAAGTCTGGCAAAGTTGGGTCAGTGTGATGATGTGGCCCACAGGAGTCGACCATGGTTAAATGCCCAACTTGCCGTGGAAGCGGCCTGAAGAAGATATTCCCGGACCTCGAGTTCTGCGATGTGTGTGACGGTGAGGGCGAGGTGGTCGAGGTAGATCCTCTCACGCCTACGGAATTGATCGAGGGCATTAAGGGCTTTTCTGGAATCACCGAGCAACTTGACCCAGCTGCGGTACACCTGTTTGACATCAAGGAACTTTCCGCCAACGCTGAGAAGGAAGACGGCGGCGGGTTTGAGCCCATCCGGGGAACCATTCTGGCGGAAACCCAGGAGGCCATTCAAGCCGAGGCGCGAACAAGGTCACTGCGGAAGCGATACGGCCCCAAGCTCTATGAGATGTACATGAGAGGGTCCATCACTTGGGATGAGGCAGAGGAAGTCGTAAACCGACGCCCCCAATAGCCTCCGCTCATCGCACCGGGCAATTTTGCACTCCCCTTCCAGTATAGTTCTTGCCTGAGGCGAACTAGCGTGCTACCATTGATCCATGCCAAGTATCGGCCTTCAGCCCGCTTCGAGAGAGACAGCCTTACATTCGCAGAGCTGTGGCCACTTTTGGCCTCAATTGTCCGCCTGGGAGCGTCTCGCACCCGCTTCTCAAATAGAAAATGGCCGCATAGGGCGGCCACGCGTTTGCAAGGCAAGCCGGAGCCCTGCGCGGTTCCCCGGTTCGCGAGCACGAGCGATGCGCTGGGCACTGTCTCATTTTTGTCTCAAAGTGTCCCAATTGTGTTTCATTCGTGTCTCGCGGACGTCTCAGATCGTCCCACTTCCCTTACCCCCTCAGCTACGAAATGAGACAAAATGAGACGAAATGGGACAGATTGTTGGCAAATGCGGATTCGTCAGCTACGGGGCTGCCCATTCCGCTGGTGCTTGAACTGCCGTCGGGCCCGGCCGTGAAGGGTCGCTGGCGCCGAGCGTGCATGCGTTTCCTGTTCGTCGACCGGACCGTGGGTCCGGATACCGCGCTGACGAGTCGCACTACTCCTGCAACCGGACACCCTCCCTTGCTCGGACCAGTGCCAGCGGCTATCGTGACTCCCCTATCCCGCTTAGCGTGAAAGGAAACTATCGCCAGTGAGCCGCATATTGATAGTCGCATTCGACGGCCTGCAGCCATCGCAGGTCCGGCCTGACCTCTCGCCGAATCTCGCCGAGTTCGCGGCCGGAGGCGTCATCTTCGCCCGGAACCATCCCGTCTTCCCAACCGTCACCCGGATCAACGTTGCCAGCCTCGTGACCGGCTGCCATCCCGGCTCGCACGGCCTGGCCGGCAACACGCTTGTCGTCCGCGACTACGATCCAAACAACACCATCCCTGCCCTCGAACCTGAACTAACCCAGGTGAGGCAGAAGACGGGCGCAGTGCTGCTGAAGCCCACCCTGGCCGACATCCTGCACGGCCGCGGCGCCGAGTACGTTGCTGTCGGAGTCGGTACTTCCGGCAACGCCTACGTCCAGAACCCGCTCGCGGAGGACTTGGGCGGCGCCACGATCCATCCCGAGTTCTGCATGCCCCGCGAGCTGCACGCCCCCATCGTGGAGCGCTTCGGCCCCTGGCCCCCCAATGAGGTGCCGAACACCGCGCAAATAGAGCTTGGGACTCACGTCTTTATCGATTACGTGCTCGCCGAACGCGGCCCTGAAGTGGCAATGCTCTGGTACTCGGAGCCGGACGGCTCGAACCACAAGGCCGGCGTCGGCTCCACTCAGTCGAACAGCGCCCTTGCCTGCGCCGACGATCACTTCGGGCGCATCCTCGGCTGGCTTGACCGCAACAACGCCCTGGACGATACGGACGTGATCGTCGTCTCAGACCACGGCTACGTGACCATCACAGAGGTCGTCGACATTGAGGCCGCGGTACGATCGGCGGGCTTTCCCGGCGGCGGAGAGCCGGGCGGAGTGCTGGTCGCCCCCAACGGGAGCTCCGCCCTCTTCTACGCCCATGAGGCCGACGCCTCCACCGTGAAGCGGCTGGTCGATTGGCTCTCGCGGCAGCCTTGGTGCGGCGCGATGCTGGCGTCGGAGCGCGTCGGCCCGCTGCCTGGCACGATACCCGCTAGCATCGCCGGCATCGAGGGGCGCAGGGGTCCGGACCTCGCCATGTCATTCGCCTGGGACTCCGCCGCCAACGACGCCGGCTACCCCGGCCGCTCCGCCTCCGTCATAGGGCCGGTCGGGGCCGGCACGCACGGCGGCATGAGCGCCCACGAGCTGCGCAACACCCTCATTGCGCGCGGTCCAAGCTTCCGCCAATCGACCGTGATCGACACGCCAACCGGAAACATCGATGTTGCCCCCACCATCCTCCACATCCTCGGGCTGGCAGGCGGCGAAGATATGGATGGACGCGTGCTGCATGAAGCGCTATCGGGCAGCGATGATTCGCTGGACCTGGAACGACTCACGGAGACGAACGTCGCCGAATTGCGTGACTACCGGCAGGAGGTCACCGTCACCACCGTAGCAGGGTCCAGGTACGTCGACGAGGGCAACGCAGTATCAGCCTGAAATCCTGCTTCGGGAAGCTCGCAAATGCAATGCAGGGCAACCTTTGTTCAACGCCTGAAGGCGGTCGTCTGAACCCTCCTCGCGCCTCTTACATGCGCCGAAAGAGCTCTTCGGCGTGCAGCCTCAGGCTGCGGGACGGAGTCGGGCCTGTGATAAAATCAAGCTGGTTCCTGTACAGGCCAACGTAGCTCAGTGGTAGAGCAACCGCTTCGTAAGCGGTAGGTCGTCGGTTCGACCCCGACCGTTGGCTCCACCACCACTCACCGTCCGATGCCGAGCACCAATTCCGCCATAGTCCGGGGCGCAGCCTCACCATCCGCGGCTCACCTTCGCCTAATGTTTGACCTCGCAGCGCTCCCGCTCGTATCGTGTTTGCGAACTGGAACACCAAGCTTGGCAATGGAGGATTCGACATGCCCTTGAACCCTTATCTCCACTTTGATGGCAACTGCCGCGATGTGTTCGACTTCTACCGTTCCGTCTTCGGCGGAGAGTTCCTGATCTTTCAGACGTTTGGTGACGGCCCTCCCGACATGGGCGTTCCCGAAGGGGACCGCGACAAGATCATGCATGTCACCCTTTCAATCGGTGACGACGTCCTCATGGGCAGCGACGTTCCCTCCAACTTCGGACCGCCCAGGGACATTGGCAACAACATCTCCCTCAGCTATCACACTCAAAGCAAGGAAGAGACTGGCGATCTGTTCGCCAAGATTTCGGACGGCGGCAGTGTCATGATGCAGCCTCAGGAGATGTTCTGGGGAGCGTACTTAGGCGCCTGCACCGACAAGTTCGGCATCAGCTGGATGTTCAACTGCGAACTACAGACGGAGTGATCCCTGGTCAATACACCCGCTCAAGCCGGGCATCGCGCACCATTCACCTCTTGGCTGTTGGCAGGAATCTTGGCGCTGGCCTTGATGGCAGCGGCCTGTGGCTCCGAAGAGTCCTCCTCAACCGATGAGAGCCTTGTCCAACAGGGAAAGGCAATCTATGAGAGGGACTGCCAGAGCTGTCATGGAGACGCCAGGACCGGCGCTGGCGCCACCGATAACGCCTCGGCGCACGGCCGGACCGGACACACATGGCATCATGCTGACGGCCAGCTGAAGCAGATCATTCTCGGCACACTGGACTACGATGGAAAGACGATGCCCTCCTTCGCAGGGAAGTTAAGCGGCGAAGAACTCGACGCTCTTCTGGAGTACATGAAGTCAGGTTGGGACCGCGAACAGCGTGCATGGCAAGCAGAGGTCAGCAGAAAATGGCTGGAGGCGCAGGGAAGCGGCGATTCCCCGTGACTGCTCGTGCCGGCCTGCACGGAGGGCTTGCCCTCTCATATCTGACTCTGGCGATAATGGTAGCGTGCGCCTCGTCACCGGAGAACGACGTCTCGTCCGTGCGTTCGGAGTCCATCGCAACCCCCGTTCCATCCCGGTCGGGAGAGGATGTATTCGCCTCGATATGTGCGACATGCCACGGAACCGAAGGTCAGGGACAACCCAATTGGCATGTTTCCAACGAGGACGGCACGCTACCCGCACCTCCCCTAAACGGCGATGGGCACACCTGGCATCATTCCGACGGATTCCTGTACCGCGTCGTCCGACACGGTGGAAAGTTCCAGGAGGACCCCGTCCTGTTGCCCGGCTTTAAGAGCGCGATGCCGGCGTTCGGCTCCCAGTTGAATCACGAAGAGACCATCGCCGTCATCAGTTACATCAAGAGCTTGTGGGGCAATAAGACAAGCCGTGGTTTGCTGATTCGGGACGCTCAGGCCAACGCCAGCGTAGACGACCCGTTCCCCGACAACTGATCAATGGGAGCACTTCGGCCACAGGTGCACACGCGGTCCTGATCGCAACTTGATTCGGAAGCAGCGCCATTCTAGTGAGTGTCCTTGCTGAGGTGGTGCACTCTTCATCACGCTCCTGACTCTAGGCCCGCCTCAACGACGCCCCTGTTGAGGGCCGTCTCTATGGCGCGCATCAGGCGCCGAGCCGAGTCGGGAGACAGTTCGACAGCGACTCTCGCATCGAGTCCGGCGGCGCCGTTCACGAAGTCCAAGTTCACCGCATGGTCGAACTGCGCATTGGCAGGGTGATCGTAGGATACGTTGACCTGGTCCAGCTTGAACCAGCCATTGGCCCCTCGTGCGGTTCCTGCCATCTTCGCCTTTTCTACGATCATTGTGCACATGGCTTACTCCTGTCGTCTCTGGTGAGGAGACCTCCGGTACGTCGCATCCGAAACTTGTCGGCTCCCGCCACTTTGGCCACGCATTGCCTCAAGAGAGATGCTCTTCGAAGAAGGCAATGGTCTTGTTCCAAGCATCCATGGCCTGTTCCTGCCGGTATGCCGGCCTGTCGTAGTACCAGAAACCGTGGCCGGCGCCTTCGTACCTATGGAACTCGTACGTCTTGCCGTGCTCCTTCAGCGCCTCCTCTTGTCGGTCCACGTCTTCCGGTGATGGGCTGGAATCGTCGTTGCCGAACAGCCCCAGTAACGGCGCCGATAGCTGATCGGTGTAGTCGATTGGCGCTGTTGGCTGCTTGTCCGTAAGGCGCTCAGCAGGCATGACGACGTTGCCGCCCCATAGGTCTACGACTGCCCTGAATCCCTGCGTCCGGCACGCAGCGAGGTACGCATGCCTGCCTCCCGAGCAGGTGCCCATGATTCCGACCTTGCCGGAGCAGCAATCCTGGTTGCTCAAGAACTCGCGGGCCGCCTCGCAGTCGGCGACAACAACATCGTCCGCAACACCACCCTCGCTTCTGGCATGGGCTGCCACGTCCTCTGGTGTGCCGTGTCCGAAGCGTTCGTACAGGTTGGGGCTGATAGCCGCGAAACCGTGATCGGCCATGCGCCGGGTGAACTCCCTGTAGAGCTCGTCCCAACCCGGCATGTGATGCACGAGGACCACGCCGGGGTACGGACCAGGGCCGCTGGGACGAGCGAGATACGCGCGTACGGCGTCGCCTCCGTGGCCGGTAAGGGTCACAACCTCTGTAGTCATGCCCTTGAATTCATCGGTACGTCGTTGGTTCCACATGATCCCCTCCACTAGGTTATGAAGTTATTGTGAACTTTTCAGATTGTTGTTCCGGAGAAGGCGCAGGACACCGGTTACTGATACTCGTGTGATCGGTCACCCTCTGCCGATGTAAGGCATTTCAGTTGCCAAGATCGTCATGAACTGCACGTTGGCATCCAGCGGCAGTGACGCCATCTGCGCTACTGCGCGCGCCACGTGCTCCACATCCATGGTCGGTTCGACTCTGACAGACCCATCGGCTTGCAGCATGCCCTCCGAAGCGCGCGCCACCATCTGCGTTAGCGCATTGCCTATGTTTATCTGACCGCAGGCTATGTTGTACTTCCTGCCGTCCAGGGAGGTCGACCGCGTCAGGCCGGTCATCCCGTGCTTGGTGGCGGTGTATGGCGCGGAGTTGGGCCGAGGCGTGTCCGCCGAGATCGAGCCATTGTTGATGATGCGTCCTCCCATGGGGTCCTGGCTCTTCATGATCTTGAATGCTTCCTGTGTGCACAGGAACGCCCCGGTCAGATTGGTATCTACCACAGCTTTCCACTGCTCGTAGGTAAGGTCCTCAAGTGGGACCGCGAACGCGCTGATTCCCGCGTTGTTGAAGAGCATGTCCAGCCGCCCAAAGGTCCGCCGCACTTCCGCAAAGAGAGCTCGTACTGAGTGGGGTTCACCGACGTCTGTCGGTACGATAAGTGCCCTCGATGCGTCCACTCCGGCGGCGCTCACGGTGTCTTCCAGCGCCTCCTTTCGGCGTCCGGCAAGGGCGACAGAGTATCCCTCTTCGAACAATGCGAACGCTGTGTGTCTGCCTATCCCGGATCCTGCGCCCGTTATCACCGCTGTCCTCACGGTCGTGCTCATTCTTGCTCCTCGAGATGCTCCTAAACTGCAGATGCTATTCCGGAAATCGTGAAGACCCACGCGGCTACCCCGAGAAAAACGAGGGCTAATTCGGCGATGCTCAGGGGAACGGTTTCCACGGGACCTCCTGCTCTGCTCCAGTAGGCATTTAGGTTGCTTTGCACGTGCACCAGCATCCAGGTAACGGCGGCTAGGACCAGCACCTCAATCGCCAACGCCAAAACAAGCTCTCCCCTGGAGAGCGTCTCGGCGGGGACGGACTCCGTGGACTGAGCGACGTCTGCGCCAATCAACAAGGCTAAGAGGATATACCCGCTGACTGTTGTCCGAAACGTAATTGGCAGTACCGCCGCCACGCACCACCCGGGGGAAATGGAAGAGGTCAAGTCCCGGGTGGTCATCATGTTTCTCAGCGCCGTCATGTGCGCATGAGTCCTGTACAGTCCATAGATGGGCACCAGCAGCGTCAGGGCATGCCAGACCGGGTAGAGAGTGGGGCCAGGCTCCTGCCCCCGGGATTGCGCATTCTGGACGTTGTCCCGGTACTGTCTCCACGTTAGATACATCCAGTAGAACAGGTACAGCCCGAACGAGAGAACGGTGAAAATCAGTACGCGGTTCTGCGGCACAACATACGAAATGCCAGACTCTACTGGCGGAGTTTCCGGCCGGTAGGCGTCTACTACCCGGAGATCGGCGCGCAGCACCGCCCCGCACTGGCCGCAGTGCGTGGATTCCAGAGCGCTTGCGACGCCGCATCGCGGACACGACAGCATGGGTGCCTCTTCCACCAGGCCTGATTGCCCCTGCGTGTTCGGTGAGGGCACGGCGTTCTCCCCGTTTGAGTTGACAAGCCTCTGGCCGCAGTTGGTGCAGAAGCTGGCGCCCATATCGGTCCTGCGGCCGCAATGAGGACAATCCACTTGAGTAATCCTCCTTGCTGTGAAGAACACAAGCTTAACACGCCAGCCTTCCAATTGACGGCGTAAGAGGCGGGCCATAGTATGCGCCCGATGGCTAGCTACATGTTGTCCCCCATTTCTCGCAAGGTCGCCTCCACTTTCTACGGCTGGCGCGTGGTAGCCGTCAGCTTCATTTACAACGCCGTCAATGACGGCACATGGCTCTTTGGCTTTGCCATACTCTTCCTTCCCATAAGTCGCGACCTCAATCTGAGCAAGACGGCGATCTCCATCCCATTTACCATCAACAGGTTCCTCATGACAACGCTCGGGCCGATTGTCGGATTTCTAATCGACCGTTTCGGCCCGGGCACTGTCCTGTTCTGGTCAGGGCTGCTCGCAGGCTTCGGGTTCATTACGCTTAGCTTTACCACGAATTACCTGGCCTTCGTCATGATCATGGTCGGGATGATCAACATTGGAATGATGCCTCTCAACCCAGGCGGTTCTGCGGCGGTGGCTCGTTGGTTTCTAACTCGCAGATCGATGGCGATGGGCGCTGCCAACGCAGGTTGGCCGGTGGGGTTCGCGGCGTTGCCTCCGCTGCTGAGCCTCGGTGTAGCGACAGTGGGCTGGAGGACCACCGCCGCCATTATCGGGGTTGGCATTTGGATTGTCGTCATTCCCCTTTCAAGGGTCCTGCGGAAGTTCCCTCACGAGATGGGCCTGCGTCCAGACGGCATAGAGCCCCAAGGGGCTTCGGAAGCCCGCAAGCAGGCCCCGGCCCAGGCCCGCCAAGAATTGCAGGGCATGTCTGTGCGCCAAGGACTGGGAACGGTTCGGCTGTGGCTGCTGTCGTTCGCTATGGGAATGCACAGCGTCACCATAACGGCCGTCTCCGTGCATCTGGTGGCGATACTAGTTTGGAAGGGACTGCCTGAGAAAACGGCCGGAGATATGTTGGGTGTGTGGGGCGTATTTATGGCCCCAGCCCTGCTTACGCTCGGTTGGCTGGGTGACCGCTGGTACAAGACCAAGATTATCTCGCTGGGCCTCTATATGAGGTCCTTCGGCTGGCTGCTCCTCATCACGTGGCTGGACGGTGATCTGTGGAAGTTGGTCATCATCTTCGCGTTGCTCTCTCCTGACTTCGGCGTCTTCTCCGTCATGATGGCGCTGGTGGCCGACTGGGTGGGGCTCCGCCACTACGCCACGATACGAAGTGCGGTCTTCTCGATCTCAGGCCTGGTCGGGGTGGTTGGGCCGATCTTTGCAGGAGTCGCCTTCGACAGAACCCAATCTTACGAAATCTTCGTCTGGACATCACTCGCTCTGAGCGTAAGCGCCGCAACGATCATCTGGCTCCTGCCTACATCGCCTATTGGCCATCCCGTGTCGCGCTCCACACAGGTGGCCGCGCATTAGTTCTATTCAAGCAGCATCCAATCGGTTAACATTCCCAGGCAGTTCGTAAGCGAGGACACATAAGTTGCTGGCAAAGACCAACTCGTGCGCAGTGGTGGGCTTGGATGGATTCATCGTAGATGTGGAAGTTGACATCCTGCCCGGCCTGCCCGCATTCAACATCGTGGGCCTCCCCGATGCGGCCGTGCAGGAAGCGAAGGAACGCGTGCGTTCCGCGGTTCGCAATTCCGGGTGCGACTTCCCGATGAAGAGGATTACAGCCAACCTTGCGCCTGCTGACTTCCGCAAGGCTGGGCCCTCCTATGATGTGCCCATAGCAGTGTCGTTGCTCAGTAGCTCGGGACAGCTTCCGCCGGTCCCGCAGGATGCGGTGTTCCTTGGCGAGGTATCTCTTGACGGCGGCGTTCGCCATACCAACGGAGTACTCCCGATGGTGGCCGTAGCGCGAGACCAGGGCTTCGAGCAAGCTTACGTCCCCCATAGCGATGCGGAGGAAGCGGCTCTTGTCGAAGGCATGACGGTGCTGCCGGTTCGCGATCTCAGAACTCTGATCGCGCACCTGAGAGGAGACGAACCTCTGGAGCCGGTGGACTCGTCACGGGACAGGATCGTGGAGGCGCTGATTGCTCAAGCTGAGGGGCCTACAGACGCGGATGGGGCGACGGACCCAGCCTTTACCGGCGGCGTAGACCTCGCAGACATTCGCGGTCAGGAACATGCAAAGAGAGCTATAGAAGTTGCGGCCGCCGGCGGCCACAACCTCCTAATGAGCGGCCCTCCGGGCAGCGGCAAAACGCTCTTGGCCCGGAGCATGTCTTCGATTCTCCCTCGTATGACGAGCGAGGAGGCACTGGAGGTCACAAAAATCTACAGTATCACAGGCCTCCTGCCCAGCTCGTCACCACTGGTGACCTCCAGGCCATTCAGGGCGCCGCACTACACCATATCGAGCGCGGGCCTTGTGGGCGGCGGCCGCAACCCCAGACCGGGCGAGATCACCCTGAGCCACCGCGGCGTGCTTTTTCTCGACGAGTTGCCTGAATTTGGGCATACGGGACTGGAAGTGCTGCGTCAACCAGTGGAAGATAAGATCGTGACCATTAGCCGCGCTCAGGGCACTGTGACGTACCCGGCGAATTTCATGCTAGTGGCCGCCATGAATCCGTGCCCATGTGGGTACCATGGGGACCCGAGGCGCGAGTGCTCTTGCTCTTCTAGTGAGTTGGCAAGATACCGACGCAGAATCAGCGGGCCTTTGAGAGACCGCATCGACCTGTTTGTTGACGTGCCCCAGGTTGATTACGAGAAACTTGTAGCCTCAGACCGAGGTGAACTCTCGATCGATGTACGCCGACGCGTGGCTGCGGCACGCAGGTTGCAGGAAAGGCGGTTTGAGGGAAGCAAGTTAGTGGCGAACTCCGAGATGGGGCCGGTCGAGGTCTGGGATCACTGCGGAGTGGATGAGAAAGCGCAGAGCCTGCTGAAGGCAGCGATGAAGCAGATGCACCTCTCAGCCCGTGGCTACCATAGGATACTGAAGCTATCGCGAACTATAGCCGATCTTGCGGGCGAGGATCCGATAAGAGTAACTCATGTTGCGGAAGCACTGCAGTATCGTCCGGAAGCGCACAGCTAACCCTGGCAAGTTCGGACGGCGTTTTCGCGCAGATTCGCAGCGAAGCTTAGTATGACCCGGCCTGTCTGTCCGCTCCTCTCCAACATTACGTCCATCACCTTTGACGTGGACGACACGCTGTGGGACTTTCATGGGGTGATGCGCGGCGCGTTGAGCGCGGTCCTCGATGAGTTGTCACAGTTTGATCCGGAGGCGGAGGGAAGGCTGGACGTAGATAAGATGATCTCTATACGCGACGATACGCACGACCGCTTGCGGAACAGGGTCACCGACCTCAATGCCATCCGCGAGGAGTCGATAAAGCAGGCTCTTCGTGAGGCGGATGCTCCGAACGACGAACTTGGTTCTTACCTCACTCATATCTACTTCCGTCATAGGAACTCAACTTTCGCCCTCTTCCCAGACGTTCGGCCTGCGCTGGAGCAATTGGCGCAGAAGTACCGACTTGGGCTGCTGAGCAACGGCAATACCGATGCGGCCTCAGTGGGCATCAGCGACCTGATCTCGTTCGAGGTGTTCTCGCAGGATCACCGTGGGATCGAAAAGCCAGACCGGCGCATTTTCGACATCGGGATGGAACAGGCCGGATGCCCGGCGCACCGGATAGTCCACGTTGGCGACTCCTTGGAGAACGATGTCATTGGAGCTTCTAACGCCGGACTACAGCCCGTGTGGCTCAATAGGACAGGCGCGTCCGCAAGAGATGGTGTCGCCGTGGAACTGAAGTCATTGGAGCAGCTGGCGGCTCTCCTCCTCTAGAGGTATACCAATTCGCAGCTTGAGGCAGTGCGGTCTGTTATGACCTGGCCTGTCAGAACCTTACTGGTTGGCCTCGGCGCACGAGGGAGGACTTGGGCTCGGATCATGAACGAAGAGCCGCTGTGCATGCCGGTAGGCTACGTGGACATGCTTGGCCCTAGGCTGAAATGGGCGCGCTCGCAGTTCGTCGAGCAGCAGGCCGTCTTCACTACGAGCCTCGATGACGCGCTTTCGGAGTGCCGGCCCAAGCTCGTAGTGCTAGCCACGCCGCCGATGAACCGCTATCGCGATGCCATGAATATCCTGCACTCCGGCTGCGATCTACTTTCGGAAAAGCCGTTGAGTCTCAGCTTTGATGAGGGCGTGAGGCTCGTTGGCGCGGCGGCAACGGCGGGCGCCGCTTTCTCTGTGGGCCTGAACTTTCGTTACCAGCACTGTGTGACGGAGGCGCGGCGGATACTCAGAAGCGGCGAGATCGGCCGACCCCGACTTGCCGGGTACACGTACTGGCGCAACCGGGACGGATACGCGCCAAACCTGAATCGCTATCCGGTAACTATGCGGCAGCCCATGCTGTACGAGCAGCTTGTTCACGCCATCGATGAAATGCGCTTCGTCTACGATGCCGAGGTGACTCGCGTGGTCTGCCACTGCTCAAACCCGCCTTGGAGCATGTACCGAGACGACAGCACTGTCATGGCGGAGGTAAGCATGACAGAAGGAATCGAAGCCTCCCTCTTTGGGACATGGTCCGGACAAACTAAGGCCGATTACTTCATGTGGCGGACCGACTGCGACGACGGTGCGCTGATTCAGCGACAGATAACATCCGACCTCAACATTGTCAGAGGGGCCGAATCCTCCGTCGTCTGCCCGATAGCGTTGCCGGAACAGGAGCACCTGGTGGACGATGCACGCCTGCTGTTAGCTGATGTGCTCGGCCAACTCAAGGCCGGTAGCCGAAGCCCGCGCCCCTCGGCGCGCGATCATCTTTGGTCGTTCGCAGCGATTGCTGCAATGGAGGAGTCGCACACTTTGGGTGTTGCCGTGGATATGGTCGAATTCTACGAGCGACATGCGGTCCCGCACGAATGGCGGCCGGTGCTGCTGTAAATCAGGCCCAATTGCCGAGCCGGTCCATTGCCCCAAATGGTCTGCGCTAGAAGGTGCGCAGGACCACAAATGAGCCCTACAGCCTTCTTGCGAATAGATGCAAAAGCTGTTTATGGCGGTTGCTATTTTGGGTTTTGACAAACAGCTGTCTATTGCGTATCTTGTGCGACCATGAGTTGCGAGACGAGCACCGCTCAAACACTCAAGGCATCGGGGCATAGACCAACTCCGCAACGTCTCATGATTCTCTCCGCCGTCCGCCATGCGGACGGTCACGTGACCGCCTCGGAAATCTTGGACCGCGTGAAGCGCACCTATCCGTATATAGACGTGTCCACGGTCTACCGGACACTCGGTGTGCTCAAGTCCATGCGCGTTGTGTCAGAAACCGACATGGGCGGTGTTGAAGCAACGTACGAATGGATAGACGATACTCGCCATCACCACCTGATCTGTCGCCACTGCGACCGCCTGATCCTCTTGGACGACGCGTATGTCAAGAAGCTGGGCGAGGAGATCGTGGCAGAGTTCGACTTCCATCCTGAAATCGACCATCTTGCCATTTTTGGGCTTTGCAGCCAGTGCCGCCTGGGAGACGGAGAATCCTAGCAGGGCGCGGTTGACCGCGACTTCATGTGAGGATTCTCCCTTTTGAATTGACCGTGCGTCTAAAACTTGCCGTTGGGTTCGTCCTAATGGCCACCGTGTTTGTCATCGCGGCCGTTGCGTGCTCCGACGAAAGCACTCCGCCGGCTCTTACTGATTCTGACGGCGCTCTGATGGTGGTGACCACCGTATCGCCGATCACGAGCATCACAGAAAACTTAGGAGGAACTAGGATCAGGCTGGAGGGAATAGTCCCTGAGGGCGTCAATTCGCACACCTACGAACCGGCTCCGTCTGTCGCCCGGGTGTTGGCTAAAGCCGATCTCATCATTCTGAATGGCCTGTTCCTTGAAGAGCCTGCTCTCAAGCTGGCACAGGCCAACAAGAGGGAAGGGGCAGTGATTCTGGCGCTTGGCGACAGGACCTTATCGCGAGACGACTGGGTGTTTGACTTCTCATTCCCCCAGTCTGAAGGTCGACCAAACCCGCACCTGTGGACAAGCCCACCCCTTGCGCTCAAGTACGCTGAACTCATTCGGAATGCCTTGATCGAGCTTGACCCGGTTAACGAGTCGTACTTCGCACGGAATTTCAACCAGTTGCGGGAGCGCATAGAAGATCTGGATTCCAGGATCGCGTCAGCGGTTGAAACTGTACCGCAAGTGAACCGGAGGCTGCTCACGTACCACGACTCATTCCCCTACTTCGCTCAGCGGTACGGTTTTCAGGTTATTGGGGCAGTCCAGCCGTTTGACTTCAAGGATCCGTCGGCGCGGGAAGTGGCAAATCTGATTGACCAGGTCCGGGAGAGCGGAGTTCCCGCCATTTTCGGCTCGGAGGTCTTTCCCAGCCCTGTCATGGAGCAGATTGCCAAGGAAGGAGGGGCGGTCTTTGTAGATCAGCTGAGGGATGATGATCTTCCTGGGTCCCACGGTGATCCTCGCCACTCTTACCTGGGCATGATGGCATCGAATGTCGAGATCATGGTTCCCGCGCTAGGGGGCAGTGCGGACGCTCTGTCTGGATTTGACGCCGGCCCCGTGTTTGAAGGCGAGAGCAGGGCAATCTACCCGGAGTAGACGGAAATATGCTTCATCCAATCCCGCATACTCGTGAGCGTGAAGATCCAATCGTTGAACTACGAAACGTGAGTTGCGGCTACGACGGCTCACCGACCCTAGTTGGCCTTGATCTCGAAATAGGCCGGGGCGAGTTTGTGGGACTCTTGGGTCCAAGCGGATCGGGCAAGACCACGATCCTGCGTACCATTCTGCGGGCCGTTGACGTCTACAGTGGAGATGTGCTGGTGAATGGTCGATCCGTGTTCAAGAGTAGGCCGCGGATTGGTTACGTGCCCCAGCTGGAAACTATCGACTGGAACTTCCCAGTGACAGTTGAGCAGGTGGTGATGATGGGGAGAACGGCAGAGAACCGTCTGTTTCCATGGTTTCGCCGACGCGATCGGGACATCGCGGATGAAGTCATGCGTCGCCTCGGGATTGCGCATCTCGCGAGCCGCCACATCAGGGAGTTGTCCGGCGGCCAGCAGCAGAGGGCATTTCTCGCCAGGGCCTTGGTGAGCAGCCCCAAGCTACTTCTCCTAGACGAACCAACGATGGGAGTGGACATCAAGACTCGTGACGAGGTGATGCACCTACTCCACGACCTGAACCACCAGGACGTTACGATTATTATGACCACCCACGAGATCAACGCTGTGGCCGCTCATCTGCCTTGGGTAGTGTGCATGAACGGCGGCATCGTCGCCTCCGGCCCTCCCAAAGATGTGTTTACCCCGGCCGTTCTGAAGGAGACTTACAACGCGGACCTACACGTAACTGAGTATCAGGGCATGACTCTGGTAACCGAGAGCCCGCACCTGTTTGGTCGAGACGAGCTTCATGCAAACTTGGATGAGTCTCGGGAAGTGGATAGGGGCGTCTAGAGTGTTCGCACCGCTGGAGTACGAGTTCTTCGTCCGGGGCCTGCTCGTGGCCACGCTGGTGGGTGGCTTGTGCGGCCTGATAGGGGTGTACATCGTACTCAGGAGGATGGCGTACATAGGGCACGGCTTGTCACACGCCATTTTCGGCGGCGCGGTGGCCAGCTACGTAATGTCAATCAACTTCTTCGTTGGTGCGAGTGTTTGGGGATTCGTCTCTGCGCTTCTCATCAATCTGATCACCCGGAAGCGTAAGATCGGAGCGGACGCCGCAATTGGAATTGTGACCACGTCCAGCTTCGCCCTTGGAGTGGCCCTCATAAGCCGGTTCAAGGGTTTCACACGCAGCTTCGACGCGGCGCTCTTTGGAAACATTCTCGCGGTGGAGCAGAGCGACCTAATCGCCGTCGCGGCCGTGTCCGTCCTGACCGTAGCCGCCTTGTTTCTTGGCTATAAGTACTTTCTGTTCACCACGTTTGAGCCGGAGGTCGCTCAGTTTTACGGCGTGCCCACCGGCTGGGTGGACGCTGCCTTTTCCCTGATCCTGGCCGCGGTAATCGTCGTGTCACTGCAGGTGCTGGGTGTGACGATGATCGCGGCCGCCATAGTCATTCCGCCCGTGACAGCTCGACTGCTTACCAACGACTTTGGCAAGTTGATGGTGCTGTCCGTGGCTATCGGCTCCTTCTGTGGACTGGGAGGCCTGTATGCTAGCTTCTATGTGGACGTCTCCTCAGGGCCATCGGTCGTTCTCTTCTCGGCGGCGGTGTTCGTGCTGGCGCTGGTCTTCAGTTCTGTTCGCGAGAGGTGGCTCTCGAGAAGGACGGGACATCGCAGCCGCACCTCGTACGCTCCGTTAAATCCGGACGCAGTAGAGTAACCCGAACGGCGTCTTCCCTCAGCTACACAGCTCGTTTGCTGCAATCACGATGTTGTCGAAACTGCTGGCATTGGACGACTCATCTCCGTACGTCCGGTTGAACACGAAATGCGCCTGGTCTTAGACAACTCTCAGTTCAGAGCGCTGCTTGTATTTACCCTCTTCACGGGAATGGCCCAGTTGCTGTTCATGATGCTCCAACCCTGGCTGGCTCTGGAGACCACGAACTCTGCATTCTGGGTCGGGGCTACGGTTGGAGCATCTGGGGCTGGACTGCTTACCTTCAGTGTAGTTGGCGGTGTATTGGCCGATAGATTTGAGAGGAGGAGCGTTCTTGTTGCTTCGTTGTGCATTCAGATAGCTGCCTCGATGGCGATTGCGGTGCTGGCTTTCTCGGACCAAATACGGCTCGGCTTCATCATGCTGTTTGGCTTCGTAGACGCCGCGATGCTTGCCGTGCTCGCCCCCAGTGCGACGACGTTGGTACTGGACGTAGTAGGGAAGGATAAGCTGCGGTCGGCGCTGTCAATCGATCAAATGGCGATGGGCATTGCCGGCATCACGGCGCCACTTGCTGTGGGAAGGATCGTGGACAGCTTCGACATAGCGTGGGCATACGTCTTTATAGCGGCTTGTCAGGCGGCCGCGGTACCGCTAGCGCTCAGGTTGCGGAAGGGCGCGAGACGGGCCGCTCGTCACCCTTGGCCGATCTCATAGACGGCGCGCAATACGCTTTCAAAGTGCCAAAGGTGCGGACGATGTTCATTGGCATCCTGCTAATAGAGTACTTCGGCTTCATGCATGAGCCCATGGTGCCGATAATGGCGAGGGACGTTCTTGGGGTAGGTGCAGAAGGTCTTGGGAATCTTATCTCTGCAGGCTACGCGGGAGGCCTCGCGGGGGCGCTGGTGCTCTCCCGCCTTGGTGAAATTGAGCGCAAGGGCCGACTCTTGGTCCTCGGCGCTGCCATGTTCGGGGGGATGCTAGTCGCGTTCGCTTACTCAAGGAGCATGCCCTTGTCGCTGACGCTGTTCGGCCTCAGCTACGCCGGCATCCTGTTATACGACACGACGGTGCAGACGTTGCTACAGATCGTGGTCCCGGACCGGATGAGGGGGCGAGTGCTGGGGTTCAGGTCGATGTCCTGGGGCGTTGTATAGCTCCTCGGATTTTTGACCGGTGCAATCGCGGAGGCGATCGGAGCGCCGGCCACGATAGTGCTTGGGGGCGGAGTTGTGGTTGCTACCGCCGCGATGCTCTACAACAGGATTGCTCGCATCGGCGAGAACGGCCCCGCCGGAGCCGTGGTTTCAGGGCGTTCGCGCGCTGGATGATCGGAACGGCGCCCCAAACTAGCAGGGGTCATTCGCAAGCATCGCTGGAGTTACGGCCATCTCCGAAAGTGTCTCAGCGTCGAATGGGTTTTCTCCTGCCCTGAGAGCGGTTGCCCAGAACCGCCGCGATGCGTAATTCTGAAGGCAGGTTGGCTTCCTTGACTCGGCGGCCCATTCGAGTAGTGCATCGAACTCTTCTATCGCGTCTTTTGTTCGGCCCAGCAGTGCGTAGGCGAGCCCGCGTCCGTCTCTTGACGCATCAGTTTCGTCCATGTACACGGCCGAGTCGCAGAATGGCAACGCCTCTGCCGGTTTCTCCAATACCCCCAACTGCCAGTACAATGTGCTGTTGAACACTACGTCGCGCGGCCTAAGGCCTTGCGCCCTCCTTAGGTCCGTCACAGACCTGTCCCATTGGCGCAGCGCGAGTACGAGACCTCTGTTGAAGAAGGCCGGAGACGAGCTCAAGTCCAGGCTAATGGCCCGGCTGAATTTGCTGATTGCCGCTAGGTAAATATTTTGGCGAAGAGCGATGTTGCCGTGCGCGACGTATGCCGGGGCCAAGCCGGGGTCGATTGCTTTGGCATGTTCGACGTCCTCCAACGCGCGAGACAGGTCTTCAGGAGCATCGCGTTCTAGGTACAACGACGCACGGCCGACGTACGCTTCCGCGTGGGCCGGATCTACTGAGATCGCTGTTGATAGGTCATCCAGGGCTCTCGATGAGTCTCCTTCAGAGCCGCGCGCCAGGTATGCTCTCGCGCGGTTCACGTATGTGGATGCGTGTTTGCGGTTGATTCGGGCAGCGCGATCGAGGTCCTCAATAGCGAAGTTCACATCGCCTTCCCGGTCCCTGTCGAGGAAAGCCAGCGCCCTGCTGTTCAGTGTGTCGAGCGACTCGGGAAACACTTCTAGTACCTGCGTGAAGAGCCAGATCGCCTCGTCCAAGTCTTCTGTAGCTCCTCCGCTTTGGTCGGAGCGGCCCAGGCGATACCTCAAGACAGCCAACGCGCCTGAATCTGAAGGCGGACGTGTCATGGCCTGCAACAGTGACTTCTTGGCTCGGTCGAACTCGTTCCGCTCATAGTAGAGTTCGCATAGAGTCATGAGCGCTGCGAACTTAACCTCTGCGGTGAGGTCAAGATTGATCGTGGACGAAAGCTCAGTAGAGGGGAAGTCCAGCGCGATGACTTGCTACACGTGCGGTCTGGAACTGCTGCGCGGAACGGTGAAAGTTGCCTTGATCCGGCCGCTATCGTACTCGCCCCATATCACGATTGCTGCGCCGCTACGCTCACCTGCCCTGACCGCCTCCGCCTTGCCGTTGATCTCCCCTTGCAGTTCGGCCGTTCTCACGTCGGCCAGCCCGGCCGCATCGATCTCCCTGTCCACGGCCTCTCTGAGACGCCCCAGCACGTTGTATCCCAGCGCACCACCTGTGTAATTGACGAATGGCGCCATCATTATCAGCCACTCGCCATCGGCAGCCACAGGAAACGCAAGATCGTCCTTAGGCTCTGCATCTGCAACTTCGGTCGGCACAGGGGTTCGAACCGCGATCACCGAGGTGGGAGGTTCAGGCCGATCGTTGACTCTGGAAACTGCATAGAAGCTGCCCAGCACACCAATCACTATGGCAAGAGTCGCTGTGCCCAATGCCGCGTATCGAATGCGGCCCGATCTGCCGGGCAAGCCTATTTCTGCGGCGCCGTTAGATGCCAGCAATGGCTCTTCAGTGTTGTCGGGCTGAGACTCAACTGCTGCCGGTGCGGATTCGGGAGCGAAGCCGGCGGCGAGTAGCAGATCGTCTCGTTCCTCCAGCGCAAGCCGAAGCTGGGCGGCGCACCGGACCACGTCGTCACGGTGGCGCCCTCGTGGTTACGCCTTCCTTCCATCGGACGAGCGTGAGTCGGCTCACCCCAATCCTGCGGGCCAGCTCGGCGTCGCCGATGCCCGTTCGCGCCATGTAGGAGGTCAGCAGGTCGGCGAAAGTTGGCAATTGTTACAACTCCGGCACACGTTACACGCCGAATGTGCCAATTCAGTAGTTCAGTTTGTATACCTAACGAATCCAATACTGGACGTGCGTCGCAGCGAAGTCCACTTCATCGCAGCGATAGCACAATCCAAGATGGAGGGTACGAGATGTTCAAGGATTTGGGAAAGGCTGCAACGCTCGCGGCAATAGTCGTGCTGGCGGCGTTCATGGGAGCGTGCGGATCAGCCGAGAGTGAGCCGACAAGCTACACGGATACGATGTCGGAGACTGTGGATGCCGAGTCCGCCGTGTCTACGATGGAGTACTCAAGCGACGACTTAATGGCCGCTGCGGAAGCGATTGGTGAGGCGGACGATTCGATGGCCTCCGAGGAAAACGAAGAGATGATGATGGCCCATTCATCAGACTACGACAGCGACGAATCGATGGCTGCTGAGGAAACGATGGAAGACGTCAGCTACGCTGCCATAGAAGAAGAGTACGATAGTGGCGTTGCTCAGCAGACGTACTCTGCGGATCTTTCATCTAGCGCCCAGACCTCCTCGGCGGACAGCGAAAGCGGACAGCAGACGGAAACGCAAGGCCAGCCCAGCGGTGGTGACGGTGGGTTCAACGCGATCGGCGGCTCCTCAACGGTAAACGATGAGGCCTATGATCTGACGTTTTTCCAGCACTACGGCGTCAATCCTTTCATCGATACCGAGGACGACCGCTTCTCCACGTTCGCCATTGACGTGGACACTGCGTCCTACTCCGTGATGCGCCGCTTCGTTCTGGACGGCAACGTTCCGGACCCAGACTCGGTGCGAGTGGAGGAGTTCGTCAACTACTTCGACCAGGGATACTCCCCACCTGAAGACCGGGCGTTCGCCATACACGTGGACGGCGGGCCCTCGCCGTTTGGCGGCAACAATCACTGGCTTATGCGCGTGGGCCTGCCGGGAAAGACAATCACGTCGGATGAACGCAAGGACGCCACTCTAATCTTCGCGATCGACCTCCGGCTCCATGGAACGCGAGGACAGGCTGGAGACGGTCAAGAGAGCGCTTAGGCTGCTTGTTTCCCAGCTAAGGCAGGACGACGAAGTGGGGATCGTCACCTACAACGACAATGCGCGGGTTCTCCTGAATCCGACCAGCGGCCGGAACAAGAGGCAGATCACGAGAGCAATCGACCGCTTGTCGGAGGTTCCACCTACCTCGAAGCAGGTCTGCACACCGCCTACAGGATGGCGGCCGAGTACATGCGACCCGGGCGCATCACCCGCGTGCTGTTGCTCTCGGACAGGGTAGGTAATGTCGGGAACACCAGCGCCGATTCGATCCTCCAGCAGGCTCGGCATTACGTTGACGCCGGCATAACGCTGACCACGGTCGGTTTCGGGATGGGCAACTACAACGACATCCTGATGGAACAGCTGGCCAACGACGGAAACGGCGCCTACCACTATGTGGACACACTTGAGCAGGCGCACAGTATTTTCGTCGAGGACCTCGCCGGCACACTCCAGGTCATTGCGAAGGATACGAAGATCCAGGTCGAGTTCAATCCCGAGGTTGTGAGCCGCTACCGGCTGCTGGGCTACGAGAACCGCCGCGTGGCCGATGAGGACTTCCGCGACAACACCGTAGACGCAGGAGAGGTCGGTGCTGGGCATAGCGTAACTGCCCTCTACGAACTCAAGCTGCACGACGGCGCGGGAGGCAAACTCGGCACTGTATTCGTCCGCTACGAAGACCCCAACGACTCAGTTATCGTGGAGCTCGAGCGCAGTCTCTCAAGAAGCGAACTGGCTCGGAACTTCCAGACACGTCTCCCAGGTTCCAGCTATCCGATGTGGTTGCCGAGTACGCGGAGATACTACGGGGGAGCTACTGGGCCCTGGAGGGCAACCTCGGCGACGTGGCCGCGCACGCCAGCAGGGTGCAAAGGTTGCTGAACAACGATCCGGATGTCGTGGAGTTCGCCGACCTCGTGTACACGCGGACGCAATCAGAAGCGGCGGCTAAACGCACCGTATTCAGCCTAGTCGATCGGAGTGCAGTTGGCCGTCGCGCCGGATCCCCTTAGCCTGTGCGGCGGCCGTCTCTTTGACGTTCGCGCCTTCCGCTACGTGACAGCGACGTAGGCTCAGGTGCGATGACTGAAGGAAGGTTGGTCGGGGTGGCCGGGATTGAACCGGCGACCTCTTGCTCCCAAAGCAAGCGCGCTTCCGCTGCGCTACACCCCGACGGTACTTCGATGATACGTTTCCGGCCGGCTCCGTAGCAAGGCGCGCTTCGGCCGGGGGCAACAGTTCCGTTCAGCACCTGCTGTTATCGAACGTCTATGCCATTGACATGCGAGCCACACTGCTCCAGGCCCGCCTGCGCCAGAAAGTGGTCACACCGGAGGCCGACGCAGGTGCCAGCGGGTCTCCCTTTCGTAGGCTCTGCCCAGCCGGAACAGGACCGACTCCTCAAAGGGACGGCCGATTAGCTGCAGCCCGATCGGCAGACCCGATGCGGTGAAGCCGCACGGAAGCACCAGCGTCGGCAGGCCTGCGAGCGACCCCGGTCCGGAGAAAACTCTGCGCGGCAGGTCCTCCCTCAGGTCGCCGTACGAGCCGCCCGTGCCAGCCACGGTCGCCAACGGAGGAGCGGCCGTGGGAGTTGCCGGCGCCGCAAGCACGTCTAACGTATCGAAGGCTCTCAGCATTTCCGCCTTTACCATCGCCCGAATCCGCTGCGCCCGCACGTACGAATCGGCCGGAGTGGACGCGCCGGTCAGCAGCCGCAGCAGTACGTTCTCGTCGTAGTCCGATGCCTTGGTGCGGAGCCACGGAGCGTGATAGTCGGCCGCGTCAACGTCTGAGATTACGATGACCGGCACCGGAGACAGCGCGATTGAGGGCAGCCTCACCGAATTGACCGAGTCGACCAGTCCACGGACCACTTTGACAGAGTCATTGAAGGCGGACCGTACTTCTTGGTCCCAGGCTTCAGACTCGCACAGCTCCATTGGTAGACCAACGCTGAGTCCCGCTGTGGTGCCTTCGAGGTCGTCGTCGTAACTTGGCACCGGGATGCGGCTGCTCGTAGGGTCTCTTGCGTCGCTCCCGGCGATGGCTTGAAGCATGATCGCGCAGTCCTGGACCGTCCGAGTCATCGGTCCCACCGTATCAAGGGACCACGACAGCGGTGTGACGCCAAACCTGGGCACTCTGCCGTACGTGGGACGGATGCCAACGATGCCGCAATACGATGCGGGGCCGCGAATGGAACCGCCGGTGTCCGAGCCCAGCGCGCCGAACGACATGCCCGCGGCCACGGCGATGGCCGAGCCGCTGCTAGAACTGCCTGGATTGCGGGATGGGTCCCATGGATTCTTCGGGGTACCAAACGGGTGGTCCACGGTGCCGCCCATAGCGAACTCGCTCAGGTTCAGTTTACCTATGAGCACGGCCCCGGAGTCCTTCAGGCGCTGGGTCACCGCCGCGTCTTCTTGCGGTATTCGCCCGGCATGAATCCTGGAACCGGACGTGGTGAGAATGCCGGCTGTGTCTATGATGTCCTTGAGCGCTACCGGGATGCCGTGGAGGCGTCCCCTACTCTTACCATCGACAATATCGCGCTCGGCTTGCTGAGCCTCCGCAACGGCCGTTTCCCCGGTGACCGTGATGAACGCCCGAAGGCTGTCGTCCAAAAGCTCGACACGCTCGAGGCATGCCTCAACCAAGTCAACCGGGGAAAGATCGCCGGCCTCGATGAGTCGCGATGCCTCCGCTATGGAGAGAAAACAGAGTTCTGTGTTATTCAAGTTGGGCGCTGTCCGCGGCAAGGAATGTGGTGGCGGGTTCTACGCCCTGCAAGTCCTCGTCACTTACCGAGTCCAGTTCCGAGAGAAGCAGGGCCAGCCTCTCGGCGACTGCCGCGAGTAGCGGGTCTCGCGAGTCCATGCCCGCCGACTCTGCGAGCAGCCTAGCTCGCGCCAAGCCGGTCGGGGCTTCTTGATTGTCACCTTTGCCTGTGGCCATGGAGGCCATGTTAGCGCAACATGGCGATTTGACGCCTGTCCCTGTCAAACCTAGAATCAGCTCACAACGGAACGGAGGTGAAAGACGTGACGACTATCGTGGGATCTGGAGACTTCAGGTACGAGGTGGTGCCATCCTGGCCGAACCTTCCCAAATACTGGACGTTCGGCCTCGCATCGGACGCGGCCGCCAATTCGCAGAACGAGATCTATGTGCTGAGCCGCGGGCTTCATCCGCTGACGATCTGGGACAAGGACGGCAACTTCATCTCTTCCTGGGGCGAGGGCACGTTCTCATCGGACCCGCACGGCATCTACATCGGTCCGGACGACCACGTCTGGATTGCTGACCGCAACTATCACACGGTCACAGAGTACACCCCTGGTGGCGAGGCGCTTATGATGCTCGGCAAGAAGCTTGCGCCATCGCCCACGTTCAACGGGCAGCCGTTCAATATGCCGTCCGGAGTTTCGCTGGCGCCGGACGGCAGCATCTTCACTTCGGACGGATACGGCAACTTTCGGGTGCACAAGTTCAGTTCGACCGGTGAACTGCTTCACTCCTGGGGCAAGCAGGGAGACAGACCGGGAGAGTTCTCGTTGGTGCACAACATCTGGGTGGACCGGAACGGCCGCGTGATGGTGTGCGACCGGCACAACGACCGCATCCAGACGTTCGACCAGGAAGGGAACTTCACCGGCGAGTGGGTGGACCTGAACCTGCCGGGCGATATCTGGATCAAGGACGACGTCGTGTACGTGGTCGAGCAGGGCGGTTCGACGGGCGTGAGCATCTGGACGATGGACGGCGCGCCGATCACGCGCTGGCGCGGCGACGATGGCCCCGGCAAGGGGACGCTGGCCGGCGGGCACGGCATCTGCGTTGACCACGAAGGCAGCATCTACGTCACCGAGATCGGCGACGCGCAGCGGGTCACGAAGTTCCAGAAGGTGTAGCCCAGGCAGAGTCGGCTACCGGCCGGTATTGAGGCCGCGATCTGGAACCCTGCTCCCCTGGATTCCGGCCTCGTTCGATTAATCTGTCTCATTTTGTCTCACTTTGTCTCGTTTCGTAGCTGGGGATGGTCGATTGTGAGACGAATCTGAGACGCTTTTGAGACAGATATGAAGCAGAAATGAGACAGAATGAGACGTTTGTGAGACACCGCCGAAGGCGCGACTGCTCCTACTTCCGGCATGGCGCAGAGCGTTGCGTCTGACGTCGAATGCAAAGCGATTAACGGCGTCGGCAGAGTACGCCCGACGGAACCGCATGCTGAGGTGCGTCCGCTAAGGGTTGTTGTGCGCATGTACCCATAATAGTACAGGCGTTCGCTTACGTCAAGGGGTGGAATGAGGGACGTGGGTACGCGATCGGCGTCCTTTCCTACCGAGGCCAAGTGGAGCAACGGCAAGTGTTGTTGTTTTGCCGCGACTGTTCAGAGTTGATGCCTTGAACGCCCCCTCGACCCCTCAAGGGACTCGGGGCAGGGCGGCGAGGCGAATGGAATAGTGTTGCCTGTGTAGATGTCGAACCCCATCGGTCGTGGTTGGACCAGCGTGGAAACTCTCCAAATGACGAGCGGACTGCGCCTACCCCCTGCCGAAGAAGCGGCCGATGCCCTTTCGCTCACCGCTGTCCCTGGACTTCTGTTCCTTGACCATTTTCAACAACTCGTAGACGGACTTCACTTCGGCATAGAGCCGGTGGCTGTGAAGTTGGCGGCACGACAGGTCCGCAGCCCAGCGTCCATTGCTCCAGTCCTCTCCCGCAGACTTGGACGAGTACCTGGTGAGCAGAAGCCGCCACGGCAAGGTCATCGCCTCCATTTCCACGCCTGAGGCCACTCCTTCGGCGAACTGCACGGCGTCGAGCAGTATGGCCTCGGGTAATTCGCAGTATTCCAGCAGCGTGATGCAGGGGCGGAAGGGCGTGGGTGGGTGGGGTTCCGCGTAGTAGTGCCGGGCGGTCTCCAGAGCATGTCGCCGCAATTCGAGCAGCGGCTCCGTGGCCTCGAGTTGCAAAACCACGCTGTTGGTGGGGATGTCGGCACTAATGTCGGAGCGTCGCAGCAGGTAGGACTTTTTGTTAGCGGTTTCCTGGGCGATGCTTTCGACTTGTGCTTCCAGGGTGGGCAATCGACTGTCGGGGCAAGGGAAGAAGGGCGTCAGGGGCATCCGAACTAGCTGTCTCTCGGCGGCCCAAGAAGAGTATTGATCGCAAACGATCCGGCGAGTCAGGTGAACTTTCGCCGTGAAGGAAGGCTCCAACACCAAGTCTATGCCGTAGCGGATGGACATTGCGTCACCTTTCGTGGGTGGCCCGCTCCTGCGGTACGCCTTGGGGCTGTTGCCTTCCTTCACGCGGTCAGCACTTGCGGAACGTTTCCGGCGGAAGGGCGATCTGTATAAGTGGTGGCCAGTATCGGCACCTTCTTGCCTCTGATGATACTCATGCCGGAACAATCGTCAACATCTGCAACTGCACTTAGGTTGGGCCGGGCAAGGGGCCGCTGGCGGCAGGACACGGCATCTGCGTGGACGACGAGGACAGCGTGTACGTTACCGAGATCGGCGACGCGCAGCGGGTTACCAAGTTCCGGAAGGTCTAGGCCGGGGTTCGGGCGCCCGCCGGATCCGGGCTGCTCAATTGCCAGCCAATGATTCGCCGTGCCAAATCTGCAGATTTGACCCATTTTGTCTTGTCGCGGAGCTGGGAGCCCCTGGCGGTAAGACGAAACTGAGACGCCTGCGAGATAGGGTTCAGGCGGATGCAAGTCGGATCCAGCCGAACCTGAGACTCTTTTGGAAGGCGCGTCGGTTGCCGGCGCGGCTTTTGCGATTCCGGACTCTGCGTTGAGTGTGCGGTGGGCTTCTGGGAACAGGCGTTGCTAACAGCATGCCGGTTCGGTAATGGCAAGGGGTGGATGGGGATGCTTGCGTGGGAAGGGTGGCGTGGCTTCGCGGGGGCGGTTGGATTAGGGCTCGGGTTCTCCAGGGGTGCGGAGCTCGGACTGCACGTAGCGGGTTATCGAGAGCGCCGGTTTGAGTCTTGTTTGGTCGGCCTAAGCGTACTGTACTGAGCTTGTCTCAGAAGTAGTACCAAACGCTTTGACCTCGCTCGTCCAAAACGATATCCGGGGTCAACAGCGTCTCTGGTAGTCGTATGTCGCAGTGCTTTCAGATATTGTTGCGCCTGTCGTCGCACCATTTTGCCGCAGACAGGGGAGCGGAGACTTCTGAGACAAGCTCTACTGCGAACTTTTCGGTGGGAGGTCCCTATATAGTGGGACTAGACCACATGCTTGTCAGACTAACATAGCAAGTGGTACAACCACTGGGGGCAGGTCACCTGGCCCACTAACTTGAAGCCCACCTACCCTGTAAACTGTGGCAGAAGGTGATCGACAGACCGATGGTTTTGCCCTACTTTTCCGGCGAGACACTTGACGACGTCATGCGTTGGGCTATTGAACACATCCTGCTGGAGGGCCAAGAAATTCATCCTACGAAAGGACCAGCGCAGGAGCTATCGGGTGTACTTCTCGAGCTTACGAATCCCTTAGCACGGATTAGCCGCACCGAGACGAAGGGTAAACCGTTCAGTTGCTTGGGAGAACTCTTCTGGTACTTGGCACAGACAAGAGACCTGTCATTCATATCCTATTATTTGCCCGCGTATAAGGCATACGCCGAGGGGCAGGAGATTTTTGGGGGATATGGTCCCAGGTTGTTCAACTGGGACGGCCTCAACCAATTTGCCAATGTTGCCGAGATGCTGAAAAGAAAACCGGACTCGCGGCAAGCCGTTATTCAGTTGTTCGATGCCCAAGACATCGTGGAATCACACAAGGACATTCCGTGCACATGCACCATGCAATTCATGGTTCGGGACGAACAACTCCACTTGCTTACTTACATGCGGTCAAATGATGCTTTTGTCGGTATGCCCCACGATATTTTCTGTTTCACCATGCTTCAAGAAACCATGGCAAGAACGCTATGTTTAGAGCTTGGCCAGTATAAGCACATCGTAGGGAGTCTACATCTTTACCATGAAAGCATTGGCAACGCACGGCAGTTCTTGGATGAGGGTTGGCAATCGACCACAACGTTGATGCGCCCGATGCCTGGAGGAGACCCTTGGCCAGCAATCGACTTGGTGTTGTCGGCAGAACATGCAATCAGAACCGACCGAGAGTCCGATCCTAAAAGGCTATGCGAGGGCTTGGACTCGTACTGGGCCGACTTGGTCCGGTTGCTCCTGATATTCCGAGCGTCCAAGACTAGGGACTACGAAAGGATCAAGGAATTGCGCGGAGGAATGTCGTCCTCCGTTTTCGACCCGTTCATAGACGGACGCATGAAGGGGTTGTAATGACGGGACAGGACCAGAGTATCCCAAGCACGAACGTAAGGACCAGTGGGGCGCCGACCGTCCTTTCCGCCCTAACTACACTGATAGACCGGTTGGGTAGCGATGCGGTAATCGGGACCGACATTATCCCTTGGAGTTGTCCAGTACCAACCTTCGGAGATTTAACCAATCCTCAGTTAGCGACATTGGGAATCAATCCAAGCTATCGGGAGTTTGTGGACCCGTCAGGCGAAGAGTTACAGGGGGAACTCCGGAGGTTCCATACACTAGAGTCCTTGGGGCTTGAAACTTGGACCGAGGCAGACGCCCGCCACTTAGAGCTTATCTTGGACACATATCGGTCATATTTCTTTTGTAACCCGTACAACGCTTGGTTCAAAAAGCTCGACTTTGCTATTGCTGGGGCTAACGTCTCATATTATGACTCTCCGTCTACCGCATGCCATCTAGACCTGGTTCCGTTCGCCACCATACGGAGGTGGACCGAGCTTTCCGCCCAGCAACGTTCATCACTGGTGGCGGTCTCTGGAGACACCTTGGGAATGATTCTACGAGATTCCCAAGTTCGCGTCCTGATACTTAACGGAAGTTCCGTAGTGAAAGGTTTTCAATCCGTTGCTGGCGTGTCTTTGCGGGCTGAAGAGATACCCGCTTGGTCACTAAGGAGACGGTCAAGTGCCAATGTCAAAGGAGTCGCCTATACGGGCGTCGCGTCGACAGTGTCTGGGATCAAACTAGACCGACAACTCAACGTTTTGGGATTCAACCATAACATCCAGAGTAGTTTCGGTGTAACAATGGAAGTAATCAGGGCGATCAGGGAATGGATTACGCGAACTACTGAGGCAACAGGATGGTGAGACCTGGAGACAGGGCACTAGCTCGTAAAATTGACGAAGGGCTGACTAGGTTCCACCAGACGACCCGCAACCTCCCTGGGATACAGCCACTTGCTCGACGGGAGACGCTTCTCGCTCAAATCGTCGAAAGTGTACGGCGCGTAAGGTATGTGTCGGTTATGAGGGACAGGGGTGTAAGTGAGCGGCGTGCAAACCCCAACGATGAACTATTTGACCCATTGAAGGCGGGGGTGCTGTTCCAGGAACAAGGGGAATTGGATGAGGCCTTTTGGATGGTATTTTTCTTCGTCCATTTCGGCAAACATAGCCGCGCGGGATGGCGGTATGCCCGTCAGGTGTATGGGTGCCTTGGAGAACCTAACCAATAGATGGGACTGGGCTACTACAAGCGCGGACCCGGCAGCTTTCCGCGTCTGGCTGAACACCCACCAAGACCAAATCAGAGTCCCTGGAATGCCAGGGGGCTTTGGAAGCCATCGAAAGTACCAAAGTCTCGACGCTTACTCTGATATCGGCACAGGTGCGGCATTTGAAACATATGTCGAGTGGGTTGGGCCTCCTCATACGCATGAGGAGTTGATGGACCAAGCTCTCCAAAGGGCCGACTGGAACCCGCGGGGAGCTTTTCGCGTGTTATACAACAGCATGAATCGCGTAGCAAGTTTTGGGAGAACCGCCCGGTTCGACTATTTAGCCATGATTGGGAAGCTAAGGCTTGCCACCATCGAGCCAGATTCAACTTATATGCAAAGTTCAACCGGGCCCCTCTCAGGTGCTCGTCTGTTGTTCGGGATTCAATACGGTGCTGCACAGCTTGAACAATGGTTAATTGAACTCGAAGCGCAATTAGGCGTGGGAATGCAGGTTTTGGAAGACGCGCTGTGTAACTGGCAGAAGAGCCCCGACATATTCGTTCCGTTTCGGGGTTAACAGAACACTAATCCTGCCACGCGAAGCGTCGCTTAAGGCTGTTCAACTGGTCGTATCCAATCCGTCCATTGTGCTGCATTTGCCCGACTACGATGCCTGGAGAAACCCCTACGCGATTGGCAAATCGGACCACCGCCCTAAGGTTGGGCGTTACTGTCATGAGCTCCTGCTGAAACTCCTGAGGTATAAGCGTAGTAGCTGCGAAGCGATCGGCTTCCTGTTCTTGTTCGGTTATAGGAACGTCGGCTCCCTCTAGGATCCAAGGTCTCTGGCCCTCTAATGCCGACGTGAAGAATTGCCTCTGTCCATGTAGTATGAGGTGGCCGGCTTCGTGGAAAAATGTGAACCAAAAATGATCGTCGGTCAGATACCGGAAGCTGAACTGCAAGATCGCCTTATCATTTGTCACGAATCTCGTAGCTCCACTCGCCCGGCAACCACTAGGAGACCGGACAACAACTACTGCTACACCATTCTCAGAGCAAGCTCCTTGCAAAGCAGGAATGAAGCGATCCGGGTCTTTTCGCCGGGTCAATGAGCGGAGTTGATCGAGGGACTTCTGAAACCGCTTAGAGTGCCAAGGCTTGCATTCAATCCCCTCTGCTTCGATTTCCCCTTGCCTCAACCAGGCAGAGATCGATTCTTCCCGTGAGTCGAATGAAGGTGAAGATCTGAATGCTGCCGTTTCCTGAAGACCCCCGTAGTTCACTCTCCATTCAGCAACACTCGAAAGCCCGAAAAATCGCAGACAGGCCGACAACTCTTCTGAAGGTAAGGGTGGGGTACTCAGCCAGCCAAACTTGATCATATCTCCCAATGGGAGTTTGCGGAGCCATCCTTCCTCGTCCTCCTGAATGCTCCTAGAATCTTGGCGGTATTGATAGTCTCGAGACATCCAAAATGCCACAGAGGCACCGAGGACGCTGGTCAATCGCCGAGCCATGTTTATCGTGACCGTTGAGCGACCTTGTAATAGATCGTTTGTTGCCTCCAGTGAAAGGCTCATAAAACTCGCGAAAGTGTCTTTTGAGAGATCTCGCTCCCGCAGGACGTCAACGATGGTATCCCCCGGAGCGGAAGTCCAATTAGGCTGGAATCTTTCGCTACTGCTCATACTCGCCCCCTATGTGAGTGACCTTTATTCGGCTTACCTTTGTCCAATCAAGCCAACCGCTATCTGTAAGGGGATTCTCTGGATGGTTTGCTTTAAGAACTATTTTGTGCCCCTGGCATAGGTCGATAACGAGATAATTTATGCCCCCGGAATCCACCGTATGAGGATTACCGACTATAAGGTCGTCCATCGAAGTCGCGGCACGCAAGTCCGCCAATCGGCTCCTGAGAGCTTCGGCTATTTCCGCACCCAATTCAGTCTTAGCGGTGGCCCCATGCTCACAGAGTGCGCGCAATGCCTTTGATTCGAAAGCGAGTTCCAAGTTTCACCGGTTCGAGCCTAGCCTAAATGCCTAGCCAACACAAAAGCGGCCAAGCACTACACGAAAGCATCTGACCTCTCCCATACACAACCTAGATGTCTATAACATCTGTCTAAGTTTGCCTGTCTTCGGGTCATACGCGTTCGCGAAAACCACCAACACATCGTAAGGGATGAACCACTGAGTTCCTCTTCGAAAAGCCGAGAGACGCCTAGACCGGATGTTGCGGCGAACGGTTTCCTCGCTCACCTTGAGATAAGCCGCCGCCTGGGGTACTGTGAACTCCTCTGGCACCGTCACGACTGTGGCCTTAGGATCACTTTCATTGATGCTGTAATATACCACACCACCTTAATTAGAGCCAAGATAGAGTCTAAATTGTCTGTGAGCAGCTTCGCGGGCCAAAGAATCGGGACTTTGATATACAGGTCGTATCCACAAAGGAGGCGTCCAGATTCCACCGAGACAACACCTCTCTGAGTAGACGAGCGGTACCGTGATAGATGTCCCGGGGAGCGATGACGTGGTCTCCAGGGGACAGGGCCTGGAAAACGCTCATAATGGCGGCCGTCCCAGAACCGAAGGCTGCCGCGGCAACTCCTCCCTCAAGGTCTCGGACGCATTCTTCCAGGAGGCTTCGCGTAGGGTTGCCTGAGCGCCCGTACACAAATCCGCGTGGGTATGACCCGTCGGGCTCCCGCTCAAAGGTGGTGGACATGTGTATCGGTGGGGTGATGGCGCCTGTAACGGGATCGACTGAGCGTCCGCTGTGAACGGCGATTGTCTCAATGTTCATTGGTCGGCCTCCGAATCCAGCGTCAGAGTGAACGTAATGTTGAGGGTTCTAGAGTTTGTCCGGTTTGGTGGGCCGGAGCATACAGTGTTGCGAACGTTTCGGTGGGAGGTCCCGTAACTGGCAGAGCCGGCCAGCGACAAACGACATGGACTTGCAAGCCTCCAGCCTGCAAAGGGCGGGGGATTCCTCTTCTTTCAGGAGCGGCTACATCGCTGCCCCATGAGTGGACGCGAGGTACGAGGACGGTCGGGATCGTTACTGCCAACTAGTGGAAGTGTGTTACGTACCAGCCAATCACGCCGTGCCCCCGCGCGACTACTCCGTGTAGCCGTTTCGGGCGTCCGCTTTTCGGCTGGCCTCGGGGCGCTCGGACGGGTTGCCGAATCCGCCGCCGCCTGACGACAGGCTTACGATCCTGTCGCCTGGGGCGACTCTCACGCCTTCCAGCTTGGAGGGCATCACGCGCTCGGTGCCGTTTGACACGATGCTGTAAATGTGAGGCAGGCCGGGCTGGCCGCCGAACAGGCCGAACGGCGGGTTGATCGTCCCATCGCCCGCCATGTTGAGGCGCGCTTCGTCGGCGCCCTGGTAGATGATCTCGCACTCGGCGCCCAGGCCGCCTCTCCACCTGCCGTCGCCAGCCGAGTTGGGGCGGTACTCGTGGCGGACCACGAACAGAGGGAACCGCTCTTCAGTGATCTCGACGCTGGGGCTGCGAATGCCTCCTACAACGTTGATCTCGCCCACGCCGTTCCAGCCGTCGGTGCCGTTCGCCGCGCCGCCGCCCCCTCGCGCCATGAAGAAGTGCCAGATGAACTTGCGGTCCGTCCTCGGATCGCGGCCGGTTATGGCGTACCTGAGCCTGCGTGAGTAACCGGCCGTTACCGCCTCGGGCACTGCCTGGGACAGCGCGATAAAGATCGCCTCGACGATCTCTTCAGCGCAGTGGTTGGTGCTCATGCAGACAGGTGCGGGCGGTCGCGCGTTGACAATGAGGCCTTCCGGGGCCACCACGCTCACCGGTCGCATCGACCCTTCGTTCTTCGGAACATCGGCCGGCGCCATATACATGATGGCCGCGTGGGCGATCGACCGCGTGTTGGCGTATGCGCTGTTGATGAAGCCCGTGACCTGCGGGCTGGACTCGCCAAGGTCTATGTTCATGGATGCGCCGCGTATGGTGACCTTCGCGCGAATCGGTATCTGCTCGGCGTCGAAGCCGTCGTTGTCTACGAACGACTCCCCGTAGTAGACGCCGTCCGGCCAGCCCGCGATCATCCCGCGCACCCGCGTTTCGGTTGATCGCATTATCTCGCGCACGGTCCTCGCGAGCAGGTCAGGGCCGTACCTGTCGATAAGGGATCGAATCCGGCGGGCCGCCGTCATGACGGACCCGATCTGCGCGTTCAGATCACCGACGAACCCCTCCGGGTGCCGGACGTTGGCGGACATCATGTGAATCAGGTCGTACCTGGGCACGCCCTTGTCCTGGATGCGCAGCGGCGGTATGCGCAGTCCCTCGTGGAAGATCTCGCTGGCGGCCGGGTTGTACCCCCCGTGAGTCCCGCCTCCCACGTCACTGTGGTGGGCGCGGTTAACGGTGAAGAACCTGATCCTGCCCTCGTGGAACACGGGCCATATCACGGTGATGTCCGGCAGGTGGCTCCCGCCGAAGTAGGGATCGTTCACCATGAAAAGATCGCCTTCGTGAACGTCGTCGCCGAAGAAGTCCAACACGGCACGCGCGGCCACGGGCAATGCGCTCATGTGGACCGGTATGCCCTCGCCCTGCGCCGCCATTTGACAGTCGGCGTCCAGAATCACTGTGGAGAAGTCCCGGCTGGAGTTGAGGATCTGCGACATTGATGTTCGAAGCATCACCTCAACCATCTCCTGGGCGATGGAGTCCAGCCTGCGCTCCACCATGGCCAGCGTTACCGGGTCCGGCTCGCCGTCCGTTGCCTGTGCGGCAGTGCCGACCGGCACCACGTCCAGCACCAGGCCACCGTACTGGTCAACTTCGGCCGTATCGCCCTCGTCCAGCAAGACCGTTGTGAACTCCGACTCCAGTACGGCAGGGCCACTGACCGAGGCCCCCGCGGGCAGCAGGGAAGCATCGTAGACAGGTGCCTCGATCCATTCGCCTGTGTAAATCCTGCGATTGCGCTTGCGAGCGGCGGCTGCGTCCCGTTCGCTCGAAGTCGCGGGAGGAGCGTCGGTGCGCGGAAGGGAGCCGGTGACGACGACCCGCAGCGTTACGAGCCTGATCTCGTGGTCGACCTGGCGGTACGAGAACAACTCTTCGAATCTGCGGTGGAAGTTGCCTGCCCATTCCCCAAGCACGTCCTCGCGCTCGCCCGAGAGGCCCGGCACCCGCACCGTAACCTCGTATATCTGGTCGAAGTACCGCATGTCCGAGAAGACCTGGGTCGTGATCCTACCTTCAGGGACGCCCTGCCTCAGCAGGTTCTCGATGCCTTCTTCGGTTAGCTCGTCCACAATTGCGCGGACCTCATCCAGATCGATCGAATCGAGACTGGCGGCGTGTGAGCGGGAGAGGTCGTACTTGAGGTCCGTGTTCAGCATTCCGTAGGCGGAAAGCACGGGAGCGGCCGGGGGAATCCGCACCGTCTCGATGCCCAGCTCCCGCGCGACGCGGGTAACGTGGAGCCCAGCCGCACCGCCGAAGGCCACGATGTCGAAGTCGCGCGGGTCCACCCCGCGTCTCGCGCAGAGCACCCTGATTCCTTCTGCCATGGCGGTGTTGACGACCTGCTGCACGCCGTGCGCCGCATCCACCGTTGCGAGGCCAAGCGGCTCGGCCACTCCCTTTCGCAGGGCTTCGCTCGCTGCTTCGGGGTCGAGTCTCTCGCGGCCGCCGAGGAAGTTGCCCGGGTCCAGGTAACCAAGCGCGACGTTCGCGTCCGTGACCGTGGCGTACGTGCCGCCCTTGCCGTAGCAGGCCGGCCCGGGGCTCGCTCCGGCGCTGTCCGGCCCCACGCGGAGAATGCCACCCTCGTCCACCCGGGCGATGCTGCCACCTCCGGCGCCCAGCGTGTGGATGTCGATCATCGGCGTGGCAATCTTCCAGCCTGATTCGAACTTCTCGTTCGCGAGGTGAGGCTCTCCGCCCTCTACGAGCGAGATGTCGGTGCTGGTCCCTCCCATGTCGAAGCCGACCAGGTTCGAGGCGCCGGCAAGCCAGCCGTGCCTGATTGCGCCGGCGACCCCACCCGCGGGGCCGGACAGGATCGCGCGCACGGCGTGCTGCCGGGAGTCTTCGAGTGTGGCAACCCCGCCGTTGGACTGCATGATGAGTATCTCGCGCTCGCCCGCCGTGTCCTCCAGCCGTTCACGAAGCCGCTTGAGGTACTCTCCGAACACGGGGCCGACGTATGCGTTGACGACCGTGGTGCTGACCCTGTCGAACTCCTTGATCTGCGGAAGTACACGGTGAGACAGGGACGTGTACAGGTTGGGGAACCGGTCTCGGATGGCGTCACCTATCCGCCGCTCGTGTTCAGGATTGGCGTAGGAGAACAGGAGACACACCGCCAGCGAGTCGATGTCCTCGCCCGCAAGGCGGTCCAGCGCCTCCGCAAGGGAAGTCTCATCGAGAGGCGTCTCCACGGAGCCGTCGAAGCGGACGCGTTCCCGCACACCCAGCCGCAGATATCGCGGCACGAGGGGCGTGATGGGAGGAAGGTGAAGGTTGTAACGGTCCTCCTTGAGACCGTCCCGCATCTCGAGAACGTCTCTGAAGCCCTCGGTGGTGAGCAGAGCAACCCGTGCGCCATTGCGCTCCACGAGCGTGTTGGTCGCCACTGTGGAGCCGTGGATGATGATGTCGGCGGCGTGAAGCAGGTCCCTCGCGTTCAGTCCGTATGCGGCCGCAGCCTCCGACAGGCCGATTGCGACGGCTTCGGATGGGTCGTGCGGCGTGGACGGCGTCTTGAAGTACCTGGGACTCTCGCCATCGAGCACTATCACGAAGTCCGTGAACGTTCCGCCGACGTCTATCCCGATCTTAAACATGGGGCCCTCCGGAAGTATCTAGCCGGCCAGCGCCCCCATCGGGTCCCACGGCGGGAGTACGATCGGGTCGTCGCCGAGCGCGGACTTCAAGTCCGCGGGGACGCAGTCTCTATGTACGGCGATCTCTGAAACGTACTCGTCAAACCACGAGTCGTTCATCAGCCAAAAGCCTTTGTCGCCGGGGCTTTCACCAGCGCTGTTCTCAACGCGCCAGCGACGGGGCCTGCCATCCACGACATCGACCCCGGTGAACAGCATCGCGTGGGTCATGCGGGACTGGTGGTAGTCCAGACGCTCGGCCTTAGTCATGGAGAACGGAACGTCGTACACGCCCTCGTAGTCGTAGAGGTCCGCGTCCCAGATCCCAAGTTTGCCGTGAGCCTGCTTGCCCGTGTCGCAACCGAACCATACCGTGTTGCCGGCCACCACCTGCTCCATGACGATGCGCTTCATCAGACCGATGTCCACGTTCAGGTACCGGACATCCGACTCGCCGACTACGCTGCCGAGGTGCGCGATCGTGAACGTGCGGCCCATCGGGCTTGTCTCGCGTGGGTCGTGCACGAGGCATACGAACTCCTCGTACGGAGTTGAGACGTATTCGCGGGCGAACTCCACCGGGGTCATCCGGCCTTCGCGATGGAACGTGCCTCCCCGGTCCCGCCACTGCCACAGGAACGCGGTCGGCGGAGCTCCAAGATGTATGCAAAGAATCCTATAGACGGTGTCCAAAGTGCGGCGCTTCACTTTCCGCATTGCCTCGGCGTCGTCTCCTGATCGGCAGAGCCTGCGGAGGCGCGCGGCCGCCTGCCGCAGGTGGTAGGAGAGCGCAGCGTTCATCCTGGCGGTGTTGCCGGAAGACTCCGTCTCCGGGAAGACCTCCTTCGGCACGACGCCGTACTTCCGGACCAGCGGCACGAGCATGTCCCACTGCCCCGCATCCGCGAGCGGCTGCTCGAGCATCCAGGCCACCGTGCGGTCGTCGACCGGCCTGTCCGCCAACTCGATCATGGTCTCCAGGAAGAAGTTGGACCGTTCCACCTTGTCCCAGAACATCAGGTAGCCCTGGCTGAACTCGAAGCTGTCAAGTTTCAGCTTCTTCACCGTCTCGGCGCGGAATAGGTTCAGCGCAGCGAAGATCCAGCACCTACCGGACCGCTTCTGTTCCGTGGCGGTCCAAGTGTCCAGCACGTGGGAATAGGAATGCACGGCCCCGGTGACGAGGGACCGGTCCAGGGCCACCTCGTTCACGTCGAACTGCGTTACGGCATTCAGCATCAGCCGGTTGGAGGGTTCGGCATCGAAGGCCGCCCGCATTCTTTCCAGTTGCTCGGTGGTTATGCCAACGCTCGCGGCGGGTGCCGCGTACGGGGCCTGTACCTTGGTGGCCATAGCGCTCTCCTTATGACTGCGTTCATGAGGAAGCGGGACAGGCCCGCTTCCGGTGCGCGCCATGATGCAATCCTGCCCGAGCAGTGTCAATCGGGAAAGACGGTCATCTAGGAGACAGAATGCCGCTTGCGATGCCGCGCTGCTCTAGCCGAAAGGCCACCACCATCTGCGGCGCTTCTCACTGGAGGGGGCAGAGGTCGGGGGCACAAGCCACGGGAGGCGGATTGGGGTGCGGCGTAGGGAGTCCAACTGGCCCAGCACCCTCTCCAACTGTTCCAACTGCAATGGCTTTTGGACATAGCGGCTTGGAGGGATGGAGTATGAATCGAGCAGGCTGGCTTCGGCCTGAGTGCCGGTCAATAGCATAACGGGAATTGAGGCGAGGCTCTCGTCCTGGCTTAATTCCGCGAGGACCTGCGTACCGTCCTTGTTGGGCATACGGAGGTCCAACAAGATGAGGTCAGGCGTGGGGGCGCCTGAGTGCTCACCTTCCTTTTTCAGGACCGAGAGTGCGATTTCGCCGTCTTCCGCATGAGTGATGTTGGCCTGGTGTGCCGACTGTTCTATGGTGTCTCTCGCAAGACGAGCGTCTGCCGGGTTGTCTTCAACCAATAGGATTTCAACTGAACGGTCACTGGAGCCGGAGACCATAAGTGCACCTCCTTGTGCTTGCCGCCATTCTACTTTGAAGCCGGAATGCCGAATCTGAAGGTTGAGCCTTTGTCAACTTCAGACTCCACCCAAATCCTGCCGCCGTGACGCTGAGCGATTTTGTTGCACAGAGCGAGACCGATGCCGGTCCCCTCATATCGAGACTTCGAGTGCAATCGTGTGAACATCCCAAAGATGTGCGGTTGGTAGTCCGGGGCAATTCCTATTCCGTTGTCCTGTACGGAAAACACCCACTGATCGCCGTGCAATTCGGCCCATACTCGGATATGCGGCTCCGTCTGGCCGCGGAACTTCAGGGCATTGCCAATAAGGTTCTGGAACATCCTGGATAGCTGGGACTCGTCGCCCTTGATTTCCGGAAGTTCAGAGCATTCGACCATGGCGCCAGCCTGTTTGATGGCTTGGTCAAGGTTCTCCAGAGTTGCGGTTAATACGTCGTTGCAGTTGACGGGTTCAAACGGTCCTGACTGAGTAGCAATGCGCGAGTATTCCAGCAGGTCGTCGATGAGCCTGCGCATCCGCTCAGCGCCGTCGATAGCGAAGTGTATGAACTCCCTCGCGGAATCATCCAGGGTGTCCGCATATCTGTCACGTATGAGGCCGATATAGGAGGTTATGGTCCTGAGCGGTTCCTGTAGGTCGTGAGAAGCCGCATTTGCGAACTGCTCCAATTCGTCGTTGGACCGTGCTAGCTCCTGCTGGATACGAACCATGTCGGCGTACAGCAGCGAGTTGGCGACCGCCGGCGTGATCTCAGCCGCCACCCGCGACATGATCTCCGCGTCCTTTTCGGTGTATGCGTCATGGACGGACGACCTTGCGTTCAGCACCCCGAACAGCTGGCCACGGTAGATCATAGGCGCCAACACTATGGACGGATACCCGATGGAGTTGGGATACTGCTTCTCCAGGACATTCGGATCTCCCTGAATCACGACAGGGCGTCTGGATACGACCGCCGCGTTTGTGATGGTCCCTTCCAGAGAGGTGACCGCGCCGCGCTCGCGTCCCGGGATTGTCGGGCCCAAGACGTAAGCGTTCGCGAAAGTGTTGTCGTCCAGGTCCACGAGGCTGATTGCGAGACGATCGAACTGAATCAGCTTCCGAAGCTGCCCGGCGAATCCCGCGTAGACCCTGTCGATGTCCAGGCTGGAGCTGATGATGCGGCCAATCTCAACCAGGAGCTCGTTCTCCTGGGCCAACGTCTGTATCGCTTCCCCAGCCGCGCGCGTCGCATCCTGCGAAGCCTTCAGACGCGTGATGTCGTGCGAGTAGATGCGTATAACGAGGGCGTCCGGAATGTAGATGATCTTCTGATCGAAGATGGCGCCCCGCACGTCCACTTCCCTGGAGAGAACATCGTCACCTTCACGCATCAACCTGCCAAGGAGGGGGCCGAGGTCCCGCGCCAGCGGGTGGAACGATCCCTCAACATACTCTTCCTCGAACAGTTCTTGGGCGGCCGGGTTGAGGTACACCACGTTGCCGTCCAGGTCGGTTTCGATGACGGGATTGGGGTTGAACTCCGGGAACGAAGCGAGGCGCCTGGCAAGTTGTTCGGCGTCGGTCTTCTTCCGTTCTTCTGAAGACTGCCCCGCGCCAACCAACCGCTGGACTATGCTGGCCAAGTGGTTCTCACGGCTCTGCATACTACTACCTCACCCCACTCCTTCCAGCCGACACTCGCAAGACTACCAGAAGGCCCGCGCGCCAGTCCATCCGAGCGGAGGGATGGGATCGGGTCTGTGCGTGGTAGACTTCGCGGAGAGCACTAACTGAGCCCGTGAAATCGCCTCGGGAAGAGCATTACCTGGCAGCCAGGCCGGGGATGTCCCGGCTGCTGGAGTTCGATCTCTGGTTGGGCCGGTGAAGATGAAGAGAACGTCTCTTTTACACAGACTCGCTGGAGATCTAGAGCGAGAGGCGTCTTGGAGGGGAGTTCTAAATTGGAAGCAATGCCTGAAGCAATGTCAGAGGGATGGGAGTCCGCGCTGGCGATAGTGGCCCACCCGGACGACCTGGAGTACGGCACGGCCAGCGCAATCGCCCGCTGGACCTCGCAGGGCAAGAAGATCACGTACGTGATGGTCAGCAGCGGCGAGGCGGGCATCGACGGGATGCATCCAGATGAAGCCGGCCCGCTTCGGGAGCGCGAAGAGCAGGCCAGCGCCGAGGTGGTAGGCGTGGACGAGGTGGAGTTCCTTCGATACAAGGACGGCGTGATCGAGTACGGTCTGCCGCTCCGCATGGACCTAGCGCGCGTCATCCGGCGCCACAGGCCTGAGGTCGTGATCACACAGGGTCACGGTCTTACGCGCGGCGGTGAGACGCTCGTAATGTCGGACCACCGCGTCGTTGGCCTCGCCGTGCTGGACGCCATCAGGGACGCGGCAAACCGGTGGATCTTCACCGAGCTTCTGGACGAGGGCCTTGAACCGTGGAACGGCGTACAGTTCGCCTGCGCGAGCGCGGGAGGGCCCGGCGCTACTCACTATGTGGATGTTACCGATCATATAGAGCGAGGGGTGGCCGCCCTTGCCGAACACAAGGCGTACTTCGAAGGACTGGGCAGACCATTCGATCCTAGCTGGATGTATGAGAGGGCCAAGAGCACCGGAGAACGCTTCGGGTGCGAGTACGCCCTCGGCTTCAGCATAGTCAGGTTCTGAGTCGGGAAGCAGCACTCCGGCCTTCTCAGTTGGCAAGGGTGTGGAAGGCTAATGTAGAATCGCCGGACTGAAGGCATAGCATTCCGAGGTACTTTCTACTTGTCGAGGTATGCGCTGCTACCTGCAATCAATCGAACTCGATCTGACCTGGTGTCTTTAATAGGAGTGATCCCGCATCGAGGCCGGCACTCCGGCCGTTAAGGAAAAGTCTCATGTCGGAACGCCTACTGGACCGGATCGACGCACCCAGCGACCTCAAGGGCCTGACGTACGAGGAACTCGGACAGGTTGCCCAGGAAGCCCGGGACACGATCATCTCCGTGATAACGGAGCGCGGCGGGCACTTGGCATCGAACCTTGGGGTAGTCGAGATCACGCTGGCGCTTCACCGCGTGTTCGATAGCCCCAAGGACAGCATTGTCTGGGACACCACGAATCAAACTTACACGCATAAGTTGGTGACCGGCCGACGTGACGAGTTCAAGAACATCCGTCTGGAAGGCGGCCTGTCAGGCTTCGGGGAGCCGAGCGAAAGTCCCCATGACACGCTCTGCGCCGGTCACGCTGGCACGGGGCTCTCGATCGCCCTCGGCATCGCGGAAGGCGCCGAGAAACGCAATCTGGACTCGTGGACCATAGCCGTTGTGGGAGACGGCGCGATGACGTCGGGTTCAAGTTTCGAGGCATTGAACAACATCGTGCACTTGAACCCCGGGAAGTTCATAGTCGTCCTCAACGACAACGGGATGTCCATCTCTGAGAACATCGGGTTCCTGACCAACTGGCGCAAGCGCGTGATAACTCACCCCGAATACCACGCCATGATCGACCGAATGAAAGCGCTTTCGAAGAAGGTGCCCACTGGCGAGCTGATTTACAGGCTGGTCAGGAGAGTTAACACCGGGCTCCACGGAATTATCGTGCCCACGATGTTCTGGGCGGAGATGGGGTTCCAGTATCTAGGACCCGTGGACGGGCACGACTCCAAGCAGCTCGAAGAGACCATGCGCCAGGCAATGCAGTCCACCGGATCGGTGCCCCTGATACACGTGGTCACTCACAAGGGCCGCGGATACGAGCCGGCGGAAGACGACCCGGTGAAGTTTCACCAGCCCAGTTCCCCGCTTGGGGCAGGTTCCGGAGCGCCCACCTATTCGAAGGTGTTCGCGCAGACCGTCGCCCGCCTCATGCGTGAAGACGAGTCGGTCGTCGGTATCAGCGCGGCGATGTTGGAGGGTACGGGACTGGCGGAGGTGCAGCAGGATTTTCCGGACAGGATCTTCGACGTAGGAATCGCGGAGCAGCACGCGGTGAGTATGGGTGCGGGAATGGCCTCCAACGGGCTCAACCCCTTCGTTTCCATCTACTCTACGTTCCTTCAGAGGGCATTCGACCAGATTGTCCACGACATCTGCATTCAGAACCTTCCGGTGACCCTGATCGCGGACCGCGCCGGAATCGTGGGCGAAGACGGAAAGACGCACCACGGCGCGTTCGACATCTCATACTTGAGATGCATGCCGAACGCGGTCGTCGCCGCGCCGATGGACGAGAACGAGCTACAGCACCTGGTGTACACGGCCTACAAGCACCGGGGTCCGTTCGCGATCCGGATCGCGAGGGGCGCGGCCACAGGTGCGCCGCTTGACGCCGAACTGAAGGAGCTTCCGCTCGGAAAGGGAGTTGTGGTCAGGGAGGGCAGCGACGTGGTGGTCTTTGCCATCGGCAAGCCCGTCGGTGAGGCGTTGGAAGCGGCGGACTGGCTGGCGGAGCAAGGCATCTCTTGCGGCGTAGTGAACCCTATCTTTGTGAAGCCCCTTGACGTGGAGCTGCTCCTGGACACGGCTCGGAGGGTATCGCGCATAGTTACGGTCGAGGAAAACGTGCTTGCCGGAGGGTTCGGCGCGGCCGTGCTGGAAGCTCTCGCGGAGGCCGGATTGAACAACGTGTCGGTCCACCGCATCGGCATGCCGGACACCTTCATCGAGCACGGCACCGCGGCCGACCAGCGGCGCCAACTGCAGCTGGACGCCGAAGGCATTGCCAGTCAAGTCCTGAGCGTGTTCTTCCCGGACGCGGCGTCGCGCCCGAGCGGTGTCCTCGAGGGGGTGAAGGCCAGGGCTTAGCGAGCCTAGCCTACTCCGGCTGCTCAGACTCCTGCGGGGCCAGGTCTACTTCGCCGGCGGTCCCGTCCACGGTGACCGTCTGGCCGTCCAAGACTACCGTTGTTGCGTCGCGCGCCATTACGATGGCCGGTATGCCGTACTCGCGGGCGATGACCGCCGCGTGCTGAAACGTCCCGCCGGCGTCCAGCACTACCGCACCCAGCATGGGGAATACAGGTGTCCAGGCGGGCCCGGCGTTGGGCGCGATCAGGATATCGCCCCGGCGCACCTTCGGTGGCTCGGCGCCGCCCATAACCACGACCGCGCGGCCCGTCGCCCGGCCCGGCGAAGTGCCAACGCCCCTGATAACCGTGCCGTGTAGCCCGGCGTCGGGAGGCGGATCGTACGGCGAGCTGGAGTCGTCCGGAATGGGCGGGCCGTTGCCGATCGTCTGCGGCGGGCGGATACTGAGGCGAGCCGCGTGCTCGGCCTTCCTGTCGGCAACAAGCGCCCGGGTGTTCACGCCGGCATCGCCTTCCGCGATCGATCGAAGCTCCGCCAGCGAAAGGTGGAGCACGTCGTCAGGTTCGTCGATGCGCCCAGTCTCGACGAGACCGACGCCGACATAGTGGACTGCCTCCCGGTAAGCGCCGGTCACGCCCTGTTCCATAATGTGGTTGTGGTTTTCCATTCGGAGCGCGTCTTCCTGGGCGGCCTCCAGTTCGCGGTCGAACTCGGCCAGTTTTTCAGGATCCACTGCCAGCTTTCTTCTGATGCGCTGACCTGAGGACACGCGGCGGGACCGAAAGGCCCGGTCCTGGGCATCGAGCAGGTCGAGGTCCTGCTCGGCGTACGGGGCGATCACGGCCAACACGCGGCCAGGCTCCATGTTCCAGGTGGGCGTCGCGTAGTCGGTGTCCGAGCCGTAGCCGTATCCCGTGCGGTGTCCGTAGTCACGCAGCAGGCGGCGAAACCGCTCCCGGAAACGCCTTGCTGCCGAGGTCTGGGTAAGCCGCCGGTCTCCCAGCGCCGCATGATCTCCGGCGGCGACCGCGGAACCGAGCGCGGGTTCTTCCTGCGCCAGGCGGGCCATACGCCTCAGTCGCTCGATCAACCGCGTCGTCTTGTTCGGGAGCGCCTGCAGGAACACAGCAGCAGCCTCCCTCGGTTCGCCCGTTAGCCGTTCGAAAGCCTTCGGCCAGTCGGACCGACCGCCCAACTGCGTAGCCCTCACCCAATGGAGATGGCCCATCACCTCTCCGTTCGCGGCCATCGCAAACTCGAGGTGGCGCACCAGTTGCGTGAGCGATGCTCTCTGCGGGTTGAACTCCTCCAAATCACTTAGCAGTTGAACTGTCCGCGGTTCGATCTCCGCCGCATAGATCGATGTGCCTTCGGACCGATAGCCTAGTTCCTTTTCCAGGTATCTCCTCTGGGTTTCTCGTATCTCAGATTCGGTGGTCTCGGACGGACGGGTGTAAAGAAATCCGTTGATCAGACGGAACTTGTGACTGTGGCTTCTCGGAACGCCGGTTTCTTCAAAGCAACGTTTTAACCACTGGTACTGGTGGTGGTAGCTGTCTTCTTCCAGTCTGAAGAGAGGTCCGGTTTCCCTGCTCCATAGATGCTGTTCGTCCTCAGGATCGGCCCACTCGAACTGAAACGGGGCGCTGCTCGAGGGGCTCGTGATAGGCCTGGACTGGAGGATGTGCACATCCGGTCCGATGACCGCGAACTCCACGTCCTGCGGCGCGCCATACATCTCTGTGAGCGTTCTTCCATAGGCGCCAAGCCGGGCTAACTGGTCCTCGCTCATTGCCGGCAGGTCCCACTTCTCCCTCGGAGGCGCGGCCCGCTCCGTACCCGATGCGCCGGGGGCCAGCATTGCATCCTTCCTGGCAATCGTCTGCCCGACCAGGGACAGGGTTGCCGCATCCAGCTCGAACGCGTCGGTGGGCGCCTCGCCCGTGACCACTCCCTCGCCCAGTCCGAGGGCGGCGTTCACGAGGTACCGGTCGTCACTTCCGCTAATCGGGTCCTGCGTGAACATGACGCCCGCGGCATCCGGGTCAAGCTGCGTCTGCACGACTACAGCCATGCTCCCTGAGTTCGCCTTCATGCCAAGACGCAACCTGTACGCAACGGCGTGCGCAGAGAACATCGAGCACCAGACTCCGACAACGGCCTCCAGGACCGCGTCCTCGCCGGTCACGTTCAGGAATGTGTCGTACTGGCCCGCGAAGCTAGCGTCCGCCAGATCCTCGGCTGTTGCCGATGACCGTACCGACACCGCAATCGAATCGCCAAGCCGGCTGTAGGCCGCACGGACCGCGTCGGCGACATCAGAGGGTACGCCCGAATCAGCTATGGCTTGGCTGAGTTCCGAGCATGCCTCATCCAGAGCGGCTTGGTCGGACGGCCCGGCCGCGTCCATCCGCTCGAACTGAGATTCAGACAGCCGACTTGCCGTACCCAGGAACGATTCCGTTGTAACGACAAAGCCGGTGGGAACGGGGAGCCCGGCGGAGGACATGCGGGCCAAGGAGGCCCCTTTCCCGCCTGTAAAGGCCGGCAGTCGCGCCGCAGGCTCATTCAAGCCTACGACGAGCTGGCGGATCTTAACCTCCGAGGCTACAGCGGACACGTTATGCCAAGCTCCTCGCACAAAGTCCTGAGCTCGTCGACAGTCCGGCGTTCGATCGGAATGCCGCAGCTAGTGCGTTCGGTCATTCTGCGATGCTCCAACTCCCCAGGCAACAATATCTCGTCGACCCCCGCCTTGCGCCTTCCTGATTTAACTTCCGTGACCAGGGTCTCCAGTCGATCAGCGAATACCTCGCGCGGTATGAAGCGCGTGGGATCGATCGCCAGCATCATGTGGCCCACGTCGTGCTTGGCCGGGTCTGAGTAGACGGTTGTGCCGAACGCGGCCCCGCTCATGACACCCGTCAGGATGTCGGTCATCAGCGAAAGGCCCGTTCCCTTGAACCCGCCAACGGGTACGAGCGGCCCCAGTAGCGCGAGGTCAGGGTCCACGGTCTCGGACCCGTCCGGTGCGTATGCCCAGTTGGGAGGAATGGGAAGACCATGCTCTCTGGCCCACCGGACCATGCCCTTGCCAGACTGGGTCAGCGCCATGTCGAGCACCAGCGGGAACGGCTCCCGCGGCACGGCGATGCCCCACGGGTTGGTGCCGAGCGCCGGCGTGACGCCACCCCACGGCGCCATCTCCGGTCCGGCGTTGGTCATCGCCATGCCTATCAGGCCCGCCGACGCCGCGCGCATCGCGTAGTAGCCGGACGTCCCGTAGTGGTTGCTTCGTCTGACGACGGCGACGCCAATGCCCCCGGACTCGGCTTTGTCTATCGCCGCGTCCATCGCGAATGCGCCTGCCACCGGCCCCCAACTCTTGTTGGCGTCCACGTGGACGCACGAGGAACCGTCGTTCACCACGTCCGGGGCCGCTTCCGCTGAGACCGTCCCGCCCTTGAACCGTTCCCACACCTTCGGGAGCTTCTCGATGCCCTGCCCCTGCCCTGGATGGCCGCGAAGTGTGGCGTCCATGATCTGGTCCACGAGCGCCGGCAGGTCCCGTTCCAAGGCGCCTATTGCGGCGTAGATGCCCCGAGCGGCGGCTTCTACCTCGTCAACGGCGTATCTTGATGCGCTGTCGCTCATTAACTACTTTCGCCTAATCGCCGGCGGGAGCATGGCTGATGGACGTCTCTGGGGAGGAGTGCCTCGCCAGTCTCCCCAGCAGGTTGGGGATGCTCTCGTTAAAGAGCGTGTAGACGACCGGTACCACAATCAAGGTAAGAGCCGTCGAGCTCATGAGTCCGCCGATCACCACCGTCGCGAGCTCGGCGCCAATGATTCCGCCGCTGTCGCTCGGAGCGGCCGCCAAGGGAAGCAGCGAGAAGCTCGTCGTGAGCGCCGTCATCAGGATTGGACGCAGCCGTACCCTGCTCCCGTCGATCAGCGCGTCGTACACTCCCATCCCCCCGCTCCTGAGTTGCTCGACGTATGAGATCAGAACAATGGCATTTGTGACTACGATGCCGATCAGTAGAAGCACGCCCATCATGGCTGGCAGTCCCAGCGTGCGGCCTGTCAGCGCAAGGGCGGCCAACACGCCGATAAGCGCGAGCGGCATGGACAGTACGATGACCACCGGGTTCCTGAGGGAACCCAGGCTTACGACCATGACGAGATACACGAGCACTATTCCGACGGCCACCGAAATGAAGATGGCCTGGAACCCCTCCGCTATGTCTGCGAACACTCCACCGCTGCTTACCTCTACGCCCCGCGGCAGCCTCATCGCCTGAATCACCTCATCCACTGACACCCCGACAGCTTGAGTGTCTTCGGATGTCACGTCTCCGGTAATGGTCGCTGAGCGCGAGCCGTCCGTCCGGCTGATGGTCACAGGCCCTTCCCGAATCTCGATGTTTGCAAGCTGGCTCAGCGGCGCCGATCCCAGCGGGCCTGAGATTGGCAGGCGTTTGACGCCGTCCACCCCCATTGCGGCCCGCGGGTCTCCCCTGAGCACCACGTCAACTTCCTCTCCGTCTATGGCGATGCTCGTGACCGTCTGGCCGATCAGGTACTGGCTAAGCTGGATCCCCACCTGGCGCGTGTTGAGACCGATGAGAGCCGCGCTCTCCGGATCGACCTCGATTGAAATCTCGTCGCGGGCCTGCGCCACATTGCTACTGACGTTAACCACGCCGTCAAGTGCGGAGATAGAGCCGGTCAGTTCCCGCGCCGTCACCGCGATGTCGTCGTAGTTCGGCCCGGTAACGCTGACCTCCACCCCGCCGCTCGGCGGCCCGTTGGCGATTTCGCTAATGCTTACCCGCCGGCCCGGCTCGTCAAGCTCACTTCTGAGCCTGTTAGCGACGTCACTTGGGGCGTCCTCTCTGAGTACCGCCAGGATGCTGGCCTTGTTGAATCCGGCCGGAATGCCGCCTAGCCCCAGATCGCTCGCGCCCACCGTTGCGGTGTACGTGTCAGACAAGCCCCGGAGCCGCTCCTCGATCTCCATGACCGCCTCAATAGTCTGCTCGGGAGGCGTGCCGGGCGGCAGAGCGACCTCGATCGCAAGGAAGCGCTCGTCGTCCCCGGGGAAAAGGGTCACCGGGATCACCGCAGTCAGTCCCAGGCTGGCCACTGTAATCGTACCGGCAACCAGCAGCGTGATGATCCTGTGCCTCAGCGCCCACTTCAGGATCGGCGTGTAGGCCCGCTGCATCCACGTCTCGCGCAAGCGGATCTCTCCATCCTCGCCCGCGCCCTCCGGGAGGTCGCCGGGGCGGAGGAGGTACGCTGCCAGCACGGGCACGGCAGTGAGGGCCACGACAAGCGAGGCGAGCAAAGCGAACGTCACAGTAAGGGCGAACGGCAGGAAGAACGCACCGACAAGGCCCTGTATGAAAGCCAGAGGCAGGAACACCACCACGGTGGTCATGGTGGACGCGAAAATGGCCGGCCCGACCTCCATAGTGGCGTCAAGGGCGGCCCGCCACCGGTCCCTGCCTCCCTGAACGTGCCTGTACACGTTCTCCAGGACCACGATCGAGTCGTCGACCACGCGGCCCACGGAGATGGCCAGCCCGCCCAGGGTCATGAAGTTCAGCGTCATGTCTTGCCATGCCATCAGCACCACGCCCGTCAGGACGCTTAGAGGGATCGAGAGACCTATGACGATCGTTGGTCGAAGCGTGTTCAGCATGCCGCGTATGGGGGTGGGCTTGATCGTCAGCATGAATGCGAACACTACGGACACCGCGAAGAGGAATCCGAACATGGCCTCTCTTAACAGCGTATCGATCTGGCCCTGAATCGCGGGGCCCTGGTCCGAGATCACGACGATGTCAACGTTCGGAGGCAGATCTCGGATCGAGTCCAGCGCATCCTGGACCGCGGACGTTACGTCAATGGTGTTGGCCTCTGGCGTCTTGAGCACGGAAACGCTAACTGCCGGTTTGCCGTTCGTACGCGAAATGCTGGTCGGTACTCCCATTCCAAGGCTGACGTCCGCCACATCTCCGAGCCGGACCGGGCCCGACTCCGTAGCGCCTACGATAAGGTCCTCGATGCCCTCGACCGAGTTCAGGGTGTGAGTGGTCTTGGCAATGATCGCCTGCGAGCCTTCGAACACCAGCCCGGCAGGCAGGGTGAGGTTATTCTCACTGAGTGCGGACGAAACGTTGAACAGCGAGACTCCGCTGGCCGCCATCCTGTTGGGATCGACAGTTACTTCGACTCGCCTTTCGATCTTCCCGGCGACCTGGACCAGCATGATCCCGTCGATGCCTGAAATTGCAGGCAGTATCTGCGCGTCGACTACTTGCTGCAGATCTAAGGTGTCCTCATCCGATATGACGCTGAACTGGATGACGGGAAACTGTGAAGGATTGAACCTTCCCACGGTGGGTTTGTCGACACTGGTTGGGAAAGCGATGCTCTGGAGGGCGCTGTTGATAGAATTCTCGGCCTCGTCCATGTCGGTGCCGTAGGTGAAGTTTGCCAGGACAAGGGAATTGCCCTCAAAGGAAGTGGACTGCACCGACTCGAGCCCGGCAATTCCTGATATGGCCCGTTCGACCGGAGCAGTGACGTCACGAACGACCGTCTCCGGGCCTGCCGACATGTAGACCGTATTGACTGTTACCAGCGGGAACTCGATCTCAGGGAAGAGTTCCACATGCAGGGACTTGTATGCGAACACTCCCCCTGCGATCAGAATCAGGATTCCTAGCAGGGTAACTGAAGGCCTGCGAATGGCCGCTCCCGTAATAAACCTCAATTGCCGCACCTCTCGTGCCAGGCTGCCCCGGCGGCTCACACTCTGAATGCCTACCCAACCCAATTATTGTACTCACGCCCTGCAACCTGGGGGAGGGCCAATTCGCCATGAGAACCCCGTGCGAGCCCGAGCTTCGCTCTGGATGGCCTCAGGCCGGCCGGTACGCGCGGTACTTTCGCAACCCCAGTCCGAAACTCTCAGGAATGGGTCGAGAACGGGTGGTATCATTGATAGACGGTTTAACTGGATTCGATTTCTCAATCGAAGCGGGAGATTGAAATGCTAACCGGCTGGTCCATGTTTGTCGTCGGCGCCGTGCTGATCGTCCTAGGGATAATCCTAAGATGGGACCTGATCGATTGGCTGATCGACTTTGCGGGAATGATCCTGATCATCGTCGGAGTCATCGCTCTTGTTATTGGCTTATTCAACGCAATTACCGGCAGCAGGAAGAGCAGCAGCGACTGGTAGCCGGAACCTGACCCACTCGAACGGCAATTCAGTGCAACCGGCATAGCTGAAAGGCAGCACCTATGGGAATGATCTCGAGAATGTCCACCATAGTTAAGTCCAAGATGAACCGCCTGCTTGACCAGGCGGAGGACCCACGGGAGACCCTGGACTACTCTTACTAGAAGCAGTTAGAAATGCTGCGCAACGTCAAGCGGGGCGTTGTCGAAATGGTGACGACAAAGCGGCGCCTGCAGCTCCAGGCCTTCAAGGCCAGAGAAAACTTCGCCAAGCTGGACGACCAGGCGCGCCGGTCTCTACAGGCGGGCCGGGAAGACCTCGCCAGGACTGCGCTCGAACGCAAGCTACTGGCACTCGCGGAGCTGGAGGGCCTGGACCAGCAGATAGCCGGCCTTGAGCTGGAGCAGGAGAAACTGACCAACGCAGAGCAGCGCCTACAGGCTAAGGTGAGCGCGTTTCGAACCAAGAAAGAGATCATCAAGGCCCAGTACAGCGCCGCTCAGGCGCAGGTGCGGATCGGTTCCGCCCTATCCGGGCTTTCCGAAGAGATGGGCGACATTTCGCTGGCAGTTGAGAGAGCGGAGACCAAGACCGAAAACTTGCGCGCCAAGGCGGGCGCAATAGACGAACTGGCCTCGGCCGGAGTCTTGGACGACGCTGCAATGCTGGGTGGAGGAGATGACATCGAGCGGCAGCTGAGGGCGGTCACCGCCACGGCCGTCGTCGAAGACGAACTCTCCGCTCTGAAGGCAGGCCTCGGCTCTCAGGCGAGGGCGCTCCCGGAGGGGCGCTCATGATCGTCCGCATCCTTACCGAGGGCCAATACAATCTGCCAGGCGCACACTTGGACCGGCTCAACGAGTTGGACAACCGTCTTGTGGAAGTGGTGGAAGTTGAGGACGGTGACGCCTTCGACAGCCTGTTGAAGGAGATGCTGGACCTCGTGCGTGAGAACGGCTCGCCCGTGCCTTTGGACGACATCGTAGAGTCCGACATCGTTCTGCCTGAACCCGACATAACGCTGGGCGAAGCCGAGCGGCTGTTTACGGGCGAAGGGATTATCCCGGACTGACGAAGACTCGAAGCTCGCGGCCCTCCCAACTCGTTGCGGCCAGCCTGGAGCGTACGGTCAAGGCGCTGGCCCGCGAACTCGGCTTTGACCTTGTCGGCTTCACCACGGCGGAAGCGTTCGAGCGCGATGAGAAGGCCGCGATTGAACGCGTTCGCGACGGCCTCATGGACGGCCTGCCGTGGTATACGGAGGAAAGGGTCCGCAAGGCTGCGCGTCCAAGAACATTGTTAGAGGGCGCCAGGTCAGTCATCTCTCTGGCCCTGAGCTACAACACCGGCGAACCCGAACGTGACCCCAGTTCCCTCGAGGGCAGGATTGCCAGGTACGCCTGGGGCGACGATTACCATGATGTCATCAAGGCCAAGCTGAGGCAGTTCAGAGAGGCACTTCCCGACAGGGTCGGCCGCCCCGTGAAGACGCGCATATTCGTGGACGACGGCCCGATGAACGACCGCGCCGCGGCCGAGCGTGCCGGCCTGGGCTTCTTCGGCAAGAACACCAACATCCTGACGCCCAGCCACGGCTCTTGGGTGTTCCTTGCCCAGGTTATTACGGACCTGGACCTTCGCCCGGACCTGCCGCTGGCCAAGAACTGCGGCGACTGCGTCCGGTGCATCGTAGCCTGCCCGACGGGGGCGATCGTCGCTCCGTACGTGTTGGACAACCGCCGCTGCATCTCGTTCCTGACCATCGAGCTGCGCGGCCCCATACCCCGGGAACTCCGCCCGCTCGTGGGCGACTGGGTTTTCGGCTGCGACATCTGCCAGGACGTGTGCCCCGTTAACCGCGCCGCGCCGGAGACCGCGGAGCCCGGGTTCCGGCAGCGGCACGACTTTGCCGCCCCCGACCTGCTCCCGCTCCTGGACCTGGACGACGCGGGTTTCAGCGAGCGGTTCCGCAAGAGTCCCGTGAAGAGGGCCAAGCGCGTCGGTCTGCAACGCAACGTCTGTGTCGCTCTTGGGAACATAGGAGACCCGGCGGCCGTCCCGGCACTGGGGGACGCCCTTGCAACAAAGCCGCCGCTGGTGCGAATGCACGCGGCGTGGGCGCTGGGCCGCATCGGCGGACCTGCCGCCGTTGAAGCGCTGGAAAGCAGCCTGGAGCGGGAGAAAGAAGAGGACGTTCGAGAGGAAATACGAGCCGCGTTGTCAGACGCTGCCAACATTGATTGACGGCCTCCAGAGGCACACATAGGATGTTTCGGCTCAGGACTGTGGCGGGCGGTCGGCAGATTGCCAGCTAAGGCCGATCACTACCATTCACTGCATTACAGAGACAAAGGAAGCTAGAAGGAGTATCCAATGACGCTCGGCCGGCCGGAAACGGCAGTAGAGTCGCTTGCAGGCAGACCGGACCACGGACCGGTCTACTCAATGGCTGTCCAGCAGCTGACGAAGGTAGCCGAGAGGATGGACCTTGACCCCGGCACGTATGACAGGCTCGTTGAGCCGAAACGCTCCTTGACGGTCAACTTTCCGGTGAAGATGGACGATGGCCGGGTGCGCGTATTCACAGGTCACCGCGTCCAGCACAACGTATCGCGCGGCCCTGCCAAGGGCGGCCTCAGGTACCACCCCGACGTCACCCTCGACGAGGTGAAGGCCCTGGCCATGTGGATGACGTGGAAGTGCGCCGTCACCAACATCCCGTTTGGCGGAGGCAAGGGTGGCGTAACGTGCGACCCGAAGCAAATGTCGGAACGAGAACTGGAGGGTCTCACGCGCAGGTACGCCACTGAGATATCGCTGCTCATAGGCCCGGATACCGACATTCCCGCTCCCGACGTAAACACGGACGGCCGCATTATGGCGTGGATCGTAGACACGATCAGTATGCACAGAGGCTTCACCACGCTAGGCGTTGTCACAGGCAAGCCCACTCAGGTGGGCGGAACTGAGGGACGCGTAGAGGCGACAGGAAGGGGCGTCATGATCTCAGCCCGGGAGGCCGCCCAGCGGCTTGGTATGCCGCTGGAGGGCGCCCGCGTGGCCATTCAGGGATACGGCAACGTCGGGTACCATGCCGGCAAGCTGATGCAGGAGGAACTAGGTTGCAAGATCGTGGCAGTGTCCAACAGCGATGGCGGCGTCTATTCGGAGCGTGGCATCGACGCTGAGCAGCTCTACCGGCACAACGCCGAACATGGAACGTTCGAAGGGTTCCCTGGAACTGACACGATCGGTTCAGACGAGGTCTTGGTGGTCCCCTGCGACATCCTCCTTCCCTCTGCCCTGGAAGCTGTGATCACCGAGGAGAACGCCGGCCGAGTTCAGGCCCGCATCGTCGCAGAGGGCGCAAACGGGCCGACCACTCCCGAGGCGGACCGCATCCTAAGCGACAACGGCGTTCTCGTGGTCCCCGACATCCTCGCAAACGCCGGCGGAGTCGTCGTCTCGTACTTCGAGTGGGTGCAGGACCTGCAACACTTCTTCTGGGAGATCGACCAGGTTCGCGAAAGGATGGAGTCCATAATGGTGCGCAGCTTCGAGCACGTCTACAGGACCGCTGAGGAAGAGCAGGTGGAAATGCGGGAGGCCGCGCTGATGCTCGCCGTGGGGCGCGTGGCCGAGGCCATGGCCATACGCGGAATCTACCCTTGACGGGCGGTGCGCTATAATTCACCGAGCATCCGTTTAGCCGTTTGCGGAGATGTCCAGTATGCTGTTCTTACGTTTACTTAAGGTTCCGTTCCTGGTTCTGATGATCCCCGTGATGACCTACAGATACACGTGGGGAGGCAGGAAAGATGGCTTTGGTGTTGGCACCAACCTCGTAGCCACCACAAAGTGGGTTATCGCGTACGTCCCCGGCGGCGTCCCCGCCGGCATCCAGGCCATGAAGGACCACCTCATCGCCGCCGGCAAGGCCAGAGACGCCTCCGGCTAGGGGCGAGATTTCGCACGCTCTGCCTGCCTCATTGTCGAGGTCAATACCTGTGCTGCAAGAGAACAGCCACTTCAGCATGATCCTTACGTCTATGGCTTGCCTTAGAAGGGGTCGTACTCGTCAATAGGCAGACGAAGCGAGGCCGGCGCATTTGATGCGCATCTCATCACTGGCGTGTTCACTAGACTGGCAACGGGAACGCTGAATGCCAAAGGTCAGAGATGCGATTAGATTGATTCGAGAAGACGGATGGACTCTCGAGCGAACCCGCGGGAGCCATCGCGTGTTCAGGCACCCAGTCAAGCAAGGTATTGTGGCAATCGCTGGGAAATCAGGGGTTGATGTGCCGAGAGGGACTTGGCACGCAATTCTGAAGCAGGCGGGGCTGACAAATAGGAGCCAATAGTAATGAAGTACGCTGTTGTCATCGAGAAGGGCCCAACCAGCTATGGTGCCCACGTGCCGGACCTACCGGGATGCGTGGCGGCCGCGGAGTCCAAGGAAGAGGTCTGTTCATTGATCAAAGAGGCCATCGAAATGTACATAGAGGCACTAGAGGAAGATGGACTCCCTGTCCCGCCACCAAACTCGTACGAGCTGGTCGAAATGCAGCCTCGCTTGTGACCTAGGCCTGAATTCACGAGCGGTGGTGGAGGGATCCTTGGCACAGGTGCCCGCAGCGGAAGGGTGCGGAAGGCTGTGTGAGCATAGAGTAACGGCAACGTGAACGACATGACTGGCTCCATTCCCAGTTGGGACCATACGGGACATTTGCCTCCGTTTGGTGGATCTCCAACCTCAACAGGACAGCGTTCACCGTACCGAGTTGGACTTACTGATTTGGCGCTTCGGTTTGGCGACAGTACTATCCGCCGCGATCTACTCTCCGGGTTGCTTGATTATCGAGCTGCTCTGCACGCTGCCGGTCTACTTGAAGGCTTCCAGTGGATCGATGGCAGTTTCGTTGAGGACACAACATTTCATTCCGGAAGGGAGCCTGGGGACATCGATGTGGTGACCTTCTTTCGTCTTCCGGCCGAGCAGGACCAGAGCGCGTTAATCGATGCAAACCCTGCGATCTTCGACTCAAAAGCCAACAAGCTCCTCTACGGCGTGGACGCGTATACTGTCGTCTTGGACACTGGTGACCTGCCCTACTTGGTGAGGCTCACCGCGTACTGGAACAGTCTCTGGTCCCATGACCGGAACCATAAGTGGAAAGGATTTCTGGAGATAAACCTGTCGGACAGCGATGACGCGGCGGCCAGGGCCATGTTGAATGAGTCGGCTGCCCGGGAGGGGAAAGTATGAGCATCCGGGAACGTCAATACCATCACCTCCGAGCCGAGTTGGCGGAATTAGACAGTCTCTTGTCCATGACGCCTGAGGAGGCGGTGATCGACCGCCTGAGCCTCCAATACCGCAGATCACAGATTCAAGAGGAGTTGGACGCCAATCCGCGACCATCCAGGTGGCCGGTAACCGCCCATCTGACCTTCAACGGCAAGCCGGTGGTCGACCGGCAGGGCATCTACGCCGGATTCGCTGGCGCCGCAGTGGACGCATTCGCCAAAGCTGTTACATCTCTGGCAGCCAGCCAGCAATTCGATTTGGGCAAGCGCGGCGTGATCCCCCGTCAGGAGGGCTACCGTTTACTAGTCACCGGAACGTCGCACGGCTCCTTCGGATTCGAGATTGAGGAGGCGCTCGATCCCCAAACAACGTACATCCCAGACGAGTCTGCAGTCGGGTTGGCCATCGGGCAGGCAAAAGGCATCTTGGAATCCCTGGTTGGCGACGAAGAGACGATAGTCGAGGCCATAGCCGACACGGACGAGCGGGCCTTGGACGACATAAGAGACTTCTTAGAGGTGATGGCCAGTAGCGAGGCCGTGTGTTCCCTTTCCTTTAGAAACGATGTCTTTAGATTTCGAGATGTTGGGCAGGTCAGGCGCGGCTTGGCCAGCCTTGCGAAGGACAACATCCGCGAAGGAAGAGAGGAATTGCATGGGCACTTTCAAGGATACCTGCCGAAGAGCCGCCGGGCCGAACTCGTGGTAAGCAGTTCCGGAGACGTTATCTCGTGCAGTGTTGAGAGCGCAGTGGACGACGCCGAATCCATCAACGATATTTTGGGCCAAGACATTACGATAAGAACACGGTTCAGACAGGTCGGAAGCAGTCGCCCTCGTTACACCATCTTGGGCTGGGCTACAGATTAGGCTGAACAGTCAGCCTGCCAGGCTAGGTGTAGCCAAAATGGTGCCCCTTATGGGTGCAGGGCCTGGCCTGCCCGCCCCTAAAACGGAATCCCCCAGAGCGCGTACCAGTTCTCTAGGTTAGGCTCAACCGGCACCTTCTCTTCTTCCATCAGCGCGCCAAGCCGCATCTCCGCAGCGTTGTCGCGTTGGCTCCGCCCTGAAAGCACCAGCGGGTAGAACTTGCCGCGCTTGATGTTGTAGATCCAGTACGCTGGCTTATCCTCGAAGTCGAACCGCAGCACCGCCGCGATGAGACGGTCTCCGAAGCCGTGCTCCGTGACGATCTCCCCTACGATGTGGATCGTCGTGACCAGGTCCTCGAAGTCGGGGTCGTCCAGGATCACCCACCGGGTGCCGAAGCCATCGTCCTTCACCTCGAACTTGGTGCCGGCCGACGTCTCTCCGGCGGCAAGCAGTGCGTTCATCTCGCTTTCCAGCTCCGCGAAGAAGCTGGACTCGACCGGATTGAAGACCACGCCCGCGGAGTTCGTGACGTTGAGGTCCGCCCTCGCGCTCAGGCCCACGGCGGCCGTTGCGATCGCGAAGAACTGCTCCCGGTTCGGCGTCCTCAGCTTCGGCCGGCCGAAGAGCGCGCTCAGTATTCCCACCGGCTAGAAGACCACGCGCTCCATTTCGCGCTGCATCCGCATCAGATGCTCCACCCTCTTCTCTACGGGCGGGTGGCTGGACATGAGCCTCGCCACGTTGTCGCCCTTGAGCGCGTTGACAATGAAGAACGCGTTTGCATGCTCCACTTGCCTCAGGTCCTTCTCAGGGATGCGGTACATTTCGTTGCTGATCTTCTGTAGCGCGGAGGCGAGCTGCATCGGCGCGCCAGTGATGACCGCCGCGCCCCGGTCGGCCGCGAACTCGCGGTAGCGCGACAGCGCCATGATCAGAAGCTGGCTCACGAAGTATACGACAATCGTGCCCACGTATACCGCCAGCATGATCATCATCGCCTGCCCCCCGTTGTTGCTACGGCCTCTGCCCATCCCGAACCCGCCGAACAGGCTCATCCAGAACATCATCTGCATAAGGAAGCCGGCCATGATCACGATGATGCTTGCCCAAGTCAGCACCATCACGTCGCGGTTCTTCACGTGCGTCAGCTCGTGGGCAAGCACTGCCTCCACCTCTTTCGCGTTCAGTCGGGACATTAGCCCCCGTGTCACCGCTATCACCGCGTTTTTCGGGTTGCGTCCGGTCGCGAACGCGTTCGGCACGTGCGTGTCCATGATCGCGATCTTCTTGGGCTTCGGCAGGTCCGCCATCGCCGCCAGCCGCTCTATCGTCGCGTGCAGTCTGGGCTCCTGCTCCGGCGTCACCTCCTTCGCGCCCGTCGTCATCAGGACCAGCTTGTCAGACATGTAGTATTGGAAAATCGACATGCCGACGGCCAGGATCAGGATGAAGAACCACGGCACACCCGCCCAGAACAGCAGGCCCATGAACGTGATGTACACGAAGACCAGCATCAGGATGGTGAACGACATCCTGAGTGTGAGTTCTCTGTCTCTCCCGTACGTCCGCTGTCTCATCGACCCTCCTCCGGGGTGGTCAAGTTGTCGCCTCTGCCGGTTCCTGCGAATCCCAGGAACGTACGTCCCTGCGGCTTGACCAACGTCAATACCTGATTATACGAAAGTAAGGCCCGAGGGGTTGTGCTTTGAAGCCATGCTATGACGAACGGGCTGAACAGGTTCACATAGAAATACTAGGGAGGAGAAGTATCCTGTAGTTAGCCTGCCCGTAGTATGCAGGGACGCCTGTGGGATTTCCCCTTTGTGGGTGCAGGGCTCAGCCCTGCCCGATGGCCTCGGCGACGGTGGTGATGTCCTTGTCGCCTCTCCCGCTCAGGCAAAGCAGCACGATTTTGTCCGCGTCCAGTTCAGGCGCGAGCCGTGTCAAGTGGAACGCCGCGTGTGCGGGTTCGAGCGCCGGGATGATCCCCTCCGTGCGGCAGAGCAGCCGGAAGCCCTCCAGCGCCTCCTCGTCTGTCACGCTAACGTAAGTCGCCCGGCCGGAGTCCTTGAGGTAGCTGTGCTCTGGCCCGACGCCCGGGTAGTCCAGCCCCGCCGATATGCTGTGCGCCTCCTGAATCTGGCCGTGCTCGTCCTGCAGCACGTAGGACATGCTTCCGTGCAGCACTCCGACCTCGCCCATTGTGAGCGTCGCGGCGTGGTGGCCAGACTCGACCCCGTGGCCACCGGCCTCCACGCCCACCAGCCGCACCTGCTCGTGGGGCACGAACTCGGAGAACAGGCCGAGCGCGTTGCTTCCTCCCCCTACGCACGCGACTGCGTAATCGGGCAGACGGCCCGTTGCCGAGTGAAGTTGGCGCCGTGCCTCGCGCCCGATCACCGACTGCAAGTGGGACACGATCATCGGGTACGGATGCGGCCCCATCACGCTACCTATTAGGTAGTGGGTTGTCTGAACGTTCGTGACCCAGTCCCTGATCGCCTCGTTGATAGCGTCTTTAAGCGTGCGGCTGCCGGAGTGTACAGGGCGCACCTCCGCGCCCAGCAGCTTCATGCGGAACACGTTGAGCGCCTGCCTCTCGATGTCCTGGGCGCCCATGTACACGATGCACTCCATGTTGAGCAGCGCGCACACGGTGGCCGTTGCTACGCCGTGCTGGCCGGCGCCGGTCTCGGCGATGATCCTGGACTTCCCCATCCTGCGCGCCAGGAGGGCCTGCCCCACCGTGTTGTTGATCTTGTGGGCGCCGGTGTGGGCGAGGTCTTCGCGCTTGAAGAAAATCCTGGCGCCGCCAAGCTCCCGCGTGAGGTTCTCCGCGAAGTAGAGCGGAGTCGGCCTGCCGACGTAGTCCTTGAGCAGGGCCGCCAATTCGGCTTCGAAGGACGGGTCGTCCCGCACCGCGCCAAACGCCTCCTCGAGCTCCTCGACGGCGGGCATGAGCGTTTCTGGAACGAACCTGCCGCCGAACTTCCCGTATCTGCCGGAAGCGTCCGGAAGTGTGGTCTGCATGTTAGTCACCGGCTCTCGCGCGAATATGCGCTCATTATAGACGGGGTGCGAAGGACAGAATCTCTCCATTGCACCATTGCATGAATGTAGCCGACTAGCCTCGATGGGTCGGATCGAATCGTCGTCCCCAGGCTGTCGGTGCAGGTGCAGCCGGGAGCCTCCGTTGGCTCTGCCCTAAGATTGTCGAAGGAGCACAGCCGAAGGGAACCATGGACCTCGCCTCCCCAGCGCTCCCTCTGTCATGCTGAGGAGTGTAGCGACGAAACATTTGAGACCTCACGAACTTCAGGACGCTTCCAAGAAAACGCAGTCTGTGTCTCGCGGCGGCTCTTTCATAGAGAGTTGTGCATAACTCTCTATGAAAGAGCCGCCAGTAACGGCCACATCCGCACTGCTCAGGTCTGCCGTCCAGTTCACGACTTCCCGCTCCTTGACGTTGATGTTGATGCGGAACGGCAAGGTGACGATGAACGAATAGGTTCCCACGACAGGCAGTTCAGCCTCGATGTCGACGCTGGCCTCAGAGGTCACTCGATAGATGTCGCCTTGCGTCTGACTGACCGTCTTGGTCGTCCAGGCGAGACGCTTCCCTACCTGCTCGACTATGATGTCGCGCAGGGTGCTCTCCGCCGTGCCCACCAGTAGAGAGGGAACGGAGTCTAGGGCCTCCGAGACGGCAGGGGTCTCCATGACCAACTCCACAACGAGTTCAACGGCCTCTTCAACCTGTTCAATAGCCCACTGCTCTGCTACCTCGCCTGCGACAACCGCGCGGTCCTCGCCACCACAACCCGCCAGAACCCCAGTAGCAAAAGACACTACCAGCAGAAACATAGCCACACGAGTCACCATGATGCCTCCTTCTGTATCTGTCTGTATCTGTATTCGCGGGCTACCAAGACAACCCGTACTTGGTAACTCGCTCCGATGCTTCCCAGTTTCAGTTCGTCACGGAATGTGACAGTTTCCCGACTTCCCAATCAATCACTCTTGCGCCGAGGCTGAAATCGGCCAATGGGAGCCCTCACGACATCCGTTGCCATGCGGCCAACCCGCCAATACAATGAGATTTCTGCAAGTATGAAACCGGAGTAACCCCATGCCCCTATACGAATACACATGCGTTGCCTGCACACACACCTTTGAGAAGCTACGCCCGATAACCCGCATGGACGATCCGGCGCCTTGCCCGGAATGCCAGGGCGAATCTGACCGCAAACTATCCGTCTTCTCGTCGTATTCGACAGGCTCGAACGGCGAGACCAGGGCTATCGCCGGTGGCGGCGGATGCTGCGGCGGTGGTGGTGGTGGCTGCGCCTGCGCGGCCCGCACCTAGTCTCCCGTCTCCCTCGTGGGACGCACCGGTCGGGCAATCTGCGTGGCTTGACCGCCTGAGAGCCGCCACAGTGCGATAGTTGGCCCCACCATGAAGGCCAGCGCCCCCAGGATTGCCGAGCCCGCTATCCAGAGCGTGGCGTCGAGGAAGAATCCCTCCGGGAACATCTTGACTAGGTAGTCGGTCCGGGGGTCTAGCTGCCAGAGGTCGTTTGAGAACGACACGAAGTGGAACGCTAGGAACAGCCTCTCGAACCCAATCAGCGAGGCTAAGCCGAGACCGACTACGATCGCCAGGGTCAGCACTCCGCCAAGCCGCAGCAGCCTGAGCAGCCTTGGCAAACCTTGGCGGCCCGCCAACGCCAAGCTCGCCAGCGCGTACACAAGCATGAACGCACCGGCGGCTTCCGAGACGCGGTACACGCCCCTCACGAGGACCCGAACGTCCTTCATGTGCAGCACTTCCCGTTCGTTGTAGATGCTCCATCTGACTCCGCGGACCCGTATCCGGACGTCCAGGTACTCTTCGTTCCCGTTGAAGTAGTCTCTTATCTGCCGCCCGGCCGATAGCAACTGGTCCCGCTCGATGCCGGTGTACGCCGCCACCTGGTGTCTGTCGAACCCAAAACTGTAAAGTATGGGGGCGTTGATAACCCACCTCGCGCTGACCGCGATGAGGAATAAGGGCACGGCGACCACAAACAGAGCGGCTATGGATCCGCTCAAGATCGAAGCAAAGTTTGGTCTGGGCATAAAGTATTCGACCGGGCCTGCTGGGCGGCTCGTGTGGTTCGCCGCACCGCCGGCACATCGTAACAAGCTGAGTGAGAGGCCACATGACAAACCGGAGCGACTTCCCTGACACTTTCGAGGGCGTACTGAAGCTAACGGCGTTCATGCGCAGCCCCGAAGGCTGCTCGTGGGACCGTGAGCAGACCCACGATTCGCTCAAGGCCGGACTCTTGGAGGAGTGCTACGAACTCCTGGAGGCCATCGAGTCTGGCGACGCCAATGCGCTGGCTGAGGAGCTGGGAGACGTAGCGATTAACCTGTCCTTCCAGATCGAGTTAGCTGCCGAGTCCGAAGTCTTCGGCCCCGCAGACGTGTTCGGCGGGCTGATCGACAAGATAGTCCGCCGTCACCCACACGTGTTTGGCGACGCCGAAGCGTACACGCCGGACGAAGTGAAGCGTCAGTGGGAAGTCATCAAGCGCTCCGAGAGATCGGAGGTCAGCGCTTCCTCGCTGGATGGCGTGCCCAGAAGCATGCCAGCTCTGGCTTACGCCCTTTCGGTACAGGAGCGAGCCGCCCGGCAGGGATTCGATTGGAACGGTGTGGAAGGCGTCTTCGACAAGTTGACAGAAGAGGTTGCCGAACTGAGGACGGCGGAGACTGACGCCGAGAGGGAGGCCGAGCTGGGCGATGTCCTCTTCTCCTTGGTGAACGCCGCCCGTTGGATGAGCATCGACGCCGAGTCCGCGCTCAGGGGCGCCAATGCCCGGTTCCGGCACCGCTTCAGTGAAATGGAGCAGACTGTTAACGGACGCGGCCTTTCACTGGGTGACGTTTCCATGGACGAGAAGGAAGCGCTGTGGCAGGCTTCCAAAAGAGGCGAACTCAACGCGCCGCCCGCAGGCGAGGACAGTCCGCCCGGCTAACAGGGGAGGTTTGCATTTGAACATCCTGCTAAACTTGAGGTCCGAAGACGGAGTTGAAGCTCGGCATATTGAGCAAATCAAGGCCGTGTCTTCCGATATCGACTTGCTTGACCTGCCATCCGAAGGAGAGGTCTTGGAGGCGATGCCCGACGTAGACGTAGTGTTCGGCACGCTCACGCCTGCGATGCTCGAACGCGCCCGCAGGCTGCGATGGGTACAGGCGACTAGTGCCGGTGTGGACTCGGTCCTGTTCCCGCAGTTCGTTGAGAGCGATGTGGTACTTACCAGCGCCAAGGGTATCGTGGGAGTCCACCTGGCCGATCACGCCATGGCGTTGTTGCTCGCCTTGACTCGCGGCATCGCCACCGCGATTCGCAACCCGCGTTGGGACCAGCGCATGCCCATTAGAGACGTCTCATGGGAGCTCGAGGGTCTGACCATGGGCATCGTCGGCCTCGGCGGCACCGGCCGAGATCTGGCCGTTCGAGCCCACGCCTTTGGTATGCGGATCGTCGCCGTGGACCCTCAATCCGTCGAAGTGCCCCCGCAGGTAGAGGCGTGTAAGGGAATGGAGGCGTTTGACAACCTCCTTGAGGAATCCGATGTGGTGGCGGTCTGCGCGCCGCTCACTCCCGAGACCGAGGGCATGTTCGACGAAAGCGCTTTCGCGCGGATGAGAAGCCACGCGCTGTTGATTAACGTAACGCGAGGTAAGATCGTGGACGAAGCGGCGCTGTTGAACGCTCTCTCCAACGGCGTCATCGGCGGAGCCGGGTTGGATGTTACGCCGCAGGAACCTCTGCCGGAAGACAACCCGCTTTGGCGAATGAGCAACGTCGTGGTCACGCCACACACGGCCGGCGGCTCTCCGGTCAGGGGCGACCGCATCGTGGACCTGTTCTGCGAGAACCTGAGGAGACTCTTGGACGGAGACGCCCTCTCGAGTGTGATTGACAAGAGCAAAGGCTATTAGCCGGACGCTGGCAAGCGGCACCGGCTGGAATGGAGCGCAAATGCAGGAACCAACCGAACCAACCGTGGGAAGAGAAACGCTCCGACGAATGATGCAAGACTTCGACATCATGCCGTTGACCGAAAGTGAACTGGACGCCGCAGTTCCGATCGTGCAAGCCTACGCACGTGCCGCCAGGCGATTCGATGGTATGGACCTGTCCGGCGTGGTCTCCGGACGCATAATCGCCCTGTATCCGGAGGTCAAAGATAATGGCCGCTAATGAACTGCTGACGATGACCATCTCCGAGGTCGCGCCCATGATTGAGTCGGGTGCCGTCTCGCCCGTAGAGGTCGCCAGGGCCGCCATCGAGCAGGCCGAGCGACTCCAGCCCCTGCTAAAGGGATTCATAACCCTTCGGGCCGAGGCTGCCCTCGAAGAGGCGGCAGAGCGAGAGCGCTCGATCTCGAACGGCGGCTATCGCGGGCCCTTGGACGGCATCCCCGTTGGCCTGAAAGACAACATCGCCACGGAAGGCGTCCTGACCACGATCGGGTCAAGAGTGTTCGAAGATCACGTACCTGACTCAGACGCGTACGCCGTGGAGCGGCTCAAGAGCGCCGGGGCAATCATCCTGGGCAAGGAGAACCTCCACGAGTTTGCAGGGGGCGTGCCCTGCGACAATCCTTACTACGGCTCGGTTTCGAATCCCTGGGACCCGGACTACGTCGCGGGTGGATCGAGTGGAGGCAGCGGCGCCAACGTGGCGGCCTGCGTGACGTTTGCGTCCTTGGGCACGGACCTGGGCGGCTCGGTCCGGATTCCATGCGCGATGTCGGGAATCGTGGGCATGAAGCAGACGTTCGGCCGTGTAAGCCAGAGGGGGTTGCTGGCAACCAGCTTCAATGGTGACCATATCGCACCCATGACCCGGAGCGTTCGGGACAATGCACTGGTCTTGCAGGCGATTGCGGGCAGCGACCCGCTGGACCCGAGCTCGGTGCCGGTTCCCGTGCCTGACTTCTGCGCAGAGCTTGGGCGCGACCTGTCCGGGATCAAAGTTGGCGTTCCAGCCGCGCATTACTTCGCCACTCCGCTCGACCCTTGTGTGGAGGCCCTTGTGCGCGCCGCCATCACCAAGCTTGAAGACATGGGCGCGGACGTTCGGCCCGTGGACATCGAGTGCGTGGAGTTTATTAACCTCATGTACATCGGGATGGCCGCCGAGGGCTTCGTCACGCACGAACCTTACCTGGAGAGCAGGAGGCATCTATATCGGCCAGAGATGCTGCACCGCCTTTTGGCCGGTCAGTTCGTACTCGCCCGCGACTATGTGAAGTCCATGAAGGCGCAGCGGCTTATCATGCAGGACTTCTACCGTATCCTCCAGGACGTCGACGTGCTCGCAACGCCCACCGTGCCCATCACCGCGTTCCGCAAGGACGCTCACTCCATGGACGTGGGGGGAGTTACAGTGCCCGCGATGGACCTCGGCGCACGCGGCCCGGAGGGCGGCGTCCCGCCGGTCCACGCGGCCCGGTTCCAGAACATAGCCTCGCGAAACACGCGACTTTCCAACACCACCGGCCTGCCCTCCATAACGGTCCCCGCCGGGTTTGCGGAGAATGGGTTGCCGGCCGGCCTGCAGCTCATTGGCCGGCCATTCGAAGAGCCGCTGCTTTACGGCATCGCGAGCCGATATGAACAGGAGTCGCCCGCTCGAGGCAAGTTGCCTCCCGTCGCTTTGTGAATAGTTTAACTAATTTGACACTGCGATTCTTGTTCGTATAGTGTGCCCAACGCATAATAGAAGAAGGGACCACAAGGCGCGGCGGCGAGAATCCTTCAACGGCACTGCGAGGCCGTGGAGGATTAGGCGTGATTGTAGGTACCTGACATCAACCTGGGAGGGTCACATGCACTTCACGAAGCAGATAACTCTTAAGCTTGCCGGGTTGCTGGCTTTATTCGCACTTATCTTCGCGGTAGCCGCGTGCGGGGCCGCCGAAGAGGATGAGCCGGACGAGGTCACAACCACGGAAGACACCATGGAAGAGGCAGACGATTCCATGGCCGCCGAGGACACCATGGATGAAGCGGACGATTCCATGGCCGCTGAAGACACCATGGAAGAGACTGACGATTCCATGGCCGCGGAGGACACCGAGTTCGAAGCGGTTGAAGACGAATCCGGCGTTTACATAGCCAAGCCGGTTGTCGGTGAGATCTACATTACGTCCGCTTCCGAGATCAACGAGGACAACATCTTCAAGGCTCGCGGCCTCTCCGTTTGGACGGACGCGCCCCCCAACAAGGACAGCATTCTCAGGCTGCGGGGCACAGACTATCCGTCCTGGGACAGTGACAAGAGAGGCACGCCTACGGCTCCCCAGCGCCTGATGGATGACACACTGGTTCGCTTCCGGGCGGACAACCCGATGGAGCCCTGGGACCTGAGGCCGCTGCCCGGTCTGGCTGAGTCCTGGGAGTTCGTGAACGACACGACCATCAGGTTCTCGCTGCGGCAGGGCGTGCTCTGGGCGGACCTGCCCCCCGTGAACGGACGTGAATTGGTGGCCGAAGACGTCGTGTACAGCTTCGAGCGGCGTCTGCGGCCCGGTGGCCGCCACGGCGCGGTGCTGGGTCCTGTCGAGAGCATCACGGCGCTGGACAACTACACGGTGGAGTTCAAGTTTTCGAGGCCCTTTGCTCCGTTCATGACCGTGATCGGGATCACTCCCTATGCAATAGAGCCGCCGGAGGCGGAGGAGGAGTTCGGTGGGCTGGACGACTGGGAGGCCGCCATCAGGACCGGCCCATGGGAAATGGAGGCCTATGAGGTTGGCACGCTGACAACACAGGTCAGGAACGATAACTACTGGAGGGGGCCGAACGGTGTAACCGGCGAGGACCTTCCGTACGCCTCCAAGATATTCGGCGTGGTGATCCCGGAAGAGGCCTCAGCAGTAGCTGCCTACAGGTCCGGCCTGCTCGACGCTGGGCCGGCCTGGCAGATCTGGGGCGCGTGGGGCGCTCTGAAAGACCAGATGATCACGTTCCTGGACAAGCCTGAACTGGTCTACAACTACCATCCGGCTGGCGGTGGCGCCTGGACCACCTACTACTACGGCGCCAAGCTGGAGGGTCCGTTCGTCAACAAGAAGATCCGGTGGGGCGTGGGGATGTACAACGACATCAGCTTTGAGGCGTGGGCGCCCTGCTGCGGTGGCGCTCAGCCCACTCGCTGGGCCGCCTTGGACAACCCGTGGTTCGTTTCCACCGAGGACCTGACGCCGGACGGCGCCCAGTTCTACACGAACTTCCCGGAAAACACCCTGGACTTGGAGAAAGCGCAGCAGTATGTCCGGGAGGGCAAGATGGAGCTGGGGCTGGACCCGGACGAGCCGATCAAGACCACGATGACCATCGCGCAGCCTGATACGGCGATACTCGACATCGCAACCCGCATAGTGGCGGACCTGGCTAAAATCGGCATCGAAGCGGAGATTGTTGCCAACGACCAGAATGAGTTCCAGTCCGTCGTTGCAGGCGACTTCACAGGACTTGTCGTTCAGTATGTCACTCCGGCCAAAGACCCCAACACCCTGTTCTACAATCGCTTTCACAGCGAGTCCGAACTGAATCAGCCTGGCACCAACGACCCACACCTGGATGATTTGATCATTCAGGGCCAGTCAACACTGGACCCGGCACAAAGAGAACAGGTCTACAGGGAAATACAGATGTATTTGGCCGAAATGCAGTACGACTGGGCGGTCCCGAACTGGACCAACGAGAACGTGTTCCCTGAGTGGGTCAAGAACCCCGGCCCGTTCACAACCGGCCGCTGGATACAGGACATGTACCTGACGGCGTGGGTGGATGATAGCCACGCGTCCAGGTCCAAGTGGGAGTGGGAGGAGTAAAGGGTTTCACTCACAAGACGTAGGGGGAATCCAGGACAGCGAATCAAGAACGGCAAGGAGGGTCTTATGAAGAAGTGGCGAGCGTTTTGGCACCTAGCCGGGTCCTTGGCCGTTGTCCTGCTCCTCATGGGTGCCGTGGCCTGCGGAGCCGCCGAAGAGGAGGAGCCTGACGAGGTCACGAGTACGGATGAGTCGATGGAAGAGGACGACGACTCCATGGCGGCCGAAGACACGATGGCTGAAGAAACCATGGAGGAGACCGACGAGTCCATGGTTGCTGTGGAGCCTGAAGACGTAATCGAAGAAGGTGAGTACGTAGCTGCGCCGGTCGTTGGAGAGATTTCCATACAGTCCGCATCTGAGATCAACGAAGACAACATCTTCAAGGCCCGAGGGATATCCGTTTGGACGGACGACCCGCCCAACAAGAACAGCGTGCTCAGGCTGCGTGGAAATGACTACACTACATGGGACACTGACAAGCGGTACCCCACTGCTCCCGAAAGGTTAATGGCAGACACGCTGGTCCGCTATCGTGCCGACAACCCGATGGAGCCTTGGGACCTCAGATCCCTCCCCAGTCTCGCGGAGTCCTGGGAGTTCGTGGACGACACGACAATAAGATTTGCTTTGCGGCAGGGTGTGAAGTTCTCCGACAAACCGCCTGTCAACGGACGTGAAATGGTGGCCGACGATGTGGTATACAGCTTCGAGCGGCGGCTCCGCCCCGGAGGGCGCTACGGAGGCCCGTTGGGTCCTCTGACCAGTATCACCGCGCTGGACGACTACACAGTCGAGTTCAAGTTCGAGGAACCTTTTGCTCCGTTCATGACCGTAATCGGCGTAACGTTTTACGCGATCCAGCCGCCCGAGGCGGAAGAGGAGTTCGGCGGCCTTGACGATTGGGAGGCGACCATCAGGACGGGCCCGTGGTACATGGAGTCCTACGATGTCGGGACCCAGATCACCCAGTTGCGGCACGAGGACTACTGGCGAGGCCCCAATGGAGTAACCGGCGAGGACTACCCGTACGTTGAGCAGATCCACGGCATAGTTATACCGGACGAGCCGGCCGCTATTGCCGCGTATAGGGCCGGCCTGCTGGACGCAGGGCCCGCGTGGCAGATCTGGGGCGCGTGGGGCGCGCTCAAAGACAACATGATTACGTGGTTGGACAAGCCTGAACTGCTGTACAACTACCATCCGGCCGGCGGAGGTGCTTGGACCACGTACTTCTACGGTCCCAAGCTGGAAGGCCCTTGGCTGAACAAGAAGATCCGCTGGGGCGTCGCGATGTACAACGACATCAGCTTCGAAGCCTGGGCACCGTGCTGCGGCGGTGTTCAGCCCGCGCGCTGGGCCGCCCTGGACAATCCTTGGTACGTTCCCACAGAAGAACTTACGCCTGACGGCCAGCAGTTCTACACGAATTTCCCTGATAACACCTTGAACTTGGAACTGGCCCAACAATACATCCGCGAGGGCAAGATAGAGTTGGGTCTGGACCCGGACGAGCCGATCAAGACCACGATGTCTATCCAACAGCCGGATACGGCAATCTTGGACATCGCCACCCGAATAGTGGCCGACTTAGCCAAGATCGGCATCGAGGCTGAGATACTGGGCGTGGATCAAGCCGAGTTCCAGTCCGTCCTATCCGGCGACTACACCGGCTTGGCTGTAAGGTACGACTCGACCGGCTCCAGGGAGCCGGACACGTTGTTCTACAACCGATACTACAGCGACTCAGAGTTTAACGCCGGGGGCGCCAACGACCCCTACCTCGATGAGTTGATCCTCAAGGGGCGCAGAGAGCTTGACCCGACTAAGCGCCGGGTAGTGTACGAAGACATCCAGAGACACATTGCCGAAATGCAATACGACTGGGCAGTGCCCAACTGGACTAATGAGAACGTGTTCCCCGAGTGGGTGAAGAATCCGGGCGCGTTCACTGCCGGCATCTGGATTCAGGACATGTACCTGAGCGCGTGGGCGGACCACACCCACCCATCCCGCACCGAGTGGGACTGGGAAAAGTAACCTCCAAAACTCCCGGATCTGGGTAAGAAAATGCTGGAGGGGCAAGCCCGGGCTTGCCCCTCCGGATACATTATCGCCAAAGGGTACGGCCCGTGCTGTTTGACGATTGAAGGAGAAGGCTGATGCGCATCTATCTGCTCAGACGCGTCCTGCTCTTAGTTCCAACGCTGTTGATCGCCTCGTTCTTCGTGGCGGGAATTGCGCGCGTGATGCCCGGCGACGCCTTACAAGCGTATTTGGGGGCCGGCCGGGATGTCTCAACTACGCTTGGAGAGCGGGAACTTGCGATTCTGAAGGCCAGGCTCGGTCTCGATGACCCGTTCGCGGTCCAGTACATTCGGTTCATCTTGGGCTGGACCGACCAGGAAGGCCGTGTTCTGCGCAGTGGATTCGGCGACGGGATCTGGCGCGAACTTGGAGAGTTTTCGGCGGACCCGGTTACGGACCTGACGTTTGTCACGAACCGAGTCGGCTGGTCGGTAGGCAAGCAGATACTCTGGGGAAGCGGCGACTCTGGCCGCACCTGGACACCCCAGCACAAGACTGATGAGGACATGACCGCCATAGCCGCGTTCGACGTGGACGATGTCTGGGCTGTGGGCAATAAAGGCGCCATCCTATACAGCGAGGAGGGCGGACGACCCACGACCGGCGGCGGCAGACGAGAGAGCACCTGGTTCGAGCAATCGTCAGGCGTCACTCAGGACCTGGCGGACATAGTAGCCCTGGACACCGAGAACGTCTGGGCCGTGGGCAACGACGGTACGATCATAACAACCTCAGACGGCGGCTCGACGTGGCGTTCGCAGAACAGCGGCACGTCTGAAAGCCTGCACGCAGCGGCCTTTGCGGACGTCGACAACGGCCTTGCCGTCGGCGGCGGCGGCGTGATCCTACGCACGACCGACGGGGGAGGAACGTGGAGCACAGTGGGGAGCGGCACGTCGGAGCGCCTGCTGTCGGTAGCCTTCGTCGGCACCAAGGCCGTGGCCGTGGGTGAAGACGGCACGGTCACCCGAAGTGACGACGCCGGGATATCCTGGCGCACGTTGGATGTGGCCTATGTGCTCGAGGGCGATGCACCCGGCGAGCCAGTGGCCTTGCGTGAAACTCTGCGGGGCGTCGGGTTGGTTGACGAGCAGCGAGGATTTGCCTACGGCAACAACGGCCTGATGCTGGAGACTCTAGACGGTGGAGAGTCGTGGAAGCGCTTGCTGCTAATCGATCCGGACGACGAGCCGATTCCTGCCAAGGATCTCTTGTCCGCGTGGCCGATCCAGAGTGAACGCACCGGAGAGTTCCGCTATTTCGTGGCCTCCTCGAAGAGCTTCTGGCAATGGGGCGCCATCGGGGGCAATCTCGGGAAGTCGCTCGTGGGAACGCGTACCGTTACCGAGGACTTGTCCCGAACACTGGCGCCTACGCTGCAGCTTGGCGTGATGACCATTCTTCTGGCCACGGCGGTGGCGGTCCCGCTGGGCATCTTGTCCGCCGTCCGGCAGGACACGTGGATGGACTATACCGGCAGGACCATCGCCATCACGGGACTGGCCGTACCCAGCTTCTGGCTCGGAACAATGGTGATCCTGCTTCCGGCTGTACTGTTAGACTGGACCCCGCCTTTGCAGTACATCTTCTTCTTCGACAACCCATTGGCAAATCTCAAGTTCTTTGCAATTCCGGTTCTGGTGGGTGGGCTGTTCGGTTCTGCCAGCGTCATGCGCATGACGCGTTCCATGATGCTGGAGGTGCTAAGGCAGGACTATGTGCGAACGGCGTGGTCGAAGGGGTTGAGGGAACGCGTGGTGATATACCGGCACGCGCTGAAGAACGCCCTGATACCGGTGGTCACGATCATCGGCATGCAGGTCCCGCTGATTGTAGGCGGGCTGGTGATAATCGAGCGCCTGTTCAGTGTGCCGGGGATTGGCCGCCTGCTGCTGGACGCGGTAAGGCTCCGAGACTACCCGGTGATACAGGGCATAAACCTGGTCTTCGCGGCAGGAGTACTACTCTCAAACCTGATGGTGGACATGACCTACGGCTGGCTGGATCCCAGAATTCATTACGGTTGATTCATGGCTAAAGGTCGCCTACGGCTTTCGGAGTCGCACGAGCAAGGAGTAAACGCATGACTACGGAGATCACTCCAACTCATAGAGCTGAAGAAGTACTCTCTCGGGCCAAGTCCAGGGCTTGGTACGTTGACCTCTGGATCCAGTTGGTCAGGACCAAGCCGCTGGCCACTGTCGGCCTCGTGATCATGCTTTTCTTCCTGATCATCGGGATCTTTGCCACGTGGATCGCGCCGGAGGGGATCAACGAACCTAACCTCGACAGGATTCGTACGCATCTGGCGGAAGAAGGCGATGCGAGCGAGAGCCAGCCTGACTACGGCGTTTGGGAGGTTCCAGGGCCAAGCTGGCGACATCCCATGGGCCTTGACATTAACGGCAGAGACTTCATGAGCTTGGTAATTCACGGAGGACGCACGTCGGTGCTGGTGGGCATCGGCACGGTCGCGTTCGGAATTTTCTTCGGAGCGGTGCTTGGTGTGGGCTCGGCGTGGTTCGGTGGTAAATTCGACCTGTTCATACAGCGGCTCGTTGACGCATGGCTCACGTTTCCGGCTCTTCCCGTGCTGATAACTTTGGTGACGATTCTGCCCACCAGAGTGGGGTTCATGCCGCTGGCGCCCTGGGCCATGACCAAGATCATTCTGGCGCTAGGTATACTCTGGACGCCTTGGAACTCCAGGATCATTCGGTCCGCGGCCTTGGTTGTGAAGGAAAGCGAGTACGTTACTGCCGCCAGGGCGTTGGGTGCCAACGACGCTAGAATTGTGTTCGGCCACATTATGCCGAACGTGGCCGCGCCGATTATCACCTTGGCAACGTTAAGCTTGGGCGGGGCCATTCTGTACGAAGCGTCACTTAGCTTCCTGGGCTATGGCGTGCCTCCCCCCAACCCCACGTGGGGCGGGATGCTGACCATGTCGCAGGTCACGCACGTGTTTAACGCGCCGTGGCTGGCGATATTCCCAGGGATAGCCATCAGCTTCGTTGTGCTTGGAATAAACCTCCTTGGAGACGGCCTACGCGATTTGCTTGACCCGCGTCTGCGGGGTCAACAGTAACCAGGACATGGCAGTCAGTCAGGTGAGGTGGACGGTGTTGCGGAAGCGTAGACTACTGATGGCGCCGCCGTTGGCCATTGTGCTCTTGACGCTACTCGTCGGTTGCGGGGCCTCCGCCGCGCCTACGCTCCAGTTCGACGCTGCCGCCGAGCCACAACACTCTGACGCGATCGCTGTCACGGGGTTGGTTTTACAAGACGAGGCTTCCAAGACTGAAGCTGCACGTGATGACAGCGCATCCACGGTCTTGATTGGCGCAAAAGCGGCGGCTCCTGTCTATAACAGCGACTCTGGCCCGGATGATCGGGTTGATCACGACAGGCTCGTTCAATTTGCCAGGACGGCGGCACTGTCGACTGCCGGGAGATTAGGTTCCGCGGATATGGATGGGCGCTACGCTCCCAAGTTGGCACGAACATCGACCTATGTGGAAGTTGAAGAGTTCGTTGAAGGAGACGCAGATTTAGTAACACAAGCTGAACCGGAAGTGGAATCGGACAGCGTGACCGAGAGTGTCGCTATCGCACAGCCTGGGTCCGGCACCCCTGACGCCGCGCTCCAGGACGCGACTTTCACGCTGGTCACAGTCGATACCGCTGACGGTGGTCAACGCGTCGAATTCGTTCCCTCGGCAGGGTACGAGAAGGTCTGCCCGCACCGCTTGAGGATGGCGAGCGAGTTTTCGGACCAGGAGGTCACGGACTTCTAGCCGCATTCGCCCGTGTCATGTCCCCCACTGTTAGCGTATTGACCTGCTGCGCATGCCGCGATTTGAAGGAACGGACGCCCCTTGAACATGCGGTGCCTTCATGTACCATTGGCTGACATGCGGGAGCGTCCTACAGGCGGCGATAGAGGACGGTAGTGATGTTCAGGAGTGGCCAAATGGAACGCGTACAGGTTGCGGTCGTTGGAGCTGGAGCGGCTGGAGCGTCGGCGGCGATTGAGGCCGCAGAGGCGGGGTTGAGCGTCGTGCTGTTCGACGAGAACCCTATTGAGCCCACGATGTTGGCCATGGACGTGCCGCTCATGTTCGGTGAGCGGTATGTGAACACAGTACGAAACCGAGCTTTGATGCTGGAACGATACGTTACCTCCGGCGAACTACTCCAGCAGGCCGAAGAGGCTGGAGTGGACGTGCGGTTGGGCATCAGTGTCTGGGGCAGCTTCAAGAACGAAGACCACAGCTACCAGCACGAGTTCCCAGTGCTAGGCCTCGCCGATACAGAGCATTCTTGGATGATCGAGTATGAACGCCTGATTCTGGCCCCGGGCGCACGAGACTTCGCTCTTGCGGTCAAGGGCTGGGACGCAGCTGGGGTGATGGGAGCGGGTGGCTTTTTGAGCCTCGCCAGGCGGTATCAGGCGCTGTCGTCCCGGCGGCTGGTTGTGCTCGGTGCCAATGATCTCGGCATGGAGGTCGCTCAAACGGCGGCTGACATGGGCCTTGAGGTCGCTGGCATAGTCGACGTGTCCTCGGACCCGAGCGGGAATGTCGCGACTAGAACAAAGTTGGAGGCGCGTGGCATCCCGATCTTCCTCTCCACCACTGTTGTGGAGGTACGAACGGATGGTGACGAGGTCACCGGCATTGTCGTCTCGGGCGTTGACGGTTCAATGACTCCGGTCGGCGAAGCAAGTACCTTGGACTGCGATTCTGTTGTCTTCGCTATCGGCCAAACTCCGATGTCCGACATCGCATTCATAACCGGATGCCAGATGGCTTTCAGACCTGAGCTTGGAGGCTGGGCTCCGGATGTTGACCACAACATGGAGACCAGCGTTCCGGGCGTATACGTTGCGGGCGACGCCGCAGGGGTTGGCGCCGGCGTTTGCTCCGATGCCTCGACCGCCGTAGCACAGGGTCGCATTGCAGGCACGGCGGCGGCTCAGAGCCTCGCCGCTCTGGACAGAGCGGCTGCTGACAGGCGTGTAGTGGAGCTAACTCCGTCCGGTGGCTTGGATGGCACCGAGGCGTTTGATTATCGTCAGCGCTGGTTCGACTCCCTGCGTGAGACCGGAGGAAGCGACGTACTTGTCTGCCGGTGCGAAGAGGTGACGCAAGGAGAGTTGCTGAACGTTGCTCCCCCTCGTTACTTGGGGTGGAATTCCGAAGAAATGACCCGCCGGAACATAGATACGCTCCTGAAGGACGGGCCTGTGGACCAGGACCAGGTCAAGCGTCTGACCAGGGCTGGCATGGGCTATTGCCAGGGCCGCCGTTGCCGAGACCAAGTGTCGATGCTGTTAGCCCACAGTACGGGGACGCCGCTGGCCGAAGTGCCATTGGCCTCTTACCGCGCGCCCGTACGCCCGTTGCCGCTGAAGATCATTTACGCGCATGATGAAGCACAGGAGTTGCGTGACAGGTGGTCCGGCTGGTTGCATATGCCGCGCAACTTCAGAAGGGGTCCTGTAGGACCTCACGCGCCGGGGCAGTAACGAGCCTCCCGGGTCCATAGATCGGCCGTCAAGACCGAGTAGTCGCTTTAGGAGAGTCCCAATGGCATTCGACAAGGCTGAAGTAGTAGTCATAGGAGCCGGAGTCAGCGGGTTGAGCACCGCATGGTGGCTTGCCAAAGCCGGAGTCGATGTGCTGGTCATCGAAAAGGGAGTGATCGGGTACGAGTCTTCGAGCCGCAATGGCGGCATGGTCGGGGCGGGTGGCGTGTCCGAACTGAAGGATCGTGCTCTGCGCATGGAGGCAGCACGGCTCTGGCCAACGATGGATGACGAGTTGGGATATCCGACTGAGTACGAGCCGGGGACCATCAACGTTGCTCTGCATGAAGACTCCCTTAACTTCCAGAAGGAAATGATCCCCGAGTTTCAGGAGATGGGAGTAGACGCGAAGTTGCTTGACGCGGATACCATCAAGGATATGGCCCCGCTTATCTCGCCGCGCGTCTTGGGTGGGCTGTTCAATCCGCTGGGAGGCCACGCGAACCCACAGCGTTCGGTTCAGGCATACGCATGGGCCGCCCAGGACCACGGCGCCAGGATCCTGCAGCACGTGACGGTGACCGGTTTCAAGGTCCAGGGAGAAAGCGTTACGGCAGTCGAGACGTCCGAAGGCGACATAGAGACAAACTTCGTGGTGTCGGCCGCGGGCGCACAGACGACTGCGCTGGCAGAGATGGTGGGAGCCTTTGTGCCGACGTCGCCGTTCCGGCCCGAGATCGCGGTAACCGCGCCTCTGGAGCCAATGTGGTCGGGTGCCGTAAGCGGAAACGGCCTATATGGCCGCCAGACCAAGCGCGGGAATTTGGCATACGGCGGCGGCCCGCACGAGTGGACCGACATCGATGATATGGACTCCCCTAGCAAGCCGAACACTCACATAATACGCAACATAGCTCGCCGCATTTATGAGTTGTGGGAGGGTGCCGGAGACGTGCCGCTAATCCGCAGTTGGGCCTGCATTGTGGAGACTACGCCCGACTACTCGCCGATCATTGACACGCTGGACAATCCCAACAACTACGTTGTCGTTACGCTCGCTAGCTTCGGATTCGCGCCGTCGCCTGCCACCGGCAAGGTAGCAGCGGATCTCGTCATGCACGGGGAGTCATCGATAGACATAGACGGCATTCGCCTGAGTAGATTCAAGGACCTGCCCAGGAACTGGCGTCAGGAATACAACCGGGAGAAGGGCGCCTACAACACGTAAGCGGCTAGCAGGCGCGGCGCTAGCTCATCCGCTGGTACCCGCCGTTGCCTTCGAAGTCGTGGCTGGTCCACGCTCCGATGTCCCTGCCTTGGTGAACGTGGATGATCATTTCCTGGCGCGGTATGCCAACGGAGTTCAGCAGTTGCCCCTCCATGGCGTCCAGCACTTCTTGGATGTCTTCGGTGGTCAGTCTCTCGGCTACGCTCAGGGATGAGTGTACGACGTTGTCGGCGAAGTGCAGGTCGAGTCTGCCCACAAACTGCTCGTCCTCTACCACGGTGTAGCATTCGGAGTACTCCGTACGGCACTCACGCTCGAACTGATATTTGGACATTTTCTCCTGCTCCATCCGGCCAAGCCGGCTGTTGATCTACGTCCTGATCTGACCCTCGCCAACCACAGTCCACTTGTATGATGTCAGCTCCTGCAGTCCCATCGGCCCCCGCGCGTGGAGCTTGTTGGTGCTTATGGCCACTTCCGCCCCAAGCCCAAGCTGGCCGCCGTCGTTGAACCGCGTGCTGGCGTTCACCAGCACCATTGAGGCATCGACCTCATCCAGGAATCGCTCTGCGGCGGCGGAGTCCTCGGTTACTATCGCCTCGGAATGGCCGGATCCGTAAGTGTCTATGTGCTCGATTGCCTCTTCCATCGAGTCAACCACCTTCACGGAGGCAACGAGAGAGAGATGTTCCCGCCCCCAATCGCTTTCGGAGGCCATTTTGACGGTTGGCCCATCCAGGGGATCGAGCAGGCTGTAGCTCCTCCGATCGCATCGCATCTCCACGCCTGAGTCTGCCCAGCGTCTGCCTATCTTGTGTAAGAACGCTGGACCAACGGCTGAGTGTACGAGCAGTGTGTCCAATGCGTTGCAGACCGTAGGGCGCTGCACCTTGGCGTTGTGCGAGACTTCCACTGCCATATCGACGTCGGCTGCGGAGTCTACGTACATGTGGCAGACGCCGATTCCCCCGGTGACCGCCGGCATCGCTGCCTCCTCAGCCACACGCTTGACCAGATCAGAGCCGCCCCTGGGAATCATCAGGTCAATGTAGTCCCTCATGCGGAGCAGCTCGCTCACAAGTTGACGGTCCGTTGACTCCACGAACTGAATGGCCTCCTTCGGACCGCCTGCCTTCTCGACGGCATCTCTGACGATTCCGGCGAGTGACGCGTTCGAATGAATGGACTCCTTACCGCCTCTCAGTACCACGGCATTGCCCGATTTGAAGCAGAGCGACGAGATATCGATCGTGATGTTGGGCCGGCTCTCATAGATTGCCCCGATGACTCCAAGTGGGACTCTTCGCCGGCGTACCTTGAGGCCGTTGGGTAATGTGCGCTCTTCAAGTGTTTCCCCCACCGGGTCAGGCAAATCGGCAATGCTCCGCACGTCGGCCGCTATGGATGCCAGCCTCTGTTCATCCAGCCTCAGACGGTCCAGCATCGCCTCCGAGAGCCCTTGCCTCCGCGACTCTTCGTAGTCAGCCTCGTTGGCCTGCAGTATCACGGCGTTGCGTTCTTCCAGACTCTCTGCGATGTTCCACAGACTCTGGTTCTTTACCGATGTCGGCAGGCGGGCCATCTCGCGGGCTGCCGTTCGGGCTGCCTTCGCCTTTGAAGTCAAGCTGTCCACGACGCTTTGCATTTTCACCTCCGCGACGTTGGTTGGGGGTACACCATCATGTTGTTACGGTGGACAACCTCCGCCCCATACTCATAGCCCAGGATGGACTGAATGTCTGTGGACTGACTTCCCTTGATTCGCTCCAGTTCTTGGGCGCTATAGTTGCAAAACCCTGCGGCGATCTCCCGTGCAGTGTCCCAGATCGGCACGATGTCTCCGCGTTCGAAATCGCCGCTGACCGAAGTAACTCCCGCTGGGAGCAGGCTTCGATTGCGCCTTACCAGGGCGTTAGAAGCACCTTCGTCCACTACGATGCTGCCAGTCAGACATTTGCCTGCAACCATCCAGCGCCTGCGGCTCTCGGTCTTCGTGCCGGAGGCGGGAATCAAAGTGCAGTTCCGTTCGGCGTTGTCCCAGGCCTGACCCATGACCACTCTTGACAGCACGCGGTCCGTCAGGCCGCTGCAGATCACCACGTCGGTTCCTACTTGGGAGGATAGGCGTGCCGCTTCGAGCTTGGTGATCATGCCGCCTCGGCCCTTGCTGTCGGCGGACGGCCCGGCCATGTCCCTGATTGCGGCTTCCACATTCTCTACCCTGGGAACAAATTCTGCCTCAGTGGGATTTAGACGTGGGTCCCGAGTGTACAGGCCTTCTAGTTCTCCCAGCATAACCAGCAGGTCAGCGTCAACAAGGTTCGCAGCCATTGCCGAAAGACTGTCGTTGTCGCCAAACACCTGGCCCACTAGCTCGTCCACTGCTACAACGTCGTTCTCGTTGATAATCGGCACCACGCGTTGTCGAAGGAGCGCCAGGAGTGTGTTTCGGGCGTTGAGGTAGCTTAGCCGGTCGCTGACGATGTCCCTTCGAGTGAGCATAGCTTGCGCCACATGGATTGGGGAGTCTTGCCGTGCGAACAGACTTGCGTAGCGCCTCATCAGTTCCACCTGCCCCACCGCTGCTAGCGCCTGCCTATGTACAAGACCCTCCAGGCCCGGTGCCTCTCCCAGGATATGACGCCCGGCGGCAACGGCGCCCGATGTTACGACCACCACGTCGAGCCCCGCATCGTGCAGATTGGAAATCTGGCCCACTAGGTCTTCCATGACCTCGTCGTTCAGGCTGTTGCCCCCATGGGTCAGCAAGCCGGTCCCGAGTTTCACGACGACCTTCTTGTAAACGGCTCTGGAACCCTGCTTCCCAGTTGCTGGGCCGGTTGGTGCGAAAGAGACGTGGTTATGGCTCGTCGAGGGCATTCGAAGCTTTCGGCGGAGAGAATGGAGCGCTGGGAGCTCCGTGGTTCGATTATACCAATCGGAATCGCTGCGGAACCTGTAAGGATGTATGCATATAATAGCGAGCACGCCCGAACCGAGGGCGTCAATACTTCATCGGAGCGATCAGACATGGACGTAAACGCCGCGGTTGCCCGCATTCTGAAAACGGAACAGGTGGAGTGGGTTTCGTGCTTTCCATCTAATGAGTTGATCGAGTCGGCTGCGAAAGAGGGTATACGCACCCTTATGTTCAGGCAGGAGCGCGGCGCCGTTATGGCGGCCGACGGCTACAGCAGGCTGAACGAGAGAAAGAAGTTCGGCGTCGTCATTACCCAGGGAGGGCCCGGTGCTGAAAACTCTATGGGCGGGATCGCCCAGGCTTTCGGCGACAACATCCCGATCCTGTACTTGGCAGGGGGCCCCTCGCTGGACCAGTATGCCGTCAGGCCCAACTTCTCACCCGCTCGGACCTACCAGACTGTTTCGAGACATGCCGAAGTGATCAACGAGCCCGCTCAGGTCTCCGCCACGATGCGCCGGGCGTTTCACGCCCTGAGAAACGGTCGGCCGGGCCCTGTCGTTATCGAGATCCCGGCAGGTGTTGGAAGTCAGGAGGTCCCCGAGCACGCCCTTGACTACCAGCCCCCCAAGCGCGCGATCCAATGCCCATCACATGACGATGTGAGCGCGGCGGTAGACTTGCTTCTGAACGCGCGTAAGCCCGTCATTTGGTCCGGCATGGGCGTCCTGCTATCAGGTGCAACCCAAGAACTCGAGGAGTTGGCAGAACTCACTGCGATTCCCGTCTATTGCACCATGCCTGGCAAGTCGTCCTTTAACGAGCGGCATCCCCTCGCGCTGGGCTCGGGGAGCGGCGCCACCTCCCTGCCCGCGAGACGCTGGCTTCAGGAGTCGGATGTCCTCTTCGCCGTCGGGTCGAGCATGACTCGCACAGGTTACGGTCAGCCCATTCCCGACGGCAAGGTCATCATCCACAACGTAGACAGCATCGAAGATATCAACAAGGACTTCACTGTGGACGTCGGTCTGCCGGGCGACGCGGCTGTCACGTTGCGAGCAATGCTCGCTGAGGTGAAATCTAGGCTCGGAGAAAACGGCCGGAGGGGACAGTCCGGAGTGGCCGCCGAGATCGCTTCCCTCAAACAGGAATGGCTGGCGCAATGGTCACCTCTGCTCAATTCGGACGAAGTGCCGATAAACACGTACCGCGTTATCGGTGAGCTCGAGCGGAACCTTGACCATGACTCAAGCGTGGTCACGCACGACGCCGGCGCGCCAAGAGACACGATCATGCCCTTCTACACGGCAACTGTGCCCCACAGCTATATCGGATGGGGCAAGACAACACACCTCGGCTACGGTATTCCGTTGATGATCGGAGCGAAACTGGCAAAGCCGGAGCGGTTCTGTCTGAACTTCATGGGCGATGGCGCCTTCGGGATGTCCGGCCTTGACATTGAGACCTCTGTGAGAGGGGGCGCGCCCATTACCACCGTCGTACTCAACAATGGCGGCATGGCCACCTACCCGGGTGGCTATCCGACTGCCAATGAGCTCTTTGGTACCACTCGCATGACTGGCGACTACGCGAAGATCGCGGAAGGTCTCGGCGCAGTCGGCATAACGGTCACGCAGCCCTCGGAGCTGGCGTCCGCCATTGAGCAGGCCCAGAGACTGAACGCGGAAGGGAGAACGGCACTTATTGACGTTCACACAAACCTGGAAGGCCGAAGGTCCACTTTCGATTAGCTGTGACCTCACTCCTTCGCACCTGTCAGTGGTTGACAGCTAGGCTTCGCAACATCAACTGATGGATGAAGCTATGGGGCGGTACAACAAGCCCTCCCCTCCCTTGATGGGAGAGGATTGAGGTGAGGGTGAAGCTCGTGGTGTGCAGAGGGGGTGCAGAATTGGTGATGCAAAGCTCTCCTTTGTATCTTGGGGAAAGGCAGGGCACATAGTACTGCCCCTACTATCTCTACTTGGCGCGCCCGATTACCTACCCACATCTCCTAAGCATTGAGCACGTCGCCATTCAAGCCGCGCTGCTCTCAGGCTCCATTTGCTTGGCAGAGGGCAGTGGTTCATTTTCAATCAGCCGCTCCCAAACCTTGCAATCAGCCGCGTCATCCGCCCCACTTCCTGCGGCACCATTGCATAACGATCGCCAAGGCCCAGTCGATTCGTGCCTTTGACCCCTTCCCCAGTCTGCTGGGGAAGGGCCTGTCCTGAACGAAGCCGAAGGGCTGGGATGGGGTTGCCCAACCGACGCAATACGATTACGAGAGAGTCTCCGTGGAGAAGGCGCAGTCTGTGCTTGACCTCAAAGCTCCGCCCGGCATAGGCGAAGCGCAGGCATGACAATCGAGGTGCGGACATACGGCACGCACGGCCCTGAGGTCGTTGTCATCCACGGCGGACCAGGGGCGAGGGGTACCATAGCCCCGGTAGCCAGAGGGCTCGCGGATTCATTCCGAGTTTTCGAGCCAATCCAGCGTGGCAGCGGAGAACGGCCGTTGACGGTGGGCCGCCACATAGAAGACCTGCGCGATGTTATCGAGGCGATGCCGAGCGGCTGCCCCGCACTCGTCGGAGACTCTTGGGGGTGATGCTTGCTCTCGCCTTCGCTGCCTCGCATCCGGCCCTCGCCGGGCCAAGTCGCGCTGATCGGATGTGGCACGTTCGATACTGCTTCCAGGGGTGTATTCCGGGCTACCTGTGAAGCTCGCATGGACGGCGATCTTCGCAAGCGGTTGCAACACGTTGAAATGGACGTAGAGGACCCGGCTGAGCGCGTCAAGCGGATGGGCTCGCTGTATTCCCGGTTGTACGCTTACGATCCCTTGGTCCCGAAAGAAGAGCATGGCACGTTCGATGCCAGGGCGCACGACGAAACGTGGAGCGACATGATTCGCCTCCAGGCAGAAGGCGTGTATCCTGCCGCCTTCTCTGCAATCCGATCGCCGGTGGTCATGCTGCATGGCGACTATGATCCTCATCCAGACCGGATGATTTTCGCTAACCTCAGGGATTACGTACCAGAAATGGAGTACAGGGAGTTGCTCAAGTGCGGGCACGAGCCATGGCGGGAAACGACAGTTCGGGAGGAGTTCTTCGTCGCGCTTGGAGGCTGGCTAAAGTCACACGCTTCCAGCGAGCCGGCAACGGGTTGATTCAAATGGTGGAGCGGGAGACCGGATTTGAACCGGCGACAGCCTGCTTGGAAGGCAGGGGCTCTACCACTGAGCTACTCCCGCTCACGGCCGGTTGATTTATTGTACCAGCGTTGCGTTGGGTCATTGCGCCACGAAGCCTCATCTTCCATCGTGACGCGCTCCGATGATCTCGCCTTGATACCATAACGAGGGCTGAACACATTTTCCTCCCCCGCCACCATGGATTGAGTTGAATGAGGACGCTTTGCGTGATTGAAAATGCACGACCGATAGCATGCATATGAGACTCCTGACAATTCTCGTCGCGCTGGTGCTGTGGGTTGTCGCGTGCAGTGGCTCAGGCGAGGTCATCCCTGCGACACCTGCGCCTGTCGCCTTAACGCCTACGCCCCTCGTTACTGCAGAGTCGGTGACTGAGGTAAAGGCGACTACAACTCCTATAGTCTCAGCAATGGCGGAGCCGACGTCCTCGCAGACTGTCGAGTCTTTCGACCTGTCCAACGTTATAGTCCCCGCGGTGCCTGTGCCTTCTCCTACGCCGTTCAGGACGGCGCAACATCCCCAGGAAGGCCGGCTTGATCTCGCTCAGGAGCGTGCAATCGAGATTAGGAGACTGATTCCCAAGCGTCCCATTGAGCGGGAATTCATTACTCGCGATCAACTCCGTTCGAACCTGTTGGACTTGCTGGAAGAGGACCGCGATGAGATTTTGATTGACCAGAAGCTCTTTCAGGCGCTCAGGCTGATTGGGCCGGAAGACGCTCTGTTCGAAATTTGGATAGACCTTCTCTCCGAGAACGTTGCCGGCTACTACCACTTGGAGAAGGAAAGGCTCTTCGTAATCACGGACAGCCCGGAATTCTCGCCGATCAATTTGGTAACTCACGCGCACGAGACCACGCATGCCCTGCAGCAGCAGAACTACGATATCCACACCACCCGCCTGGAGCTTGAAGGAAATAGCGACGCCTACTCTGCCTTCACCGCTTTGGTCGAGGGCGACGCGAGCATCGTTGAGGCCATCTATATGATCGAGCACCTCAACGAGGAGGAGCAGCGGCAGGCTCAGGAAGAGGGTCAGGCGTCTACGGGAGACGGGCTCCGCAACGCCCCTTACGTTGTGAGGAGATCGTTCGTCTTCCCATACCTGGAGGGCTTCGCATTTGTCCGTGATCTGCTCGGCGTCGGAGGATGGGAGTCTGTAAACGACGCCTTTGCCGATCCGCCGAAGTCAACAGAGCACATTCTTCACGTCGATCGTTACTTGGCTCGTGATATGCCAGTGGGAGTGTCTTTGCCTGCCCTCGCTGAGGAACTAGGCGAGAGCTGGGAGGAACTGCGCAGCGACACGTTGGGCCAGTTCATGCTGCGTACATACCTGGAAACAGGCCTCTCGCCGCAACAGGCCGCCGCGGCTTCTGCCGGTTGGGGAGGCGACACATACTCTCTCTACGAGGGTCCGGATGGGTCTCTAGCTCTTGTCGCGTCGACCGCCTGGGATACGCAGGTGGACGCTGATGAATTCTTTGAGGCATTCATCAGTTACGTCACGCAGAAGGCAGGTCAGGACTGGGAGCCGCTGGACGAGTCGGGCGATAGTTTTCGGACGATTACAGGCTCGCAGACGATTACTGTCGCTCGCGTTGACATGAACGTGGCCCTGACCTTTGCTCCCGATGAGGCCGTTTCAGACACCTTGACCGGCGTGCTCGCGGAGACGGCCGACGCCCCATAATGCTTTAGAGGGTAATCACAGAACTCCATCGAAAACCCCTGTATGGCCCCAGGGTCTTTTCGTTTTCCGTTCGCCCCGAGCCTCTCCTGAGCTTGCCGAACGGCTCACCACGAACGGACTTGACGATACTTCGGGAAAATCGAGAGGTCCTGCCTCTGCCCCGCGACCGGCCATGCGGCCCATTGCCTTCTGCGAACTAGTGTGCTATTATCTACCTATGAACAGTGCTCAACACCTCGACGGTGCCCCGGCAGCCTATGTCTCTCGTCGCGGTTTCCTGCCTGAAGAAGCTTCTCAGCTGTATCGAAACTGTCACGGTTTTGTACCGGTTTGGTTCGTTTTCGGAACGTTCAGGTGTCAATTCTCTCCAAATTCTGTAACAAACTCCAACGCTCCCAGCTACGGAGAATGACGAAATGTTACGGAATGTGACAGATTTGCGACCCTTCTTCCGTTCAGACCGCCTCCGCAGGACCGCAGAGCTTCACATCCGAAGAGCGATATGCAGCCGCCATCCCCTTTCGCCCAATCTACGCTACCTTGCCCCTGCCGGGCGCATTCGAGTCACCGCGTGGAATGTGCTGATATAATGGGTCGGCTTCCAGGTGGGGCGGCCTTGGCTCACCGCTGATTGGCCTTTGAAAGCGATTGGGGGACTCCCGAAAGTGTCCGCACCGGAAACCGACAGCCAACTTCAGCCTGCATCCATCGACGATCTGACTTCTACCGCTCGCAGTATCCGGCGACATATCCTGAACATGACCGCCGCGGCCGGGAGCGGGCATCCTGGCGGGTCGCTTTCCGCCGTAGAGATCGTGACCGCGCTCTACTTCAGCGTGATGCGCCACGACGCAGCCAATCCGAAATGGCCGGACCGCGACAGGTTTGTCTTGAGCAAGGCCCACGCGTGCCCCGTGCTTTACGCGGCCCTGGCAGAGTCGGGCTACATCCCTGAATCGGAACTTGTGACCTTCCGTAAGATCGACAGCCGGCTCCAGGGCCACGCACACGTGAAGACGCCCGGCGTGGAGATGTCGGGCGGCTCCCTTGGCCAGGGACTATCGTTCGGCGTCGGTGTGTCGCTTGTAATGCGGTTGGAAGGAAGGCCCTCGAGGACCTTCGTGTTGCTGGGTGACGGCGAGTGCGACGAGGGCCAGATCTGGGAGGCTGCCATGTCCGCAACGCACTACAAGCTGAACAACATCGTGGCGATAGTGGACCGCAACGGCATCCAGAACGACCGGTTCACATGGCAGGTAATGAACCTGGAACCGCTGGCCGATAAGTGGCGCGCTTTCGGCTGGCATACACTGGAGATAGACGGCCACAATGTTGCTGAGGTACTGGACGCTGCGGAGGAGGCAGCCCGTACCAGGAATCGGCCAACCGCGATAATCGCGAAGACAGTGAAAGGGAAAGGCGTGGACTTCATGGAGAACAACCCTGATTTCCATGGGAAGGCCCCCACGCCAGAACAGCTAGAAGCCGCCCTGGCGGCGTTGGCCTGAACACGTACCCAAGCTGAGACGTACCAATGGAAACCAACAAGTCAACAAGAGAGTCCGTCGGTCGGGCCCTGGTCGAGATAGGGCGACAAACTCCGGATCTTGTGGTCTTGGGGGGAGACCTGAACAAGTCCACGTTCACCAACCTATTCGGCGCGGAGTTCCCGGAGAGATTCTTTGACTTCGGCCCTGCAGAGCAGAACATCGTGAGCGCGGCAGCCGGCATGGCCGCCTCCGGGAAGACTGCCGTGGTGAGCACCTTCGCGGTTTTTGCCACCAGCAGGCCTCATGACCAGCTAAGAGTCGGAGTATCCCAGGCAAACCTCAACGTAAAGGTCATTGCCACTCACGCGGGAATCATAACCGGAGAAGACGGGGTGTCCGCCCACGCTGTGGAGGACATAGCAATCATGTCTGCTCTCTCGGCGTTCAAGATAGTCGTGCCCTCTGATGCCGTCGAGGCCGTGGAAGCAGTAAAGCACGCGGTCAATGACCCAGGTCCGTACTACATACGCCTGTCCCGGCCCGCTACTCCCTTAATCCATGATGACGGATACACATATACCTTCGGAGAGGCTGAGACTGTGCGCGAGGGTAACGACGTTGCCATCGTCGCCTGCGGAATCATGGTCAAGACCGCTCTCGATGCAGCCTCAGACTTGTCGGGCGAAGGCGTAGATTGTCGCGTCATCAACATGCACACCATTAAGCCGCTGGACGAGTCCTCGCTGCTGAAGGCGGCTCGCGAGACGGGAGCCGTGGTTACCGCCGAGGAGCACTATCTGGCCGGCGGCCTCGGTAGCCTCGTAGCTCAGTCCCTTGGCGCCGGACATCCCACTCCCTTGGAGATGGTCGGGCTGAGGGAATACACGGAGTCGGGGCAGCCGCAAGAGTTGCTGGACAAGTACCGCTTGGCAAAGCGAGATGTTGTTGCCGCAGTTAAGCGAGTCCTGGCGCGCAAAAGCGGGTAGGGGCAGTCCTAGCTGAACATTCGCATCAAGTTCCTCGGCCCTTTGCCTGTGGTTATGGCCCTCATCATCTTCTGAGCCTCGCGGAACTGGTTCAGCAGTTGGTTTACATCTTGCGCAGACGTGCCGCTGCCTTTAGCAATTCGCCGCCGGCGGCTGCCCCCAATGATCGCAGGCCGCCACCGCTCTTCAGGCGTCATGGACTGTATGATTGCCTCCATCTTCCTGAAGTTATCGTCGTCGATCTCGTTCGCCCCGAGCTTCCCCTTTAGGCCGGACATTCCGGGGACCATGTCCAGAAGGTTACTGAGCGGTCCCATCTGCTTCAGTTGTTGCAGTTGCTTCAGGAAGTCCTCCAGGTTGAAGTCAGCCTTCCGGATGCGCTTTACGGTGTCGGCCGCTTCCTCCATATCGAACGTGGTCTGGGCCTTCTCGATGAGCGTTAACACGTCGCCCATTCCGAGGATTCGTGAGGCGAGACGGTCCGGGTTGAACTGTTCAAGGGCGTCGGTCCGTTCACCGGTGCCAATAAACTTGATTGGGACGCCGGTTACGGAAGTTATCGATAGGGCGGCTCCTCCTCTCGCGTCGCCGTCCATCTTCGTAAGAACGAGCCCTGTGAGACCTACGCGTCGGTGGAACTCCTCGGCGACGCGAACGGCATCCTGACCGGTCATGGCATCGACCACTAGCAAGGTCTCTGCCGGGGACGCGGCATCCTTGACGCGCTGGAGCTCCGACATCAGTTCGTCGTCCAGCTGGAATCGGCCGGCTGTGTCCACGATCACCCAGGACGCGTCGGTCTCCGCTCCATGACTGACGCCGGCCGCAGCAACGGCCTCGGGTGAGGAGGTGGAAGGGCTTTCGGAGTACACGGGCACGCCGATCTGGCTTCCCAAAGTTTCTAGTTGCAGTATGGCAGCCGGTCTCTGTAGATCGGCCGCTACGAGAGTTGAGGACTGTCCGTTCTGTTTGAGATGGGCAGCGATCTTGGCCGAAGTTGTCGTCTTGCCGGAGCCGTTAAGCCCGGTCATCAGTATCACGGAGGGAGCTTGCGGTGCCGGCTCCAATTGTCGGACGGCTCCGCCCAATACTTCAGTCAGCTCTTCGTTGGCGATCTTGACGACCTGCTGACCGGGGCTAAGGCTCTTGAGCACATCCTCGTTTAGGGCTCGATCCTTGATCCGGCTAACAAGTGACCTGACGACCTTAAAGTTAACGTCCGCTTCCAGCAGAGCGAGGCGCACTTCTCTTAAGGCTGACTCGACGTCCTTCTCGGAGAGTATCCCCTTTTCTCCGAGCCTATTGAAAATTCCGGTGAGCTTTTCTGTGAGCGATTCGAACATGCACTCAGCCTACAGGCTTGGTCTTCGCCTCGTCCACTGGGATGGCCGGGCGGCGCTCATCGTCCGGTGGCCAAGTCATTCAGGGCGCCCAAGGCCAGCGCGGCTGCTTCCCCCATTCGAATCGGTTCGACGAACTCGATGTGGTCGTCAGGTGAGTTGATTCGTGAGAAGTCGTCAGCCATGAAGAACAACGCTGGTACACCGGCGTCGGCAAACGGAGCATGGTCGCTGGAGAAGGGCCCCAGGCTAAGTCTGCGACCGACATTGATCCCATGCGCATCTCCGTATGCACTAATGGTCTGAGCAAGTTCGGCACTTCCGAATACCGCGGCTTCCGGACCTGAACCCAGTGCGTCGAAGTTCAACATGGCAATTAACCGGTCCAACTCTTCCTCAGGGGTGTTCTGAACATAATGGATGCTGCCGTGGAGCCCTTCTTCTTCAGCCCCGAACAGTAGGAATCTCATCGTGTATGGAAGCGTCTTGTCGGCCAGCTCGTCTGCAATTGTGAGCAGCGTTGCCACGCCGGAGCCATTGTCGTTGGCGCCGGGCGAATTCGGAACAGTGTCGTAGTGGGCCCCCAGCACAACGACGCCGTTGCCGCTACCTGGTTTCTCGGCAATGATGTTCTGGGACGGTGAGTCAAGGTCCAAGATTGAGAGCGAGAAAGTGATGCTCGGATCTGCGGCCAGCATGAGAAGTTCGTGGGAATCATCCCCCGATACCGAAACAACGGGAATCGCGCTGTCGGTGCCAAGCGAGCCTCGGAAGAAGCCAGCCGAATTGTTGTAGACGACGGCCCCGACGGCGCCGGCAGCCGCAACTCCGTTGACCTTCTCCTTGAATGTAGTGATGCCGCGCTCTATCAGGGCGACCTTTCCGGCAAGTCCCAGTTCAGGAATGTCTCCTTCCTGAGCCAGGCCCACGTACACCAACTCTCCCTCGACCTCGCCTCGGGCGCTGAACTCCATTGGTAACGCCCGAAACTGCTTCGCGTCTTTACCCAAAGAGCCGGCGGTCGACCTGACGGTGTGGAATGTGAACGGCTGAACAGTAGTTTGGTATCCCATCGATTGGAAGATGCCCTCTAGGTGATCTGCCGCTAAGGCCTCCTCCTCCGTCCCGCTGGCTCGCGGACTTAGGTTCTCGGTCAGGTCCACGAGCCAGTCCCATGCGGCGTCCGACAGCCGTTCGACCTCGGAAGCCGACTCTACCTTTATGGGAGTGACCGAAGCGGTCGGCGATACGGTTGGCGCCGAAGTCGAGATGGGAACCGCTGTGGCCGTGTAATTCGGCGCTAAAGCGATTTCGCCGTCAGCAGTTGTGGTGGTGGCCTGCGGTGAGGCCGACGGGTCGGAAATACCGTCGCTGCAGGCCGCTGTCATGGCTGAGAACGAGAATAGTAGCGCAAGCGCTACAAGAAGGAGCTTGGGTATCAAGGAGTTTGAGGACGAACGAGTCCCCGCCGACCCGTCTAAACTCACCGCAACCTCAGATGGCTCATACTACGTTCTAAATCAGGATCCGAGGCGCGCGCGCGCATCTTTGATGAAGCGGCGCTAGACTGGCCATTCCGGGCTAGATATGTGCGCGTTGGGCCTGAGCGCCTTACCGGTTAGGTGAACGGCCGTTGCGGTCGCCAGTCGCGTCCGGCGTTGCCGCCTCCTTAATACTCTCTTGGATCCCGAGGTTAACGGCCGTGATGGACGATACGCTGTCTCCCTGTTCCAACTTAAACACGCGGACGCCTTGCGTTGCCCTGCCGATGTTGGAAATCTCCGACATGTTTGTGCGGAGCACCTGGGCTTTGCGGGAAATGACGTAGACCTCTCTCGCGGCGTCCACTATCTGGGCGGCCGCAATGGGACCAGTTTTGCGTGTAACTTCAAATGTCTTGACTCCCATCCCGCCCCTTCGGTGTCGTGGGTAGAACTTGAGCTGCGTCATTTTCCCGTAGCCGTTCCGGCTAACTACCAGGAGACGACCTTCGGGAACAACAATGTCCATGGCTACGACCCTGTCGTTCTTGTCCGGAAGCGTCATCCCCTTGACACCACCTGCGCCACGCTGATGAGGTGTTACCTCGTTTGCCGCGAAGATGATGGACTTGCCGGCCCGGGAGACCATAACTACGTCGTCATCTGCGTTGCCCACGTTGGCGGACACCAGGTCGTCTCCTTCTCCCAGCTTCATCACGATAATGCCAGCGCGCCTCACGCTGGCTATAGCCTTGAGGGGCAGGCGCTTGATTTGCCCTTTCCTGGTAGCCATCAACAGGAATCTGTCTTCCTGTTCGAGAGTCTCGACAGATATGAGCGCTTTGACTTGCTCGCCCGCCTGCAGCGGGATCACATTAACTACGGGAACGCCTCTCGTGTTCCGCGATGCGTCTGGCCGCAGTTCGTATCCCTTGAGGGGTAAGACCCTCCCTTTGTTGGTGAAGAACAGGAGCGTGTCGTGCGTATCCAGGACAAGGATATGGTCGACTGGGTCGTCCTCTCGAGTAACCATGCTGAGAACGCCCTTGCCCCCACGGTGCTGGTTCCGATACGTGTTGGCAAGAATGCGCTTTACGTAACCTCCACGGCTCAGCGTCACTACGATCTGCTCGTGAGGTTCATAGTCCTCGCGGCTGAGGTCGCGGTCCTCAAAGCTGATGTCCGTGCGGCGCTTATCCCTGACTTTCTTCTTGAGTTCTTCCGTTTCACTCTTGATTTCCGCCAGTACAAGTTGCGGGCTGGCGAGCAGCTCCTCCAACTGCCCTATGGTCTTCTGGAGCTCTTGGTACTCGTCCTCTAACTTCTCTCTTTCCAGGGCCGAAATGCGGCGAAGCTGCATATCGAGGATCGCCTGCGCCTGCAGGGCGTCTAGGTCGAAGTTCGCGATTAGGCCCTGCCTTGCAGAGTCGACGTTCTCCGAATTGCGGATCAACTGGATGACTTCGTCTAGAAACTCTAGGGCGATCCTGAGGCCTTCAAGGATATGCGCCCTCTCCCTGGCCTTGCGCAGCTCGAACTCGGAGCGGCGCGTAATGACATCCTTACGAAAGTCTATGAAGTGGTTGATTGCACTCCTGAGATCGAGCACCTGCGGCATGCCATTCACAAGCGCCACCATGTTCACTGCGAACGTCGTCTGCATTGGCGTCAACTTGTGAAGGTTGTTCAGCACCACGCGAGGTTGCGCGCCGGAACGTAGCTCTATGACAACCCGCATTCCGTCTCGGTCAGACTCATCGCGGATGTCTGAAATGCCCTCCAGTCTGCGTGTCTTGGCAAGGCCGGCGATCTTTTCTACGAGCGCGGCCTTGTTTACCTGGTAGGGGAGTTCGTCAATGATGATTCGCGAGCGATTTCCACGTGAGGCATCTTCAACGTGCGTCTTTCCCCGTAATGTGATGTGCCCCTGCCCTGTTTCGAACGCTTCCCTCACCGAGTCGAGGCCCATTATTGTGCCGCCAGTGGGAAAGTCAGGGGCCTTAACCGAACGCATCAGGGCCTGCGTGGTGAGGTCTGGATCGTCGACTAGCCGGATGATTGCGTTACAGATCTCGCCGGGGTTGTGGGGCGGGATGTTGGTGGCCATTCCCACGGCGATTCCGGATCCTCCATTGACCAGCAGGTTGGGAAGTCTGGCCGGAAGTACCGTTGGCTCTTGTATGGAACCGTCGAAGTTGTCCTTGAAGTCAACCGTTTCCTGTTCGAGGTTGGCGAGCATCTCATGGGCCACGCGGCTGAGGCGGGCCTCCGTGTATCGCATTGCGGCCGGCGGGTCGTTATCTACGCTGCCGAAGTTACCTTGGCCGTCTACTAGTGGAAGGCGCATCGAGAACGGCTGCGCCATACGCACCATCGCCTCGTACACCGGGCTGTCACCGTGAGGGTGGTACTTGCCCAGCACTTCCCCAACGAGCCTGGCGCTTTTCTTGTGAGCCGTGTTCGAGCGCATGCCAAGGTCGTTCATCGCGTACAGGATCCGGCGCTGCACCGGCTTCAGACCATCGCGGACGTCCGGCAGCGCACGTGAAACGATCACGCTCATCGCGTAGTCCATGTAGGACGTACGCATTTCGTCTTCGATGAGCAGAGGTCTTATGAAGCCATGCTCCGTACGTTCTGGCGGTGACGAAACCATCGACGACTCCTTGGAGGCGAACCCCCGTCGAGCTTGGGTTGCCGCAGAGGTGATCTAACACGCGGGCCGTTCGGCTCGGGAACCTTCTCACTACCCGCTCTCCCCAGCCGGAACACGCTCCCTATTGTACCACGCTCATACCTGTACCAAAGCTGAAGTTGGAGCTTTCTTAGATAAGTTCACGGCAGGTGAATTCGTATCTCACCTGCCAAGATACAGAACCGGTGCAATGGCTATTCGGTGTGCTCTGACGCGCGGTCAACCAGTGCTTCGAACAGTCGGTCGAAATGGGGCGGCGTCTCTTCCCGCCGCTCGGGATGAAACTGGACTCCAATCGTCCATCGATGGTCCGGACTTTCCATGCCCTCGATGATGCCGTCGTCCAAGGCGTAAGCAGACGCCAGGAGGCCTGGAGCACGCTGAGAATCGCGGGCGCCCTGGTGGTGGATGCTGTTCACTCGAACGGTTCCCCCGGATCCCACTACGGCTGCTAGCTTGCTGCCTGGGGCAATGTATATGCGGTGGAAAGAGGATGGCTGAGTCTTAAGGTCCGGACCTCTATGACCGTCAAGATGCTGGATCAGCTTGCCTCCCATGCAGACATTGAGAAGCTGCATTCCGCGGCATATGGCCAGCACGGGCATGTCTCGATCCAAGGCTTCCCGCAAGAGCTCGAGCTCCATCGCGTCCCGTTCGAGGTTTACGTGAACGCCTGCGCTCGGGTCTACGTCATCACCGTAGCGGGAAGGAGCCACGTCCTCGCCGCCGGTGAGCATCAGTCCGGTCACGTCCTTTATCCGACCAGCGTGCGAAGCCAAGCCGTCTGGCCGCACAAGTATCGGTTCTCCACCGTAACGGAGAACGGCGGCCATGTAGGGCTTGATCCAGTCACTATCCTCATCGCCATCCGTGACGGCGATTCGAGCCTTGGGTAGATTGGTCATCACATGGTTGCGAGAAGAGTCTGGTTTTGTCGGAGCGCAGCGGATTGAAACGGTTTCTCAGGAACAGCGAACGCACTAGAATCGTCTCACAAATATGAACTTGGGGGAAGGCATGGCAAGTCCTGAGAACGTGGGAATGTCTACCGAGCGCTTGCAGAGGGTGAGCAAGTGGGCCCAAACATACGTAGACGAAGGGAAGCTATCGGGCGTTCAAGCGATGATTGCCCGCAAAGACAAGGTTTGCTACTCGCAGGTGTTTGGGCGCCGGGACCGTGAGAACGGCCTGCCGATGGAGCATGACACGCTGCTTCGCATCTACTCGATGACCAAGCCCATAACTAGCGTGGCGGTAATGATGCTCTACGAGGAGGGATGCTTCCAGTTAGACGATCCCGTTTCCGCCTTCATCCCGGAATTGGACGGCCTGAAGGTGTGCACAGGAGAGAACGCGCACGGGCCGACTGTAGTGGGTCAGTCCAATCCGATTACGGTACGGCAGTTGCTTACGCACACTGCGGGCCTGTCGTACGGATTTGATCCAGCGTCCTCTGTAGACAGAATGTACCAGAGCGCTAATGTCTTGGATTCAGCGAGCACGCTCAAAGAAATGGTTGGCAAGTTGTCAGAGTTGCCATTGGCTCATGAGCCTGGGAGTGTGTGGAGATACAGCGTCGCTACGGATGTGCTGGGCTACTTGGTCGAGGTTGTTTCGGGCGAGGGCATTGACCGATTCCTGGCTCGCCGTGTGTTCGAGCCCTTGGGCATGGGCGACTCTGGATTCCACGTTCGCGAAGATCAGATCGACCGGTTTGCTCAACTGTATGGTCCTGGGAAGGACGGGTCGATCGAGCCGATGGTATCGCCCGTGCTTGGCAGGTTGACTCGGCCATGCACACTGTTCTCCGGTGGGGGAGGGTTAGTGTCGACTGCGGGCGATTACATGAGGTTCTGCCGGATGTTACAGAGGGGCGGCGAACTGGACGGAGCCAGGCTTCTCAGCCCAAGGACGATCGATATGATGACTATCGATCATTTACACGAGAGTTTGATCCCAATGCGGATGGGCACTTTCACAATGGACGGGTATGGGTTCGGGCTCGGATTCAGAGTACTGACCGACCTGAGGGCTGCCGGTGTGTTGGGTTCGGTTGGTGAGTACGCCTGGGGAGGCGCGGCTAGCACGATGTTCTGGATCGATCCCCAGGAGGAGTTGATCGGGATCCTTATGACGCAGTTCATGCCGAATGACTTTTACCCGATCCGAAACGAGTTTAGAGTACTTGTCAACCAAGCCATCGTGGATTGACGGAATGACGAGGAGTCCTGCGAGACCCACCCGTCAAGTTACGTTCCTTGTGATGGTGATGGCTCTGTTTCTCCTATCGATTGCTGGCTGCGATGATTTGTCCCCGACCCAGCCAGAGCCCGGCTCGCCCCCGTACGGACGCGAATCTATTGAAGTACGAGCGGGAGAGATGTACAGACATGGCATAGAAGTTGAATCTGGCGCCACACTTGAATTCAGAGTTGAAGCCAGCCGGGACGTCAGCATTCTCCTGCTGGATCCTGAGGGACGAGAACTGGGCAATTGGGAACGTGTCAAACACATAGATATGCAATCAATCGAGGCGGAGTCTGACGGAGAGCACATTTTGCAGTTTGACAACTCTTACTCACGCTTGATGCGTAAGTCAGTCACCCTACTGTACCGAGTGCTGCCATCCTCCGGGCCTTGAAGATCAGTCAAGTGAGGCCGCTCGCTCACAGGTAGCTTGCCTTGTTGAGATGCGTGGCTCGGTATGCGGCCTTGATGGGTTGAGCGAGAGTTCGTGGGCCCTTCCTCAGGTGGGCTGGTCCCTGAAAGCGCTTGACATCCATTGTCTAGTTTGCTAGCTTGTTTATTCGTCGATTTATGTCCTTAGGACAAGCACCTCTTTCTTGACCTGCAGCAGTCCCACCCGTAGTGCGCCCGCTGGCACCCCAGACGCCGCCTCGTTACGGTTTCAACTCTCTCTATGCTTTGGAGTAATAGTCAACGCATGACCTCTACCAACGTATCTAACGGCAACTCAAGTTTTGCGAATGGAAGTCGTGCTCTAAGTACACGCTCGTACGCTTCCATAACCTCCGTGCTGGATGTCCCGAACCTGATCCAGGTTCAATTGGACTCGTTCAACTGGTTCAAGACAAAAGGCCTTGGAGAGTTGTTCAGTGAAATATCCCCTATTGAAGACTTTCCGGGCGGGCGCTTTGAGCTCAGCTTCTTGGATCACCGGTTCGACGAACCCAAGCACACGGAAGAGGAGTGTCGGATCAGAGAGATAACGTTCTCCGCTCCCATGTACGTAACGGTGCAACTCAAACTCAAGACACCGGGACCGGGACAAGGGGAAGTCAAAGAACAGGAGTTGTTTATTGGGGACGTTCCAATGATGACGTCCACTGGAACTTTCGTCATCAACGGTGCGGAACGGGTCGTGGTTAGCCAGTTGGTAAGGTCCCCTGGCGTGTATTTCACCACCAATACCGATCCGGCCACCGGCCGTCCGCTCACATCTGCAAAGCTCATCCCGTACCGCGGTGCGTGGATGGAATTCGAGACGAGCAACCGCGATGTGGTCTCAGTCAAAGTGGACCGCAAGCGCAAGACTCCTGTGACCATGCTGCTCCGGGCCTTGGGGTACTCGACGGACATGGAGATACATGAACTCTTTGAAGACGTAGACACCAACCCAGAGCACCTGTTCATGAGGACCACCATTGAGAAAGACACTACGGTGGCCGATCAGGATGAAGCACTTCTCGAGTTTTACAGGCGGCTACGCCCAGGCGAACCGCCGAGTCCAGAAAACGCCAGGAATCTCCTGGACAACCTTTTCTTCAATCCCAGGCGCTACGATCTAGGTCGAGTTGGAAGATACAAGCTGAACCGGCGCCTCTTCAATGGACGCAAGACGGAGCAGCGTACGTTGGAGAGTGACGATATCGTCGCTTTGCTGCGCATGTTGATCCGGATCAATAATCGCGAGGCAAGCCCGGATGACATTGACCATCTTGGCAACCGGCGTGTCCGTGCCGTGGGCGAGCTGATACAGAACCAAGTGCGAGTTGGGTTACTGCGCATGGAAAGGGTCATCAAGGAGCGCATGACCACCCAGCTTGATCCTGCCACGACAACACCTGCGGCCCTAGTGAACATCAGGCCGGTGGTCGCCGCGGTAAAAGAATTCTTTGGTGGATCGCAGCTTTCGCAGTTCATGGATCAGACTAATCCGCTGGCTGAGCTTACCCACAAGCGTCGCCTCTCTGCTCTGGGCCCAGGCGGACTTTCGAGGGAGCGTGCCGGATTCGACGTAAGGGACGTCCACCACTCCCACTACGGTCGTATCTGTCCCATTGAGACGCCGGAAGGGCCTAACATCGGTCTGCTTGGCTCTTTGGCTACCTACGCACGAACCAACGAGTTTGGCTTTATCGAGACGCCTTACCGCCCGGTTTCGACTGAGATGAACAGCTCCAGTCCAAGCATCGAAGGACACGTCGTCGCCGAACGGATAGCAGACGAGAACGACAAGACGGTCCTCAGACCCGGCAGCAGGATTACGCGTAGGACTCTCAGAAAGATTAACGCTTTGCCGGAGAGGAAGATCGACGTCATTCCGTTTGTATCAAGTGATCCTGAAGACATCGTTTACTTATCCGCCGACGAAGAGGAGCACGATCACATTGCGCAGGCCAACGCCCCTCTGGATGAGGCTGGCCAGTTCACGCAGGACTTGGTTGAGACCCGTATGGGCGAGTCTGTGTTCATGGAGGCTCCAGATGCAGTGGGGTTCATGGACGTGTCTCCGATGCAGCTTGTGAGCGTTTCAACTTCCCTCATACCGTTCCTTGAAAACGACGATGCGAACCGGGCGCTCATGGGATCCAACATGCAGCGGCAGGCGGTTCCACTATTGCGTCCGGAGCCCCCTCTTGTTGGCACGGGCATGGAAGGCCGAGTGGCCAGAGACAGCGGACAAGTGATTATGTCCCGTACCGAAGGCGTCGTGACCAACGTCACGGGAGACATGATTGTTGTTACGGATGCAGATGGCAAGCGTGATGAATACCCGCTACGCAAGTTCCTTCGCAGCAACCAGGGTACGTGCGTCAACCAGAGGCCCATAGTTGCTAAGGGAGATGCCGTTTCTGTCGGCCAGATCATGGCCGACAGTTCGTCCACCGGACAAGGCGAACTCGCGCTTGGGCAGAACACGCTCGTCGCGTTCATGAGTTGGGGGGGCTATAACTTCGAAGACGCGATCATCATGAGCCGCAGGATGGTCAAAGACGATAAGTTCACCTCGATTCACATCGAGAGGCACGAGGTAGAAGCGCGGGACACGAAGCTAGGCCCCGAAGAAATTACGCGAGATATCCCAAACGTCGGCGAAGAGAGCCTTCGCAATCTCGATGAGGAAGGGATCATACGAGTGGGCGCGGAGATCGGACCGGCCGACATCCTGGTTGGGAAGATCACCCCTAAGGGCGAAACCGAGCTGAGCGCCGAAGAGAAACTGCTCAGAGCGATATTCGGAGAAAAGGCCCGGGATGTTAAAGATACGTCTCTAAGAGTTCCTCACGGACAGCGCGGCAAGATCATTGAGGTAAAGGCTCTTAGCCGCGCCAACAATGACGAATTGCCGCCCGGCGTGAACAGGCTGGTCCGCGTTTGGGTAGCCCAGACCCGCAAAATTGCCGAGGGCGATAAGATGGCCGGACGCCACGGCAACAAGGGTGTGATTGCAAGAATACTGCCTGAGGAAGACATGCCCTTCCTCCCCGACGGCACCCCGGTTGATATTATCCTCAACCCGATTGGCGTGCCATCCCGTATGAACCTCGGGCAAGTGTTGGAAACGCATCTTGGTTGGGCTGCGCATACCATGGGGTTCCGGGCCATTACGCCCGTCTTCGACGGTGCGCCTGACAATGCGATTGAAGGTTCGCTCGCTCAATCATGGATCATCAGCAGGTCCGGCGCCGTAGACCCCAGGCCATTGGACGATGATCTTGCCTCCCGGATAGACTTTTCGGTAGCGCGGCAGTGGTTGTCCGAACGCGGCTACGACTTTGACAAAGTCTTCTCACACGCCAGCCCTGAACCGGCACGTGAAGCATGCATGGAGATCTGGCTCGGGGAAGACATGGGCAAAGACACCTCCAACATGTCCCCTGACGACATGTTTCAGGAGATACTCCGCCTCAATCGCGAGGAGCAGATCGCAGCGCCAATCATGGGCAAGTCGATCCTGTACGACGGTCGAACAGGAGAGCCTTTCGACCAGCCGATTGCCGTGGGTTACATCTACATGATGAAGTTGATTCACCTTGTAGAGGACAAGATTCACGCCCGTTCTACCGGTCCTTACTCACTCATCACTCAACAGCCACTTGGGGGCAAGGCTCAGTTCGGTGGCCAGCGTTTCGGTGAAATGGAGGTTTGGGCACTGGAAGCCTACAGCGCCGCACACAATCTACAGGAGATGCTTACGGTCAAATCGGACGACGTCGTCGGTAGAGTCAAGACTTATGAATCGATAGTTAAGGGAGAGGACGTCATCCAACCGGGCGTACCTGAGTCATTCCACGTACTCTTGAAAGAGTTGCAAAGCTTGGGTCTCTCTGTGGAGTTGCTCCACCAGGAGTTGAAGCCCGACATGCTGCCTGCAGCTCCCGTAGATGATCTCGCCCAGGATGGATCGTTGATTGGGGCCCTACCGGCCCTGGAGCTAGTTGACAGCGACGGCCAGGTGCAAGAAAGCACTACGCCAGCTGTGAACGGCACCCCGGTTCTAGGACCTAACGGTACCGTGAACCCGGAGTCGGCAGACTCAGAAGATGGTTCGAGCGACGAAGGATAAGTGCCTCCGCAAATGGCGGCGAATGCATTCCATCCATTTGTGAAGTTACAGGAGACGCAATAGATGGTCCAAGAAGGCTACGACTTCAACGCGGTTCGGATCGGATTGGCATCTCCAGATCAGATCAAGATGTGGTCTTACGGCGAAGTCTCCAAGCCGGAGACCATAAATTACCGAACCTTAAGGCCCGAGAAGGATGGCCTCTTCTGCGAGCGCATTTTTGGGCCCACCAAGGACTGGGAATGCTACTGTGGCAAGTACAAGAAGATCCGTTACAAGGGCGTCATATGCGACCGTTGCGGCGTTGAAGTGGCTCGTGCCAAGGTTCGGCGCGAGCGAATGGGACATATCCAACTGGCCGCGCCGGTGGCCCATATCTGGTTCTCTAAAGGCATGCCTAGCAGGCTCGGTCTCCTTCTTGACCTCTCTCCCAGAAACCTGGAACGTGTGCTGTATTTTGCGCAGTACCTTGTCACCTTCGTAGACGATGAGCTCAGACTGGCGGCCGTTGAGGAACTGCAGGAAGAACTGGAGAAGATACTTAAGAAGCTTGAAGAAGAAGCGCGTTCCAAAATCTCTGAGTTGGGCGGTGACTTCGAAAAGGAAGAGATAGACTCGGAACTTTCGAAGGAGACGCGGCGAAAGATCGCCAGTGTCAGGTCCAGCTATGAGGAGGACAGTGTCGGGTTCGAAAAGGATGTCTTGGACGAAATCTCCGATCTGGAGAGCCTGCGGGTGGGTCAGCTGCTGACTGAGAACCGCTTTAGGGAACTCAATGAGAGGCATGGAGAGGTGTTCACTGCTGGCATGGGCGCGGAAGCCGTCATCGACATCCTCAAGACTAAAGACTTGGACAAGTTCCGCGACGGCCTTCAGGAGGAGATCAGGACAACCACAGGACAGCGTCGCAAGAAGGCCATCAAGACGCTGCGTGTTGTGGAAGCCTTCCGCAAGAGCGGCAACAAGCCTGAGTGGATGGTACTGACTATCCTACCCGTGCTGCCTCCGGAGCTCAGGCCCATGGTTCAGTTGGACGGGGGCCGGTTCGCGACTAGCGACCTGAATGACCTGTACCGTCGGGTGATCAACCGCAACAACCGGCTCAAGAGGCTGATAGAACTGCAGGCCCCGGAAATCATCGTTCGAAACGAGAAGCGCATGCTGCAAGAGGCGGTGGATGCGCTTATAGACAATGGGCGACGGGGCCGCGCTGTGGCCGGAAGCCATAACCACACCCTCAAGTCACTTTCAGACCTTTTGCGCGGGAAGCAGGGCCGTTTCCGCCAGAATCTTCTGGGCAAGCGTGTAGATTACAGTGGTCGGTCGGTCATCATAGTCGGACCCGATTTGAAGCTGCACGAGTGTGGCCTGCCAAGACGTATGGCACTGGAACTGTTCAAACCATTTGTCATGAATCGGCTGGTCATCAAGGGATACGCTCACAATATCAAGAGCGCCAAGAGGATGGCTGAACGGGTCAGACCGGAAGTATGGGACATCCTGGAAGATGTCATAAAAGACCGTCCGGTACTGCTGAACCGGGCGCCTACGTTACACAGACTTGGCATCCAGGCATTCCAGCCTGTGCTCATCGAAGGTAGCGCCATCCAGGTGCATCCTCTTGTCTGCTCTGCGTTTAACGCCGACTTCGATGGTGACCAGATGGCCGTTCACGTGCCTCTTTCCAGGGAAGCGGTGCTTGAGGCGAAGCGGCTGATGCTCAGCGTCTACAACATGCTGCTTCCAAGCTCTGGAGAGCCGAGCGTGACGCCCACGTTGGATATGGCGCTAGGTTGCTACTACCTGACGATTATCGACCCGGCTACGGACGGCGTCACACGCGTGTTCGCAAGCCCGGAGGATGCCCGCCTCGCCTACGAACTGGGACAGATCGGCCTTCGTACGGCAATCAAAGTACGCAATCTGGCATCGGTCAACGGCATGGGCACGAATGGAGACGCGACCGAGTTCGTAGAGTCTTCCGTTGGCCGCATAATCTTCAATGACGTACTGCCTTCAGAAATGGGATTCCGCAACGAGGAAATAGAAAAGAACGTCCTGAAGGCGATTACCAGCGAGTGCTTCAGGACGTTCGGTCATGAACGGACCGCCGAGATTCTGGATGCCATAAAGGACTTGGGGTTCCATTACGCTTGCAAGTCCGGAATCACCATTGCCATCAATGACATCGAAGTTGCCCAGGAAAAGAAGGCAATCCTTGCAGAGGCCGAGTCCAAAGTTAACCAGTTCCAGCAGCAATTCCTGGACGGCCTCATCACAGAAGACGAGAAGTACCGTGCATCGGTGGCCGCTTGGACAGAGGCCAACGACAGCCTGACGAAGAAGATTGAGGACAACCTGCGCAACTACGGCGGCATTTACCTGATGGCAACCTCAGGCGCTAAGGGCAACGTAGCCCAGATCAAACAGATGGCCGGAATGCGCGGGCTGATGTCCAATCCGAAAGGTAGGATCATCGACCGGCCTATCAAGTCTAGCTTCAGAGAAGGGTTGAGCGTGCTGGAGTACTTCCTGTCTACGCACGGGGCTCGAAAGGGATTGGCAGACACTGCGCTCCGTACGGCGGACAGCGGATACCTTACGAGACGCCTGATAGATGTGTCTCAGGAGATCACGGTAGTTGCAGACGACTGCGGCACCCTCAATGGCCAATGGATCCCTGTCGATTCGGAAGATTCGTTGCTGTCGTCCTTCGACCAGCGCGTGAAGACGCGCCACTTGACGGCAACGGTTGTTGACCCCGAAACCGGCGAGATACTTGCCGAAGGCGGGAAAACGCTTTCGGAAGAGACCATTAGGAAGGTTCGGGAGTCTGGAGTCGTCGGAGTCTCGGTACGGTCGCCGCTGACGTGCGAGGCGCGACGCGGAGTCTGTTGCTTGTGCTACGGTATTTCTTTGGCCACGCTAGAGCCTGTGATTCACGGCGAGGCAGTGGGGATAATAGCCGCCCAGAGCATTGGAGAGCCCGGAACACAGTTGACAATGCGTACCTTCCACACAGGTGGAATCGCTGGATCGGACATAACTAGCGGTCTGCCAAGGGTGGAGGAACTCTTCGAGGCCCGATCGCCCAAGGGGGAGGCGGTGCTCACGGAGATCGATGGTGCTGTGGAGGTAAATGAGTCGGCAGAGGGGCGCACTATAACCGTAATGAGCCACGAGGAATACTCGGATGAGTACGTCTTGCCGCCTGGACACAGCCTTGAAGTAGAAGACGGCGAAGAAGTCATCATTGGGACCAAGCTGTCGGGGCCGGAGGTAGGCGCTGAGGACTCTACAGATCTGCAGCCGGTCTCCGATGTTCATGCTCGGGTGTCTGGAGTAGTGCAGGTCGACGACGGCATGGTGACGATTTCTTGGTCGGACGAAGAGCACCGCGAGTATGGGATCCCGGCTGCGTCCCACATAGTCGTGACCGCCAATGACACCGTCAAGGCGGGGGATGCTCTGACGGAAGGCCCAAAGAATCCTCAACAGATTCTCCAGATCCAGGGTCGAGAAGCCGTTCAGAACTATCTAATTGAGGAAGTACAAAAAGTCTATCGGTCCCAGGGCGTGACGATTCATGACAAGCACATAGAGGTTATTATCTCCCAGATGTTGCGCAAGGTTCGCATAGACTCCCCTGGAGACACGAACCTGTTGCCGGGTGAGCTCGTGGACAGGCAGCAGTACGAGGACATCAACGCGGCGATACTGGCAGAGGGGGGCGAGCCCGCCACCGCCAGTCCCGTGCTCCTTGGAGTAACCAGGGCATCTCTCAGCATGGAGAGCTTCTTGGCAGCGGCTTCGTTCCAGGAAACCACAAGGGTGCTCACTGAATCGGCTGTAAACGGCGATGTGGACTACCTGCGCGGCCTGAAGGAAAATGTGATTATTGGCCGATTGATTCCTGCAAGGTTTGACCTTACCGAAGAGGGAAGGAAGCGCCTGGGAGTCGACGAGTTGGCCGCCATTGAGCAGCCTAAGCCTATTGGCGATTTCATAAGGGATGCTATGAGTTCTTTTGAATCGAGCGAGACTATGGAGGAACTACCCGCCCTATAGGCAAGCCCAGTCGGTAGCGCGGACATTCCCCGCATGATTGGGAACTCATTGAGTTCCCAATCATGCGATTCGGCTAGTCTGAGATTCCCGATGTAGGTCCCCTGTGGGGTCCAACAGTGACCTGCTCTAGGCCAGGTTGCATTTCCGCGTGAAGAACCAGGGATAATGGCTGTGCGGGACACGATCATTGTCGCACGCAACATCACAGGTCTTACTACAGGGGCGAGGCAGTCATGCACGCGCTGCGAGGTGTGATCTGACCGTGACCAGGGAAGAATTGGCGGCGATCATGGAATCCAGCAGGTCAGAGAGACTACCCTCCTAAACTGCCTGTCCGGGCTGGAGGACGTTGATTAGGGTCAAGTCCTCATTTGGGGTGTAGACTTGTCCTCCATGTCCGACGCGAAGGCACTAGTTGTCGGGCCACTTGAGTGGGTTAGGCGTTCAACCACCTCCCCGTACTTACCGCCGTCGAGAACGTGGAGATTCTATTGCTCGGATCGGCACGCCGACCAATGACGCAAGGCGCAGAGCAACGGAATCTTTTGATCTCGTAGGACTCGATGACGGGGCCTCGTTAACTGCATTCCGGCCCTTGGCGCAATTGGCGCACGTGCGGCCGTGGAGCGCCGACGCGAGATAGTCTTCCTCCGTTTAGTTGGCTTCGTGCCGGATGATCCAGACGGCCTCCCTCTCGGAAACTTCGCTTATAGCCTCGTCGGCAATTGCCCTCAGCGTAGTCCCGGGGTTCCGAATGTCCGTAACCATCGCAAACGACATTCGTGAAGAAGAGGCAAACATCTAGTTCGACACTCCATGGCGGCACATCTTCGCATTCACCGTCGGTGCCTACCTATTTTCGCTCCTTGCGCTGTCTGTCCCGGCCAGGCAGGCAGCATTCCGCCGGCAGTGGCCCTGTGTGGCGCGACCAGTATCCGCTTCGGGCTAGCCTGCTACCGCGCGGTCAACTTTGTTCACGGCCGTGCCCATGAGCTTCGCGTGTTCCACTGACATGTTCATGTTGAAGTCGAACCGCACACTGCGGCCCAGTATGTCCAGCGTCTGCGGGCACATGTCCTTGGAGTACACCACGTTTCCCTTGTACGCCGAGTCTCTCCATGGGTACCCGGAAGGATGATGGGATCGTTTCTGCAGGATGCTGTCCCAGTTGCTGTAGATGTGCCTGTCCGGTATTCCCTCGTTGTACACGGTACCGACCGGCAGCCCCTCGGCCTCCAGGGCAAGTGCGTACCCACGTGCCAGGGCAGCGTCGTGGAAGATCAGCGTCGCCGACACGCCCGTGTCGCCTGCCGGGTCGTCCATGTGCCGCATCACATACCCCTTCGCCTCTTCGAGAGTGTCCAAGAACGCCTTCTGCATTGCTCGCTGTTGCCCCAGAATCATGTCCAGCTTGGCGAGCTGGACCCGCGCGATTGCGTCTAGCACCACACTCGGCCTATAGGTCTCGCCCGGGAACACATCGTTCTGCCATCCTTCCTTCTGCCACAGCCGCATTCCCGGGTCCGCCCTGAACGACGCCCGCTCGTACACGTCCCTGTCGTCGGTGAAGACCAACCCTCCCTCACCGGAGCTTATGGTCTTCGCGTAATTCAGGCTCCACGCTCCGGCATCCCCGTAAGTTCCCACTGGCCGGCCCATGTACTCGCCGCCCACACACTGGCAGCAGTCCTCGAGCACGACTAAGTTGTGCCTGCGTGCGACCTCCATGATCCGATTCAGCTTTGCGGGTGTTCCGTTCATGTGTACCGGAATCACCGCCTTGGTGTGCGGTGTGATTTTGCGTTCGAGGTCCTCTGGGTCCAGACCTAGTGAATTGTCTATCTCCGCGATGACTGGGACCGCGCCCACTGCGACCACAGCCGCTGGCGTGGCAATGTACGTGTAGCCTGGCACGAGGACCTCATCGCCGGGGCCGATGCCGAGTCCGGCCAGCCCTGAAACTAGCGCGCTCGTGCCTGAGTTCACCATCAGCGCGTGCGACACTCCGAGCCGTTGGCTCGCCTCCCGCTCAAACAGCGACACGTCGTTCGGCCCGTGATAGCGGAAGTGTATGTCGCCTCGGATGACGCGCTCCGCTGCCGCGGCCTCCTCGTCGCCGAAGACGCTTGGTCCGGACACGCCCTTCGGCAGCGGCGTGTCGATTACCGGCTGTCCCCCGTCAATTGCGAGCCTGTCGCTTCTAGGCATCTCCGGTCTCCTTCCGTTCTGGGATCGGATCGATCCGCAGGGTACCTGTCCCTTGATTCCCTTGTTCGGACGAGAGCTACGTGCTCTGGCGTCCCAATGCTTCAAAATGCTTGTAGCGCTTCCCTCAGCTTCTAACGATACTTTCGTCGTTGCTTGTATGCAGGTCCTAGCACCTTGTCCGTTGTACCCTTGCGCGACGAACAAGCCCGCGATGCGCCAATCATGCATCCGATGTTTCCCAAGGAGAACTAATGTTAACGCTCGTGCCTGATGAGATCGAAGAGTACGCAGTGAATCACACCACTCCATTGGAACTCCACCTGGCTGAGCTTGCACAGTTCACTCGAGAGAACGTTGAGATGTCAGGGATGCTGTGTGGACCCATGGAAGGAGCGCTGCTGCGCTTCCTTGTCTGGGCATCCGGCGCACGCCGTATCCTCGAGGTTGGATACTTCACCGGCTTCAGCGTACAAATGATGGCTGCGGCGCTGCCGGACGATGGCGGGATTACCGCCTGCGAGATCGACCCGGACACGGCAGCCATTGCTCAGGAACACTTTGACCGAGGGCCGAATGGCCACAAGATCGAACTTCGAGTCGGCCCGGCGATAGTTACGATGAACTCGCTCGAGGACCCATATGACTTGGTCTTCATAGACGCCGACAAAGAACCCTACGCCGATTACTACGAACGTGCGATGGAGTTGATATCGGACCGGAGATTCATAGTCGTGGACAACGTGTTGTGGGGTGGTTCCATAGCCGATCCGCAAGATGAGTCCGCTAGGACGATGGCCGCATTCAATGCCCACGTCGCCAACGACGATAGGGTCGATCAGGTCATCCTGACCGTCCGCGACGGCGTTATGCTGATAAGAAAGGTTTGAGAAATCGTTCGGAGGGTCGAAATGCTCTTTAGGGAAGTGCCCACTGTTCGACTTGCCTGCGCCCTTGTTAGCATCCGCCCTTCCTCGACATCGCTTCCATTACCGCCGTCGGGTTCATGGGTAGCTCCGTCATCCTTACTCCCACCGCATCGTAAATCGCGTTCGCCAGGGCGGCGGGCGGCGGAATGATGTTTACCTCCCCTACGCCCCTGACACCGAAGGGATGCCCGGGGCTGGGCGCCTCCACCACCACTGTAGAGATCATAGGAAGGTCTAGAGTCGTCATCAGCCGGTAGTCCAAGAACGTGCCGTTTGTGAGCCGACCACCGTCATCGTACGAGTACACCTCGTTGAGCGCCCAGCCTGCTCCCTGGATCGTCCCGCCTTGCATCTGGCCTTCGACATAGTCCGGATGAACAGCCCTCCCTGCATCCTGAAACACGGTGTACTTGACAATGCGCACCTTCCCTGTCTCAGGGTCCACCTCCACGTCAACAATGTTTCCCGCGGCGTACCCGTGCCGGGAACTGCGCGAAGGATTCACAGCCGCGGCCCCGACAACCGGTCCTCCGGTCTCTCCGAGCCTGTTCGCCAATTCCTGAAACGTTATCGAAAGCTCGGGCTCGGCTTCGGACCTGATCTCCCCGTGCTCGTAAGTCAACGAGTCAGGGTCCACATCCCAGAGCGCCGCGGCGCGCTCCACCATCTGTTGCCGCACATCCTCAGCCGCCGCGATCGCCGCCAGGCCCGTGGCATAGGTAACACGGCTGCCACCTGTGCCGTTCGTAAACCCGATCGAGTCCGTGTCAACCACGGCTGGATTAACTGCCTCGGCAGGAATGCCCAGCACCTCCGCCGCCTGCATTGCGATCGAAGTCCGCGATCCCCCGATGTCAGTCGAACCCTCCACGAGGCTCACGGTTCCGTCGGGGTTTACGTTGATCGTGCACGCAGACCGGCCACCGCCGTGCGTCATCATCCCCACCGCCACCCCCCTGCCCGCATTCCGGCCTGCGAGTCTCTCAGAATAGTGAGGGTGATCGCGCATGGCTTCGATGGTCTCTTTGAGTCCCACGCGAGGGTAGACAACCCCGTCAGCGCGTCGCGTGCCCTCTTCTGCCGCGTTTCTGTGGCGTAGGTCTAGTGGGTCCATCGACAGCTTCCGGGCCACCTCATCGATCGCCTGCTCCAGAGCAAATGCGGCGTTTGGTTGGCCTGGCGCCCGGTACGCTGCCGCCTTAGGACGGTTGACCACCACGTCCCGCCCTTCGACACGCACGTTTGGGACATCGTAGCAGGAGACTAACGCGTTGGCGCCGCCCGCTACGGGAGACCCGGGGTATGCGCCGGCTTCGTAGGCCAGGTCCGCTTCGATGGCCGTGATAGTGCCGTCTCCACGTGCGCCGACCTTTACCCGTACGTACCCTCCGGGGGCTGGGCCGGTGCCCACGAACTCCTCTCCGCGACTCATCACCACCTTGACTGGTCTACACGCCTTTCGCGAGAGCAGCGCTGCCACCGGCTCGCCGTATAGCTCGAACTTGCCCCCGAAGCCGCCGCCAATCTCCATCGGGACGCACCGGATATCCGAGTCCGAGAGGTCTAGTATCAGCTGCAGATAGTCGCGCACGAAGAACGAGCCCTGCGTGCTAGACCATACGGTCAAACGGCCATCGTCATTCCATAGCGCTGTGGCGTTGTGCGGCTCGATGTACCCCTGGTGGACAGTGCCGGTGTGGAACTCTCTGTCCACGATCACCGACGCTTCCTCGAATCCCGTATCGACGTCACCCGCCTCGATCTTGAAGTGCTGTGCGAGGTTCGTGGGGCCAGTCGGTGCTTCTCCAAGCGTAGCTGTACGCAGGTCCTCATGGAGTATCGGTGCGTCTTCTTGCAGCGCCTCCCGGCAGTCGAGCACAGGAGGGAGAAGTTCGTACTGAACGTTGATGAGTTCGAGCGCTTGCTCGGCGGCGTGGGGACTCGATGCGGCCACGGCGGCCACCGCATGGCCCTGGTACAGGACCTTGTCGCTCGCCAGGATGTTGTCTCTGAGGAATTTGGTGGGATAGGGGCCTTTGCCCCAGTGTGAGAGATCGGACATGTGGCCCGTTACTGTGTGTGGAAGGTCCGTGGCGGTGACCACTGCGTGGACCCAGGGCATGGCCTCGGCCTTCGATGTGTCTATTGAAATGATGCGCCCATGGGCATGAGGACTCCTCAGTATTTTGCCGTGGAGCATGCCTGCCAACTGCAAGTCGGCCCCGTAGAGCGCGCGTCCGGTGACCTTGTCCGCTCCGTCATGACGCACCGGCCTCGTGCCGATAACGCGCAGCTCCGATTCCGTTCCGTACTCAGCCAATGCCCGCTCCCAAGAGTCTCAAATTCGCCGTAGAGGGTAGTTTATGCTTTCGCTCCGCGTACAGGGTACCTTCAGTACACATCCGGTTGAAGGCCTGATAGTGCCATGTTAGCCTCCAACAGAGAGTGAATGTCCAAACCCAAGCAGATCAAAGAAGAAGATGTCGTTCCGTGGTCAAGGCTTTCCATGGCCACGGAGAACTACCTTCTGTCGATCTTTCACCTTGAGGAGCAGGCAGTCCGAGTTACGGCGAGCGAACTCGCTGAGGAGATTAAACGTCTGCCAAAGGGCGAAGGCGTGGGCACGTCTCTTGCCTCGGTCGGTGGCATGGTACGCCGGATGACCCGCGAGAAGCTCGTAGACGTGACCGCGAACAAGGAGATTGTCCTGACGCGCTCAGGACGAAAGGCGGCCGAGAGCATAGTGCGGCGGCACCGGTTGGCCGAGCGGCTCGTAGTCGACCTGCTCGGACTTGACCTGCACAAAGCTCACGTTGAAGCGCATCTGCTGGAGCACGCAATCTCCCCTGAGCTTGAGAAGAGGATCGTGGCCAAGCTGGGCAATCCTACGACATGCCCCTTCGGGGCCCCAATTCCCGGAAGCGGGTACCGCGCCCCAAAGAACATGTTCATGCTCGATGAGGCCCGCGAAGGCCAGGAAATTGTAGTTGACAAGGTCCCGGAGGACGATGAAACACTGCTCGAGTACTTCGTTCGAAACTCGGTGCTACCCGGGCAGCCTGTGACCATCAAAGAGGCTGCGCTCTACCGTGGCGTAATCATCCTCGATTGTCGTAACCGGGACGTCGTGCTTAGCTATGAAGTCGCCAGCCGCATTAGAGTACGCGGGCCGCACAGCTGACGAATGACGACTGACTCCTTCGAGCCTATCGCCCTTGCATCTCCATGAGATACGCTACTAGCATCCACCGCTCCTCCTCCGTTAGCAAGTACTTGAAGGGTGGCATCGGCGAGGTGGAGTCCCTGCCGGTCAGCACGGTAGCGTAACCCTGTCTGCCGCCTTCCGTGATGAAGGCAAACAGTTCGCCTGCTGGCGAATCGGTCGAGATCTCGGACATCAGGTCTGCTGGCAGCGGACCGCGGTTCATGTGCTGTCTCATCGTGCCGTCGCCTGTCATGCTCGAGCCATGACATACCAGGCAGTTGACCCTGTACAATTCCTTCGCGGCGCTGCTCTCGTACTTGGCGGCGTAGTCGTGGGGCATGGAGAGTGCGGAATACTCCTCCAAGCTCGCATACGAGACTTCCCGGCCGGTGACTGGCACCGAGTCGGCGGGTGGCAGAAGGCGCGGGCCCTCTTGCGAGCGTAGCGCTGGAGAGTAATGCATCTCGCTGAAGACCACCACCGCGTGCGCCCCCTGCTGTGGGAAGGCCGGCAGGGTAATGTTTACCAAGCCCTCGATGTTCGTCTCGCCAGTGTTCTTGTTGTAGCAGCCGGTCGCGAGCGCGACAACCAGCAAGGCCAGCAGCAGCGCTGGCCAGTGCGCGAGGGCGCGCAATGGCCCCATGCGCCTCTGAGCCGATCCTCGATGGTCGCCGCCGGTCACTGTTTAATTACTCCCAGCCCCTCTTGACGTCTTCGGCTCCTGAGTTTCTGAGTGTCTCCTCAGCTCGTGCCATGCGGCCCTCGCTGGAAGTAACGGTTACGCCCACGTACCCCTCGGTTATACGCGTGTCGTACGCCCCCATGAACAGTCTGGGCAGCCGGGACTCGAACACTATGCCCACCACAGTGAAAAGGATGGCGCCCAGCATAGTTCCTTCGTACATGATTATCGCCATCGGCGGAATCGAGAATATCGGCTTACCGCCCGCTACAAGTGGAAAGGCGACCTGCGTACCGGCGGTGAGCAGGAGTGCGACAATGAAGCCGCAGGCTGCGCCTATCAGGGGAAACCGGTAGAGCTTGTGCACCGGCTCCGTTTCTCCAAACGTGCCCTCAGGGTATGGCGTGCCGCTCAGGACTTCTACCTCGTTCTCCTCGAACGAGGCCTCCCGCAGGGCGTCCATAGCGTCGGCCGCCTTGTCTTCCTCTGTAAATAGACCGATTACGCTTCTCTCTGACATCGCCCGTCCTTACTCTCTGATTGTAGCTGGCACGGTTCGCCGGCCGATCTTTGTCTCGTCTCTGAAGACCATAGCCTCTTTGACGTCAAAAAGCGGTATCAGTGGACATACCTTGGAGAACAGGATCATGCCCATCACCACCCAGGCGAATGTGGCCGAAACCATCAGTATCTCGATCATGCTCGGGTGGTAAGAGCCCCAGTCGAACACCATGTGCTGTCTTCTCATGAGGCCGGGCACAATGATCAGGAAGCGCTCGAGCCACATTCCAACGTTGACTGACACCGTCGTTATGAACATCAGCCGGAAGCTGCGGCGCACGTTGCGGAACAGCCAGGCCGTGACCGGAAAGAAGAACGCCGTAATCAGGAACAGTATGAACAGCCCGGACCACGGCCACTGGAATACCTGAAGTTCCCTCATCGCCACTTCCGGCGCCTCGAGCGTGTACAGGGCAAACACCCATTCCAGGAAGAAGAAGAAAAACCATGTGACGCCCACCACGATCAGGAGCCTGCCTATGGCGTCCATATGGTCCGGCGTGAGGTAATTCTGCCACTTGAAGCCCCAGACCATCAACACCATGACCGTTGCCACGGCGGCCACTCCGGAGTGAATCGCGCCGATAATGAAGTACGGAGCGAAGATCGTGGAGTGCCATCCCTCGACGCCGATCTGGACCGCGAAGTCCCAAGACACAATGCTGTGTACCGAAACGAACACCGGGAGAACTAGCGCGGAGAGAAGTATGCCGGCCAATGCCTGCAGCTTCCACTGCCTTGGCGTGCCGCGCCAGCCGAGGCAGAGCACGCTGTACACCCTGTGCACCCAGCCGGTAGTTCTGTCTCGGATGATTGCTAAGTCCGGAAGCAGCGCAACAATCACGAAAAGCGTGCTGGCCGTCAAATACGTCATCACGGCCGATGGGTCCCAAATGAAGGGCGAGCGTATGTTGATCCACACGCCCCTGGCAAAGTCGTATGGGAACACCCACAGATCGGCGCGCCATGGCCTGCCCACGTGGACCAGAGGGGCGGCCATGAGCGCGGCCGTAAGGGAGAACACCGTAAGAACCTCGGCCGCCCGGGTCACCGGTCGGCGCCACTCCGCATGGTTCAGCCTGAGTATGGCAGAGATCATGATCCCCGCGTGGCTTATGCCGATCCAGAACACGAAGTTGACCATGAAGAAGCCCCAGAACACGGGACGGTTCAGGCCGGTCACTCCCACACCCTTGTTCAGCATGTAGCCGAAGGCCGCGGCGCCCGCCAGGAACACGATCGCCGATATCCCCAGCGCCGGCATCCACCAGCTTCTGAAGCCGAGCACGCCGTTCAGCAGCTCGCGGTTTATTGTCCTCTGGTCTAACTGTACGTGTTCCTGCATTTGGCTTTCTTGAACCTACAGTCTTACTAGTCTGGCTTTGCCAGGACCCTGACTTCGGTCCTGTGGAAACGCTTGTGCCACTCGTACATTGAGCCTTCCTTCTGCTCCCAGATGTTGACGATCGGTATCACCCTCGTCGCCAACAGGTACACCAGCACAGACCCTCCCAGCACGCCGAGTATCAGGAATATGTCCTCCAGGCCGGGAGCATGCCCAGGCGGGATCGCGTCCATCGACAGCTCAGGCAGGTGCGACTGGTCTGCCACCGAGTACGCCCCCACGTATAGCCTGACGCGGTCGAGGAACGTGCCGATTAGGATGCCGGACGCGATCAGGGTCGGTCCAAGCACGCTCTTCCGCACCGGGTTCCACACCAGCACGAACAGAGGCACCACGAACGTTAGCAGGAATGTAGCCAGGAAGATCGGCCAGTACGATCCTGTCATCAGCAGCTCTATTGCCGCCTGCTCGCCGGGCTTCTTGCCATACCACAGGATGATGAAACTGGAAAACCAGAACCAGAACCACAGCAGCGACAGTGCGAACATCAGCTTGCCCAGGCCCCAGAAGTGGTCCAGGGTAATAACGTCCTTGTATCCGCACCACCTGTGAAGCACGTACATCGTGACTATCACGGTAGCCGCGCCTGCCTGTAGCGCGTTCGCCGCGTGGGTGGCCGGGTAGAGCGCATCGATCCAGCCCGGGATCAATGTCATCGCGAAGTCCACGGACACCAGGAAGTGGACGAACACGAGCATCATGAAGTAGAACGCCCCCAGGATTCCCAGGCGGTGCTTCTGCATGTGCCACTGCTTGGACGTGCCGTACCATCCGCGAGCCAGTCTTCGGCCCCAGCGTTGCCGCCATCCCGACGAGTGGTCGCGCAGTGCAGCAAAGTCCGGCAGGGCCGAGACCCACAGCATCATCAGGCCAACTAAGACAAGCGAGCCCAGTGCCAGCGCTGTCCATATGTGCGGCGAGTGCGTCGGAACGTTGAAATACTCGGAATTTGGGCCGCCGGCGCCGAAGAACCACAGAGAACGTCGCCCGTCTTCAAGGCTCGGCAAGACCCAGAGAAGCGGTATGAACAGGACGAGATTGACGAGCCCGACGGCAGTGAACATCTCCGCCGTGCGAGAGATCGGCCGCCGCCACTGGGCCTTGGCAAGGCGTGGCGCGATTGCGGCCATTGGCGCCGCCTGGCAGGTTGTCAGTATGAAGGCGAACAGCGCGGCGTGATATCCCCAAAGCGTCTTGTTCCCCACGCCGTCGGTCAGTCTGAGGATGAAGCCGATGATGCCGAGGACCAGAAGCACGCCGCAGACCGCCACCGCGATCTTGAACGCCGGTGGCGGTCTTTCGTGGCGCGCCAAGAGGTCCCGGCCAATGTCGGCAGAAGCAGCGCTTGCCACGTGGGTTGACTCCCCCGGGCCCGAGCCGTTACGCATGTGCTCCTTCCTTGGCACCCTCTTCGACCTTCTTCAGATAGAGCACGTTTGGGTTTGTGCCCAGCTTGTCGAACAGGTGGTATCCGCGCCCGTCGTGCGACGACTCCTCGTCCACCATCTTTCGCGCTTTGCTGTTCTCGTCGTTCAGATTGCCGAACGTCAGCGCGTCCGTCGGGCAGGCGTTAACGCAGGCGGGATTGAGCGCTCGATCTCCGTCCGCCACCTCCCGTCCATCTCGGTCCGCTTCCCTCGACGCTCTCCTGATCCGTTGGACGCAGAAAGAGCACTTCTCCATGATTCCCCGGCTGCGCACCGTAACGTCCGGGTTGAGCTGGTTCTTGAGGCTATCCGGCCATTCCGGCTCCCAGAAGTTGAAGAACCTCACGTGGTACGGGCAGTTGTTGGCGCAGAACCGCGTACCGATGCAGCGGTTATACACCTGAACGTTCATGCCTTCTTCGTTGTGGTAGGTGGCGAATACAGGACACACCGGCTCGCATGGCGCGTCCGCGCAGTGCTGGCACATTATTGGAATGAACCTTGCCTTCACGTCCGGGAATTCGCCTTCCCAGTAGCGTTCCACCCGTATCCACTGGATGGCGCGGCGCTGGTTGTACAGCCCCTCCGTGTTGATGGGAACGTTGTTCTCAGATTGACAGGCGATCACGCACGCCTGGCAACCGATGCACCGGTCGATGTCAACGACCATTCCCCACTTGTTTCCCATGTAATCGCTCCTGCCGGTCAGGCCGCCGCGGCCTTGTCCAGCCTGTCTATCGATCTCACGATGTGATCTTGATCACGTCGTTATGCTCGTCAATGGCCAAATCAGGCTTCGTGTTTTCGAACTTGGGCAGCCTCACCCAATCCCCGGTCTTCTCTACGCGTACACGCGTTGCCGCCCACGCCAGCGCCCCAGTGTCCTCGTCGGTCGCGGGCGCCAGTGCGTCCATCACGTTGCTGCCGCGCCCTGCCGCGTAGCGCCCATTCGCCGTGTGCCCCTGCCCCATCGGCACGCAGACCGCGTTTGGCGCAACCCCCGGATGTGGATAGGCGAGGGCAAGAATCTCTCCTGCTCCTGAACTCAGTCGGAGCACGTCGCCTTCCTTGATCCCCATCTCCTCCGCCACGTTGTGATTGATTTCGGCCCACGTCTGCCAGGCGGCGGTCGTGAGCGTATCGGTCATCGCTTGGAGCCACGGCAGGTGAGCGCCGCGTCCGTCCAGCAGGCCGGAGGACGCGAACGGCACCAGGTCGAAGGTACTCGATCCCTGGGGCCCGGACGCCGAAGGCTCCCTGTGCTCGGGCAACTGGTCCAGGTTGGCGCTTCCAACGCCCGCTGTGCCGCCATCCTCCTGCCAGAACCCGTGCATAAGCGCGGCGTTCCAGAACGCGCGGAAGTCCGTGAAGGACGATGTTGGCGTTGTCCCGACCGATCCCCGCCCGGTTTCCCACATTGCGCGTGCGTCGGCCTGCAACACGTCCTTGAACGTGTCGGCCTCTAGCCCAAGGTCCATGTCCAGCGCCTTGGCCAGCGCCATCAGCACCTCGCCGAAGTTCTTGGTGCCGAGTTGCAGTCCTCGCGGCTCGAAGTACGGGCGTACCACGGGCTGCTGGAATCCGACCAGCCGCATGCCCGCGCCGGGGTTCGGCACGCTGCTGCCCCAGTCCTCCAGCGGGCTGTTCTGGGGCAGGACAATGTCCGCCATGTCCGCCGTATCGTCAAGGATCTCCGAGAAGCTGACGATCAGAGGGACGTTGTAAGAGGCGTCCCTGAAGCCCAGAGACTCCGGGAGGCCGAACATCGGGTCCACGCCTCGCACAAGCAGGGCGTCGACCCTGCCGGCGCGCATATCGCTGACGAGCTCCTGCATCCGTGAAAACGAGGCACGCTCTGCTGCCTTTGGAGGCTCCACGAATGGCGCGGGGTTGCGCAGTACGCCGCCCTTAGTGCCCACGCTGCCAACCAGCGCGTTGAGCGCGTACACGGCCGCTAGGTTCGAGTAGCCGTTCGTGTGAGCGCCTGCCGAGCCGCCGCCCAACGCGATTCCCGGCTGATGACTTGCAAAGTCGTGAGCGATGTCCCGTATCTTCTGCGCCGTCACCTGGCTGAGCCGGGCCGCGGCGCTTTCCGGCGAGAACCTGGACACGAACCCTTCAGGATCGCCTCCGGTGATTCGATCCGCCGCCGCCGGGTCTGCGCTCCCCTCCTCGATGAGTGCGGCCGCTATGCTTCGAGCGAGCAGGCCCTCCATACCGGGCTCCACGTACACCCACTCGTCGGCGTTCGCGGCGGTCAGCGACAGCCGTGAGTCAACATGGACCAGCTTGCCGCGCGATCGGTTGCCCTGCCGGAACTCGCCGTACGCCCTTGCGTACCGTACCGGAGAGACCCAGGTGTTCAGGAAGTCCGCGCCGAAAGACAGGACCATCTCCGACTCGGCGATGTCGAAGTCCGGCATGAACTCGTCGCCGAACGCGTACCGCGTCGCGGCGTCTAGGTTGGTGCGCTCCAGCGTTTCATAGTTCAGGTGTTGGGCTCCGAACCCTTCCACGAACCGGCTTATCACATGCCCCAGGTGCGCGTTCTCGGGATTCGTGAGCACCACCACGTTCTTTCGCCGGCCGTGGGGCAGATCTTCCAGTCGTGCCGCAATCCTCGTGATGCCGTCCACCCAGCCGATCTCGTCCCACTTGTTCTCGCCGCGCTCGCCGTACCGCACCATCGGACCGGCGATCCGGTCCGGGTGGTACAGCGCCTGCAGCCCCGCTTCGCATCGGGCGCTGTGCTTGCCCTGGTTGATCGGGTAGTCCGGGTTGCCTTCCACCTTCTTGGCGCGGCCCTCGACGACCCTTACCACTATGCCTTCCTGCGATGGGCACTGGCCGCACAGAGTCGCGTACCAGTTGTCCAGCCCGGTAACCAGGTCTTCGGGCATCTGCAGCGGCGACTGCACCAGCATCTCATGCGCTGGAATTCCGCACGCCTGGAAGGCCACGGCGGAGACCGCCGTACCTCCAAAGAGGGTCATGAACTGTCTTCGTGTCAAACCCATGTGGAGTCCGTCTTAGCCCTCATCAATAGTGGCACGTCGTGCAGTCGGTTGGAGCGTCGTTGTCGCGGTGGCAGTCCACGCAGTCCCCCATCTTCAGCGACCTCACCTGCTCGACCCTGATCATTGCGCCAACATCCCCATGGCAGGTGGAGCACACTTCGGCGGGGGCCACGTTATCGCGCTCTGAGAAGAATCTGATGTGCGCCTCGTGGACGAAATTTACGTGATCGGGAATCCGGTGCACCCGCAGCCAGTCTATGCTCTGGCCCGCGGCGTGATAGTCCCGCAGCTTCTCCACTTCCGCCAGGCCGTCGCCGACGGTCATGTGGCACGTCATGCACAGGTTTACTGCCGGAATAGAGGCTGCCGCTCCCTTGGTGACGTTCCGGTGACAGAACGTGCAGTCGAGACCTACCTCTTGCACGTGGACTGGGTGCGGGAAGTCGATGGGCTGCGTCGGCGCGTCCGTCTGACCGAAGACCGAGAGCGGTCTGCCCAGCCACGCCGAGACCACGAACGTGAGCACGCCGACCAGCACGACCAGGCCCACCAAGCCGGAGAAACCCAGCAGGCCCAGCAGGAAGAAACCCTTTCGAGAGGGCCGCCGTATTTGAAAGTCACCGGGTAGCAACTGGGATCAGGACTCCGGCCTGCCGACGGTTAGCATGGGCTTATCGCAGCGTCTTATAGCTGTCCCAAGACTCGTTGGAAGAGGGAGTCTAGGGGATGTCCCCCAGACAGAAGATCTTCCGGGGCGGTTGAGTGGGACCAGGGCGCCTGTCATATTGAGTTAGATTCTTATATCCAGAACTTCGGGAAAATTCGGTCTATGATGCCGTTTCCGTCGTTGGCAAGAACGGCCACATCTATCGTACGTATAAGGAAGTAGACGAAGGCGGCAAACGAGATGATCGCCAACGCATAGAAGACCGGGCGCGTTCTGCTGCACGATTCAGGAAGGTGCCGGGTCGCCACCAGCGAAGGTACGAACACGTGGCCGAGCAGCATGTTGGTCGAGAACAGTACGATCATGCCGACCATGAACCAGAGGTTGGTGACGAGCTTGCCAACTTCCGCCCATTCAGCCGCCCCTAGATGAGCAGGGTCCATACAGTTCCTATCTGTGCCGGTTTAGCCTGAAGGCCAGTGCGACGGCCTTCAAAAGCTTGGTGAAAACTATCACTTTCGCGCAAATTGTGTCAAGGGCCTACGCAGTTGCCCGCCAAGCTGTTCGCCAAGCTGCACGGAGGCGCGCGGCGCTCTTAGATAAGCTCCAGGTTCTTGAGCCCGGAGCCGGTATTCATCAGCAGCACGGCATCGCTCCGGTCCAGCGCGCCGCTCGCCAGCAGTTTCGGCAGCGCGGCTGCCGTCGCCGCGCCCTCCGGGCACATGAACACCCCTTCCAGCGCCGTGACCTCCGCCATGTACTCGCGGATCTCCTGGTCCGAGACCGTCAACGCCCCGCCTCCGCTCTCGCGCAGCGCCCCGAGTATCAGGTAGTCGCCGATCGCGCCCGGCACTCGAATCCCCGGCGCTATCGTTTCCGCGCCCTCCCACGGTTCGGCGAACTCCGACCCTGCCTCGAACGCTCGCACGATCGGCGCGCAGCCCTCCGCCTGCACGCAGAACATCTTCGGGCGCTCCGGCCCAATCCAGCCCATCGTCTCCATCTCCGCGAACGCCTTCCACATACCCACGATGCCCGTACCGCCGCCCGTCGGGTACACGATGGCGTCCGGCAGCGACCAGCCCATCTGCTCCGCGATCTCGTACCCCATCGTCTTCTTGCCCTCAGCCCTGTACGGCTCCTGTAGCGTGGACATGTCGAACAGCCCGTGCTCCTCGGCCATCGCTCGCGATAGCTGCCCGGCGTCGCTTATCAGGCCGTCGACCAGCGTCAGGCGCGCTCCGTACTGCAGCGACTCCTTCTGCGCGGCCTCCGGCGCGTCCCTTGGCATGAACACGTGCGCCTCCATCCCGCCTCGTGCCGCGTACGCGGCCGTGGCCCCGGCGGCGTTTCCTGCGGAGGGCATCGTGATCTTGGTAATGCCCAGCTCCTTTGCCTTCGACACCGCGGCCGACATGCCTCGCGCCTTGAACGAGCCGGTGGGGTTCAGGCCCTCATCCTTTATGAGTAACTTCTCGAAGCCCAGCCGGCCCGCTAACCGGTCCGCCTCGAAGATCGGCGTGAACCCCTCGCCGAGCGTCAGCACGTTCCCCTCGGCCCGCACCGGCATCAACTCGAAGTAGCGCCACATGTTGGCGGGCCGCCCAGCGAGGTCCTCCCGCCTGAGCGCCGCCGCCGCGCCTTCCAGGTCGTACCTGGCATAGAGAACCTTGCCGCAGTCGACGCACAGCCTGTGCGGCTCCTCCGACGAGTGCTCGCGTCCGCAGTAAGTGCATTCGAGATGCGTCAGAAAGCTCTTCACTATCATCCTCATTTCCAGGCCCCGGCCCACGGCCCGGAGCGCTCACCCTGTTTTCTTGATGTAAGGCCCCATCCTAATTCCTCACCAACCTGCCCGGAAAGTAAACCCCCGCTAACACGGTCGCTTACCTGACAAGCCCTCCTCTCCCTTGACGGGCTGATAGGGGTAGGTAACTGCGCATTGCAGCTTCAACGCGAAGGTGAGGCCAAGGGGCAGTGCAGCTACGTATCCTGTCCCCCTTGATGGAGACATTTGCACAACCCCGTCATGCACCCAACGAGACTTCCTCTCCCTCGATGGAGACCTTTGCACAACCGTCGTGCGGGCCTTTGGAGAGAGTTCTCCGACCCCTTCTCCAGTCTGCTGGGGAAGGTTGGGATGGGGTTTCCCCCACGCGTACTGACGTCTTGCAAAAGTCCCTTTGATGGGAGGCCCCGACCCCGTCCTCAGTCCCTCCTGGCCCCTTCCCCAGTCTGCTGGGGAAGGTTGGGATGGGGTTTCTCCCACGCGCACTGGCGTCTCGCAAACGTCTCCCTCTAGCTGAGAGCCTGCCCCGACGCCCTCCTGACCCCTTCCCCAGTCTGCTGGGGAAGGTTGGGATGGGGTTTCTCCCACGCGTACTGGCGTCTTGCAACGGTCCCTTTGATGGACGAGCCTGCCCCGCCCTGAGTCCCTCCGACCCCTTCCCCAGTCTGCTGGGGAAGGCTGGGATGGGGTTTCCCCCACGCGTACTGACGTCTTGCAAAAGTCCCTTTGATGGGAGACCCCGTCCCGAGTCCCTCCGACCCCTTCCCCAGTCTGCTGGGGAAGGCTGGGATGGGGTTTCTCCCACGCGTAGTGGCGTCTTGCAAAGGTCCCTTTGATGGGAGACCCCGTCCCGAGTCCCTCCTGGCCCCTTCCCCAGTCTGCTGGGGAAGGCTGGGATGGGGTTCCCCTCCACACACAAGTAGATATGCAAAGGTCCCTTCGATGGTAGAGCCTGCCCCGACGCCCTCCTGACCCCTTCCCCAGTCTGCTGGGGAAGGCTGGGATGGGGTTTCCCCCACGCGTACTGACGTCTTGCAACGGTCGCTTTGATGGGAGAGCCTGCCCTGAGTCCCTCCTGGCCCCTTCCCCAGTCTGCTGGGGAAGGTTGGGATGGGGTTTCCCCCATAGTCAGCCAGCCAGCAGCGCAGCCGCTTCCGTTTGCAGGTTCAAGGCCTTCTTGCTATTCTTGCCCGGCTGAAACGCCTACCTCACGCGAGAAGGAAACGACCGTGGTCAAAGCTTACGTACTGATCGAAATGGTGGCGGGCTACTCCACGCAATTCGTTGAGGCCATGGCAAGCCGCCCCGGGGTTACCCTTACCGACCGCGTGACCGGCCCCTACGACGTTCTGGTCGTCGTCCAGGCCGAAGACCTGAACAGTGTGAGCCGCCTGGTCCAGGAGGAGATTCACACGCAGCAGGGCGTGGTCCGCACCACCACCTGCGTCGCCATCGGCTAGCGCCACCTCTCACGGTCCTTCTCGCCGCCCCTCTCGGGGTGTGACTCCGAGGCCCCTCCGCTGCCCGCCTTCTTTAAGGAAGACCTTCACGCAACCCCTTCACGCAACCCTGCATCGGCGCCAGGAATCCCCTCTCCCATCGATTAGACACTTGCCTTACCGTTACACTGGCGGAGGCCGGTATCCGGAAGAATGTTGGGATTGGGTTTCTGGTAGTGTTACCGGCTTTCTTTATCGCCTCGAATAGCACGAAATGTGGGGGATCCTCGAAGCCGAGCGTTGTCTGAAAGGTCGGAAACTGTAACATCCCGTAGCTGGGAGCGTTGGCGTCTGTCACCGCAAATGGCCGCGAACTGTTGCCTGGCCTACCCAAACTGAGCCAAAAGCGCACGAATCTGACCAAGTTCTGACACACGTGCTCTGGCAGGGCATTGCCCCCGTCCCCCGTGAAAGGGCGAGTCTGACTCATGCTTGTTGGTCTGCCGGCTAACTGAGGGCCTCAAGGCGGGAGAGCATTATGAGGCTAAGGCGGCCGCCCGCTATCTGGTGTAATGGATTTCTGGTGTCGCTCGTCACGCCGGACTTTTGTTCCGTATACAAACACGCCTGCAAAGCTGGCAAGATCCAGACCTGTCAATGAAGCCCCAGCCCAGTCATGCCCTGTGTAGATGAGGAAAGTACCGCATCCGATTACTGAAAGCGCGATGAGGAGGCCGGCCGTCAGGCCCGGATAAGCTCTCCTGGAGTCTCCGTTAACGGCTACGCTCTCCAAGCGGATTCGGTGGCTTGATTGATTCTCCGCTTAACCTCAGTATTCGATCGGCTGCGTCTGCGACCGCCTCATTGTACTTCCGTAACACCTCTGGAGGTGGGATAGGTCCTTGCCAGGCACTTCTCTGAAGCTGGACCTGAACGGAATCAGCCCGCGCAGGGGCGGGCTGATTACTTCGGTTTACTTCGGTTCCTTTGGTTGCCTTTACGTCGGCGGCTCATTAACTCGGTCTGACAACTCCCTGGTTGGGTTGCGGTGTACTTGGAAATCGCTTCTTCAATGTCGCGCCCCGCAACATACCAGTCCATGCCGATGGCGTAGCCATCCGCCAAAGTTGTTGTGGGCGATCCGTTGTACTCATTCAGAGTGCCGCGGAGGTCGAACAATCGAGCAACCCCTTCAACAAATGAGGGTCTCGCATACAGGAAATCGGTGCGGCGTTCGTCCATCTGCTCTCCAGCCAGCCACTAGCTTAGTTGATGCGAAATCCTATGTTTGGTCCTATCGGATGTCAAAGCGTGCGCTGGAGCTCGTGCGTGCTCCCGCATGTTTCCCCCTGCTTCTCCCGCCGTCCTCCCTGGACCAATCACGTTGAGGCGGTTCTCGAACCGTCCGCTTCACTCTTCGCGCGACTTACATTTGCAAGGTCCGGACGTTTCTCAATCTCTGCCCGTGGCTATCGCACTTCCGCCGTCCCTCTCCGATAATTGCCGGTCCGAGGCCCTGTAGGCCCTTCAACTCTGAGGCCATCTGCTGTCATATTGATTCTGACTGCGGCAGGCTGGCAGAGCTTGCCGCGCCCAGGGAGGTTGCTGCATGGTCCGTTCTCTTCGCTTTCTCATTCCGGCACTGGTCGTCGCCCTGGCCCCCTTCATTCATTCCATTGAGCACCTTGCGATTCCTCTTCTCCTTTAATGGATGTACTTGCGTTACCGGCAGTCCCGTGAGGAGACTGCCCCCACACCCCTGCACTGGGCAGGTATCCAGAGGGGTGGGGAACGGTCTTGATGCTGGCGTTTCCGATATCCTCTATTCACATCCGGCAGCGACTCTCGGCTCGCGTTTTGCACGTCTTCTTCAGCTTCCACCTCTCCCTCATGACACCACTGCCAACCCATTCGCTAGGGGACTTGAGGTTCTTCCCTTCAACTCAGAACAGATACGGGCTGAACGAGTACAACCCCTTCCCATTGCGGCGTTGTGGTGGCATAATGTGGCGGTTGTGCGGCCTCTGCCCTTTGTTGGGCGGTATATCTGCGTGATTGACAGGCTATGTCTGGAGAGTGTAGTGTCCGCATCGTTAACGGAAAAGAACCGAGTAGGCCTTGAATAAATGAGGGGAATTGTGCATATCCTGTCCAATCCCAGGATTTCAACCGGCAATCCTCGACAGTTCAATCTAAAGGAGAAGTGATCTTGCAGAACATCGCTTATGGAACCCCACACTCCAGGACGACATCTGAAGTCCGCACAGTTGGCGGCGTCTTGAGAAGGAGGCGCCTGACCCTGCCGTTCCTACTGGTCGCCCTCTTTGCCATGGGAGCCAGCATGTTCTTGCTGCTACCCAACGTATTCGCTCAGGATGCCAGTACCGTCGAGTACCCCGAGGGCGGCACCGACCCTGTTGCCACGTTTAGTGCCGAGGACCCTGAGGGCGCCACGCCGATCACTTGGGGTCTCTTGGATAGCGAGAACGGTGTCTCAGTGGACGGCACGGCCTTGACAGCCGCTGACGTCGCCGACTTTACGCACTTCGACATCAACGAGGACGGGGAGCTCACCTTCGCCATCGGCGACGGCAACGCCCCGCCCGACTTCGAGGCGCCCAGGGGGACGGGGCCAATAAGTGAAGCCAACCTCAACACCTACAAGGTGGTCGTGACCGCCGCCGACTCGTCGTCGGTAGAGGCAGACGTCAAGACCGCTTACCACAAGGTCACGGTCAAGGTCACGGACGTGGAGGAAGACGGGGTGGTGGCCTGGACCACCGACGCCAACGCCGACAACACAGTAGACGATCCAAAGTTGATCCAGTTCCAGGTTGGCGCCGAGCTGGTTGCCGGCGTGACCGACGGCGACCTACAAGGTACTAGCTCCGATCCTGCCGATAAGACCGTCGTCGCCGAGAATCACGACGATGTGGCGGCCGACCCCACATGGCGGTGGTACAGGTCGCCGAGCAAGACCTCGGCGGGGACGATGATAGAGGACGCAGACTCGGACACCTACACAGTGGCCCTCGGCGACGTGGGCATGTACCTGCGGGCGGTGGCGTACTACCTCGTTACGGGCAACGTGGATCAGGAAGAAGCCTCTCTGACCTCCGGCTACCGCGTGCTAGCGGCCCGGGTCGGGGCTAACAAGCTCAAGTTCGACCCGGCCGAGATCGATAGGAGCGTGGCCGAGGGCGAGAAGGACAGGAATGTAGGCGCCCCCGTGAGGGCCACGGGCAACCATGGCGCGGTGAACTACACGCTGGCCGATGCTACTAGCGGCGACAACAATAAGTTCGAGATCGATCAGAAGACCGGCCAGATAACGACTGCCGTGGAATTGAACTTCGATTCGGCAGCGAACCAAGACGATAATTGCACTGCTCTGAACAGTTGCGTTGTCACCGTCCGGGCTACCGACGCCACCGGTGACGCCACCGCTGAAGATGCAGTAGATGACCCACCCGTTTTCATAGATGCGACCGTGACCATCAAGATCACGAACGTGGACGAGAAGCCGACGTTCTCTACCGGGGACAAGATGGTGTCCGTCGAGGAAGGCACAACGGTAGTAGACTCCGATTCTGACGGTGACCAAAGAGCTACAACAGGAGAGAGTGTCTACGCGGCGACCGACCCGGAGGACAGAACCGTTACTTACCGTCTGATGGGAACGGACGGGGCCAAGTTCCATCTCAAGTCCAGCGATGACGGTGTGATCCTCGAATTCAGGGAGAAACCCGACTTTGAGGACCCGACGGACAGGGACAGGGACAACGAGTACGAGGTGACGGTGCGGGCCTCGGACGGCACGCTCCGCGAGGACCGCATGGTGTCCGTGACGGTCGCCAATGTTGACGAAGAGCCGGAGATCTCCGGCAAAGAGTCCCTCACCTACGCCGAGGGCGGCACCGACCCCGTTGCCACGTTCACTGCCGACGACCCTGAGGGCGTAACGCCGATCATCTGGGATGTGCTGGGGAACGACGTTCCCATCGGCGATATTGATGATGTAGAAAACGCCGACAGAGTTGACGGCGACCACTTCGACATCAACGAGGACGGGGAGCTCGCCTTCGCTGTCGGGACAGCCGATACCTCCCCCGACTTCGAGGCGCCCAGAGGCACAGGACCGGCAAGCGACGACAATACGAACACCTACAAGGTGGTCGTGACCGCCGCCGACTCGTCGGTAGAGGCAGACGCCAAGACCGCTTACCACAAGGTCACGGTCAAGGTCACGGACGTGGACGAGGACGGGGTGGTGACCTGGACCGTCGATCCCGACGGCGGAGCCAATCGCCTAGCAGCCACGCCGGAGCCGCTCCAGTTCCAGGTAGGCGCAAGCCTTGTGGCCAGCGCGACCGATGGCGACATAGCAGGGACTGATAAGGACGTAGCCGCCGGCGGCGGCGTGGTAGGCGTCCCCGTCTGGGAGTGGTACAGAGGGAGCGCCAAGATTGAGAATCCGGCTGATGATCCCAATAGCTACACTGTGACCCTTGACGACGTGGGCAAGAGCCTCCGCGTGAAGGTGACCTACACGGTTACAGACAACGTGAATCAGGAATCCGCCTCTCTGACCTCCGACTACCGCGTGCTGGCGACCCGGGTCGGGGCCAACAAGCTCAAGTTCGACCCGGCCGAGATCGATAGGAGCGTGGCCGAGGGGGAGAAGGGCAGGAATGTAGGCGCCCCGGTGAGGGCCACGGGCAATCACGGCGCGGTGAACTACACGCTGGTCGACGTGACCGATAACGACGACGCCAAGTTCGAGATCGACCAGAAGACCGGCCAGATAACGACTGCCGTGGAATTGAACTTCGATTCGACAGCGAACCAAGACGATAATTGCATTGCTCTGAACAGTTGCGTTGTCACCGTCCGGGCTACCGACGTCACCGGTGACGCCACCGCTGAAGATGCAGACACCAATATTTTCGTCGACGCGACCGTGACAATCACGCTCACGGACATGAACGAGAAGCCGGAGTTCGACGAGGTTACGGCCACAGCAGCGTCACCGAAAGCATTAAACTCGCCGGAGGGACAGACCGCTCTGTTCGAAGTCGGCAGGGTAACAGGCTTCGTTACGACCGAAGGTGGCGTCACCTACGCGGCGACCGACCCGGAGGGCCTCAACGTCAACCTGACGCTGATGGGAACGGATGGGGCCAAGTTCCAGCTCAGCGGCGCGGGCGTCCTCGAATTCAGGGAGGAGCCCGACTTTGAGGACCCGACGGACAGGGACAGGGACAACGAGTACGAGGTAACGGTGCGGGCCTCGGACGGCACGCTCCACGAGGACCGCATGGTCGCCGTGACGGTCACCGATGTTGACGAAGAGCCGGAAATCACGATCACGAGTGAAGTAGTGGCTAACACTCCCCCAGAGTTCGCAAGCGCCGCTACGACGCGCACGGTTGCTGAGGACGCGGCAGTGGGCGCAGATATCGGCGCCAGGGTTGAGGCCACGGACGATGACAGCGGCGACACGCTGACCTACACGCTCAGCGGTACCGATGCCGGAAGCTTCGACATCGCCCGGGCTAACGGCCAGCTAAGGACAGCGGTGGCGCTGGACTTCGAGACGAAGACCAGCTACTCCGTCACAGTCACGGCCACGGACAGCGCAGACGCCATCGACACCATAGACGTAACCATCACGGTCACGGACGTGGACGATACTGCCGATATGACCCCGTTGGAGCGGTACGATGACAACAACAACGACAGGATAGACAAGGAAGAATTGGTCGAAGCGATCTTCGACTACAACGTCAACGAGACGCTTGAGAAAGAGGATCTAGTTGACCTCATCTTTAGCTATGAGGTTGGCTAGAAGTCATAAGCAAGCAGTGTAATTGGACGCTTGAGAAAGCGGATCTAGCCGACCTCATCTTTAGCTATGAGGTCGGCTAGGAGGCATAAGCAAACAGCGTAGAGGAGAACAAGGGCTTTGCTCAGAAAATTGTTGGCAGTCATGGCAGCATCAGTAGTGGCGGTCCTGATGGGGCTGTTGACCTTGGGTACTGTAGCTGGACAGGACCCTCCGAGCGCATCGAGATCGCTCGGTTCTGAATCGGTGGCGGCTGGTGAGAACGTGGTTGTAACGATCACCGTTTCGGGTGCCACTCAAGCCGTGGTCACGGAAACGCTGCCCAGCGGTTTCATGTACGTAGAAAGCAGTCTCCCTGACAACCAGGTGCGGCCCGATGGTCGGGACTACCAGTTCATTCTGGCCGACAGTGATGACAATCCGTTCACGTACACCGTGGCCGTCTCGGAGGCGGGCATGATTTCCGGCAAGCTGCGGGTGGATCGTGTTGACTATGATTTCGACGATTCCAGCGATTCCAGCGATTCCAGCGTAACTATAGAAGCGGCGACCACACCCACTCCTACGCCTACGGCTGGAGATGGCCCGAGCGCATCGAGATCGCTCGATTCTGGATCGGTGGCGGCTGGTGGTGAGAACGTGGTTGTAACGATCACCGTGGAGGGTGCCACTCAAGCCGTGGTCACGGAAACGCTGCCCAGCGGTTTCACGTACGTAGAAAGCAGTCTCCCTGACAACCAGGTGCGGCCCGATGGTCGGGACTACCAGTTCATCCTGGCCGACAGTGATGACAACCCGTTCACGTACACCGTGGCCGTCTCCGAGGCGGGCACGATCTCTGGCAAGCTGCGGGTGGACCGTGTTGACTATGATTTCGACGATTCCAGCGTAACTGTTGAGGGTGGCCCGAGCGCATCGAGATCGCTCGATTCTGGATCGGTGGCGGCTGGTGGTGAGAACGTGGTTGTAACGATCACCGTGGAGGGTGCCACTCAAGCCGTGGTCACGGAAACGCTGCCCAGCGGTTTCACGTACGTAGAAAGCAGTCTCCCTGACAACCAGGTGCGGCCCGATGGTCGGGACTACCAGTTCATTCTGGCCGACAGTGATGACAACCCGTTCACGTACACCGTGGCCGTCTCGGAGGCGGGCACGATCTCTGGCAAGCTGCGGGTGGACCGTGTTGACTATGATTTCGACGATTCCAGCGTAACTGTTGAGGGTGGCCCGAGCGCATCGAGATCGCTCGATTCTGGATCGGTGGCGGCTGGTGGTGAGAACGTGGTTGTAACGATCACCGTGGAGGGTGCCACTCAAGCCGTGGTCACGGAAACGCTGCCCAGCGGTTTCACGTACGTAGAAAGCAGTCTCCCTGACAACCAGGTGCGGCCCGATGGTCGGGACTACCAGTTCATCCTGGCCGACAGTGCTGACAACCCGTTCACGTACACCGTGGCCGTCTCGGAGGCGGGCACGATCTCTGGCAAGCTGCGGGTGGACCGTGTTGACTATGATTTCGACGATTCCAGCGTAACTGTTGAGGGTGGCCCGAGCGCATCGAGATCGCTCGATTCTGGATCGGTGGCGGCTGGTGGTGAGAACGTGGTTGTAACGATCACCGTGGAGGGTGCCACTCAAGCCGTGGTCACGGAAACGCTGCCCAGCGGTTTCACGTACGTAGAAAGTAGTCTTTCTGACAACCAGGTGCGGCCCGATGGTCGGGACTACAGGTTCATCTTGGCCGACAGTGATGACAACCCGTTCACGTACACCGTAGCCGTCTCGGAGGCGGGTACGATCTCCGGCAAGCTGCGGGTGGACCGTGTTGACTATGAGCTCGACGAGTCCAGCGTAACTATCGAAGCGCCATCTACGGACGACATGAAGCCGGACGTGACGTGGAATGTGCCACAGGCCTTGGTCCTGAACGTTCGGATACGGCCGATCAGTCCCATCACCGAGGACGACATTGCCTCTTACGCAATTGAGAAGGGTCAGTTGCCGAGGGTCCTGCGCTTGGACGAGACGACGGGCGTCATCACCGGAAGGCCCGGGCGCGAGACTAGTGCGGCTACCACGGTCACGATCGAGGTATGCGACACGTCCGGGAACTGCGCGTCCTTCGACTTAAGGTTCCCGCGTGTGGTGGATCCCGCAATCGTTGAGTCTACGCCAACACCCACGCTGCCAAGGGTTCCGGAGCCCGACCTGACCGGCGTTACCGTCGGCGGCGCGGCCCCCTCGTCCGGTCTGCAGATCGCGCTGGCAGCGGCAGGCGGTACCCTGCTGCTCGGCGGCGCTGGCATCATGGCCGCCCGCAGGCGCGCCAGGGTTAGGGTTAAGAGATAGTCGGCCCACAGCCCAACTTCCTCTCCCTTGATGGGAGAGGATTGAGGTGAGAGTGAAAACAGAGGCCCCCTCTCCACGATCTGGAGAGGGGGCTTTCTGGTCCCTTCCCCAGTCTGCTGGGGAAGGCTAGAGCCTGCCCTGAGTCCCTCGAAGGGATGGGGTCAGTCCACCGCCTGTAGCGGCGGCTCGTGGTCGAATCATTTCGTAGATTCCTTGGGTGGCCATCCCTTCAGTCATTGGAGGAGGCTTTCTGGCCCCTTCCCCAGTCTGCTGGGGAAGGCTAGGATGGGGTCAGTCCACCGCCTGCAGCGGCGGCTCGTGGTCGAATCATTGCGGAGATTCCTTGGCGTGGCCATCCCTTCAGTCATTGGAGGAGGCTTTCTGGTCCCTTCCCCAGTCTGCTGAGGAAGGTGAGGATGGGGTCAGTCCACCGCCTGCAACGGCGGCTTGTGGTCGAATCATTGCGGAGAGTCCTTGGCGTGGCCATGCCTTCAGTCATTGGAGGAGGCTTTCTGGTCCCCTCCCCAGTCTGCTGGGGAAGGCTAGGATGGGGTCAGTCCACCGCCTGCAGCGGCGGCTCGTGGTCGAATCATTGCGGAGAGTCCTTGGCGTGGCCATGCCTTCAGTCATTGGAGGAGGCATTCTGGTCCCTTCCCCAGTCTGCTGGGGAAGGCTAGGATGGGGTCAGTCCACCGCCTGCAGCGGCGGCTCGTGGTCGAATCATTGCGGAGATTCCTTGGCGTGGCCATCCCTTCAGTCATTGGAGGAGGCATTCTGGTCCCTTCCCCAGTCTGCTGGGGAAGGCTAGGATGGGGTCAGTCCCCCGCCTGCAGCGGCGGCTCGTGGTCGAATCATTGCGGAGAATCCTTGGTGTGGCCATCCCTTCAGTGATTGTGGGAGGCTCTCTGGTGCCTTCCCCAGTCTGCTGGGGAAGGCTAGGATGGGGTCAGTCCCCCGCCTGCAGCGGCGGCTCGTGGTCGAATCATTGCGGAGAATCCTTGGTGTGGCCATCCCTTCAGTGATTGTGGGAGGCTCTCTGGTGCCTTCCCCAGTCTGCTGGGGAAGGTTAGGATGGGGTCAGTCCCCCGCCTGCAGCGGCGGCTCGTGGTCGAATCATTGCGGAGATTCCTTGGTGTAGCCATCCCTTCAGTGATTGTGGGAGGCTTTCTGGTCCCTTCCCCAGTCTGCTGGGGAAGGTTAGGATGGGGTCAGTCCCCCGCCTGCAGCGGCGGCTCGTGGTCGAATCATTGCGGAGATTCCTTGGCGAGGCCATCCCTTCAGTCATTGGAGGAGGCTTTCTGGTCCCTTCCCCAGTCTGCTGGGGAAGGTTAGGATGGGGTCAGTCCACTGCCTGCAGCGGCGGCTCGTGGTCGAATCATTGCGGAGATTCTTTGGTGTGGCCATCCCTTCAGTCATTGGAGGAGGCATTCTGGTCCCTTCCCCAGTCTGCTGGGGAAGGTTAGGATGGGGTCAGTCCACCATACGCCTGAGACATGCCGCGCCGAAATCAGACCAAGGCCTCACGCCGCCTCCGCTCCTCACTGACCGATGCCGAGCGTGCTCTCTGGAAGCACCTGCGTCTGCGGCAACTCGATGACCACAAGTTCAGGCGACAGTACGTCATCGGGCCATACATCGTAGACTTCGTTTGCCTGCAGCGGCGGCTCGTGGTCGAAGTTGATGGAGGCCAACATGGGCAAGAGCGTGCGGGCTATGACGCCGAGCGGACTCGTTGGCTCCAGTCGCGCGGCCACAGGGTCCTGCGGTTTTGGAACAACGATGTGCTGCGTAACGTTGATGGTGTGCTTGAAGTGATCAGGCAGACGTTGGCGGAAGTTCCTTCCTAGCCTTCCCCAGCAGCCTTTGGGAAGGGACGCCCCCCGTCAGCGTAATTGACCCAAGCGAACAACTGTACTATAATAGCTGGATGGAAACCACTCAACTGTGTCAGTCGACGCATCCTCTCGGGATCGAACCCCACGCCCCGGTGGCGGTTCTTGCCCGCCTCCAAAGACCTCGTATCTTGTCTTATGGGTCCAGGGCACTGCCCTGGCGGCCGCTTATGGCCGCGAATGGCCGGCCCTGGAGATCTCGTACGCTCATCTCAGCTATGAAATGGCCCCTCCCGGCCGGTTTGCGCGGACATTCCCACATCTCGTCTCCCCTCTCCCTCGAAAGAGGCCAATGCCAAACTCCTGCCTCAGAACGGAAATGCACTCCTTTGACCCCTTCCCCAGTCTGCTGGGGAAGGGCCTGTCCTGAGCGAAGTCGAAGGGCTGGGATGGGGATTCTCACACGCGCACGGACGATACACAAAGGCCTCCCCGATGGGAGTAGGTGGGGTGAGGCCAACTCCGGCGCCCTGCCTCATTCCTGCCCGCGGACGGAGATGCCCTCCTTTGACCCCTTCCCCAGTCTGCTGGGGAAGGGCCTGTCCTGAGCGAAGTCGAAGGGCTGGGATGGGGTTTCTCACACGCGCACGGACGATACACAAAGGTTTCCCCGATGGGAGTAGGTGGGGTGAAGGCAACCCCAAGGCCCTGCCTCATTCCTGCCCGCGGACGGCAATGCACTCCTTTGACCCCTTCCCCAGTCTGCTGGGGAAGGGCCTGTCCTGAGCGAAGTCGAAGGGCTGGGATGGGGTTTCTCACACGCGCACGGACGATACACAAAGGCTTCCCCGATGGGAGTAGGTGGGGTGAAGGCAACCCCAAGGCCCTGCCTCATTCCTGCCCGCGGACGGCAATGCACTCCTTTGACCCCTTCCCCAGTCTGCTGGGGAAGGGCCTGTCCTGAGCGAAGTCGAAGGGCTGGGATGGGGTTTCTCACACGCGCACGGACGATACACAAAGGCCTCCCCGATGGGAGTAGGTGGGGTGAGGCCAACTCCGGCACCCTGTCTCATTTTCATCCCAAAGTGTCCCGGAACTGCCTCACTCCTGCCTCAGAAGTGTCCCAAGAACGTCTCAGGCCCCAGTCGGTCCCAGCTACGGAATGAGACGAACTGAGACAAAATGAGACAGATTTTTCCGAATCGGGCCCGCGCGGCACTGGCCGGCGACCACTGATCCCCTCCTAGTCCACGAGTAGCTTCGGCACGGTCCGCCTCTCGACTACAGCCTCACTCCGCGCCCGCCCGCTGCTTGAGGCCCGCGTAGGCCGCCGCTACTATTGCGCCATCTGAATGGAGGCGGTCCCTACTTGTCAGACCAGTCCGTCTTAGAAGAACTCGAAGAGCTGCGGCGCGAGATAGACAGGCACAACCACCTGTACCACGTGCTGGACCAGCCGGAGATCAGCGACGCCCGGTTCGATGCGCTGATGAACGATCTGCTCGCTCTGGAGGCCGAGCGCCCGGACCTCGTGACGCAGGACTCGCCCACCCAGCGCGTCGGCGCCCAGCCCGCTAGCGGCTTCCAGGAGGTGCGCCACCCGTTGCCGCTGCTCGGCCTCGGCAACGCCTTCGACGAAGATGAGTTCATGGCCTGGCACCGCCGCGCCGCCGATACGCTGGAGCGCAGCGACTTCGACCTCGTCTGCGAGCTTAAGTTCGACGGCCTCGCCGTCGCCCTCACCTACGAGGACGGCGTGCTGGTGCGCGGCGCGACACGCGGCAACGGCACGTCCGGCGAGGACGTCACGCTGAACCTGCGCACAGTCCGGAGCGTTCCGCTGCGTGTCCGGGGCCGTTCGCCCGCCCGGTTCGAGGTGCGCGGCGAGGTGCTGTTCCCGAAGACGGCCTTCGAGCGCTTCAACGAGCAGCGGCGTGAGCAGGGCCTTCCCACGTACGCCAATCCCCGCAACACCGCGGCCGGCTCGCTGCGGCAGCTCGACCCGCGCCTCACCGCCGAGCGGCCGCTGGACATCTTCGTCTACAGCCTCGGTTGGGCGGAAGGCGCTGTGCCTGAAACGCACTGGGAAAGGCTGGCTTTCCTGGCGGAGATAGGCTTCAAGACAAACCCCAACAACCGACTGGTGTCCACTCCGGAAGAGGCGGTGGACTTCCACAAGCAGTGGCTCGAGGCGAAGGACGACCTGGACTACGGCTGCGATGGCTCCGTGATCAAGATCAACCGGCTGGACTACCAGCAGCACCTGGGTCACGTGGGCAGGGAGCCGAGATGGGCCGTGGCCTTCAAATTCCCGGCAACGCAGATGACCACCAGGGTGCTGGACATCCGCGTCAACGTCGGCAGGACCGGCAGCCTCAACCCGTACGCGATCCTGGAGCCGGTCAACGTGGGCGGAGCCACCGTAAAGCAGGCAACGCTCCACAACGAAGACTACATTCGGTCCAAGGACATACGCATCGGCGACTCGGTGGTCGTCGAAAGGGCGGGTGAGGTGATCCCCCAGATCGTGACCGTCATCGAGTCGCGCCGCACCGGCGACGAGCGCGTGTTCGAGATGCCCCGCACGTGCCCAAGCTGCGGCGGTCCGGCGGCGCGCAAGGGTGAAGAGGCTGTGACCCAATGCGACAACCCGGCGTGCCCGGCGCAGCTAGTCAGGCTTGTCGAGCATTTCGTGAGCCGGGGCGCAATGGACATTGAAGGCATGGGCACGAAGCAGGGCCAGGCCCTCATCGAACACGGCCTGCTGCGCGACGTCTCCGACCTGTACGCGCTCAAGCTGGAAGATCTCGTGGCGATCGACAGGATGGGCGAGAAGAGCAGCTCGAATCTGCTGGCCTCCATCCGGAAAAGCAAGGAGCAGCCACTCTCGAGGTTGCTTACGGCCCTCGGCATACCTCACGTCGGCTCCGAGGTCGCCGAGGTGCTTGCCGCTAGGTTCCTGAAGCTGGATGCGCTCATGGAGACGACCACGGAGGACCTCGAGGCTATCGACTCCATCGGTCCCAAGATCGCCCAAGCCATCGTCGAGTACTTCGCTAACGAGGCCAACTGCGAGGTCGTTGGAAGGCTGCAGGAGCGCGGCGTCAACATGGAGCAGGAGGCTGAGGAGGACGCAGGCCTTCAGGTGTTCGAGGGCCTCCGCTTCGTCGTGACGGGTCGGCTGGCCGGCTTAAGTCGTTCGGAACTCCAGAACCGCATCAAGGCGCTGGGAGGCGCGGTAAGCGGCAGCGTCAGCAAGAACACCGACTACTTGGTGGCGGGGGCGGACGCCGGGTCGAAGCTGGCCGACGCCCAGCGGCTAGAAGTGGCGATCATAGACGAGGACGAACTCCAGGCCCTGATCGAAGCCCGGACGCTGGAAGCAGACGGGATGCCGACCGGGTAGGCGACCGTTCGTAGTCTAAGCTGTCCTTTCTCCGACAACCAGCGGCACGACCCTCTCAAGAAAAATACGCATCTGGCCCGGCTGGTCGAAGGACGCGAAGCGCACTATAACCGTGTCCGCTCCCGCGCTTGCGTACCGTCGGATCCGTTCCGCGGCCCGCTCTGCCGGTCCGTACGGCCCCCACCGGTCTCCCCAGATGTTGATGCCGTAATACCCGCGCAAGAACCGGTCTGCCTCCTCCGCGGCCGCCTCTTCGTCGTCGTTCAGGTTGACGGTGACGTAGAAGATGGCCTCCATTTCGGCGGCGTCCCTGCTTAGTTGCCCGCTCTGGCTTCTGACCTTTTCTCCAACCTTGACGAACTCGTCCGGGTAGTCGGAAATCGAAATGTAGCCGTCGCCGAACTCGGCAGCGCGGTGGAACTGCCGCTCCACGTTCGCGCGCCAGTGGCACGCCACTAGGACCGGCACGCCGCCCTGCGGAGACACCGGCTCCACGCTCACGTCCTCCAACTCGAAGTGCCTGCCGCGATGTGTGACCGCCTCGCCTGCCATCAGCCGCCTGGCAACGGAGACCACCTCCTCGAACCGGCTTGACCGCGTGGCGGGGTCGACGCCCGCGTTCCACCACTCGCGGCGCTGCGCGTCGTTGAAAGCTCCCCCGACGCCCACGCCGAGGACGAGCCGACCGCCGGAGATAAGATCGACGGTCCCTGCCGCCTGCGCCAGCGATACCGGATGCCGGAGCGCTGCCAGCAGCACCGCCGTCCCTAGTCGCACGCGGCCCGTGCGTGCCGCGACGGCCGCAAGCGTGGTCAGTGGCTCGGGCCTTGGCTTTGCCGTAAGGCTGTCGCCGACCCACACCGAGTCCAGGCCGGCGTCTTCCGCCATTCGGGCCATGTCCATCACCGGCTCTAGGTCGACTGGCCGTCCGCCTCTCATCAGCAGCGCCCTGGTCGGTAGCAGCACCCCCAGTTTCGGCGATTTGCCCTGAGACTCCTGTGCTTCCAACATCAACTCATCCTCCAGTAAGCGCCTTCGTGATCCCTGGCTCGACTGTCTCGGCTAAAGCGAGATCCTCTGGCCTGTCTATGTCGATGCCCAGCCCCGGCGAGTCGAGGTACGCTGTCCGAAGTCCGAGCGCGCGGGCAGCGTCCCGGTGGCGGTCGAAGCTCTGTCCCGTCAGCGCTGGCCGGAACGGCGATTCCGGTGGCACGACTATCGCATTGGTGCCGCCGTCGAACCGCGCCGGCGACAAGGTAAGGACCGTTCCACGCCGTGACAGCCGGAGCAGATGTTCTATGTCCTCACCCCGCACGAACGGCAGGTCCGCGGGAAGGTACATGGGTGAGGTGCCTTCGGCCTTTAGCTCGGTGAAGACGAGTGAGACGGCGCTGTTCAAGTCACTGGCCGTGTCTTCGGCCCACTGCGCGCCAAGCTCCTCTGCGACGCGGCGAGCGCACGTGTCCTTGCCCACGACCACGACACGATGACAGCCAAGTGATGCTGCCAAGATCACGCGGCGCAGCATGCCCAGGCTGAGGGCAATCCGCTGGTCTGCCGTGAGTACCTCCGCGAGCCTGGACTTGGACCGTGCTAAATCCTTCACCGGCACTACCGCCGTCACGGTACCCATTGTCCTCCGCCTACGGGGCCAGCCCGGCGAGGCGGCAGACCCGCTCGGCCAGCCTCACCTTGTCAGCGTCGTCCGACATGACGGTGTCGGTGACGCAGACGTCCATCCCCAGCGCCTCGATCTTTGGCGCCAAGACCCGATCGGTCTTGTCCACAACGAATACGTCGCACAGCCCGAGGTAGCTCCTGGCGACGCCGAGGGCCGACACGTCGTGCCCAAGTTCGGCCAACATCTTGGCTGCAGGACCGCGTAGCGCCTTGCCGCCGACGATTGGGCTCACAGCGATTCTGGTACCCGAGAATCCTTCAATCGCGGGCCTGATGCCGGGAACGGCCAGGATGGGCGCCACGCTGAAGAAGGGATTGGATGGGCAAAAGACCAATGCATGCGCGGCGCTCAACGCCTCGCGGAATGCAGTCGAAGGCTCTGAGTTGTCGGAACCTTCGAAGCGCAGGCCTGTGACGGGCGGCTCGCAGCGGTGCTTTACGAAGTACTCCTGAAAAGCCAGCTCACCGTGCTGAGTCAGCACCTTCGTCCTGACAGGACCGTCGGTCATGGGTGCCAGGGCGTGGGTCACGCCAAGTGCTCGACAGAGTGATGCCGTAACCTCGGACAGCGAGTAGCCTCGGCGGAGCATCGCCGTCCGCCGGAGGTGTGTTGCGAGGTCGCGGTCGCCCAGGCCAAACCAGGTATCTTCACCGTACCCACGGAGCGCCTCCAGAGTCACGTGTGTGTCGCCTTGCAGGCCCCATCCGGTCTGGCGGTTGGAAACACCGGCGAGCGTGTACATGACAGTGTCCAGGTCAGGCGAGACGTGCAGACCGTAGAACTCCTCGTCGTCTCCGGTGTTCACCACGATGCTGAGGCGGCCGGGGGGCAGGACTCTGCTGAGGCCCAGCGCCAGCTTGGCGCCGCCTACGCCTCCGGCTAACGCCAGTACGGATGTGGACTCGTGTGGGCTGGGTGTCATCTTCTTAGGGGAAGGCAAGCCTATAATACAGTGCGCACCCCTTCCACGCAGAGGCCGTTTCCATCCATATCAGCCGGCTCAAGTTACTGAACTTTCGCAACTACCGCGAGTTGGACCTTGAACTGAGGCCGGGCATAACCTTGATTCACGGTGACAACGGACAGGGCAAGAGCAACCTGCTTGAAGCCGTTTACATGTTGGTGATCGGCAAGTCGTCGCGAACGGCCACAGAGAGAGACCTCGTCCTTCGGCAACCCATTACCCAAGAGGTCCACACCCAGGTTGTGTCGGAGGCGGAACTGGGACATGAGGTCGTCAGGATTATGATCGGCTACCGTGTGTCACCGGCTGAGACCACAGCCAGAAGCACTGCGGCTTCCCCAGAACATTCAGTGGAAGACGCCTCTATGAGTAAGTACGTCAGGATCAATGGGCTTCCGAGACGTGTTGGCGATCTCGTTGGCCGGATTCATGGAGTGATGTTCAGCGCCCAGGACCTCGAGCTAGTTTTCGGCTCCCCGTCGTCGAGGAGACGCTACCTGGACATAATCAATTCCCAGCTGGACTCTGCGTATCTTCGTTCGCTGCAACGCTTTCAGCGCGTTCTCAGGCAGCGCAACCATCTGCTAAAGACCATCAGGTCAGGCCGGGCGCCTTCGCACGAGTTGGCGCTCTGGGACCGGCAGTTGGCCGACGAGGGGGCGTACGTGATGGTCTGCCGCCGGGACACAATCAAGCGGCTTGCAGATCTGGCCAAACCCATTCACGAGGAGCTGACGGGAGGGACGGAACCAGTGGACGTGGAGTATCTTCCGAGCGTTTCGGTGGACGAGTGTGGCCCGGAGGACGCAGGCAAGCGACTCCTGGAGGTCCTGTCCGCAGGCTGGGACCGCGACATCGCCGCAGGCGTTACGTCATACGGACCGCATCGGGACGATGCGCGAATACTCGTCGACCGTAGGGATGCGGCCGCCTTCGCGTCACGCGGGCAGGCGCGCACCGCGACGCTGGCCCTCAAGCTCGCGGAGGCCCGCTACATCAGCGGCAGGAGCGGGGGCCATCCGCTTCTGCTTCTGGACGATGTGCTCTCTGAGTTGGATCCGAACCGCAGGGCCCTTGTGCTCGAACACGTATCGAAGTACGAACAATGCCTGATCACCACCGCAGCCCCGGAATCGGTGAAGAGCCCGCTCCTGGACGGCGCGGCACGTTACGAGGTGAGTGGGGGAGCAATCAACAGTTCGAACTGTTGAACGGGGCAGTGCATATCGCGGCCGGTGCCCTGCGCACCCTTTGATATAATCGGCTCGAGCGGCGGCCTCCCGGTTAGGCCATTGAAAAGCGGCTTGCTGATTTCGGAGAAATCCACGTGACAGCCTCTGTTCGTAATCCAATTGGGGTAGTAGCGCTCGCTGGCGCCACCATTGAGGGTGGTGCGGAGTGAACGCATACGAAGGGCTGGAAGACGTGGAACTACTGGAATTGGTTAAGGAGAAAGGGCGGGACGCGCTGGAAGCCCTGTACTACAGGTATGGTAATGCGATCTACTCGCTGTCGATGCGCATGCTGAGGAGCCCGCAGGCTGCAGAAGAGGTCACTCAGGACACATTCTTCAACGTTTGGAGGCGCGCGTCCAGCTACAAACCGGGAAGAGGGTCGTTCAAGTCGTGGCTTTTTAGCATTGCTCATCACAGGGCCATAGACGAGATAAGGCGGAACAAAAGAGACAGGAACGTAGTCCAGTATGACACCGATTTCGAGACCAGGGCCGCTGACGACACCACCGATCCGGTGAGGTACACGGCGTCCAGGTTCGATGTGGGCAAGATACGGAATGCGCTGATGGAGTTGAGGCCGGAGCAGAGAAGCATCGTCGAGCTGGCATACTTTGGAGGTCTGACACACTCGGAGATCTCCAAGAAGCTCGACCAACCGCTTGGAACGGTAAAGACACGGATGAGGTTGGCGCTTAAGAAGCTGAGAGAGGTTCTTGGCAGCCAGGCGCAGGAGTGGGTGGAGCATGGATTGTAGGGAAGCAGCGGAACTGTTGGACTCGTACATCCTCGGAGCACTGGATCCCAAGGAAAGGGACGGGGTAGAGGCGCATTTGGACGGCTGTTCCGATTGCGAGCTCCGGCTCAGGGACGGCGGAGAATTGGCAGTACAAATGGCCTACTCGGTACCGAGACTCGTGGCACCTGACAGGGTGAAGGTGGGCCTCTTCGAGCGCATCGATCGGTTGGAGCCGCACCCTGTTCGCCCCTTGCGCTCGTCGCCCAGGTCAGATGCGCTGTGGTCTCTGGGCGGATTCTGGCGTACTGCCGCAGGTTATGCCCGATACGCGATGGCTGCCGCGTTCGCGGTGGTGGTCATTGGCGGCGGAATGTGGTTTGACAACCGAATAGACACTGTGAACCGTGAAAACAACGCACTCAAGACGAGGCTGGACGACGTCGCAGCAATTGAGGAGGGCCAGGCAGCCGTCCTGACCGCGCAGGTGGACGCGCTCGAGGAAGAGCAGGACTCTCTTGTCACAATGGTGAAGGAGATGTCTGAAGCTGAGGGCGAGATGATGGATATGATCAAGGAGCAGCGGGACATGGCGTACATGCTCGCCTCGCCGGACAAGCTCGTAAGCGTGCTTACTTCCACCTCCCAGAAATCTGCGAATGTGGGTTCCCAAGCGCAGGGCCTTATCATATTTGAAGGCGAAGGAGGCAGCGCGTTCCTGACCGCGCGGGAGTTGCCTGCCAATGACCAGGGTTCTTTGTACAGGGTTTGGCTGGTTCGGGACGGTTTCAGGCACAATGCCGGCGTGTTCAGCGTAGACCCTACGGGTTACGGTCAGACAGTGATAATCCCGGTGGGTTCTTGGGAAGAGATCGAAGCGATAGAGATCACCTCAGTACCTTCGGGTGAGAGCGTGCTGCAAGGGGACCTCTAGAAACTCAACGCAGGTGGGCCGCTGATCGACACTGAATGTATCTGGAGACATTGCCCCCGTCTGATCGGTTAAGTGCGCTTCTAAAGAGCCGAGTTATAGCACCTTGTGAGGCCCTCCCCGGGGGCAGACTCGAATTGCCTGATTCTGGACGTAAAGTGCGTACCTATGGACTTTGCGGAGGCGCACTCGTGTGGTACTGTATAGCGGCCAAGATTCCTGTCTATACACCGAGTACACCGAGGCGGAGGCTTTTAAGATGTCCAAGCTGTCCTTGATCCTAGCAGTGGCTGTGCTTTTGCTGCTGCCCGCCGGGATCGCTTTTGCCCAGGAAGGAGAGCCTGAGCCCAGTGCCGGCCTAATCTCCGACTACACCGATGCTGGGGGTATGGTTCACCCCAACGGCGCTATCACGGTGATGCTCAATGGAGTGCCACTTCCTGCCGCTGACACCGCGTATGAAGGCTGGCTTGTCAACGATAAGAGTTCTGTGAAGCAGAGCATTGGGATCATAGCCCTCACCGCCGACGGCACTGAGGGCACGGGAAGCGGAAGCCTGAGTTTTCAAAGCCCCAGCGAAGATCTGCTGGCCCAGTACGATAAGCTCGTGATTACCGCGGAGCCGGTGCCTGACAGTGATCCGGCGCCGTCCGATGAGATTGCTTTCAGCGCCTCAATACCTCGCTCGGCCATGAAGTACATTCGTGAGTTGCTCTCAAGCGCCTCGGAAGGGGACAGCATGGGCCATCTGGGTCAATTGAGAGCCCAGACCATGATCGCTCTAGGCGACGCACGACGGGCCGCTGCCGCCAACGACATCAATCAGATAAAGATGCACGCCGAAGCCATGGTCAACGAGATCGAAGGCATCGACGGCGAGAACTACGGCGACCACAACGGCGATGGAACTACGGGCGATAACGGCGACGGCGTGGGTCTGCTAGCGCGCTCCGCGAACCGGCAAGTCGCCCTCGTTGCCGCCGCCTCCGCTCCCGAAGTAAGCACAATCGTCATGAATGCGGCTGCTGTGGACGGATATGGTGCTTATGTGGATGACAAGCTGATGGCGGCAAGAGATGTTGGGTTGGAAGTGCTTGCCACGGACGTTGCTTTGTTGGCGAGGACTTACGCAGCCAACGCCGCAAGCCTTATGAACGCGGCCATGGAGGGCTTCACAAGCTCTAACGCAACTTCAGGCGCTCTAACATTGGAGCCGGGAGTGGTCCATGTGCATGCTGCAGCGCAGGCGATGGCCACCTACACGCTCTTGCCAGGTACGGACGGCCTGCCCTCGGCGATTGGTCCTTCCATTGAGTCGCTGAGCGTTGGCGATCCTGCGGTGCCGGGCATCGTTGGCGGCACATTGATCGCCGCCCTATCGTTTATCATGGCGGGCGGGATGCTTATCTTGGTTCGCAGAAGGTCTCGAACCTCCGCGTAGCTTACGCCTTAAACTGGCATTTAGAGAGGCCCCGTTGCCGATGCAACGGGGCCTCTTGTATTATGCGCGAACCCGTGCACTCTACAAGCTCGTCCCGGTTGACGGTCTTGAGTGCACCATGTCATAGCCTGGAGAACTTGCCCGAAGATGAAGAGATGGCTGACAATTCTAGGCGCGGCCTGTGTTCTGATCGCCGCCGCTTGTGGAGAATCCCAAGGCACAGACAGCGTGACTCCGACTCCGGCTCCGCCAGACATACCGACCATATTGAAGATGACTGGCGAGACGATGCAAAACCTGTCCACGTTCCACGTAATATTGCAACACGAAGGCGGGACGACCCAGTTCGCGCCGGGCATTGTACTCAATGAGGCTGAAGCGGAGATCGTCAACCCGGATCGCATGTCGGCATCGTTCAGCGCCCAGTTTGGCAACATGGCCGTCAACTCCGAGTTCATCACTATAGGGAATGAGACTTGGTTGACTAATCCGCTCTCCGGAGAATGGGAAACGGTCGAGTTGGACGTTAGCCCGCTCGGGTTCTTTAACCCTCGCCAGGGCATCTCGGCAATACTTGCGGAAGTCCACAGCGTGGCAGAGCCGCCGGATGTTAATGGAAGCGTATACACGCTAATGGGCAGCGTTCCGGCCAAGGCGCTGGAATCGCTGCTCGGCTCGTCCATTGAGGGGGCGACTGTAGCCACGAGACTCGTAATCGACACGGACGGGTATTTCCTGACCGAGGCATCGGTGGACGGAAGGGTAGTGCCTTCAGATGTGGAGGGGGTGGTCCGGCACTTGTCGATGTCACGATTCAACGAGCCAATGGTTGTCGAGCCGCCGGAGTAGACACGCGGCGCATGCGTCATTTCGGGCCATCAACCGCCATGCCCAACGGCGTCCGATGAGAGCGTGGGCATCATAGCTAGCGGTTTCCTCACGGCCATCCTGCGCCCCTTCAGCTTCGGCGGAAGGGAGAGCCGCGTTCCCCCAAACATCGCGCTTATTCCCGTGTGCGCGGGCGTGTTCGTTGCTGCCGACGACCAGACCGTCATCGTCACCATCCTGCCGGAAATAATGCTCGACCTCGGCGTGCAGTTGAATGAGCTCGACAGCGGTGCCTGGACCATCACTGCCTACTTGCTGGGTTACGTGGCTGCCATGCCCCTCATGGGTAGGGTGTCCGACGTTTGGGGCCGCAAGCAGATGTACATCGGAGCCATGCTCCTGTTCATCGCGGGATCGGTGGGCTCGGCGCTTGCGGGAGGTCTCTGGTGGCTCGTTGCCGCGAGAGTTGCGCAGGCTATCGGCGCGGGGGCGCTCGTGCCTATATCGATCGCCATCGTCGGCGATCTGTATTCGTCCGGCAATCGGGCAGTACCGCTCGGACTTGTCGGAGCGTCGGCGGAAGCGGGCGGTGTAATTGGCCCGCTGTGGGGTGGCATTATCGTGAGGTTCTTGGACTGGCCGTGGGTGTTCTGGGTTAACATTCCGCTTGGGCTGATCATAATCGTCGCCATTCTTGCCATGTTGGGAAAAAGCCCTTCGCAACGCGGCTCGATCGACTACTTGGGCGGCGCGTTGATTGCGATAAGTCTCTGCGCTTTCACTCTCGCATTGGACAGAATAGGTGAACCCGACCTCTTGATGGCTGTCTATTTGGCAGGGACCGCGGCGACGGTAGGCCTCTTCATAGCCAGGCAAGTTAGCATTCCCGAACCTTTGCTGCCGCTCTCCATGTTCAAGATTCGACCATTTAGTGCTGCCAACGTCACGCATCTGCTTGTTGGCGCGGCCCTGATCATCGGTATGGTCACTGTCCCCCTAATGGCCAACACCGTGCACGGTGAGTCCTCCCTGGAAGGTGGATTGCGCTTGATGCGGTTGACGGCTGCCATGGCTATAGGCGCCATCATCGGCGGCTATGTGTGCAAGCGTATCGACTACCGTTTCCCGTCGGGCGTTGGACTGCTCTTTGCTGCCCTGGGATACGCAATGATGAGCACATGGGGGCTGGACCTCGGCCAAGTGGAAATGACTCCGCCGCTCATCATCGCTGGACTGGGGTTTGGACTTCTTATCGCTCCCATTTCTCTTGCCGCAATCAACTCGGTTACAGCCGAGTCTAGGGGAGTAGCCGCGGCAATGGTCACGGCGATGAGGATTGTCGGCATGACGGCTGGCATAGCCGCCATTGCGGCTTGGGGGACAGGGCGGTTTGCGGATCTCACGATCGGCATGACTCTTCCGCTGCCCAAGCCCGGCGATTCTCTTGAGGAATCTCAGGCGCGGGCGGACCTTTTCACCGGTGATCTGATCGACATCGGTCTGTCGCTCTTCAGCAACTTCTTCGTCTTTGCGGCCGTCATCTGCGTGGTAGCCCTGGTGCCGGCGGCTCTCATGGCGTGGAACTACCTGCAGAACCAGGAGAGCGAGGCCGCCTTGCAGGAGCAGCCGGCAGAGTCTCGGTAACCCAAGCTGCGAGTCAGACGGAAGTCGCCTATGAGCGCAGCTTCAGGTGTTCGAACAGCAGTGGATGTTTCGTCCTCGCGGCTTTCATGGCTGCGCCCACAACTTCCCGCAGGGTGAAGTGTGCCGTCGGCTGCGTACGAAGCTTGAATAGGTGGTAGCACTCCCGAAGGTTCATGTGGGAAAGCACTCGCCGTTTGTGTGCGTGCGTAACCACGTACGGCGCGACTGACGGCAGTTCGCCGGACAGGCGCTCGAAGGCCCGGTTCGACAATTCCACTGCGTCCTGGAATCGGGCCGTTAGACTTGCGTCCTTTATCCGAGGCGGTGTCACGAATCCGTTTTCTACTGTCAACGGCTGCGGTATGTATGTTTGCATACGGTGACGGGAGAACTCCCTGTACGCTCCGTAGTCCATTACCAGCTCGAATGCGTAAATGACCGATTCGAGTTCTCGAATTGGAACGTCGTGATCCCCCATTCTTCTCAGGGCCTCATCGACCAGCTCTTTTCGTCCGGCAGCACCCAGGCGCCCGGCTTCGCTCCACGCGGCCGAGTACGGCCTCGACGACGAACGGTACAGCAAGGCCGCGGCCAGCTTGCGCTCTGCGTCTGGGTCCGCGTGCACGATTCTGGCCTCGAGTCCGTTGGGCGTGCGGCCGGTGTCGATCGAGTCCGGCGGCGGGTCTGCGGTGTTCCTAACATTCGCCTCTCGCAGACCGTCGCGCGTAAGCGCAATGTATTCGTTGCGGTTTGCGTACTTGATTAGCGTAGGAGTCACTGCCTTGGCTCTTGCCTTCAACTCGTCACCGATCTGGCGCGTCTCGTGTAGCTCGGAGGACAAGAGCTTGGTCACGGCATGCTCCATCCCGCGAGCGTTGATCGTTAGACCGACGTTGGTGAGCGTAGCGGCGGGCAGCAGGAACCGGGCGTTGTCTATGGCGCGGCGGCGCAGCCGGTTTTCGTATGTCCGGTCCCTCTCGTTCGCGCCTTGCCTCACTTTGCCCCTTAGATACGCTTGAAGCGCCTCGGAAACGGCTTCGTAAGCTTCGAACAGCGCCTTGCATGTCTGCACGTACTCGTGGCGAAGGCCATGCCCTTTCAATTCGTCCGGGATGTGAAAGTTGTTCGACTCGATCACCAGGTACCTTGACGAGAGCTCCGTAAACGACGCAAGCCTGTTGTCCTCGATCTCGTCGCAAGCCAACCTAGAGACGTTTTCTATGGCCATGTGAATGACAGCGTGCTCGGCCACGGAAGCATGGCCGTAGTTGAGAACAATTCGCTCGTGGAACTCGGCTGCATTGGACTCCGACACGCGTTCCGCGATTACATCGAACGGGTCGGAGGAGCGGGACGTCATGGCGAAAGCCACGGCGATCTGCTCTTCCGAAAGCTCCCTCGGATCCAGCGGATAGATTCGCCGCCCCGGAGTGGTATGGCGTTCAGGATCCATGCTCGTCAGATCCCGGTTCCTACGTCAGCGCGCACACGATTACACAGGAGGACGCTCACTCCGGACGCCGGAGTCATACTCGCTCTGCGGTTGGCTTAGACAAGCAGCGACAGCGGTGTCTCCAGCAGGGACTTGACCTCCATCATGAACTGGGCTCCCTCCGCTCCGTCGACCACTCTGTGGTCTGCTGAAAGCGTGGCGGTCATCATTTCCCGGATTACGATGTCGTTGCCCTGCACCACGGGCCGCTTCTCGACCGAGCCTGCGGCAAGCACCCCGGTCTGTGGCGGGTGAATGATCGCAGTAAAGCTCGTGACGTCGAACATGCCGAGATTGCTTGTCGAGAACGTGGAGCCAGTGTACTCCTCGCTGCGCAGCGTGCCCGACTGTGACCGTGCGATCAGGTCCTTTGCGGCCGAGGAGATCTCCCTGAGCGTCTTGCCGCCGCAGTCCAGGATTGCTGGGACGATGAGCCCCGACTCCTCCGCGATGGCAATGCCGATGTTGATCCTCTCGTTCATCTGAATGCCGTCGGCAGTGAAGAATGAGTTGAACTTCGGGTATCTCCTTATGGCCCCTACGCAAGCCGTGACGATCAAGTCATTGACGCTTATCCTGACCCCCTGAGATTCGAGCGACTGGTTGATCTGCCGGCGAAGGCGCATGGCGTCAGTCATGTCAATGTCTGACGTGATGTAGAAGTGCGGCTGCTCCTGCTTGCTCCTGACCGTGACTCTCGCGATCTGCTGCCTCATGCGGGACAGGGGGACTAGTTCGCCCGTACCCGAAGCATCCGGAGCCGAGGCCGGTGCCGTTCTAACAGGTTCGAGGTCCGGCTCAGGTATCGAAGGTTCGGCTTCCCGCGGTTCCTCGTGGAAAGCAGCCTCGGCTGCAGCGGCTTCAATCTCTTCAATTACCATCGGCTCTAGGTCCGGCTCGGGGATGGTCGGCTCCTCTACCACCACGACGGCCTCCGCCTCAGGCTCATCGACCTCATCGACCGGCTCCACTACCACGACGGCCTTCGCCTCAGGCTCTTCGATTTCGGCGACCGGCTCCACCACCACGACGGCCTCCGCCTCAGGCTCATCGACCTCGGCGACCGGCTCCACCACCACGACGGCCTTCGCCTCAGGCTCTTCGATTTCGGCGACCGGCTCCACCACCACGACGGCCTTCGCCTCAGGCTCTTCGATTTCGGCGACCGGCTCTTCCACCACGACGACGGCCTCCGCCTCAGGCTCATCGACCTCAGCGACCGGCTCTTCCACCACGACGACGGCCTCCGCCTCAGGCTCATCGACCTCAGCGACCGGCTCTTCCACCACGACGACGGCCTCCGCCTCAGGCTCATCGACCTCAGCGACCGGCTCCACCACGACGACGGCCTCCGCCTCAGGCTCATCGACCTCAGCGACCGGCTCCACCACGACGACGGCCTCCGCCTCAGGCTCATCGACCTCAGCGACCGGCTCCACCACCACCATGACGGCCTCCGCCTCAGGCTCTTCGATTTCGGCGGCTGGCTCCTCGTAGACCGTCTCCACGGCTATGGCCTCGGGCAACTGGTCCTCTGCGACAGCAGCGAATGCGAGCACGTCATCCTTAACTACTCGCCCGTCTGGTCCAGTCCCCGCGACTTGGTTGATATCGATGCCTCGCTCCTCAGCAAGCCGTCGAGCTAGGGGGGACGCCCGCGAACGCCCGGCTCCGGCGGAAAGCGTGGTCTCCGGTACTGGTACCTGTGATGCTGCTGTGGCAACAGCCTCTGGCTCAGGGCTTGCGGCAGGCGGCATGTCTTCTTCGGGAGCGGCATCGGCCTGCGGCTCGTCGACCTGAGATATCGCGGAGGCATACCCGGAGAGCTCCTCGTCCTCCTCGGCCACAACGGCAATTGTCCGGCCGACTGGTACGGTGGATCCCTCTGAGATCAGAATCATGCGCAACGTGCCGTCGGCATACGATTCGAACTCCACGATCGCCTTGTCCGTCTCTATCTCGGCTATCGCTTCGCCCATTTGTACGGATGCGCCCTCGTCCTTGAGCCACCGGACGATCGTACCTTCCTGCATGTCGTAGCCCATCTGCGGCATGGTCAGTTCAGTCGCCACTGTCCCTCCTCCTTTGTAAGCTGAACACCGGCGAACCCAGCTGTGGCGCCGGTTCTGCATTTGTCTTTGAGTACAAGATCTTACTTGGGCTTGGGTTAGAGACCCAAGCGTTTGTCTATTTCCGCTATCACGGTGTCCGCATTCGGGATGACGCAATCTTCGAGAATTCGCGAGTATGGGCTGGGAACGTCCAGTCCACCAACGCGTACGACGGGACCGTCCAGGTCGTCGAACGCCTGCTCGTGGATCTGGCTTGCTATCTCGCCGGCGAACCCCCCGGTCAACCAGCTCTCCTCCACTACTACCGCACGACTGGTCTTGCGGACTGACTCAAGCACCGTGTCCATATCGAGCGGGCAAAGCGTTCGCAGGTCTATGACTTCGGCGCTAACGCCCATGCCGTCGAGCTTTCCCGCGGCCTGTTCTGCTACCTGCACCATGCGGGAGTACCCGACGAGCGTGATGTCGTCTCCCTCCCGCGTGACTCTGGCCTGCCCAAAAGGGACCTCGAAGTACTCCTCGGGGACTTCTCCGCTGAAACCGTACAGCAGCGAGTGCTCCGAGAAAATGACAGGGTCTTCCTCTCCTAAGGCTGTTCTCAATAGGCCTAGAGCGTCATAAGGGTTCGATGGCACAACAACCTTCAGGCCGGGGACCGAAGCGAGCCAAGGCTCGAAGGACTGTGAGTGCGTGGCCGCAAGCTGGCCGCCTCCCCCAGTGACTGTGCGAATGACCAGCGGGACTGAGATCTGCCCATTCGACATGTACCTGAGCTTTGCCGCGTGATTGACCACTTGGTCCATAGCCAGGAGCAGGAAGTTGATGGTCATGATCTCAGCGATGGGCCGCAGGCCGCCCATGGCGGCACCGACTGCGGCCCCCACGATTGCAGACTCGGCAAGCGGCGCGTCTTTGATTCGCTTCTCGCCAAACTCCTCCAGAAAGCCTTTCGTCACGGCGTATGCCCCGCCGTAGTCGCCAACGTCTTCACCCACTATGTATACACGTTCATCGTTGAGAAGAGCTTCGCGAAGGCCTTTCGCTATGGCGTCCCGGATGATCATCCTAGGCATAAACGTTGTCCATAACACGATCAGGGTCCGGTTCTTCGCTCTCTTCGGCGAACTTCACTGCCTCCGACACAGTCCGCTCTACTTCTTCGCCTATCCTCCGGAGGTCCTCGCTTGTCATCGCCTCGTTCTCGAGGGCCGCCTCCTGGAACTTGACAATGGGGTCTCGTACTTGCCAGAAGCTCACCTCATCGGAGTCTCGGTAGTTTGAGGGGTCGGCTACGGAGTGGCCTCTGAATCTGTACGTCATCGCCTCGATGAAAACAGGCCCGCTGCCGGAGCGAATACGTTCCAGCGCCATCGAGGTTGTGTCCCTCACGGCAACAAGGTCCATGCCGTCTATCTGAGCCGAAGGTATTCCGTATGCGTCGGCGCTCAGGTAGATATCGCGTCCCAATGCGTGAGTCTTCTCGACATGTGTTCCCATCCCATACAGGTTGTTCTCCAGCAAAAACAGCACCGGCAGCTTCCAGACGGCCGCAAGGTTGAGTGACTCATGGAACTCGCCCTCGTTCACGGCGCCGTCGCCGAAGAAGCAGACCACCACCCGGTCCTCTTCACGGTACTTTATGGCGTGCGCCAGCCCTACGGCAATCGGGAGCTGCCCGCCGACGATGGCGTATCCGCCCATGAAGCCCTTCGACACGTCGAACAGGTGCATCGACCCGCCCCTTCCGCCGCTGCTGCCCGTGGCCTTCCCGCACAATTCGGCCATGACTGTGTTGGGGTCCATCCCTTTCGCCAGCGCGTGGCCGTGGTCTCGGTAGTGGCTGACCACGTAGTCGTCTGGGCGCAGGCATGGAACAGCGCCCGCGGCCACGGCCTCCTGCCCAATGTACAGGTGTAGGAAGCCGCGTATCTTGCCCTGCATGTACAGACGAGAACTCTCTTCTTCGAACCGGCGTATCAGCACCATTAGCTTGTGAAGCTCAATGGCCGTATCGGCATCTATGTTGAACGCTGAATTCACCACTTGCCGACCTTAAGAGTCTCCTACGGTCCTCGGCGTAGTCTCACAATAGGGGACGAACATGCGCCGATTCAATTGTATGACATGCTTCAGTGTGAGCTAAATGTGAATCGCCGCCCCGTTGGATGCCAAAGCTGCCTCTTTGATGGCCTCGGATATGGTGGGATGGGGATGCGCCGCCCAGCCGAACTCTAGGCTGGTTGCTTCGAGGCCGCGGCCCAGTGCCGCCTCACCTAGTAACTCCGTGACCTCCGCGCCTATCATGTGTACTCCCAGGACCTCTCCAAGCTCCCCATCTGTCACCACTTTCACCATTCCGTGAGCCTCGTCCATTGCAAGCGCCTTACCGCTCGCGGCCAGCGGGAAGCGGCCGGTTCGCACGTCATGCCCTCGCTCAACTGCCTGAGCCTCCGTTAGTCCAATGCTGGCTACCTGCGGATGGCAGTAGGTGGCCCTTGGCATCCATTCGTAGTCGAGCGTGGGAGATTCATGGCCTGCGATACCCTCTACCGCTGCAACGCCTTGGGCGGATGCCACGTGCGCGAGCAAGAGTTTGCCGGTCACGTCACCGATGGCAAAAATGCCAGGTACATTCGCCTGCATGCGATCGTCAACTGAGACGAAACCACTGTCGGTCTTCACGCCGAGTTCTTCGAGACCCAGCCCTTCAACATTGCCCGTGGAACCCACCGCCACAAGGACCCTGTCGCACTCAATCTCTTCTGTGACGCCCTCACGACCAATTGAAACCGTGGCTCGCTCGCCCTCCACAGTCACCTTCTGGACGATGCAGCCGGTCCTTACTTCAATGCCCTTTCTTCGAAATGCCCGCTCCAGTTCGGCGCTGATCTCTTCGTCTTCGGCGGGCGCCAGGCGGGGCAGCATCTCCACGATCACAACTCTCGCGCCGTAGGCCCGGTAGACATAGGCGAACTCTGCGCCAGTCGCGCCGCCGCCCACTATCACGACGGTCTCCGGGACCTCCCTGGAGGAAAGGGCCTCCCGGCTCGTCATGACGACCGTCCCGTCGACCGGCAGTACGGGAATTTCTCGGAACCTGGCTCCCGTGGCGATAATCACGTTGTCGGTGGAAATCGGCTCCCCGTCAATCGTTACCGTGTTGCTATTCCGAAGCGCGCCCGATCCCTTTAACACGTCTACATCGTTCTTCCTCAGAAGACTGGAGACTCCCGCTGTGAGCCTCTTGACTACACGGCGGCTCCGGTCGATGGCCGCGCCAAAGTCAAACTGGAGATTGTCGTAGGAGATCCCCATCCGGCCCGCGTCCCGCACTAGGTTGAGGACTTCGGCGTTCCTTATCAGCGCCTTGCTGGGGATGCAGCCCCAGTTGAGGCACAGGCCCCCGATGTCTTCCTTCTCGACCACGGCTGCCCTAAGGCCAAGCTGACCCGCGCGAATACCGGCAACGTAACCGCCGGGACCTGAGCCTAGGATCACCAGATCGTAGTCGGACAATACTCCCCCTTGCGGGCCGGCCAGCTTTGAGGCATTGCGGGGATTGGCCTGTACTTCGATTATATCCCTTGCGGCAGGAGTCTGATCATATTACCGGCCAACATCCCTCAAAAGCATTGCTGCTTCAAAGGAGTACATGCGCCAGTAAAACTTGAGAGCGGTGTTAAGATTCTAGCTGTACGGTCTTACCTTGACTTGAACGGAGGACCAGTTGTGATGACTAGCCCCTTGACCTCGGATCCCGTCCTCTCGGCTAGGGGACTCAGCCACAGATTCGGTGACCGTCGCGTTCTGAGCGGAGTGGACTTGGACCTGCGCCCGCATGAGGTGCTCGCTGTGATGGGAGTGAGCGGGTCTGGTAAGTCAACCCTGCTATACGCCCTTGCGGGGCTGCGCGCGCCTGATGAGGGTACGGTCGCTTGGGTCGACCGCGCTGACATATGGAGCCTCCGTGAGCCGAACATTACTTTGGTCCGCAGGTCCACCTGCGGCTTCGTCTTCCAGTTCCCCGCGTTTCTCGATGACCTCACTGTTGCCGCTAACGTCGCAATTCCCCTTGTGGTGTCCGGCACAAGCCCGCGGGATGCCCGTGAGCGGGCCCGCGAACTGCTCATCCGGTTCGGTCTCGGCCCGTTGACGGAGGAATATCCTTCTACTCTCTCTGGTGGCGAGCTACAGTGTGCGTCCATAGCTCGAGCGCTGGCGATGGAGCCGAGCATTCTGTTCTGCGACGAACCCACGGGAGCCTAGGACGAAGAGAACTCAGATCTCGTGGTTGGCGAACTGAGGAGAATTGCCGTCGAATATGGCGTCGGAGTGCTGATCGTTACCCATGACCCGTCGGTATCGGCGGCGTGCGATCGCGTGCTCCGCCTCGACGACGGCAGGTTGATTGAGGATCGAGCGGGGGCATGACGCTCTTCTTCCGCTTCGTCTGGCCCCGTTCGCTGCGGGCTCTTTCAGTGTGGACGCCGCTGTTACTCGTCGGCGTCATCTCCTGCATCGGGCTTTCACTTGCGCTGGGATTCCGTTCCGGGATGCTTGCTCAGCAGGCCGCCGCCGTGCAGCGGGACGGCCCTCGCGGTCTGCAGCCCAGGACGCATCCGGTCGAAGGTCCACTCCGAGCGTCCAAGTTGGTCTATACTTCCTACGGGCCCATGGTAGTGACTACCATAGCGGCCGAGGAGGGCCGGCCGATCAACCTTCCGGGCATTGACAGCGCTGGTGCGGACGGCTCCGCCCTGGCCTCTCCGGCGGTTCTCGATCAGCTTCAGGACGATTGGGCTCGCGAGATCGAGGCATGGCTGGGCGGCCTCCCGGTCAGCGCTCTTCCCGATGAGGCGCTGACACACCCCAGCGAAAAAGTCATCGTGGAGTTCATAGCTACGGCCCCCGAGAGTGTCGCGCCGAGCTTCTATCCGATCCTCCCGGGCAGAGTCAAGTGGCCTGTCGATACCAGCTTCGTCATCCTGGGCCTCGGCATCCTCGTGCTTCCGTCCTTAGCGCTGGCGAGGGCCGGCGCCGCCGTACACGTCGCCGCTAGGTCGCGGCGCTACGGCCTGCTGAGGGTCCTGGGCGCGCCGCCGCGGCAGCTCGCTGTGGTGGTCGCCGCCGACATGGCCGTCCCCATGCTGGTGGGCGCTCTGCTCGGTTCGGTCGTCTATGCGGCATTCATGTCGATATGGGGCTCGTTTACCCTCGCGGGGACCTCCTACTGGACGAGCGATCTACTCCTTCCCCTAACTTACAGCGCGGGACTGCCGCTGGTCGTCGTCCTGGTCGGGCTCGTGAGCACCGCCCGGATGGCCTACCGCGCTGGACGAGACCCCCTTGGTGTCCTTCGGAGGACGCGTGGCCCGGCATCCTACTTCTCGTACCTCTCGGCGGGAGGCGTGCTGGCCGGCCCCGCTGCCATAGTCGCGGCCTCCGAGATGAACGACAACTTCACACTGTCCGTATGGTTGATCATGGCAGGGCTGCTTCTGGCCATCGTCGGCCTGGAGGGACTGTCCCGGATCGCGGTATCCCTTACAGGTAGGCTGCTCGCCGATCGGACCAGGGCACAAATATCCGGGTCGCGGATGGCCCGTTCCGCCGATTCCCTTCTCGGAGTATCCGCCACCTCGGTCGCGGTTCTGTTTGTGGTGTTCGTTGCATACGCGAGCTTCTGGGACGACTACCCCGCCGTCGGCGCCTTCGACGTGGTGGCCACACTCGATGGGCGCGTGGAGGACCTGCGGCTGGACCGGACCGTCGCAGAGGTGACTGCCTACGACGGCGTGACTCGGGTCGTGCCGGTGGGAAGGCACCCCACCGCCAGCACGTCAGTCTATACGTTGACCTGCGCCGACGCGCCCGGCTCGGTCGAGCTCGACGCTCCCTGCGTCCCAGGCAGCATTTACCTGTCCGAGCCGACCGGGGAGTCCGACGTGGTCGTGAGGGCCGACCCACGCTTCGACGACGATCTGCCCATCGTAGGCGTGTACCCTGTGGCGGGCCGCTTCACCGCGTCCTGGGCCCGGACAGGGTACTATCCACTGCTCATGGTCGAACAGCAGCCCCTCACCGAATACGGATACCTCCTCGTCACCACCGACGGCGCAAGGGACTCCCTGAAAACGGCCATACAGGGCCTGCGCGACAGGCCCGAGGTCATGTCGATAGCCACCCAGGCCGCTATAACATCGGGGATGACCGACCTTGGCCGTATCGAAGACACGGCCAAGGTCACCCCTTACCTCCTCACCATGGCGATGACGGCCTCCTCGATGGGCGCGGTAGCGCTGCTCTACGCTGTCCTCCTGCTTTTCCGGCAGCGCCGGGCCGAGTTCAGGGTGCTCCGCTGCCAAGGTGCGACCCGGAGACTCTTGGCAGCGGACCTCGCCGTCCTGTTCGCAGCTCCCCTGATCATATCCTTCGGACTCGCCGTCGCGTCAGGCCTCGCCCTAGCTAGGACCTACAATGCCGCCTTCGACCTTTCCACGCCCTACGGCGCCGGACAGGTTCTGCCCGTCCTCGTATCCATGCTGGTGGTAGGCATGATCGCAACGGTTATCGTCGCGGCCTGGACCACGCGCATCCCGCCCCTCGTCACCGACCCCGACGCCCCCGTTGGTTAGCATGTGTACCGGGCAAGATTGGTTTGGCAAGCTGGCAGTAACAAACAACCATTGAGGTTGCCAACTCCCGTGAAGAGACCTTTGCACAGCCGTCATTCCCGCGCAGGCGGGAATCCAGGGGCAGGGCGCTCAGCTAGGAAAGAGTCACTCTTCATTGACGATGTTGGCCTATGCGTGGGTTTACGCGGCAGTCACCGTGAGGTAGATTCGCACCCTTCCGCCGGGCGAACTGGTGTGCTACTATGGAAACATGAATATCATACAGCGCTTTAATCGGGTTCCTGCGCCCAGCCTTGCATAGGATTCCTTGGTGGCCGCATTTAGCCGCATATGGCCGCTTGTAGGGAGCCAGCACTCGCTCGTCAGCTTCGCATTGGCCGCTTCTGGTCGATTCTCGAGGACAAGATCTGCGTCAACCGCCGCGCCGCGCCCGGGAGTGGGTCGGGTCCCTGTAACAAAAACGGGACAAAACTGTCACCTTTTTTGTCAGATTGATAACCGTCAGGTATCAAAACATCTCCTTTTGGTACTACGCGCCAAGGCTTTCCAGCTTTGGGACGTTACGAAATGTTACGGAATGTTACAGATTTTCGGTTCCGCCCCCCGGACGGCTATGCGTAAGTTAGCCTGCGGTGGATGCAGCGCACTCGGTGTTGCACTCAATGGGTTGCTGTCGATGGTCCGCCGGCCGAGGCGCCGCACACTGCTGCCGCCAACTTCTACGGCCCGTGCCGGTCTCTGAGTGATAGATCAACCGGCGGTTGGTACTTCTGGGATGGCCACGGAAATCGTCGTCGTTTCAGACACCCACTGCCACGAATGGACCGAAGTGCACCCTGAGATCAAGGAGGCGGTGGCCGCCGCCGACATCGCAGTCCACTGCGGCGACGTAGTCCGCACGGACGTCGTCGAAGGCTTCAGGGAATCTGCGAAGCTTGCCGTGGTCGTTCACGGTAACTCCGACCCGCCCGAGCTTCGCAGCGCCATTCCGGCAGTAGAGCTCATCGAGATCGAAGGTCGACGCATTGGCGTGACGCACCCGGCCTGGGGCGGACCTGAGTTCCCGCTCCAAGAACTCCTGCCCGACTTTGAGAGCATGGGCGGCGTGGACACCGTCCTGTTCGGCCATATCCATGAGACCGTCGATGAGATCGCCGGCGGAGTCCGGTTCATCAATCCCGGACAGGGCTACGAATCGTTCATGGTGCCGGGGACTTTCGCCGTCCTGAGAGTTGAGGGCTGCAACATAGAAGTAGAGTTCAGGACGGTTACGCCGCGGAAGACACGGCGCTCGTAGCTAGCGTTCCTTGTAAGCCGGCCTCTCCAGCAAGAGGCTGTTGCGGAAGTCAATCGTGCGCGGATGGATGAGGCGCCCGCGCCCGAGATGGGACTCCGCTTGCAGGCTTACGAACATCAGCAAGGCGCCGTCCAAATCGGTCAACGCCTGCTTCCGTACGTCGTCTTGAAACGGGTACTTTCGCTTCTTGACGGGGTCCAGCTTGTCGGCGATGTACACGATCTTTCCTACGCTACCCAGTCGCGGATGGCCGGTCGTGTGCCAGCAAACGGCATCCAGCACCTCGTCGTCGATTACCCCGGCGCACCGCGAGAGCCATGCCGACGCCACCGGTCCGTGAAGCAGCAGCGGTACCTCGCGCTCGACCTCATGGACGCTCAGCCCGTACTTGCAGGCCAAGGTTAGGATCCGTTCGCTGGAGTCCGCCCTGAACAGGTCGTGGCCTGCGGCGGCTAGATCAACGGCAAGCGAATCAGCGTCGTGGACTACAGCCAGCTCCGCTGCGATTTCCCGCACCCGCTCCACGTGCGACAGAAGGGCTGGCGGCAGCACGCGCAGGCGCTGCGCGACTTGTCCAGGGAGTTCGGACCGGGCTCCCTGCACTGTCGCTACGCCATGCCGACAAGTGGGCGGCCGCCTAGCACATGCATGTGCAGGTGGTCCACCATCTGGCCGGAGTCGTCCCGCTGGTTTATCACGAGGCGGTATCCCGACTGGCCTACCCCCTCTTGAACAGCAACAGCCTCAGCGGCCAGTAGCATGGCGCCAACCATGGTCCCATGGCCGGGAGTGAGATCAGATAGGAAAGTGAAATGCTCATTCGGTATCACAAGCAGGTGTACGGGCGCCTTTGGCGCGATGTCTCGGACTACGAAGCAGTGAGAGTCACGATAAAGAATGTCAGACGGCGCTTCCCCGGAGCCTATCCTGCAGAACATGCAATCGCTTTCCATATCCAATCCCCTACGTTGACTTCAGAGTACGCTCCGATGCCGAGAAACAGTCACCATTCGCCCACCGCGCCAGTGCCTTGTCCGGCGAAGCTAGCTCGTCGATTGAGGTGTAGTAGTAGTCCTGCCACCCATGCCTGGGAAGTCCGGTGAACAGCATCAGGTTCAGAGGATACTCATCACTGTCTGTGGTGCGCCGGAAGTCATCACGGAAGAGAAACGTCGGCTTTCCCAGCGCGATGGCCATTCCCAGCTCGACCATGACACCCTCGTCGGGGGGTGTGCCGTTCACGACCGCAAAGATCGCGTCGGACTCTCGAACGTCCCTGTAGTCGGCCTCGCCGATGAGATATGCCCAGCCGGGCTCAGAGACGTCAATCTGGTTGTTGCGTCCGAACGGCTCCCAGACCTCCAGCCCCATGACAGTCAGCGCGTCAACGAGTTGGGGCAGCAGCAACGCCTTCTGTTGCACTGAAAAGCCGTACGGATTGGCCAGATAGATTGTCTTGTTCATCGCTCGGGTTTTGCCAACTTTCTTGTGCCAGGCTCGGCCAGGTCCCACGCTTGGAATTCCTTAGCCCCCAATGCGGTCTTTCAGGAAATAGACCATCAGGTTGGAAAGGGCTAACATCAGCAGGAACCCACAGACCGAGGCTACTGCCGGCCTGCCGTTCGTCTCGAATCCGAACGCCACTCGCGTTGCGACTGCCATAGCTGCAACTCGCCAGCCCGTGGTAGTCCATGCTATCAGGAAGGGGTTTTCCGGAATCACTACGAGTACCAACAGTATGCCGGGCGTCTGCGCTATTCCCGCGAATCTGAGTACGCTTTCAAGTTCAGGCCTGGCGAAGTCTCTGTTCATCAAGCTCGAAGCCACGACGTAAGTCACGCCTGACCAGATTAGCCAGGACGCCATTTCCAGAGCGATACCCACCCCTATGGAGAAGAGGATCGGGTAGTTGAACAGCACGGGTGAGCCGCCCGCCGCACCGACAACACCACCGATGAGACCGACGAGCACTACGACGAACAGCGCCTGGTACGCTGCCGAGCGGTCTTCCGCAATGCCCTCGAAGGGAGCGGGGTCCAGCCTTGCGGCCCCGAGCATTCGCTTCCCCAGGCTCTTGATGAGGTGCCGCCACTCACTCACCTGAACGGCTCAAATTCATCAGGCTGAGGCTTAGGCGGACATCTGCATGATCTCTATTCGGACGTTGTCCGGGGCCTTGACGAACGCGATGCGCGGGAAGCCGCCAGCCATGTCGATTGGGCCCTCCAGCAGCGGCGCCCCCAGGCGTCCCAGCCGCGCTATCTCAGCGTCGATGTCGTCGACTTCGATTCCGATGTGTTCCAGACCCCAGTGTGCGTCCGAGTCGCCGGGCCCCATCTCCTCGCCGGAGCGGGCGTTGGAGATGTTCACTACCACGCCGTCGGAGGTGCGGCACCTGATGAACCGGTCTCCAAACGGCCTGACATCATCTCCGAAGATCTCAAAGCCGAACGCGTCAACGTACCATTTGGCGGTCTTCTCCGGGTCCGGAGACTTGAGGTGGACGTGATTGAACTTGTAAGACACGGCATGCCTCCCTTTCTAGTGCGGCAATCGCCGACTTTCGGCAAAGGCTATGGCAAGCCCTGAACGAGTGTCAACACTACGCCTCGGCTGGCAAGTCAATCTCACATCGCTGTGCTGCCTTGCCGGGGCAACTAGCGGAGCACCGTGAACTCCGCCTCTCCGACCTTCCGACCGTCGTTGTAAACATAGACGTAGTACCGTCCGGTGGCCCACCAGTTCCACTCCGACGGGCCAATGTACGCTGGCCATTGCGCTCCGATGAATTCCTTCTCTGCCTCGATAGTGCGGATAATGCGTTGAAGGGGGAAGCCGTCTTCGAACCAGACCACAATCTCCAAGTCAGCCGTCTGAGGGGAGTCGACATCGTAAGTGTACTTGAGACAGACGGTCACATGTTCTGGAATCTCCCTTATTGAGAAGCTGAGCTCACGTTTGTTTTGTAGGCAATTGTCGTACGAGAGAGCGACTCCAACTAGAGTGAACATTCCATTGATGCTGGGTAGATCGGGATCAACCGGGCCCCTGTCCAGCCTTGATCGATCGAATCGTTCGGTTCCCTCGTACCAACGTGCAGTCACAACAGGCGTGGATGTGGCCCTTCCAAACGCCTCCCTTAGCTCTGAGATTCCCGAGGATGTGCCTTCGTTAGTTTCATCTTCTCCCTCTACCTCCGAGGCTTGAAACAACGACCGGAAGCCTCGCTTGAATTCATCCTCTCCGAGTGAACGATGAAGGTCTAGGAAGAGTCGTTCACCGAGCGAATAATTGCAGCGGAAGGCGGAGAGGGCCCCTTCACTAGATGAAGTGTTGAGCCTTTCCAACGCGGCGATGTTGGGAGCATGTGAGCATGGATAGTTGTCGGGGTCCAGAGGTGACTCCACTCGCGCGTTCTCTGAGAGAATCGCCATTAGCTCAGCGGCACCCTCGTCAATCCAGTTGGCATTTCCCGACCAGTAGTAGTGTGCCACCTCGTGAGCGATGATCGACCCTGCGCTTCCGGCTTCGTGACTGTTGTCGTCCACGTCATACCTGGGCAGGATGGTTATGTGCGTTCCGAAGTTCTGCCCCGCGAACGTTTCGAGGACGCTATCGGCGAACAGCAGAGCGACATAGCCGGTTGGGAACGGGGTACCCATGTACTCCTCCACTGTTTGTACGGCGTGCTCCAGTAGGTCCATGCTGCGGCCAGCCCTGGGCGAGAGTCGAATGATGACCAACTCAACTTCGCCGGCCAGCGGAAGCTGAATCTTCCGTTCTTCGAGCGTGACGTGTTCGGGATCCAGGATAGTGTCGAGGAGTTGTGGGCTACTCTTGTCAATGCTGTATAGCGTGGCCACGATCTTGGCCCGATCGTCCGTGATGCCCGCGCTGATCGTGGGATGTTGCATGATTCGCTGGAAACCATCCGGCCTGAAGTAAGCTAGGTCGCCCAGAGATTCGACTGCAGAAGCGTCAGCCGGGTCAATGCGTTCGAGGAATGGCATTCTTGCGATTCGAGGGGCTTCGGCGGGATGACTCTGAGCTATCAGGCGGAGGTTGCGCACAATTGAGGCTTCAGTCTCGTCGACTCCATTAGCCATCCAGGGAAGCGAGGTAACCACATGCGCCATCTCCGAATTGTGCTCTGTGCTGTAAGCGAGGGCAGACACAACCAAGGCCTCTAACGCGTCCACCCCTTCAGCGAGCCATTGGAAAGCCGCAATCCGTTTGGAGAGCGTGGGGTCGTTCTGAGTGGCATAGCTGAGGGCTGTAACAACCGACTCTTCGTTTTCGTCAACGTTATCTGCCAACCACGGGAACGAGGCGATCTGAAGTGCAAGCTCGGAATGGCGTTCTGAGATGTAAGCAAGGCGGTCGGCGATCGAAATCTCCTCCGAGTTCAACCCGTCCTCAGTCCAGTCGAGGGACACGATCGATGTAAATGCATCCTGACCGAATGTTGCCAATTGCACCAACGCCTGTGTCGCCTCACGCTCCGACTCTTCAATTCCGTCCTCCACCCATGGCAATCCCTTAATTGCCCCGGCAAGTTCCGGCTCGTTCTGTTCCAGCCAGGCCACGTTCGTGAGTGAGCGCCAGACGGCGGCGTAGATGGGCGTGGGTGTCGGAGTGACCGGAGAGGGCGTAGGTGTGACTGGCGTGGCCGTAGGAGACGGCGCAGGTGTAGGCGTGACGGGCGTAGGTGTGATTGGTGTGGCCGTAGGAGACGGCGCAGGTGTAGGCGTGACGGGTGTAGGTGTGACGGGCATGGCCGTGGGAGACGATGTAAGTGTGGGCGTAGGCGTGACAGGTGTCGGCGTGGGAGTAGGCGTCGGACTAGGTGTCGGCGATGGCGTGACAGGCGAAGGCGAGGGCGTTGGTGTGACTGGCGTGGTCGTGGGAGATGGTGTCGAGCTCGGCGTTGGGGTGGATGTCGCAGCGGGTATGGATGCCCTGCCTTGCTTGGAGCCGTCCTGCGCCTGGCCGCCGCCGCACCCGGCGAGGGCCGCGATAAGCAGAGCAGCCGCGATCAGCCACCAGCCCAGCCTCTTGCCGTGAACGCCGGACGACGCCAGCGCATTTGACAGGCAGTTCACCGATTTGAGTAGGCCGCGGTTTACCGCGAGATCAGCCATTCGCCACCGTCGGTTTGCTCAATCTTCACGCCATGAACTCGCGCGACGGCGGCGAATATGTCGAACATAAGGGAAACATCAGTCGGCAGCGTATTGATGGTGAGGCTCGGCTCTCTTTCGGGCAATCCACTTTGCGCTTTGTCCTCAATCTTACCCGGCAGACAGGGGAGCATCACACTAACGCGCAGGTTGAGTTGCGGACAACTCAACAAGTTGCTCGGTGAATAGGCTGCCTCCGCTATCGCGCCAAACAATCACGGTGTATACGCCTGGCTTGGTGGCAAGGCTACCCAGAGAACCAGTGAAACTGAAAAGTTCGCCGGTTTCGTTCCAACTATCGGCAAGCACCTCTTCAGCATCGAGGCTCGAGTAGAAATAACCTGGCTCCGGAGGTTTAAGGATGCGTGCGACTGGCTCGCCGCAGGAGGTGGTGAATCCCCCGCCAACGCAATAGCTGTCAAGTCTGTCGATTGCTGTAGGAGTCTTCGGTGTTGGTAGCGGATCGTACTACACAGTTACCACAGATCCCACACTGAGCCCCGCTTCCCGCTTGGCAAGAGAAAAGGAGAGTACGCCAGCATCAGACAGGGTTGGTGGTGAGTAAGCTTCCGCAGTCCCGCCCTCGACGTGTTGGATGAATGTGACTCGCTTACCATCGAAGGCAATGCCGATGTTCACAGCACGATGAGGCACCCTCAAGATGTTGTCACGGTGCCCCCAATCGGCATGGGCATCGTCATACATCATGCTCCATTGCAGCTCTTTGACAGCCTCAACAGGAGTCGGGATCTGGCAATTGACCCTGGAAGAATCGCAGTTAGACGACTGCCATTTCGATTTCGTCCAGCCTGAAGAAGCGGCATTTTCCGAAACATAACTCGTGCCGCCTGTCTCAGAGTAAACCATATAGGGCTTACGACCGTCCGTCCACCAGTGCCCTTGATAATGGTGTTTGAGCATGTCCTCGGCGTGGAGCTGAGCGGCCTCGTTATGGCCAAGGGCAACAGGCGGTAGGTCGTGGGCGGAGCGGTCATCGTTGACGAGTTCTAGCACGTAGACGCGCAGCTCTTGGATGTCGGGTGCTGTAAGTCTCTGCTGACTCGTCATGGAGGTTTGCGTAGGCGTGACGGGCGTGGGAGTCGGTGCGACAGGCGTGGATGTCTGAGTAGGCGTCGGCGTGACTATAGGAGACCGCGCAGGTGTAGGCGTACCAGTCGCTATTATTGCAGTTACGCGTGTCGGTTCTGGAGCGTCACCTTCGAGTAACGTATCCAATCCCAAGTCTTCGTAGAGGAGTAGGCCGGCTACAAGGAGAAGCAGAAGTATTCCAGCTAACCACCAACCCCACTTGGATCCATCTCGCTTGCCTCCTCGATACATTGCAAGTGAAGGAGGAACGTCCCTGCCATGGACCGCGTTGAACCCTCTTCTTCGCGGATCAGTCTGTCGCCGCTGTACCTCGCGGCGTTGCCCTCTACCGAGCCGTCTCCTCGTGCACTCAACACAGGTACAGGTCGACGGGTGGTCCGAATGCCAATTTGGGCGATCTGCCACCGTTCGCAGCTACCAGAACAATGGAGTTGCGCTTACAGTCCTGCGGCGTAGGCTGAGTGGAAGGTGTCGACGCCGGCGCGATACTCGCCGTTCTCGTGGACGATGGCCACCGGGCTGGCGAAGCCCCGCGTAAACTCTTCGGTGAGCACCAGCAGCCGGTGTCCGCGCGCCTCGAGCGCCGACCGGGTGTTCTCGTCCACGCCTTCGTCGACGCTCGTCCACGGGTTCGAGCAGTCCACTCGTGACGAGTCGATCGCTTCCTGTGGGCCCATTCCGAAGTCCACCATCTTGATAATTAGCTGCGTTACGCAGTTGGTGATCCGGCGGCCTCCCGAAGCCCCGACGGCGACCCGCGCGCCGTCACGGTCCAGCACGAGCGCAGGCGTCATGTTGTTCAGCCCAGCCTTGCCCGGCTCGATCGAGTTCACCCTGCCCGGCAGCGGATCGAACCACATCATGCCATTGTTCATGACCACGCCTGTCCCTGGAGAGACGACGCCTGAACCGAACCCAGACATGAGCGTGTTGGTCAGCGATACGGCGTTGCCCTCGCCGTCCATGGCGCAAAGGTGGGTTGTTCCGTCATCGATGGCGGGCAGGCTGGCGGGCAGTTGCCCCTCCGGCTGCCGTCCTTCTTCCTGCCAAGGGTCGCCATAACTGAACCACCCAGGCGGCGAATCGCCGATGCCGGCCCGGCGACGGTCGGCGTACTCGTCGGACAGCAGCCCCTTCCAAGGAACGTCGACGAACGAGTTGTCCCCAAAGTAGCGGAACCGGTCGGCGTAAGCGAGCTGAGCACTCGATATGTACGCGTGCAGCATCTCCGCGCTGTTGTGCCCCAACGCTGCCAGATCGAAGCCCCGAACCAGCTTGAGGGTCATAGCGCTGGTAGGTCCAGCGCAAGCGTACTTGGGCAGGCGGACAGTGAGGCCCCTGTAGCTCACCTCCAGTCCGCGGTCCCACACGTAGGGCCGGTAGGCGGCGAAGTCGTCCTCGGTGAGAATGCCGCCGCCATCTCGTATGCCCGACACTATGGCGGTAGTGATGTCGCTGCGGTATATCGCTTTCGCGCCGTCTCGGCCGATGGCCTCGAGGACGTCTGCAAGTTCCGGCTGTTTCAGGAGCGTGCTTGAGTCCGAGCCGCCGGATGGCATGCTGTCTCCCGGCAGGAAGATGCGCCTCAGCTCGCCGTAAGCCAGGAGCTTGTCGATCATGGAGCCGAACGAGTACAGCGTGTACCAGTCGGGCGAATAGCCTTCGCGTGCAGCTCGCGCGGCAGGCTCAACGACATCTTTCAAGGGCAGACGTCCCAGGCGCCTGTGCGCCTCCGTTAGGCCGGCGACTGCGCCGGGCACTGCGATCGACCGGAAACCGTGGATGTTGGCGTCGTCCTCCACCGGCACCCAGCCGAAACTGCCGGTAGCGCCGCCTTCAGCCGCCTTGTAGAGAGTTGGCGACGCTTGCTTCGACGCCCGCATCGGAAAGCCGATAACGCCTCCCTCTTCACCAACCTGGTACGTCAGGTACCCACCGCCCCCAATCCCACTAGATCCCGGCTCGACGACTCCGATCGCTAGGCATGCGGCCACGGCGGCATCCACCACGTTGCCGCCCGCTTTTAGCATGGCCGTGCCGGCCTCTGTGGCCACCGGATGCTTCGTGCCCACCATCCCGCGCTGCGCGACTGCTTCATCCTTGTAGAAATGCGTCTTGGTTGGGGAAACTGTCTGGACCATTGGTGTCTCCTGTTACGCTAGCCCGGTATAGCCGGAGGCCGAGGTAGGGGTGTGCTGGCGCGATTATAGGGCCGCTTGGCGGACGGGTACAAACTCAGGCGGCGCCCATTAGTTCCTAATCAGAAGTCCGGGTTGACAAGTTCGACAGTAGCTGGTTATGCGCCGATTGGCGCTGATCTGCCGTATCGGCTCACCACAGCATGGACATGGCTTCCCACCCTGGTTGTGGACACTAAGGAAGTCGCGAACCTTGACATGAATCTTGCCGCCCATCCTTTGCCGAAGTGTCTCTATCGCGTTTGACGTGACATTCGAGCAACTCAGGCGAAGCCTCTCTATCTCATCTTCAGACAGTGCTTTTCGGCGCTTGAATGGGTATATGCGGGCATCGAACAAGATTTCGTCCGCATAGGCGTTGCCGATGCCTGATACGAACCGACCCCTGGTTAGTATTCCCTTAATCTCCCCGTTGAACGGCTTCAGTCGCCGCGCAAACTCTTCAGGGGGAGGCACTTCAAGCACGTCAGGGCCTTGGTCATTCAGACGCGGCACTTCGCTTAGTCCTGTTCCTGAAATGAGATACACCATGCCCATCTGCTTGTCGTCTATGTAGCGGAGGTCATGTCCGTCGTCCATTTGCAGACGTATGCAGGTCCGCTTGGCCACTCGCTCAGACGTCGAGCAGTGCCGGAAGGCTCCCGTTAGCATCGGGTTCACAACGAGCACTCGATCACCAGACAGGCGAATGTGCATGAATTTGCCCAGCCTTGTGAACTCATCGAAAGAAGATCCCGGCAAACTGTGTTCCAAGTCTTCGCCGGTCATGGATCGTACTACGCTGGGCCTGAGCACTTGGGCAGACGCAATGGTTCTGCCGGTCGCATTCCTGTTCAAGTACTCCTTGATAACTTCCAGGTCGGGAGCTTCCGGCATGGCTCACGCCACTCCTTAACGCTTGTCAGGATCGCGCCCGGCGTCGCCGTCCACCTCGCGCGATTCGGCTCCGGGCGTGTTCTTGCCTCGTAGGCTTTTGAAGACCACTGCGATGGCCACCACCACTACTGTACCGACACCCGCCGCGATGGTGACTTCCTCAAAGTTGCTGTCAAGAAATGTGCTTACCGACTCTCCGAACGCGGTGATCAAGACTCCTATGGTAAGGAAACGTAGCCCTCTGCCGATTAGCGACGCGAGGATAAACCTGCGGAGGTCCATATCAAACACTCCTGCCGCAATGGCAAATACCTTATATGGCAAAGGAGTGATTGCAGCCATAATTATGGCCCAGGCCCCGTACCGTTCGAACATCGTCTCCACGCGGCGCACATTGCCCTCAGAAGCAAGCCGGTAGAGGGCAGGACGACCGAAGCGACACCCCAACCAGTACCCCGCTGCCGCTCCCGCAACTGAGGCTGCCGTGGCCAAGAGGGCAAGCCAAATCGCCATGTGGCGTTGGGGAAGTGAAATCGCGATCAACAGAGGATCGGGCGGAATGGGGAAGAAAATCGCGTCTGAAAAGGAGTTTGCGGCCAGGGCCACGGACGACCATGGGCTGTCTGCGAATCCCTCAACCCAGACAGAAAGACCGTGCAGCCAGTCTAGCAACAGCTACAGGAGCGGACCAATTTGGGCCTCCGCCAGGGCTTACTCACTTCTGCGCAGTCCCACGTCCAAGTCAAAAGCGAATTTGCCTGTGGAAGCACGCACTTGATATGGAACCGATGCGATCAGTTCGGCGGTGCCCGAAGGAAGCGAGAGATGTCTGCCGTGTGAGTCTAAAACTTCGTAGGAGGCGCCTTCCACGGCTACGGTGTAGCTGTGCCCGGCTGAAATCTCCGTGAACCCAGCTAGGGCATGCAGGATGGCTTCCTGTTCCCACCGTACCTGTTCGGCTTCTTCAACCGTAACGGCCCTGAACCACACACTATCGTCCGGCCGGGCCTGTGCCAGTAGCGGGAGGTCCGCGCTGATGACAGTTGCAATCTTGGGATATCCGCCGGTTACACCGCGGTCGGCCATAAGCACGATCGGTTGTCCGTCGCCAGGGATTTGGACGCCGCCCATCGGCGCGCCATCGGACACAATGTCCGATGGGCCGGAGTGCTCGACCAATGGCCCTGTGAGCCTGTAGCCGACGCGGTCCGAATGGGGCGATACGGTGTAAACAGAATTGAGGAAGGTGTATTTCCCTTCTTCAGTAAACGCCTCGTGTTGTGGCCCCATTACCACGCGCAACTCATGCTCATTTCCGAAGTACGGGGCAAAGCTTGGATCAGGTTCGCATTGCGAGGCGACTGCGCCGAGTTGCGGCCAGCCCGCCTTCAGAACGTCGCCATCCGATAGGGCGCGGCCTTGGAAACCGCCAAATCCGGACTTCAAATAGGTTGACCTGCTCCCTAGTACGGGCGGCACGCTGATGCTGCCTTCCACGCAAAGGTACCCACGCAGACCGTCTGCAGCAGTGCCCACCTTGAGGACAGAGCCTTCCGGCGCCTCGAACGCCTGCCACTCGGGCATGTGCATGCCGTCGAGGTCAACGGGCATCTCCGCGCCGGTAACCGCCACGCGGCATGTCTTTAGGACCAGAAGCGACGGACCTGCAAGGGTCATTTCAAGTGCGGCAGCGTCTCCGCGGTTGCCGACCATCAGGTTGCCCGCCTTAAGAGCGAACCTGTCCATTGCTCCGGACACGGGTACGCCGTAGCGTTGATATCCGTACCGTCCCATGTCTTGGACAGTTGTCAGGGGTCCCGGCGCCTCCACCCTGAATGTGTCGAGGCTCACCCCACAGGCTCCGTGATCGGGTCGGATCCGCTGTTCTTTACCTGCTCTGCAATCTCTTCGTACGCAGCCTCGTCCTGCAGAGGTGTGAATCTCACGAAGTCCCCGGCGTCAATCAGCGAGGGAGGCGTTCGCGTATGATCGAAGAAGCTCAAAGGCGTCCTGCCGATGAGACGCCAACCTCCGGGGCTGGCAACGGGATAGACTCCGGTTTGCGCTTCGGCGATGCCCACCGAGCCTCCGGGGATCTCCACTCTGGGAGTCTGCATCCGAGGGGTGACCAGCTTCTCGGAGAGTCCGCCCAAGTAGGGAAAGCCTGGACTGAATCCCATCATGTAAACGGGATACAGTGGCTCGGAGTGAAGTGAGATCACCTCATCTATGGAGAGGCCGCAGTGCTGGCCAACGAATTGGATGTCGAGTCCATGACTGCCTCCGTATAAGACAGGTACATGGATTACTCGAGCCTGTTCCGTATGCTCACCAGACTGCTTTCCCAGCCGATCCAGCAGCGATTCTATGGCCTCGCGCACCTCATGATGTGTTGTTCTCATGGCGTCGTATTGGACCAGGACTGATCGGTAAGAAGGGACGATTCCGACGATCCCTTCCAAAGGCGAACGTTCGGCCGCGGTGGCCAGTTCGTGTACGCGCCGGTTGGTAACCAGCGAGATGTCGTTACCGAGCTCCACGACAACAGCTTCATCTCCGGCGTTGAGGTACCTTGGCGAGGCGTAGGGCATTGATCCGTTAAACGAGGTGGGCTAGAGGCTTGATTTCCACACCGGCCGACTCCAACTCGCTGCGGACCGCCTTCACCATGTCCACTGCGCCTGGGGTATCTCCGTGGAGGCAAAGGCTGTCCGCCTCCACCTCGATCTCTTCTCCAGTAATCGCGGTCGCAACTCCCTCAGTCACCATTCTTACGCTGCGTTCGGCCACTTCGCCGACGTCGTGAATGATAGCACCGGCAACTGATCTGGCTACGAGGGTGCCGTCTGCGTTCAGCGCCCTGTCGGCAAAAATCTCCCTGGCGATTCTCACGCCCATGTCCTCAGCTATGCTCAGCCATCGGGATCCGGCCAACGCGAGAAGTATCAAATTGGGGTCGATTTCCAGAATCGCCTCGCAGATGGCGCTAGCGAGGGCTTTATCATTTACCGCCTGGTTGTACATGGCGCCATGCGGCTTCACGTGCTGAAGCTGCTTTCCCGACGTAAAGGCCTGCAATGCTCCAACCTGGTACTTGACGTCGTTTTTCGCCTCCTCTGGCTCCACCTTCATGTTGCGCCTTCCGAACCCCTGCAGGTCCGGATAACTTGGATGTGCTCCAATGGCCACTCCGTTCTCTTCGGCAATCCGCACTGTGTGTGCCATCCAACCCGGGTCCCCAGCGTGAAAGCCGCAGGCTACGTTTGCAGATGTGATGTACCCGATAACCTCTTCATCGTACCCTAGCTTGTGCACTCCGAAGCTCTCACCCATGTCGCAGTTGAAATCTATAGCCGCTGCCATTGCGATCCCTTTCTTCTCTTCGTTGCGCGAAGTTCCCAGTGTCCCAATTATAAGTCTCAGCACTACTACAATGTTCTCTGGTCGCCGGCCCAGCATGGTGTGGGACAGAACTAGGATCCAGTGGTTGGTCGCAACCGGTGGTTATCGCGCTTGGACTCCGGACAGTACCTGATGCTGGTAACGGCTTTTGCACCGATTCACATCCTCATCCGGGCTCTCTAGAGTTTCAGACATGTGGAGTCCTGAATGGAGCCTGAACGGTAGGCAACAGCAACAATGGGTCTTTTGCGCTAGGCTATCTCGATGCGCGTCTTTGGAAGACCCGGACATCTCAGAAGCCAAGCCACATTCTGGAGCGGCTTCAGGGAGTCCGAAGACCCCGTGCCAAGCCACCGTTTCTGTGGTCTACAGGAAATAAGGTGGTATAGAATCCTCAAACCTGACTGAGGGTTCTTTCGGAGGAGCCTATCGACACCGAACTGGCCCAATCCGCCGCTGTTCTGACGGCCATTGGCATGGGTACTGCCTTCGCGCTCTTGGTTGGCCTGCTAGTGCTCATACTGGCAATGACGAAGGCGGTTGAGCTTTGTACCCAATACCAAGGGCCATTCAGCAAGGCCCGCGCCGAGCGTGAGGCGAGAGACCGTGCGGTCGCGGCCACGGCGGCCGTCGGCGCATTGCTTGCCAAGCGAGACTCGGAAGACGGCAGGTGATTCGCCAAACGATAGCCGCCCCAGCGCCTTTCAACATCTGAAACAAGTCCTCCATTGACTGAACTTCTAGACTTCCTGCGCTCGACCGGGTTCAACAACATAGACTGGCGCAACGGCATCATGCTGGCTGTTGGGTTCGTGCTTATCTACCTGGCCATTAGGAAGGGCTACGAGCCGTACGAGCTGCTTCCTATAGGGCTCGGGGTGATCGTCGCGAACCTACCCCTTACCGGAATGCTGGAAGGTCCAGGTGGTGGAGTTCAGGAGGGCGGGCTGTTTGGCTTGGTTTTCCACTACGGCTTGTCATTCTGGAACATCCTCCCGCCGATTATTTTCCTTGGCATAGGGGCTATGACTGACTTCGGACCAATCATTGCCAACCCCAGGATGCTCTTGCTGGGAGCCGCGGCGCAGGTTGGAATCTTCGTGGCATTTTGGGGGGCGTTGGCAACTGGGCAGTTTGACATAAGGGAGGCGGCTTCTATAGGCATCATCGGCGGTGCGGACGGTCCTACGACGATCTTCCTATCGGCGAGGCTTGCACCAGAACTGCTAGGCATAACCGCAGTCATCGCATACTCATACATGGCGGCTGTTGCGATCATCCAGCCTCCGCTGATGCGCCTGCTTACTACCAGGCAGGAACGTGAGATTGAAATGAAGCCACTTAGGGAGGTCTCAAAAACGGAGAAGCTTGTGTTCCCGTTAGTGGCATTGATAGTCATCGTGTTGGTTGTGCCGAGAGCTGCTCCCCTGATATCAATGTTCATGATCGGCAATCTGTTCCGCGAGAGCGGTATGGTGCCAAGGCTCACGAACGCCGCTTCCAACGAACTTCTCAACATCGCAACTATCTTCCTGATGCTGACGGTGGGCACTCAGCTTTCTGCTGAGCGAGTGTTCTCATTGGACACGATCCTCATACTGACGCTTGGGCTTGTGGCTTTTGGATGCGGCACTGTCGGCGGACTGCTGTTCGCCAAGCTCATGAATCTGTTCCTGGAGGACAAGATCAATCCTCTGATCGGGTCGGCGGGTGTTTCAGCCGTTCCCATGGCAGCGCGTATCTCGCACCACGTTGGGCAAGAGGCCAGTCCCAGGGTGTACCTTCTTGCGCACGCATTGGGACCTAACGTTGCTGGCGTAATCGGCTCGGCAGTCGTAGCCGGGATCTTCATCTCGGTGCTGTAACCGTGCCGGAGAGGGTTCGCGTGCGTGTTGGCGATCGTTGGTACGACGTAGATGTCGGCGACCTGGACTCGAATCCGGTGATGACGGTTGTGGATGGCGTGCCTGTCGAAGTAAGCCTGGGAGGACTTATGGGGACGGCTCACGCACCACAGCCTTCTCCCAATGCCGCGGAAGAAACTGGTCGGATGCCCTTAGCCAGGAAGCATTTCTACTCACCTGCTGCCGGCGTAATTGCATCGGTAGTCGTCGACGAGGGGAATCAAGTTGTGACAGGGGATGAGATCTGCATACTGGGTGCTAAAGAAGGCCTTAAGACTCTGCGGTCCGATTGGAGCGGTGTGATCAAGACGGTCAACGTGTCGTCCGGGCAAGAGGTGCGCGAAGGTGATTTGATAGCTGAATTTAAGTAGTTGTCCGGGCCCGGCGACGGTTCCTTGTGCGGGCGCTCGTCGCGTTGTTGGCCGTATATCGTGTCTGATATACTGTGCGCGCCTCTTGTCGGCAGCTGTCTTCGTATCGCACGGGAGTGCCGTGCCGGGGCATTTGCGCAGGGGAGCTGCACCCTGAAACTGTTTCGATGGCAGAGTTCTTGCCAAACTGGTGGTTAGGGCAAGCAGACGGGACATTAGTGCTCCCAAAGAGCGTGTACGTAATAGCTATCAAAGACTAAGGAGGAGCCAATTGAAGTGGATTGACTACGCTCACCCGCAGACCTTACGGGAGGCTGTCAACCTCATGGCCGATGCTGGGGAAGGAGGAGCGCGGGCCCTGGCGGGCGGGACCGATCTTCTGGTTCACCTGAGGGCCAAGGTGCTTACGCCAGAGCTTGTGGTAGACGTGAAAGGTGTGCCCGAGCTGAATGAAATTACCTACAATCCGAGCACCGGTCTGACGCTAGGAGCGGCCGTTCCCTGCTACAGGATCTATGGCAACGAAGCCGTGAGCGCCGCCTACCCCGGCCTCATTGACGCGGCTTCCCTTATTGGAGGCACTCAGATACAGGGCAGGGCGTCGCTGGGCGGCAATCTCTGCAACGCAACCCCGAGTGGGGACTCCATTCCGATAATGATTGCACTTGGCGGTGTGTGCAACATAGCTGGCCCAAATGGCGAACGCCAGGTGGCGGTCGAGGACTTCTGCTCTGGCGTCCGTCAGAACGTCTTGGGTCTGGGCGAAATTCTTGTTTCGATCCATTTCCCCCCGCCGGAGCCTCACTCAGGAGCTCGTTACATCAGGTTCATCCCACGCAACGAGATGGACATAGCTGTTGCCGGGGTCGGGGTTTCAGTCACGCTAGACAATGGGAACATTGGAACAGCCCGTGTGTCATTGGCGTCGGTGGCACCAACCCCGCTGTTCGTGAAGGAGGCTGGTGATGCAATAGCCGGCAAGCCGGCCACTGAGGAGACGGTTCGTATCGCTTCCTCCCTGGCACGCGACGCTGCCCGGCCTATCACCGACATGCGCGGCACGATCGAGTACCGTCGACATCTGTGCGAGGTGTTAACACGAAGAGCTCTGCTGACCGCCATTGAGCGCGCGCAGGCAAACGCATAGAGCGCACGCAAGCAACCGGACTAAGAGAGAGGAAATTTCATGCCCGCCAAGACTTATGTACAAACGCGAATCAACGGAGAGGACGTAGATCTCCTTTGCGAGCCGAGGCAAAGCCTGCTGGAAGGCTTGCGAGACATCCTCCAGTTGACCGGAACGAAGGAAGGGTGCAACGACGGAAACTGCGGTGCCTGTACGGTCATCTTAGACGGCCGCATTGTCGACTCCTGTCTTGTCCTCGGTGTCGAGGTCGAAGGACGCGACATAGCCACAATCGAAGGTGTAGCGACGCCCGCCGGCCTTCATCCGATACAGCAGGCGTTCTTGGAGAACGCGGCGCTACAGTGCGGAATTTGCACGCCTGGATTCATAGTGGCCTCGAAGGCCCTACTTGAAAAGGAGCCAAACCCTTCGGAGCACCGCATTCGTGAGTGGCTGGCCGGGAATCTGTGCCGGTGCACGGGTTACGACAAGATTATCAGAGCGGTCATGGACGCCGCGGGTCGAATGAGCGCCTAGGGGGTTGAAAATGACCACCACTTACGAGCCGAACATGGTGTTGGAGACCGGCAAGTACCGAGTCATCGGGACGCGCCCGGTTCGGCATGATGGGGCAGACAAGGTCACGGGCAGAGCAAAGTATGGTGCCGATTTCAGCACCGTCGGTTTGCTCCATGGCGCCGCACTAAGGAGTCCGCACGCTCACGCTCGAATCAAGTCAATTGACACTTCCAAGGCAGAAGCTCTACCGGGGGTTGAGGCGGTGGTAACGGCAGCGGACTTTGGGCAAGGCGGACCGGAAGGCCTGATAGACCTTGGGGAATCAACCGGGAACATCGGGTACATGCGTGGCAACGTGCTGGCCTTCCACAAGGTCTTGTATAGGGGGCACGTTGTTGCAGGAGTGGCTGCGATCAATGCTCATGTTGCAGGCGAGGCGCTGGGCCTGATTGATGTGAAGTATGAAGTGCTTCCCCCTGTACTCAACGCGAAGGAAGCTATGGCCGACGACGCCTCCATTCTTCATGAAGACCTCAGGACCGAAGAGTTCGGAGAAACTGGAGACAAGCCCAGCAACATAGCTAGCCATTTCCAACACGTACTTGGTGACCTTGATAGGGGGTTCGGAGAAGCCGATGTGGTGATCGAAAGGGAGTTCACCACTGAAACCGTGCACCAAGGCTACATTGAACCTCATCCTTGTACGGCACTATGGAATGAGGATGGCCGACTTCACATCTGGACCAGCACGCAAGGCGCCTTTACAGTGCGGTCGTCCATGGCCCACATCCTCGATATGCCGGAATCGAAGATCAAAGTAACTCCAATGGAGATCGGCGGAGGCTTTGGCGGCAAGATCAACGTGTATCTAGAGCCTGTGGCCGCGTTGTTGTCTCGGAAGAGTGGTCATCCGGTCAAGATGGTGATGAGCCGGACTGACGTCTTCGAAGGCACAGGCCCCACCCCGGGTTCTTACATGAAGATGAAAATGGGCGCCACTAACGATGGCAAGATCACTGGCGCCCACGCCTACTTGGCATTCGAGGCCGGTGCATTTCCAGGCTCGCCGGTGGGAGCCGGCGCACGATGCGTGTTCGCGGCCTATGACATCCCCAACGTGCTCGTGGATGGCTACGACGTGGTGGTGAACAAGCCCAAGACGGCCGCTTACAGAGCACCGGGATCCACGAACGCCTCATTTGCGACAGAGAGTGTCGTGGACGCGTTGGTGGAGGCGCTCGGAATGGACCCGATAGAGTTCAGGCTGAACAACGCCGCAAAAGAGGGTACCCGCATGGCGAACGGCCCGGTGTACCCACGCATCGGTCTCGTAGAAGTCTTGGAAGCCATGCGCGACCATCCCCACTATGAGTCTTCTTTGGGAGGCCCAAATCGCGGTAGAGGCGTTGCCGTGGGGTTCTGGTTCAATGCAGGCATGGCATCCAGTTGCGATGTTACGGTCAACCCCGACGGCACGATCAACCTGATTGAGGGTTCGACGGACATCGGAGGGACGCGTGCCTCAATTGCTATGCAGGCCGCCGAGGTGCTCGGCATAGACGCAGAGGACGTGAGACCGACCGTGGCCGATACCGACTCGGTGGGGTACACAGCTGTGACCGGTGGGAGCCGCGTCACTTTCTCAACGGGCTGGGCGGCCCACAACGCAGCTCAAGACGTGAAGAAGCAGTTGATAGCCAGGGCGGCGGTGGTCTGGGATGTTTACGAAGACTCGATTGAGTACGTCGACGGTGTAGTTCGGTCCAAGGCTGATCCTGAATTAAGCATGTCGTTCAAGGAGTTGGCTTCCAGGCTTGCTGAGACCGGAGGGCCAATTGTTGGTAGCGCGGCAGTCGACCCAAAGGGAGTGGGCGGGTCGTTCGCCGGCAACATCGTAGACGTGGAAATGGATCCCGAGACCGGCAAGGTGGAGGTCCTCAGGTTCACGGCTTTCCAAGATGCGGGCAAGGCAGTACACCCCAGCTACGTAGAAGGCCAGATGCAGGGTGGCAGTGTTCAAGGAATAGGCTGGGGTCTTAACGAAGAGTACTTCTACGGCTCCGACGGCAGGATGAACAACAGTACCTTCCTGGACTATCGAATGCCGACTTCACTCGACCTGCCGATGATCGACACCGTTATCGTCGAGGTGCCGAACCCAGGGCATCCGTTCGGAGTTCGTGGAATTGGCGAGGCGTCCATCGTTCCTCCACCGGCAGCCCTTGCCAACGCTATCTACAATGCGGCCGGTGTTCGGATGAACCACCTGCCAATGAACCCCGTGGCGGTGACCAAGGCGCTTCAGGAGGAAAACGGAGTGTAATGCGCCCGCATGGGCGGCGAAGAAGCGACGTGAATCGGAGCGATACCGTTGAACGAACTAAGCGAAGGCGGCCTTTGAGGTCGCCTTCGGGCATTGGGGAGGTAAGAGCATGACAACGACGTATGAGCCTAACTTAGTCTTGCGGACCGGCGAGTATAACGTGCTAGGCTCACGTCCCGTGAGGCACGATGGCGCCGACAAAGTGACGGGGCGTGCCAAGTACGGAGCGGACTTCCAGGCGGCTGGCTCGCTCCACGGGAAGATTCTGCGCAGTCCACATGCCCACGCCAACATAAGATCAATCGACACGTCGCGGGCAGAGGCGCTTCCAGGAGTGAAGGCAGTGGTTACGGCTGCCGATCTCCCGGCAAGTGACAACCGCGGCATCAAGTACAAGCGGGATAACATTCTGGCCGACAAGAAGGCCTGGTATGTGGGACACGCGATAGCCGGCGTGGCGGCCGTCAGCCCTCACGTGGCGGAGGAGGCACTGGGCCTTATTGACGTGGACTATGAGGTCCTGCCGTCGGTTCTGACGGCGCCTGAGGCAATGAAGGACGACGCACCTATCCTGCACGATGACCTTAAGACAAAGTCGCTCGGAGAACAGACCGATAAGGTCAGTAACGTTGCTGAACACTTCCGTCAGGTCCTTGGCGACACCGAAGAGGGGTTCGCTGCCGCTGATGAAGTAGTGGAGGGGGAGTTCTACACGAAGACGGTTCATCAGGGTTACATAGAACCCCACCCGTGCACGGTGCTATGGAATGAGGACGGCCGCGTGTACATCTGGTGCAGCACGCAGGGCGGATTCCTGGTTCGGGACCGCACGGCGGCGATCTTGGGGCTACCAGTCTCGAGAGTGAAAGTGACCACGCTGGAGATCGGAGGCGGATTCGGCGGCAAGACCGAGATTTATCTGGAGCCCGTTGCGGCGCTGCTTTCTCAAAAGACAGGCCGGCCAGTGAAGGTAGTGATGAACCGCCAAGAGGTGTTCGAAGGGACTGGGCCCACGCCCGGTTCATACATTAAGGCTAAGATTGGAGCCACCAAGGAAGGCAAAATCACCGCTGCCGAAGCCTATATGGTGTACGAGGCCGGCGCCTTTCCCGGCTCCCTCGTGATTGCCGGCGCGATGACAATCTTCGCCGCATACGACGTGGGCAACGCAGTCGTTGATGGATATGACGTAGTGGTGAACAAGCCCAAGACTGCGGCCTACAGGGCGCCGGGCGCTCCGATGGCGGCATTTGCGGTCGAGCAATTGGTGGACAGGTTGGCAGACAAGATCGGTATGGACAAGCTGGAATTCCGAATCAATAATGCATCCAAGGAGGGTACCAAGCGCGTAATTGGCCCGCCTTTCCCCAGGATCGGCTGTGTGGAAGTGCTTGAGGCCCTCAAGAACCATCCTCACTACAGTGCGCCGCTCGAGGGCGAGAATCGCGGCAGAGGAGTAGCCGTTGGATTCTGGTTCAACATCGGCGAGCCATCTGCCTGCACGATCGCAGTTACCTCGGACGGTACGATGAACCTGGTGGAGGGGTCTGCCGACATCGGTGGGACCAGGACTTCGATTGCCATGCAGGCCGCCGAGGTGCTTGGGGTCGACGTTATGAGTATCAACCCCCAGGTTGCAGATACCGACTCGGTTGGGTACACGGCCCAGACGGACGGCAGTCGAACTACGTTTGCCACTGGTTGGGCGGCATACGAAGCTGCTCAGGACGTCAAGCGCCAGATGATCGAGAGGGCAGCCAAGATATGGGACGTGGAAGATGATTCGGTGGAGTATGTTGATGCGGAAGTGCGATCGAAGACCGACCCTGAATTGAGAATGTCCTTTGCTGACGTCGCCGAGCAGATGGATGCCACGGGAGGTCCAATCGTTGGGAGGGCTTCGGTGAATCCGCGAGGCGTCGGCGGTTCGTTCGCAGGGGTTATTGCGGACGTAGAAGTGGACCCGGAGACCGGCAAGGTGGAGGTATTGAGGTTCACCATGGCGCAGGATGCCGGGAAGGCCATACATCCTAGCTACGTGGAAGGGCAGATGCAGGGAGGGAGCGTTCAGGGCATTGGCTGGGCGCTGAACGAAGAGTACTTCTACAGAGAAGACGGCGATCTTGCCAACGGCACATTCCTCGACTACCGTATGCCTATCTCACTGGACCTGCCGATGATCGACACGGTGATCGTAGAGGTGCCTAATCCCGGCCATCCATTCGGCGTGCGGGGCGTGGGTGAGGCCTCGATCGTCGCGCCGCCGGCCGCAGTGGCAAACGCCGTCGCAGCGGCTACAGGTGTTCGAATGACTAAGTTGCCTATGAATCCCGGCTCAATAGTGGACGCTTTGACAAACGGTGCGGGTTAGTCTCATGGCCCTTGTGTTCGTACCCTCGCTAATGCAGCCGTTAACCGGCGGCAAGGACCGTGTGGAGGTGGCCGGGTCCACCGTGAGGCAGGTCGTCGACAACCTGGAGGCGGAGTACCCCGGGATAAAGGACCGGCTGGTAGAAGACCGGCGGATCAAGCCCAACATCGCCGTTGCGGTCGACGGCGAGATTACGCCGCTGGGACTGCTTGAGAAGGTGGGCGAAAACAGTGAAGTGCACTTCTTGCCGGCGATTGGAGGAGGTTGAAGAGTGACCTCATCTGCAGGGAAGAACGGAAACGCATTCGAAGGAGTGGTCGTGCCAATCCTGACCCCGCTGCTGCCCAGCGGCGAGCAGGACTTCGGGTCGCTCCGCCGACTGGTTAACCACCTGCTGGACGCGGGTGTGCACGGCATCTGGGCGTCAGGCACAACGGGCGAGTTTGCCAACTTCACCGACTCGGAACGTCTGCGCAACATCGAGGCGGTTGTGAACGAGGTGAACGGGCGCGTGCCGGTGATTGCGAATGTCTCCGGACCGGCTACGGACGCCACGGTGCGACTAGGCCTGGCGGCGAGGGAGATCGGCGCTGCAGGTATGGCTGCCACGCCTCCCTACTACTACCCTAGCGGACAGGACGAGTTGCTGGACCACTACCGGCACATCAAGAGCAGCCTGGACGCGCCGCTTTGGGTCTACAACATCCCTCAGACGGTGAAGACGGCTGTGGCTCCGGCCACTGTAGCGCGCCTTGCCGAAGAGGGCGCCGTTGTGGGGATCAAGGACAGTTCGGGGGCCGGCGAGGCACTTGCCGAACTGAACACGCGCTGCGACGAGAGCGGCGTGGCCCTGTACCGATTCATCGGGACCACTCACCGGATAGGCGCTGCCCAGGCGATTGGAGTGCACGGCGTGATCCCGGGCATCGCGAACCTGCTTCCTGCAGTATCGGTCAGAGGCTGGGAAGCAGGAGCGGCCGGCGACGTAGAGACGGCCCTGCAGTGCGACAGCCTGCTGCTCGCTTCCGGGGCGCTCCAGAGGGTCGCGCAGGGCGGGAGCGTCAACTCCAACAACGTTGCGTCCATGAAGGCGTCGCTGGCCATCCTCGGGGTGATCGATCACGGGACGATGTCCCGCCCGATGCGGGAGCTGACCGAGGATGAGAAGCAGGCGCTACCGCCGATTCTTCGAAAGCTGGGTTTGCTGAACTAGCTCTCGTTCTTGCCCGGACACTTGGCCGCGTTCTCTCGGTGGTGACTCACACTCCCCCGAACCGGGGTGTTGGGCAGGCCTACAACCTCGCAAGGCTCACTCCCAACCCTCTAGTGCTCGCCAGCGTCATGTGCAAAGAGTATCCCAGATACGCAAGAGGGGCCACAGCGTCGATCATTAGCTTTGTTTGCGCCTTTGAGGCATGGTGAAGTGAGGAACGACCAAGGCACGGCCGATGCATGTGCGTGATTGACGAAGGGGAAGCGAAGGGCAGACGAAGAGAAATTTGTAACTTTCCGTAACATTCTGTAACGCCGCAAAGCTGAGAGGCATCCGTGGAGATACCCAAATTGGGTCGAATTGATAGCCGACCGTAAACAGACTGGGCCGGAAAGTAAAAAAAGTGTGACAGTTTTGTTACTGGGGTCTGGCCGTCCCCTGGACGTTGAGTGTCCGCGCCAAGCGGCCTGGACCGGCCATTTCGTAGCTGATGAGCGGAGTTCCGGCCTCCACGGGCGGCCAGAAGCGGACGTATGCGGCCGCCAGGGCATGGCTGGGCGCCGAAACGCGGTCGCCGATGGGAAAAGGTCAACTGTCTCATTTCGTCCCACTTGACCGGGATTCGTTGTTTGGGTTGGCTGATCGGCGAGACGGTCCGACGCGTCATTGAGGCTAAATCTAAGCAAGTCCGGGTCATTGTGAAACGGCAATGAGCCGGATTTGAGACACTGGCCGTGAAAGCGGGGCCAGATGCTGGCGGTGGCGTGCGGAGTGTTGTTAAGCCCATGCAGCCATAATAGCACGACCGTTCGGGTAGTGCAAGTGTTCGCATGCCGGCAATCCTGTTCAGACTCCGTGAGATGTTAGTTAGGTAGCCCTGATCGCGCCTGTCCTCAGTCGATGGCCGTTGTGGACCGACAGGCTCACCACGAGCGGGCCAGTACCCCTCACCACTAAGTGGTTACATGACAACTTAATTTCCGATTCTGATCTGAAGAACGGACTTCTGAGTTACGGTTACCCACAGTGAGTGATCTATGAGGAGGGTGAGTGTCAGCGTTCAGGAGTACCGTGCGCCACAGCAGGACAGGTACAGTACTTTGGGCGTCGATGGATATGCCCAATTGGATTCCGAGTGGGATGCACTTTCCAATGGTTCAGTGGCACCACTTGCGCGAGCGTCGCATTGGATTGAGTTGCTGTCCGCACTTGACGGTGTCGGCGCGTGCAGGTCCTGGATTCACAAGTGAAGTGCAACACTTGATTGAGGTGCTGTTATGGGAAAGCGCAGCCTTACTGTTCAAGAGGTTTGCTCACGGATTGAAGAGTTACGCGCCGAGGAAAAATCTTGACGAGATATGGGCTGATGGGTAGGCTACTTCAGGATTTTGTTGAACAAACTATTGGAATCGAAAGAGGGGATAAATGAAGCTAGGTAAAGTTTGGATGGCAGGCTTTCTGGCCGTTGCCATAGCGGCAGTGGCCATGGTCGCTGTGGCGTGCGGCAGCGCGGAGCCTGAGCCGGCGCAGCCTTCGATGAGCGCCGCAGACATCACCGATGCGGTGAGGTCTGCGGTTTCGGAGTCGCAGATGTCGGAGGAAGATATCGCGGGCATGATGTCTGACCAGATCGCCGAGCAGGTGGCTGCTATGGCGGCTGCGAACCCCGGCCTGAGCGCCGAGGAAGTGAACGCGATGATCATGGGAGCCGTCGCGGACTCCAGCGCCATGCTGGCCGACCAGTTGGAGATGATGGGTGAGGAGGGGATGTCCGAAGAAGAGATGGCGTCCATGATGCAGGAGGCCATCGACCAGGCCGTGTCTGACGCGGTTACCATGGCGATGCCTGAAGAGCCTGAAGAAGAGATGATGATGGAGCCGGGCATGAGTGGCCCGAAGCACGGTGGAACGCTCAGCGTTGCCACTTCGGGTTTCCTAAGCTTTAACCCGGACCAGATGGGAGTGGGCGCCGGCGGCGACGTGTTCTACTTCCACCGGGCGTTTGACGGGATAATCGAGGTGGGACCCGACGGCGGGTTGGTCAACAGGACGATCGAGTCGTGGGAGGCCAATGAAGATCTGACCGTTTACACTTTCAAAGTGCGGCAGGGGATGAAGTTCCATGACGGTGAGGCCGTTGAGGCAGAGGACATCAAGTACTCGATCGATCGAATGCTCTCGGCGGAGAGTTCGTCTCCTGTGAAGTCCACACTGTCGTATCTGGACTCTATCGTGGCGCCTGACGCCGGGACGCTGATATTCAATCTGAAAGGTTCGAACACGGAGTTCTCGCGCGACCTGGCCGACTACCATCTGAGGGTGCTGCCGTCCCACGTGGACTTCAGCCAGATCACCGACGGCAGTACCGGCGGTTCCGGTCCGTTCGTGAAGGTGAGCCACAACGCATCAGAGAAGACGGCGTACGTACGCAACTCGAACTACTGGGACGGCGACAAGCCGTACCTAGACCAGTTGGTGATCTACTACATGCCGGAGGTCACGACGAGGATTGAGGCGCTGCGGGCCGGCGCCGTCGACTTTGGTGGAATCGAGGACCTGTCACAGGTGCAGTGGTTCGAAGACCACGATAGTATCCTTGTGAGGGAGATACCCACGGCATGGATCCGCAACATGACCATGGACAACCGCGAGCCCGGGATGTACTTGCGGCCCGGCAGCAAGGACGAGACCGACCTCATAGAAGCGGGTAGCGTCTTCCACGACAAGAACCTGCGGAAGGCGGTCCAGTGGGCCTACGACCGGGAGTTCGTGCGCGAGGCGACGTTTTTCGGGTATGGCTTTACCGGCAACGACCATCCTGTGGGGCTGCAGGACCAGTATTACTGGGAGGGGCAGACCCAAATCGACCAGGACATTGACAAGGCGAAGGAGTACCTGGCGGCCGCCGGATACGCGGACGGCATAGACGTAACACTCGATACGATGGAGGCGCAGGGGCTGCTGAACATGGCCCTGGCCTTCAAGGAGAGCGTGTCCGCGGCCGGCATCAACGTTGAGGTCGTGAGCCATCCCAGGGACACGTACTGGACGGAGGTGTGGCTGGTGACGCCGTTCAATTCGGTTAGTTGGACTGGCCGTCCGGCGAGCCAGGCGCTCTCGCTGCCGTTGCGGAGCACCAGCGACTGGAACGAGTCGCACTGGATTAACCCCCGGTTCGACGAGTTGTTGGACCTGGCGTTGACGGAGTTGGACATCCAGAAGAGGACGAAGTTCTATCGCGAGATGCAGGAGATCCTGATCGAGGAAGTACCTACCACGTACGCCATGTACTCGTCGAGTGTCGGGGCGCACTGGAATCACGTGTTCAACGTGCAACTCCATCCGTACACCCACACCTTCTACCGGGACTGGTGGATCGAGAAATAGGAGCGAGATCCGATCGCTTAATGGGACAACCCAAGCCCTAAGAGCGCTCCATTGACCAGGGGGCCGCGCGATGCGCGGCCCCCTGTCTTTTTTGAGTCTGCGGAGGCGAGAAACCCCGCGAGGTTGACCTAGGGCCGTCTGACCTCGGCCCGACCATTCTTGCTTCGTTCTGACTACATTCGCTCGACATCCGATTCACTTCTCGGATGTGTCTGTTCAGACTCCACGAGTGTGTATCTGTTCGCCCTTTTGCAGTGTAAGTGCCCCGTTCTGACTCGACGCCCGTTGTGGTCCGACAGGCTCACCACGAACGGGCTGTGTCCCCTCTACTCATAAGTGTTCAGAGTTGATAGGGATGGGAAGTAACTATTCAGACTTGATGAGCGGAATGTACCCCGCCCCTTGGATTCCCGCTATCGGAGACCTTTGCGTAACCGTCATCTGTGGGGTGGAAACCCCATCCCAGCTTTCCCCAGCAGACTGGGGAAGGGGTCAAAAGGCTCTTTCCGCCGGCCTAAGTGGCAGTTTTTCAAAGGTTTCATGTCGCGGGAATGCGGGAACGACGGAGGGGCGCGTCCAACTCTTTCAGTGACAACGTCTCAAGTCTGAACAGCTACGCGACGATGCCCCAACTTGACGGTATTGTCGTTCGCAGGTAGGGTAACGACTACATGGGAGAAGGGCTCTATAACAGAGCGAAAGAGGGGATAAATGAAGCTAGGTAAAGTTTGGATGGCAGGCTTTCTGGCCGTTGCCATAGCGGCAGTGGCCATGGTCGCTGTGGCGTGCGGCAGCGCGGAGCCTGAGCCGGCGCAGCCTTCGATGAGCGCCGCAGACATCACCGATGCGGTGAAGTCTGCGGTTTCGGAGTCGCAGATGTCCGAGGCAGACCTCGCGGGCATGATGTCTGACCAGATCGCCGAGCAGGTGGCTGCTATGGCGGCTGCGAACCCCGGCCTGAGCGCCGAGGAAGTGAACGCGATGATCATGGGAGCCGTCGCGGACTCCAGCGCCATGCTGGCCGACCAGTTGGAAATGATGGGTGAGGAGGGGATGTCCGAAGAAGAGATGGCGTCCATGATGCAGGAGGCGATCGACCAGGCCGTGTCTGACGCGGTTACCATGGCGATGCCTGAAGAGCCTGAAGAAGAGATGATGATGGAGCCGGGCATGTCAGGTCCGCAGCACGGTGGAACGCTGAGTGTTGCCACATCGGGCTTTTTGAGCTTCGACCCGGACCAGATGGGAGTGGGCGCCGGCGGCGACCTGTTCTACTTCCACCGTGTGTTTGACGGGATAATCGAGGTAGGTCCGGATGGCGGGCTGGTCAACAAGACGATCGAGTCCTGGGAGGCCAACGACGACCTGTCGGTGTACACGATGAAGGTGCGGCCCGGCATGACATTCCATGACGGTGGGGACCTTACGTCTGAGGACATCAAGTACACGATCGAGCGGATGCTTTCGGCGGAGAGTTCGGCTCCGGTGAAGGCCACACTGGCGTATGTGGAGTCGATCGAGGCTCCTGACGCGAGTACGGTGATATTCAACCTGAAAGGTTCGAACACGGGGTTCCCGCGCGACCTGACCGACTACCATCTCAGGGTGTTGCCGGCGCACGTGGACTACAGCCAGATCACCGACGGCAGTGTGGGCGGTTCCGGCCCGTTCGTGAAGGTGAGCCACAACGCATCAGAGAAGACGGCGTACGTGCGCAACTCCAACTACTGGGAAGGCGACAAGCCGTACATCGACCAGTTGGTGATCTACTACATGCCGGAGGTCACGACCAGGATCGAGGCCCTGAGAGCCGGCGCCACGGACTATGGAGGAGTCGAGGACCTGTCCCAGATCCAGTGGTTCGAGGACCAGGACAGTATCCGGGTGAGACAGATACCCACGGCGGCGATCCGCAATATGTCAATGGACAACCGCGAGCCTGGGATGTACATTCGTCCTGGCAGCACGGACGAGACCGACCTGATCGAAGGCGGTAGCGTCTTCCACGACAAGAACCTGCGGAAGGCGATCCAGTGGGGCTACGACCGGCAGTTCGTGAAGGATGCGGCTCTCTTTGGAACTGGTTTTGTCGCCAACGACCACCCCGTGGGGCTGCAGGACCAGTACTACTGGGGGGATCAGCCCATAGTCGACCAGGACATTGAGAAGGCCAAGGAGTACTTGGCGGCGGCCGGATACCCGGACGGTGTAGACGTAACACTCGATACGATGGAGCCAGGTGGGATGCTTAGCATGTCCCTGGCCTTCAAGGAGAGCGTGTCCGCGGTCGGCATCAACGTCGAGGTCGTAAACCATCCCAGGGACACGTACTGGACAGAGGTGTGGCTGAAGACGCCGTTCAATACTGTTAGTTGGGGTGGCCGTCCGGCGAGCCAGGCGTTGTCGCTGCCGTTGCGGAGCACGGCCGACTGGAACGAGTCGCACTGGAACAACCCCCGGTTTGACGAGTTGCTAGATCTGGCATCAGGGGAGTTGGACTTCCAGCAGAGGAAGTCTTACTACCAGGAGATGCAGGAGATCCTGATCGAGGAAGTGCCTACCACGTACGCTATGTACACATCGAATGTTGCTGCGCATTGGAATCACGTGTTCGGCGTGCAGCTCCATCCATACTTCCACATTTTCTACCAGGACTGGTGGATCGAGAAATAGGAGCGAGATCCGATCGCTTAATGGGACAACCCAAGCCCTAAGAGCGCTCCATTGACCAGGGGGCCGCGCGATGCGCGGCCCCCTGTCTTTTTTGAGTCTGCGGAGGCGAGAAACCCCGCGAGGTTGACCTAGGGCCGTCTGACCTCGGCCCGACCATTCTTGCTTCGTTCTGACTACATTCGCTCGACATCCGATTCACTTCTCGGATGTGTCTGTTCAGACTCCACGAGTGTGTATCTGTTCGCCCTTTTGCAGTGTAAGTGCCCCGTTCTGACTCGACGCCCGTTGTGGTCCGACAGGCTCACCACGAACGGGCTGTGTCCCCTCTACTCATAAGTGTTCAGAGTTGATAGGGATGGGAAGTAACTATTCAGACTTGATGAGCGGAATGTACCCCGCCCCTTGGATTCCCGCTATCGGAGACCTTTGCGTAACCGTCATCTGTGGGGTGGAAACCCCATCCCAGCTTTCCCCAGCAGACTGGGGAAGGGGTCAAAAGGCTCTTTCCGCCGGCCTAAGTGGCAGTTTTTCAAAGGTTTCATGTCGCGGGAATGCGGGAACGACGGAGGGGCGCGTCCAACTCTTTCAGTGACAACGTCTCAAGTCTGAACAGCTACGCGACGATGCCCCAACTTGACGGTATTGTCGTTCGCAGGTAGGGTAACGACTACATGGGAGAAGGGCTCTATAACAGAGTGAAAGAGGGGATAAATGAAGCTAGGTAAAGTTTGGATGGCAGGCTTTCTGGCCGTTGCCATAGCGGCAGTGGCCATGGTCGCTGTGGCGTGCGGCAGCGCGGAGCCTGAGCCGGCGCAGCCTTCGATGAGCGCCGCCGATATCACCGATGCGGTGAGGTCTGCGGTTTCGGAGTCGCAGATGTCGGAGGAAGATATCGCGGGCATGATGTCTGACCAGATCGCCGAGCAGGTGGCTGCTATGGCGGCTGCGAACCCCGGCCTGAGCGCCGAGGAAGTGAACGCGATGATCATGGGAGCCGTCGCGGACTCCAGCGCCATGCTGGCCGATCAGTTGGAGATGATGGGTGAGGAGGGGATGTCCGAAGAAGAGATGGCGGCCATGATGCAGCAGGCGATCGGCCAGGCCGTGTCTGACGCGGTTACCATGGCGATGCCTGAAGAGCCTGAAGAAGAGATGATGATGGAGCCGGGCATGAGTGGCCCGAAGCACGGTGGAACACTCAGCGTTGCCACTACGGGTTTCCTGAGCTTCGATCCGGACCAGATGGGAGTGGGCGCCGGCGGCGACGTGTTCTACTTTCACAGGGCGTTTGACGGGATAATCGAGGTAGGTCCGGATGGCGGGCTGGTCAACAAGACGATCGAGTCCTGGAAGGCCAACGACACGCTGTCGGTGTACACGATGAAGGTGCGGCCCGGCATGACGTTCCATGACGGTGAGGCCGTTGAGGCTGAGGACATCAAGTACACGATCGAGCGGATGCTCTCGCCGGAGAGTTCGGCTCCTGTGAAGGCCACACTGGCGTATGTGGAGTCGATCGAGGCTCCTGATACGCATACGGTGATATTCAATCTGAAAGGTTCGAACACGGAGTTCCCGCGCGACCTGGCCGACTACCATCTGAGGGTGTTGCCGGCGCACGTGGACTTCAGCCAGATCACCGACGGCAGTGTGGGCGGTTCCGGCCCGTTCGTGAAGGTGAGCCACAACGCATCAGAGAAGACGGCGTACGTGCGCAACTCCAACTACTGGGAAGGCGACAAGCCGTACCTCGACCAGTTGGTGATCTACTACATGCCGGAGGTCACGACGAGGATCGAGGCCCTGAGGGCCGGCGCCATCGACTATGGCGGTGTCGAAGACCTGTCCCAGGTGCAGTGGTTCGAAGACCACGATAGTATCCTTGTGAGGCAGATACCCACGGCATCGATCCGCAACATGACCATGGACAACCGCGAGCCCGGGATGTACTTGCGGCCCGGCAGCAAGGACGAGACCGACCTCATAGAAGCGGGTAGCGTCTTCCACGACAAGAACCTGCGGAAGGCGGTCCAGTGGGCCTACGACCGGGAGTTCGTGCGCGAGGCGACGTTTTTCGGGTATGGCTTTACCGGCAACGACCATCCTGTGGGGCTGCAGGACCAGTATTACTGGGAGGGGCAGACCCAAGTCGACCAGGACATCGACAAGGCGAAGGAGTACCTGGCGGCGGCCGGATACCCGGACGGTGTAGACATAACACTTGATGCGATGGAGGCGCAGGGGCTGCTGAACATGGCCCTGGCCTTCAAGGAGAGCGTGTCCGCGGCCGGCATCAACGTTGAGGTCGTGAGCCATCCCAGGGACACGTACTGGACGGAGGTGTGGCTGGTGACGCCGTTCAATTCGGTTAGTTGGACTGGCCGTCCGGCGAGCCAGGCGCTCTCGCTGCCGTTGCGGAGCACCAGCGACTGGAACGAGTCGCACTGGATTAACCCCCGGTTCGACGAGTTGTTGGACCTGGCGTTGACGGAGTTGGACATCCAGAAGAGGACGAAGTTCTATCGCGAGATGCAGGAGATCCTGATCGAGGAAGTACCTACCACGTACGCCATGTACTCGTCGAGTGTCGGGGCGCACTGGAATCACGTGTTCAACGTGCAACTCCATCCGTACACCCACATCTTCTACCAGGACTGGTGGATCGAGAAATAGGAGCGAGATCCGATCGCTTAATGGGACCCAAGCCCTAAGAGCGCTCCATTGACCAAGGGGCCGCGCATCGCGCGGCCCCTGTATTTTTCAGTCTGCGGAGGCGAGAAACCCCGCGAGGTTCGCCCGCCTGCGGTTTGTCTTCAGCCCGAAGCTCGCATGCGACCGGGGCTGGTTAAGGCAAAGACTGTGCCACCCTTCTTTCTGTGTACGCTCTCGGTGAAATCTGCGGCTCTACTCACTCGCCGCCCGTTGTGGTTCGACTGGGCTCACCACGAATGGGGGTAGGTGGGCTCACCACGAACGGGTTGGGCCTCTCAACTCGTCCCCTTTCACCCTCACTGTACGACCGGGCACATAGGTAACAGTTAGACCGGGGACATAGGTAACACTTTTACGGGTGTCTTGTCGATCTGTCTCTCGTGATCATCCAGGGTACCGATGATGAGTGGGCCGAACTGTATGAACCAGGTTTGCTCGTCCTGCTGTACGAGGCCGACGGGTTCGCCTTTGAGAGACGCACTCAGGTAGATCAGGTCTCCCTTCCACTTGATCTCGCCGTTGCTGCGGACGCTGCGGACCGTGACTCCTGATCCGTATTGCGGTGAGCTGATGCGTGCAGGATAGGGTCTGGACGAGGGCGTGTACAGCAGACTCGGAGGCCGCTGTCCCAGGGCCTCGTGCGGCCTCTCGTTGTTGTAGCTGTGCCTGAAGCGGTCGAAGGCGTGACGCTGACGCCTGCGGTTGACCTGCGGAGGCGTGGCCGTCTCAGCCTTGAGCGTCCGGTGCAACCGCTCAAGGCGACCGTTCTGCTCGGGGTGTCCGGGTTCGATGCGCTCAGGGATGATGCCCAGCTTGACCCACCACACCGACAGCGACGAGAGGCTGCCAAGTCCCACGCCGGCGAACGGGGGGCCGTTGTCCGTGCGGATGGCTCTGGGCAGGCCGTACTCCCGGAATGCACGCTCCAGAACGCGCCTGGCCTCAGGCCCATTGGGCCGCTCAAGTCCGTCACACACCAGCAGATACCTCGATGCCGCGTCCTGGACAGTCAGAGGGTCGATCCGTGTCCCGTCTGCGGTGCGAAACCACCCCTTGAAGTCGATCGACCACACGTCGTTTGGCCTCCTGGCGCCTGAGAAGGGCTCGCCCCACGGCGTGCTGCGCCGCCTGCGCCGCCGACGTTTCACCAGTCCGACACGGTCCAGTATGACGCCCGCCGTACTGGCCGACGGCCACGACTTGTCAGGCCCTATGAGCCGCAGCCTGCCGATTACCTTCTTGGGTCCCCACAACGGATGATCTCGCTTCATCTCTATGATCCGATCGACCAACTCCGGGGGTGTCGCGTTCGGGTGGTGATGCGGCGCTCTGCTGCGGTCTAGCAGACCCGCTTCACCCTCGGCCTTGTGACGGCCGATCGTCTTGTAGACGCTCTTGCGGCTGACGCCGAACTGACGGCTCAACTCGGCCACGCTTTCCTCTCCCAGGGCGTAACGCTCGATCAGACGCAATCGCTCAGACTCCGGACTCGTATCTCTCCAGGGCAACACACTTGCCTCCTTGTGGAATGGTTCTCACAATCCCACATTGTGTTACCCATGTGCCCGGTTTAGATGTAACCTATCTCCCCGGTCTGTACCCACTCTAACTCTCTCCCATCAAGGGAGAGAGGACTTCTTGTTCGCCATCCCATGGCCTCAGCAATGAGTTGAAGCTGTAGAGCATAGTTACCTACCCCTGTCAGCCCAGACCCTTCGGCAGGCCCCTTCGACAGGCTCAGGACGGGGTCAGGACAGGCTTGGGAGAGGGGACTAACAACTCGCGCAGCCTTGTCGCTGCCCCTCGAGGCTGAACAGGTACCTCAACTCCGAGCAGTTGCATGGCATGTGCGGGCGCTAAGGCTCATTCGGCAACGGGAAATGGGCTCTGCAGGCGAATATGTGATGGATTGCACAATTCATTCGCTAGTGTAGGAGGCGAATCGGGGAAGAATGTGCGGTAAATTTGACGGTTTCGGAAATGAAGGGTAGGGTAACACTCAACTGGAAATGGAACCGGAGCAGGAGCTAACGAAGGAGGATGGGATGAAGCTAGGCAAGCTATGGGTGGCAGGTTTTCTGGCCGTAGCGATAGCCGCGGTTGCGATGGTTGCCGTGGCGTGCGGCAGCGCGGAGCCTGAGCCGGCGCAGCCTTCGATGAGCGCCGCCGATATCACCGATGCAGTGAGGTCTGCGGTTTCGGAGTCGCAGATGTCGGAGGAAGATATCGCGGGCATGATGTCTGACCAGATCGCCGAGCAGGTGGCTGCTATGGCGGCTGCGAACCCCGGCCTGAGTGCCGAGGAAGTGAACGCGATGATCATGGGAGCCGTCGCGGACTCCAGCGCCATGCTGGCCGACCAGTTGGAGATGATGGGTGAGGAGGGGATGTCCGAAGAAGAGATGGCGGCCATGATGCAGGAGGCGATCGGCCAGGCCGTGGATGAGGCCGTGATGATGGCGATGCCTGAGGAGGCGGAAGAAGAGATGATGATGGAGCCGGGCATGTCAGGCCCGAAGCACGGTGGGACGTTGGCTGTTGCCACTACGGGTTTCAAGACCTTTGACCCGGACCAGATGGGTGTGGGCGCCGGCGGCGATTTTTTCTACTTCCACCGGGCGTTTGAGGGGCTGATCGAGCGAGGTCCCGAAGACGAGTTGGTCAACAGGCTGGTCCAGTCCTGGGAGGCCAACGACGATCTGTCCGTGTACACGATCAAGGTGCAGCCCGGCGTGAAGTTCCAAGACGGTGAAGACCTTACGTCTGAGGACATCAAGTACACGATCGAGCGGATGCTGACGCCTGAGAGCGCTTCTCCGGTGAAGGCCACACTCAAGTACATAGAATCCATCGAGGCGCCGGACAGCCATACGCTGATATTCAACCTGAATGGATCGAACGCGGAGTTTCCGCGCGACCTGACCGACTACCACCTCAGGGTGCTGCCGGCTCACGTGGACTACAGCCAGATCACCGACGGCAGCGTTGGCGGTTCCGGCTCATTCGTCAAGGTGAGCCACAACGCATCAGAGAAGACGGCGTACGTACGCAACTCGAACTACTGGGACGGCGACAAGCCGTACCTAGACCAGTTGGTGATCTACTACATGCCGGAGGTCACGACGAGGATTGAGGCGCTGAGGGCCGGCGCCATCGACGTCGGAACAGTCGAGGACCTGTCCCAGGTGCAGTGGTTCGAAGACCACCCGGACATTCGAGTAAAGGAAACGCCGACGGCGTCGGTCCGCAACCTCACTATGGACAACCGCGAGCCCGGGATGTACGCTCATCCTCAAGATGCGGATAAGATGATCGAAGCGGGCAGCGTCTTCCACGACATAAACCTGCGGAAGGCGATCCAGTACGCATACGACCGGGAGTTTGTGCGCGATGCGACGCTCTTCGGCAAGGGCTTTGTCGGCAACGACCATCCTGTTGGTCTGCAGGACCAGTACTACTGGGAGGGGCAGACCCAGATCGTGCAGGACCTTGACAAGGCGAAGGAGTACCTGGCGGCGGCCGGATACCCGGACGGCATAGATTTGACATTCGACACGATGGAGCCTGGGGGGCTGTTGAACATGGCCCTGGCCTTCAAGGAGAGCGTGTCCGCGGTCGGCATCAATGTCGAGGTCGTGAACCACCCCAGGGACACGTACTGGACGGAGATCTGGCTGGTGACGCCGTTCAATGCCGTCAGTTGGGGTGGCCGCCCGGCGAGCCAGGCGTTGTCGCTGCCGTTGCGGAGCACGGGCGACTGGAACGAGTCGCACTGGATCAACCCCCGGTTTGACGAGTTGCTGGACCTGGCATCAGGGGAGTTGGACTTCCAGAAGAGGAAGGACTACTATCGCGAGATCCAGGAGATGCTGATCGAACTGGTGCCTACCACGACCACCATGTACGTGCCGACGGTCACCGCGCACAGGAGTCACGTGTTCGGCGTGAGGGCCTTCCCAGGGCCACACACGTTCTACCGGGACTGGTGGATTGAGAAGTAGGAGCGAGATCCGACCTCTGATCGGTACCAAAGCCTTAGATGGTTCGATAGACAGGGGGCCGCGCGACCCGTGGCCCCCTGTCTTTTCAGTCTGCGGACACGAGAAATCCCGCGAGGTTGACCCAGAGCCGTCGCCGCGGGCTCGACCATTCTTGTTTCGTTCTGTCTACACTCGTCCTAATATCCGCGCCACTTTCAGATGTAACTGCTCGGCGATGCTGAGGTCTTCTGCACGAGAAAAATGCCAAATAGGGTAGATGTCATTTGGCGGCCCTTGGAAACTGGGGGCATAACCTCAAAGCCCCTGCCAAAAGGGTTGTCCCCTCTGGACTCCCCCCTTGGATCTCATGGAGCGTGAACAGTTACTCTCAGGTGCGAGAACTTGACAAGATGTGGGGCTGTGGATAGGCTGGCGTCGAATTCGGAAAATAGCGTACCTACGTTGAAGGAGGTAAACATGAAGCTAAGAAAGCTATGGATGGCAGGTGTTCTGACGATTGTCGTTGTTGCTGTGGCCATGGTTGCCGTGGCGTGCGGCAGCGCGGAGCCTGAGCCGGCGCAGCCTTCGATGAGCGCCGCCGATATCACCGATGCGGTGAAGTCTGCGGTTTCGGAGTCGCAGATGTCCGAGGCAGACCTCGCGGGCATGATGTCCGACCAGATCGCCGAGCAGGTGGCTGCGATGGCGGCTGCGAACCCCGGCCTGAGTGCCGAGGAAGTGAACGCGATGATCATGGGAGCCGTCGCGGACTCCAGCGCCATGCTGGCCGACCAGTTGGAAATGATGGGTGAGGAGGGGATGTCCGAAGAAGAGATGGCGGCCATGATGCAGGAGGCGATCGGCCAGGCCGTGGATGATGCCGTGATGATGGCAATGCCTGAGGAGGCGGAAGAAGAGATGATGATGGAGCCGGGCATGTCAGGTCCGCAGCACGGTGGAACGCTGAGTGTTGCCACTACGGGTTTCCTGAGCTTCGACGTGGACCAGATAGGTGTGGGCGCCGGCGGCGAGTTTTTCTACTTCCACCGGGCGTTTGAGGGGCTGATCGAGCGAGGTCCCGAAGACGAGTTGGTCAACAGGCTGGTCCAGTCCTGGGAGGCCAACGCGGCCCTGTCGGTGTACACGATCAAGGTGCAGCCCGGCGTGAAGTTCCATGACGGTGAGGACCTTACGTCTGAGGACATCAAGTACACGATAGACCGGATGCTGACGCCTGAGAGCGCTTCTCCGGTGAAGGCCACACTCAAGTACATAGAATCCATCGAGGCGCCGGACAGCCATACGCTGATATTCAACCTGAATGGATCGAACGCGGAGTTTCCGCGCGACCTGGCCGACTACCACCTCAGGGTGCTGCCGGCTCACGTGGACTACAGTCAGATCACCGACGGCAGCGTTGGCGGTTCCGGCTCATTCGTCAAGGTGAGCCACAACGCATCAGAGAAGACGGCGTACGTACGCAACTCCAACTACTGGGACGGCGACAAGCCGTACCTCGACCAGTTGGTGATCTACTACATGCCGGAGGTCACGACGAGGATTGAGGCACTGAGGGCCGGCGCCATCGACGTTGGAACAGTCGAGGACCTTTCCCAGGTCCAGTGGTTCGAAGACCACCCGGACATTGGCATAAAGAAGACGCCGACGGCGATGGTCAGCAGCTTCACGATGGACAATCGCGAGCCCGGGATGTACGTGCATCCTCAAGACGCGGATAAGATGATCGAAGCGGGCAGCGTCTTCCACGACATAAACCTGCGGAAGGCGATCCAGTACTCGTACGATCGGGAGTTCGTGACTGATGCGACGCTCTTCGGGCTGGGCTTTGTCGCCAACGACCATCCTGTTGGGCTGCAGGACCAGTACTACTGGGAGGGGCAGACCCAGATCGTGCAGGACATCGACAAGGCCAAGGAGTACCTGGCGGCCGCCGGATACCCGGACGGCATAGACTTAACATTCGATACGATGGAGCCTGCTGGGTTACTTAACATGGCGCTGGCCTTCAAGGAGAGCGTGGCGGCGGCCGGCATCAACGTTGAGGTTGTGAACCATCCCAGGGACACGTACTGGACGGAGGTGTGGCTGGTGACGCCGTTCAATGCCGTCCGTTGGGGTGGCCGTCCGGCGAGCCAGGCGCTCTCGCTTCCGTTGCGGAGCACCAGCGACTGGAATGAGTCGCATTGGAACAACCCCCGGTTCGACGAGTTGCTGGATCTGGCGTTGACGGAGTTGGACTTCCAGCAGAGGAAGGCCTATTATCAGGAGATCCAGGAGTTGCTGATCGAACTGGCGCCTACGTCGACCGTCATGTACTCGCCGAATATTACCGCGCACAGGAATCACGTGTTTGGCGTGAGAGCCTTCCCAGGGCCACACACGTTCTACCGGGACTGGTGGATCGAGAAATAAGACTGGTCTGAATGTCAAGAGGGGGCCTACCGGTCCCGCGGTCCCCTTTGGCGATCATGTTCTGTCCCTAGACTGGCACAGGGGTTGGGTGCTACGCGCAGTCCCGTGCCAACGATATACGGCAGGCCCCCAGCCTGCACGGAGGATTTGAGCCATCGGACGATACATACTAGTCCGCCTCGGTTTCATAGTGATGACGCTGCTCAGCGTTTCTATGATCATCTTCGTTTTCACGGAGCTGGTCCCCGGAGACGCCGCGCAGGTCATCCTGGGGCAGCAAGCGACGCCTGAGTCTCTCGAAAACCTTCGGAAGAAGTTGGGCTTGGACCGTCCGCTCTACGTGCGCTACGTGGACTGGCTCCTTGGCTGGCCCGAGGACGAAGGCTCGGTGTATGGGAGCCGGGACGGCGGCGAGAGTTGGAGCAACCTGCTTGCGGACACGGCCGAGAAGATTTCCGAAACGTACTTCCTCACGCCCAAGCAGGGCTGGAGCGTCTCGTCCGGCCGGATCTACGTTACAAAGGACGGCGGAAGGCGCTGGAACAGACAGTTCAGAGCGACGGAGAGCCTGGCTTCGATTGCGTTCGGGGATGAGGAGGTGGGCCTTGCGGTCGCGGCCAATGGAACGATCTACCGCACCACCAACGGAGGGGTTCCTGGCGTAGACCCCGAGTCGCAGGGTGAGAGGGAGGTTTTTACCTGGTTTGAGGTCGATAGCGGCACGAGCGCCTCACTGACCGACGTTTACTTCCCGGACAGTTCACGTGCATGGGTCGCCGGCGAGGACGGCACCGTGCTCTGGAGCGAGGATGGCGGCGAGACCTGGGAGACGGCGGACACGGGGACGGACGCTACCTTGCGCGCGATATCCTTTGGCTCCAACGCGGTTTACGGAGTGGTGGTTGGCGAAGCAGGGACGGCGTTTATGAGCTCGGACGGGGGCAAGGCGTGGCGCCAGGTATCGCCAGGAGCCGATGGCGCGCTGCGGGACGTGGAGTTCGCAGAAGCGACGACGGTTTGGGCCGTGGGCGAGAACGGGATTGCGCTGCAAAGCCGGGACGGGGGCGCAAACTGGACCAACATGGACATCGGAGCGCCTGATGGCACGAATCTGATGGACGTGGCGTTCGACGGCGCCTCGGGTGCTATCACAGGCGAAGGCGGCTTCCTGGCCACGACCCTGGACGGCGGGGTCTCGTGGAGGCTTCGACAGGTGATGGTGAAGGCCGAGGATGGCACGGACATGCCCTCACAGGAACCGTTCCGCAACGTGTCGGTCAGGGTGACGCCAACCGGCGAGGTGTCAATGTGGGCCGTTGCGATAGGCAAGAGATGGGAATGGGGGCTCGTAGGAGGCAACTTCAGCCGTTCGGTGCGGGGCGACTCAGTCAACACATTGATCGGCAATGCGCTGCCAGCCTCGTTAATACTCGCAGGCATCGCATTCATTGTATCGGTGCCGAGTTCGCTGATAGCAGGCGTCCTGGTGGGCCTGCGCCCGGATACGACCATTGACCGAATACTGAGCCAGGGCAGCATCTTCGTAATCTCGTTCCCGGACTTCGTGACCGGCATCCTGCTTATGCTGATCCTGGCCTCATGGCTGGACCTGTTGCCGGCGTCATCTCTCACGCTGCCCGGTCAATCCGTATGGGACCGACCCGACACTCTCGTTCTGCCCACGCTCACGGTAACTGCGGCGCTGTTCGCGTACGTCATGCGCATGGCCCGAGCCAACGTTATCGAGGTGATGAACAGCCCCTTCGTGCGCACGGCGATTCTCAAAGGCATTCCGATGCGGCGTGTGGTAATCAGGCATGTGCTTCCCAACGCGCTGCTACCGACGATCACGGTGATAATGAACAATGCATCCTGGATGTTCGGTGGGCTGGCGATCATCGAGACAGTTTTCGCTTACCCGGGCATCGGCAGGTTGCTACTGTCCGCGATCGGCAGCCGTGACGTGCCGCTCATCCAGGGCACCGCGCTGGTAATTGCGTGCGTGACGGTGTTTAGCAACCTGTTCGCCGACCTGACGTACGGGGTACTCGATCCCAGGATTAGGTTGGCCTGATGGCTACTATAGAGCTGGGCCAGGCCGGAGCAAGGGGCGCGAATCCCGCGCTGAAGTCAGTGTTCGTGAAATTGCGCAACGGCCTTGCGGTGATCATGAAGACGAACACTGGCCGCGTGGGGATGATCCTGGTTTCCATCCACCTTTTCCTGGCATTGTTCGGCCCGTGGGTCGTGCCGTACGACCCGATCTACTTTGACGATAAGGCGTTGGAAAACAGGTTCAGCGCTCCTTCAACGGAGCATCTGTTCGGCACAGATAAGTTCGGGCGGGACGTGTTCAGCCGCGTGCTGGCAGGCGCCCAATCGATCGTTTGGATCGCGGTTGGCGGGACGACACTCGGCATTTTTCTGGGGCTCCTCGTGGGCATGGCATCGGCGTACCTTGGCGGCCGGTGGGACATGTGGATCATGCGCGGCGTGGACGTGTGGCTCGCGTTCCCGGGCCTGCTGCTGCTGCTGCTTGTGCTGGACCTCAGCCGCAAGACTCTGCAGGTGGACGAATCGTTGGTAATCATTATCACGCTGGGCATCGGCATGATGCCGGTCAACAGCCGCGTGATCCGGAGCGCGGCTCTTGCGGTGAAGCCGCTGGAGTTCGTCCAGAACGCGAGATTGCGGGGCGAGTCATTCCTGTACATCATCTTCCGGGAGATACTGCCCAACATCCTTCCCGTGGTTGTGGTGGAGGGGACACTGCGAGTGGGCTTCGCGCTGCTGGCGGTATCCGGCCTCGGATTCCTGGGCCTGGGCGTCCAGCCGCCGACGCCTGACTGGGGCCAGATGATATCCGAGGCAAGGAACAACATGCGGGGTGCTCCGTGGTCGGCGCTGGCGCCAGCGTTCGCTATTTCCTCGCTTGTTGTTGGGGTGAACCTGCTGACCGACGGCATACGCCAGTCGCTAAACCTACCAGTGAACCGGTAGAGGCCATGAATGAGAACGGCAACGCACCCCTACTCGAGATAAAGGACCTCGCGGTCACCTTCTACACGCAGAGGACCGTGGTGAGGGCGGTTCGGAACGCGTCCATTCACATCAGCCGAGGCGAGGTGCTTGGGCTAGTCGGCGAGTCCGGTTGCGGAAAGTCCACGGTCGCGTTCGCGGTGATGGGATACCTGCCCGGGTCGGCGCTGGTGGAAGGGTCGATTCTGTTCGAGGGAACAGACATCGCTAGCCTGGGGGCATCCGAGATCCGGCACCTGCGGGGCAACCGGATCGCCATGGTGTACCAGGACCCCGCGACTTCATTGACACCGACCATGAAAGTGGGACCACAGCTCGAAGAGGTACTGCGGGAGCACATGGGCATGACGCAGGAGGAGGCCCGGACGCGGACGGCCGAATTGTTCGAGAGCGTGGGGCTTGCGGACCCGACGGCAATAGGCCGCCGATACCCGCACGAGCTGAGCGGCGGGATGCAGCAGCGCGTGGTGATCGCGATGGCGCTTGCCTGCGACCCGCGCCTGTTGATCATGGACGAACCGACCACAGGACTCGATGTGACCACGGAGGCCACGATCCTTGACTTGGTGGTCAGCCTCAAAGACCGCGTGAATGCCGGCATTCTGTTCGTGAGCCACAACCTCGGCGTGATCGCGAGAATCGCCGACAGAGTGGCGGTCATGTATGCGGGCCAGACCGTTGAAGAGGCGCCGGTCAGGGAGCTTTTCAAGGAGACGAAGCACCCGTATACAACCGGCCTGCTGTCTTGTGTGCCTCAACCGCCCACTGAGACCGGTGTCTCGACAAGGCTGCAGCGGATACCTGGATTCGTGTTCCGCGCGGAGGACGAGGCGACGGAGTCGTGCCTCTTTCAGGAGAGGTGTCCCATAGCTAGGGAGAAGTGCAGTTTAGAGACGCCGCAGATGGGCGCCGTGGAGCGAGGCCACGAGGCCCGATGCTTCTATCCAGAAGACGTCAAGCCCGAGATTTGGGGCGTCCCTGAACCAAGGGTAATCGCCGAGTCAGACGGTGCCGAGGAGATCTTGGATGTCGGTGGCCTGCAGAAGCTGTACGGAGGCGCGCGCAAGAAGTACCTGCTGTTTGGCCCAGAGGTCCAAGGTCCTGTTCGCGCAGTGGAAGACGTTAACTTCAAGGTAGGCGCAGGCCGTACGCTCGGCATCGTGGGCGAGAGCGGGTCGGGCAAGTCAACCGTGGCGCGGACGCTCGTTGGGCTGGTGGCTCCTAATGACGGTCGCATTGGACTGCGGGATTCAGATCTCGCGGGCGACGTGGAAAAACGGTCGGACAAAGAGCGCGCTGCGATGAGGATGGTGTTCCAGAACCCCACGGCGTCGCTTAACCCCAAGCTTCCGATCAAGCACACGCTCACGCGCGCCCTCCAAAGGTTCGCGGGCGTGAGGCGCCGCGACACTCGACAACGCGCGGCTGAGTTGTTGATCGCAGTAGGCATGGACCCTGAGTATTTGGACCGCCAGCCCGGCGAACTCAGCGGCGGACAGCAGCAGCGAGTCGCGCTGGCCGGAGCATTCGCCGCCAACCCTGAGATTGTGGTCGCGGACGAGGCGGTGTCTTCTCTCGATGTATCGGTGCAGGCGCAGGTGCTGAACCTGTTGGAGGAACGCCAGAAAGAGGCGGGCAACGCGTATGTGTTCATTTCACACGACCTTGGAGTGGTCCGTTACGTTTCTGACGACATCCTGGTGCTGTACGCTGGCAACGTGGCCGAGTATGGCTCCGCCGCGGCGTTGCTGAATCCGCCATTCCACCCTTACACTGAGGCATTGCTATCGGCCGCGCCCATCCCGGACCCGGACGCGGAACCGTCACGGATCCGCCTCGAGGGCGCGGTGCCCACGATGCGCGAGCAGTTCACGGGGTGCTTCTTCGCGGGCAGGTGCCCACGGAAGATTGGTTCGATCTGCGATGAAGAGCCACCGCCGGCGAGACAGGGCCCGGATTCGCCGAACCATACAATCTACTGTCACATTCCTGTCGACGAGCTTTCGAAGCTGCAGGAAGCTGGCGAGGCCACTACTTCATCGGCAGTGTCATAGAGTTACCGGCTGGCGCAGCAAGATAGTCCAGACAACTACGAACGCCCCATTGCCTCGCGACGTGTAGCATGTCAATGCTGATAGACCACACGGTCACTTAATTCCCAGACTAGCATCAGGAGTTACCAAATGGCACGAACAGCGGAAGCAATTGTTGTAGGCGCAGGAGCGATCGGCGCAAGCACGGCTCACTTCCTGGCTGAAAAAGGAATGAAGGATGTCCTCCTGATTGACAAGGCGGGGCCGGCCGGCGGCACAACCGGCCTGTCGGTTGCCTTGACCAGGTTCAACTACTCTAACTACGGGTCGGCAGCCCTAGCATACGAAAGTTACAAGATCTTCCACGACTGGGAGAACCGCATTGGAGGCGCGTCAGGATTCAGGCCGGTTGGTCTGATCCATGTTGCCAACGAGGAACGGATCGGCTGGGTGCAGAACCAAGTGGAGTACCTCCACCGGGAGTTCTCGGATGAGATCTCAATGATATCCGCAGACGATTGTAAAGAGCTTCAGCCGTTCATGTACACGGAGGACATCGTAGGCGCCAGCTACCAGCCTAACTCCGGGCACACGACGTCTACCGAGGCGATCAACAGCCTCGTCCAGCGCGGCTTGGAACTTGGCATGAGAACTGAGATGGACATGCGCGTGCTGAGCGTCAAGGTCCAGGACGGCAGAGCCGTGGGAGTGGAGACGGACTCGGGGGATATCGACTCCCCGATCGTGATCCTGGCCACAGGATCGTGGACGGCGCCATTGGCCGAAACGGCGGGCGTGGACGTGCCGATCAAGGGCGGACGGCTGAGCGCTGGACTGCTCGAGCGGCCTGCGGACTTGGGCATCACCGACCACATGGCCATCACGGACTCCGTCGCGGGCGGTTACTGGAGGCCGGACCTGCCAGGAATGACAATGATCGGCATCACGTTCCCTGAGCAGGACTACCACTGGCCCGAAGACCCGGATACGCACAACACGCTGATCCTGCAAGAGGAGATGCTGCGAGCCGCACGAAGCATCGCACACCGCTTCCCAGGTATGGACAGAGCCGGGTGGGCGCGAACTTGGACATGCGTCGATGGGTTTACACCTGACCACCAGATGATCCTGGGGGAGACCGACGAGGTTCCGGGTCTGTGGATCGCGGCCGGGGGCAATGGCCACGGATTTAAGACCGGTCCCGCGACCGGCATACTCATGGCTGAACAGGTCATCGACGGTGAGGTCAAGATCATCAAGGACATGTCCGAGTTCAGATACGACAGATTCGGGGACGATCCATGGGAAGGGTTAGAAGGCAACTTTACTGGCCGTTTCGCCGAACGGCGCAACAGCCGTTTCGGAATACAGCAACTCAGGGAAGAAGAGGGGATGGAGTACCGGGAGGTGCCTGTAAGTTCGTTGGACGACTAGCGCCGGCCCGCACCTACTGAGGCTACGATTCCCAATAGAGAAGGACTCCCACACTACGGGAGTCCTTCTGGCGTTTCCTGGTGACGGCTGCGTTGCCTGCAGCGTAGGTCTTACTTTGGCGCGTTGGGCATTACTTCGCTGGCGAACCACTCGACGCGGGTGACCATCTCCTCCGGAGGGTACGACCACACAGCACCGTAGTATCGGCAGCCTGCATCGGCGTAAGATCCTATCGTCTCCAGGAATGCGCCCGCGTCCGTGAATGGGGTGAAGTGTTGCAGTGCGGGGGCGAGGTCGCCCTGAATCCCCAACTCTTCTCGGCGGGCCATGATCAGGTCGAGCTTCTGCCTGTACTCGGCAGGCTCCAGCCCTGTGGGTATCCAGCCATTGCCGTATCGGGCGGTCAACTCCAGCATACGCCTGCCGCGAGTGCCAAACCATAGCGAAGGGTGCGGCTTCCGGACGGACGCCGGTGATATCTGCGCACCCTGCGAAGAGTAGTGCTCTCCTTCGAAGTCGACGGGCCCACCTGCCCATAGACGCGTCATTAGGTCCAATGCCTCGGCGGTCTGGTCCACGCGAACGCCGTTGCGCTCCCACTTGCTGAAGCCGTCGAATTCCGGGCGATGCCAGCCCGCCCCAACTCCCAGAATCGTGCGACCGCTCGAAAGGACGTCGAGGGACGCCACTATCTTGGCAAGCTGGGCTGGCGGCCTGAATGGTATGGGTGTGACCACCGTGCCAAGGCGAATGGTTGTCGTAGCGCCGGCCACGTACGCCAGTATCGTCCAGGCATCGAGCGTGTCGGGGCCCTGCGGCAGCATGTAGTGGTCCCATACCAGGAAAGAGTGGAAGCCCACGGCCTCGGCTGCCGCCGCGACGCTCGCGACCGTCTCAGGATCGCAGTAGCCTTTCTCGACTGGGTAGATCAGGCTGAATTGCAGGGGAAGTCTCCTATGGTGGGGCAAGATGATTGGACTTGCGTATCACTACGCTTTCGGGAATGTTAGCACAAAGCAAAAGTGCGGCAGACCCGGTTAAGAGACCGGAAATCGCTCGCCCTCCATGCAAATGGCTTGTGCGAGTCACATTGCACGGGCAAGTAGGCAGGGCACATTTTGCCGGAGAATTCGTAACGATCCCGGCTACGAACTCTCAAGCACCAAAGGGACAACCCAGATGTGAGACGAACTCGCTGCCGTGATCAAACGTGACGGGGGCTAATTCGATTTGTACTGTCCCGCAAGCCGCGGTGCTATTGGCTAAGGGGAAGCTGCTAGTAATCAAGGCTTGCCGCAACCGACAGTACCCAACATTGGCGGGGAGCATCGTCCAGCGAAGCAAAGACGACGCGACACATACTTGTACTGAATCTCTGTCGCTGCTGGCTATTGGGAGCCTGATAGGTAGCGTGCCATCTCGTCGCGGCTGAAGGTGGGCAACGGCCGGTCGCCCTCGGGCGTACGCATATTTACGCCGCACTCCGGTCTCGTGACCTTTCCGATCTCCCAGGCTGAAACGCCGCCGGACTCCAGGGCGTTTACCAGCTGGGGCGCTTCTTCGGGCGCGACGGCCGCCAACAGAGCCCCAGAGGCGATGAGCCCCAGCGGGTCCAGTCCCAGCGCGCCGCATACGGCTGTGGTTTCGGGCAGCACCGGCACCCGTTCCAGATCAACTGTCAGCCCAACGTCCGCTGCCGATGCCATCTCCAGCAAGCCACTCGCAAGGCCGCCCTCCGTAGGGTCGTGCATGGCGTGGACGCCGCCGGATGCCAACGCTATCTCGGCGTCCTTGACGATACTGATGCCCGGATCAAACAGGAGATTTCGTGAACGTTCGATGACCGAAGCATCCACACCGGCCGCGTCAAGTGCTTCTCCCGCCTCACGTGCCAGTATTGAAGTGCCCTCCACCGCGATTCCCTTGGTAAGGACGATTGAGTCTCCCGGTCTGGCGCCCGAAGTGAGGATCACTCTGTCACGTTCCACTTCGCCCAGCAAAGCGCCAATCGCCACGGGGCGAGGGAGGTCAAACGTGACCTCGGTGTGGCCTCCCACAAGCGAGATACCCAGCGCGTCACAGGCCTGCGTGATCTGATCGAACATCTCGGCAGCTTGTTCGGGCGCCGTTCCTTCAGGCAGCAGGAGCGTGGCAAGTAGCCATTTGGGCGTTGCGCCCATGACGGCGAGGTCGTTTGCGTTGACCTGAACCACATACCAGCCTATGAGGTCAGTAGCAAATGTGATCGGGTCTGATTTGGCCACCAGGTAATGGTCGCCCATGTCGATCAGTGCGGCATCCTCGCCCAGCCGGGGTCCGAGAACCACCCTGGGGTCGGATACATCGACGCCCTTCAGCAAGCTGGCCAAGAGATCTGGAGGCAGCTTGCCCGCCTGCATAACTGTGCCTACCGATCAGGAGTTGGGTGGGCGATATCCGGCTTCCTGAGCCAAGCGCATCGCGTCCCGTTCCTCTTGAAGCGTCACCAAGGGAGTTGTTCGGATTGAGGCGGTTGATCCACTAGTTGATAGAATTTTGGAAAGGGCGATTGCAGAGACGTTGCCGGGCAATTCAATGAACATGACTAGGTCGGCAATCTCAAATGCTGCCCAAGCTCCCTCAATTCTTCCTCCCAAACGTTCCACTTCGCGGCGCATCGGCTCAACGTAGTCGTGAGGGTTCTGGTTAAGAGCATCGCAGAACTCAGGCACAAAGCCTACTTGAATCATGAAGTGTGGCAACGGTCGGGTCCAATCAGGCGTTGGGTGGACGGTACCCTGTGTCCTGTGCCTTGCGCATCGCCTCCCGCTCTTCCTCCAAAGTGACGAGCGGCGTAGTTCGGATGGACTTAGAGGCGCCGCTCGTGGAGACTGCCTTGGAAAAGGCGATCATGCTCACGTTGTCAGGCATGTTGACGATGCCAACGAAGTCCGCGTCGCCAAACACAGAGTACGCGCAGTCGATACTGCCGCCCAATTTCGCGGCGGCAGGCACCAAAGCGGCCATGTGGTCTGCGGGGTTCTCCACGAGTGACCTCGCCACCTCGGTGCTCCAAGTGATCTGTAAGAGATAGTACGGCAATGCGCGCTCCTCTGGGCTAATGTGGGGGGGACTCGTTCAGGCATCCCTCGCGGCGTACTTTGGGTGCTCGTACCGGAAGTTATCCATTCCAATCAGCTTCTGATACGAGCCGAAACGGTCTATGTCATCTTCGTCAACTTGGTCAAGAGGGTCGAAAACGGAGTCTTCGTCCTCGAACACTCTCTTTATGCCGTAAGTGGTGAACCTCTCCGCCGGTATGCGGTCCGCTCCGCGAATGAGCTCCCGAATCTCGCGCGGCTTGAGCAACTGCCCGTGCTGCGCGCCCGCAGCCGTTGAAATGCTCTCGTTTATCAGCGTGCCGCCCATGTCGTTGACTCCGGCAGCCAGTAGCATCTGCGCCAGGCGGGGACCCTCCTTCGGCCAGGACACCTGCAGATTAGGGATCCAGTTGTTGAGCATTATCCGGGCAACCACATGCATCCTGAGGATCTCCAAGCCGGTTGGTCCGGGTCTCATACCCTCGATCATGTTCCTGGCGAACATTGGCGCCTCCGTATGTACGAAGCTTAGAGGCACGAACTCCGTAATGCCGCCAGTGCTCTTCTGTATGCTGCGAATCAGGTCGAGGTGTCTCGCCACGTGCTCACTGGTTTCTACGTGGCCGTACATGATTGTCGAGGTGGTCGGGATGCCGAGCTCATGGGCGGTGGTAATCACTTCGATCCATTGCTCGACGCGAATGCGTCCCGGCGAAATCCTGTCCCGCAGTTCCTGGTCCAGAATCTCGGCCGAGGTGCCAGGCAAACTGCCTACTCCCGCATCCTTCAGGGCGGCCAAGTACTCTTTGATTGAAATGCGGGACCTGATCGAGCCGTACAATACCTCCTCGGGCGAGAACCCGTGGATGTGTATCGCCGGAGCCTCCTGTTTCAGAGCTTCACACAGTTTGATGTAGAGGTCGCCTTCCATCTGCGGCGGCAGGCCCGCCTGAATGCAGACCTCGGTGGCCCCCAGACTCTCCGCCTCCTTAACGCGCCGGATGATTTCATTGATTGGCAGGAAGTACCCTTCTTCCAATCGGAAGTCGCGGCTGAAAGCGCAGAACCCGCAGCGCTTGATGCAGACGTTTGTGAAGTTGACGTTGCGGTTTACCACGTACGTAACAACGTCACCGACGGCCTGCCGTCGAAGCTCGTCCGCAACCATTGTGGCCGCGTGCAGTTCCAAGCCGGTGGCCTCAAGCAGTGCCACCGCTTCATCGACCGCGATGTCCCTGCCGTTCAGGGCATCTTCAAGGGTGCGAGCGATCGAGGGTGAGATGGTCGCCAGCAACTCGGAAAGTGCCATTTCGTGATTCCCGTTAGGGGAGGCTTCCGGCATACCGCTCCATTCCTTCCTCTAGATATCCTTCTGAATCTGCCATCGAGTCGATCCGAGACTTCAAGTCTTCGGACAGAAACTCTCGCTTATGGGTGACGTATTCCGGGTACACGGTAAGGCGCGGCCTTAGGTCCATCCCCATCATCCGTGTCTGCCTCCGCAACTCCGCCAGCGCAGGCCATGGCGCCTCGGGGTTGACGTAATCAATCGTCAGTGGCGACACGCCACCCCAGTCATTTATACCTGCCAGCAAGTATACAGGATAGTCTCCGGCGTTCAGGTTGGGAGGAACCTGAATGTTGGCATCTTGACCCAAGATCAGGCGGGCCGCGGCCGTTGCCCACAGCAGATATGAGGCGTCGGCGTCCGGGTGATCTGCCATGGCGGTCCCGACCTTGGCGCGGAAGTTCTGGACGATCACCTCTTGAATATGGCCGTAACGATCGTGGAGGTCCCGGATCGCCAGCAGTGATTCCACTACTTCCATTCTTGTCTCGCCTATGCCGATCAGGATGCCCGTCGTAAAGGGTATCTTTAGTTCGCCGGCGATTCTCAGGGTTTTCATCCTGACTGTCGGCCACTTGCTTGGCGCCAACTCGTGAGGGCCTCCCGGCCCCTTCAGGCGGTCGCTGGAGTTCTCAAGCATGATGCCCATCGAAGCATTGACCTGCCGCAGGTTTGCCATCTCTCTGCGGCTCATCGTGCCGGGATTACCGTGGGGAAGGAGTCTTGTCTCTTCCAGGATGGCGGACGAGACTTCGCGCACATAGTCGAGCGTTGTCCTGTGGCCCTGGCCGGTCAGCCATGCCTTTGCTTCTGGGTACCGCTGTTCAGGCCTCTCGCCCAACGTAAGGAGCGCTTCGGCGCAGCCCAGCCGCTCGGCCTCCCTGGCGGAAGCCAGGACTCCCTCCAGCGTCATATACAGATCTTCTACTTCATCGGGAGCCTTTCTGAAAGTACAGTAGCCGCAGAAGTCTCTGCAGAGCATCGTCAAGGGTATGAATACCTTGGGAGAAAAAGTGACCACGTTTCCCTTGCCACAGTCCCGGAGCATCGAGGCGGCTCGGCATAGGAATGGCATTTCCTCGGGTGTGCTGAAGGCCAAGGGATGTGCGTCATCGGTCTGTATCGGGGCGCCGTCCAACGCGCGAGAGACAGTGTCCCGCAACCCGCCGCTCAGGCCTGCAAGAGGATCCGTCGCCGCTCGAAGCCTTACAACGACCCCTTGGTCGCTATTGAGTGCCGGACTTATCAAGAACGATACCTTTGAAGTTGGATGACGGGCTGTACCACTCTTGCCTGGCCGGACGCCATCACAGGCATGGACACTCGACGCGAGAGCAGGTTGCCGCCTCTATCCTAGCCTTTGCATTCGGTCGGTGGAAGTGAAAGTAGAGTCGCCGTACAATCCTTTCTCAGAGATGTACTCGGCTACGAGATCCGGAACGCGGTAGCGAAGCGACAAGTTGTCGGAGGCCCTGCGGCGCAGGACGGTGGAACTGATTGAAATCTGCGGCGTTTCGACGATGTGGACTCGGTCACTTGCCGACGGCAGGTGGTCCAGGACCGTACTCAGGACCTCACGGGAGTCGTGCCCAGGTCTGTCTACAACAACAAACTGCATGAGCTGTAGCAACTCGTCGATGTACCGCCAATGGGGAAGACCACCAAGCGCGTCGGAACCAAGAATGCAGAAGTAGTCGGATTCCTTCTCCGCGTCCCCGCACACCTTCATCAACAACCCACGATCATACCTGGGGCGCGGTGTGTCTATTTCGACACGAGATAGTCCGAACCCTGGATTGTCGTCGATTGCCAACTGGAGCATCGTGAACCTGTCTTCGACTGGGGCGAGCTCCTGATCGGTCTTGTTCCACGGTCTTGCCAATGGAAGAAACGAGACTCTATCCAACTTAAGGGCGTCTCTAACGCACTCTGCCATGATCAGGTGGCCGAAGTGAACAGGATTGAAGGTCCCGCTAAAGATTCCTTCTCTCAAGCTATGCACCCAACAACGGTAGAGTCCGGGCAACCGACACCCATGCTGCGTATGGGTTGAAAAAAGGGCAATTGGTGCGCGGCCTGTGCTTGGTCAACTTCTTTAACGGTTCCCTATAATATGAGCCGCGTCCGTCGCGCGCAATGAGAACCTAACACGCCTCAGCCCCATACAATTACAAATGCGACTACAAAAATGACAGAACCCGATAGCCGACAAGCAAGGCTGACCAGAGGCCTGCCTAGTACGAAGATCGTGTGCACGCTCGGGCCTGCCACCCAGTCTGAAGAACAGATTAGAGATCTCGTCTGGTCAGGCATGAGCATCGCACGCCTCAACCTTTCCCACGGCACCCTCGATGAACACCGGGCGATTGCTGCGCGCGTGCGACGTATCGCTGACGACTTCGGCGTTGCCGTGGGCGTAATGGTGGACGTGCCCGGACGAAAGTACCGGACTGGCCCTGCAGTCCCCGGCGGTGTGTCGTTAAAGAGGGGTGACAGGGTGGTCTTGACCAGCGAGGCCTCGGACAGTGCGGATGACCGCGTGACTGTCTCACCTCCCGGGTTTCACAGAGACGCGATTCCTGCTCACTACGTTCTCATAGACGACGGTCGAATCCGGCTGCGTGTGCGATCCGTGGAGGGGTTGGACGTGTACTGCGAAGCCATGACCGCCGGCACCATCACCGCGGGCCGCGGTGTGACTTCCCCGGGCCAGACGTCCTCTCTGCCATTTCCGAGCAAGGAAGACCTGGAGGCACTAAACTTCGCGGCCGAGTGCCGCGCGGACTTCGTGGCACTCTCGACTGTAGTGGCGCGCTCTGACGTGGATACGGCGCGTGAGGTGTTGTCGACACAAGGGGCAAGCCCGCATCTGATCTCCAAGATCGAGCAAGTCGAAGCCTTGGAGCGGTTCGACGAGATCCTCGATGCCAGCGATGCCGTGATGGTTGCCCGCGGCGACCTGGGCACAGAAGACAGACTGTCCAGGATACCGCTCATTCAGAAAGACCTGATTTCCAGGTGCAATGCTGCAGGCAAACCTGTGATCACTGCTACGCAGATGCTGGAGTCGATGATCAGTTCACCGACGCCCACTCGGGCAGAGGCCACTGACGTGGCGACCGCCGTCTTTGACGGTACGGACGCAGTCATGCTCTCAGGGGAGACGTCGATCGGGGACTATCCTGTGGAGGCGGTCCTCTTCATGGCGGAGGTGGCCAGAGAGGCTGAGGCGGCGTTGCCGTACGCGGACATCCTGGAGGTACGTGGCGCATACCGTGAACAGAAGACTGACGATGCGATGGGCTACAATGCCGTCCAAACCGCAAGCCAACTTGATGCGAGCGTAATAGTGGCCTTCACTGAGTCCGGAGGCACCGCGGGCCGGGTTTCTAGGTACCGGCCCGGTGCGCCAGTGCTGGCCCTGACTCCGCACGAGAAAATCACGAGGCTTCTGACGTTGAGATGGGGTGTGACGCCGTTGACGATAAAGCAACCGGAGACGGTTGACGACATGTTCAACATGGCACTTGAGAGCGTGAGGAGCACGAGAGAGGTCAGTATTGGAAGTAAGATTGTACTCGTGGCGGGTCTCCCCATAGGCGTGCCAGGCGGTACGAACCTGCTCCGCGTCCTTGAAGTGGGCGTCTAAGAATGAAGTGCACGAGGCACTCGCCGCGGTTGAGGCATGCCTAGACCGTAGGGCTCGCGATAGGCGCGCAGTTCGCGATCGAACCCGGTTAGAAGTCCGGCAAGCGTGGCGGCCCGAGAATCCGTGGTATCAGCTTCGGCGACCGCCTGGAGGATGGTTACGCAATAGCAGTGCCTCAGCACGCTCAAAGTCGGGCCGGAGCCTACCGGATCGTCTAGCTGGCCCTTGTGAAGTGCGCGGAGCGGGTCCACAGGTCCACATCATGGAGCCGAAGGGTAACCCGGTCCCCCGGGGAGTCGCGGTCCGAGAGTTGTATCCGTGTACGAAACGGGTATTCTACGAGTTCGATGGTAGATGGCCCGTGCTTGCGACGTTCCAGGACGACCGCTTCGAAAATGTCTGTTGGGCCCCGATAACCGACTTGCCCAATCCTGGTCTGGAGCAGAAACTTCAGGAACCAGTAGCGTTTTCGCAGCCTTTCTACTCTTGCCAGTTCCCTGATCTGAACGTCCGTGGATGCGGCGATCGCCGACACCTCTTCGGCAGCGTAAAGGGGAGCCCCACTGCGAATGAAGTGTGCAATCTGGTGCTGCATTACCAGGTCAGAGTACCTGCGTAAGGGCGCTGTTGCCTGGAGGTACTCGGCGACGCCGAGGCCGCCGTGAAACCCGGGCTCGACGCTAAGTTGCGCTGGGCTCAATTGCCGAACCGCAGCGAACTCGCGAACGGGATCGTACGCTTGGTCCTCTTGTTGAGGCAGGGCTGATTCTTCGGACTTCGCCTGCCTCCGAAATGCTGCGGGAATCTGATTCGTGGCACAGAACTTTGCCATAAGGTAATTGCATAGAATCATGAGTTCAGAGACCAGGCTCCGGGACATGGATGCCCTGTCAGTGACACCGACGCGTATCACTCCCTCGCTATCTACGGATACTTCAATCTCCGGTCTGCGCAGTGACACAGCGCCGGCCTGCGTTCGTTGCCGTGCCCGTCCTCGGCTGAGACGGTCGAGCGCGGCAATCACTTCCCGCCACTCATCCGGGACGTCGGCGGTGCGCTGGTCGACCGCATCGTAGGACAGTGCGGCATCGCTGCGTACTACGGAAGGCACGATCTCCCATTCGAGCACTTCGCCGTCTTCAGTGACGTCCGCCAAAACGCTCAGGGCCGGCCTGCGTACGCCTGGATCAAGGCTGCCCGCCGATTCGGATACGGAAGGCGGCAGCATGGGAATTGTTCCCTCTGGAAGATAGAGGCTGGCCGACCGGCGGGAGGCTTCCACAAGGAGCCCACCGCCGGGCTCTATTAGCGACGCAGCGTCCGCTATGTGGATTCCCAGTCTGAGACGTCCGTTCAGGCGTTCTAATGAAATGGCGTCGTCTCGGTCCGCCGTATCCGCATTGTCGATGGTCAGCGTTGGCATGCCGGTAAGGTCTACTCTGAAGGATTCCGACACAGCAGCTTCTATGTTGACGTTCGCGGCCAGACTCAAGACTTCGTCTGAGAACTCATTCTGAATCTCGGCGCCAATCACCTCCAATGGCTCGTCTTCGCTCATCAGACCCGCCTGTACAAGGAGGTAGAAGGCTTCGCGGCGGTGGTCATTGGATCCCGGCGAGACTCGGGAAGCAAGCTCTCTAGCCGAAGCGGCTCTTGTGTAACTGTCACCGTGGATGACAAAGCCTCGCAGGTGGTCAAGCAACTCACGCTGGTAACGACTTGGCTGTGAAGGCGTTTCTCCTGATGTAAGGCTTGTAACAAGGAAGTCGAATTCTCGCATTCGTGCGGCCTGTACGTGCCGATGGCGCAGGATTGCGTCTACCTCTGCCTCCGGTTTGGGTGTGTATCCGTCCGCACCGACTTTGAAGTAAGGATCGTCCGTTTCCAAGTGAAAGAGCAGAGCGGAATGCTGGATGATGGTTTCGGTCTCCGTCCAATACAGTTCACTGATGTCCGTTAGGCTAAGTGGACAAGGCTCCCCGACTGTCAATTCCCAGACCTCCGCAAGGTCTATACCGGCAGCCGCAGATTCGCATTCCGCGCGAAATGCGTTCAGTTCGTCTTCGCCCTGGACGATTGCGCCGGTATCCAGCAGTACCCGTTCTGCTGGGAGATTCGCTTCTTTGTTACGTCCGAGGGCCAGTCTCACGCGCGTCCCCTTCTTTTCGATGACCCGCCGAATAGACAGACCGCTCGCAAGTCGGACTACGACTGCTACACCAGGTTGCAAGGGAACTCCATTCCTGCCTGTCCCAGTAGCGTACGAGGGTAAATCGCGTGAGGAAGGCGCCTGAAGATGAGGATAGCAAAGGGTCGCGTGCACCGTATAGGCAAAGAGTCTAATAAGTCCTGCGCAGTCTTACTCAGTGTTGTGAGTCCTCCTCGTGTCAGGCGTTGTCACCATCGGCGGGCCTTGCTACCCTCACTGAACCTGACACGGCAGGGAGTGGAGTCTGTGGAACGGCGGCACCAACGAGCTTTGGATCACCTCAGTGCCTTGGGAGGCCTGCCTGCGGTGCCGTTCCTGGAGCATGGCCCGTCTGCATACATAAAGGCGCGGCTGACCGACGCTGGTCTACCGGTACAGACCGATTCCTTTGGCAACCTGATCGCACGTTACTCTCACGAAACGTCCGTCGAAACTTCTCCGATAGCGCTGATGGCACACATGGACCACCCTGGATTCGAGGTCTTGAGAGTGGAGGGAGACCGTGCGATGGCCAGGGCCCTGGGCGGAGTTCCCGCGGCCTCTCTTCACAAGCCAACCAGGGTGCTGGTCATCGCGGAAGATGACCGCAGGATTGCCGCGGAGACCGAGCCACTTGATCCGGATGGCGCTCGGACGGTTACCTTGCGCAGCGAAGAGAGTGAGGCCGTAAGGCTAGGTATGGCCGTGGTGTTCGACCTGCCGGACTTTGAGATTGACGGCGACGTGATTCACATGCGCGCTCTAGATGACCTTGCAGGGTGTGCGGCGGCCCTCTCGGTGCTTGAGGGCCTTGCCGAAAGCAACAAGAGCGCTGACGTATTCGGCGTTTTCACGCGGGCTGAAGAGGGAGGCCTGTTCGGCGCCCGCCTAATGGCCGATGCGGGTTCACTGCCTGCTGATACGCTGGTCGTGTCCATTGAAGCCAGCCCAGTGATCGCCGGCGTAGTACAGGGCGATGGCCCAGTGATCAGGACCGGCGACGCTCTTACGACGTTCGATATGGATGCGGAGATTGTGCTACAAGCTGCGGCGCGTTCACTCGCAATGCGCGATTCTGCATTCAAGCACCAACGCCGTCTCATGAGCGGCGGCGTTTGCGAGGCCACGGCATTTTCTGCCGCAGGGTACAGTGTTACCGGCCTAGCCTTCCCGCTGGGCAACTACCACAATGCCACGACCAGCATTCCGGATGCCGACGGCAGTGTTGGCGCGGAATACATCCGGCTCGCCGACTTTCTCAACGGTGTCGATCTGCTGGCCGAAACGGCGGGAAGCGCATCCAGGAGGGGCAGGACGCCGGCCGAGGACAGACTCGGCCCCGTGCCTGAGGAAGTGCGGTCCAGGCTACGAGCCGGACTCTAGCAGGTTTGGGGCCGGTTCGCTCGACTCCAAGTAAGGCCGTTCCGTTTGCTTGTGGGCGGCGGCACTTCCGAGCCATTTGAAGAGCCTCTCTTACGCCGCATGTAGCCCTGTGCTGGCCTAGTACGGCTCGGCGGTAAATTCTCCGGGCCAGAGTGCCAAGCGAGGCTTTCTTGACACAAATAAGAAAGGAGGTGTGATCACCCTACCCTGCACAGATTTGCCGTCTTCAAGTCTGCTCTCCATGACACCGCCCACCAACAAACGGAACGTAGCTGACAGGCTTGAATCCTACCATAAGCTTCACGCCCACAATGCCCGCAAGTGCTAGAATTGCTTGAGGCCGACCCCTACGGGGGCTGGCCTATTTCGGCGTTTGACTCAATATGCGTCCGACGCACTCCTGAGCGATTGGCCGAAAAACCTGAAGACGTATGTGTACTGAATATGGGCCTTGAAGTATTGGGTGGCGTTCTGAAAGCCACTCCAGAGTACAGAGACCTGCTGAGATCGTTGATCCGCCGGTCTCGTCGCACGAGCGCACAGATACTAAGTGAAGCCGCGCCCTTTGCCCTGGCAATGCTCTGGCGCGACCTTAAGGCGCCGATGCTTGTCGTAACTCCCAGGCAGGTTGAAGCGAGACGCATGGCCGACCAGATCGCGACGTGGAGCGGCTGCCCGGATCGAGTTCTGTTGTTCCCGGAGAGCGAAGTCCTGCCATACGAGCGCATCTCTGCAGACGTAAGAACAACGCGGGAGCGGCTGCTGGCATTGATAGCCCTCACCAATTCGCAGGCTGCGCCGCCGGTAATCATTGCTCCCGCTGGCGCCGTCGCACAGAAGACCCTTGGCAAAGACCTGTTTGATGCTTCCTGCCACACTTTGCGCACCGGAGATAGTGTGAATGTAGACGATCTGTTGAAGCAGTGGCAGGCAATGGGCTATGAGTTTGAGCCAACTGTCATTGAACCCGGCTTCATGAGTCGTCGTGGCGGAATTCTGGATATCTACCCCTTGGGCGAGGAACTTCCTTCACGAATAGAGTTGTGGGGCAACGAGGTCGACAGCATTCGACGGTTCGATCCGGAGACGCAGCGCTCTGCCGTTCCAGCGGACCGTGTGGATGTATACCCGGCCCGCGAGACTCTGCCCGCACTTACTGATCGTGAGGAGTTGGACCGGCTTCTCGCCGTTGTAGACGCTGTTCACTGCACGGCTCAGACCAGAGACCGTATCCAGGAGGAACTGGCTCTCTTGACCAGCGGCCACTCCCTTGATGAGGTTGATTTCTACGCGGGATTCTTCAACAGAGGCATGATTCTAGACTACTTCCCTCCCCAAGGATTGTTGGTAGTGCACCGGCCCGTAGAGGTCGTAGAGGCATCTTGGGATATCGATGAACGCTCCCACGGACTGCGGACCTCCAAAGAGCAGCGCGGCGAACTGCCGTATGGCTTCCCGTCGCCGAGCTTGCAGTGGAGCGAAGTGGAGCCGTTGCTCGATTCAGCCTCGGTCCGGCTTGACGTTACGCCGTGGGGAGTTAGCGAACTGCTCCCCAACAAGGTCCACTCCTTGCCGTTTACCTCCACTGCCGGGTACTACGGTGGTCTGGAGAGATTCGCGGATGAGGCAGACAGGTTGGCAAAGAGCGGTTGTCGCGTGATAGCGGCAACCTCGTTGCCCAATCGCCTGGAAGAGATTCTGGACGAGTACAGCATAGGTGCAGACCTCGTAAACGAACTTGTCGAGGTCCCGGCTCCGGGCAAGGTGTCTGTGGTGCGTACCAGAGCAGGCGACATCGGTAGCGGGCTCATTCTCTCGAACGCCGAAGGCGATCTGGTTGTGTTCAGCGACGCGGATATCTTTGGTGTCGCCAAGCAACGCCGTGCGAGGCGTAGTAACTCTGCCAAAGGCCTGGAGTTGTTTGCCGAAGAACTTAGGCCCGGCGACTACGTGGTGCACGTGGAGCATGGCGTTGGGCGGTTTGTGGGCACAGGTAGCGCGCCAGGAGACAACTCGCAAACTGAGTACATGATCCTGCAGTACGCCGCGGCTGACAGGCTGTATGTGCCCATGGGGCAGCTGGACCGTGTCAGTCCATACCTGGCTCCTGCCGACCGGACGCCGTCTCTGACCCGGTTGGGTTCGCAGGAATGGAGAAAGGCAAAGGCGCGTGCAGAGACGTCTACGCGTGAGTTGGCCGCCGAACTCCTCTCACTTTATGCAACGCGGGAGCTTGTGGACGGGTACTCCTACGGTGGGGACAGGTCCTGGATGGCGGAATTGGAAGACTCCTTTCCATTCGAAGAGACGCTCGACCAGAAGCAGGCCATCGTCCGCGTAAAGGAAGATATGGAGCAGCCGAAACCTATGGACCGCCTAGTCTGCGGCGACGTGGGATACGGCAAGACGGAGGTGGCGCTCAGAGCCGCATTCAAGGCCGTCATGGATGGCAAGCAGGTTGCGCTGTTGGTCCCTACCACGGTTCTGGCGCAGCAGCACTACTCAACATTTTCCCAGCGCCTTAGCGCGTACCCGGTTGAGATTGAAGTGCTAAGCCGGTTCAGGACCAAGAAGGAACAGCGCGAGGTGGTCGAGGGCTTGGCTTCCGGCAGAGTTGACATCTGTATCGGGACTCACAGGCTCGTTCAGAGCGATGTCCGGTTCAAGGATCTGGGCTTGGTGATTGTGGACGAGGAGCAGAGATTCGGGGTTGCGCACAAGGAACGTCTGAAACACATGCGCACAATGGTGGACGTTCTTACTCTCACTGCCACACCAATCCCACGAACGCTTCACATGTCCCTTGCCGGGGTGCGAGACTTGAGCGCCATCGAGACTCCTCCTGAGGAAAGGCTGCCCATCAAGACCTACGTCTCGGAGTTCAGCGATCTGTTGATTCGCGAGGCGATCCTGAGGGAACTCGATCGCGAAGGCCAGGTGTTCTTCCTGCACAACAGGGTCCACAGCATTGAGAATATGGCCACTTACATTAGGGGGCTCATACCCGAGGCGGACGTTGGAGTCGGTCATGGTCAAATGCCTGAGACTCAACTGGAACAGACGATGTCGAGGTTTGCGTCAGGCGAAATGGATGTACTGGTCTGCACAACCATCATCGAGTCCGGCCTGGACATTCCCAATGTGAACACGTTGATCATTGACCGTGCGGACACTTTCGGTCTGGCCCAGCTTTACCAGCTTCGCGGACGCGTGGGCCGCGGTGCGCGTCGCGCATACGCATACCTTCTGGTCCCGCCCCACAGGAGCCTCACAGAGACGGCTGAGAAGCGGCTGAAGACAATGCTTGCGGCCACCGACCTGGGAGCGGGTTTCAGGATCGCCATGAAGGACCTGGAAATCAGGGGAGCAGGGAATATCCTGGGGTCTGCCCAGAGCGGTCATATTCACGCCGTGGGCTTCGATCTGTACACACGGCTCCTGTCGGGAGCTGTTGAAGACCTGCGCGCTAAACGAGAGATGGACCGGTCGAATGGCAGTGGGAACGGAAAGGCGGATGGTCTGCCGGCGGCACTGAAGCCTGAGGTTGACAGCAGGACTCCGGCACTCTCCGATGTTGGGATTGAGTTGGCCATTCCCGCGCACATTCCGGCGGACTATGTGGCTGACCTTCCCACACGCCTGGGACTGTACCGGAGAATCGCAGGCTTGAAGAGCGCAGCAGACGTGGATGTGGTGGCTGATGAGTTAAAGGACCGATTCGGAGCAATCCCCTGGCAGGTTGAGAACGTCTTGTACCTAAGCAAGCTGCGGATTCTGTGCGTTGCAGCCGGCGTCCAGCACGTTCGCAGGGAAGAGAAGATCGTGGTAATCCAGCTTGGAAACGAAGTGGGGGGCGCGAGAAGGCCGTTGGAGAGGGCACTGGGACCGCATGTCAGAGTTGGAAACACCCAACTCCGTATCGCTGGGCCAGAGTCCCAGGAAGCGGACGGCGTGGACCTCGTGCTGGAAACAGTAACTAAGCTGTCGGAATTCCGGAGCGCCGTGCTTGCGGGCGTCTAGCGGGCTGGGCCTAAGCCGTATCCGGCCGGGATGGGCCCCGCCTCTTGGCGGACGCCCGGGGATGCGCCGCTAGGTAGACTTCTTTGGCCTTTGACTGAGTTACGTGAGTATAAAGCTGGGTTGTTGCAGGGCTCGAGTGGCCGAGCAGGTCCTGGACCACTCTCAGGTCTGCTCCTCCCTCAAGCATGTGAGTAGCGAACGAGTGCCTTAGCGTGTGCGTGTGCACTCTGGAGGAAAGTCCGGCGCCCGCAGCATACCGCCGGACCTTCGCCTGAATGCTGCGGGCGCTCAGCCTGCCGCCCCTGTGATTCAGAAACAACGCGAGTCCGCTGCTTCCGCTCTCCAGTTTTGGCCGAGCCTCCCGGAGATACAGTGCAATGGCGTCCCGCGCAGGGCTGCCCAGCAGCACTACCCGCTCCTTGGAACCCTTGCCGGTCACACGTAGCTCGCGGCTGAACAGGTTTACGTCGGAAACGTTAGCCCCTACTGCCTCGCTAACCCGGAGCCCGGCCCCGTAGATGGTCTCCAGCAGGGCCCTGTCTCTAATTCCCAATACGCTTGAGGAGTCCGGAGCATCCAGTAACTTCTCTGCTTCCTCCTGAGAGAGAAAGCGTGGAAGCCTCGAGTCCAGGCCCATGACGCCTCGCGACGGCAGTGGATCGGCCTCGATCTCTCCCAGCCTCATCAGCCAGCGGAGAAATGTCCGCAGTACGCTGAGTTTTCTCGAAATACTGTGCCGCACGTAACCGAGTTCACCAAGCCAAGCCAGGTACCCGCGCAGTACCTTCCTGTCCAACGACCGCAGGTCAGGTATGTCCCTGGACTGCATAAAGTCGAACAGAGGTTGAATGTCGGTCTGGTAGTTGCGGACTGACAGTGGGGCCAGGCCTTTCTCTATCCGAAGGTGGTCATTGAATCGGCCCAGAAGTTCCGCCCACTGATCAGTGTTCATGGTCAGACTGCCATCTCCAGGGGTTCCAACTTAGGCACAGGGCCCTTGTATTCGCATGAGAGGCAGTTGGCCTTTGATCTCCCCGACGCCGCCAGCAGTTTGCCGCACTCCGGGCACGGCTGCGGCAGCGGGTTGACGATTTTCTTGCAGTCAGGATAGCTGATGCAGCCGTAGAAGATTCTGCCGTTGCGTCCCTTCTGTTTGCGCTCAATCATGTCGCTTCCGCATTTCTCGCAGGTCACGCCGACGCGGAGGGGGTTGGTGTTTTTGCACTCTGGATATCCAGTGCAACCTAAGAAGCGGCCGCGCTGAGAGTTCTTGACTTCCATGCGCTTTTCGCACTCGTCGCAGAACTCGTCTACATCCTCACTGACCAACTCGCGTACCGCGCGCTCTTCAGGGCTTTCGTGGGGCCGCGTATTCTTGCAGTCTGGATATCCAGAGCACGAGAGGAACTTGCCAAATCGTCCGGACTTTATCACCATGGGACGCTCGCACTTTTCACAGATCTCGTCAGACTCCTCGTCAATCTCGTCGCGAGGAATGCGTTCGGCGTTCCTCATGGCTTCGATCACAGCCTCGTCAAAGGGCGTGTAGAAATCTTGAAGCACCGGGGTCCAGTCCCTGTCCCCGCTTGCGATCTCATCGAGTTGCTCCTCGACCTTGGCGGTAAAGCTCACGTCCATCACGTCAGGAAAGTGGGCGGTCAGGAGCTTGCTTACCGCGAGCCCAAGCTTAGTGGGTACGAATCGGCCCTGTTGTTTACGAACGTAGTCGCGCGCCAAGATGGTCCCTAGCGTCGGAGCGTACGTGCTTGGTCGGCCAATTCCTTGCTCCTCCAGCGTCCGGATCAGCATGGCTTCTGAGTACCTGGGTGGAGGCTCGGTGAACTTCTGTTGGCTCTTCACACCTTGACAGTCCAGGCGTTCCCCCTCGGATAATTCGGGCAAGGATCGGTCTTCATCTGTCTGTGTCACTACGTAGACCTTACGGTACCCGGTGAACTTCAACACAGACCCAACTGCTCTGAAGGTGTACTTCTTTCCCGAGACTCCGTTCGCCGCGACGGTTACGGTAGTGGCGTCGTACAGTGCGTCCTTCATCTGGCTGGCTACCATTCGCCGCCATATCAGGTCGTAGAGCCTGTACTGCTCACCAGAGAGGTGGGGCTTGAGAGACTCGGGGTTCCTGAACACAGAAGTTGGTCTGATGGCTTCGTGCGCTTCCTGGGCATTCTTGCTCTTCGTGCGGTATCGCCGCGGCGCCTCTGAAGCGTACTGTTCTCCGAAGGTCTGCCGAATGTAGTCGCCTGTCTCTTGCAGTGCTGATGAAGCCACTTGCGTTGAGTCTGTCCTCATGTATGTGATTAGGCCTGTCGGGCCGTCGCCTCCTGAATCCAGACCTTCGTAGAGCTGTTGGGCAACAGTCATGGTCCTCTGCGCCGTGAACCTGAGTCTGCGTGATGCCTCCTGTTGGAGCGTGCTCGTTATAAAGGGGGGCATGGGACGGCGTTTGGTCTCCTTCCGCACGGCTGATTGGACCGTGTACTCGGAGCCTTTCAGGTCGGCTTCGATTTCAGAGGCTTCGCTGCCTTTGGTTATCTTTGGCCGGCCCCTTCGTCCTTCTATCGCATGCAGTCCTGCAGAAAACTCACCATCCTTGCCTGCGGACGGTTTCGACAGTAATGCTTCGATCGTCCAGTACTCCTCTGGAACAAACACGGCGATCTCATTCTCACGGTCCACGGTAAGTCTGAGCGCGACCGACTGGACCCGCCCGGCGGACAATCCGCGCTTAACTTTGCTCCATAGGACCGGGCTGAGACGGTACCCCACGACGCGGTCCAGAATACGCCGCGCCTGTTGGGCGTTTATGAGGTGCAAATCAAGATCACGCGGGTTGTCGAACGCTTTCTTGATGGCGTCCTGTGTGATCTCGTGAAAGACCACGCGCTTCGCTTTGGAGGCGTCAATTTTGGCCGCATGCATCACATGCCAGGAGATCGCCTCGCCCTCCCGATCTGGGTCGGTCGCAAGATAGACCGTATTAGCCTCTGCCGAAGCCTTGCGCAACTCACTTACCACCTTGCGTTTGTCCGGGAGTGTGGAATATGAGGGGTGGAATCCATTATCGTCTATTTCCACACCCATCTTCTTTTTGGGCAGGTCCCTAACGTGGCCCATGGATGCCTTGGCCACGTACTTGTTGCCAAGGTACCGCTCGACGGTTCTGGCCTTGGCAGGCGACTCGACTATCACTAGATCTTTAGGCATAATTTCCTTGCTCGGCAGTATCGTATTGGAACTGCGTCTCTTTGAGTCTGACGTAGTTCATTCCACCAACATGCCGCACCATGCTCTTGAGTTCCATCATTGCAAGAACACTGCTCACTGTCGATGTTGGCAGGCCTGCGGTTCTGACTATCTCATCCACGTGTACGGGATCGTATGTAACGTGTTTGAGGACTTGGCTCTCATCCTCGTTCTCAGGGAAAAGGGCCTTCATTTCGATTTGTTGCTCCACATATGTGAGGTTGAGCTCTTCAAGCACGTCCGTGTGATCGGTGACCAGCTTAGCTGCGCTGTCTCGAATCAGAGCGTTGGTTCCCTCGCTGGCAGGTGACAGGATGCTACCGGGCACCGCGAACACTTCCCTGTTCTGTTCTAATGCGTGTCTTGCCGTGATCAGCGCTCCACTGACGCGGTTTGCCTCTACCACAATGGTCCCCAAGGTCATTCCGGCCATGATCCGGTTTCGCCTGGGGAAGTTTCCAGGTGCCGGCCGCGTGCCTAGAGGGTGCTCGGAGACCAGAGCTCCGTTCTCGATGATCGCCTCAGACAGCCTACGGTGCTCCTTGGGATAAATCCAGTCCAGCCCTCCGGCAAGAATGGCAATTGTCCGCTGCTCAGCATCAATAGACGCCCGGTGCGCGATGCCGTCCACACCTCGGGCCAGTCCGCTGACTATCGCGACGCCTGAGCGCGCCAGGTCAAACGTCATCTGGTAGGCTGCCTGTCTGCCGTACGCAGTGGGCTTCCTCGTGCCAACGATTGCGATGGACCGCTCATCCCCCGGCAGTAGCTCGCCGCGGACGTAGAGAAGGGGCGGCAGATCGTAAATCTCCTTCAGGCGTGGAGGATAGCCGTCGTCGTGCCATGTGAACCCTTTCACTCCTTGGGACTCCAGCCCGGCCACTTCCGCATCAGGGTCGATCGAGCCGCGCCTTCGTAAGATAGATTGCACGGTCTTGCGATCCAGGCCGGCGTCTGAGAGTTCAGCGGAGCTGGCCTCCCAGGCCCTGGAAAGCGCCCCGAACCGGTTTTCCAATAGGGAGAACCGGGCGCGACCAAGTCCAGGTATCCTGTTGAAGGACACCCAGAATTTGCGTTCGTTGTAGTCCATATCTAAGTGCAGGGAGCGTAGGGTGGCGGAGAGGGCGGGATTCGAACCCGCGGTCCCGGGTAACCGGGACACGCGCTTTCCAGGCGCGCCTATTCAGCCGCTCTAGCACCTCTCCCCTACGGATCTGTCTAACCCGTCTAGCGTAGCACTCTGAGGCGGTTGGATGACAAGCAATAGTCTCGGGGCGTTCTCCACTCGCAAGTAGGATTGCCGTAAGGTCTGCCGTTCTGGCGGAGAGGGCGGGATTCGAACCCGCGATCAGATTGCTCCGATACCGGTTTTCGAGACCGGCGCCTTCAACCGCTCGGCCACCTCTCCGAGAGAAAGATGATTATAGCACCGGCCCCTAACTCGAAGACTCTGTTGAAAGCTCTTCGGGAACATCAGAGTGCCCAACAACTCGAATCCCTAACTCATCCAGTTGCGAAGGTTCCACTCGGCCGGGCGCTTCGAAGAGGGGGTCCACGGCGCTCTGGGTCTTGGGGAACGCGATCACGTCCCTGATGTTGTCACGGCCGGTAAGTAGCATTATGAGTCGGTCGATGCCCGGCGCTATTCCGCCGTGCGGTGGTGCACCGTACTCGAGTGCCGTAAGCAGTTGGCCGAAGCGGACCTCCATGTCATCATCAGCGTATCCTAATCGGCGCAATACCCGCTCTTGCAGATCACGGTCGTGGATTCTGATGCTCCCGCTAGCCATTTCAGTGCCGTTGGCCACCAGGTCATAACAGTGCGCGATCACCTCAGTTGGTTCGGACTCGATGAAGCGCTCGTACCCAGCCTTCGGCAATGTGAATGCATGGTGCATTGCGTCCCACCGTCCCTGGTCCTCGTTCCATTCGAACAGCGGAAAGTCCACGATGAAGGCAAATGCGAACATGTCCTGATCGGCCAGCCCTAGTCTCCGACCCAACTCGTGCCGAAGAGTGCTCAATGCCATGTTCGTCGTCTTTTCAGGCCCGGCGACTATCAGGATGGCATCGCCGGCTTCCGCACCCGTCTCTTCCGCGATATTTCTAACCTCATCTACCGAAAGGTATCTGGATGCCGACGATCGTACATTGTCCTCCGAGATGGCGTCGCCCGCACCTGGTTGACCCGTCAGGCAAATCCATACGAGACCCTTCGCCCCTCGGGATCGCGCCATCTCAACCAGGGCATCTAGTTGGCGACGGGTGTACGCGCCACAGCCCGGCGCGCGCAGCGCGCGCACCAGACCGCCTTCCGAGAGCGCATTCGAGAACACTGGGAAATCCACCTGTGACGCGATGTCGGAGAGGTCGGTCAACTCAAGGCCGAACCTAAGGTCTGGCTTATCTGTGCCGTACTTGTCCATCGCCTCTCGGTAGGTGAGCTTGGGGAAAGGTCTCAGCAGTGTCTTGCCCGGCATGAGCGTTTCGACTAGGCTCGTGTAAAGCTCTTCAATCAGGGCCAGGACGTCCGCCTCTTCGACAAAGCTCATTTCCAGGTCGAGCTGCGTATGCTCGGGCTGGCGGTCAGCTCGCGGATCTTCGTCCCTGAAGCACCGCGCAATCTGGAAGTATTTTTCGAAGCCCGAGACCATCAGAAGCTGCTTTAGCTGCTGAGGGGATTGGGGTAGTGCGTAGAAGCGCCCCGGGTAGAGGCGGCTGGGCACAAGGTAGTCCCGTGCTCCTTCGGGAGTGCTCTTGATGAGGATAGGCGTCTCAATCTCGAGAAAGCCGATGGCGCTCAAGAAGTCACGGATGTACTTAACGACGCGGTGCCTCAGGATGATGGTCTCCTTCATCCCTTCGCGTCGCAGATCCACGTACCGATACTTCAGCCTGAGCAGTTCATCAACTTCACTTTCTTCGTTCACGTAGAAGGGGGGCGTCTTGGATTCGTTCAGTACGCGCAGGCTGCTTGCCTGGACCTCAACAAGGCCCGTGGCCAGGTTCAAGTTCTCTGTTCCCGAGGGCCGCATTCCCACGGTCCCCTTTACTTGGACTACCCATTCTTGCCTCAGCGACTCGGCTACGGTGTGAGCTTCCGGTGCGTCAGCTGGGTTGAAGACCACTTGAGCGACGCCTTCCCGGTCACGCAGGTCGATAAAGACAAGGTTGCCGTGGTCGCGTCGCCTGTGTACCCAGCCTGCCAGGGTAACCTGCCTGCCGACGAGCTCCGCTCCAAGTTCGCCGCAGTTGATGGTCTTGAGCACAGTTCGCTCCCGTAGATTGTCTGGAGGGGCGGAGGTCGCGAATGTCGCGACAGCTACCGCAATCGAGCTACATTAAGTCGCAGGGGAAGGCAGCTAGCAGTCGTGCTCACCACTGCTTGTTGAGTGCGAGCCTCACGAATGTTTCTGTCCTGCGTACGCCTTCAATCGTCCCGACCTTGGATCGCAGGAACACTCCCAAGGCTTCGGCGTTGGGCAGCGCGGCCCAGGCGAAAATGTCGTAAGAACCGGTAGTCGACACGACCCACTTGATCTCTTCTAGTGCCGCCAGATCGTTCGCTACCACATCTGCCTTGTCAGGTTCCACCTGAACGCCAATCAAGGCCTCCGAATCCAGACCCAGCTTTGACGAGTCCGGTAACGCAACAACCCGTATGTATTCATCGTCGAAGAGCCTGTTCAGACGGCGCCGGACCGTACCCTCACTGACCCCGACCCGGCGTGCTATGTTGGCGTTCGTTGCCCGCCCGTCTTCCTGGAGCAACGCGATGATCTGTCGGTCTCTTTCGTCCATTTCGCTACACCAAGTGAGATAAAGAGTTGCTCAGAATCCTAGTAAAAGCCACAGGTTCGGATAAAAGTATACCGTAATTTCGTAGTGTTGGTGCGCGTGAGTTGCGATTACCGACAATCTGCTAGATGCGCAGACGTGTCGCCGCCACATAGCCGCCGGCGGCAGCTCCAATGATTGCCCAGATTGTGAATAGCCCAGTGGTGGCGAGAGCGACGACGAGAGATGTCAGGAAAGCGGCAGCCATACCGCTGATAGCTATGTATTGAAGAACTCTTCCTCGTTTTCGGTTCACGCTCTTGCTTACAAGTTCGCCTAGCATATAGCCGAGTCCGGCAAGAGCCACCACCTCCAGCATCCCGAAGAGGATCGGCGCGAGAAACCCTATCAGCACACCCCCACCGATTCCGATCGATAGGCTTACCGCAACGGCCTTTGCCAATTCGAGATTGCCTACGTCGAACATCGGTAGCGGGGCTGTTTGTGCACAGTCCGGGCATCGGGTGCCAACGGGCGCGTACACCATGCACTGGGGGCAAATCGTTGCCTCGCACTTGCCGCATCGTAGGTTGGTGGATGTGCCGGGATGCCTTTGGCAGTAGCTGTTCTCAGACATCTCCGGTCGCTCCACGTTCCTCAGAACGCGGTGACCTGCCGAGCCAGTCGTTCTTTGCTGGCACGTCCCGGTCCCACAGAATTCGATTTAACACTACACTGCGCATGGGAACTCCGTCCGGCGCCACATTTTCATTTGCCACGATCCTCTTCCCAATTAGCAGCGCCATTATGCCCAACGTGGTGAGCACCACTTCCGGTGGTTGGTCGAATGCGTACGAGAGGGGAGGCAAGATTAGCAAAGAGATCAAGGTCCAGAATCCTGTCTCCTTGAACACTAGCCTGCCCAAGAACCCCAGGACAAAAGTCATAATGAACATCTCTTTCCACAGGAAGAGGCCTAGAAGGACTCCTACTCCTGTAGCGACTCCCCTGCCTCCTGAGAAGCGCATGTACGGCGACCAGTTGTGCCCGGCTATTGCTGCCAGCCCCGCCATACACTGGACGCCAAGACCGAGATCTAGCACGTGCCCTCCCGCAATCACAACAGGCAGCGTACCTTTGCCCACGCAGTCGTACAGGCCGGTGAAGAATCCCGTCCAGGCACCCACCTGGGCCATCAGATTGGAGGCTCCCATGTTGCCCGAACCGTAGGAGCGAATGTCGATGCCCATCTTTCGGCGGGCGACCAGGTACGAAGTTGGGATGCCTCCCAACAGGTAAGCGCCGAAAATCACGGTCGCACTCAGAAACGCATCGTTCGTCATGGCCGACCCATGGGCAGCACTGGGTCTTTCATTCAGCCGTCGCCTTGCGGTGCGGCAGTAATGCCTTCAGCCTCTCGACAGAGGTGACGGGAGGGCCTACCGAGCCGGGCTCAGGTTCATTTGGGTTGCCCAGCCCGTGATAGTCGCTTCCGCCGCAAGGTATCAGTCCAAGCTCGTCAGACAGATCCTTCAGCCACCGGATCTGTTCTGAAGTGTAGTCGCCATAGTGGACTTCCATGCCCACTAGGCCAGCCGCCTTAAGTTCCAGCAACTTGTGGCGCAGGTCTGTGATTCCTTCCCGACCTGACTTGGCCGCGGAGTAAGTGGGGTGCGCAATCACGGGAAGAGCGCCATTCTCCAGCAGAATGCCCACGGCCTGCACCGGGGTTAACTTCTCGCGTTCCACGTACGCCAGTCCGTTACGCCCCAGGTGCCTGTCAAAGGCGTCCTTCGGGTACTGGACGTAGCCTGCCTCAGTCATGGCCTGTGCCATGTGCGGCCTTCCTATTGAGGCGTCCCCTGCGATCTCCCGCACTCGCTCCCAGCTCACATTTATGCCGAGTTCGTTCAGTTTCTCGACCATCCGCTGCCCTCGGATTTCCCGACCGTCCCTGAAGCGTTGCAGCGTGGACTGGAGCCCAGGGTCCTCGTAGTTAACAAAGTAGCCTAGGAGATGAATCTCAGCTTCGGCCACGTCGGTGCTTAACTCGATAGCCGGGATGACTGTCAGGTTCGGATGGCGCTTCGCTGCCTCGAGCGCCTCACCCACGCCCTCCGTTGAGTCATGGTCGCTGATGGCGATAATTCGCAAGCCTCGCGCGGCGCACAGATCCACCAGTTCCGTGGGCGTCAGCGTGCCGTCGGACTTGTTTGTGTGCAGATGTAGATCGACCGTTGACAACTTCCTCCCTTGATTCTCTTCGCAGTCCATTATCCTAGAGCGCCCCGTCATAAATGACGGGGCGCTCGTCTGGGTCGTTTGACCGACCTGGTTTGCCTATTGTCTCGGGTTGCCTATCGAGCGTATTGGACCGCCCGGCTTTCCCTTATGACGGTAATTTTTATCTGGCCGGGGTAGGCCAGATTGTCTTCGATCTTCTTGGCTATGTCCCTTGCGAGAGCAGTCGCTGTGACATCGTCAACGTCGGTGGGATTGACGAGGACCCTTACTTCGCGCCCAGCCTGTATCGCGTAGCTCTTTTCTACACCTTCGAACCCTCGGCAGACGTCCTCCATAGCCTTCAGGCGTTTCGTGTAGTGCTCCACGGTGTCTCTGCGCGCGCCGGGTCTGGCGGCGCTGATCGCGTCGGCTGCGGAGACGATGAAGCACTCTGCGGAAGACATGACATCGTCATGGTGCTCAGCTATCGCTGAACAGACATGCTTGGCCACGTTGAACTTCCTGGCAACGTCCGCACCGATTTCGGCATGAGGGCCTTCCACTTCGTGCGTCAGAGCCTTGCCGATGTCATGCAGCAGCCCTCCCGTGCGAGCTACCTTGACATTCGCTCCAATCTCCCCGGCCATCATGGCTGCTAGGTGAGACACTTCGATGCTGTGCTGGAGTACGTTTTCGCCGTAGCTGAAACGGTACTTTAGCCTTCCCAGCAGCCTGACGACCTCTGGGTGCAGACCTTGGACTCCCGTCTCGAAGATGGCGTCTTGGCCGCACTTCCACACGTTCTCGCCGACATCCTTTTCGGCCCTTTCCATCATCTCTTCAATACGTGCGGGATGAATACGGCCGTCGGTAATCAGCTTTGATAGAGCAACTCTGGCTATCTCCCGGCGCACCGGATCGAAGCAAGAGATCATCACGGCTTCGGGGGTCTCGTCGATAATCAGGTCGACTCCCATGGCCTTTTCGATGGAGCGGATGTTCCTGCCCTCTCGACCAATCAGGCGCCCCTTCATGTCGTCATTGGGCAGTGGAACGGATGTCACGGTGGCTTCCGAAACTACGTCCGACGCCAGGCGGTGTATCGCCTGTGACAGAATCATTCTGGCCCTTCCGTCTTCCTCCATCCTCGCCTGTTGCTCGATGTCGCGATAACGCCGTGCGATCTCGTACTGAATCTCTTCCTCGGCGCGCGCGACCAGTTCGGCCTTCGCCTCCTCCGTCGAGAGGTCTGCCAGGCCCTCCAGCTTTTCGATCTCTTTCTGTCTAATCTCCTCCAGCTCAGTTCGAATCGCGGACGCTTCGTTCTCTTTCCGAGCCAGCTTGCGCTCTCGCCTGTCTAAGTTGCTGGCCCGTCTGCTGCAGTTCTCCTCTAGGTTCGCCACTCTCCGTTCCGTTCGCTGCAGTTCGGAACGTCTTTCCCTGATCTCCTTCTCGCTCGACGAGAGGATGCTCGATGCTTCTTCTTTGGCCTCTACCAGTCTTTCTCTACTCTCCTCCCTCGCCCTTTCCAGTATCCTTTCCGCTTCCGAGTTGGCTGCTCCAACCTTCTTGCGGGAGATAAGGTTGCGGCCAAAGATGCCACCAATCGCCCCTAACAATAGGCCGACCAAGACGGCGAAAATCGCGATGATCACTGATTCCACGCGAATCACCCCCCTAATCATATTGGACGGTTGTTTCGTTTCCGTCCTGTTTCGATGGTATCTTTAGGCCTCTTCCATGTCAATTGGTTTGGACATGCGCATCCGGCTGTTTACGCCGTCTTACAGGCGTTAACGGGCCACGGCCTGCCCTGGAGTGCGCCTGTGGAGATACGTTGAACAACCATCGTAGGTACATGGTCATGGGGCATTAGAACCAGTTGAACATCGAATCGCGTTCGAAGTCCGGCAATGCACGCTATCTGCGAGCGTTCCGGCCCCTTACCGTCCGGAACTACAGGGTTCTCTGGACGTCCGGCCTGCTGTTCATGATCGCCAGGTGGATGCAGCTCATGATAGTGGCATGGCTGGTCTTGGAACTCACCGACTCGCCGTTCATGGTTGCGCTGGTAGGGTTCTTCGCCTGGCTTCCTATGCTCTTGCTCGGACTGGTAGGCGGGCTGCTTGTCGACTCCCTGAACCGGGCATGGCTGATCCGGGCAACCCACGGAGCCAGCGCGGCCGCGGCCATTGCCATTACCGCTCTTCTGGCGATGGACGCGATTCAGGTCTGGCACGCCTATGCCGTAATCTTGGTCACCGGCTTGGGAAACGTAGTAGACCAGCCGGCGCGGCGTGCTCTTGTGCACGACTTCCTGGGTTCGTCCGCAGTTACCAACGGACTTGCTCTGGAAGCGGTCGCCTTCAGCACCAGCAAGGTGGTCGGCCCGTCCGTCGGAGGAGCAATCATCGCTGCCAGTGGAGTGACGGCGGCCTACACGGTTGTTTGCGTGCTGTTTGCTTGCGCAGCCTCACTTGTCTGGTTGATGAGCGTGACGCACGACTCAAGCCGGAGCTGGAGCGTGCGTACGGTGTCAGCCGACTTGGCCTCGGCATTGAGGTATACGTTGGGCCACCCTGTCATGAGGACCGTGGTGGTCATAACGGTCATAATGAACGTGTTCTTGTTCCCCTTTACCCAGATGGTTCCGGTCATCGGCAGAGATGTGCTAGGTGTTGACTCGGCTCTCGTGGGCGTGTTGATGGCATCGGATGGTATGGGGGCGTTCGTCGGCGCAATTGCCATAGCCTCCGTGGCCAACGTCCGGAGGCACGGTATGTTGTTCGCCTTAGGAGCCATGGCCAGCACGCTCTCGCTTGTGGCTCTCTCGTTCTCAGGTAAGTATGGCCTGTCTATGGTGTCAATGCTGGCTATCGGCGTCGGCATGGCCGGCTTCGGCACCATGCAAGGAGCGATCGTCGTCCTGGTAGCCGACCACGCAAGGAGAGGCCGAGCTCTGGGAGTGATCGGGCTGGCCATTGGCGCCAGCCCTTTGGGCTCGCTCCTGATCGGAACTGTGGCGAGTACCCTCGGCGCCATCAGTGCCATCAGGATTAACGGCCTTGCCGGATTCGCTCTGATCGCGGTCGTCATTATGTTTTCATCTTCGATCAGAAGGCCCTTGGCCAGACCCGACCCTTCAGGTCACTAAGCCAGGCCAGAGATACTCTTGGCGCACCAGATACATCGCGCAGCACCGCACGGGCCCTTCGGACGAGCGCAACGCGCGCTCGCCAATCGTGACTTCAGACGCCTCTGGTCTGGCGCCGTGCTATTTCAGATCGCATGGTGGATGCAGATTACGGTGCTTGGATGGCTCATACTTGAACTCACCGATTCGCCGTTCAAGGTGGCGCTCATCGGCGTCTTCGGGTGGGGCCCGTTGCTTGGACTGGGACTGTTCGGCGGGATGCTTGCGGACTCGTTTAGCCGGACCGCGGTAATCAGGGCAACGCATACAACAAGCGCAATCGGCTCGTTGGCGCTGATGTGTTTGATGTTTACCGGGCTATCTGAGACATGGCACGCATACGGCGCCGTCCTGATCGCTGGGGCGGGACGCGCCCTGGACCAGTCCGCTCGACGTGCACTCATTCACAATCTCTTGGGCGATCACGGCGTTACGAACGGTCTGGCGCTGGATTCCGCCGCGCACCATGGGTCCAAGGCCATCGGGCCGGCCCTGGCGGGTGGACTGGTCGCCCTGGCTGGCATCCCGGTCGCTTATCTCGGTTGCTCCATCGTCTTCTGCGCCGCGGCGATACTGATGTGGACAGTCTCCGCCGACCAGCTTGGCAGGGTTAGCTGGAGCGTCAGGTGGGTGTTGGGTGAGATCGCGGCAGGCTTTCGGTACGCCATGTCGAATCGCACGATTTTAAGCGTAATCTTGGTGACCCTCCTGGTAAACATGTTCCTTTTCACGTACATCAACATAATTCCGGTCCTAGCGCGTGACGTCCTTGGTGTTGGCGCGGGCCTTATGGGGGCGTTGTCGGCTGCAGACGGCGTCGGAGCCATTGTGGGCACCGTAGCCGTCGCGTCTGCGCCAACGATAAGACACCACGGCAGGATCTTCGTCATTGGGTCGTTGACCGGCATGGCGTGCCTTTCGCTGCTGTCATTCTCGAACTTCTACCCGCTTTCCTTCGTCTTGATACTGGCGATTGGGCTCGGGACTGCCGGATTCAGCACCATGCAAGGGGTGATCGTTATGCTTGTATCCAAGCCGGAGATGCGCGGCCGTTGTCTGGGCGTAATCACGCTAGTAATAGGTGCCGGGCCTCTCGGCGCGGTGCTGCTCGGAGCGGTAGCGGACTGGCTCGGACCACTGGCCGCGGTTCGCGTCAATGGTGTCTCCGGCATAATTCTGCTAGTTGCCGTGGCGTTGTGGGCAACCTCATTGAGACGCCCAACGCTGTCGAGAAGCCTAAGAGGCGAGACTTAAGCCTGGTTGGCCGACGCTTGTATGTAAGTATTGTCTGGATCCACTTACGCTCGATTTCCCGCAGCACTTCCAATTGACCGGGTTCTACCGTCAAACGTATAATCCCTGTGCTTTGCCCGCCAGGGACGACCGACCTTACGAGGCATCCGACCCGAAGTTTGAAAGCGGGGTACATGACCACTCCTGACGATCATGTAAGGGACGCTTGCGGTGTGGTTGGCGTCTATTCCCGAGACCTGAACGTTGCCAAAGTGGCCTTCGATGGGCTGTTTTCCCTACAGCATCGCGGCCAGGAGAGCGCGGGAATTGCGACGGCAGACGGTTCCAGAATCAGGATCAGTACCTCGATGGGCCTGGTCAGCCAGGCGTTCGACGAAGAGCGTTTGATCCATCTGCCCGGGCACATTGCCATCGGGCACACCAGATACTCCACCACGGGTTCGTCCAACCTCAGCAACGCGCAACCCATTCTTGCAAGGGGGCGGGACCTGGAGCTCGCTCTCGGCCACAATGGCAATCTGGTAAACGCCTTAGAGCTCCGAGATGAGATGTTGGGCTGGGGGTGCGATCTACGCACTACCAGCGACTCGGAACTGCTCGCGCATCTTCTGACATGCGCGCCGGGGGCCTCGTTAGCTGACCGTATTGCCTACTGCATGCGAAGAGCGCGAGGCGCCTACTCTTTCGTCGCCCTCACCCGCAACGAAATGCTGGCAGTCCGCGATCCGATGGGCGTGAGGCCGCTTTGCATCGGCCGCATCGATGGCGATTGGGTCGTCGCCTCTGAGACGTGCGCGCTGGACAATATCGGCGCCGACTACGTTCGAGACGTGCGCCCTGGCGAGGCCGTGTCATTCAACGGTAGAGGGATGAGGACCTTATACTGGAAGGAGCCGGATTTCGGCGCCTTCTGCTCGTTTGAGTACATCTATCTTGCCCGGCCGGACAGCGTCTTTGAGGGCAAACTCGTGTACAACGCCCGGATGAGGATGGGCGCGGAGGTGGCGCGGGAGCACCCGGTTGAGGCGGACGTTGTGATAGGCGTGCCCGACTCAGGCACGCCCGCCGCTGTGGGCTACTCACAGGAGTCCGGAATTCCGTTTGGCGAGGGCTTGGTGAAGAACAGGTACGTGAATCGCACTTTCATTCTCCCTGACCAACGCCAGCGAGACCTGGGTGTCCGCCGCAAGCTGAATCCGCTTGGGCAGGCGGTTCGCGGGAAACGGCTAGTGGTTGTCGAAGACAGCGTTGTTAGGGCGAGCACAATCCCACACGTCGTGAAGATTCTCCGAAAGAGCGGGGCTAGGGAAGTGCACGTCCGCATTGCTTCGCCGCCCATCGTCTGGCCGTGTCAGTTGGGCATTGATATGCCTACGCGAAGGGAACTGATCGGATCACATATGACCGTAGGACAGATCCGCGAATTCTGCGGCGCAGACTCGCTGGGATACCTTAGCCATGACGGACTGGTAAAAGCCATGGGAGTGCAAAGAGACGACGTTTGCATGGCCTGTTTCACGGGAGAATCTCCGGTTCCGGTCCAGTTGGAGATGGACAAGCTGGCCCTGGAAGTCTGAGCCTGACGCTGAAAGAGACCGGGATGCTTGCGAATACGGCCCGCTCAATGGAGTAGCCGCCCATGAAGGCACTTCTCAGCGTTTTCGATAAGTCGGGCTTGGAAGAGATCGGCCGCGCGTTGCACGGCGCGGGCTTCGAACTCATCAGCACGGGCAATACGCATCGCGTTCTGGAAGATGCTGGACTCCGTGCCCGGCAGGTGTCCGAACTTACCGGCTTTCCTGAGATGCTTGGAGGCAGGGTCAAGACGCTTCATCCTGCGGTTCACGGCGGCATCCTTGCGTTGAGAGACAGGCCTGACCACATTCGGGAACTCAACGACAACGGCATCGGCCTGATCGATGTAGTTGTCTCGAATCTGTACCCCTTCGTCGACGCCGTGAACCGTCCGGATGCCACCTTGGAAGACGCGCTCGAGAACATAGACATTGGCGGTCCCACACTCATCCGAGCCTCGGCAAAGAACTTTCCCCATGTGCTTGTCGTTGTCGACCCTTCCGACTACGGCTGGCTTGCCGAGCGTCTGGAGCGGGGCCCGGAGGCCGTTTCGGTAGATGAGCGTAGAGGGCTGGCGCAGAAGGCGTTCCAGCACGTTGCCGCGTACGACACTGCGATCTCTAGGTTTCTGAACGAGGGCGACCCTCTGTTCGGCTCAGAGATCACGTTCGGCTACCGGAAATTGTCGGAATTGCGATATGGGGAAAACCCGCACCAGTCTGCGGCGTTGTACGGGGACCCCCTTGAATCCGGGGCAATCGCCGGTGCCTCCCAGCTACACGGCAAGCCGCTCTCGTTCAACAACACTCTCGACGCGGACGCCGCGTGGCGGGTTGCGACGGAGTTCGACGATACGGCCGTGGCAATCATCAAGCACAACAATCCGTGCGGCCTTGCGGTGCACCCCGACCAACCCACGGCATACAGGCGAGCGTTACAGGGCGACCCCGTCTCGGCGTACGGAGGGATCGTGGCTTTCAACCGGCCTGTGCAGGTCGAGTCCGCTCAGGCAATGAGGGGAGTGTTCTACGAGGTGATCATTGCGCCTGGCTACGATCATCAGGCCCTGGAAGTCCTCCGCGAGCGCAAGAACCTTCGCGTGCTGGAGGCCGGCCCGAATCGAGAAGACGGCGGCGCGTTGGAGATTCGGCTCGTTTCCGGCGGCGCGCTGGTACAGACCGGAGACCTGCTGGTCGAAGATCCTGCGAAGTGGCGCGTAGTAACCGAGAGGGAACCGACCGAACGCGAGATGGAAGACTTGGCATTCGCTTGGAAGGTGTCCAAGCACATAAAGTCCAACGCGATCGTGCTCGCAAAAGACAATGCTCTGATTGGCATGGGCGCTGGCCAACCCAACCGCGTCAATAGCGTTCGGCTTTCGCTACTCGCAGCCGGGGCAGAGGCCCAAGGCAGCGTCCTGGCATCCGACGCCCTGATGCCTTTCGCCGACAACGTCGAGACTGCGGGTGAGGCCGGAGTCTCGGCGGTGGTCCAACCCGGTGGTTCGATTCGCGATGGCGAGGTCATTGCCGAGGCCGACAGGCGCGGCATGGCCATGCTCTTCACTGGGGTGCGCCACTTCCGCCACTAGGCTTGCCCCCCCCCCCCCGCCGGTCGCGTGAAGATGCTAGTAGACTGTAATCATGCGGAATCGGTTCTCGAAGAATCCATGAAGTCGCTAGCGTCGTCGCTTGCCGTCCCCGAAGTGGTTCTTGCGTCCAACTCTCCGCGCCGCCGAGACATTATCAGCGCTCTTGAAGCCTGCTTGGAGTGCGTTGAATCGGGATTTGTCGAAGGAGACCGCTCGCCGGCCGAAGAGCCGGAACAGTTCGCGCGGCGTCTTGCGCAGGGAAAGGCAACGGCGGTCGCCTCTCGCCGGCAACATGGGATCGTGATCGGCGCAGACACAATCGTGACGCTGGACGGCAATGTTATGGGCAAGCCGGATTCGGAGCACGAGGCGGCCGGGATGCTCGAACGGCTGAGAGGGAGGGCCCACCATGTCTACACTGCCGTCTGCGCCGTTGACGCGGAGACCGGACGCTTGACGGTCGGAGGCACAGACACCTTGGTGACCATGCGTGAGTACACCGACGCAGAGCTGGAGGCTTACGTCGCTTCCGGTGAACCTTACGATAAGGCAGGAGCGTACGGCGTGCAGGACAGGAAGTTCAGACCGGCGGGGTTAGTAGACGGGTGCTACCTGAACGTCGTTGGTTTGCCCTTGTGCGTTACGATTCAACTCATCAATGAGCTTGGCGTGACCGTGCATGTGGTCCCGGACTGGAGGCCGCCGGACGGGTGTCGCCCCTGCGAGGTTTCGCCGTCGGCCCACGTAAACATCGACGATCATGCCCAGAGCCTGACGGCACCGAGACTTGGAGAACAGGGAGCGCGGGCGCCATGAGCCTCCTTGGCATGGGCACTATGGAGGTGTTTGTAGTCCTCCTCGTGGCCTTCATCTTCCTCGGACCGGCCAGGATGATCGAGACCGGCAAGTCGCTCGGCAGGGCGATCCGGCAGCTGCGCCAGATGAGCGCAGACCTCTCCGAGTCATGGTTGGATGAGGAAGACTTCAGCTTGGACGAGCGCCCAAAGGTCCACAGGAGAGGCGGCAGAGGCGCGCCTTCGAAAGGCAACGACTCGGGCCCGGGAGAGAGCGGCGGGCAGGCTGCCGGGTCAGAAGGCCCGGTGGCATATAGGACCTCGTCCGATAGACCGGACGAAACGGGGACTTCTGGTGGCCGTAATGGGTCTGCCGAGTGAACGACCGCAGTCTGCCGGTCAGCCAGCACCTTACGGAACTCCGTCGGCGTGTCACGTGGTCGGCGGCCTCTGTGCTGGTCACCACGGGCATTGCCTTCGCTTTCCATCGGCAGATTCTGAGGCTGCTCATGGAACCCGCGAAGCGTTTCGAAAGCATCCCGAATCAGCAGCCCATTTTTACGGACATGACCGAGTTCATCGGCGTGGCTACCAAGACCTCGCTGCTGGTGGGCATCTTCGCCGCTCTTCCGTTCGTGCTGTTCCAGATCGTGCTGTTCGTAGCTCCCGGCTTGAAGACCCGTGAAAGGGTCTATCTGTACGCTCTGCTTCCTACGAGTCTTCTGGTGTTCCTTCTGGGCTCTGCATTCGGGTACCGCGTCCTGTTTCCGCCGGCGATCAACTTCCTCCTCACTTTCGGCAGTGATGTAGCTACCCCGTACATTAGGCTCAGCAGCTACGTGAACCTGATTCTGTCCCTGCTCTTCTGGATGGGCATCCTGTTCCAGACACCTCTAGTGCTGTTCTTCCTGTCCAGGATTGGCGTCGTTAACTACCGGTGGTTGGCGGGAAAGCGCAGGATCGCCGTGGTGGTGGCCTTCATTCTGGGAGCGCTGATCACGCCTACTTTCGATCCCGTGAATCAGGCCCTGGTTGCCGTTCCCATCATCGTGCTGTACGAGGTCGGAATCTGGCTTGCGAGGCTCGGCGGCCGCCGGACGACGCCTGCCAGCGCGCTCGAGGCGGAAGCCGGCCGTCACTAGGCGCGCCTTCTACTGTGAGTGTGAGCGTTAAGTGCGCTCCTTTGCTGCGCTCACAGGCTCCCACGAATCGGATGCCCGCCTCTCGAAGTGCCGCCAGGCGAAAGCCGCCCCCCCGAAGACGATGACGCTGAGATAGGTTATCGAACGGTCTAGCAATGCGACCGACAGTGCGTCGCTTCTTTCGAGGCCCAGCACCAGGAGTCCTGTGATGCCGGGCTCCACCACTCCGACTCCCCCTGGAATGGGTGCCGTGCTCAGTATCGCGTGACCTAACGACACAATGATCAGAAGCGGGACCTCCATGTCCAGGCCCAACGCCGCGACCACAAAGTACAGCCTGGCTATTTCGAGCCCCCAGCCGGCAAGCCCGAGAACAAAGACCGTCGGCAATCGCTTGAAGCTTCCGAGAGTGCCGTGCTGGAAGTCCCGGTACGTCCTCTGGAGGCGTGAAGGCAGCAACCTGGCGAAATGGCCGCCAAACAGCCTCATTACGATCAAAAGCCCTACAAGTCCGGCCAGAAGCGCCGCTGCCGCCAGGAAAATGTACGTTGAAGCCTTGGACTCCGTCGTGGCCGTGAATGTAAACGCCGCGGCCATTAGCAGAAGGAACACCGCTGCCATATCCAGGACACGCTCCGCGAGAACCGTGCCCAACGACCAGGAGATGCCTCCGCCTGAGTCCTCTGAAAAGGCGTAGGCCCTGTATGCGTCGCCCAGCCTCAGGAAGGCTATGGCGTTAATGAACCATCCAATCACGAGCAGCTGGGCGCACTGGAATGCCGGCGGGAGCCGGGCGCCTGGCGCGGCGTGGTCTCCTGCGTTGCGTGCCAGTATCCGCCAGCGAATCGCCCGGAACGCGAAGCTGAAGTAGTAGAGCGCGAGTCCGGCCGCGTACAGGCCGGGATTCATGGCACGGACGTTATCCCATGTGTGCCCCCAGTCCACGTTGAATCTGGTCGCCAGGAACCACACGAACGCAATGGCTACCAACAGACCAAGTAATGAGGGACCGGAGAGTACGCGTCGCTGTAGCGTCCGCCCCCGTTCCAGTGTTCTTTCCGGGTCGCTCCTCACGCTGCTACACGTGCAGGCGAGCTATCGGCCTCTTGGCCGGTATGCCGGCCCGCCGTGGGTATCGTGCCGGAGTGGAGCGCACCTTCTTCAACACTATGAGCGTCCGGCGCCGTCCAAGCTCCGGTAGGTCCACGAGTGTAACATCGGTTAGTTCTCCGCCGAGCTCCTTGATTGCCGCCTGCGACCACCTCAATTCGTCCTCCATACTTTCGCCTTTCTGGCAGATCACCGCTCCGCCGACCATGCATTGTGGCAGGGTCAACTCGGCCAACACATTCAATTTGGCCACCGCCCTGGATACGATCACGTCGAACGCCTCTCTCATCTCCGGGTTCCGGCCAACGTCCTCGAGTCTTGCAGTGACTACCTCCGTACGCGGAAGCTCTAGCGCTTCGACCAGATGGCGCAGAAATGCCGTCTTTCTTGAAGCGGCGTCAACCAGAGTGAGGCGGATCGAAGGAAAGGCAATCTTGAGCGGTACGCCTGGAAGACCGGCTCCTGATCCGGCGTCCATCACCTTGGGCGACCCGTCAATCACGTCGCGAGCGGCCGAGGCTACGGTCAGTGAGTCCAAGAAGTGACGGGTCTGAACAGACTCTAACTCGGTAACAGTCGTGAGATTCGTCTTTTCGTTCCAGGCCTCTAACTCACGGTGGTAAATGTGGAACTGCTCGAGCTGTCGGGCAGTGAGCCGGAGCCCCAGCCTCGCGGCGCCTTGAGCCAGTGTGTCCAGTCTCCGCCTCCAGTGGGTCCAAAGTCCTTCGGACGTGGGGCCGGTGGATTATACCACCGAGCATGTCGGTGCCCTAATGTAGAATTGGATGTGTACTATTCAGCACAGGCCAATCGCAGGACATGCTTGGTGAGAGTCAGAACACAGCAACGAAATCATGAATGAAGAAAAGTCGATGGACACAAAGGGACAACGCCGAGAGGCTAAGCGCCGCAAGCATCGCAGGATGAAGGTAACGGGGGCGGGCGTGAAGCGGCTGCAGGCTGTCATTCTGCGGCGCGCTGAAAAAGCCTCAAACTCCGGGGAATCCGGCGATTGAGTAAAGTCCCAAACGTAATGACGATCGCCGGGTCCGACTCGGGCGCCGGCGCCGGCATTCAGGCGGACCTCAAAGCCTTTGCCGCGATGGGCGTTTACGGCACGTCCGCGCTTACTGCCATTACCGCCCAGAACACCCTGGGCGTGACCGATGTATTCGAGTTGCCTTCGTCGATCATCGGGTCCCAAATCGACGCGGTCGTCACGGATATCGGGGCAGACGCGGTGAAGACCGGAATGCTCTCCAGCACTGCTGTCATAGACTGCGTTGTAGGGAAGCTACAGGAACACGGTCTCGATAGGCTGGTGGTCGACCCTGTGATGGTCGCGCAGGTGGGCAGCCGCCTTCTGCGCGAAGATGCTGTCGACGCCCTGCGCGAACACCTGCTGCCCATGGCGCTGCTCATCACTCCCAACAGGTGGGAGGCTGAGGTTCTCGTAGGCGGACCTGTAACCGATGTGGAGAGCGCGCGGCGCGCGGCGCGCGAGCTTGTGTCGATGGGCGCACGGTCAGCGGTGGTCAAAGGCGGCCATTTCGATGGACCGCCAACAGACGTGTTGTTCGACGGTTCGGAGTTCACCGAGTTTACTGCCGAACGCATTCAGACAACAAGCACGCACGGCACGGGCTGCACGTTCGCGTCAGCCGCGGCCGCTTGCATCGCGCGAGGGCAGTCAGTACGCGATGCGGTAGCCGCTGCCAAGGACTACATCACCGGCGCCATTCGCGCCGCCCAACCCATTGGGGGCGGCCATGGCCCGGTGGACCACTTCTACAGGTTTCGCGCCGGCAGTTCCCAAGACGCTTCTTCGACAGAGATTTAGGGCCTTCATCCTGTCTTCCTACTTCTCTATCCTTGACGGAGCCCCCAGGTGAGGCTCTATTGCCGGCGGAGGTCGATTGCCGGAGAGACGCCGCTTGGACTGCATGTGTTGGGAAGAACACCTTGGATTGCTCCGTCCGGTAAGTTGTTCAGAACTCTTCTCGATAGGAGAATGTGAACGAGACACCGCCGCAACTTGACCTCAGGCGAACTGGTGTGCTACTATTGACGTGTGAATGCTGCGACACACCTCAACTGCGCCCCTCATAGCGTCTTGAATGATTTTCGGGAGCCCGCACCCCATGCGGGCGTGGCGGCACTGGCAGGGCCGTACCCCTGTAACGGAAATGTAACTGTTTTGTCACCTTTTGTTTCGTTTCCGTACCTATTCAGTAGCAAACTTCTCCAATTTGATTACTCGAGCCAGGCCTCCCCAGCTAGGGAATGTGACGAAATGTTACGGGATGTGACAGATTTTCAGAGGACCGCTGCTAATGCCCGGTGTTTTCGACAACGAGGACCATCTCCAGATCGCCTCCCGGTGCCATGGAAGGTGTGGTGAGGCAACTGCCTGCGCAACTGAACCTTAGCGAGATCACGCCTAGGCATTCTCTGTACGCCAACCCACTGAGCTTGTACCCTTTGTCGCCAACCGCATCCGTGAGGTCAATCGGCAGACTTGGAAGCAACAGTTCGAGGGCCTGAGTTAACCGCTGAGGCCAAGCAGGGTCGCGTAAAGCTGGCGTGGGCTGTCATCGTAGGCCATGCCTTCAAGCACCTGTACAACTCCGCGTGGCAGAGCATCCTGATGCCGGAGATCAAGATCGGCATGGGTCTTGGCGGCGTCCAGTTCGGCGTACTGGCGGGTGTCTCTAGGGCGTCATCGTGGGTCACGACAATGGTGGCCGGCTATCTGGGCGACAGGTTTGCCAACCACGCAGGCATTATGCTGGGCATCTCCTTGGGTACCATGGGGATTTCCTTCTTCCTCGCCGGAATATCGCCCAACTACGGAATGCTGCTGCTCGCAGTGCTCCTGATGGGATTCGGACCTTCTCTGTACCACCCGCCCGCGATATCGTCTCTTTCCCGCCGGTTCCCCGACAAGCGAGGTCTCGCGATCTCTCTCCACGGTACTGGCGGCAGCACCGGCGAGGTGATTGGCCCGCTCGCGGCGGCCGGGATGCTGACGTTGATCGCTTGGTCGGAGTTGTGGGAGGACGCCTGGCGAGGAGTTCTCCAGGTCAGCTTGGTGCCCGCGCTCATCGGTGCGCTGGTGATCTGGGGAGTCATGCGCTCGCTGTCCGGGGGGCCGCCTGTCACAACGTCATTGAGGCCGTACATCACCTCTCTGGTTGCGCTGCTGCGGGACAGGAAGATGCAGGCGCTTGTGGCGATCACAGCCCTGCGCGGCATGGGGCAGGGGGCCATGTCGGCTTTTCTGCCGGTGTATCTGCGTCAGGACTTGGAGTTTTCCGCCGGACTCGTTGCCCTCTACCTCGCCATGGCGCAGGTCGTCGGCATCGCGGCGCAGCCTGCGATGGGGTTCCTGTCTGACAGATACGGGCGCAAGGCCGTTCTGATACCGGGCATGGGCGCGTTGGGGCTCCTCTACTGTGCTTTGACCTACGCTGACACGGGCCCCCAGCTTGTACTTACCATTCTCGCCATGGGCGCGTTCCACTACTCGCTGCACGCCATCTTCATCGCGGCAGCAATTGACGTGGCGCGCGGTCACGTGCAGTCCACTGTAGTCTCGCTCGTGTACGGGGCGGGAATCCTCGGAACGGCATCGCCGGTCATCGCAGGCGTCATCTCCGACTCCCTGGGCACGCACGTCTCGTTCCTTTTCGCGGGTAGCGTGGTGCTTGTCGCGACGGTTGCCATGTTCTTCCTAACGTTGCCTCGTTCGGGAGTCCGCTAGCTCGGGGCCTTGCTGACCTCTCGGGAGTCTCTGGTCGAACATGTTAACGGGCAGGGCCCATTCAACAGGTTCAGGATGAACAGGACTGGTTAGGCGGGTACCCATAAGACAAGAGTGCCGGGCCGTGGTCGGCCCGGCACTCCGTCTAAAGCCGGTCGATTGGTGCGGGACCGCTTAGCCTTCGGCCATCATCTCCTCCAACGCTGCGTTGACCCTGGCGGCCGCGTCGGCCGTTACCCAGTCTTCCCAAACCTTGTTGTTGTTCAGGAACCACACTGCCGCTTCGACGGCCTCGCTGCCGGGGTTGGAGTCCATCCACAGGAAGATGCTCTTGTAGAGCGGTACGGAGAACTCCCAGTTCTGGAGCATGGCCACAACGTCTGGAGCCCGCGGGAGCAGGCTCTTGTGGACGGCTACGAGGACCAGCGAGTCGGCGAACGCGCAAGCCTTGGTGGTATCCCAACACTCCTCGGTGTACGGGGCTTCCTCGAGGCGGACGAGGTCGAGTTTCAGCGCAGGGTCACCTGTGCCCCACATGTATCCGAGCCACGGCTCCTCCTTGGAGTAAGCGCCGTTTAGTTCGGCGAACATCGCGTCCTGAGATCCGGGGTTGATTACGAGCAGGTCGTCCAACAGCCCGTAAACCTCGATCTGTGCAGTGTTGACCTGTTCACATGACCACCCAATCACACAGGCGACGAGGCGAGCCTTGCCACGACTGTCCGCGGTAGCGAAAAGCTCCTGGTACTCTGGTTTCTTGAGGTCCTCAGGAGTCTTCAGGTCGGGGTACTGATCGGCGATGTACTTGGGGATGACAAACGTGCTCTGCCAGTCGCCGACCAGGCTGGTGCCGACCGACACGACGTCGCCGATCTCGATGGCCTTCTCCCAACCGATAGATTGATTGGGCAGCCAGATTTCCAGGGTTACGTGGATGTCGCCTTTCTGGAACCCCTGGAAGTTGGGGATAGTGGAGCCGAAGACCACCTCCGTCGGGTATCCGTATCCGTGCTCGACAATGAACTGGGCGACGCGATTCTGGACTTGTGCGCTCGTCCAGTTGAGATCGGAGAAGATGATCGTCTCCTTGGGCGTCTCTTCCATCATGGCCTGTTCTTCGAGCGCCTTCGCTACTATGGCCTCGATCTCATCCTCCGTAAGGGAGTTCTCGGCCACGGCCATCGATACCTCGGACGCGATGTCTGCGGCCGACATTTGTTCCTGGGGCTCCGGCATCTACTCAGCGACCGCCTCGCTGACGATGCTTCGCATCTCGTCTTCGCTAACTCCTTCTTCCGATGTGCAACCCACTGCAATCGTCGCAACCAGCGCCAATAGCACGGCAAGCAACGACACTGCCAATCCGCCCTGTATTCCTTTCCTCTTCATCCTCTTCATCGCAAGTCCTCCTCATTCACCGTCACAACTGCCTGTTTCCTTCTCAGACCGCCGACAATTTAGGCGCCTTTCGCAACTGTAATACTAGCTCAAGAGCTTACGTTCTTCCACATTCCGGCAAAATCGTGCCTTGGTGAAGCTATGGTGTGCGCCGTACGGGGTCTGCGAAGGGCCGTTAGCCGATTAATGCGCGCTGGCGCTCCCTGGCCGCAGACTGCGTAATGCGGTCGATGATAATCGCCACCACGACGATCGCCAGGCCGGCGATAGCGCTGTTTCCGGCCTCCTGTCTGCCCAGCGCGCGCAGGACCGCTTCACCCAATCCCCCAGCGCCCACCAGTGAGGCGATCACTACCATCGCCAGAGCCATCATCGTGGTCTGGTTGATGCCAGCCATGATCGTGGGCAGCGCCAGCGGTATCTGCACCTTGGCAAGGAGCTGGAACGGAGTGCTCCCGAAGGACCGCGCTGCCTCCACGGCCTCGGCGGAGACCTGCCGGATGCCCAGCGACGTGAGCCGGATGACGGGCGGAACGGCGTAAATCACCGTTGCCATGACGGCCGGCACGTTCCCAAGCCCGAAAAACAGGATCCCCGGCACGAGATAGACGAAGCTGGGCATGGTTTGCATCCCGTCCAGGAAAGGGCGCAGTACGGAGTCCATAAGCGAGCTTCGGGCCGCCGCTATTCCGAGCGGTATCCCGATTATGAGTGATATCCCCACCGATACGACGATTAGCGCCAAGGTCTCCATGGTGCCTTCCCACAGGGTGCTGGTGCCCCCGGGGAGCCTGCCCATGAGTCCCACCAGAACGAGCGTCACCAGTGAGAACCCCGCCATTGTGCGGCCGGCGATTCTCCACGCGGCCAGCGTCACTCCCAGGATCAAGAACGGCCACGGCATCCACAGCAACACGTCTTCTATGGTTATGAGGACTTTGGTGACCGCCGTCTTGATGCCGTCGAACAGCCAGGAGGCCTCAACGGTCAGCCAAAGGACCCACTCGTCCACCTCGGCGCCTATGGGTTTGCCCCACCTCGTAGGGAAGTCCATGGCCGGCCCCCAGACACTTAGGCAGATAGCCAAAGTGACCAGCATTGCCGCGCCCGAGAACAGGTACCATGCGTGTCCCTCCAGACTGCGTCTGAGGAGCGTCAGGACACTGCTCACATCCTCGCGGGTCGATCTACCCGGCGCCGTGCGCCCGTGCGCCGCCTGATCAGGTTCTGCCATGGCCTGTCCTCCTGTCCTCAGCCCGGGCCGTCGTCCATCGCGCCGGTCTCAGCGATGCTGGCGAGCAGCGCGCCCCTACGAACTTCGCCCAGCAGGCTTCCATTGTCGTTCACCACGGCTATGGGGTGCTCGGTCTGGGCGGCCAACGGGATGATCTCCTCGATATACGAGTCTGAACTGGTGGTGAGCACGCGTTCGGTGGCGATGTTCTCCAGACGCTCGACGCCTTGGCGGACGAGCGCAGCCGCCATGTCTTCCGTGACCAGTCCCCTCAGAACACGGTCATGGCCCAGCAGGAAAAGTACGTCCGTGTCATTGCTTTGCATGAGTTGCAGTGCGGCGCGCGGACCTTGCCATTCGTGGACCACAGCCTTGGGCTCCTGCATGATGCCGGTGGCCTGAAGCACCTTTGCCTTGGACACGTCCTGCACGAACTCGGTCACGTAGTCGTCGGCGGGCAGAGTTACGATCTCCTCTGGAGATCCCACCTGAACGATCTCCCCGTCTCTCATAATGGCTATGCGGTCCCCGAGTTTGAGGGCCTCGTTTAGATCGTGGGTTATGAACACGATGGTCTTGTGCAGCGCAGTCTCCAGACTGATGAGCTCGTCCTGCATCTCCCTGCGAATGAGGGGGTCGAGGCCGCTGAACGGCTCGTCCATGAGAAGGATATCCGGGTCCACGGCAAGCGCCCGTGCCAGTCCCACGCGCTGCTGCATTCCGCCGCTCATCTCCCTCGGATAGTAGTTTTCCCATCCCTTCAGTCCCACCGTCTCGATAGCCTCGGATGCTGCCTCGTAGCGGGATTCCCTGTCCAGTCCCCGGACCTCCAGGCCGTACGCTACGTTGTCCAACACACGCCGGTGCGGAAAGAGGCCGTAGTTCTGGAAGACCATCGCAACCTTGTTACGCCGGAATTCGATCAGTTGCTCCGGCGTGTACTCTAGAATGTCCTCGCCATCGAATCGGACATGCCCTTGCGTAGGGTCGATCAGCCTTGTCAGGCAACGGACCAAGGTGGATTTCCCGCTTCCCGACAGGCCCATGACAACAAAGATCTCTCCTTGGGCCACGCTCAGGGTGACGTTCCGCAGGGCGGCCACGAGGCCGAGGTTGCTTTGAATCTCGTCTCTGCTCAGGGACGCGTATTGGGAGTCAAGCGCTCTTTCCGGCCTGTCGCCGAACACCTTCCACAGTCGGCAAACCTCAATCTGCGGAAGTTGTTCGTTCGTGGTGGGAGTCGGTTCCAAATTCATGCTACTGGTAAAGACTCCTTCCGGTTTCCCATGGCTTCGGGCTAGACTTAGGAGAACCCTTCGGACCTACGGCCACGCAGGCCGAACGGCTCTATAGTCACCGTCCTGTCAGGGTCGTCGACAGTCCGGCCGATGCGCATCGCAGGGCACCCAGACTCCGCGGCGGCCTCGATAACGGCCTGAACGTCCCGTTCGGCGACCACGACGCAGAACCCCATGCCCATGTTGAAGACCTCGAACATCTCTGCGTATGGCACCTCTTGGCGTCCCGCGGCACGAATTAGCTCGAAGATCGGTGGTGTCTCCGGCAAGGTTTCGATCACGTACCCTACGTCGGCGTCCAGCCGTGGCAGGTTAAGGAGACCGTCGCCCGTAATGTGTGCCAGTCCTTTGATTGCCAGGCCCCTATCCAACATCCTGAGGACTTCCCTGACGTAAATTCTGGTGGGCTTGAGAAGCTCCTCTCCAAGCGTCGTTCCCAGCTCCGGATAGTTAGTGTGGAGTGTCTCGGACTTTGCGCCCCAAGAGCGGTCCGGCGTCAGGCCAAAGACGTTTCGCGCGAGAGTAAAGCCATTAGAATGTATGCCTGAACTGCAGAGAGCGACTATCGCGTCCCCCGGTCGGATGTCTCGACCTGTGATGATGTCGCGCATCCCCACCTTTCCGATACACGTTGCTGCGAGGTCCAGACCGGTGCCTTCTGCTTCGCCGCGAATGACTTCCGGGAGCAGGGCTGTCTCTCCGCCGACTATTGATATCCCCGCTTCCCTTGCACCGTCGGCGAGACCGCGACCGATCTCCGACATTATCTTTGGGTCGGTTCGCTGTACTGCCAGGTAGTCGACCATAGAGACGGGCCTAGCGCCTACGCAAATGACGTCGTTGACATTCATTGCCACGCAGTCGATGCCTATCGTGTCGAAGCGGTCCATCAACTGGGCGATTATTGTCTTAGTGCCAACGCCGTCAGTGGTGATTGCTATCCCCACATCGTCCACGTTCACGACACTGGCGAAATGGCCGAGGTCGATGGGGACGATGCCGTCAGGCCACGTCGAGCGGATTGACGAAAACAGCGATTCCAAGGCGTTCGGAACTGCCCTGGCGTCTACGCCGGCCGCACGGTAAGTTGACACTTGAGGCATTTGAGTGGCGTCCAAAATGGGTAACTCCGTCCGCCTGAAATCATAAGGTAGCAGCCGCCTACGTGGGGCGCAAACACAGGATTCTGGACACTTGCGGCCGCTTCCCATAACCTGAAACTGCTCTGGTGGGCGCGGCATGTTGGAAAGCGCGCCCAATTTCGGCAATTGGGGGTTGAACTTGGCAAAGTACAAAGTTGTAGTACCTGGCAGTCCCGGCCAAACCGGCAACTACGCGTTGGAGATGGAGGCCTTGGCTTCCACGGGCGCGGAGATCGTCGAAGTGAGCGGCGCATCCGAGGGGGAGTTTCTGGAGGGTGCCCGCGACGCGGACGCCGTGATCGCCAAGCGCATCAACATCACGTCTTCCATGATCGAGCAGCTCGATCGATGCAAGATTATCGCTCTGCCAAGCGTGGGGTTGGATTCGGTGGATGTGGCGGCGGCCACCGCCAAGGGCATACCGGTCACCAACTGCCCGGACACCTTCATCCAGGAGGTAGCCGAACATACTGCGGTGCTGATACTCGGCGCCTATCGCAGGTTGCTGCTCATGGACAGGATCGTCCGAGAGGGACGCTGGTTTGAAGGACGGCCGGTGCTATACAGGTACCCGAGGTTGTTCGGACAGACGCTCGGGCTGATCTCGTTCGGAAACATCCCGCGGGCCGTGGTCCCGCTCATGCGGCCCTTTGGCATGCAGATTTTGGCCCACGATCCGTTCGTGCGAGAGACTGTGATGATTCAGCACGGAGTGGAGCCGGTGAGCCTGACGGAGCTTCTCCAACGCTCCGATATCATTTCCAACCACCTGCCCGGAACCGGTGGGACTACCAAGCTTATCGGCGAAGAGCAGTTCAGGCTGATGAAGCCGCGCGCAATCTTCGTGAACACCGGACGAGGCTCCACTGTAGACGAGACTGCAATGATTCGCGCCCTCCAGGAGGGCTGGATCGATCACGCGGCCCTCGATGTGTTGGAGCATGAGCCTCCCGACCCCGACAATCCTCTGCTGAAGATGGAGAACGTGACGCTAACGGCCCACGTTGCATCTGCATCAAACAGATTTGACGTAGGGTCCCGGAGGCGCGTTGGCCGGGAGATTTCGTTGGTCTTCTCTGGCCGGTGGCCGCTGTCCTGCGTCAATCCGTCCGTGTTGGAGGACTCCGATCTTCTCAAGGGGCAGTCAGGCTAGAACCTTGGACGCTTGCCTGCCGGCAAAGAAGTAGTCAAAGCGCCGAACTGAATGTTTCAGGGGGCCGGTCGTTAGACCGGCCCCCTGTGCGTATCGCTGCAAGGCTAGCTGTCAGGCGAATTGCAGGAGGTGTCAAATGTCCGGCCCGCTCGAGGACGTGAGAATTCTGGATCTCACCCAGATTCAGGCCGGACCGTCATGCACCCAATTGCTGGGCATGCTCGGCGCTGAAGTCATTAAAGTGGAAGAGCCCGGGTATGGGGACCGCACTCGTCGTGAGATGGCGCACCGCGAAGATACGGACAGCTTCTACTTCCTGGTCTTCAACGCGTGCAAGAAGGGAATCACGCTCGATCTCGCCTCAGAGGCCGGCCGGGCGCTGTTCTTGCGCTTGGTCAGCGTCGCGGATGTTGTCGTAGAGAACTTCGGGCCCGGGGTTATGGAGCAGTTGAAGCTCGACTACGAACATCTCAAGGGAGTCAACGAGAGGATCGTCTTCGCTTCGATTAAGGGGTTCGGTAGCTATGGGCCTTTGGCTGAGTTCCGGTCATTCGAGAACATCGCTCAGGCGGCGGGCGGTGCGATGAGTGTACAGGGCGAGCCCGATGGCGCGCCGACGGTCACAGCTGCCGGCATAGGCGATGCGGGCGCCGGCCTGCACTGCGCGATCGGAATCCTCGCGGCGCTTAGGCGCCTTGACCGCACGGGAGAGGGCGGTGTCGTCGAGGTCTCTATGCAGGATGCGGTCCTGAATCTGCTTAGGAGTCGCATGTCGGAGACGCTGGGAACTGAGGCACCGGCCGGCAGGGTGGGCAATAGAGTATGGGGCAATCCCTCCGTGGTTTATCCTTGCAGACCCGGCGGACCCAACGACTACGTTTCGATTTCCTTCGGCGGAGAAGCGTGGGATAGCCTTCTGGCCATAATGGGGCGCGCCGATCTTATTGGTGATCAACGGTACGATACCCTAGCCGCGCGCAGAAGCCGTCCAGAGGAAGTCGAGAGGATTGTTACCTCTTGGACCGGGAAGCACACGAAGGCGGAGGTGATGCGCGTCCTGACCGATGCTGGGATTCCATGCGCCGCCGTGCTGGACACGCGCGAGCTCCTGAACGACGCTCACCTGATCGAGCGGCAAATGGTGGTGGAGGTGGACGACCCTCGTAGAGGTGTGTATCGGACGCTCGGCTGCCCGATCAAGACATCGTACGGGGAGCCGGAGATCAGCCCTCCTCCGATGCTGGGGGAACACACACGTGATGTCCTCTCTTCGCTGCTGGACTTAGACTCGGGAACCCTGGCCTACCTCGAAAGAGCGAAAGTAGTCTAGGCTCACACGCCCCAACTCGAAACAATCAGGGAAGTGTGACCGGGATGTTGTTCAGCACCCTTCCGGGCACAGCCCGGAAGGGCTCCCGTACCTGTTTTCCTTGTCAGCGAAGTCGCGCCGATGCTAGAATTCATGCTGAAATCTTAAAATCGGACTGCGGATTGGCGCGCTAACCGGCGTTCCGATTCAGGAACGAGCCCGGCGGTCTGGGACCGGAACGATCACCCAAGACAAGGAGGTGTTGTTGTCTACAATAAATGTGGCAATCATAGGGGTAGGCAACTGCGCCTCATCCCTAGTTCAGGGTGTGCAGAAGTACGCCGACGCCACCACAGGCGACAATATTCCCGGGCTGATGCACCCGGTGCTGGGAGAGTACGGCATAGGGGACATTAATGTTGTCGCAGCCTTTGACGTAGACGCTAACAAGGTTGGCTTAGACTTGTCTGAAGCCATCTTCAACGCTCCCAACAACACCGTGAAATTCGCCGATGTGCCCTATACCGGCGTGACCGTCCAGCGCGGCATGACTCACGATGGTATAGGCAAGTACATGTCCGAGGTGATCGAGAAGGCGCCTGGAGCCACGGACGACGTGATCGGTATTCTGAAAGACCGCCAGGTAGACGTAGTTGTTAACTATCTTCCGGTTGGATCTGAACAAGCCACGAGGTGGTACGTCGAGCAGATTCTGGCCGCAAACTGCGCAATGGTGAACTGCATCCCAGTGTTTATCGCAAGCGGCGAGGGCGACTACTGGCAGAGGCGGTTCAGGGAGGCGGGTTCGCCAATCATCGGGGACGACATCAAGTCCCAGGTAGGAGCAACCATAGTCCACAGAGTTCTAACAAGACTGTTTATGGACAGGGGTGTGGAGCTGGTCAACTCATACCAGTTGAACTTCGGGGGCAATTCGGACTTCCTGAATATGCTGGAACGTGACAGGCTCATTTCTAAGAAGATATCCAAGACCAACTCTGTCACCTCACAGGTGGATCATGTTCTGCCAGGTGAGAACATCCACATAGGTCCAAGTGACCATGTTTCCTGGCTGAGCGACCGCAAATGGGCTTACATCAGACTTGAGGGCGAGAGTTTCGGCGACGTGCCCTTGAATCTGGAACTGAAGCTGGAGGTGTGGGACAGCCCCAACTCCGCCGGCGTTGTAATAGACGCGATCCGATGTGCCAAGATTGCCAAGGACAGAGGCATCGGCGGCCCGATTCTGGGCCCGTCGGCTTACTTCATGAAATCGCCTCCGGTGCAGTACACGGACTCGGAGGCGCGCCAGATGGTGGAGGACTTCATTGCTGGCGAGGATGGTTATGGGATCTCTGAAGACGGAGTGTCCGGCGCCTAAGGGAGTGTAGCAAGAGGGTTAGCCCCTTTGGAGGGGAGAGTCCGAATTAGGTTGAGGCGGAGGGCTTGTTGAGAACGGGAGCCTGAATGCCTGTAGAGACTGGAAGACCTCTGAAGTTGGCGTTGGTTTCGCCGTATGATCATTCCTACAGGGGCGGCGTAACAGACCACATCAATAATCTGGCGCACCAGTTCAGAAGCTGGGGGCACTGCGTCAAAGTCATCGCACCCTGCTCGTTACCTGAGAGTATTGACGACCCCGATTTCATTCCCATGGGTCGGCCCGTGCCGATCCCAAGCGGTGGGTCCATTGCGCGAGTTTCCCTCTCCATCTGGTTGTACCCGCGGATAAAGGCTTTGCTGGAACGCGAGGCCTTTGACCTGATTCACCTGCACGAACCGTTCGCCGGATTCACGTCTCTCTGGACTATCAAGGCATCCGAGACGGTGAACATCGGGACGTTTCACACCAATGCGGGTCACAAGGCCTACCATGTGGGCGGCAAGCGCTTGGCTAAGCCTTACCTCAGGAAGATTCACGGGCGAATTGCCGTGTCTGAGACCGCCCGCAGGTTCATAAACAGCAACTTTCCCGGCGAGTACGAGATCATTCCCAACGGCATTCAGGTGGACAATTTTGGTCCGCGCATTCAACCTTTCCAACACCTCAGAGACGGCAAGCTGAACATTCTCTTTCTCGGCAGGCTCGACAAGAGAAAGGGATTGAAGTACCTGCTTGGGGCCTACTCCAGGCTGAAGTGGAACTGCCCCGATACGCGCCTGATTGTCGTGGGACCAGGGACTCCCGACATGGACTCTCAGCACATTATGGGCGAGCGTAGCCTGCATGATGTCATGTTCGTGGGTGGAGTGTCGGAGGAGGACAAGGCTCGATACTTCCGCACAGCAGATGTCTACTGCTCGCCGGCTACTGGCAAAGAAAGCTTTGGGATTGTCCTTTTGGAGGCCATGGCGTCCGGCACTCCGATCGTGGCCAGCCGCATAGATGGATATTCAGACGTGATCCGTGACGGGCACGACGGCGTGCTGGTACCACACAAGAGTGAGTTGGCTCTGGCGAGCGCAATCGAGCGACTGCTGCTGGACAAAGAACTCCGCGATAGGCTTTCCCGCAATGGTCGCGAGACAGTCCAGGCGTACCGCTGGGAGCGCGTGGCCCAGCGTGTGATGGACCACTACGCTGTCCGCATGGAGGAGCGTGGGAGCGTGGCTGTAGGTTAGTGCGCTCGCAAGTTAGGACTTCGCTTCGTAGGGCGCTAGGGAACTACCTGGAGCGCCCAGCCGTCGGATTTTTGGCGTGGGCCGGAGTGTCCCCCGATACCGTCACCTTTGTCGGCCTGCTGGTAGCACTGGCTGCGGCCGGGTTGGTTGGCGCCGGGTACTTGCTAGCTGGGGGACTCGTCTTGCTGGTGTCCGGCATGTTCGACATGCTTGACGGGGCCTTGGCGCGCTCTACCGGTAAGACCGGCCCCTTTGGGGCCCTTCTCGATTCCACTGTAGATCGTGTCTCCGAAGCCGCCGTGCTCATCGGTGTGTCGGTGTACTTTCTCTACGAAGATTCGCCGCTCGTTGTTCTGTTGGCGTTCCTGGCGCTCACCGGATCGTTTATGGTCAGCTACGTCCGCGCCCGTGCCGAAGCGCTGAATGTCGAATGTGAGGTCGGTGTGATGACCAGGACAGAGCGTGTCTTGGCTCTATCTGCGGCGCTCGCAGCAGCGCAGTGGCTTCCGCTGGTGCTGGAGGTGGTGCTCGGCGCGATAGCGGCGCTGGGCATGGCCACGGCCGCCTACCGCGTAGTGTACGCGCGAAGGCGGATTCAGGAGCGCGGATAACCGACCTCCGTAGTGGTCCTGCGGGACATCTTGGCTCAGGCAGCATTGGGTAGAATGAGGCTGTGCACAAGCTTCTGACTGCCGCATTGGTTCTCTTCCCTGCCTTGCTGTTTGCGGTCCTCACTCACGCAGATACGGCGGCGGCGGACGAGGGTGCTGAAGGTCCAATCAAGGTCACTCTTGCTGAAGCGGCTGCAGAGTTTCCGTCTGGTATACGATTTAGAGTGCGCGCCGAGAGCGATTCTCCTATAACCTCCGTTGCCGTCAGGCTCAGGTCACAGGCGCGAAGCTGGGGGGTGTACGAACACCTGGACCACAGTGGCGGGAAGGTCGTGGATGCCAGGCTGTTTTGGCGGGCCGGCTTCGGCACATGGTACATTCCTCCCGGCGCGCTCCTTCGCGTGAGCTTCGAAATTGAGGATTCCGCAGGAAACTTCCACGAGACGGGCTTTAAGGACTTCTTGTACCAGGATTCACGGTTCAAATGGGAAGAGGTGACTTCAGGCCCAGTTACGGTTGCGTACCACGGTCCTGTCAGGAGGAGAGCAGAGGACATCCTCGACACAATTGTTCAGACGCTCGACATCATGGCGCCCATATTGGGTACAGGCACGGCAGATCCCATCAGGGCGACCCTGTACAACAACTACGGTGAGATGTTGGTGGCGCTACCTCCAGGGACTCGTCAAATCGGACACGAGATCATCGCCGAAGGTCAGGCGTTCGCCGATTTCAACACGCTGCTGATTCTTGGAAGTGGGAGACAGGCGCTGGGCACTGCAGGCCACGAGGCCGTGCACATCCTTACGCACCAGGCGGGGGATGGGTTTGTGAGCAGGTTGCCGGCGTGGCTAGATGAGGGACTAGCGGAGTTTGGCAACCCCCAGCCAGGTTACTTGTACGACATCGCGCTGGAGTTCGCCATCGAGACCGATACGCTGCTGCCCGTTTTGTACCCTCAGGGCCGGCCGCTCACCTCGGAGGAGATCATCATCTTTTATGGGCAGGCCAAGAGCATCGTTTCGTACATGGTCTTTGCGCACGGTCCTGGGAAGATCCGGAGGTTGTTGTCAGAACTCAAGAATGACCTGCCCATGGATGAAGCCCTCACCGCTGTGTATGGGTTCAGCGTTGAAGACTTGGATAACTCTTGGCGAAGGTTTGTGGGTGCGCCTGAGTATCAGGCCCCCGAGGTAGACGTATCGCGACCTGCCTCGCAGCCGCTGCCTGCACTCGATATGTATACACTCGACACTAGGCCGGTGGCGCCCGAGTCAGACACGACGCCGGACGATTTGACATCAGCCGTGACACAGGACGCAGAATTGAGCGGCGAGGAGGCGTTAGTAGCATCGCCTGAGAGCGGTGGCTGCAATGCGCGCCCGAATGGCGCCGGGGCTATGATGGACGTTTCCGCTGCCGCTTTTGCGGCCTGGATTCTTGCTCTTGCGGTGCTTCGATTACGCCGAAAGACCCTATGCTAAACTAGGCGCAGTCGGGGTGTGGCGCAGTTGGGAGCGCGCCTGCATGGGGTGCAGGAGGTCGCTGGTTCAAGTCCAGTCACCCCGACCACATTGAATGCGTGTTTAGTTTGAAGTCCTTCTTGCCGAAATCTTCATTCCACCTACTCCGGCCGCGGGACCCAGCCCCGCTCCTCGCGCCAACCTGACTTGACGTCGGCGAATCGGCCGAGCCGCAGACCGCTAATGTCGATGGGGGTCTCGCCGTGTAGCACCAGGTCGGACGCTGCCTTGCCGGTTGCTGGAGAAAGGCCAAACCCGTCTCCCGACATGGAAATCACAATCATGTTTGTGGGTTGCCCAACGAAGTCGATTATCGGTGTGTAGTCAGGGGTTTGCTCCACGACGCCGCCCCAGCTTCTTAGGAGGGGCACCCCGTCAACGCCGGGATAGAGCTCTGCTAAGCGGCGTGCGACGTTGCGAATCAGGGGCGTGGTTGGCTTTTCGGGCGAGTGCAGGTCCACGTCGATCCACTCCTGGTTTCCTCCCCCATACGCCAGGTTCCCTTTGGCGGTCTGACGCCCGTACAGGCCGCTGGCGACAATCATGCCGGGCCACGCAAGCGGAAGGGGTGCAGTGACGATGATCTCCACCCGCTCGGGAGAAACGGGAACGTAGGCGTCGGCCATCTCAGCTACAAGGCCCGTTTGGGGACCGGCTGCACAAACAACAAAGTCGGCCTCCACATCCCCTCGCTCAGTTCGCACGCGCGTTGCCCTTTCTCCTTCAACGTCGATACCTGTAACTGTCGTATTCTGGTGAATGCGACCTCCCAGATCCTGGATAGCCCATGCATACGCTTGGGATGTCCGCTGAGGATTGGCGTGGCCCGCCGTAGGTGTGTAAATGCCGCCCAACACTTGCTCAGATGCCATAGGGACCCACTCCCTGAAGGTGTCGCCGTCAATCCATTCGTGGTCTCCGCCAACTAACCTCACATGGTCCAATGCGCTTCGTAACGTGGCGAGTTCTCGCTCGTTCATCGCCATCCTGGCTAAGCCGCTTTGGGTCCACTCGGTGGGGTAGCCGAGCAGATCGTCCATCTGCGGCCAGAGGGCAATCTCTTGGTGGGCAAGGCCGTCGGTGCCAGGAATGCCTCCGACATGGCCTATGCCTCCTCCGTTGCGGCCCGATGCTTCCCAACCGACGATGCCCTTCTCGAGCAGCACCACGTCAACACCGTTTCGAGCCAGCCACCAGGCCGTACTAAGACCCGACACGCCTCCACCGATAACCGCGACATCTGCCTTGTCAAAAATCGCCATGTGATGAAGCCCTCCACTGTTCGTGACGCCCCATTGGAAAAGTTATCTGTGTCTTGTGGGGTCGGTCGCGCCGGTCGTTCTCATATCTCGGGCGCCGCTCATGTTATCTTACTGTTGCGCAATTGGACCGCTCCATCGCGCGGCGGTGTTTGAGCGTCCCGACAGTTGCCGAAACCACTCCCGGAGTAGCGATTGTGGCATACGAAGGTTCACATCAGCAGTTCGAAGCGGTCTGTGAGAAAAACGTGCTCATTACCGCAAGGGACGGGGTCAAGCTTGCGACGGACATCTACTTCCCCGCCGAATCGGGACAAAGGGCCGCAGGCCGTTTCCCCGTAATCCTCGAGCGCACACCATACGATAAATCGGCCCCGGCTCAAGTATCCAAGGCAAAGTTTTTCGCTCGCTGCGGGTATGTATGCGTAATTCAGGACGTTCGCGGACGGCTGAAGTCGGAAGGTGACTGGCACCCCTTTGCCAAAGAAGCACCGGACGGTTTCGACACGGTTGAGTGGCTGGGCGTACAGGACTGGAGTACGGGCAAGGTCGGCACTATGGGAGACTCTTATGCCGGCAGCGACCAGGCAGCGCTAGCTACGCTTAACCCGCCTCACCTGACGACCATGATCGTCGCGGTTGGTGCAGCCAACTACTTTCACTCCTCCATGAGGCAGAACGGCTGCCTAGAGCAGAGGTTCCTGATCTACTCATTCCGAATGGCCACCAACAGCAGGGAAGCCCTCGCTGACCCCGCTCTGAAGGCGCAGATCGAGGCGCTGTTCCCGGCCGGTATGGGTCAGATCGTGAACAACTTTCCACTCAAGAGGGGCGTTACCCTGCTGCGCAGTTTTCCCACGATCGAGCAGTGGGCGATGGAGCTTCAGACTGAGGTGCTCTACGGAGACTACTGGAAGCAGCGGGGGTACGCTCCCGAGGAGTACTACGACGAACACGCGGACGTGCCAACGCTTTACCTGGGTGGATGGTACGACTCTTACGCCCGCAACACGCCGCGCAGCTGCCAGCTACTCAGCAATATCAAGAAATCGCCTCAGAGACTGCTGATGGGTCCGTGGACGCATGGCCAATATGAGGTGACCTCGTCTGGCGACCTTGACTTCGGCACCGAATCGCACATCAACTACCTTGACCTCAAGCTGTCCTGGTTCGACCACTACCTGAAAGGCATGAACACCGAAGCCGCTGAATTACAGCCTGTCATGATCTTCACAATGGGCACCGGAGAAGGAAGGCGAGGACCACAAGTTAAGACACTACGCTCCCAGTCAGAGACTAAGACGCACCATGGAGGCTACTGGAGAGGAGAACCCGACTGGCCGCTGCCCGGAACCGAGTACACGGACTTCTATCTGATTGAAGGAGGCCTGCTTAGACCTGCCGAGGCGCCGGAAGGGTTGCCGGGCCCCACTCAGTACACATTCGACCCTCGGGAGCCTGTTCCAACCATCGGCGGGGGCATATCGGCCGCTGAGCCGATCATGAAGCCCGGAGCATTCGATCAGCGCGGACGCCCGGACTTCTTCGGTTGTACCGACACGCTACCGCTCAACGCACGTCCGGATGTCTTGACCTTCCAAACGCCGCCCCTGGAAGAAGACCTTGAGGTAACAGGACCCATCGAAATGCGCCTGTTTGCGTCGTCCAGCGCCGTGGACACCGACTTTACGGCGAAGTTGATTGACGTCTACTCGCCTGACGGGTCGTCTGCGGACGAGAGGGCCTTCAACATCACTGACTCGATCATTCGAGCGCGTTTCAGGAACGGATGGGAAGAGGAAGAACTGATGACGCCGGGCGAGGTGTATGAGTTCGTGTTTGAACTCTATCCCACCTCGAACGTCTTCAGGACCGGGCATCGCGTCAGACTGGACATTAGCAGCAGTAACTGGCCCCGTTTCGACGCGAACCCGAACACGGGTGGGCCGTTAGGCGTAGGCGGACCTGTGGAAACCGCTGTGCAGAGCGTGTACCACGATGCCGCTCACCCGTCGCGCATAGTGTTACCGGTCCAGCCCCGTTAGCCGGCTCCGAAGGGTCAAACTATGCGCAGGACTCTCTCAACGATAGTCTCGTTCTGCCGGATGTCGAATGCCCGAAGTTGCGGCTCCTCCTGGTCCTGCAGTGATACCAGCAGGAAGCAAACGTCCGTCCAGCCGCCCTGGATGGCCAGCCGCACGTCTGTGTAGGACGGGTACGCTGCGGAGCGCGGGTGGGAGTGATAGAGACCTAGGATGTCCCAGCTGTTGTCTCTCGCATCCAACATGGCGTTCAACTGTTCCTGCGCGTCCATCAGGTAACGCTTAGGGCTTCTCGCCGTGTTGGTAACGGGGTAGACCTTTGCCGAGCGGTCACCGGTGCCGACAACAATCCCGCAACACTCGTTCGGATAGTCTGAGAAGGCGTGGTCTATGATCTGCTTCTTGTGGCCCTCAGACATGATCAGCAACGCCAGTGCTTCCTAGTTTGTCCCAATGGGGACGGTGGCCGCTGGAGCCGCAGATCAGCGAGTTTGGACCTGTGCCATGGCCAAGACGCCGCCGGCCAGACGGCCGTCCTCAATCGCCTCACACGCCGCTATGACCACGTCTGCGGCGTACTCAAGGCTCACGTCGCTGCTGTTTACTGTCATGTGATAGAGTTCCGGCGCCTCCGGGTCACTCAGTCCGAAGAAGCGATTGAAATTGTACACTCGCGCCTCGTCCCGACCTGAAACAATCCCCTCTGCTCGAGTCCGGTCCACCTTCTCACGCTCCATGATCCGATTCACTCTGTCATCCAAGTGGGCCACGATGCCCACTCGAAGAACGTTGGGATGATCCTTGAGGATCACTGATCCTCCGCGTCCGACTATTACCACATTGTCGTCCTTGACCAGGTCTTCCATCACCTCCCGCATGGCCTCCACGTACTGGTCGTCTTCGACCTCGTGGCCTTTGGTGATGGTCGGCTGGGGCAACTCCTCGTATTCTTGGGTAAGAAGTGCCATCGCCCCAGGTCCGAAATATGGGTCGCCGCCGGCACCGGTTATTGCCGACCGCTCCAGTATCCGCTGAAGAATTCGAGAGAAACGTTCGCCCCGCGTTGGTGGCCGTTCGTCGATTTCGTGCAGCGCCTCTACAGTTGCACCCACGCGGCGCGCAGTACTGGTGAGAATGAGCCTGTCTACGTAGTCAGCCCCCAGCTTCTGGGCTACTATCGGACCAACGAGCCTTCCTCCGCCTCCGGTCAGGCCGCCAATTGTGATTACTGGCATTTTGCGCACCTCCGAATTTGCATTTTGCGCACCGGGCTCTTGCCTCGGCGCCTCTATATCTTTGCTACAACTTTAGCAGAGAAAGCACTTTGTGGCCGTGAATCGCCTTGCGTCCGGCCAGATCTGCGAGTTCTATAAGGACTGTCACCGCCGAGACAGTCCCACCGGCCCGCCTTACCAGGTCGGCCCCCGCCGCCAGCGTCCCGCCCGTCGCTAGGACGTCGTCTACGATCAGGACCCGGTCGCCGGGAAAGATCGCGTCCGAGTGCATTTCCAGCGTCGCCTTCCCGTACTCCAGGCCGTAGGACACGGTGTGCGTATCACGCGGAAGCTTGCCGGCCTTTCGCATGGGAATGAACGGCAGGCCCAGTTCCAGTGCCACGGGCGCTGCGAAAAGAAACCCCCTGGCCTCGATCCCGGCTACCGCATCGAACTCCAGATCATCCGCCGCGTCTCTGAGCGCCTTCACAGCACTGCGGAAGGCGGAAGGGTGATTCAATATCGGAGTTATGTCTCGAAACAGTATGCCCGGTTCGGGAAAGTCTGGAACGTCTCTGATGTAGTCCCTAAGGTCCATTCAGTCTCCTCAAGGCAGTTCGGACTCGGGTGCGGACGCTGTGTCGGACCCTCCGTCAAATCATGCTGTATCCGCTGCCCTTGCGTGTGTCCTCAACCCCCGTGCCTGTCCCTCTGGGGTTCTCGATCAATCCGTACTCGCCCAATATCTGCTGACTGTAGGTCACGCGGCCTGTCACCTTTTCAACAGGCTCCGTCGCCAGCAACAGGGCCGACTTCGCCATCAGATCGGGTGGCTCTCCTCGCGGATCGTCCATACCGGTAACCAGTTTGTGGAAGACGGTTCCTGGTGTTGGTACGACGAGCGACGGAGACACGCAAGTCACCGAGATGCCATACTCAAACACTTCCTCAGCTAGGCCTTGCGTGAACCTCTCCAGCGCCGCCTTTTGGGAGCCATAGCAGGTGCCACCGCTTCTGCTCTCGCCGGTGTACGGTCCCCTGCCGGGTCCGATGGCCGCCCCGGAGGATATGTTGACAATGCTCCCACTCTTGCGGGGAATCATGTCCTGCAGGACGAACTGACTGAGTATGAACGGGGCATGGAAGTTGATAGCCCATGACCGCATCCACCTGTTTAACCGATAGTCCTTAATTGGAACGAAGTACGTCAGCGCGGCATTGTTGACCAGTACGTCTACCGGCCCATAAGTGTTACGCGCTGTCTCGATGAGCCGCTCACACTCCTCTGGCAGTGAGATGTTGACCGATACCGGCTCCGCTTCTCCACCTGCGTCCCTGATCTGTTGAACGGTCGTACTCAGCGAGCCTTCCAGCGGGTGCTCGCCTTCGTGCATCGTTCTGGCTGCCGCTACCACTCTGCCACCCTCGGCCGCCATTGTCCTAGCTACCTCGGCGCCGATTCCTCTGCTAGCTCCGGTAACTACTACAACTTTGCCTTCTAACTTTCCCATAGGTCGCTCCATGAACTTTGAGGCGTGCTTCGGGCGGAGTGTCGCCTACGTTGCCGCGTCTAGTCTCTCGATGAAGTCGCACATCACTGCGTTGCGGTCCACCCACTCGACCACGCGTACAGGATGGCGGGTCCCGTCGAAACTGTAAGTGTGGTTATCGTTGAAGATCGGGCTTGGAGTCAGGCGATGCCTTGTCCAGCTCGGATTCATCGCGTAGCTGGTGACCACCATGTCCCATAAGGGTTTGGCATGCCCAGGTATCCTGGGAACGTACTCAATGAAGATTTCGTACAGAAAGTCACCAATTGCGCCCTTCCCCTTTACGTGCTGGGCGATTTCAGCTTCTGAGGCAAACATAAGCTCGGACACGTTCCAGCCCGGCACGTGCACAACAGGAATGCCACTGTCGAAGACAATTCTAGTGGCAATCAGGTCCTGCCTGAGGTTGAAGTCGTACCACTCCGGATAATGGTACGGGGTGGCTCCCAGTAAGACCACGACCGCCCGTTCACGTATTGTTGGATCGGCGACGATGGCCGAAGCGACGTTCGTCACTGCTCCGAGCGTGAGCACATATAGTGGCCCGGCCCTTTCCTTTTCAGCGGCTTCCAGCAGGGCCGTGGTCGCGGGATTGTCTACAGGGACATCTGGGGAACTCATCCACTCCTTGGATCCTCGTGCCACCACACCGCCGAACTTGACAGGTGACTTGTCCAGTACGCGAAGAATTTCCTTGTAGCTCCTCTCCATTCCGACTGCCGGGCCCGATGAGCGCTTGTTGTGGAAGGGCGCCGCGTAGATGCCCTCGACGTTGAGGTTGTCGGCCAGTAGAGCGTGCATGATCGCGAACTGGTCATCGATTTCGTTGTATGTATCCGTGTCAATGACCACGTCGCAGTTGCCGGAAGGCGGCTCCAGCAGTCTGACTATGGACGCGTGATCAATTGGTGAAAAGGGCATCCTAACGTTTCTCTAGTTGCCTGATCATGCGGCGGGGAAGAAGCCGCCTAGCGTCGTTGCAGCCTCGGCGCAAGCGTATCACAACACTGTCCAAGACCACTCGTCTTGGGACTGGGACAGTTGAAATAGCGTGCTACATTGAGCACACTACCTGATAGGAAACAAATGCTTGCGGACCGCAGGCACTCGGGAGGAACTAGACTTGACATCGGAAAACCACTTCTATAACCGGCTGGGTGTTAAGCGGGTGATCAATGGCCACAGTTGGCTGACTATCCTTGGCGGTAGCCTTATGGCTGAGCCGGTGAAGCAGGCCATGGAGGAGGCATCCCAATGGTTTGTGGACATGCATGACTTCAATCGCAAGGCAGGAAGCGTGATCGCGGAGTTCTGCGGCGCGGACGCCGGGCTAGTCACGGCAGGTTCGGCCAGCGGAATGATGCTCGAGGCCGCCGCGTGCATCACTGGCACGGACCCGGCGAAGATCGATGCACTGCCACACACTGCGGGGTTGAAGAACGAGATCGTGATGCATCGTGCGCATCGAGTGTCTTACGATCACGCGTTTCGCTCGGCCGGCGCCACGCTTGTTGAGATCGGCAAGCCTGGCGTGACCCACGAGTGGGAGCTTGAAGCCGCGATAAACGAGAACACGGCAGCGGTCGCGTACATCTTTGGCCCACCGCAGCGTGGCGTCATCCCGTTGCCGCGCGCGGCTGAAATTGCTCACGCTCGTGGTGTCCCGCTAATAGTCGATGCCGCCGCCATGCTTCCGCCGCCGGAGAATCTTACCAAGTATCTGAGGCATGGCGCGGACATGGTCAGCTTCAGTGGAGGTAAGGGGGTCATGGGACCACAGTCGAGCGGCATTCTTGCGGGACGGGCAGACCTCATGGAAGCCGCTTACTTGAATGCCTCCCCCAACGCAGGCATAGGCCGGAACGCCAAGGTGTGCAAGGAGGAGATCGCCGGGCTGGTGACTGCGTTACAGTTGTTCGTGGATACGGACTTCGATGCGGTTTATGCAAGCTGGAGCGGAATGGCGAAAGACATCGTGGACGGGCTTGATGGCGTTCCGGGCATTTCCGCTGAAGTGGTTAGAGCGGATCACACCGTGGAAGAGGCCCGCTTCGTGTGCGACAGGGCCCTCATCAAGCTTGATCGAGTGCTGGACGGCTGGGACGTTTCGAAGCTCAATGAGGAGTTAAGGGAGGGCGATCCGTCGATTGCCCTCTGGCCTAACAGTTTCGACAATTCTGTCGAAGTCTATCCGGTGACTCTGCGGGAGGGTGAGCCGGAAATTATTGCCGACAGAATTCGAGAGATCCTGACCTCATAGTGCGGAGTGGCATGGCCGAGATGCCAATCTGGAACGTGTGCCCACAATGGCCGAAGTAGGTCTGGTGGAAGGGCCTTGTACGGAAGTCTCCATTCTTATTGTTGAGGACGAAGAGAATCTTGCCGAAGCCTTGCGGTACAACATGGAGCGCGAAGGGTACATAGTCTCTGTTGCGAACGACGGGGCCAAGGCACTGCGCTCTGTCAGGAACGAGACTCCACACCTGATCGTTCTGGACGTTATGCTCCCGGTCCTGGATGGATTTGAAGTCTGTCGGATTCTGAGGAAAGAGACGGCGGTACCAATTTTGATGCTTACCGCCAAGGATGACGTCATCGACCGCGTCCTTGGCCTGGAAATGGGTGCCGACGACTATCTGACCAAGCCCTTCAGCATGCGGGAGTTGACCGCTCGAATCCGCGCAATTCTCAGGCGGTCCCGATTAGCCCGTGAGGTGTCAGACTCGGGCGTCGAAGGAGAAGTCCACGAGTCCGATGATCTGAGGGTCGACGTGGCGAGCCACACCGTCTCGCTAGCGGGTGAAACGGTACAGATGCGGCCCCGCGAGTTCGATCTGCTGGCACTTCTCGTCGCCAACAAGGGGCGGGTACAGACTAGAAATCAGATTCTGGACAAGCTGTGGGGAACGGGGTACGTAGGCGACACCCGAACGGTTGACGTACACGTGCGCTGGTTAAGGGAAAAGATAGAGGCAGACCCCGGCAATCCGGTGCGCATTGTTACCGTAAGAGGTGTGGGCTATCGTTTTGAAGGATGAACTCTTTGCGGCTCCTCCGTCGGCATTCAATCGCTTACATTTCTTTGGGCGTGGGGGTAGCCGCTTTGATTGCCGGGGCTGTGGTCTTTTGGGCCAACGTTTCTGCTGTCATCGCCTCATCGATTGCGATTACGGCCTTAGCTGCATGTCTCATCGTAGCTAACGCTTACAGGGTTAGCCTAAGGGCGTCTGAGTCCGCTTCAGAAATCGCCGAGGCCGCTCGGCGCGTAGCCGGGGGCGATTTGGAGTACCGGGTTCCGTTCATCGCCGGAACCGGTTCACAAGAACTAGCTGCCGCTCTGAACGCCATGGCAGACAGGCTTCAGCAGATAATCGCTGAAGTATCGGTGGATAGAGCGAGGCTCTCGACCGTGCTTGACACCATGGCAGACGGCGTAATTGTCGTCGACCGTGACCGCCGGATAACGCTCATCAACCGGGCCGCTGAACAGCTTCTGAGGACCGGACCCATTCCAGTTTCACGCTCCCTGCCGGAAGTAATCCGAGACCATGAACTGCAACAAGTGGTGAGCGATGCCGCAGACAGTCAGCGCCCGTGCCAGGCGGAGGTGCAGTTGCTTTACGGAGGTGGATATGTCCGTGCCCTCGCTACGCCTGTTACTGAGACCGGGCTGGGTGGAGTGTTACTCACACTCCACGACATGACCGAACTTCGACAGTTGGAGACCACACGAAAAGAGTTCGTCACAAACGTTTCGCACGAACTCAGAAACCCGCTCGCAGCGGCGAAACTGATGGTGGAGACCCTCGAAGCCGGAGCCTTGGAAGATCCGCCCGCTGCCAGGGACTTTCTGAGAAGGCTCAACGGAGAGATCGACCGCATGGCGGGACTGGTGGAAGAGCTTCTCGAGTTGGCTCGCCTTGAAAGTGGGCAGACTGCCCTTCACCTGACTCCGCTTGACATTGCCAAGCTGCTTGCCGAAGTGCGGGACTACTTCCTTCCTAGGGCGGAGCATGCTGGAATTCAGCTGAACTTGGAGCTGGAAGAAGATTTGCCCTGGATCGTGGGCGAGGAACAGAAACTGCGGCAGGTGATGGACAATCTGTTGGACAACGCCCTTAAATTTACGCCTGTCGGCCGTCAGATTCTATTGTCCGCGGCTTCAAGGCCCAGATACGTTGACGTTTCAGTCATTGACACGGGTCCCGGTATTCCCCCTGAGCACGTCCCGCACGTATTTGAACGGTTCTACAAGGTGGAGAGGTCCAGGCATAATGAGGGGTCCGGCTTGGGTCTAGCTATTGCCAAGCACATTGTTCTAGCCCACCGAGGCCAGGTCGACGTCAGGAGTATGGAAGGCGAGGGGACCGAGTTCACCGTTCGCATACCGCGGGCTGACTAAGAAATGGCGAGGATGTGGCAACACTCAAACGAAGTGTGATCTTGAGTTAGCAGTTAACTAACAGAAACTAGAAGGTAAAGAGGAGAGCCCTGGATCGGCAGGCTTCGATCCTCGACCCTGCCCCCTTATCTCAGGTACTCCGTGACAACATCGTCTAGCGTCATCTCGCTGTCAGAAAGAGCTCGGAGATAGGCAACATCTGCGCTGGCGCGGATCCGCGCCGCATCAGCGGCGGCGGCGTAGCATTCAGCTGCAACTTCGGACTTGGTAACTACGTCGAAGGCTGCGCTGCGGGCAGCCTTTTCCGCTTCTGCTCGATCTAAGAGGAATTCCGAATCAGCGTCTTCGCCGGCCTCAATCTGCGCTTGGATGGCCTCGTCCAATTGCTTAGAAGTAGAGTGGGCGGTCTCCGCCTGAGCTACGGAATCATTGAAGGCGACCTCAGCCACTATTGCGGCAGCGATCTTACCAGCTGCTTTTTTACGTGCAGCGCCGACGGCCTTGGATCTTTTGACAGATTCTTCGTTGCAGGATAGCCACTTAGCCACCGCTTCGTTGTCGACTTTGTCCTATATTGGGTTGTTACCCTCCCTCTTCGCCAGGACTGGATAGCCGGCCAACTAGCTCCTAGCTTGTAACCCAGTCTACGCCGTTGAGCACTATCCTCTGAAACTCAGGCGTCTGGAAACTCTGGCCGTCGTGGCCAAGGAGCGTCACGAAGACTTTGCCCTCGCCGTGGCTTCGGGTCCACCCCAGCGGGAAGGTTCCCCCAGGCATGAACATCTCCTCGCCACGCCAGGTGTGCCAGCCGTCTTCCGATGTGCCCGTGATATACACATCGTTACCTTCTTCGTAGTCCACACCCATGTACAGCTCATCATTCGTTTCAAAGTCCGAAATGCCAAGCGCGCCGGGGTTGTCGGGATCGGTCACGTTTACGGTCATTCGGCCGTACGGTGGGTGGAAGCTCTTCGACATCTTCCAGCCTCCTCCGGTCATATTGCTGTAACCGGGCCAGGTTTCGGGCACGCACCCAGATATGTGGATGCACACGAAGCCCTTCCCGCCGCTTACGTACTCCTTCATGTTGTTCTGTTCCGCATCAGTAAGCGTGGAGTCCCCCTCGCGCAGTGTGTTGAACACCAGTGCATCGTAGGCAGCCATGCCGTCACTGTCAGCGAGCAAGCTGGCGTCTTCGGTGACGGTGACCGAAAGCCCGGCGGCCGTCAGGAACTCCTGTAAAATGGGCGTGGACTCTTCGTATGGGTGCCTTCCTCCCGAGACGACTAACAGATTCATGGCTGTCCTCCAACCTGATCGATTCCACTCCAGAAGTGTACGTGTCGCTTGCGATCATGGGTATAATACGATTTATCGCCACTCACGTGCAGCGGTTGGCAGACTCCAACCTGCTAAATTGTCGTCGTGACTTTCGGCACTCTCTGGACATCGTACTTCTGCCTATAGCCGGTTCCTTCCCATCCAAGTCCAAAGTACTGCCAATTCGGGACATTGAATTCAGAAGTTATGGAGCGCGGGAGAAGGAGTACGGCCTGCAGAAACGCATTCAAGTCGGGTACATCCTGAATGTTGACGTCATGGCCCCAATCGCTTAGCCGGTGAAAGGCTTCCTTCATCATCGGAGTGTGCCATTTCATGGAGAAGCTATTTACGCTCCAGCCGGCAAGGCGGTCAAGGGAATCTCACGCGTCCTCCGGAGACTCCAATATTACGTGCGCAAGGTGGTCGATTGAGCATTGCAATGTGGATTCGGGAAACAGGTTTCTGAGCTCCTTGAGACCTGTATCCCCAAAGACACTCACCTCGGTGTTGATCCAGATCTCCCAGGACTCAAGACCGGCCCTGCGAATGGTTTCCAACGCCAGATCAAGAGTGACCTCGGTGTCCATAAAGTCCAGCTTGACCGATTTGCCGGATTGCTTCACTCTTTGAAGGATCTCTAACGCGGATAGGACGGTAGACTCCGATTCCCCGTTGCTGATCAGGGTGTCCCCGGAACGTATGTCCATCTCCGCCTACTGGATGTCTGAGGCGAGGAACTGACGTTGATTGGCTTCTTCCTTGACGCCCTGCCAGACGAACTGCACATGGCGTGGGAGCGCATTCTCTCGGGCCACGTCGGTAATGTCGTAGGCTCGGCCGCTGATCGAACGATACGGCAACAGGCGTGCCCTCGAGTTGAAGATCGTGTCCGCGTGCAGGAGAAGGATCTCGTCGTGTGCGTCGATGGCCGCGACGCTGGCTAGATTCGCTGGCTCGTTGTCCACGAACGCAATCACCCGGTGGCCGAGAGCGCGATAATGCTGGATGGCTTCGGTTTTAGACTATTCAATCCTGCCTGGGCCTGCGTATGGGTTCATGTACACCAAGTCGTCCTGAAAGTCGACCTTGAACTCCGCCCCGATTCGGTTTAGACAGCGAATTGTGTCTGGGCGCGTTGACTCCAACCCGACCGGTGTTGATTCCTACGTTCACGTTTGACTGTATCTGGAACCATCGCATCACCTCCATCACACCCGCGAAGGGCCGGTAGTCCTCCAACACTACGTCCCTGCACCACAGCCTGTCGTTGTACCAGGAGATTACTGGCTCAGCGATTTCGATCGGAAGGCCAAGTGAGTTCAGCAGTGAGCCGACGCGATTCTCGTGGACGTCGATGTCCACGATCTCAAGACCCTGGAACAGCTCTGTTCTGAAGACACGGTCGTACTCTCGAAGCAAGTAGAGCACAGCATGGCGAGTGTCCAGAATGGTGCCATCGATATCGAAAAGCAGTAGCAGCCTGTCACTTGGGTAGCCGGATCTCATGATTTCGTAGTGGTCTGCTAGCGCGTTCATCCAGTTAGTCATGTCTGGGAATTCTCCTATTGGCTGGGGTTGTGCTGGCACGTGTAACAGTAGGCCATGCCAGTTAATGTCGGTTCTCGAGGACAATTTTTGGGGCCCGGAAGGAGGTTCCCGAGCCCCCGCGGCGAGGAAGGTTGGAAGGTTTTGTCTTGTTGATGAGCCGTTGTGGGAAGTCCCCCGGATCATCCCTGATACGCGTCTACCTGCTGATCATGTCGAGGCTTTCCTGGTATGCGGACTGGGCCATGCGGACGTAGCCGGCCTTGCGTACGAGTTCATACGCATTCTCAAGGTAGAACGTGACGAACGCCTTGACCTCTGGCCTCTCCAGTGACTTCTTATTGACGTAGATGAATAGCGGTCTGGACAGCGGGGCGTACTCGCCGCTCTCGATGGTGTCGGGGCCTGGTGTGACGCACCCGGCCCCGTTGTCGACGCCAACCAGCTTGAGTTTGGCGGCGTTTTCGGAGTAGTAGGCGTAACCGAAGTAACCGAGCGAGTTTTTGTCGCCACTAACACCCTGGACTAGGGTATTGTCGTCGGCGCTGGCGGTGTAGTCGGGTCTGCTGGCCTGGGCCTCGCCGACTATCTCTTCGGTGAAGTAGTCGAAAGTACCGGAGTCTGTATCTGGGCCGTAGAGCCTGAGCTTTTGGTCGGGGAAGTCAGAGCGCACCTGGTTCCAGTTGTTGATGGTGCTGCCCGGCTCCCAGATCGTTTTGAGTTCTTCGACGGTGAGGCAGTCTACGAAGTTGTTCTCGGGGTGCACCATGACGGAGAGGCCGTCGGTGCCGAGGGGGATCTCGTAGTATGCGATCCCGTTTGCTGTTGCCGCTTCGGCTTCGGAGTCTTTGATGGCTCTGGAGGCGTCGGAGATGTCTGTTTCGCCGACGGTGAAGCGCTTGAAGCCGCCTCCGGTGCCGGAGATGCCTACGATGACCTTCATGTCCTTATTGAGCTTGCCGAATTCGTGTGCTGCGGCCTCGGACACTGGGGCCACGGTACTGGAGCCGTCAATCTCGACGGTACTTTCGTCGCCACCACCGCAGGCAGCCATGGCCAGCGCACCCAGCACAACGGCCATCAATGCGGCCACGGCGCCGATGCGCGACCATTTGCCCATAACTTTTTCCATTACTGTTTTCTCCTCCTTTGAAATTGTCGGTTCCCAAGCTTAATTGCCGATTGTTAAGGTGCAGTTAACGGAGGGTTAAGGTGCGGATAAGGCTCCATTAACAGGCATTTAACTTGGCCAGAGACGCCCTGCCTCGCCTGATGGAGCATGACTGGAGAATCGGACAATTCGCTTTCTGCGGGTCTCCTTGGATCAGCCCTTTTTACAAGACGTTAACGTTACGTTAATCGTGAGATAACACCTTAATGGGGCGGGCGCGTAACCATTGTTGCCGTGAACTACGTTGCCTCTGGCTCCAACAACGCGGCCGGTCAGTACCCTGTGGCTGATTCCATGGGCAAGATCGCGATTATGGCCCACGACTTCAAGAGGGACGAACTCGTGGGACTCTTGCGAGAGTGCGGCCAGAGTTTGCGCCTAAGGAAACTCGTGGCCACGCATGTGACGGGTATGGTTTGTTCCCAGCGTCTAAACGTGGAGATCGAGCTCTTGCAGAGCAGTGTGCATGGAGGGGACCTCCAGCTTTGCGCCATGGTGGTTGATGGCGGAGTGGATGCGGTGATCTTCCTTAGAGACCCTCTGTACGGAGGGTACGCGGCTGAGGACGTGGCCGCCCTGGTTCGGGTCTGTGACTTACATCAGGTTCCTATTGCGACTAACGCAGCAACGGCTTGGGCTGTCTTGGGTCAGCTGGCGTGCGCAACTGATGCTTCCGTCTCGCAGGCTGATGGACTATTGGAATCGGGACGGGTGACGAACCCGAAACGAATCTAAGCAACGAACTGCTAAATCACACAGCATGTTGAGTAATGTGCAGTTATCTAAGAAGGGATTCCTGGGACTCCTGAGCCTCCGTGCCAGACCCTCCGAAAACTCGAAGGTCGTGCCGCGACACTCGGCGTTGCCGCTTGCGCAGCGAGTTGCCTCGGAGGCTGTTGGCACATTCTGCATGGTGTTCGGCGCCGCCGGCTCCGTGATGGCTGACGAGATCTCCGGTGGGGCCGTCACGCTTCTCGGCGCCGCCCTTGCCTCCGGCCTAGTAGTCGCGCTGGTAATCCATGCCACCGGCCACATCTCAGGCGCGCACATTAACCCCGCCGTAACCCTCGGGTTTGTGATCGCCGGAGTGCTTAGGGTCAGAGATGCCGTACCTTACTGGGTGGCTCAAATCGTTGGTGCGGTCTTGGCCGCAGTATGTTTGAGGGCGATGCTCGGTCCTGTTGCCAATGTCGGAGGGCACTTGCCACTTGGGGGCAGCAGTTCGGCCTTCGGAATTGAGATCGTAATCACGTTCACGCTCATGTTTGTCATTATGGCCGTGGTCACCGATCGACGTGCCCCGGCAAGTACCGCTGCCCTCGCCATTGGCGCAGCGGTTGCCGTTGGCATACTTGTTGGCGGACCTGTTTCAGGCGGTTCCATGAATCCGGCGCGCACTTTCGGCCCTGCCCTGGCGGCAGGAAACTGGACTGACCACTGGCTCTACTGGGCAGGGCCGGTCATTGGCGCCGCCCTGGCTGCTATGGCATATGGTCGCCTGTTCGCCGAGACGCCTCAGAATTCCGATGGCAAGAAAGTCAACGCCCATGGCCCATAGAGATGACCGGGCTTTCGACGTCCTCTTTGTGTGCGTACACAACTCTGGGAGGAGCCAGATGGCCGAAGCGTTTGTTTCGTGCCTTAGTGGCGGCAAGGTATCGGTGGCCTCGGCCGGGACATATCCCTCTGCTCACGTTTCACCTGTTGTGATAGAGGCAATGAAGGAAAAGGCCATAGACATCTCGTGCAACAGCCGAAGGCGCTCACGGATGAGATGGTCCGGCGGTCATCACGTCTCGTGACCATGGGATGTGCCTTGGACGAAGCGTGCCCCGCGCCCTTGGTGGATGTGGAAGACTGGGGTCTGACAGACCTTGCTGGCCTGGCTTTGGAAGATGTTCGGCCCATCAGGGACGAAATCGAAGGAAGAGTGAGGCGGCTTCTGGATGAGTTGGAGCCCGGCGTATGATGAACAGAATCTGCACGAGATGGCAGATTGGTCCGCGGAGCCCACGTAGCCGCATATCGGCTGCAAGGTAGTATCCATGGACATTTCCACTTCAACTCCGTACGAAGGACTTCCGGCCATGGCGAGAGACCAAACTGCGACGCGTCGGAAGTCTCCTCGACGCGGAAGGCGGGACATCGAGGGGAAGATCGTACGCTGGCTACTCGTCGGATGCGCTGCTGTCTCCATTTTCACAACAATCGGCATCCTCATCACTCTGCTTACGGAGGCCTATCAGTTCTTCATAGAGGTCTCTGTCTGGGATTTCATCACGGGCACTCGCTGGACGCCGATCCTCAAACCTCAGTCCTATGGCGTGCTCCCGCTCGTCATGGGCACGCTCATGGTCGCCATGATCGCTGCCGCGGTGGCGCTGCCCGTGGGCCTGTTCACCGCGATCTTCCTCTCCGAGTACGCCCCGGAGAGAGTCAGCAGGATCATCAAGCCAGTCTTGGAAGTGTTGGCCGGAATCCCGACTGTGGTCTACGGGTACTTCGCACTCACCTTCGTGACGCCGCAGCTCCAGAAGGTGATTCCGGACCTGATTATCTTCAACGCGCTGAGCGCAGGCATGGTGATGGGAATAATGATCATTCCGATGGTCTCCTCCCTGAGCGAGGACGCGATGCTCGCAGTGCCGCGTTCGCTCCGACACGCCGCTTACGCGCTCGGAGCAACCCGGCTGGAGGTCTCGCTTCGTGTGGTGGTCCCGGCCGCGCTTTCCGGCATCGTGGCGGCTTTCATTCTCGCGATCTCCAGGGCGATTGGCGAGACGATGCTCGTGACAATCGCCGCGGGCGCGACGCCCAGGATGAGTTTCAATGCTCTGGAGGGCGTCCAGACCATGACTGCATACATCGTTCAGGTGTCCTTGGGAGAGGCGCCTCACGGTACGCTTACATTCAAGACGATCTTCGCTGTCGGGTTCCTCTTGTTCCTGATGACTCTGTTCATGAACTTGATCGGCCACTTCCTCGTGTCTAGGTGGAGGGAGAAGTACGAATGAATGCCCAGGAAGTCCGATTCAGACCGAGACTGCACCAGCGCCATCGCATCGGCAACGTCTTCTATGGCCTGTTCATTTTCTCGATCGGTATAGGAATCGTCGGCTTGGCGGTGTTGATCGTGCAGGTCCTCGTTCGTGGGCTTCCTTGGCTGAGTTGGGGGTTCATCTCCTCGTACCCGGCTCCGGACCCCACAGAGGCCGGCCTCCTGGCTGCGTTGATGGGCACAATCTGGCTGATGGGGCTTACCGCGGCATTTACGGTACCCGTTGGCCTTGGCGCGGCCATCTATCTGGAGGAGTACGCTGAGAAGAACCTGTTTACCAAGTTTGTGGAGATAAACATCTCCAATCTCGCGGGAGTGCCGTCCATAATCTATGGCCTCCTGGGGCTGGCGCTGTTCGTAAGCTGGTGGAACATGGGCAGGAGCCTGCTTGCCGGTGCGCTGACCCTGACTCTGCTCGTGATGCCCATCGTCATCATGGCGTCTAGAGAGGCCATTCGAGCCGTGCCGGATTCACACCGTCAGGCTGCGTACGCTTTGGGTGCCACGCAATGGGAGGTGGTCAAAGGCGTCGTTCTGCCTTCGGCCTTACCCGGCATACTCACCGGGACGATTCTGGCCATGTCCCGTGCGATTGGGGAGGCCGCTCCCGTGATAGCGATAAGCGCCCTGGTTTTCCTCACATTTGTGCCTTCCGGTCCGTTCGACAGGTTCACTGTGCTGCCGATCCAGATCTTCAACTGGGTCTCCAGGCCGCAGGATGGCTTCAGGGGTATTGCCGCGGCTGGCATCATTGTGCTGCTAATCATCCTGTTGAGCATGAACTCGATTGCAATCTACCTGCGCAACAGGCATCAAAGCCGATCAGAGGACTAGCGTGACTTTTTCGAACACGGTTCTTAATGTAAGAAACCTGCATGTCTATTACGGTTCGTTCAGGGCACTCAAAGACATCACCCTGGACGTCCGCGAGCACAAGGTCACGGCCTTGATCGGTCCGTCCGGCTGTGGCAAAAGCACATTGCTGCGATGCTTCAACAGAATGAACGACTTGATTCCCGGTTCCAGGATAGAGGGCAGCATCCTCTATCGGAACGAGGACCTGCACGCGGAAGGCGTGGACGCCACTGAAATACGGGCCCAGATCGGCATGGTCTTCCAGCGTCCGAATCCATTCCCGAAGTCTATATTCGACAACGTCGCGTTTGGCCTAAGGATCAATGGTTACCAGGGGGACTACACCGAGGCGGTGGAGAGATCGCTCCGGCAGGCGGCCTTGTGGGACGAGGTCAAGGACCGGCTTAAGGACAGCGCCCTCGCCCTTTCAGGAGGTCAGCAGCAGCGGCTGTGCATCGCCCGCGCACTTGCCGTCGAGCCGGAGGTCATACTTATGGACGAGCCGGCCTCCGCTCTCGACCCTATCGCCACGCTGGCGATTGAAGACCTGATGCGAAAGCTCAGCAACGACTACACGATCATCGTCGTTACGCACAACATGCAGCAGGCCGCTAGGGCTTCCGACAATACGGTCTTCTTGATGATGGGCGAGGACCGGGCCGGCTACCTGGTCGAGCAAGGGGCAACCGAGCAGGTCTTCACCAACCCAAAGGAAGAGCGCACGGAAGCGTACATAACAGGCCGATTTGGCTAGGTCGCCCCGGGGTGCCGGGCAATCATGACCACTTTAAGATCGGTACCAGCGTCTGAAGATAGAAGATACAGGAGGAACCGGCCTGCCGGAGATTCCGGCGGAGCCGCAAGGAGTCGCCATGCCTCGCGCGGAGTTCGATAGAGAGCTTAGACTGCTACAGGACGATCTGCTGCTCATGGGCAGCATGGTCGAGAAAGCCATCGTCCGGGCCGTAGACGCACTCAAACGGCGGGACCTCGCTGAGTCGAGACTAATCGTCAACGAAGATGAGGCCATCAATCGTAAGCGGTACCAGATTGAGCGGCAGGTCATCGCGTTGGTGGCCGCCCAGCAGCCTATCGCAGGCGACCTGCGCCGGTTGATCGCAGCCAGCCATGTCGCCGTGGAACTGGAGCGAATAGGCGACTACGCGGAGGGCATCGCCAGGATCAGTCTGCAGATGGGAGATGAACCCCCTCTCAAGCCGCTTGTGGACATTCCACGGATGACCGACCTCGCCACCGACATGCTGAGGCGCAGCCTTGATGCCCTGGTGAACCAGGATGTCGTGTCCTCCCACGCTGTCTGTGACGACGACGACAAGGTCGATGAGATCTACAGCAAGCTGCACCATGAGCTCATCCAGATGATGATTGCCGACCCGACAGCCGTCGAGAGGGCCACGTACCTGATCTGGGTCACGCACGACCTGGAGAGGATTGCAGACCGCGCGACTAACATCGCCGAGCGGGTTATCTACATGGTCACCGGCGAAATGGTGGAGATCAACGTAAGCACATACTAACGCCAACCTCTTCACCAGTCTGCTGGGGAAGGCCGCGATGGGGCCAAAGCACTGCTGGCAACCGCCCTCGCTATGCCCCCTTCGCCCTGAGCCAGCCGAAAGGCCACCCAGACGCTTAGGCCAAGTCCGGGATCACTTCACGAGCGTCAGCAGGAACTCGTACACAACGTTCGCTGCCAGGTAGGCGGCGACCTCCTCGTGGTCGTACGGGGGCGCCACCTCTACGATATCGAAACCAACTATTCGCATTCCCCTCAGCCCGCGTATGAGCTTCACCGCCTCACGGCTTGTAAGACCGGCAATCTCAGGTACTCCCGTGCCCGGCGCGAACGCCGGGTCGATCAGGTCGATGTCCACGGAGACGTGGACCGGCAACTCTCCTATTGCCTGTCGCACCCCGTCCAGGGTCCAGTCGATGCCGTTCTCGTCGATTTCGTCCGTTGTTATGGCTGTGATGCCGGAGGCCCTGACATCGTCCAGGATTGCCATGGATGATGATCCCCTGATCCCGACAATGGCCGAGGAGCTTGGGTCGATCAGGCCCTCGTTCGCCGCTAGCTTTACCTGGGTGCCGTGGTTCATGGGCCGCTCCGAGTCCGGCTCCCAGAAGTCGGGATGGGCGTCGAAATGGACAAGCGACAGTTTCCCGTGCTTCTTGTGCAGCGCCCGCAGCACGGGAAGGCTGATCGTGTGGTCGCCCCCTAGTACCACCGGGAACACATCGGCGTCGAGCACCACCGACAGGCCCATCTCGATGCGCTCGACGGCGGCCTCAATGTACCCTGCGCTGACGCTCAGATCGCCGTAGTCGATCACGCGGAGGCTGCGGAACGGCTCCTGGAGCTCGTCCTCTTACCACCCGTGGAGCTCCATTGGGCCGGTCGAATCCCGGATGGCCCTCGGCCCGAACCTTGCACCCGATCTGTAGGTAGTGCCAATATCGAGAGGCGCGCCGATGGTGGCCACGTCCGCCTTGGTCAGGTCCCGTGTCGTGGGAACTCCCATGAATGTGAGCATTCCCGCGAACGGCGCAGACCTCTGCCAGTCCGCGGGCATCAGTCTATCGTCAGTCACGGTATCCGTCCCTCGATTGTGCGTTCCACTTATGGAATCCTGTAGTGCGAGTCATTTGCTTCCTGCTTAAGCCGCACAGCGCGTTAGCCGTCGTTAGTGAGCACAACATAGACAGGTACCGAAAGGATGCATGACATTGTGGTGTTAAAGAGTCGATGCAATTGCAGTCTTCCCTACCTTGACTAGAGTGAGTACGCAGATGGGGAATTCCATTTCATCCAATCCTTTGCCGACAAGGACACGGAAAACCTGTTTTTCTTCGAAAGCAACCGCCGGTTTGGAGCCATTGCTCGCGTTGCCCTCAGGAAGCTAATTCAGATGAATCAGGCAAGAGTCATAACTGACCTGGCTATCCCTCCCGGCAACCGATTGGAGAAGCTCAAGGGCGATATGGCAGGCGAATATTCCATTAGGATCAACGACCAGTGGCGCATTACGTTTGAATGGACTGAGCGTAGACCGGAACGAGTTGCCATTGTAGATTACCATTGACTGCACCCCTGTAACGTTATAGGGTAACATCTAGTTTGAGATTACTTGCATAACTTCGTGAATATAGCTAGCTCTATTACCCCCGGCGAGATCCTGCTTGAGGAATACCTGAGGCCGATGGACATTTCCCAGAACGGGATGGCTCGTGCTATCGGCGTTGCTCCGCGTGCGATCAACGAGATTGTCCACGGTAGGCGCTCGATTACGCCCGCGATGTCGATCCGGTTCGGGGCCTTCTTCGGCCAGTCGGACGAGTTCTGGCACGGAATCCAAATCGAATGCGACTTCCGCAAGCTGGCCGGGGAGAAGAACTCTCTGATCGCCGGCATCCGGCCCGCATCGGCCCTGATCGAAGCGCGCTGACCTAGGGGGCGTCGCCTGCTTCAGCGCCCCGGGCGATAGCCTATTCCAGCCCGCTGATCCGCGTCTTGGCCATGTCCTCTATGAAGTTGGCTATGGCCGAGTGGTCAGAGTCGCCCTTGCCGTCGTTCACCAGGGCGCCCACCATCTGCCTGACCAGACTTGTGACCGGCAGGGGCACTCCAAGCTCTCCGGCGGTGATCAGTGCGTTGTTAAGGTCCTTCTGGTGGAGGTTGATGCGGAATCCCGGCTTGAAGTTGCCTTCGATCATCATCGGGGCCTTGGCGTCCATGACGGCACTTCCGGCCAGCCCGCCCCTGATCGCCTGGAACACCGTGTTTGGGTCGAGGCCGGCTTTCACCGCCAGCACGAGCGCCTCTCCCACCGCCTCGATGTTCGCCGCCACTATGATCTGGTTCGCCAGCTTGGTCGTGTTGCCCGCGCCGTAGTCCCCACAGTGGACTACGCTATCGCCCATGGCGCTAAGCAGGGAGACGTTTCGCTCGAACGCTTCCGCCTTTCCGCCCACCATGATCGCCAGCGAGCCTTCTATAGCCTTCGGCTCCCCCCCGCTGACCGGCGCGTCCAGAAACTCTACGCCTCGCGCTTCGCAGGCGGCGGCCAGCTTCTGGGACGTGCCGGGCGCGATCGAACTCATGTCGATCACCGTCGAACCCGCCTCGGCGCCCTCCAGGACCCCTCTGGGTCCGAGAACCGCCTCCTCAGAGTTGGCCGAGTCCTGCACCATAACAACCGTGGCTTCCGCACCGGCCGCTGCTTCGGCCGCCGATCCACCTGCCTTGCCGCCCTCCGCCGCGACGCCTTCCGTCTTCTCGAGGTTCCGGTCGTATGCCGTTACCTCGTACCCTGCCTTGAGCAGGTTGATTGCCATGGGCCTCCCCATAATCCCAAGGCCCACGAATCCCACGCGTTGGACTCCCACAGCATCCTCCTAGCAAATGTGTTGCATTGCTTCGCGCCGCTACCGGCCAGCGCGATGCGAAGCTCATTATTCGGGACTGCAACTTGACGGTCAACAAGAGCGCATCGAACGTTCCCGCCTTCACGTTCGCCCCGGCCAAGGGTTTCCGGCCCGGCAGTAGGGACCTCGATGAAATGTAACATTCCGTCACATTCTGTTACATCTCGTAGCTGGAGGGCTTTCTCAAATGTGACCAATATGAGCCGAAATCAACACCAAACGTACTTGAATTGGGCCTAACTGGAACAAATTGATACATTTTGTTACAGGGGCTTGAGCATGCTCAGCTTGAACGCCGCTGACCCACGCTGGAGCGCTGGGGCCTGGTTGCCGGGCGCAGATATTCTCAGACATCCATAATAGCACACTCGTTCGGCGCAGTGCAAAAGCTCGCATCATGTGAGAGTTGTGCGGAACCCTCCCCAAGGCAATTACAGATGATCCCGCGACCCGGAACGGACCTCCCGCCTATCCCCAAACCAACTTCCAGATCCCACGTGCATAGCAGAGAATCCATAGCCAGAAGCGTCTGTACCATCTTTGATGCCGAACCTGCAGTTTCGCTGAACCTGAGGCTGCGCCAAACGTCAAATGAGCTGACAACGGGACTTGGGGGGGAGGGAGTGAGACCCTGCATTCTTCAAACGCGGCTCGCATAACCTGATCTACCTGCCGTATCTGGTCTTCTAGGCTGATAATTCTCCGTGTCGAGTCATTTCTATGGCGTTCAAGCTCATCTGTAAGTGGCTCAATGCGTTGTTCTATGCCTTCTTTGTTTTCGCGGCTGTCCTTCTCGACCATGTAGGCAGTCATCAATGTGGCAAGGACCGCCCATCCGAAGTATACGAGAGTTTCTGCCCAAAGATTCAGCCATAGAAATTCAAGGAATCGGAACGCTATCGGAGGAGCAATGATTACCAAGACGATCTCGGCCTTATGGCGGAATTGCAGGCACTTCCAGCGCCGCCAGCAATACAGAACCATATTGCCCTGACTTTACTGCAGGCCTCAACGCCTTGCTAGCCCGTCAGCTACAGCTCCACAAACCTGAGGGCACGTGAGCCAGCGAAGGAGGACATGAGGGGACGCTCAGCCGGGATGAACAGCGTCTCACGTGAAATCGCTAACGAAATCTCAGGCAGCGTGGTAAGGTTTTCTGAAATCGTTAGCCGTCTTCGGCTCCGGCCGAACGGTAAGCATAGGGCGATGGAGTTACACCTCAATGGCTGAAATGACTGGTGCACAGGCGTTGATTAGGGCACTGAGAGCACAGGGAGTGGACACGATTTTCGCGCTACCCGGCGCGCAGATCATGGCCGCCTTTGACGCGTTGTACGACTATCGTGACGAGATCAACCTTGTCCAGACTCGCCACGAACAGGCCACCACGTACATGGCCGACGGCTACGCGAAGGCCACCGGCAAGGTCGGCGTGGCCATGGTCGTGCCGGGGCCGGGCGCAACGAACGCCATGGCGGGACTGGGGACCGCGTACGCCAGCTCATCTCCAGTCCTGATGATCTCAGGGCAGGTCATGTCCACGGGGATCGGAAAGAACCTCGGGCAGCTTCACGAAGTCCACGAGCAGCTGGACATGTTCAGTCCAATCACCAAGTGGAACCACCGCGCGATGCACGTTGAGGAGATCCCGGAGGCTGTCCATGAGGCCTTCCACCAGCTCAAGTCCGGCCGGCCGCGCCCTGTTGAGCTTGAGATCCCGCCGGACACGCTGGCATCTTCCGGAAACGTTGAAATCATCGAGCCGGAGGAGTACCCACGCCACGCCCCGGAAGCCGACCGGATCGAAGCGGCCGCTTCGGTGCTCGCGGATACTGCGAAGCCGTGCATAATCGCGGGTGGCGGAGCTTTGATATCGGACTGTGGCGCGGAGCTGCTCGAGCTCGCTGAAATGCTCCAGGCGCCCATCGTGTTGACGCCCGAAGGCAAGGGCGCCATACCGGGTGCCCATCCCTTGGTCGTGGGCGCTCACTACGGCGGCGTCGGTCCTGTCGAGGCGGTACTCGGTGGTTCGGACGCCCTCCTTGCCGTGGGCACGAGGCTGTTTTTCAGAAACCTATCGCTGGACCACCTGAAGATTGTGCAAGTAGACGTGGACTCCGAGGAGATCGGCAAGGCCCAGCCTGTGGCCGTGGGCGTTGAAGCCGACGCAAAGCTCGCTCTTCGCGCAATCGTTGACCGGCTGCGTGCCCAGGGAGTCAGGAGGCCTTCCCGCGCAGAGGAGATCGAGCGTTACAGGACCGATTTTGACGGATACATCAGGGAAATCGCCCCGGACCAGATGGGCTTTGTGGATGCCATACGCGCCGAGCTAGGCGACGAAGACATCGTCGTAAGCGGCGTGACCACAATCGGTTACTGGAGCAACGTGGCCTACGAGGCGCGCAAGCCGAGGACCTTTCTCACCTCTTCGTACTTCGGCACGTTGGGGTACGCGTTCCCCACTGCGCTGGGCGCCAAGGTGGGCCGGCCGGACCGCAACGTGGTCGCCATCAGCGGCGACGGCGGGTTCATGTACAACCCCCAGGAACTCTCTACGGCGGTCAAGTACGGTATCAATGCCGTTTGTGTTGTTTTCAACAACGGTGTGTTCGGGGCCTCCGAGTGGGACCAGAAGACACGGTACAACCAGCGGTTCATCGGCACCGATCTTCTGAATCCGGACTTCGTAAAGATGACCGAGGCCTTCGGGGCAGTGGGGATGAGGACTGACGCCGACGGCTTCGGCCCCGCGCTCCGCAAGGCGTTGGATACCGAGGCGCCGGTGGTGCTGGACGTATCGGTGCCGAACATGCAGCCACCGTTCCAGGTGCGGCGCTAGGAACTGCGGGAGGCTACTCCGCCTCCGCCTGAACCCTGCGCCAGGCGATGCCGCTTATCGCCTCCAGTACAACGCGGTGCGCCGCCTGCGCCGTGATCTCACCGGGCCCGTCGTACGGCGGTGAGACCTCGACAACGTCCACGGCCACAACGTCCACAGACTTTGCAATGTTTCGCACGGCCCGCAGCATCTCGGTCGCGCTGATTCCGCCGGGCTCAGGCGTCCCGGTACCCGGGGCATATCCTGGGTCCATCACATCTATGTCTACGGACAGGTAGACTTTCTCCGGACCTTCCAGCGCCTCGGCTATCGCATCGTCCAGCACTGCGTCGAAGCCCCTGGTCTCTATCTCCGACATCTGGTGCCAGCGCATTCCCTGCTCCCGCATCCACTGGAACAGGTCCTCGCCCGGCCAGTAGCCGCGCAGCCCCACCTGCACGAAGTTCTTGCCAGGGATCGCACCGCTCTCGATCAGTCGACGCATCGGGCTGCCGTGCGAGATCGGCACGCCCCCGTAGGATGAGTCCCCCGTATCCGCGTGGGCGTCGAAATGGACCATTCCCACGTTCCCGTGTCCGTAGAAGTCGCCCACAGCCGTCCCGCCGGGCAGCGTGATCGAGTGATCGCCGCCCAGGATCACCGGAATCGCTCCCGCCTCGAGAGCTTCCGTGACCTTCAGCCTGATTGCCTCGTGGCTTTTTGCGAGGTCACTTGGGGGGCAGATTGCGTCACCAAAGTCCACCAGCTTCAGGGTCTTCAGCGGATAGATTCCCATTCCCATGTGGTAGAGGGACTCGTAATCGGACGAGTAGTAGTCCGCTTGCCTTATCGCTCTCGGGCCATACCGAGCGCCCGGCCTGTTCACCACGCCCATGTCCACGGGGGCGCCTATCACGGCCACATCCGCGCCGCTCTCAGCCAGTTCCTCAGCCGTATCGATCCAGGGTGCCTTGACGAATGTGGGAAGACCCGTGTATGCCGGGTAGCGGTCAGGCGGGCGTGTCTGGGTCATGTTGTCTCCGAATGCGTGCCTAGTTGAAGCTGGTCAGGCATGTTTCCGGCAGAGTAACACAATGCTGCAACGCCCTCTGCTACACTGGCCCCTCTGCGCGGCTCCGGCGCGATTTTGCGGGAACTGCCTGTTGAGGGATGCGATTGCAAACTCCAGAGAGCTCGGGCACCAGTCCGCAAGACGCCTTCCCCGATCTCACCGATGGCCTGGTCAGACGCCGGGCCGAGTTTCGTGAGCAGAGCCTGTCTCCCAACGCGTCCCGCTCTGCCGAGAGTCGTGGCCGTCGTGTTGCGGAGGAGCCCGATCAAATTCGGACCGCCTTCCAGAAGGACCGCGACAGGATCGTCCACTGCAAGGCATTCAGGCGTCTCAAGCACAAGACCCAGGTGTTCATCGCCCCTTTGGGCGACCATTACGTTACGCGGCTCACTCACACTTTTGAGGTTGCGCAGATCGGGCGCACAATTGCCAGGGCGCTCGATCTCAACGAGGACATGGTGGAAGCGATAGCGCTCGCCCACGACATGGGCCATACTCCGTTCGGGCACATTGGGGAAGGAGTCTTGAATGAGCTTGCACCCGGCGGGTTCGTACACAGCGCCCAGAGCCTGCGCATCGTGGACCGCCTGGAAAAGGATGGCCGAGGCCTGAACCTCACGTGGGAGGTCCGCCAGGGGATCGAGTTTCATTCCAAGCCCAGGGGTGACTTCCTCCAGCAGGAGCTCCCGCAAGACCTCACTCTGGAGGCCCAGGTGTGCAGGGTGGCTGACGCAGTTGCATACCTGAACCATGACATAGCAGACGCCTTCCGGGCCGGTGTTCTCTCCGCACCGGACCTGCCCCGCGAAACTATTGCCGTACTGGGTGACAGGCACTCTCAACGCATCAACACCATGGTGACCGACGTCGTCCGCAGTTCGTGGGATTGCACCGAATCGTTGCGGACTGGAGCGGCGCCGCCCGCAATCCGTATGAGCGAAGAGGTCAGAGACGCGGTGATCGCCCTGCGCGAGTTCATGTTCGATCAAGTGTATCTGAGACATAGCTCCGGACCCGAGGCCTGCGCCGCGAGGCTGGTTGTGAGGACCCTGTTTGAGTTCTTCGACTCGCACCGTGACCGCATACCTGAAGAGTATGCGCTTCGCAGTGAATCTGCTGAGCGTGCGGTAATCGACTACATCTCGGGAATGACCGATCGCTACGCCCTTCGTATTTCAGAGGAGATCAGCCCCGGCATAACGGGAGAACTCAGGCACAGGTTGCTATAATTCGGCAGTGAGTCCCACAGACCGTGTACGTGCCAGGAAGGTCCGCAATCTCGTCAAGCTGATCGGTGAGCATCTTGAGGCCATGCAGAGAGACGCTCACGGCTTGGAGTACGACCCCTGGCGCGTAGAGGTTGACCATCTCTGGAAGGAGACCTTCAGGCAGATCAGCATCATGCCCGAAGACACTCAGCAGAGCTGCCTTGAGATAATCCGGGAACCTTGGACGTCCTACTTCTCCAGCTATGTAGCGGCTTCAAGCGGAAGCCACACGTAACATCAGACCGGTCGGCGATTCGAAGGCAGGAGTGTCCAGGTGTCAACCGAGTCACGCGGCGATGTGTTCCAGCTTGAACAACCGGACGTTGAGTTGGCCAGACGGATGGCAGTTGCGGCGCACCGCGTCGTTATCACTCTCCAGGAGACGGGTCTTCCCGAAAGCCTGAGCGGCGATCTCGCGGCCGTTAGCACAGACCTGGGCGGGCTCTGGGCCGCGCATCGCGCACTCAACTCTCAACTGGAGACGCTGTTCGACAGCAGAGGCGATTGGGAGGCTGTCGCGGACTGCCTCGTTGACCTTGGCTCGTCCATCGACCACATGGCATGGCATCTGAAGAGCGTCCGGGGACCCCTGGGCAGAATCAATCGGTTCGCCTACAGAGCGGCCGAAGGCGATAGCCGCATTATTGAGGACCAGCCAACCGGCCAATGAGCCAGATAGACGACGTCAAAGCCCGACTGGATATTGTGGAGGTGGTCTCCGCTCACGCGGCTCTGCAGAAGGCCGGCCGCACCTACAAGGCGCTCTGCCCATTTCACACGGAGAAGACCCCTTCTTTCATAGTCAACCCTGATCGGCAGACATGGCGCTGCTTCGGCGCTTGCTCCACGGGCGGAGACATCTTCTCCTTCGTGATGCGAGCGGAGAACCTGGAGTTCGCCGAGGCTTTGCGGACACTGGCGCAGAAGGCTGGAGTAGTCCTGGCAACCCGCCGAAGAGACAGCCGTAGCGACGCGCTGCGCCAGGCGAACGAAGTGACGGCGAAGTACTTCGCGGAAGCCCTTCTCGCCCCTGAGGGCAGACATGCGCTGAAGTACCTCGACGATCGGGGTGTCGACAACCGCGCGAGCGAGCGGTTTGGCTTGGGATTCAGCCGTCAGTCCTCGAACGGGCTGAAATCTCATCTGATCGCGTTGGGGTTCACCGAAGACGATTTGGTGGAGGCGGGCCTGCTCTACCGCTACGAAAGCGGCGCTACGCGAGACTTCTTCCACGGCCGTCTGATGTTCCCGATTCACGACAGGCAAGGCCGGGTGACCGGGTTTGGAGCGCGCGCGCTTGACGGCTCGCAGCCCAAGTACTTGAATACGTCTCAGACTCCGCTTTTCGACAAGCGGAGCACGCTCTACGCCCTGCACCTTGCCGGCGACTCCATCCGGCGCGAGAACGCCGCGGTTGTGGTGGAGGGTTACATGGACGCAATCGCGGCGCACCAGCACGGGTGCGCCAACGTGGTCGCGTCTATGGGCACGGCGTTGACCGAACGGCAGGTCAGCCTTCTGCGGCCCCTGGCAAGCAGCTACGTGCTGGCCTTGGACCCGGACACCGCAGGCCAGGAAGCCACGTTGCGGAGCCTTCAGTCGTCCTGGAGGGCCGTGAGTGTCCAGGCGGTAGGCCGTCCGTCGCAAGACATGTACCGGCGGGACCCTGTAAGCCTCAAGATAGCCGAACTGCCGGATGGGAAAGACCCGGACGAGCTAATAAGAGAATCACCCGTCCAGTGGGAGGCTCTGATTAGAGAAGCCGTCCCGTGGTTGGACTTCTACTTGCCAAGAGAAGCTTCCAAGTTTGACCTTGGCACAGGTCAGGGCAAGGCCCGCGCGGCAGAGGCGCTGTTTCCACTGGTTGCGACGATCGGCAATGACTTCGATCAGGAACAGTACTTCAGAAAGCTGGCCCAGATACTCGGGGTTACCGTGGAGCAACTGCGGGCCAGCGGAATCGGCACGAGGCCTGTAAGAGAGGGTTTCGGACGAAGACGGCCGGTACGGTCAGGACCCGTCGAGGCCAGCGCGTCCGCTCTTTCGGGAGACCCAGACGCTGGGCTGGAGATGTACACGCTCGCCTTGCTGGTGAACAATCCGGAGCTAAAGGCCGCCGCTGCGACGTTTTCTCCTGAGAATTTCAAGAGAATGGAAAACCAACAGGTATTTACCAGCCTGCTAAGCTACACTACAATTGAAGAGATGGAAGAATCGCTGGAACCGGCACTGCTCGATCATCTGCATCGAGTAAGACAAATCAGACTGGAGACTGCGGATCGCGGCATGGCGGAATCCGCCTTTGGTCAGTGCCGCAACCGTTTAGAGAGCCGGCGGCTTCGAGACCTGCAGTCCGATCTTCTCCGCTCCGCTGACGGTGAACCCCCATCGAGGGAGATGAGCGATATAATTACCAGCGTGAACTCTCGGCTCAAGCATCTCTTCACGCAACAGCTTCAAAGGTCCTGAGACCCGTACTCCGCGGTTAATTTGGAGGCGTATGGCGACTAAACGAATCGACGACGAAGGCACTGAGGAGTGGATCAGGGGCCTCGTAGTAAGGTCCACCACTACTCAAGATCTAATGGGCATTTCCACAAATGCTCGGGAAGATGGTCTCATCCCCAATGAGGATGGGACCGTTTCACGTCCAGAGGATGTGGGTGCGATCGAACTGCTGCGCACCAGCCGCAAGGCCAGAAACAGTAATGCCGCCGCGCTGAACGGCGCCTATGGTCAGGCCATCGATACCACCGAGATGATCGATGACCCAGTGCGCATGTACCTTCGTGAGATCGGCAGAGTGAATCTTCTCAACGCCAAGGAAGAGCAGATTCTCGCCCGCCAACTCGAAGCGTTCAAATACATTGAGCAGGTGGAGAGCGACCTCACCGGGCTGGACGGGCGTCCGCCCAGGGCTTGGCAATGCGTAATGCAGATGCAACGCAGAGTCTGCGAGGCCCGCCCGCTTGTCGAGAGTGTTAAGCGGTATGTGCGTCTGGACGAAGACTCCTCGCTTGCCAACCTGATGAACCTTCCGGAGTTTAGAGACGCGCTTGATGGGGAACTTCCGGAAGAAATGCTCCACTTCTTGGGAGACGTGCTCAACAAGGACCCGCTGGAGGTCAAGGCAGACCTGCAGCGGTTGTCCCTGGACACGCGCCTCATGCCGTTGGAAGTGCTTGAAATCCTGGACACTGACACCGACCTCGTCTCTCTCAATGAGCAAATGAACGACATCGGATTCACACGGAAGCTCGAGGACTACGAGCTAGTGTTCCACAGACACCTGGGGCAGATGAAAAACTATGGCACGCATGCCCAGCGGCATCTCGCGGAGGCCAACCTCAGGCTTGTAGTCAGCGTTGCCAAGAAGTACATAGGCCGTGGAATGTCGCTCCTTGACCTGATCCAGGAAGGCAACATTGGCCTCATACGCGCCGTGGAGAAGTTCGACTACCGTAAGGGCTATAAGTTCAGCACCTACGCCACTTGGTGGATCCGGCAAGCGATTACCAGGGCCATTGCCGACCAGGCGAGGACGATTCGCATTCCGGTCCACATGGTCGAAACGATAAACAAGCTCCTCAGAATCAGCCGCCGGCTCGTCCAGGAGTACGGTCGAGAGCCCACCAGCGAAGAGATTGGTCGAGGCATGGACCTCCCCTCCGACAGAGTCCGCGAAATCCTCAAGATTTCGCAGGAACCGGTCTCTCTGGAAACGCCGATCGGCGAAGAAGAAGACAGCCACCTGGGAGACTTCATTGAGGACAAGGGTACTGTGGCCCCCTCAGAGGCGGCGTCCTTCCAACTGCTGAAAGAGCAGGTGGATGATGTGCTCTACACGCTGAGCGACCGCGAAGCCCGTGTGCTGCAACTTCGCTTCGGCCTGGAAGACGGTCGCCAGCGGACCCTGGAAGAGGTGGGGAGGGAGTTTGGGGTGACACGGGAGCGTATACGCCAGATCGAGGCGAAGGCTCTCCGCAAGCTACGCCATCCCAGCCGCTCGAAGAAACTGCGAGACTTCTTGGAGTAGGAGTTTCGAGACGCCGGCTGGGCGTTTCTTAAGGCCGTCAGCCGGTCAGTAGCGCAGCGACGACACCATAAGGCGCCGCTCCACCTCGGATGCCGCAGCGTCTACGAACGACTCTGCGAACGGCCCGAATAGCCTCTCCCTGAACGGCCGAGGCAGCCTCATTTGCTTCGAATGCGACGGCACACCGGCCATTTCCGCGGCCATCTCGACTGCGCGCTCCAGGTCGCCTAACTCGTCGACCAAGCCCAGTTCCAGCGCCTTTGGCCCCCAGAACACCTCACCGGTCGCCAGTCCCTGGACTGCCTCGCTGCTGAGGCCGCGGGCGTTCGCGACCACGGATATGAAGCGGCCGTAGGACTCGTCGATCATCGTTTGGATCTTGCCGGACTCTTCGTCGGTCGGCCGTCGCCAGAAGGCCCCCATGTCCTTGTGTGGGCCGCTCTTACGCACGCTCATGGCCACGCCGAGACGGCCCAGAAGCTCCTCGATCACCGGCGTAGCGGAGATCACTCCTATGCTCCCAACGAGCGCGCCCTGGCCGGCCACGATTCGAGCGGCTGCACAGCTGATGAAGTACCCGCCGGAGGCTCCCACGCCGCGTATTACTGCCACCACCGGCTTCTTTTCCGCAATCTTGCAGACCAGGCCGTATAGGTATTCTGAGGCGGTAACCGAGCCTCCAGGGGAGTCGATGTCCAGCACCAGGCCGGCGTACTTCCGGCTCTTGCGGACCTGCGTAAGGAGCCTTTCGTACTCCGGAGACCTGACGCGGCTCCCGATCGTCCCGAACATTTCTACAATGGCGATACGTCCCTTCTTCCGTGGAAGCAGCCGCATTAGTTACACACTCCGTTGCTTGATGGTGAAGTCCCGATCTCGTCGGGGTTTGAACAGACATTGTAGCTGCCGCTGCCAACTCTTGGGTCTCGTTTAAGAAGTAGGTAGACGGACCTGAGTCCAGCTGTTCGGAGGCGTAAGCTCGAATCGACAGGACCCACTCTGGATGCGCTCCAACCGAGAGGTCTGCGCGTTGACGCGGCCAGAGTGCGGGCCATACACTGGCCTCGCGAAAACCTGACGCCGCAATTCCCCACCTTCCAGTTCCCCGGAGCCAGATGACGGACCAGACTTCAACAACCCTTGACGACGCCCTGCTTGAAGGCATTGAGGCCGCTGCCGTGAGCATGGCGAAAGAAGCTGGAGAGTTGCTTTCTGGCTACTTCGGCAGAGAAATCGCCGTTGAGTTCAAGGACAAAGAGCAGACCAACCCCGTCACTGAGGTGGACAGAGAGAGCCAGGCGTTGCTCGAGCGTCTAATCCGCGCCCGCTTCCCGGACCACGGGGTCCTGGGCGAAGAGGATGAAGAAGTAGAGGGCGATAGTCCCTTCGCGCCCGACTTTGTCTGGGTGCTCGATCCGCTGGACGGGACCAAGAACTTCATGTACGGTCTGCCGCTGTACGCCTGCTCGGTAGGCGTTGTTTACCGGGGGACGCCCGTCGCTGGCGCCGTGTACGTGCCCTGGCCCGGTTCGAGTCGCGGCGTGGTCTATCATGCGAGGGCCGGAGGACAGACCGTCGCGGACGGCACACCTGTGGCTGTGTTCGACGCTGAGAAGTCCGAAGGCAACCGAATCATGGCCGTACCGGCTTCATTTGGCGCCGCATTGCGGTTCGGGGACGGCATGAGCAAGAGGGTCGGGGACCTGCGAATGAGCGGCAGTCTCGCCTATGAGACGGCGATGACCGCAAGCGGCGTGCTCCAGTACATGATCACTCTGTCCCCCAAGATATGGGATGTTGCGGCCGGAGTGCTTCTGGTGCAGGCGGCCGGAGGAAAAGTGATGTCGGGCGGGTGGTCGCGCCAGTGGGGCCTGGTCCCGAAGTTGTCTTGGAACGCGTTTGGCAGCTTTGTGCGCTGGAGCCCCGGTGAGACTACCATGCGTGACCTTCGTCGATGGTCCACGCCCCTGGTCCTGGGAAGCGCAGGCGTTACCTCGTACGTCACCGGCGGCATATCGGCTCGACGCAGTCTCGGCAGGTCGTTAAGGCGCGTTGCCCGCGGTCTCCCGCGAGCCGTCAGGCGCCGCAATCGCGAGAAGTAACTGCCACTCCGTTTCGACCGCAGACGGCGCAAGCCGCCGAAACGACTAAACGAATGGCCATGGGACGTGGCGGTACGGGTCTAACATGGGCAGCGCCCTGTGGTCCAGAAGCAACCCTATTCGAGTAGCCATGGCATCGATCTCTTCGGCTGATACGGCGCCAGCCAACTCGGTCCAAACTCCGGTGCCGGACTCCAGTTGGTCAGCCACCGAACTGAGCGCCTCTAGGTCCTCATCCGGTATTTCGCCGCCCCACATTTCCAGCATCACCGTTCTTACTTTGAAGTGGCGATGAAACGTTAGGCCGTGGTCGATGCTCCAGACCCGGCCGTCGTTTCCCAGAAGGCAGTGGCCGGCCTTGCGGTCAGCATTGTTGGCCACGGCGTCGAAGACGGCGAACCTCTGCAGCGCTTCCGTGTAGTCGTCCGTCATATCGAAGTAAGACACCCTCGGGTCGCACTCCACGAACAGCTGCATCGAGCCTATTCCGTAGGGTCCGTCTTCCCTGACGAGCGTCAGGGGCACATCCGGCCATCCTAGTGCTCGCGCAAGCGTGAAGGCTGCGTATTCGCGTTTGTACAGAGTGCCGTGATCGAAGTCCCACAGCGGCCTCTCCCCATCCCTTGGCTTGTAGACGGCCCTCACGTACTGGCCTGAACCCGCCTCCAGGTGGAGCAGGAACGTGTAGTTGGAGCCTTGAGCTATGCGCCAGCCTCTCAGCACCTCAGCCGTTTCCAGTATCGAACGGGCCTCGTCCTCGGACGGTGTTACCGGCACTCCGTCCGAACTCTGCGCGTCCTCTTTACTAGAAGTATTGCGGGTTGGGCGGCTATGTCGCTGGGAAGTCATGGCGAATAGCTGTCGCGTGGGAGTCCGAACGGAACGCTGCGCCGGCTAGAGCTCGACGCGCTCTTGGCTATGTCCGTTTCTCCTGACGCAGAAGTGGCCTTCCGCGTCGATGGCGCGTCCGCAGAGATGGCAGATCGGACGTCCGGCCGCGCAAAGGCGGACCGCCTCATCCGCGAAGTCTTCGGCCCGCTCTCTGCTGACCCACAGCCGTATCGTGGCCGGACTGCCTTCTTCCGCACTCTCAACATCGTGAACGTCGATCACCAGCAGTCCGGAGTTTTGGTCTCCTCCAACGGCCAGTTTGCCAAGTTTGAAGTCCAGCCGGGTCAGTCCCGGGGCCTCGCGATGGCTGGGAGGTTCATCGGCCGTGTCCGGTCCCTTCATGATGGCCATGAGTCTCTGAACCACCATGGCTAGTTCGAACAGTTGCTCCTTCTCCAGCCAGATGCTCGCGGAGCTTGAGCCGCTGTCGACCAGGATTCGAAACGTTCTGCCCCCAGGCTCGCCTATGGCTTCTGGGCGGAGACCGCTGATCTGCGTGAACTCCAGGTCAGGTTCTGCCATGGAGCGGCTTACTGCCAGTGCTCCGGAAGGATCGGCTTCTCGAATCCAAGTTCATGCGCAGTCCACTCCTCAACGAAGAGACCGTCCTTGTAGCTCGAGTGCACCGTGGGCTGATACGTGACGCGGTCTCCCAGCGCCGCCAGGAGAACGTGAACACCCCTGCGGTCGAGGCAGCCGCCGTCCTCGTCGCTCATGATCAGCGTTCTCGTGCCGATGCTTCCGGCCACCCACCGTGGATCGAAGTAAGAGAGAGTCTCGAGTACCGCCTTCCGGCCCCTCTTATGCAGCCTCAAGTAGTCGTTGATCTCCTCCACCGGATACGCCGTCGTAAGAGGCGCGACCTCCTCAGCGTTGTAGAACGGGCCGGGACGGTGTACGAGGTGCGACAGGCCCGGTGAGAGGCCCGCGACAAGGGCCGCAAGGTCGTTGCCCACTGCCACCACGCGCGAAAGGTCTACCTCCGGCAGCGACCTCAGGTACTCAAGGCCTCGCATGCAGTCTGCGACCACGCCTCTGAACACGTACCCTGTACGGTTCTCGATGCCGGTGGTAAGCATGCCGGGAAAGTCCGCGGCGAACGGTTTGTCCGCATTGCGTTGCCCCCGGGCGCCCAGCGAGAAAGTAATGTATCGGCTGCGCACTTGGTTGGCCGTTCCCTGCGGTATTGTCTGGACCACGCTTGAGTACCCTGGCACGTAGTAAATGGCGGGAAACGGCCCATCTCCCGCCGGTATGCTCAGATATGCGAACAGCCTGTACGGGCCAATGCTGGTTATCCTCACGCTGTACATGGACGCGTACTCGGTGTCCCTGAGATGCAGGGCCTCCACCTCGGGCGCAGGCTCAGTGCCGCTGAGTTCCTCGAGCACCTCCGCCCAGTATGCGTCGAATCCTTCGGGTCTTTCTCTTGGCATCGCGACTAGTGCCCGTTGGGGTGAAGCTGTGACAGGAAGAACTGCTCGACGATTTCGTTGTGCCGGTGGGACCCCGCGTCGTGGCCGTGGTCCGTATATGGGTACAGGCGCTTCTCAGAGCTGCGGATTGAGTTGAACACCGCGTATCCCGTTTCAGGGGGGCACACGTTGTCACGGAGGCCGATGTTGAGGATGATCGGACACTCGATCCGCCGCGCGAAGTTGATGCCGTCGAAGTACGAGAGGGTCTTCAAGACCACATCCCGGCTGTCCGGGTGGAGCCGCAGGTAGTCGTTGATCTCTTCATACGGGTACGTGTGCGTCAGTTGTATGCAGTCTACGAACCCCACGAGGTACGGCGCCCCGGCCACTGCGGCCTTGATCTCGGGCCGCATCGCTGCGGCCGTGATCGTCAGGCCGCCGCCCTGGCTGCTGCCTATCGCCCCGATCCGGTTGTTGTCCACCTCGCGACGTGAGCGCAGGAAGTCCACGCCGCGCCAGGCGTCGACGTAGAAGCCACGGTATGAGTATGTGTTCCGGTCCGTAATGTTCTGCGTGAGCAGTCCCGGATAGCCAGGGTCGAACTGGGCGCGGCTTCTCACCTTGCCTCGCGGAGCAACCGTTAGCACAGCATAGCCTCGCCTTGCCCACTCCTTCTGGATCGGAGGGTCGCTCAGGTAACCCGGCGAATAAAGCAGACCGGGTAGGCTGCTGGTACGCTTCTTGGGAACACAGTACCAAGCCGCTACACGAACGTTGTCGAGGCTATCGTAGAAGACTTGGTAGACTGCTACGTCAACTGTGGATCGGAGTCGATCCGGCACAACTTCCGGCTTGAGGGGTATCTTGCGCTCCTGTTCGACTACGCTTTGCCAGAAATCGTCAAAATCCGCAGGTCTTGTGGTCCTGGTGACGTAGTTGTGCGGCGCTGCTCTCGGCACTCCGGTGTTACCCCCTGCGAAAGCGGCTTCATTATACACTAGGGTTAGGCTCGCGCCGACCATTCCCGCTGCGCAGTTCCCCGGCCCGATTCGATGTCGTATAAATGGCCCTGCAGACGCTAACGTTACCCGCAGCCGTCCTTGGAGCGGCTTCCCTGATCGTCTGGATTGCTCTCGTATTTTTTCGTGGGCAGTTCTGGCGAGCTCAGCCCACGCTTCCCGTACGGCCGGAGGGCGCCGGTGAGTGGCCCGCGGTTGCGGCGATCGTGCCCGCGCGAAACGAGGCCGATGTGCTGCCCGTCACTGTTCCCGCGCTCCTGGCTCAGGACTACCCGGGGCGGTTCCACATCTTCTTGGTCGACGATCGCAGCGACGACGGAACGCCCGCCGCGGCCTTGGCCGCCGCGCGCGAGTCCGGCCGCGCCGGCAGGCTGACCGTTGTGTCCGGAAAGGCGGCTCCGGACGGCTGGACTGGCAAGGTGTGGGCCCTGTCGCAGGGTGTCCGGGTAGCAGGAGACCGCCCGGAGTACCTGTGGTTGACGGACGCCGACGTTGCGCATCCGCAGGACGCTCTATCCCGGCTTGTGTCCTTCGCTGTGACGGAGCGGCTGGATATTGTCTCGGTCATGGTCATGCTCAGCACGGAGGCCTGGACCGAGAGACTTCTGATACCGGCCTTCGTCTACTTCTTCAGCAAGCTCTATCCGTTCAGGTGGGTCGCCGACCCTCAACGGCGCGAGGCTGCGGCTGCCGGAGGTTGCGTGCTTGTGAGGCGCCGTACGCTGGAAGACGCGGGTGGTCTGCAGGAAATCGCCGGCGAGCTGATAGACGATTGTGCGCTGGCGGCCCTCATCAAGCGCCGGGCGGGCGGCAGGATATGGCTCGGGCACGATCGCCGGATGCGCAGCGTCCGCGATTATGGCGGAGTGGGCGGGGTGTGGTCGATGGTTGCCAGGACCGCGTTCACCCAGCTCGGCTACTCATCCCGAATGCTGGCCCTCACGGTGATTGGGATGCTGCTGACCTACGTGGCGCCTGTGTTCGCGGCGGTCGTGGGCACGATGGGCGCCGCCTCCGGCTGGAACGGGGCCGCAGCGCTCCTCGCGGCCTCGACCGGAGTCGCGGCGTGGCTGCTCATGGCGGTCAGCTTCGTGCCGACGCTGCGCTGGTACCGCGTGCCCATTGTGATGGCCGCGCTGCTTCCGCTGGCCGGTCTGCTGTACACCAGCATGACCGTTGACTCAGCCGTCAGAAGATGGCGTGGCTCAGGCGCAAACTGGAAGGGTCGGACGTACGCTTAGCCTGGGCCCTTGACACGGGAGTCGCCCTCCGGACGTACTATAATTACCCTGGGCCTCCGAAGCGGCGAGGCCCGCTCATGGGGAAGTGTCGGAATTGGTAGACGAGCATGATTTAGGATCATGTGCCGCAAGGCGTCCGGGTTCGAGTCCCGGCTTCCCCACCATCGCCGACAATCTACACTCCTCTTTGTAGCGTTTGAGTGACTGGAGGTGTCCTCCCTGGTCGAATCACATAGGCGTTTCGCGTCTGACAAAGCATATCCAATTCAGGATCCCCTACTTTGACTAGAGCGCAAAGAGCAGATATGCACAACCACACACATGACACTTCAACAAGGGCGGAACGGCATCTGCGGGCTGGTGTGCTCATAGGACTGGTCTCAGGCTTCACTGGAATCACCTGCTGCGTTTCCCCAGTGGTACTGGCGCTGCTGGGGATTGCCACAACGGTGGAAGCCGTCACTCTGGGCGATACCCTGTACTACACATACGGCTGGTATTTTCGCGGGGCCGGCATGATAGTAGCGACTATCGCCGTGGTCCTTTATCTTCGACGGCGCGGTGCATGCTCAATCGACGGTGCGAACCGGTATCGTTGGATGTTGTTCATCCTGGGGTTCTCAGCAGTTTTGACCTATGCTGGCCTCTTCTGGTTCACAAAGTACCTTGGCATCTGGTTCGGTTAGCGCTCCAAGATACTGCTTTATGGGGTAAGGTCAAGATCACTCAAGGCTAGCCTTCCCCTGGGGTCGACAAGGGATGCTGGCCCTCATGTTCAAGTGGGGAGCCTACGCTGAGGGCGCTTCGGCAGGCCGGATGTCACGCATCGGCCCCAGCCACATCTCGAATGTAGTTCTGTCTATCGTCAAAATAGGCCCACCAATGCCAGCATCGTTTCCTGCGGCCCGTGTCTCCCTCTCATCGAACGACGACTTCCGCTACGGTGTGGTCGTATCCTGTCTCATAAATCGTTTTCCCTCAGCCAGCTAAACTTATCCAATCGCACAGTTCATCCAACGTAACATTGGGGCTGAAGCGCATACTGGGACCCCTCTGCCGATATGATGCAACTGTTTTGGTGGGGCCTGTTTCCTTGTCCCCCGCTCTCTCTGAGATGGCTGAGGAGGAGCGTCTCAAGGGCCGGTGACAGTAAACCAGCAAAGGCCTTGGTGGAACGATGTTAAGGAGTCCACAAACCGAGGGCATCGCGTCCAAGACGAAGGCGCGACGTGAGCCTGCGGCAGTTCTGCCGGCGTCGCCGTCGGCCTATCGGAGGAACCTGCCGCCAAACTGGACGTAATCGAGCGCCTTCGTGCTGCGGTTCAGCCAAGCATGGCGATCTTGCTCCTTCCCTGAGAGACTTCTGGCGACAATGCTGTGGGAGGCAGCGGCAGGATTCTGGCTGGCTGCGTAGAGGAGCGGGACTCCCTGCACTGTCGAACGCAGGTGGTACAAGCCGGGCGTGGCGCAGGGAATACTGCGAGAGTTAGGAAGGAAGGGAACCCATGACGACTGTCTTGGCGATGCTGGCACCCCTTGTCACCATTGGTCTGCTGTTCGCGCTTGACCCTGGCGGGGCCATCGCCGCAAGTGGCTTCCCCGACTTCCAGTCAATGGATTTGATGCAGTTCACTGCCTGGGTCTTCCGCACGATTGGCGTGGGCGTAGCGCTGCTGCTCTTTCTTGTGTTGTTGCTGTGGCCCAAGTACCGCCCCCCGCACGGGGCAGAGGCGCATTGGCGCTCATCGTACCCGGCAACCCCGCAGTCCGGTTCAATGCCGGCGGCAGCGGTATCGGTGCTGGATGGCCATTGGATAGTGAGCGCCACGCTGTTGGCCTCCGTCATCGAGATGTGCCAGCGCGGTACGCTCCGGTTGGAGGGCGTCAGAACGGGGAGCGGCTTCCTATACCGGCTGTCAAAGCAGGGTCCCGCGCAGTTTGACTGGGAAGAGTTGATATGCAACAGCCTGCCGTCGGGCCCCGCAACGGTCGAGGCGTTGCATGACCGGTTGAAGAAGCACGAGGATGCCATCGGCGACAAGTTGGGAGAGTTCCTGCAACACCAGGGCCTTTTCGATGACAACCCGGTGCGTGTAAGGCGGGAAAACTCCGGGGATGCAGTCGAATGGGGAATGTTGGCCGGGGCTTTGATGGGCGTCGGAAGCGGACTCTGGCTGGCTCTATGGCTGTCCCAATGGTGGGCGAACGCCCTGGTCGGCGCGTTCATAGGCCTCATATACATGCTGGATGCGCCAGTGGTGCACACGGGTATGGTGCCGCCGACGCAGAGGGGCGCACACGAAAAAGGTCAGTGGCTTGGCTGGAAAAAGTCCCTTGCCGGATCCGACTCGCCTTCCCCCCGGGACCAATCCGATTCCATGTTGGCCTATGCCGTAGGGCTGAATGTGGCCCAGCCATGGCTGGACGTCTCGGTCTCGGCTCCGCTGTGGTTCGGCTCCGGCCAGGCATCTTCCCTTCGGGGTCCCGACCTGGACGCAGCCTATCACGGCTTTATGCACTCGGTAGAGTGGTACCTGACCGGCCGGTCTGATAAGTCGGCGGACGCGGCTTCCTGGCTTAAAGAGTCGGAACAGGTCGAATTGGGGCTGTGGAGCACCGAGCAGGCTGAAGGAACGGCGAAGAGCGAAGGCGGTGTCGGAACGGCGTATGAGAGACCACAAACTGAGGGCGTCACACCTGAAGCGCAGGCCCGGGAGGGAAGAGCGGCAGATGCCCCGGGTTCGCCGCAGGACTATCGGAAGTACCGGTCTCCGGGACAGGTGGAGGAGACGAAAGGCGGACGAGGGTGTGGTGGGTACTTTATGTGGGTGGTCCGGCTGCTCGGCATAGGGGCGTTGATCGTGGCGGTCCTGGTCGGCATCAACCTGGTTTCACCGGCCGTCGACCCCTGCCCGGCGAACTCTCCGGGGATCCCGTCGCCCGGGCTGCTGGGCGCGGCGTTCGACGTGTTCGTGGATGAGTGCGTGAGCGTTGCCGGGGAGGTGGTGTTGCACGATGTCGGCGAGATTGTGGTGGAGATGGACCGGGGAGAGTACATGCAGTGGGTGAGGGTCCGTGGACCGGCGGAGGTCTTCGAGCAGGTTTCCGTGGGCGAACGGATCCGAATAGCCGGACGGATCGGGGAGCATGAGGACGGGGGATACGTGGTCCATTACGGCGTGGACCGAGGGTGGTGGGGGAATCTCCGGGAGAATCTTCCAGGGGACGTTTTCACGCCCTAAGCCTGCACCATCACCTCTATCCCTCACCGCCTGATGCTGCCTTGGGGGTCGCGTCTTGATGCCCGGCGGTTCAGTGTCATGCCGAGGACGGAGAAGGCTCAGCCAGTTCGTATGGGCTCCACCCAAGGCGACGGCAAGAGGCTATTCATACCCACTAGGCCCCACTTCGCTCACCTTGGAGAAGTAGCAGATGCTGGCCCTAGCGAAGCAATGATCGATACCCTATCTTGCGGCTGCGACGGACCCGTTCTTGTTCCAGGGCATCCAAGTATTCGTGGCCTCGTGCTGTCAGCCTGATGTGAGCCACGCCGCCGAAAGCTAGGTGGGCCTCAACCAACCCTTCTTCGTCCAGCAGATTGCAGTGCTCAACGAATTCATCAATGCTGGTTCCCTCAATGTCTCGATGCGACAGCTTAGGCATTGAGGCTTCAGTGTCTCTACAGACCTTCATAATTTGAATGCAAAGCTTCTGGTTACGTTTCATGACTTGCCTTCGCTCCTCACTTCTAGAGTTGTGGCTGGCATTCGATAGGGATACCATACCAAATGATACCTCGCATGTTAGGGTATAAGTAAAAGGAGCGTTCAAATCTACGACGAAATTCGAGCTGCGCTCGCGCGCAGACTTGGACATGAGCCCAAAGAAGAGATATGGGACCGTCTAGTGGATGAGGCCCATGTTCGTGACGTATGGCTGGAAATCGCCGAGATTGACTATCTTGAAGATAAGTACCGTGAATTCAACCGTGTCCCAAGGCAATTGCTCCAACCACCGAGAGGCGCTTCTGATTCTGGCCTCCGGCAGGTAAGACTTCAGATTCTTTCAGACTTGACTGCTCGCCTAGCGGCGACTGAGGAAAGCGTGATCGCCTTTAGGCAGCAGTACTTGACTGAAGGGCTGCTCAAGCTTGAAGAGGTAGTTGAGTGGGTTACGAGACAAGCCAAGAAGGATGGTCCGGCTTCCCGCTACCTAAGAGTCCCTGTCCCCGATGGCTACGAGCTTATTGCACGAAACGGACGCATCTTTACAGAACCGCTGCTGACCATTTCAGACAATTCCCCCGCGACTCTCGTTGAGGTGGAAATGCTCTCTTACGCATCACCTGATGATGAGTGGGTCCGAAGGATCCCCGTGAAGCATGGGGGGACGCTGGCCAGACTCAGAGTGGTGAGCGAATCGTTGGCGCGTCGCTTTACATGGAGGGAAGCTCAGGCTTCCACATTCGTTTTGACGGGCACGAGTCCTCTATTGTCCAGCATGCGAGGCGAGATACGTATGGCGTTCAGCCAACCTATCTCGAGTCGCATTAACATGGAGATCGATCCAACTCTCACACCAGAGGAGGTTGCGGAGCAGTATAAGAAGCTCCGAGCTCCCATGATTGGAGCTCGGTATCGCTCGATGAGTGAGAAACACCTGAGGCTGGCTGAGTTCTACGGAGGCCACAAACCCGAGGGCACAACTTGGGCTGCTCTGAAGAACAAATGGAATCAAAGTCAAGACCGGGAATGGTATTACGACCGATATGAGGCTTTCGCCAGGGACTGTGTGCAGGCATGGCGGCGACTGATGGGCCGGGACTTGCTAAAGTTTCCCGATCTGTAATTGACTATCTAAAGACGATCGATTTCCCCGTCAGGATCAGGGGTGCCGGTAGGCCTGCAGCCCCATCCTAAGCTCGATGATGGTTCTGCCTACAGTCAACTCTTCCCCACCACACTGCGGAGAGAGGACTCCCAGCAGTAGACTAGCGCCACACTATGAGACGACGCGCGTGCCTCTGCTGATGGGGGACGGTTGGCGGGAATCAGAGTTCAAGTTCAACGAAGACTACGGCGGTTTTAGCGCCTCTCGAACCCGCGTCAGGCGGTCCCGCGCCCTCCAGATGACGGGTGGCGAACGGCATGTGACGCTAGAGTGGAAGCCCTGGCCCCGACGCAACGCAACCGCCGCACCGTACTAGCGTCGATGCCGGTTGTTTGGGATTTGCAAGCGTGAGGCAAGAGACGCGCGCCCTTTAGCCGCCTCCCAACTCCTCCCGCATGCGCTCTCCCTGTTCCGCCTGCTCCGGAGTCTTGGCCTCGGCACAGTCGGCGACGCCCTGAAGCCTGAGGTTAGCGAGAAGTAAGGCCGAATCAGGCAACAGTTGTAGGCACCGTAGCACCTGTCTCCGTCATTGAAGCGCCGGTCTAAGCGGCTCGACTTCGCAGGGACCGTCAAGTGCCATTCTGCGATCTCATTTCCCAGAGCTGGCGTAGCTACTCCTGCGACAGGAGCCAGCCCAAGAGAGCGTCCACGAACGCGTCGTCGTAGCTGGGCGTGTGGCTGCTGCCAACGCCGATCCAGAGTTCGATACTGATTCCTTCCGCGCAGCCCGACTCCAGGCGGAAAGCCTGGGTCTCGGGGCCCGTCACGTACTGGTCCAGATCGAGGGTGGCATAGGGTTTGGCGTCGGCGGGCCAGTCGCAGCCGGCGCGCTTGCTCCATCGCGTCACCATCTCCTGCGCTCCGGCGTAGTATGCACGCTCGCCGTCGCCATTCGGGTCCGTTTCGCTCTCGTCGCCCTCGAAGAGGATCACCTGGTCTGCGGTGCCGTGGATGTGCAGCACGGACACGGCGGCTGTGCCGTCGCAACGGGCGTCCTCAACATAGCTCGTACCGGCCAGGCTGGCCGCGGCGCGAAGACCGGGCAGGCCCTTGCAAGCCATGTGGTGCGACATGAACCCGCCGTTGGAGTAGCCGAAGAAGTACACCGGCCCGAAGCCACCGACCTTCCTTGCTTCCGCTACCAGCTCAGTCAGAAAGGCGATATCATCCTCGCCGGTCTTGCCGCCTTCGCAGCACCGGTCGGTGGGGTTCCAGAAGCGGTTTCCCTGGCCGTCGCTCGCCCCGTTCGGCAGCAGTAGCGCGAACCCGTCGGTGTTCAAGCGCCCGTGAATGGGGAAGTATGCGGAGTAATAGGCGGAATCTCCTCCGAAGCCGTGGAGGGACACGATGAGCGGCGTCTCGCCGTCAACAAACTCCACGGGCGTCACGAGGACTGAGCGGTCTTCGCGTTCGGGGTGGTCGACGAAGTGGATTTCTCCTCCGTGGTCATCAACCAGCTTCACCGTCCGTTCCAGGGCCGTGCCCTCCGGCAGCGACAACCCTTCGCCCTTGCCCTTGGACCACTGCTCTTTAGAGGGGAGTGCCGGCTCCGCTTTGGAGGCGGCCTCCTCGACTTTCTGAAGCCGGGCGTCTACATTGTCAACTCGCTCCTCCAGCTCGAGTACCCGCTCGTCCCTTGCGGAATCTTCGCTACCACCGGCGCAAGCAAGCAAAGTGGCGACCAACAGGATGCAGACCACCGCAGGACCAAGGCATCGCAGGGAGCTGACCCCGATAGACGAGTGAGCGACGATCGTCTTCATCGGCTGTTCCAGAGGACAATGCGCCTTCTTGGTGATTTCGTCAGAGCTGTCGGCCAGTGGGAATGCCCTTCGTTCTCAGCGACCGCCATCTCTGCCTGTGTGTATATTCGGGTGTCTTGCCGCACCTTGGGCACGCCGCGTTTGCCCAATTTTGACTACCCTCGCATGCGTCAACTAAGCTATTGTCATGCCCAAGCGACTACAAGTCATCTTGGATGAAGAAGAGTACAAGGAAATTCAGGCTGTTGCCCGCAGGCAGCGGATGACCCTTGCGGAGTGGGTCCGGCAGGCACTGCGCCAGGCACGAAGCGGCCACCTAGGGACCGTGGAGGCCAAGTTGCGCGTTATCGCTGATGCCACTCGACATGAGTTCCCTACTGCTGACATAGACGCCATGCTGCGCGAGATCGAGGCGGGCCAGCGAATTAAGTGATCTTCATCGACTCTAATATACTGATGTACTTCGTAGGGGCGCCTCACCCGAACAAGGACCGGGCGATAGCGGCACTGACGCAGTTGGTGAGCGACGGGGAGCGGTTTGTCACCGACGTTGAGGTGTATAGATACTCTACCGCTACACTGCCATTCGTCGGCCCGACGCCATCGACGCCGCCTTCGATACCCTGGACGGGATCACGGACGAGGCCCTGACATTCGGCAAGGCAGATGTACGCGCCGCAAGAGATCTTCTGCGCTCGATGGGCCGCACTTCAGCACGAGATGCGCTTCATGCGGCGGTGATGCGAAAGGCCGGCGTGAGCCGCATATTGAGCTTCGACGACGGTTTCGACTTCATTCCAGGAATCGAGCGTCTGAAGTAGGTCGCAGCGTCAACCGGGGCGACCCCGCGTATGACGGATGCGCAAACCTGGTATCGCATGTCGAACATCCTGCCAGCAAAGGAACGACCATGACCAGGGCAAGAATAGGCGTGATAGGCGCCGGATGGTGGGCCACCCAGTTCCACATCCCCAGCCTGAAAGCGTACGAGAGGGCTGACCTCGTGGGCGTCGCCGACATCAAGCCGGAGAAGGCTGCGGCCGCGGCCGATTACTACGCCATCCGCAACACGTACGACAATCACCGCGACCTCCTGGCATCCGGCGTGGTCATAGCCGTCCAGCACGCCTACCACTATGAGGTCGCTCGCGACGCGCTTGACGCCGGCGTACACGTGCTCGTCGAGAAGCCGATGACTCTCGCCGCTGCACACGCCTGGGACCTCGTCGAAAGGGCGAAGAGCAACGGTCTTCACCTCATGGTCGGCTACACGTTCCAGTTCACGCGGCACGCTCAGGTGGCCCGGGAGATCGTCCAGTCGGGGAAGATCGGCGACCTGCAGCTGGTCTGCGGCATATTCACCTCATGGGTTGAGTCCTACCTGCGCGGCAGACCCCAGGACTACGCCGAGGCGTTCGGCTTTCCCGTAACCGGCCCAGAGCCGGCCACCTACTCGGACCCCAAGGTGTCCGGCGGCGGCCAGGGGCACCTGCAGGTAACCCACCCCATGGGCATGGCGCTGTGGGTCACCGGCAGCCGTGCCGTCGAGGTTTTCGCCTTCATGCAAAACTACGACCTCGCCGTCGACCTCGCCGTCGACCTCATCGACTCGTTTTCATTCAGGCTCGACAACGGCGCATCTGGCACGATGGCCTCCTCCGGCGCCATGCGGCCTGGCCAGCGGCTGTTCCAGGGGTTCGTTTACACCGGAAACGGCGGCTGCCTTCTCCAGAACATGGGCACCGGCCGGCTGGAGGCGCAATACAACGACGGGACATCCGAGCAGTTCCCGGACGTGCCGGAGGAGGAACGGTACCCTGAGCACCTGCCGTCGCGGGGACTCGTGGACCTGGCCTTGGGCGGCACCGAGAACACGGCTCCGGGCGAACTGGGAGCGAGGGTCGTAGAGTTCCTGGAAGCAGGCTACGCCTCCGCCGCATCCGGAAGCCCGGTAAGGACCGATTCGCTGACCTGACGCTTCAGCCCTTCCCGCTGGCACAGGGTCTTTGGATGTGTGCCATCACGAGGTCGGCATTCGAGAAAGTCACTGAGGAGCGAGGCATGGAACGAGCGGGCTTTATGCTGAATGTGAAGCCGGACAAGATCGAGGAGTATAAGCGACACCACGAGGCCGTGTGGCCGGAGATGCTCGACGCCCTCCGTCGCAACGGATGGCGCAACTACTCCCTGTTCCTCACTGACGACGGGATCCTCTTCGGCTATGTTGAGTGTGAAGACAGCTTCGAAGCGTGTCTGGATGGCATGAAGGGCGAGGATGCCAACCTCAGGTGGCAGAAGTTCATGGCCCCCTACTTCGAGGAGCTGGCTGGGCGCCCGGACCAGTCGATGGTGCAGGTCGAGCACGTCTTCTATACCGATTGAGACTCTTACCCTCTGAAGGAGGGTCTTGCATAACTGTCATATTGGCCGGTGAAAGAGTTAATCTTTCCCCTTCCCCAGTCTGCTGGGGAAGGCAGGGATGGGGTTCCCCTCCACGCACCAGTGGTTATGCAAAGGTCCCCCGAAGAAATAACGGGAGCAGTTGAGAGATGCCCAAGCTTGAGTTCGTCGACGCTCACGTCCACTTCTACGACATGCAACACCCTGAGCTCGTGTACAGTCACTGGCAACCCGACGTTCCGCATCCGACCTTGGGATGGCAGATGCAGAGGCTGGCCGAGAGGAACTATCTCGCGGAGGACTACATCGACGAGACCCGGAACGCCAACGTCGTCAAGGCCGTGCACGTGCAGGCCGCCATCGGCAGCCCGGATCCGGTGACGGAGACCGAGTGGCTACAGGAGGCGGCCGACCGCACGGGGTACCCTCATGGCATCGTCGCCCACGCCGACCTCCGGGATCCCGGCGTTGAGGCCGTCCTCGAGCGTCACTGCGAGTCCGCCAACATGCGGGGCATACGGGACTTCTCGTACGGCGATTACCTCGTTGAGCCGGACTACCACCGCGGCTTCGCCCTCTTGGAGAAGTACAACCTGATCACAAGTATGTCGGCCGTGTGGCAGGACATGGAGAAGCTCCGTGACCTGGCGAACAAGTTTCCCAACATCACCATGGTCGTCGATCACACCGGCCTTCCCGAAGAGCGCACCGATGAGTACTTCGAGAACTGGAAGCGTGGCGCGGCCACAGCCGCGACTTGCGATAACATCCGATGGAAGATCTCCGGCCTCGGCATGGGCGACAACAACTGGACGGTCGACAGCATCAGGCCGTACGTGCTCACTTCCATCGAGACTTTCGGCGTTGACCGCTGCTTCTTCGCCACCAACTGGCCCGTGGACTGGCTTTGGAGCACGTACGATGCAGTAGTCGACGCGTACACCGAAATCGTCGCGGACTTCACCCCGGATTAGCAGCGCGCTCTCTTCTCGAAGAACGCAGAGGAACTGTACCGCATCTGACTTTCGTAACCCGCCGCGGGCGCCACACCGCCTGCCAGGTAGAATGCCTAGTCAGCCTGAAATCCACGAGTAGAGAAGCATCATCCTAGACTTCAATCGCTTCGAGTGGGTCAGCTTCGACTGTTACGGCACCCTTGTCGATTGGGAGACGGGGATCTCCACGGCCGTGTCCGGCGTCCTGCAGTCCCACGGGATAGACAGGACCACGTCCGAAGTCCTGTCGCTGTTCTCCGGCGTGGAACCGAAGGTCCAGAGCTCGGGGTCTTTCATAGAGTACCGCGAAGTCTTGCGACAGGTGATGGCGTTGATTGGCGGCGAACTTGGCTTCCGCTGCACCGGCTCCGAGCTAAGCAGCCTGTCCGACACATTGCCGGTCTGGCCAGTCTTCTCGGAGGCCCCCGGCGCGCTCAAGGCCTTGAAGCGGCGGTTCAAGCTCGCCGTAATCTCCAACGTGGACGATGGCCTCTTCGCAGGGACCGCCGAGGCGCTCGGCGTCCAGTTCGATGCCGTCGTGACCTCACAGCAGGTCCGCAGCTACAAGCCGGATCTGCGCAACTTCAACGCCGCGGCTTCGCGCATGGCCGTAGCAAAGGAAGCGTGGCTGCACGTGGCGGAAAGCCTGTACCACGACATCGCCCCTGCCAACCGGCTCGGAATCGCGTCCGTATGGGTAAGCCGCCCTGACCGTGGAGGTGGGTCTCGCTCGGTCGAAGCAGAGCCCGATCTCGTCGTCCCCGATCTGGCGGCACTTGCGCGTTTGGCGTGTCCGTCTTGAACCTCCGCTTCCCCTGACTCACCAGCCACGGCGCAATTGGGCACCGAAGGCTGATCCAATCCCACCGCAGCTTTCAGCCCGCTCCCCGAATGGCTGCGCGCATTGAGTTGCGGAGCCTAGTCCGTCACTCTACAAGCCAATTCTCCACGGGCAGTCCTGGAATTCTTTGAAAGTGCCTCACGTTTCCTGTCACAACCGTGAGGCCGCGCGACAACGCGATAGCGCCAATCCCCGCAGGTCAGCATCGCCCAGCGGCGTTCCCCGACGCTCCAGTTCTGCCCTCACTTCACCGTAATGTCGTGCGGCAGCAAAGTCGAACGGCAACGCCGGCAAGTTCGGCGGCAGTGTCCTGTCTAAACGCTCCAGTAAGCTTCTCGAGCCTGCTCCCAGCTTGTGTGCTCCGCAAATCAGTTCTCCCAGCGTTATGCTCGAAGTGAACTGCTGATCTGGCGGTACCGAAGCCAACTTTGCGATCAGGATTGTCGAGGGCGTCCGCTTTAGAAGGTTGCTCAGGATATCCGTATCCAGCAAGTACATCAGTCATCTAACTCCACCGGGCGCCCCGTGTCGGCACTGCGGCCCGCGTATATGCTCTCAATCACCGATTCCAGTACCTCCTCATCCACCTCTCGCCACGCTCCCGCCAGGGCTAGCGCTCCCTGGGGCTGTGCTGAAGTTGCTCGGCTCTGCTCCAGCAGTTCCAGATCACCTACGCTTATCAGCGCGGTCCACGGCCTGCCGCGCCGCTCGATTATGACGCGCTGGCCTCCATGGGCCACCTCTGCCGTTAGTGAAGAAAGCTGGGCCTTCGCCTGCGTTGCGCTCACTCTTTTCATCTCGTACAGGGCCTCCAGCGAAATGACTAGTTGATCTTTAAGACTTAAATTGGACTAACTAGTCAACAAGCACAACTTATGCCTGTTGTTAGCAGCACCCTTTCGCCGCCCCGTGCTCCAAAGACGGCCCCCGGTTCTTCCCTCGCGCTCACGAGTGAACGTTGAAGTCTCGCGCTGCAATGACCCAGCGCGACAGTTGTAGTACAGTCTCTAGGAGATCACGGCTTGACCCAGTCGGAAGGCCATTGACAACCACACCGGCTCCTCAGCCCCCGCGATTCGAGGCTCACGAGAATCCGACCCTAAGGGCCTCTCTCGGATACGCCGTTCAGTTCAGCCTCATAGCCTCGGCCACTCTCATGGTCACCCCCGTTGTGGTCGCCAACAAGTCCGGCGAAGGCGAGGGATATCTGGTCTGGATGGTCTTCGCTTCCTTGCTCGTTTGCGGCGTGTCCACCATCCTCCAGGTGCGGCGGCTGGGGCCGGTAGGTGCCGGTGCCGTTCTCCCCATGTTCACCGCCGCGTTCTCGATTCCGTTCTGCATTACCGCTGTAGTCGACGGCGGCCCCGCGACGCTGACGACGCTGGTGTTGGTCACCGCTGTCATTCAGTTGGTCATCTCACGGTGGCTTTTCATACTCAGGAGAATAGTCACCCCGATCGTCGGCGGCACCGTGATGATGATCCTTTCCATAACGCTTGCCTCCGTCGTCTTCGGCCTCTTGGACGACGTACCGGAGGACCAGACTGTGGCCGCGGCCCTTACCGCCTTGATCACCCTCGTCATTGTTGCGGCGCTAGCCCTCCGTGGATCGGCGACGCTCCGCCTGTGGGCGCCTCTGATTGGGATTGTCGGCGGTTGCGTAGCCGCCGTCGGATTCGGTATTTACGAAGTCGACAGGATCACCAGGTCCGCCTGGGTTGGCCTGCCGAGCGAGTGGCCCGGCCTGGGCGTCGACTTCAGCATCCCGTTCTGGACCCTGCTCCCGGGATTTCTCTTCTTGGGCGTGATCATCTCCATTCAGGCCAACGGGGCCGCCATCTCGACACAGCGAGTCTCGTGGCGCGATAGCCGGGTGGTAGATTTCCGGCAGGTCCAGGGTGCGCTGGCCGGCGCTGGCGCGACTAACATGCTGGCAGGCATTGCGGGAGCGGTACCGAACATCATCAATCCCGGCACTGCTGCATTCACGCAAACAACAGGCGTCGCCTCTCGCAGAGTCGGCTACCTGATCGGCGCAATGCTCGTCGTTCTCGCGTTCCTGCCCAAAGCCTCCGGGCTCCTCAGCTCGATACCTGGACCCGTGATGACCGGTTATCTCATCCTCGTTACCGGCACCCTGTTTGTAGACGGTGCCAGGACCGTCATTCAGACCGAGGACAATAGCCAGAAGGTAGTGGTTGCCGGTGTCTGCTTCTGGATTGGAGCCGCGTTCCAATTCAGCCTGTTCCAGGTGCCGGACATCGGCGCTGTCGGTAACGCGCTCCTCAAGAGCGGCGTAACAACCGGCGGCTTCGCGGCCATAATCATGATCCTCTACCTGGAGTTCACCAACCCGCGCCGCATGAGATTTCAGTCACGCCTGGACGTCGATGCCCTGCCTGAGCTCAACGAGTTCATTGCGAGATTTGCCGATAGCAGAGGCTGGGACTCCCAGATGAAGGAAAGGCTCAGCGCGGTTGCAGAGGAGACCCTCCTGACACTGGCTCCGTTGGACCTCGAGTTGGACCTGGACGCCGAAAACGACGGCGACGAAAGGCAGTTGGTCGTCGTCGCCTCTAGCGAAGGCCCCGTGGCCGACCTCGAGTTCATCGGTGGCGGCGGCGAGGGAAACATCGAGGATCGTGTCCGGCAGCTCCAGCAGTACGACGAGGAGACCCCGCCCGAAGAAGAACTCTCGCTCAGGCTGCTGCGCAACTACGCCTCATCCGTGCGGCACCAGCAATTTCACGGCACAGACCTGATTACCGTGCGTGTCGACCCGCCCGCCGCCCGCTAGCCCTCAGAATTGCGGCCGTGTGGCCCCTTCCGCAGATAACGTTCGCCCCGCAGCGATCGAGGCTTGCGTGTTGCCCACGCATGCTGTGACGTCGTTCGTAGAGCGCTTGGTGCCGCTTGTAGGGCGTCGAGGCGTCCGCGGTTAGACGCTCGCCGGCGCCTTCTCCCTGACCCTCCGAGAAGTTGGGTTCGCTGTGGGTAACCTAGACCGTGGACTTGCGCGGTAGATATACTAGGCCCTCGTTCAGCCAAGGCCCGTTAAGCGGAATTCGGGGCAGGGTGGCAAAGCGCGAAGAGCCATTGTCTTCTAAAGAGTTTCAGGAATTCATAAATAGCCATCCCCTTTTGGGGGCTATTGGGAACACGCCCACCGTGAGGCTGGACCTTCCGCTGGACACCGGTGGCGCCGAGCTGTACGCCAAACTGGAGTTCCTGAATCCGGGAGGGTCCGTCAAGGACCGGCCGGTACTGAAGATGCTCGTCGAGGCGGTGCTCGATGGAGTTCTGACTCCGGAAAAGACGATTCTGGACGCTACTTCCGGGAACGCCGGCATATCGTACGCGATGATCGGTGCCGCGCTTGGCTACAAAGTTGCGCTCGTCATGCCCGAGAACGCGAGCGAGGAGCGAAAGAAGCGGATTCTCGCCCACGGGGCCGAGATCATTTACACCGACGCCATGCTCGGGTACGACGAAGCATTGTACGAGGTGAAGCGCCGCTACGAGCGCGAGCCGGACATGTACTTCTGGTGTGACCAGTATGGCAACCAGAACAACCCTCTCATGCACTACGAGTCCACGGCGCGGGAGATCCTGGACCAGGTGCCCGGCATAACCCATTTTGTCGCCGGAGTCGGAACGGGCGGGACCATTAGCGGCGTCGGCAGGCGCCTCAAAGAAGTCGACCCTGCGATACAGGTTATCGGCATTAACCCCCCTGAGTGGCCCGGTGTAGAGGGGCTCAAGCCGCTGGGCGAAGATCACATAGTCCCGGACACGTTCGATCAGAGCGTCGTAGACCGCATGATCCCGGTCGACGTTGAGGCCGCTCGCAAGATGTCCCTGCTTCTCTCGTCGAGGGGAATATTCGCGGGACAGTCCTCCGGCGCGTACCTTTTGGGCGCCTACGAGGTCGCTGCGGATGCCGGAGAGGGCCGCGTGGTCACAATCATGAACGACATCGGGGAACGCTATTTCAGCACAGGAATGTGGGACTAGAGGATAGCAGGGCCTGAGCGCAGGCTGCACCCTCTCCCATGATGGACACCTCTGCATAGCTCCACAACAGGGAGTAACATCTTTCTCTTGCCCCCTCCCTCGATAATGACCCTTGCGTAACTACTACTTGGGTCGGTCTAAGTATTCCTTTGACCCCTTCCCCAGTCTGCTGGGGAAGGGCCTGTCCTGAGCGAAGCCGAAGGGCTGGGATGGGGTTGCTCGATCCGCAAGTATGGTCGTGCAAAGGTCTCCTTGATAGGAGAGAGCAGAGCCTGCCATGAGTCCCTCGAGAGGGAGATGGTGAATAGGGCTGGGGCTAAAGTGTCACCCGAACCTGGACTAAACGTCCAGGTTCTTCACGGACAGCGCGTGCTCCTTTATGAAGTTACGCCGGGGCTCCACCACGTCGCCCATCAGCAACGAGAACATCTCGTCGGCGGTCACCGCGTCCTCCAGATATACCCTCAGCAGCGTGCGTGCCTCCGGGTCCATCGTCGTCTCCCATAGCTGGTTCGCGTTCATCTCGCCGAGGCCCTTGTACCGCTGCATGTTCACGCCCCTCTTGCCCTCCAGCGTCTTGAGCGTGCCCTCGCGCTCGCCCTCGCTGTACACCCACCAGGACTTGCGCCCGCTGCTGATCTTGTACAGCGGCGGCTGGGCGATGTAGAGGTGGCCGTTGGTGATCAGTTCGGGCATATTGCGGAAGAAGAACGTGAGCAGCAGCGTCCTGATGTGCGCCCCGTCCACGTCCGCGTCCGTCATGATGATGATGCGGTGGTAGCGTAGCTTCGTGAGGTCGAAGTCCTCGCCCAGTCCCGCGCCGATCGCCACGATCAGCGCCCTGATCTCCTCGTGGGCCAGCATCCTGTCCGGTCGGGCCTTCTCAACGTTCAGGATCTTGCCACGCAGCGGAAGGATCGCCTGCGTCGCTCGGTTGCGGCCCATCTTCGCGGTGCCGCCCGCCGAGTCGCCCTCAACGATGTACAGTTCGGTGTTTTCCGGGTTCCGGTCCGCGCAGTCCGCCAGCTTGCCCGGAAGCGACCCGCCGTCCATCGCGTTCTTGCGGATGATGAGGTCACGGGCCTTGCGGGCCGCGTCCCTCGCCCGCTGCGACGTCTGGCACTTCTCGATGATACGCTTAGAGTCCTTCGGGTGGTCTTCCAGGTAGATCGTCAGGGCCTCCGTCACCGCGCTCTCCACCTGGTTTCGGACCTCGGGGTTGCCCAGCTTCGTCTTCGTCTGCCCCTCGAACTGCGGGTTCGTCAGCTTGACGCTCACCACCGCCGTCAGACCCTCGCGAACGTCCTCGCCCGAGAGGTTTTTGTCAGATTCCTTGAACAGGCGCTGCTTCCGTCCGTAGTCGTTCAGCACGCGGGTCAGCGACGCGCGAAACCCCGTGAGGTGCGCGCCGCCATCTATCGTGTTGATGCAGTTCGCGAACGCGTAGACCGCCTCGTTGTACGTGCTGTTCCACTGCATCGCCGTCTCCACCAGCGTGCCGTTCACCTGGCGCTCGACATAGATCGGCTCGCTATGCAATGGCTCCTTGTTGCGCCCCAGGTGCTCCACGTACTCCGCGATGCCGCCCTCGTAGTGGTACGTCGCCTCGACAGTCTTGCCCTCCGCCGTCGGTTGCCAGTCGCTTCGGAAGTTGATGGTCAGGCCTTTGTTGAGGTACGCCATCTCCTTGAATCGCTGGGAAAGGACGTTGTTGTCGTAGGTGATCTCTTCAAATATCTCAGCGTCCGGCACGAATCTTATCGTGGTGCCTGTCGCCTTCGAATCGTCCTCGGACTCCCGCGACTCCAGCTCGATCATCACCTCGCCGCGCGAGTACTCTTGCCGGTAAATCCTTCCGTCCCTGTGGACCTCCACTATCGTCTCGTACGACAGCGCGTTCACGACCGAGCCGCCGACTCCGTGGAGCCCGCCGGACACGGCATAGGCCTTGCCCCCGAACTTGCCGCCCGCGTGCAGGGTCGTCATCACCGTCTCGACCGCCGGCACGCCGGTATCGGGATGGATGTCGACTGGGATGCCCCGGCCGTCGTCAATCACCGTCACGTAGCCGTCGGGGCCTATGTGTATGTCGATCGTCGTCGCGAACCCGCCCATAAACTCATCCACGGCGTTGTCCACGATCTCGTAGACCAGGTGGTGCAGGCCGCGCTGGCCCGTGCTGCCGATGTACATGCCCGGCCGCATCCGGACCGCCTCCATGCCCGGAACGACTTCGATGTCGCTCGCCGTGTACAGTTCGGCGCCCAACTCAGGCTGGACCTTGACCATGCTCTGCTCCTGTCGAGTCTCTGAGGATGTGACCGAGTCTACCGGCCTGCGCGCCCGCGAAAGAATGGTTCAATTAGAAGCTGAAACGGGACGCGCTGAAAGCTATTTGGCGTCATCCTAAGTTTACCATTGTCTAAGACAAAGGTCACCCGTTTTTTGGGTATCGTCAGCGCGTTTTTAGCCCTACGTCCGTACCTGAACCAGCTACGGAGCAGCCCACCTTGCACCCTCGGCTCAACCCTCGCCCGACACCGTCCTAAACCCGACATCGCCACGCAGCCCCATTCCCCTCGATGGAAGCCATTGCACAACCACCATGCCTGTATTTTGGGACGGAGTTTTCACCCTTGCCCAGCCTGCTGGATGTTCGGGATGGCGTTCCCCTCTGGTCCCCTCTCCCCTAACGAGATAGGGTCAGAGCCTGCCCCGAGTCCCTCGAGCGGGCGAAGTTGAACCAGACCCTTATGAAATTGCCCCATCACCCCAGACCGGGCACATGGGTTACACGTCGTAGAAGTGCCGCTCAGGAACAGAACACCCTCACGCCGCTCGCGCCATCCCCAGCGCCTCATCCCGCAGCCTAGCGATCTTGTCCGCAATGCTCCCCACGCGATCGAGCACCTCGCCCAGGTTGCCCGATAGATCGAGCGCTGCCACCTCCAACCGCTTGCCCGAGTGCCTGACCACGTAGTCCCTCTGCGTGGCCTCGCCCTGTGCGTAGACCAAGAGGCCGCCAGGGAGATCAAGGGCCGTTACGTATGCCAGAAGCTGGTACAGGTCGGCGTTTGAAACACCTTCGTACCGTATGCGTTTGTACTTAGCGTCGCCCACGAAGACACATTCACTGCCATGCCACCAGCTCAGATCGGGTTCGAGTCTTACGCGGTCATGCTTGGCCAGATGAATCCGGCGATTACCTGTAAGTTGCTTGTCAGAGCAGAAGGAAATTGCCGAGGCTCCAAGCGCCTCCCTGAGCGCCTGGGTCGCGAATTCTTGAAAAACCACGTTCATGTCCATCAGGAATCCGGCCGCTCGCACATGCCCGCGGCCCGACTGGAAGGCGCCGTGCCGCAGAATGAGCCGTGACAGCCCCACCACGCCGCGATAATGTTCGTTCAGTCGGTCGAATTCGACGGTTGGCACCTTCTTGGCCGGAAACTCGGCTAGTGAGACGTTGTCGAGCGTACCCGCCAACGACCCAATTCCACGCCGCGCCCGTCCTGACTGTAGCCGCATCCCTCCAAGCTTGTGAACAGCCGCTTTAGCGAGTTGATTCGCCAGAATGTCGTCCGTGAACTCGTCATATCTCACTTCAACCGGCACGGCGATCCCGAACCTGCGCCGTATCTGCTCATTGAACCTGATCCGCCCTCGTACGGTCTGCAGCGCCCCCTCCTCCGTACGGTACCCGTGGAGCAGTCCGCGCGCGAATGCCCGCCGAGCTGCTGCGGTCAGCGCCAGTGCCAGCGTGTCGGGCAGCGATCGTTCCTCTTCGAATTCGAACGCCCGCTCGGCTTGCTGCTTGTACGCGCCCATCGCGTAGCACGCCAGCGACAGCAACTGCGATATAGGCATCTTGGGCCTGATGAGCACCGACAGTTCGCCAATCTCAATGGCGCCAACAGTCGATCCCGGTGTAAGGTTGTACCAGCCTTCCGTACCCTGGGCAGGCTCGATGGTGAGCGACGGTAGCGCCTCCGTCAGCGCGTCGCGTTCATCGACCGAAAGCTTGAGTGGCCCACTTTTCGCGTACTCCCGTAGGTCGATCCGGCGCATCATTGGAGACCTTTGCGTAACTGTCGCTTTGGCCAATTGAGAAGGTTCTCTGGCCCCTTCCCCAGTCTGCTGGGGAAAGTCGGGATGGGGTTTCCGCACCCCGCCGGGAGCAACGCAAAGGCCCCCATCACTCTGGGCCGCCGTCCTCAATTCCGGCGCCGCCTTGGTTCTCTGTAGCGCCGCCACTTCCTTCCTGCGCATCTCCGCTCGCGCTACCGCCACGGCCAACCTCTCGGCGCAGCCTCTCTAGGTCGAACTCCTCGGTCACTTCGTCGCCCCCGAACCGCCGCTCCTCGATGTATGGGAGGACGCTGTGCTTCCAAATGCGCTTGACCACGTCCTCATCGAGAATATCCTTCATGAAGTAGCTCGGCCCTATTGCGGCGTGCCGGTCGACTCTCAGCTTCTTGTTCGCTTCTTCGACGACCCCTGCAACCCACTCCATCCCAGGCGACTTCTTCTCGATCCACCGGCGGAGCACGCCCTTAACCGGCTCCTCGTCTGGATGGAACATGACAAAGTAGAATCGTCTACGCAAAGCCAGGTCCACCAGCGCGATCGAGCGGTCCGCCGTGTTCATAGTCCCGATGATGTACAGGTTCTCAGGCAGCGAGAACGGTGCGCCCGAGTATTGGAGTCGAATCTCTTGGTCCCGGTATTCCAGCAAGAAATACAGTTCCCCGAACACCTTGGCCAGGCTGCCGCGGTTTATCTCGTCAATCACCAGGAAGTGCTTGGCGCCGGACAAGTCAGCTCGCGCCCGCTCGGCGGCTTGCAGCAGCGGCCCGTCCCGCATCTCGAATCCCGGCTGCCCAGCCACGAGCGCGGGCCGGTAGCCCTGCACGAAGTCCTCGTAAGCGTAAGACGGATGGAACTGCACCAGCGTGACCCGTTCCTCCGATCCCGCTAGATGCCTTGCAAGCTTCTGCGCAACGTACGTCTTCCCCGTGCCGGGCGGCCCTTGGAAAATGACCTGCCTTTTATCTTCAAGCAACATTTCGATCTCTTCATGGAAACCGACTGGAAGTAAGGTTTTCTTCGCTAGCGCTTGCAGGCAATCTTGTCCTGCTTTGTCATCGTGCACCGCATTGCCAAGCGCCAAGATCTGCTGCGCGGCAGATTGCTCGACTCTAGCGATGTTGAATCCTTGCTGACCACACTTGCCAAATACCTCAGGAAGGCTGTGTCCGTACACTAAAGCGATGATGTCTTGGCGTTTGATGGGAGACTTGAACCAGTGAGGTTCGGCGAGTTGAAATGTGACTTTGTCAGAACTCACTCCTTTGACTGCGACACTAAAGGCGAGTGACGCGCCGTGGCTGGGCACGTTGCTGGTGCAGTAGACGAGAAGTTCATCACCTGGTTCCACGGCGCCATGATCTTTATCTCGGGCTTTCTCTGTCCAGAGATTGTTCTGATAGCGTTGATTGCTGGTAATGTTTGCGAATCCAATGTCCTTACTGACTTGAACTAGGAACCAAACCATACAGGGTCTCCTGTATCGGGAGTCACTTCCCCCTTACTCCCCCCGCAGCGCCGACGCCAGCCGCTCCCGGTCGTAGGCGAGCGCCTCGTCCGACAGCTCAAGCGCTGCCGCTTCTATCTGTCCGTCTGAGAGCTGCCACCCTCAGGGACTCCCAGCACGGTCTTTACCTATGGGACATTTGGCAGCGCTTCCGACTAATCGAGCTCATTTGTTTCCGCTAGTCGTGCACCGTGGCAACTAGTCCTCGATTCTTCTACCAGCAAACATAACATAGTCGAGGTAGCGGGTGATCCTGTCCCGGTTGCCCAATAGATTTGAGAACTGCTTCTCGCACACATCGCTAAACCGTGCGAGGACCTTGCGGTTTATGGACTCCTGGTCCTCAAAGATCGCCAGCGAACGGAACGGAATTTCCCACTTCTCGAACTGATGAAGCGCGATTGTGGCGTCCCTGGTTCTCCGGTCGTTTGGCAGCGCGTGTACCAGGAGAGGCTGAGGCATCCCGTTGATGCGGCAGTCTACTTCGTATATGCCCTGTGGGTCCCGATCCGGATCGTGCCAATTGAAGGTCATGCGGTCTTCCGGGACCGATCCCGAGAAGAGTGATCGGAAGTCTTCCTGAAATGTTGATTGGATCCGCTCACGCGATAGGAACGACACGTCGGAAATCTTGAGAAGCGCCTGCACGAAGGAGAATAGCGCGTCCCCATACCGTTCGTTCGGGACGGCAAGTCTAAGCTCTCCATCCATGTCTTCGACTTCGAACAGTGATAGTGCGTTGGAGATGATCTTTTGTCTCGTGCCGCTGTGCAGGTCGCTCTCGTCCACGTCGTAGGTGAGATGCATGTACGTGTGGGCTTCGTCTGACAGGACCCACTCGGCACCGTCCCGCTTTAGAACGATCGCCAGGTGGTCGCCGTCCTCGAATCGGAATGGCGTAAACACGCGATAGCGCTCTAGTCCTTCTTCTGATAGCCGCACCTTATCTGAGACCTTCTCCTGGAAATCCTTCTCGATTGAGGTGATGGCCATAATCACATCTCCTGGAGGAAACTCAATTGCGGATCCGGAGGCGCTTCGAAGCAAGCGTCCTCTATCAGGCAATCCAACGCTCCGTCAAGATCTTGGTACCTGTCGGTAACCTGCGCAAAGGCGTCTTCGCGGGCCCCTATCTCCTGGTAGCGTTCGGTGGCCATGTGGATATGGTAGTCGTAGAAAGTCTCGCCTTCGAGGCTATTCGTGTGTTCGTGGCTCTTCCCGTTGTAGCGTCGTAGCCGAAATAGCCGGTTGGAATGCGGGATGAGCACCGCTAGGATAACTGAGAAGTCAAACTGGTTGACGGTATTCTGCCGGAGGATGATGCGGAATTCCCTTCCGCTCTACGGTGAGACTTAACTCGCTTTCCGAATGGCCCCGCTTGACACGCCTGCGTAACCGTGCACGCCAGTCCTTGGAGAGCGGTTTTCGCTCTTCAACAAACGAAGATATCTCACTATCTGAGTAGGCTATGGCCACCTTAGACCCCAGCGTGATTCAGCTTCTTGCCTCCCCCCCGCGTCCCCCGCGCCGACGCGGGCGCTCGGATGACGTGTGTGTGAACCCGCGTCCGAAGGCCCAGGCAGCAACGCGCGGAACCCCTCCGGCTCGTCGCGGTACTTCGACTTGAGAGATGCGATGAGTCGCTTGGTACGGGCGGTCATACCGTCCTCGGCTTATCTGCCGTCGCGGGCGCCTTGCCTTGACCGTCCGAGGGGGCAACGCTACACTCAAATCCCTTGGCGGGCGGTTAGCTCAGTGGTTTAGAGCGCTGCGTTGACATCGCAGAGGTCACCGGTTCAAATCCAGTACCGCCCACCACGCACTTATCACAGCGCGCCTTGGGCAGCCCCACTTAGATCTGGTTCCGGTCCTTTGCGGGACTGAAGATCGAGTCTTCCGGGAACTGCGGCGGAGTCGCTCGGTTGCCGAGCACGGAGCCGAGGAGCCTCCCGCCAACAACGCCGATAGTTATGCCGGCTATGATGCTCAGCGGAGCCTTCGTCAGAAAGGCCCTCCGCGACATATCCCGGCCCTCGGCTTGTTCATCTGGCTGCTGGCTCATCTACCGTACTCTCCCGTTCGTAGCGTGATCTCTCGTTGCGCTCCGGCGGCCATTATAGGGGCTTCGCCGCCCGCCCAACAAGCCGCTAAGGCACTGCCTCGCCTGCGGTCAATTGACCTAAGAGAACTGGTGTACTAAAATATATGCATGAACACCGAATTCCACCTGGGCAGCGTCCTGCCTCTTGGCTCCTGCATACATGCTCCGACTGCGGGGATCCCCTCGCGGGCGCCTCGCAACGACTTCGCCCACGAGCCAAGAATGGGTCGGAATTCTGCGCCTCTGGGTCGGCTCTGTGTACGAAACGTAATATCTGACGCCGGCGTTGGCGACACCCTCGATCCAGACCCAGCTTACCGCCTCGCCCTGCGTGAGGCTGGACGTAGACTAGAAGCTGGGTCCAGGATGACTGTCTCACTTTCGTCTCATAGCGTCTCAAATCCGTCTCATTCGTGTCTCACAGTCGTCTCGTTTCTGTCTCGCGATCAAGCGCTCACAGCTACGAAACGAGACAAAGTGAGACAAAACGAGACGACATTTCCGCAATTCCCCTTCTCCTCTCACTCGATGGAGACCTTTGCACAACCGTCGTGCAGGCCTTTGGAGAGAGTTCTCCGACCCCTTCCCCAGTCTGCTGGGGAAGGCTGGGATGGGGTTCCCCTCCACACACAAGTAGTTACGCAAAGTCTCCTTGGTGGGAGAGGGCTAGACGCCGTCCTGAGCTTGCCGAAGGAGCCTGCTCCGAGCCGGTCAAAGGGCCCCTCGGCAGGGCACACCATCGCGTCCCCCTTTATGGGTGCAGGGCCCATGCCCTGCTGCCCCGCCTAGCCGGTGACAGCCCCCACGGACGCCGACGACACCAGCTTGGCGTACTTCGCCATCACGCCGCGCTTGTACTTGGGCTCCGGCGGGGTCCACTCGCTCCGCCGCCGCGCCAGCTCATCGTCCGAGAGCCTTACGCTTAGCTCCCTGCGCTCCACGTCCATCACGATGATGTCGCCGTCCTTCACCAGCCCGATCGGCCCGCCGACCGCAGCCTCCGGCGCGATGTGGCCGATCGAAGCGCCCCGCGTAGCGCCGGAGAACCGACCGTCCGTCGTCAGAAGCACGTCGTCGCCGTGGCCCTGACCCGCCATCGCTCCTGTTACCGCCAGCATCTCCTGCATCCCCGGCCCGCCCTTCGGCCCCTCGTACCGGATCACCAACACGTCGCCCGACTCAATCCTGCCGCTGGTCACAGCCTCAAACGCGGCCCGCTCGCCGTCGTATACCTTCGCCGGCCCCTCGTGACTCAGGCTCTTCGTGCCCGCCACTTTCAGCACAGATCCCTCCGGCGCCAGGTTGCCTCGCAGGATCACCAGGCCGCCGGTTGGGCTTCTCGCCTCCGACACCGGATAGATCACGCGGCCGTCCGGCTTCCCGCCGAACGTATCCAGGTTCTCGGCCAGCGTCTTGCCCGTTACGGTCATCTCGTCCGGGTGCAGCAGCCCCGCGGCCAGCAGTTCCTTCATCAGCACCGGCAGCCCGCCTGCCCGGTCTACGTCGGACATCACGTACCGGCCCCCTGGCCGCAGGTCTGTCAGGTAGGGCGTGCGACGGCTCAGTCTGTCGAAGTCGTCGATGTTCAGCTCCACCTCAGCCTCGCTCGCGATCGCCAGCAGGTGCAGCACCGCGTTCGTCGATCCCCCCATCGCCAGCACGACAGTGATCGCGTTCTCCAACGACCGGCGCGTGATGATGTCTCTCGGCCGGATGTCCCGCTCAAGCAGGTTGTACAGCATCGCGCCCGACTCGAACGCCACCGACTCGTTCCGTGGGTCTATCGCCGGTATCGACGCCGCCCCCGGCGCGGACATCCCCATCGCCTCGATCGCCGACGACATCGTGTTTGCCGTGAACATGCCGGCGCAGGCGCCCTCTCCGGGGCACGCCGCGCACTCCAGCCCGATCAGGTCCTCCAGCGACATGTTCCCCTGCGACCATGCGCCCACAGCCTCGAACACATCCTGGATGTTCACGTCATTGCCCTGCCATTTGCCGGGCATGATTGCGCCGCCGTACACGAAGATCGCCGGCACGTTCATCCGCGCCATCGACATCAGGGCCCCGGGCATGTTCTTGTCGCACGCAGCCACCACCAGCAGGCCGTCCATGCCCTCCGCCATCGTTACGGTCTCTATCGAGTCCGCGATCACCTCCCGGCTCACGAGCGACGCCTTCATCCCCTCCGTGCCCATCGAGATTCCGTCGCTCACCGTGATCGTCCCGAACATGAACGGCACCGCGTTCGCGGCCCGGAGCCCCTCCTTCACCTTGTCGGCCAGGCGCGTCAGGTGAACGTTGCATGGCGTGACGTCCGAAGCCAGGTTGGCGATGGCCACGAACGGCTTGTTCATGTCGTCGTCGTCGAGCCCCACGGCCCTGAGCATGGCCCTCGCAGGCGCCCGATGCGGTCCATCGCTTACCTCGCCGCTCTTCCATTTGAGGCTGGGCCGTGTCTGAGTTGCCATGCTTGCGTCTCCTTGCGGGATGTGCTGAAAGGGTACAGCGCATCGACTCAGCGGTACAGGCGTCGGCATCGCTGCTTTACCCCGCTACAGGGATTGGAATCTATCTCAACATCATCTGAAGTGGGAGCCCGAAGGGTTGCTTCCCTCTCGGAGGAGGTTGGGGGCCTGTCCTGAGCTTGCCGAAGGAATGTGCGCCAAGCCATAACTCTGCTCGAGAGCGGGTACGAGGACCGAGGTGGCCGTAACTCAAGGACAGCCTCTTACAGGCGCTCCTCGAACCATGCGGTCACGCGGCGGCCTATATCCATGACCTGGTCCCTCTGGCTGATGCCGTGGCCTCCGCCAGGGTAATAGACGAACTCCGTCTCCACGCCGTGTTCCTTCAGAGCTCGGTATAGCATGTGCGCCTGCTCGATCGGCACGTCGGCGTCCCTGTCTCCGTGCATTATCAGCGTCGGCATCTTGGCGTTCTTGATATGCGAGATGAACGAGTAGTGCCGGTACGCTCCGTCCGGGTCCCACGGGTCGGGGTAGCCAAGGTACGTCCCCACCCAGTTCTTAATGCCCGAGTTGCCATGCCAACTGCGGCGATACGGGGCCGCCGCTCCGATGGCGCATGCGCTGAACCGGTCCGATTGCGTGAGCGCCCACCCGCTGAGAAAACCTCCGTAGCTCCACCCGGTGATGCCGAGCCTGCCCTCCTTGGCCGCGCCGATCGCGATGCAGTGGTCTACACCGGCGAGTACGTCCTCCCAGTCCATGCCGCCGAGGTCATTGAGGTTTGATTCCGTGAACTCGACTCCCCAGCCTGTGCTACCCCGCGGATTTGGCATGAAGACCGCCATCCCCCTGGAGGCGGCGTGCTGGAGCCAGCCGAGCCTGCCCATTCCCATCACGTACCTGTTGGCGTGCATCGACGCCGGGCCGCCGTGTACGTCCACAATCAGCGGCCACGGCCCATCGCCGTATTCTCCGGTCGGGCGGATGAGTAGCCCCTGGATACGCTGGCCGTCGCTGGAGTTCCAGTGAAGCATCTCGGTCCGGCCCAGTTCGAGCTCCGAGGCCTGCGGATGCAGATCGGTCAGCTTACGGAGTGCGAGCGCCCCGCCTTTCGGCTTCGCCCTATGGACCTCCGCCGGCCTGTGTGCGTCCTCGACGATCACGGCAAAGTTGCCGTCGCAGTCCCGCGAGCAGGGTGGCCAGGAACCGCCGCCGATCGCGCCCTCCGTATGCCACAACTGTGTCCTCGTCCCTGTCTCCACATCGAGCAAGGCTATGCCGCTACCGCCGCGTTCGTGACCGGCGATGTACAGCGTCCCTCCGTCCTGCGACCACTCGGTCCAGCTTGGGCTCGTCGTACGGCTACCCTGGAGTTCTCTCGCATCGCCCCCGTCCGCTGGCATGACGAACACGCTGCCTCCCACGGCTCCCTGGTCGCTCCAGATCGAAGACAGGAACGCGATCCGTGTTCCGTCGGGTGACCAATTTGGTTTGGCAAGCTGACGCTTCGTCTGGTGTAGCGTCTGTGCTGGACCACTTCTTCCCGCCCGGAAACGTACGAGCCTGGCAAGGTACCAGTCGTACTTGTAAGGCTCGTCGGATGCGACCGCCGCGAAGTACTCCCCGTCGGGGGACCACCCGAACTCCCATATCTGTAGTCCGGCCGGGGAGGCGCATTCGATCTCTCCTGTGGTCAAGTCGACCACGTAGATCCGGTTGTAGTTAGGCTCCTTCTCGAATCGGATGTGGTCTCGGCCCTCCGCTTTTCGCTGGGATGCCTCGTCCGTCTCCGGTTCGGTCATCAGGAACGCGATCCGTGTGCCATCCGGCGACCACGCGAACGTCTGCATTGCGGCGCTTGCCGCGATGCGTCCCCCTGTGCTGGTCAGCCGCTCGGCCTCGCCGAAGCTTCGGTGCATCACGTACACCTGCCTGCCCAGGTCGCTCTCACGGTCCGAAAGGAAGGCTAACCGGCTGCCGTCTGGCGACCACAGCGGCATTGTGTCCGAGCCCGTGTCGGCTGTGAAAGGGCGCGGCCTCCCGCCGTCAGACTTGACCACCCAGAGCCTGGACCTCGGCGTGTTGCCTCCGTTCCCGAACGGTTCGCTAAGCGCATACACAATGATGTCGCCGTCTGGGTGGATCGCCGCATTGGACACTGTCCTGAAACTGACAGTGTCCGCAATGGTTACGGGCCTTGGCATGGCTGGCTCCGGTTCAGTGTCGCTTAGAGAGTCCGGGAAGACGTTGTGGCAAAGACGGACGGCGCTGCGAGGCGTTACCGCGCCGACCAGATGGTGCGGTAGTTGTCGCCTCTGACCGCGGAGAGGAGTTCAGCCTTCTCGTAGTCCTTGAGCTCCTTGAGCGCGGCCTCGCATGTTGAGATCAGCGCGTCGTCTCCTGGGGCCGCCTTGCTGAGGCGGTCGATGATGCGCTCCCACACGCCCGTGGTCATAAGGCTGTCGATGTAGCGCAGCCACGGAATCAGCGTCAGGCTTCGAAGGCGTGGAAAGCCCGGCCTCATGCGCCGCAGCCCGCGCAAGCGCTCCTGTGGGGATGCGGCCATCGGAAGCACCTTCACCATAGGCCCGTCTCGTTCGGTGGTGCGGGCATCGATAATAAGAGACTTACGCAGTGTCGGGAAAAACAGAGACATGACCTCTGCATCGTCAATGGTCTCTTTGACCTTTTGTAGGTCTATGCCGAAGTCACCTTCCGTCAAGTCGACCACCTGTGTAGTGAAGAGTTCCTGAATCTGCCAGCCTGGCCTGCTGTCTGTTAGGACGCTTTGAGCTTTTTGACCTGTTCCATGAATGCAGGGAACACCTTGGCCCAGTCCCCGACTACGCCCAGAGTAGCGTCCTTAAAAATGTTCGCTTCCTCGTCCCGGTTGATGGCCACGAGGTTCTTGGCCCCGGAGCAGCCTGCCATGTGCTGGCTGGCGCCGGAGATGCCAACAGTAATGTACAGGTCCGGCGCGATCGTCTTGCCGGTAAGCCCTACTTGGTGCGAGTGGTCCAGCCACCCGGCGTCACACGCTGCGCGGGAAGCTCCCAGTGCGCCTTCAAGGACTGTGGCCAGTTCCTTAAGCTGGTTGAAAGGGCCCGGACCGCCGAGGCCGCGACCTCCGCTAACCACAATTGAGGCGTCCTCCAGCCTTACACCCTGGGACTCCTCTTGGACCGTGTCCAGGACTTTCACCTTGATATCGGAGGCATCGATTCCTGGGCTGAAGGACTCGACTTCGCCGTTGCGCCCTTCGTCTGCCGGCAGGGGCTCGACGGCTCTCGGACGCATTGTAAGCACCTGCAGGTCGCCGGGTCCGAAGACAATCTGCGCAACTGCATTGCCGCCGTATACCGGCCTGGTGGCGCCTACTCGGTCGCCTTCCATCCACGCCTCTGTGCAATCTTGTGCGACGGCTGCCTTAAGGCGGTACCCCAAGCGCGGGCCGAGGTCGCGCCCGGTGTCCGTCTTCCCGATAAGAATGATGTCGGGAGCTGCGTGTGCGCATAGCCTTTCAAGCGCTGCTACTGAGGCATCTAGTGCAGTCCCTTCCAATTGTGCGTCTTGGACTAGGTACACCTTGTCCGCTCCGTGAGCTATAGCGCTGCCGGCAAGCTCGGAGTCGATTTGGCCGCCCATGAGGGCGACGGCAACTGTTCCGCCGGAGGCGTCAGCCAGTTTGCGTCCAGTAGCCGTAAGTTCATGGGTGACAGGCTGGACTACGCTGTCCTGCAGTTCACCGACAACCAAGACTGTTGACATCGTGTTGACTCCCTGTTTTTCGCGAATCTATATGAGCTTGAGTTCCCGCAGGCGATCCGCCAGCTTCCGACCGGCGTCCGCCTCATCATCGCCCGAGATTATCTCCACGTGGGCGTCGCTTACGGGTTGGTACAGGTCCTGCAAGGTGATTCTTGGTGCAAGATCGTCGGCAGTTAGGCCGAGGTCCGAAATAGACCAGACTTCGGGGCTCTTCCGAGAGGCGGCCATAATTCCGCGCAGCGTCGGGTAACGGGCCTCGCCCAACTCGTTGCTTACCGAAACAAGCGCCGGGGTGGCGGCCTCCACCACCTCGTATCCGTCGGTAAGACTGCGGTGAACGTTTACAGTACCGTTCTGCACATCCACCTTCTGGGCAAGTGTTACACAGGGCAGTCTAAGCGCCTCTGCTATGCCCATGGGGACGTGGGCGTTGTCCCAGTCCGAGGCTTGCCTCCCGCACAGGATGAGATCGTACTCACCAATCTTCTTGATGGCTTCCGAGAGTACTTGGACCGTGGCGAACGCGTCGAGGTTCGCTACGGCTGGGTCGTCCACCATGATCATCCCGTCCGCGCCCATCGAGAGAGGCTTCTTCATCACGTCCATCACAAAGTTGTGACCTGCCGAAATGACGGTGACGTTGGCCTCTCCCGCGTCCTTGATGCGCAGCGCAGCTTCCACTGCGTGCTCGTCAAAACCGTTTACCACAGGCGGGATGCCGGCTGGCGGCACCACCCTCTTGGCCTCGGCATCAATCTTGAAAGCCGATGAAGGGGTCTCCGGATCTATCACCTGCTTGACGCAGACGATGACGTTCAATGCCATTGAGGTCTCCTATATATGCCGATTGAGTCGCTGGTTGCTATCGCAGTCTCGAACCTTCGCATGCATACCGAAACCGGCGAGTACGTTGAGAAGTGCTGGGACTTATGTAGAAAGGATGGAACAACAAAGGAGAGGAAACCATCATGGCTTCCCGGTAGGAACGCAGTTGGGTAAAGAGGCGTCGCTCCAAAGCAGACAAACTATACCACCGGTTAGAAAATCGTGTCAACGACGCCTACTTGGCCAAGGCGCGCCCGCAGGCCGACCTCCACTGTCATGTTCGGTCCGGCGGCGGGCATCCGCACATTCGCACGGAGCCGAACGGACACGATCGATTGCCGTGTAAGGACCATCGCATCTCCCGTCTGAGCGTATAGGCTCGCCCACCGCCTTAGGCGGCATAACGGCACCTGTCTTTCAGCCACCTCAACTAGGCTGCACCGACAGAGGGTCAGGCTTCACTCAATCTATGGGTGCGGATTTCGTGAATGGAGTTGCAACAAGAAGGACAGTGCTCGCTCAGCAACTTAGCGCCTTCACGTGTGTGACCGCCGTCACAATCAGTATGGTCTCATCGGCCCATTTACGGCGTGTTTCAGGCATTAACGTCGAAGATACAACGCATGGTCCGAACATCAGTGCCCGCATCCGGCATGAAATTGGTGCTTTTTGCCGAATAAAGTGTCTTGACACACCCAGCAATGCACGTATTAATCTAATACTTGGCCAAGACTTTTCTGGTCTTTAGTCGTTTAAAATTAAATCTCTCCATTTGACAACATCGATTTTCGGATTAGGAGGATAGGCGTGTACGCGACACAGATAGCCTCAGCCCCTGTACGGGAAAGCAGCTGCCCAAGGTGCCATGCTCGGCTCATTCGGACATACCATGAACCGGAGTGCTTACAGTGCGGGTACCAGGATTACCAGTTCTCAGGCCAGAGCAGGAGAAACGGTGACCAGAGTCTGCTCAGTTCCGCCACACGCTATGTGGTTCGATATATAGGCGACTCTCCTTCGTTGAGAAGTGTCACCACGTACGTTCAGGCAGTTAGAACAGGAAACCGGCTGGATCACGAGGTTGAGTGCCCCTTTTGCCCGGAAAGGACGATCATGGAGCAGTCTTCACTTTCTGGGAAGCGCAGGGAGTTTCGCGAGGAACGCTTCAAGTGCGCAGACTCCCATCGAGTGTCGCTAACCCCGGACAAGTTGGGATTCTTGGCCTGGAAGTAGCTCGGCTGCGGCAAGCATCCATACATTCTAGTTGGGAACCGTTGAAACGACGCCCGCGACGACGCGGGCGTCGTTCTGTGTTTCGGCGATCCGTTGACTACTATCGTCGAAAAGCACAGGTCTGCCGGAGAGTCCCCCCTCTTCATCTGCGATTTTTCGCCCCCGCGAGGGTCCGGACAGGATCTGTTGGAACCCGCGCGGCGCCTCGGCGCGGACTTTATCTCCGTGGGATACAACCCGGGACGCTTCGTCACCGTTAACTCTGTCCTGGCGGCAGCTTGGATCAAGTCCCGCTACGCCAAGGATGTACTGGTCACACTGGCGACACGAGACATGAACAAGCTGGCCTTACAGAGCCTTTTGCTCGGTGCCGACCTCCACGGCTTGAGAAATCTCGTAGTGCTACGAGGAGATCATTTCACTAGCAGTGAGAGAACCCACACCAACGAGGTCAACGACTTCACTCCCACGGGCCTGCTCTCATCAATTGAAGACTTAAATGCACGCTTTGACTATCGAGGTCTGCAGTTGAGGTCTCCAGCCAGCCTCTGCGTTGGCGCCACGATAGACATTATCGGAGACGTCGATGGCCAGGTTCGTCTAACGCGGCGGAAAGTCGAGGCAGGCGCCCAGTTTTTCTTGCTGCAGTCGGTCTTCGGCGCGGCGTCGGCCAACGAGTTCGTGGATAGCTACGAGGCCCGCACAGGGAGCGCTTTGGACACTCCGGTCTTTTGGGGCATTCCAATGCTGGCTAAGGACGGAACCACGTTTGGCGACGTTCCCGAGTGGGCAAGGGTCGACCTGGACCGTGGCCGTTCCGGTAGCGACATAGCGCTTCAAACCGTTGCCGATCTGTTCCAGGCCGGGCATCGTCGCATATACATCATCCCTCCGATCATGCGGCGAGGCCCTCGCGACTACGACTCCGCGCAGACTGTCATTGAGACCGCAAGACGCTGGTGAGCGCGGCTCTGCTCACGCTCCTAATGAACACTCCGTCATGCTATAATCTGCCAGATCAAATACCCTTGGAGATCGAGGGGCGGCATTGTCGAGTCAGACAGGCAAACGCTATAGGTGCCAGGAATGCGGTGCCGAGTTCGTCGTGACCAAGGGTGGTGAAGGCACCATCAAGTGTTGCGGAATATCACTGGGGATGAAGTAGAGTGGCAAATCAACTGGGCAGACGCTATCAGTGCGAGGAATGCGGCGCCGTGATTCTGTGCACTAAGGCGGGCGAAGGGTCCGTCGAGTGCCACGATGCGTTGATGGAAGCTCAGCAGCCCCGAAAACTGCCGTCCTCCGACTGACGACCATCTGGGTCCACAAGGGACGCCGGCCGCTTACCGAACCGGAACGATAGGTATCTGTCTTGAATCACCACCTGCAGACCTTGGTTCGGAAAGGTTGCATAGCCGGAAGAAACTCTAAGGAGTAGGGAAGTTGCCATCAAAGAAAGCAGGTCGGCAATCGCTGCGGCGCCGGGAGAGGAACGTCTCCCTTAGGAGCCGGGCTAAGACCTTGGTTCGAAAGACGCGGCGGAGCGCCGAAAAGGGCGATTCGGAAGCGGCACAAGAGGCGCTTGGCGCGGCAATTCGAGGGCTCGACAAGGCTGTACAGAAGGGCGCGCTGCATGCGAACAACGCCGCGCGTCGCAAATCACGACTTGCTACTCTGGTCAATTCAGGGGGGGGCTAGCTAGTAAGTCCAGTTCCAACCACATCGGTTCTGACTTTTGGAGCCTTGGCCCTGCGCCAAGGCTCCTTTCATTTCGCCATGTTCGAACTATGCTGGCGCTAACACCCGTTCACTCGAACGGCCGGAAAACGGTTGTTTGGAGCCCCGTCGGCGGGAACGGGCGCGCAGCTCTGGAGGAGAGGAAGAGAGTTGTTCAGGATCAACGATAAGGCAGCAGCTTGGTTGCCGCCCGGTGAAATAGAATCGAAGGCTCTGGCGCAGATTAAACTCATCTCCACAATGCCATTCATTTACCGGCACATTGCGGTGATGCCGGACTGTCATTTGGGCTTGGGTGCCACGGTAGGCTCCGTAATACCCACCGAAGGAGCGATCATACCTGCAGCGGTAGGAGTGGACATCGGCTGTGGCATGATTGCCGTCGAGACCGCTCTGCACCGGACCGATCTCCCGTCCGATTTGTCCCCGCTGCGGGAGAGCATCGAGCGGCGTATCCCCCTAGCGGCCGGCGGCCGCAACCGGCGTCTCTACGGTTCAGCCGTCGACAGGACGCAGGAGTTGGCAGAACGTGCCGGTTCACGGAAGCGGCTCTACGACTCAATAGCTCCGCACTGGCGACTTCAGATGGGAACGCTCGGCAGTGGCAATCACTTCATCGAGATCGTCGAGGACATTCATGGCGTTGTCTGGGCATTCTTGCATTCGGGCTCTCGGGGCGTGGGCAACCGCGTTGCGACTCATCATATCCGCGAAGCTCAACGACTATGCATAAGCAAGAAGATCGACTTGCCGCACGCTGATCTTGCATACCTTGAAGAAGGAACTCAGGAGTTCGCTGACTACATCGAGGACCTTCTGTGGTGCCAGAAGTACGCTAAAGCCAACCGCGAGGTGATGATGGATCGCGTGTTGGTTTCGCTCTCCGAGGCCCTCCACGGTGACCATAGCCGGAAGCTGGAACGAGTCCAGACGATTCAATGCCACCATAACTTCACGCAGAACGAAGTCCACTTCGATGCATGGGTCTGGGTGAGCCGGAAGGGGGCTATCAGCGCGCAATGTGGCGAGCTTGGGCTCATTCCCGGCTCTATGGGTACGCAAAGCTATGTGGTCCGGGGGCTTGGCAACGTGGAGTCATTCTGCTCGGCGCCCCACGGAGCCGGACGCCGGTTCAGCCGGACCGAAGCTCGAAAGCGTTTCACGATGGCCGACTTCGAGCGCTCAATGGAAGGCATCGAAGTCAAGCACGATGCCGGCTTCCTCGATGAAATCCCGGAAGCCTACAAGGATGTAGACCGCGTTATCCGGCAGTCGGCAAGCCTCGTTGAGGTGGTTAACACCTTTCGCCAGGTAGTAAACGTCAAAGGTGCTAGCGGCCGTCCGCGAAAAGCACGCATCAGACAGAGGGCACGTTAGCCTCCGTGCTGGACAGCGGAGGCGGTTTGCTTAAACCTCCGGGTTGGCAGGTTCCGGCTTGGCCCGGGACCAGGAGGTTTGGCTCCGGTCCGGCCAACTCTCGTTCACGCGGCCGGATTCGCTCCCTCAGATCCACGATGTCATGCGATGGGTTGACACGCTAGATCTTCCGTGCTAGATTCTGTTCAGAACATCTTTTCTCTTGCGGTCGCATTGCAGTCTTTGCATGGCGCGGAGGGTCCTCGCACGGCCCGAAATGTCATGCCGGTCTCAAACGTCGCTGGAAAGAGGATGAAGTATCCAGTAGAGGAGAGCACATGCCTGCTAAGAAGTTGTCGGAAAAACAAAAGAGCATCATGCAATTCATTGTAGGATTCATGGATGAAAACCAGTACCCGCCCACGGTGCGCGACATCCAGCACGGGTGCGAAATCAGTTCCACGTCCGTCGTCGATTACAACCTGCGCATTCTGCAGAGGGAAGGATACCTCGCGCGACAGCCTGATGTATCTCGGGGCATTGTCCTCGGTGAGAGACATCGGCGTTCCAGGAGCAACACCGTAGCCGTACCGATCATGGGCAACATCGCCGCCGGCTCGCCTCTGCCCGTTGCTCCTTCGAGCGGCTGGCGTGAGCAGGGGATCGACAGCGTAGACTTACCTGCGTTCCTTGTGGATGGCAGGGACGAGGTTTACGCGGTTCGCGTGCGTGGCGAGTCCATGATCGACGCGCTTGTGGCGGATGGGGACCTTGTGCTGCTTGAGCCCACGTCCAACGCCGGCAACGGCGAAATGGTCGCCGCGAGGCTGCGGGACGACGAAGTTACCCTGAAGCGCTTCTACCTGGAAGGCAATAGCGTGAGGCTTCAGCCCGCCAACGTTACTATGGATCCTATCGTCATTCCGGCAGATCAGGTGTCTGTGCAGGGCAAGGTAGTCGGTGTAATCCGGACCATGTAGTCAGGGGGCCGGGCCTCCGTAAGACGCTACCAAATCTGCGGGGAGCGTTGACCAGGTTGTACTTGGAGCGGTATGATGAATTTATTCTCAAACTGGCTGGCAGGTACAGCAATTGCCGTTTACCCGCGGATTTGGAATACCAGAGCTAATTATCATCCTCGTAGTCGTGCTCATCATTTTTGGTGTGGGCAGGCTCGGCGAGGTGGGTGGGGCGATGGGTAAGGGGATCCGGGAGTTTCGAAAGGCGCAGTCGGGCGATGATGCTGATCGCATCTTGCCTGAGGAAGAGACACCTGTCAGCACGAACAGGTCCGCCCGCCACTAAGGCCCAGCTTTCGCCGGGGCCGGTCGGTTGCATCCAAGCGAGAGTTTCGACTGCGGCGCATCGTAGCTTAGCAGCCTAGAGCGAAGGCGCCGGTCCCCTATTCGAGGCGGTTGAGATCTTCCGCGAGGCGTACCACTTCCGGGTCGGGTCTTCGCTTGCCCAGACCTCGCCTCGGAGCGGCGGCGCCTGGTCCGGCGGGAAACAGATCGAGCGCCTCCATCGGTAAGACGTAGCCGCCCTTGACCACTTGCACAACGTCCCGGACGGCGGTTATGTCCTCCATGGGATTGCCGCGGACCACGGTTATGTCGGCGACTTTGCCCTTCTCTAGCGTGCCGTAGTCGTCCAGTATCCCGAAGTCCTCCGCGCAGTTGCGTGTCGCGGCCCTCAGCACTTCTCTGTTCGGGATTCCGGCCTCGGCCATCAGCTCCATGCCGATTGCGTAGTCTCCGAACTCCGAGATGGCGTCGGTGCCCATAACGAACTTGCGCGCTCCCATCTCCCACAGCTTGCCAGTGACGTATAGCTGCCCTTCCTGCTTCCACTGCGCGTATGTGAGATTCTCCTGCTCGGCTCGGGTCAGCGGCCTCTCCTGTTGGAGGTTCAGCAGGGACTCCAACTTGCGGTACCCGGTCTGAATGGTGGGGCTGAGCCACATCTGGTTCTCGATGATCCGCTCTCCAATGACAGGATCGAAGCGACGGGTGAAATCCATTTCCACGAACTCGAAATGCTCAATCGAGTCGAACCCAGCATCAACGGCGTTCTTGACCGCGGCGGTGGCAATGGCGTGCAGTGTGCACGTTCGACCCTGCCGGTGGCACTCATCCGCGATTGCCGCCAGCTCCTTGACCGTGTAGGAAGCGTAGCGGTAATCGGTTATGTACGTGCCTCCTCCTGAACCCATAACCTTGATAAAGTCCGCACCCTCCTTGATGAGGCGTCGTACCGCCTTGCGCACCTCCTCCGCTCCGTCCGCCTCCTCCTCGCAGAAATGGAAGTGGCCCCCGGTCATCGTGATGCTCCTGCCGCATGCGTGGACCGTGGGGAAGCCTCTGAACAGGCCCGCGCTGATCCCTTCCTTCAGATCGAATGTGACGCGCCTGCGCGCCCCGGCGTCTCGCATGGTGGTCACGCCGGCCTTCAGCATGTGGCGGTAGCCGTTCCTGACCGTTCTCAGGAGCATCAGCGAGTCCGAGTCTTCGTCGTTGACGTGGTCGTAGTTCTTCGGATGGTCCATTCTGTCCGCGGTGCCGTAGATCAGGTGAACGTGAGAGTCCATCAGGCCCGGCAGAATGCACGTGTCGCCCAGGTCCAGAATCTGCGCCCCGGGCGGCGGGTCCGGCATTGCGGCGCCGTGAACACCGACGATCCTGTCGCCCTCGAACCATACGCTCGCGCCTTCCGTGTGCTCGATGTCGGCGCCGTTGAACAGGTAAGTCGCCTTGATGATCTTTAAAGGGTTGTGCATGGCTATCTGCGCCTGATGATCTTAAGAAAACTGGGCATGGTCACTCTCGTGTCTGGCTTCCGTGCGGCTGGCGCTGAATCGTGTCCGGTTGGTTCGGTCAGAGCGCGCGGTCAGGGTACGCGGCGTATGCGTACACAAGGTCCGCGTAAGACTGCTCCAGTTCCACGAGCCCTCCCACCGCGCCGCTTGCCTCCGTTACCAGGAACTCGTTGGGCCCGGCGTGACCGCTCGCGAAACCGACGCCGGTTGAGCCCAGCACGGGGAGCCCTAGCATCTGGCTGAACGCGCCGGAAGGTCCGCTTACGCCCTTGCGAGGCCAGACCACCGGCTCCATTTCCCAGTCCTCGAAAACGCTGAGGGCCGCCTGCGCTATGTCATCCTCGATGTTCAGCCTCTGTGCGCCGATCGACATCAGCGTTCTGACGCCTATGTCGCCGTACCCCATCCGCTCGAGGTGTTCCCTTATCTTCTGGAGCACGCGCTCCGGGTCCATGTCGAGGGGTAGCCGGTGGTCTATCGTGCAGTACGCCGCAGTTGGGAGCGTCCAGAGCGTGGTGCCGGGCCCGGTGAATCCCGCACGCAGTCCGTCTATGTTCATCGTCGGCTGAAAGCAGAAGCGGTCAAAAACGTCCCGTCCTGAAATGCCCGCGGCGAACTCCGGCACTGATACGCCGGGCGGCACGCCGGGAATTGCCGAGCCTTCCCGTCCCGCGTACCTCGCGGCGAGGTCGTCGATCAGTTTCTCCTCAGCGTCCGTGGCTGGCAGAAGATCGTCGTAGAACCCGGCAACCATAGACCTGTTCGTGTCCGGATCAAAGAGCGTGCTCAGTGCTTGCACAAGTCGCCAGACCGGGTGATCTATCACGCCTTGCGTGGACGAGTGGGACGGTCCTCCGATTGGGCCCCGGCCCCATCTCTCAGCGGAGCACTCCAGCTCAATCTTGAGACAGCCTTTGTTGCCCAGGAAGAAGGCGGCGTCGCCAGTCGCGGTCTGGCATGGTCCGGGCCACAGTACCGCGTCGGCTGCTGACAGGCTGCTCTCGAATTGGTCGATCAGGTAAGGGATATGAACGCTGCCCAGGAACTCCTCGCCTTCGCACACGAACAGGAAGTTCAGGGGAAGCTCACCCTCGACCTCGCGAATCACCGATAGTGCGTTGATGAAAGCCAGAACGGCGCCCTTGCTGGCGGCGCCCCTACCGTAGACGACCTCTTCGAACGGCGGCCTTGGCGCCAGCACAACGTCGTAAGGGTCTTGGTCCCAGCCGGGCCCAACAGTGTTCGTGTCGAAGTAGCTGTAAACGGCCAATGTCTTGGCAGCGCCGGCGTCATAGCTTGCCCAGACTGCGGGCAGTCCCGGTGTCTCCACGATCTCGACGTGCTGGCAGCCCAGCTTGCGGTATATGTCTGCAACGTATGTAGAACATTGCCGCACATCTTGAGGGCTCTCCTGGCTTGCGCTGGGCTGAGCCATGTACTCGCGGACCCCCTGGAGGTGGTCAGGGCGTCGACGGCGAATCAGATCGTGCACTTCGTTTCGTTTTTTCACTGCACTATCGCCTGTGGATTTGAATTCCAATCTGCCCGTTGGATTTACGTGCAGCCCTGGAGAGGCCCGCCCGATGTTAGCCCCTGCGGCCTCTGCGGCTCTTGAGGTAGTCCACCACCACGTACCGCCCAAGCTGGCCCGGTGAGCTATAAAAGGCGCGGCCGCGGTTAATTCGCGTTACGTGGTGTATGAAATCGATCAGGAGGTAGCTGGCCTCCAGCATGAAGGTGTTTATCGTGATGCCGTCCCGTGTACAGCGCCGGACCTCACCCAACGTCAGGTCAAGCGTGGAGTAGCTCGGCGGATAGCTGAAGTAGGCTTGGCCACCTTCGATATGGGCAGTCGGCTCGCCGTCCGTGATCATCAGGATGCTCTTGGTGGCCGCCTTCTCTTTGGACAGCATTCTGCGGGATAGCATGAGCGCGTGGTGCATGTTCGTGCCGGACACCCATGCGTTCCAGGTAAGCTCTCCGAGGTTCTCCGTGCTGATCTCCATCGCGTAGTCAGAGAACCCCACCATTCCCAGGAAGTCTCCCGGGTACTGGGACTTGATCAGCCAGTAGAGGGCCAGCGCCACGCGCTTGGCCGCGACGAAGTTTCCATACATCCCCATCGAACGGCTCTGGTCCAGCAGTAGCACCGTGGCGGCGCGGCTGAGGTGCTCGGTCTGGCGGACCTCGAGGTCGTCAGCGGTCAGTCTGACAGGGACCGAAGGCCCCTGTCGCAGGACGCCGTTGAAGACTGTCTTGTGCAGGTCTATGTCAGACCCATCGCCAAACTCGAACTTCTTTGTCTCGCCGGTAGTCTCGCCGCCTTCGCCTCGCACGTATACGGGATGGGAGCCGATCCGGTCCTTCCGTAGCTCGGAAAATACCTGTCGGAGCGCCTGCTGGGCCAGCCTGCGGACCGCGCGCGCGGTTAGTTCCACTCTGTCGCCCTTGCGCCGGAGGTAGCCGGCCTCCTCCAGCTGCTGAACGACGCGTTGCAGCCTTTCCAGTTGCCTCCGGGCCTCCTCGCCCAGGTACTCCTCAACGAGTTCGGGGTCCAGGTCCTCTACGTTGCCTCGTCTGATTACATCCTTGACGTGCTGCTCGAGCTCATCGATCCCTTGGAGTTCTCCCATCGCCTCCATTGCCTGCTGCAGCGTGACCGGCTCGTCCCCGGTGAATGGATACTCCTGGCCCGTCGTTTCGAACGGGAACATGGCTTGGAGATGGGCCATCAGCTCGTTCATCTCTCCCCTCAGCTCAGGGTCGAGTGCGGCTTCAAGCACTTGCGATAGCTCGGCTCGCATGGATGGGCTCATGCTGTTCAGAAGCGACTGCGCCGCCGCCATCTGGCCTGCGAGGCGTTCCAACAACTCGTCGAGGCTTGCCGGCCGGTTCGGATCAAACATTTGGCCGAACTCGTCCATGAACCCGTCGAAGTCTGGGTCCTCCCCGTTCGCCCTGTCGTGAAGCATCTGATTCAGCGCGCGGGTCATGTTGCGCAGCTCATCCAACTGCTCTGGCGTCATTTCTTCGAGATGCTGCCGCATGCCCTGCGAGAAGCTCTCCATCGCCTGTTGGTTGAGCATTTCAAGCAGGTCGCTGAACTTACGTTGTGCTTCGGGGTCGATGAACTCGTAGTCCCTCAACTGCCGGATCGAGCCTGCCGTGCTGTCCGGCAGACCATCCAATACCTCCCGTCCACGCGTGGCGCGTGTTTCAAGGATCTTCATCGCTGTTTGGAGGTGATCGGAAGCTTCGTCGATGTCGCCCAATTGCTCGTGGGCATCGCGCAGCCGACGGCCTATTCCCGTCCGTTCAGTGTCTACAACGTCACGAAGCCGCTCCTTGAGATCGTTGATCAGCGACTCAAGGTTGAACCGCTCCAGCATGTTACGCCGCTGCTCTTGCACGCGTTGCATCAACTCGTGCAGGCCCTCGATTCGTTGGTCCTGGTCGCTGCCCTCGATGCCCCTTTGGAGTAGGCCACGCAGGGCTTGATCTATATCGTTCCCGGCCAGAATGTCGTCTGACAGTTGCTCCAGGAGGTCATCGTCATCGAACAGAGTGACGTGCTGGGAGCCGTCCCATCTCGAGTACCTGTATCGGACCAATGCAACACTCCCATTGCCGCGCGGTTAGCGCTGAAGGCCGTGAGGCCATAGTACACCACAAACACGGGGGTCGCCTTTCAGCGTCGACGCCGATTGCGCGGTCTTGGATCCGTACGTACGATTTTATGTGTGTAACTAATGGCGGTCGGGCCGCCATTAAGATACGGAGCGCGATGACCAACAAAGGAATCGAGCCAACTCTCTACGGCGCGTTTGAACGTGTCAGCCAGTACCTCGAAGACGGAAAGGTCGACGAGGCTGCGGCGCAGTTCGGCAACTTCCACTATTCAGATCAGGGCGATCTGTTGATGCTTCTGGAGCCTGATGTGCGAGAGAAACTCTTGGACTCTCTCTCGACGAACGAGACGGCGAGGGTGATGGAGTTCCTGTAGGCCCGGCAGGCAGCGGACGTGTTTGAGTACATGGACGCCCATCTCCTTTCGGATGTCTTGGATGAGGCCCGCCCCGATGTAGCCGCGGACGTCCTTCGTCAGCTGCCGGATGAGCAGAGCGTCGAGCTTTTGGACCGGATGGAAGAGTCCGAAGATGTTGTACCGCTCCTTGGATACGACGATGACACTGCGGGCGGTCTCATGCGGCGCGAATACCTTTCGATCAGGTCTGGCACAACCGCCTCGAACGGACTCGATAGCCTCCGCCTGCTCATGCCGGAGGCTGAGTCTATAGGCGCCATTTTCGTGGAGGATGATAAGGGCAGGCTGAAAGGAGTGTTGAGCCTGACTCGTCTTGCCCTCGCCAGGCCGGAACGTCCCGTCAGCGAAATCATAAACTCTGACGTCGTTTCAGTGCTGCCGGCTGCGGACCAGGAGGAGTGCGCTCGGTTCATGGAACGTTACGACCTTCGCTTTCTGCCGGTTGTTGATGTAGGCGAGCGCCTTTTGGGCGTGATTCTTGTCGAAGACATAGTTGACGTGCTTGATGAGGAGGCCACGGAGGACATGTACGGAATGACGGGCATTGGCGGTGAGCGTGTGTTTGGCCCGTTTCTCGGGTCCGTTCGAAGGCGCTTGCCCTAGCTCTCGATAAATCTGGCCTCCACCTTCCTGGCTGCGCTCGTAATCGTCTTGTTCGAATCGACCCTTGTCAGAGCCGCAGCCATCGTGGCATTCCTGCCCGTGGTTGCCGGTCAGGGTGGTATTGCGGGCACACAGACCCTGACCCTGGTGATTCGCAGCATGGCGTTGGGAAACGTCCCGCCTCGGACTGCCTTCCGGCTGATAAGGGGAGAGGTGGTTTTGGGTATGGTCCGCGGTCTCCTGGTGGGGATGGCCGTTGGCTTGGTGGCCCTCGCTTGGAAGGGTGACTTCATGCTCGGCGTAGTTGTCGGCCTGGCTCTTGCTGGGAACATGGTTGTCGCCGGTGTGTTTGGAGCCGCCGTTTCGGTGGTGCTGCGCGCAGTACGGCTGGACCCGGCGGTCGGATCGGCCGTGCTGGTAACAACTCTGACTGATGTTCTGGGCTTCCTGATGCTTCTTGGCTTGGCGGCCTTTCTAGTGACAAGGCTCGGCTGAACGCAAGGCGTACACTGCGCATTAGAGGGAACCCAGCCCGTTCGTGGTGAGCTGGTCGAACCACAGCGGGCGTCGGCCTAGGTCAAGCCCAAGTTTCCGAAAGTGGACAACGAACTTGCATTTCACAGAGTGCGAATTGATACGAATGGTCGAACGGCAGACCCGCCGCGCCGCACAGCTAGGGAGGCACGGATGACATTGAAAGTTCTTGGTACCGATTACTCATGGACCGTCGTTCAGCGTCAGGAAAACATCCTGGCCGACGCCGGGATCAGCCTGGTCACCGCTGAGGATTCAAGCGAGGATGCTCTCATAGAGCAAGTGTCGGATGCTGACGGCCTGATTACCGGCCTGGCTCAGATAACAGATCGAGTACTGCGTGCCGCACCCAAATGTAAGGTTGTCAGTCGCGGCGGCGTAGGCGTGGACAATATCGATATCGCGACCGCCACTGAACTCGGGATCGCCGTGGCGTATGTGCCCGACTACTGCGTCGGAGAGGTGGCCGACCATGTCATGGCGATGTTGCTGGGGTGGAATCGCAGGCTGGTCCAGTTTGACAGGTCGGTCAGGGACGTTGGCTGGGAAGTCCGGGACTCCGAGTTCAGCATAGCCAGGTTGAGCGGGATGACCCTGGGCATTATCGGCTTGGGCAGAATCGGGCGTGCGGTTGCGCTCCGGGCAGCGCCCTTCGGAATGGAGGTTCTCGCTTCCGATCCTGTTGTGACGGCGGGGCAAGCGTCAAGTCTTGGGGCCACCCTGGTTGATACTCATAGCCTGCTGCTGAGGTCCGACTATGTAACGGTGCACGCGCCGCTAACTGCACGCACGCGGAACATGATCGGCGGGCCGGAGTTAGCTTCCATGAAGCCCACGGCCTTTCTGATCAACGCCTCTCGTGGTCCGCTCATTGACGAGTCCGCTCTCTACGAGGCCCTGACTTCAGGGAGCATCGCCGGTGCCGGCCTCGATGTGCTTACAGACGAGTCGTCAGCCGGTTCGAACCCTTTGCTGAGCTTGCCGAATGTGATCGTTACACCGCACGTAGCGTATCTGTCGCAGGAGGCGTTGACAGAGCTTGAAGAGCGCGTCGCCCACGCTGTCGTCGATGTGCTGCAGTGTAGGGTTCCCCGCAACTTGGCCAATCCAGAGATACTGGGCCGCTCCCGCGCCGGTTTCTGAGGACGACGGCTCTAGCTGCGCCGGCTAGTGCCCCACGTCAGATCATCGAGTAGCTTTGGCCGCCGTCTATGACGATGCATGCGCCGGTTAGAAAGCCGGCTCGCTCCGACGCCAGGAATGCTACGAGGTCTCCCATCGGTTCGGGCCATCCGAACCTGCCCATCGGTAGGTTGTGCTCTATGAAGTCGCTCACCACATCGGGCGGGTTATCGTTCTGGAACCGCTCCCAGCTACCTTCCGTGTGAGAAATGGAGCCCGGCGCTATGCTGTTCACAAGCACCCCGTCCTTGATCAAAGTCCTCGCCATGTGCTTCGTGGCCGCTATTAGCGCCGCCTTGGCCGACATGTAAGAGACGTTGCCGCCGAACTCACGACCGTAGATGGACGTGATATTGATGATCCGTCCCCACTTCTGCTCTCGCATGTGGCCGACAGCCAGCTTAGCGAGCTGGAATCCCCCGAACAGGTTGAGATCGAATGTAGCTTTGTAGTCATCCAGGTCAACGTCCGGGAAGTCTGCTCTTGACCTCGAGCCTCCGGCATTGTTCACGAGTATGTCTACGGGACCCAGTTCATCGATCACCCGATTGTGCAACGATTCCATTCCATCGACGTCGGCCGCGTCCGCCACTATCCCCGTAGAGGACACGCCGCAGGCGCGGAGCTCCTCCACAGTGGCGTCTAGGGTCTCCTTGGTCCGACCGCAGATCGCGACGTTCGCTCCCTCGCGGGCCAGCGACAGTGCGGCCTGCCTGCCCAGTCCTCGGCTGCCGCCGGTCACTAGTGCCACTCTGCCCGCTATGCCTAGGTCCATCGTGTCACTCCGGGAAGATCGCCTTGGTCAGTGCTCCATTACCGTGCCGCCGTTCGTGTTGATCGACTGTCCGTGAATCCACGAAGCCGCCTCTGTGCAGAGGTACGCGATCAGCCCGCCGACTTCCTCAGGTGTCCCGTTTCTGCCGATTGGGTTGCCGGCGGCCATCCGATCCCACGTGTCGTCGTCCTTCAGATCGGCCATCCTATGCGTGTCCACCGCGCCCGGGCAGACGCAGTTGACGTTGATGCCATGGACCCCCAGCTCGTGTGCCATGGACTGCGTCATCCCGACCACCGCGAAGTTCGCCGCGTTGTACGCCAGCGTGTTCGCGCTTCCTCGCTTCCCCGCCGTAGAAGATATGTTGACGATCTTGCCGCCGTCGCCCTGGGCCAGTATCTGCTTTACGACCTCTCTGGTGCACAGGTACGTACCTGTGACCTTCACGTCCACTACGCGCTGGAACAGGTCCGTCGGGAGCTCGATGATGGGCACCCTGTCTGCCCCGCGGGCCAGCGCCGCGTTGTTGATGAGTATGTCGACGCGGCCCAACGTGCTCACGGTCTCACTCAACATCCGGACCACGTCCTCCTCGTTGGATACGTCCCCAACCAGCGCTAGGGCCTTCCGGCCCATTGCCCTAGCTTCGTCGGCCACGCTCTCGACGTCACGCCAACCGATCTCCTGCTCCTCGGGAGGATACCTTGAAGGATCGCGGCCTGTTCCCGTCACCACTACGTCCGCCCCAAGCTCCGCTAAGGCCAACGCCGCCGAGCGCCCGATACTTTGCAGCCTTCCTGCTCCGGTAACTATGGCCACTTTGCCTTCGAGTTCTGCCATCTCCTTCCCTCCTGTGCCCTACGGGTGGTCAACAGGGTACAGGCAACGCCACCACCGGTACAGACGGCGTACGCGCCCGCAAGTTTGGAGTGAGAGAGATTTCCGTTCTGCCCAGGCTAGTCCTGCAATGCGGGACCGATTCCATGGGCGGCATTCTCCTTGGGAGCAAAATTGAACACTAGGCTCCCCTGCAGTGACCGCAACGCTGGCTTGGTGGTTCTGCTGCGTTTCAGCCTGACGAGACGCGCAATGCGAAGGACTATGTCTCGTTTCGGCAATTGAGTGTACTGTCGAGTCTCAGAATAGAGGCTGGGCCTGTCGAGCTGTATACCCTGAGTCTTCGGGGAGATCATTCAGGTATGTCGCGGTGCTAGCTAGTTCATCGCATCGTTCATTTTCGGTGTTGCCGTCGTGTCCGCGGAGCCAGTGAAACTTCACGTCGTGTTTCTCGCACAAGTCGAGCAACCGCATCCACAGGTCCTCGTTCTGAGCCCGTTCCCGTTTGTTTCGCATCCAGCCGTTAGCTCGCCAACGTTTGGCCCATCCCTTCTCGATACCGTCTACGACATACTTGGAGTCGCTGTGAACTGCAACTTGGCAACTTTGCTCTAGCGCCTCAAGTCCTAGAATTGGCGCCATCAATTCCATGCGATTGTTGCTAGTTTCCCGAAAGCCTCCACTTAGTTCACGGCGGAGTTTCCCGGATATGAGCACTACTCCATACCCTCCTGGACCGGGATTGCCTCTACAAGCTCCATCTGTGTACATAGTGACGTCTCTCATTGAAGGGGCTGAAGTCAATGTTGACCTCCTCTAAACTCGAGCATTCCCCATTTAACAAACTGAATAAATGCAATCTGGCCGGTTGACCTAGGCGAACTAGCGTGCTATTATTGGCTCATGAACCCTGTACCACTCCTCAGTTAAGCCTTGGCGCAGCTCGTCGACCGATGCGCCCGACACCCGGCAGTCGCCCGGGCCCTGTAACAAAACTGTCACACTTTTTATACATTCCGGCCCAATCTGGTTGCATTCAGCTACCAATTCGGCCCAATTTCGTAACGTCTGCCAATGCCTCTCAGCTATGGGAAGTGACGAAATGTTACGGAATGTGACAGATTTCTCGGCCTGGAGCACCGCTCAAGAGTGCCCTTCGGCGGGTCCGCCTGCAGATTTTGCGATGAACCCAGCCTGTGGGACCGGTGTGTCGGCCTATGGCGTCCCGCCCAGCCGGCTTCAGACTTCGGGCTTCATGCCATGCCACGGAGTCGCTTGCTCGTAGGCGTGCGCCACGCGCAGCATCGTCTCCTCGTGCATGGCCGGAGCCATGATCTGCAGTCCAACGGGGAGCCCATCGGACAGTCCGGCCGGCACTGAGATCCCGGGAATGCCGGCAATGTTGGCGGGGAATGTGAACATGTCGTTGAGGTACATCTGGACCGGATCGTCAATCTTGGCGCCGATGTCGAACGCCGTCGTTGGGCTGGTGGACCCTACTATGACGTCGAACCTCTTGAACGCCTCCTCGAACTCCTCTCTGATGAGGGTTCTGACCTTCTGCGCCTTCAGATAGTACGCGTCGTAGTACCCTGCCGACAGCGCATACGCCCCCAGCATGATCCTCCGCTTTACCTCCGGTCCGAATCCTTCCTGCCTCGTGATCTCCAGCGCGTCCCACATGCTTCCGTCTCCATCGTACGAGTACCCGTACTTGACGCCGTCGTATCGGGCAAGGTTAGCGCATGCCTCAGACGGCGCGATGATGTAGTAGACCGCCAGGGCATTGGGAGTGTTGGGCAGCGATGTCTCCTCGACGCTCGCGCCGAGGTCTGAAAGAACCCCTATGCCGGTCCTCACAGCCTCTTCCACCCCGGCCTCCATCCCGGAGACGAAGTACTCCTTGGGTACCCCGATTCGCATCCCCTCAATGCCGTTTCCCAAGCTCTTTGTGTAGTCTGGTACCGGAGCGTCGATTGACGTTGAGTCCCGGGAATCGTGTCCGGCAATAACCCCGAGCACAGATGCGGCATCCCCGACCGTCGACGTTATCGGTCCGATCTGGTCCAGCGAACTCGCGAACGCCACCAGCCCGAACCGGCTTACCAGTCCGTACGTCGGCTTGAGACCGACCACGCCGCACAGCGACGCGGGCTGCCGCACGCTGCCTCCGGTATCCGAGCCCAGCGAGAATACGCACTGTCCCGCGGAAACTGCGGCCGCCGGACCTCCGCTGCTGCCTCCCGGCACCTTCGACGTGTCCCAAGGATTGTGCGTAGGGTGGAACGACGAGTTCTCGGTGGATGACCCCATCGCGAACTCGTCCATGTTCCCCTTACCCAGCAGCACAGACCCTGCCTCTCGCAGCCTGTGCGTCACTGTGGCGTTGTACACGGGCACGAAGCCGCGCAGCATCCTTGACGAGCACGTTGTCTCGATGCCTCGGGTGCACATATTGTCCTTGAGCATCATGGGGATGCCGGTAAGAGCCGATGCGTTACCGGTCTTGATGCGGGCGTCTGCCTCCCGCGCTTGGCTGAGGGCCTCGTCAGCAGAAACGGTCACAAACGCGCGGATCGCCGGTTCGGTATCCTCGATCCTCGACAGATAGGCACGCGTCAACTCTTCGGACGAGACCTCTCGGCCGTCAATAAGCTTCCTCGCTTTGGCGATGGTGAGTCCCGGCAGGTCACTCGCCTTCAGCTGAGTCTCCTCTCTCCTGCATCACGGCCCTGATCCGCACGAAGTCCTCCTGGCGATGAGGCGCATTGGCGATGGCGTCTTCAACGGTGATGCCGGGGTGTGGCTCGTCTGCACGCATTACCGTGGTGATGCCCGAAACATGGCCGGTGGGTTCGATGCCCTCGGTGTCAACGCGTTCCAGCGCGGTGAACTGTACGAGAATGTCTGAGAGTTGCCTGCGCATGATTTCCAGTTCCGCCTCTGTAAACCGAACGCGGGCCAGCGCGGCAATATGTCGAACGTCTTCGAGGGAGAGGTCCACAGGGGTGCCCTTTTCTTCGGCAGACTGCGGCCTGCCGAGGTCTTCGTCTCGCATTTTACTTGCCGGCTACGGACGTTGCAGTCTGGCCGTGGTGTGCTCTGGCTACCGTCGCCTCATCCGCTTGCGTACCGCGAGCGCCCCAAGCCCGGCTATCAGCAGTGCCGCCGAAAAGTCCATCATTCCGTTGGTGCCGTCAGTCGCATTGCAGCCGCCTCCCGATGGCTGCTCTGTCGCTGCCGATGCGTCCTCCGAGTCTGACGTCTGCTCCGCGGGCTGGTCGCCGATTTCAGGTAACCCGGATGTATCTGCACTCTCAGAGCTTGAAGTCGTTTCACCCGGTTCTTCCTCATCACCCGACAGGACGGTCTGTGCGCCGATGGTGTACAACTCTATCGTGGCTAGGGGTTCCGCCGTGGGACGTGACGCGACTTCCGAGGGTACGTACTCTGATGCGCCTATAGCTTCCCGCCATTCGCTGTCCAACTCTTCTAGGGTGACGCCATACACGTCTTCCACCGCACTGGCCACCCGCGCTCCGCCCCTCATCTCCGCCATTAGCTCGCGCATCTTATCGGGGCCGTACCTGAACACCATATAGGTGACAATGCTCCTCGCTTGTCCGTAGAAGATGATCGCCTTCTCCGGGTCTCCGGGCATGGCCTGCATGTGAATTACTGGCAGCAACTGGTCTGTCTCGATGGCGAACTCCAGCGCGATGTCGTACGAGTAGCTCGGCTCCGGGTTGCCGAACTCTGCCAGCCCTTCGTTCAGCCACGAGGGTACGAATCCCAGTCGGCCAGCACCCGCGCGGTTCACGAGTATATGAACGACTTCATGACCAGCGGTGCCCAGCGCGAGCCGGCCGCTGCCCAGCACTAGCACCACGTTGTAGTCTCCGAAGGCTCGGCCTTCTGTAATGAGCTCCCGGCCGGTTGTTGCGCTTCTCGGAGGCATGCTGCTCAGCATTTCGCGGTTGTTGTTGTAGATGGTCACCCTGAGCGGCACCGATGTGTCCGCGCCAAGCAACGGACCCATCTGTCGTATGGTCTTCGCTACCGCGTCGAGCACGTTTTCGGCGCGCGTCTTCACCGGACCGTGGTATGCCACCGTGACTGGTCCGTCCGAAATCTCCACCCACGTGAAGCGGGGGTCTTGGTAGACAAAATCTTGCGGCTCCGTCAACAGAACGTTGCCAGCAGCATCCGTTATCTCAAACCTGACGCGCAGAAGAGATCCTGGCGGTATGTAACGGGCAGATGTGTTTGTACGCCAGAAGAGTTCGCCGTCCACAAGCGGCACTGCGTCGTGTTCGAGATATGCAAGCACTTCGGCCGCCCGCGGCACTGCGGCCTTGAACTTTACTGAGACAGACTCGATCTCGGAGTCGCTTTCCGCCTTGAGCTTGAAGCGAATGCCCTCAGGGAACTCGGAAATTATCTCTGTGGAGTGGACGGCAATTTCGCCCTCGTCCGCCGAGGCCGCAGGTACAGCCGTCAGCAAAGCCGCACCTGCAATTGCAAGCGCGAGCATGACGACGCTTGGAAGGCGTGTCGAGGCCCTCTGGAGCACTTTTCTCATACCTACATCCTGTCCTTCATTCTCCGTCCAGTCAACATTGTTTACGTTACCGACTCTGCCGTGGTTCTTACGATTCTATTTGGACGCAGCCGTAACCTTCACCGTGTACGAAGTTGGTTGGTGGGTGCCAAGGGTCACTGGAGAAACGGCGAGGATAACCCTCTCGTAGTCCTTGACTAGGCCCTCGATTGTTGTCTTTCCACGGATGCCATCTTCCAGGGGCATGTCGAACACGTCGAACCTCTCGTCTCCGAGGTCCACAATGACCTGAACGATGAACTCCTGCTGCAGTGAGTTTTCGATTCGTGCGAACCCCGAGGCGGTCCAACCCAAGTCCTGCTCCGCGTCGTCGAAGAACTTTGCCTCCGGCACCGAGATGTCGTCCAGGACGAAGCCGTCGGTGTGTATCGCCCCGTCGGTAATGTACTCGAACCGCACCTGGATTCGGCCGCCTGCATAGTCCGAGATGTCCACTGACTCTGCCACCCATCCATTCGATTCGCCCGTGTACCCAGGACCATACGCGTTACCTAACCTATCTGAGTCGCTAGCGAACTTGGGGCGCAGGATCTGCCAGGTGTGGCCACCGTCAGCGGAAACTTCGAGATAGGCGTAGTCCCAGCCTTCCTCAATCTCATACCACGCCATGTACTCCAACGTAGCTTGGGAGGTGGCCGTGAGGTCGAACTCTCTCGTGAGCGTGGTATCGATAGCGTCTCCTTTGTTGCTCCACCAACAGCGGTTCCCGCTGTAACAGCTCCCGTCGAAGATCGGCGTCTCACCGGCGCCCTCAAACTCTATCGTGAAGTCATCTACGAATGGCCGTACGTCGAGGTATCGCGCACTGAACTGATTGGCGTCCAGCGTAAGTTCGGTCTCACCCGGAAAGTCGCGAGTTCTGGCTCGTCCGCTTTCGGAGCCTGCATAGCCGAATTGACCTTCCATGGCATTCACGAAGTTTGCCACCACCCAGTTCTTGAACACCTGCTTGAAGTTGGTGCCGCGCTTCTTCAGGAATGCCTCCACGCCCATCGCGCCATCCGCGCGCTCACGAATCAGCGCGCCAATCGCTTCATGCCCGCCGTAATGCGTGCTCAGGTACACGAAGACCCTGTGTGCAGCCTCATAGTGAGCAAGGGTATCTAGTGATTCGTAGTCCATGTAGTTGAGCTGCACGCTTGGGTTCGACAGAAACCGAGAGTGCCTGTCGTTTATCCTTGGGTATCCGGAAACGTCAACTGCGAACTCCGCCATCCCTTCGTCAACCCAGGCCTCTTCGGTATCGTCGAAGTTTGCTTGTACTGCGTGCATGAACTCGTGCGCGAGTACTCGCAAGTACGGATCCGGACCAAAGTCCAGATACTTCTCCGCGCTTATGTAGACCATCTCCCTCTGGTTGCTGTATGAGTGCACTTGGACAGTATGCCCATCCGTTGAACTGAAGAGTCCGCCAACTTGGTTGAGGGCTGTGTTGGGCACGGTTAGCCTGTGGTCCCCGTCCACGCCGGGAGATCGAATGTCGCCCAATGCGCTTGTGATCCTCTCTCTGACGCGGTTCTCAAACAGCTCGGAGACTGCAACGAGTTCACGTTGTGGGAACGGCAGCTCCGGGTGTACGTACCAGTAGGCGTTGTCACTTATGTGCTCTAGCACTGCGGTAACCGTATAGTTGTCGTCGTTTGCTGGGTCGTAGACATTGAAGGTGTCCCGTTCACCGGTCTGTCTGGGCACGTCGGCCTGAGATATAGAACGTGGCGGAGGGTTGTCTGGACCGGTGCGCAGGCGAGTGGCCGCCTCGTGGAGGTCAAGGTCGGGAGGCACTGGGATGTCAATTGAACTTGACGCTTCGACAAACTTCTCCACATGTGTTGCCGTGGTGTCGGGAGCAACCGGATCCCCAGGGGTCGAAGTGACAGCGCCACTCACCGGCTGTTCGGACCCTCCGGCAAGTGGGCCTTCGGTCAACTCCTCTGATGCTTCGGGCTGCCCGGCAAGTTCAGATTCGGAGGGGTCCGCTGGGAAGTTGGGCCGGGGTCCCTCGCCCGTACTGCACGCTGTGCTGGCGAGAGCCAGTACCAGCAGGGCTCCTGTGGACCATTTGGCGGCATTAACTGCAAGTGTCGATACTGTGCTCACTGGCGCTGTGTATCATATGCTGAATTTTCGAGAGATTCATGGTTTCGATTCGACATTGCGACATGAAGAGCCGCCATGGTGTACAGGGATGCATACGGCTTCCACAGAGTCCGGTTCTGGAGTTGGGTGGAGTTTGCATGAGGCGGAATGAACGTGCCTGACGGGAGCACGGCCCGTGCGCTTGCCCACTGCGACAGGGGCCGCGCCGCCGTGGAAGTAATGAAGAGGATGGCCTGGCGACTTTCGCCTGTGGTGCCGGTTGCCATACTCGTTATGACGGCAGCTTGTTCCAATTCTCCGGACAATGCGCCCGAACTCGTAACACAGACGCCGCCGCCTTCGGCCTCAACCCCTCCGACAGCTACTCCGTCACCTTCTTCCGAGTCACTACTTTCCGCTGCCGCCGCCTGCGGGGAAGACCAGGAAGAATTCCCCCAGGAGTTCATCACTCAGTCCGCGGAGCCCGGCGCGATGGCCGCTGCTAGGCGTTGGCACACCGCCACTGTGCTGGAAGACGGGACCGTGCTGGTCACGGGTGGCAGCATAAGGGGTGGCGTTACAGCGTCTGCGGAAGTGTTCGATCCGGAGACTGACTTATGGGAATTGAAGCACTACATGGATCACCGGCGCTTGCACCACACAGCTACTTTGATGCCCGAAGGCCGTGTCCTGGTAGTAGGAGGTCAGCCCAGCATCTACCGGTGTCCGGTTTCGAGCGCCGAAATCTACAATGTGGCCGACGGTGACTGGACCTCAACCGCTGGATCGAACCAAGCGAGACGGTCCCACCAGTCCGTACTGCTGCAGGACGGCCGTGTTCTCATCGCGGGCGGGATAACGCTCGTGTTCGGAGGCGTGACTGCTTCAACCGAGATCTACGATCCGGACAATGGGCAGTGGACCACTGTCGGATCGATGTCGGTACCAAGATGGGGCCATACCTTGACATTGCTAGGGGACGGTCGTGTGCTTGCCGTGGGCGGACGGGGAGAAGAAGGTAGTTATCTGGGCTCCCTTGAGATTTTCGACCCTGCGTCGCAAACGTGGTCGATTGTGGCGAATCTTAATATGCCAAGGGCCGGGCATTCCATAGCCTTGGCGCCTGACGGGACTGTCGCCGTGGTAGGTGGCTCGCCCGCGGCCGGCAGCGTGGAGATATACGATTCTCAAACTGGCGAGGTTGCCGCTGGCCCTTCCATAGCCTTGGGTTTCCAGTACCATAGCGCCGTGATCATGACAGACGGTCGGCTTCTCTTGGGCGGAGGCTCCGGAGAAGAATCTCCAGTCTCTTCCCGTACGGGCATTTACGATCCCGTCGTTCGCCTATGGACCATAGTTAAGTCCATGACCTTCAGCAGGGTTGAGCATGCGTACTCCGCGCTCCAGGACGGTCGGATTCTCGTCACCGGTGGCAGGAATCTCGTTGGTCCAATCGACGAAGCGGAGTTGTACGACCCGATTGAGGATGAGTGGACCATCGCTGGCGCTGCATTCGACCGTTAGCTCTCTTTCGGGTGCCTCGCTTCGGGTATACTCCCGAATCACCGGATTAGATGGTCGACTTGTAGCTTGGGAGGTGGAGCGGTGCGGCCCAGGCGATGGAGCAGCCTGTTTGCGTGGACCTTGTCGGGCCTGTTCTTCGCAGCATGTTCTAGCGGGGACCCGGATAGCCTACCCGACTCTGGTGCCAAGGTTGCCCCAATAGCCGCGGCTACGCCTTCCGGTGACACGGCTACTGGTCCGTCACAAGCCGTGACTGCGCCTCCCACTGACATGGGTGCTCTGCCGCAGTCCGATCCCTCATCTCCCTCATCGCAGCCAGAATCTGCTCCTGTTGGTAGCCCCGCCATGAGTCTTCCCCGCAGGCTGCACACAGCCACACTTGCAGGCAATGGCAAAGTGCTTGTGATTGGAGCAATGGACGCAGACCTCGAAGGCGTGAACGAACTCAGCATATATAACCCAGAGACTCACCTTTGGAATGTAGGGGCCAGCATGATACTCGGCCGCGGTTTGCATACGGCAACGCTGCTGCAGGACGGTGGAATCTTGGTCGCCGGCGGAGGCGATGGCTCCGGTGGCTTTGACGAAGCCGAGCTGTACGATCCTGGGAACGACGCTTGGAGCCCGGCCGGCAGGATGTCTCGGCCGCGCGCGTTGCACACTGCCTCTCTTCTTGAAGACGGTCGAGTGCTCGTAGCGGGCGGATGGACTGGACGGAGCAGCCTGGCTACTTCTGAAATCTACGACCCTGTTTCTGGGGCTTGGATGATGACAGCACCCATGGTGCAAGCTCACGGCTCCCACACAGCCACGCCGCTGGGGGACGGTCGGGTGCTCGTAGCAGGAGGAGGAAACAACGGTGTGCTGCACTTCAAGACGCAGACGTACGACCCGAAGACCGATGAGTGGCAATTGAGCGCCGCTATGAACGGTGCGCGGGGTCTTCATACAGCTACCATGCTGCAGGATGGCCGAGTGCTCGTGGCTGGCGGTCTGACCATGCGAAACGACGCTATTGCGACTGCCGAACTTTACGATCCCGTCTCTGATAGTTGGACTCAGGTCGCAGACATGAACACGGCTAGAGGAGACCACACGGCCACACTGTTGCCGGACGGCAGGGTTCTCGTTGTCGGCGGCAAGAACCGGACTGGCCCATTGGACTCTTCCGAAATCTTTGATTCAACCGCCGGTGAATGGACGGCAGCAGGCTCTCTCGAACAGGCGCGTTCTGCCCACACCGCAACTCTCGTATCGGAAGGACTGGTAGTAGCTATAGGTGGGGTTGGCAGGGGAGGCGAACTCTTGGTTTCATCCGAACTGTTCGATCCCGTGACCGGGCTGTGGTTCGATGCACAACAGTACTCGAAGCTGGACCTCCCGGAGATCGTGCCGAAAGACGACCCAACGACTGTTCGATTTGCACGACCTGCAACCGCTACCTACTCAGGACTTGCCGTCTCCTGAATTCGCGCGGTCTTCTCGGATCGCTGAACTCAGCTCCGGTTGAATCGGTTCATGGCCGCGTCCACTCCTTCCGCCAACACAGCGCAAACTGCGTCCGCTGCCCGTTCGATGCCTTCGTCGATGAGATCAGCATCTCGCTGCGATGCTCGGCCAAGCACGTGTTTCACTGCACCTCCTCTCGAAGGTCTACCCACGCCGATGCGCACGCGTGGAAACTCCTGGGTAGAGAGGGTCTCGATTATCGACTTGATACCATTGTGCCCCCCGCTCCCGCCTTTGGGTCTTACTCGTAACACGCCCGGATCGAGGTCCATCTCGTCGTAGACCACCAGCAGGTCTGACGGTTCCAGGCCGTATTCGGCCGCAATCTCGCGTAGTGCGAGCCCGCTTCGATTCACGAAGGTGAGTGGCTTGGCTAATGCCACAGACTTCTGGTGAATCGTTACAACTTCAGCTAAGTAGTACTTGCCGCGAGGTTTCAAACGCACTCCGTGCCGTTCTGAGAGCATGTCTACACAGCGGAAACCAACATTGTGGCGGGTATTGGCATACTCTGCGCCGGGATTACCCAGACCGATAACAGCAAACTCCGGCGTGTGTTGCCGGCTCCTCAAGCGTCCAAACAGGCGGCCTATTGCCATGGATAGAAGTGAAATGATTTGGTAAGTACGTTCGAGATTTGGCGGAGCGGCACCTTACTCGAGCTCTATGTCTCCACTTCGTCCGCCCGACTTGCGGACAAGGCGGACGGCATCGATTCTCATCTCTCTGTCGGACGCCTTGCACATGTCATAGATGGTTAGAGCGGCAACACTCACGGCTGTCAGCGCCTCCATCTCGACCCCGGTCTTCGCGTAGGTCTTGGCTGTGGCTGTAATCTCGACCGAAGATTCGGCCTCGTCCAAATCGAACTCGACGGTGACCTGGTCCAAAGGTAGAGGGTGGCACAGCGGGATCAGTGCTGATGTCGACTTCGCCCCCGTGATGCCGGCGACCATTGCGATGCCCAGAACATCGCCCTTCTTGATGGCATTCTCCTTGATCAGCGCAAGTGTCCGGGACGCCATACTTACCTTGCCCTTCGCCACAGCCATCCTGTCTGTCGGCGCCTTCCAGCCTACATCCACCATACTGCCCCTGCCCTCACGGTCCACGTGCGTGAGACTGGAGGCGGAGTTCTCATCCTCTCCGGCCCCTTCTTGTGCCTCCTCCGAAAGCGACAGGGTTTCGGGAAGTGTCCGCAAACTGCTCTTTCCTTCTTGGCTCGCCCGCCAGTCGCTTGCAGCTGCCGCTTGCGCCATTTTGCGGGCCAAGCGGTCTGCCTTCTCGTTCAAAGGGATTCCCGCATGTGCCTCTACCCATTGCCAGGAGACGCTGCGCTTGGCAGTCTCAGCGTCTAGTCGTTTCCAGAGGTCTAGGTTCTTCTTGCGCTTCCAGCCGCGCGTCATTGTTTTGACTAGGTATTCACTGTCGCTGTGCACACAGGCCGACCTCCCCTCCTTCACCTCTTTGAGACCTTCGATTGCGGCCGTAAGCTCCATACGGTTGTTTGTGGTCTCGCGTGCCCAGCCGTCGATGTAATCGCGCTTGCTGTCGACAATGATGATCGCGGCCCAGCCACCCGGACCTGGGTTCCCAATGCACGAGCCGTCCGTGTAGACCTCTATTGTTGACATCGTTTGGCTTGAAAGAGGGGAAAGGATCGATCGACGGTTGGCGTAGGCGACTCACCCGCCTATGTGGTACATCTCGACCTTCTTGGGTGAAGGCCCTGTCATGGCCGCGCGCTTTTCGGAGTACCGGTCTATCCTGGCGCCCCACGTGGATCGCACGATGGCTTCGATTTCGTCGTCGCTGGCTCCGTCTCGTAATGGTTGGCGCAGGTCAGTGCCTCTCGAAGCGAACAGGCAGGTGAACAGCATCCCTTCAGGGGAGAGGCGCATCCGTGTGCAGTCGCCACAGAAAGGCTTGGTTACTGAAGCGATGATGCCTACTTCCCCTCCGCCGTCCCTGTACCTATATCGGAGCGCCACCTCTCCGCGGTAGTTCGCGTCCGCCGGCTCGATCGGCATTTCGGCGTCGATCGCGGCAAATATCTCGGCGGCAGGCATCACGTCGTCCATCCGCCAACCATTCAGCGTGCCGACATCCATGTACTCGATGAACCTGACGATGTGGCCTCGTTCCTTGAAGTAGCGTGCCAGGTCGACGATTGTGTGATCGTTCACGCCCTTTTGGACAACAGAATTGATCTTCAGAGGTCCGAAACCGGCCTGTTCCGCTGCCTCGATCCCGGCTAGCACGGTGTCCACCCCAAACCCCCGGCCGTTCATCTTCTTGAATACTTCGTCGTCAAGCGTGTCCAGGCTTATGGTAAGTCGTCCAAGACCTGCCTCCCGCAGCTTGACGGCCTTCGATGGGAGGAGATAGGCGTTGGTCGTCATTGTCAGGTCTGCCACGCCTTTGACTTGCGCAAGCGCCGCAATGAGCTTTTCAATATCCTTCCGAACAAGCGGCTCTCCGCCTGTGACACGGGCCTTCACTGCTCCGAGGCCCACCAGCAGGCGGACTAGCCGGGTGATCTCCTCGAACGTCAGGAGTTCCTTTCTTGGCAGGAACTGGTACCGCTCTCCGAAGATCTCCGCGGGCATGCAGTAAGTGCAACGAAAGTTGCAGCGATCGGTCACGGAAATCCGCAGGTCCCTCATGGGCCTGCCAAACACGTCTTTCATGTCACTCGCGGAGTAGTTGCTGGTAATCATAGAGCGATCCTTCCTGTTGGACCGTGAAGCAATTATAACGTTCTCGGCATCCGCATCCACTCTCGCTGTTTGGATCCAGTATGTCAGGTTTGATTGGAGCGCCAACTTCTGCCCCTCAGCTAGGATACGGCCGCGCTTGGATGTTAGAGAGGGACACGTGCATGCCCCTTAGCCACAATGGAACTTTGAGAGTGTCGCCATCGCAGGTCCTGTCGGCCGGGTGAATTTAACGGGTCTGCCGATGCCTCAGCAATAGTTCAGAGGTCGCTTTGTACTTGTTGAAGGGCTGACCCCAGTCAGTGTCAAAGCCCTGACCCGAGTCCGATACACTTCGTTGACAGCGTTTCGGAACGGACAATATACTGTGGCATCCTCAGGAGATGGGCAGGTCGGCCCCCGTTGCATTCCCACAATGCTCGAAATGCCGAGGTGCGTTACTAGTGATCGGCCGTCTGAATTCGGTCGCCGCGCCAATCTACATCTATCCCTGTCTCCAAGCCTATTGTTTCATCGAACTCGCCGAGATTGAGTGTCGGCCCTTTGCGCCAATCACATCTGGATTGGGAGAGGGCTTCCACTTTGGCTAAATTCATTTTCGTTACCGGCGGAGTGGTAAGTTCGGTTGGCAAAGGGATCAGCGTCGCCTCGATAGGTAGGCTGCTGAAGAGCCGAGGCATCTCCGTATCCTTGATGAAGCTCGACCCTTACTTGAACGTTGATCCGGGGACAATGTCTCCTTATCAGCACGGGGAGGTCTTCGTGACGGACGATGGCAGCGAGACAGATCTCGACCTTGGTCACTACGAGCGGTTCATCGACGTCAATCTCACCAGTCTCTCAAACGTTACGGCAGGCCAGATTTACAGTGAGATTATCACCAAGGAGCGGCAGGGCGAGTTCCTGGGCGCAACGATTCAGACCATCCCGCACGTAACCGATGCCATCAAAGCTAGGATCAACCGCCTGGCCTCAGAGAGCAAAGCTGACGTTATCGTGGTTGAGGTGGGCGGCACCGTTGGGGACATAGAGGGGCTTCCCTTTCTTGAGGCCATTCGCCAGATGCGCAATGAGGTTGGCAGGGACAACGTGATCTATATCCACGTCACTCTCCTACCTTTCATATCTTCTACAAGTGAGTTGAAGACCAAGCCCACGCAGCACAGCGTCCGTGAACTCCGCAGTATAGGCATCCAGCCCGACCTCATTGTCTGCCGGAGTGACGAGCTGGTCCCGGACGACATCAAGCGAAAGATATCAATTCACTGCGATGTTCCCCTTCACGCCGTCATTTCACTTCCCACAGCGGACACGGTCTACCAAGTTCCGCTGATCCTGGAAGACGAAGGTCTCGGCCACTTGGTGGGCGACGCACTAGAGCTGCCGGGGCCCGAGCGCGACATGGTCGACTGGCGGGCAATGGTAAGTGAAATCATAGAGCCGAAGGAAACTGTGCCCATAGCCATCGTTGGCAAGTACGTGGACCTGGAAGACTCGTACATATCCGTCAAGGAAGCTCTCCACCATGCCAGCCTCTCCCACGGCCTGGACGTTGAGGTGCAGTGGATCTCCTCTGAGCAGATAGAGGCTGAAGGACCGGATCGGCTCCTGGGTAGAGCGTGCGGCATTGTCGTGCCGGGAGGTTTCGGTCCGCGTGGCATTGAAGGCATGGTTCGGACCGTCACTTACGCTAGGGATCACGAGGTGCCATACTTCGGTCTTTGCCTTGGTATGCAGGTCATGGTCATAGAGGCTGCGCGCTCACTTCTTGGACGACTGGAAGCCAACTCAACTGAGTTCGATCCCAACACTCCCGATCCGGTTATCGACCTGATGCCGGATCAGAGGTCTGTGACGGACATGGGCGGTACGATGCGCTTGGGGGGCTATCCGTGTGACTTGGTCAAGGACACGTGCGCATACTCCGCCTACCAAGAAGTCCGGGTGCTTGAACGCCACAGGCACCGCTTCGAGTTCAACAATGCCTACATGGAAGCATTTGAACAAGTCGGGATTAGCCCCAGCGGGTTGTCGCCGGATGGTCGACTAGTGGAAATCGCTGAGATGCACAGAGACTTGCATCCGTTTATGGTAGGCGTACAGTTCCATCCTGAGTTTCAATCGAGGCCAGACCGGCCGCACCCCCTATTCCGAAAATTCGTAGGCGTTGCCAAGAATGTCGTCAGAGAGGGCGGACAGCATGAGTTGCCCATCCGAAGTTAATATGTAGAAATTCGGACCCGCGCTTGGGAACGTCTGAATCACCGGACGCAGCCCATGGCAGATCCTGGATGAGCTTGTTCGAAAAGTCGCTGCGCACCTTTGGTCCATTGCCATTTGGGCGCGGTAAGCTGAAATGGACTAAATCTAGCCCAACGTGATATAGTCAAAGGAGCCCCCACTTGCGTATCTTCTTAGATACCGTCAATCTCGAAGAAATACGTCAGGCAGCGAAGCTTGGCGTAATCTCCGGAGTAACCACAAATCCATCGCTGGCCGCTAAAGAGGGTATAGGCACGGCAAGCCGCTACAGAGATTCAGTGTTAGAAATCTGTGAGATTGTGGACGGCCCAATCTCCGTCGAAGTCGTCAGCCTTGAAGCTGAGGCCATGATCGAGGAGGGCTGGGGAATCTCCCAATGGCACCCAAACGTGGTGGTGAAGCTTCCAAGTACGGGAGCGGGATTTCAAGCTATGTCACAACTCTCACGAGAAGATGTGAAGATTAATCAGACCTTGTGCTTCTCAGTGAACCAGGCATTACTCGGTGCCCAGGCAGGGTCCACATATGTAAGCCCGTTTATCGGTAGGCTAGACGACGCTGGACACGATGGTGTCGGAGTCGTCGCCAACATAGTCAAGGCGCTGTCAAATTTCAATTTGCCGACGCAGGTTCTTGCAGCTAGTGTTCGGCATCCCTTGCATTGCGTAGACGCCGCATTAGCAGGGGCGCACGCTGCCACAGTCCCCTACAAGGTCTTGGATCAGATGGTTAAACACCCAATGACCACAGCGGGACTGGAAAGCTTTACGCAGGATTGGGAGAAGGCAGCCAGCCGGGCCTCATATCCTGGAGCGAAAGAGGAATGAACCGGAGTAACCAATGAATCTCAACGAACTTCAGGCCATGTCCAACGAGGAACTGCGTAAGGCTGCTGAAGGCCTCGGAGTGCTAAACGGCAATGGCTCGAATCCGCATCGGCAGGACCTGCTCATGAGGGTGTTTCACGCCGCTGCCGAGCGAGACGGTCAAGCTATGGCCAACGGTGTTCTTTCGATAGTTAACGACGGCTACGGGTTCCTTCGCCAAAACGGGTCGAGCCCCGGCGGTGGGGACGTTTACGTATCCCAGTCGCAAATTCGTAGATTTGGCCTGCGTACCGGCGACAGGGTCACCGGAAAGGTGAGGTCGCCCAAGGACGGGGAACGTTACTTCGGCCTGGTGCGCGTGGAAGCGGTCAACAATCTGGAGCCCGAGAAGGCACGCAACAGACCGCACTTCGAGTCCCTCACGCCGATCTTCCCGCTTGAGCGAATCAAACTGGAAACCGATTCCAACAGCCTGTCGGCCAGGCTTATCGACCTGCTCGCACCGGTAGGGCGCGGCCAGCGCGGCATGATCGTGGCGCCGCCCAAAGCAGGCAAGACGACGCTGCTAAAGGATGTTGCCAACGGCATTTCGGCAAACGCGCCCGATATGATTCTTATGGTGGCTCTCATCGGGGAACGTCCTGAGGAAGTGACTGACATGCGCCGGTCCATAAATGGAGAGGTGTTCAGTTCCACCTTTGACGAGCCGGTTGAGGACCACTGCCGCGTCGCCGAACTTGTGCTGGAGCGGGCGAAAAGGCTAGTCGAAGGCAGCCAGAATGTCGTAATTCTGCTCGATAGCATCACCCGCTTGACTAGGGCATACAACCTTGCGGTGCCCACCAGCGGCCGCACGCTGTCTGGAGGCATCGATCCCGTGGCACTCTACCCGCCCAAGCGCTTTTTTGGCGCAGCCCGCAACACCGAAGAGGGCGGTAGTTTGACGATCTTGGCCGCCTGTCTGGTGGAGACGGGGAGCCGCATGGACGAGGTGATCTACGAGGAGTTCAAGGGCACTGGAAACATGGAGGTGCACCTGGACCGCAAGCTTGCTGAGCGTCGCACATTCCCAGCGATCGACATAGATCGCAGCGGCACCCGTCGCGAGGAGCTGCTGCTGGATAGCAGCACCCTGCAAAAGGTTTGGCTGCTGAGGCGGATGGTGGGGATGGTCAAGGGCGATGGGGGTATGCAGTCTCTCGAGGCCACCGGCAAGGTTCTTGAACGGCTTCGCAAGTCAAAGAACAATGAAGAGTTCCTGATTAACCTCTCCAAGGACATGTAGGTTCGGCGCGTCAGTTCCCTACATCGGCGGAAGCTCAAGTCACGGCATCTACATTCTGCGGCCGCGGCTTCGTCCAGCCGAGTCAAGCCCTCTTAGCTCCTCTCGGCGAAGCTCTGAAGAACGCTTACCGCCTTCTTGGCTGCTAGTGCCCGGTGGCTCAGCCTGTTCTTGTGCTCGGCTGAAAGCTCCGCCATTGTACTTCCGAGTTCCGGAAGGTAAAAGACGGGATCATAACCGAAGCCGTTCTCGCCTCTGGGTCGGTCCGTGATCATGCCATCCACCGTCGCTTCAACCACGCTAACGTCCTGGGCGGGCGGGGCAATGGCAATGGCGCAGCGGAACCGCGCCGTCCATGTTTCTGGCGAATGGTTCGCGAGGTTGCGCAGCAGCAGGGTGTTGCGCTCGTCGTCACCAGCGTCCTGCCCCGCGTAGCGCGACGACAACACGCCTGGCGCACCACCGAGCGCGTCCACTTCCAGGCCAGAGTCGTCCGCAAGTGTGGGAAGAAAGGCAGCCCTTCCGTACGTAGTGGCCTTGAGAGTGGCGTTCTCAGCGAAAGTCCCGCCCGTCTCTTCCACTTCGAAGTCCAGTCCCACATCGTCCAAAGAAACCAGCCGGTACGGGGCTTCTCGCAATAGAACCCGAAGTTCCGATAACTTGCCGGCGTTGCGCGTTGCCACCAGCAGCGGCGGCAAGTCGGGCGATGCGTGGCCCACGGCCGAATTCAGTGCCAGGTCGGGCTTAGTCGTCCCCGTCGCCGGGGACCGCGGTCGCCGTCTCAGCTTTTCTGCCGTTTCGGTAAGCGAAGCGTTCAAGCAGTCCGCCCACCGTATCGCGGAAGCCGCTGTACTCTAGCTCCGTGTACGGAAGCATAGCCGCGCCGGACCAGCCCTGGCTGCGCATCTCCATGCCCTTCCGTTGCGCGAGCGCACGAACCTCGTCCCAAGCGGGGTTGTCGAAGAAGTCTATGTAAGAGTCTGAGAAGTGTCCCTGTGCGCTCAGTGAGAAGCCCACACATGAGACCAGCGGCAGGCAGTAGATCCCGGTCACGGCCGTGTTCAGCGGCACCGGCATGAGCGGCATCACGTGCGAGCCCCTGGCATCGCCTCCGATGTAGTGCGCTTTGGCGTATGGAGAAGTCAACTCCTCCGGCGCGGGGAAGATCCCCTGGTTGCGGACCAGTGCTATGGGATCGTCCTTGCCGGTGTAGGTGCCGGCTATCGAGTGAAGGCGCTGTGCCGAGATCGCCGCGGCCTTTTCGCCGTGGGTGCGCGAGTAGATCGAGTCTATCCCGAACCGCTCGTTGTCCCGTAAGAGCGACGTCAATTGGTAATAGTCTTCCGGCGTGCGCAACTCGAGGATGCTGTCTCCGCCGGTGTTGTCCATGTCGATGACATGGAACGTATAGCCTTTGATCATCTGGGGCAGCATCAGCCCGGCGCAGTACATCGGGTCCGCGAATCCCAGGAACATCGGCAGGTTGTACGCGCCCGGTCCGCACTTGTCGGCGGCCAGCATAAAGAAAGACTCTGCCGGCCTCGGAGCGGTAAGTGTGTGATCGAACTCGATCTCCGCCACGGCCGGCCCGGCGCCGCGAACATTGCCGGACGGCGCATCCACTAGCAGGTCTTGGCCTGCTCCGTACAGGCCGTACTCGCGGGCTATCTCCGTGGCCTTGATGAATGTGTCCCATGCGAACTGGTGGACATCGGTGTTGTCTTCGCCGTGGGTATGCGACATCAGTATCGCAATGTCATCGCCCGTGTGCGATACGAATACGTCGATAAGCAACCCGCGCTGGACGGCGTCGTTCGCATCATCTCGCACGGAGGCCATCATCCTTTCGGAGGGCATCGTGTGTCCGCCAATGGAGCCGACGTCCGCCTTGATGAGGGAGAGTGTGATCCGCATGGCTGTTCCGTCCTTTTTCCCGCCTCCTCTATTGAAGCGGGATGGCTGAGTGTGTGTAGGTGAAGGGTGCAAGTCCCAGCGGCTAACTCTAAGGCTTGGTTGACACCTCGTCAATCGGGAAATCGTCGGTCGGCTGGACAGCCCCTGTGTTAGGATTATGGTTCGCCCTGGGCACCGCAGGAATCGCGTGTAACTTGCTTACATACATATGAGGAGGGGTGGCCGAGCGGCTTAAGGCGCCTGTCTTGAAAACAGGAATCTCGCAAGGGAACGTGGGTTCGAATCCCACCCCCTCCGCCATCGACACGGTGCGTCAACCATGAAGGTCCACGAGTACCAGGCCAAGCAACTATTCAGAAGGCACGGTCTGCCTGTGCCCGAAGGCTTTGTCGCCTCGACAGCCGCCGAGGCCCGCGACGTCGTGCGCCGGCTTGATGACCACGCAGTCCTGAAGGCGCAGGTCCATGCCGGCGGCCGAGGCAAGGGTGGCGGCATCCGAATAGTATCGTCGCCGGACGAGGCGGAGCGCGAGGCTGCGGCCATGCTCGGATCGCGCCTGGTGACGCTGCAAACAGGCCCGGAGGGCGCGCCCGTTCGCACGCTGCTGGTCGAGGAGACCGCCGATGTTGAGCGGGAGCTGTACGCCTCGGCGGTCGTGGACGGCTCCACCGGCTGCGTCACGCTGGTAGCCAGCGAGGCGGGCGGCGTCGACATCGAGCAGGTGGCCGCTGAGACGCCGGAGCGCATTCTGCGCGTCCCGGTGCCTCCCGCCATCGGTTTCCAGCCTTGCCACGGCCGCAGGCTGGCGTACGGCCTCGGTCTCGGCGCAGACCTCGTCCGGCATCTTGGAGGGCTGGCGGGCCGCATGTACGACCTGTTCACACGGTACGACTGCTCGCTGGTTGAGATCAACCCTCTTGCGATCTGCTCGGACGGCCGACTGCTGGCGCTAGACGCCAAGATCGCGTTCGACGACTATGCTCTGTTCAGGCATCCCGACCTGGCCGAACTCGCTGACCCAGAGCAGGACGACCCGTTCGAGGCGAGGGCGCGGGAGCATGGCCTGAGCTACGTGAAGCTCGACGGTGAGGTCGGCTGCATCGTCAATGGCGCCGGGCTGGCGATGGCGACGATGGACGTGGCGACCGAGGCGGGAACGGCTCCCGCCAACTTCCTGGACGTCGGCGGCGCGGCGGACGAGGCGAAGATCGCCGAAGCACTCAAGATCGTGCTCTCGGACCCCGGCGTAACCAGGGTGCTCGTAAACATCTTCGGCGGCATCCTGCGCAACGACGTCGTTGCGGGCGGCCTGCTGTTGGGCGCTGCGGAGGCGCCGGGCCCAATGCCGGCCATGGTCGTTCGGATGCTGGGAGCCAACGCCGCCGAGGGCGTGCGGATGCTCCTGGAGTCGGACCTCGACGTGACCATCGTGGAGGACCTACGGGGCGCCACCGAGGCGTTGAAGGCGGGTTAGCGGCGAATGAGCATACTCGCAATATCCACCCTCACCCCCTCGAGGGACTCGGGGCAGGCTCCTTCGGCTTCGCTCAGGACGGAGTCTAGCCCTCTCCCATCAAGGAGACCTTTGCATATCTACTTGTGTGTGGAGGGGAACCCCATCCCAGCCTTCCCCAGCAGACTGGGGAAGGGGTCGGAGAACTCTCTCCAAAGGCCCGCACGACGGTTGTGCAAAGGTCTCCATCAAGGGAGAGAGGACTCCCCGTTCGGTACAGTCTTGAGCGAAATTCTCGAGCAGGAAGCGGACGGCGAATGAGCATTCTCGTCGGAAGGGACACGCGGCTGCTGGTCCAGGGCATCACCGGACGGCAGGGCAGCTACCACGCTGGCATGTGCCGCGAGTACGGCACGAACCTGGTGGCCGGCGTTACGCCCGGCCGCGGCGGGCAGATGTACGATGGCGACGTCCCGGTCTTCGACAGCGTGCAGCAGGCGGTCGCCCAGACCGGCGCCAACGCCTCGCTGGTGTTCGTGCCGCCCGCCTTCGCGGCTGACGCGATCATCGAGGCCGCCGACGCCGGCATTGCCGTGATCGCCTGCATAACTGAGGGCGTTCCGATCCTGGACACCGTGAGAACCGTGCCGTACGTGCAGTCTCTGGGCGCGACGCTGATCGGCCCGAACTGCCCCGGCGTTATCTCGCCGGCCGAAGGATGCAAGGCGGGCATCATGCCGGGCGAGATCCACATACCGGGCCGGGTGGGCATCGTTTCGCGGAGCGGCACGCTCACCTACGAGGCGGTCGGCCAGCTCAGCGCGCTCGGCATCGGACAGTCGACGAGCCTCGGCATCGGCGGCGATCCCGTCGGCGGCATCACGTTCATCGACGTGCTGACCGCGTTCGAGCAGGACGACGGCACCGACGCGGTCGTGATGATCGGCGAGATCGGCGGGACGCGGGAGCAGGAGGCCGCCGAGTTCATCGCGAGCGACTTCTCGAAGCCCATCGCGGCGCTCGTCGTCGGCCAGAGCGCGCCTCCCGGCAAGCGGATGGGCCATGCCGGCGCCATCATCACCGGCTCCGCCGCTCGTGCCGAGGAGAAGGAGCGCGCTCTCGCGGCCTCAGGCGCCGCTATCATCCCAAGCCCGGCCGAGATCGGCTCGACCATGGCCTCAGTTCTGGGGCCTCAGTCCTGGGCGTCTAAGTCGGGATAGGGTCTTCAGGGCCTAATAGCTAGTCCCAGACCTCGCGACGGACGTAGGAGCCGGGCCTCAGAACTCGGAAAAGTGTCATATTCCGTCACATTCTGTAACTTACCTAGCTGAAGTTCTTGGGCTGATGTCACCTTTTGGGAACGTTTGCTACCGAATTGACACGAATTCGAGCCTGAATGGGCCTGGATGATACATTTTGTGACACGTCTCCAGGGTGGTCCAGGAATGACCGGCGCCGAACAGCGCGGCGCGGCTATGTTGTCCCGTCTTGAACATACGCCCATGTTAGCACACCAGTTCGCCAAGAGCAAGCTTCGGGATGTAGCCGGCAACCTTGAGCGCATATACAATTAAATAGTGGAGTTGAGATATGAATGGGACGAAGTCAAGCACGTGTACAATTTGGCCAAGCACGGGGCGGACTTTTCCACCATTGCGGACTTTGACTGGGATTCTGCCAAGTCGAAACAATCGGATCGCCGGGGCGAATCTCGAAAAGCAGCCACGGGCTTCATTGGCACCCAGCTTTATCGAGTTGTCTTCACAGAGCGTGGTGAACTGATTCGAATCATCAGCCTTCGCGGCCAATCCAAGAGAGGTGCGTGAGTATGAACAAACTGGCTGATGAGTTGCCGGACGACGTAAAGGGAATGACGTTTCGGGAGATTGAGGCCAAGTACGGGGAGGAAGTGGCGATCAATGCCGGCATCGCGGCGGACCCTGACACGTGGGAGTTGACAGACGGTTCGGACTTGCGCCCAGCCGCCGAGGTATTTCCACATATTGTGGAGGCTTATCGGCGAGGGAAGGAGGCCCGGCGGTCGCGCGGCAAGCAGAATGCGCCGCTGAAGGTGCCCGTGAGCCTTCGACTGGACCCGGACGTGGTGGCGCACTTCCGCGCCACGGGCCGAGGATGGCAGACTCGCATCAATAACACGCTGCGCCGGGCCGTGTTCGGGGGCGAGGCGCGCGGCGGGCCTGCCTCGCGCTAGCATCTTCCAAGAAGGATACCTTTGTGGAATCCTATCCCAGCCCCGCATCGGGGTACGGGGCAGGCTCTTCTCCAGCAGACTCGGGAACGGGCCAAAGATCCCTCTCGACAGGCCAAAGTGACGGTGGTGCAGAGGGAGAGGAGGTAATTCGGAGGCTCTTATGACAGGGAATCGAGACCATCAATATCAATAGGGAAAGGACCGCCCTGCGCTTCCCCGCGCACCTCCACGTCTCACCCTCACACTTCGAGGGACTCAGCGCAGGCTCTCAGTCCTCTCCCATCGAGGAGACCTTTGCGTAACCTCTGTGCGCTGGGGAGAATCCCCATCCCAGCCTTCCCCAGCAGACTGGGGAAGGGGCCGGAGATCCCTCTCGACAGGCCAAAGTGACGGTGGTGCAGAGGGAGAGGAGGTAATTCGGAGGCTCTTATGACAGGGAATCGAGACCATTAATATCAATAGGGAAAGGACCGCCCTGCGCTTCCCCGCGCACCTCCACGTCTCACCCTCACACTTCGAGGGACTCAGCGCAGGCTCTCAGTCCTCTCCCATCGAGGAGATCTTTGCGTAACCTCTGTGCGCTGAGGAGAATCCCCATCCCAGCCCTCCCCAGCAGACTGGGGAAGGGGCCGGAGAGTCTCTCCCGTCCGCCGAGGCGGCAGTTATGCAAAGGTCTCCTATGGAGGGAGAGGAGGTAATGCAGAGGCCACCCGTCGCGGGAATGACGGTTGTGCAATGGTCTCCATCGAGGGAGAGGAGTGAGTTGATTCGGAGGCTTTTATGACAGGGAGATGGGACCATCAATAGGGAAAGGACTCCTTGAACGCCGCCGCTGAGTTCGTTGCGTATGTGAACGGCGCGGTCATGCCGCAGAGCAGGGCCGTCGAGATGATGCAGTCGATGTCGCTTGGAGCGGCGGGCGGCTTCTACGACTCGGAGCGCACGTTCGGCGGCCGCGTCTTCAAGCTGCGCCGCCACCTGGAGCGGCTGTACCGCGGCCTGGAGTACAGCGGCATGGACCCCGGCGTCACGATCGACGAGATGGCCGCGGCAACCCTTGGCATCGTGGACGCCAACATGCCGCTGCTTGGCTCCGGCGGGGACATGTCGGTCACGCAGATCGTGAGCCCGGCCCCGGCCGGCGACCCGGATGGCGCCTTGGGCGGGCCGCCGGACGGCACAGCGTTCAACGTCGTCATCCACTGCCAGCCCATCGACTTCTCCGAGTTCGCGCGCGGCTACGTGAACGGCGTCCGGATCGAGACGCCCGCGACGTACCGCGCGCCGCAGACGCCGGGCCAGCGCACGTACCAGCTCATGGCCGACGCCGAGGGCAGCATCACCGAGTGCACGGGCGCGAATTTCATGTTCGTGTCCGGCGGCAGGATCAAGCTGCCGGACCGGCGCAACGTGCTGCCCGGCGTGAGCATGGCCACGGTGCTGGAGCTGGCCGACGAGCTGGGTATTCCGGTGGATGAGGGCGAGTACGCGACGTGCGACGTGTACGAGGCGAGCGAGGCGTTCGTGACCAGCACGCGCATCTGCCTGCAGCCCGTGGCCGCGGTCAACGGCCTGCGTCTCGGCGACACGCTGCCGGGCCCGGTCGCCGGCCGCATCCTCGAGCGGTGGAAGGAGGCTGTCGGCCTCGACTTCGTGGAGCAGGCGTTGTCACCCTCACCCTAGCCCTCTCCCATCGAGGGAGAGGGGATGCAGAGGTAGCATGTTGGCGTTGTCACCCTCACCCTAGCCCCTACGACGGACTCAGGGCAGGCTCCTTCGGCTTCGCTCAGGACGGAGTCTAGCTGTCAAGTCCGGATTGGCTTTGCGCAGCTTTCCTTCATCCCCGCGCTGCCCCGGTCACCCTCACCTCAATCCTCTCCCATCAAGGGAGACCTTTGCGTAACCTCTGTGCGCTGGGGAGAATCCCCATCCCAGCCTTCCCCAGCAGACTGGGGAAGGGGCCGAAGAGTCTCTCCTATCCGCCGAGGCGTCAGTTATGCAAAGGTCTCCATCGAGGGAGAAGGGATTAAGCGGTAGGCCTTGGGAACTTGTCAATCTGCGAGGCTGAGGGTCACGCGGCGGGGACTCTGGTCCCTTCTCCCGTTGTGGAGACCTTTGCGTAACCTCTGTGCGCTGGGGGGAGCCCCATCCCAGCCTTCCCCAGCAGACTGGGGAAGGGGCCGGAGAGTCTCTCCCATCCGCCGAGGCGTCAGTTATGCAAAGGTCTCCATCGAGGGAGAGGGGATGCAGAGGTAGCGCGTTAGCGCAGGCCCCCTTTACTGTGATGAAGTGGAGTGTAAGAGGCAGACGACTGCCGCAAGTTATCTTTTGCAGTTGGAGAGGAGAGGGCGCGGTGGCATGGCCGGTGCCTTATCCCCTCCGTGGGAGACCTTTGCATAACTACCTGTGTGTGGAGGGGAACCCCATCCCAGCCTTCCCCAGCAGACTGGGGAAGGGGTCGGAGAACTCTTTCCAAAGGCCCGCACGACGGTTGTGCAAAGGTCTCCATCAAGGGAGAGGGGACCAGAGGTACGGGCGGGGTTCTCATAACTTTTATCGACGAAGGAGTCCCCGAAAGGTACGTGGGGAGGCGCGAGGCCATGTTCAAGCCTGTCGTTCACATTGGTTACGCCTTGAAGGACGAGCTCGATGAGTTCGGCATTACCCTAACTGGGTTCGCGCAGCGGATAGACGTGCCGCCCAACCGCATAAGCCAGATCATCGCCGGCAAGCGTTCGGTCACTGGCGACACGGCTTGGGCACTGGTTTCGAGTGCAGCCCCAGTATTGGATGAACTTTCAGGGGCAGTACGATCTCGCCGTCGCCGAGCATCAGACAGGTGTGGATGTTCGCCGGCTGCCTACAGCCGCGTCCACGGGCTGAAAGTGCAGAACCCAGCCCCTCCCAACAGTTGGCCTGCAGTGTGGCAGCGTGGGCGGCAATTAGTGTCGGGATGACAAAGGAAAGCGAGGGGCTCCTGGAACCGCTCCCAACTTCACTTCATCCGCCTTCCTGCCCGCTCACAGAGCATCAGCCCGGAGCGACGGCGGTCCGCCTGCACAGGAAGTATCGTTACCATGGGCTGCCGAATGCACAGGAGGCCCCTTTCTCCAATTGCAGAAGGCGTCTCGAAGCCCTGTTTCAGCTACGGAAACGACCCGAATCCAGGCTGAAATTGCCCATCCCAACCACCCCCGCATCCACCCAAACCCTATTGACACCCATTGCGGCGCTTGGATATAGTTGCGCGTGGCTTGGATGGAGGTACGCCATACCGCTCCGGCGGACGCTTGGCAGACCGCCCCGGACAGGTCGAAATGAATGGGCTAGGGGTGCGTCCCGCCCATTGACAAAAACGAACGCGATGGTGTAAAACTGCGTAGATTCGGCTTTGAAAGGCGTAACTTCGCCGGAATGGAAGCCAGAGCTAGACAAACCACCGTCCGGGGACACGTTCCCCGGACGGCTATGTGCGGAAATCGGCAAGCAAGTAACAAGACCCAAGAACAATCTAAGGGGGTAGACGGTGAGTAAATTCAGGATCCTTTCGATCTTTCTGGCTGTGGGCCTGCTGGTCGGAGCTTTAGGCGTCGGTCCTGTCTTGGCTGGTCAGATCGATGTGACCGGACTTGACACGCGGGATGCCTCTTATGCGCCGGCACAGGAGACGGTCGACCTCGACGACGGCGAGGTGCAGTGGACGGATATGGACGGTGTAGGCATTAAGTACACCAAGGCGGACACGGCTGCCGTCTTCTACATCAACGACAACGCGCTCGAAACCGTCTCTAAAGTGCAGATAGCAACATGGACGGCCAATGCTCCTAGCCCAATGGCGACGGTCAACAGTGGTTTCAATGTGCTGACCGGGGAGGCTGCGCGAACTCAAGACGATCACGACCCCTTCGCTACTTCTTCTAGCAATGCTGACATTCCGGCTCTCTTCGGGGAAGACGGAGATGGCAATTACAATGGAGAATTCACGCTTACGGGGCCCGCGGATGACGTGGAGGACGAGGACGAAGATGGTATGGAGGTCGGTACGGGCAATGACCTTACCGAGGCTGACTACAGGGACAACCAGGGTTTTGCGACTTCGACGTTCAGAGGAGTCAACAACTCTGACGACCCGAACCCCATTCACGAGGTAAAGAGCGTTAAGGTGCATTTCGGCTCTCCAGCTGCGACTACGACCATCACGTCGCGTCATATTGTGGAATCCGAGAATGACCTGGTCGCAATCCTCGGTGGAGTTGACACAGGCGAGTATGCCGAGGTGAGATTCACCCACCATAAGAGGGACATACACAAGAAGCGCGCTCACGTGTCCAGCACGTCCGACCCGGACGGCGAGTACGTGACAATATACGAGGTCACCAAGGTTGGTGAGGGCATGAACGCCACGAGTTCGACCAGCCAGGTGTTCCGCGGCGAGTTGATGCTCGAGAGCGAGCCTGAGTTCCAGGGCACCGATGAAGACGGTGTCTGGGTGCAGGACGGCGACACGGTAACGATCACCTACTTGGACGACGAGGACGAGACGGTAGACACCGACACGCTAACCGTGGACTCTGTCGCACCCGAGATCAGCGACGTGGCGCCGGAAGATGGCACGGTCACGAGCACAACCAACCCGACGGTCGAGTTCACGGCCACCGACACCGGCTCCACGATACCCCTGAAGGGCGTCGAAGAAGCGGTGACGATCCGGTTCGGACTCACCACGGACGATGAAGGCGTTCCTTTGGACGTGAAACCGGAGGATGGCATTGTCGACATGGGTGGCACCGAAATCTCCTCAGATGAGCTATCCATCCTGGGCACGGGTACCGGGTTCCGCGTGATCTACACCACCACCGACGAATGGGATGATGTTGAAGAACTTGATGGCTTGTTTAAAGAGGTGGACGGCAATCTGGTCTTCGTGATCGGCATGTGGGCCGAAGACTCGGCGGGCAACATGGCCTCGGCAGCCACCACCGTGACGATCGACACCACGGCGCCGAAGGTGACTGGCGCAGACACAGGCATCGCTTGGAACAGCGCCAAGGCGGAGGAGAAAGAGGGAGTGGTCAACGCCGTAAGGCTCACGATGAGTGAGGCCATAGACCCAGACTCAGTTGAGGGCTCGGACTTTGAGATAGACGGCGACGAGGCGGCTGACGCTGTTGTGGGAACGAAGAAGTCCGCCAAGTACATCTACTTGACCACGGAAGAGGACCTGGACCCGGCGGCAAAGCCGAAGGTCGAGATAGTAGATGAGGTTACAGATAATGCAGGCAAGGAAGTAGCGCTCGAAAAGGCTGGCTCCAGCGTGTCCGCGGCAAAGGACGGGTTAGCCCCGACCGTGGTTTCGGTAACACGTGACGTGCAGCTACTGGTCGCGGAGGACGAGGTCACGATCACCGTCGACGTTGATGAGAAGCTGAAGTCCAAGGGTGCCACAATGTCAATCCAGGGCCCCAACGGCTCCGATGCAAATACCAAGGCGTTTAATCCCGGGTCTGAAGAGGCCTTAGTGTATTCGACGACCCAGGAGATCTCGGAGCGGGGGGCGAAGACTGGCATCTACGGCATTGCGGTTGAGGTCCAGGACACGAACACCAACCCGGGTACCAACCTGGTGAAGGTGGAGGACAAGAAGGCGACGATCGTTGTCAACGCCGATCACGCTGTGATCACGCTGTCCGAGGGCCCAGTCGCGGACGAGGACTTTAGTGGTGGCGTGGACTTCGACGACATCATGATGCTCAAGGTGAACAACAGCACTTCAACGCAGTTGCTCGAGCTTGGTGATATAACCGTGGACGCGAGCGCCCGAACGATTACCTTGGTAGATAGGGGCCATGGTGAAAGCGGCGGTTACGACGATCCTGAGATCGAGGGCAACAAGCTGCCCACGGTCGCGGTGACCTACCACGTGGTAGACGCTGACCATACCTTTGAGATCGACATCGACGCGCCTGGAGTTGCCGTTGAGGCCAACTCCACGGAACTGGACGAGGACAGCAAGAGGAATGTAGCCGACCAGGCGCCATTCATTAACGTCCAGTTCAACGATAAAGAGTACCCGGGAGACAGCTACACCGACGTCACGCTGACTTCGGCCATGCTGACGATGGGTGACGACGAAGAAGCGACGAACATCGTGGACGACTTCGCAGTCGAAGCCAACGGCCACAACTGGCTGTACGCGGCGCCAAACCTCGAACTCGGCGAGTACACGCTTGAGGTAACAGGTGAGGACACTGCCGGCAACGAGGCCAGTGCAACCGTGACGTTCACGATCATCGAGAAGCCGGCGACGAAGATCGCCCTCAGCCCGGGTGTGAACCTGATTTCGCTCCCTGGCAACCCGGCGACAACCTCGCTGGAGGGCGTGATTACGAACCCGAACGTCTCGTCGGTCCTGACGTACGATCCGTCGACGCCGACGAAGTGGCTGGCGGCCGAGAAGGCGCCGGACGGTAGCTGGGTTGGCAACCTGACGGAGATCACCGGAAGCTTGGGCTACTGGGTGACGACGAGCAACTTCGATCCGCTCGAGGTGGGCATCGTGTCCTTCAGCGCGGGCGGAGCGGATCTGCCGCCGACACACAACCTGGTGCCGGGCTGGAACCTGATTGCGGTGACGGTGTTGGACGAAGAGGATGAGCAGGTGGATGCCAATTTCTACCTCGGAAACAACTGGCTCAGGGCGATCACTTACGATGCGTCAACACGCAGGTTCGTGACCCTTGGTCCCGATGATCTTGTCGATGCTGACGATGATGGCGAAGAAGATGACGCGCCAGTACTGGAAGTGGGCAAGGGCTACTTCGTCTGGATGACCAAGCCGCACACGGTAGTCCCGTAACCGGACACCCTGCGACAAGGTAGGTAAGCGCAGCGCCCCCGTCACAACGGCGGAGGCGCTGCTAGTTTTGGGGGGTCACCCTTACCCTCACCCCAACCCTCTCTCGTCGAGGGAGAGGGAGCAGATGGGAAGGAATCCCAAATACTCCTTCCTATGCGACCCTGAAATGCCTACAATTGATTGAAGTTTCGGTCGCACACTTACCGTGAGAGGCGGTGGTATGAGGGTACAGCGACCGGTAGACAGGGTGGTTGAAGGGTGGCGCAGCCGCAGGGCGTTAGTGCCAGGACGGATCCGGGAGGGGAAGCGAAATGAGACTGAGAACACAGATTATTATGGTCCTTGCCGTGCTGGCGGGCTTTGCAGCGGCACTGTCGACTGTGGGACGGGACACGGCGCAGGCGCAGACCGAGGTCCCGCCGCGGCCGCTCTTTTACGCTGGCAGCGTGATGATTGACGGCGTGGGACCGCCAGAAGGGCTTACCATTGTTGCCAGGGTGCTGGATTATGAGAGCGCGCCTGTGGACGTCGTGAACGGTGTGTATGAGAACCTGGTTGTCGGGCCTCCCACGAGGTCTTATAACGGCCGGGACATCACGTTTCACCTGAACGGTGTGGTGGAGGCGGCTGAGACCGCCAGATACGTGATCCCGGGGGCGAACGAGAGCCTGTTCAAATTCGGATTTGACCTTACGTTTGACAGGGTGCCGGAACCCGGCGAAGGCGTGGTGGCCACTCCGGAAGCGACGCCCGAAGCCACGCCGGACCCCGGGCAAACGCAGGGCGAACTGCCCCCACTGCCCGCCATCTACGCAGGCAACGTTACCGTGGCCGGCGCCGCGCCCCCCGCGGGGCTTACGATCGTGGCGAGAATCGCTACGTACCAGAGCGAGCCTGTGGACGTGGTCGGTGGCTCGTACGAGAACCTCGTCGTTGGGCCGCCGAACAGGACGTTCAACGACCACCAGATAACATTCCATCTCGACGGCAAGGTGCAGGCAACGGAGACGCCCACCTACAGAGTACAGGTGTCCCCCAAAGATATCTTCCATTTGGGCTTCGACCTGACGTTCCCCAACCTGCCGCAGCCGGACCCGACGCCAACGCCCGAAGTGGCGCTTCCCGCGATCTTCGCCGGGGAGATCGTGGTCTCGGCCGGACTGGTGCCGGAGGGTGCTACGATCGTGTCGCGCATGGGCTCGTACGAGTCCGCGCCGGGCATCGTAGTGGGGCAGACCTACGAGCAGCTCGTGGTTAACCCAGGCGACATTACGTTAGAGGGACAACCGGTAGAGTTCGTGCTGAACGGCGTGGCGGCCATCACGATGGGCACGTACGTCAGCGGCGCTAACAACGACAGCTTCCTGCTCGCGTTCCCCGCGCTGCCCACGCCAACGCCAGAGGCAACGCCTGAGCCGACGGCCGAGCCGACACCTGAGTCGACACCCGAGGCAACGCCTGAGCCGACACCGGAACCGACACCCGAGGCAACGCCTGAGCCGACGCCCGAACCGACGGTGGCTATGACGCCTGAGCCGACGCCCGAACCGACGGTGGCTATGACGGCCGAGCCGACGTCTGAGCCGACGGCGGCAATGACCGCCGAGCCAACGCCTGCCGCGACGGCTACCGAGGCCCCGGCCGAGGGCGGCGGCGGATGCGGCGCGAGCGACGGCACGCTGGCGGGCAACGCGGGCAACCTGTTGTTGCTGTTCCTTGCCCCGTTCGGCGTGATCGCGCTGCTGCGGAGGCGCCGCCGGCAGGCCGAGGACTCCATTTAGGCGACATCATTCCTGGCCCTCCCCATCGACGGGGAGGGCCAGGCAGGCAGGCAGGCAGGGCACGGCCCTGCACCCACAAAGTAAGACGGCACCTGTATGTCTGACGGATGCGAAGATCTTTCCACAACCGCCAGATCGGCGATTCCCGGAGCGTCCTTGGGCTCTGCGCGGGACTTAAACCGGAGATGGGAACCTCGAGCGCGGCCGAAGGGATAAGGGCCCGATGAATGTCTCCAGCATCACCGACGTAGACGGCATTGCCGTCGGCCACCACACGGACGCGGCGAACGGCACCGGCTGCACCGCCGTGCTGTGCGAGGCGGGCGCGGTCGGCGGCGTGGACGTGCGCGGCTCGTCGCCCGGCACGCGCGAGACGGACCTGCTGCGCCCCGGCAACAGGATCACGCACATCCACGGCGTACTGCTGAGCGGCGGCAGCGCCTTCGGTTTGGACGCCGTGTCTGGTGTGGTCCGGTACCTCGAAGAGCGCGGCGCCGGCTTCCCCACGAGCTTCGGTGTAGTGCCGCTGGTGCCTGCGGCGATCGTCTTCGACCTGGGCGTGGTGACCGCGAGCGTGCGGCCCGGCCCGGACGACGGCTACGCGGCGGCGCGCGCGGCGTCCACCGGCGCTGTTGCCGAGGGCTCGATCGGCGCCGGCACAGGGGCCACGGTAGGCAAGCTGCTCGGCCCGGACCGCGCTGTGAAGGGCGGACTCGGCACCTGGGCGCTGGACCTCGGCGGCGGGCTGGTCGTCGGCGCGCTCATGGTCGTCAACGCCGTTGGCGGCGTCCACGAGCCGGACACCGGCGAGTTGGTTGCAGGCCCCCGTAACGATGGCGGCGGCATGACCGGCTGGCTCGACCTGCTCCACGCGACTGAGCCGGGCGCAGCGCAGCCGGCGGGCGAGAGCACGACGATTGGCGTGGTGGCCACGAATGCGGCGCTCACCAAGGAGCAGGCGAACAAGCTGGCGGCGGTCGCGCACGACGGGATCGCGCTGGCGGTGCGCCCGGCCCATACGATGTCGGACGGTGATACGATGTTCGCCTTGGGCACCGGCGCCCACGACAGCGCGGCTGCCTTCGACCGCATTTGCGCGGCGGCGACGGTATCCGTGGGCACGGCGATCGTGCGTGGCGTGCGCCAGGCGACCGGGCTCGGCGGGTTTCCCGCTGTATCGGAATTATAGCCAACACACGCCCCATTCCCGGATACTACACGGGCCGCTGCGATACCCTCTCTCCCTCGATGGTAGAGGGCAGGGTGAGGGCGAAACTACCGCCTTCGGCAACACACGACCACAGGAGAAGCTGACCATTGCGAATCTTGCTGACAAACGACGACGGTATCCACTCAGAGGGGCTGTGGGCGGCTGCGCGCGCGCTGAAGAAGGCGGGCGATGTCTTTGTCGTGGCGCCGGACCGCGACCACAGCGGCATCGGCTCGGCGCTTACGCTGCTGAACGTGCTGCGCGTCAATGACGAATCGCCGCCGGTCGAGGGCGTGACGGCAATGAGCGTACAGGGCACGCCGGGCGATTGCGTGATCCTGGCCACGGAGGCGCTCTATGACGAGCCGTTCGACGTGTTGGTGTCGGGCATCAACCAGGGCGCGAACCTCGGGCACGACATTCTCCTGTCCGGAACGGTCGGCGCGGCGCTCCAGGGGTACCTGCGAGGTGTCCCGTCAATCGCCGTTTCAATCGCGTCGCTCACCAACCTCAAGTACGAGGCGGCCGCTGAGACCGCGAGGGCACTGGCCGAATCGATCTGCGCCAACGGTTTTGGCGGGCGGCTGCTGGTCAACGTGAATCTGCCGAACGTGACGCCGGACGAGCTCAAGGGTGTCGAAATGACGACACTTGGAGAGGCGGCGTTCCTGCCGTCTGTGCAGAAGGAAGGCGACGATCGGCGGTCACACTACTGGATCAAGCAGAACAGGCCGAATACACGCCCGCCGGCGGAAGGTACCGACGTGTGGGCAGTGAGGAGCGGCCGCGCCTCAATCACCGCGCTAAGCCGGCTGCTGGACCAATCGGAGGCCGACGGCACGTATCGCGCGCTGGCCGCAGACGTGGGCGCCGCGCTACGCCGGGAGGGGTGACGCCGGCCGGGTTGCGTCAATGGTGGCTCGGTTGATTATTGCGGCACCCGTGCTGGGCCGTGTATAATTCTTGAAAATGAAAGAGAAATCATAAAGAGGATGGGACTAGAGAAGCCTCAGGTGGAGGCAATCAAGAAAGAGTACCAGGCCCACGACGAAGACACCGGCTCTACGGAGTTGCAGGTTGCCCTGCTTACCTCCCGTATCAACGGCCTTACGGGCCATCTCAGGGTTCATAACCGCGACGAAGCCAGCAGGCGGGGACTCCTAAGTATGGTGGGTCGCCGCCGAAAGCTACTCCGGTATCTGAACAACGAGGATGTGGGCCGCTATCGGGCCATCATCTCCAGGCTCGGACTGAGAAGATAGCACCGCTCGCGGCGCTGTCTTCTTTTTTGCTACCTTCTTCCCCCGCTCCGTCCCGCCCCCGAGAGGACAAAGACCCCATGTTATCCAGCTATGAGTGCACGATTGGCTCCAAAACCCTAAGCATTGAGTCCGGCAAGCTCGCGCTGCAAGCTAACGGCTCAATTACGATCCGGTACGGTGACTGCCTGCTGCTGGTGACGGCAACAATGGCGTCGCCACGGGAGGGCTTGGATTTCCTCCCGCTCACGATTGACTTCGAGGAGCGACTGTACGCCCGAGGGAAGATTCCGGGCAGCTTCTTCCGCCGCGAGGGCAGGCCCAGCACCGACGCCATCCTGATAGACCGGCTGACCGACAGGCCGCTGCGGCCCCTGTTCCCCAAGGACTTCAGAAACGAGGTCCAGATCATTGTCACCCCCTTCTCAGTGGACCTGGAGAATCCGGTGGACGTGCTGACCGTGATCGGGGCGTCGACGGCGCTGGGGATCTCCGACATACCGTTCGGAGGCCCCATCGGTGTGACGCGGATGGGCTACGTGGACGGCGAGTTCGTGGTGAACCCAACGTTCGAAGAGATGGAGGCGTCCGAGCTCGACCTGGTGGTGGCCGGTTCGCGCGACGGCGTGATGATGATGGAGGCCGGCGCCAACGAGGTGTCGGAAGACTTCGTGGTCGAGGCTATCGAACGTGCGCAGGCCGTGAACCTGGAGCTCGTCCGGTTCCAGGACCGCATAATCGCCGAGATCGGCCGCGAGAAGTCGGAGTACACGTCGATAGGATCACCTGAGGGCCTGCGGGGAGAGGTTGCCTCGGTCGCGGGCGCCGGGCTGAGCCAGGCAGTCGCCTCGGGCGGCTCGAAGTCCGAGAAGTCTGAGCGGCTCGGCGAACTACAGAGAGAGGCGGTCTCGGCGCTGTCCGGCAAGTTCGAAGATAGCGACATTGTGGACGCCTTCCGGTCCCTGCACGGTGATGCCGTTCGGGAGCGCATCCTCGAACACGGCGAGCGGTCGGACGGGCGCCGGCCCGACGAGCTACGTGCGGTCTCGTGCGAGGTGGACCTGATGCCTAGAACGCACGGGACAGGCCTGTTCAACAGGGGCGAGACGCAAGTGCTGGCCGTCACAACCCTCGGTTCTGTGGGAGACGCCCAGAAGCTGGACACGATCAACCCAACGGAGTCGAAGCGTTTCCTCCTGCACTACAACTTCCCGCCATACTCCACCGGCGAGGTGCGGCGCGTCGGATCGCCCAACCGCCGGTCCATCGGGCACGGCGCGCTGGCTGAACGCGCGCTTCTGCCGGTGGTCCCCAGCGAGGCCGAGTTCCCTTACACGATCCGGATCGCGGCCGAGGTGCTCAGCTCCAACGGCAGCACATCGATGGCAACGGCTTGCGCGTCGTCGCTCTCGCTAATGGACGCGGGCGTGCCCATTAAGAAGCCCGTAGCGGGCATCTCCGTGGGCCTGGTAACCGGCGGTGACTCGGACCGGTTCGTCACGCTCACTGACATCCAGGGCGTCGAGGACCACACCGGCGACATGGACTTCAAGGTTGCGGGAACGGTCGATGGGATCACTGCCATCCAACTCGACATCAAGATCAAGCACATAACCATGGAGATGGTGCGGGCCGCCCTGGAGCAGGCCCGCGAGACGAGGCTCGAACTCTTGGAGGAGATGGGCGCGGCCATCGCGGCGCCGAGAGACGAGGTCAGCCGGTTTGCTCCGAAGATGCAGGTCATCAAGATTCCGGTAGACAAGATCGGTTTGGTGATCGGCCCGAGCGGGAAGATGATCCGGTCAATAACCGAGGAAACGGGCGCGACGATCGACATCGAGGAGGACGGCTCTGTATTCGTTGGCGCGATAAACGCCGACGCAGCCGACGCGGCGATTGGCAGGATCAGGGACCTGACGCGAGAGATTAAGGTCGGCGAGATCTTCACCGGCAAAGTTGTAAAGATCCTCAACTTCGGCGCGTTCGTTTCGCTCACGCCGGGCAAGGACGGTATGGTGCACATCAGCGAACTCGCGGAGCACCGTGTCGAGACCGTGGAGGACGTTGTCGACATCGGAGACGAGATCACGGTGGTAGTCCGGGAGATCGACTCGATGGGCCGCATCAACCTGTCGCGCCGTGCGCTGCTGGACGGAGGCGAGGATGGCGGCGAAAGTGACGGCGAACTGGCTGCGAGCCGTCCGCACGGTGGCGGACGCAGCTCAGACCGCAGGGACCGAGACGGCAACGGTAGACCGTCCGGCCCGGGACGGGGCCAGCGCGGCGGCAGGCCAGGCGACAGACGTGGTGGCGACAGGCGCGGCGGTGACCGGCTAGGGGGCGACAGGAGGCGAGGCGGCCCGGGAGACCATGGCCCACGCGACCGGGACTGAGTCTAGGAAACGCAAGGGCGGCCGCGACCGGCGGAGGGCTGAATGATGGCTATAGACGTCGTTGTCCACGGTGTGTTGGGCAGGATGGGTCAGGAAGTGCTCTCCATGGTCTCCGAAGACCCGGACTTTGACCCGGTTGGCGCCGTTGACGCCCTGGCCGAAGCCGGCGAACTCACACCGCCCGGAGGAAGTACCCCGCTGCCACTTTCCCGGGAACTCTCGGATGTGCTCGTGCCCGGGGCCGTAGTAGTGGACTTCACCAACGCCGAGGGCGCTGAGAGCGCAATCACGAGTGCCCCACCTCTTGGTGCCAACGTCGTGGTCGGCTCGACAGGCATAACTGAGCGTGTGATTGAGACGGCGGGGGAGCTCGCGAAAGAGCACGGAGTTGGCATCGTGATCGCACCGAACTTCGCGCTGGGCGCTGTGCTGCTTACGCATCTAACCCGGATCGCGGCGCCCTTCTTCGATTACGCAGACCTCACTGAGACGCACCACGAGGCCAAGATAGACGCTCCTTCCGGCACGGCGCTGTCGATAGCGCGCGCCGCTGCCGAGGGCAAGGGCGGCGCGTTCGAAGCGCCCGCGGCCGTAAAGGAGATCGTCCCTGGCACTCGTGGCGGCGATCACGACGGCGTGGTCATACACAGCGCAAGGATGCCGGGGCGCGTTGCCCACCACGAGATCGTTTTCGGAGCACTTGGGCAGACGTTGACGCTTCGGCACGATTCCATTGACCGGCGCAGCTTCATGCCCGGCGTTGCCATGGCAGTCCGCCACGCGGCTACCACGCCCGGTTTGATCGTCGGTCTCGAGAACATACTCGGCCTATAGGACCGGCTTTGGAGTACGGCGGAGGTTCCAGTTGAGCGGTTGTAGAATAGCCGTGATAGGCGCTACCGGCGCCGTAGGGCAGGTGTTTCTGGAGGTATTGGAGGCACGGCAGTTCCCTGTTGAGTCAATTCGGCTGTGCGCCTCTGAGCGGTCGGTAGGGAAGAAGCTCAAGGTGTTCGGCGAGGAAGTCGCGGTTGAACTCGTCAGAAAGAAGCTGCTAAGGCAGTCGGACATCGTCTTCATCTCTGCCAGCGGCGATGTCAGCCGTGAGGTCGCGCCAACGGCCGTGGAGCGAGGGGCCGTGGTCATCGACGACAGCTCCGCCTTCCGGATGCACTCCCGAGTTCCTCTCGTCGTGCCGGAGGTAAACGCCGCCGACCTGGAGTCGCACATCGGCATCATCTCAATTCCTAACTGTTCTACAACTCCTCTCGTGATGGTGTTGAAGCCACTGGAAAAGTTGAGCCGGGTGCGGCGAGTGGTTGTAGATACGTACCAGTCCGTTTCCGGGACGGGCGCAGCGGCGGTCCGGGAACTCGACGATCAGAACCGGGACCATTTGGAAGGCCGGGAGCCGTCGGCACCGGAGCAGTACCCCCACCAGATCGCCTACAACCTACTCCCGCACATTGAGCCGTTCCTGTCCAACGGTTACACGAAGGAGGAGATGAAGATGGTGGAGGAGACTCAAAAGATCCTTCACAGGCCGGATCTGGATGTGTCCGCAACGTGTGTCCGGGTCCCGGTACGGGTGGGCCACAGCCTGTCCGCGCACATTGAGTTCGAAGACGAAGTCAGCCCGGGGGATGTTAGGGAAGCACTGACCGCCTCCGACGGAGTCACGATCTTGGACGACCCGCGCGCCAACGTGTACCCTACGCCCTTGAGCGCAGTCGGCAAAGACGACGTATTTGTAGGCCGCATCAGGCGGGACGCGTCCCACCCTAGAGGTATAGCCATGTGGATCGTGTCGGACAACCTCAGGAAGGGCGCCGCTACGAACGCGATTCAGATAGCGGAAGAGGTCCTCGAGCGAGATCTCCTGCTGAAAGACCAAAGGAGGCAACCGCTGTGGCAGACATCGGACGCCTGATTACCGCAATGCTCACCCCATTCGACGACGACGGGGGCGTGAACTACGGTGAGGCCCGGCGGCTGGCGAAGGGGCTCATCGCATCTGGGAGCGACGGACTTGTCGTCAGCGGCACCACCGGAGAGTCGCCCACGCTGTCAGTAGACGAAAAGCTCAGGCTGTTCTCCGAGGTCAAGTCTGCCGTGGGCGACGGCGCAGCCGTCGTTGGCGGCACCGGCAACTACAGCACGGCCGAGAGCGTTGAACTTAGCCGTGAGGCCGAGAAGGCGGGCGTTGACGCTCTGTTGCTTGTCGTGCCCTACTACAACAAGCCCCCCCAGGAGGGCCTGTACCAGCACTTCAAGACCATCGCGGAGTCGGTGAGCGTCCCTTGCGTCCTGTACAACGTAACAAGCAGGACCAGTCTCAACATGGACCACTCAACCACTGTCAGGCTCAGCGAAGTGGACAACATCGTGGGCGTGAAGGAGGCCGGCAGCGACCTGGACCAGATCACGCGTATAATCCGCGACGCTGGAGATGACTTCAGGGTGTGGAGCGGCAACGACAACGAGACACTCTATATCATGTCCCTGGGCGGCTACGGCGTGGTGAGTGTGCTGTCCCACGTTGTGGGCAACCAGATCAAGGCCATGATGGGCATGATCCTGGAGGGCGAGATAGAGAACGCCGCGGCGGAGCACAGGCGTCTGCTTGAGATGTTCAAGATCGGGTTCATCTGGTCAAACCCCATACCTGTGCGGCACATGGTCGCCAGGGCCGGATACGACGTCGGCGCGCCACGCCTCCCACTCGTCCCCGCCGACGAGGCCACCGCGGCCCAGATCGAAGCCGTCATGGACACCTACGACATCGACCTGCCGGATCCGGGCACCGTGGCTTAGCTCCCCGTACATCTGTTTCCTGTCGCACGCGTCGACCCTGCGAGAGCGAAAACCTACGTCACCCGCGCCAATTCCGATCCTCTCTGTCGCACAGCGCTAGGCGTGTACCGTGATATGGCGCTCGACCGCTCCTTCCCACATACCATTCCCCCATGAGAAATCCGTTGAAATCCGGCGTTGAAGCACGTACCTTATGTGATCTGTCGAACGAAAAGCGCCGCTGGCCGGGCCGGGCCTTGACGAGCCGCGATTAGCAAGCTCACTCCCGGCGGTCTGCGGCGTTTGCGCAATTTGCCGGTTCAAGGAGTTGGGATGAACGTCGCGGCGCCGCTGGAGTCCCTTCCGGGTGAGCGTCGTGTCGCCCTCGTGCCCTCGGTCGTGCCTGCGATTACGGGCATGGGCGCCGAGGTGGTCATCGAGAGCGGCGCGGGCAGCTTGGCCGGTTTCGCCGATGCCGACTACGTGTCGGAAGGCGCGGCCGTCTCCGACGCCAGATCGGAACTCTTCGATTCCGCCGATATCCTGGCACAGGTCAGCCCGCTCGCGAGTGATAGCGGGCAAGAACCTCCCGACCTCAAGCTGATGCGTCCCGGGCTCGTGCTTGTCGGCCTGCTGGACCCGTTTGGCTCACCCGAGAATGCGGCAAGGCTAGCAGAGCGCGGTATCACGGCGTTCTCCATGGAGCTTATCCCGCGAATCAGCCGTGCTCAGCCAATGGACGCGCTGACCTCGCAGGCCACGATAGCCGGGTACAAGGCCGTCGTCATGGCGGCCGCGGCCTCAGCGAGGATCTACCCGATGATGATGACGCCGGCGGGCACGATCACAGCCTCTCGCGTGCTCGTGCTGGGAGCCGGGGTCGCGGGCCTGCAGGCGATTGCCACGGCGCGCCGCCTTGGAGCGGTCGTGTATGCGTACGATGTGCGTCCCGAGGTGAAGGAACAGGTGGAGAGCCTGGGAGCCAGGTTCCTGGAAGTGGACCAGGAGGGCGAGGGGTCGGAAGGCGAGAGCGGATACGCCCGCGCCATGGACGAGGCGTACTACGAGCGGCAGCGCGAACTGATGACGAGGGCTGTTGCGGACAGCGATGTCGTAATAACGACGGCCGCGATCCCAGGTAGACGAGCACCGGTCCTGGTGAGCGAGCATATGGTGAGCGCCATGCGCTCCGGGTCTGTCATCGTGGACCTTGCTGCCGAGACGGGAGGCAACTGCGAACTTACGCAGGCTGGCGAAGAGGTCACCGTGGGCGGTGTGAAGATAATTGGCCCCTTGAACCTGCCTTCAAGCGTGCCCCATCACGCCAGCCAGATGTACGCGAAGAACATCGCTGCGTTTCTGAAGATGATCGTGCGGGATGGCGAATTGCATCTCGACATGGACGACGCCGTTGTGAGGGACACCCTGCTCACGCACGAGGGCGAGGTTGTCAATTCACGGGTTAGGGAGCTTCTGTCGCTTCCTGAGCCAGGGTCTTGAGTACAACGAGGGGAGTTGCCTGATGGAGGAGTTCATACCCTCTTTCACCATATTCATTCTGGCAATATTCGTCGGGTTTGAGCTCATCTCCAAAGTGCCGGCCCTGTTGCACACGCCCCTCATGTCCGGCGCAAATGCCATATCCGGAATCACGCTGGTGGGCACGCTGATTACAGCGGGCGCGCAGTTGAACACGCTTACCACGGTTCTGGGATTCTTGGCGGTGTTCCTGGCCACGGTGAACGTGGTTGGCGGCTTCGTGCAAACGCAACGAATGCTCGCCATGTTCCGGAGGTAGCAGCGAAGTGTCCGTAACAACGACCCAACTGCTTTATCTGATACCCGCGGTCCTGTTCATCCTCGGGCTGAAGATGCTGTCCCATCCGCGGTCCGCCGTTCGGGGCAACCAGCTTGCCGCCCTCGCGATGCTCGTCGCCATTGTAGTGACGCTCTTCGATAACAGGATCGTCAGCTACGAGATCGTGATCGCCGGCCTGTTGTCAGGCGCGCTTGTCGGCGTAGTCGGAACGTACCGCGTGCCAGTGACCGGGATGCCGCAGCTGGTCGCAGTGCTCAACGGCTTCGGAGGGGGCGCGTCCGGCCTGGCGGTGGGAGCCGCGCTCCACGAAGAACTTGTCGTGCCGCACTACGGCCTGGCCGTCGACTTCACGGTGCCCGCCCTTGCCTCGGGCATCATCGGTGGCGTAACTCTGCTCGGCAGTGCGATCGCCTTCGCCAAGCTCCAGGGCCTGATCAGCGAGCGCCCGATCCTGCTGCCGCTGAGGCACGTGTTGAGCTCCTTGCTGTTCGCCACCAGCGTGGCGTTCGGAGCGTGGTTCCTCATCGAACCGGAGACGGCCTGGCTGTATTGGGCAATGATGGGCACCGCCTGCGTCCTCGGAGTCTTCCTGGTGCTACCGATAGGCGGGGCCGACATGCCCGTGGTCATCTCCGTACTGAACTCGTACGCTGGTCTCGCCGCTGCCGCTCACGGGTTCGTTGTTCAGAACACGGTCCTCATCACGGCCGGCACTCTTGTGGGCGCGGCAGGTTTCATTCTCACCACGCTCATGTGCAAGGCAATGAATCGCTCACTCGCGAACGTGCTCTTCGGAGGCGTGGGTGTTGTGGTGGGTGACGCTGCCGCGGACGACGACATCTACGCCGGCAAGGTGAAGTCTACGACCGCCGAAGAAGTGGCCATTCTGCTGGAGGACGCCCGCCGCGTGGTGATAGTCCCTGGCTATGGCATGGCCACGGCCCAGGCCCAGTTCGCCGTCCAGGACCTGACGGCTAAGCTGGAAGACAGGGGAGTCGTGGTCGAGTTCGGCATTCACGCGGTCGCCGGAAGAATGCCTGGGCACATGAACGTTCTCTTGGCGGAAGCCAACATTCCCTACGAGAAGCTCAAGGAAATGGACGAGGTCAACCCGCTTTTCAGGCAAACGGACATTGTGCTAGTGATTGGCGCGAACGATGTCGTCAACCCGATGGCCAGGGAATCGGACCCGACCATACCGATCGCCGGAATGCCGATTCTGGACGTTGACCAGGCTACCGTCGTCGTTGTCATCAAGCGCAGCCTGAGTCCCGGTTTCGCCGGCATTCCAAACCCGCTCTTCGCGGCAGACAACACGTTGATGCTCTTCGCGGACGCCCGCCAGGCCTGCACGGCGTTGGCCGCCGAGGTTGGCCGCGCCTAGTAGGGGTTTCCGAATGCCCAGTGGAGCGATGTCATCCGTTCGCCCTGATACTGTCGACGGGCGTATTATGACTCGACTAGTTCACGATGAACGGTTCATGTGGAGATTGCATATGCTCGTTTTGACCGCGCCGGCCCAACGCCCTTCACCTAACGTCCAATGACTACCACCGTCCTCATCTGCGTCGACGGTCTCGACCCCGACTACCTGGAGGCGTGCGAGGCTCCCAACCTGGAGCGCCTGCGCAAAGAAGGCACCTACACCGTCGGCCGGTCGATGATGCCCTCGGTGACCAACGTGAACAACGTCTCCATACTCACCGCGCAGTACCCCTCTACGCACGGCATCTGCTCTAACTACCGGCTCAATCGCGACACCGGCCAGGAAACATATGTGGAATCGGACGAGTACATCCTCGCCGAAACCATGTTCGAGCGAGCCTCGCGGCAGGGCGTCACGACCGTGCTGGTCACGTCCAAGGACAAGCTCCGCACACTGCTGTCCCGCTCCGCTACGGTCAGCGTCTCCTCCGAGCAGCCCCCGGACTGGATCGTGGAAGCGGTCGGTCCCGCTCCACCAGTGTATTCACTGGAGGTAAATATTTGGTCTCTGAAGGCCGCCACGTTCATCATGTCACGCAGGGAGACCGGCATCGTGTACATCTCCACTACCGACTACCCGATGCACACGTTCGCCCCTGACGAACCGGAGTCTCATCGGAACATCGCAATGCTAGACGAGGCAATAGGCGAACTGCTGCACGCTCATCCGGACGTAACGCTGTTACTCACCGCGGACCACGGGATGAAGCCCAAGAGCCGCATGGTGGACCTGCAGGGCACACTCTCGAAGCACGGTATTTCTGCGGCGGCCGTGCCCATCATCAAGGACCGCTACGTAGTGCACCACGCCAACCTGGGCGGCTGCATGTTCGTTCATCTTTCCCCGGCCGACATCGCCGAGGCTGCGAAAGTGTTGTCGGACATTCCGGGCGTCCAGCGGGTGCTGGGCGTGGAGGAGGCATCGGAGACCTTCCAGCTTCATCCGGAGCTCATAGGCGATCTCGTGGTGACCGGTGATGTGGATACGGTGTTCGGAGACCCATCGCAGGTCGAGCTGCCGCCGCGCCTGCGGTCGCACGGCTCCGAGCATGAGCGTGCAGTGCCCATCTTTGCATACAATGGTGACTTTGAAGGGTTCGAGTTCTCTGAGAATCGGGACATCGGCAGGTACGTTTTCGAGCGCGTCCTAAGTTGACCGCCATACGCGGCGCAGAGTGCTAGAACAGAACATGAAGGAGGCCAACATGCCAGAGTACCAGCAGCTTATGGACAGGCTAGCGGACGGCGATGTGATCATCCTCGATGGAGCGAACGGGTCTGAGATCCAGCGCCTCGGCGTTGACATGCACGAGAACGCATGGTGCGCCCTGGCAACCGAAACGCACCCGGATGTCGTCCGCGCCATTCACGAGAACTACATCCGGGCAGGCGCGGAGATCATCACAACGAACACATACGCGTCCGGACGGCAGTTCCTCGAGGACTTCGGCGGCGACGGTACCGGCAGCGACATGGCCGACAAGACCGACGAGTTGTGCCGCCGTTCGACCGAGCTTGCGTTCGAGGCGCGCGAGGCAGCAGGGAACGGCCCCGTATGGATTGCGGGCTCCATCTCGGCTATCGGCACCTTGGACCGCCTCGGAGAGGCGCGTATGCGCGCCAGCTTCGCGCGGCAGGCCGAGGTGCTTGCGGAATCCGGCGTGGACCTGCTGCTCCTCGAGATGCTCGCCTGCGACGGTCCGCTGTCCGTAGTGGCCATTGAGGAGGCTAAGAAGACGGGCTTGCCCATCTGGGTGGCGCTGAGCTGCATGGCTGATGACACCAGCGAGATCGCGCTGGGCGCCCGGCAAAGAACGGGGACTCAAGGCAGGCGATATGGGACTGGCACGTTCGGAGAGTCGGCGGCAGAGATCGCGAAGTCGGGCGGCGATGTGTTCTTCGTCTTCCACTCGCAGGTCGAGATAGCGCGAGAGGCGCTCCGGCAGTTGAAGGAGAGCCTGGGAGGCCCTGTGGGCATCTACCCGCACTGCGGCGATTTCGAGGCACCCGACTGGCAGTTCGTGAACATGATCTCGCCCGAGGACTATCTCGAAGAAGCGAAGGCCTGGGTCAGCGATGGCGCCCAGATCGTGGGCGGCTGCTGCGGCATCGGTCTCGACCACATGAAGCTGCTCAGGGATGGCCTGCCTCGCAAGATTCAACGGAACTAGTCCTGATGGCGCGCCAATAGACGCACGGCTTGCGCCAACCAACAGAGGAGAATCCTGTGCCCGAGTACGGAGAGCTAACGAATCGATTGGATGAAGGCGAAGTTCTCATCCTTGATGGCGCAACGGGATCAGAGACCGAGCGGCTCGGCATCTCGGCGCACGACGACGTCTGGTGCGCGATGGCCACTGAGACTCATCCCGGCATCGTCCGGGAGATACACGAAAACTACATCAGGGCGGGCGCTGAGATCATTACCACGAACACGTTCGCTTCCGGCAGGAACGTCCTTGAGGGCGCCGGCTTGGGCCACAAGGTTGATGAGTTAAACCGCCGCTCGGCTGAACTCGCGCAAGAGGCCCGCGAGGCAGCCGGCAACGGCCCTGTCTGGATTGCGGGCTCGATCGCCAACTTCGGCGCTTTGGAGAGCATGGACCAGGAGCAGGTGCGCGCAAACTTTGCCCGCCAGGCGGATGTGCTGGCAGAGGCAGGTGTCGATCTGTTCCTGCTTGAGATGCTGGGCGCAGACGGTCCTCTGACCGTAGCCGCCATCGAGGAATCGAGCAAGATGGGCCTGCCGGTGTGGGTAGCGCTGAGTTGCGTGAAAGAAGAAGGCTCGGACGAATTGTCATTGGGGACGCAGCTCGCGTCCGATGACGCGGCGATGCGATACGGGACCGGCACGTTTGGCGATTCAGCGGCCGAGATCAAGCAGGCCGGCGGGGACGTGTTCCTGGTCTTCCACTCGCAGGTAGATGTCGTTCGGGAGGCGATCCGGCAGTTGCAGGAGAGCGTGGGTGGCCCCGTTGGCGTGTACCCGCACTGCGGCGAATGGAAGCAGCCCAACTGGCAATTCGTGAACATGATCTCGCCCGAGGACTACCTCGAGGAGGCGAAGGCCTGGGTCAGCGACGGTGCTCAGATTGTCGGAGGCTGCTGTGGCATCGGACGGGACCACATGAAGTTGCTGGGAGACCAGTTGCCCCGTAGTACGCGCTGAAGGGCGCTCGGCTGTCAACGCCGTATGACCGCGTCCCGCCGGCGGTCTTAAGTGCCGCCCGGCGGACGCAAGTGATAGCATGGGCCTGAGAGCATTTCAGGAGTACCTGGAGAAGACAGGGAACCATGCTCACTCAGCGCCCGACGCCAACTGCAATCCGCTCCGCGCAGCACTTCCTTGGCGACTACCTGGCTAGGACCAGGGAGTTCAGCCGCAACGCCAACCTGTACGTGGTTCACGTTATTGGCATGGACATGATCCATGGCTCTTTCAACGTGCTCTTCAACCTGTACCTCCTGACCATCGGGTTCGATATCAGGTTCATCGGGCTTCGGCTCATGGTCCAGTTCATCTTCAGAGCTATCACGGCGATGCCAGCGGGCCTGCTGTCGGATCGTATTGGCAGGAAGGCCTCATTCATTCTTGGCGATGGTGTCGGCGCTCTCATCGCGTTGATCATGATCCACACTACCAGCGAGGCCGTGCTGCTGATCGGCCCTGCAGTAGGATCCTTCTTCGGTAACCTGCACCACACGTCTGAGAGCGCCTTCATGGCAGAGAACAGCCGCCCTTCTGAGCGGATACACCTGTTCTCCGTGGCGGGGAGCTTCCGAACGTTCTCCTCCATGACTGGCGCTCTACTGGCCGGCCTGGTGCCTGCAATGTTCATCGACAACATCGGCGCCGTGGACGCGTACCGATACGCCACCTATGCCGGGCTGTCGCTTTGGTTCCTGTCCCTTGCGCCGGCGCTCATGCTGAGATCGGTGGAGGCCGTCGAGCAACCGGAACGACTCGGGCGGACGCCCGCGCAACCTAAGCGCAGCTTCAGGACACTGCTCTCGGACATCAAGCATCCCCGGCTCATCTTCTTCTTCGTTCTGACCAGCGCACTCATCTCCTTCGGATCCAGCACCGTGACGCCGATAGTCAACGTGGTCTTCCACGACCACTCCGGGCACATCCACGCGGACGAAGCCGAAATCGGAGTGATGTTCGCGGTCGCGGAGCTTGGCTTGGCGATTGCCACGCTCGGGATCCCAATCATCACGGCCCGGATGTGCAAAGTGAATGGTGTCGCGCTGGCAAGGTTCTTGTCTCTGCCGTTCCTTGTCGCATTGGGAGCGCTCCCAATGTTCCTCGGAGACGGCACGTTCCTGCTGCTGATGCTGGTCAGCATGTCGTACGTGGGTCGCAACACTCTGTTCGGAGTCAGCTATCCAATGGACGAGGCGTTCAACATGGAGGTCCTGGATCCCAGGGAGAGGGCCAGCGGCACGGGTATCGAGATAGCGGCCGGCGGCGCCGTTTCCGCATTGGCGATCGTCGTAGGCTCTAGGCTGGTGGATTCCGGCGACTATACATCCCCGTTCCTGATAATGGCGGTCTGCATTGCTCTTTCCACACTCATCTACTGGCAGGTCTTCAGGCCGGTTGAGGCTGCTGCCGTAGCGCGAGCTCCTGACTCCGGCGCGGCCGGTTCTGTTTCGCAGGCCGACGGACCTGCCCGCCTGTCCGGCGTGGCCAAGAGATAGCAGCCTGGGCGATTGTCGGACGAAGTACTATAGGCATATTCAAATCGTTCCGGCGCCGGGACGCGCTACTCTCGACCGCGGAACCTCTGTAGGCAAGAGCAAGGCAGAGTGAACACGTGAAAGAACGGCTGTGGTCCCGGGACTTCTTGCTGACCCTTGGAATGGTGCAGTTCATCTTTGCGGCATTTACGGCTCAGTACACGGTCATTCCTGAGTACGTTGTGCACCGAGGCGGCGAGGAGTGGCAGCTTGGCATCGTCATCGGTTCGTTCAGCATTGCCACTATGCTGGTCAGACCGTTCATGGGCAGGTGGGTTGGCAGGGTTGGTTCGAGAAAAGCCGGCGTCATCGCCGGGATCGTGTTCACGGCCGGCGTTCTGCTGTATATACCCGTAACAGAAGTGTGGTTGCTGGTTCCGGTGCGGATGCTCAATGGCATCGGCATGTCTCTTGGCAGTATTGCCGCATTCACCGTGGCTGCGAACCTGGCGCCCCCGACTCGCCGCGGCGAGGGCATGGCATTCGCGAGCATTGCCACGAGTGTTGGCGGGATCTGGGCCCCGTTGCTTGGCTACTACCTCTTGGACTCGGTCAGCTTCGAGTGGGCATTTGTAGTTCTGGCCGCTGCTTCCGTTGGGTCCGGGCTGTGTGCTGCGGGTTTGAGCTCCGCCGGAGGCGCGGCGCCGTCCGGGTGGGAGTCCGGCGACACGGACGACATCCCGCTCATCAGCAGGCCGGCCCTGTTTCCTACGTTCATCCTTCTGACTCACACGGTCACGCTTGCCCCGCTCATAACGTTCCTGCCCTCTTTCGCGGAAGAGCGCGAGCTCGGCAATCCCGGCCTGTTCTGGACCCTATACTCGGCCGTCTCCATCGCGTTGATGCTCATTTCAGGACCGATGGCGGACCGCTTCGGAAGGGCGTCCGCTATTGTTCCAGGCCTCACTTTGTCTATCGCTGCGATGTTTATGCTGCTTGCCGTGGATAGCCGACCGGTGTTTCTTGTTGCGGCCGCCGTGTACGGTGCGGGGTTCGGATTGTTGCAGCCCGGCCTTCAGGCCTTTATGCTCGATAGGGTACGTCCGAGGGAGCGCAGCGCGGCCATGGCAACCAATGCTTACGCGTGGGAGATTGGCGAAAGCGGCGGCTCGCTCGCTCTCGGCCCTGTGGCAGGCGTATGGGGCGTGGCATCGACATTCGCAATCGTGGGCGCGATCAATGCGGGCGGCCTTGCTTCCTTCATTGCCAGTGCTGTCTTGGGTTCAAGTCCCCACCTTGGTCGGAAGTCGCGAGATTCCCAGTCCTGAGAGTATCTGAGACGAGGATCCGATGGCTCCTGTGAGTTCCCGGAGGCTCATCCGCTTGATTCGTCTGCCCTGGGCGAGGGATCACGTGTCCGGAGATGTTCCGAAGGAACGGCTCTGGACACCGGACTTCCTCATGGCGCTCGGCGTGCTCCATTTCATGTTCGCGGCGTTTACGGCGCAGTACACGGTGATCCCCGAGTACGTGGACCACAGGGGCGGTGATGAGTTGCAGCTCGGCATAGTTGTCGGATCGTTCAGCATTGCCACACTGTTCCTGAGGCCGTTCATGGGCAGATGGGTCGCGAGCGTCGGCCCCAGGAAGGCCGGTGTCATTTCCGGACTCGTGTTCGCTGCAAGCGTGCTGCTGTACACGCCTGTAACGAACGTTTGGCTGCTTGTTCCGGTGCGGATGCTGAACGGCGCCGGAATGTCGCTCGGTACATTAGCGGCGTTCAGCGCGGCGGCGCACCTCGCTCCGGGAAGCCGGCGGGGGGAGGGGATGGCCTTCACAAGCATCGCTGCTAGCGCTGGGGGCATCTGGGCACCCTACGTGGGGTACTATCTTCTTGACTCCGTTAGCTTCCTGTGGGCCTTCACCGCGCTCGCGGCCATTTGCCTTGTGGCCGGGGTATGCGCCGCAGGTATTTCCTCCTCCTGGCGCGTGGCGGGTGAGCCTGACGGTGTTCAAGGTAAAGGGGAAGACGTCCCGCTCATAAGCAGACCCGCCCTCTTCCCCACGTTCATCCTCTTCACATACACCGTCACGCTGGCCCCGCTGATCACGTTCCTGCCGTCCTATGTGGAGGAGCGCGGTTTGGGAAACCCTGGCCTGTTCTGGACGATCTACTCAGGCGTGTCGATGGGAGTACTGCTTCTCTCCGGTTCCCTTGCCGACCGCATCGGCAGGGCGCCGGTCATCGTTCCGGGCCTCGCCCTGTCCGCGTTTGCGATGTTCGCGCTCCTGGCCGCGGAGAACCAGCCGGCGTTCCTCGCCGCTGCGGCGGTGTATGGCGTCGGATTCGGGATGTTGCACCCGGCCATCATGGCTTTCATGCTCGACAGGGTGCCTGCCAGGGAGCGCAGCGCAGCTATGGCCACGAACTCGTACGCGTGGGAGATCGGCCAGAGCGGAGGCGCGCTCGCGCTTGGGCCCGTCGCCGGCGTTTGGGGCGTGGCTTCGACGTTCGCCATCGTGGGAGTGATCAACGCAGGGGGCCTTGCCTCTTTCCTCGCCAATGCCGTCTTGGGTTCGAGCCTCCACCTTGGTCGGAAGTCGCGAGATTCCCAGTCCTGAGATGTTCTGAATTTAGTGTGCCAGTTTTGGGTCCAAGGCGTTGCCCTGGTTGGCGCATTTGACACCCATAGAACACTGGTGCTACTATCTTTTCAGATGTCGGATCTGGCTACCAACACAGTACTGCTGCAGTCGGCGCCTCTTGTGGATTCATGGCATTGCCTTGGCGGCCCCTCTTGACCGCCTTTGACCGCCTGTGGAAACTCCCCTATCGCCTTTCAGCTACAAGATGACCGCTCCTGACCGAGGGAGCTGGCCATTCACGTGGTCGTCGACTTTGGAACGGCGATGCGAGTCACCTGTCGCCTTTTGTTGCAAGCCCTGGGGCTCGCGCTTCCATCGCCAGGCTAGCTCCATGGGGTCTGCATAGGGACCTTTTGAAATTTCTATTGACAGGCCCGAAATCCCGTCCTTAAAATGTCGTGGTTAGCAGTCTCGTACGTTGACTGCTAACCACAATCTTAGAAAGTTTCGGAAGGAGGTCAACTATCGTGGTTACGGATACGCAGGTTTCGTTCAAGCCCATCGGCAACCGGGTCGTCGTTCTGCCCCAGGAGAGTGAGGAGCAGATGAGCGCCGGGGGGATCTACATTCCTGATACGGCGAAAGAGAAGCCCCAGGAAGGTGAGGTAGTGGCGGTAGGCCCGGGCAAGCTCACAGATGATGGAGTGCGCGTGCCCATGGACGTGGAGGTGGGCGACACGGTCGTTTACTCCAAGTACGGCGGCACTGAATACAAGGACGGAGAGACCGAGTACCTGGTCCTGAGAGAAGACGACATTCTGTTCAAGAAGTAATGCAAGGCCCACGACTGGCCGCAGAAAGAAAAGAGAGGTTGAAAGCAGATGGCCGCTAAACTGCTGAGTTCGAGCGAAGAGGCCCGCGCGGCGCTGAAGCGCGGGATTGACGTAATGGCAAACACAGTCAGCGTGACGCTCGGCCCCAGGGGCCGCAACGTAGTGCTGGACAAGAAGTTCGGGCCTCCGCAGGTGTGCTCGGACGGAGTGACAATTGCCAAGGAAATTGAGTTGGAAGACCCCTTCGAAAACATGGGTGCCCAGCTTCTGAAAGAGGCCGCCAGCAAGACCAACGACGTGGCCGGCGACGGCACCACGACGGCAACCGTCTTGTCGCAGGCAATCATTCACGAAGGATTCAAGAACATAGCTGCCGGCGCCAACCCGATGGCGCTGAAGCGCGGCATTGAGCTTGGCGTCGATGCCCTGCGCGGAGCGGTGGAAAAGATGTCTACTCCTGTCGAGGGCAAGGACCAGATCGCGCAGGTGGCGTCGCTCTCGGCCCACGACGAAGAGATGGGCGGCCTGATCGCCGACGTCATGGAGAAGGTCGGTAAGGACGGCGTGATCACGGTAGAGGAATCCCGCGGCCTGAGCTACGAGCAGGAGTTCGTGGAAGGCATGCAGTTCGACCGGGGCTATATTTCGCCTTATTTCATCACCAACCAGGAACGCATGGAAGCGGAGATAGACGATCCATACGTGCTGATCACCGACAAGAAGGTGTCATCGGTGGCGGACCTCCTCCCTGTGCTTGAGCAGGTGAGCAAGTCCGGCAGGGGCATCGTGGTCATTTCGGAAGACATTGATGGCGAGGCTCTTGCGACGCTGGTAGTCAACAAGCTACGCGGGACAGTGCGCTGCCTGGCGGTGAAGGCCCCCGGTTTCGGAGACCGGCGCAAGGCGATGCTTGAGGACATGGCCATCCTCACGGGCGGGACCGTGATCAGTGAGGAAGTGGGCCGCAAGCTAGAATCGGCCACCCTCTCAGACCTCGGCCAGGCTCGGAGAATTGTTGCTGACAAGGACAACACCACGCTAGTGGACGGCGCCGGTTCCGAAGACGGGATCCAGGGCCGCGTTGGGCAGATCAGGGCGCAGATTGAGGAGACCACCTCGGACTACGACCGTGAGAAGCTCGAAGAGCGCGTGGCCAAGCTCTCCGGCGGCGTTGCGATTATCAAGGTGGGCGCGGCGACCGAAGTGGAGCTTAAGGAGAAGAAGCAGCGCATAGAGGACGCACTTTCCGCCACCCGCGCTGCTGTCGAAGAGGGGATCGTGCCTGGCGGAGGCCTCTCGCTGATTAGGGGGCGCTCTGCTCTCGACAGTCTGGACGTGGAAGGCGATGTGGCTACCGGCGTGAATGTGCTTAGGCGCGCCCTCGAGGTACCGCTAAAGCTGATTGCCGCCAACAGCGGCCTGCCCGGCGAAGTTATTCTGAAGGAGAGCGAGAGCAGCGAAGGCGACTGGGGATTCGACGCCGAGACCGAGGAGTACGGCCACCTGCTGGAAATGGGGATCATGGATCCCGCAAAGGTGACGCGCGCGGCGATTGAGAATGCCGCAAGCGTGGCCGCAATGGTGATCACGACCGAGTCTCTGATCACAGAGGTCCCTGAGAAGGAGTCTGGCATGCCCGCCGCTCCGCCCATGGACTACTAAACGTAGACCTTATAGGGACGAACACAGAGGCCCCGGCATGTGCCGGGGCCTCTGTGTTGTTCAAGACCTGCGGGAGGCTTGCCCTGATGCGCTCTGGCGTTCAACATAGGGTTAGCCATGGTTGCAAGCCTCGACACATCCCGAAGACTCCCCGACTCTGACTTGGAGTTCCTCGTGGGAGAAGTTGCGCCCCATGTCTCCGATCCCTGTCGGTTGAAGCGGGCTATACGGCAGGACGAAGAACTCCGGGCCGCCATCGTCGGTGACGACAGGGTGTTTCGTAGAGTAGTCGAAGACGAAGAAATACTCATCAGGATATCTCCTGTCCTCTACTTTGAGGTTCTCCTGCGCCGGGCAAGCAAGGACCTGGCGGCGGCTGCATACACCGTCGAGCGTTCTGGCAAACAACGAATTGCCGTCTTCGACGCCGATTCCGTGACGGACCTCCTGGCGCGGCCGGCCGTGCTGGACTACTTGGCCGCAATGATGGCGTCCTTCACGCGAATCCACAGCCAGGTGACCTGGATTCACGTAAGGCGAGGCCTCCGTAGGAAGATACGCCGCAACGACATGGACGTGGAGAGCCTGATCAAGCTCTGTCGTGATGCTGCGGAAACTGAGAAGTTTGCCTATTACAAGCGCATTGCGGATGTTTGTCTCTTCATGACAGGCGTCTTTCCGGAACACTGTAGCCCCCAGCGGTTGCGCATCAGCGCAGTCGGGCAAAACGCCATGCTGCCTAGACGCAGGCAATCAGGCTTGGAGCAGTTCGAAGAGCTGGGACGCAGGTTTTACGGCTTGGCCGAACGTCATCCGGCCTCCGCTCTTATGGATCTGTCGGAAGTGTTCGGCACGCTTGCCGAGCACTTCACATCGGTTGGCAAGCCCCTTTCCCATGTAACGGAGCACTATCTCCACGCAGGAGGCGCCAAGCTCTTCGCCGCAGGTTGACTACGTCCTTGAGTTACACCCCGCCCGCACGTATAGTTGAGGCAACCAAACGCGTGGGCACAGACTGAACTGCGACGCCCTAAACTTATGAAGCCCACCATCGCTATTGACGGCGAATGTTTCACGAGAGCAAATCGTCACTGCCGCCCCCAATGCTAATGAACCATCCGGGATTTTCAGGCCGCCTTCCTGGTCTACGATGACCTTCAGCGCTTGGTTCCAGTGCTTCAAGGGGTGCCCTGACCGGTTTCCACTAACCCAGGTCATCTACAGATGTCCAAGTTGCGGTGACCTGCTAGAGGTAGCTCACGACGTCGACGCACTTGCTACGCGAGCCCCTGCCGAATGGACGCGCCTGTTCGACAAAAGGTACATGACTACGCAGTGGCCGTATGGCAGCGGTGTTTGGGGCAAGAAGGAGTTCGTCCATCCGGCGATTGATGACAACAACGTAATATCACTCTACGAAGGTGGATCGAACCTCTTCTGGGCCGAGCGGCTCGGAAATGAGATCGGTCTCGAAGACCTCTGGATAAAGCAATGCGGAAACAGCCACAGCGGTTCCTTCAAGGACCTCGGCATAACTGTGCTCGTATCCGCTGTCAACGAAATGATCTCTATGGGGACCGATATCCAGGCAGTGGTCTGCGCCTCCACGGGTGATACCTCTGCATCTCTTGCCGCCTACTGCGCGGCTGCGGGCATCCCCACGGTGGTGGCTCTGCCCAACGACAAGATCTCCCGGGCCCAGCTCGTGCAGCCCATGGCCAACGGCGCGATCACGCTGTCCCTGGACACGGATTTCGATGGTTGCATGGAGATCGTCCGCCGGCTTTGCGAGGACGCTCGCTTCTACCTGGCCAACTCTGTTAACCCACTCCGCATTGAGGGACAGAAGACCGTCAGCGTAGAAATCGTCCAGCAGTTCGATTGGGAAGTCCCGGACTGGGTGATTGTACCCGGGGGGAACCTTGGCAATGTTTCGGCAATTGGCAACGGCTTCACTTTGATGAAGGACCTCGGCATCATCGACCGGCTTCCCAGGCTGGTGTGCGCTCAGGCTGAGGCGGCCAATCCGCTGTACAAGAGCTATCTAGGGGGGTTCGAGAGCTATGAACCCATGACGCCAACTGATACGCTCGCGACGGCAATCCAGATTGGAAATCCCGTCAGCATCGAAAGGGCCATTTCAGTGCTACGGTTCTTTGACGGAATCGTCGAGCAGGCTTCGGAGGATGAGTTGGCGCACGCGGCCGGTTGGGCGGACCGCACTGGACTGTTCACCTGCCCGCAAACCGGCGTGGCGCTCGCCGCGCTGTTCAAGCTCGTGAACCGTGGCATCGTAGACTCGCGAGACCGGGTGATCGTGATTTCAACCGCGAGCGGCCTCAAGTTTACCGATTTCAAGGTCGGGTACATTGCGGGAAGGTTGTCGGGAGTGAATTCCAAATACACGAGTCGGCCGATTGAGTTGCCTGGCGACTTCGATGCCGTGGTTAGGGCAGTCTCGAAGGCCATCTCATGATTGGAGAAGCGGAATGGAAGTAGCAGCCTACAGGCTGAACCGTCCTGAGGATGTGGAGACACCCGCATTTCTCGTATACGAGCATCTCGTACGGCACAACATTCGTGAGATCATTGAGGTTTGCGGCAAGGCTGACCGCGTCATCCCGCATGCAAAGACTCACAAGTCGGCCGCGGTCCTGCGCATGCAGATGGAGGCGGGCATCACCGCGTTCAAGGTGGCCACCCTCAAGGAAGCCGAATTGCTGGCAGAGAACGGCGCCAAAGAGGTTCTGATCGCGCATGCTCTCTTGCATCCGAAGAAGCTTGATCGTTTCGTCCGCCTCAAGCGGAAGCACGCCGATCTCAGCCTTAGGACCATAGTGAGCAGACCAGAGCACCTGGAAGCTCTATCAGGGGCCGCCAGCGCATGCGGCTCTGAGATTGACGTCTACATTGACCTGGACACCGGCATGCATCGCACGGGCGTGCAGCCAGGTGAGGAGGCCGGCCGCTTCTATACCGCCGCCGCCTCAACACCGCATCTCAACGTCCTGGGCGTTCATATCTTTGACGGACAGATGCACAGGCCCTCCCTGGAGGAGCGGGAAACTCTCTTCCAGAGGAGCCTTGGATACGCACACGACACTTGGGACCGTGCCCGCCGTCAAGGTCTCGAAGTGATTGACAACGTTGCTGGGGGTTCTTGGTCATTCCACTACTTCCTGCGGGACGAAGGTTTCAGGGTGTCGCCCGGAACGTGGATCTACTGGGACTCGGACAGCGTTCATCAGGAAGACTTGGGGTTCAAGATAGCGGCGGTCGTGCTGGGCCAGGTAATCGATAGGGACGATGCGCGCGACACCGTCACGCTCGACATAGGTTCCAAAGCTATCTCGCCGGACCTACCCATGGAGCGCCGGTTCAAGTTGGTTGGCCATCCTGAGTGCGAGTTGACTTCGCAGAGCGAGGAGCACGGTGTGGTCAAACTGAACGGCGCCAACCTCAGTGTAGGCCAGTTTGTCTTCGCCGCGCCGGGCCACGCCTGCACGGCCTCGGTGAAGTACCCGGAGGCGCTCGTTGTAGGCGAGAATGGCGATCTGATCGGCACGTACGACCACTCGGCTCGCGACCGCTAGCGTCTCCCTCGCCTCTGCCCGACGGCTTGGGCCGGCCACGCGTCCGGCGCTCTCAGCCAATTCCTGTCCCTACGGCTGCGACGCTCCGGTTTCACCTTCTTGATAAGTTCTTGAAAATTGTCTGCTACAACTGTGTCCAGCACAGGCGAGACCCGCGCCTTAGACAGGAACAGGAGGCGAACCATGAGCGGCCGTAAACTCGTATATCTAGGTGAGTGCGTACGGTGTAAAGGGGACCTTTGCCGTAGCCGTGACTTCTACGGGGAGTACATGCAATGTATGCAATGTGGTTACGTGATAGACGTGGAAGAAGAATTGGACGTGGGAGGCTATCTGGCAGGCAAGGTGCGGTCGGAGGCCGCTTAGGAGCGACGGGGCATAGAAACACGCGAACTCTCTTCGAGGCGATGGCCAGTCCGGCCCGTTGGTTTGGTGTTCCCCTTAAGGGGTGGCGTTTGCTCGCCGGGACAGCCGTCGTTCTCGCAACGGTTTTGGTGTTCGCGGCATGCGGCGGTACTGAAGTCGAATCGCCCAGCGTGGGCGGATCCCTAGTCACAACTGCAGCCGAATCAACGGTTGATCCCGCCGCGGAGACCGCGGTGGCGACTCTGGACTCACTTACGGAAGATCAGATCGTCGCGGCGCATGAACAGGTTGTGAACTCTGTCTACCAGCGACTTCTGCCGTCCGTGGTTTACATCCATGTGACTCAGCAGATCGAAGATCAGCAGGGTCTGGATTTCATGTCGCAGTTCGGTCAGTCACAGGACATTCCGGACCTGATCCGCAGCGGAGAAGGATCGGGATTCGTCTGGGACGCAAACGGACATATCGTGACCAACCACCATGTAGTAATCGGGGCGGACACGGTGACAGCCACTTTCGCGGATGGGTTCGTGATGGACCTGGAGCTCCTGGGCAGCGATCCTCACTCAGACATCGCGGTGCTGAAAGCCAAGGACATCGATCGCGCCCCAGAGGCTGTAGAGCTCGGAGACAGCGACGACCTGATGGTGGGGCAGTTGGTACTGGCATTGGGTAATCCTTTTGGGCAGCAGTTCACGCTGACCAGCGGGATAATCAGCGCACTGGGCAGGGAGATGCGCAGCGGGAATACGCCGTTCTCAGTGCCGCAGGTGATTCAGACGGACGCAGCCATCAATCCGGGCAACTCCGGAGGTCCGCTTGTAGACCGCAACGGACGCGTCATAGCCATAAGCTCGCAGATCGCCAGCCGGAACGGCGGGAGCATGGGCGTGGGATTCGGGATTCCGGTGAATACAGCCAAGCTGATCGTGCCGGACCTCATTTCCAAGGGCGGCTACGACTACGCATTCCTGGGCATCAGCGGCTTTTCCCTGACGCCGCCCCTTGTTGAGGCGATGCGCCTGCCCGACGGCTCACGGGGCACCGTGATTGCCATGGTTGTTGAAGGCAGCCCGGCAGAGGACGCCGGACTGCGAGGCCGCCCCGAGAACTGGGACCCTGATCTGGGCGCCTCGCAGGAGGGGCCGGATGTTATCGTTGCCATTGACGGCGTAGAAGTGAAGGGCATCTCCGATCTCATCGAGTACATGACCTCGAACAGTCGGCCAGGCGACGATGTGGAACTCACGGTAATCAGAGAAGGCGAGATGATAGGCGTCGAAGTGACGCTGGGCACGCGTCCCAGCTAGAGTCCGTCATCCAACGATTCCCACATGGGCGGAAATGCAGAGCGCCCCGGGTGCACAACCCGGGGCGCTCTGCGCGTACGTCGAGCTTGACCCGACTACCTACATCATGGCTTCCACCGAAACGTTAAGGAACTGGCCCGCACCTTCGCCGAGGCTGTCCAGCACCCACTGGTTGAACCGGTGGGGGCCGAACTCCTGCGGCACGAAGTTTCCGTGCTTGAAATGGCGTGACGTGAGTCCAGCCTGCTGCCACTCGCAGTTGCGGGCGTCCTGCCGGTTTGTGAGATCCCACAGCTCGACCATGAAGTCGAGGTCGAAGTCCTCCCGCTCCATGGCCTCCGGCTCAAATAGCCAGTCATAGATCATCTGGACGCTATCCGGGCCTGTCGGCAGCATCTGGTGCGTGTTCAGATAGTCGCGGTGGACGTTGATGAAGAAGTTGGGCCTCACGACACCGGCGGTGTAGATAATCCCGAGTTCATCTTCATTCAGGTGCTTGAACGGCTTCACTTTTGATGAGCCGTCCATGGTTAGTGACTGCGCGCCGGGCATGTACCGGCCATCCAACTCAGGGACGAGGTTGCCATTCTCATCTTCTCGGATACCGTAGGCGCCCCCGGCCCAGAACGCCTCTACAATTGTGCAGAGTTCGGGGTGTACCTGCGGGCAGTGGAAGCACTCGGCGAAGTTCTCGAACAAGAGCTTCCAGTTGGCCTTAATGTCAAGAACGATGCGCTTGCCTATGCGTAGCTCGTCCATGTGGTAGTTGGTGAACCGAGCCGGCAGATTGCCAAGGGCGCTCTCAAGCGGTGAGGCGTCCTTGCCCGCGAGGTTCACGAATATGTATCCGCCCCATGTGCCCACGGCCACGTTGTAGAGCGAATAGCTTTTCATGTCGAAGTCGGCCGATTCCAACTGGTGCGGCGTCGCAATCAGATTGCCCTCCAAGGAGTATGTCCAGGCGTGGTAAGGACACACGATGGAGCCACCCTCAAAGCTGCCCTTTTCCTGTGTGCACAGGATGGAGCCGCGGTGACGGCAGGTGTTGTGGAAGGCCTGCAGGTTCCCCTGGAGGTCCCGCGTAACGACAATATTCTGGGTACCTATCCTCTTAACGAGGTAGTTCCGGCGGTTGGGAATTTCTTCTTCGCGCCCCACATTCACCCACATGTTGTACCAGAACACATCAAGCTCTCGCTCATAGTGGGCGTCGTCGTAGTAGTAGTGAGCGGGGATGCTCTTCTCAAGGCCTTTCATCATCCTTCGCTCGTACGTAGATGCCTGCTGCAATGGGCTCTCCTTCCTAACTGTTTCCCCATGGGGAATCATGCCGACCTGGCCGCGTCAACCAAGACACTAGTGCCGATACCATGGCTCATGCGCGGATACTATGCGTCACGATGAGCGTCTGTCAATAGGCAGAGTTGCCTCGTAGAAGATTGGTCGCGCATTTTTGGATGGGCGATGGCAGCCTGAGTAGCTGGATGGAACCTTGCCCGGGGTGAATTCGCAACGAGCCAGGGTCGAAATGCCTAGTGAGGTTGGGGAAGGCCGTTATGATTCATAAGTGCCTTCAGGGGTTCCCAAGGAGAAAACCTTGTACGGCCTCCACTGAGCCAAATCGCCATCAAACGTGAGTATAGCTAGGAAGCGTCCATCAACGCTGTACGCCCGGCAAGGCCTGCCGGGTCTGGCCGGCAAACGCCGCTCATTAACTTGCAGGGGCCTGCCATTCCTCACCGCTAGCTCAAGACGCCGGCCGAGGATCACGGCATCCATGCCTGAAAGCGCGTTGTCTGGCGCTGTCATTACATTGGATATTGAGTCCTCCACGAAATGTTGCTCAGCCTCCTCGAGCGTTATGCTGTCTTGTATGCCAAAGCTCCCGCTCCTAAGTCTTGTCAGGTCCGTTAGGTGCCCACCCACCCCAAGGTATTGGCCAAGGTCGTGAGCCAGCGACCGCATGTAGAAGCCGCGTCCGCATTCGATCAACACAGTAGCATATGGGGGCGTCCACCTCTCCAGTTCGAGGGAGTGTACGATCACTGAGCGCGCTTCTCGCTCCACTTCGATGCCTGCGCGAGCGAGTGTGTACAGGCGCTTACCGTGCTGTTTAATTGCGCTGTACATTGGAGGGATTTGGGCAATTGTCCCACGAAAAGTTTCAAGCGCCCCCTCCACGTCGATGCTGGTGAGGCACCCTATCTCCCGAGTCTCAAGCGTTGTTCCCTCCGCGTCATAGGTGTCAGTTGTGACTCCCAGTTCGATACTGCCCCTGTACACCTTCGCGCCATCTACCACATACTCCATTATGCGTGTCGCTTGACCGAAGAAGACGGGGACCACGCCCGTGGCGATGGGATCCAGCGTGCCGCCGTGACCCACTCGTCTCTGGCTAGCCGCGCGCTTCATCCGTCGGACTATTTCCATCGACGTGATGCCACGCGGCTTGTTGATGTTCAGGACTCCATCCAAGGTAGTGCTTGTCTCCTGCTAGCTGCCTCCGGTTTGCCGATCACTGTCGGGCTGGGCGTCAGCAATCTGCCTCATGAAGTCGGCATCCCGTTCTATCGATTGATCAAGGTGAAACTCGAGAAGTGGAATCGACCGCATTCGCAGTTGGGGTTTCATTCGCTGCCGGATGTATCCTGCGGCTGATCGTAACGCCTTCATGGCGCTGCGTTTGTCGGCTTCGTCCCCTAAAACGCTAACGTAGACCGCGCAGTTCCTGTAGTCCGGGGACGTGTCTACGCGTGTCACGCTTACCATTGCAATCAGACGGGGGTCCCGAACTTGGGAGAGGATTACATTGCTGATTGCCGTGCGCACCGTGGAATTGACGCGCTCCATTCGGCGGTTCATATCGCCTGCCTCCGGTGAGGAGTGGCAATTGAGAGTGAGGGCTGGTCTACGATTCCCGTAGTGTAAAGGACTCCAAGACATCCTCTTCCTGGAAATCATTGTAACCTTCCAGCACGATGCCGCCTTCGAAGCCATTGGCAACTTCCCGAACGTCCTCTTGGAAGTGCTTGAGACTTGTAATCGCGCCTTCGAACAACGGCTGCCTGCCTCGCAGAACGCGGATCGTAGAGCTTCTCAAAACACGGCCATTGGTAACAAAGAAGCCTGCGGCAGTACGCCTCCGCCCAACTGAGAACGTGGCCCGGACCACAGCCCGCCCCTCTAGGTTCTCGGTGATTTCGGGCTCGAGAAGTCCTTCAAGCGCCTTTTGAACATCATCGATTAACTCATAGATAATGTTGTATTGACGAACCTGCACTCCCTCAAGTCGTGCGAGAGTACCTGCTCCGGCCCCCGGCCCACTGTTGAACCCCAGTATCACGGCATTTGCCGCCGAAGCGAGCATGACGTCACTCTCGGTTATTGTGCCTGTGCCTAGGTGGACGAAGTTCACTCTTGTACGGTCTGTGTTCACAGCTTCGAGAGCGGCACGCACCGCATCCACGCTGCCTTGTACGTCCGTCTTCACAATCAGGTTTAGCTCTCGGACGCCGCCCGTCTCCATCCGCCGATGAATCTCTTCGAGGGTGACGCCTCCGCGTTCAAAGATGTCGGCTTCCCGCTCTCTCTTCCGCGACTCAGCCAGTGAACGGGCTGCACGTTCGCCTTCCATTGCTTCCAAAACATCACCGGCGCTGGGCAGTCCGGACAGGCCTGTTATCTCCACAGGCTGTGAGGGGCCGGCGGTGGAGACCTTCTCGCCCTTGTCCGAGAACATGGCGCGAATTCGTCCGCGTATCTCTCCGACAACGATACTGTCCCCAACCTTTAGGGTTCCCGTCTGGACGAGCACCGTGGCAACGGTACCCATGCTCTTGTCCACCCGGGATTCAATCACGATACCCTGTGCGAGCCGGGTTGGGTTCGCTTGGAGCTCGCTTACCTCGGCGACCACTTGGATGTTATCGAGCAGGTCCTCGACGCCTTGCCCGCTAAGTGCAGATACAGGGACAGCGATAACATCGCCCCCCCATTCTTCTATCAGAAGCTCCTGCTCTGCGAGTTGTCTCTTCACCCGTTCCAGGTCGGCATCCGGGCGGTCTATCTTGTTAATGGCAACAATGATGGGGACATCCGCAGACCTTACATGATTGATGGCCTCGATCGTTTGGGGCATTATGCCGTCGTCAGCTGCAACGACCAAGACCGCGAAATCAGTTACCTTGGCGCCCCGTGCGCGCATTTCCGTGAAGGCCTCGTGGCCAGGCGTGTCGATGAAAGTGATCACGCCGTCGCCGCGCATTATCTGGTACGCCCCGATGTGCTGTGTGATTCCGCCCGCCTCTCTATCCACCACGTTGGCGTTGCGGATGTGGTCCAGCAGTGTGGTCTTGCCATGATCGACATGGCCGAGAATGGTGACCACGGGGGGCCGCACTTCTAGGTCTTCCTCTGCCTCGCCTTCGCTTGTCAGGACGAGAGATGCCGGCGACTGACGCTCTTGAAGCGGTCCCACTTCGTAGCCGGCGAGCACGGCGATCTTACCCGCCATCTCGTGGTCAATTACCTGGTTGATGGTGTACATGTAGCCTGCCCGCATGAACTCCTTGATGATGTCCACAGGGTCAACATCCAATAGGGTGGCTAAGTCGCTTACCGTAAGGGTTGCGGGTATATCTAGAGAACGTCGCCTTGGACGGCCTCTCTGTACTTGGTTTGTCATTTGCCTCCATCTACGTGCTGTCCGCTTCAGGTTACAGTTGCAGACGCCCTTTCGCTTGCCGTGCTCGCCATAAGCATCTGCCAGGCTTCAGGGCCTATCGACGTCTTGAGCGCCCACTCCACCTTTCTTCGCTTGAGGTCGCCGACCGGGCAACCCGCATCGCGCAGGCAAACATACGTGCCGCGCCCGTTCATCTTTCCGGAGCGGTCCACATATGCCTTCCCGTCAGGTGCCGCTACTAGCCTCAGGAGACTGCGCTTGTCCGCCTTTGTGCCGCAAACGACGCAGGTCCTCAGGGGGACTCGCCTCTTGCGCGAGTTCATCTCCTGGTGCGCCTCTTGGTGCCTCCCCTCCGCTTCTTCCGGCGACTACGGTCCTGGCCTTCCGTGGGGCCGCGCCTGCGGACGCGGCTTGCGGTAACCCCACCGCGAAGCCCAGCGATATCTTCGGCGAACCTGATCTGGCCAAGCTCGGAATCCGAACCCTGTCTTCTTAGGGACCAAACGTCCTCTGACAGGTCCGTGATGCGAGCCGCACCCAGTACAGGGACCGGTTCCTGCGTCTCGTCTTCGAAGACAAGGCCAAGCTCTTCGTCCGTAGGCAGTAATTCTTCGGGCACGCCAAACTGTTGGATGTCTTCGGGTGCGTCATCGACTGCTGACTCCGCGGCCTCGAGTTCGGCAAGCAACTCATCGTCGGATGGCGCTTCGGGCTGCTGGTCAGGCTCCACCGTCGCGGCGGTCTCGACAACTGCATCCTCCGCCTCAGTCATATCTTCCGCAGCCAGCTCGTCGGCAGCAACCGGCTCAGCCTCGATCACCTCGCCGACGGTCGGGGCTTCGGCTGCTTCAAGCTCCATCACATCTTCAGTTCCGACAGGCTGCTCTTCGACCGAAGGCGCAACAGCCTCAAGCTTTGGAACTACTTGGGGTTGCGTAGCAGCCTCGAGGTGGCTGGAGATATCTACCTTCCAGCCTGTTAGCTTAGCGGCCAGCCGGGCATTCTGCCCTTCCTTGCCGATGGCAAGCGAAAGTTGCCTGTCTGGGACTACCGCGATTGCCGATCTGGACGCTTCGTCAATGTCCACGCGTAAGACCTGCGATGGGCTGAGTGCGTTCGCGATGTACACTCTAGGATCGCGATGCCACTCAACCACGTCGATCCTCTCACCGTGCAACTCGTTTACGATGTTCTGGATTCGGATTCCCCGAAGTCCGACGCAGGAACCAACCGGATCAACTCCGTCTTGTCGCGCGAACACGGCCACTTTGCTGCGGGCGCCAGCTTCGCGGGCAATGGCCATGATTTCTACGGCGCCGTTGTATATCTCTGGCACTTCCATCTCGAAGAGGCGTCTCAGCAAGTCTTGATCTGACCTGGACACGATCAGTTCCGGCCCCTTGAACGATCGGCCAACGGTCTTTAGCAACACCTTGAACTTCTGTCCAATCCTCACCCATTCGCTGGAGGACTGCTCAGAGAGCGGAAGTATGGCTTCCACTCGTCCCATCTCCACTATCATCTGGCTGGGCTCTATGCGCTGGATCGTTACTTGAAAGACTTCTCCCTCTTTGTCCGCGTACTCTTCGAAAACGAGCTCTCGCTCTGCTTCCCGCAGCCTCTGCATGACAACCTGTTTGGCGGTTTGCGCAGCGATCCGCCCGGCGCTGTGGGGAAGCTCCTCAACTGGGATAACGTCGCCGATCTGCGCCCCGGATTGAAAACCGCGCGCTTCCTCAAGTGTCATTTGAAGTTGAGGGTCTTCAATCTCCTCCGCAACGGTCTTCACGATGTAGACACTTACTTCACCCGTACCTGGGTCAAGTTTGACGGATATGTCTTGTCCGCCCATGATGCTATCCTTGCGATAGGCGGAGACTAAGGCTGCCTCGATCGCGGACAAGACGGTATCGCGTGGGAGATTGCGTTCGGCAGCAAGCTGAGTCAGGGCTACCAAGAAGTCGCTCTTCATGTCAGCCTCCTCAGTCTGTTCTCGTATGCCATAGAACAAAGAAAGTGGGGAACCCCCACTTTCCGCAGCACCGGCTAGATTATCGGGAATGAGTATAGCAGTCTCCGGCGATTCGCTCAACCTAGAACCTCTCACCGCACCATTGGGTTGTAGCTATCTGCCTACGTACTACGTACGTATTACAGGTGATTCTCGTGGCGTACCGCCTGCGCGCCCTGATCTTTTGGAATTGACCGTATCCGGTTCCAGGCGCCGGGATGCAAGTTGAAGCGCAGAGTTATTCTGGCGCTTGCTCTGGCGCTAGCTGGAATCACCGCCTCTGGGACAGCCTGCACCTCCGATAATGGCTCGAAAGAGCTGTTGGTCTTCGTGGCTTCCAGCATGACCGACGCCGCAGAGGAGGTTGGAGAGATATTCGAAAGAGAGTCCGGAGTTGAAGTGGCGTTCAGCTTTGGAGCATCTCAGTCACTGGCGCGGCAGGCGGCTGACGGAGCGCCGGCGGACGTGATATTGACTGCGGGCCGATTTCCGATGGACTTCCTTGTCGAGGGTGCTCACATTGCCTACGGTCCTGTACCCGTTCTGTCGAACGAGCTTGTAGTTGTTGTCGGCCCGGATCGTGCAAACATCGAAGAGTTCACCGATTTGCTGGAGCCGGAGTTTGAGATCGTTGCGCTGGCCGATCCTGAACTTGCTCCCGCCGGCCGCTACGCTAAGGAGGCGCTTGAAGCAGCTGGCCTGTGGGAGACTATTAGGCCGAGAATAGTGTGGGGAGGCGATGTACGGGCAGCATTGGCATATGTGGAGACAGGCATCGCGGATGCCGCAATTGTCTACAGAACAGACGCGATGATCGCCGAGCGCGTCGTCATTGCGCTCGCCGTGCCAGACGGCACTTACGGTCCTGTCACCTATCCTGCAGCAGTACTTGCTTCAGCACCGCTTCCCACCGAAGCCCGTTTGTTCTTGGAGTTTCTTTCCAGCGAACGGGCTCAGAGTGCGTTTCGCAAGCACGGCTTTCTGACCTTGGAATGAGCCTGCCAACTCCATGCGCTGGGTCGAATCGGGGCATTCAAAGCCCTGGAGCCCCTGAACTGTAATGGAAGAAGTCACTCTACTGGGCCTCACGCTGCGTGTAGCGGCAGCGGCCACACTCTTGAACCTGCCAGTGGCACTTGCCGTAAGCTGGCTGGTGACAAAGAAACGGGTCCCCGGCGGGTTCATCCTCGAATTGGTGGCTTCGCTTCCCCTCGCGCTTCCGCCGGTAGTCGTAGGCTACTTCCTTCTGCTAGTGCTGGGACGGAGCAGCCCTGTGGGGTCATTCTTCAGCGAGACCCTAGGGATAGACGTTGTGTTCACCTGGCTCGCAGCTGTGTTGGCGGCAGCGGTCGTCTCGTTCCCTCTCATGGTGCGGGCAGTGATGGTCGCGATGGCCGGAGTGGATGAGCGGTTGGAGATGTCCGCGCGCAGTCTCGGAGCGGAGCCATGGCAGGTGTTCGCAACGGTTACCGTGCCTCTCGCATATAGGGGCATCTTGGCGGGAGTACTTCTCGGCTTTGTAAGGGCTCTCGGGGAGTTCGGAGCCACTATCGTAGTAGCCGGGAACATTCCGGGTCGGACTCAGACATTGCCGCTGGCAATCTTTAGCAAGGTACAGTTAGGGGACGACGCGACCGCGTTGCGCCTTGTGGCCGTATCGGTCGTTCTCGCGTTGGCAACGCTGCTTGCCCACAATTGGCTGTTAAGTCGAGCCTCTGGAAGCTCCGAGTAGTCGCACCATGATTTCGCATTCTGCACGTATTAGTAGCCAGGAAACCTTACTGTCGTTCGATCTCTTGAAGAGGTATAAAGGATTCACTCTGGAGTGCGCAGGTGAATTGGGCCAGGGGATAACGGCGGTATTCGGGCCTTCCGGCAGCGGGAAAACTACCCTCCTGAACTGCATTGCAGGATTGATAACACCAACCGACGGAGACATCGAGATATCGGGCAGAATTCTGTACTCGAACCGCAGGAATGTGAATGTCTCGCCCGAGCATCGCAGGTTCGGCTATGTCTTCCAGGACTCCGCGCTCTTTCCACACATGAACGTCCTTCAAAACGTTCTGTACGGATATAGGTTGACGCCGCCAAGCGCGCGTCGCGTGGACCCCGACCAGCTGATTGAGCTGTTTGGCTTGCGACCACTCCTGGAGCGTGGAGTAGCCCGCCTCTCAGGGGGCGAGCGCCAGAAGGTGGCCCTGGCCAGGGCGCTCGCAACCTCGCCGCAGCTACTGCTGCTCGACGAGCCGTTGTCTTCGTTGGACATTCGTTTCCGTGGTGTGATCATTCAATACTTGAGACGCGTGCGCCGCGAACTTGGAACTTCGATGCTGTATGTAACCCACTCCATCTCAGAGGTCCTGGCTCTGGCCGAGTCAGTACTTGTGCTGGACGCAGGTCGGAGCGTCGCCCATATGCCGTCCCCAGAGTTGGCAGCGGATCCACGGCTTTCCGCGCTGACCAACTACGATGCGTTGGAAAACTTGGTGGAAGGCGCAGTGGCCGGGGAGCCTGACGAAGACGGCCTGACCAGGATCAAGGTAGGGCGCGTAGAGTTGCTCGCACCGTCTGTGGAGGCTGGGCCGGGCGACGCCGTAACGGTGGCAATTGGCGCCGCCGATGTGATCATTGCTCTCGAAGAGTCCCAGTTGCTGAGCGCGCGCAACATCGTTCCCGCACGAGTTGAAGAGACGCACGCTTTGGACAACCGCGTGCTCGTCTATGTTGACATCGGCGTCCGGTTGGCGGCGGAGATTACCCTCGGTTCTCTCAGAAATCTGAAGTTGCGTCCCGGTAGCGAAGTCTGGCTCATCCTGAAGACCGCCGGCATAGTTGTCGCCGGGCCGGGCGCCAGTAGCAAGTGAAACCCGCGATTACCTCAAAGGTCTGCGGGCCAGATGTGAACCCGACGCCGCGCCCTGCCCGGTAGGGCACAGGTCCAGCAGCGGACACTCGCTGCAATTCGGAGTCGCGCGGCATGTAGCCGCGCCGTGACTCACGATCAGTGCGTGGAACTCGGCATATAGCTTCGGGTCCAGTGGCAACTGCTTCATGGAGAACAGTCGACACTTCTCATATCCCCAGCTCACAGGTGTGACTCCCAGGCGTGTGAACAGCCGCCGCGTGTACGCGTCCGCCACGAACGTCGTCCGGTCCAGGGCATAGAGCAGTATCGCGTCGGCCGTCTCCTCTCCGACACCGTGTATCTCTAGCAGGCGCCGGCGAAGTGAACACGTGCTTTCGAATTCGGCGCCGCTCATTTCGTCTCCGAACTCCGCCATGAAGTTCGACACTGACTTCAGCGTCTGGGCCTTGCGCTTGTGGAAGCCCGCTGGCCTGATCAATTCGGCCAGGTCGGTCGCCTCCATTCGTCGAAGGCCATTGGCGGACAGCAACGCCCTGCTCTTGAGCGCGCCGATCGCCTTTACCGCGTTGCTCCAGGACGTAGCCTGCGTCAGCACCGCGCCGACCGCCACCTCGAACGCCGAGTCGGAGGGCCACCAGCCATCCTGCGGCCCGTACGCACGCGAAAGCCTTTCGAACACGTCCAGCAGCGATGTCGGCTTGTCGAGCAATCCCCTTACCCCCTCGCGATATGCCGTCCACCCGATGATTATGGATTATGACCCACCCCGCTCGGTCGCGCCGGGCCCACCATCGCCGTCAGCGAACGGAGCGCACGCACAACCGATCGTTGGCTACGCGTACATAGAAGTAACCGCCGTCGAACGTCACGCGGCTGGCCTACGTCCGCGCACGCTACGGCCTGTGACGTCGGTGGCTTGGCCACTCCGATCCCGCGCCCTCCCTCCCCATTGCCGCGCTTCCCAGGCAGCCTGTAGACTGAAGTAGGAGGTTGCCCAAGTGCTTCGATTCGCCGACAAGCTGCTAGCCGCCGCTGAGGCCAACCGAAGCCTCGTGTGCGTGGGCCTGGATCCCGATCCCGCCTCGATGCCAGTCTCCGGCGTGGCGGAATTCAACCGCGCCATCGTGGACGCAACTCACGATCTCGTCTGCGCCTTCAAGCCCAACCTGGCCTTCTACGAGGCGCTCGGCGTCGCAGGCTTGGAATCGCTGAATGAAACCATTGCATACATTCGCGATGTCGCCCCTTCCGTGGTCATCATCGGAGACGCTAAGCGAGGAGACGTCGAGTCGACGAACGTGTTCCACGCCCGCGCCTTGTTCGACTACTGGAACTTCGATGCGGTTACGGTAAACGGTTGGGCGGGCGGAGAAGCCTTGGAGCCGTTCCTGACGCGTCAGGACAGAGGCGTCCTTGTCTGGTGCAAGTCCTCGGATCCCGGGGCGGCGGACGTGCAGGACCTCAGCGTGAAGAGCAACGGTGTGCAGATGGAGATGCATCACCGGATGGCGCTGCGGGCTAGGGAATGGAACACTCGCGGCAACGTGGGCATCGTCGTCGGCTCAAACTTCCCGGGCGAGGTCGCTCGCGCTCGCGCTGCGTGTCCGGACATGGCGCTGCTTGCGCCGGGTGTCGGCGCTCAGGGCGGTGCCCTGGCAGCGTCGGTCAAGGCTGGCATGGATGACAGCGGACGGAACGTGATCATCGCTGCTTCGCGAAGCGTCCTGTACGCTTCGCGAGACCCTGAACACTTCGCGGAAGCGTCTCGCCGCGTCGTGATGGAAATGAGGGAGCAGATTAGTTCCGTGCTCAGTGGCCAGGATAGGGGCTGGTGCTAGACCTGCGTTTGGGAGACGTCGTAAGGCTTCGAAAGCAGCATCCGTGCGGCGGCTTCGAGTGGGAGATCTCGAGGCTGGGAGCGGACATCGCTATCAACTGCTTGGAGTGTGGCAGACGGGTGTTGTTGTCGCGCAGGGAATTGGAGAAACGCACCAGAAGTGTGGTCTCTTCCGGCGGCGGTCCTTTGCCCGAAAGTGCCGTGCGGGAAACGTCTCGCCATTGCTAGGTTACGCGTTTTCGCCGGTCGGATCGGGAACAGGTAAATTCAGGCTGCGCATGCCCGGACACGGTCTTTCGATGCCCTGTGCTTCGTTGACACCCCTTGGGCTCGAACATAAAATGAATTGACTCTTGGATCGGCGAGGGAGGCAGGATCATGAAAGAGATGGAGATCGAGAGCATCCGCGTCAGCCTCATGAGCTATCAACGCGTGGTAATCCTGCGCGTCAAGGGAGGCAATAGATACCTGCCGATCTGGATCGGTTCCGCGGAGGCCGACGCAATAGCTTTGCGCCTCCAGGACGTAGAGGTTCCGAGGCCCCTTACCCACGACTTGCTGGGCAACGTAATATCCGCGCTGGGGGCTTCGGCCAACGGTATCGTCGTCTCCGATCTGACCGACGATACCTTCTACGCTAAAGTACTGTTGGAGTCCGATGGCTCGTCATACGAAGTTGACTCGCGCCCCAGCGACGCCATAGCGCTCGCCGTGCGTCAGGGCTACTTCCTGATCGATCCGAAGGGCGAGAAACAGCAGTTCACCACTCTTTCTGAAGCCGAGACGTACGTCACGGAACAGCGCAAGTACCATGATGACTTTTCGCCTCAGATAAGCAAGGTGTGCCCGATCTTCGCCGACGAGTCGGTCGTCGAAAAGGCCGGCGTGGAGATGGACGAAGAGACCGGCGCAGCACGCCTGGCCCGGCCCGGAGACCCGAAGCCGGTTAACGAAGAAGAGTTGAAGCGCCTCTCCGCGTTCACGGAGTTCATCAACGAACTTAACCTCGATGACCTAGGTAAGGAGGAGCAGTCACGCCCCTCTGAATAGAGCGTTAACTGGCGTAACTCCTTCAACGGCGCTACAGGCTCGCATTTCCCCGATCGAGAGCGGACGTTAGCTGGGCCGGCCACCTCCACTCGAGAACTTGCCGGCAAGCAGGTTGCCCCCGTGTAAAGCAGCGCTCCGGTCGCCTTTTCGCTGTGGAGCCGTAAAAGTTCCGGCCCGAATCTGGCCGAGTTGTGGACTCCCACCTAATTACGACGGCCATGTTCCTGCATGGGGCCCCTGTCCCCGTGCTAGGTCAAAGCGAGTATGATTTGCACGGCGTCTCGGATCGCTACCCTTCAAGCTGGCCAAATTGACCGGCAAAACCACTTTGTGATAATATCCGCAATCGATTCGGAGCCTGCATGAGTTCCGGTGTCGGACGCACCGCACTGCGGCTTCTCGGAATAGGCTGGTACGTGGCACTGTGCATTCTGGGAGGCACTCTCGGAGGCTGGTATCTGGATCGGTTGGCAGACTGGGGCCCGGCGCTTACTCTCACCGGGTTGTGTCTTGGGATTGCGCTTGCCGTGGTTGGAATGATGAGAATGCTGATGGCTCTGTACAGACCTGACCCCCGCGAGGGCGCTGACTAGTGTCCAAACTGCTGGGCAACCCTAAGGCCCTCTTCGTTGTCGCCGTGTTCGCGGTGCTCTTGGTTCTTGGGTTAGCAGGCGGAGCCCTTGGAAACGAGTTCGGCGGAGGATTCCTGGGGGCGCCCCTCCCACACTTGCAATTGGCCGCCGAGCCTGTGCTAGCCGATGATCTGCTACCGGGCTGGAAGCTCACCAACACGATGCTGGCCACCTGGCTGACTATCGCCGTACTTGCGGTTCTGGCCTTCTTCGCCACCTGGCGCATGAAAGAGGTCCCATCAGGTCTCCAGAACCTTTTCGAGGTGGTCATAGAGTTCTTCCTGAACCTTACAGAGAGCGTGGCCGGCAAAGAAAAGAGCCGCCGGTTCTTCCCGCTCGTGATGACCATCTTTCTTTTTATCGTGGCTGCCAACTGGCTCGGCGTTCTCCCCGGCTTCGGCACCATAGGCAGGATCGAATCACCCGAAGAGATAATCCATCATATTGAGGAGAAGGCTGAGAAGGACGGAGAGCCTCTCGACCTCAGTACCTCAAAACTGCAGCTCTTCGAAGGCGAAGGCTTCTTCACGGTAGTGCCGCCCGGATCGGTCGACGACGTTATTACCGCCGAGGACTGGGAGCACGACCACGACATCGTTCCCGAAGGCAAGCAGGCCGGTCGCCTGGCTCCCTTCTTACGCAGCGCCAACACGGACATCAACACCACCTTGGCCATCGCCCTGGTGGCCATGTTCATGGTTCACTTCTGGGCGCTCCGTACTTTGGGCGTGTTCGGGCACGTCGGAAAGTTCATCAACCTGAGGCAGGGCCCAATCTGGCTGTTTGTCGGTCTGCTTGAGGCAATCAGCGAGATAGCCCGTATCATCAGCTTCACGTTCAGGCTCTTCGGCAACATCTTCGCTGGAGAGGTGCTACTGTTTGCAATGGCCTTCTTGGTGCCCCTGATAGGCATCATGCCCTTCTTGGGACTGGAGCTTTTCGTGGGCCTCATTCAGGCGTTCATCTTCTCCATGCTTACACTTGTCTTTGCATCAACGGCTACGGTCGCCCATGATGAGGGTCACTGAAGCCATTGAATTCTTACCGTAAAACGCAACCTGGAAGCCAAAGCTAGCGGAGGTCTATCGATGGAAGGCGACATCGGCAACATTGGAGCCGGATTGGCAATCGGTCTTGGAGGTATCGGGCCCGGTCTTGGAATCGGCCTGCTTGCCGCGAAGGCTATGGAGGCCTTGGGCCGGAACCCGGAGGCGGCTGGCCCGATTCAGCAGAACATGATCTTGGCTATTGCGTTTGCTGAGGCAATCGCCATTTATGCCTTGGTCGTGGCCGTTATTATCAAATTCGTCTAACCGGCCTGGGAAAGAGAAGGAACTCTCCTTCCCAGGCTAAGTATCGGAGATGAGGGCATGGAAGCCTTAGGCATAAGCATTCCCGGGCTGATAACTCAGTTGGTCAGCTTCCTGTTGTTGTTCGCCATTCTGTACGTGTTGCTGTACAAGCCGATAGTACGGATGTTGGACAACCGTTCCCAGCGGATCAGGGAGAGCCTGGAGACGGCGGACAGGGTCCGGCAGGAGTCCGATCGGTCTCAGGAAGAGATGCGTCAACAGATGGAGTCCGCCCGTGCCGAGGGGCAGCAGATGATTGCGCAGGCGCGGGAAGTGGCTGAGCGCTACCGCGAGGAGGAACTCGCAAAGGCCCGCGATGAGATCCGAGCCGAGCGGGAACGGGCCGAACAGGCGCTTCATAGGGAGCGTGACGCCGCGATTGAGGACTTGCGCAGGGAGTTCACGGGGCTGGCAATCACTGCTGCGGAACAGGTGATTGAGAGTTCGGTGGACGAGGAAAGGCACAGGCAGTTGATCGAAAGCGTGCTGGAAGAGGGTTCGCGAGGCCGGCGCAACTAGCAATGGGTAACGTCACTGATCAGACTTCATGGTCATGCCTGCGGAAGCAAGTATCCATGCCTTCCCCTCAGTCTGCAGGGGAATGTTGGGATGAGTTCTCCGCTCATCCCGCGTCTGGACAGTTGCTGGATAACGGGTAGTCGAGGATTCCATCGTGGCGTATCGCGCTTCGGCACGTCGGTATGCGCAGGCCGCCTTTGAGCTCGCCCTGGAAGCGGACGATCTGGAGGGATGGCTCGAAGATTTGCAGACCATCGGAACGGCCGTAGAATCGGAGTCACTTGGAGAAGCGCTGGACTCTCCGCAACTGACCTCTTCCAGGAAAGTTGCCTTGACCGACGAACTGTTCGGCGACTCGGTCCGCCCGTTCGTGCGAAATCTGCTGGGTCTTCTCTCTTCCAAGAACTCCGCGCGCATAACACCCCAGTTGGCGAACGAATTTGCTTCAATGGTGGATGCCCACCGTGGCGTTGTACGTGCGGAAGTCGTCACCGCGGTTCCCATGGACCCAGGGCAGTCGGCCAGGCTGTCCGAAGTGCTCAGAGAAGTTGCGGGGCGGGAAGTGGTTATCAGCTCGCGTGAGGATCCCAGCATTCTAGGCGGCATCATCGCCAGGGTGGGGGACCAGGTGATAGACGGCAGTACCCGGACTCGTTTGGAAAACATGAGGAAGCGGTTGGTACACGGCCGTTGACGCAAGAGTGCGTCTTTGGTGCCTGGTTACCCTCTTCCAACGGAGGATGAGCGATGGCAGTTAGAGGTCAGGACATAGCGTCGGTAATCAAGCGGCAGATCCAGGAGTTCGGCCAGCAGCTGACCATGGTGGACGTTGGCGTAGTTGTGGAGGTCGGCGACGGCATAGCCCGCATCCACGGACTCGCCGGCGTTGGCTACGGTGAGCTCGTAGAGTTCCAGGACGGCACCACGGCCATGGCGCTCAACTTGGAGGAGGACAGCGTCGGCGTCGTGATCATGGGTGATGCTTCAGGCATTAAAGAAGGCGACGAAGTCCGTAGCACCGGGCGGATCGTCGAGGTTCCGGTCGGTGACCACCTAATCGGGCGTGTCGTCGATGCCCTTGGCCAGCCCATGGACGGCAAGGGCCCCATCACTTCGGAAGTCACCCGGCCTGTTGAGGTGGTAGCGCCCGGCGTGGCGATCCGGCAGGGAGTGAACACTCCCGTGCAGACCGGCGTCAAATCCATCGACGCGATGATCCCTATTGGTCGGGGCCAGCGTGAGTTGATCATTGGAGACCGGTCCACTGGCAAGTCCACCCTGGCCACAGACACCATCATTAACCAGAAGGGTGGAGATCTTCTCTGCATCTACGTGGCCATCGGCCAGAAGGTAGGAAAAGTCGCGCAGACGGTTGCTCTGCTGGAGGAGCACGGCGCGATGGATCACACCATTGTGGTGGCCGCCAGCGCCGCCGAACCGGCCCCCATGCAGTACCTTGCTCCCTACTCAGGATGCGCCATGGGTGAAGAGGTGATGCACCAGGGCAGGGACGCCCTGATTATCTATGATGACCTCTCCAAGCACGCCTGGGCATACCGTCAGATGTCCCTCTTGCTGAGGCGCCCGCCCGGCAGAGAGGCATATCCGGGAGATGTCTTCTACCTGCACAGCCGTCTGCTTGAGAGGGCGGCGAGGATGGACGAAGAGCATGGCGGCGGCTCCCTTACTGCCCTGCCGATTATCGAGACGCTGGCCGGGGACGTATCTGCGTACGTGCCCACCAACGTCATATCGATCACGGATGGGCAGATCTATCTCGAGCCCGAACTGTTTAATGCCGGCATCAGGCCGGCCGTCAATGCCGGACTCTCCGTCTCGCGTGTCGGCAGTGCCGCGCAGACCAGGGCCATCCGCAGCGTGGCAGGCCGTCTTCGCTTGGACTTGGCCCAGTACCGCGAGCTGGCTACGTTCGCTCAGTTCGGCACGTCGGATCTCGATCAGGCAACCCGCGCGCAGTTGGAGCGCGGGCAGAGAGGCACTGAGATCCTTAAGCAGGACCAGAATCAACCCGTGCCTTTGGAGCACGAAGTCACGATCCTCTTCGCCCTCGTGAATGGATTCCTCGACGATGTGGAAATTGCGAAGGTACGGGACTTCGAAGCCGGCCTTAAGAGCTATATGGATTCTAACCATCCGGACACTCTGACGCAGATCACCGAAAAGAAAGAGATTGACGATGAATTGGACAAGCTCCTGAATGCTGCCATTGGGGAGTTTAAGGAGAGTGTCCCGTACTAGGCCGGACTCGAAAGTACTGTTCGGCTAACGTCTTGCGACCGAAGGGCCAATGCCAAGCTTAAGAGAGATAAGACGCCGCGTTCGAAGCGTTGAGAACACGGCCAAGATAACCAAGGCCATGTCCATGATCGCCGCGTCCAAGATGCGGCGTGCGCAGCAGATGGCACTGCAGAGCCGCCCTTACGCGGAGACGATGCGCTCCCTCCTCTCCCACCTTGCCGCACAACCCCGCGATGAGGAGGAGGCCCACGAGCTGCTAACGCCTAGAACTGTCCGGCGGGTGCAGTTGATCCACATTACTCCGGACAGAGGCCTCACCGGTGGGCTCAATGCCAACCTCAACCGGGCGGGCGGCCAGTTTCTGGTGGAACACCGCGAAGAAGCCTCCGTGATCGCGGTCGGAAGAAAAGGCCGCGACTTCCTCGTCCGGGCGGGCGCGAACGTCAGAGCCGTCTTCAGTGACCTTGGAGATAGGCCTTCGTACGCTGATGTCACGCCCGTGGCCCGCATCGCGATCGATGACTACCTGGCCGGCGAGTCCGACGCGGTGTTCATCTCCTTTGGGGACTTCAGGAGCACCACAGTTCAGCGGCCTAAGATCCTGCCGCTGATACCGGTAGAACCGGCCGAACTCGACCATTCACAGGCAGTCGGCTACATCTATGAACCGGATGCTGCGGCCGTGCTGGCCGTTCTGCTGCCGCGCTTCATAGAAATGCAGATCTACCACGCCGTGCTCGAGGGCGTTGCTAGCGAGCAGTCCGCCCGAATGGTGGCAATGCAGAACGCCACGGACAACGCTAGTGAGATGATCGACGACCTGACTCTGGAGATGAACAAGGCACGGCAAGACATGATCACTGGGGAGCTTCTGGACTTGGTTGGCGGTGCAGCCGCAATCCAGGCATGATGGCCCTTAGGGCGCGGACTTCCCAATAGGTGTGGATTTCAAGGAGAGACAATGGCCACGGGTAAGGTAAGCCAGATAATCGGCACCGTAGTAGACGTTGAGTTTCCGCCCGACGGAATGCCGGCAGTCTACAACGCGCTGGAGACCACCGTGGGTGAGGACCGCCTGGTTCTCGAGGTTGAACAGCACATCGGCAACAACTGGGTCCGCTGCTTGGGCTTGGGCCCCACGGAGGGACTCCGTCGCGGCGTTGAAGTTCACGACACGGGGCAGCCGATTTCGGTTCCCGTCGGGGAGGCAACGCTCGGTCGCCTGTTCAACGCCTTGGGCGAAACGCTGGATGGCAGAGGCGATGTCGCAGCGGAACTGGCATGGCCGATCCACCGGCCGCCGCCGGGCTTCCAGGACCAGGCTACAAGTATCGAGATTCTCGAAACGGGCATCAAGGTCATGGACGTGATGACGCCGTTCACAAGAGGCGGCAAGGTCGGCGCGTACGGCGGCGCAGGCACTGGCAAGACCGTGATCATCCAGGAGCTAATCCGCAACATCGGCGCCGAACATCAGGGAGTTTCCGTGTTCGCGGGAGTTGGTGAGAGGTCCCGTGAGGGCAACGATCTCTGGCATGAGATGCAGGAGTCCGGCGTCATCGACAGCACCGTGCTCGTGTTTGGCCAGATGAACGAGCCGCCCGGCGTTCGTGCCAGGGTGGGCATGACCGGGCTGACGATGGCCGAGTACTTCAAAGAGGAGCGAGGCCAGGACGTACTGTTATTCATCGACAACATCTATCGTTATATTCTTGCCGGCATGGAGGTCTCCGCGCTTCTTGGTCGCATGCCCTCCGCAGTCGGATACCAGCCTACGCTGGGCACCGAGATGGGCGAACTCCAGGAACGAATTACTTCTAGCGCGACAGGCTCGATTACCTCCTTCCAGGCCATCTACGTGCCGGCCGACGACTACACGGACCCCGGCATCGTGACAACGTTCGGCCACCTGGATGCTGTCATCTCATTGGACAGGGCCCTTGTTGAACAGGCCCTGTACCCGGCGGTGGACCCGTTGGCCTCCACATCCAGGATCCTGGAGCCTGCGATCGTTGGCCAGGACCACTACGATGCGGCAAGGAGAGTCCAACAGGTACTTCAAAGGTATCGGGACCTGCAGGACATCATTGCCATCCTGGGAGTTGAAGAGCTTTCGGATGAGGACAGGGCTGTAGTTGCCCGCGCCCGCAAGATACAGAGATTCCTCACCCAGCCGTTCTTCGTTGCCGAAGTGTTCACAGGCCAGCCGGGACGTTACGTGCCCGTCAAAGAAGCCGTCCGCGGATTCATGGAGATCTTGGATGGCAAGCACGACGATCTGCCTGAACAGGCCTTCTATATGGTTGGAACAATTGATGAAGCTGTGGAGAAGGCCGCGCAGATGGGGGCGGGCTCCTAGCCCCGCACCGGGTCGACCAGAGGATACACGATGGCTCCAATGCGTCTGGAAGTCGTATCGCCGGAGAGAGTAGTCTACTCGGAAGAAGTGGACTTGATAGTTGCTCCGGGCATAGACGGTGAGCTCGGCATCCTTCCTCGGCACGCGCCGCTCCTCACCGCACTGAAGCCGGGCGAAATCCTCGTGCGGCAGGACGGACAGGACTCCTTTATGGCCGTGAGCAGCGGGTTCCTTGAGGTGATCGGCAACAAGGTCACGGTTCTGGCCGACACGGCGGAGCGGGCGGACGAGATCGATGAGGACCGGGCCGCGGAGGCCATGCAGCGTGCACAGGAGCGCGTCGCCGGCGCGACCGCCGACATGGACTTGGAGCGCGCGATGGTCGCGCTTAGGCGTTCGCAGGCAAGGCTGAGAGTCGCTCGCCGCCGGCGCCGGCCGCCAGGTTCAGGAGTGCAGGCCCAGTAGGGAACGTCCGAAAGCTGCCCATATGAGGTGGCAAAGCTCCTTACTCGACAGTCCTTTTCGTTAGCAGGGGCTGTCCTTTGAGAGCCACGCTTTGCGGTCCACTCTAATTCTCGATTGGCTCCCTATGTTTGGGGAACCGTAGTTTTGAGGTACGTTCTCCACGTGGGTAACCAAACTTGTGATGTCATGCGTGCCCGGTCGCCCACCCCGAGACTGTCGTCTGCGGCCGTATAGCAGTCGCGATGCAGACTTGCGATGTTAGCCGGGATCGGTGCCACCTCGTCCAGAATACTGTTCTTGTCGGACCTGGAGGCCCTGCGGTACCTGTGTTGATGCCGTGCAATGTTCTCTCGAATGCTCACCCTTTTCACGGTTTCCTCGCCATGCTGGGTAACCGCAATTTTGAGGCGCATTCTCCATTTGGGTAACCAGGATTATGATGGCATGCGGTGGGTTGACATAAGCGAACAAGCGTACTACTACGGATGCATGTGCACAACAACCCTTTGCAATCGTTCCTCAGCACAGCTCTTGCACAGGCGCCTCTCTTGCGCGCCCCGCACTGGCTCGCCCTCGGCGTTAGACGCGGAGCCTGACCTGTTGGTATTCGAAGGGGCCGCGCCGAGCCTGAAGCGAGTATGCGCACGCACTACAGCGCTGTCTCACAAACGTCTCAATGTGTCTCGAATCTGCCTCACTTATGCCTCAAAGACGTCTCAGATTCGTCTCATCATCGACTCTCCCCAGCTATGAAATGAGACGATATGAGACAAAATGAGACAGATAAATCGGGTCATGCGGCTAGACTCCACCTTGCTAGGCAGTTCCCGGTCGGTCACCCACACCGATGGCGTCCCGTGGACAAAGGACGCTCTGAGGGAAACGCCCTCTGGTCAGCAGATTCTTAGGCGTTGGGGTACAACTCCACGCCGTTCCTGCTCTCTCCTGAGATAGTACGTCATGGACTGCAGTGAGAGCACCGGGTCGATGTTTCGCATGACTACGTCTTCAGGAATTCGCGGCGCGGTGGGGGCGTAGTTGAGGATTCCGAAGACGCCCGCACCCACGAGTTGATCGATGACGGACTGCGCCTGTTCTGCCGGAACGGCAACTATGCCGATTACAATACCCTCGCTTTGGACTGCCTCAGCAAGGTCATCCATGCTCCTCACTCTCAGGTTTCCGATAGAGGTGCCTATCTGTGATGGAGCGCCGTCGAAGACAGCCACGATCTTGAAGCCCTGAGGCGCGAACCCTGGGTAACTGATGATGGCGCGCCCAAGCCTGCCGACACCCACCAAGCAGGTACGCCAGTCTCGGTCCAGGCCAAGGATCATCCGAAGCTGCGTTTCTAGCGAGCTTACATTGTAGCCGCGTCCCTGCTTGCCAAACCTGCCAAAGTAGCTTAGGTCCTTGCGAATCTGGGCCGGGGTCATCTGAAGACGCGAACCCAAGTCCTGCGAACTCACCACCCGGCTCCCGTCGCGTTGAAGTTGCGATAATGCCCGGACATACATGGGCAGGCGGCTGACTACAACCTCAGGGACTTCTGTTGAGTCCATCCGGCATCCTTGGTAACCAGCTACATTCGACAGCAGGCGTAGAAACGCAGTGTGAATGAGCGATCTGACAGGAGATGTAACATTGTAACTTCATTCACAATCGCAGTCAAACTCCAGCGTCTGTTGTCCGTTCCAGTGTTCCTGTAAAAGCTGCTTTCGATTGACAGATATGTTCGACAACTGCTAGAGTTTTCATGTCACTTGGTATCGACGGCGAGTCGTCTTAGTGTCGGTTTGATGTTGTTCCCACAGCTTTACCTCTCCCGCGGCCGATGTTGGCTAGCTTGTTCGAAAGTCGGCCGACCATGCCTAATTTAGTATCTGCCATGACTCAGGATCGTAAGGTCCGGCTCAACCGGGGCCTCCGTGGAATATACATAGACCGAACTCAGGCCACATTCATTGACGGCCGAGCTGGACGATTGTTGTACCGTGGGTACGACATCAACGATCTGGCGGAACACTCAACCTTCGAGGAGACCGTTTATCTGCTCCTCTACGGTGAGTTGCCCAACGCCGCCGAACTGGACCGAGTAGAGTCTGAACTTCGCGCGCAGCGAGAGCTCCCTCCTGGGATTATCGATGTAATTCGCGTCGTCAAAGACTCTCATCCTCTGGATGTCTTGAGAACCGCGGTCTCGGCACTAGCGGCATTCGATCCGGAAGTTGACGACATGTCGGTGGAAGCTACTCGGCGAAAGGGCGTTCGGCTAACCGCACAAGCACCGCAGATAGTCGCTGCCCATCATCGGATTCGACAAGGCCTTCCCCCGGTTCCGCCTTCGCCCGATCTTTCCCACGCCGCCAATTTCCTTTACTGCCTCTTCGCTGAAGAGCCTCATTCTGAAGATGCGGTTCTGCTGGATAAGGACTTCCTTCTTCACGCAGACCACGGTGTTAACGCATCTTCGTTCGCTGCGAGAGTTGCCGCCTCTGCCCTTGCCGATCTCCACTGCGCCGTGACCGCCGGTATCAGCGTACTGAAAGGGCCGTCGCACGGAGGCGCCGCTGAGGCAGTAATGGCAATGGCAATGGAGATCGGCAGTCCTGAGAACGCGGCCGAATATGTGCGGGATCTATTGTCCGGTGGTGGCCGTGTCATGGGTTTTGGGCACCGTGTGTATCGAACGACTGACCCAAGGGTAAAGCACATCAAGCGAGGCACCAAGCTGCTAGGTGAGAGGAAGAACCAGCCCCAGTGGTTCTCGATCCTCGAGGCCGTGTCCGAAACTATGGAACCGTACGCCCGACGGGGCGTAGCAGAGAACGTCGATTTCTGGTCCGGTGCGATGTACCACTTGCTCGAGTTGCCGGAGGATCTGTTCGTCCCCATCTTCGCCATAGGCCGCATCCCTGGTTGGACTTTGCAGTACATCGAGCAACTGGAGAACAACATCATACTGCGCCCACGCCTCCATTATGTTGGCCCGGACAATCGCCAGTTCATTCCGGTGGAAGAGCGCAGCTAGCATTCGTTTCAGCTCAGCAGGAGCGGTGCGCATTTAGTTAGGAGGGCTCGGATTGAGTGAGCAGGAAGACCTTGCAGCCGAATGCAATCACCATTGGATTATAGGCAGCCCAAACGGGCCTACCAGCGGAGGAACCTGCAAGATTTGTGGGGAAAGCCGCGAGTTTCGGAACTCCATGACGGAGACGGGATGGGACGGTGGCGGGGCTCAGCGCCGCCGCGCCAGGCAGGCTCGCCGCTAGACGATACTGCGGAGGCTGAGGTTCGTCGGCGGATAGCGGAGCGTGGTCGGGTAACGTTCGCCGAGTTTTCTGAACTCGCCCTCTATAATCCCGCCGGTGGTTACTATACGGGCGAGTCCCACAACGACTACTTCACCAGCCCTGAGGTCCATCCTGCGTTTGGAGCGCTGCTGGCAAGGCTGGCACATCGCGTCTGGAACCTGTTGGAACGTCCTAGCCGCTTTGATGTAGTTGAGTTGGGGTCGGGCGGCGGCCAACTCGCGCAGGACTTCACTTCTTACGCCTCCGGGCTATGTCCTTCCTTTGGGAGCAAGGTGAACTACCTTGCCATAGACAGGGCCGGCTCCGGAAGGCAAACTGCGCGCCGCGACTTTGAACAACTCATCGCGTCCGGAGTGCCATTGCGGCATGTGAACGGTTTCGTGATGTCCAACGAACTGGTCGATTCCTTCCCCGTACATAGGTTTGAGATACGGGACGGAGCTGTGCACGAAGTCTACGTGACCTTGGCCGGGGATGAGCTTGTGGAGGAACTGGGAGAGCCATCGACGCCGCTCATTGAAGAAAGGCTAGCGAGTATCGATGGTCTTCTCTTCGATGGTCTCCGAGGCGAACTTAACCTGGGGATACGGCCGCTTATGAAGCAGGTTGCCGGCGCCTTGGCGAGCGGCGTTGTACTGACAATCGACTATGGCCACGAGGCGCGCGAACTCTACTCCCCAGTTCGAAAGACCGGAACGCTCCAAACGTATCGTCGCCACCTGTTTGGAAGTGAGCCTTACTGCAACATCGGCAAACAGGACATCACGGCTCATGTTGATTTTTCCGCGCTGGAAGATGAGGGATCTGCGGCGGGCTTCCGTACTCTTGGGTTGACGACTCAGGAAAACGCGCTCGAGGCTCTGGGGCTTGGCGGCGTGTTCAGGCAGTCCGGCTGGGCAGCGCTCCCCCCAAGTATGCGGGCGCGGAACCGCCTTGCGGTTGAAGAGTTGGTGCAACCTGACGGCCTGGGCGGGTTCAAGTGGCTGTTTCAAGCAAAGGGTCTGGACATACGCGACGTTGCGGAGTTGTTCGCGGCACCACTTGAGTGCCGAGGCTGCGCATCAGACCCTGTCTTACCCCTGGCCTTGCATGATCGCGTGCGTCTAGGGGAAAGCAAGAGTGTAGGGGCAACATTCGAACTAGAGGAACTGTGGCCCTCGGAGTGGTAAATTCCTAATCCGGGTGCTCATCGGAGCCGGAAGGGCCTGCTGCCACCTCTTTCTTAAGCTCGCAGAGTCTTGCAGTCGTGATGAATCCCGTGTGACCGACCATGCGGTGGTTTGGGCGAACGCTCCGGCTACCAACGCTCCACTGCCGCATCATCACTTCCAGGGTCTCTATCGCATCGAATGCCCTCGATTGCCTTAATGCCTTTGTCAGGTCATGCACCTGTAGGACAGTGGGCAGAAAGCAAAGCAACAGACCTCCGGGCGCGAGTGAACAAACGGCGTGCGGCACGGTGTGCCACGGTTCTGGTAGGTCCAGAACTATGCGGTCCACGTTGGTCTCGTCGAATCCTTGGTATACGTCGCCAATCTTGAAGGTCACATTGGAAGCGTCGCCAAGTGTAGCCTTAACGTTCTCCCTGCCTCGCTCGAGCATGTCTTCACGTACATCGTACGTGACAACGCGGCCGTGTTGCCCCGTTGCCCGTGCGAGCGCCATGGTTACCGCGCCAGAGCCTGTGCCGGCCTCAACTACGCTGGCGCCTGGAAAGATGTCGCCGTACATGAGAATGGCGCCCAGGTCCTTGGGATAGACGATAGTTGCGATACGAGGCATATAGAGTGTGTACTCAATTAGGGTCGGTGGCAGGGCGAGGAGCAAGTGTCCTCTGTTGGTCTTGACACGAGAGCCGTGTGGACTGCCAATGATATCGTCATGCGTTACATATCCAAGGTGACTCTCGAACTTGTCCCCGCGTCGAAGGCGCAGGAGGTAACGGCGGCCGCGGCGGTCCGTCACCGTGGCGTGATCATCCTCGTTGAAGGTATGTGTGTGGCTGCTTAGCATGGCTCTTGATTAGCGTCCCCGCGGTTTGGATGAAGGAGGGCCGCACCTGATGGCGCGGCCCTCCCAATGGATGAGTTGTGCCGATTACAACTTAGAAGCCCTGTCCAATAGATCGGGAATGTCGATGTCGGTAGCCCGGGAGTAGATCTCCCTATGCCGCACGATCCCCCCTTTGTCGATCAGGAATACTGACCTCTTGGGGGCGCCGACGTTATCCATGTACACGCCGTAAGCCTTGGCTACCTTCCCGTGTGGGTGGAAGTCGGAGAGGAGCGGGTAAGGAATCGTCCCCAACGAGGACGAATAGGCGCGTTGGACGTGTTGGCTGTCCGAGCTCATACCGAGTATCTGCGTGTCCACTTCTTCAAACCTGTGGTTGTTCGCACGGAACGACGTTACTTGGTCTGTTCAGCCGCCGGTGAAAGAGAAGATGTGGAAAGACAGCAACACATTTTTGCTGCCTCGGAGTTGGCTAAGCGTCACATCTTCGGTGTTGTGAGCGGGAACCGTGAAGTCGGGGGCCAGTTGTCCGATTTCTGCTGACATGCTTTCTCTCCTGAAGCAGGTGTTGAGAGGGTGCGGTGAGCATTATAGCAGCGCATGCGGTGGCCGCATGCGCTGCTTCCCGGCGCCCGTAGTGTGCCGAAACGCAGATTGGAGGTTCGAGCTTCTGGTATACTACCCCTAGGGTCGCCTAAGCTCCGCAGGGTATCCTAGGATGCGGGACTGGTAACACGCAATGGTGTGTGAATCGGTGGATCATCTGCTTGAGAATGCAAACTGGGCTGGCCGTCAAGTTCAGTTGGGAATAGAGAACACCGGCCCGGAGCAAAAGTAGTCGTTGAGCACTAGGTGGATGCGTAATAGTTTCATCTACTTGTTAGTTATCGTCGCTCTCGCGGCGATATTCTTCACTCTGCTGCCTGACTCGTTGGGCCGCAGCCAAGAGATGCCCATCAGCTCCGTGATCTCAATGGCCTTTAGAAACGAGATTGACACTATTGAGGTCAAGGGAGAAAACCTGAATGTACTGACCACACGCGGGGAAGTGTTCACATCTCGCAAGGAAGAAGGCGCTAGTATTGTCGACACCCTTGAAGGAGCTGGCGTGGATCTTGCCGTCAGCCGGATAAACATCCAAGTCCAGGGATCTTCCGGGCTCGGCACCCTTCTCGGATTTATCTTCAACTTCTTGCCTATCATCTTCTTTGGCGCTGTCTTGCTTTTTATGATGAGACAGGCTCAGGGAAACACCAGCCAGACGTTCAGCTTTGGTCGGAGCAGGGCGCGCATGCTCATGGGCAACACCCCAAACGTGAGTTTCTCAGACGTCGCCGGTGTGGAAGAGGCCAAGATGGAACTACAGGAAGTGGTGGAGTTCCTGAAGTTCCCGGAGCGCTTTCAGGTTCTCGGTGCCCGCATACCCAGGGGTGTTCTTCTGATAGGGCCGCCTGGAACTGGCAAGACGCTGTTGGCCAAGGCAGTGGCTGGTGAAGCGGGAGTCCCGTTCTTCTCAATCAGCGGTTCAGAGTTTGTGGAGATGTTTGTGGGAGTGGGGGCATCGCGTGTTCGAGATCTGTTCGATCAGGCGAAGCGCAATGCGCCTTGCATAGTGTTCGTTGATGAGATTGATGCCGTCGGCAGGCACCGGGGAGCGGGCCTCGGGGGAGGGCACGACGAGCGAGAGCAGACGCTAAACCAGATTCTCGTCGAAATGGACGGCTTTGAGACGGGGACGAATGTCATCATCGTTGCCGCCACCAACCGGCCGGACATCTTGGATCCCGCACTATTGAGGCCAGGCAGATTCGACCGGCGCGTTACCTTGGACAATCCTGATGTTAAGGGTAGGGAAGAGATTCTCAAGGTTCACATCAAAGGCAAGCCGGTTGCCGCCGAAGTGGATCTTGCAACTGTGGCCAGGCAGACGCCCGGCTTCAGCGGCGCCGACCTCGCCAATCTTGTAAACGAGTCTGCGATTCTGGCCGCAAGGCGCTCCAAGAACGACGTGGGACAGGACGAATTCGCCGAGTCCATCGACCGGGTGATAGCGGGCCCCGCTCGTAAGAGCCGCGTCATCAGCGTTCGAGAAAAGGAGTTGACGGCGTATCATGAAGCGGGCCACGGTGTCGTGGCGCACCTTCTTCCAAACGCCGACCCTGTTTACAAGATCACTGTGATATCCCGTGGTTCCATGGGAGGCTACACGCGCACTCTGCCTGATGAGGACCGAAACTTGTGGACCAAGGCGCAGTTTGAGGATGTGATCGCCTACGCCATGGGAGGTAGAGCGGCCGAAGAAACGGTGTTTGGGGAGGTGACCACAGGCTCCACCGATGACTTGGAAAAGGCAACCGGTATTGCGCGTTCCATGATTACAAGATATGGGATGAGCGACAAGCTGGGCCCAAGAACCTTCGGGAAAAGGGAAGAATTGGTCTTCTTGGGCCGAGAGATTTCAGAGCAGCGCGACTACAGCGACTCAGTGGCAGAGGCCATTGACGAAGAGGTAAAACACCTTGTCGATTCAGCCTATGCGAAGGCCAAGACGCTGCTTACCACGCACATTCGCAAACTTGAGCAGGTGTCTCGCTATCTCATCGAAAACGAGACAGTGGAAGGGGAACAACTCCAGCAGTTGCTCAATTCACCTGTTCCTGAGCCGGACCCTGCCACCGCAGACTAGCTATCGCCCCTGTCGCCGCGCCGCCTTGGACTTTTCTTCTACAGGGCTGCCGCCTCACTGAAGTTGCGCAGGGCACCGATGTGCCTCCCAGGGGAATCGAGGCCAAGATTCATGGTTGAGACAACTACGTGAGTACCCCCGATCTGCTCCCACGCCGCAATGTAATCTTGAACTGCATCGAGATCGTAGCCGTTAGTCGTCATTGAAGTCTCAAAACCTAGGGCGGAAGGATCCCGTCCCGCCTCGCGGGCGTAGTTTCTAACGCGTTCCATCGCCGTCGCTGTTTCCTCGTTTGGATCTCCAAATGGAATCCAGCCGTCGCCCATGCGCCCAATGCATCGCAAAGTGACCTCGGCACTCCCGCCCAACCAAACCGGGATCGGTTGTTGCACAGGCAGCGGATTGATGCCAGCGTCCGTGATCGTATGCCAGTTGCCGTTGTAGGTCACGAGATCGTTTGTCCAGAGCCTTCTCATCACATCGATTTGCTCTTCCTGGCGACGTCCGCGGTTGCTAAAGTCCTCGCCGAGTGCTTCGTATTCCACGGAGTTCCAACCGATGCCTACACCGAGGCGCAGCCGTCCTCCACTTAAAATGTCTATTGCTGCCGCCTGCTTGGCCGCCAGCACAGTCTGTCGTTGGGGGAGTATCACTATCCCTGTTGCGAGTTCGACTTTCTTAGTTACGCCTGCCAGGTAGCCGAGCAAGACAAAGATTTCATGAAATGGGTGTTCGTGTGTGTACGGGCCGCTCCAGCCTGGCCTGCTCTCGGCGTTCGCCCCAATCACGTGGTCGTACACTAAGATATGGGTAAAGCCCATTTCCTCCACGGCCTGAGCGTAATCGCGTATGGTCGCTGGGTCGTTTCCGATCTCTGTCTGCGGAAATGTGACTCCTATGCGCATCTCTTTACCTCCGTGTGTGTACACGATGACGGCCTGTCGGGGCCCAGCCTAGAGTGCTGCCACATTCGTATCGCGGGTGTCGAAATTAGAACGGCCGGTACCGATTCGCGATCGGCATCCTCCGGTCACGTCCAAAGTTGCGGGGCGTGATTTTGATGCCTGGCGGTGCCTGGCGGCGCTTGTACTCGCTACGGTCAACCAATGCAATGGCGTGCTTCACGGCGTCTGGATGGTAGCCTCGCGCAAGGATTTGGTCGAATGTAAGGTCGTCCTCCACGTAAGCCTTGAGAATCGGGTCAAGGATGTCATATGGAGGTAGGGAATCGTCATCGCGCTGATCGGGCCGCAATTCCGCGCTGGGAGGCTTTTCGAGTACGGATTGCGGGATCACGCCCCCCGTCCCCTTGGTGTTTCTGTAACTTGCTAGCTCGTAGACCATCGTCTTTGGAACATCCTTGATTACGGCAAAACCGCCCGACATATCTCCGTAGAGAGTCGCGTACCCCGTTGCCAGTTCGCTCTTGTTACCTGTAGTAAGAACAAGCCAGCCGAGCTTGTTGGATATAGCCATGATCAGGTTGCCCCGAATTCGGGACTGCAAGTTCTCTTCGGCGATGCCGAAATCTGAGTCTCCGAAGTAAGGTCGAAGCGATTCAAGCATGGTTTGGAAACCGCTCTCGATTCCCGATTCCCATAGTGTAATGCTGAGGTTCTCGGCAAGTTGTCTGGCGTCCAGCACGCTCCCTTCAGAGGAAAATCGAGAAGGCATCGCCACCCCTGTTACGTTCTCGGCGCCTATGGCGTCTACAGCTATCGCGGCGACTAGGCTTGAGTCGATGCCCCCGGATAGGGCAATCAACACCTTCTCGAAGCCGCACTTAGTGACATAGTCGCGAGTCCCAAGTACAAGTGCCTCGTAGATTTCCGCCGGTCCGTAGTAGACGCATGGATTCGCATTCGCCGGTGTGGTGTCTGGTGCCGATTTGCGGCTGCCCGAAACAAACACGCGTCGGAAGTCAGAATGCCCGCGTTGGGTCCCGGCATCCGGTCTCCTCTCACGTCTCCGAAGTCTGGCAGAAGATTCGACGTCTAAATCTGCTACTACGAGTCGTTCGTTAAACTGGCCCGCCCTAAGTATCGCTTCCCCCTCAGGGTTTATGATGAGGCTGGAGCCGTCGAACACTAGTTCATCCTGCCCACCTACCAGATTGATATAAGCAATAAACATCCCATGGTCGGAAGCTCGCGTAGACAGCATCTTTTCTCGCAACACGCTCTTGCCAGCGTGAAACGGTGATCCGTTTATGTTGACCGCGATCTCAGCGCCCGCAGAGTGTTGAGTAACGAGTGGACCTGTGGGATGCCAGATATCTTCGCAGATACTAACCCCCACCGACGTACCGTTAATCTCAAAGATTGGGCAGTCGGTTCCTTGCCGAAAGTAGCGCATTTCATCGAACACGCCATAGTTGGGAAGGAAGGTCTTGTGGTAGACATCTGCCAGTTTCTCGTCGCAGACCACGGCTGCAGCGTTGTAAAGGTGCGCGTTCTCATCAACGAATCCAACAATTACTGCTATGCCAGTTGACGCGGCAACTATCTCCTCGAGGCACTTGAGGTTGTCGCGTACGAACTGAGGTTTGAATACTAGGTCTTCGGGCGGATAGCCTGGGATTGCAAGCTCCGGGAAGGCAACGAGGTCCGCTTCTTGCCTTCTCGCCTCTTCGACGTACCGGATGATCTTCCCGGTGTTACCCGCCAAGTCTCCAACAGTGACGTTGATCTGGGCCATCGCCAGTCGAAACGTTCGCACGGAGCCCCCACTTGTCTTGGATCAACCGGCATGCAAGGTCGTTGACGCCCGACTTCTACTACGTGTTCTTGTTCACGAAGTCGTTAGTCCGTTCCAGTGCCTTCTCGAGATTCTCCGCAGAGTTGGCGAAGGAGAACCGAAGGAAGCCCTTGCCGAACTCTCCAAAGCACTCGCCCGCCAAGGCGGCGACGCCAGCCTCTTCTAGCAGACGGTCCGCGAATTGGCGGCTGGTCATTCCGATATCCTCCACGTTCGGGAACACGTAGAAGGCGCCCTTGGGCATAACGCAGCGGATGCCTTTGATGCTGTTGAGCCCCTCGACTATGAGTTCCCTGCGCTTCTTGAACTCTGCCACCATGCCCTCAGCATCCTCTTGGGGGCCTTGCAGCGCCTCAAGGCAAGCCACCTGCGTGAACGCTGCCGTGCAGGAAACGCTGTTTGTTACCAGGCGGCTAATTGGCTCAACCAAGGGTTCAGGCATCACGCCGTACCCTGCACGCCAACCGGTCATAGCGTACGTCTTTGAGAAGCCGTCTAGGATGATCGTACGGTCCAATGTTCCCGGAAACTGGGTAATACTCTCAAATGAACCCTCGTACATAAACCGGCGGTAGATTTCGTCTGCGAGGATGATTATGTCGTTCTCCACAGCCAACTCCGCAAGTCCCTTGAGGTTCTCGTGTGAGAGTATGCTCCCACACGGATTGTTGGGAGAGTTTACAATCATCATCTTCGTTTTCGGCGTTACCCTACTACGCACTTCATCGAGGTCTACTCCGAACTCCGTTTCCTCATGAAGCTGCATGGGTATGGGCACGCCGCCAGAGAAGTTGATCATCGACTCGTATATCGGGAAGCCGGGATTCGGATAGAGAACCTCGTCCCCGTAATCGACAAGCGCCATGATCGCGAAGAACATTATTGGCTTCCCGCCCGGAGTGAACACCACGTTGTCAGCGGTAACGGGAATGTTTCGTGTGACCGCGGTCTCTTCTGCAATACCAGCCCGAACATCCGGCAGACCGGGAGACGGGCCGTAGTGGGTCATGCCTTCGTCAATGGCCTGCTTAGCTGCGTTGATAATGTTCCCGGGCGTGTCGAAGTCAGGCTCGCCGATCTCAAGGTGGACTATGTCCTTGCCCTGTGCCTCCAGCGCTCTTGCCTTGGCCAACACTTCAAAGGCCGTTTCGGTTCCAAGCCTTCCCATACGCTCCGCGAGTTTCATTGTTCCTCCTTCACAGCAATCACAGCAATGCGTGTTTGTACTATGGCTCTCGTGTGGCGCGTAGTATACAACGGGTAGACATTCTGGGACATCGAAGGCGTTCCCCTGTGCTAGAATCGGCTTGCACTGCTATGGCCTCAAGCCTTGTATGGAGGGCGGACGATGAAGGTCTACGTTGGCGTTCCCCGTGGATTCTGTGCGGGTGTCGTTCGGGCTATCGACGTTGTGGAGCTTGCTCTGCAGAGATTCGAGCCGCCTATATTCGTCAAGCATCAGATTGTTCACAATCCCTACGTGGTAAAGTCGCTGGAAGATAAGGGCGCGATTACGGTTGAGGATGTGGACGAGATTCCTGAAGGTTCCACAGTGGTCTTCTCCGCCCATGGCTCCCCGCCTGAAGACTTCAAGAAAGCCGTCGCTCGAAATCTCAAAGTAATCGACGCCACATGCCCTCTTGTGACAAAGGTGCATAACGAAGCGCACAAGTACGCAAGAGAAGGTCGCCGGTTAGTTCTAGTCGGGCATCGAGGACATCAGGAAGTGAAGGGCACTATGGGCCAGGAGTCCATGCACTTAGTGGACGAGAGGGACGAAATGGCCTTGCCTGACTGGGAGCCAGACAAGCCCCTCGCGGTTTTGACGCAGACCACTCTTTCCGTTGACGACACACAGAACGCCATAGATGAGATTCGAAGCAAATTCACGGACGTACTGGTCCGAAATGATCTTTGCTATGCCACTACGAATCGCCAATTGGCCGTGAAGCAGTTATGCAGCCTCGTCGATCTCGTGTTGGTGATCGGAGCACCAGAGAGCTCCAACTGCAATCGCCTCAGAGAGGTTGCCCAAACTAGCGGAGTGACGGCGTACATGATCAACGGTCCGGAGGAGTTGAATTTTGCTTGGCTGGATGATGTTGAGAATGTCGGCATCACCTCTGGGGCGTCCACTCCCGACTACCTGGTCCAGGCCGTAATAGAGGCGATATCGCCGGATGAGGTCGTGCCCATAGAAGGGGTCGAAGAGGACGTCAGCTTCGTACTGCCCAAAGAGCTTCGTGCAGCGCCCCAGTAGAGCATTCGCGCCCGCATGCTCTTATGACGTGATCGTTGTTGGGGCAGGCCCCGCAGGCAGCACCACAGCCCGTCTGTGCGCCCAGGCGGGGATGAAGGTATTACTGCTGGACAGGGCTAAGTTTCCCAGGGACGAGCCATGTGGCGGGGCGCTTACTCGCCAAGCCGCAGCGATGGTGCCGGTTGATGTCCTCAAAGTTGCCGAAAGGTCGATCGATACGTTTCGTCTCAGCTTGAGACTTAATGGTGAGTTCGTCCGAGAGTCAGCTGAGCGCTTGGTATACATGACTCAGCGCTCTGCCCTCGACTCCTTGATGGCTGAGAAGGCCATGGAGGCTGGCACTGACTTCATTCAGCAAGCGCCTATAAGGTCGATCGTGAGTCGGCGTGGCTGCACGGAAATCAGGGCAAACGGTCGCGTGTACCAAGGCCTAATTGAGGTGGGTGCGGATGGTGTGGCCCTGGAGGCAAGCCTCACGCCGTCAGGCGGCGCCCCTGGTCGGTGGCGCAGCACGGTGGGCGTTGATGTGGGAGATCTGCCCGGAGGGTACGGGTGGCTGCTACCCAAGCGCGATCATGTGAACATCGGACTAGGCGTCTGGAAGTACCTTGCCACCAAGCTAAAAGAACGATTGGAAGCTCTGGTACGATTCTATGGGTTCCATCCTTTGGATCTCTGGGGCCTACGTGGTCATCACCTTTCCCTATACAATGCTGGCTCTACAATTGGCCGCGGAAACGTTTTGCTTACGGGAGACGCGGCCGGACTTGTCGATCCTCTGACCGGAGAAGGAATTGGCAATGCGTTGCTCAGCGGTCACATGGCGGCGCGTGCTGCGGGTTCCTTTGTTAGTGGGAAGACTGGCGATCTCAGTAGTTACTCTGCGACTGTCCACAGGGAAATCATTCCGAGCTTGAACTTCTCACGCAAACTTCACGACATCTTTCACCTTTCGCCGGGCTTGTACGTGTTCTTTGATCGCCGCACGAGGCTTCTCTGGCAGTGCGTCCGAGCAATGTTGCCCGGCCGTGCGAACTACTCAGGGGTAAGAAAGCGTCTCGGCCCGGTAGGCGTGATTGACTTGGTCTCTGACCTGATAAGGGTCCCTCCGTCCCTTCAGCTCAAGGCTGGGCTCAGGGTGCCGCATCCACCGGAGCGGTACTTCCGACAGAGATTCACGGCGACATAGCAGGGGATTGAAGTTGGAGGTGAGACTCGAAAGCCTCATCAGCGGAGCGAGGACAGCCGAAGGGGTGGCTGTGATTGTGGACGTGTTGCGTTGCTTTACCACAGCCGCCGTGGCGTTCTCCCGAGGGGCTGAGCGGATCGTGATGGTGGCTGAAGTTGAGGAGGCACTTGAACTGCGAAGAAGAGGCGTGGGAGAGTTCTGCGTAGGAGAGGTGGGAGGCAAGCGGCCGGAGGGGTTCGACTACGGAAACTCACCTACAGAGATGATGACGGCTGATGTGACAGGCGGGACCCTAGTACAATCTACTAGAGCAGGCACCGTGGGTGTAGCGGCCGCCCGGCGCGCCGACATCATCTATGGAGGAGCATTCGTCAACGCCCGCGCTACGTCCGACGTCATAGCCGCTCTGAGACCTGACCTTGTTTCGGTTGTAGCCATGGGGTCGAACGGTCTGGTGCGAAACGATGAAGATGAGCAGTGCGCGCTGTACCTGCGCAATCTTTTGCAGGGGCGCCGCCCAGACCCATGGGCAGTTAGGGAGGTTGCACTGGCAGGAGCCGAAGCTCACAAGTACGGTGATCCGGCCAAGCCGCAGTTCCCGATTTCTGACAGGGACGCGGCTATGGACGTCAATCGCTTTGGATTTGCGATCAAGATCCAAGGGGAAGACGGCTTGCTTGTGGCTCGCGCTGAACATCCGTGAGGATGCAATTGTTTTTCCATTGTGGTGGGGTAGATGTGCTATTCCTTAACTGGAGGAGGACCGCTTGAGATTCCGTTTACTGGGCCGTACAGGCCTAAAGGTATCGGTGATCGGACTTGGAACTAACAACTTTGGTTCCAGGATGGATGCCGACGAATCCATCAAGATCGTCCATCACGCCCTGGACAATGGCATCAACTTTATTGATACGTCTAACAGCTACGGCGGAATGCTTTCCGAAGAGTATATTGGCCGAGCCCTTAAGGACAGGCGCTCCGAAGCCGTGATTGCTACGAAGGTCGGGAGCCGCTTGGTTGAAGGCGTAAACCGCAATGGTCTGAACCGTGCGCATATCATGCGTGAGATAGATGAGAGCCTTCGTCGACTCAGAACAGACCACGTGGACTTGTACCAGACACACTGGACCGACGTCGACACTCCTTTGGAAGAAACTCTCCGAGCACTGGATGACCTCGTACGTTCAGGAAAGGTCAGATACATTGGATGCTCCAATGTTGCGGCGTGGCGCATGTGCGAAGGCATTATGATGTCGAAACTGCTCGGGTTGACCTCCTACGCAAGCGTGCAGCCGCAGTTCAGTATGCTTTTTAGGGCAGCCGAAACAGAGCTCGTGCCGGCATGTGAGCGATTCGGAGTAGGCATTCTCCCGTACTATCCACTCGCGAGCGGCTTTCTCACCGGAAAGTACCGTCGGGGGAACGACGCGCCGAGTGGGACGCGGTTGGCTCAGAGCGACAGATGCATGCTTACCGAACGCAACTTTGATGCGCTGGAGAAGTTAGAGAGTTTTGCCGCGGAACGGGATCACACTATTCTTGATCTCGCGTTCGCTTACTTGCTAGCGTTCCCAGCTGTCAGCTCCGTTATCGCCGGTGCAACGAAGACTGAGCAGATCGATGCCAACGCGGCTGCTAACGACTGGATCCTTACAGAAGAGGATGTTACCGAATTGACGGAACTATTGGACGGCGCGTCCAAGCCCCCTACTGTTGAAAGGATGTTGCCTGATTAGCTGAAGTTGCGGCTCCAGATGTGTGGCGGGAGCTATGACGCTGGTGTCGATGTTATGGGCAAGTGGCGCGGGTAATCAATCGTAAGGAAGGGGAGCTCGAGAATGGTTTCACGTGGACGTGTAAGGATCGTGGCACCGGGAGATGATCCCCCTCAGGTTCAGGGATCTGCACAGATGCGCCGGCTCGAACCTTATGGGGAGCTGACCGTGTACACGGAAAGGCCCAATTCCTTTGAGGAGAAAGTCCGCAGGGCCTTCGAAGCTGATGTGATTCTAAACAGCCGTGGCGCCGTGACGTGGGATGCGGAAGCTCTGCGCAAACTACCGCGTCTGCGAATGATCACGACCTGCGGGGTGGGAACGGACAGCATTGACCTTGAGACCGCCTCAGACCTTGGCATTGTTGTGTCCAACCAACCCGGCAGAACAGCCCCGGTGGTGGCTGAGCATATGATCGGCCTCTTGTTTGCCGCAGCCAAGCGTGCGCACTACCAGACTGCCCAGATCAAGGCGGGAAACTGGGGGAGAATGGACAACGTGTTTCTCCGCGGCAAAACCTTGGGCATCGTCGGTACCGGGAACATAGGAGCTGAAATGGCCAGGATAGCCTCCGCGCTCGGGATGGAGGTAATTGCTTGGACGTTCAACCCCTCGCGGGAGCGGGCGGAGAAAATCGGAGTCCGTTACGTGGAGTTGGAGGACCTGCTGGGTCAATCGGATGCCGTCAGCCTTCACGTCGCTCTCACCGACGATACTCGCGGCATGATTGGTGCCAGGGAGTTTGCTTTGATGAAAGACGGCGCCATCTTCGTTAACGGTGGACGAGGACCGCTTGTCGATGAGTTGGCATTGGCCGACGCGTTGAACTCAGGCAAACTGCATGGTGCGGCGCTGGACGTCTTTGAGCAGGAACCACCCCCTGCCGATCACCCGCTCCTGAAATGCGAGCAAGTTGTGTTCACTCCCCATATGGCGGATATGACACCAGAGGGTGTTGAGATGCTCAACGAGGGTGCTGTGGACAACATTATCGCATTCCTGGAGGGTCGTCCGCAGAACGTGGTTACCTAGGATGAGGGGCCGACGGCCCCATTACATCGCTCACCCCATGCCGTCAAGGCCGACGATCACATTACCGCTTTCTACAAGCACGGGAGTGATCCGTTCACCGCCCGCAAGTGCAGAAACCTCTTCCCAGGCGCTGGGGGTTAACGCGAGATTGACTTCTTTGTAACGGACGCTTTCCGAGTCCAGCTTCTCTTTAAGCGCTGCTGAATAAGGGCAATCCGGGTGCATGTACAGGACTCTGTCTGCAGGCAAATGACCTCTCCCGCGGTTTGTCTCTCCTGATGGCAATCGAAATTCTATCAGGCGAGTCTGCCTAAGGTCGCTCTAACGCTTATAATTGCGACTTGATGATCTCAGATACAGTGGCCTCAAACACGCTTCCATTCCACGGGCTGACGGTAATCGAGATAAGCCAAACAGTTGCTGGCGCCTACTGCTCAAGGCTCTTGGCGACGCTCGGTGCCGAGGTAATCACGGTAGAGCCGTTGACCGGAGGCCCAATCAGACTTCTTGGACCATTCCAAGAGGACTTCGAGGACATCGAGACCGGCGCCGCTCATCTGCACTTGAATGTGTCAAAGAAAAGCGTCGCACTGGATGTGGGATCGGCTGCCGGACGAGGTATATTGCGCCGCCTGCTCGAGTGCTCGGACGCCGTAGTGCAGTCTGCCGGGAGCGCCAACGAGACGGTTGTGGACTACGATGATCTCCAGAAGATTCGACCAGAAGCGGTGTTGGCGACTGTGACCGGCTTCGGACCAGACGGACCATACTCTGACTTCCTGGGTACGGAAGGTGTGGCCACTGCCCTAGGCGGGCTTACCTTTCTCAGCGGAGATCCCGGTGATGTTCCCCTGAATCCGGCTGGCAATACAATTGATTGCGCCGCCGGGGGCTATGCCGCGGTTGCGCTTGTCGCTGCGCTGCTCCAGCGCGACCATACTGGAACTGGCCAGCACGTGGAAGTCTCATCGGCGGGTGCGGTCGCCAGCATTATTGAGGTAACGCCGCAGCGTCTAGTCATACAGGGCCGACCCGTGGAGCGAACGGGTAACTGGCAGGGGCCAGCGCGCGGCATATTTCCTTCTCAGGACGGACATGTCGGGTCCGTAATGCGAGGTCGGGAGAGGTTTGCGGAGATGGCAGACTGGCTCGGAGTTGAGGAACTGAAGGATGAACGGTTCGAGCCGTTCGCTCGCACCCAGGAGTTGGCCCCAGAAACGGAAGAGGAATTGAATGGCCTCTTGACGGTTGGCTTTTTGGGCCGGGACAAGCTGGATACGTACCACGCGATGCAGGCGCTGCGCATGCCGTTTGGATACGTGGCTGACTTTGCGGAGGTCCTGTCCTCTCCCCAAATGACGGCGAGGGGCTTCTTTGAGGACCTGGATCATCCCAAGGCAGGGAAACACCGTCTTCCGAGAGGGCCTTTTGTGGCAGAAGACGTTCCTTGGCGGCTAAGCGCAGCCCCGTTGGTAGGAGAACATACAACCGCAGTGCTTTGTGGCCTCCTTGGATACTCGACGAAGGAATACGCTGAGTTGGAGGCCGCCGGAGTAATTTCGTCTGCCCACCCGGACCAAATAGAGCGATGAGACCGCTTTCGGGCGTTCGTATAGTTGATTTCACGGACATCTGGGCAGGTCCGTGGTCTGCGCGACTGCTTCGCGAGTTGGGCGCACATGTTGTTAAGGTGGAGGGCCCTCGACAGCAACCCAGGCCGCCTGATGCCAACCTCTTCCGCGTACAGATTGTTAGCGACGACATGGACGATCTGGGACGGCCGACTTACTTTCGCAACGCGTACCAGATCATGACCAATCAGGGGAAGGACCATGTGGCCCTCAACCTGAAGGATGCCGATGGTGTCGAGCTCTTCAAGTCACTAGTCGCCGTCAGCGATGTGGTTATCGAGAATTGGGCTCCCCACGTAATGTCGAGTTTTGGCTTGGGATACGAGGACCTGCGCAAGGTCAAGCCAGATATCATCATGCTTAGGACATCGGCAATGGGACAGACTGGCCCGGAGCGGGCATACACTGGTCTGGGCGCCACGGCCGAAGTCATGTCCGGCCTCTGTACCATCTCAGGGTATCGAAACGGGGAGCCGCAGAAGTCAGGCATTAATTATGGTGACCCTTTCGCTGGCATCCATGGAGCCTTCGCGATAGTTGCAGCTCTGCTACGCAGGTCTCGAACCGGCAAAGGCACCGTGATTGACCTGTCGCTCTGCGAGTCCCTTGTGACAACACTCGGCGAGTACACTGCGGGCGTGAGCATGAATCGCACTCAGCCGCCGCGCATGGGCAACCGGCACCAGCGAAGGGCCCCGCACAACGTGTTTCGGTGCCGAGGGGAAGACGAGTGGGTCTTCATTGGAGCCGGCTCGGAGGCAGAGTTTGAAGCTCTGTGCGGAGCGATGGAACGGCCAGACCTTGTGAGCGACGCACGATTCCGAGATTTCCGCTGCCGGAAGGCGAATGAGGATGCCTTAGACGTCGAGATTGCATCATGGACCGCCGGGCGTTCCAAGTTCGAAGCCATGGATACCCTCCAGCGCGCCAGGGTGCCGGCAGGGGCGGTCTTGAACGCGGAAGAGGTAGTGCACGATCCGCACCACGAGGCAAACGGCGCTTTCCAGTGGGTGGACTATCCGGACGGCAAGACCTATCCCATACCTCAGATGCCCTGGCGTATGCCGACTGCGCCCGCTGAGAAAACCGACGCCGTACCAGCCTTCGGAGCAGACAACCGCAGGGTGTTTGGGGAGCTTTGCGGGTTGCAGCCCGAAACGGTCGAGGCTTTGTTGGAGGCGGGCTCCATTCTCCACTAGAGGAGTCGCTCCGGTTCAGGGTCGAATCGACTTGAACCTGCTGACCTGCTCCCGAATGGCAGTTTCCGTTGGAATCCGCTCCATGCTTGAGGCGCCGATGAACCCGGCAATGCCTTCTGTTCGTTCCAACACGTACGCGGCATCTTCCGGTTCGGCGATTGGGCCGCCGTGACAGAGCGTCAGAACGTCCGACTTCACGTTAACTGCCGCCTCCCTGATCGCCTGAACTCGGTGGACCGTCTCGTTGAGTTCGATTGATGTTTCGGCTCCAATGGAGCCCTTGGCCGTCAGACCCATGTGCGCCACCATCAGGTCGGCGCCGGCACGGGCCATTTCGGCGGCCTGCTGGTCATCGAAGACGTATGGGCATGTCAGCATTCCCATGCTCGAAGCCTGGCGGATCATGTCGATTTCCAAGTCAAAGCCCATGCCGGTCTCCTCCAGATTCTGACGGAACCGGCCGTCTATGAGGCCGACGGTCGGGAAGTTCTGAACGCCATCAAAGCCGGTCTCCTTTAATTGCCTGAGAAAGTGTTGTTGCTCAGCGATTAAGTCCTCGCTAACTGTCAAGCGAAAATGTCCGCATGAAGGAGCATGTGACATTGACACAGAAAGAGCAGACGAGGCTTCAGGTTCTCAACAGTTTGGTGGCGGACCATATGACCACGGAGCAGGCAGCCACGTTGATGGGAGTGAGCGCGCGCCACACCAAGCGTATTCTGGCGGCTTACAGAAGGGACGGCGCAGCCGCACTCGCTCACGGCAATCGAGGTCGCAGACCGGCCAACGCTACACCGGACCCGTTGGCGACCGACGTGGTGGTCCTGGCGCGGACCCGATACGCGGGAGTCAACCACACGCATTTGAGCGAACTGCTGAGGGAGCGAGAGGGCATAGACATCGGACGTAACACATTGCGCAAGATACTGACCGACGCCGGTGTGAGCAGCCCCCGCCGTCGAAGGCCGCCGAAGCATCGTGTTCGACGGCAGCGGATGGCCCGCGAGGGGATGCTGATACAGATCGACGGCAGCTACCACAGATGGCTGGGAGAAGATGGCCCCCAGTTCACGTTGCTGCTGGCGGTCGACGACGCTACCGGCTGTGTCGTCAACGCCCTGTTCTGCGAGTTGGAGAACACCCGCAGCTACTTACTGCTGATGCGGATTCTGATACGGAGCTACGGCATACCTCTCGCACTCTATTCAGACCGCCATGGCGTCTTCAAGCACACGCCGCCGTCAGAGACCGCCTCCGCCCCCACCCAGTTCTCTCGCGCGATGGGTGAGATCGGCGTACAGCTGATATTCGCACGGTCGCCGCAAGCCAAAGGCCGAGTGGAACGCGCCGCGGGCACACTTCAGGACAGGTTGGTCACGGAGCTGAGGCTCGCAGGCTCGACCACCATCGATGACGCCAACCGCGTGCTCAACGACTTCCTTCCCCGCTTCAATGAACGTTTTGGTGTGCCGTCGCAACACGCAGACACCGCGTATCGGGTCCTGGATCCGGGGACGTGCCTGGACACAGTCCTATGCCTGAAGTACAGGCGCCGGGTTGGCCGGGACAACACTGTGAAGTACCGCTGGCGCACCCTGCAGTTGCTTCCCGATCAGGCTCGACCGAGCTTTGCCGGGTCGGCGGTGGAAGTGCTCGAAGCACTGGACGGCCGGCTGTCAGTGCAACACGAAGGGCGTATCGTCGCCTCCCAGGAAGCGCCTCCGCGACCAGGTATCCTGCGCAGCTTCGGCACGCGGACCGTACACACGACCGGTCCCAGCCGCTACACCAACGGTGTCATCAGGAGGCCGGAGGACGAAGTGGAGTCAATGGGCACAATGCTCGAAGCGGACAGACTCCGCGACGATGCCGACCGCAACGGCGCCGCAAGAGTTCGCAGGACTGTGACTCCGCGACCCAGAAAGCCCACCCCACTACAGACGGCGAGATGGAAGGCGGTGCAGAAGGCGAAACGCAAGGGCCTGTCCATCCGTGGGATCGCCCGGGAAGTGGGCATCCACCGGGACACTGCAAGGAAGTACATGAATGCCGAAACCCCACCCATGGCGCGCTCGCGCAACGTCGGAAGTACCGTAATCAGCTAGCATGGCAATCTACTCAGAGGACATTTTCCCTTGGCACTTAGGCGGACATAATCGCTGAGCGTCGACATGAGAAAGGACCGCATGATGCGGAACGGATCGGTTGCGCACACGCCTGCCAGAACGGGGATGCGACGCACTATGGGCAGGATTTCGGAGGCCATATCCAGAACAATGGCGTTGGCATCACCGTATGGCATCAATCCGGCAAGCGAGCCGCGTCCGGCCATGCGATACCTGCCGGAGTTATACACGACGAGCAGGTCCGCTCCACCATCCTCAGAGAACTTCGCGCTAATGCCGGTGCCCGCTCCCACTCCTACGATAGGCCTCCCCGAGGAGGCCTCAGCTCTCAGGCGATCCAAGCACTCGGCGCGTGACAGGAATGGCAACTAGATGTCGCCGTCCAGTATGAGGTCCAGAACGGCAGGCGCGTTCAAGTCTATCGCCTTGTTGAGTTCAGGGCCGATGTCGGCAGGATCCTCAATGCGCACTCCGTGCGCCCCGAATGCTCTTGCGAGTGCGGCGAAGTCGAAAGGCACCGGGAAGTCCATGGCCATGTACTTGCTGGGTGCATCGGATCTGCCCTGCACCGCGCCCTTGTAAACATTCATGTTGAGCTTGAGTATGCGGTACATGGCGTTGTTGCAAGTTACGAACACCGTGGGAATGTTCGAGTTGACGGCGGTCCAAAGCCCCTGAACGGACATCATCATCGAGCCGTCTCCACAAATGGCTACAACCGGCCGGTCCGGATTGGCGAGCTTCAGCCCAAGCCCCCCTCCCGGGCCCCAACCGATGGAGTTGCCGCGGGCGCTGAAGTAATCGCCGGGCTCGTTGAACTTGGCGGCGGCCTGCAGGGAAGCGCGATTGCTGACCGAATCGTCGAACACCACGGCATCGTCCGGCAGCGCCTCGGCGAGTGCGAACATCGCTGACTCGGGTGACATGGGCCGCCGGCTGCCACCTGACGGGGCCATCTGGCGAAAGGCCTCGGCCGCGGCCCTTGTCCTGGCGGCTACCGCTTCCGTTCTGCCGCGCGCTGCCTCAATCTGCGAGCCTGTCATCTCTGACTCAAGCGCCTCTGCGAGCTGAGCCAGGGCATGTCCAGGGGAGGCAAAGACGCCTACGTCGGTTGGTTCGGACTTGCCGATCTCGTCCGCATTTATGTCGATGTGCACGAGCTTCGTATTCGAGCCGAGTACGGTGTCGCTCCTGTAGAAGAACTCGCTGAAGACGGGGCATCCTACTGCCAGCACAGCATCCGCGCCTCTCAGAATGTCCAGGCCGGCCGACTGCCTTACGCTCAACGGGCCCATGTACTGAGGATGGCCTGTCGGGAAGTTGACTTGAGTGCTCAAGTGCCCGTAGACCGAGGCGCCAAGATGCTCGGCCACGCGTACAGCAGCCTCTGTGCCGCCGGTCTCCATTACGCGGTCCCCGACTAACATGATGGGCCTGTCGGCTCCTGCGAGAACCGCAACAGCGTCCTGAATATCTGCCGGGTCGGCGCTGGGGGACTTGCTGAACCGCTTCGACGGGAAGATGTTTACGTCAGCCTCGTCGTCCAGGGAGTTGGCCGAAAGCGATAAGAAGACAGGGCCGGTGGGAGGACTCGCAGCCTCGTTGAATGCGCGGCGAATCACCGACGGGTACTGCTCAGGGTGCGTGATCTCCGCGCTCCACTTCGCGTAGGGCTGCGCCATCTCGGCCAGGTCGCTGCGCCCTTCGGCAAGCTTGCGCACGTCCTTGTTGCCAGCTGTGACAACCAGCGGGGTGCCCGTATTGTAGGAGTCAATCAGCAGCGCAAACGAGTTGGACAGACCGTTGTCAATGTGCAGGCTGACGAAGGCGGGAGTACCGGTAGCACGGGCGTAAGTGTCCGCCATGCCGATGGCCACCGACTCCTGTACGGCCAGCACGTACTCGAACTCTGGATAGCTCTCCAGCGCGTCCAACAAGGGCGCTTCGCTGGTGCCGGGGTTTCCGAAGATGTACTTCACGCCCTCCGCCCGAAGCATCTCCATCAGTGCGATGCTGCCTCTCATGTCAGTTCCTCCAGTCGGACCAGTGGATGCTGTTCCGAACCAAACCTCGTCTACGGCTCAAGCGATTATCGCAGAAACCAACTGCCGGGTTCCTTCTTCCGAGCCCCGTGGAAATCGCCGAGAAAGGGTACCGTTTGCGCCCCGGCTTGGCTGCCAACTGAAGAAATGACGAGGTCAGGGAAGTGACGGCCTCTTCCATCCGCCGAGGCCGTCCTCCACTACCTTGGCAAGGGCGAGGGACACGTCTTCACGCCATGGGCGGGCCACGACCTGCACGCCTATTGGCAGGCCCTCAGGAGACTCGCCGCCACGGACAACTGTTCCGGGCCAGCCTGTCATGTTGTACGCGCTCGTGTAGCTGAACCCTCCTCGTGTCGATTCATCGTACGTGGTGACACCGTGCCCGGTAGCGGGGAAAGCACAGGTGGGGCACAGGATGGCATCGTACTGCCGAATGAACGCGAGCATTGCGCTCCGATAGGAGTCCAGTTCTTCCAGCAGTGCTGTGAACGATGCGGTATCGAGCGCTTCGTTGGGATTGAGCCGTCTTTGAACGGCTGGAGATGCCTCGGCTGTGCCCGCCTTATCCAACAGCCGTTGCACCCACGCGCCTCCGTCTCCCCTGAAGAGACCGCCAAAAAGGTGTGAGGCTTGAGCGACCGGCCCGGGGCACTCCTCGTCGACGTGGACCCCGGCGTCGACCAGGCAACGGGCCGCGGCCCTCACCGCCTCCGCCGTCTCGGGCGTTGGCGCCATTATGCCGTTGTCCGTGTGCATGGCCACTCGTAGGGATGTGACGTCGACGTCTGCGGGATCGTAAAGTGGGACGGGAACGATTGCCGGGTCGCGCCAGTCAGGACCTGAAATGACGGACAGGACTGGGTATAGGTCTTCGACGAAGCGAGCCATGGGGCCGTTCTGGGTGAGCGAGTCCAGTGCGCCCATCGTGTGAGAGATCGCGTGCCCGGTACGCGGTACGCGGTTGGAGTTGGGTTTGAGTCCGGCGATCCCGCAGAAGTGGGACGGCAATCTGACGCTGCCGCCGGTGTCGCTGCCCAAGTCCATGGGCGAGCCGCCTGCTGCGATGATCGCGGCTGCGCCGCCGCTGCTTCCGCCTGGCATGAGCGAGGTATCGTACGGATTGTTCGTTCTGCCGTAGACGAGGTTGTCGGTCTCTCCGGAGAGGGTGAACTCGGGTGTGTTGGACTTGCCTATCAGGATGGCCCCGGCCTGCCTCATGCGGGCCACGCAGGTTGCGTCTTCATCGGGTATGTCATCGCGGCGGCCGACCGTTCCCGCCGTGGTACGCACGCCGGCCGTGTCGAGGGAGTCCTTGATGGTCATAGGGACGCCGTGCAGGGGGCCCAGTTCTTCTCCGCCTGCGACGGCCTCGTCGGCCTTTCGAGCCTCATCGAGGGCACGGTCCGCGCAGATGTGGACGACGGCGTTGAGGACGGGATTGACCTGATCGATGCGCTCGAGGTGGGCGCGGACCACTTCTTCAGAGGAGACCTCGCGTTCCCTGACGGCCCTTGCGATTGTTCGGACTGAGGCGAAGACTATGTCATCCATTGCGGGCTCTCCTTGAGGTATGGGGCCGACGGCACGATTTCTCAGTCAGATCGTTTAAGGGGAAGCCGGTCTGACAGCGTCAATGCTAGCTTGAGGGTAATTCTATGCGTGTGCCGATAGGCGGGCAACTGAGGGCGCTCTAACCGGTCAGGGAAAATGGGGCCATCCCAAAGCGATGAACGCGGCCGTCGAAGGGATAGAGTCGAAAACTGTCACATTCCGTAACATTTCGTAACGTTTGTAGCTGGGAGACTCCGTCGAATGTTACAGATTTGGGCATGTTTGATAAGTGAATGCATACAAACTGAGCCGAATTGATACAAAATGTTACAGGTCCTTCTATAGGTTCCCGGCGTTACGCCCGCTGTGTCGCGCTCCTGTCAACGCGGCAAGCGGCAGTAGTTCGCCGTGTCCGCTTACAGCGGCCAATAGCGGCCAACACAAACCTAACGAGCGCCAGCACAAACGCCGCGGGCGGCCAATAGCGGCCACTAGAGCGTGGGTAGAGCCTCCCATGGGAGGCGTCCCAACGCGGCTGGGCTCTGAGGTGCGGTTGCAGTGGACGGCGGTGTTCATGCATCGATAGTAGCACAACAGTACGGATAGAGCAAGCGTTCGAATACCTGCATATGGCTGTTCTGAGGTAGGCGGCGTGGGATGCCAGCCCTAGGAAGCGGCGAGGCGGAAGTTGTGCGGCGGCCGATGGGCGCAAGGCCAGTAGAGTGTGTTGCTGGATCAGCCGTCTCTGAGGAAGGTTGTGAACGGGGTTCTGGCCGCGGGGGTCAGTCGGACCGGTGTGCCGGGCGGCAGGGCACCGGAGGAGGCGTTACGGGTATGAATCAGCTTTCCTGACGGCAGAAGTATCCTGAGTATGGTCTCGTCGCCGCGAAACTCGCTCGAGACCACTTTCGCCCTTCCTTCGGCGCTGTACTGGACTCGAAAGTCGTCGGGGTGGACGAGAACCCAAACGTGAGATCCTTCGTCGACGCTGTCATCAGTGGTCGACCATTGGAGACGTCCTACTTCGGTGGCGGCCCAGCCGCTCTCAATGACGCCGTCGATGAAGTTTGCCGACCCGCATATGCGGGCAACCTCCGGACTCGAAGGGGTGTGGTACACGGCCTGTGGGGTATCGATCTGCTCGATGCGGCCGTCGTGCATTACCGCCACACGATCGGCGGTGGCGAACGCCTCCTCCCTGTCGTGTGTGACGAAGACGGCGGAGATCCGGCCTTCCCGGAGAATACTTTCGACTTCCGCGCGCAACTGGGCCCGAAGGGACGCGTCTACGTTGCTGAAGGGCTCGTCCAGCAGGACCACCACCGGCTGCGGTGCGAGGGTGCGCGCAAGCGCAACGCGCTGCTGCTGGCCGCCCGACAGTTCGTGCGGATACCTGGCCTCGAGGCCTTCCAACCTCACCAATGCCATGGCGCGGCTGAGCTTGAGCCGGCGCTCGTCCGAAGGGAACCGGTGTAAGCCGAACGCAACGTTCTCCTCAACCGTCAGATGAGGAAACAGGGCGTACTCCTGAAACAGCATTCCGACGCGCCGGCGCTCAGGCGCTACGTGCAATGTCCCCGTTGCCACTAACGACCCACGCAGACTCACCTCGCCTTCGTCAGGCGTCTCGAAGCCCGCGATCAGCCGGAGTACGGTGGTCTTACCGCAGCCGCTAGGGCCGAGCAATGAGAGAACTTCGCCGGGGTCGAGCGTGAATGAGACGCCGGACAGAGCAGTGACTTCGCCGTACCGCTTGCCGACGTTCCGCAGTTCGACCACGGGAGTTGTCACGGCCTACCCCTCTCTCCCCTAAGTATTAGGAGCGCCATTGGAAGGGACGACATCAGTACGAGAGCGAGAGCAGGCGCGGCGGCCCTGGCAAAGAAGGCCTCCGAGGATGCGGACCATACGTATGTCGCCAGGGTCTTGAACCCAAGCGGTCCGAGGATGAGGGTGGCAGGCAGTTCTTTCATCGAGATCAGAAACACGAGGGCGGCACCGGCGAAGACTCCGCCTCGAATGATCGGGACGGTCACCGTCACCAAGACGTTGAGCGGCGATCTGCCGAGTCCCCGCGCGGCCTCTTCCAACCGGGGGCTGCTACGCGAGAGCGAAGCCCTTGTGGCACCCAGAGCCGCGGGCAGGTGGAGTACGACGTATGCAAAGACCAAAAGCCAGACGGTCTGGTACACGAATGGTGCGTAATTGGCGGCAAAGTATACCAGCGCGAGAGCGACCACCAACCCAGGAAGCGCGTATCCGATGTGACTAGCTCGTTCCACGACGCGGCTAAAGACTCCTGGGTACCTAACGGATATGACGGCGACCGGGACCGCTAGCGCCGCCGCAACTACAGCGGCGACGCCAGAGGAATACGCTGAGTTTCGAGCCGCTGTCCAAAGGAAGTCTATCTGCTCCCCTGCCGCAACACCGCGTACAAGCCAGTAGGCCAGCACTGACAATGGCAGCACGAGGGCGACGAGGACGATCGACGCGCAGAAGGCCTGGGCGGCCCAATGCCACCGGCCAAGCTTAACCACGGTCTGACGCCGCGCAGAGCCGGAGCCGGCAGTGTGGTACCGGAGGCGACCTCTTGTGGCGCTCTCCGCCCAAAGCACGCCCACCGCGATGACGACGAGCATCAGAGACATTGCGGCTGCCGCGGACCTATCGAACAGAGTCTGGTACTGCTGATAGATTGCCCAAGTGAACGTCTCATACCTGAGCAGCGAAACCGCGCCGAAGTCGCTGAGGGTGTAGAGGGCGACGAGTATGGATCCTGCGGCGATGGCAGGCCGAAGCAGGGGGAGAGTAATGCGCCTGGCGACGCTCCAGCTTCCGTGGCCCAAGCCTCTGGCAGACTCTTCTATGGACGGATCCAGCTCGGCGAGCACCCCTCGAACCGTGAGGTAGACGTACGGAAAGCTGAGGAGAGTAAGGACAAGGGCGGCGCCCGGCATACCGTACATGGAGGGGAGGCGCTGCACCCCGAGTACTGGTTCCAAGAGCTGCTGGAGCAGGCCCCTGGGACCGAGAGCAGAGACAAAGAGGAAGGCTCCAACATAGCTTGGTACCACCAGGGGAAGGGCGACCAGCACCGACCACAGCCTGCGAAACGACATGTCTGTGCGGACGGTGAACCAAGCCAGGGGCACGGCGAGCAAGACCGAGGATCCCGAAACAATGGCCGCAAGCAAAACGGTGCGGCCCAGAATGTACGCAGTACGGGCACGAAATACGAGATCCCACGCCTCCTCACCTCCGCTAACCGCCCTTACAACCAGGTATGCCATGGGCAGCAGCATGGCAACGCCGACTATCCCGGCGGGCAGCCAGATGATGGTGGGAATCGATCCAATGCCAAGCAACGACCGCGTGGGACGGCGTGCATGCACCTGAACAGGCTCGGCTATCAAGCTACCACTCGCCCTATGGAGACCTTAGCGTAACTCCCAAATGCACTGTGGCACCTGTGCGGAGCCTTGGACCGCGCTTTCCGATAGTCTCAAGAGGACACCTCTTTGCGCTATATGCTCGCATTTTCCCACGTTTGCGCAGCCTGGCAGCATTGCCAAGATGCGCAAACGAAGGATACTACCGCATCTCACACAGCCTTAAGGCAGGATTCCAAGCTCTCTGAGCATGGCCTGCGTGCCCTGTACGTCTTCCAATGAAGCCATGTCTATCGCGGGCTTCGTTATCTGGTCAAGGGGAGTGAGAAGCCTGTGGGTGGTCACTCCTTCCACTAGAGGATACTCGTAAGTCTTACCCGCAAAGAACTGCTGAGCAACATTGGAGAGCAGGAATTCGAGGAACCTGACTGCGTTTTCGTGGTTGGCGGCCGTCTTGAGAATGCCGGCACCGGCGACCATGATCAGACTACCGGGGCCCTCACCGGGAATATGGTAGTTTCGCGCGCCGAAGTCTTCTCCATCTTCCTGGATGAAACGGTACAGATAGTAGTGGTTCACGAATCCAACATCTATCTCGCCCTTTGAGGCTGCGTCCACAATAGGTGTGTTCTTCGGGTACACCTGTGCGCCATTGTCCCTGATGTTTTCGAGCCACTGCCTGGTTCTGTCGTCGCCCCACAGGACGCGCATAGCAGTGACCATCGCCTGGAAGGACGCGTTGGACGGCGCCCAGCCGATTCTGCCGTTCCACTTGGGGTCCGCGAAGTCCTCGATGCTCTCCGGCAGGTCCGCCGGACTGACACTTTCCCTGTTGTAGACAACGACTCGCGCTCGGCCTGAGATGCCAACCCATTTCTCCTGAGGGGACCTTGCCCAGTCCGGTACGGCCATGCTTAGCTGCTCAGGCAGTGTGTCCAACAAGGATGCCGCCGCACCTAGGCCGCCCGGGTCCTGCGCAAAAAACACGTCGGCCGGACTGTTGCTGCCTTCCTCCATGAGGGTCGCCGCAATCTCCGAGGTATTCGCGTACTTGACCCTTACCTCGATGCCCGTCACAGCCGCAAACTGGTCAATGATCGGCTGTACCAGAGATTCACTTCTCCCAGAATATACGATCAACTCGCCCGGGCTCTCAGGCAAAGCCATGGCGACTGCTTCAGCCACGGCCTGATCTACCGCAGCCTGCAACATCGCCGCCATCTCTTCATCCGACATTCCCTGTTCCATACCGGCAATCTGTTCGGCCAGCGCGGCGTTGGACGCCGCAACGGCATCCACGATCATCGCGTTGACTTCCTCGGCAGACAGGCCTGGGTTTCGCGCAGCCATCGCCGTCATCTGATCGGACATCATGTCCGCCATCTGCTCGGCGATCTGGCCTGACATCGTGTCCGCTACCTGCCTGGCGATCTGGTCTGACATCATGTCCGCGAACTGCTCCTCGGACATCTGAGATTCTGCGACCGCGTCTTTGACGGCAGCGGCAATCTCCTTAGTGCTAACCGATGGCTGGGCCGGTTCCGGCTCCGAGCTGCCGCAGGCCGCCACGAGCAGGGCGATCGCTCCCACGGCCATCGCCAGGAATCCGAACTTCATTCCTTCCTCCTCATTTCGAGAGCCTTGGCCCGATTCCATGTTGACGTACATCCAGCCAACCAGGTGGACACTGCGTGTCCTATGAAGAGAGAAAGGGTAGACTTAGTAAGAAGAGAAAGCAAGACGGTTTCGCCAGCGTTGTGCATAGAACGCACATCGCTGGCATTATGGTAGATGCCTTGTCAGGCACTGCTGATGATGCATCCGTTGGCGATCAAGGTGGGGGCGGGAGCTTGTTCAGTCCAGCAGGGCGAATTGCTCCAACTGATACTGGTCCGCGGCGACGGTCTTTCCCAGTTCCGCGGACGCGCAGCCCTCCGTGACTATGTCTGGGAGACGCCGCACAGTGGCAGCGTACGATCCCGACCTGTCGGCGCCCGGCGACCGGAAGTCGAGTCTCACTTCAGCGGTGGACGCGGCCTCATCGAGTTGGACGACTCTGCCGTGTACTGAGAACTCGGTCCATGGCCAGCCCTCTCGTCGCAATGCCTCGCGTTCGGCCACCTGCTCGAAAGCTGTGCCCAGCGCTGCTGAGCCCCGGTAGTTGCCGATCATCGGCTCGACGGAGCCTTCGCGGGTCAAGAGTGCGTTTAAGGAGTCGTTGCCGACCCAGGCCCAGTACCTGCCTTCCGGCAGGTCGATGAGCGTCGGGGCGAAGCGATGGCCGCCCGTGTGGCTAGTCCTCCATACGCGCAAGTTACCGTCCGATGCGGATGCGTACTCGTCTCTTAGCTTGCGGTACACCTGGTAGCCGAACCTGGCGCAGCAGGCGTCGCGGCTTCCGTGGGTGCAGACAAGGATGTCCCTGACGCCTGATATGTCATGGCAGTATTGTTTGAGGTCCTCGTCAGGCGCAGTGTCGTTCAGAAGCCGGTCAACCACGTTACCGACAAGATGCGAGGGCACTACGTACTCAGCGGTCTCGTATCGGCCCGCGTGCCGAGCTAGGCTCGCCTGGAGGATCCGTGTGTGGCCGGGAACTGAGTACTCCTCATCGCGCATCAGGCCCTGTACTCTCAGGGTGCTTCCACGCTCCTCGTAGTTCCGAACGGAGTCCAGGATTCCCGGTGGAAAGGACGAGGAGCCGGTGATCTCCTTGCTCCAGGGCGTGTCCACCTCAATGGCGAGGCAGCGGTCCCATCGGACCGCCGATGGGACGGGGTCTTCGCGGTCCTTGCGAGCGACGAACGTACATAGCATTCGCCCTCTCACCATCTGCGGGGCTTGTGTGCTCACTCTACGTGTTCCTCCGGGCGGACTCGGACAGATGATAACGTCCTATTGCCGGCAGCGAAACCGATACAGGGCGGGTAACGCAGGCCGTTCTTACTAAATCACAATGGCCGCCAGAGCACTGAACTCCAATGCCCACACGATTGCGTCCGTCACGTCACTGCCCTAGCAGCCACTTAGAGGTACGTGCGCGCGCCTCCAATCGAAGACGGCGCCGATGTACTCCTCCTTGCTGGAGGTCAACCCCTCGTAGATCGACTGGCAGTCGGCCGGTGACGCCAGGTGGGTCAGCATCGGCCTCGTCTCTATCCTTCCGTCGGCGATCCATTCGAGCAGGAGGCGGTAGTTGGCGGTGATGTCGCGGGCGCGGTGCGTGGGATGCTGCGGCCACGTCCACTCCAGAGACCCGATCATGCGGAGGGAATTCATGTGTATGTGCAGAAGCATGGGAGTGGCGTCGAAGACACCGTAGGCCCTGGGGGTTCCGAGGAGGATGATTTCGCCGAGCGGCCTGGCAAGCAGGGACACTTCGGCGATGACCTCGCTTATCCCAATGGCCTCGACCACGATGCGCGCGCCGAGGCCGCCCGTCCAGGCCATCACCGCGTCCTTCAGGTCGGCTCTCCCGCTGTTGACCCTGCGATCTAGTCCGCACTCACGGGCCTTGTCGAGACGGAAGTCCGAGAGATCGGCGGCCATCACGTCTGCGCCCGCGAGTTGGAAGATCTGCGCGGCGAAGTTGCCCACGAGCCCCATCCCCACCACCAGAACGGTGTCGCCCGGCTGGACGCTGGAGGAGCGCAGGGCGCTGATGCTCACTCCGGCCATGCGGGCGAATACTGCCTCGCGGCCATCGAGGTCAGGCGGTATCGGAAGAGCCATGCGCCCTTCGTCGGCCTTGACGTAGTCGGCGTGGCGGGAAAAGCTCAGGACCCGGTCGCCTGGCTTGCACATCGTGGCGCCTTCGCCTACGGCCAGAACCTCTCCTACGTTGCCGTACCTGGTGTTGCGAGGGTATTGCTTGTGCTCGCGGAAGGGCATCTGCTTTACGAGGCCCGTGAAGCCCGCCCCTTCAGTGCCGGCGCTGACCACCGAGTATTCGGTCCTGACCAAGGCCTCTCGAGACGCGAGGGACTCGTCCATCTGACATTTGCAGAGCTCGATTCGGCCCGGCTTCTGTACGATAAGCTCCTGAACGTCCATGTATCGACCCTCATTCCGCTGGTCTCCACCGGTAGAGTGCGCGGTGGCAAGATTGTTCGCGCCAGTATCGTATACCCTTCAAGGACTGTCGATGCCCACGCGTTGGGTACGATAGGCAATCGTTTCCAAGGAGGATGAGTTGCTCGAGATTTTCAAGGTCAGAAGTGAAGAGGAAGTCCGAGTGGAGGAGAGCGGGCTGCGCGCCATGGTGTCCGAGGTCTTCCGGAAGATGGGCGTGCCCCACGAGGACAGCGACCTAGCCGCTGACGTTCTGGTGAGCGCGGACCTCAGGGGTGTCGAGACGCACGGTGTGTCCAACATGCTGCGGTCGTACGTGAACGGGTACACGTCCGGGTCGATCAACCCTCGGCCGAACTGGCGAATTCTCAGGGAGACGCCTTCAACGGCAAACGTGGACTCGGACGGCGGCCTCGGCATCATCGTGACGCCGAAAGCGATGGAGATCGCGATCGAGAAGGCGGCCGCCTCGGGCATGGGGGTGGTCACGATACGCAACTCAGGCCACCTGGGCATGGCCTCCTATCACGCGATGTTGGCGCTTGAGCATGACATGATCGGCGTCTGCATGACGGCGTGTCCTCCCCTTGTGGTGCCCACGTTCGGAGCGGAGCCGCGGATGGGCACCAACCCAATCGCGGTCGCAGCCCCGGCGGACAAGGAGCCGCCATTCGTATTCGATGCGGCGATGTGCACCGTTGCCGCCAACAAGGTGAAGCTGGCGCAAAGGGTGGGTGCCAAGCTGATGCCCGGCTGGGTGACGAACCCGGACGGGTCTCCGGCCATGGAAGCGATCGACCCGCCGGAGACCGATTCGATGAGGGATTCTGAGATGTGCCTGCTTCCGCTGGGCAGCACTCGGGAGCTGGGCTCCCATAAAGGCTACGGCCTGACCGCCGTGGTGGAGATACTGGGCGGGATCATGTCGGGAGGCGGGATCGCGGGCCTCGCAGGCAACAAGACGTTCGGCCACTTCGTGGCGGCGTATAGCGTCGAGGCGTTCATGGACACGAGCGAGTTCAAGAGCACGATGGACCAGTGGCTGCGGTACCTGCGTTCCACCAAGCCGGCGCCAGGGCATGACCGCGTGTTCTATCCGGGCCTGCCCGAGTTCGAAGAGCAGACGGAGAGGCAAAGCCGGGGAATTCCGCTTCACAGGGAAGTGGTTGACTGGTTCAGGAGCATTTGCGAGGAGCTCTCGATACCGTTCGATCTTATGAGGGCCGAGGCCTGAGCGAGGGTTTTCCCAACTAGCAGGCGGCCCTGCTCACACTACTTTCACCCTCACCCCCTTGAGGGACTCGGGGCAGGCTCTAGCCCTCTCCCATCAAGGGAGACGTTTGTGTAATCGTCCGTGCGCGCGTGAGAAACCCCATCCCAACCTTCCCCAGCAGACTGGGGAAGGAGTCAAAGGAATCCATCTTCCGGCGCAGGCGGCAGTTACGCAAAGGTCTCCGTCACAGGAGAGGGGACTCTTGGAACCGATCAATGGTTGCAAGGTGCCCCAACCCCAACAGGACAGTCTTGGGGCGAAAGCAGAGGCTACCCCTCGAAGGGCGACGGCATCGGGCCTACGGGCACCTCGATCAGCACGGGGGCGTCGTTTGCGGCGATGCTCGCTTTCAGTGCCTGCTCCAATTCCTCCGGCCCATGCGCGCGGATGCCACGGGCACCGTATGCCTCTGCCAGCTTCATGAAGTCCGGGTTGTGCAGCTTGCCGCCAATCTCGCGGCCGTTGAACCTGAGTTGCTGGTCGCGCCTGACGTTGCCGAGCGCGTTGTCGTTGAACACGACAACAATGGCATTGATGCCGTACTGTACAGCCGTGGCGAGCTCCTGTGAGTTGAACATGAACCCACCGTCACCTGACACAGCGACCACGGCACGGTCCGGGTTGGCGACCTTTGCGCCGAGCGCCGTTGGGAAGGCGAACCCCAGGTTGCCGAAATAGGAAGAGGTGAGGTAAGTGCCCGGTTCGTACACCGGGAAGTGGATGCGGCTGTAGTAACCAATCTGGGTCATGCCGGCTATCACAATGCCGTCTTCCGGGATGCCTGCGCGAAGGGCGGCGGTCAGCGAGTCCTGCGGCTCCGTGCGCTTGACCCGGGCCCTGCGCATCGTTTTGATTGCTTCTAAACGGTCCGCGTCGCTCGAGCGAGCCGGGACCGTCGACGTCAGCACGCTGTGCAGCTCATGCAATGTGGCGGCGGCGTCTCCGCACAAGCCGAAGGTGGGCTGGTGATTTCGGCCGATCTCCTCTTCGTCGACGTCTATCTGGACGACCTGCATTTCGCCTGAGGGTCTAACTGTGGCGAACCTGCTGCCGACTACAAGGACGAGATCGAACTCTTTGCCCTCTTCGATGAGCGGCTCACCCATGTATCGGAGGCCGCCAAGCGAGAGGCTGTGCCTGTCGGAAATGGCGCCCTTGCCCTCTGATGTGGTGAGAATCGGTGCCTGGAGATGCTCGGCTACTTCAAGCAGCGCGCCGGCGGCGCCCGAGGAGATCGCGCCTCCACCCGCCCATATGATGGGGCTTGAGGCAGCGCCAAGCATGCGGGCAGCCTCACGAACGTCGGACGCCGCGGCGGGAGGCCGCACATGGATTCCGGGCTCACGCAACTCGATATCGGTCACTTTCGCGAGGGTATCGGGCGGAATCTCGATCTCGACCGGACGCGGGCGGCCTGTCTTGAGTTGGCGGAAGGCCTCGTGAACGGCGGACGGAGTCTCGGCGGGATCGAGAATCCGGTGCGCCCACTTGGTTACAGGCCTGATCGTGTCTAGCTGATCGTCGATTTCGTGCAGGACGCCCTGCCGCACGCCAATCAGGCGGCTCGGAATCTGGCCGGAGACCACAAGAATCGGAGAGGACGCGGCGTACGCGGTGCCGACGCCGGCGGACGCGTTCTGCAGGCCGGGGCCCGGCACCACGAGCGCGGTGCCGATGCCTCCTCCGCCCCGGGCGTAGCCGTCGGCCATGTACGCTGCGGCCTGCTCGTGGCGGACGGTGATGAATCGCATGTCCGGCTCGTCAACCAGCGGGTCCAATGCGTGGTACATCTGCACGCCGGGCATTCCGAAGATGACGCTTACACCCTCGCGCTTTAGCGATCTGATCAAAGCCTGCCCGCCAGTCATGTTTGGCATGTGTACTGCTTCCTGAGCTTGTTCTAGGTGTCTGAGATGGGCCGACCTGATTCGTGCAACGCGGAAAGGTTGTTAGCCGGCCAGGCGGCCATCGTGTTTGGCGGCCCACATATCGGCGACGTCGATGGCGCGCATGAACTCGACGCCCTGGTAGCCTTTCATATAACGAACCAACCGCTCCAGCATTCGCAGACGGCCCGGCCGGCCGATGATGTAAGGGTGCATTGTCAGAGTGAAGGCGCGGCCATAGTGGTGCGCCCCTTCGAAACCGGCGGCCCAGGCGTTGTAGACGTCTTCCGGGTTGGAGGGCCTGCCTTCCCAGCCGGCATGCCGGTCGTACCCGAAGTACGGATAGTCGTCCCACTCCCAATGCACCGGAATCTCCACGAGTTGCGAACCATTAGCCTCGACCATGTACGGGACATCGTCTCCCATGAGGCTGGAGTCGTACGTGAAGCCTCGCTCGGCCAGGAGCGGCAGCGAGTCCTGGCTGAGGTCCCAGCTTGGCGACCTGTAACCTCGGGGCCGCTCTCCGGTGATGCGTTCGATTATCGCCGAGCCCCTGTCCAGGACGGCGGCTTCTTCCTCGCGGTCCAGGTCGGACGGCGGCTCGTGCATGTAGCCATGGTGTCCGATCTCGTGCCCCCGGTCGCGAATGGCGACTACCATCTCTTCATGGGTCTCCGCGACAAAGCCGGGGATGTAGAAGCTTGCCGGCACCCCATAGCGCTCCAGCATGTCCAGAATCCTTGGCACAGCCACGCTGGGCCCATACTCCCGCAACGACATGAGGCTGGGGAGGCGCGCGTTTGCCCTATCGTGATAGATGGCACTCGACACGCCGTCGACATCGAAGCCAAGCATCACGACGCATCGTGTTGCGCCGGGCCAGATTCCGCTCATAGGGCTGCTCCAAGCAAAGTGTGTGCTGATTTTCGCACACCCTCCGGCAAACGTCAGTCCCCTGCCATGATCAACTGTGGGCCGGAGGCCCTGCTATCGTCTGAGAATGCGCCGTAGGAAGGTGGTGGGACTGTTTTTCCTGGCGGTGGGTGTGCTGTTCTGCTGTTGTCCGCAGGAGTCTCGTACACGATCGCGTCGGGTTTCCCAAAGAGCGAACGCAGCCCGATTGAGGACCACCCTGACAATCACGGTCTGGCATATACCGGGAGGTGGAGTTCGAATCCAAGGGCTATGGGGTCCCGCTAAAGGGCTGGTAGTTTTCGCGAGAGGGCTGCGGGCCGACGGTAGTCATGGGGCACGGCATTACAGGAAACCGTACAAGCGGCAATGCACTGGGCCTTGCGGCGCGGATTCATGAGCAAGGCTACAACGTGCCGCTGTTCGATCAGTGGGGACACGGGGAGTCGGGGGTGGAGAGGTCAACGGGGGAATCCTCGAACGGCGAGACCTGCGCGGAGCGATAGACTTTCTGAAGTCAGTAGGGATGTCCGAGTCTGCGATCGGTGTGTATGGATCGTCGATGGGCGCGGGTATGGCGCTGCTGACGCTGCCGGGCGAGCCGAGGATACGGGCGGCTGTGCTGGAGAGTCCGTATGCATCCGCGGGCGACCTCATCGCGATAGAAAGCGCGCGCAGGACGATCTTGCCGGAGTGGTTTGCGCCTGTGTTCATACCGGGAGCTACGTTTATGGCCCGCATGCTGTACGACATCGACGTGGGCGCGCTAACGCCGGAACGGTCAGCAGCGGAGTTAGACTATCCGGTGCTTGTCATCCACGGAACGGCGGACACGCGGGTGCCCTTCGAGCACGGCCGGCGTGTTTATGACGCGGCTCCTGAGGGGAGCGAACGGTGGAGCTTGGACGGCATGGGACACGCGGACGCGTTCGAGCTAGCGCCCGACGAATATGTCAGGCGGGTTCATGAGTACTTCTGGCCGCGGCTAGGCGGCGAGTAGCCCTAGAGTCTCTTCGACCACACGCTCCGGCGGTACGCTCAGAGCATCCGAGGAACGCCTTGCTTTGACTTCGATGGTGCCGCCGCGAAGCCCGCGAGGGCTGACAAGAACCCTGACCGGCATTCCAAGCAGGTCCGCGTCGTTGAGCTTTACACCGGCGGACTCCGCCCGGTCGTCGTACAGTACCTCGAGGCCAGCGCCGCGCAGCTCTTCGTAGAGCTTTTCGGCCATGGCCGCGACTGACTCGTCGGCGGTGTTCAGCGTGGTCAGGATGACATCGTACGGCGCGATGGCGCGGGGCAATGTCATGCCATTGTCGTCGTGGTGCTGCTCGATCGCGGCGGCGAGAAGCCGGCCGAGCCCTATTCCGTAGCAGCCCATCAGGATGTGACGGGACGATCCGTCCGCGTGCTGGACCTGCGCGTCGAGGTCGACGGAGTACCGGGTGTCGAGCTTGAAGACGTGGCCGACCTCAATGCCCCGCTGGCTGACCATGCTGTGGCCGCAGTTGGGGCATGAATGACCGTCCTCTGCGAGCGCGATGTCTTTGGTGACGTCGGGTTCGAAGTCGCGCGGCACGTTCGCGTTCAGGAGGTGGTGGTCTTCGCGGTTGGCTCCCACCACGAAGTTCGATCCCATACCAACCGAGTCATCGGCGACGATTCTGACTCCGGTGAGTCCGATCGGCGACGCCGAGCCGGCGACGACGCCAGCGTCCGCCACCTCCTGCGGTGTAGCCAAGCGAACCTCGGAGGCTCCGCGCGCGCGCTGCAGCTTAATTTCGTTGACCTCCAAGTCGCCTCTGATGACGACGAAGACGAACTGGCCGTCGGCCACATAAAAAACGGCCTTCAGGGTCTGCGTGGCGGCGACGTTCAGGAATTGCGACACCGCTGCTATGGTCTTCTGACCGGGCGTTGGCACCTCTTCCAGCGGCCTGGCTTCATCAGTTGTTCCGGGAGGTTTTGTAAACAGGGCCTTTTCCGCGTTAGCCGCATATCCACAGGACTCACAGAGGATGATCGTATCCTCGCCGGAGGGGCTAAGGAGGATGAACTCGTTCGACTCCTTTCCTCCAATCGCGCCGCTGTCGGCGTCTACCATGATTACGCGAAGCCCGCATCGCTCGTAGATATTCCTGTAGGCGCGGACCATGGCCAGGTAGCTGACATCAAGACCTTCCTGGTCTACGTCAAAGCTGTACGCGTCCTTCATGTCGAACTCGCGGACTCGGATGAGTCCCGCGCGGGGCCGCAACTCGTCGCGGAACTTGGTGTGAATCTGGTAGAGAACCAGCGGCAGGTCCCTGTAGCTGCTGACGCAGGACTTGACCATGGTCGTGAGGAGCTCTTCGTGCGTGGGGGCCACCGCCATGGGCCTGTCCCGCCGGTCACGCAGACGGAACAGGTCCGGCCCATACAGCTCGTTGCGTCCCGATCTGTCCCACAATTCGATTGGCTGGAGAACGGACAGGCGCAGCTCCTGGCCGCCCTCGGCGTCCATCTCCTCGCGGATGATCTGCTCTATCTTGCGCAACGAACGCCACGCGAGCGGATAGTACGCGTAAACACCTGACGCAGCCTGGTGGATCATGCCGGCCCTGAGCATGAGCTTGTGGCTGGGTATCTCAGCCTCGTTCGGCTCCTCCCGCTGGGTGGTGCCAAAGTATCTTGAGTAACGCATGAACAGTCCTTCCGGAACGGGGACGGGGCCCGCCATTTGCCTGGGCTGGGAGTCTACGTGAAGTATTGAGGACGCGGGTGCGCGCTATGCCTCCGCAAGCACCTCGCGCTCGGCCTCGTTGACTTCTTCGAGCAAGGCGCTAAGCATCTCGGACTCGTTCACGATGCGCGCCTTCTTGCCCTTGCGGAAGATGATGGCGCGTCCGGCCCCGGCGGCGATGCCCACGTCGGCGTCCTTCGCCTCGCCTGGGCCGTTGACCTCGCACCCCATTACGGCCACTTTCAAAGGAGTCTTGATCTTCTTGATCATCTCGTCTACCGAATTGGCGAGCTTCACGACGTCCACGTCCGCCCTGCCGCAGCTGGGGCAGGCGACCAGCACCGTGCCCTCCTTGCGCAGCTCGAGGGACTTGAGTATCTCGATCCCTGTGTAGATTTCCTCGGTGGGGTCGTCGCTCAACGAGACTCGGATCGTGTCGCCGATGCCGTCGTACAGTAGCGTGCCAAGGCCGATTGCGCTGCGTATGCTGCCGGCCTTTGCGGTCCCCGCCTCGGTGATGCCGAGGTGCAGAGGGTACGGCACGAGTTCGGCCATACGGCGATACGCCTCCACTGTGGTATCGATGTCGAAGGCTTTGAGGGAAATCTTGATCAGATCGAAGTCGAGGTCCTCCAGAATGCCGATCTCCCAGAGACCGGTTTCCACCATGTGGTCGACGACCGAGTACTCGCCTTCTTCTGCTTCGCCGGCCTTGGGAAGCAGATTAACTCCGTCCTTGTGACGGGAAAGGCCCCTGGTCTTGCCGATTCCGCCAACCGGCGGGAGGCTGCCGAAGTTGACGCCGATGCGGATAGGCACTCCCCTCGCCTTGGCCTCCTTGGCGATGGTCTCTACTTTGGAGCGGTCCCTAATGTTGCCCGGGTTCAAGCGCAGACAGTCCACGCCACTGTTCAGCGCCTCCAGGGCCAGCTGGTGGTGGAAGTGGATGTCCGCAACAATGGGGACACGAGCCTGGCGAACGATCTTCTTGAGTGCCTTGGCCGCCTCCATGTCGGGCACCGCCGACCTCACGATGTCAGCGCCTGCCTCTTCGGCCCGTCGGACCTGTGCGACCGTGGCCGACACGTCCCGAGTATCGGTCTTCGTCATAGTCTGTACGGAGACCCGGGCATCGCCTCCGATCTTTACCTGGCCTATCTGTATCTGTTTTGAGACTCTACGCTTGTTCATGAGCGCTCCTGTGGAGCCTGCGCTTCCCGAGACCGGAGCTTACCAAGGGTCTCTCTAGGGCAATACGCTCTCTCCTCCGAGCAGGTTCGAAATGTCGATGTAGCTGATGACGATGATAAAGCTGATAATGACGATCAGGCCAACGAAATGGACTAGGCCTTCCTTCTGGGGTGAGATGCGCCGGCCGCCTCTCGCCCATTCTATCACCACAAAGAGCAGGCGCCCCCCGTCGAGTGCCGGGATGGGGAGAATGTTGAACACGGCAAGGCTGATACTGATGAGGGCCATCAGTTCGAAGACAGGCGAGATGCCAATCCTGGCTACCTCGCCGGTGACCCTGGCGATCCCGACAGGCCCAGCAAAACCAGGGTCTGGGCCCCCAGACACCCACTGGGATAGGCCCTCCTTGGTCACCACAACTACTTCCCATATCCTTGCAACCGCCTTCGGAACTGCCTCCCAAATGGGGTAACTGCGCTTGACCACCCGGGGGTTGCCGGTGGCAATCATGATCCCCACGGGGCCCTGTCTCACGGTGTCGCCAATGTTGTACTCGCGATATAGAGTGCGGGCGTCCTCCAAAGAGATTTCGCCCACGGGATCGCTAACAGTTCCCACCACAGTCTGTTCAGGCGGGTCAAGTCTGGGGACGACCGTGACGGTTTCGATAACCATCGTCTCCGCCGATGAGCCAAGGCCGAACACGAGAGGGGCGCGCCGGACCAGAAACTCGGTCCTATCGCCCAAACGAACCATTATCTTCCGGGCAAGATGAGCGTGGTTGTCCACCGGCTCGCCGTCTACCTGAATGACGATGTCACCTGCCCGAAGTCCCGCCTCCTGGGCAGGGGACCCGTCGGCAACACCGGTGATCAACGCGTTCCCGACGACCGTGTCCTGCGGAACTAGAAACAGGACTGTGAACACCACGATTGGGACCATGATGTTCATGAACGATCCGGCCGTGAGGACCACAGCACGGCGGAAGACGGACTGAGCCGCAAAGCTCCTGGGGTGAGATGGATCGTCCTCCCCCATCATCCTGACGAATCCGCCGATGGGGATCAGGTTTAGTGAGTACAGAGTTTCCCCGTGCTGAAATCCGAATATGCGAGGAGGGAAGCCGAATGCGAACTCAGTAACCTTAATCCCAAAACGCTTGGCTGTGACAAAGTGTCCCAGCTCGTGAACAAAGATCAGGAAACCCAGGATCGGTATGATCAGCAGCCAAGTTGGGATCTCTGGCATCTAGCAGCCTCCAGCAAGTGAGAGAACACGGTCTCTGGCCCAGGCGGCGGCGGCAAGAGTCTGTTCTACCGTAGGCTCGTCAATCGAGCCAAATCCGGCCAGTGCATCACGTATGACCTGTTCAATTTCCAGGAACCCAATCCTGCAATCCAGGAACAGTCCCACGGCCGCCTCGTCTGCACCACATACAGCCGCCGGCCAAGTGCCGCCCCGCATGGCCGCGTCCAAGATCAGCCTGAACAGCGGGTACCGTTCTTCGTCGAGTGGCTCGAAGGTCAAAGATTGTGCGGCAATGGGATCGAATCTAGGGATAGCAGGGTTGGCCACCCGCTCAGGATAGAAAAGCGCGTAGTGAATCGGCAGCCTCATGTCTGGCGGGCTAATCTGGGCCTTCACGGAGCCGTCCACGAACTCAACCATAGAGTGGACTAAACTCTGGGGATGGACCACCACTTCAATGTTCTCCCAGGGGACATTGAATAGATAGTGCGCCTCGATGACTTCGAATGCCTTGTTCGCCATAGTTGCCGAGTCTATGGTGATCCTGGAGCCCATCTTCCACGTTGGGTGACGCAAGGCTTCCTCAGGCGTGACACGCGCCAACTGTTCGGCCGGTGTGTTCCTGAACGCTCCCCCGGAGGCTGTGATGATCAACCGGGATACGGCGCGAGGTTCTCCGCGCAGGCATTGCCAGATGGCGCTTGGCTCGCTGTCCAGAGGAAGCACGTTTACTCCGTGACTGGCCGCCGCTTCGGACAGCAGCCCGCCCGCCATGACTACGGTCTCCTTGTTGGCCAGTGCAATATCCTTGCCGGCCTCTATGGCGGCGAAAGTCGGCTCCAGGGCTACGTCTCCGACGGTGGCCGTGACCACCAGGTCAACCTCCGGCGCCCGGACTATGTCACGAAGGTCCGCGACCTCACACCCGTAACGCGAGAGAGACGATTCCTCCCCCAAGGCGCCTTCGCAGTACACCATGGAAGGCCGGAACTCCTCAATCTGCTGTTCCAAGAGGGGCAGATTCCGGCCCGCTGCAAGCGCGTGAACGTCAAAGCGGCCGGGGAAGTCCCCGATTACATCGAGGGTCTGGGTGCCAATGGAACCCGTGGATCCAAGGAGGGCGATGCCTTTCACTGAATCCACCATATGAGGAAATAATACATGAGGGGCAGGGCAGCAACAATTGAGTCGATCCTGTCGAGGAGCCCCCCGTGGCCTGGAAGCAAGTGGCCCGAGTCCTTAACGCCGGCCAGTCTCTTCAGTTTCGACTCTGCCAAGTCCCCAACCTGACCGGCGCCCCCCGCGACGGCCGAAACCAGTGCGATCTGCCACGCTGCTCCATCGAGATCGAGCAGGTACTTGAGGGCGATGCCCGCTCCGATACCAGCGACCAACCCTCCCGCCGCACCTTCCCACGTCTTGCCGGGGCTAACCGCCGGTGCCATCTTCAGCCGCCCGGCGTAGCGGCCCAAGAACAGCGCACAGGTGTCGGACGCAAAGATCACTCCAAGCGCGAGGAAAATCCAGCTCCGGCCCTGGTCGGCATCCCTCAGCAGGATCGCGTACGACAGGAGGCCGCCTGTGTAGAGTGCGGCAAGCATGGCAAGCGCAGTGGCCCGCATTGCCGACGCAAGGGAGCGGTGAACGGCCCACAATGCAGCCAACGCGAGTCCGCCTAGTCCGACGGGCGCCAAGGCTACAACCGAGTAACTCACCACACCGTTAGCCGCAAGGTAGACCGAGACTGGAAACGTGATTGCAAGAGCAGTGGCAGGAATTGCCACGTTGGCGCCTGTGTGGGAGCGTACCAGATTTCCAGCCTCGGATGCGGCGACGAGCGCTGCCACAGTAACCAGCGCGGCGAACGAGGGGCCGCCCACCCAAACCAGGGCTCCTAGGGCGGGGAGGGCTACTATGGCGGTGCCGATGCGGGCTGCCATGGTTCGCCTCTCAGGGGGTTGTGAAATGCGCGCCGATGCTAGCGCGTGCGCCGCTCCGTTCCGGCTTCTAAATCCTGCCGAATCGACGTTGCCTTCGGCGGAACTCCGCAAGCGCGCCTTCAACTTCGGCCTCGTCGAAGTCCGGCCAGAGTGCCGACGTAGAGTAGTATTCGGCGTAGTGAGATTGCCAGATCAAGAAGTTGCTGAGCCTCATCTCACCTCCTGTGCGGACGATCAGGTCCGGATCAGGAACTTCCTTGGTGGACAGATACCGGCTGAACAGATCCTCCGTGATCTGTTCCGGGCTCAGGCCGTCTCTGACGATTCGACGGACCGCTTCCAGGATATCCTCACGTCCACCGTAGTCGAATGCCACACTTAGTGTGAGTCCATTATTGTTTCTAGTAAGCTCAGTGCTGGCCTTTACGGCTTTCCTCAGCTGCGGTGATAGTTTTTCGATGCCGCCGATGTGGCTTACGCGAACGTTCTGTTGATGGAGCCTGCGGGTCTCGTGATCTATCACCTCGCCAAGAATCTCCATCAGCGCGTCCACCTCGCCGGCCGGCCGGTCCCAGTTCTCTGTGGAGAACCCGAAGATGGTCAGGTACTTGACTCCGCGTTCAGCAAAGGCGCTGGCCACCCGGGAGACGTTGTCTGTGCCGGCCCGGTGACCGGCCGATCGTTCCAGGCCACGGGCTTGGGCCCATCGCCCGTTGCCGTCCATGATAATTCCCACGTGGACCGGGCTGGAGGACTCCGGCGGTGAAGCGGAGAGATCCGAATCTTTCCGTGCGGGAGACTTGAGGGCGTGCCCGCTCAAACCTCCATCACCTCCTCCTCTTTCTGTGCCTTGAGACGATCCATATTCTCGATGAATCTGTCCGTCACTTTCTGAAGGTCACCCTGAGCGCGCCTGGACTCATCCTGAGACAGCTCCTTGTCCTTCTCCATCTTACGGAATTTGTCCAAAGTGTCGCGCCTCACGTTGCGGGCCGCGACGTGCGCGTCTTCCACCTTGCGTCCTACGAGCCGCACGAGTTCTCTTCGCCGCTCTTCCGTAAGCTGAGGAATGGCGATCCTGATCGTAGTGCCGTCGTTGTTCGGCACAAGTCCCATATCGGACTTTAAGATGCTTCTCTCGACCTCACGGAGCGATTGCTTGTCCCAAGGCTGGATCATCAGGGACCGGGCTTCGGGCACGGAAATGGTGGCAAGCTGGTTGAGTGGGGTGGGCACGCCGTAATACTCGACCGCGAGATTCTCAACGAGTGCCGGGCTGGCCCTGCCGGTGCGGATCACGTTCATCTCTCTTCTGAGGGCCTCTACCGCGCCTGTCATGCGCGATTCCGTATCTTGAATCAACTCCTCAACGGTTGCCATTGCTCCACCTCCTGGAAGGATTGTCGCTTCAGGTCAGGGCTGTGAGAAGGAGCCGCCGACTATTGCGGTGTAGAAGATGCCACTACGGAGCCGATCGTTTCGCCGGCAACGATCCTCTCAAGATTGTTCGGCGACTGCATGTCGAATACGACTATTGCCAAGTCGTTTTCCATGCACATTGCCAAGGCTGTACTGTCAATCACTTGGAGCCTCTGCCCTATAGCGTCCTGGTATGTAAGGAAGTCCAGGCGCTTGGCGTCGGGATTTTTGTTCGGATCGGAGCCGTAAACGCCGTCTACGTTGTGTTTTGCCATCAGCAGGACGCTACTGTCTATTTCAACGGCTCTAAGGGCTGCAGCCGTGTCGGTGGTCATGAACGGGTTGCCCGTGCCTGCGGCAAATACAACCACACGTCCCTTTTCCAAGTGCCGGATCGCCCTGCGGCGTATGTACGGTTCTGTAACCTGTGGGATGGTGATAGCGCTCTGTACACGGGTCTGGAGATCGTACACGCGCTCGAGCGAGTCCTGCAGGGCGAGGGCATTGATCACGGTCGCGAGCATGCCGGCATAGTCCGCAGTGGCCCTGTCCATCCCGGCTTCTTCCCCCTGGGCACCACGCCATATATTGCCGCCGCCGACGACTACGCCCATCTCAACACCCAGATCCACGACGGTTTTGATCTGGCTTGCCATGTAGCCCACGGCATGCGGGTCGATCCCAAAGCCACCGTCTCCCTTGAACGACTCCCCGCTCAACTTGAGAAGGATGCGGTTGTACTTTGGAGCTGGCATTACTCCGATCTTACTCCCCAAGTGAGAAGCGGGAGAATCTTCGAATCCTGATGTTTTCGCCCAGCTTGCCGACAGTCTCCGTTACCAGGTCTTCCACTGACTTTGTGGAGTCTTTGATGAACGGCTGCCGCAACAGGCATAGCTGATCGGGGTCAGCTGCCTCGCCCTCCGGAACATCCCCAGCATCAACGTATTTGGGCGACATGGCGGCTATCTGCAGTGCTACGTCATGAGCCAACTCCCGAAATTCAGGAGTCCTGGCCACGAAGTCCGTTTCACAATTCAACTCAACCATTGCCCCAATTCGGCCGCCGCTGTGAACGTAGGTTTCCACCAGGCCTTCGCTGGTCTCGCGCCCGGCCTTCTTAGCCGCCGCCGCGATTCCCTGCTCGCGCAGTAACTCTTCCGCCCGGTCGAGATCTCCGCCGGCTTCTTCTAGTGCGCGCTTTGAGTCCATCACGCCGGCGCTGGTCCGCCCCCTAAGGGCTCTAATCAAGTCCACACTTATCTGCACTGGGCTAAGACCTCTTCATTCAAGTCAACTCAATGGTCAGGGACGGTTCCCCATGATGGGGCGAACCTCTTATCTCGATGGAATGTTTCCCAAGTGCCGAGACAGTGGGCATCCGGCTTCCACAAACAAGGGCCGCTCCGCGCCGTGACCTCTATGCGCCTACCGACGAGGCGTTCTCCGAATCCGGCGGCGTCTCACCGCTGGCCGGTTGAGCGTCGATGGCCGTTTCAGGTTGCTCCTGAGGAACGACAGCAGTGGCCTCTGACGATTCCTGAGGCGGGTCACTGCCGTTGACCTGGGCTTCGGCGGTGGCATTCTCCGGGGATTCCGGAGCAGCGCCCGGCAGCGGATCGTCCGGCGTAGCAGAGTACGCAATCTCGCCGATGGCCACCGTTTGCGCAGCTTCGTCCGCCGCCGTCCCCATCTCGCTCAGCATCGTTTCGCGCCGATTCTGCCCCTCGATGACCGAGTCGGCAACTTTGCCGGTGACCAGGCGAATCGAGCGTATGGCGTCGTCATTACCCGGTATTGTCCAATCGATGTTGCTGGGATCGCAGTCCGAGTCGACAAGTGCCACAACCGGCACGCCCACCCTGTTAGCCTCCCGAACCGCAATCTCTTCCGCCCCGATATCAACTACGAAAATAGCGCCGGGCATTTCGGTCATTTCCTTAATGCCGCCCAAGTAGCGGTTAAGGCGGGCCATTACCTTTTCGAGCTTCATGACCTCTTTCTTTGGCAGGCGCTCGAACTCACGGTTGCTGTGCTTGGTTTCCAACTCCACCAAGTAGTCGATACGCGACTGTATGGTCTTGAAGTTCGTTAGCGTGCCTCCCAGCCAGCGGCTGTTGATAAAGAACGCCCCGCAACGCGCGGCTTCCTGCAAGATGGTGTCCTGGGCCTGCTTCTTCGTGCCCACGAGGAGTACCTTCTTGCCCTGGGCAACAACGTCAGAGATAAACTCGCAGGCCTCTTCGAGCATGCGAAGGGTCTTCTGCAAATCAATGATGTGGATGCCATTCCGATGCGTGAAGATGTAATCACGCATCTTGGGGTTCCACCGCCTCTTCTGATGACCAAAGTGAACCCCAGCTTCCAGCAGAGACTTCATGGTGAGCGGAGGCGGTTCCTGAGTCTCCACCACCCGTTGAGCAAGTTGAGTCATTCCTACGGTCTACTCCTCAATCTAGTCTTAGGTCTGTCAATTGGCATCGAAGTTTCAGAAACAGGCTACTGCGATGCTCAGAGCCTGCCGACGCGTGACTATAACACACGTAGCGATTAGGTACGCTCTTTTTGCGAGCATAGGAGCTACCAAGGACGCGCAAGGATCGGGGAGCAAAACGGCTCTCTGTGGCCTCTCTCTGGAGGTCAGTTGAGACGAGCTACGTCGCCCTGCTGGCTCGCCAGGACGTCTCCACCGAGCCGTAAGCGACGGTCAGCGCAGGCGTCGACGAGTGGAATTCGGCGGGGTAGCTAGAACCCAGGCCAGCCGGGAAGGGCGGCCGCCTGACGGACCCACTCCGCCATCTGCTCCTCGTCGAGTTCGCCTTCGTAAATGTCTACCCAGCGCGAGTCCGGGTCCAGCGACGCACCCTGAAGTAAGGTGACTTTCACGTAGCGGGTGAAGACGTGGTAGCTCGCGAACCACCCCTGGCCCTCGACGCCGTACTAGGGCGAGTTCCACCTCACGTCCTTGCGTACGCCCGGCACGGTGCGCACGATGTGATCGTCGAGTCGGCGGCCGACGTCGCTTTTCCAGCCAGGCATGGCTACGATGTACGCCTGCACGGGGGCGTCGCCGTCGGCCTTCGCGATCTGCGGATTGCCGCCCGAAAGCAGGACCGGCTTCTTACTGGCTTTTCCTGCGGCCTTCGTTGATTTCGTGGATGTACTTTCGGCCATTGGGCTCACTCCAATCCACGCTTCCGATTCACAACCAATCGTTGAAAGAGTGGGAGTGTTTGACACTGGTTGCTAAGGTTGATTGTAGACAGAACCCTCTTTGAGATTCAGATGGGACTCCGAGTTAGGCTAAGCCTTACCGGCTGCGAAACTTCTCGGTGAGAGACACTGCTATGTTTGCAACCGAATCCCGACCTCGGAAGTTCACAGGTCGAGGTACCACAGGAACTGGATCTCGTCGGGACACTCAGCGTACATGCCGTGATGTATTGCCCTTAGCTGGGATCCCTTGCCTGCATAGAAGCGGCAGGCAGGCACGTTAACGTCCTGAGTCTCGATTATGAGGCGACTGCACTCCCGTCGCTTTGCCCACTCCACGCACTTGTCGAACAACTGGGAGCCAATTCCCGACCTGCGATACCCTCTGCGGACTCTGATGTCCCAGAGCACCGCGAGATCCGTTCTCCCTTGTAGCATGTTGAGCCCGGGGCTGTTCCAGGCTACGGCCGCCCCACCGACACGGTGCTGTCCATCGAAGGCGGTTAAGAGCACCCAGTTGGACAGGTCGTACCTTACCCACTCCGTTGGAGGCCAGTGCTCATCGTAGTCCTTATGAAACGGCGGATGCACGGGCTCCTCATTAAGACTCCATCCACCAAGCCCGCCATCAACTATCTCGACGCGGAACCGCGAGCGTACCGTGAACTCCATTCGCACCTGCGAGTAGCCCTCAAGATCAAGCGCCGGCTCCTGACGTACTGCGATGGTCATTGGTGGTGGCGCCCGATCTCGCTATTCTGGCCGAGCATGGCTGCGATGTACGCCTGCATGGCGGCGTCGCCGTAGGCCTTCGCGATCCTCGGGTTGCCGCCCGAAAGCAGAACCGGCTGCTTGCTGGCTTTCGCTGCTGATTTGCTGGTGGAGGCGTTGGATAAACTGGCGGCTGGTGTTGTTGGCCAGGTCCAGGTGGAGGGCCTGGGCGGTCTCCGGATGGGTGTCTTGGAGGAAGGTGCCAGGTGGGCTAGTTCCACGGAGTAGGTGGGGAGGCAATCTTTGTTCTCCCCGGGGAGCCAGCCAGACTCCTGGAGGAGGTTGAAGGGGCGGGTTTCCAATCTCTTCTCGCTGGTGTCGGTTGGAATTGAGAAACCTCCTTGTGTACTGACGTGTTACGGGGCGCCGGCCTTGCTGTCCCAGATTTGTTTAACAAACTCTCGAGCGTGCTCCAGTTCATGGTCGGTTGCTAGGTTTTTTTGTTCAATCACCTTTTGGGCCCATCTGGGGCCATGGTCTCCGATTGACCGGCAGAAGCCTTCCAATTGTCCCTCAGGCACGATCCACAGCCCGGCTTGCTTGCACAACTGTTGAATTTGCTGAAACCGCTGCGTTGTGTCGCCGGGTGGCAGGGCCGCTTGGCCTGAATTCTTGATGCGTTCCCATCTGGATGCCTTTGAAAAGGTCGCTTCGATCCTCTTGCGGAGCTCATTAGGGAATTCCCCTGATGCAGGTGCTTCATTCAGGATCCCCTGTATTTCGTGTTTCACCTCTGGTGAGTCAAGGTTTGGCTGGGTTTGTTCGATGGCGCTGTTGATCGACTCGCTCAATGGGTCTACTTGATTCCAATCTCCTTTCAGCACTTCTACCAATTTCTTCAAGTCGTTTTGATCCCTAAGTATGTCGATATCAGCGATGACGTCTACGGGGACATCAAGTGCCCCTAGGGATTGGGCCATTGTCGCCATCCGGTTCTTTCCACCGGCGTGGACGAAAAGTACGTCTGGGTGGTGGCCCCCGTGGACCAGCGGTATGTCCAGCATAGAACTGTAGAACAAGCAGTCCGAGTCTCCCTCGCAGATGATTACGCGCTGATGGAAGAGGCCTGACAAGACTCCGGAGTACTTCATCAGGGGGTCTCGGCTTATCTTTCGCACCAGCTCGTTGTCGAGTTCCGCGGTCGGGTTGATGTCTCCTTCCCTTCGCATCCTCACCACGCGGAGGTGGTCTGTCGCGACATCCATTAATCCCTGGAGGACGTCGGTGCTGTGGGTGGCGACGAACAGTTGGGCCTTTTGGGGTTTTTCTGTGGCGATCATTCTCCCGAGCAATCTCGCTTGGGGTGGATGCAGGAAAGCTTCTGGCTCATCTAGGAAGAGGACGGAGGGCGTTACTGGGGCTAGGAGATGGAGGATTACGCTGGTGAAGCTCCGCATCCCGTCTCCTTGTTCTTGAAGGGCTACGCTCTCCTCTCTCTGCCGCTTCCAGTAAGTGGCTGAGAGAAGGGTTTCATCTGATTTGGGAGTTAGTCGTTCCCCCACCATCAGTGGGAATATGCCCCCGGCCTGTCGATCCAAGACGAGTGCTTGTCCAAATGCCTGTTCAAAGTAGTCGCCGATTTTAATTTCTAGCTTGTCGTCCATGTATAGCCGGTGAATGGGGTGGCTGGGCTGTTCGTTGGTGGTGTGTATTGCCTCCACTGAGTCGCTGTTGTTAATCCTTCCTGCTGTTTCGATGCCGGTGCAAAACAACGTATGTAACCGATGGGGGTTTGTGGGCCAAAGGTCTTCGAGCCTGCGTGTTGTGAATCTGATCCCGGGCAATTCGATCCTGTAGCGAGATCCTTCGCTATGCACCTCCGTGTGTTGTCCGAGGAACTTCAGGAAATCCTTTGTTGTTCCTGTCGTCCGTAACTCAGATGATTTGACCACCTTCGTATTGGTATTGCCTGCAAAATGTTGTTGGAGTTCCTTCAGTGCAACACTCTTTCCAGTGTTGTTGGGACCTACGAACACTACGACATCATTTTCCCCGAGGTCCAGTTTCCTCCCTCCGGAGAAGGTGATGGTCTCGAAAGTAATCGCAGGCCGGTTCTTTGTTGATTCAGGTTCAGTGATTTGCTGGGCCATCATCCGATCATTTCCGAATTGCATTTCAGGTGTTGATACGAAACGATAATCTTCAAGGCCTGTAAAAGTTGAAATGAAGAGCCCCGACCACTCGGAGCGAACGTTTCGAAGGCCGGGGCTCTTTTGTTGGAAACATCGTTTTCGTGCTCGACTGGCACAATCGTTGTCGGTGGTTGTGGGGACAACTCAGGGTCGGGCTTCTGAATCTCCTCTTCGACCGACAGCGTTCGCGTCAATACCTTCCTCCTGGCCCATTCAATCCATCACCGGACACACGACGCCTCCGCGAATCGTATGAGCTGGACCGAATGGGAAAATGTACCGAGAGTGGCATCAGCCATTCTACAGACGCCAGGCTCTGTATGTAGCTAGTCCTCTGCTACGCCGCACACTCTTACGACAAACGCGTACCAAGCACGGAAGAGTTCGAGTCCCCGATAAGTCTAACTGCAAAGGGAGTGGGCAATAGAGGACTCGAACCTCTGACCTTCTGTGTGTAAGACAGAAGCCCCAACCAACAGAGCTAACCGACCGTGCTGATGGAAGCGCGCATGGCGGGACTCGAACCCACGGCCTCAGGCTCCCTCGATCATCGCCCAGAGCAGCCTCAATTGCTTGCCGTCAGTGGAACGGATGGCGATGCGGAGCAGCGGTGAGACGATCCGCAACCATAGTCCCGTAACATGACAGTCGGCTACCAACGTGACGCGGGTCGAGCGTCCGTCAATGTCGTGAACTTCGTATCTGTAGTCTGCCGTCACTGCGCCTTGCGTCGAACGCAGAACGAGCGATGAACCCGTGTCGCAGTCGACTACGGTGCTTGAGCGCTCCTTGCCGCGCGCACGGAATGTGAGTGTCGTCCCTGCCGCCGTCGCTCCATCGGCCGCCATCCCTTCGACTCCGGGCATCCACTTACCGGCATTCTCCCAGTCGGTGAGTCGCTCCCATACCTCTGAGGCGGGCTTCTGAATCTCCTCTTCGACCGACAGCGTTCGCGTCAATTCCTTCCTCCTGGCTCGTTCAAGCCATCACCGGACACACGACGCCTCCGCGAATCATCTGGGCTGGACCAAAAGGGAAAATGCACCGAGAGTGGCATCAGCCATTCTACAGACGCCAAGCTCTGTATGTAGCTAGTCCTCTGCTTCGCCGCACACTCTTACGACGAAGGCGTACCAAGCACGGAAGAGTTCGAGTCCCCGATAGGTCTAGCCGCAATGGGAGTGGGCGATAGAGGACTCGAACCTCTGACCTTCTGTGTGTAAGACAGACGCTCTAACCAGCTGAGCTAACCGCCCGCGATGATGCCGAAAGGACCGTTGATGGTCCTCACTATCGTGCCTGTATTGATGGAAGCGCGCTTGGCGGGACTTGAACCCACGGCCTCAGCCTTCGCAGGGCTGCGCTCTATCCAACTGAGCTACAAGCGCACAAATCGCCGGATGCCAGCCCGAACTTGCGGGTTCGGGCTGGTGCCGAAGGAGGGATTCGAACCCACACACCCGTAAGGGCACTACGTCCTGAACGTAGCGCGTCTACCGTTCCGCCACTTCGGCACTTGAACCAACTGCTGCCCTCGCCCGGGGGGTTCGATCCACACCGCGGACTCGCGTCAAAAGCGCGTGGTGGGCGGTCGAGGACTCGAACCTCGGACCTCCTGCGTGTGAAGCAGGCGCTCTAACCACTGAGCTAACCGCCCTGGCGGGGCGAGATGTTAATGAGCTGCCGATCACGGGTTGGTGGCAACGGTAGGATTTGAACCTACGACCTAGCGCTTATGAAGCGCCCGCTCTAACCCCTGAGCTACGTTGCCCCGCAATTAGCCATTATCAAAATGATAAAGTAGGTCCCCATAGCTGTCAATTTGTGACAGCCCCATGTTGTAGCCCCTCAGAGAGGCTTTCTTGTTGCTTTGAGGACGGCGATTGATGTCTTCAACTGGCCTTGCGAGAGGAGGCACGATGTCCTTCGATCCCGCCACAGCAAAGCCCGATGCGGACGCCGTGATGACGAGAGCGTCCGGCGAGCTGGATTCGATCCTGGCCGAGCTGTGCGCGGCGCTACAGCCGTTCCCGTCTTTCATGGGCCACGCCACGTTGAACGCGGTGGGGATAGAGGACGCTCCGGAGATCATAGCAGCGGCAGGGGCTGCCGATCCGGACCTCGGCTGCGTCGTGGTCTGCCCGGACGGTGGCCTGTACGAGCTTGTCATGAGAATGACGCTGGACCAGTCGGATGAGGTCGGACTCGACAGCGAGGGCGAACTAAAGCTGTTGGATGTGCCGCCCGCCGCGCGGGCTCTCATTGGCTATGCCGCTGTGCAGGTACTGGCGCGTCTGGTTCTGGAGCGCGGAGGCTAGGGTCCGCCGCCTACTCGAACTCGCCTTTCGGGGCCCATCCCCTCCAGAGGCGCCTCGGCATGCTCTTGAAGAACATGCCCCACGTTGGCGGGTCCGGGCTCGTCCTGAGCAGGCTTCGCAAGGCGTGCGTTGCTCCGCCCACAAGTGGCCTTCCATGGCCGCCGCAGAGAGTATCGAAGTCTTCGTTCGCCAGTCTGTTTATCGAGTTGCGGTAGGCGTCACCGTCATAGCCGGGGAAGGGCACGGAGCGGCTGACGCCGTCGCCGTCGCTGAACAGCGTATCGCCGGAGAAGAGCAAACTTCGTCCTTCGTCCATGAAACACAGGCTGCCAGGCGTGTGACCAGGCGTGTGAATCACCCGAACGCCGTCTCCGATTGGGAGCACGTCGCCGTCGCCCACAAGATCGGTTACTTCTGTGAAACGCAGGTAGGGAATGGGTAGCCGCACGCTCGTGAACACGCCCATGTAGCTGAGTGACACATCACCGTCCGGGTGCACCTTCGAGTCCAGCCGGTGCGCCGCGACCCTGGCACCGGACTTTTCGGCCAGCGTGAACACCGACCCGGTGTGGTCAGGGTGGCTGTGAGTTACCAGGATGTACTCGATGTCGTCAAGCCGGCGGCCGATCGAATTCACGTACCCTTCGACCCTTTTGCCATCACTTGGCGAGCCGGAGTCCACGAGGGTAAGGGAGTCCTTGCCCTCTATGACGTACAAAGCGGACCAGAAGGAGCCGGGGACCTTGTGAACTCCCTTGACGATCTCCATCAAATAAGCTTACCACCGCAAGCAATGTAGGGTGAACATGCTCTTACTGAGGTGGCGCCGTGCTGTTGCCGCGCCAATCGGTCGGGCGTAGACTTGGGCGTCGGTGTCCGGACAGTTCCAAGTGGTGAAGAGGCCGCAAATGACGACTAGCGCAGAGGTGGAAGGGCTGAGGCAAACAGCGCTCAAGCATCTGTGGATGCACAACCGCGACTGGGTGCGCATGGCCGAGGAGGGCGATCCGTTGATCATGACCGGCGCCAGCGGCGTGAGGGTCACGGATGCTGAGGGCAATAGCTGGATTGACGTCAACGGCGGCTACAACTGCGTGAATGTAGGCTACGGAAGAATCGAGATCGCTGAAGCGGTGCACGAACAGGCCAAGCGATTGCCTTACTTCCCGAGTTCGTCAACGTCGGAACCCACGGTGCGACTGGCCGCGAAGGTGGCGGAGCTGGCGCCGGGGAGCCTGGACCGCGTTTTTCCTACGTCCGGCGGGTCCGAGGCCAATGAAACAGCGCTGAAGATCGCCCGAGCTTACTGGCGCAGGCGGGGCGAGCCGGGACGCTTCAGGATCATTAGCCGCCGCGGCTCCTACCATGGAATGACCGGCGGCGTGATGTGGCTGGGCGGATACCAGCCGACGGAACGGGACGAGTTCGGTCCGGAGCCCCCGGGAATGGTCCACGCGCCCCAACCGAACCCGTACAGATGCGAACGAGGCGGCCAGACACCCTCCCAGTGCGCAGTGCGTTGCGCGGAGGCCGTGGAAGAGTTGATCATGTTCTACGGTGCCCACACCATAGCCGCGGTCATCGCCGAGCCGGTGTCGCAGCTCTCCGGCGCCGCCGTGCCAGGCGACGAGTACTGGCCGATGCTACGCGACAACTGCGACAGGCATGACATCCTCTTGATTGCCGACGAGGTCATCACAGGATTTGGCCGGACCGGCAAGTGGTTCGGCCTTCAGAACTGGGACGTGGAGCCGGACATCATGACCGTGGCCAAAGGCATCTCGAGCGCTTACATGCCCATGGCAGCAGCGGTTGTGAGGCGTGAGGTAGCTGACTACATGGCAAGCGGAGACGATCATCTCAGGCACATCCTCACCTTCAGCGGCCATCCCGTGGCCTCGGCTGCTGCCCTCAAGAACATCGAGATTCTGGAGAGCGAAAATATGGTGGAAAATGCGGCCGAAGTGGGCGCTTACATCAAGGAACAGCTCGAAGGACTGATGATGGACCACCCGATTATCGGTGACGTGAGGGGCATCGGGATGCTAAACGCCGTCGAGTTCGTGACAGACCGCGACACGAAGCAGCCGTTCCCGCCGGAGGTCCGTCTCGGAGACCGGCTGATTGAGAAGTTCAAGAAGCATGGGCTGATCCTCAGGCCGCGTAAGGACATAATCACGGTGGGGCCGCCCCTTTGCATGACCAAGGACGAGGCGAACGAAATGGTCCACGGCATCGACCTTGCACTGTGGGAAATGGAAGGGGAGCTGGGTATCTCCCGCATGGTCTAGGGGAGGTCCAGTAGGCTTCAGCGTCAGGGCACCGGCGCCGACAACCAGGAGCAGGCAATGGCAGACACAACGACGACCGGTTCGCTGCGCCAGTCCGCACTGGACCATCTTTGGATGGAGAACATGGACTGGATCAAGATGGCGGAAGAGGGCGAACCGCTTTTATTCGTCGAAGGGTCCGGGGTGAGGGTCGTGGACTCAGACGGCAAGACTTGGATCGACGTAAACGGGGGCCTGGCTTCGGTCAACGTTGGGTATGGGCGCACGGAGATCGCGGACGCCATGCTTGAGCAGATGGAGATGACCACCTTCTTTGCGCAAGGGACCGCAACCGAGCCTGCCATACGCCTCGCCGAGAAGCTCGCGGAGCTGACTCCGGGCGATCTGGGCCGCGTGTGGCCGGTATCCGGTGGCTCTGAGGCTAACGAAATCGCGATCAGGATCGCGAGGGCCTATCACAACCGCCGGGGAGAATCGGGACGGTTCAAGGTGATCAGCCGGAAGCGCTCGTACCACGGCGCGACGGGCGGAGTGCTGTGGTTGGGCGGCGATACCGGCCGTTTCGACTACGAGCCGGCGCCGGTCGGGACCCTGTACGCTCCTCAGCCGCACCCGTACAGGTGCGAGCTCGGGGGCGAGACGCCTTCGGAGTGCGCGCAGCGCTGCGCGGAGGCTGTGGAGCGGCTGATAGAGGTGAACGACTCCAGGTCTGTTGCGGCCGTGATTGCCGAGCCGATCGCAGGGGCGGCTATGGTGCCGGGGGACGAGTACTGGCCGATGCTTCGCGACATCTGCGACAGGCACGGAGTGCTGCTGATCGCAGACGAGGTTGTAACGGGCTTCGGGCGCACCGGACGCTGGTTTGGCGTGGATCACTGGGGCGTGGAACCGGACATCATGTCCGTGGCTAAGGGCATCGTAAGTTCCTATGCTCCGTTGGGCGCCGCCATCGCCACGAACGCCGTTGCGGACGCTTTCGCCGGAGGGGAAAACTTCTTCCGGGCCGCGCTAACGGCCGGCGGACATCCGGTTACGTCAGCGGCTGCGTTGAAGAACATAGAGATAATTGAAGAGGATAACCTGGTGGAGAACTCGGCTGAGGTTGGGTCTTATTTTCTGGACCGTCTGGAGGAGCTTCAGGAAGTGCACCCGTCGATTGGCGAGGTGCGGGGCAAGGGCCTGATGCTGGGCATCGAACTTGTCCGGGACCAAGCCTCGAAGGAAGTCTTTCCACCTGAAGCCAAGCTGGGTGAGAGGCTAAGCGGCTATCTGAGGGCCGAGGGCCTTATCCTGAGCTCGCGCGGGAGCGAGGTGTCTATAGCCCCGCCTCTGTGCATCGACAGGTCGGACGTAGACACTATCACCGCCGGATTGGACAGCGCCCTGGGCGCCGTCGAACGAGACCTCGAGATTTCAACCTAGGGCGACCCGCCGGCAATCAGTTCATTCCGCCGCACGGCCATGACAAGGACGAGCGGAGCCTAATCAGGAGCGCACGTATGCCCGTATACGCAGTACTGGGCGCCCAGTGGGGCGACGAAGGCAAAGGTAAGATAGTCGACTTTCTCTCCCAAGATGCAGACATCGTTGCTCGCTTTTCGGGAGGCAACAATGCCGGTCATACGGTCATCAACCCGCAGGGTGAGTTCGCGCTTCACCTTGTGCCTTCAGGCATCTTCTGGCCTCAGACTACTTGTGTCATAGGTAACGGCGTGGTGGTGGACCCGGACGCGCTGCTGGAAGAGATCACGGCGTTGGAAGCGCGAGGAATGGATCTCACAGGTCGCATCGTGGTCAGTGAGAGAGCGCACCTTGTGATGCCGTACCACGTGATGCTAGACGAACTGTCCGAAAAGGCGAGGGGAGAAGATGCGATTGGGACCACGGGGAAAGGGATCGGGCCCGCATACACTGACAAGGCCGCTCGAATAGGAATCAGGGCAGCGGACCTCACGGACCTGGAGTCGCTGTACACTCGTCTTAGTGGAGCAGTTGGGCATGCCAACGCATTGATCACCAAGCTCTACGGGGGCGAAGAGGTGCCGTTGGAGAACGTCTACGAGAAGTGCAAGACGTGGGCGTTGAACCTGGCCCCGTACATCGGCCCAGTCGAGCACATGGTGTTCGACGCGGTCACCGCCGGCAAGCGTGTGCTGCTCGAGGGCGCCCAGGGCGCGATGCTGGATCTGGACCACGGAACGTACCCGTTCGTCACGTCGTCCCATCCGACGATTGGAGGGGCGTGTACCGGTCTGGGTCTCCTCCCAGGACAGATCGATAACATACTCGGAGTGTTCAAGGCGTACAGCACACGAGTGGGCGCAGGGCCGTTTGTAACAGAGCTCCACGGTGAGACGGGAGATCGTGTTCGCAACCTGGCGCGGGAGTTCGGGACCACTACCGGCAGACCCAGGCGTGTCGGATGGTTCGACTGCGTGGTGGCCCGGTACAGCACTCGGGTTAACGGGTACACGTCGCTCGTCCTGACGCGGCTCGACGTGCTGGACGGGTTCGACGAAATCCACATCTGCACGGCGTACGAGTTGGACGGTCGGATCGTTCGCGACTTCCCGGGCAACTCCGCTACGCTGGAGAGGTGCAACCCGATCTACGAGACGATGCCTGGCTGGGACAAGCCTACGGCGGGCGCGACGCGGCTCGAGGAGCTACCTAACCGGGCGCGGGCCTACATCAGCCTGATCGAAGAGCAGGTCGGCAGGCGGATCGACGTGATCTCCACCGGACCGAACCGGCACGAGACCGTCACCGTCCGGCCCGTCGTGTAGGGAACGCCGGGTACCGGTTCGGCCCGGCTGCACTGCGGCGCTACGCCTCGAAGCGGTCTGGCGCGGATGCCTCGATTGGCAGGTCCGTCACGCCGGCCGTCATTAGGTCACAGGTAGCCTTGCCCATGGCCAATCCCAGTAGGATGCCCTTGCTCCCCGCGCCGGTGGCGAGATAGGCGTTGTCCCAACCCGGCGCTCTGCCGATCAACGGCATCTGGTCAGGCGTTAGAGGCCGGAAGCAGACCGTCTGCCTCACAAGCTGCGCCTCCTCCATGCAGGGCATCATCCTGACGGCGCCCTCCAGCAGACGCTGGGCTACCGTATCGTCCGGCCGGCGGTCGAAGCCCCTGCGCTCCATCGTGCTTCCGATCCGCACGAGCCCGTCGGAGCGAGGAAAGAACGAGGCGCCGCGCCAGCCCATGTCGTGCTCCAGTGGTTGTCCGGGAAGGTCTACGTGGAGCAGCTCCCCCCTCAACGGTTCGACGGGCAGCTTTAGGCCGAGCCAGCCGCCAGCTTCGCCGCTCCACGGCCCGGCGGCCAGGACAACGGCGTCGCATGGTATCTCGCCGCTCTCAAGGACCACGGCCGTCACACGCGCGCCGTCGTGTTTGACGCCAACGGCCCTGCCCTGGCGTAGCGACGCGCCAAGACTCTCCGCCGCCATGAATACGCTCAGCGTGTGCTGGTATGGGTCAACAGTCATTATTCCGTACGCGTCCACGGCGGTCAGAACGTCCTTCGCAAGGCGTGGCTCCATCGAGAGCGTCTCTTCGGGTGACAGCCAAGAGAACGACATACGCTCGGCGTAAGGGTGGGTGGTCTGAAGGTCTTCGAGAGCCGCTGAGCGGTCGTCGTAGAAGCTCCTCAGGAGAGATATGTGCTGCTCTTCGAAGGCGATTCTCAGTTGGTGAATGAACTTTGGATGGAAGTCCACACCTGACCGCTCGGTCATCGCCTCCATGTGATCGAGCTGTAACTGAAAGGCAACCCCCAACAGCGGCGTGAGCAGCGGCGGTCCCCAGAGCGGGCTTAGCTGGCCGGCCGCATACCCGGATGCCTGCGATGCTACGGCGTCGGCCTCCACAATAGTGGACTTGACGCCTTCCAACGCCAGAAAGTACGCGACCGCGCTTCCGGCTGCGCCACCACCGATGATAACTACGTCGCTCGAGTTCGGCATGCTACCTCACGTTTGGGCGTGACGTTGCCAGAATACAGCAGATGAACAGTAAAGGCTAAGGGACCGGAGGGTACCGGTTGAAGCGCAGGTGAAGAGGCCAGTACCATTCCGGCGCGGCAATGACAACTATCGAGATTACCCCCACCCAAGCACGTCGGCTGGCCGTCACGAAGCAAAGGCTCGCGGGACCGCGTCCTGATCCCACGCCTGACGGCATCGTCGAACTCGTTCGATACCTGGGCTGTCTGCAGATCGACCCCATCCGGGCCGTGGAGCGCACGCAGTACCTGGTCCTGTGGAGCAGGCTAGGCCCGTACGATCCTGAGCATCTTCAAACGGCGCTATGGAAAGAGAAGCGGCTGTTCGAGTACTGGGCGCACGCGGCCTCGATCGTGCTGACGGAGAATTTCGACATCCACAGGTCGCAAATGGCGGCCGCACACACCGGAGAAAGCAAGTGGGACGTACACGTTCGCGAGTGGCTCGGCGAGCACTTGGAGTTGCGGGAGCAGGTGCTGACGTCACTTGCGAAAAACCCTCCGATGACTTCGGATCAGCTCCGGGATCATACTCCCGCTGCCGGTCCCAGGGGGCCTGCCACCGCCTGGAGCACAGGGGACGACGTCCGCTGGATGCTGTCCTACCTGTGGGCCGGCGGCAAAGTAGTGGTTGCAAGGCGAGAAGGATTGCGCAGGTACTGGACGCTGATCGATCGATGGCTGCATGAGTGGATGGACCGCGAGCCGATTCCGAAAGCCGAGGCGGTCAGTCGGGCTGCGCAGATCTCGCTGAAGGCTCTAGGAGTGGGCACACAGACCCATATTCGAAATCACTTCGTGCGCGGACACTACGATGGGGTCGGGGAGACGATGCGGGACCTCGTGGAGGAGGGGCTGGTAGTTCGAGCGAAGATCGAGGATGACGCGGAACCCTGGCGGGGCGATTGGTACGTCCACCGGGACGATGTCCCGCTCTTGGAAAATCTCGACCACGACTGGTCGCCCCGCACGGTGCTGCTTTCGCCGTTCGACAACCTGATCTGCGACCGCGCCCGAACGCTCGCCATGTGGGGATTCGACTTCACGATCGAGATATACGTGCCGAAGAGCCGCCGCAACTACGGATACTATGTGATGCCGATCCTGCACGGCGACAGGCTCGTCGGACGGCTGGACCCGAAGATGGACAGGAAGACCGGTACGCTAGTCGTGAACTCCGTTTACGCCGAGGAAGACGCCAAGTCTGACTCTGATGTCGGCGAAGCAACCGCCCGGACGGTCGAAGACCTCGCGCGGTTCCTGGGAGCCTCGCGGGTGAAGTACGGCCGCCGCAAGCCGGCCTCCTGGCGGGCGTGGCTGCGGTCGGGCGCGGTAGAGTGAGGCACGCTTGGGAAGAAGGGGCCTCATGGGCCACCCTGCTACCATAACCCCGCCATGGACATTCCCCATCCCGCAACGCAGCGTGCCCGCGAGCCCGTCGGCGCTATTGTGGCGGCGGCCGGCGAAAGCCGTCGCATGGACGGCGTTGACAAGCAGTTCGTGGACATCGGCGGGCGGCCGTTGCTGTGGCACTGCCTCGACGCGCTTTCCCGGTGCGAGGCCGTCGCTGAGGTAGCGCTGGTGCTCTCGGAGCGCAACCTGGAGTCGGCGCGGCAAATGGTCGCGGCCAACGGCTGGGGCAAGGTGAGAGCCGTCACGACCGGCGGCTTGAGGCGCCAGGACTCGGTTCGACGGGGCCTGGAGACGCTAAGTCCCTGCGACTGGGTGATCGTGCATGATGGCGCCCGGCCTTTCCTCGAAGCTGCAATGGTTGCGCGCGGGCTTTGCGCGGCGAAGGAGACCGGCGCGGCCGTAGCGGCGGTGCCGGTAAAAGACACGATCAAGGTTGCCGATGAGGAACTGAACGTGCTGGAGACGCCGCCAAGGGACAGCCTCTGGACCGTGCAGACCCCGCAGATCTTCAGACAGGATGTGCTGGCTGAAGCGCACCGGCGCGTGGGCGATGACGTGACCGATGACGCCGCGATGGTGGAGCGCATTGGCGTTACCGTCAAGCTGTTTCACGGCTCCTACACGAACCTCAAGGTCACAACCCCGGAGGATGTAACCGTGGCGGAGGCCATCTTGAGCGCTCGTGGAGAGACGGAGATGGCGGGAGCATGACCGGGCAGAGAACCGGCATCGGCGTAGATGTCCATCCGTTCGCCGACGGCCGGCCCCTGGTGCTCGGCGGCGTCCGTATGGAGTTCGACCGTGGGCTGCAGGGGCACAGCGACGGCGATGTCCTGTGCCACGCGATAATCGATGCACTTCTGGGTGCTGCCGGGCTCGGGGACATCGGCTCGCACTTCCCGTCATCGGACCCGGCCTACGAAGGCGCGAACAGCCTGGAATTGCTGGCCCGCACGGTCGACAAGTTGGGAGAAATCGGTTGGAAGGTGGCTTACGTCGATGCTACAATCTTGGCCGAAAAACCGGCCGTTGCGCCGGTAAGAAACCTGATCAAGGCCTCCGTCTCCAGGGCTATGCGGCTGAGTCAGTCGCTGGTCAGCATTAAGGCCACTACAACCGACGGCCTGGGCTTCACGGGGCGAGGCGAGGGAATCTGCGCCATGGCGGTCGCCACAATCGATCCAACCGCATGAAACTGTACAACACGCTGACGAGCATCAAGGAAGAGTTCACCGTCTCCGACGGCGTCGTCAAGATGTACGTTTGCGGCATCACTCCCTATTCCGGCTCCCACGTGGGTCACGCTATGAGCGCCGTTGTCTTCGACGTGGTCCGGCGTTACATGGAGTCCAAGGGCTTGGAAGTCCGGCACGTACAGAACTTCACGGACATCGACGACAAGATGATCACCGCGTCGGCCAAAGAGGGCATCACGGTCGGGGAACTGGCGGAGCGGAACATAGCGGCGTTCCTGTCCGACATGGACGCCCTGAACGTTAAGCGGGCCTCCTTCTATCCAAGGGCCACGCAGGAGATAGAGGGCATCGTCGACATGATCCTGCGGCTTGAGGAGCGCGGGTTCGCTTACGCGGTCAATGGGGACGTGTACTTCCGAGTCAGGAAGGACCCGGAGTACGGCAAGCTGGGCCGGCGCAAGCTGGAAGACATGATCGCGGGCGCCCGGCTGGAGGTCGACGAGCAGAAAGAGGACGTGATGGACTTCGCTCTCTGGAAGGGCGAGAAGCCTGGAGAGCCCGCATGGGATAGCCCTTGGGGTCCGGGTCGGCCGGGATGGCACATCGAGTGCAGCGCAATGGTCATACGCTACCTGGACCAGACCATAGACATCCACGGCGGCGGCCGGGACCTGGTGTTCCCTCACCACGAGAACGAGATCGCGCAGTCCGAGGCGTACTCATCGGTAAAGCCCTTCGCTCGGTTCTGGGTGCACAACGGCATGGTCCGATTCGGCGAAGACAAGATGAGCAAGTCGATCGGCAACATTGTCGATGTGAGCGAGGCGCTTGAGAAGCATGAGCCGGACGCGCTGCGCCTGTTCTTCCTGAGCTCTCACTACCGGAGTCCGGTGACATACACGGACGAGGCGGTTGACGGCCACGCTCGCGCGGTTGGCCGGCTTCGTCAGGCGCTGGAGGCCGTTTCAGGACTTGGTCCTGCCTTGGACCCCGGCCCCTACGAGGCGGTCTTCGTGGAGGCTATGGAAGACGACCTCAACACGCCGCGCGCCGTTGCGGCGCTGTTTGATCTCGCGAGGGAAATCAACAGGTCGAGCGGTAAGGGCAAGGACGTTGGGGCAGGCCAGATGGCGCTCAGAAGCCTAGCCGGGGTGCTTGGGCTCAGTCTGGAGGCCGCCCCTGAGCGCGGAGGTGCGGAGGATGTGGCGCCGTTCGTGGACCTGCTGGTGGAGTTGCGGGCCGAAATGCGTCAGGCAAAGCGGTTCGACCTGGCGGACCGGGTACGGGACGAGCTTGCCGCGCTCGGGATCTCGCTCCAGGACTCGCCCGAAGGCACCATCTGGTCACGGACCTAAGGGCGGAGTCTCTAAAGTCTTCTGGGGGATGTGCCCCCGGAGACCACGCCGCTCGCGGGTGGGCTGGACCGGTACGGTTGCCCTTGCTAAGCACGCTCCAAGTGTGTGCCGTCCTCAGAAGACGCGGGCGCTCACTATCGAGGCGGTGATGAACACGCCGACGAGCACGACGGTGAACTGGAACAGCAGTCGTTCGAGGCCTCGCCTGGTCCTGTAAGAACTCTGGGCCGCGCCGAAAAGTCCGCCGCCCTGGCCGCGTACCTGCATCAGGATCACTACCACCAGCGTGATCGCTATCGCGATCTGCACAACGTTCATTGTTTGCTGCATCTGCCTGTCCTGCTCACCCCCTGTAAGCAAACAATGATAACCGCAATCCTGCCAACGTCCTAGCGTTCCGGCGACGGCTAGCCTACCGCAGCGCCTCCAGCTCTTCCGTCATTGTCTGGTTGACAACCTGCGGGTTGGCCTTCCCGCGGGTGGCCTTCATGACCTGGCCGATGAGGAAGCGCACCGCCGCGTCCTTGCCGCTAAGGTAGTCGCGTACCGGGTCCGGGTTGGCCGCAAGCACTTCTTCCACGACGGCCCGAAGGGACTCGGCGTCGCTGACCTGGACGAGCCCCTCAGACTCGGCGATCTCGCGGGGTGGCGTGCCCGTACTGAACATCGTCTCGAACACGGTCCGAGCCATTGTCGTGCTGAGCGTGCCGTCGACGACCATTCCTATCAGGTCGACGAGGTCCCTGTGCGAGAACTTGAGGTCATCGATACTGCTGCCTTTCTCGTTGAGCAGGCGCGCCATCTCGCCGAGCATCCAGTTGCTCACGGACTTGGCGAGCTTTGGGCGGTCGCCCTTGCCAAGTTTCACCGCAGCCTCGAAGTAGTCTGCCGCTTCCCTGGAGGCGGTGAGCAGGCCCGCGTCGTAGGCCGATAGGTCGAATACCCGCTCGAAGCGGTCCCGTCTGGCGCGGGGCAGTTCGGGCATTTCGGACCGAATTCCCTCCACCCATGCCGGATCGAGTTCCAACGGCGGCAGGTCAGGCTCGGGGAAGTAGCGGTAGTCTGAGGCGTACTCCTTGGAGCGCATGGACACGGTCACGCCACGCTCCTCCGCCCAGCCTCGCGTCTCCTGCACGATCCGGCCGCCCCCGGCGGCAACACGCGCCTGGCGCTCCTGCTCGTATGTCAGCGCCATGAACACGGAGCGGAAGCTGTTCATATTCTTCACTTCGACCTTTACGCCGAGTTCCCGGTTCCCCACAGGCCGGATGCTGATGTTAGCGTCGCACCTGAAGCTGCCCTGCTCCATGTTTGCCGTACTCGCTGAGATGTAGCGGAGAATGGACCGGAGCTGCACGAGGTAGCTGCGGGCCTCTTCCGGCGTCCGCATGTCCGGCGCGCTGACGATCTCCATGAGCGGTACACCGGACCGGTTGATGTCCAGCAGGCTGTACTGCTCGCCGTCCGGTGCGGCCCTGTGGAACAGCTTGGCTACGTCTTCCTCCAGGTGGACGCGCTCGATCCCGACCTCGGTCTCGAGCCCGTCGACTTCGACGGTCAGCGTGCCGTTGCTGGCAATCGGGAGGTCGTACTGGGATATCTGGTAGCCTTTCATCAGGTCCGGGTACGGGTAGTTCTTCCTGTCGAACTTCGTGTACGAGGCGATTTCGCAGCCGAGCGCCAGGCCCGTGCGTACGACCAGCTCGACGGCGCGGCTGTTGATGACGGGCAGGACGCCGGGCATTCCCATGCAGACGGGGCAAACGGCACTGTTGGGCGTTGAGTCCTGGTAGTCGGCGTGGCAGGCGCAGAACATCTTGCTCCGGGTGAGGAGCTGCGCGTGGACCTCCAGCCCTATGACCGTCTCGTAAGCCATACGGCTACAGGTAGTCTCGCCGAGTCGCGAGAGAACTCGACCCGTTGGTGGACGTGTGTTCCGGCCAGGCGCCGGCGCCGATCAGCGGCACGAAGTGGCAGCCGCCGAGGCTTTGTACCGACCGGGAATCGCCGGACCGCACTATCTTCAGCAGTTCCTGCTTATCGGGCGGGCCGACCGGGCACACGAGTCTGCCCCTGTCGGCAAGCTGGTCCCAGAGCTCGTTGGGGATCCGCGGCGCGGCAGCGGCCACCACGATGGCGTCGTACGGGGCCTCCGGCGGCCAGCCTATGCCGGTCGACGTGTGGACGACGCGCACGCTGTCGTACCCGAGGCGCTCGACGTTGCGCCGGGCCATGTCGGCCAGCGTCTGCAGGCGTTCGGTAGTCACGACCTTGCGGGCCAACTCCGCCAGCAGCGCTGCCTGGTAGCCGCTGCCGGCGCCGACCTCCAGCACCTCGTCCGAGCGCCGGACTTCCAAGGCTGCCAGCATCAGCGCCACGATGAAAGGCTGCGAGATGGTCTGGCCCTCGCCTATCGGGTGCGGGTTATCCTGGTAGGCGCGCTCAATGAGCTCGGGAGGCAGGAACGCCTCGCGAGGCACGCGCTCCATTGCGTCGATGACGCGAGCGGAGTCGATCTCCTTGCGCAGCCGTTCGAACAATTCTTTGCGATCCTGTTCCAGTTCCGAACCTCCTGAAAGGCTCTAGTATAGATTGGCCGGACAGCCCGTGGACAAGAGTGTCCGTCATAGCCGTCACAATTTCGCGCGTTCCGTCTTCCCTTGGTTTCGGCCATTGTCTAATCTGTGGACCGCGGTAACCACTTGAACACCGGATCGGTGATGAGAAGCAGCGGATAGACGCGCCGGCTGATGCAACTGCCGTCACTTCGGTGCCACATGAGCGAAAGAGCATCGTCGAGCCTGTCCTGAGCCCGCTTTGCGACTGTCCAATGAGTCCAGCAAAGCCGAATGGCTCAGAGCCAGCTATGCGCTTGATGCCGGGCCGAGGCCGAAAATGAAGTGGCCCTGCCATTCTCACCCCGGCGATTGCCTTGCGCGAACGCGTGTGCTATTATAGATGCGTGGCAACGTTTGCGCACCGCAATCTCGTGTCGGGGCGCGGGACCGCTCCGCCCCCGTCCCACCCCGGGAACGGCCGTCCGGCTGTATCGAAAGTGCAACGTTTTCGTCACCTTTTTAATACTTTCCGGTTCAATCAGGTAGCAACTCTTGCCAATTCCTGTAACGTGCTCCAACGCCCCCAGCTATGGAACGTGACAAAATGTTACGGAATGTGACAGATTTTCGAGCTGTTCTCTTATTTTCCCTCTCTTCTGAAGGGGTGGTCAGCGCCCGCATTTCCACTTCCCGTGCCGTCAGAGCAGGTGCGCAGGAGTAGATTGATCGGAAGAATCGTTGCTCCGGTTGCCCAGGAACGCGCCGGGATTGACAAGTTGGAGCGAGAATGAAGCCTGAGAGCAACTTTGACGTAATCGTGGTCGGCGCGGGAAATGCGGCCCTGTGCGCCGCGCTCGCGGCGGCGGATGAAGGAGCTCGCGTCGCCGTGCTCGAGAAGGCTCCGGAGCACCTGCGCGGCGGCAACACGTACTTCTCCGGCGGACTGTTCAGGTTCGCTCACGGGGGCGTCGATGATGTAGCCGCTCTGCTGGACGAACCGGCCGGCAAGCTGCGCTCGACAATCGAAGTGCGCCCCTACACCGTGGCGGATATGTACGCCGACGTGATGAGGGTCACCGAAGGGCTGTCCGACCCGGACCTGATCCAGGTCCTGACGTCAAGGTCATACGAGACGGTCCGGTGGATGATGGAGCGGGGCGTGCGATGGGTCCCAGCGTACGGCAGACAGGCGTTCATGCGGGATGGGGTGCACAGGTTTTGGGGCGGCCTGGTGCTTGAGGCCGTAGGCGCGGGCAAGGGACTTTCCGACAGCCTGTTCGAGCTTTGCGAGAAAGCGGGTGTCGAGGTGCGGTACGACTCGGCGGCGAGGTCGCTCGCCGTGGACGGGACCGGCGCCGTCGAGGGCGTGCACGTGCGGACGCCGGAGAGCATCATCGACCTCACGGCCCGAGCAGTGGTGCTGGCCTGCGGCGGGTTCGAGGCGAACCCGGAGATGCGCGCCCGCTACCTAGGCGCGGGCTGGGAGTTGGCGAAAGTAAGGGGAACGCGTTACAACACCGGCGAGGGCATCGACATGGCGCTTGCCGCCGGGGCGATGCCTCACGGACACTGGAGCGGCTGCCACGCGGTGGCGTGGGACCTCAACGCGCCGGCCTTCGGAGACCGGAACATCGCGGACCTGTTCCAGAAGCACTCGTACCCGTTCGGAATCATTGTGAACGTGAACGGCAAGCGGTTCGTGGACGAGGGGGCAGACCTTCGCAACTACACGTACGCCAAGTACGGCCGGGAGGTTCTGTACCAGCCGCGTCGCGCCGCGTTCCAGATATTCGATCAGAAGACCCGACACCTGCTGCGGGACGAGTACCGGATCCCGGAGGTGTCCTCGGCCGAGGCGGATACCATCGGTGAGCTTGCGGACAGGCTCAGCATCGACCGCGAGGGCCTGGTCGAGACGGTAGACAAGTACAACGCATCGACGAGCAAGGGCGAGTTCGATCCGGCGGCTTTGGACGGGCTGTCGACCTCAGGCGTGACGCCGCCGAAGTCGAACTGGGCGCTACCGTTGGACAAGCCGCCATTCGTGGGCTACGCGGTGACCTGTGGCATCACGTTCACGTTCGGCAGGATCGCGGGACAGGGCGCGGCCGTATACGCGGGGAGGCTGTAGGACTCCGTACCGGTCAGTTCTGGGGCGGCGATTAGAGCGAGTAGCTACGGCAGAAGAAGTCCCCAGCTCCGGTAGGCGTGGTTCGCGGCGTCGGGCAACTTCGCTCCCATTGCCAGGGGTACGGACCGACGACAGGGGCGTTCTAGCGCCGTGCCCCTAGTTCAATTGCCCGGTCCAGACGTAGTCGTTGTCCGCCACTTCTCCGTGGCATGTCTGGCAGCCTTCCACCTTGCCCTGCTTCTCGACAGTCCCGTCGGCCAGGACCTTGAGCCAGAACCAGTTGTTGTGGTCCGGGTTGTAGCCGGCTTTCTTGAACATGGTGGTGGTTGCGGCTAGGTCGCCCTCCGGAGTGTAGTTTTCTTTGACTATGATAGCTCCGTTGGGCATGAATCCATTCTTTTGGTCCAGGGCATCATAGGCGGCAGGGTTGAGGTAGGTGGTCATAAGCATGCCATGAGGATCGCCGCCCGGGTATTTTTCGCCCAAGCCGGGCCACAGTTCCCAGGACTCCCGGTAGTCGACCTCATCCAAGTATGCGAGCACCGAGTCAGCGGTGGTGTCGGGCAACTCAGGCTCCCCGGACCCGGACGCGGTTATAGTCATGACGTCGGCAAACAACACAAACAACGGGACCAAGAGACGCGCATGGCGCAATGACAATACTGATCTCCTTGTATTCCTCGAACACTCTGATGAGGATGAATCGAACATTCCAAGCTCGACATGTAAGAAAGACACCAGCATGTGAAGGCGCCTCGAAAGGGCAGACTGTCTCCCGTCTTGGGTGCCAGATCGTGGTGCAGCATGACCGCTCTGCCAATCTGGTCCTGCCGCCTCTACAGTTGCCTGGGACATTGCAGCCTGCTTCGGTGAAGGTAGGCAGGATCAATGACTCCGCATCGAGGCAGACTGCAAAGCTGGTAGAATGTACGCGCGGCTCCGTAGCGCGGGGCCGATTCTCTGAAGACCAAGGACAAGGATGATGGCCACGGATACCAGATACTCGGTCGATCTCGCGAGCAGAAGCGTGACAGGCAAGAAGGTGGGACGCCTCCGACGGCGGGGGATCGTGCCGGTGCACCTCTACGGAGGGGACAAGGGACCCGTCTCGCTGCAGGCGGACGGTCACACGCTGTCCAGGATGCTGCCGGAGGTTGGCACGAACGTGCCAGTGGCCGTGTCAGTGCCTGGCGAAGTTGGCGAGACGATCTGCTTCGTTCGGGAGGTACAGCGGCACCCGGTGTCTGAGGACCTGTTGCACGTGGACTTCATGCGAGTCGACGCAGAACAGCGGCTGCGGACGGAAGTCCCGCTGGTGTTCGTAGGGGAGGCACTGGCCGTGAGGGATGGCGGCACACTGGTGCAGCAGATGTCGTCCTTGCCAGTGGAAGCGCTCCCACTTGAGATGCCCGCATCGATCGAAGTGGACATTTCTGGGTTGACCAGCTTTGATATGGCAGTACACGTCAGGGACCTCGCTACCAGCGAGAACGTGGACATCCTGTCGGAACCGGGAGACGTAATCTGCCGAGTGCTGCCGCCGCGCAAACTGGAGGGATTCGAGCTGGAGGAGATGGCTGAAGACGGCGAGGGAGCCGTCGAAGGAGAGGCCGGCGCGGATGCAGATGCGGAGAGTACCTCCGTGTAGCAGGCCCTTAGAGGGACGGTGTCTGGCGGCTCTTTTCTTACGGAGGAGCGTTACCCTGACCGAATTGGGTAGTGTAGATACCCCCCCCCCCCCCGGCCTTTGCCAATAGAATGGGGAATGGGTCAGATGGACCTGTGCTGGAGCCTTCGGGACGCGGTCGACGGCGCCGAGTTTGACACGGAGGGTGCGTCCGAGTAGCCGGTGTAGCTTACGTTCGCGGGATTGGCGCGGGCCGTATCAGTCGGCGACGGCGCTTCGGAATGCCCGGTTCAGCCTTTCACCGACCTCGTTCAGCTTGTCGAGCGGGGCGTTGCTGAAGGCCATGCGAATGTGTGTAGTGTCCTGCTCCTCGCCGCGACGGTAGAACACGGAGCCGACGGGCATTATCAAGCCTTCCTCGGCGCCCTTGTTCAGTACCTTACGTGCTGGAACCCCGGTGCTTTCGACCCACTGGAAAAACCCGCCTGAGGGTTCGCTGAACCGCAGGTACGGCTCGCAGTGCTCCGCGAGGGAGTTGGCAAGGACCCTGCTCTTCTCCTCGTAAATGGGGCGCATCTTGTCCAGATGGCTGTCGAATTTGCCGGAAGACACGATGTCGGCCAAGGCGCGCAGCATGAGTGGGTTGCTTCCCATGTCGAACCGCATCCTGCTGATCGACTCGACGAAGTCCGGACGGCCCTGCACCCAACCGACGCGCAGGCCCGTGGCCAGGGACTTGCTGAAGGAGCCGAGTTTGAGCACGCCCTCACCCTCGGCGATAGAGTAGATGGAAGGAACAGGCTCGGCGCCGAAGTACAGTTCCGCGTATGCGGCGTCTTCCAAGATGATAATCCTATGCGCCGCGCATAGCTCGACAAGTTCCGCCCTGCGCGAGGGGGACATGGTGACACCCGTCGGGTTATGAAAGTCCGCGATTGTGTACAGGAATTTCACACGACCACCCTCGGACTCCACTGCATTGATCGCATCCCGCACCCCGTCGGGGGAAATTCCCCCGTCATCCATTTCAACGTCCACGATCTGAGCCTGGTACCCGCGCATCGTGCGGATCGAGCCGGAGTAGCTTGGCCTCTCGGTAATTATGACGTCGCCCGGCTCGATGAAGGCCCTGCAGATGTTGTCGATAGTCCCGGAGCTGCCGTTGTTGAATAGCAGGTTGTCCATCGCCATGGGAATTCCCTCGGTCCTGCTCAGTCGCTCTGCCATTGCTTCCCGCAGGCCGTCATATCCCACACGCCCTCCGTACTCAAGCGCGTCACGCGCGTCGGTCGCAAGGACTTGGCCGAGCGCGTCCCGCAGTTCCTGTACGGGGAGGGTGTCGGCGTCCGGAATGCCGCCTGCGAGAACGATCGGGTCCGGGTGCGCGGTAGGCAGCGCCCATGAGCGCCCGACGTCCGTCGGCGTGCCGGCGCCTATCGCAAGTGCGGCGCCTGTAAGCAAATCAGCTACATCGACCTGCGCCCATGCGTTGGCCTGTGTCACTTGTTCGGCATCGTCTCGACTAGTGGAATCCAAGTTGCCTCCTCTCGACGTGAGCACCGGGAGCCTTCCCGAATGCTGTTGACTTCCTCAGAGCATCATACCGCGGCGATGCGCGCCGCCAACAGATTTGTGCAGGCATAGACGGCGCGCGTATTGGTCATTGGCAGGCCGAGCTTGTCGCCCAGCTCCACCACTGCGCCCACGACGCTCTCCACCTCCAGCGGGCGGCCGGCTTCGACATCCTGGAGCATCGAAGTCTTATGCTCTCCCACGCCCTCGGCGCCCGCAAGGCGCCGCTCCACGGAGACCGGAATCTTCACGCCAAGTGCGGCGGCCACGGCGTCCGCCTCTTCCATGACTGCGCGGGCGAGCGCACTCGTGCCCGGATCGGTGGCGATGGCGACCATTGTCGCGCCGGTTAGGGCGCTGATGGGATTGAAAGCGACGTTGCCAAGCAGCTTCACCCAGAGGTCGCGCCGGATCCGGGTGCTGACGGGGGCTTTCAGGCCAGCCGACATTATCGCGCGGGCCAGGTCGCGGCACCGGTCTGATTTCGCGCCGTCCAGCTCGCCCAACGTGAACCGGTTGCCCTCCAGATGGTCGATCACGCCCGGCTCTCTTATCACCGTCGTCGGGTAGACGATGCAGGCCAGAATCCGCTCCTGCGGAATAGCGTCTGAGATCACCCCGCCGGGGTCGAGGCCCTCCAGCCGAGTCCCATCCCAGGGGCCGCCGTGACGCTGAAAATACCACCACGGGATGCCGTTCTGAGCGGAGACAACGGCGGTACCGGGGCCGAGCATCGGCCCGATGCGTCCCACGATTCCGGCCAGAGAGTGCGCCTTCACAGTGAGGAACAGGTAGTCGACCTCGCCGACTTGCTCCGGATCGTCCGTTACCGTAACGCGCGCCGTGAACTCCGAATCAGCCTCTCTGACGCGCACGCCGTCGCGGCGCATCGCCTCGAGGTGCGGACCTCTCGCGATCAGAGTGACGTCCACGCCTGCCGCGGCCAGCTTTGCGCCGAGGAACGCCCCGACGGCACCGGCGCCGAAGATTGCTATCTTCACGCATCTGAACCCAGGACGGCCTGGGCCACGAGCCTGCGCTGGACCTTGCCTGTGGCGGTCTTCGGTATCTGGTCCAGGATGTGAATCTTACGCGGGGCCTTGAACGCGGCCACCCGTTCACGGCAGTGGCGTATCAGGTCCCGCTCCGTGGCTTGGCCGGAAAGCACGACCGCCGCCGAGGGTTCTTCGCCGTGCATCGGATGCGGTGCGGCAAAGCAGACCGCCTCAGCGACCGAGGGGTGCGCCATTAGCACCTGGTCCAGCTCCCATGGGGAAATCTTCTCCCCGCTGCGATTGATCAGTTCCTTCAGCCGCCCCGTGAGGGTGAGATAATCGTGTGCGTCCATGGTGCCTTCGTCGCCCGTGCGGAACCAGCCGTCGGTGAAGGAGTCCGCGTTCGCCTGCGGGTTGTCTTCGTAGCCGTCAATCACGTTGCGGCCTTTTATGACCACCTCTCCGCGGCCGCCCTCGGGCACGAGCCGGTCATCTTCGTCCATGATGGCAACGTCGACGCCCGTGCCCGGGCCTACCGATCCCGGCTGTCGTTCGCCAGGCGGAAGGGGATTCGATGTCATCTGGTGTGCTGCTTCGGTCATGCCGTACGCCTCCAGAACCGGCACGCCGAACCGCTCCTCGATCGCCAGCATCACGTCGCCCGCGAGAGGGGAACTGCACGATCTGATGAACCGCATGGAGTCAGGAACTGTAGGCGCCTGTCCCGCGCTCCTGGCAAGCAGCGCCTGATGCATGCTGGGTACGGCCGTGTACCACGACACGCCATATGTCCCGGACATGGTCCAGAAGCCATTCGCCGAGAATCGCTGCGGCACCAACACCGTGCCCCCGGAAAGGAGTGTCGCCAACAGCGAGGCAACAATGCCATGAACATGAAACAACGGCATAACACACAGCGAAACGTCTTGCGAGGTGAGCGTGTAAGTATCGCGTATGTTGACGGCGGAGGCGGCGAGGTTTCTGTGCCGCAGTGGCACGCGCTTCGGGCGGCTCGTGGTGCCGCTGGTATGGAGAATCAGCGCGGGGTCTCCCGGGGCCGGAGGCTCGATCGAGGCGCGGCCCGCAGACTGCGTTGCGGTCAGCGTAACCGTACCGGCCGTATCGCACGCGGCCGCGATCTGCAGGACGCCGTCGAGGGCGACGCCGCGAGCGGCTTCACCTCCATCGACGGGCGTGATGAGCGCCTTGTGCCTAGTGTCCTCCATGTAAAACCTGAACTCTTCGGGCTTGTATCCGGGATTGAGGGGACCGGCTGTGGCAACCGACGACACGGCCAGAAAGCTCACGATGGCCTCAAGACCGTTCGGTAGGGCCGAGAGAACGCGGTCTTCCCTCTCGATCCCGAGCCCGCGGATCTGCCCGCCGAGGTCATGTACTTGCCGTCGCAGGTTGTCGTATGTGACTGAAGGTCCGCCAGGCGCTTGTAGAGCGATGTCTTCAGGCCGCCCAGCTTCCAGCATATCAAGCAGCGTCTCTGGCATGGGTGAGGTCAATCGCATAACCCCTCGTATGTACGTGTGCAGGTGAGGAGGCCGCCGGCACTTCCCGGACGCTTCCCCCGATGTCTGAGAATGCTAGCACAACGCGGTGCGCCATCACGGCCGACCCGTGATGTAGACTGATTCCATGGTTGCGTCCGGTACAGGCGGGGTGTACCTGGAAAGGTACGGCCCATCCTCCTTCCTCAGGCTCAGGGAGATAGTCTCAACCCTAAAACGGGACGATCCGCTTGCACCCGTGACGGTGGTTGTCCCGACTCGCTACGCGGCGGTTGCGGTGAGGCGTGCACTTGCCAGCGAGCACGGGATTGCAAACGTGCAGTTCCGGACGATGTCCGACCTTGCGGGCATACTGGAGGAGAGGGAGGCGGCGGAGGGCGGGCGTAGCAAGCTGACGCGACATTTGGAAGCGGCGGCGATACGTGCGACTGCCGATGGGGTGCACTCACAAAGCCCGCTGTCTGAGATAAAGGACCATCCGAAACTCCAGGCATCGCTGCGCAACACGTTCAGGGACCTGGAACGCAGGGGCGAACGGATACTGCGCGGTATCGAGCTGCTGGACGAGTTTCGGTCGGAAACCGTCCGCTGGTTCCGACGGTACAGAGAGTTAACCGCGGACTGCTACGGAGACGAACGCCTGGCCGTTGAGGCTGCCAGGGCCGTTACGTCAGGCGTGTCGAAGGCGTTCCTAGAGACCGGACACCTGATCCTCTACCTGGTATCCGCCCTGTCACCGGGAGAGGCGCTACTGGCGGAGGCGCTCTACCGGGCGGGACGCTGCACTTCTATCGCCGGGCTGTTGGGAGACGATGCGGCTGACGCGGCGCCGCTGGACCTGGCCAAGCGGCTATGTCCGGACGGGACGGCGAACGTGCTCGCGGACCGGGAAGGAGGGCCGATGACGAACGCGCTCATCGTCAGCGCTCCCGACGCTGCGGAAGAGGTGAGGTCGGCCATCAGGAGCGTCATGGCCAAGGCCAGAGAGGGCGTGCCGTTCCACAGGTCTGCCGTGCTCTACGGACAGGCCGAGCCCTACGCGCAGCTAATAGCCAGCCAGTTGGAGTTGGCCGGGATACCAGCCGCAGGTCCCGTCCGCAAGCGTCTCAGCGACACGCCTCCCGGAAAGCTGCTCGATCTGCTGCTGAAGGCGGTCGAGGACGGACTAAGCAGGTCGGCGGTTCTCAGATGGGTGGCGGAAGCGCCTGTACGCGATCCGCACACTGGCGCCGCTGCATATGACCAACTGCTCCTCTGGGAACGGATTTCGGCTGATGCCGGTATCGTCGGAGGTAGAGGCCAGTGGTTGGACAGGCTGGACACCTATCGAAGGGGTGAGAAGGCACGTATCGACTCATACGTGGACTTTGATGAGGTCCCGCCCGGCACAATTGCAAGACACAGGAGACTCTTCGAAGCGGCGGACCGGCTGAGGGCATTCGTCGAGACGCTGGCGGACGATGCCGACCTGCTGTCGTCCAGCGGATTCCGTGAAAGCGCGGACTGGTGCAAGTCACAACTGGAGAAGTATGCGCATGACGCTGACTCGTGGCCGCAGTCAGGCCATGATGCGCTCAGTGTCCTCAATAAGGACCTCGACGAAATTGCGGAACTTGGAACGAGGTTCCCGGAATTCGGCGCGGATGACTTTGCCTTCCATCTGCGAGAGGCGCTTGACACTGGGGTGGGCTCGCTGGGCCCGCTGGGAACGGGCGTGTTCGTGGGGCCGCTTGACGCCGCGCAGGGCATGGTGTTCGATCTGGTGCACGTGGTCGGCGTGGCGGAGAGTGGGTTTCCTCGAAGACCGGCCGACGATCCGATCCTTCCTGAGCGGCTGCTCGGCAACCTAGGCGATGAGGGGACGCTCGGGCGAGCTGCCGAGCGCGAAGCCCAAGACAGACGCTCCTACCTATGCGCTCTGTCCGCCGGCCGCTCCGTGGTGCTGAGCTACCCTCGCGCGGAGCCGGGCGGCCAGCGGGAGCAATACCCGTCCCCGTGGCTACTGGAGGCAGCCCGTGATCTCTACGGCGCGCCCGTTTCGTCGGACGAGCTGACTCGGCTCTCAGGGGAGCCGTGGCTCACGGTCATTGAGTCTGTGCAGCACGGCCTGGACCTTGCGGGGGAATCCAGAGCTGCGGATGAGCACGACTACGACCTAGCCTCCTTGCACGAGTGGAGGAAGACCAGGAGAGGCCTGCGCGGTCACTTCCTTGCGGACGAAGAGCCTCTCGGCCGGGCCCTGTACATGGAAGGACAGCGCCTCAGCGGACGCTTCACCGCCTGGGACGGGGATGTGTCGGCGGTTGCGGGCGCGAGCAGAAGGCTGAGCCGGCAGCGCGAAGGTGTGCTCTCACCGACGGGGCTCGAGAGGTGGGCTACCTGTCCGTACCGGTACTTTCTGGGCGACGTGCTCAGGATATCCGCACTGGACGCGCCAGCGGACGAGCTCTCAATCTCACCTTTGGACAAGGGATCGCTTGTCCACCGCATTTTGGAACAGTTCATGAGGGAATCCATGGAATCCGGCGATGTCCCCGCACCGGGAAATGCATGGAGCGCGAGTAGAGGGAAACAGATGCGCGAGATCGCGGAGCGGGAGTTCGAGGCGGCAGAACGGGCTGGCAAGTTGGGGAGACGCCTGCTGTGGCGCGTGGCCAAGCAGGAGATACTGGAAGACTTGGACAGGTTCCTTTTGGAAGACGAGCAGTGGAGGTCCGGGGGCTGGACAACGATGGCGGTCGAGCAACGGTTCGGCGCCCCCGACCGCGATCAATTGCAGGCCGCGAAGGTCGAGCTGCCGGGCGGACCAGTGGTCACATTTCGCGGCATGATCGACCGGGTCGATGTAAGCGAGGACGGTGAGACCGCGATAGTGATCGACTACAAGACAGGCGGGACCTCTGCCTTTAGGGACATGAACAAGGACCCGCTAGACCGGGGGCGCCGACTTCAACTGCCGGTGTACGCTGCGGCGGTGCGGGCCACCCCTGGCATTCCGGACGGTGCCAGCGGCTTCTTCTGGTTCGTGACATCGAAGGGCAGGTTCGAGAAGGTGGAGGTGGACCTGGATGAGGATGCCCTGAAGGAGCGTTTCGAGAGCGTGGTTGCCATCGTTTCGTCCGGAATCGCCGCCGGGACCTTCCCAGCTAGGCCGGGCGCAGGAGACCGTGGCAACTGGAGGAACTGCCGCTTCTGCGACTTCGACCGGATCTGCCCGTCTAACAGACTCCGGCTGTGGGAAGGCAAGAAGCGCGATGGCGCCCTGGCCCAATACGCCGAGCTCGCCGAGGACGTCGGAGAAGAGTGACCGTGACCGAAGGCAACGTCCTCGCCGACCAAGAGCAGCGCGACCGGATTGAGCATTCGCTCGACGAGACGCTGTTCGTCGAGGCGAGCGCGGGTACCGGCAAGACAACGGCGCTTGTTTCCCGCGTTGTCAGCCTTATTGCTGAGGGAAGAGCAACGGTAGATCAAGTCGCTGCGATCACATTCACGGCAGCGGCGGCTGCGGAGCTCAGGGACCGTGTGCGGCAGGGCCTGGAGAACAGAGCCAGAGACGGGGACGCAACGGACGTGGCACGGCGGCGCTGCGAGACGGCCGCGGGTGCGCTGGAGCGCGGCGCGTTCCAGACGATCCACAGCTTCGCCGCCTCGATTCTCAGGGAGCGCCCGCTGGAGGCTGGCCTACCGCCGGGATTCGATACGTCCGATGAGATCACGGCCGACCTGAGATTCGAGCGAACTTGGCGGGACTGGCTGGAGAACGCTCTCGACTCGGAGGACGCAGCGCCGGGGCTGGCGAGATTCCTACGTTTGGGCCTGCCTCTCTCGATGAGCCGCCTCGAGGAGGTGGCCCGCGCGTTTCATGCCAACTATGATCTTCTGGCGCAGCCGTTAGAGCTTGGGGACGCAGCCGCCGGCGACGGGGAGATCGAGAGCATGGCCGCCGAAGGGCTGTTCGTCGAGCGTCTGCTGACGTTCGCGAAGAACGGTGACGATGACCCGCTCGCCGCCCACGGTCGGAACGTGGCTCTGCTCTGCGCAGAACTGGGGCAGGGGCCGGAGAACGACGAAGCCAACACCCGGAGGCTCGTCAGATTCGGGAAGATTTCGTTTACGAGAGGGAGGCAGCCGGACTGGTATGACGATCCACATACCGGTGTCAACGCGTGCAAGACGCTCAAGGAAACGCTGCGCGATCTGGACACATCCCGCAATGCCTACTTGACTCGACGTGTTCGCTCGGCGGTGAACGGCCTACTGGAAGAGCTGCGTACCTTCGTGCTCGACTACGCGAAGTCGAGGAAACAGGAGGGAAGAGCAGAGTTCCACGACCTGCTGATCTGGGCGCGCGGCCTGCTCGGAGCGAACGAGCGAGCGAGGGAGCACTTCTTCGATCGGTACCGGTACGTGCTGATTGACGAGTTCCAGGATACGGACCCAATACAGTCGGAGATCGCGCTGTTGCTGACCGGCGGAGGAAGCGACGGCCGGTTGTTCATTGTGGGCGACCCTAAGCAGTCGATATACCGGTTCAGGCGGGCCGACATCGAGGCCGTGAAGGACCTGCGAGACCGCCTTGGCGCGGGACTCGCACCGCTGACCCAGAACTTCCGATGCCAGGAGCCGATTGTCGAATGGGTCAATTCGATTTTCGGCAGGTGGATGGGCCGCGAACCGAGTTTGGTCCAAGCCGAGTACCAGGAACTGCGCGCCCGTTGGATCCCCCCGGAGTGCAGCCCGCCGATGGGTGTGCACTGGTTCGGCGACGAGTGCGAGAACGCGCCCGCAATGAGGCATGCCGAAGCCTGGGCGACGGCCAGCGCACTGTGGCGGATCAGGAACGACAGATGGCAGATTCGAGACGGAAATGGCGGACTGCGTGACGCTCAGTACCGGGACGTCTGCGTTCTCATGCCAACCCGGAGTGCGTTGAGAGAGATGGAAGACGAGCTCTCGGATGCTGACATCCCGTACCGTATCGAGAGCCAATCCACGGTGCTGAGTAGCCAAGACGTCAGGGAACTCATTAGCTGCCTTCGCGCGATTGATTCGCCTGCGGATGAGGTTGCCATTGTGGGCGCACTTCGGTCCTCCGCGTTCGCATGCAGCGACGCGGATCTGCTCAGCTTCATTGACGCAGGCGGGAAGTTTTCGTACACCTGGCCAAACGGTGGCGAGGGGCCCGTCTCAGCAGCCCTGGCGACGCTCTCCCGGTTCCACAATGACCGCATATGGCAGCAAGCCGACTTCCTGATCGAGAGGTTCGTGCGGGAGCGGCGCATGATCGAGCTGACGTTTGACAGGAGGAGGCCTCGCGAGCGATGGCGCCGGCTCAGGTTTGTCATAGAGCGTGCCCGGACTTTTGCCGCTACGACCGGAGGCGGCCTACGTGATTTCTTGGACTGGATTGAGAGGCAGGCCAGCGAGGATGCGCGAGTGGTCGAGACGCCGGTACCCGAGACGGATGAGGACGCCGTCAGGATCATGACCGTCCATGCCGCCAAGGGCCTCGAGTTCCCGATCGTCGTGTTGACGGGTCTCGGTTCCATGTCCCGCGGCGGGGCCGGGCCTGTGGTCTTCGATCGAGGCGCGGGCGCAGTTGAGGTAAGCCTGAGGTCCGATAACTCCCTGACTCTGCAGACGGCGGGATATGAGGCGAGGAAAGAAGCCGAGAATCAGGCAGGGGAAGCTGAGCGAGTTAGGCTCATGTACGTGGCGGCCACGAGGGCCAGGGACCACCTGATCGTCAGTACGTTTCGGAACGCCAAGGTGAAAGGTTCCTCTGCCGGGCGAATCGTGGAACTCGCCCAAGACGTACCGGGACTCTGGCGAGAAGTTCCCGGAATTGACGGCGTCCCATTGCCTGTACAGACTCACCAAGTGCGCCGAGTGTTATCGAGCCCCGGTCATTCTGAGCGAGCCCGCTGGCTGGAGGACCGCGAGAAAGTAATCCAACAAGCATCTGTGGGACATGCCGTGGCCGCGAGCAGCCTTGCACGCGAACCGGACTACGAAGATCCGGAAAGGGAGCCATCGCCCGGCCGGCGTGGCCGGGCCGGGACAAGCATTGGCAGCGCCGTCCACGCAGTGTTGCAGGCGGTCGACCTGACCGACGGACGCGGCGTATCGGAGCTCAGCCGGGTCCATGCGGAGGCCGAAGGTGTCTCCGCCCATACGGACGAGGTCGAGAGGTTGTCCCTGAGGGCGGTCCGTTCAGGAGTGGTAAGGCGGGCCGTGGCGTCCGGTCGAGTTTATCGAGAGATCTACGCGGCTGCGCCCGTCGGCGAAAGAGCTCTGGAAGGCTTCGTGGACCTGTGCTTCGTGGAGAATGGCGCATTGGTAATCGTGGACTTCAAGACAGATGCGGTAACAGATGAGAACGCCGAGCCGATCGCGCTCAAGTACAGGACTCAGGTGGGCGCATACGCCCTGGCCTTGAGCCGGTCTACCGGCATGCCGGTGAAGCAGGCAATCCTGCTGTTCCTGCAACGCGAACCGATGGCCGAGGTCTTCGAGGACGTCGACGCCCTGGTGGCCGAAGCCGAGGCAGCAGTGCTTGCGGCCCCATGATGACTGCCACCGGCGGTTCGGCGGCCTGCTAGAATTGGCGCCACAACTCGAACGACCTTGGAGGCGACATGGCAAAGAGAAGGGTCACCGTAGACGAGCAGTTATGCTTTAAGAGAGTGGCAGACGCGCAGATCTCGCCCGACGGTTCAATGGTCGTGTTTCAGTTGGGCGATTCTTTTATTGAGGATACGCAAAACCAAAGGTCGAACCTCTGGATGGTCCCGGCAGGAGGTGGTGAACCTCGGCGCGTTACATCCAGCAATCGTTCCGACGTAAAGCCGCGCTGGTCACCTGACGGGCGTCACTTGGCGTTCCTGTCCGACCGGGTCGAAGCCGGCCAGTACCAGGTCTACTTGCTGCCCACCAACGGCGGCGAGGCAGTCAAGATCACTCACACGGAAGGGAGCTTTCCGACCCAGGGGGGAGTCCCCACGATCGAGTGGTCCCCGGACGGCTCGAAGCTGGCCTACATAAAGTACGACCCGGAGACCGAGGACGAGAAGCGACGTAAGGCGGAGAAGCGGGACGTGGTGGAGTTCGAGCAGCACCCAAAGTTCCTGCGAATCTATGTGATCGATATCGAGACCGGCGAGGAGACCTGTGCTTCGCCGGACGGGCTGCAGGTGTGGGACTTCTGCTGGTCTCCGGACGGCGCTCACTTCGCCGCGGTTGCGTCGGACCTGCCATTCGAGGCGGACTGGTACCTGAACCGTCTTGTTCGCTTCCCGGTTGGAGAGGGTGACGTTGCCACGATGTACGACACGGACCGCATGGTGTCCAAGCCCACGTGGTCTCCAGACGGAGAGACGATAGCGTTCACATCGTCAACGTGGAGCGATAAATACTCGGTCAAGGGGGACGTCTGGGTTGTCCCGGCAGGAGGTGGCGAGTACCGGGACCTCACAGAGGGCGAAGTCGCGAGCTACTGCTGGATCCGATGGTCCGACGACAGCCGCAGGCTGGTTGTATCCGGTTCGGTCCGGGGCGGCACAGGCATAACGGAGATAGACGTGTCGTCCGGCGAGAACCGGTCCCTTTGGTTCGGGGATGGTTCTATGGCGGAAGGCAATTACGCCGGGTTCAGCTCAGACCGATCTGGCAACCTGGCGTTCGTACTGGAGAAATGGGACTCCCCGAGGCAGGTGTACATGGCTAGGCCGTCCGATGGCGGCTACGTGTTGTCACAGCTCACCGACTTGCACTCGCAGGCTGCGGACCTCGATATCGGTCCGGTTGAGGAGATCTTCTGGAAGGGCGCGGACGGCTGGGACATGCAGGGCTGGCTGATGCGACCGTCCGGGGACGGCGGCAACCGGCCTCTGCCCATGATTACGTTGATACATGGAGGACCGACCAGCGCCCATGGAAACGTGTACCACGCAGGCTCGGGCAGAGACTTCTCGCAGTTGCTGGCCTCGGCTGGGTTCGCGGTGTTCCTGCCTAACCCGCGCGGGAGCACCGGTTGGGGCATGGAGTTCTCGGAGAGCAACCTCGGCGACCAAGGCGGCAAGGACTGGCAGGACGTACAGCTCGGCGTGGACCACTGCATCGCGCAGGGCATCGCGGACCCGGAACGGCTGGGCGTCGCGGGAGGAAGCTACGGTGGCTTCATGACTGCGTGGACAGTGACCCAGACGGATAGGTTCAAGGCAGGGGTCATGTCCGCTGGCATCAGCGACTGGCGCAGCTTCCACGGGATGACGGGCATACATACTTGGGACTGGATCTTCTACAACCGTCCAGATCCCTGGGACCCGGATGGAATATACAGGCATTTCTCTCCCATCACACACATAAAGAACGCCCGGACTCCCACCCTGATTGTCCATGGCGAGGAGGACCAGGTGTGCCCCGTTGAACAGGCCTACCAGTTCCATCGAGGCCTCAAGGATCACGGCGTGCCCGTCGAGTTGGTAGTCTATCCGCGCGAGCCTCACGGGTTCAGGGAGATCGCCCATATCCGGGACGTTCAGTCGCGCACTGTGGAGTGGCTGGTCAAGTACCTTGAGCCATAGCCAAGAGCTGCGTTCGAGCCCTGTGTTTCCCTTCGCCGCGACTTCTACAAGGGGAAGCCCGACATAGTTCCGGACGTTGACTGCCTGCGCGGCGAATAGCTAGAATACCGGTAGACGGTCAGTCGTCTGCCTTCTTCTGCGGCCCCGTGGTGTAGTGGTTAAACATACTGCCCTGTCAAGGCAGAGATCGCCGGTTCGAATCCGGTCGGGGTCGCCAGTCCGCACAGTTGCCGTGCTTCGCGTCGCCTCGCTTACAGGCCGCATTCGTGCTGATGTTGCAGCCTAGACACCTGCTCTGACGAGGACTCTTTCGGTATGCTTGATTGTCTGCGGGATATGTAAGAGGAGCAGACCAATGGCATCTAGCCTGTGCCCTCTACATCTCACCTCACCCAGCACAGGTCACGTTCGTTACGATCAAACAACGTCAGTGGGAAGTTGCAGAAGCGCTTGGGTTCCGCCACATAGAGAATGTTCTCAGATGCACCAAGGCGGGCCTCTGGCAGGCTATTCGTCTCTCGGAGCAAGTGGGACTATGTTGGAGCCATTGATTTCGCGGTCACGTGTGAGCAGAGGGATGCCATGCACGATGCTGGTTGCAGCAATGATCTCATCCGCCGGATCGCCTCTGAAGTCCAGACGAGTTGAGGTGAGAGCGACTTCCAGATCGATAGGCCAAAGGTGGATACGGTTGAGCACACGCACTACTTTGCGGTCGTCCAGGTCTACGTCCACCCGGCCCAGTTGAGCGAGCTTGGCCACTTCCCACAGCACGATGGCCGAAATAGACCATCTGCTGCGGGCCAACAGACTTTCCTCTAAAGGCCAGAGGCCGCCAGCAATCGCGAAAATCAATATATGCGTGTCAAGGTTGATCATTCGCGTTCCACCTTATGCCGGTCGTAGAGATATCGCTCCGAATCTTGACCTTGTGACTCAGGCTGCCGATCAGATCGGCGTCCTGTAGCAGGTATGGAATGACGCGCGCAACCGGCTTGCCGTGTTTGGTCACTATTAGGCCGTCGGCGTCTAGCCTGTCCAGGAGTTTCAGGCACTGTTCCTTGAACCTCGCGGCTCCGATTGTCTTCATGTAGCTCCTCCCTGTTATGGACATAATATATGTCTGGTCATCATATCTGTCTACTTACATGAAAAGTAGGTTCTTGTCCAGGTCGTCCTTTCCGAGTACTACAATGGAAGATGACTAGTTTGCGGATCGGAGATGGCAATCGTGCTTAAGGCCAGAGACATGCGACGCAAGATTGATTCGTCGCTCAAGGGCAAGACCGAGGCCGAGCAGATACGCATCATCGAAGATTACATTGCGGACTGGCCGCCGAACCTGCGCGGCGAGTACGTGAAGATGCGGCGTCACTTGGTGAATCGCCTAGAACGGCTGCGAACAAGCAGCGGTGTTACGGCTATGAACCGGGCTGCCTCAGACGATCCGTTTGTATTTAGCAAGGTGGGTCACCTAACGGCGTGCCTCGCCGGTCTGCCGAACGTCGGCAAGTCATACCTGTTTCACCGGCTCGGCGGCAGCGGCGCGAGTATCGGCGAGTACCCGTACTCTACCGTAGTTCCGGCGGCACACCTGGCAACGCTGGACAATCTGAGCATTCAGTTAGTCGACCTCCCGCCGGTCGCCGAGGACACAGTCGGAAGTCTGCCGTACGGACAGAAGTTGAGCCGCGTATTGAGCCTGGCGGACGTGCTGTGCATGGTGATGGATGCGTCTGACGACCTCGAAATACAGGGGTTGGTTATGGAAGAGGAACTCGACTCCCTTGGCCTTGATCTCGATGCAAGTTCAGTCTTGGTGCTTGTGAATCATTCTCCAGATTGGGACGATTTACGTGCAGAAACTTCTGAAGGCATGTTGGACTGTCCCCAGTTGTGGCTGCGATCTGAGCGTGACATTTGCGAAGTCCTGCCGGCAATCGCGAAGGCGGGCGGTTACATGTCGACATATGCTAAGCCTCCCGGCCAATCGCAGCAGGATGCGGATCGGCTGTGGGTCAAGTCCGGTTCGACCGTGGCAGATCTGGCTGCGGCAGTACACAGAGATCTGGCGCGGCGGTTAATGAGTGCCCGCGTGTGGGGCGAGTCTGCGAGGCAGCCGGGTCAGCCCGTGTCCACAGAGCACGTCCTGGCTGACGGCGATGTTGTCGAACTTCAGACCAGATGAACGAGTGGGACTCTCGATATCCAGACCTCAATAGGTTGCGTGCGGAGGTCATGTGCCTCGCCGAGTGCGTCCGCGACCAACTGCTGGCGCAGATCCCGGAGACTGAGATTCGAGGAATCTATCTGAAGGGGTCGGCCCTAAAGCCGTGGGAATCGCCGCTCGATTATGTTCCAGAGGTTAGCGACGTTGATCTGCAGGTCTGGTTCCACCATGATGCGGCTTGGCCTGAGTTCCTCGGCACTGTATCCAAGGCCTTAGAAGTGCAGAAGGGCGTTGAGATGCGATTCCTGTCCAGCATACCGGACCCACTGCACGAACCGAGGCCGCAGCTGATAGTCATGAACAAGCTGATGACTGATCTCGACCACTTCGTGCACTCGCCGCGGTCAACCGTCGGCGTACTTTACGGCGACGACTATCGATTGGCTGACTACAGCGACGGGAACGCAATCCGGAGGCATGACGCGACGAGCCTTGCGGAGCAGGGCAGGTGGCCAGAAGATCTGCCGCTTAGAGTTGTGGACAAGCCTGGAGGCTATCTGCGGGAGGCTCTGCGTTACTTGGCTTTCCGCGTCTCACCCGTATGCTCCAGGGTACTTCACCTCTCAGGTGTGGACACGGAGACGTCATGGAGTCTGAATCGCAGCAAGGGGACCGCCGTAATGAGGGATCGAGGCTTCGCCACACTTGCGGAAAGCTACACGGCGTACTACCTGTCTGCTTGGGAGTATTTTCTGTCCGGTTACGCCGACTTCGATGCCGGTCGCTCGACTATCGAAGCCGCAAGCAAGGTGCTGGCAGAAGGCGCGGAGTTGGGACGACTTTGGCTTGCGGCGAACCCGCAGTCCAAACCGGGAGTGTGGCGGCACGCAGTGAACCTTGCTAACAGGACCGCTGGTTACGCGGTGCTGTGATAGTGTGGGAGAAGCGCAAAGTACTTGCAATCGGTTACCACCGCTACATTGATCTTCGCTTTCGGATACGAGCGGCTTGATTAGACCAGTGAACAGCCTTCCCGGCAGAGTCGCAGTTGTTACCAACTCAGACGAGTACCTGTTCCGATTCCGGGCGCCTCTTCTCAAGAGGCTTGTCAAGTGTGGCGTCAAAGTATTCGCCGTCGCGCCCTCCGGGCAGTTCACAGAGCTCATAGAGGGCATGGGTGTCGACTTTGTCCCGTGGAGAGTCGATAGAAGGAGTGTAAATCCACTAGCTGAGCTGCGCGCTATTGCGGAGCTGGCTGGGATCTACAAGCGAGTGCGGCCCCATCTGGTTCAGCACTATACCGTCAAGCCAAACCTCTATGGATCCGTGGCGGCCAGAGTTGCAGGTGTGCCCTTGGTAGTGTGCGGCATTACCGGTAGCGGGTACGCGTTTTCATCGGGCGTGTCCTCCAGAGTACTGCTACGAACGTTACTTTCGGCATGGTACAAGTTCTGCTCCATCCTTTCCGACAGGCTCACATTTCAAACCGAAGATGACGTGCTGCGAATCCTAGGAAAGGGAGCACTCTTCGCATCAAAGGCTAAGGTGAATCCCGGTGGCTCAGGCGTGGACATTCAGGTATTCAATCCTGGCGCGATCTCAGAAGAAGAGCGGGCTGCTCTGCGAGCGGAACTCGGAGTCCCGGAACGTTCGCCCGTCGTTACGATGGCTTCACGCCTCCTGTTGGACAAGGGTGTGGCGGAGTACGTGGAGGCCGCCCGGATGCTGAAAATCAACTGGCCAGACGCGTGCTTCCTACTGGCAGGGTCGCCCGATCCGGGCAACCCCGGCACCGTAAATGAATCAGACGTGGTGCAATGGCGACAGGAAGGCTCGGTCCAGCCTATCGGTCATATCTCCGAAATGCCTGCGTTACTTTCGATATCGGACATTGTAGTCTTGCCCTCATACGCAGAGGGCATACCTCGAGTGCTCATCGAAGCTGCCGCCATGGCAAAGCCGGCTGTAGCGACCGACATTCCGGGCATTCGGGCGATAGTCGACCACGAGGTAAACGGTCTAGTTATTCCGCCGAGGGATGCCGAATCGCTGGCCAGCGCGATCGATCGACTGCTTAGCAGCAAGGACCTCAGAGTGGAATACGGTAGAGCAGGCCGTTTGAAAGCTGAGCTGGAGTTCGACGACCGACGGGTGGCGGAGTGGTTTGTACAGGAGTACCGCAGCCTGTGGCAGGCGAAGCATGGGCACTGAAGCGGGGACAAGTCAAAAGGGAATAAGTGCGGCAATCCCAACTGGAAGCACATAAGGCGTATCTAAGGATTATTGGGCGAAAAGGAATGTCAAACAACTACATCGTCACGGGTTGCGCGGGCTTCATCGGATCTCGCGTGTCGGAGCTGTTGATCGAGGAAGGACATCGCGTAACCGGGATCGACGACCTCAGCGACGGCTACGACCCGCGGCTCAAGGAGTGGAGACTAGAACGCCTGCAAGCGGAGGAGCAGTTCACGTTCTATAGGGCGGACATCAGGGACTTCAAGGCTATGGCGGACGTTTTCGCCTCTGAAGAATTCGACGCCATTTTGAACTTGGCAGCCAGAGCCGGGGTCAGACAGTCAGTGGAAGACCCTTGGATCTACGCCCAGACGAATTACGTCGCGATGGTTAACCTGCTGGAGCTCTGTCGTGAGATGGGGATTGGCAAAGTCGTGCAGGCGTCAACGTCTAGCGTGTACGGGGACAACACGCCCGCACCTTTCGACGAGTCCGCGCCAGCGTCGAAGCCACTCTCGCCCTACGCCGGCTCGAAGAAGGCGGCCGAGGACCTTTGCTACACATACCACTACCTGCACGGACTTGACGTAACAGTGTTCCGATTCTTCACGGTTTACGGACCGGCGGGCCGGCCCGACATGTCGGTCTTCAAATTCGTGCGGGCCATCGCGGAAGGAGAGTCGCTCACCCTGTTCGGGGATGGAGGTGAACGAGACTTTACGCACGTGGAAGACGTAGCGCGCGGTGTAGTCGCAGGACTCAGGCCGTTGGGCCACGAGATCATCAACCTAGGTGGAGGTAAGCCTGCTACCGTTGGCAGCATAATAGAGATAATTGAGTCTGTGTTGGGAAGGAAGGCCATCATAAAGGTTACCGACAGGACGGCCGCAGACGTCGACTCGACGTGGGCCGACGTCTCGAAGGCGGAGCGACTGCTAGGTTGGCGTCCTGAGATCGAACTCGAGACAGGGATTTCGGGCGTGGTCAGCTGGTACTTGAACAACCGCAGCTTGGCGAGAGACCTGCGTGGTTAATACACGGCGCCAAACAGGCTGGGCCTATCGCGTATACTGCGCCCATGCGAACCTAGGGCCAAAGGAGGGTTGAGCCGTGCTAACGCTTCCCAGGTTGTTGGCGATCCTGATGCTCGCGTCTGCGATTGTAGTTGTGGCCCACTTCATCCTCTCCCACTTCTACAGCGACGCCGTAGACACCCACACGATTTGGAACATTCTGAACTGGATCATGGCTGCGGGTGTGCTGGTCGCGCTCGCCGTGAACTTCATGCGCAGGCGCGCGGCCAACGGCCGAGACGCCGGCGCGTCCTCCCAACAGGAGCACATTGGCATCAATGCGGTCTTCTACGCGTCCGCGCTTCTGGCGATCTGGTTCTTCTGGAGCTGGTTCGGGGAACTTGCGTCCGGTCCTGAAGGTCCCGAAGACGTGGTCAACTCAGTAGTCTGGGTCCTGGTAGATGGTCTTTACCCGCTGGTAATCAGTTCTACCGCGTGCCATATATGGTGTACCAGCGACGCGTAGAAGGAGCGGAGCCGAGCGGCCTCACTAAACGACCGAGGTGCGCCTTTCCAATTACCATAGCTTTATGGCCACGCCCTAAAGAACCGGACAATGGTGTCTGAAGACAGGGAAGGTTTCGAGGGATTCCCGAAGGGCGTCGAGGACGTCCTGTCCTTCCCATTCATCGAGGCACTGCACGGGCGCCGTGCTCGGAGATTCGGGCTGGGGTCGGCGATTCCCGGCGGCCCGTTCGAGTTTAAGTCAAGGCATGAACCGGAACCGCTGAGCGATCTCGAAGAGATGCTCGTGGTAACGGCGGCCGCGGGCAACACTGGCTGGCATTACATGCTCCCGTACAGCGACCGGTATCCGCTGCAACTCCCAGCGTATCCGTCCTCGGCAGGAGGCCGCACTTTCCCGTCGGCCGCCGGCTATCACACTACCGAGCTGTTTTTCACTAACGACCGCGGGACATACATGCTGGAAACACGTGATGCCCCCGCATTGGTGAATCCGGGGGAAGAGCCGGTCGACCTGCACAGGTTCCTTAAAGCTCACACGTCGCGCATCCGGGTGCTCTCGAACCGTCGGCTTGACGTACCACCGGCCAAGCCGCACGTGGCGGCCCACAACACGTGGTGCGCCAACAGGCCGGGGAGCCTGTTACTCATGCCTATCAGCGACGTAGCGCAGTACCTCATCGCGTCGATGTGTTACATGGTCCTGACCGGCTCGTGCCTGTATGACGACGTGAACGACGAACGCATCCCGGGCCTGGATCGGTTCAGCCATCTGGTGGACGTTGACAGCCCTTCGCCGTTGACCTCCATGGAGCGAAACACCATAGCCTCCTGCGCGACGGAGATCTCGATCTCCTGTTATGCGGGAATGTTGATGCTTCAGGCCATGGGGCTAGGCGGCTGGATGTACAGTGGGATCGACGGCTTTTCGGTCATGGGGGCGAGTGGAGACCCGAATGTGCGCGGGCTGGGGTTCCGTTACGACAGTGACGAGCGCTGGCCGAGCCCAAATCCAACTGGACTTCCAGGCGTGTTCGAGGGCTACTGCCCGCCGCATTATGCAAACATGCGCGAGGCCGTGGAGGCACACGCAAGACGCAAGTTTGGCCCTGGCGGCCCATTCCACGAGTCGACGCCCGGGCCCTGGCGCGACAGTGCGGCCGTGAGGTCGAGCGTCGAACCTCACACGGACGAGTTCATAGAGTGCGTGGCGCTCATGGCGCAGTTTATTTACGATCGCTTCGGCAGGTTCCCCGCCACCGTCCCGGCTATGTACTCCCAGATGTATCTGCAAGTGCATCACCTGGATCTGGAGTTCTATGACCGTCACTTCGGTCCGGGAGCCTACTTGGAGACGCACGCGCGCCACATGGAACGATGGCACTGAAGGGCGGAGTACGCGTGTAAAGTGTGTGGCATGCACACTCACGTTTTCTCGCAGGCCGTAATGGTGCGCTGGTAACATGACGTCATCTCATCTCCGGTCCACGGGAGGCTACGCCCCTCATGCCCATTGACAAGATCGTGGTCCAGGGCGCCCGCGAGCACAACCTCAAGAACGTAGACGTCACGATCCCCAGGAACAAGCTCGTGGTGATCACGGGTGTATCCGGGTCCGGCAAGAGTTCGCTCGCGTTCGACACGATATACGCCGAAGGCCAGCGCCGCTATGTTGAGTCGCTATCAGCGTACGCTCGGCAGTTCTTGGGGCGTATGGACAAGCCGGACGTAGATTACATCGAAGGGCTGTCGCCGGCGATCTCCATCGATCAGAAGGGCGTTTCCCACAATCCTCGCTCGACCGTAGGAACGGTTACCGAGGTGTTCGACTACCTCCGCCTGCTTTTCGCGCGGGTCGGCCATCCGCACTGCTACAAGTGCGGCCGTCCGGTGGAACGGCAGACGGTGCAGCAGATCGTGGACTCGATCCTGAGACTGCCGGACAAGAGCCGCATCCAGATCATGGCGCCCATGGTCCGCAGGAGGAAGGGTGAGCACAGCCCTGTGTTCGAGGACGCCAGACGATCCGGGTTCGTACGGGTAAGGGTCAACGGAGAGATACGGGAGTTAACCGAAGAGTTCAATCTAGACAAGCAGAAGTGGCACGACATCGAAGTGATCGTGGACAGGCTTGTGCTCGGCGACTCAGCGGAGCCTTCCCGCGTGGCGGAGTCGGTGGAGACGGCGCTCAGGATGGCTGGTGGCGCAGTGTTGGTGGATGTACAGGGCGGGGATGAAATGCTGTACTCGGAGCAGTTCGCCTGCGTGCATTGCAACATCAGCTTTGGCGAACTGGAGCCTAGGACATTCAGCTTCAACAATCCGCACGGCGCCTGCTCCAAGTGCACCGGACTCGGGTACAGGCTGGAGATCGACCCCGACCTCGTGATTCCGAACAAGAACCTGAGCCTGGCGGAGGGAGCGGTGCAGGCCTGGGTACGCTCGGGCACACAATCCCCATGGTTCGCCAGCTTACTGGAAAGCTTAGCGAACGCCTACGACTTCTCCACGAAAACCCCGGTCAAGGACCTTCCTAAGGAGCATCTGGACCGGGTCCTGTACGGGAACCGCAACAAGCGAATCACGGTTAGCCACCGCACTCGACGAGGCAAGACGTACCGGTGGCAGACGTCTTTCGAAGGCATCGTCAACAACCTGGAGAGACGTTACCGAGAGACCGAGTCGGACTACTCGAGGACCGAAATCGAGAGGTACATGGCGTCCCGCCCGTGCCAGTCCTGCAGTGGCAACCGCCTGAGGCCGGAGGCGCTCGCAGTGACGGTCGGCGGGCTGAACATCATGCAGGTGACGGAGCAGTCTATCGGCACCGCGCTGTCCTGGTTCCGCGCGATCGCCGGGCAGCCGTCGATCAAAGCGGAAGAGGCTGGCGGAGTAAACGGATCGGTGGCCCCTGAGGAACTGAGTGGCCTGTTCAGCGTGACGTTGACCGAACGTGAGATGGCCATTGCGGACCAGATACTGAAGGAAATCGATGCACGGCTGCGCTTCCTTTTGAACATCGGCCTAGATTACCTGACGCTGGGCCGGACGGCCTCCACCCTGAGCGGCGGCGAGGCGCAGAGGATTAGGCTGGCCACGCAGATCGGGTCCGGCCTCATGGGGGTGCTGTACGTCTGTGACGAGCCCTCCGTTGGCCTGCATCCGGTGGACGATTCCCGTCTCATCGGTACCCTGAAAGGGCTGCGGGACCTCGGAAACACGGTGATTATTGTGGAGCACGACGAGGCGATCATGCGGGCCGCCGATTACATAGTGGATCTCGGTCCCGGTGCAGGTGAGCACGGCGGGCACATAGTAGCCACCGGTCCTGTCAAGAGCATCATCCGCGAGCGCAATTCGATCACCGGGCAGTACTTGGGAGGGCGTCGGTCAATCCCGATGCCGGAGGAACGCCGCCCCGGCTCCGGCAGGCATATCGTCATCAAAGGTGCGCGGCAGAACAACCTCAAGAACGCAACGATAAAGATTCCCCTAAGCATGCTCGTCTGCATCACGGGCGTGTCCGGTTCCGGGAAGAGCACCCTGATCTACGAAACGCTGTACAAGAAGCTCGCCCAGCAGCTCTACAACGCGAAGGACCGTCCCGGCGCCGTGGATGAAATCCTCGGGGTCGAGAACATAGACAAGGTGGTCAACATTGACCAGTCGCCCATTGGGCGCACTCCCAGAAGCAACCCCGCAACGTACACCGGCACGTTCACCCCTGTGCGGGAGCTGTTCGCCACCGTCCCGGAGGCGCGTATTCGAGGCTACAAGCCGGGACGCTTCTCTTTCAACGTGAAGGGCGGACGCTGCGAGGCGTGCACTGGCGACGGGCACATCAACATCGAGATGCAGTTCCTTCCGGACGTCACGGTGCCCTGCGAGATCTGCGACGGCAGACGGTACAACCGTGAAGCTCTGGAGATCGAGTTCAAGGGCAAACACATCGCGGACGTCCTGAGCATGACCGTTAGCGAGGCACTGGAGTTCTTCGAGAACATTCCGAGGATCAGGAACAAGCTGCAGACGATGAATGACGTGGGCCTCGGTTACATTCGCCTTGGCCAACCGGCGACGCAGCTAAGCGGCGGTGAGGCGCAGCGCGTGAAGCTGGCGACGGAGTTGTCCAAGCGCGCCACTGGTAACACACTCTACATCCTGGACGAACCGACAACTGGCCTGTCGTTTGAGGACTGCGCGTACCTGCTGCGCGTGCTACACCGCCTGGTGGATGCGGGCAATAGCGTTATCTTGATCGAGCACCACATGGACTTCGCAAAGAACGCCGACTACGTTGTGGATCTCGGCCCCGGCGCGGGAGACAAGGGCGGCTATGTAATCGGGACGGGAACGCCTGAGGAGATCGCTGCCATGCCGGACTCGCACACTGGCCGATACCTCCGTCACATGCTGCCCGGCGCAGCGAGCGTTTCGAAGAAGGGCGCCGGCCGCCGTCGCAAGGTTGGAGTGCAAGGGGTGTCCGGCTAGTCAGCACGATTTCGATGTCAGGGCGGATTGAGAGTCACTTCAGTGACCTGAGCGCTTGACAACTGGGGCATCGCAAGTAACATCGTGGACATATCAGCGCCGCTTGACGCGCCTATCGGCCTCTGGAGCAATTAAGGAGAAGAAATGCAGGCCCCCAGTTACAGCTACTTCCAGCGTCTTGAGACGACGAAAAAGGGATTCCCGGGAAAGTACCTCTACGACCCGGATCACTACGAGCGTGAACTCGAAGTGTTCTACTACAACATGTGGGTGGCCGTGGGCCGCACGGACGAAGTACCTAATCCCAGGGACTATAAGACCTTCACGGTCGGACGTCAGAACGTCATGGTGGTCCGGGACCTCAAGGGTGAGCTTGGAGCATTCCACAACACCTGCCGGCACCGTGGCTCGATCCTCTGCACGGAGGAGACAGGGTCATTCCAGGGCGGGTCCATCGTCTGCCCGTACCACGCTTGGACTTACAGCCTGGACGGCGGCCTAATAGCTACTCCGCACCAACTGGAGTCGGCCGACTTCGACATGACGGACTACTCGCTTTACAACGTGGCTGTAGACACGTGGGCCGGATTCCTCTTCCTGAACCTGGCGGGCGACAAAGCGCCTCCGCTTTCGAGCGTGTTGGGCAACATGCCTTCCCGGTTCGAGAACTACCATATGGAAAACCTGCGGCTCGGCAAGCGAATCGTATTGGACGTGAAGGCGAACTGGAAGCTGCTGTTTGAGAACTTCGCGGAGTGCTTCCATTGCCCTACGGTGCACCCGGAGTACTGCAGCATCGTGGTCTCGGACTCGGACGGCGGCCAGTGGGGCATTAAAGAGGACGAGTTCGGCAACGCGATCGAGGAGATAGGCTCACGATACCTGTCCGGTGCGGCCACGATGACGATGGACGGCACGTCCGAGATACCGCCTTTCCGCGGCCTCAGCGAAGAGGAGCGCGACATCATCTACACCGGTGGAGTGATGAGGCCGAACCTGTTCCTGAACATCCACCCGGATTACATTAACTCGCACATCATGTTTCCCACAGGGCCGGAAAGCGTGCGAATGGTGTACGACTGGCTCTTCGAGGCGGAGAGCATGGAGCTTCCGGACTTCAACCTGGACAAGTACGTGGAGATGTGGGACATCACGAACCGGCAAGACGCTCGAAACTGCCAGTGGCAGCAGTCGGGTATCCGCTCGAACCGGTTCGAGTCCAGCATCTTTGTACCGCAGGAATTCGGCCCGCACAACTTCAATGAGTGGGTCGTGCAGTGCCTCGAAGGCGACGGAGTCTTGTCCCAGGTCGGCATCAGCATGTCCGGCTGAACACTCCCGGTAATCTCAGAGTCCTGAGTACACTCAGCCGAGCGGAAGTCTGAGGGAGGCCAGTTCATGGCGCATTTGGACGGAGCCGATGTCGTAATTATAGGTGCCGGCGTCACCGGCCTCGCCGCCGCGTGGTTTCTGGCCCGCGCCGGTGTGGACACAGTAGTGGTCGAGAAAGGCGTGGTCGGCTACGAGGCGTCGAGCCGCAACGGCGGGATATGCGCTTATCACCGCGGCGTGAAGGGCGGCGGCCCCATGGGCTACGAAGAGACGCGCCTCTGGCACACGCTGGAGGAGGAGTTGGGCTACCCCTGTGAATTCGTCCGCGGAACGGTTGCTGCCGCACTTGACGATGTGGATATGGAGCACATCAAGACCGGGGCGGCGCGGGACAACAGCCTCGGCTGGCGTACTGAAATCCTCGACTCGCAGACGGTGCGAGAGTGGGTCCCGATAATCAGCCCCGAGGTCAAAGGCGGTTGGTATGACCCTGACGCGGGACATGCCAACCCGCAGCGAACGGTGCAGGCTTATGCTTGGGCCGTTGAGGACCACGGCGGCCGTATCTACCAGCACACCAAGGCAACAGGCTTCAAGGTTGGGGGGAACAAGGTGGTTGCCGTAGAGACCACCCGCGGAGACATCGGCTGCGATGTAGTCGTAGACGCGGCGGGCCCGCAGACAGGCATCTTGGCCGAAATGGTCGGTGGGTTCGTTCCGCTATCTCCCGGCCGGGTGGAAATTATCGTAACCACGCCGGTAGAGCGCATGTGGGAGGGCGCCCTGATGGGTAACGGCCTTTACGGTCGCCAGACCGAGCGAGGCAACCTCGCATACGGTGGTGGCAACCAGGAGTGGGTGGACGTGGACAACGAGACGCCAGAGCGGCTGAACACTCCGCTGATTCGCAACATCGGCAGGCGGCTGATGGAGTTGTTCCCGGGCGCTGCCGACATGGGAGTGCTCAGAAGCTGGTCCTGCGTGGTGGAGCAGTCCCCGGATGAGTTCCCAATCATAGACTTCCTGCCCGAGCCTTCTAACTTCATTGTCGCGACCGTGTCCGCCGACGGATTCGGACTGTCGCCCGCCCACGGCAAAGCCATCGCGGAACTGGCGCGTAACGGAGAGACGTCGCTGCCGGTTGAAAACTACCGGCTGAGCCGCTTCGCCGACGTTGGGCCCAACTGGCGCGAAGAGTACGGTTGGGCCGCTCCGCTCGAACGAGGGTAGCCTACTAGCCGTACGAAGCTAGGATTGGCCGGTCTTTCGCCGTGCGAACAGCAGGCCTGACCATGTGGAGTCGATAGCGCAGGTCTTGTAGTCGACGAGGCCGGCCGCCAGGCCGATCTGTCGCACCACGGGCTCGCTTACGTCCGTAACCACGCCAGATGCTATCTTCGGCCATGCCAGCCAGAGCCGGGCACCATTGGGCATGGCCCCCCTCATCTCGGCTACGCCGGCCTCGAGCCGGGCGCGCTCCCTCGTGAACAGTATGATGACATCGGGCTGAACTGCCATGCCCCGTTGCACCTCGGCGCCTTCCGGTAGCGCCCCGATGGTCTGCTCGAAGTCCGGCGGAGCGTTGACCAGCGCGACGGTCGATCCCTGCTTGATGCCGAGCTACTTGGGCAGGGGAGTGCCGGAGTATCCGGCAAGCGTGGATGCTGGGACTATAGAATCGTCGGGCGGATGGGTTGCGGCGTCCCGGATTGCTGCGGCCGCGTTCTCCCAAGATGTGTAGACCGCGTCGGGAAGTGACTCGCGTGTCCGGCTGACTTTGTCTGGTGCCCCACCTACGAACACGATCGGAACGCGGCGCGTGGTCTTGCGCCCGCGAAGGTGGAGGGCGACATCCCGACCATGCGACGGTAGGCGTGTCTTTGGTGAAGGTGCGCAGCGTGCTGGGATTTACGGGTTCGTAGACAACGCCAAGTCCGGCGCCGGCCAACTGCTCGATCAGAGGCCGCGCCTCTTCGGGTTTCCAGTGGACCAAGCGCACTCGGATCATGCGCACATTCTACCGGAGGGCTTTGGAGGGGCGTTATGATGGGCAACCGCTCTTTATGAGCAGACAGTTCTCCTTGGCATAGGCGAGACTTGGTCAAAGTCGTGAAAGGCACCTACCCTTCTTGGGGTGCAACGGGGTCAGATTCTGGGATTCGAAGCTTGTAGGCAAAGTAGTGGTGCCGTGGGAAGCATGGCTGGCAGTCTGTATTGTCGTTTGATCTGGCCCGTGAACGGGGAAAGCGGGCTCGCCCGCCTCGAAAGGGCCCTGTTTATCGGCTGGGCAATCGCGTTAGTTGTCTTCCTAATCCTGGCTCTCGACTCGTTGGTTACAGCGCACGGTAAGGACCTGAGCGTCTACATCTACGTGGCGCAGGGTATTCCTAGCGGTGACATTCCGTACGTCGACCGATGGGAGAACAAAGGCCCGCTGACATACCTCTTGACACTCCTTGGGACTACGCTTGGAGGCACAATTGGGATCTGGCTGTTGGGAGCGGTGTTTCTGCTCTGCTCGACGTGGTTCGCCTACAAGATAACTCGCGAAGCGTTCGGAGCGACTGCCGCGCTGCTGGCGATTACTCTGTTCCTCTTCTCATTTCGCAAGGTCGCAGATGGGGGAGGGTTGACCGAGCACTACGCCCTGCTCTTCCAATGCCTGGCCGTTTTCCTATTCCTGCGCCTCAGCCGAGGCCGTGCGCAGAATCAAACACTCATATGCACGGCGATAGGCGCGCTTGGCGCCGCTGCGTTCTTGTTGAGGCCCAATCTCGTAGGGGTCTGGATTGCCATCGGGCTCTATTGGGTATTGCAACTCTGGTTCCACCGACGCCAAGACACGCTGAGATGGATAGTCTGGTCCGTTGTGGGCGGGCTGACCGTAATTGCTGTTATGGCTCTCGTGTTCGCGATCTTGGGTGCGTTGGGCGCAATGTGGGACGCGATGATCGTGTACAACTTCAAGTACTCCGACGCCATGCTAATCAACAGGCTCGGCGTACTTCGGGACCTACGAAGTACGCTGGTGCTTGTATCTCTGCCCCTCATGGCCGGATGGTGCATAGGCCTCTACTACCAGTTTTCAGGAAGGGCGAAGGACACGAGCTTTGAACACATCCTGCCGCTGGGCCTCATCTTGTTGCCCCTCGAGACACTGCTCCTGACAACTTCGGGCTACCAGTTCAATCACTACTACGTTGCTCTGCTACCAGCCGCCGCGCTGACATTGGCGTTCCTGGCTAAGTTCATCTTGGTCAGGAGCAATACGGCTCCCCTTGTGCTGGCGACTGTACTGCTGATTCCTGTGGTCTATTACAATCTCCCTGACTACAGGACACCGTACCGCACTCTAACTCGGATCGTCGACAAGTATGCGCACCCGGGCGAGATCTCCGCAGACAGGTATTCGAACGTGTCCGAGCGTGTCCGCCAACTGACGGGACCGGACGATGCCATTCTGGTTTGGGGGAATCAGCCCCAAATTTATCTGCAGGCGAAACGTGATGCACCAACGCGCTTTTTCACGCAGTTCCCGTTGATCAATCGAGGCTATGCCGACCAGAGCGTGCGCGACGAGTTCACATCTGGCCTCATAAACGACAGGCCCATTGTCATCGTAGATACCGGAAACGGCTGATTGCCTCCTCTGAACAGGGCGGATCGTCTCGATTGGGTCCCCGTGGGCCGTAGGCACCTCGATCCGGACCTCTACCGTCGATTCTTCGAATTCATTGACGCCGAGTACGCAGCGATTGAGGAAGTAGATGGGTTCGTCATATACAGGCTCATGGACCGGACGTAAGAAAGTCAAAATACCAGCCTATTCACTTTCGCGGTTCTCTAATGGCGGTTAGTATTGCGCCATGCAGTCGCATCCCCCAAAGCAACTCACCATGGTGATAGACGCGGCGGCGGTGGGGACCCTGCCGGATGTGCCGCTTCCGGCCGAATACATTATGCGCTCCTATCGGCCTGGCGATACGGGCGGTTGGGCCAACGCGCTCCAGCAGGGTGGCTTTGAAAGCTGGGGCGAGGCACAGGTGCTGGAGTTTCTTGAAGTAGCCGAACGGCGAGAAGGGTCTCGACTGATCGAACACCAGGGCCGCATCGTCGCGGCCACATTCGCCTCGAGGGTTTCGAACCGCTCGACGATGACCGCTGTTACCGGGGTTGACCCTTCGGTGGAAGGCGTTCTGGACTACGTGGTCACGCACCCCGACCACCGGGGCAAGGGCTTGGGATGGGCCACTTGCACTGAAGTCTCCAGGTTCCTTGTGGCCCGTGGGTGTAAGGCGGTTTCGCTAAACACAGACGACTGTAGGCTGCCGGCAATTCACATCTACCTGTCGATGGGGTTCAGAGCGGTGATGAACAGGGACGACATGCCGGCGCGCTGGGCAGACGTTTACCAGAAGCTGAAGGAGAGTGGACGTGAGTACTCTTAGACTTGGACTGGCCGGACTCGGTCACGGCGATACGCTGCTACAGGCCAACGATCCGGAGCACGAGCTGCCGATTCGAGTAACAGCGCTCTGCGACACCAACGAGCAGTTGCTCGACGCAACGTCCAGGAAGCACGGGATCGATGTGTTCACAACGGACTTCGATGAGCTGGCGGCCCGCGACGACGTAGACATTGTAGGCATCTACACGCCCGGCCCGCTCCACGCACGCCAGATTCTTACCGCGCTGGAGAACGGTAAGCATGTGATGGTCACCAAGTCCATGGTGTACACGACGGAAGAAGCCGAGAGCGTCGTAGAGGCCGTGGACCGTACGGGGCAGGTGCTCCTGGTTACGCAGTCGATGCGTGGACGGTCGGACTTAATCGACGCCAAACGCGCCTGTGACGCCGGCGAGATCGGCGACCTCTTCATGGCTGAGGCGCACTACGTACACGACCTTCGACCCGTATACAAGAAGACACCGTGGCGCACCACTATGCCACAGGACTTGATCCTCGGGGGCGCATGCCACCCGATTGACCTACTGCGATGGTTCATGGGAGACATCGACGAGGTCCACTGCGTGGGGCTGCGCAGCGGCGTTGCGCCGGAGTATCCACAGGAAGACTGCTTCTTCATCAACGTCAAGTTCGCAAGCGGCAAGATAGGCCGCGTTGCCAACCTGCTTGGCCTGGTTCACCCTGGCGGCGAGCGAATGAACAGCCTCACTGTGTACGGCACGAAAGGGACGATCCGAGACAACGTGAAGACGCTTGACGCGCACGGCGATCTGCCGGAACGCGCGTACCACACGCAGTTGCCGCATGGCGGCCACTATGGCGAAATGATAGTGATGATGCGCCACATGGCCGGCTGCGTCCTCAACGCCGCGCGTCCGTGGGTCGGCGCGCGCGAAGGCGCCCGTGTGGTGTCGACTGGCCTCGCGTGCTGGGAGTCGCTCCGCACTGGCAAGCCTGCGAAAGTCCGCAACGAGTTCTGAGTAACTGTTCAGATTTCGTGGTCACGCCAGTGAATGCAGGCGAATAAACCCTTTCCCCAGTCTGATGGGGAAGAGCCTGTCCTGAGTGCAGTCGAAGGGCCGGGATGGGGTCTCCCCTCGCCAGGTCTGGACATTTATGTGAAGACGGGTAACAAGAGGAGGCTCGGGCCGGCGCCTCCGCACATCAGATCTGAGCAGGCTCTCTCCACAACTTGACCTTTGTCATCTGAGAACGTCTGTGCTACTATGGTTTTATGCACATGGAAATCCATCGCACGCATCCCTTGGCGGATCACCCTCTCGTGCCCAGCGCCCTGTATCGAAAAGCACACATTTTTGTCACCTTTTGGTTCGTTTTAGGTTCAATCAGGTCGCATTCTCAGGCGCTCATGTCACATTTCTCGGTTTACCCCAGCTTTGAGAGTGACGAAATATTACGGAATGTGACAGTTTTCAGGCTTTACGCCATCGCTCATTCCACGGTTCGGCGATGGGCCGCTCGCCGTAACTGTTCAGATTTCGTGGTCACGCCTGCCCCGAGTCCCTCGAGGGGCTGGGATGGTATCTCCGCTCACCAGGTCTGAACACTTGCAGTTAAGACGGTGTCTTCCCAAGACCCAGTGGCTACGTGCTATGCTTGAACCGTGTTGGTACTGCCCGTTCAAGCGAGTCAGATGCGGGCCACGTCAACCAAACTACCAGGAGTCGCCATCCCTTGAGGATTAGCTAGCCGCCACGGCACCCTCGTCCGCCATTCCTCGGCCTCGTTTAGCAGTTCAGTTGTACGGACTGAGTCCCCATGCTGTGGCAGTACCCACCGGCCGAACTGCGGTGGGAGCCTCGAGACTCTCTGACTGCGCTTGTTTCCCCCACCGACCCCCTGGACCTCGCAGGGGCCTGCCCGAAGTGAATTGCATCAAAAGGTGGAGGATGCTCCAAGTAGTAAACGTATCGAAGCATTACGGCTCAGAAGTCGTTCTGGAAGACGTTTCATTCGTAGTCAATCCAGGAGAACGCGTCGGACTTATCGGACCCAACGGCTCCGGCAAGTCCACACTGCTGCGCATCATCTCCGGCGTCGAGCAGGCAGACGGCGGCCGCGTGATTCTGGGAGGCGGCTCGCCTTCCGCTATGCTGCCGCAGGGGATTGAGGCCGACACCGCGCAAACTCTGGGAAGTGTGGTACGCCGCAGTATTGCTGCTCACGCAGAGGCGCAGGCGAGTCTTCAAGCGATCGAGAAGAGGATGGGTGAGGTTTCCGCTTCCGAACTGGATACCCTCATCAAAGAGTACGGTCGCACCGTCGACGAGTTCGAGGCGCTCGGCGGCTACGACGTCGAGCAACGCATGGCCGCTGTGCTCGAAGGGCTCGGCCTTGGAACTCTCCCTGAGGACGCGCCGCTTTCCATCCTGAGCGGCGGCCAGCGCACAAGGGCCGGTCTTGCGGGCGTCTTGGCATGCTCCCCCTCTGTGCTGCTGCTGGACGAGCCGACCAATCACCTGGACATCGAGGCGCTCGAATGGCTTGAGTCCTGGCTTTCCGACTACGAGGGAGCGTCCCTAATCGTGTCTCACGACCGGGCTTTCCTAGACGGAGCGGTCACCCGCATCCTGGAGTTGAACAACCGAGGTTCAGGACTGGCAGCGTATCCGGGCAACTACTCAGAGTACCGTCTAACGAAGGAGCGGGGTCTTCTGAAGCAGACAACGGCGTGGAAGAACCAGGAGGCTGAGACGAGGAGGGTGCGGCAGGACATCGCCCGGACCAAGCAGATCGCTGTTCGCACAGAGACCTCCACGAATCACGACTTCTACCGCGCGCGTGCGAAAAAGGTCGCCCAGAAGGCAAAGGCTCGCGAACGGCGGCTGGAGCGCATGCTGGTGTCTTCGGACCGGGTCGAGCGTCCCAAGGCGGCATGGACGATGAAGCTGGATTTCGGGCGGATGCCGCGCGGCGGCTCACGCGTGCTGATGTTGGACAACGCCGGTCATGCATTCGACGGGCGTTGGCTGTTCCAAAACGTCAATCTGGTCCTTGAGCATGGGGAGCGCGTCGCTCTGCTGGGCCCGAACGGCTGCGGCAAGTCCACGCTGCTTCGAATCGTGGCCGGACAGGCGGCTCCGTCGTCAGGCTCGGTAAGTGTTGGTGCCAACGTCAAGATCGGCTACATGCCTCAGGATCAGTCCGGTCTCAACTGGAAGATGTCCGCGCTGGATACGGTGCGCAAGGCGGCGGACATGACTGAGACAGAGGCCAGAACGATGCTCCACTTGTACCTGTTCGAGGGCGACGAGCCGTTGCTGCCCGCCGGCAGCCTGAGCTACGGTCAGCGTTCGCGCCTGCTGCTCGCGAAGCTCGTGCTGGAGGGGGCCAACTTCCTGGTACTTGACGAGCCCGTGAACCACCTCGACATTCCGTCCAGGGAGCGGTTCGAGGAGGCGCTGGAAACTTTTCCGGGAACGGTGCTGATGGCTTTGCACGACCGTGCTCTCATCGACCGGTTTGCCACCGGCATCTGGGCCATGGAAGATGGCACTATAGACAGGTACGCGAACCGCCGCGAGCTCGAAGGCGTCCGTTCCGGACGCGAACGCGCCAACCTATGACGGTCGCTCGGGAAAGACTTCCACGTCGGCCCGAGCCCTTGAAAATCTCGCCTGCCGTATTCCGAGGTCTTCCTGTAGCTGGATAGAAAGTCCGCCGTCCACTACGAGCGCGTGCCCGGTGATGAAGGACGCTTCCTCCGAGCATAGGAAGGCGGCCGCCGCCGCGATGTCGTCCGTCTTGCCGACCCTGCGCACCGGGGACTGTTCGAGTATCAGGGGCCGAACGCTGCTCTTACCGTGCCAGTACTCGGCGGACCTCTCCGTGACGATGTGTCCGGGGCAGATCGCGTTCACGCGTATGTTGTCCGGTCCGAAATCGCAGGCCATCTCCTTTGTGATGCCAATCACCGCCGACTTCCCGGCCTGGTAGACCAAGCCTCCAGGCGTGCCCAGCAATCCGTGGACAGAGGAGATGTTCACGATGCTCCCGCCGCCTGCCGCTCGCATTTCCGGCACGGAGTACTTCACGCCCAGGAATATGGCCTTCACGAGTATTGCCATACCTTCGTCCCATTGTTGCGCGGACACTTCCTCGGCAGAGCCGGCATGACCGTTTCCGGGGCTGTAGGCGTTGTTGACTAGGATGTCGAGCCGGCCCCAGAGGGTGACTGCGCGTTCGACCATTGCCCTGACGTCTTCATGTATGGCAACGTCCGTGCGAATGGCCTCGGCGGTTCCTCCTGCCTGCCTGATCCCCTCCACATTGGCAAGAGCAGCAGGCTCGTTGATATCCGCGATCAACACAGAGGCACCTTCACTGGCCAGGCGCCTCGCGATCGCCCCGCCGATGCCGCTTGCACCGCCAGTCACTATGGACGACTTGCCTTGGAATCTCATCGCGAAGCCAAATGTACAGGATTTCGGCGCCGTTCGCCCATTGCCAGTTCAACGCTGTGTCAAAGGGCACCGGCAGGACAGGGCCTGCTTGCGAGGGGTACATGCGGCTGTCAGAATTGCCGCATCCAGGAGGTCTTTTGAATACCAAGATGAAATGGAGTTCCGCCGTCTCAGAAGAGCAGCTGCTCGACAACGCGGTCGCCGAGTGTCTGTCAGCCGTAGAGACGGACATCGATCCGCAGGAAGCGGACCTTGTTTTGGCCTTCCCCTCGGTACACCATGCGGAAGGCATCGAGGTTCTCCCCGGTACGTTACGGAGCCGCTATCCCAATGCAGTGATACTCGGATGTTCCGGAAACGGCATCATCGGTGCTGGCCGCGAAGTCGAGGGCCGTGCAGGCCTGTCGATATCGGCCGCGAGGCTACCGGGAGTGAGGGTCACCGGATTCCGCTTCGACGACCGCGACCTGCCGGATGCCGACGCCGGGCCACAGGAATGGGAAAGAGTTGTGGGAGTAACCGCGCAGAGTTCCCCCCAATTCGTACTCCTTGCTGACCCGTTCTCCGTACGCAGCGAAGACATGCTCATGGGGCTGGACTTCGCGTTCCCCGACAGTCCGAAGATCGGCGGACTGGCCAGTGGAGGACAACAGGCAGGCAGCAACGCGCTCTTTCTGGACGACGTATGCCACCGTACAGGCGTGGTGGGAGCGGCACTGCGCGGCAGCGTGTTGCTGGACACCGTTGTGGCCCAGGGCTGCAGGCCGATTGGGTCGCCGATGATTGTGACGTCCTGCGATAGGAACGTTCTTCTCGAAGTGGACGGTCGCCCGCCCATGGAAGCCCTTCGCGAGGTGTTTGGGGGCCTGGACGAGCGCGACCGCGGCCTCGTGAGACACTCGCTGTTCTTGGGCGTCGTCATGGACGAACTCATCGATTCGCCGCAATTGGGCGATTTCCTGGTCCGTAATGTGATTGGCGCCGACCAGAACAGCGGCGTCCTGGCGATCGGAGAACTCCTTGCGGAAGGTCAGACGGTCCAGTTCCACCTGAGGGACGCGCTCACATCATCGCAGGACCTGGACTCCCTATTGACACGTTACATGGGAGACCACCATGTGTACGAAGGGTCGGGAGCGCTGCTGTTCCAATGCCTTGGAAGGGGCTCGTACCTCTATGATCGCCCAGACCATGACACCGGCATGTTCCGCGAGAAGGTTGGCGATATGCCAATCACGGGTTTCTTCTGCAATGGCGAGATTGGCCCCGTCGGGGACACAACGTTCCTCCATGGGTACACGAGCTCGTTCGGTATCTTTCGTCCGAAGTTGGAAGCCTTCTAGCATCCCGGCGGAAAGTGCGCGTCAACTGTCTTCCGCAGGCAGCCCCAATAACCGGGCGGCGTTGCCTCCCAGCACGTTGGCCAGTTCGCTGGCGCCCAGTCCGGACTCGCGCGCCTGTCTCAGTAGGCGGCGCGGTCGCATCAGCCCGTAGTCGCTGCCCAGGAGAATGCGTTCCGCTCCCACAAGCGACGCCGCGATGGTGAACACATCCCGCGTGTATAGGAACGGCGAGGCAGCCGTATCGAAGTATACGTTCCTGAGCGATTCGGCAACCTCGGGCATCAGAGCGTAGAATGGCAGGCCGCCGCCCCAGTGTGCCATCACGACCACGGCGTCTGGATAGTTTAGGATTAGTTTCCAAAGGGACTCCGGCCTTACGCTGCCCTTGCCGGGGTAAAGGTGCCCCACCGGCTCCGACGAGTGCGTAGTTACTATCAGGCCATGTTCTTTGACCGCCTCCATCAATGGCGCCAATGCGCGGGAATCCCCAAGGTCGTACCCCTGCGTGTCGGGGTGTAGCTCGCCCACGCCCCTGAGCCCAGCCTCGGCGCACCTGGCCGCCTCACCTGCTGCGGCTTTTCCCCAGGCTGGGTTCACGCCCGCAAAGCCGATCAGCCGCCCGGGGTGCTTTCCGGCGCAGTCGATCAGATAGTCGTTGGCATCGCGGGCAAGACCGATATCCGTCCAGCCCATCCCCATCACAACCGCAACGTCTACACCGTCCTCGTCCATGACCGCGATCAGGTCGTCAGCGCCCGCCATGGCCGCCTTGGGGTCTCGATACAATTCACCGAAAGTCCGGTCCCGGTCGACGTACCGGTCCCGTTGTGTTCTGAGCCACGGCGGAAAGACGTGCGTGTGAAAGTCGACGATCAGTTGCGGCACTGGAGTGAGGCTCAAACTCCAAGCTCAGGGACAGGTCCCCATACCGTGAGCCTCGTACGGATGTAGGCCGGATTCATGCCTTTCGCCATCACGCCGTGATACTGCTGGAAGACGGCAACAACGAATCAATCGGCCACTGGCCTGTCGTAATCGTCCTGGTAGCGCTGGATGTCGTCCTCACCCAGGTAACTTCCTACCTGCACCTCCACCACCTCCAGCGACTGGTCTCCGTCGTTCCTGAGCCGATGGATCGTGCCTATGGGTACGTATGTAGACTCGTTCTCCCGCAGCAGGAACTGGTCTTCGCCCCTTTGCACCGTGGCAACGCCTCTTACCACAACCCAGTGCTCGGAACGTTGCTCATGAGTCTGCAGCGATATAGACGCCCCCGCGTCTATTGTGAGGTGCTTGACCTGGTAATGGGAGCCGGTCTCCAGGATCTGATAGCTGCCCCACGGGCGGTGGACCTTGACATGGACGGCGTACTCAGGCCGCTTCCTTGCCTTGAGTTCCTCCACAAGCTGTTTCACGTCCTGGTCGCGGTCCTTCCGTGCCACGAGCACTGCGTCCGAAGTTTCGATCACGGCCAGGTCTTCCACTCCCACGGCGGCTACAAACCGGTCCTGCGATATGATCAGGTTGTTTCTTGAGCCGTCGGTGTAGATGTCGCCTTTGGTAACGTTTCCCTGGTCGTCCGGGACGCCTCTGGCCCACAGTGCAGACCACGCGCCCACGTCCGACCAGCCCGCGTCCAGCGGCACCACAACGTGGCTGGTCTGCCCCGCGCCCGCGGACGGCTCCATTACCGCATAGTCGATCGACTCGCTGGGACACTGCGCGAAGAGATCGGCGTCCGGCCTGTAGAACCTGCCGTCTCTGCGCCCGCATTGGTAGGCCTGTTTGACGGCACGGGCGATATCCGGCCGATGCCGGGAGAGTTCGCCCCTCCATACAGATGAGCGCATCATGAATATGCCGCTGTTCCACAGGTACTGTCCGGACTCCACGTACTCGGCGGCGGTGTCCGCGTCCGGCTTCTCAACGAACGATGTCACCTCGTGGGGCGTCACGACGGCGCGCGGCCGCACAAGCGGATCTCCCATTCGTATGTAGCCATAGCCCGTTTCTGGCCCCGTGGGGACCACGCCGAACGTAACCAGGGAGCCTTCAAGCGCGAATGGGACCGCCACACAGACCGCTTCCTGGAACGCGTCCACGTCCTGGATCACGTGGTCGGAGGGCATCACGAGCATCAGTTGATCGTCGTCTTGGTCCTCGCCCTGCGCGGAGAGGTGTTCGGCGGCAAGGCCCAGCGCCGGCGCCGTATTTCGGCCGCATGGCTCCAGGACGAGCACAGAAAACGGACGGCCGATCTCACCGAGCTGCCCTGCTACAAGGAAACGGTGGTCTTCGTTGCTAACCAGCATGGGACTGGCCGCGCCGTCCATGCCGTCCAGCCGGACAAGAGTCTCCTGTAACAGCGAGCGTTCGCCAAGCAGAGCATGGTACTGCTTTGGGTACTGCTGGCGCGATAGCGGCCATAGCCTCGTGCCGCCACCGCCCGCCAATATGACCGGGTGGATCTTCATGAATTGCTTTCGCTATCGAGTCTCCAAGACAATGGCTGCTCTCGCGACGTCTCCCAATTGCAATCCGGGGTTACGATGAGGCTGCAGGGGATTCTTCTCTGGGCCGAACACATTTCTCAATGTCCCTGCCAAACTCTAACTCAGCCGTGCGCAGTTCAAACGCCGTCTGAAGGTTCAGCCACAGTTGCGGTGTAGTCCCAAGATAACGGGAAAGGCGCAGGGCCGTATCGGCGGTTACGCCACGTTGGCCCTTTAAAATTCCTGTGATTCGGTTCGTGGGGACTCCCAATGCAATTGACATCGCGTTGGCAGACATTCCCAACACCTTCAACTCTTCTTTCAGTATCTCTCCCGGATGTACAGGCCGCATGCCGCTGCTCACGTTCACTTCAGACTCCCTCGTCAATGGTAGTCGACTGTCTGCACATCGTAAGGACCATCGGCACCCCATCGAAAACAGATTCGCCACTGCCGGTTGATGCGAATGCTGTACTCCCCCTGCCGTGAGCCTGATTACGACTCGAGTCTGTTACTGGGCAGACCGGCCAAGTCTCGCAATTCCACCGCGTTATCCAACACCGTCAATCGGTGCGTAGCCTGATCGGCTGTTACCTGGCGACCTTTGAAGAACTGTCGTGTCCTCCGCTCTCTGAAGCTCCTTATGCCTTACGTAAGGCATAAGGCTCACGGCCCAATCGTATCAGACCAGGTTCCAGTTCAGTAGACAAGCAACTTGTGGATGACAGGACCTCGAGGTTGACTCCCGTCGACGCCATCCCGCCTTACGCCGGTATCCGCTCCTGGTCTCGCAGGATCGCGTGCGCGGCGTTGTGGCCAGGGGCGCCCGTGACCTCGCCCATGGGGTGCGTGCCCGCGCCGCACATGTAGAAGTTGCGTATCTCCGTACGGTAGGACTGTCTCTGCGACAGTAGCTGATTAGGCACCATGTCCAGGTGACGGATATTGCCGTCAGTCATGCCCACCCTGGTCTCTATGTCCAGCGGAGCCTGAACGGTATGTTCCACGATGCTATCTCGGAAGTTCGGCGCGTACTGCGTAAGTGTGTCGATGATGTGCTCGCCCACCTCGTCGCGGCGCTGGTCCCACGAGCCTTCGGCCAGCTTCGGTGGATAGAACAGCGTCCAGATCGACATGACATGGCCGTCTCCCCGCACCAGCCCCGGCTCGGCGGTGGAAGTGAGCTGGATCGACATCATCGGATGCTGGGACGGGCGCCCGGCCGCGCATGCGTCCCAGCTCGCCTGGTGGTACTCCACCGAAGGCATGATGTTCACATACGTGATGGCGTTTCGATCGTAGCCTTCACCGAGATACCGGGAGAAGTCCGGCAGTTCGCTGAGGCCGGCCAGGAACTTTACGCACCCCGCCTGTGTCTTCCAGCGCTTCAGCCGCCTGCGTGTGTCGGAGCTTATCTGTTCAGGCTCGAACAGCGTGGAGAAAGTGCGCTTCGGGTCAGCATTGCAGACCACAATGCTGGCTCTGATCTCCTCGCCCCCGGCGAGCCTCACGCCCTTCGCCTCGCCGCCCTCCACGATCACCTTTTCAACTATGGCGCGTGTGCGGATCTCGGCTCCCCGGCTGCGTGCGGACTCGGCGATCGACTGCGAGACCGTGCCCATGCTCATCCGAGGGATACCCTGGTCTTCCGGGCGGTTGAACTGGCTGCACTTGAACAGCGCAATTCCAAGCATCGATCCTGGCGTGGAGGGGTCGCACTCGATGTTGTGTGTCATCGCGTGGGCCTTGACCCTCTCGTCTTCGAAGAAGTGCTCTACGAGGTCTATATAGCTCCACGTGAGTAGCCTTTCCAGCACCTCCTCCTGCCTGGATCCTCGAACTCCCTCGACTAACTCCGCGATGGTGGGCGGCTCCTTGAGAAAGTACGGGTCAAGGACCGCCGCCGCCTGGTCCCAGAAGTCCAGCCAGGCCGGGTAGTTGCGGGCGTCGTGCTCCGAGAAGCCGCGAATCTGGTTAATCGTGTCGAATTGGTCCCGCACGTCCGGGCCGCCGATGTACGAGCCGTCCGGGAACGGGTGAAGCCTGCTGGCGATCCTGCCCCGAGCGCCCGCGTTTGTGAACTCGAAGCCGTGATCGCGCAGGCGCAGGTCGTCGATGACCTTGCCGCGTAGGGCGTGCACCACGTACGAGCACATCGGCCCCATGAATCCGGGCGCGAACTCGTCTGTTGTGACTGCGCCGCCGATCTTGTCCAATCGTTCCAGAACAAGTACCGACATGCCTTCTCCGGCAAGGTAGGCGGCCGTCACGAGACCGTTATGACCGGCGCCGATCACCACCGCATCGTAAGTGTTGTTTGCCATGGCTGCGTCTCCCTCGGGCAGGTTGCTACTTCGGCAAGATACAGAACGCCCTGTGTTACTTCAATCCCGGCCTCACGGCGCGAACCGGTGCAGTGCCCCTGATACAATGCCGGAAACTTGCGCGGTCCGGCCGCTGCCGGTCGCGCCTCGGAGACGGACCATGACTACCAGACACTCGGACATGAACACCGACACGCTGTTGTGGATGTACGAGACGATGGTCACGATCCGGAATTTCGAAGAGGAAGCGAAGCGTCAGTCAGACGCCGGCAAGCTGCGTGGCATGCACTCTTCCATAGGCCAGGAGGCCGTGCCGACCGGCTTCTGCGCCCACCTGCGGGACGACGATTTCGTCTTGGGCACACACCGGAGCCATCACCACTGCATCGCGAAGGGCGTAGATCTCAACGAGATGATGGCGGAGCTAATGGGCAAGGCGACCGGTACGAACAAGGGCAAGGGCGGCACGATGCACATCGCCGACATTCGCAAGGGCATGCTCGGCGCCAACGGCGTTGTGGGCTCCAACATTCCGGTGGCCACGGGCGTGGCCCTCTCTGCCAAGGTTAGAGGTACGGACCAGGTCTCCGTGGTCTTCTTCGGGGACGGCGCCGTGGGGCAGGGAGCGCTCTACGAGTCCATGAACCTCGCCTCGATCTGGAAGCTTCCGGTGGTCTTCGTATGCGAGAACAATCTGTACGCCGAGTCCACTCCGGTTGAGTACTCGGTCGCCGGAGAGTCTGTGGCCGCCAGGGCCTTCGGCTTTGACATGCCGGGCGTCACCGTGGACGGACAGTCTGCGGTAGAAATGCACAACACAGCCGGCGAGGCTGTGGAGAGGGCGCGATCCGGCGCCGGCCCCACGCTGGTCGAAGCGCGGACCTACCGGTACATGGGCCACTTCGGCGCGGACAATCCGCTCAAGTACCGTACGAAAGAAGAGGAGGAGTACCACCGCAACCGGGACTGCATAGAAAACCTTCGCTCGTACATCCTTTACGCGGAGTATGCGACCGAGGAGACGCTCGCCGAACTAGATTCCCAGGCATCCGAGGCCGTCGCAAATTCCGTGGCCTTCGCCGAAGAAAGCCCTTTCCCCGAAGCCGAGGAGCTGGTTACGGACGTTTACTCTGGCTGACAGGACTCCCGGAAGTGTAAACATCACAAGAATGTCCGAGCTTGATGCAATTGAGAATTGATCGTGGAGGCAAATAGGGTTTGGCAAAGTTCTTAGCTACTTCAGACATCACTTCCAGTATTGAGAAGATCATCAAAGAGGCAAGAGAGGAACTTGTCCTGATCAGTCCATACCTTAAGTTTAGCAAACTTATCAAGAACCGACTTGAGGACAAGGACAGACTAGAAAAAGACAAGCTTGATGTCCCCTCGTCGGGCGGTTTCCTTGATCGTGTCAAGAACGTCTTTGATCCAAGGGCCAAGGTTGATATCCACGTGATTTACGGGAAAGACGAGCTCAAACCTAATGAACGCGAATGGCTTGGATCTTTGACCTCCGTCAAAGTCAGCTTCTGCGATGACCTCCACGCGAAGTGCTATCTGAACGAGAGCTTGGCTATTGTGACCTCTATGAACCTGTACGAATACTCCCAGCAGAACAACTACGAAATGGGAATACTTGTATCCCGGCAGGAAGATCCGGAACTGTATGAGGACATCCGCAAGGAGGCTGAGCGAATCGAGAGAGGAAGCCAGCGCGTGCGGGTCGAGGTCTCTACGGTGCAGGAGGACAAGGGGCGCCCAGAACCAAAGAAGGCACCGCCTACTCCAAGTTCCGTCGCCAGAGGCTTCTGCATTCGGTGCAAGGATGACCTTACTACGAATCCCTTGCAACCATACTGCAAGCGTTGCTTCACAAGCTGGAATCGGTTCAAGAATGAGGACTACGAGGAAAAACACTGTCACACTTGCGGTAAGGAGCACGAGGCTACCATGAAGAAGCCCGTATGCCTCAATTGCTATCGGAAGTACAGGAACGTCTTGGAGTTCGCAGCAAGCTAGATGAGGGTCGGTCTACCGGGGTTCTGCTTGTACAGATAGGGCGAAGTTGAGAACGGAGCGAGCCAATGACTCAGAGCCAGTCCGATAGGCACCTGACATACACCCAGGCCGTGAACGAGGCGCTGCATCAGGAGATGGAGCGCGATACTTCCGTCATCGTCATGGGCGAGGACATCGCGGGCGCGGCCGGACGGCCCGGCATGGAAGACGCCTGGGGCGGTCCGATGAAGATCACCCGCGGCCTCATCGGCAAGTTCGGACCCGAACGTGTCCGCGACACGCCGATCTCCGAGGCTGGATTCATAGGCGCGGGCGTCGGCGCGGCCGCCACAGGATTGAGGCCGGTGGTGGACCTGATGTTCATTGGGTTCTTCGGCGTATGCGGAGACCAGATCTTTAACAACGCCTCCAAGATGCGCTATATGTTCGGCGGCAAGGTCCAGATTCCACTGACCATCATGACCAACATCGGGGCAGGGTCCAGCTCGGCCGCGCAACACTCGGAATCCCTTTACTCCGTCTTCTCCCACTTTCCGGGACTCAAATGCGTGGTCCCCTCCAATCCTTACGCGGCTAAGGGCCTCTACCTTTCGGCGATCAGGGCAGACGACCCGGTGATGATTTTCAACCACAAGTTGCTTATGGGCATGCGCGGGGACCGGTACGTGCCTGAAGATGCGTATGAGGTCCCCATTGGCCGCGCGTCCATTGAGCGGGAGGGTTCGGACGTGACGCTCGTTGGCATCGGCTACACGACCGTCGTTTGCAAACAGGCCGCCGAGGCGCTCGCCCAGCAGGGCCACTCAGCCGAGGTGGTGGACCTGCTCTCCGTCTCCCCGCTGGACGAGGAAACGGTACTGGACTCGGTGAAGAAGACCCGCCGCGTCGTCATCGTGGACGAGGACTATCCACGTTGTAGCGTGGCCTCGGACGTTTCGGCGCTTGTGGCCGAGCAGGCGTTCGACTACCTCGACGCCCCGCCGGTTCGCGTCACGCCGCCGCACACCCTGGTCCCGTACAGCATGCCGCTCGAGGAACTCTACTTGCCGAACGCCGACAGGGTGGCGGAGGCCGCCATGTCGGTGCTGGAGTAATGGATAGGCCTGAGAGTCAAGGCCATGCGGTCCGTAAGCTGGTGAGGTAATGGCGACTCCAATCGTAATGCCCAAGCTTGGGATGTTGATGGTGGACGGCGTCGTCAACCAGTGGCTTAAGGCACCCGGCGAATTCGTCGAAATGGGCGAGGCCGTTGCTGATATAGAGACCGAGAAGATCAACTATCAGCTCGAGGCCACCGGATCGGGAACTCTTCACACCGTGGTGCCCGAAGGTACTGTTGTTGCGGTGGACGGCGTTCTCGGATTCCTGCTCGAAGCCGGCGAAACTCCTCCTGAGGTTGCGCCACGCGCACCTGCGGTGCCACGGCCGGCGGTGACCGGCGCGACGCCTGCCAGGCAGCCCGGCCGGGCCGAAACCGGCGCCGCCACGCCTTCCACTCCCGGCGCCAGGCGGCTGGCAAGGGAACTCGGCATTGACATCGCTGATGTGCCCGCCTCAGGTCCTCGTGGCCGCGTCGTGGAAGCAGACATCCGCTCGTACGACGATCGCAGGCCGCAGCCTCGGCCCAATGAGCCTGTACGAACCGAGCCGCTTTTGGGTATACGCAAAGCTGTGGCAAGCCACATGCTGCACAGCATCACGTCGACCGCGCAGCTTACGTTCTTCCTCGAAGTCGACGTTACGGAGGCGCAGAGGCTGCGTAGAGAAGCTTCCCACGGCTCGGTTACCATCGGCTTTGGACACGTGCTCATTAAGGCAAGCGCCGAGGCCGTCCGCTCGACGCCTCAGGTCAACACTGTGCTGCTCAATGGAGAGATACTGCACTATGAGACGGTGAACATAGGATTTGCCGTGGCGCTGGACGAGGGACTGTTGACGCCGGTCGTCCACGACGTTCAGAGCAAGTCGATCACGCAGATTGCCCAGGAAGTACAGGACCTCTCCGCTAGGGCGACCAGCGGCAGGATGCACGCGAACGACCTTGCAGGCGCAACAATGACAATCAGCGTTCTCGGTTCCGTCGACGGCTTCACTCCGATTCTGAGCTCCGGGCAGAACGCGCTCTTGGGGGTGGGCCGCACGGTCGAAAAGCCGGTGGTGCGCGGAGGTGAGATCGTAGTTCGGGAGATGTGCAACCTGAGCCTCACTGTTGACCATCAGGTCGTCGACGGTGCGGTGGCCGCGGCCTTCCTTCGCCGGCTGCAGAGCTACGTCGAGCGGCCTTCCAGGCTCTTCGCGTGAGAGCAAGTCCGGGCCGGACTCCATGAGGTATGCCAGGCTGGGCAGAACGGGCCTGCAGGTGTCCAGGCTGTGTCTCGGCACGAACATGTTCGGTGCCGGGTACGTCGATGACACGCGCGCTATGGGAGTCTTCCGCGCGGCCTTCGACGCGGGCGTCAACTTCATCGATACGGCCGACATGTACCACGACGGGCTGTCTGAGGAGGTGGTCGGGAGGGCGGCGGCAGGACGTCGGCATGACGTTGTGATCGCCACCAAGGGCGGAATGAGAATGGGACCTGGCCCGAACGACGATGGAGCTTCCAGGAAACACCTTACCAAGGCCATCGAAGACAGCTTGCGGCGGCTGAACACCGATTACATCGATCTCTACCAGGTCCACCAGTGGGACCCGGACACGCCGTTGGAGGAGACCATCTCCACCTTGGACCAGCACGTGCGTCAGGGCAAGTTACGCTACATAGGCTGCTCCAACTACGCTGCGTGGCAGCTGTGCAAGGCGCTGTGGACTAGCGACCGGCTTGGACTGGAGCGTTTCGAATCGGTTCAACCCGCGTACAATTTCACCGTCCGGGAGTCCGACAGGGAGTTGTTTCCGCTATGCAGGGACCAGAACGTGGCGGTGCTTCCGTACCAGGTGCTGATGGGTGGCGTGCTGACCGGCGGCTACTCGGAGAGCGTGCCTCCTCCGCCTGAGACGCACATTAGCGCCCGGCACGCGAACACTGCGAGGCGGTTGTACTGGAATCGGGACCACCTTCACATGGCGGAGCGGCTGAAGGCAATTGCGATCGAAGTAGGGGAGTCCCCCACCGCGCTTGTCCTTGCGTGGACGCTGTCCAAGTCGCCCGTCGCGTCAGTTATCGCCGGTTCGAGCCGGCCGGAACAGATAGCGGAGAATGCACGCGCAACGGAGCTTGAGTTGCCAGAAGATGTACTTGCCCGGCTGGACGAGCTGGGGACCTGCCGGAAGTAGGGCAGTGGAAGCGAACGGAGTCCGGCCTGCGGGACCGTTAGCAACGTGCCGCACCGCGAGGAGTTGAGATGGAATCTACAGTTTTGGTCTTGATAGGCGCCGCTCTTTTCTGTCAGTCGTGGCTCATACTGGGCGCAGGTGCGGACAGACGGACAATGGGGGCCATCATTGGGCTACTGGGCTTGATGGCCTTGGCGGCCGTTGCATTTGACGGCTCATTCATATCGTCGCTCCTTACCACGGACGGTGCGGGGCAAGCCTTGATTCACCCACTCGCGGTATCGGCCGCCAACAACCTTATGAACGCGGTGGTCGTTGTCTGGGGTGTCTACGCAGTTGCGGTCGCCGCCGGCATGCTGTGGGATGCCGACGACCGTGCCGTGGGCTTGTACGCTGCTGTTGTAACCGGCGTCACGTTGGTCGCCGGCATCTACTACATCGTCGAGCTGAGGGACAGGTACGGCGAGTCTGTCTGGATTGCCCTCTCGGCTACCATGCTCATCCTCGCGCTTCTGGGCGCTTTCGTCTTCCTCTACCAGGCTCTCCGATTGAGCATGCTCCGCATGCTGACCGGCTGGTCCATGCTGGTCGGAGGCAGCGCCGTTGTGCTCTGCGGGGCTCTGATTGCGTCAGAGGTGATTCTCGTCAAGCTGTAGCACGAGCATCGCATACGTCCCACCGAGGTCTCGGCGGAAAAAGCCGCCCGCTGGATGTGCGGAGGCGAAGCTGCCCGCGCAATCGCCGTCGGCCGCCTCGTGCTCGTTCGGGCCTTACGCCGGCTGTTCTGCTTGGAGGTCCCAAGGCCGCTGATAGGCCTCCAATAGCAGTCGCAGGCGTTCCTGGTAGGCCTCGCTTCGAAGTCGACCGGTGGTCATGATTGCGGCATCCTCGCGGTTGTCCGAGTAGTAACCCTTTCTGATGCCCTTCTCTTTGAACCCGTACTTGGTGTAGAGGCTCTTTGCCACTATGTTAGAGACGCGCACTTCCAGCGTTGCGGCACCTTCGCACTGGGCCGTTGCCTGCTGCAGTGAGTTGATGAGAAGCATTTCACCGATACCCTTCCTCCTGTAGCCTTCGCGCACGGCCACCGTCACAATGTGCGCGTCGCCGGCCATGTACCAGATCCCAAGCATCCCGGCGAGAAACTCCGCTGGGGTGTCCCGGTACTGTCCCACAAAGCTGCGGATCAAGTGGCGGCCCTTATCCGCGACCATGCCTACAATGCTGCCGCTGGCATGTGGGGACACAGTCATTCGGGGATTGCGTTCGCCTTTTGCCGTTTCTGTAGCTACGAAGTAGCTTGCCATTGGGCGTCTGAACTCGCTCCGGAACGAAGTCCTGGGAAACATTGTCGGAAAGGCCTCGCGCTCGATCTCCTCGCATTGCGGAATGTCCCGCTCCTCAAGGGGCCGAACGGATAACCGGGTCTTGCGGAAGGCTGGGCGCCGCGTGGGATGGGCGGTCACGGGGACACCGACGCGTCGGCGGCCGGCTGCAACTCGCGATCTTCCCACGTCAACCGCCAGCCGAATGCCGCTGCCAATTCCTCCGCGAGCGGGCTGACGACGTCTGCGACGGATACCGCGCGCCGCAATTCAGCCGACATCGACGTCGCGCGCGCATTCGGGTCCCCGCACTGCACGATATGGTCGAAATAAGACAGGTCCGTGTCCACGTTCAGTGCCACGCCGTGCGTTGTGACCCCTCGGCTCACTCTCAGGCCAATCGCCGCGATCTTCGCGCCGCCGGTCCAGACGCCCGTGGGCCTGCTCTCCTTTGAGGCGGCAATACCGAACCGGGCCAGCGTAGCCGCGACGCCTCTCTCGAGGGCGCGAACGAATGCGAGGGGTCCGTCGAAAGTTGGCTTGAGCCTTACTATCGGGTAGCACACGATCTGGCCTGGTCCGTGGTAGGTAGCCTGGCCGCCTCTGTCCACGGTCAGCACCGGTACCGCGGTGTATGGAAGGTCGCCTCCTCGAATGGGCGGCACGGATGTCGAGGCGCGCCGGCCCAACGTGTATACGTGAGGGTGCTCCACCAACAGCATAGTGTTCCGTCTGAATCCTTCAGCGACTTCTTCCGCAAGCCGTTTCTGCAACGCCAGAGCTTCCGTGTACTCGGTCATGCCAAGGGCTATGGCCGAGCACCCTGGGAGAGAGATCCCTTTGATTGCGTTCGCGCTCATGAAGGAAGTGGCCACGGAGTGATTCTATCAAGTCGGACCTATTTAGCCGAAGCTGACAGCGGACCCGTCCCATCTATCATCTGCTCCTCTCGCCCTCGTGGGCACTGGCAGGCCGCACGTTCCCATTTCGTGACCTGAAATCAACTGGAAGTAGCATTTGGGACCGTAATAGGCTACCCGGTATGCTCAAGCTGAGAGCTACACGGATACTCAGGCTGTTGGTTGCCCTCACCACTGCGGCCGGCGTGTCGATCGCATTGATGTCTTCATCGGCCTCGGCCGACGGCGAAGCATGCGTGGACAACGGAGAGGAGTCTCTCGGCAATTGGATGCTCTACATCTCGACCAAGTCAGGCCATATGGTGAAAGATGTGGACGTTAGAGCCGATGGCGACGGGATTGTGATCAAAAGCGTGACGCTTGGAGAGAACACCTTCGACTACAACGGCTTTGCCATGGTCACGGTCCCGGATAACGAGAAGGTCTACGAGATTCGTTATAGCGTCACAGATACCTCGACGAAACTCTGGTTCTGTTTCCACGACCAGATCGGCTTCTGGTATCCAATCGAGATGGAAAACTGGCATTCCAACCCCGATGACAATGCGGGAACGGACAACCAGGGCTCCAACTCCGATGACAACACAGGAACGGACAACCAGGGCTCCAACTCCGATGACAACACGGAAACAAACAACCAGGGCTCCAACTCCGGGAACAACGGGAATTCAAACACAGGCAACTCCGGCACTTCCCCGTCAGCTACAACACCCGTCCCTGCACTTGGATTGAAATCCGAGAGGCAAGCAGCCACTGGCAAGAGTACTGAAGCCTCGACCGGGTCCGGGGATGCGTCGGTCAAGCCAAAACCCACCCCTTCGTCCGTAAGTGCGCGAAGCCAGCAACCCGCCTCGGTCCGGACCGGGCCGATCGTCATACCCACGCCGGAACCGGTCCCAACTCCGAAGCCTCCCCACACGGGCGACGCCGGCTGGTCAGGGTCACTGCTCGTCACGGGCGCGTTGCTGTTGATAGGCGGGCTGGTGGTCTTCAACCTCAGCTTCACTCCCACACGGACATGGGCCGACGGCCGCAGCATACGACCCATGCAGGACTTCCACTGGTAGAGAGCGCGTCACTCTCAACCGGCTCCACTTCCTCCGGGCATTTGGCTAACTGGACGAACGCTCCCAGGCTACCGCCCGATCACTCAAAACCCTTGCGTGCAAATTGATGACGGTAGTAGGATCACTAGGTTTTACGTCGTCGGCACGCACGCAAGACCTCGCCCAAACTCCCTCAGGAGGTTCCCCCACCGCCGCTAGATGCAGATAATCTTCAGAATCCTGGCTATAGTTCTGCGCCACAAGTGGCGCTTGACGTTTGCATACGTGGCTCTTGCCGGAGCCTCATTGTCCTACCTGTACCTGCCCCGGCTGTTTGGCAGGGCGATAGACCAGGTGGACGAGTTACTGCGAGTCGGCTCACTTTCCCTCGATGGGATAACCACGACGGTTATGCTCATCTTGGGCATAAGCGTCGTCCGCGGCCTGTTCGCCTACTACCAGCAATATCTTGGCGAAGCTCTTAGCCAGGACGTCTCGTACGACATTCGGAACGCGTTCTACGACAAGGTCCAGCACCTTAGCTTCGGCTTCCACGACCGCTATCACACCGGCAATCTGATGTCTCGCGCGATCACGGACGTGGAAAACATCCGCATGTTCATCAACATGGGCGTCATGCGCACCCCGTACTTCCTAATACTCTTCGTCGTGGTGGCGGTGCTGTTGCTGCGCATGGACTGGCAGTTGGGGCTGATCAGCATGGGCTTCATGCCGATCGTGATGCTCCAGTCGGCGGTTGTGCGGCTGCAAATGCGGCGGCTGTGGCTGCTCGTTCAGGAGATGATGGCCGAGTTGAACACCGTGCTCCAGGAGAACCTGACCGGCATCCGCGTGGTCAAGTCGTTCGCCTCCGAAGACTACGAGGAGCGAAAGTTCAACAAGCACAGCCGGGACGTGGCGGAGACTACGGTGAAGGCCGAACGGATCCGCGCGGCCAACACCGCTTTCATGGCATTTACGTTCATGGTGGCCTTGGGCCTGATTCTGTGGTTCGGCGGCCAGCGCGTTATCGACGGACGCCTTTCTCCTGGAGAGCTCGCGCAGTTCATCTTTTATATGCAGATTCTGTCAATGCCCGTGCGGATGATCGGGTGGATGGTCAACTCCTATGCCAGGGCAGCGTCGGCAGGTCAGCGCTTGTTCGAGATTCTTGACTACGAATCACCTGTTAAGGACAGCGCAGACGCGATTCCGATGCCGCGCACCAGTGGACACGTCCGTTTCGAGAATGTCTCCTTCGCCTATGACGGCGGAGCAAATGTGCTGTCCAACATCAACCTGGACGTGCCGCCCGGCAAGGTGATCGCGCTCCTCGGAGCGCCAGGCAGCGGCAAGAGCAGCATCGTCAACATGATTCCCAGGTTCTACGATCCCACGGAAGGACAGGTCACGATCGACGGCGAGGACGTTCGGGACACCACCCTAGCGTCGTTGCGTCGAAACGTCGGCATGGTCCAGCAGGACGTCTTTCTCTTCGCCGACAGTATCAGGGACAACATCGCTTACGGGCGGGAAGACGCTTCCATGGACCTTGTCGTCCAGGCAGCCCAGGTCGCACAGCTTAACGAGTTCATCGAGTCTCAGCCGGACGGGTATGGGACCGCTGTCGGAGAGAGGGGCGCCACGCTCTCGGGCGGTCAGAGACAGCGGCTCGCAATTGCCCGCGCCGTTCTGCTCGATCCCCCGATTCTGATCCTTGACGACTCCACGTCCAGCGTCGACACCCGGACCGAGGAGCGTATTCGACAGGCCATGGAGTCTGTTATGAAGGGCAGGACCACGTTCGTGATAGCTCACAGATTGAGCACGGTTCACAGGGCGGACCAGATCGTCGTGCTCAAGAGCGGCCGCATCGCCGAGCAGGGCACGCACAGGGAGCTGCTCGCTTTGGACGGGCTGTACAAGGAGATTTACGACTTGCAGCTAAGACCCCAGGAGGAGGTCATGCTAGAGGTGGACGTCACAGCACCTGGTCCCGGGAGGTACGCCGCAACATGATGATGTGGGGATTCGGCCACGCGCGCCGCGGGCTGCCGGACGAGGAAGTATTCGGCACCGTATACAACCCGCGGGTAATTCGCAGGGTGATGCCGTACGTCATGCCGTTCAAGTACCTCATGGCGGTGTCCGTTGTGGCGATGCTTGTCTTCAGCGGCACCATGGTGGCTGTGCCGTACTTGCTCAAGATCGGGATAGACGACTACATCTCCGCAGGCGACTACGGGGGGCTTACTCTCATCGCTGGGCTGCTGATCGGTAACGCCTTCTTGAACTGGGGCACCAACTACACTCAGCAAGTCGCGATGACCAAGGTTGGGGAGGGCATTCTCTACAATCTCCGCCGGGACATGTTCGCCCACTGCCAGAAGCTATCTCTGTCGTTCTACGACAGGACCGAAATTGGCAGGGTCATGTCGCGCGTCCACGGCGACGTAGCTCAGCTTCAGGAGGTCATGTGGATCATCATCATGACCTTGGGAGACGTGCTCACGCTGGGTGGAATTGTTATCGCCTTGCTCATAATGAACCTCAAGCTCGGCCTCATCACCATGAGCGTGCTGCCGCTGCTCATGGTGATCGTGTTTGTGTGGCAGCCGTTCGCCGTACGTTCCTTCATGCGCGTGCGCACCGCCATTTCCATAGTAAACACCGAGTTCAACGAGAACATCCAGGGTGTGCGAGTGGTCCAGAGCATGAACCGGCAGCACAGCAACCTAGTTGAGTTCGGTGGCAAGAACAAGACGCACCATGACTCCGGGCTGGGCGCGAGTCAGATGTCCGCCACGCTCTTGCCTGCCGTCGACATTCTCACGGCCGTCGCCGTAGGCCTTGCGATCTTCTTCGGCGCGCGAATGATCACGGTGGATGCACTGGAGATTGGAGTGCTGATCGCATTCGTCCTGTACGTCCAGCGGTTCTTTGACCCGATCCGAAACATGACCATGCAGTACACTATGCTCCAGAGGGCCATGGCCTCCGGCACCAGGATCTTCGACCTGTTGGACGCTCGGGCAGACCTTGTCGACAAGCCGAACGCAATTCGGCTCAACGAGGTGAGGGGCGAGATTGAGTTCAGGAACGTCAGCTTCCGCTACTTGCCCGATGAACCGGTCCTCACAGACGTCAACGTGCACATCCAGCCCGGCGAGACGGTCGCCATCGTCGGCCCCACCGGCGCTGGCAAGACCACGTTCGTGTCGCTGCTGTCGCGCTTCTACGATGTGCAGGAAGGTCAGGGCGCTATCCTAGTGGACGGTATCGACGTAAGGGATGCCGAGAGAAGCTCCCTCGCTAGCAGGCTGAGCATGGTGCTACAGGAGCCGTTCCTGTTCTCGGGCACTGTGCGCGAGAACATCAAGTACAACAACGCGAACTACGTCACCGACGATGACATGACCCGTGCCGCTACCGCGGTCGGCGCTCACGATTTCATCATGGAGCTCGAGGACGGCTACGAAACGTTCTTGCAGGAAAGGGGAATGAACCTCAGCGTGGGCCAGAGGCAGCTCATCAGCTTCGCCCGCGCGATTGTGGCCGACCCGCGCATACTTGTCCTGGATGAAGCAACGGCCAACATCGACAGCCACACCGAGATGCTGATCCAGCGCGCGCTGCAGCAGTTGCTGCAGGACCGCACCGCGGTCGTGATCGCCCACCGTCTGTCGACTATCCGCGGTGCCGACAAGATCATCGTCCTCAACCAGGGCCGCGTCGAGGAGGTCGGCAACCACGATGCGCTCATGACCCAAGACGGCCTGTACGCCCACCTCTATCGCATGAACTACGCTGCCATCGAAGCGCCCTTGGAGGCTGCCGAAGCCTAGTCGGTCGGCGTAGAGGTACTGCTCTCCGCGGCCTTGTCGTCAGGCTTCGGCCTACCGAGAAGCGGCCGGAAAGCTCCGGCGTAGCCGCCCCTATCCCATCCGAACGTACTGCACGACAACTCCCAGGCCGGGCGCGCTTGCAAGCCGCCCGTCAGCCGTGAGCACCGGCAGACCATAGACGCGGGCCGTTGCGATGTAGAACGCGTCGTACGCGGTGACGTTTCGGTAGTATTGCCAGGCAAACGGAACTAAGGCTCGGTGAGAAATGCGTTGCACGGGCCAACTCGCCAGATGCTCCAAGGCCAGTCGCGCTCTCGGCTCTTCGAGGCTGCCCCGTAACACGGCGCGTCGCAGAACGGACAGCACTTCCACATCCAAGAGTTCGGGCGCCATTGGGCGGGCGTCCTCAAAGTTTTTAGCCACGGTCAATCCCAGCGGCGTTCTCAGCAGGTACTCGACCGCTATTGAGGCATCAACGACGTAACGGCTCACTCTGAGTCGGCTTCGTACAAAGACCGTTCTTCATGAAGCAGCACTGCCGCTGGCACCCCGAGATCGGTCGTGGGAGCCTGTGCCAAGTGCTGCTGCCACTCCCGCATATCCAACTCGCGCTCTATCGCGGCAAGCACAACGTCACTCATGCTACGGTTGTTCTCGCGAGCGTGTCGGCGAAGTCGTTCGTGAAGCTGCTGAGGCAAGTTTCTAACCTGTAGGTTGGCCATGCCATGAGATTATCATGCAATACGCATGACATCAAGCCCTCAGTTCTCGAACGGCAACTGTGGTTGCGGCGGCTCCTTCGTACGGTCGGGACCCGAGCCGTGGAACGGGTACTCGATCCCTAGGTGCTCGTACGCCCGGCGCGTGGCCATCCTGCCCCTGCTCGTGCGGTCCAGGAAGCCAAGCTGCAGCAGGTAGGGCTCGTACACGTCCATGATCGTGTCCGCCTCCTCGCTGATTGACGACGCCAGCGTCTCCAGCCCTACGGGGCCCCCCAGGAACTTGTCGATAATCGAGTTGAGTACGCGGCGGTCGTTAACGTCCAGCCCCAGCGCGTCCACCTCAAGCATCCGCAGCGCGTCCGTGGCCGTCGCGCCGGTGATCACGTTGTCGGCCTCCACCTGCGCGTAGTCGCGCACCCGCCGCAGCAGCCGGTTGGCCACCCTCGGCGTGCCCCGTGAGCGCCGGGCGATCTCGGACACTCCGTCGTCCTCCGCCGGAACGCCCAGGATGCGGGCGGAGCGCTGCACAATGCTGCGCATCGCGTCGTCGTCGTAAAACTCCAGCCTGTGGATGACGCCGAACCGGTCGCGTAGCGGAGCGCTGACCATCGCGTACCGCGTCGTGGCCCCGATAAGCGTGAACGGCTTGATCGTCAGGTTCATGCTCCGCGCCTTCAGCCCCTTGTCGATCACCCACGACACTCGAAAGTCCTCCATGCCGCCGTACAGTACCTCTTCCACTACTCGGCTCAGGCGGTGCACCTCGTCGATGAACAGGATGCTGTCGTCTTCCAGCTTTGTAAGTATGGCGACCATGTCGCCGGGGCGCTCGATCGCCGGCCCGGACGTCGTCTTGATCTGCACGCCCATCTCCGACGCCACGATGTTGGCGAGCGTGGTCTTGCCGAGGCCGGGAGGTCCATGTAGCAGCAGGTGGTCGAGCGGCTCCTCGCGTTGGAGCGCCGCCTTGATCCCTATGACCAGGTTCTCCTTCACCCGGTCCTGCCCCACGTAGTCGGCCAGGCGGCGCGGCCTCAGCCCGGTGTCGGAGCCCAAGTCCTCCACGTGTGGCTTGCCGGAAACGAGCCGCTGAGTCGTCATGGTGAGTCCGTCGCTGGCATTTTGTGAGAGTCGGTCCCGGTGGGAGTGTGAGTGCATCCCACGTTATCATATGATCTGCGGCCTGAGTACGTGGCCGCGTTCGCACCGCAGGTTACATGTGCATACTGGAAGCAGTTTGATCTCATGAATCCGTATTTCATGCCGAGGAAGCCATGAAGATATCCAAGCGAGGCCAGATAACCATACCCAAGCATCTTAGGGAGCGCTTTGGGATGAACCACAATGTAGAGGTGGAGATTAACCCAACTGAACAGGGGCTACTGATCCGCAAGAGGACCACAGTAGAACACCCCGTGGATCGTGTCGTCGGGATCCTCGGCAAGGACGCCCTTGGGGAGGGCATTAGCGTAGACGACTACATCGAAGAAATCCGGGGAAGATGATAACCGCCGTCGATACCAACGTCTTGCTGGACGTGTTGCTACCGAGCGACGAACACGTGCCCCGGTCCAGAGATTGGTTGAGTTCGGCCTACAACGCCGGCGCCATCGTCGTGTGCGACATCGAGTACGCGGAACTCGCTTCGTCATTTGGGGATCGCGTAGCCCTGGACGGGTGCCCTCAGAGAGATTGGGGCCATCCTGTCGCCGATCGACTCCTCGGTCGCTTACGAGGCTGGGCTGCGGTGGAAGCCTTACCGCGCCGCTGGCGGCCCTTGGGACCGGATAATTGCCGACTTCCTTATCGGCGCCCATGCCATGGCGGCGGCTGACGCCTTTCTCACGCGAGACCGGGGGTTTTTCTCCGCATACTTCCCTGACCTCCTCCGCACTCCGCCGGCATTCGCATGAAAATCCCTATACCCGCGAAAGCGTGCGATTGGGGGTGGAAGTGCAGGTTGAGCAGGCGTCACCTGATAGTCCGGAACAAGCCCTGAACACTCACACCGTCGGCCTGAGTACGGCGTAGCTGGTACAATCGGCCCACGCTTGGCCGTACGAGATGCGTGTCCCCAGCCCTGCCGGGACGCCTCGTTTCGACAACCGGCGGCCGAAGTGTGGAGACTCAATAGTGACGAGCACCAACAAGGCTGAATGGCGCAAGAACTCTCTCGAGCCCCTTCAGAAAAGATTCAAGGAGCGCCAGGAACGCTTCGAGTCTACCTCCGGCGGCGAGATCGATGCCCTCTACACGCCTGAAGACCTCGAAGATTTCGACTACGACTCTAAAGTAGGCTATCCGGGCGAGTACCCGTACACGCGCGGCGTGCAGCCTAACATGTATCGTGGTCGCCTCTGGACCATGCGCCAGTACGCGGGCTTCGCCTCGCCCGAGGAGTCGAACCGGCGCTACCGTTACCTCTTGGAAGAAGGCCAGACCGGCCTGAGCGTTGCCTTCGACCTCCCCACCCAGATGGGGTACGATTCCGACCACCCGCTGGCCAGCGGAGAGATCGGCCGCACAGGCGTGCCCATCTCCAGCCTTGCTGACATGGAAATTCTCTTCGACGGCATTCCGTTGGACAAGGTCAGCACGTCGATGACTATCAACGCCACCGCTTCCATTCTGCTGGCGCTTTACGTGGCGACGGGCAAGAAGCAGGGCGTCGAGCCGTCCAAGCTCAACGGCACAGTTCAGAACGACATTCTCAAGGAGTACATAGCGCGCGGCACGCACATCTTCCCGCCGGAAGGCTCCATGCGACTTGTGACCGACGTGTTCAAGTACTGTAGCGCCGAAGTGCCGCTCTGGAACACGATAAGCATCAGTGGCTACCACATGAGAGAGGCGGGCGCCACCGCTGTTCAGGAGCTTGCGTTCACCTTCGCCAACGCCATCGCATACGTGCAGGCCGCCATCGACTCAGGGCTGGACGTAGACCGGTTCGCCGGCCGGCTGTCCTTCTTCTTCGTCTCTCAGAGCAACCTGCTAGAGGAAGTCGCGAAGTTCCGGGCCGCCCGCCGCATGTGGGCCAAGATCATGCGCAACAGGTTCGGCGCGGAGAACCGGCGTTCCTGGACGCTTCGGTTCCACACCCAGACCGCAGGCGTGACTCTCACCTCGCAGCAGCCGGAGAACAACACGGTACGTTCGGCGCTGCAGGCTCTGGCCGCGGTGCTCGGAGGCACCCAGTCGCTGCACGTGAACTCCTGGGACGAGGCGCTGGCCTTGCCGACTGCCGAGTCCGCGCAGCTTTCGCTCCGGACGCAGCAGGTCATCGCCCACGAGAGCGGCGTCGCGGAAACGGTGGACCCGCTGGCTGGCTCCTACTACATCGAGAACCTCACCAACCGGCTGGAAGATGAGGCGTTCGCGTACATCGAGGAGATCGACCGCATGGGTGGCGCGCTGGCGGCGCTCGACAATGGCTACCAGATGAACGAGATCCACGAGAGCGCATTCGAGTTGCAGCAGGCCATTGAGTCCGAAGACCGCATAGTGGTGGGTGTGAATAGCTACGAGACGGAAGCACCCCCCATCCGCAAGCTTCAGACCATTGACCCCGTCGAGACCAAGAGACACTTGGACCGCCTCGCGCGCGTCAAGAGGGAGCGCGATGAAGCGGCCGTCGAGCGGTCTCTGGAGAATCTTGCGTATACGGCCCGCTCTCAGGACAACACGATGCCCGCGATCCTGCAGTGCGTGGAAGCATACGCCACCGTCGGCGAGATATCGGATGCCCTCAGGACGGTGTTCGGCGAGCAGGGCGAGTTCAGTACCTTCTAGGAGCGGCCACATGTCCGAAGGCCCAGTCTGCATTGCCAGGCACGTCAACCACATTGCCCTCGTCGTCAACGACATGGACGAGACTCTGGAGTTCTATAGGCGCACGTTCGGCGTCGGCTCTGCCGAGACCGAAGAGGTGCCGGACCAGGGCGTGCGGGCTGCGGTGGTCAGGATCGGAGGCACGTTGCTTGAACTGATCGAGCCCACGGACCCATCCAGCGGCGTCGCCAGGTACATTGAGAGGCGCGGCGAGGGCATGCACCATATCTGCTTCGAGGTGGACAGCCTCGAGGACACGCTCTCACGGCTCGATGATGCGGACGTACAGCTCGTGGACAAGACCCCGCGCAAGGGCCTCGTCGGCAACATTGCCTTCCTGCACCCAAGGTCCACTCGCGGCGTCCTGATAGAACTCGTGGACGCGGACGGAGCGAAGAGGTAGCGTACATGGCCGAGAACAAGATTAAGGTGCTGGTAGCCAAGCCCGGACTCGACGGTCACGACCGCGGCGCAAAGATCGTCGCCCGCAGCCTGCGAGAAGCCGGAATGGATGTAGTTTACACCGGTATCCGCCAGACCCCCGATGACATCGTCGATATAGCAAGGCGGGAGGCCGTCGACGCCCTCGGCCTCAGCATCCTCTCCGGCGCACACATGGAGTTGTTCCCCCAGATCGTCGACGCTCTGGACGAGGCCGGCATGAGCAACGTGCCCATTGTTGCGGGCGGCATCATTCCCGAAGAGGACCGGCTCGCCCTCCGCGAGATGGGCGTTCTAGGGGTGTTTGGTCCGGGCAGCCCCACGAAGGAAATTGCCGACTTCATTATCAACGCCGTCGCCGACGCAAGACAGCGCGCCGCGAGCTGAGCCTGGTAATCACAGGCCGAAGGACAACATGACGACAAGCACCCCTAAGAGCGCAACCGACCTGGACCTCAAAGACCGAAAGCTGCTCAACATACTCCAGTCCACGTTCCCGCTCACGGAACGACCGTTCCAGGAAATGGGCCAACCCCTGGACCTCACCGAGGAAGAGACTATGGAGGCCGTTCGCAGCCTCAAGGACCGCAACGTCGTCCGTCAGATCTCCGCGATCTTCGACACGCGCCGCCTCGGCTACAAGACAACCTTGGTTGCGATGCGCTTCGCCGACGAAGACCTGGACGCTGGTGCGCGCATCATCAACGAGCATCCCGGCGTCAGCCACAACTACGCGCGAACAGGGCCGTTCAACCTGTGGTTCACAATAGCCGTGGCCCCGGACGAGAGCCTCGAAGAGACGGTTGAGGAGATGTCCCGCCGTGCCGGTGCCGAGACCTACCGCATGATGCCCACCATCCGCTTCTTCAAGATCGGCGTCAACTTCGACATGGTCAAGGAAGAGGGCAACGCGGCGTCGTACAGCCCGGACGGTTACGGCAGCTCCGGACCCAACGGCTCGAACGATGGCTGGAACAAGGTCGTCCCGCTGACTGGGTTCGAAAAGGACGTAATCCGCGAGCTTCAGGAGGACATTGACCTGATCCCGCGGCCATTCGACGCCATGGTCGACCGCCTCGGCGTCTCACATCACGAGCTGTTTGACATGGCCGCCGACTTCCAGGATCGAATGATAATGCGCCGCTACAGCGCCGTGCTCCATCACCGCAGGGCCGGGTTCCGGGCAAACTCCATGGCTGTTTGGAACGTGCCGGAGGAGAGGGCCATCGAAGTAGGCGCCATAATGGCTCAGTCAAAGTGGGTCACCCACTGCTACCAGCGACCCACCTTTCCCGACTGGAAGTACACGCACTTCTCCATGATCCACGCCACCACCAGTGACGGGTGCGAGTCCGTCGCCGAGCAGATCGCCGAGGCCACTGGCATCGACGACTACATGCTGCTCTACAGCACCCGCGAGTACAAGAAGACCCGCGTCCGCTACTTCGTGTAACACCCCGCCCCAAATAGCCGCATCGGCAGACCTTCGCAAACCCGGCCCCGCGCAGCCAACATCCTCCTCTCCCTTGATGGGAGAGGATTGAGGTGAGGGTGAAGCCGGTGGTTTGCGATGAACGCAGACAAGCCATGCTAATGCCACCTTGATAGTAGAAGATTCGCGCCCTGGCGCACCGACAATCCCGGCATAGACTCCACCATCAACGAGGAGTACCTCGCCGAGCAGTGCGCCCGCGCCGAAGCCGTGCCCAGCTTCCAGAACACCTTCCGCCGCTACCACCTCAACCAGTGGACCGAGCCGGTCGATAGATGGCTGGACGTCGGAGCCTGGGACGCCTGCGCAGCTCCACCGCCTCACCCCCTCGAAGGCCGCGAGTACTACGCCGTCCTCGACCTCGCCTCAACCCGCGACGTCACCGCCCTCGTCCTCGTCTTCCCCCACGGCGACACCTACGACGTCCTGGCCCGCCTCTGGGTCCCCGGCGACAACATCGCCCGCCGCGCCCACGACGACCGCGTCCCCTACGATGCCTGGGCCCGCGACGGCCACATCACCGCCACAGACGGCAACGTCTTCGACGACATGGCCGTCTTCGAGGAAGTAATGCGGCTCCGCGACCGCTACAACATCCGCGAGATCACCTACGACCCCTGGGGCGCGACCTCCCTCGCCCCCAAACTCCAGGAGGCAGGCGTGGAGATGGTCCCCTTCCGCCAGGGCTTCGCCTCCATGAGCGGCCCCACCAAGGACCTGGAGAAGCTCGTCGTCAGCCGCCGCCTGCGTCACGGCGGGCACTCCGTCCTGCGCTGGATGGCCTCCAACGTCGCCCTCGCCACAGACCCCGCCGCCAACGTCAAGGTAGACAAGCAGAAGTCCCACGAGCGCGTAGACGGCATCGTCGCCCTAGTCATGGCCGTAGGCTGCGCCATGACCGCCGACTACTCAGGCGTCTGGCCCACCTGGGGCGCCGTCTGGAGGACTCCCCCGCCATATTCAACAGGACGAGGCGGGCCGTCTGTGCGTCCGAGACAGCCCTATGAGCCGGGCCGGTAACGCGAATTTCGCAATCCTCAACGGCTTTGCCCAACCTCACCTTTCTTCGAGATGTACCAGCAGAGAAACGTCCATACCAGAACTGGATGCAGTGTTCCTCCTCAGGGCCTCTCACGTCCTTCCATGCCTTCGACCAGGTTAGATCAGCAGCCCGCAACGATTGCCGTAGGAGTCGGCTGTCGAACTTAAAGTGCCAGCCCAGAACGAGACGGTCGGAAAATATCCTTTGCAGGTCGGGAACCAAGTCGCCAATAGAGGGGGCATCGGCAAGCTCGTCGTGCCTATGCCGTGGACGGCCCTAGCACCCTCCGAGATTGCGCAAGTGGGTTTGACAAAGGTGTCCAGCAGGACGTTGCCCTCGATATCCACGCAGGCGATCTCAATGATCTCGTCCGTCTTGTCGAGTCCGGTTGTCTCCGTGTCGAAGATCACCGGGGATTGCGTCACCCACCTTCCGGCGTGGTCAATGGCTTTGGTCCTGTTTTCAGCGGCGTGGGCATGCCGTTCTGCCTTACGTGCCTCATCATCATCCTCCGAAAGCCCTAAGTCGACCGTGACCACTATCGGGCCCTGGCTCTCGTCCTCGAAGGAACAGTCGTGCTTCTCGTCGGTGCATACATCCAAGTGGGCTTCGCATATCGGGCAATCTACATCGACGCAGGCGGGGTAGTCATGCTCCGAAACGTAAGACCTTCGGCGTTCCTCATCGACATCAAGGAGTCGGTGCACCAAGTTGAATGTGGTCTTGTAGTCGGATATCTCATGTCTATCCGTCCTCACGGCCCTACCGAATAAGGACTGGAAGATGTTAGCCCACACAGACCAGTACTTTAGGCACTGCTTCTCTGTTCCGAAGATCTGACCGTAGGGACCGCATAGGAGCGCGTGCGTGATACGCTTCCGCTGGCCGTTTACCTCTTTGGCCCTTTCGATCTGATCCTGACTCAGTGCAGCGAGGATCAAGTCATGCTTTACCGGCCTGACCGAGTGTTGAACTGGCGCCTGTTCTTTGGGCTTCGTAGCGGCCCTTCTAGTCTGCTGCTTGCGGCGTTCTTCATCGAGGTCGCCGAGGACGTTCTCTTTTATCCATCGCAAGACCATCCATTCCCCCTCTAGCCTTCACCGTACTGGCCCGAAACTCTAGAGATAGTTCACAATCACGTCAATTGGAAGTTGACACGCTGACCCCCGTCTGGTAATCTATTAGGTTCCGCAGTAGCTCCCGGCTGTCGCCATGGTAAATGGTAATGCCCGATTGTTCGTAGTAGGCTCTCAATCCCATCATCCCTCAGACGACATGCGTCACGCCCGCCAGCATATCGACGATGGCGATCAGGTCCACGTTGCGGCCCGTCAGCTCATGCACATTGGCCCGGATGTACGCAACGAGGTCTCTCTCCTCGATATGCAACGCGCCCTTGCCAGCTGAGAACACGTGTGCTATCATGCGATTATGAACGGCACAGCACACCTCAACCGCGTTTCTGCGCGCCCCTTTGGATATGAGATCGGAGCCTGCCTCGCTCTCGTAGGCGATGGCCTTGCCCGAACTCTGACAGCTGTATCAAAAGTGACACGATTTTGTAACCTTCTTTATACTTTTCGGTTCAATCAGGTACGTTTTCTGCATCATTCTGGAGACGCAAGAACCGCCTCCCAGCTACAACGCGTTACAGAATGTTACGGAATGTGACACTTTTCGGAGCCGGCCCCTCCCTGGACCTTGAGGCCCGGCCCCGCACTGGCGCATGACGGCCCCCGCTATCGCCGCTGAGTCAACCGCGTATACAGGAACCGTTGAAAGCGCGCCCACCGCGTTCAATAATCAGTGCACGTAATCTCACTCGGGACCAATCGATTGCCCAAGTACTATCCGGTTTTCATGAACCTTAAAGACCGCAAGTGCGTCGTCATCGGCGCCGGCAATGAGGGAGCGGGTAAGGTCGGCCGGCTCGTTGAAGCCGAAGCCGACGTTGTCGTCATTGCGCCCGAAGCCAAAGAGCCGGTTCCCCGCCTCGCAGATGAAGGTCGGATAACCTGGCTGCGGCGCGAGTACAGGCCCGGCGACTTGGAAGGCGCCTTCATGGCCATCGCCGCGGCAGCCCCCGCCCAGGACAACGAGCTGAACCAGGCCATTGCCCGCGAGGCCGAGGAACGCAACATTCCCACCGTCGTGGTCGACGTCACCAGGCTGTGCAGCTTCATCTCGCCGTCGATCGTCGAGCGTGGCGCCGTCACCATCGCCACTTCGACCGGTGGTGCGAGTCCGGCGTTGGCGCGAAAGTTTCGCCAGGAGCTCGCCAGCAGCAACGTCATCGAGTACGCTGATCTGGCTCCCGTCCTGAGCCGGGCCCGCGCCGAGTTGAAGAGTCGTGGGCTGTACGTCAACCCGGACCACTGGCAGGCCTCGATAACCGAAGACGTGATGGACTACGTGCGCCGGGGCGACGACGGAAGCGCCCTCGCCACCCTCATGGCGAACCTGCTCGATGGAGATGGATGCGGCTGCTCTCACCCCGGTTGCAAGATGTGGGACGACGAGACCCTCAGCTCGCGCTACTCAGGCCGGAAGACTCCAGCGGCGTCCGGTTAACACTCCGGCCATGCCGCCGCCTACAAGAATCATCGTTGGTTCCCGCGCCAGCCCTCTGTCGCTGGCCCAGAATGAAGAGGTTCTCTCGCCTCTTAGGAAGACCTTCCCGGAAACTGAGTTCATCATAAAGTCGATCTCTACTAGGGGAGACCGTGACAAGGCAGCGCCGCTCTTGAGCCTGGGCCGAGGCATGTTTACCAGCGACATCCGGGAGGCGCTGCTGAGCGGCGAGATCGACTTGGCTATCCACAGCGCCAAGGACGTGCCCGGTGACACGCCCGTAGACACGGTCCTCGTGCCTGTCGGCGTGCGGTGCGACCCGCGTGATGTCCTGGTCAACCGTTGGAACACCACGCTGCGCGACCTTCCGGTCGGCGCCACTCTCGGCACCAGCAGCCCGCGCCGTATCGCCCAGCTCTCGGTCGCTAGGAATGACCTTGAGCTCGCTCCCATCAGGGGCAACGTCGGCACACGCTTGGAAAAGGCCGGGAGTGCCGACTATGATGGTGTCGTCCTCGCGGCCGCTGGCCTGATTCGCCTTGGTCTTCGCAGCCGGATCTCCCACTACCTGTCGCCCGATGTGTGCACCCCGGACGTCGGGCAAGGCACCCTGGCAGCGGAAGTACGCTCGGATAACCAGACCGTCCTGGACGTCCTCCGCCATGCGCAGGATGCCCGTACGGTGGCCGCATTCGAGGCGGAGCGCGCGTTCCTCGCCGAGATCGGCGGAGGATGCCGGTCGCCCGTCGCCGCATACGCAAGGCCTCTTGGCGGGCATATGGTGTTGAGAGCGATGGCCGCAACCCCGGATGGCAGCCGCCTCTTCCGCATCAAGCGTACCTACGATCTCCGCGTGCCGTCAGATGCCGGAAAGCATCTAGTGGAGGCGCTTCTTGCATCTGGGGCGGACGAAGTCATAGATGCCCAGTGACCTGAAGGCAAGCGGCGCGGGCGCGTCCTTTGGCAAGGTGTACCTTGTTGGCGCAGGCCCGGGCGACCCCGGCTTGATCACAACTAAGGGCCTCCACCTGGTTGAGAGCTCGGATGTCATAGTCCACGACAGGCTCGTGGACAAGCGATTACTTGGTCACGCTCGCCGCGACGCCGAAGTAATCGACGTCGGCAAGACGCCCGGATCGGAGCGCAACCGGCAGGAACACATCAACGGGTTGCTGGTCCGCAAGGCGCGGGAAGGGAAGACGGTGGTCAGGCTGAAGGGTGGTGATCCATTCGTCTTCGGACGCGGCGGCGAGGAAGCGTTGGAACTGGCGTCCGCCGGCATCCCCTACGAGGTAGTGCCCGGCGTGACCTCTGCCGTGGCCGCCCCCGCCTACGCCGGGATTCCGGTCACGCATCGTGGGATGGCCTCACTGTTCACGGTAGTCACAGGCAGCGAGGATCCCGGCAAACCCGAAAGTACCGTGGACTGGTCGGCCCTGGCCTCTCTCGATGGCACGCTGGTCGTCCTGATGGGATGGAGGAACTTGCCGGACATCGTTGAGGCTCTGCTGTCCAACGGTCGTTCCCCGGATACGCCCACGGCCCTCGTCCAGTGGGGGACAGGCCCGCGCCAGAAGACGGTAACCGCGGACCTGGGCAGCGTCGTGGAACGGGGCCGCATGGCAGGCTTCGGGTCACCGGTAGTCGTTGTCATTGGCGATGTGGCGTCGCTTAGCGGCCGGCTTGGATGGTTCGATAACCGCCCGCTCTTCGGAAAGCGGGTGCTGATAACGAGGACGCGTCCTCAGGCGGGCCGCCTCTCGGCCATCCTGTCCGAGCGGGGTGCGCTTCCGGTCGAAGTGCCGGCAATCAGGATTGAGCCCCTTCAAGACTACTCCGAGTTGGATTCGCACCTGCGGCGTCTCGGAGAGTACGACTGGACCGTTCTCAGCAGCGAGAACAACGTGCAAATCGTGTTCGGCAGACTGCAAGAGATGGGCCTCGATTCCCGGGCATTCCACGGCACGCGTGTCGTGGCGCTAGGCCCCGCGACATCGCGTGCGCTGAGCAGCCGGGGGATAAACGCTGACCTGGTGCCCAGGCGCTACGTCTCCGAGGGAGTCATCGAGGCGATGAGAGAACTCGGCGTATCCGGCGCCTCTGTCTTCCTCCCGAGGTCCAGCGCGGGAAGGGAGGCGTTGGTTGAAGGCTTGACCCAGCTCGGCGCATCAGTAACCCAAGTCGCCGCGTACAGGCCGGTGCCTGCCGTGGAGTCGCGTGACCTGCTCCGTGACGCCCTCGCAGAGGGGGTGGACGCGGTCACCTTCACAAGCTCTTCCACTGTGAGAAGCCTGGTTGACCTGCTTGATGGTGAGATAGAGCGGCTGCGTGGAGCCAGGATCGCGTGCATAGGATCGATTACCGCAGGGACTGCCGCCAATCACGGACTCGACGTGGCCGCAGTCGCTGCCGAAAGTACTGTGACGGGTCTTGCGGACGCCCTCGAGAATCTCTTTGAGGGCTCAGACTGAAACTGGGGCGTGAGATAATCGAGATCATGGCCCTCACGATTTGGTGCAAGAGCAGGGGAGAGTAGGGAAATGAGCAGCTTTCCAGCAAACCGTCTTAGACGGCTCAGAGAGAACCCGGCACTCCGTGGACTGGCGCGGGAGACTCGCCTCTCCGTCCGCGACTTCGTGTATCCGCTTTTCGTCACTCACGGTCGAGGAATCCGGCGCGAGATTGACCCGATGCCCGGCCAGTTTCAGCTATCCGTGGACCTCTTGAAGTTTGAAGCCAGGGACGCGTTCGAGTTGGGCATTCCCGCTTTGCTGCTCTTCGGCATACCCGAATCCAAGGATGGAGCAGGTTCCGAGGCCTACGCTCCGGACGGCGTAGTGCAGAATGCGATTCGAGCTATCAAGGACACCGTGCCGGATATGCTCGTCATCGGAGACGTATGCCTGTGCGAGTACACCGACCATGGGCACTGCGGCGTTCTCAGCAACGGCCGCGTGGACAACGACGGCTCGCTGGACTTGCTCGCCCGAACGGCAATTGCGCAGGCGGAGGCCGGCGTCGACATGGTCGCCCCTTCGGCCATGATGGACGGTCAGGTCGGAGCGATTCGCAAGGCGCTCGACGAAAACGGCTATAGTGACATGCCGATAATGGGGTATTCAGCCAAGTACGCCTCTGCGTTCTACGGTCCGTTCAGAGCCGCGGCCGAATCAACTCCCCAGTTCGGCGACCGGCGCGGCTACCAGATGGACTCAGCCAACCTGCGGCAGGCTATGACCGAGATCTCCCAGGACATCGAAGAAGGTGCGGACATCGTCATGGTCAAGCCCGCGCTCGCCTACCTCGATGTGATCGCCGCGGCCAGGGAACGGTTCGACGCTCCCGTCGCCGCGTACAACGTAAGCGGAGAGTACTCCATGCTCAAGGCGGCGTCAGCTAACGAGTGGATTGAGGAGAAGACAGCCGCTCTTGAAGTCCTGACATCGATCAAACGGGCCGGCGCGGACATGATCATCACCTACTTCGCCAGGGACGCCGCCCGCTGGCTCGCCGACTGAGACGGGTACCCCGCCTCTGCGACTGAGCTAAGCTTTCCGACCCAGCGTACCGGGCGGCCACAGGCGCAGGAGCGCCCGGCCCCAAATCGACTCCCTGTGGATCGGGCCATAGTGACGACTGTCCGTACTCCAGAAGCGGTTGTCGCCCATCAGGAAGTAACGATCGGCTTTCAGCCTTAACTCCCACCGTTCGTCGAGCCCAGGAATCGACGGCTGGCCGCCCAGATACGTCTCAGATTGCCGTTCACCGTTGAGGAAGAGACAGCCATCTTCTGCCTTCAGTAGATCGCCGGGCAGACCAATTACACGTTTCACAAAGTGCTTTGGATCGGAGCAGGGAGGCTCGAACACCACGAGACTTCCGCGAGGGGGGTCTCTGGCGGGTGGCAGGCAACGGACAATTAACCGCTCTCCGGACCTGAGGCCCGGCTCCATGCTGCGGTTGAAGACTGAGTAGATTCGAAGTCCGAGCGTCGGAAGGTCGTCAGGCGGTTACCATGCTTGGCGCGTCTGCGTATCCCTCGGTCCGTATGCAGGCAACCCAGTGATCGGGGCTTACCTCCCGAAGATCGGGTAATTCGTTCCTGCAATCGTCTATCATGCTCGGGCAGCGTGTATGGAACACACAACCCACGGGCGGATTGAGCGGGCTGGGCACATCGCCCTCAAGGATGATCCGCTCTCGCTGTGACTCCAGCGCCGGGTCTGGAATCGGCACCGCAGAAAGCAGGGCCTGCGTGTAGGGGTGAAGCGGGTTCTCGTACAGTTCCAGTCGGTTCGCAATCTCTACGATGTGGCCAAGATACATCACTGCGATTCTGTCGCTGATGTGACGCACAACCGAGAGGTCGTGTGCGATGAACAGGTACGTAAGCCCAAACTGGTCCTGGAGCTCTTCCAACAGGTTGATAACCTGCGCCTGAATGGACACGTCCAGCGCAGATACCGGCTCGTCGCAAACGATGAAGCTCGGGTTGACCGCAAGGGCGCGGGCCACACCGATTCGCTGTCTCTGTCCTCCGCTGAACTCGTGTGGATAGCGGTCCGCCATGTACGGGTTCAGGCCTACGATGGATAGAAGCTCCGACACCCTGTCGCGGTACTCGCCCCTGCCCTTCGTCAGCTTATGGATCTTGAGCGGTTCTCCGACGATGTCGCCGCAGGTCATCCTTGGATTGAGGGATCCGTAAGGGTCCTGGAAGATGATCTGCATGCGGCGTCGCATAGCCCTTAGGTTCCCCGTGGACATCTCCGTGAGGTCTTCACCTTCGAAGATCACCTGGCCTTCCGTTGGTTTGGTCAACTGGAGCACTCCGCGGCCCGTCGTGGTCTTTCCGCAGCCTGACTCGCCCACAAGGCCCAGCGTCTCACCCCTCTTGATATAGAACGAAACGTTGTCCACTGCCTTCACTTCGCCGACTTGCCTTTGGAAGACAATGCCGGACGTGACGGGGAAGTACACCTTCATGTTGCGCACTTCCAGCAGTACGTCACCGCCGGTGCCGTTAGTTCCCGCCCCGTTGGTGCTCTGATCTTGTGCCATGACTACCTCCTAACTTCCCGTCCGAATCGAGGCCGCCAGTTCTTTGATCTCGCTCGACCGCCAGCACGCCGTAGTGTGGCCTTCCTCATAGTTCTCCAACACTGGAGACGCTTGCCAGCACTTCTCGATCGCAAATCTGCAGCGAGGGGCGAACGAGCAGCGGTCGGGCATATCAATCAGATCCGGCGGCAAGCCCTCGATCGTCTGCAATCGCTCGACTCGGTCTTCGTCCAGTCTTGGAACGGATCCCAGCAATCCCACTGTGTATGGGTGTCGTGGATCTTCGTAAATCTGCCTGGCAGACCCCACCTCGATGATCTTTCCCGCGTACATAACGATCACCCTTTGTGCGTAACGGGCAACCACGCCGAGATTGTGTGTGATGATTACGAGCGCCGTACCGAACTGGTCCGATAGATCTCGCATCAACTCCAAGATCTGGGCTTGAATCGTTACGTCTAGCGCCGTTGTCGGCTCGTCTGCAAGGATCAGCTTGGGGTTACAGCTGAGCGCCATTGCGATCATGACCCTCTGCCTCATCCCTCCGCTGAACTGGTGGGGGTAGTCGTCAAGTCGGTTTCGAGCATCCGGAATCCCTACTAGGGAGAGCAACTCGGCTGCACGGTCTAGAGCCGGCTCGTGCGCCAGGTTCTGGTGGAGTTCAATGGTCTCAGTCAGCTGCCTGCCAATCGTCAGGACCGGATTAAGCGACGTCATTGGCTCCTGAAACACCATGCCGATGCGGTTGCCACGGATTTCCCGCATCTCCGCGTCGTCCATGGCAAGAAGGTCTTCGCCTTCGAAAATGATCTCGCCACCCACGATCCTGCCCGGCGGATCGGCCACAAGCCGCATTACTGAGAGCGCGCTTACGCTCTTGCCGCAACCGGACTCCCCCACGATCCCTACGACCTCACCCTCCGCGATCTCATATGAAATGCCGTCAACGGCCTTAACGACACCGTCGCGCGTGAAGAAGTGAGTCTTGAGGTCTCTTACTTCAATTACCGGTCTCTCATTCGCGGTCTCTGAAGTCATCGGTTCTACCTCCGAGAAGTGCGCCCAAGTTAAACGACAGCACCGCCGTTCAAATCACATACGACGGATACGACTCCCAACCCCGGAATCGCGGCCATTCTAATAGATGCCTTGGTCAAACTCAATCCACGGTCTGAAAACGGCCTGCACAGTGCCGTCTATGCCCGGGGACGGCGGTTTCCATCGGCTGAATCGTGGTAGGCTAAGGTCGAATCTCAGACTTTTCGATTAGAATCTCGAAGATGCTGAGTACGTTTCGACTATCCCGCAGCTTGACTTTCGAGCTCGAAATTGGCGAAAATGCAATTGATCATAAGAGTCCCTTGGTGGTTCAAGCGAGGCGGACCCACCCGTTCCCATTCCGAACACGGAAGTGAAACGCTTCAGCGCCTACGATACTGCACTGGTGACGGTGTGGGACAATCGGCCACTGCCGGGGGGCTCTTTAACTTTAGGTATGAAAACTGCAATATCTCAGCGTGAGCGGACCCTGCGCCAGCAGGCGAACCTATCTCCGCCTTAAGGCATCGCAACAATGGCATCCGGACGGAGTTCGCTTAGGGTTCCATCTTTGTCTCCAATTTGCCTTTACACTGTATTCAGACTGAACCTATAATGAACTCACCTCAAACAATCTTGGACGCTGGCTGAGTAAAGTGACTTCCCAATCGGGCGGTGCAGACCCCACTCAAGACATGAACATGGCGGAGTTGCTTGACTCCGTCGAAGACATCAAGCCCCTCAGACGCGGGGACATAGTCGAAGGCATGGTCATGAGGGCGGACGCTGACGGCATCCTCGTGAACATCGGGCACAAGGCCGAAGGGATCGTACCCCCCAGGGAAACGCGCACGCTCGGTGAAGATGCCCACCGCAACATCCACGTCGGCGATCAGATCGTGGCATTTGTAATTAGGCCTGAATCGGGAGAGTCCGCCGCTGTGCTTTCCATCGACCGCGCTGCGGGAGAGCGTGGTTGGAAGACACTGGAGAAGCTGCTGGAGGCGTCTGAGACCGTTGAAGGCAAGATTCTCGGATTTAACCGAGGCGGCGCAATTGTAGAAGTGGAAGGTGTGCAGGGCTTCGTCCCCATGTCACAACTGGTGACCGTGCCCAGAGATGTCTTCTCCTCCCCAAGTCAGGAAACCTCCAATGAGACCCCTCAAGAAGGGGAACCTGAATTGCAAGCCGAAGAGAGCCCGCCGAGTACCGGCCCATCTTCTGACGACTTTGTTGGTGAAGTCCTCAAACTTAAAGTCTTGGAAGTGAACCGGCCCCGAAACAGGGCGATCTTCTCGGAGCGGCAGGCGGTCCGGGAGCGCCGGGAGGCCGAGAAAGCCAAGCTCATTGAAGAACTGCAGGTGGGTGAGGTACGTACTGGAAGGGTGACAGGCGTTAGCAATTTCGGCGCATTCGTTGATCTTGGCGGGGCCGATGGCCTTGTTCATATCTCCGAAATGTCCTGGGACAACATCCGCTCTCCGTCGGACTTGGTGAAGGTTGGAGACGAAGTAAAGGTGTATGTGCTAAAGGTAGATGCGGAAAACCGGAAGATCGCCTTGAGTCTGAGGAGGCTGGAACCGGAACCGTGGGACACCATTCACGAACGGTTCCATGTTGATGACGTGGTTGACGGAGTTGTTACCAAGCTAACCAACTTCGGCGCCTTCGCCCGCATTGAGGGTTCCGTTGAAGGGCTGATTCACATCTCGGAACTGGCGAACAGGCGGATCGCGCACCCTCGCGATGTTGTGGAAGAGGGCGACAAGGTTAAGCTAAAGATACTGCGCATTGAGCCGGAGCGGCGGCGGATGGGCCTAAGTCTCAGGCAGGCCGAGGAGGATCCATACGCGGGACTGTACGGCTAAGGGCATCCCGCTCAATCGCAGTATAGCCTGAGGAGACATTCGAACATGGCAAGCAGGTTTGAGAAGTTCTCAGAACGCGCGCGCAGGGTACTTTCGCTCGCACAAGAAGAAGCCCAGCGCTTCAACCATAACTACATCAGCACGGAACACATCCTGCTGGGGCTTGTGCGGGAATCGGACGGCGTCGCGGCACGCGTTCTCTCAAACCTCAATGTTGAGCTTAACAAGGTCCGATCAGCGGTAGAGTTCATTATCGGCAGGGGTGAGAAGAGTTCTACCTCAGAAATCGGATTGACTCCGCGCGCCAAGAAGGTGATAGAGCTGGCGGTGGATGAAGCGCGGCGGCTGAATCACCATTACATAGGCACGGAGCACTTGCTCATTGCCCTCATGCGCGAAGGTGAAGGCGTGGCCGCGGGTGTGTTGGAGAGCCTCGGCGTCAGTTTGGACTCCGTCAGGGGTGAGACGAGCCGGATCTTGACGCAGACTGTGCATCAGACGCAGAGCGGAAGCAGTTCACGCTCATCTACTCGTACGCCGACACTGGACCAGTTGGGGATCGATCTCACCACGATCGCCGGGGCCGGCAAGCTCGATCCGACAGTCGGCCGTGAGAAGGAAATACAGCGCGTAACCCAGATCCTGAGCCGGCGGACCAAGAACAACCCCGTCCTGATCGGCGAACCCGGCGTTGGCAAGACGGCCATCGTCGAGGCGCTGGCCCAGCGGATTTCAGCCAATGAAGTCCCTTCCACCCTCCAGGGCAAGCGGCTGGTGACCCTGGACATGGGAGCCTTGGTGGCTGGCACCAAGTACCGCGGAGAGTTTGAGGAGCGTCTCAAGAAAGTAGTGGACGAGATCCGAAATTCTGGCAACTGCGTGCTCTTCATCGACGAGATTCACACTATGGTCGGCGCAGGTGCGGCTGAGGGGGCTGTCGACGCAGCCAACATACTGAAGCCGTCTCTAGCCCGCGGAGAGTTGCAGTGCATTGGTGCCACGACATTGGACGACTACCGCAAGTACGTCGAACGTGACCCAGCCTTGGAACGAAGATTCCAGCCCGTGCGTGTGGAAGAACCCAGTGAAGAGGAGACTGTTGAGATCCTGCGCGGCATCAAGAGCAGGTACGAAGAGCATCATGAGTTGGAGATTGATGATTCGGCGCTGACAGCCGCTGCCCGCCTGGCGTCACGCTTCATCTCGGACAGGTTCCTACCGGACAAGGCTATCGACCTCATTGATGAAGCCGCCTCCAGGGTCCGTATCAATCGCAGCACCATGCCCATCTCTGTTAAGGACTTGACCAAGGCATTGGAGAGTCTTCGGAAGGAGAAAGACGAGGCCATCTCTTCTCGCCAGTATGAGCATGCGGCCGAGCTCCAGGAGCGCGAGGCCGGTCTGGCCGAAAAGCTCGATGTTCAGGAACGGAACTGGAAGAACGAGTTGGAATCCGAGACCGGCATTGTGACCGATGAGGACATTTCAGAGGTCGTCAGCATGTGGACGGGCATCCCCGTTACGCGTCTGACCACTACAGAGACAGAACGCCTCATGAACATGGAGCGTGAGCTTCATGAGACCGTCATAGGGCAAGACGAGGCAATAACCCTTGTTTCCAAGGCGGTGCGCAGATCGCGGTCGGGCCTGAAGGACCCCAAGCGGCCGGGGGGAGTGTTCATGTTCCTCGGCCCCACTGGTGTGGGAAAGACACTTCTGGTTCAAAAGCTGGCCCAGTTCCTGTTTGGCAGCGAAGACGCTGCGATTCGCGTGGACATGTCCGAGTTCATGGAGCGCCACTCCGTCGCAAGGCTGGTGGGAGCGCCGCCAGGCTACATCGGCCATGACGAAGGCGGCCAACTTACCGAGGCGGTGCGCCGAAAGTCCTACTGCGTAATTCTGCTCGACGAGATTGAGAAGGCACATCCTGAAGTCTTCAACATCCTGCTCCAGATCTTCGATGATGGGCACCTGACAGACGCCAAGGGCAGGAAGGTTGACTTCCGAAACGCGATTGTGGTTATGACGAGCAACATTGGCTCCAACCTCATCCAGCAGGACAGGTCGCTCGGCTTTTCCCTGATGCCTGAAGGTGAAGAGTCGGACAAGGCCGAATACAATCGGATGAAGAACAACGTGATGGACGAAGTAAAGAGGTTCTTCCGGCCTGAGTTCCTAAATCGGGTGGACGGATCTGTTGTCTTCCACGCGTTGAGCAAGAAGGACATGCGGCAGATAGTTAACCTTGAGATCGCCAAGGTTGCTTTCAACCTGCTTCAGCAGGGCATTGACCTTGAAGTCACCCAGCCGGCCAAGGAGTGGCTCGTCGATAACGGCTATGAGCGCCTCTTCGGGGCCAGGCCGCTCAAGCGTGTGCTCCAGGACAGCGTTGAGGATATGCTGTCCGACGAGATACTGAGCGGCAACTTGGGACCAGGTGACACAGCCGTGATAGACGTCTCGGATGATGGCCTTAGCGTGAAGGCCCAGTCGCCGGAGCCCGTCCAAGCCTAGCTGCTCCCCCGTAACGGGCTGGATGTGTCCTGGCGTTCTACAGTTGCGGCCGGGCTTGCGCTAATTGCAGTCTTGGCGGCCTGTGGAACCTCGGCGACAGGCACAGCTACGCCCGGGCCTACGCAAGCCTCAGCTACCCATGCTGCGACTCCCGCTGCCGTCGATTCGCAGACCGTCGCTCTAATTTCGAGTATCGTCGTCTCAGAGCCGCCGGCGGAACTTCCAGCCTATGACCGCGACGATTGGAATCATTGGACCGACGCGGACGGTGATTGCCAGGATACACGGCAAGAAGTCCTGATAGAGGAGTCTTTGAGTGACGTCACTTTCACTGACGGTCGCCAGTGCCGCGTCGCATCTGGAAGTTGGACCGATCCCTACACCAGTGAAATGACGGAACACCCATCCGACCTCGACGTTGATCATCTCGTTCCCCTTGCGAATGCCCACCAATCGGGAGGCCACGCATGGAACGAGGATCGCAAGGCTCGATTTGCTAACCATCTGCTTTTTGCTGGCCATCTGATCGCCACAACCGCATCGGCCAATCGGACCAAAGGCAAAAAGAGCCCCGAGGATTGGCGCCCCCCTGATAGAACCTACTGGTGCCAGTACGCCGTGGACTGGATCGCCGTGAAGAGAGAGTGGGCGCTAACGGCAACCGAAGCGGAGGTCGATGCGCTGCGAGAGATGCTGGTCACTTGCGAACACGCCTCCATCTTGCAGATAACTCAAGCCGAACCCTCACTTGAATCGACGACGACTGCTACTCCTGCCTCGACTCAACCTACGGTGGAACCATCGTCTAACGCTACCCCATCACCCACATCCGCAGTGTCCGCGGACGCCTTGCCGACTCCCGCACCTGAATCCACACCAGACGGCCCTGATCGCAACTGCTCGGACTTCGAGCGTTGGGAAGATGCGCAGAAGTTTTACGAAGCGGCGGGCGGGCCTGACGCCGATCCGCACAGGTTGGACAGGGATCGGAACGGCCTTGCCTGCGAGTCGCTTCCGGGAGGCCCCGCTTAGCCTTGCTTGACCCGGAATTGCGACTGTGCGTTATGTAGCCTGCTAGGAAGTGGGTCAGGTTTCATTGCGGTTCGGCCTCCGAGTCGGCGAGAAGCTAGCTATGCATCGCTGCCGAGCTTCTTGACACTCTCAGTTCGCCGGTGCTAGATTCAAACTCATTAATCCCCCCGCGCCGGCACTTATTGAAATGGTTACAACGCGTCAGCGGAAGATACTCAGTCTACTGGTTGAAGACTACATCAGTACTGTGTCGCCCGTCGGCTCCGAGTCGATAGTCCGCAAGCATGATCTCGGTGTCAGTTCTGCTACGGTACGCAATGAGTTGGCCGAACTTGAAGAAGCCGGCTATATCTCAAGGCTGCATCCTTCTTCCGGCGCGGTCCCCGAAGACCGAGCGTACCGTATGTACGTCGAATCGCTGAGTGAGTCTTGGCAAGACAGCCCTCCGCCTAGGATCAGGCAGAGTGTTCGCGACCGCCTGATACGAGCCGAAGGAGACGTAGACAGATGGGGGGCGGCGGCGGCCGAACTTCTCGCCGGTCTCGTTGGTAATATGGCCGTGGCCACCTTCCCTGCATCCGAAGAGTCTCGGGTGCGCCACTTCGAGATGGTCCGTATCCAGGAACTTACGGTACTTCTCATCGTCGTCCTTGGGCAAGCTAGGCTTCGAAAACATCTCATTCGCCTGCAGAGGCCGCTGGAACAGTCGGTCCTAGACGCAGTCGCCACCAGAATCAAGGGCCGGATATTGGGCCTTAGTAGGAAAGAAATACTGTCACTTGAGCGTGCGAACCGGTCGTCGGATTTCGAGGACGAGCTTTTGAGTGCAACTGCGTCCATACTCGATGCCGAAGATAGGGCTTCCCGCAGAGATCACTATGTGGACGGCCTCAAGAATCTGTTGGGTCAGCCCGAGCTCTCCGAGGGTGACACCGTTCGAGCGGTTGTCGGCAGCTTGGAGGATGGCTCGCTAATTCATGCCATTCTGGACGCCTCCCCTGATGAGGGCACCGTCAAAGTCATCATTGGGCAGGAGAACGAAGGCGACTTCCTCAGACCCTTCACGGTTGTAATCTGCGGCTACGGTGTGCCAGGCCAGGCATTTGGAGTAGTCAGTGCACTCGGCCCAAGGCGCATGGAATACTCTAGGACCATAAGCGGCGTTCGATTTGTTTCAGACGTGATGAGTGAACTCGTCGAAGGCGTTACTGCTTAATCGGCCCTCTCTCGGGTTTGTCCTGCTAGATAAGTTTCCTCAACGGCCCGTGATCGCTTGTTCGGCGCGCGGCCCATCCATATAATTCAACTTAGCCAGCCTGTGTTGAATTTCCTATGACCACTCACAAACGCGACTATTACGAAGTCTTGGGCGTTTCCAAAGGCGCCTCAGAAGAGGACATTCGCAAGGCGTTCAGGAAGTTGGCGCTCAAGTATCACCCGGACCGCAACAAGAACCCTGATGCGAGCGAAAGGTTCAAAGAGATAAACGAGGCCTATCAGGTCCTTACTAACCAGGAACAACGGCGCAACTACGACCGTTTCGGCCATGCTGGGGTGGGTGGCAACGGAGGCCGTGGCTTCGACGGGTTTGAAAACTTCGGCGGGTTCGGCGACATATTCGATGCCTTTTTCGGCGGATTTGGCGGCTCGGCACGGACTACTACTGCAACAAGGGGGTCCAACCTTTCATTCGAGTTCTCAATTGACTTTGAAGACGCTGTCTTCGGCGCTGAGAAGGAGTTTGAAGTTCAGCGCATGGAGATCTGTAGCCATTGCAGTGGTTCCAGGAGCGAACCGGGGTCTCAGGTGACGGCGTGCAAGAACTGCAATGGAGTTGGCCAAGTTCGTCGTACTCAGCAGAGCGTGTTCGGCCAGTTCGTACAGGTTTCCACCTGCGGTGTCTGCCGAGGCGAAGGCAAGTCCATCAGCGAGCCCTGTAAGACATGTGCGGCCTCTGGCCGGGAGAGAAGACATCGAAAGCTCGCCGTCTCGATTCCACCTGGCATTGAGACGGGCACGCGCATTCGCCTTAGCAACGAAGGCGAACCGGGCACAAACGGCGGACCCCCCGGCGATCTTTTTGTCACGGTAAGGGTAAGACCTCATGAAGTCTTCGAACGAAACGGCGACGACTTAGTCTTCAGGAAGCGCATCAACGTGGCTCATGCGGCTCTTGGGGGCGTCATGACGGTCCCCACACTGGAAGGTGAGGCTGAGATCGACATTCCTGCGGGCACTCAGTCTGGCAGGGTCTTCAGGCTCGCCGGCAAGGGAGTCCCCCAACTTAGGAACCCAAGACGAAGAGGTGATCAACTGGTTGCGATAGTCGTCGAAACTCCTGAGTCGCTGGATGAAGATCAGAGAGTGCTGTTCGAGCAACTTGCGGACACCCTCGAAGACTCGGAAGACTTCGCCTTCAGAGATGGCAAGGGCTGGTCCGGGAAGATCAAGGACTTCCTGGGCGGCAACTAGCCCGGTACTCCATCGTTGAAGTGGCTAGAGCTGAGCGTTCAGACTCCTCCTGAGTTCGTAGAGCCACTGTCTCAGATCTTCCACAGATACGGCCATGGAGGCGTCGCCCTTGAAACGGTCGGCGGCTTCAACCCCGACGAAGGCGAATCGCAGCCGGAAGATGCCGAAGTAGTCGTGCGCACATATTTGCCGTTGGATTCGACGGCCGGCGAGCGGCGTGAACGCATTGCCGTTGGTGTGCAACTCGTTGCCAGCCTTGTGCCACTGCCGCCTCTCAGCGCGCGTGTTATCGAAGAGGAGGCGTGGCAGGAATCATGGAAACGGCATTTCCACGTTCTTCGAGTGGGACGTCGTATTGTGATATGTCCCACGTGGCGTGAACACCGCTCACAACCCAATGAGATAGTGTTGCAGCTTGATCCCGGCATGGCATTTGGGACTGGCCATCATCCCACAACAAGGATGTGTCTGGAGGCGCTTGATACCCTTACGACTCCGGGGTGCCGAGTGCTCGACGTCGGCTGCGGCTCCGGTATCCTCGCCATCGCTGCCGCAAAGCTCGGCGCATCTGTAGTTGTCGGAGTTGAAATCGACGAACCGGCCTCGCGTGTCGCTGAAGAGAACGTCCGCCGCAACGGAGTGGAAGGCTTCGTTACAATCGTTCACGGCACCTTGGATGCGATTCCACTTCCCGCACACAGGTACGATCTGGTTCTCGCCAACATATCCGCTAAAGTCGTCTCCGATATCTCCGGGCTGCTTGTGGATTCGGTCACACCGGGGGGCAGGGTGATCGTCTCCGGCATTATCGGAGATCGCAGAGCGGAAGTGGCCCAAAGGCTTGAACATGCCGGTTTGGTGTGGACCGACGAGATGTTGAGTGAAGACTGGGTGACTCTCATCTACGCTGCCGCCAATCGGGCCCCTTCCTCTTGAACGGCAACAAGAGGGTTATACGTCCCTGGATTGGCTTGCACCGCTTCTTCCTCGATCCGTCGCGGATCGAGGACGGAGAGATAGGTTTCGATGAGGCCGCATCTCACCAGATAGCAAAGGTGCTCAGACTCAGGTCTGGCCAGCAAGTCGTGGTGTTGGACGACACCGGCTGGGAGTACCGCGTAGAACTTGCAACGGTTCATGCCTCGGAGGCGACCGGTCGCGTCCTTGAAAGCAGGGTCTCAAATGGCGAACCGGACGTGCAGATCACATTGTATCCGGCCCTGCTCAAGTCCCAAAAGTTCGAGCTGGCAATCCAGAAGAGTGTTGAACTTGGCGTGTCACGGTTCGTGCCCGTATCGTGCGAGCGAACCGTCGTGTCGGTTCGCGAACCGGGCAGGGAGCAATCCAAGCTAGAACGCTGGCGGAGGATCATACGGGAGGCCGCCGAGCAGGCTGAGCGAGGCCTCTTGCCCCCTCTCGAGCCTTCCCATTCATTTGGCGATGCATGCGATGGTGTATCTGGGCCTGCAATCATCCTGTGGGAACAGGAAACGGATGCCAGCTTGAAGCAAGTCCTGCTAACTTTGCAAGACCGCTATGGCGACTTGGCTTGCCTGTCTGTGTTCGTCGGCCCGGAAGGGGGCTACACCGAAGCCGAGTATTCACACGCAGCGGCAAGGGGTATCGTGCCGGTAACTCTTGGGCCGCGCGTGCTTAGGGCAGAGACCGCCGCTATGGCGGTTGTGGCAGCGGTGATGTACCATCTGGGGGAGTTGGGCGGCTGAATCACGAGTTGGGCAGTTGGCCCCTCGCCCTCCACTCGGCGGCCGTCATTCCGTACACTGCGATGGCCTCGTACCGTCCGTAGAGGTACTGGGCCTCGCGGCGAATGCCGTCGAATGTGAAGCCCAGGCGTTCAGGAATGGCCCTGCTTCTGGTGTTCCGAACCGCAACCTCGATTTCGACTCGATTGAGCTCCAGGTCTGTGAACGCATGCTGCACCAGCGCCACGCAGGCGCGCGTCATAGTCCCTTTACCCTGATGTCCGGTGTCTAGCCAGTAGCCTATCTTGGTAGATCTGTTGGCCCAGTCGATTTCGTTCAACCCGATCACACCAGTTAGTTGCTCATTGCGCCAAATGCCAGCCGTTACAGCCCGAATGTTCCTGAACGTCCTGCGTGCCTCTCGCAAGAAGTCTCTGCTGTCCTGGGTCGTCCTGCTGGCATCTATCCACGGGAGCCACTCGCGCAGGTACTCACGGTTCCTGTCGACGAGGCGGCGAAGCTCAAGTGCCTGTTCTTCGTACAACTGACGCAATTCAGTAATCTCGTCGATACGCTGTCGAAACAAGTTGCGCCCTGAACTGCCTTTCTTGGACCGTCTCAGGACTTAGGGCTGCTTACTGCGTCCATGCAGTAAACTTCCGGCACAACCCAACCGAGACACTATCGGCTACGCCCTTTGAGTGCCGGGCAAGCCTTCTTTGGCTAGTTCGGGTACGGGGGCGCGGGCCATCAGGTTTCTAATGACCTCCTGAAGTGGCATCTTCGCGAACAGAGCGTCGTAAGCAGCTTGCGCAATGGGCATCTCCACATTGTGTTCCCTGGCAAGCTCCACGGCCGCCCGGGTAGTCTCCACACCCTCGGCAATGTTGTCCATGCCTTCGCGTATCTGGTCCAGTGTCATACCCTCGGCGAGTAGCCTGCCGGCCCTATGGTTGCGGCTGAGGTCGCCCGCGCACGTGGCTATTAGGTCTCCCATGCCTGCTAGGCCGGCGAATGTCATGGGATTCGCTCCCAAGGCGGTGCCGAGACGTGCGATCTCGGCCAGCCCCCTGGTCAGAAACGCCGCCTTGGCGTTGTCTCCTAGCTTCAGCCCGTCACACACTCCCGCCCCCAACGCGATCACATTCTTGAGCGCGCCGGCGCACTCCACGCCGGTAATGTCGTTGCTGGTATAGACTCGGAATCGTCGCGAGTTGATTAGCGATTGTGCTTTGGCGGCGGCCTCCACCGAATTCGATGCGATCACGGTGGACGAGTGCTTTCCCTCGTTGATCTCCTTGGCTAGGTTGGGTCCGGATAGAACGCAAATCGTAGAACTGAGTATTGGGTCTAACTCCTCAGCGAGGATCTGGCTCATCCTTTTGCTGGTCTCAACTTCGAATCCCTTGGTGGCACTGACTACTACCGTGGGCTGTTGCAGCGATCCGGCTATCCGCTGCACGTTTCCTCGGAACGTCTGCGATGGCACAGCGACGATAGCGAGTTCTGCACCTTGGAACGCCAAGTCGGGTGAGGAGGTAACTTGGAGGCTCTCGGGGAATCGCACTCCCGGAGTGAAGCGCCAGTTCTCTCCGGCGGACGACAGCAATTCCGCCTCGTCAGCGGTCCGTGCTAGCAGTCGGACATCATGGCCGTTCCCGGCCATGAGAATGGCTAGACTCGTCCCCCATGTTGTAGCGCCGCAAACACCTACTCGGGCCACGGACTAAGAGCTTTCGCTTGCCGTCGACTCCGGTTCCGCGGTCGTCTCGCTCGCTCTCTGGCCGAGCTTGCGTTCTTCACCCCGTATAAGCCTGCCGATGTTGTCCCTGTGCAGGTACACGATGAGTGGCGCGCCTAAAATCCCATACCACATGTATGCAAACGGCTCCCGTTCCAACGCGGCCAGCACTATCAGGATCACGGATCCGCTGACAGCCGAGGTAATTGAAGCGAGCGAAATGTATCGCGTGAGACCGACGATGGACAGACCCAGCGCTGTGGCCGCGAGTCCTGCGATAGGAGAAAGAATGATCAGCCCACCCCAGCCCGAGGCTACGCCGCGTCCGCCTCTGAATCCGGAAAAGACCGGCCATACGTGTCCTGCTAGGGCCGCAAGGCCGGCGCCCGCCACTGCCCCTTCGAAAGCATCGAACCCATAACGGGCTAGGGCAATCGCGCCGACCGCCTTGCCCATGTCAAGAAACAGTACGATGCCTCCCACCTTGTATCCGACAGTGCGCATAACGTTTGTCATGCCGCTCTTGCCGCTGCCCACACGGCGAATGTCGCCGGCGCCAAACAAATGGCCCGCTATCAGTCCGAAAGGTAAGGAGCCCAGCACATACCCGATCGGCACGAAAATGAGGCAGTCGATCAGATAATCGGTCAAGGGTCGCGTCTGCCCTTGAAACGCATCCTCAGACGGCTGCCTTCGAAGCCATAGGCCTTGCGAAGAGCGTTTTCCAAGTATCTTCGGTACGAAAAATGCACCATCTCAGAAAGGTTTACATAGAACGTGAACGATGGTGGCGCCGACGAGTCCTGAGCTACTCCGAAGACCTTGAGTTGCCTTCTACCTCCAGTAGCCGGTGGGTGTTCGGCAACGGCGTCCAAGATCACGCGGCGAAGACCGTAGCGGGGCACCGTCTTGGCCCACTCGTCGTACACTCCGCGGGCAACTTGTAGAAGCTCCGCGATGCCTGTTCCCTCCAGCGCGGACACGTACACTATCGGTACATGGGGGGCGAACTTGAACCTCAAACGGATCGCCCTCTCGGCTTTCTCCCTGTCCAGCTCTAGTTGATCTGCCAGGTCCCACTTGTTGACCGCCAACACCAACCCTTTGTAGGCGTCGAGCACGTAGCTTGCGACGTGTGAGTCCTGTGCGGTCGCGACCTCCGACGCGTCTAGCAGAAGTACTGCCACGTCCGCTCGGTCGATGGCTCTGAGGGTTCGAAGCACGCTGTACCGTTCGATTCCGGGCTCTATCCTTCCCCTGCGCCGTATGCCGGCCGTATCGATAAGGCGAAGCACGCCCCCATCTTCCAGGGTTAGAAAAGAGTCCAGTGCATCCCGTGTGGTGCCCGGCACTTCGCTTACGATCGAACGATCGTCACCTAGAATTTCATTCGTCAACATGGACTTGCCCACGTTCGTTCTGCCTACCAGAGCCAGCCCGAAGTCGGCCTCAGGCCCCCCCACTTCTTCCGCCGGAGGGAAAAGGTCCGTTACGCGAGACATGAGCTCGTCCATGCCAAGATTGTGGTACGCGCTCACCGGCACAGGCTCCCCAACACCAAGCTCGTAGAACTCCAGCGCCTGTGCGGTTCGCACTTCGTTGTCCGCCTTGTTTGCGGCCAGCACAAATGGCTTGTTCAACGGCCTGAGCACTTCGGCTACGTCTCTGTCGCCGGTTGTGATCCCTTCGGAGGCGTCTACCACGAACAGTATTACATCCGCCTCATCTATCGCGAGTTCAATCTGGCCCTTGACCTTCCGCCAGATTTCGGTCTCCGGGAACACGTCGAGGCCGCCCGTATCCACAAGAATGAACGGACGTTCCGCCCATTCGGTTTCCATGCTAACTCGGTCCCTGGTTGTGCCGGCAACGTCGGAAACAATTGCCGACTGTCGGTTGACCAACCGGTTGAAGACAGTGGACTTCCCAACGTTGGGCCGCCCCAGTATGGCGACGAGCGGTTTGCTCATGGTAACTTCCCTAGTTCAGTCCGCCGAAGAGTTCGACCATTATGGCGTTCTGCCCGTGCAGCCGGTTTTCCGCTTGGTCGAACACTACGGACCTCGCGTCGTCGATCATGCCCTCGGATACTTCGTTGCCCCGGTACGCTGGCAAGTCGTGCATGAACACAGCGTCTCCCTTGGCATTGTTCATCAGGCCTCCGTCCACTTGGTAGCCTGAGAACTCAGTTTTTCTCGCATCGGCCTCAGCCTCGTCCCCCATACTTACCCAGGTATCGGTGTAGACGACATCGGCGTCATGCACCGCCTCGGTGGGGGACACGGTGCACTCCATCGGGGACTCGTTGCGGGCGGCGCGCTTCCTTGCCTCTTCCCAGACCGGGGATGGCAGTATGTATTGCTCAGGAGTGGCTATGGCGAACCCGGCGCCGACCGACGCGCAGGCGAGTGCCAGGCTCCCCGCGACGTTGTTGCCGTCTCCAACCCACGCGACACGCAAGCCGCCGAAACTGCCCTTGTGCTCCCGTATCGTCAACAGGTCGCCCACTGCTTGGCAGGGATGCTCCAAGTCAGACAGCGCATTGATCACGGGTGCCCGGAAGTTCTCGGCAAGTATCTCTAGGCTCCGATGAGAGAACACCCGGGCCACGATCCCGTCCACCCAACGGTCCAGTACTCGCGCCACGTCCTCGGCAGGCTCTCTCGTACCCAGCCCGATATCGTCCTTCGAGAGGTAGACGCATTGCCCGCCGAGCTGCCGAATGCCAACCTCGAAGCTCACGCGCGTCCTGAGTGATGGCTTCTCGAAGACTAGCGCAAGCACCTTGCCGGCGAGAACCTGAGGCCGCTCTCCACCCTTAAGTGTCGCCGCTCGATCGACCAGCATCCCGATTTCTTCGGACTCAGAGTCTCCTATGGCCAGAAAGTCCTTACCGCGCATTGGCTCCTCCTACAATTGATGTTACAGCATCTCACGAACGCCGAACAATGAAGCTGCACGTCAGATAAAATGGCTGTCGCCGCGTAATTCGGTCGCTTCCACTCTGCGCAAGGGCATGAAATCTGGATTGATAGGCGGGAACAGCATATTGACTCAACTGAACATACAGCACATCGACATAACCCTGGATGCCATTGCCATCGAGTGGAACGACGGTCACCTCAGCCAATTCGACCCGAAGTACCTGCGGGTGAACTGCGGTTGCGCTGAGTGTGTGGAAGAGTGGAGCCGGCGCATGCTTCTCGATCCCGCCACCGTACCAGCCGATATCCGCGCAGAGGATCACCTCATGGTGGGTCGTTACGCAGTTCAGTTCCTCTGGAGCGATGGCCACTACACGGGCATCTACCCCTTCGACGATCTGCGCCGCCTTTGCCCGTGCATCGAGTGCAAGGCCGACAGGCCAACAACAGACCGGTAGCGTGGTCAGGGCACACGTGCAGCGGCGGTCACCTGGTATGACCGCGCCGTTGCCGGAAGCGATCCTGTTCGACATGGACAACACGATCCTGGACCTAAACGGTGCTATGGACTACGCGTGGGGCCAGGTATGCGAGGCCGTAGCCGGCTCGCTAGAGGGCCTCACCCCACAGGCCTTGCGTGAAGCACTGGAGGAAGAACGACGCTGGTACTTCGGCGATGAGGACCGACACCGGAGGGGACGGCTGGAGCCCGACCTCATGCTCGGGGAACTCTGCGCGGGAGCGTTGGCCCGTGTGGGCGTCACCGGCAGCGCGCCCAGGGAGGACATGGCGAGAAGGTTCAGAGCGCTGAGAGTGGAGTCTGTCAGGGCATACCCCGGCGCTCTGGACACGCTGGCCGCTTTGAGTGATAGGGGAGTTAAGCTCGCCCTTGTAACTAACGGCTCAACGCGCGTGCAGTGGGCCAAGATTCGCCGCATGGAGCTGGAGCAGTACTTCGCCCACGTCCAGGTCGAGGAAGAGTTCGGCGCCGGCAAGCCCGATCCCAGCGTGTACCTGCACGCACTTGAGCGGCTGAGAGTCGACGCGGCCAGCGCTTGGATGGTCGGCGACAACCTGGAGTGGGAGGTCGCCGCGCCCCAGCGTCTGGGCTTGGTCGGCATCTGGGTAGACGCCTCTGGTGACGGCCTGCCGGTAGGCACTGACGTCATGCCGGACAGGATCGTCCGCTCGATAACGGAACTTTGCTAAGGCTTGGCCTTCAGTCGGGCCCCGGCAGGATGGGGGCCCGCGCGCGACTTGATCTCTTCCTACGCCGGCTGGAACTTCGGCAGAGCGATCTCGTCCGTGATGTCGTCGAACACAACCTGCAGTGGCATGTCAATCTGCAGCTTCTCAGGCGTCGGATCGTCTATCACGATGTTGCTGGCCATCTTCGGCCCCTCTTCCAGTTCCACGATCGCCACCACGTACGGTAAGTCGTCCACATAGCCGGGGTGGAACGGCCGGTGCACGATGGCGTACGTGAACAGCGTGGCCTTTCCGCTCGCATGCATCCAGGACGTGTTCTTGGAGAAGCAGCAAGGCGATATGTCTCGCGGAAAGAAGTACGCGCCCCCGCAATCGTCACACTTGCGGAGCCACAACTCGTGTTGCTTGGCTTTCTCCCAGTAGAAGTCAGACTCCTGCTGAGGTTGAGGAACGGGCTTGTTGTATCCCTGCGACATTGTTTCTCCTTCAGTTACTCATGAAGTTGGAAGCCGTGGCCCTTCTAGCTCGCCGACACAATTACTGTGCCGGTCGAGGACAGCGCGCCGCCGGTGCCGTTGATCAGCCCCAGGTCGTGCTTGTCGATCTGCCGTTCGCCGGCCTCTCCTCGCAGCTGGCGCACCGCCTCTAGGACCAGGAACATGCCGTACATTCCGGAGTGCGTGTAAGACAGCCCGCCGCCCGACGTGTTAAGCGCGAAGTCGCCGCCGGGCGCCGTCCGCTGGTTGGCCACGAAGTCCGGCCCTTCGCCGAAGCTGCAGAAGCCCAGCGCCTCGAGGCTTGCCAGCACCGTGTACGTGAACGAGTCGTAGATCATGGCCAGGTCCAAATCGTCGTGAGTCACCCCGGCCCGCTCCAGCGCCTTTGGTCCCGTTTCTCGGGATATGGGTCGTGTCAGGTCCGGCATCTGGCTGATGATCCCGTGATCGTGGCCCTCTGCGGCTCCGAGAACGTACACCGGCGGCTTCTTGAGGTCCCGCGCCCGTTCTGCCGTCGTGACCACGTACGCGCCTCCCGCGTCGGTCACCACGCAGCAGTCCGGCAGGTGGAACGGCCACGCGATCCAACGCGAAGCATGGTAGTCGTCAAAGGACATCGGGTCTTTCATGTAAGACTTCGGGTTCATCAGCGCCCACTTGCGCGTGGACACCGCGATTTCGCCCATCGCCTGCCGCGTCCGGTCCTCGCCGTACTGGTGCATGTACCGTCGGCACGCCATTGCGTAGCTGACAGGAGCGCCCATGATGCCGTAAGGTACCTCGTATTGAGGCCCCGACTCCGACGAATTCGATCCTCTTCGCGCTCGCGAACTCCGGCCTGCCTCCCCGTGCGTAACAAGCACCGTCTCGCAGTAGCCGGCGTTGATCGCCGCCACCGCGTGCGCGATGTGTATTACGAAGGAAGAGCCTCCCACCGCTGTGCAGTCAGTGAACTTGGGTTCCATTCCCAGGTACTCCGCAAGCGTGAGAGTGGAGAACCCGGCCGTCATCAGTCCGTCTACGTCCCGCAGCGTGAGTCCGGCGTCTTCCAGGGCGTTGTATGCCGCTTCGGCGTGGTGCTGAAGCGACGACTTGTTTTCCACTCGCCCTATCTCGTCGGACTCGGCCACGCCGACGATGGCGGTTGTTCGCGATAGATCGGCCATACTTGTATCGTCCTCCTCTAAATGTCTGTTGGCAGCTGCAACGCCCTAAGGGCGAACAGTATTCCTGTCGGCGGCTAGCATAATGTTAGAGGCCACTCCGCACAACCTCGAACGGACAGCCCTGTCTCGCCTTGAGAACGCCGCCGCTACTTCGGCGCGCCCTTCCAGGCGTGCTCCCGTGCCGCCTCTTCGTTGAGGTCCGTTCCCCAGCCGGGGCCGGCAGGCGTCACGTAGTAGCCGTCGATGATCGTCGGCTTGACCGTCACTAGGTCGTCCTTCCAGGGCACGTCGTCCACGTCGGTCTCCATGATTCGCACGTTCGGCAGCACGGCGCACAGGCTCGCGCTGATCGCGGACGCCAGGTGGCTGTAGTAATTGTGCGGCGCCACGTTCAACTGGTGTGCTTCCGCTAGGTCTCCGACCTTCTTCGACTGGCTGAACCCGTTCCATGGCACGTCCACCATGAACACGTCTGCCGCCTTTATCCGGAAATAAGGCAGGTAGTCCCTCATGTAGTAGAGGTTCTCGCCCGTACATATTCTCGTCGATGTCGACTGCTTGATCTGCAGGATGGACTCGGGGTCGTACATGTCGATCTCGAGCCAGAGCAGGTCGAACTGCTCCAGCACCTTCGCGATCCGCATTGCCGACTCTGGCTTCACGTTGAAGTTGAGGTCCAGGTTGATATCCACATCAGGCCCCACGGCGTCCCGGAACGTGCCGATGAGCGTCTCGATGTGCCGCAGCATCTTCCGGCTGACAACTTGGTCTGTCGTGCCCGGCCCGCGTCCGAATCCGCCGCCCCAGACCTGCGCCGGCTCTCCGGGGACTACCACGTTCGTTTTTAGCGCGGTGTAGCCTTTGCTCACCACCTCTCGGCCGAGGTCGTAGATGTCGTCCATCGACCTGAGCGGCGGTACGTCCAGAAGCTCGTGCATGCGTGCTCGAACCGTCCCGCAGTGCGACCAGTAGAGCCGGACGCCTTCGCGTGTCGGCCCGCCGAAGAGCTCGACGACCGATATGCCAAGCTCCTTCGCCTTGATGTCCACCATCGCGCACTCCAGCCCGGCGATGGCCTTCGCTGCGATTCCGCCCGGACTCTGGCGCATGACGCGGTACATGTCCCAGAACCTCATCTCGTACGCTCTGGGGTCAGTGCCGATCAGTGCCGGCTTCAGGTCCTCCACCGCGCCAACGATGCTCATGGGCGATCTGACGTCGCTGCACTCCCCGTAGCCGGTGATCCCATCGTCCGTGCTTACCTTCAGGAAGATCCATGGCCTCCACCCGCCGTCCACCATGAGTGTTTCGATCGCCGTAATCTTCATGCATTGCCCCCTTAGGCTAGGATCACGACATCACGTGCCCAAGTAGCCCTCTAATAACCCGCCGCAGCCGTGCTCCACGCCGGATTGAGGCCCGTATGCATGAGGCCGGTCTTCTCGTCGACGCGTATCGCGTTGACTCGCCCGAACGTGCCCCACGAGGGTGACCGCTGCGAGTCCTGGATCACGATCTCGTGCCCCATAGCTGCAAGCCGGTCGCGCACTTCTTCGGGGACCAGCGCGTCCACGTACAGCACGTCGCCGTCGCAATGCACGCGGGGTGCGTCCGCTGCCTCCTGGACGCTCATGCCGTGGTCCAGCGCATTGACCATCGTGCTAAGCACTGCCGTCGCTATCCGGTAGCCGCCCGAGCCGCACGCTCCGAACACCGCGCGGCCGTTCCTCGTGGCCACCACCGTAGGAGCCGCGAAGATCGGCATTTTCCCCGGCCTGATCCTGTTCGGATGCTCTGGGCGCGGATCGAAGTTCTGCATTCCGTTGTTCAGGAACACTCCCGTTCCCGGCACGAGCACCTGGCAGCCGAATGCCGAAGACAGGCTCGTAATGATCGTGACCATGTTGCCGTCGCGGTCGACCGCGGCCACCTGGCTTGTGCCTTCCACCTTGCCCAGCGTCGGCATGTTCGAGATCACCTCCGGCGGCTCAGCGTCCTTCTCGAACGGCCACGGGTCTGCGGCGGTAATCGGGCGTGGCGATACCGACGTAGCGTCGAGGCCCTTGACGCGCTCTGCGGCGAACGCGCGGCTTACGATCCCGTTGGCCGGGCTGCGTTCGTAGTCCGGGTCTCCGTAGTGAGTCTTGTTGTCGATGAACGCGTGTCCCAGCGCCTCGCCCATCAGGTGGTAGCTTTCCGCCGACCCGGGTCCATACGAGGCGATGTCGAACTGGTCGAGAATGTTCAGTATCTCGTAGCTGAGATGGTCGTTCGCTGTGACGTACTCGTAGTCCCGGTACCGACCGGGCGACTCCTTCAGCACCTTGGGACGGTATGCTTCCAGGTCCTCCGCCGTGACAAACCCGCCGTTGCCCGCAATCTCCCGCTCTATGGCCTCCGCCACTGGCCCTGTGTAGAAGCCCTTCGGCCCCTGGTCGGCGATCAGCCGGAGCGTCTTCGCCATATCCGACAGGTCCAGCTTGGACTCCGATCCGTCCCTGTCCGCGGGAGGTGGGTTCCCATTCCTGAGAAGCACCTCTGCCGTATGTGGGAGCTCTCGGATCTGGTTGAGCGCGCCGCCAATGGTGCTCACCATCTCCATCGTTACCGGCAGGCCGGCCTCCGCCGCCTCGATTGCCGGCTGCAGCACGTGGGCCAGGGGCAGCCGCCCGAACATCTCGTGCGCTGTGCATAGCCCGGCCACGGCGCCCGGAACGCCCGCCGCGAGGTAGCCCCTCTGTGCCACCCTTCCGATTGTCAGCGGATGGCCGTAGTACATGAACGGCTGCGACAAGTCCGGCTGGTACGCTTCGGGCCGGATCTTGCCTGGTGCCCTCAGGTACGCGTCGATCGAAACGAACTCCTGCCGCTCCGCCATGTAGATCGAGATGTGGTCGTACCCGCCGAGTCCACAATTGGAAGGCTCCACGGCGAATGCCGTGAACGCCGCCGCCACTGCCGCGTCTACCGCGTTGCCGCCGTCCTGCAGCATTCGGACCCCCGCGTCGGCCTCAGCCTGGTGTCCTCCTGTAGCCACACCGTTCTCGGCTACCAGTTCCTCCCGCGTCGAGACCAGTTTGCTGCGTTGCAAGTCAACCCTCCCTGCTAATGTCCAATGTTTGCGTCCAATTGACGGTTTGGACTGAGGATACCTTGTCTGTCTTCTGTGCGCGCGTAACTGTTAGCAAGGCGCGGGCAACGCTCAGAATCTGGGAGTGCTCAACAGAAGCCCATTTACCTCCGTCACACCGGCGAAGGCCGGTGTCCAGAGGGGAAGTGGGGCGAGAACGTCTATCGAACGCGGTTTGAACGTCCACAGGGGCGTGCCTTTCCGCTAGTTGGTGCGCTGGCTCAGTGATAGAATTGGATACCCACATTTGCTGCGCAGTTCCGTCTGTCAAGGGGCTTGAATTTGCTTCGCGTCACCAACACCCTCGGACACAAGGTTGAAGAGATTCAGACCGTCGAGCCGGGTGTCGCTCGCATGTACACCTGCGGCCCCACTGTGTACAGGTACGCGCACATCGGCAATCTCCGAAGCTATCTGATGGCCGACTGGATCCGGCGAGTCCTTGAACGCCACGGATACGAAGTAGTCCACGTCAAGAACATCACCGACGTGGGCCACATGCGCCAGGAGGCGCTCGAACAGGGTGGCGACCGCGTAATTCTCGCCGCTCTGGAGGAAGGCAAGACGCCACAGGAGATCGCCCGCTATTACGCGGACGCCTTCTCCCGCGATGAGGAGCGGCTCAACATTCGGCCGGCCGCACACCTGCCATGGGCTACCGATCACGTCCCCGAGATGCTCGAAATCGTCCGCAAACTGGTCGACAACGGCTACGCTTACGAGGCGGCTGGGAACGTCTACTTCGACGTAGCCCGGTTCCGGGACTACGGCAAACTCTCTGGCAATCGTGGAGAAGGGCTCGCGGAAGGTGTCCGCGTGGAAGCCGATCCGCACAAGAAGGACCCGCGCGACTTCACGCTATGGAAGCTCGCCGAGCCCGGTAGAGAGATGAAATGGCCCAGCCCTTGGGGAGAAGGCTTCCCTGGTTGGCACATCGAGTGCTCCGCCATGGCCACAAAGTATCTCGGGCCCCGGCTTGACATCCATACGGGCGGCGTCGACAACATCTTCCCGCATCACGAGGGCGAAATTGCGCAGAGTGAGGCAGCATTCGACGAGCAGTACGTACGGCATTGGGTGCACGGCCAGCACCTGCTGGTCGATGGGGTAAAGATGGCCAAGTCGTCGGGCAACGTCTTTACCCTCGAGGACCTGGTCGACCGCGCCTTCGATCCGCTCGCTTTCAGATACCTCTGTATGACGGTGAACTACCGCAACCGCATGAACTTCACTCTCTCGGCGCTAAGAGCAGCCGAGAAGGCGCTGACCTCGCTGAGGGATCGCGCCGCGGCTTGGGAAGCGGAAGACGCCTCAAACGGCTCGGCGGCCGGAGATTCCGCGGCTTGGAACAGCGAGTTCTGGGACCGCTTGGACGATGATCTGGACCTTCCCGCGGGGCTGGCCACGTTATGGCGCATGGCAAAGTCGCCGCTGCCCCCACGTTCGAAACTCGACCTGCTTACGGAATGGGACGCCGTTCTGGGACTTGACCTTGATCGCGGGACAGAACGTTCCGGCCCGCAGCAGCGCATTGACGCTGACCTTTGCCGGCGTGAAGACCTTAGAAAGAGAAGGTCCTACCGCGATGCGGACGGGCTCAGGGACAAAGTGTCATACGAGGGCTACGTAGTCAGGGACACGCTCGCGGGTCCGTGGACAAGACCGAAGACCGCTTTCGAACAGGCTGAACCTCCATTCGACACGGTTTCCTCCCCCAGGGAAGTTACGTCTTTCTTGGACAGGGATTCTGAATTCGACTACTCTATGGTCATGGTCGTGTCCGGCTACTTGGACGACGTTGTGCGCTGCGCCACGACCGCCCTCAGTTGGTTCGAGGCCCACTCGTCAGAGCTGGTGGTCGTAGACAACGGGTCGACGGACGGCACCGGCGAGTGGCTTGAACGGCTCTGTCAGGAGGACGCTCGCGTAAGAGTGGTCCACTGCGACCACGTGATCGGCGAGGCTGCCGCCAAGAACATAGGCTTGATGCAGAGCCTCGGCAAAATCGTCGTCATAATCGACCCGTCCGTAGAGACCACCGGTGATGCCCTCTCTGTGCTCGGTCGAGCCCTTGAGAAGCCCGGCGTCGCGATGGTGGGACCGTGGGGTCTGCTCACCGAAAACCTTCAGCACTTCCACGAAGAGGTCACCTCAGGCGAGGCCGACGCTATGCAGGCGTACTGCCAGGCTTTCGCCCGTGACCTGGTTAAGGAAGCCGGCCTCATGCGCGAGGGGTTCAGGTTCTACCGCAACCTGGACTTGGACTTCAGCTTCCAGGTACGGGACAGGGGACACAGGATCGTCGCAGTTGAAGACGTCCCTATGGTCCGGCACGAGCACCGCCAGTGGGCCGCTCTCGACGAAGGCCAGCGCAACGAGTTGAGCTTCAAGAACTTCAAGCGCTTCTACGAACGCTGGGGCCACAGAGCCGACCTCGTCGTCTCCAACCGCCCCTGACCCAAGCATTCTTCTGAGCCTCATCCCAGTTCTGCTGAATTTAGATCTTGCCAACTCCGTTCGCCCTGAGCTTGTCGAAGGGCCTGGCTCCATCCATAGCTTGCAAAGGAACCTGCACTGACCACAATCCCTTTCCCTCTCATCCCGTCCGTGTATCTAGGAGTCGGTGACGGAGAGGCTGGTCATAAAGTACGTGTATGCCTTTCTGGGTTTACGTACTACGTTGCGCCGATGGGTCCTATTGCACCGGACACACCGACCATCTCGAAAAGTGTCTGGCGCAGCATGCGGGCGGGGAGGTACCTGGCTAAACGCATCGACGTAGGCCGGTGACATTGATGTATTGTGCAGAGTTCCATAGTCGTATGGAGGCCTTGGAAACAGAGCGCCAAATCAAGGGTTGGTCACGCGCGAAAAAGGAGGCGCTATCCAGAGGTGATTGGGAAGCGCTAAGGTCCTTGGCCGCATCTCGCTCGAGCGGGAAGTCCCACCCTGAGCAATGTCGATGCCCCAAACCATATCAAACCCGTTCGCCCTGAGCCTGTCGAAGAGCCTTCCTTGCGCATTGCCTTCATGATGTTGAACTACTTGGCAAACGACACGAAGGGCATCCTTGATGAGAGAAAGCCCGTCTTAGAAGCGCAACCGAGGGGTAGGTTTGGAGAGTAATCGCCGCCCTCGCTATTGCCCCGCCTCCGCCGGCTCGACCACCTCCAGCACCTGGGTTGGCGCTCACACCTTCCAGCGTCTGCGCCCGGCCGCTGGGCCAGAAGATCACGATTTCGTCCACCTGCCTCCCTGACCCTAGCCCAAACTGCAGGTCTACGCTGTCCATTGAAAGGTAGCTGTAACCCGCCAGGGCCTCTTGTACCTGCACCAACGCCTCGCCAGCTCGTTCGAGCTCTTCACGTACACCCTCGCGCCGGTCCCGTCGGCGTTGCTTCCTGTGCCGTCTATCGCCATCCTGCCCTTTAGGCGCAGTGTAAGCCAGTTGTTTTCTCCGACTCCGTTCATCCACAGGAAGATCGGTCCCTGGGAAAGTCGCTCCTTTCGTCCCTGTTCCGAGTTGAACTGCGGCAACTCACTGGTGCTGTTCGTCCCCATCAGGTCCACGTAGCCGTCTCCGTTGAAGTCCCCGTGCGCAACGTCCTGCCGGTCTCGTGGAACTTGGCGTCTATCCGTTGAGCGGTGGCCTTGAACCTTGGATCTTCCGGGTCAAGGAGCGAGTAGTCTTCTCTTACGATGTCGAGGACTCTTGCCATCACTGTGATGTCCTCGACCGTCTCCCCGCAGCAGACGTCCCGGACCCGGGAACACCTCGCCGCGAGCGCCCTCGCCCCCTGAAAGCGTCGAGCCGAGCCAGTACAGGTCCTGGTCTCCGTCGTCGTCATAGTTGAACAGTGTCGCCGCGTGGGTTTGCGCGGTAGGCTTACCCACGCGGTTGCCGTGGTCGTCGACCTCCGCAGGGTTCCATCCCTCGTGCCTCTCGCCCGTCACCGGGTGTTTGAAGAGGATCGGCCCGCCGCGAACGCCGGCCACGCTCAGCACGATCCGACTGCCGGACAGCATCGGCGCCAAGATCATCAACACCATGACGAGTGCCGGGAGATTCATCGTGGAAGGGCTCTTTGCTAACGCGATCGCGCCCGCCGCTCTGCCCGGTCCCGCGCGCCGATTGTAGGCCGCCGAAATTGGCATGATGCAGGCCGAGCGCAGGATTAACGTCGGCCCCAGTCCGCCCCCTCAGCGTCCCGCCCAGGACGCCCTCGCTGCGTCCTAATCTTGGCTCCCCGGCGGAAACAGGAACGACTCCGTTAGGACCGCCGCCAGGAACGCTAACACCATGCCCGGTGCCACGAGTTCTAGGCACGTGAGCGAGAAGGCCCACCACCGCTCGGCAATTGTCGTGTCAGGCTCGGCCTCTAGGCAGAAACCTTGGAATCACTCGACCATCAGGCCGGACACTGCGTCCAGGTCCTCACGGACCGTATCCTGCTTGGGAAACCGGTTAAGGCTGAAGAAGAGGCCCAGGATGAGCGCGTCCAGCAACAGGCCTGCCAGCCGTTTCTTAACCACTCACGACGCCGGCGCCGCAGCTAAGCGCTTCCTAACGAGCTATATGTCAGCGTAAGCGACCGGACCCCAATTGACGGCGTGCGGAAACCCTCCCTCTGAGTGGAGGAGCCCCTCGTGGACGCCCGAGCCCCACATCAGGTCCCGCCGCCGCGTGGGGGCGGTTCGCGAACCGCTCTCCATTGACAGCAGCCGAAGGCCCCCGTTCTTAGTTAATGAATCTGCGATGGTGAATCCCGCCACTTGCCGCCTGAGAACACGTGAGCTATAATTGGCACATGAACATTTCGGGGCAACCCTGCAATAGTCTACGCACCCTCTTATGGGTCCCAGACTCCGTCCTGAGCACGGCCGAAGGAGCTTGTCCGGTACTCGATATGGGGGCCTTTGCCCTGGTGACCGCGTTTGGCCGCACTTGGCCGGCCGTGGAGCTCTCTCCGCCAGGATTCAGCTACGAAATGACCGCTACCGGCCCCTTGGTGCGGCCATCATCCTGAGAATGTCCGGCCAACGAAGGGCTTGGAGCGAAGCACCGAGCCTCATGTCTCATTTTCGTCTCATTGTGTCCCAACTCTGCTCCATTTCTGTCTCACGAGCGTATCAGAACTGCCTCACGAATCTCTCGGAGCCAGCTACGAAATGAATCAAAATGAAACGAAATGAGACAGTCTTATCTGAAGGGGGTGGTGTAGGGCCCGGCAGGCTACTTGGTGGTGGTGATGAAACTAGGCCCGCAGCTTCCCGCGAAACACCTCGGACAGAGTTCTGATTTGATACTGGAGCAAACTTCGCACGAACACCGTCACACCGCCGGCGGCCAGCGCGGCCACGCCCATTGGTGACTCGTGGAGCCAGCCGCCGAAGCCGGCTGCGATCAGGAAGATGAGCAGGCCCACCCAGCCTGAGTTTTTCGTCAGCCCCATCGCCGCGATGCCGATGGGCGCAGCTATCAGACCCCCGAATGGCAGCAACCCCAGCGCGCACCCCATAAGAGACGCCATCCCAGTGTTGCCCTTGAACCTGAAGAACACTGGAAAGATCTGCCCGGTCATCAGCGCCATCACCGACACGATCCACACCCATCCGTCCACTTCCGCTAGGAACAGGGGGAGCGTCGCGATCAGCCCCTTGCCAAGGTCCAACACGAACACTGCCGTTCCGTGCCGTGGGCCAATCTGCCGCCAGATGTTGGCCGTCCCGGGGTTCCCGGTACCTACCTCTCGTATATTCACTCCTGCCGCGCGCGCAATCAGGTCCCCGTTCGACACGGAGCCCACTACGTAGCAGACCAGAGGCCACGTTATGTAGAACCAGACTTCGTTCAGCATGCTTTAAGAGAGATCATGGCGGACTCTATCGCGAATGATAGGCTCTTGAGGCCTGCCCATCAACCGGGCCCGCGGGGCCTTCTGAAAATGGGAGCTATCTGCGGCTTGCTTCCCCGGCTAGTCGGCGGAAGAACCTGTCCTGACCGAAGCCGAAGGTTTAGCATGGGCGACAGCAGGAACATCAGCCATACCGAGGAGCGCACACATGACATCGAGCGAATACGAGAGCACAGTCGACAACTTCCTGTCTTTTGCAGGTTCTGATGAAGGCGGCCGCTTCGTGCTGCGCACCGAGGTGCTGGCTCGCTTGGTCCAGCTGCTAACTGAACTCGGCGATATGCGCCTGGGCCTTCTGTCCGGCCTTCAGACCGCTCTGCCTAGGGGCGAAGAGGGTAGCCCGGTCGAAGAGTTGAAGGAGACGCTGACGAACCTGATCATCATGCAGTCCCGCACCGCTGGCCGCGAATCAGGAGTTGCAGAGACCACCCTCAACTTGGCGCTGGCAGGGAGAATCCAACCAGTGGTCGTCGACAGGGAGAAACTGCAGCGCGGTCTGGCTGCGCTGCTTGAGGCGGCGGAACGTGTTCGCAATGCGGGCGGCGCCTCAAGCCTTGGCGCGTGATCCTGGGCTGTGGCCTAGTCGAGCTCGTCCACGAAGCTCAACACCGCGTCTTGAAAACCTGCCGGGTTGTCGCCAGGGACGATGTGCCCAGCCTTCTCTACCGTCACCACTCGACCTAGGGGTATCCTGCGCGACATCTCCTCGAACGTGTTCGTCGCCACGATGTCGCTCTGGCTCCCTCGCACTACCAGGGTAGGGCACTTCAGCTGCCCCAGGTAGCCCCAGAGCCGCTCGGAAAGGCCGTCGTCTCCCCTCAAAGGACGGTTCGAGCTCCTGAGTAGCTTGTCGTACTTCCAGGTCCAGTTGCCGTTAGGAAGCTGCTTCAGGTTGTGGCGTATGCTCCCTCGGACCTGGCTGCGGTCCCGGCGCGGGTTGAACTCCAACACCCGGTCCACGAACGCCTCGACGGACGGCAACTCGTCGCCGCCCTGAACGAAACGCCTGATGTTCTGTCCGCCCGCCGCCATGTTCTCTGGTGCCGCATCCACGACCACCAGCGCCTTTACCCGCTCCGCGTGATTGGCCGCATAGGTGAACGAGTTCCTGCCTCCCATTGACAGGCCCATCAGTAGGAAGTCGCGGAGGTCCAGAGCCTCCACCACCCCGTGGATATCCGTCTGCTGCGTTTCCGGGCTGTAGTCGCCGTCCGGTGCCCACGAGCTGTCGCCATGCCCCCTCTGGTCCAAGGTATGTACGTGGAACCTGTCCGCGAGAGACAGGGACACGAAGTCCCAAGAATGGCAGGTCTGGGCGAAGCCGTGAAGCAGCAACGCTGGTGGGTTCGAAGGGTCGCCCCACTCCAGGTAATGAAACGTGAGGCCGTTCGCCTCTACGGACCTGTCTTGAGGCTCGAAATCCTTTGTGAACCTGACTCCCATCGCTCTCGCGGCGTCATGCAGAGCTAGTCCCTCTTGTCCTTCCTTTTCGCTCACGCGCTCACTCCTGGAAACGGCAGAATGACCGCAGGCATATTAACATCTTGAGTGCGCATTGCGCTGAAGCAGAACAGGCCGCCGGAAAGGCGGCCCGTTCTGCCTAGAGGAGGGCCCGAATCACACGAGCGGAATCGGGTTGGCTATGGGTTTTAGAAGGTCCAGCTAAAGCCGGTTGCTGCTGCGGGCTCTAGTCGTCGGGACCTCGCTGTGCGGCGCAGGAACGGTGGCAGATCAAGCTCTGACTCGTCCGCAAGCAGGGCGGCGTTGAGCAGGTCCTGCATTCCGCTGTTCGGATCAATGATCGTCTCGGAACCTGAGAAACCGGTGGCAATCAGGGTGATCCTGACCTGGTCGCCCATCTTCGGGTTCGTGACCATACCGAAGATTATGTTGGCTTCTGGGTCTACTTCTCGTTTGATGACCTCGGCAGCCTCGTTGAGTTCAGACAGCAGCAGGTCTTCACTGCCGGCCACGTTCAGAAGTACGCCTTTGGCGCCCTCGATCGAAACGTCGAGAAGGTGGTTGGTAATCGCTTCCTCAGCGGCCATTGCTGCCCGCTTTTCTCCAATGCCGATGCCGATGGACATCCACGCGGGACCGGAGTCTTGCATCACTGCTTGGACATCCGCGAAGTCTAAGTTGATGTCACCGATTCCTGTTATCAACTCGGCGATCGACTGTACACCCATTCGGAGGACGTCGTCGGCCAGATCAAACGCATTCTCGGCGGTGACTTCCTCTTGGCAGACTAAGTGTAGTCGTTCGTTGGGGATCACCAGAAGAGTGTCTACGTGCTCGCACAGCAGTCGGATACCAGTTTCGGCCGACCGGGCCCTGTGAAGGCCCTCGAATGCGAACGGCCTGGTGACAACACCGACGGTGAGGGCCTCGGCGTCCTTGGCGGCTCTCGCCACTACCGGCGCCGCGCCCGTGCCTGTGCCGCCTCCCATACCCGCTGCAATGAAGATCATGTCCTGGTCTCGGACGGCTGCGGCGATCTCTTCCCGGTTAGCCTCGGCGGCAAGCGCTCCTTTGGACGGATCGCCGCCAACGCCTTTACCCTCGGCAAGGACGTCCCCAATGCTGAGCTTGGTCGGAACGTCGGAAGTAAGTAGAGCCTGCTTGTCGGTATTCATGACCATGTACTCAACGCCGGCTATCCGCTCGCGGTACATTCTAGAAACCGCGTTGGATCCGCCTCCGCCTACACCGATAACTTTGATCCGTACGTTTCCAACTTCATCGGATTTGTTCAGTTCCATTAGTCCTCCAATAGCTTGAGTTTCGATTGCCTTTTGTCAACTAATCGGCGGGCTGTGAAGCCGAGTGGCCGTTCACTGTCATGGCCGGAGTGAATTTCTTGCTTGCACGGCGCCCGTTGCTGCTGCCCCGCAGAAATGGAGGCAGGTCGAGGTCTGACTCGCTGCTGAGCATTCCGCTGTATGGATCGGCATCCTTCTCGGATACTGGGAAGCCGGTCGCTATCAACGTCACGCGGACCTCATCCCCCATCTTCGGGTCGGTGACCATGCCGAAGATGATGTTGGCGTCCGCGTCAACCTCGCGGCGGATTACCTCGGCTGTCTGGTTCAACTCAGACAGGAGCAGGTCGTTCCCACCGGCCACATTCAGCAGTACCCCTTTCGCGCCCTCGATGCAGACGTCCAGGAGCGGATTGGTGATCGCTTCTTGCGCCGCGATTATCGCCCTGTTCTCTCCTGAGCCCCTGCCGATCGACATCCAGGCCGGTCCCGAGTTCTGCATGACGGCTTCAACGTCTGCGAAGTCCAAGTTGATGTCGCCTGCCACGGTGACCAACTCAGCGATCGACTGAATACCTTGCCTGAGCACATCGTCGGCTAGGTCGAAGGCATTTTCAGCTGTCACTTCCTCGCCGCAGACGTAGTGAAGCCTCTCGTTCGGGATCACAAGCAAGGTGTCCACGTTCTGCGTCAGCTTGCGAATGCCTTCCTCCGCAGACCGCGCCCTGTGCAACCCTTCAAACGCGAAAGGCCTAGTGACTACGCCGACCGTCAACGCTCCGGCCTCACGTGCCGCCTGAGCAATTACTGGCGCCGCGCCGGTGCCCGTGCCGCCGCCCATGCCGGCCGCCACGAACGCCATGTCAACGTTTCTCACGGCGTCGGCTATTTCGGCTCTGCTCTCATCGGCCGCACGCTTCCCGAGTTCTGGGTCGCCGCCTACTCCGTTCCCCTTCGTAATTTGGGCGCCGATACTAAGTTTGGAAGGCACGTCCGACATGAGCAGTGCCTGTTTGTCAGTGTTGGCTACGATGTATTCGACGCCGGTCAAGCGTTCCCTGTACATTCGCGAAACTGCGTTGGATCCTCCTCCGCCTACTCCAACAACCATGATCCGGGCGGAGCCGCTACCTTGCGTATCGTTGACTACCATCGAATCCTCCCCTAGTAGTTGATTCGTAGTTCGATTGACACGTTTGACAAAGGCAAGCTGCGGCTAAGAAGTCGGTAGCAGACGCTTGATCTGTCCCACTACGCCTGAAATCAGGCCTGAAGAGTTGTGCGAGTCAGATGTTCCGTTAAGTCCCGACGGTCGAGAATGCTTGGCTCCGGCCCACATGAGCGTCCCTATGGCAGTTGAGTACTCTGGACCGTTCAGCGCTTCAGGCAGAGACCTCATACCTTCAGGTGCACCCGTCCTCACGTGCTTGGTGAGGCCGTGCTGGAAAGCTTCCTCAAGGCCTTCGAGCTGTGAGGCGCCTCCGGTAATCACTACCCTGGTGCTGGCGACCGGTCCGGTTTCTGCCTCCATCAACTTAAGTGCAACCAGCTTCACCAGTTCTTGCGCCCTCTCTCTCGCCAGCTTGCAAACTTCACCCTTGGACACCGTCAGTTCCTTCGCTGCACCGGTTGTGAGGGAAATCTCTTCCTCGTCGTTAAGGGCCTTGGGCGAAATGTTGATGTGGTCAAGCTTCACCTGCTCTGCGGAGTTGAACGTTGCTCCGTACACAAATGCAATGTCGCTCGTAAACTGGTAGCCGCCTACAGGTATCACGGTCGTGTAGACAACCCTGTTGTCGCGGAACGCAACCATATCGGTCGTGCCGCCGCCAATGTCGATGACCACCACGCCGCGCCGTAGTTCACCTGGCTTCAACACGGCCCTGCTGCTGGCGATGGGGTCCAACACCATGTCTTCCACAGCGATTCCGGCCGCTTCTACGGACCGCACCAGCCTTTCGACGTACTCGGTGGCTCCTGTAATCAGGAGCGAATCCACCTCGATCTCCCTGGTATGCATACCAACCGGGTTCCTGATGCCCTCGTTTTTTCCAACTGCGTACTCCAATGCGATCGCGTGGATGAGTTCTCGATCGGAATCGGCTGCGTTCCTTGCGGCAATGACCGGCATTCGGGCTAGGTCCTTCTGGGTTACTACCCCGAGTTCGTTCCGCACGCTCATCCGCTGCCTGCGGTTTTCAAACGTGATATGGGCGCCGGTAACGCTTATGCACGCCGAGTGGATCTTGCGGCCTAACTGGCCCTCTACTTGGCTGACCGAGGCACGGACGGCTTGCGTAACCTCGCTGGCGTCAGCCACGCTGCCCTTGCGAATTCCTCGGCTCGGAACCGTGCTATGCGCCAGGACATTGAGATGTGACGGCGTGTAACCCGTGCCTACAACCGTGCACACCTTGGTCGTCCCGATGTCAATTGCAATGATAAGTGGTGAGCTCTTAGCCATTTGAGTCCTTTCCCCTCAAGTTCATTTGTGGATTCGTGTCCGCTCGTGATCGTTCTTCGTTGACTTTAGCGAAAACTCAGCATGTCGCGAGGCGTTCTGCGATTCGAATGCGCGCGCTGCGGCTTCTGGGATTTTCTGCGATCTCTTCCTTAGTAGGCCTTAGTACCCGTCGGTTCACCAGTCTTACTCTCGGCTTGTGTCCGCAAACGCATGTCATTACTTCCAGAGGACAGAGGCAGTCAGAGGACTCCATTCTCATCGCTGCCTTCACTGGCCGGTCCTCCAGAGAGTGATAGGCGATCACAACCAGCCTTCCGCCGGGACTCAGGGAGCCTATGGCTTCTGAAAGTCCCCGTTCCACGTTCTCAAGTTCACGATTAACGGCAATGCGCAGCGCTTGGAACGTGCGCGTGGCGGGATGAATTCTCGTGCGTGCAGTGCCTTTCAACGCGCCCGCAACCGTACGAGCCAGTTCGGCCGTCGTAGTTATCGGACGGTTGCTGACTATCGAACGCGCGATCCTGCGCGCTCCCCTTTCCTCACCGAAATCGCGAATCATCTGCGCTAATCTCTGCTCCGGATACCTATTAACGATCTTATCGGCGTCAATCCATTGACTTCTGTCGAACCTCATATCAAGTGGTCCGTCTCTGTCGAAACTGAAGCCTCTGTCGGCAATCTCCAAGTGTAGCGACGAGACTCCTAGGTCCATTAGCACACCGTCTGCAGGGAAGAAGCCCGCTTGCTGCGCCAGCGTCACCACATCGACGTAACTGCCTGGGACCACCGTCACTCGGTCGCCTTGGCTGGAAAGCCTCTTCATCGCCGGTCCCATCATCTCGGGATCCACGTCTATCCCGAGAAGGCGCGCTTCACTGCATGCCGCTTCCAGGATGGCTCTTGCATGGCCTCCTTCGCCTATCGTGCAGTCGATGAAACGGCGACCCTGGCCGGCCTTGAGCCCTTGGAGCACCTGCCTCACCATTACAGGCTTATGGAGTGATCCTGGTCCGGTGCTCCTCACGATTCGCCCCGGTAGCTCCGTGTTACAATCTCCACAGCCCTCTGGCTAAGACGATGCCCCCCTCATCAAAGACTTAGTAAGCAGTTTTCCAAACGGCGTTTAGTGTCTTCAAGGGTATTTTGTACATTGTTTAGATGAGATTTAACACAAGACTGAAACTCTAGGAGGTCGAGGGTTTTTAATCTCGCGATCCTGACCATAAGTGACACGGGTGCCAGAGGTCAGCGTCCGAAGGACTTAAGCGGCGACGCCGTTAGCCGCATAATGGCTGGCGGCGAATTCCGCGAAGTGGTTCGGGAAGTCATTCCAGATGAAAGGGGAATCATAGCCTCCAAGCTCCGTGAGTGGTGTGATGCTGGTATCGTTGACCTCGTCATAACAACTGGTGGCACCGGCTTAGGCCCTCGAGACGTAACCCCTGAGGCAACGCGTGATGTAGTTCACCTCGAGGCGCCGGGGTTTGGCGAAGCTATGCGTGTCCAGACCCTTGAACAAACGCCGTACGCAATCCTAAGCCGGGGAGTGGCGGGCGTTAGGAGCGGTTGCCTGATCGTCAACTTGCCTGGTAGTCCCAGCGGCGTCGAGCAGTGCCTTGGTGTTGTTGGCCCGGCCATCCCCCACGCGTTGGAAATGGTCAGGGGTTTCAGCACCCACGAGGCGCCTTAGCCAGTCATGCGATTTCACGTTCTCACGATCTTTCCGCGCATGTTCGAAGTCCCCTTAGGTGAGGGGATTCTCCAACGGGCGCGGTCGCGGGACATGGTCGGGTTGTACGTTCATGACCTTCGAGACTACACGCACGATAGCCGTCGAACTGTGGACGACTATCCGTACGGGGGCGGTCCCGGTATGGTCATGAAGCCTGAGCCGTTCTTTGAAGCTGTAGAGTCGCTGCGCCGGCGGGGCGAGCTTCAGCACAACTCGCGTGTGGTTCTGATGTCTCCTCAGGGTCGTCGGCTGAGCCAGGTTTTGGTTGAAGAGCTGGCCCTTGAGAACGAAGTCGTTCTGATCTGCGGTCGGTACGAGGGCGTGGACGACCGCGTCCGGGAGCATCTGGCAACGGATGAAATCAGTATAGGCGATTATGTACTCGGCGGCGGTGAATTGGCGTCCATGGTGCTGATCGAAGCGGTGTCTCGACTGCTGCCGGGAGTGATTGGATGCGCGGATTCCGCCGCCTGCGACTCCTTTTCGAATGGTCTGCTCGAGTACCCTCAGTACACACGGCCCCCGGCCTTTCGAGGCTGGCGCGTGCCTGAGCAGTTACTTGCGGGTAACCATGGTGAGGTCGAACGCTGGAGGCGCCGTGAATCTCTTCGGCGAACACGCGAACGTCGGCCTGACCTGCTGGCATTGGCCGCGCTTACGTCTGAAGACGCGAGCTTTCTGGAGTGCCTGAGGTCGGGCCAAGGCCAAAGTGATCTAAGAGAATGAGGAAGTGCACAAAGGTCCCTTTGTCCTTGCTCATTGGCTTGTCTAGCAATAAAATGAAGCCTTGTTCAGCAACAAGTAAACGCGCATAAGGAACGAAATGAGATGGACGCACACGACCTCGTCACATTGGAGCCCAACCCGGCCGTCGAAGAGTTTCAGTCCGGCGATACGGTGCGTGTCTCCATTCGAGTGAAGGAAGGCGATAACGAACGCACTCAGTTGTTCGAAGGTGTGGTCATCCGTAAGCGGGGCCGGGGGCCTGGCCGTTCTTTCACAGTGCGCCGCGTTACACATGAGATCGGCGTCGAGAGAACGTTCCTGCTGAACTCTCCGGTGGTCCAAGCGGTTAAGACCGTACGACGCGGCAAAGTTCGGAGGGCGCGTCTCTACTATCTCCGGGGTCTCACGGGCCGCCACGCCCGTATCAAGGAACGCAGGTAGCCGTCCTTCCATTCGTACCCTCCCTTTGGGGTTTCTGGAGGGAATGTCTCAAATCCCCCTCGATTCGGGCTGCAGTTGGGCTGCCCTCGAAAGCGCTTGTTGCAAGCGCAGGAGCTTCTGGAGTGGCCGCTGCTGACCCTCTCCGGTCAATCCCACGGAGCAAGGGTTAACGCTAAAATTGATGCGTGGGTGAGCTACTGAGAAGCTCTCCTCTCTGGAGTGCTGCCATGGCAGTTATAACATGAACTACGCCGAAGTGGCGGTGGACTCTCCCGTCGGAAGTGGGCGCACCTTTACGTACACCATCCCCGATGGGTTGGAGCTCTCGCCAGGACAGTTGATAAGGGTGCCGTTCGGCCCGCGCACGCTTCAGGGCATGGTTTTCGAGCTTGCGGCCGTACCACAGGTGCCCCGGACGCGGGAAGTGCTGGAACTAGTTTACCCGGACGTGTTGGTGGACACTGACCGCCTCACCCTTGCCCGCTGGGTGTCTGAATACTTCATGAGTGGCCTCTTCGAGGCCGTTGCTCCCATGCTGCCCCACGGAAGTCGCGCTAGGCCAGCCACCTTCCTTGAAGCGGCACCGAAACAATCGCCGGATTCAAGCTATCGCGTAACGCCGGTGCAGACAAAGGCACTCGAATACATTCGCTCCAAGGGAAGAGTGAACCAGGAGCGGCTAATCGAGTCGGGACGCGGGAGCAGGTCCGTTGTAGACCGGCTGGTGAAAGCGGGGCTCGTGCGAAGGACCGTTGGAGGCAGAGTCGAGCCTTCCGTGAAGCGCCTCCTCGTAGAAAGCGTGAGGCTCACTGATAAAGCGATTGGCCTAGACTCGCCCGAGTTTGAGGCATTTGCGAAGACTGCACCGAGGCAATCGGGACTCGTCAAGCATTTGGCGTCTGTCAGAGTCTCAATGCGCATCGCTGAAGCACGGCGCGAGTACGGGAGTAGTGCGGTAAGCGGTCTGATAAACAAGGGCTGGTTGGAGGCGCAGACCGTTCAGGAGTCCAGAGACCCCTTAGCTGGGTTGGTTTTCCAGACAGCGAATCCCATGCAACTAACTCCCGACCAGGCTGACGCCGCTGCGCAGGTCCGCGCTGCATTGGAGGTTCGTCGCACGTCACCTCGGTGTTTCCTGCTCCACGGCGTCACGGGCAGCGGAAAGACAGAGGTCTATCTTGAGGCCGTGGCTCACTGCATACGGCTGGGCAAGCGCGCGATCGTGCTGGTGCCCGAGATAGCGCTTACGCATCAGACTGTCAGAAGATTCGCCGCTCGGTTTCCGGGACAGATTGCGGTGCTTCACAGCGGACTCTCCGACGGCCAGAGATTCGACCAGTGGTGGAAGATATGGAGTGGCGAGCATCAGGTGGTCATCGGTTCCAGGAGCGCGGCCTTCGCGCCGCAGCCCGAATTGGGACTGATTGTGCTGGACGAAGAGCACGAGTGGACCTACAAGCAGGCCGAACCCGATCCCCGGTACCACGCTAGGGATGTGGCCATCCGGCTTGCTGCTTCTAAAGGCGCGGTTGTAATTCTGGGCAGCGCATCCCCCGAAGTCGGGTCGTACTATAGTGCTAAGCGGGGAGACATAGGCCTTCTGGAACTTCCGGACCGCGTAGCTGCCCAGCCCAAGGCCACCTTCAACGCGCCAGCAGCAACCCGTCTTCCTGCGGTCTCGGTCGTGGACATGGGCTTGGAGCTCAAGAAAGGGAACACGGGAATCTTCAGCGCCTCGCTTCACGCTGCGATTGAGGAGACGTTGGCCTCTGGCGACCAAGTTTTGCTGTTTCTTAACCGTCGTGGGGCTGGCTCCTTTTTGCAATGCCGGGCTTGCGGACAGGTCGTGCATTGTAGCGGCTGCGAAGTGGCTCTCACGTATCATAAGGGCGCCGAGAGGCTGGTGTGCCACTACTGTGGCCGTCGCCGTCGTCGTCCCGAACAATGCCGTAAGTGCATGAACCGCCGCCTCAATCTGTACGGTATCGGGACTCAGTCGGTCGTTGACGATGTCGAAGAGGCGTTTCCGGGGATAGCAGTCATCCGATGGGACCGCGACACGGTTGGCCGGCTTTCTGATGGTGAGAACATCATGCAAGAGTTCGCAGCTGGAAGGGCGCAGGTGCTGGTGGGTACGCAGATGATCGCCAAGGGCCTTCACTTCCCATCAGTGGCCTTGGTGGGAGTGATCATGGCGGACATTGGGTTGAACATGCCCGACTTTCGCGCGGGCGAACGCAGCTTTCAGTTGCTGTGCCAGGTTGCCGGAAGGGCAGGCAGAGGTGATGTCCAGGGTAAGGCCGTATTCCAGACGTACCAGCCGAATCACTATGCGATTCGAGCCGCGGCAGAGCAGGACTACTTGAATTTCTACGTTCAGGAAATGGCGTTTCGCAGAGAGCACGTCAACCCGCCGTTCTCGAAGCTCATCCGATTGGTCTATGCTCACACTAACAGGGCGCACAACGAGCGAGCCGCACTCGATCTTGCGGAGCAGCTTCGCCTGTCCAGGGACGCACGGGCGTTTAATGACGAAGCTGTCCTAGGTCCGACGCCGGCCTATCCGCCGAGGGTTCGCGGACGTTACAGGTGGCATATCGTGCTCCGAGGCCCTGACCCGCGCCGTCTTCTGGATACGGTAACTGTGCCGAACGGCTGGATAGTGGACATCGATCCCGTCACAGTCGCCTGATCAACGCCTTAGATAACCAACGCCGTATGTGCCCGATGAAGCATTGACCGCTTCGCATAAAGCGCTGAGCTTCTCAGTTGAACGCGGCTCGGCCCGATGTCTGCAGTCCGCTCCGCGTCGCCATGCTATGCTTGGCCACATTCGCGTTCCGTATTGCAAATGCGGATCGAGGTTGGTGCTTACCCATACCTCTGATAAAATGCTCGAAGCTTGTGAACTGGGGAGTTTCCAGCAAAGTAATAGTGGCGCTGCATATCTCCCAATGGGCGTCAGCCCGGGCCAAACAAGTTGCCCTGTAGGCATCAGGTATTGGCGCGGGCGATGAAGAGGTGAGAACTTTCGGACTGCGGTGTGATCGGCTGCGAACTCACCAGATTCCCAATCAGCAACAGGAGGTAATTGCTCATGGCAAATCAGGTCATGGGAGTAGTTTCGAAGTCGGTAGGGGCGCCGGTTACGCTTGAGGAAATCCACGTGCCCGACCCCGGTCCAGGGGAAGCCCTTGTGAAGGTTCAGGCGTGCGGTGTATGCCACACGGACTTACACTACCGGGAAGGCGCCATTAATGATGAGTTCCCGTTCCTGTTGGGACATGAGGCCGCCGGCGTCGTCCAGGAAGTTGGTGAAGGTGTCACCAATGTCTCGCCAGGAGATTTCGTTATCATCGCTTGGCGTGCGCCATGCGGCAACTGCCGATCTTGCCTTCGCGGCCGGCCATGGTACTGCTTCTCCAGCGGGAACGCTGAACAGAACATGACGCTCGCCGACGGGACCGTACTTTCTCCAGCACTGGGCATTGGCGCATTTACAGAGCTAACACTCGTTCACGCTGGACAGGCGGTTAAAGTTAATCCTGCCGCCGCCGCGGCAGCTGCGGGCCTCATTGGCTGTGGCGTTATGGCTGGACTTGGGGCTGCGGTAAACACAGGCAACGTGACACGGGGCGACTCCGTTGCGGTTTTCGGATGCGGCGGCGTGGGTGACGCGGCCATAGCGGGTTCTCACCTGGCTGGCGCCCATACCATCATCGCCGTGGACATCGATGACAGGAAGCTCGAGTGGGCAAAGGGTTTCGGTGCAACGCACACAGTAAACTCCCGGCAGACGGATCCCGTTGAGGCCATTCGTGATCTCACCGGGGGCAATGGTGTGGACGTAGCCATCGAGGCTGTCGGCAACCCGATAACTTATGAGCAGGCATTCTTCTCAAGAGACCTCGCTGGCACTGTCGTCCTAGTTGGCGTTCCAAGCCCTGATATGAAGATAGAACTGCCTTTGATAGAGGTCTTCGGAAGGGGCGGTTCGCTCAAGTCCTCCTGGTACGGTGACTGCCTGCCCACTCGGGACTTCCCCCTGTTTATCGACCTGTATCTTCAGGGCCGATTGAACCTAGACGGGTTCGTGTCTGAGACGATAGGCGTCGGTGACGTGGAGGAGGCGTTCGACAAGATGCACCGCGGAGAGGTGTTGCGCTCCGTCGTGGTCTTCGATGGTTAGCCCTTTACTCCCATAGCAGACTTGAATTTCAGGGGCGGTCCGAGACCGCCCCTTTTGCTTGGCTAGCCGGACGTCGGGCTGGTCCGGACTAACTGCCTTCGCGACATATCTTTCGGAAGGTGAAGTGACACCGGCGCTAGCCGAATTAGCCTTACGAGGCACGGCCAAAAGAAACTTGGTGGGGCTAGTCGAGCAGCGGAATGCGGCCCCAGGTCACGTCGGCGGCGGCGCTGGACAGGCCCTGCTCAGCAATTGCCTCGCGTATTTCCAGCAGAGTTGCATTCACCTCTTTGGTCACGTACACCCAGTGTGGCTCCTCTGGAAACCAGTAGGGTGAAGTTATTCGAACAACCTTGAGTTCCTCTGGGTTGAAGTAGATCCCAAACTTGGAAGCGTACGTTGACATGAAATCGTCTACTCTACTGTCACGGTCTTCGCGAGGTTGCGAGGCTGATCGACCTGCCTGCCCTGACAGACTGCTATGTGGTACGCGAGCAGTTGCAACGGAACGGCGGCCAGGATTGGATTTAGCATGGGAGATGTTCTCGGAAGATAGATTACGTCGTCGGCGAGTTGCGCGGCCTTAGAGTCCCCCTCCGTCGCAATGGCGATTACCTTTCCACTCCGGGCTTTTACTTCGCTGACGTTGTTTAACATCTTCTTGCGAAGGGTGTCTCGGGGCATGAGAGCTACCACAGGCATGTCCTCATCCACCAACGAAATTGGACCGTGCTTCATTTCTCCCGCCTGGTATCCCTCGGCGTGCACATAGCTGATCTCCTTCAGCTTCAGCGCGCCCTCCATGGCCAGTGGGAAGTTTACGCCTCTTCCGAGGTACAGGAAGTTCTTGTAACCTGCGTACTTCTCCGCAAGATCTCTGTATCGGTCCTGCCCCTCCAAGATGAGGCCGATCATGTCCGGCATGTGCGCGAACTCCCGAACTGCTTCGGCCATTCTCTCGATCCCAATGGTGCGCCGCCGCTTGCCGAGGTACAGGCTCAGCAGATACAGCGCGGCCAGAGAGCAAGTGAAAGTCTTACTTCCGGCGACGCTGATTTCAAGACCGGCGCGCATGTGGAGCAGACCGTCAGCCACACGAGCCGCTTGAGATCCTTCGTGATTGCAAATCGTAATCTGTGGTGCCCTCTTGAGGGCGGCCACTTCCATAGCCCCGAGCGTATCGGCAGTCTCGCCGGACTGTCCCACGGACACCACTAGGGTGCGTTCGTCGATGATGGGATCCCTGTACCTGAACTCCGAGGCGTTGTCGTACTCCGCGGGGATGCGGGCCAGGGATTCGATCCAGTGCCGCCCGACCATGGCGGCGTGAAGGCTGGTACCCATACCCACAAGCACCACTCTTTCCAGGGAATCGACCTGGAGTTGCGTTAGGGGAAAGTCCTCGATCTCTACAGTCTGCCTTTCGAATGACACACGTCCCCGAATCGTGCTGAGCAGCGACTCTGCCTGCTCGTTGATCTCCTTTAGCATAAAGTGCTCGTACTCGCCCTTGAGTGCTGAGCGGGCGTCGTATGGAACCACTGAAGGTGACTTGAAGATCGGCGCGCCGTGCAGGTCGGTGTACGAAGCGGTGTTGCCTGTGATCGATACGGTCTCCCCGCCGGAGAGGTATGCTACGTTGCGAGTGTGGGAGATGAGGGCGGGCAGGTCGCTGGCGACGTACATGCCATCTTCACCGTACCCTATCACGATGCCACCCGCGTACCCCAACCTGAACGCCACCACCTTGCCCGGGTCCTTGCTGGAGATCGTGACCACGGTGTTGGCACCTTCAAGCTGGGAGGCGGTCTTGGCCATGGCGTCTTCCAGCGAGTACTCCTGTGCCAGAAGGTCCTCCACAAGATGCGAGATGCACTCACTGTCCGTCTGGGATGTGAAAACGTGTCCCTTGGCCTGCAGTTGCTGCTTTAGGTCGGCGTAGTTCTCCACGATCCCGTTGTGGACTATCGTGACGTTCCCGTGGCAGTCTGAGTGCGGGTGCGCGTTGTCGTCGGTGGGGCCGCCGTGAGTTGCCCACCTAGTGTGACCTATTCCTGCGATGCCAGCAGGCGTGCCGTTGCTAAGCATCGTCCTAAGCGCATTTAGCTTCCCGGAGGTCTTGCGCACTACAAGTCCGCCGTCAGCCGTTTGGACTGCGATGCCGGCGCTGTCGTAGCCGCGGTACTCAAGGCGGTGAAGGGCGTTCAGCAAGATAGGGCCTGCCGGCTCGGTGCCGGTATAGCCGATGATGCCGCACATGTTACGCGCCTCCGGCTGCCGTCGCAGGGCCGTCCGCGTACACGCCGCGATAGTCTGGAGGGAGTAGGTCGGCAATGCGACGCATGATCATGTCGGCCGTCGACCTTATCAAGGACGCTGACGGCCGGCCATCCACGGGCGGCGCATGAAACGGCTGGCCGATGGTCACGGTCATCTTGGCAGACGGTACGAATACACGAAGCACCGACCTGAATGCCTCTGTGCCCGTTATGCCGACAGGCAGCAAGGTCGCGCCAGTCCGCATAGCGAATTGGGCGGCACCGGCCTGTGCCTCGCCCATGCCCTTGGGGTGCCGGGTACCTTCAGGGAACATGACAAGTGCCCCACCTTGCTGCAGATGTGCCAGGGCCCAGCGCAATGCTTTGACGTCCATTGACTCTCGGTTTAGCGGGTAAGCGCCCCACGAGTGCAGGAACCAACTCGATATCGGGTTTTTGAACAGCGTATCCTTGGCCAGAAACTTGAGACGTCTTCGTATAAGCGGTGCCAGTAGGGGTGGGTCCATGTTGCTCTGGTGATTTGCCACTACGATAAGCGACCCATCGGAAGGGACATTCTCCCTTCCGCTAACCGTTATATCGGCAAACAGTCGGAACGTGCCTCGTTGAAGGAAGTTGCAGACGTTGTACATGCGGTCGCTCATCGGGCAGCCACCAGCCTTAGGACCGCCTGCGCGACATCTTCTACAGTCATTCCGTCCGTATCTATCCTCACCGCGTCGTCGGCCGGCTTCAACGGCGACATCTCTCTCCGAGAGTCACCCCGATCTCTGCCGCGGATACCCCGCAGTACTTCGTCGTGGCTGGCGGCTTCTTCACCGGGCACCAGTTCCCTTCGGCGTCTTTCGGCGCGGACTGTGGGTTCGGCGTCTAGATATACCTTGACCGTAGCGTCGGGCAGGACCACAGTGCCGATGTCTCTGCCGGCCATTATGATCGGTCCCTCGGTCGCCATCGACCGCTGCCGCTCCACAAGGGCGTGACGCACCTCCGGCGATGCAGCGACCGGCGATACGGCGTGGTCCACCTCCGGCCGTTTCAGCCGTGGAGTCACGTCACTTCCCTCTATCTTCACTTGCAAGTCCGCGCAGTTCAGCGAAAAGGTTATGTCGACGGACGCGATAAGCTCAGACAGCTCTTCGTCATCCAGATAGTCAACTCCCCGGTCCAGCGCGGCGACCGTGACGGCCCGATACATTAGCCCCGTATCTAGAAACCGCACTCCCAGCCGCCTGGCCACGAGCTGTCCTACGGTCGTCTTGCCTGAAGCGGCTGGCCCGTCTATGGCCACAGTCGCAAAATCAGCCACTTGAGGGTTTCCTGCTTGGCTGCAAACTGCAGATTCTGTCTCCTACACCTAGCCGATTATAGGGACGCGCAGGTCTTTGGACAATAAAAACCACGCCTCGCAGAGTCGCCGAAACCTTCTATGGTTTGGAGTTGGGTGGCAATGGGAATCGCCGCATGTTTTCGGCGAGCTGTCTTCCGTCGTCGCCGCTTTCGATGGGGCATGAGTGTAGTCGCGAAGCAGCCGGCTAGTCGTCGCCAGCCGAGGCGGCCACGGGTTGTGCTGGCGCGGGCTCTCGGGTGGGTGGCGCTTCACTCCTGAAGAAAGAGATGATCATCGCAACGCACGCTAGGCCTGTGGAGACCAGGAATGACCTGCTAATGCCGGCCACAAAGGCATTGTAGACTCCTTCTCCGGCATCTTGAGAAATCGCCGAGAGGCTTGGCTCGTACCCGTACGACGCCATGGCGAACGTGACGATCGTCGTCGCAAGGGCAACGCCGGACACGTTGGCTGTCGTACGCGTTGTGTTCAGGAACGCCGATACTATGCCGTACTTTTGGCGGTCGGCGGCTCCCATGATCGCGCTTGTGTTTGGCGATGAGAATGTGCCCATTCCAACGCCGGAAAGCGCCATTCCGATGGCCACAAGGTACGCTGGCGAGTCCAGGTCGAGCCGCGAAAACAGAAACATCGCCGCAGCTGAGAATGTCATACCCAGCATTGTCAAGTAACGTGTGCCGATCTTGTCCGAGAGCCTGCCGACCAACGGACTCGACAGTGCCATTCCTACAGACCCGGGAACCAGCATCAGTCCCGCTTTGCTGCTCGAGTACTGGAGTACCTCTATGAGGTAGAAGGGCATCATGAAGAAGACCGTGGTCCCGCCCAGGAAGGAAAGGAACCTAGCCGACACGCCCATGGAGAAGGCCCTGCTTCTGAAAAGCGAAAGATCGAGCATGGCGTTCGGAGCGCGCATCTCCCACCAGATGAACACGATGACGAAGACGGCCGACGCCGCGAGCCCCAAAACGATGGGCGCAGAGCCCCAGCCGAACCTGTAGGCGTTTGTCATCGACAGCAAGAAAGTGACAAGCCCCCCGGACGAGAGGCTAGCTCCCAGCCAGTCGAAACGCTCGCTCGAGACGCCGCCCTGTGACCTGACCGGCCTCGGCATGTTGAAGATCAGCAGAGCCAGGATCGCTGCAATCACCCCTACCGGTATTGTGGCAAAGAAGACCGCTCTCCACCCCAACCAGGCTACGAGCAGGCCTCCCACTATGGGACCGCTGATTGCGCCCGTGCCGATTATTGTCATGTACAGGCCCAGTGCACGGCCCCGTTGCTGAGGCGGGAAGATGTCCGCGACCATCGCCATGCTGTTGGCTTGAATAGCTGCAGACCCTACGCCCTGGAGCAGCTTCCCTCCGATCACCATCAGCAGCACCGGCGAGATCCCCCCGACCGCCGCGGCGCACACGTAGACCGCGAACCCTGCTATGTACACCTCCTTCCGGCCGAGTATGTCGGCAAGGCGGCCCATCGGCATGAGGAACGCGCTCGTCGCCAGTGTGTAGCCCAGGCTGACCCACTGGACCGTGGGGATGTCGGCCTGGAAGTGGTCGGCGATTCTGGGCAGAGCAATGTTCGTACCGGACTGGTCCATCACAGTGAGGAACAGGCCCACGAACAGCGCCCCGTAGGCCCACCAGTGGTAGTTCGGGTTGCGGGCCACCCAGGCGGAGAAGTTGCCTAGCATACTGATATCCTAGCTTTCCCCCACATTCAGTGAAAGAGATTCGCGCCGCAATCGCACGCGCCCGAATACTTGAACAGGCGGCAATGGCCCAATCTATAATCACGTGTTGAGCGGCACAGGCGTCCCGCCCGGCCGCATCTGGTAACACGCCAAGCTTCCATTAGTTAGGAGACGACCGCCCGGATGAATGAAATGCGCAAGATACTAGTGGTCACACCCCACCCGGACGACGCGGAGTCCGGCGCAGGCGGCGCCATAGCCAAGTGGTGCAGGCAGGGTATGGAAGTCGTGCTCGTTGTGTGCACGAACGGGGACAAGGGCAGCAACGATCGTGAAATGAGCCCTCAACGACTCGCGGAAATTCGTGAGAAGGAGCAGCTTGAATCTGCCAAGGTTCTCGGACTCTCCGACGTTGTCTTCCTAGGCTATCCGGACCAGGGCCTGGAGGACTCCGACGACTTCCGGGAGAAGATCGTGCGTCTGATCCGGGAACACAAGCCGGATACCGTGGTTACCGTGGACTCCAGCAACCGGTACATTCGCCACCGCGACCACTACAACTGCTTCCGCGCCACGCTCGACGCTGTTTTCCCGTACTCTCGCGACCACATGGCCTTCCCCCAGCACTTGGCCGAAGGCCTGGAGCCGCACAATGTGTACTCTGTCCTGCTCTTCCGGCCGGCCGAGCCGGATCTCTTCATAGATATCACCGACACTTTCGACGTCAAGTACGAGGCGCTCTACAAGCACGCCAGCCAGGTCGGCGAGCGGTCGTGGGAACGCGAGGAGCGCGCCAGAAACCGCGCCTCCGAGGTCGGCAAGAAGATCGGCGTTCGGTTCGCGGAGCAGTTCAAACTCATCGAACTCTTTCGGTAGTCCGTGCGCGGTAGGGTGCTTCCCAGGAGTCATTGACATGCCCGGCCCTCTTGATGGCGTGAAGGTCCTGGAGTTTACCGAGATCATCGCCGGCCCGTTCGGCGGGATGCTGCTGGCTGACATGGGAGCGGACATTATTAAAGTGGAGCCTCCCTGGGGAGATCCTTGGAGGTTCATCCAGCAGGTCATTCCCAACGAGGGCCGCCAGTACATGTCGCTCAACCGCGGCAAGCGCTGTCTTACACTGAACCTCAAGCGGCCCGAGTCGCGAGAGGTTGTCTACCGGCTGCTGCCCGAAATGGACGTCGTGCTGATCAACGCCAGGCCTGACGTGCCCCGAAGCCTCGGGATCGACTACGAGACGCTGTCTGCAATGAACCCCAGGCTAGTCTACTGCAGCAACACCGCGTTCGGAAACGAAGGCCCGTGGAGCCTCATGCCAGGCTACGACATCGTGGCCCAAGCTGTTACCGGCCTGATGACCTCCGAGGCCAAGCTGAAGGACGACGGCCTGCCGGAGCAGATCGTGTCGACTGCCGTCGCCGATTACTCCACCGGCATCGCCATGGCATGGGCCGTTTCCGCCGCCCTGTTCCACCGGGAGCGCACCGGCCGCGGTCAGAAGATCGAGACAAGCCTGCTCGGCTCGGCTCTCGCGGTGCAGGGCGGCCGCTTCATCGAGGTCGACGCGCTCGACAAGGAGGCGCGCGACGAGTTCCTCTCGGACCTTGCCGCCATGCGCGGTGCCGGGGCAACCTACCGGGACTTGCTGGAGCATCACCGCACGCTACACCGGGTGGGTTCGTCCCCGTACTACCGGACCTACCAGGCAGCCGACGGCGTGCTGGTCGTTGCTTGCCTCAGCAACCCACTGCGGATGCGCATGGCAGAGGCGCTGGGGCTGGACGACCCGACGCTCGGTCCGGACTACGATCCGTCCACCGAGGAGGCCCGCGCCGCAGCAGAAGCCGTGTCGGAGCAGGCCAAGTCCGTGTTCGCGCAGAAAACCGTCGATGAGTGGCTGGCCATACTCCGGACGGCCGGAGTGCCCGCGGGACCGGTCAAGTTCATCGAGGAGCTGCTGCACGATCCTCAGGTGGCGTCGAACAATCTCGTGCTTGAGATGGAGCACTCGCTCGTCGGAAACCACAAGATGGTCGGGCCATTCGTCGAGATGTCCGACTCGCCGCTGAAGCCCGAGTTGCCGGCCCCGGCCCTCGGCGAGCACACCTACGAGATACTGACGGAGGCCGGGTACTCCCCGGAGGAGATCGAGCACATGCGTCAGGACGGCGCTGTTTGACAGTCTCGCTGCTAGGGACGCGGCCCGTCAGCCTGTTATGATTGTCACAAGCACTAAACTAGGCCGAAGCAGCGGTCCCCCGGAAGCTTTCAGGGAGACTGTTGGGAGGTAAATCGGAGGCATGACCTACATCATTACGGAGCCGTGCGTTGGAGTTAAGGACGCGTCCTGTGTTGACGTCTGTCCGGTCGACTGCATCTACGCTAACGACGATGACAATATGTACTACATTCATCCGGAGGAGTGTATCGACTGCGCGGCCTGCGAGCCGGTGTGCCCCGTCGTCGCCATCTTCGCCGAGGAGGACACGCCTCCCGAGTGGGACAGCTACACGGCCCTCAACTACACTTACTTCGGATTCGACCCGCCAACATAGCCCCCGCCTCGCGATTTCTATCCTCCGCAAAACTTCCTCTCCCTCGATGGGAGAGGATTGGGGCGAGGGTGATACGGGCGATGTTGGGGAAGTGCAAGTTAGTTGCGCATCGGTCTCCTAGCTAATAGAGGGCTATAGCCGGGCAAAGGCCGGGCGTTCCCAACGGCGCACGTCGAACAGGAGGCAATGACCTTGGCCGATATCGATTCCACCCCCGAGTTCGTCGAGCGTACCTACTCCGTCATGCGCGACAACCTGCGCGTGGCGGCTCGCCGGTTGGGCCGGCCGATGTCGCTCGCCGAGAAGCTGCTGCTGTCCCACATGGACGACGCCGAGAAGCAGCCGCTGCACCCCGGCGAGAGCCAGCTTGCCCTGCGGCCCGACCGCGTCGCGCTACAAGACGTCCTCGGCCAGACCGCGATGCTCCAGTTCATGCAGACGCGGCGTGACCGAGTCGCCGTCCCGGCGTCGATCCACTGCGACCACCTTGTGCAGGCGCGGGTCGAGGGCGGCATAGACCTCGTCCAGTCGATGGAGGAGAACTCCGAGGTCTACGAGTTCCTAAAGTCGGCCGCCGCACGGTACGGCCTCGGCTTCTGGGCTCCCGGCGCCGGGATCATCCATCAGGTTGTGCTTGAGAACTACGCCTTCCCCGGCGCGCTAATCATCGGCACAGACTCGCACACCCCCAACGCGGGCGGCCTGGGCGCGTGCGCCGTCGGTGTGGGCGGCGCCGATGCCGTGGAGGTCATGGCCGGACTGCCGTGGGAGGTCCTCTTCCCACGTCGCATCGGCGTGTTCCTCACCGGCGAGATGAGCGGCTGGACCGCCCCGAAGGACGTGATCCTCCGGCTTGCGGGCGAGCTGACCGTCTCCGGCGGCACGAACGCGATCATCGAGTACATCGGCCCCGGCGCCGACTCCATTAGCTGCACGGGCAAGGCCACGATCACCAACATGGGCGCCGAGATCGGCGCGACCACGTCGGTGTTTCCGTACGATAACCGCATGGCGCGGTACCTGGAGGCCACCGGCCGGAGCGCGCTCGCCCGGCTCGCTGACGCCAATCGCGACGTGCTCCGAGCCGACGCCGAGGTCGTTGAGCGGCCGCACGACTTCTTCGACCGCGTCGTCGAGATAGACCTCTCTACGCTGGAGCCGCACGTCGTCGGCCCCCACTCGCCCGACCGCGCCCGGCCCATCTCCCGGCTTGCGGCCGAGGTTGGCGACGCGGAGAACGCCTTCATCGACCAGATCGACGTTGCTCTCATCGGGAGTTGCACCAACTCCTCGTACGAGGACATGTCGCGCGCCGCGGGAGTCGCGCGGCAGGCGTCCGGCCGCGGCATAAGCGCAGCCACCGAGCTCATGGTCACGCCCGGCTCCGAGCAGGTGCGCGCCACCATCGAGCGCGACGGGCAGATGGGCGCGCTCCAGGAGATCGACGCCGTCGTTCTCGCCAACGCCTGCGGTCCGTGCATCGGCCAGTGGAGGCGCGAGCGGCTCAAGGAGGGCACGCCCAATACCATCGTCACGTCGTACAACCGGAACTTCCCCCGGCGCAACGACGGCCGCTCCGAGACCATGAACTTCATTGCCAGCCCTGAGATCGTTGTCGCCCTGTCGCTCGCCGGGCGCCTCTCGTTTAACCCGCTCACCGACACGCTGGAAGACGGGCAGGGCGGCTCGTTCAGGCTCACACCGCCGGCCAAGGCGCCGGAGACGCCCGAGAACGGCTTCGACCAGGGCCGTGCCTTCTACAATGCGCCGCCTGACGACGGCACCGGCGTGGCCGTCGAGGCGGACCCGGACAGCGAACGGCTGCAGATCCTGGAGCCGTTCCCCGCCTGGGATGGGCAGGACATCGTCGACGCGCCGGTGCTGATCAAGACCGCCGGCAAGTGCACCACGGACCACATTTCGCCCGCCGGCCCGTGGCTACGCTACAGGGGCCACCTCGAGCGGTTCAGCGAGAACATGTTCATGGGCGCCACCAACGCCCACACCGGCGACGCCGGCACGACGCTGAACGTTGTCACCGGCGACCGGGGCCACGCCGTCTCACGTGTCGCCCGCGACTACAAGGCGCGCGGCCTCAAGTGGGTCGTCGTTGGGGACGACAACTACGGCGAGGGCAGCAGCCGCGAACACGCCGCGCTGTCGCCCAGGCTGCTCGGAGGAGCGGCAGTGATCGTGCGCAGCTTCGCCCGGATCCACGAGTCCAACCTCAAGAAGCAGGGCCTGCTCGCGCTAACCTTCTCCGATCCGGCCGATTACGACCTCGTTAGAGAGGACGACAGGGCCAGCATCCTGGGCTTGGACGGGCTCGCTGAGTCGCAGCCGGTGGAGTGCGTGCTACATCACGCCGACGGCACGACCGATATGCTGTCGCTGCGCCACTCGTACAGCGAGTCCCAGCTAGCCTGGTTCCGGGTCGGCTCCGCGCTGAACCTCTTCCACCAGTAGACGCCGCTCTTCGGGCCGGGCGCTATGGGGAGGGGTCTGGCGACGGTGCTCGAAGCCGCCCCGTTTCACCCTCACCTCAATCCTCTCCCATCGAGGGAGACCTTTGCATGACTATTAGTGTGTGGAGGGGAACCCCATCCCAACCTTCCCCAGCAGACTGGGGAAGGGGTCGGAGAACTCTCCTCAAAGGCCTACACGACGGTTGTGCAAAGGTCTCCATCGAGGGAGGGCGGCCAGAGGGCTCGCAAGCTGAGGGAAGCTCGGAACTCGAAAAACTGTCACATTCCGTAACATTTCGTCACTGTCCATAGCTGGGGACGTTGGAGCGCGTTACAAGAATTGGTAAGAATTGCTATCTGATTGAACCGGAAAGTATAAAAAAGGTCACAGTTTCGTTGCACTTTCGATACAGCTGGATGAGCGTTCTCAGGATACGGCGGGGACGGAGGGATCCCGCGCGCCGGTGCGCGATAACGGTGCGCCAACGTGTACATGCATCCATATTAGCACGCTTGTGCGCCTTAGGCAAGGCGCGGCAGTGATCGTGCGCAGCTTCGCCCGTATCCACGAGTCCAACCTCAAGAAGCAGGGCCTGCTCGCGCTCACGTTCTCCGATCCGGCCGATTACGACCTCGTTAGAGAGGACGACAGGGCCAGCATCCTGGGCTTGGACGGGCTCGCTGAGTCGCAGCCGGTGGAGTGCGTGCTACATCACGCCGACGGCACGACCGATATGCTGTCGCTGCGCCACTCATACAGCGAGTCGCAGCTAGCCTGGTTCCGGGTCGGCTCCGCGCTGAACCTCTTCCACCAGTAGACGCCGCCCTTCTGGCCGGGCGCTATGGGGAGGGGTCTGGCGACGGTGCTCGAAGCCGCCCCGTTTCACCCTCACCTCAATCCTCTCCCATCGAGGGAGACCTTTGCATGACTATTAGTGTGTGGAGGGGAACCCCATCCCAACCTTCCCCAGCAGACTGGGGAAGGGGTCTGCCGATGAGCCTCAGACACCGACCTTTTCACCCTCACCCCCTCGAGGGACTCGGGGCAGGCTCCTTCGGCTGCGCTCAGGACGGCGTCTAGACCTCTCCCATCGGGGGAGACCTTTGCATGACTATTAGTGTGTGGAGGGGAACCCCATCCCAACCTTCCCCAGCAGACTGGGGAAGGGGTCTGCCGATGAGCCTCAGACACCGACCTTTTCACCCTCACCCCCTCGATGGACTCGGGGCAGGCTCCTTCGGCTACGCTCAGGACGGCGTCTAGACCTCTCCCATCGAGGGAGACCTTTGCATGACTATTAGTGTGTGGAGGGGAACCCCATCCCAACCTTCCCCAGCTGACTGGGGAAGGGGTCTGCCGATGAGCCTCAGACACCGCCCTTTTCACCCTCACCCCCTCGAGGGACTCGGGGCAGGCTCCTTCGGCTACGCTCAGGACGGCGTCTAGACCTCTCCCATCGAGGGAGACCTTTGCATGACTATTTGTGTGTGGAGGAGAACCCCATCCCAACCTTCCCCAGCAGACTGGGGAAGGGGTCGGAGAACTCTCCTCAAAGGCCTACACGACGGTTGTGCAAAGGTCTCCATCGAGGGAGGGCGGCCAGTAGGCTTGCAAGTTGAGGGAAGCTCGGAACTCGAAAAACTGTCACATTCCGTAACATTTCGTCACTGTCCATAGCTGGGGACGTTGGAGCACGTTGCAAGAATTGGTAAGAATTGCTACCTGAATGAACCGGAAAGTATAAAAAAGGTTACAGAATCGTTGCACTTTCGATACACCTGCACGATCGTTTTCGAAGGGCGGCGGCGGAGCGGTCCTGCGCCCCGAGGCAAGTTTGGGGTGTGCAAACGTGTCCATGCATCCATATTAGCACGACAGTTCGTCTTCGGCAAGGCGCGGCAGTGGCTGAACGGGGTTGGCGGGTACGCCTGACGGTTGCGGCCTTTACCCCATCCCAACCCTTGGAGAGATTCAGGGCGGACTCTTTCCCAGCAGACTGGGGAAGGGGTCCATGCTTCTGACCTCGCGGGCATGACCACGAGGTCAGAATGATTTCCAATTCGGCGTCGCTTCAGACGCCGGCAGCGATGTATGGTAGACGCATCGATAAGACTTCTACTCTGGAGCAGGCCCTTGAGCCTCAACATCAAGAACGAAGAGACCCGCCGGCTGGCGCGCGAGCTTGCGGAGCTAACGGGCGAGACGATGACCGGCGCGATCAAAGAGCGCCTGGAGCGCGAGAAGCGCGAGCGCAGCATCGAGGAACGCCGCCGCGATTTACGTGCCATCTCGAAGCGGGTCTCCAAGATGCTGCGTCCCGGGCCGTCCGCCGTCGAGCATGGCGACTTCCTGTACGACGAGCGCGGCCTGCCAGCGTGAACGCCTGACACTGCGGATACAACAGGGTGGTGCGTTTCCGTGCGCGTATGCACACTGCAACGGCACTCGTTGGGACGATCTGCGAACCGCCTTCAACCTAACCGGGACAGTAAATGTTCGGAATTGAGCGCCTCTGCCCTTACGCGGTGGGCAAATGGGGCAAGCTCTGCACAGGCTCTGTCGAACCACAACGGGTGTCGACTGAGGACAGGCCCTTCGACAGGCTCAGTGTGAACGGACATACATCTCGCTGAGGCTGAACAGATACCCGGGTCAGTTCGAATTTGTCTCCGGCACCGGCAGCATTGTATGGTAGACATATCGATAGGGCTTCTACCTGGAGCAAGTTTATGAGCCTCAACATCAAGAACGAAGAGACCCACCGGCTGGCGCGCGAGCTCGCTGAGCTAACGGGCGAGACGATGACCGGCGCGATCACGGTCGCGCTAATAGAGCGCCTCGAGCGCGAGAAACGCGAGCGCAGCATCGAAGAGCGTGTTCGGGAGCTGCATGCCATAGGCCAACGCTGCGCTAGTATGCTGCGCCCCGGGCCGTCCGCCGTCGAGCACGGCGACTTTCTTTACGATGAGCGCGGCCTGCCGAGGTGATCGTCGACTCATCGGCGGTCCTTGCGATCCTCTTCGGCGAACCGGACACGGAGCGTTACGAGCGAGCCATTTCCGCAGCCCCACGCTGTCGCATGTCAGCGGCCAACTTCCTGGAAGCGGCAATTGTCCTTGAAAGTCGCAGCGGCGCCGCGGCCGGGTATCAGCTTGATGTCTTGATAGAGAGAGGGCCAATCGAGTTGGTGCCCGTCACTCCCGAGCATGCCCACGCCGCGCGCAGGGCCTGGCGGCGGTTCGGCAAGGGCAACCACCCGGCGGGGCTCAACTTCGGCGACTGCTTCGCCTACGCGCTGGCGGAAGCTGAACGCGTACCCCTCCTGTTCAAGGGTGACGACTTCGCCCTGACAGACATCGAGGCCGCGTAAGGGCCCGACATGTCAACGCACCTGGACTACGCAGTCACCCGAATTGAGGCCCGTTGTTTCCCTCTCCTTTGAGGAGACCTTTGCATTTCTGCCCGGCTATTCCCCCACGCTCCGCCCCAGTCACCCTCACCTCAATCCTCTCCCATCGAGGGAGAGGAGGGCTCATTGCACGTGTTGCGGGGTTGTGCAAAGGTCTCCTCGAGGGAGAGGGCAGGGTGAGGGTGATGACGCAGATATCCAGAGCAAGAGAACTGAGAAAGCAGTCAACGGACGCCGAGCGCTTACTGTGGTCGAGGCTTCGTGATCGGAGGCTGATGGGACTGAAGTTCAAGCGCCAGTGCCCCTTTGGAAGATATATCGTGGATTTCGTCTGTAAAGGGCGCAATCTCATCATAGAGATCGACGGAGGACACCACCAAGAGCAACAGGCGTTTGATCTGAGCAGGACGGCCTGGCTAAACTCACGTGGGTACACCGTGATTCGTTACTGGAACAGTGAGCTTCTTGCGGACATTGACTCAGTATTGGAGTCTATACGGATGAAGTTGGAGGGGAGGAGATCACCCTCACCCCAACCCTCTCCCTCAAGGGAGAGGGTGACTTGCCAGTCGCCTGAAGAGATTGCACGAAGGTCTCCTTATGGGAGCTAATGCCTGCATTGTCGGATTGAGCATCGAGGCCGCCTGACCCCTCGCCCAACATGCCAGCACACATAGACTACGACGACCCAAAGTACGCTGAGGCCGCCCGCGAGGTCCTGCGCCGGCACGACGCGTTCGAGGCGGAGGCGAACATCACGAGTGCGGTGCGTCGCTTCCTCACTGAGACCGGGCTTGTTCAGAGCGACGAGATCGTTGAGGAAAACCCGCCTGCGGAGGGCTCACGCCAGGCCGTCGACCTGACGGCGCTCGACACGTTCATCGAGTTCAAGCGCAGGATCGGCTCGACGGGCGGGTTCGATCCCAACCCCGACTACGTGGAGCAGCTCGACGACTACCTCGCGCAGTCCCAGGAGGGTGGCCGCGTCCGCATGGGCGTCCTGACAGACGGCCGACACTGGCTGCTGCGCTGGCCCGGCGCCGGGCCGGTCAAGCTCGTCCAACCTTACGCCTTCACGCTGGACGACGCGGACCGCTGGCCCCTCCTTCACGCGTGGCTGCGCGACAACGCTCTCTCCGCCGAGAGCAACGTTGTTCCCACCCGTGAGTCAATAGCCAAGCACTTCGGCCCCGACAGCCCGCACTACGAGCGGGACATCGCCGCCTTCGCGGCCCTCTACGAAGAGTATGCCGGCGCCAACACGATCAAGGTCAAGAGGGAGTTGTGGGAGAAGCTGCTTACCGCGGCCCTGGGAGAGATCGCCTTCACGCGCGCCGAGATGGACGACCTGTTTGTCCGGCATACGTATCTTACCGCCGTGGTCGGCATGGTCGTTCAGGCGTCGTTCGGCATCGACATCCTTGCCATGGTGGAGAACGACCCCGAGGATCTGCTGTACGGCCGCGACTTCCGCAGCAAGACCGGACTGCAGGGCGTCGTAGAGTCGGACTTCTTCGCGTGGCCCGCAGAGGTCGGCGGTAGGCCATTGCTCAGGACGCTGGCCCGCCGCGTCGTCAAGTTCGACTGGAGGCAATCCCCAAGCGACATCGCCTCCATCCTGTACGAGACGGTGATCCCGCCAGAGGAGCGCCGCCAGCTAGGCGAGTACTACACGCCCGACTGGCTGGCCCGCGCCATCGTGAGGGAGCTGGTGACCGAGCCGCTCGGGCAGTATGTGCTCGACCCGGCCTGCGGCTCCGGCACGTTCGTCGCCGAGGCTGTCGCCCACCTGATCGAGGCTGCCGGCAAGACCTCCCTAGATCCCAAGGATACGCTGGAGTGGCTGCGCTTCTCCGTGGCCGGCATCGACGTCCACCCGGTCGCGGTGCACCTCGCCCGCGCGGCGTGGGTGCTGGCCGCGCAGCCCGCCATACAGGCCGCCGTCGACTCCGGCTTCGGTGCGAGCATCACCGTACCAATCTACCTGGGAGACGCGCTGCAGCTCCGGTTCCGCACAGGAGACATGTTCGCGGAGCATGAGGTCACACTCCAGGTGGAGGACGAGCAGAACACGGAGCTCGTGTTCCCGCGGAGGCTCGTGGACCGCGCAGAGGACTTCGACGCGCTGATGGGCGACATCGCCGAGTACATCGAGAGCGGCGAAGACGCGCATCTCGCGCTTGACGACCATCACGTAAGCGACCCCGGCGAAAGGCGGACCCTGGAGAAGACGATCGCGGCGATGCAGCGGCTGCACAACGAGGGGCGCGACCACATCTGGGCATACTACACGCGAAACCTCGTGCGCCCCGTCGCGCTCTCCCACAGCAAGGTCGACGTGATCGTCGGCAACCCACCGTGGCTGATCTACCGTAACACTGCCAGTACGCTGCGCACCGAGCTGGAGCGGCAAAGCAGGAACACATACGGCATATGGGCTGGCGGCAGATATGCTGCCGTTCAGGATATTGCTGGTCTGTTCTTTTCTCGGTGTACCGACTTGTACCTGAAGAATGGAGGACGCATTGGCATGGTTATGCCGCATAGCGCCCTACAGACTGGGCAGTACTCGAAGTGGCGCACTGGCACTTGGCGAGCGAGTAACGGATTGCGAACGATGTCCATGGACTTCGGCCACAAGCCTGCCTGGGACTTAGAGCAACTTGAGCCCAACACATTCTTTCCGGTCCCAGCGTCCGTTGTTTTCGCAAGATACGGGGGCCAGTCGGGTGTGGCAACGCCTCTTGCCGGTAATGCGGAGCGCTGGCTGGGAAGCCCGGGCGCGCTAGATGTGCGACGGGTCTCCGTTCCCATGACCGATACCTCGACTTACCAGATATCGCCTTACAATGGCCATTCTCGAAAAGGGGCGGACATATATCCTCGTTGCTTGTACTTTGTGATAGAAACAAGAAATCCTGCTGTCGTCCGGGCCGGTCAGACCATCACTGTGAATCCTCGTCGCGGCTCTCACGATAAGAAGCCGTGGCGCAGTCTTGATCTCACCGCTATCACCGAGCAAACCGTTGAGTGCCAGCATGTCTTCGATGTCCATTTGGGAGAAACCTTAGTCCCCTATGCGACTCTCGACCCACTCAAAGCAGTTCTGCCTTTCAAGCAGAGTGATACCAGTCTCCCTGTCGATACCGAAGGAGTGGGAGGAGTCACTCTACAAGCATTGGGCCACCGAATGCGAGAACGATGGCAGACCATTAGTCGCCTGTGGGAGGAGAACAAACGGGCCGTCAACAAGTCGAAACTTCTGGGTTGGCTAGACTTTCATGGGAAGTTGTCAGCTCAACTAGGATGGCAGCAAGATCCCGGCGACAGACCAGTCCGGGTAGTTTACAGCGGATATGGCATTCCAACGGCGGCCCTGCTTTACGACGACGATGCCATAGTTGACTACAAACTGTTCTGGATTACATGCAAGGATGCAATGGAGGCCTATTACCTACTGGCCATTATCAACAGCGATGCTCTCTATCAAGGCGTAGCCCCCCTTATGTCGAAGGGCCAATTCGGAGCGCGAGACTTGCAAAAGCACCTGTGGAAGCTGCCGATCCCGGAGTTCGACGCAGGCAACGCGCTGCACGTCGAGTTGTCCGAGGCCGGCGAGGCGGCGGCGAAGGGTGCCGCCTCGCAGCTAGCCACGCTCCGCCAAGTGCGCGACCGCGTCACGGTCACCATCGCCCGGCGGGAGCTGCGCGCGTGGCTGCGGGCGTCGCCGGAGGGCGCGGCGGTGGAGGCGACGGTCGGGCGGCTGCTGGCGGGATAGGGGGCGGTAGGGGCCGTGTGCCATCGTTCCCTCAGTCTGTGAATCCTTGAATGAGCCGCTTGTTGGCAAGTATGCCCTGTCTTGTTCTGACTATCAGGCCCATTCCGCTCAACTCGTTAAGATCCCGGGTGATCGTCTTCTCGGTCTTCCCGGCGTATGCCTCGGCCAGCCTTGGCGTGAGAAGGCGGACATCCCCGCGCCTAACAAGCCCATCGCGTTCGGACAGGTCCAGAACGAGATGTCTGCGCCTTGTGTCGGCGCGGCCGGATCGGTCGCGAAACTTCATCTGGACGTAGTTCGTCCACATGTCCTGCCTCATCTGCTCTTTGATCGTATCGATGTGGTCCTTCAGGCCGTCCGCGAAGCCCTGCAGAGCGTAGACCAGGAAGCCCATGACCCCGCCGGTGTCTTTGCTAGCCCGGTCCAGCCTTCGATAATACTCTGATCTGGTCTCGTTGTAGTGGTTGCTAAGCAGATGCGTTGCCGAGTACGGCACGCCGGCGTTCAGCAGAATTTGGTACTCCACAAGCCGCGCGACCCGGCCATTTCCATCACCGAAGGGGTGTATCCATGCCAAGTACAGGTGGGCTGCGACGGCTTTCACTACTGGCAAGGCGAAATTCGAATGCCCCAACTCGAAATCCATTTCAGCAAGCCACTTGCAGAGCCTGCCAAGCAAGTATTCGCAGTCCCTTGCGGGTGCGCCTCTGTTTCCGGCGACTCCAACCTCGTGGGCGCGTATCTCTCCCGGCACGGTGTCATCGTCCAGTTCGAGGTCTCTGAGTATCCTGCCATTCAAGTACTTCACGCTCTCCACATCCAACGGTAGTGGCCTGTCGGCGCCGGTCATTTCGTTGAATATGTCCAGGATGTTGCGGACCTCTGTGCCGAGGTACTCCCTGGACGGAGGCAGGCGCAGCCCTCCGCGCGCCAGCTTGGACACCTCTTCCTGGGATAGGGTGTTGCCTTCGATGGCGGTGGTAGCGCGCGCGCCTCTTTCCAGTGAAACCAAGTTCAGCATTTCCGCCGTCTCCGGCATCAACGGAATGCCGGATATGAACTCGCACTTGGCGCACGCGTCTCCCAACAGAGTCCAGAGCCTGACGGGCGCACGCCTGAGGTCCAGTTCGAACGTTATCCAAGGATGTGTTTGCAGGTACTTCAATGAGGAATGGGTCCGGCATTTTGTGATGGCCAATTATTATGACGCCGATAATGTCCGTTTACAATGTCCGGGTATGTGAGCGGCCGCGGCCAGCAGCAAGTATGGCCCTGAAACATTGCCCGCCGGGAGATGTGCGCGTGGCCGGAGGGCGCGGCGGGGCGGTTGCTGGCGGGGTAGGGCGGTTGCTGGGGGGATAGGGGGTGGATTCGGGAATGGGGGCAAGACCACCCGTTTGTCCTAAGCAAGTATCGTCCGATCAATTGATGTGTTGGTGTCCAGTTGGCGCTGGTTGTATAATCTAGCCAGTTAAGCTAGTCGGAGCCTGGAATGACAGAGTGGCCTCTGCAGGATGCAAAGAACAGGTTCAGCGCCGTGGTTAACGCGGCACTGGCAGGAGAACCCCAGAGGGTTACACGGCGGGGAGAGCCCGCAGTGGTCGTTCTGGCGGTGGACGAGTACGAACGGCTTCGCCGCCTGGAGAAGGAGGAAGCCCCGTCTCTGGGTGAACTGCTGCTCGAGATTCCGCAGGACGACGGCGAGTTTGAGAGACTACCCGTTACCGCACGATCTCTGGATTTCTGATGTTTCTACTCGACACGAACGTGCTGTCGGCGCTTCGGAGGCGGGAACGAAATCCAGAAGCTGTTCGATGGGTCGCGGCCCAGCGGACAACGGACCTGTACGTTAGCGTTGTTACTGTGGGGGAGATCGAAAGAGGCATCATGCAACAGGAGCGGCGCCATCCTCCATTCGCGAGCGAGCTTGCGACCTGGCTGGACCGGGTCCTGGCCTGGTACGGCGACCGAGTCCTGCCTTTCGACATATCGACCGCAAAGCGGTGGGGCCGGCTTTCGGCGAACCTCGGACACGACAGCGCGGACCTGCTCATCGCCGCCACCGCGCTGGAGCACGGCCTTGCGGTGGTCACGCGCAATGTTCGCCACTTTGTGCCGACGGGCGTCCCCACGGTGAGTCCTTTCTAGTAGGCAGTAAGGGCACCGTCACGGCTGGCGACATTCCCTTCGGCGCGTTGCATTGAGGGTGTCAAAGAGGATGTACGTTCACCCTTGGCCGTCCGGCAGGCTCACGAGAGCGTTGTCGAAAAATCGATGCGCCCCCGTACCATAGCCCGCCCCGTACTACGCGCGTGTCTCCGCGCGTCCCCGGAAGGCGCGGCGGTGGAGGATGCGGTCGGGCGGTTGCTGGGGGGGTAGGGGGCGGCTGGACTGGCGATCAAGTCACTCTTGGGAGAAATTCCCGCTCATGCGGAGGACCTGTCGCAGGGGACGGCATGTTAGACTAAGTGACCATGGTAGCAGAACAGAGGTGCTGGCAGGCAAACTCCATCCAGCAGCATACGACTGCGATGATGTGATGCTGGACCTGGCGGGTGATCGTTCCGGCAACTGACGCAAATGCCATAATTGGCGAAGATGAGGCTGTGACAACCAAAAGAAGGGCGAACAATCTTAGCCGTGCCCAATCCATCCTGTTGGGCCTCCTGAGCACGTTTGGAAATTCCGGTGTCACGAGCACTGTACTGGTCAAACTGACCTACCTGATGGACTGGCAGGCCTATCGGTTACATGGAGAGACGCTAACCGGCTATACGTACAAGTTTCACCACCATGGGCCAAATGCGGAAGGAAATGCCATAGTTGCTGAATTGAGGAGTCTGGACGCAGTTGGCTACGTAACGGAAATCCGCAAGGCGTCGCCAAGCGGGACGGGCATCATTTGGCACATCGGGCATCATATCGATGCGGCCCAGCTTGACCTGGCCGAGGATGAATGGATTGCCATCCACACCGTTAAGCATAACTATGGCAGCTTGGGCCGCGAAGAGATCGTTAGAGTCAGCAAGGATACGGAGCCGATGCTCGGCTTGAAGGAAGGAGAGGCCATCACCTTTGAACAAGACTTGCTGTTGACCGATGAACAGGTCGCCGCCGATCCGTTCCTGAAGGAAACGCTGGCGGCAATTGACCATCACTCAGGTTGGATTTCGGTCGAAGAGTTACGAGAGAGAGTTGCCGAATAGGATCAGGTTTAGTGAGTCCGGTCCCGCCAGGACGGTTTACGAGAACTTAAGGGAAGACGAGAGGCGGGAAATAGAAGAAATACTTGAGTACATCAGGGATGTGCCATTTGAGCACGGTGCCGTAATTCTGCGCATGTATCGGCCTCCCGTCACCTTTTACGTTTACTATGACGAACGCTGGCGAGTTTCCTATAGTTTGTCACTCCGGGGTGCCTTTTACGACATAGGCGTCTGGAGTATCGCGCGGGCAGATATTGATATGCCGTGATAAGGCTCTGGCGCATGCCAGGCTTCTCAAGTACATGTTCAATTTACCTAAGTGGAGCTTCCCATGGCCGAATGGTCCCTTCATGAAGCAAAGAACAACTTCGGCGAGTTGGTGGCTGCGGACGAGTACGAGTGCCTTCGCCGCCTGGACAAGGCCGACGCCCCTAGTCTCGGTGAACTGTTGGTCCAGATACTGCAGGACGACGGGGAGTTCGAGAGGTTGTCCCTTTTCGCTTCAGACCCCCCAGAGAGCCAAAGGTAAAATACGCCAAGACCCACGTACCAACGCCGGACAGCCCCTCGCATTCGCCCCCCAAGTGACTGACAGCATGTATAGTTAAGTCATGCGAACTGGGGAGGTCCAAGCATGACATTCAGGCAAAGAGACTTTGTCCACAAGATTGTCAACGGGCCCCTGTATCCGATTTAGTCGTCGAGCTACCTAAACGATGCTGTGAAACCTAACCTGATTCGCCGAAACTGTGATTCGTGCTTTGGTGCGGGCTGGGTGGCAAGGGATCGATACGAACCCCGAAGACTCGATATTTCCTCTTGGCGATGCAACGGGGGAGGAACGATTCCCTCATAACTAAGGGGATTCTCCTAAAGTAACGGCACCCTCAGGGTGTCGCCCCATTCGGCTCAGAAGCCATGCCCCGCCGTTGACTGCCAGGAACGGCTGTGCTGCCCTGAGTGCATGTACACTACGACCTACGGCGACGCTCTCCGCTGTTGTAGGAGCCTGCCCTTACACGATACGTGGGCGATGCTTCGCCCCGGTGTTCCACGGTTGATCCATTGCTGCCCCGAAACCGTTCCGTTTCAGTTCCAAAGGCGTTTCACAACCGCCCCGCGAATCACCAGGTCCCAGCTACCAAATGTAACGAAACGAAAGGGAACAAGAAGTCGCGCCGGGGCTTCAGAGCAAGGGATTCACCGCACGGTGGATAGGCTGCGTGATACCGCCGAGGCCCGGCGACGGGCCCGCCAGCCCGGCGCCTAAAGCTGGAAGAGGTCGCGGATGGCCTGGAGTTGGGTCTTGCTGAGGCGCTTTTTGAGGGCGGTTGTGGGGTCGTGCATTAGCCTGGATGTCAGGGCGCGGGTCAGGGCCTCGACCACCTCGGCCTGATCGGGATCGAGGTTGCCGAGCCGGCGCATTGCCTTCTCCAGCTCACGCTGCCGGACCGTCTCCGCCCGTTCGCGGAGCGACTTCACCAGTTCGACCGCTTCGAGGCCGTCCCACCACTCCGAGAACCGCGTCAACTCCTCCTCCACGATCGCCTCCACCTTCGTGGCCGCCTCCCGTCGCGACTCAAGCGTCTCCTCGGTGATGGTCGACAGGTCGTCGATGTTGAACAGCCGGACGCCCTCAAGCTCGCCGGCCCGCGGGTCCACGCTGCGGGGCACCGACATGTCGAGCACCACGAGAGGCCGTCCCTGGCGTGCGGCCATGGCCGACTCCAGCGCAGCAAGGTTGAACACCGGCGTCCGGGCGTCGGCCGCCATCACGGCAACGTCCACATGGGCCAGCGCGCCGGCCGCCTCGTCGAGCGGCACCGTCCGCCCGCTAAGGCGCTCCGCCAGCGCGGCAGCCCGCTCCGGAGTGCGGTTCGCCACCAGGAGGTCGGATACGCCCGTACTCCTCAGCGCCCTCGCCAGCAGCCGGCCAGCCTCGCCCGCGCCTACGAGCAGCGCCCGAAGCCCGGTCAGGCCGCCCGCGGCCCGCTGCACGAGCTGCACGCCCGCGTAGCTCAGCGACAGGGAGTTGCGGCTAACGTCGGTCTCCTCGCGGGCCCGGCGGCCCGCCCTGATCGCGCCGTGGAACAATCTCGAAAGGGGCACCTGGACCGAGCCCGACTCGGACGCGGCAGCCAGGGCGTTCCTGACCTGCCCCAGGATTTCCGACTCGCCCAGCATCATCGAGTCCAGCCCGCTCGCCACCCTGAACAGGTGCCGGGCGGCTTCCACCCCGGTCCTGCGGTACAGGTGGGGAGCAAGCTCGGAGTGGTCGATGCCGCCGTACTCGGCGAGCAGCACCTCGAGAGCGTCTGCAGAGGCGTCGGGGTTGTCGGAGACGGAGTAGACCTCGGTGCGATTGCAGGTGGAGACCAGCACTGCCTCGCCGGTCCGTTCCCGGAGGCTGCGAAGCGCTTCCGGCAGCCTGTCCCTTGGAACGGCGACCCGCTCCCTAAGATGGAGAGGCGCGGTCTTGTGGTTGAGCCCTACGGCGACGAGGCGCACCGAACGACGGCTACGCGTTCAACTCGGACTTGTACTGGCTCCGAAGGCAGCGCGTGCAGATGTGGACTCGCCTCGGCTCGCCCTTCTCGTAGATCGTGGCTTTCTGGACGTTGGCGGACCAGCGCTTGCGGGTCTTCTTCTTCGAAAACGGTACGTTGTTTCCGGACTGCCCGGACTTGAGGCAGAGATCACATCTGGCCATCTGTGTTACCTGCGCGCCTTGTGCTAGAATGGCCCTGCCGCGCGGACACGCCAACGATCGCCTTATGGCAGCGTGGAGAAGGCGATGGTCCGTAGCAGGGCAGACAGCCTCAATTTACCACAGACCGGGTATTTCGGCAATTGTCAACGGACGCTTCCACTCGCCTGTCCCCGCCGGAAGTCATCACCGGAGCGCAGCTTCGCGAGTATGTGGCCTTCGCGGCCGATCTCCTGAAGGCGAACATCGATGTCATCAACTCGCTGAACGTCTTCCCGGTGCCGGACGGCGACACCGGCACGAATATGTTCCTGACAATGGACGGCGTGGTGAAGGCCCTAGAAGCTCCCGGCGTACGCTCAGCCGGCGACGCCGCGGCCGTAATGTCCCGCGCAGCCATGATGGAGGCGAGGGGCAACAGCGGCATAATCCTCTCCCAGTTCTTCAAGGGCCTATCCGTAGGCCTGGACGGCTCTGAAGCGCTCGGAACTTCCGAAATGGCGAACGCGCTGGCCGAGGCCAGGACCGCCTCGTACAAGGCCGTCGCGGACCCGGTCGAGGGGACCATGCTCACGGTGATCGACTGGATGGCGCGCGCCGCCGCGGACGCGGAGGAGTCCGGAGAGTCGCTGGCCGGCATGCTCGCGCGTATCGGGTCGGCCGCGGAGGATGCCGTGGCGAACACGCCGACGATGCTGTCGGTCCTGCGCGATGCGGGCGTCGTCGACGCCGGAGGGCAGGGGCTGGCCGTGATCTTCGAAGGGTTAAGGCGGGCGCATGCCGGCGAGGCGACGGGCCCGGCCGATGCCGAGGTTCTGGACGTCCCGGACCCCATAGGCGTAGACCATGCGCTTGGGACGGTGCACGAGACCTTCCTTGCATCCGCCGAACACGAGGAGTTCGGCTACTGTGTGCAGTTCGTGGTAGAAGGCGACGGACTGGACGTGGACTCGATCCGCCTGCAGATCATGGAGGTCTCCCAGTCCACGGTTGTCGTTGGAGACTTGGAGACGATCAAGGTGCACGGCCACGCGGAAGACCCGGGGCCGATGATATCGGCGGCCGTAGTCCACGGGCAGCTCAGCCGCGTGTCGATGCAGAACATGGACGAGCAGCACGTGGAGTTCGCGGCGTCGCACCGCGGGGACCGGCCCGCAGAAGGCGGTGTGGAGGACGGGAAGGGGGCCGCCTCCGTGGTGTCGGTGGCGTGGGGCGACGGCCTGGAAGAGCTGTTCATTGGCCTGGGAGCGTCGGGTACTCTCGCAGCCGGCGATACCATGAATCCCAGCGTGAGCCAGGTGCTCGACGCGGTGAACGCCGCGCCCTCCGACGTAGTGGTCTTTCTTCCGAACAACAAGAACATCATCCCGGCCGCGCGGCAGGCCGCGGAGGTCTCCTCCAAGACGCTTCACGTCCTGCCGACGCGCACGATACCGCAGGGCGTGGCCGCGCTGCTCGCGTACAATCCCGAGCGGGACGTGGACGAGACCGTTGCGGAGATGGCCGAGGCGCTCCAGGCGGTGTCGTCAGGGGAGGTGACCACCGCGCAGCGGACGGTTCGCCTCGACGGCGTCGAGGCGCAGGAGGGCCAGACGATAGGAATGCTGAACGGCGCGCTCGTGGCCGCGGGGGACGGCGAGGCCAGGGTGCTGGCGGACCTGCTCCGGACTGCGAGCGTCGAAGACGAACTAGTCACCCTCTACTGGGGTGGTAACCTGGATGAGAGCGCCGCGGCGGTGGCGGCAAGCGCCGTGGAGTCGGAGTTTCCGGAAGCGGAGGTTGAACTAGTTTACGGCGGCCAGCCACACTACCATTTCCTCGTGTCGATAGAGAAATAGGGAGAAACATGCGCCTATGGCATTGAAGATAGTCACGGACAGCACGTGTGATATCCCGTCTGAGCTTGTCGAAAGGTACGGCATCACGGTCGTGCCGGTTACGGTGAGGTTCGGAACGGATACCTACCGGGACGGCGTGGACCTGACAACCGACGAGCTTTACAGACGCCTCACGTCCGGCGGAGATCTGCCTACAACCTCGCAGCCCTCCATCGGAGAGTTTCTCGAAGTCTACGAGCAGGTTGGCAAGGACGCAGACGGCATTGTTTCCATCCACGTGTCGGCCAAGCTGAGCGGGACGTACAACTCAGCGATGCAGGCGTCCGACCAGTCGGAGGTGGACTGCGCCATTGACGTAGTGGACACGGAGCAGGCGTCCATGGGAATAGGGCTGACGGTGCTTGCGGCGGCGAAGGCCGCGAGCAAAGGAGCGAGCCTGGACGACGTCGGCGCTCTCGTGGACTCTACCGTGCAACGCAGCAACTGCATGGCCCTCCTCGGCACACTGGAGTTCCTGCAGAAGGGCGGAAGGATAGGGAAGGCGCAGGCGCTGGTGGGCACGCTGCTGCGAATCCACCCCATGATTGTCCTCTCTGAAGGAGAGGTCCTGCCCATGGCGCGACCCCGTACGAGGCGCAAGGGTCTCCAGGAACTCAAGAAGGCGTGCCTGCAGCGCGGGCCGATGGAGGCGCTGTCCGTCATTCACAGCACCTTACGGGAGGAGGCAGAGGACCTGGCGACCGAACTGTCCGAGCTTCTGCCGGAAGGCGTAGAGCCGATCGTCGCGAGGTTTGGGCCGGCGCTGGGGACGTACGTGGGCCCCAAGGCGATCGGCCTGGCTTCCATCACCGCCGCAGGGACCGCCTAGTCACCTGGAGATGGCGTCGGGCACCTCCGCGATATCGGCGCTGGCGGGCATCCTGAGACTGGAGCGTTCCAAGGGGTACCTGGACAAGGCGGTCATCGGCGGACTGGACCGCTTCCTACAGAACCACGTCAACGAGCTCCGGCCCGTGATAGGCGAACCGGCTCGATACGCCGACCTGACTTCCGAGCGCCGCGCCGCGTGGGTGGGGCAGGCGTTGGCGGCAATCGACGCCGCCCAGGCCGCCACCCCGGCAAGACGGCGACAGGTCCCACGCAAGCCTCGCCCCCGAACGTCCGCGTCGCCCGCCGGACCGCTCAAACTGGACGCGCCTGTGTCGGCGCTCAAAAGGGTGTCCGGCGCAAACGAAGAGAGGCTTGGGCGGCTGGGCGTGAAGACCGTCCGCGACCTCATGTATCTGCTTCCCAACCGGCACCACGACTACACGAACATCCGCAAAGTGTGCGACCTGGAGCCCGGGCTGGAGCAGACGGTTCACGTGAAGGTCAGGCAGTCTTCGGTCACACGCCACGGCACTAGCAGGAAGTCCACGCAGGCAGTAGTCGGAGACGCGTCCGGCAACGTGCGAGTTGTCTGGTACAACAACCCGTACATGGCGCAGAACCTGCGTCCGGGAACGGAGGTGTACATCAGCGGCCGCGTCGGCGTCTTCCGCCACCAGCTCTCGTTCGAGTCTCCCGACTACGAGATAGGGGGCAAGGAAGCGCGCCTGCTGCACACCAACCGCCTGGTACCGGTGTACCCGGCCGTGGACGGGCTGTACCAGCGCTCGTTGCGGCGGTACGTCCGCCAGGCATTGGACGGGGTACTGCCGTCGCTGGAAGAGCCGCTGCCCGCGGAGGTCCGCCACCGCGCGGGGCTGCTCGGCCTCGCAAACGCTCTTTCCCAGGCACACTTCCCGGACACCACGGCCGATGTCAAGGCGGCGCGCCACAGGCTCGCGTTCGACGAGCTTTTGACCATGCAGCTGGCCACGATTCGTCGCAAGAGGAGGTGGCAGGAGAAGCAGACCAGTGTGCCGATCAACACCCAGACACCTGTCCTCGCGCGGTTCCTGGAGTCTCTGCCCTTCAGCCTGACGGCGGCGCAGGACTCGGTGCTGACGGACATTCTAGAAGACATTGCTTTCGACCGGCCGATGAACCGCATGCTCCAGGGCGACGTTGGAAGCGGCAAGACCGTGGTCGCGGCGGCGGCGCTTCTTGCCACCGCCGCGACGGGCTATCAGGGCGTGCTGATGGCGCCCACGGAGATACTGGCGGAGCAGCACTACCTCAGCCTCTCCGCCTTGCTGATCGACGCCGTTGGGGGCAACCGCTCGGAGAACACGCTTGAGATTCAGGCGGACCTGTTCGACCGGCCCATAACGATCGGGCTGCTCGTAGGCAGCATGTCAGAGCGGCTGAAGCGCATGACACGCCAGAGAATCGCAAAGGGCGAGATCGACATCGTCATAGGCACTCACGCGGTCATTCAGCCGGATGTCGACATTCCCTATCTTGGGCTGGCGGTGGTCGACGAGCAGCACCGGTTCGGGGTTATGCAGCGAGCGGGGTTGCGCGACAAGGGCCGGCGGCCGCACCTGCTCGCCATGTCGGCCACGCCGATTCCACGGTCACTATCGCTGACGCTTTACGGCGACCTCGATATGTCTGTCATCGACGAGATGCCACCTGGCCGCCGGCGTATCCGGACGCGGTACCTGGAGCCTGAGCAGCGTTTCGCAGCATACGAGATGATCCGCGCCGAGGTAAGGGAGGGGCGACAGGCGTTTGTCGTCTGTCCGTTTATCGAGGAGTCTGAATCGATTCAGACTCGCGCGGCTACTAGGGAGTATGAGCGTCTCGCGAGCCACGTGTTTCCTGAACTGAGCGTCGGACTTCTACACGGAAGACTTGCCTACAGTGAGAAGGAAGATGTGATGGAGGCTTTCAAGTCGCGCGAATTGGACGTGCTCGTCGCCACTCCGGTAATTGAGGTGGGAATAGACGTGCCGAACGCCACAGTGATGCTAATAGACGGCGCGGACCGCTTCGGGCTGGCCCAGCTGCACCAGCTGCGCGGCCGCGTGGGGCGCGGCGAACACCAGAGCCACTGCCTGCTGCTGGCAGACGACCCTGGTCCTGAAGCACGTGACCGCCTGAAGATAGTGGAGCGGCTCACTGATGGATTCAAGCTGGCGGACGAGGACCTGCGGATTCGCGGGCCCGGCGACTACATGGGCAAGCGCCAGAGCGGATTCGCGCAGTTCAAGGTGGCCCGGATCGATGATATTGACCTGATCCGGGCGACGCGCCTGGAGGCAGGTCGGCTCCTGGATTCCGATCCCGAATTGACACGCGCGGAGAACGCGCTTCTGGCGGCTGCCGTGGACCGGTTCGACGACGTCTTGACTGAAGAGTTCAGCTAGCCTTCCACTAGGAGGCGTATTGACGGCCTTTCCCCTCACGGATAAGATTAATCTCGAGTCGCCAGATTCAGTTTTGTTCACTGAACTGCCGGTCCGGGCCTCCGGGCCAGTACGTAGCGCAGCCGCACGAATAGGTGAGGAGTCACAATGGCTGAGTACCGAAAGGATGAGGCGAAGGACTGGGCGCGGGAGTTTCTTCGAGGCCAGTGGACTACCCTGATGACGGTCTTCACGCCTGATGACGAGATCGATGAAGAGGGCATGAGGGCCAACATGCGGCATGTTAGGTCGCTGGGCACCCGGGGCGGTGGATGCACTTGGGGGATGGGTGAGTTTTCCGCGCTCACTCGCGAAGAGCGGCTAAAGGTGTATGACATTGTGGCCGACGAGGCGGGTGGCGACTGGCCGATCGCGGCCCACGTCACTCACACCTCGGCTAAGGAGATGACCGCGCTCGCGGAGCATGCGGAGGGCGTGGGCTTCGACCTGCTAATTCTGGCGCCGCCGTACATGGTGACGAGGACCGAGGAACAGGTAGTGGAGTGGACCCGGCTCCTGGCCGATAGTACTTCGCTCGCGATTATGTTCTATAACTCCCCGCAGTTCGGCACTGTCATGAGCGCGGAAGGGATGCGCCGCATTTGCGAGATTCCAAATGTGGTCGGTGTCAAGGAAGCCAGCTTCAACCGCGATCTCTCGATTGAGACACACCAGCTCCTGGGCCGCGACGCGATCATCAGCACGCCGGACGAGTGGATCTTCTTCAAGGGCCGGGAGCTTGGATTCGAGCAGCAAGTGATGTTCGCTAATACTTCCGACTGGAGATTCGATCGTCCCGACGCTAATCACTATGTTAGATTCGTAGACAGAGCTACGACCGGCGACTTGGACGACGACTATTACGATACCCACATCAGGGCCATCAAGGCGATGTCGGACAGATGGTGGCCCAGAGTAGTGCAGAAGTTCGGAGGCGTCCTGCCAATTTCGCTCTGCAAGTACTGGGGCGAGTTGATGGGCATGGCCGGCGGGCACATTCGTGCGCCGCTATGGGACCTTTCTGATGAGGAGAAGGCGGAGTTGGAAGGGGAGTTGCGCGAGGTACTGGGAGAGATTCCCGGGCAGCCCTGAAGACATTCCCCTGGAATAGCAAAACACCCATACACCGGAGTTAATCGCAATGTTATTGATGGTCAGCGTACAGAACCTTCCTGAGGCCCTGCAGGCCCTCAAGGGCGGGGCGGACATCGTGGACGTGAAGAACCTTCAGGAGGCGTTGGTAGGGTCAGCGCATCCCACGGTCGTCAAACAGGTGCGCGATGCGGTCCCGGGGTCAGAGCATGCCAGCGTTACGCTGGGAGTGGTGCCGAACCAGAGCGGCACCGTAGCAATGGCCGCCTACACGGCGGGCGTGCTGGATGCCACTTCCGTAAAAGTCGGCTTCATGAAGAGCCGGTACGACGAGGCCGTGGAAATCCTGCTCGACGCCAAGAAGGCATTGGAAGGTTTCAACACGAAGCTAATTGGCTCGCTGTTCGCCGATAACCTGCTTTACGATGGACTTGACGCTCGATACATGAACCAACTCGCCAAGGAAGGCCAGTGCGACGGCTGGCTGATTGACACATTGACAAAAGATGGACGCAATCTGTTCGACTTCGTACCTGAGCCGGAACTGCGTGACATGGTTACGGAAGGCAAGGAGGCCGGCATGAGCACGGCCTTGTCCGGGCACCTCAAGCTGGATGACCTGGACGAGCTTGCCAGGATCAACCCGGACATCGTTGGAGTGCGCGGCGCGGTGTGTTCCAAGGGCGACCGCAATGACGGCGTGTACTGGGAAGCGGTGGACCACTTCCGCCGCGAACTGCGGTCCAGGGAGAGGGGCGAGGTGGATGTGCGGGATGGCATGTCGGTGGTATCGGCCAACGGCGCGGACGGATGGATCGTGATTGACGGGAACGGAAAGACATGCGCGGGCATAATCTCTGCCCTTACTGATCAGATCGCTATGGACGATCAGTCGTTCGTCGAAGTGATAATTCCGGACGTCTTGAACACTTATGACGTAATCGTCTGGGCGGAAAAGGAAAGTCACAAGATTCTGACGCGCCGAAAGGACAATAGCGGCGCAATTAGGATGCTGATTCAGCCCTGAAGCCTGATGCCTCCCCAGCCTGACTGACGCCAGGAAAGGACCCGTCCAGGTTCGCGAATCTGGACAGCCTGTTGATTGGCGTTCACTAACTGCATTGCCCTGGCAATCGAAGTCCTCCATTGATTAACGTGATTCACGCGTGCTAGGATTTTGTATAGGTTTGATAAAGGTAGTCTGAATGGACCTCTCGACATTCGCCACATACGTAGGGCTGGCACGAGACTTTCTGATCCTCGCGGTTGGGCTGGTGTGGCTTGTCATCGCGGTGATTCTGTTTCGTAAGGTATCAAGTGTGGTGGACTCTGTGAGCAAGACGGTCAGGGCTGTCGAGGAAACTGCTGCCGCTATCGCAAGCAAGGCAACCGGTCCGGCGGGAGCGGGAGTGGCGTTCGGTGTAAGTAAAGTAGGATCGATGCTTTGGCGTCTGCTCAGAAGGCAGCCACGGAGAGGAAAAGACAATGAGCAATGATAATGGTGGGTCCTTTGTGATCGGGTTTCTGACCGGCGCGATTGTCGGCACAGTCGTCGGCATATTGATAGCGCCTAAGCCAGGTTCGGAGACGCGTTCTGAGCTGTCGGAAAAGGGCGCGGAACTGCGGGCTAAGGCTGAGGAACTTGCCGCCGCGGCGATGGAACAAGTGAGACCCGCTGCTGCGGCTGTGCGTGAGCGCGTGAGCCCCTTGGCCAGCGCCGTGGGCGGTCGGATGGCTCCAGCTGCCGGCGCTGTCCGAGAGCGTATGGCGCCCGTCGCTGAAGCTGTGAGGGAAGCAGTCGTTCCTGCTGTTGGAGCTGCGCGAGCTCGCGTGGAACCCGCGGCAGAGGCCGTGAGAGAGGCTGTGCAGCCAGTTGTAGATGAGGTCGCGTCCAGGATGAGGAGAGGCGAAGAGCCGGAGGAAGAGGACGGCCGATCCCAGTCCCCTGCTGCCTCGGGCTAGTCTGCTAAGAGCAAGGCCATCGCCTGGCGAGAAGCAGGCTAGGACTTAAGGCCTCATCCGGCTGGAGCGTCGCGCCTCGGGTACGACCCCAGTACTCTGAGTGAGGTTCCGCGCTGGGAGCGCACCGCTGAAAGAGCGTCGGCAATGCGAGTGTCCTTCCTGTGGCCTTCCACATCGGCGAGAAAGTAGTATCTGCCCAGACTTTCTTGGGTGGGTCTTGACTCGATCTTCGTCAGGTTGATTCGCCTGTCAGAAAACTCCTTTAGGACGCCATACAGAAGGCCGGGGAGGTCTTCTTGGTGAGACCAACAGAGCGATGTCTTGTCATTTCCCGTGGGTTCGCTGTCGGAACGTCCCAGGGCTACGAACCTCGTGACGTTGTTTGGATTGTCTTCTATCCCTCTAGCCACTACGGGAATCCCGTAGATCGAAGAAGCGCGTTCCGCCGCGATCGCGGCGGCTGGAACTGCTGACGCCTCCAACTCTTCGACAGCGGCGGCCGTGCTGAGCGAGGCCATGGGCTGGGCGTTCGGTAGATTCTCTTGGAGATAATTTCGGCATTGCGCGAGGGCCTGCGGATGCGAATAGACCACCTTGAGGTCGGTCAGTTCGACGTCCGCACTGGATAGAAGGCTGTGAGATATGGAAAGTACCAGCTCGCTCCTGATGAACAGACGTGACTCGCGGATTAGCAGATCGAGTGTGGCGGTCACAGAGCCCTGATGGCTGTTTTCCATAGGGACCACCGCTTCGTCCGCTTCGTTCCTTAGCATCGCACGGACGGCTTCCTCCACAGACGGCCTAGCCAGATACGATGCTTCCGGGTCGTATGTGATGGCTGCCTGCTCCGTAAACGTGCCCGCAGGGCCGAGGAACGCAATCCGGCGTCTCACTCCCGTTCCCCCAGTTGCTCAACTAGGGCGCTTCTCAGCACTTCGTGTGACAGACGGTCTCCGACAGCCACGATCTCATCTTCGCTTTTTAGCACCGATTCATCGCTTGGTACTTGAACGTGACCGTCCTTGCTAATCAGCAGCGAAATTGACGATCCGTTGGGCAGTTGCAGATCGCTGATGGGTCTTCCGTCCATGACGGAGTTCCTGGGTACGCGCGCCACCAGTAGGCTCCGCGTATCATCTCCAGGCATTGGAATCTGTTGGACCATGCCGTCCAGAAACATGAACTCCTGGAGCCGGTTTACGGCCAGGTCGGTCACGTCGATCGAGGCGCTAATGCGCAAGAGGTCGAACAACCTCGCGCGTCCGGTATCGTTTACTATCGAAAGCGTGCGAGGCGTCCCGAAGCGCAGCGATGCCAGTTGGCACGCGGCAACATTGTCTTCATCAACGCTTGTCGTAGCGACGAATATGTCCGCACGACTTACGCCTGCCCTCGAGAGCGCAGACACCTCGGTTCCGTCGCCCAGGACCGAGACGCTGCCCAGAGACTTGTCCAGTTCCCCGCATCTCGAGGGGTCCCTTTCAATCACGCTGACCTCATGCCCGGCGTTGACCAGCCGGTGGGCAAGGGACGATCCAATGCGCCCGGAACCCAATATGACAATGAACAATACTCTTGCCCTGAATCAGTTGGCCACGGAGTCTACCAGACGCTCTGCCAGTAGAATGGTAGCGCTCACGGCGGTCAGGCCCAGGCTGCTGTAGGCCTGTTGCTTGTCCGGATCATCAATCCGGCAGATTGCGGACCCGACACCAAAAACCCTTGTAGCGGCCAAGGCTGCCAGTGCGTTGACGTTGTCGCTGCCGGTTACAGCCACCAGCGCCTCCGCGTCGGCGATGCCGGCGCGCATGAGGTCCGCTTCAAGTGTGCCGTCTCCAGTTATCGGCGTTATTCTGTCACCATCCAGGTGGCCGCTGGGCAGAAGCTCGAACGCCTCGGGGTCCACGTCCAACATCCGAACGGAAAAGCCCTTTTCTGCCAGTCCGGTTGCCACTGCAATTCCCACGCGCCCGCACCCCACTATAATCACGCGTTTTGCGTTGGGCAGTGTGTACTGAGGCCTGATCATGGCGATAGATCCTGCCGGCGTTGCCCTTCCGACCCACGGTGGCCCGTCTTCACGTCTAATGCCAATAGCTAAGCCGATCCACGGCACACGATGACCTGGCAGGGAGAGTGTTCGAGAACGTAGGGCACTGTGTCTCCAAGGTTGAAGGTACCGAACTTCGTCCTGAACGCCCTGCCCAGCACAATGGCGCCTACGTTTTTCTCAACCGCCTCCTGCACAACGGCGGCTCCTACCCTGCGAGACTGGAGAAGTTCCGCCCGGGGTCGACATCGCATCTCCTTGGCCACTGCCTCCATGCTGGTCAGTACTTCTTCGGCCACATCCGTTTCTTCGGGTATCTCGGCATCGACCGGCAGATATCTCGGTACTTCGATTACATAGAGTATGAACAGCTTGCTCCTACTCTGCCGCACCAGGCCGCATGCAAGTCGTACCACATCCTCGTCGCACTCATCACCGGTGACGGCGGCCAGAACGGATCCTTTAGACACGGCGGTTCACTCCGAAGTACGCCACATGGAGGAGGCTATGGTGCTGATCTCAGCGTTGGTAGCAAAGTCGACCTGACGATGATGTAACACCGGAGCGGGGATCTAGCCTTGTAGTGTCTCGAGTTGCTCGTCGAGGCCTGCGATAACCAGGGTATCTCCTCGTCTGATACGTTCTTCTGAGTCAGGATTGAGTGTTATGTCATTGCCCCTGACAATAGCCAGTACCGCCAAGCCATATCTGTCTCTTGGACTCGAAAATCCAAGTTCGTGCAGGTTCATGTTTACGAACCGGTCAGGAGCAGTCAGCCGGCTGATCCCAAAGTTACGGGTAAGCTCCAAGTACTCTTGCACGTTGGGATTAAACAGGTTGTGCGCCAGTCTGGATCCCATCTCTTCTTCCGCGTGGACAATCTTGTCCACTCCCAGCAATTCCAAGGCATTTGCGTGCAGTTCGTTTCTTGCCCTGGAAACTATGTACTGCATTCCCATCGTCTTCAACAGCACGGAAGTCATTATGCTGGACACTATGTCCGAGCCGATGGCAACTACTGCTGCGTCGTAGTCGGTGATTCCCAACTCCACGAGTACTGCTTCATCGGTGGCGTTGCAGGTCACTGGGTAAGAGACATGGCCCATCATGCTCTGCACCCGTTCATCACTGGTATCTACGGCCAGTACATCGTGACCGAGATTGTACAGCGACCTCGCAACGCTGGAGCCGAACCTGCCAAGACCTATAACTGCAACCTGCTGTTTCATGTATGCTCAAGCCCCTTGTGTCCTGTGCTTCCGCCCCAGCGTTCCCTTGACTCCAGTCCTATCGGTTATGCAATTGTAACCCGCTCTTCAGCATATCTGAACAACTCGCGGGTTCCGCGTGCCAACATCGCCAACGCGATTGTCAGGGGGCCAATCCTTCCTATGAACATTGTTACTACGATCAACGCTTGGCCCGGATCCGACAACTGCGATGTAACACCGGTGCTCAATCCAACCGTGCCGAAGGCTGAGAAGCTCTCGAACAGGAGGTCGATGAAGCTGAACATCCCAGGCTGCAGAAGCTGGCTCTCCAGGAAAGTCAGGCTCGCAACTATTACGAACACGAACCCAATGGCAATGGCGCCGATCGACATTGCCCTCTGGACCTGTGTCTGGGGGATTATTCGGCCGAAGGCGGTAGCGTTTGGCCGTCCTCTGACCGTCGATATGATGGCCACGAATATCACCGCGAACGTGTTCACCTTGATTCCGCCCGCCACCGACGCGGAGGCTCCGCCGATGAACATAAGACCGGTGAAGAAGAAGTCGGTATGCTGCTGCGCGTTCTTGTAGTTGACCAAGTCAAAGCCAGCCGTTCTGGCCGACATGGACTGGAAGGCTGAAAGAAAGACCTTGTCCCCCACTGATTCGCTCTGAAGTGTGTAGGGGTTGTGGTATTCGGAGGCGAAGAAGACCGCCGTCCCAATTGCAAGAAGTGCGACCGTAGCAGCGAGAACAAGTTTGGTGTTGAGTGACCAGAGCGTAACACGCCGCGTGCGGACAACATCCTCAATGACCCAGTAGCTAAGCGAACCTATCAGAAGGAGGGAACCAATTGTTGAAATGATCCATTTGTCCGCTTTGTAGGCGGTGAGACTCACGGTGTTAGAAAGCGCAACGAAACCAGCGTTGTTGAACCCTGAGACGGAATGGAACACAGCCTGCCAGACCGCCTCTGCGGGGTCGAATAGGAATGAGAATCGAATGAACAACGCCACGAACCCGACCAACTGCACGGCGACGGCGAACACGACGATCTTGGCGGTAAGCCTAACGAGGCCGCCGAGTTGCGTGAGGCCAAGACTGTCTCTGGCCACCAATCGTTGCGATATAGACATCCGCTGCCTGAAAAGCACTAGCATGAAGGTAGCAGTCGTCATGAAACCGAGCCCGCCTACGAACATCAGCGTCAGGATCACCACTTGACCCACCCGCGTCCAGTAAGTAGCTGTGTCCTGGACTACTAGGCCCGTGACCGTTGCGGCGGACGTAGCGGTAAATAGGGCGTCCATGAATGGCGTGAAGCCTTGACCGTGGTGCATGAAAGGCAGCATGAGCACCAGAGTGCCCGCCGTAATCAGGCCGGCGAACGTGTACATGAGGATCAACGGCGATGCGTTCGCGCGGGCAGGAGCGGGCCGGGGAGTAACCGTCACCTGCACCGGGCCCATCTCGCTCTCGCGAGGGTGCCTCACGATTCTGTCTGCGGGCTTAGGACGCCAGTCTTCTTGCATTTTTTCGAGTTTAGGGATTCATTCTGAGGTGCCGAGTTCCGTAGTCTGGCCCACTCGTCACCGCTTGGTCATGTAGCAGGAGTGGCACATACCAGACCGCTGGTCTTGGCAAGGCGTCATTGCTGAATACGTGGTCGTTGGCTTCGGATTACGGTGTGTAGCAGGCGCCTTGTCTGATGCCCCGATGGTCGCAATGGGGCTTGGCCCGGTTGCCTGCGAGTGGTACGTTGTGTGCGGGTGCCCACGCGACATCTTTGGGCGAGTGTGGGCGACGGAGGCTTGAGGTTATGCATGTTGCTTGTCAATTGTATGGCATGAGCCGCGCTCTCAGGACTTTTTAGAATGAATCGAAGCTTTCCTGGAACTGGCAGTCGCATGGACGCCCAATCGTGAAGGCCAGAAGACCGCCGAGACGAAATCCGGTGGCCCGGCGCGTCAGACTGTACAGGCTTATGTTCGACCGGCGTTTCGCGTCCCATATGCCGAGCTATCTCTTCCAATGCGGGCTGGCAACGCTTTCGATGGTGACCATCATACTGCTGGTCGACGTAATATTCAGGCCGGTTGTCCTTGTTGCCTCGGCGTCTACTGCATTTATAGTGTTCGTGGTGCCTCACAGCGTGGCCGCTACACCGCGGAAGGTAATCGGAGGCGACGTGCTAGCGGTGCTGGTAGGCTCCGCCTTCGCCGGCGTCCTTCGCCTCCTTGGTATCGACGGCAGCCTCGTCGGCGAACGCTTGGTGCTGGAAATCGCGGCCGCGGTCTCGGTTGGCTTCGGCATGTTCGTCATGGTGATTACGAACACGGAGCATCCACCTGATGCTGCCACGACGTTGGGCCTGGTGTTTCGTGAATGGACGTTGAGTTCTATTGCGTTCATCATCAGCGCTGCTGTCGTTCTGTCAGCCGTGCGGATTGCATTGAGGCCCAGGCTGGTCAACCTGCTGTGAGACTAACGCAGGCGAAGGCGAATTGAGGGTTCTTGTTACCGGCGGAGCCGGATTCATCGCTTCACACATTGTGGATGCGCACATTGCGCGCGGGGACGAAGTGGCGGTCTTGGACAACCTCTCGGCCGGCTCGTCGGAAATAGTGAATCCGGCGGCCCGCTTTTACGAAGTGGATATAGCCGACAGGGAAGCCGTGTCACAGGTGTTCAAGGATTTCCGCCCGGAATTACTGAACCACCACGCCGCGGAGGTGGGGGTCCGCACCTCCATGGACGATCCGGGCCTCAGCGTCAGGACAAACCTGCTGGGTACGGTCAACCTGTTGGATGCATGTGTCGCTAGTAATGTCGAAGGGGTCGTGTTTGCCTCCACGTGCGCTGTGTACGCGGAGCCCGAGAATATGCCTATGACTGAGGGCCACTTGAAGGTCCCACAATCGGCGTATGGTGTATCCAAGCTGGGCGGCGAGCATTACCTTCGCGTACTCGCCGGGTCGAGTGGAATGGGCTACACGATACTCAGATACGGGAACGTCTACGGCCCTCGCCAGCGCACGGACGGCGAAGCCGGCGTTGTAGCCATCTTTGCAGGGCAGATGTTGAAGGAAGAAACGCCTCTGATCTTCGGCGACGGCTCGAAGACTCGAGACTACGTCTTCGTGAAAGACGTTGTGCATGCCAACCTCCTCGCAGCAGACTGCATCCACGAGAGGGGCGTGTACAACGTGGCCTCCGGCGTTGAAGTGACCGATCTGGAAATCTTTGAGGCCATCGCCGAGGCCGTGGGCTTCGAGGGACCTCCGCGGTACATATCGGAACGCAAAGGAGACATGCGTAAGATCTGCCTGGATGTGTCTGCTGCTGAGAGCGGACTTGGCTGGCGACCCCGGACGAAGCTGCGTACCGGCATAGCCTCAACGGTGAGGGCGCTGCGTGAACGGCGTGAGTGAGAAGGGACCTGCGGACGCTGCCTCCTGCGCCGGGACGCCTCAAGACGTGCGGAGAACTGTCCGAGCGATCCACGATACTGACACGATGGCCGTCATCGCTACCGCTGGGGCGGGCGCTGCTGCGCTGCGCTGGCTCCTGGGCGAGCCGGGTTCCTCCCGGACGGTTCTGGAAGCGCTTGCGCCAAACTCCAAGGGGGCAATGGCCGACCTTATCGGCAGCGTCCCTGAACAGGTTGTTTCTAAGGACACTGCGCTACTGATGGCAAAGGCGGCCTTCGAGCGAGCGCTTGTTCTCCGGGGAGCCGGCGATGCTCCCGTCGTGGGAGTCGGAAGCACGGCGGCAGTGGCGACGGACAGGGTCCGGAGAGGGGCGCACAGATGCCACGTAGCCGCGTGGGGCGATACGGAAGCAAATGTATCCTCTCTGGAGTTGGAGAAAGGTCGGCGTTCGCGGTTGGAAGAGGACGACCTCGTAAGCCGGCTCCTGTTGGTGAAGCTCGCAGGTGCATGCGGGGTGGAGTCCCGCATCGCACTTCCCCTCGAGGACGGAGAACGCGTTTTCGGGGATGTACGGTCCTACAGGGACGCCCTGTCTGCGGCTGTTGCAGGGCACCTGGGGACCGCCGTTTTGCGTGTTGATGGGAGATCGCAGGCTGGCACGCCGGACGAGCGGGCCATTCTCGCCGGCTCGTTCAACCCGCTTCATGAGGGGCACAGGAGACTCGCCGGGGCGGCTGCCGACTTGCTGGGAATGCAGGTAGCCTTTGAACTGTCGGTTACTAACGTGGACAAGTCGGCTCTGGACGAGACGGAAGTCCGCCGCCGGCTCGAACAGTTCCGGGGGTACCGGGAAGTAGCAATTACTCACGCGCCCACGTTCCTGGACAAGGCTCGCTTGCTGCCTGGGCGCACCTTCATAATCGGAGCGGACACGGCGCTGCGTCTTGTCGACCCTGCGTATTACGGCGGTCGGGCTGACGCTATGCTAGACGCGCTCGCCGAGCTACGGTTGCTCAGATGCCGCTTCCTGGTTGCCGGACGGATGGTAGATGGCCGCTTCGTCACTCTGGCCGACGCCATGGTGCCGGCAGGCTATGAGGACATGTTCGATCCCGTTCCTGAATCGGTCTTCCGGGATGACGTTTCGTCTTCTTTGTTACGCCAGACAGCCGTGAGCCGATAGCAGCCGTGGCCTTCAAGGACCTTCGAGACTTCGTGGATTTCCTTGAGAAGAAGGGCGACCTGCGTCGAATAAGTACGCCGGTCGATGCCGACCTTGAGATGACGGAGATCACCGACAGGGTGATCAAGTCCGGTGGTCCGGCGCTGCTGTTCGAAAACGTGGTTGGCTATGACATGCCGGCGTTGATCAACATCTTCGGTACCCGGGACAGAATGGCGTGGGCCTTGGGAATCGAGCAACTTGATGAGCTTACCGAGCGCGTCCGTGACATTCTCAAGCTTCTGCAGGGTCCGCCCACTGGTCTTGGAGGCAAGCTCAAGGCCCTGGGAGAGGTGATCGGAGTTGCCAGGGCCCAGCCCAGGATAGTCTCGCGGGCGCCTTGCCAGGAGGTCGTTCTCACTGGTGAGGAAGCGGACATCAATGATCTTCCGGTGATGAAGTGCTGGCCTCTGGACGCGGGAAAATTTATTACGCTGCCTCTGGTGATCAGCAAGGACCCGGAGACCGGCCGACGCAATGTGGGTACGTACCGAATGCAGGTGTACGACGGCCGGACCACCGGCATGCACTGGCAGACGCACAAGGTGGGCGCTCGCCACGACCGGGCAGGTAGGCTGAGAGGCGACGACCGCCTGGACGTTGCCGTGGCCCTCGGCGGAGACCCGGCTACCGTATGGAGCGGCTCGCTTCCTCTCCCACCTGACATGGACGAGATCATGGTTGCCGGCCTGATTAGAGGTGAAGCGGTCGAGATGGTGAAGTGCAAGACCGTGGACCTCGAGGTCCCCGCGCACGCCGAGATCGTGCTCGAAGGGTATGTGGTCCCGGGCGAGATGCGCGCAGAGGGACCCTTCGGAGATCACACGGGGATTTACTCGCCGGCCGAGGACTATCCGGTGTTCCACTTAGAGGCCATAACGCGCCGCCGGAACCCCATCTATCCGACCACGATGGTTGGCCGCCCGCCAACGGAAGACTTCTTCATGGGAAAGGCTAGCGAGCGCCTGATGCTTCCCGCGCTTCAGATGACCCTACCTGAGGTTGTGGACATCAACATGCCGGCGGAAGGCGTCTTCCACAATCTTGTCCTGGTCTCCATCAAGAAGGAGTTCCCGGGCCATGCACGCAAGGTAATGCACGCTCTGTGGGGGCTCGGCCTGATGATGCTGGCCAAGGCCATTATCGTTGTCGACGCGAAGGTGGATGTGCAAGATACGTCCGAGGTCGCGTGGCGCGTCGCTGCTAACATCGACCCCGGTCGTGACATCGTAGTCGTCGAGGGGCCGGTCGACGACCTGGACCACGCGTCGTGGACCCCCCGCTACGGCAGCAAGGTCGGCATTGACGCCACGGAAAAGGGGGAGATGGACGGTCGGACCAGGCCGTGGCCCGAGGACATTGTCATGAGTGATCAGATTAAGGAGCTGGTAGACGGCAAGTGGGAGCAGTACGGGATCTGACGGCATCTCAAAGGCCGCGTTCGCCATTGAGAAGGGCGTGGCTGTTCCTGGACGCGATCAAGTTCCATGAGAGCCTGTTCGCCTTACCGTTCGCCTACACCGGCATGATTCTCGCGGCATCCGGCCTGCCGTCTTGGGACAAGGTCCTCTGGATAACGGCGGCAATGGTTGGCGCCAGGACCTTCGGGATGTCGGCCAATCGAATCCTGGACCGTTCGATCGACGCCCTTAACCCGCGTACTGCCGAACGCCACCTGCCTGCCGGTTCGCTGAACGTCATTGACGTCGCCCTGCCGGCTGCCGCGGCGCTCGCATTGCTATTCGTGTCTGCGTGGCAGCTAAACACTCTTGCGCTCGTTCTGGCGCCCGTGGCGGCTGCATACCTCGCGCTCTATCCGTTGACCAAGAGATTCACGTGGACCGCCAACCTACTGCTTGGCTGGGCGCTGGCCATTGCGCCATCCGCGGCCTGGATCGGCGTCACCGGCAGCCTGGCGCTTGCCCCGGTCGTCCTGTCCGCCGCCGTGGCGCTTTGGGCAGGCAGCTTCGACATCATGTACCACACCCAGGACCGTGACTTTTACCAGCAGCGCGGACTGCACTCCGTGGCTCGGAGGTTCGGAGTGAGGGCGGCATTTGTTTGGGCAAGGGTGCTGGATGTCCTGGCGTTGGCCGCCCTGGTGACAGCGGGTGTGCTCCTTAGCCTGGCGTTTCCTTACTACCTTGGTTGTGCGGTGGTGGCCGCCCTGCTGGCATACAAGCACACGCTGGTATCGCCCGACGATATGTCGCGCATGGGCTTCGCCTTCTTCCGAATCAATGCTTACGTCTCAGCCGTGGTACTCGCTGCCACCGTCGCTGCCCTGGCGCTTGGCTGACCCGCACATGAGATCGTAGCTACTTGCGACCCTTTCCCTGTCAGTGAACGACGGTTAGGATGAGGGCTATAGTACGATTCGCGAGGGGATGAGTTGGACTCCAAGGGACTTCCCGTGGTCATCGGAATGACGGGTGCGAGCGGTGCGCCATTATCAGCCGCCGCCGTCGACCTGCTGCTGTCTTCGGGGCGCTCCGTTGTCGCGACGGCCACGCCTGCAGCCCGCATGGTGTGGGCCGAGGAGATGGACGAGTCGTTCGGCGCCGCTCTTGAGCGATGGAAGTACACTGGGCGGTTCGACTACTACGGCTCGGCAGACCTGCGAGCTCCCATAGCCAGCGGTACGTTTCCCACGTCCGGCATGGCGATAGTGCCGGCAAGCATGGCTACTATCGCTGCCGTAGCGAATGGACTTGCGGACAACCTTCCCAGGAGGGCAGCCGACGTTTGTCTCAAGGAACGCCGCCCACTCGTAATCGTGCCCCGTGAGTCCCCGGTAAACGCCATTCACCTAGAGAACATGACTAAGCTGGCGCGGCTCAACGCCGTGATCATTCCTCCCGAGCCGCCGTACTATCTGAAGCCCCGGACGGTTCAGGACGTGACCGAATTCACCGTTCATCGCGTCTTAGTTGCGCTTGGCTTAGAGGAGTCTCTGCCAGAACGGTTCGTGTACGCTGGTCCGGGAGGCCAATCGTAACCTCCAAACCTTTTCGGATTCCCCGATCGGGGTCTGGATCCTCGCGTAGCTCGATGGCCCGAATTTGATTTCTATCGCCGAAGCAATCGAGAGTGCGGTTAGGGATGTCGTGCACCTCACGGAGCGATTCCGCTCAGAGGGACGGGGCAGGGAGACCCGCGGGCCGGTGCCCGGGAGGCCGGAGTCTGAAGACGTCGAGATCGGATTGGACCGCGCCTGCCAGGAGCTCATAGAAGGCTGGCTTGCACGGACCGGCGCTCCTGTGGAGATACATTCTGAACATGGCGTGAGCCGTGTCGGTCCCGTCGCCATGGATGCCGAGTATCTGGTGGCAGTCGATCCGTTTGACGGTTCGGGCCTTTACGCCAGGGGCATCCCTTCGGAGTGGTGGAGCGTGCTCTCCGTGTTTCATCCCGGTTCTCTTGAGCCCGTGGCCGGGGCCGCTGCCGACGTCCTCAGACGCGAGGTTTACACTGCTGGCCCAAGCGGCATTGAAGTAAGGCCGCTTGAGGGCGAGGCTTCCACTATTTTGGAGCCTAACCAGCGGCGCGTACTTGACAACGACACCGTGTTGGCTCTCTATCTCATGTCGCCTGTGTACCGTAGCCATTGGACGGACCGTGGCGCAGCATTCATGGAAATGCTGGCTCGAAAGTTTCCTGGATGCCTGCTCTGGCCAAACGGCGGTTCCTGCATCTACCCGTGGATTGCGCGGGGCATAGTGGATGCATACATTAGCTTCGACGAGCCGGTGTCGGAGATCGACCCGGGCCTGGCGTTCGCATACTTCGCCGGCTACCCGGTCTGCGAGGTGTCGGCTGACGGCGCTGTAGAGACACACAAGTTCGTCCCCGGGCGAATGGCCGATCGGACGGATTTGCTTGTGACGGCTTGCACCGACGATCTGGCGCGTCAGTTAGCCGCCGAGATCACGGTCCGGTAGAAGCGCAGAAACACGGCGGGGCAACCATCATTGCGGAAGTCGCCCGCTATGCTGGGCGCTCCTTCGCTACACTACGGGAAGCACGGCCTCCGGTTCCTCCCCGCGCGAGGCGCGCGCGGCGTTGAGGATGGCGAACTGCCTGCTTCTTTCGAACGCCTCCCGGGTCATCGTTGCGAGGTGCGGTGTGATCAGGACGTTGTCCATGGCCAGAAGCGGATGGTCCGTTGCGGCCGGCTCGGTTTCCAGCACATCCAGGCCTGCGCCGGCGATCTTCCCTTCCTGCATTGCCCTGATCAGGGCTTGCTCGTCGACTACCGGGCCTCGGCAAGTGTTGATCAGGATGGCGGTGGACTTCATCTTGCCCAGCTCCGCATCGCTGATCATGTGGCGAGTCTGATCGTTTAACGGCACGTGCAGGCTGACTACGTCCGATGTAGTGAGCAGCTCCGATAGGGGGACTCGCTCCGCCCCCAGACGCGCCACGTCCTCCTCAGGCATCGGGATAATGTCAGTGTAGACAATGGAGCATTCCCACCCCTGCAGCCGCCGTGCTACTCTCCCGCCGATCCTGCCGGCTGCGCCAACGAGCCCGACCGTCTTGCCGGCAACTTCCCATGCGCCGTGTAGCCAGTCCTGCCGGATGTTCGCGTTCCATCTGCCGTCACGCGTCGCGTTGAACTGGAGTTGCAGCTTGCGGAACAGCGCAACGATTAGGGCGACGGTATGCTCGGATACTGCAATCGCGTTTGCGCCGCCGTTGTTGGCCACTCTGACCCCGAGTTCCGCCAGTCCTCTAATGTCCATCCTGTCGAAACCGGCACTGTACAACTGAACGAACGTTACGTCAGGGCACTCCTTTGCCAGTTCCACAGGATACTCGGCCGGCCCCATGATCACGGCGCGCATGCCCCGAAGTTGCTCTGCGATATCAGGCCTGTCTTGGTTGGAGTCGACCCACTTCAGAGTTACGCCCAACTTTGCTGCGGCGCTCTCAATCCACTCCCTCTGTTCTGGTGGGCAAAGAAAAGCTAGGTTTCCGGACATCCGGACCTCCCGAATCGGCAATATGAATGGAGCGGCCAGAGTACAAGGAAGGTTCATCGTGTGCAACGGCCACACGGAGCCTTTGCCCGGAGCGAGGCAATGCCGTCGGTCCCTGGTCCAAGGTTGCAACTTGCAGTAGCCTCCTGAGAACTAGCGTGCTATAATCTGCCTATGCGGATTTCGGACCGGCATGACTTCGCCCTGTATCCCCTCTTGGGTACGAAGACGCGCTGTCTCATTCTTGTTTCAAAAGCGTCCGAATCTGTATCAGCCGTATCTCATGTGTGCCTCGAAACTGTCTTATGCACCTCTCGGGCTCAGCTATGAATCGAGACGGAATGAGACAAAATGAGACGGGTTTCCACGGAAGATCTGTCCCCAGCTAGCAGCCCCGCCGTCAACTCCCCTCAGGGAAGTGCAAAATCGACCTGAGCGGTGGCTGCTGATGTGGGAGGGCAATGATGGCGGGATGCCCTCGGACGACCTCGTGCAGGAGCAGGCGTATCTGGTCTCCCGCGGCGTGAGGGCTCTGGCGTTGCTGGGCGAACAACAGACAGAGGATCCCGAGAGTTTGCACCAGTACCTCATTCAGAAGGGCGGTTGGAGTTCGGCTATCCCATTTGTATTGCCAAGCAAACAAGCGGGTTGGGTGAGGCTTGGGTACGCCGCCGAACAGTGGGTGATAGACCTGCTCCGATGGATCGATGAAGTGGACGCGCCGGAGCGCTGGGCCGAAGGCATACTCGGCCTTCTGTTGGGCTATTCGCCTTCTGAGGTCGAAAGGTTTTTGGCTCGCCGTTACAGCGGCAATTCTACAGCTGCCCTATCCAAGTCCAGTTAACCGCTATGTTGCAGTATGTGCACGGAGTAAATCTGTCTCCGTAAGTGAACCTATGGACATGACCTGGGCCACAGTCGGCGCGGTAACGTCCTGGCACGTAGCAAACCTCACCAGTCTTCGGCATAGTTTCCCTCCGGTCTTTGCCAGAGTTTAGCTACCGCCATTCAGGAGCGTCAATGTCCACCCCGCCTTGCCCCACTTGCCTGCACTATGCCCCACTATGGTATAATAGGTGCATCATGTATACAGGGGGTCAATATGCAAGGAACGGACACCAAGCAGCGGCATCAGCAGGTGAGGCTGCAGCCAGCCGTATCAAGCGCGCTGGAGGAAGTGCAACTCAAGCTCGAGACTGGAGGCCCGGTGCGCGTCAGCAAGGCTTCGGCCGCAGGCTACGCCATTCTCTGGTGCCGGCAGTTGCTCAATCGGACTGACAAGCAGGACTGGCCGTCGCTGCAAGAGTTGGGTGGAGTGATCGGCTAGCAGAAATCAGGCGGCTCACGCCGCCGCAATACCAGAGGCCGCAGGAAAGAAATGTCAGCTTCTAGGACCTGCGGCCTCTTTCACAGGAGGTCTGGCCTCCCATGTGGCATTCTCATTCTACCACGGCAGCTGGAAATCGAGGGCCGCCCGGACTTGCGGAGCTCGTAGCTCTATTTGAAACCGTCAATGCCGATGCCTTGCTTGAGCGCCTCGCGGACTACCGCCGGTTGGTGGGTCGGAAGGGCTACCCGCTCAAGGCTCTCTGGCGAGGCTACCTAGCCACCTTCGCCATGAACTTGTCTTCCACGAACGCTCTGATTCGCCGTCTCCAGGACGATGATCGCCTCCTAGTCCTGTGCGGCTTCGACAACCTCCCACACCGCACGACGTTCAACAGGTTCATCAGCCGCCTCGCCGATCATCAGGACTTGGTCGATCAGGCATTGGCTGGGCTTACACGACAGTTGCAGCTCGAGCTCCCTGGGTTCGGAGATCTCGTGGCCATCGACTCAACGGTTGTGCGGTCCCAAGCTAACCCGAACCGGGATCCGTGCAGCGACCCGGAAGCCTCCTGGACAGCCAAGGCCAGAGACAAGACAACTGAGTGGCACTTTGGCTATAAGTACCATGCGCTCGCCGATGCCACTTACGGCGTTCCGATCACGGGCTACGTCACGACCGCCTCCCACTCTGACTTCTCTACATTGCCGGTGCTGATGGACAAGGCGAAGGCCGAACACGACTGGTTCGCACCTAGGTACGTGATGGCCGACAAGGGCTACGACTCCGAGGAAAACCACAGGGCCGTGTTGAAGCGCCGAGCCATCCCGATCATTGCTATAAGAAAGATTGGAACGCAGACCCCCAAGGGCCTGCGCGAGGGCATCTACACCGAGGACGGCGTTCCAACGTGCATGGGCGAGGTCCCGATGGACTTCGTCCGGACCGACCCCACGCATGGCCACCTGTATCGCTGTCGGGCCCAGGGATGCCACCTGAAGGACCGCAAGGGAGTCCGGTACTGCCATGACGAACTGTGGGAGAACCGCTTCGATAACGCCCGCGTATTCGGACCTGTCCGGCGGGACAGCGAAAGGTGGAAGGAACTCTATGTGCAGCGTCAGGCGGTCGAGAGGCTATTCAAGGGCATGAAGGAGAGCCGGCGCCTGGAGCGCCATTCTGTCCGCGGGCTACGCCAGATGAGCTTGCATGCCACCATGTCGGCCCTGACGTTCCAGGCGACTGTGCTGGTACGCATCCGGTCAGGACAGGCCGACCAGATGCGATGGCAGGTCAGGAAGGTGGCGTAAAATTGTTTGGTCGGTAGGGCCGGACTGGAGTGGGGATTACTTACAATCCTAGACACCAGACGGAGGCTGGAGCGATGGGCAAGAGCGGGCCGGGCGGACGGGTGAGGCGGGGACGTGTGGCGCGTGTGTGACGGGAGCGGGGACGGTTTCTAACGCGCGCGCGCGTTGGCCGCGGTAGCGATGTTAGTATTAGGCGTATACACTTATCGTCCACATACATATACACAAAATCAATCGGGAGGCTAGGACATGGTGCAATCGACGCGTCTGGTCGTGGTGAGGTTTACTCCTGTGATGATGGTGAGGGAAGCAGAAGGCATCTACGCGATGCGCATAAAGGAGCTTGGCCTCACCGGATTCGGGGACAGTGTGGCTGACGCAAGAGACTCCTTGGATGGCCTCTTCCAAGCGTTCATCGTCGGCCACAGGTCGCAGGACACCTTAGAAGAAGTCCTCAGTCGCTCAGGTCTGGAATGGAGTTGGGAGGATGAGTACAAAGGGGACCTGCCTTACGAGATAGTAACGCCGACAGGTTCGCGTGAGTGTGAAGGGAGCCGCAACGCGGTGGAGCCAAGCGTAGCCTTCCAGCCAAGTCTTCAAAGGCTCGCCGCTTAATCGTGGACGTACCGTGGACAAGGGTGGTCAATGCCATCGAAGAGTCTGGATGCCTGGTGAAGGGGCCTGACGCCAAAGGCCGCTTTGAGTTCACGGCAGGCAAGAGCCGGTTCCACTTTCAGAAGCTGGCAAACGGCAAGATTGACTTAAAGCTTTTCTTTGCTGATCTGGCCGAGGCTGTGAAGATCAAGTCGGTACGTGACCCTAGCATCCCTGCGACCATTGACCAGGGAATATCTCTAGCCATGGACGCAGACTCTACCTAATTGTAGCCATCCAGTACCTGCCCCAATGCTCTACTTCCATCATTGCTCTTAACCTAGCCTTCGACGTTTAGGTCTAGGTGCTTCGCAATGGCGAATGCCGGCGCCCAGACGCCACCGATTTCAGCTTTCAGCTCCCCGATCTCGCCTCGCAGCCGGCACTCGGAGGCGACGACCTCCGATCTGACTCCTTGAATGGTATGCGCCAGCTGCGACTCTGATTCGGTAATCGCCTGAGCCACCGCTGCGAAGGTGACCTTTCACTCTACCGTCGCCATGGTTGACTTCTTAGCCGAGTCCGCGCTGATCATACCTCTGTTGCGCTACGCAACGCTTAGCTTTACGCTGTCTCCACTTCCACAGTCGCTACACGTCTGACCTTTCGTCAGATTCGGTAGGGGCATCACTAGGTTTGGCTCGCGCCTCCTTGTGGCCTCTACCGGATTGGGCGACTGTGGAAGGTTTACCAAGCCTGGTTGCAAGGAGGCTTCCACTATGTCAGACGGTAAAGACGGGCAGAGCATAGGGCAACGGTTCTTCGATTGGATCACGGGACCCCCGTTTCTCGTAATCTCCCTTGTGATTGGTGTCCTCATCGCGGGGTTACTGGGCTCGTGTATCGAGGAACCAGATGGAGGCAAGAGCCCGAGCGCAGAGGTAAATGCCTCAGTTGCGACAGCCGTCGTGGTCACGCCCCTTCCGACTCCCACCGTTCTCGAGCTGGACGATGTGATCGAGGCCCTGGTTCTTGCCAGCATCGAGGTCCTTCCCAGGGTGGTCGACGCCGCAATGTTCCAGGACGGCGATCAAATCAGCTTGGTGGTGGTAGTCGACTACGCGACCAATGAGAGCTACGCAAAGCAACTCGGCGACAACTTTGTGAGGTTGGCGAAGACGCACCTAAAAGACGTCGCACCAGGCAAGAACATTGGGAAGGGAGAGTACGACTACCTCGTCGGAGTATACTACCCGAACGAAAAGCAACTTGCGCTAGGAGCCAAGTCCCGGAGCAGCCAGGACATTAGGTGGTAGAGTGCCGCAAACTGATTTCACCCTGCCTCTGACTGAGCCAAGAGTGGAAGGACCTGTACGGCAAGCGCCAAGCGGTCGAGCAGCTGTTCAAAGGGCTGAAGGAAAGCCGCCGCCTTGAAGCCCATCACGTTCGGGGCCTCCGCAGGATTAGCCTTCACGCAACGATGGCAGTCTTGACCTTCCAGGCCACGGCCCTCGCCCACATCCGGGCGGGCGAAGCAGCACAAGCCTGCTGGCAAGTCCGGAAGGTGGCATAACCACTACTTTTCAGCGTAGTGCCCTGCCTTATCTGGTCGCTATGGTCCAGACGGTTCATTCGGTGCCGGCGGCAACATGTATGGCGTAGGATGCTGGGGCTTGCGGCGACTTAGTTGCATGACCGGCCCTGCTATCTTCAACTGCTCCGACGTAAAACCCTCGCACCAGTTATGGTAAGACAGCAGGGGGACCATTTTCCCCTCAGGGCCACGCTTCTTGCCATCATCCAATGTGTGGAATGCGTCAATCGGCACTCCCCAAGTCTTCTTGATCTCCACACAACTCGCAAGCATGATTGCATCAGTAGTGCTTAGCCTGCGTCCCTTTGAGGAGGATTTCTTGTAGGGAAGATCCTTCAACAGCGCGGCACTATGCATCACGTTGGGAGAAGGTGAGATTATCAACACAGCACCCTGCAAGTCGTCAATAAAGTCCTGCAAACTACCGATATCCGTTCTTGTAATGGCACTCGGCACAACTTCCGCAAGCACCAACGAGGACGCATAGAGCCGGTGCTCTCCTCTTGGGAATTATATACCTGTGTACCCAAACGCTTTACAAACTGGACGGAGTTGGGTACAATAAGTCCATAATTCAAAGGGGTTATGGACATGGCAAAGAGCGGGCCGGGCAAGTCGTACAGGCAGGGAATCTCCCTCATTGATGCAGTCCAGAAGTTCGGTACTGAGGCGGACGCTGAGGCTTGGTTCATAGAGCAGCGTTGGCCAAACGGCGTAGCCTGCCTTGAGTGCGGCAGCCTGAACGTCCAGCCCCGTCCTACCCGCAAGCCTGCCCCGTTCCGTTGCAGGGACTGCCGCAAGGATTTCTCCGTCAAGACCGGAACGGTCATGCACGATTCCAAACTACCCTTGAGCAAGTGGGCTATCGCGTTGTATCTCTACTCCACGAACCTAAAGGGCGTTTCCAGCATGAAGCTACACCGTGACCTTGGCATCACACAGAAGTCTGCTTGGCACATGGCGCACCGCATCCGCAAGTGCTACGACAACGCGATGCAGCCGTTCGCAGGGCCGGTCGAAGTAGACGAAACGTTTGTCGGCGGGCTGGAGAAGAACAAGCATGTCTGCAAGCGCCTTAACGCCGGGAGCGGCATAGTAGGCAAGACGCCGGTTGCTGGCGCGAAAGACCGTAAGACCGGCCAGGTATCCGCTGCGGTCGTTGACGGTACGAGCAAGGCAACGCTCCAAGACTTTGTGATTCTGCGGGCTGCTGACGGCGCAACGGTCTATACCGATGAACACGCTGCCTATCGCGGTCTGCCATATCCGCATGAGACGGTCAAGCACAGCGTCAGCGAGTACGTTCGCGGCCAAGCGCACACAAACGGCATGGAATCGTTCTGGGCTACGCTTAAACGCGGATATCACGGCGTTTACCACCACATGAGTGCCAAGCATCTAGACCGGTACGTGAGCGAGTTCTCTGGCAGGCATAACAGCCGCCCGATGGACACGACAGACCAAATGGGCGCGATGGTACAGGGCATGGAACGCAAGCGGCTCCGGTACAAGAACCTGATAGCGGGCCGTGCGTAGGCATGGCAGACCAAGTACAATCCGCCGCATCTAAAACGGAGACTAGATGCGTGGCAGCGCCTAACTTCACGAACCGCACCCTTTGGACCGGTGACAACCTCGACGTACTACGCGGCATGAATGCCGAATGCGTCGATCTCATCTATCTTGATCCGCCCTTCAACTCCAACAAGAACTACGAAGCTCCCGTTGGTAGCAAGGCCGCTGGCGCAGCGTTCAAGGACACCTGGACGCTGTCCGACCTTGATTTGGCCTGGATGGGGCTGATAGCTGACGAATACCCTCCTCTAGCCTATACGTTGGACGCTGCTAGGCGGACGCATGGCAAGGGGATGCAGTCCTACCTAACCATGATGGCTGTTCGCCTGCTTGAGATGCGTCGTATTCTAAAGACTACGGGTAGCATCTATTTGCACTGCGACCCGTTTGCGTCTCATTACCTCAAGCAGCTTATGGATGCAGTGTTCGGCGCGCGGAACTTCAGAAACGAAATTACATGGAAGCGGACTAGCTCGCACAGCGACGCGAAGCGGTTCGCGAGGGTGTCAGATCGTTTGCTGTTCTACGCCTTCGACGGAGCCACATGGCACACGCAACACCTAGCACTTGGGGAAACCTATGTTGCTCGGGACTACCGGCATACGGACGAAAAGGGACGCTACAGGGTGGGCGATCTGACCGGGCCGGGCTTGTCGTCTGGAGAATCCGGTGAACCGTGGCAGGGATACGACCCTGGTCAAAGCGGTCGATGTTGGAGTGCTCCCAAAACCGGCAACTATGCCCGGTGGATTCAGGACAACCTGATTTCAGGGTACACTGCGATGGTGGGCGTTCATGCGCGTTTGGACGCTCTTTCCACTGCGGGGTTGGTCGACTGGACACAAGGAGGATATCCGCGTCTGAAACGGTATCTTGCAGGTTCCAAAGGCGAAGCCGTCTCTGACTTCATTGGTGACATTCAAAACGTCAATAATCGGTCTAAGGAGCACATCGGCTACCCCACACAGAAACCGCTAGCCTTGTTGGAGCGCATCGTCAAGGCTTCCTCTAATCCCGGAGACGTGGTGCTTGATCCATTTTGCGGGTGTGCGACGGCCTGTGTAGCAGCGGAGAAGCTAGGCCGCCAGTGGGTTGGAATCGATCTGTCTCCAATGGCATATACGTTGGTTCAAGAACGCCTGGCCCAAGTGGTACAGGTAGGTTCCGATGAATCCCCTAGACTCACGGGCTGGGAAGCAACACACAGAACCGACATACCCCGCCGGACTGACGTAGACGCTCCAATCCACTACCGCAAGAACAAGCACGTCCTGTACGGGCAGCAGGAAGGCCAGTGCATGGGTTGTCGTATGGACTTCCCGTTTAAGGTGTTCGAGGTTGACCATGTTGTACCGCAAAGCAGGGGTGGCACAGACCATTTGGAGAATCTCCAGTTACTGTGCTCGCACTGCAACCGAATCAAGGGCAACCGCGAGCAAGCCTATCTCATGGCACGTTTGAAGGAGACGGTGTATGCCTAGACCAAAGAAGGAACGCGGCAGGCCGATGAAACGCCGCTATCCTCCACGGATAGACGCAACACCTGAGCAGATAGCCAAGACCATGTTTCAGGCGTCGCTTACCGGCGTCTCCGATGTAGAGGAACACACATACCACTGCATCGCCTGCCATCGGCCCGTCTACTACCCTGAGACGCTGTACGAAGCAGGCAACTGCAAGAATTGCACGATAGTCCCGTTACGCTAATGGGACTTTACGATGGCATGTCACCCCAAGAGATTGAGGCACTGAAATCGGCAGAGGCACTAAACCTCTTTCTTGAAGCGATCGCTTTAGCCCTTCGTGAAATGGAGCGGGAGAAACAAGTGCCTGCTGCGCCTCTTCTGGACTTAATCCGAGAACATATTCACGAATCGCAAACGCGAATGCGAGGCGATGCTTCCGAGGATTTACCAGACCTGATTCTGGGTCAACTCGGTCTTCTAGCCACTCTTCAATCGTTTGTTGAGAGTGGTCCGCTATTCTATCTTCGGTAATAGACATCGTTACACCTTTCAGCCCAAGCGTTCTCTGTCGCACCCTCTAGTCTACCCTAGCCTACGGGTACACAGGTATATAATTCCCCTCCTCTTTGTGCCTCGTGCAAATATTGTTCAATTCCCGAAACATCATGCGTCGTCTGATTGTCCAAGTATGCGTAGAAGATGCAGGAATCCCAGAACAGATTCGACACTGCTAAAGGTCCTCATCGTCGTCTGACTCTGAAAACACGAAAGCACCCTTCCAGCGAGTCAAATCGGCCATCTGCTTGACAGTGCGGATTTCGAGCACATCTACTCGCACAGGTAGGTCGCCTCGTCCGTCGTAACGGGCAGTACCCCTAATCACAACTCGCTTGTCAAAACTCTCACGGGCAGAAGGGACTCGGTCCTTATTCATCACGCAATCAATTTCAGTAGCACTGGGGGCCAGGACGAGCTTGCCGCGCAGCAGGGTGCCGCGAGAATCTATTTGCTTAAGCACCCCGTCAAACACTCCCAAAGCTGTTCCCTTATAAGATGGCATCTGGCCACCAATTGCACTTCGTGGCGCGTGCTTCGCGTCCCTGGCTTGGCGTTCAAGGTAGTCATCGACGCGGATCACACTATTGTCAGCAAAGCTTATTTCCCCATGTGAGAATCGTTTGTTCGCGCCCTTGCTAATCTTCTCAATCCTTTCAACGATGCCAGTATCGGGGGATGGCATGTCTCGAAGATCGCCGTTGTACACGGCAGTTGTGATGCGCTCGAAGCAGTGGATGGATGATAGTGATGGTTTCCGATTGCGGGGACGCTCCCGCACGGTGGCTACGGCGCTGCCATTGTGTAGTTGTGAGAGAAGGAAGTCGTGAGCGTACCTACCGTTCTCGAGCTTATCTGCTCTTCTGAGTGCACTAATGAATTCTCTAAGCTTTTGGACAAACACCCCCGCGCGCACCTCCGTCCCGTCCACGTCTAGACCGTGGATAGCGAGCGTCGTCTCGTCATGGCGTGGCGTGGTTACCCTGAAGTCATTTGCAGGATAGGCTGTCATCATCGTTGCCTAGGTGAAGTTGCTGTGTAGTTGAGCTGCAGGCCAAGCTTAGCTGTTTGCCTCGCTTACCGTCTAGGTTGCGGCTACTGCTCTGCCTCAAGGTGTCGGTAGCGTGGGAGCTACCACGGTGGTACGATTCGCGCCGCAACAGTCTTCGGGTACGCAGCCGCGTAGCCTGACGTAAGTAAGGGGTTTGGTTCGACCATGCCCCCTTGCGGCCTTCGTTAGGACCCGGTGACTGTTGCAAGAAACCAAATCCTTGCCTCAAGGGGGTTCCTAATGCGTGCCAACGCCGTCACACCGTCAGACCGCCCGATGGTAGTTTTCAGATTCCTGTTGATTGGGTTCCTAGTTTATGCCACGGTCCTGTTGGCGGGATGTAGCCAGCCTGAGCCGGGCACGGCCTCAGCGGAAGCCGAGGCCAGACTGCAACGGTTGCGGGCATGAGAACCTAAGAATGGCAATGGAAAAAGAGTTCAAGGCCGAGCTAAGGCAAATTCTGGAACAAGCGACTGAGGATTCGTACACGATGGCCACGATGGAAGCACCGGCTTTAACAAGGCAGGTGCTCATATATGCGGCGAGTATGAGCTACCTCGATGAAAGGACACCAGGTTCCTACCGTCTCTCAGGTCTCGGCAGGCACCATCGAGAACGAATGAGGTCTCCCCGCAAGACATGGTTGAAAGACAACTATGTCGCGCTTCTTACTGCCGTGACCGCTCTGGCTACCACTGCCACAGCGATAGCTTCATGGCTCCCGTGAGGGAAAGCCGCGGCGTTCTCAATTGATATCCCATCCCTGTCTTGGCCGTGTTTTCAGCGGTGGTCAACGCGAGGCGTGCAAGCCAGTACCCCAAGTCCGTTGACGGCATCTTGAAAGTCTGGCAAAGTTGGGTCAGTGTGATGATGTGGCCCACAGGAGTCGACCATGGTTAAATGCCCAACTTGCCGTGGAAGCGGCCTGAAGAAGATATTCCCGGACCTCGAGTTCTGCGATGTGTGTGACGGTGAGGGCGAGGTGGTCGAGGTAGATCCTCTCACGCCTACGGAATTGATCGAGGGCATTAAGGGCTTTTCTGGAATCACCGAGCAACTTGACCCAGCTGCGGTACACCTGTTTGACATCAAGGAACTTTCCGCCAACGCTGAGAAGGAAGACGGCGGCGGGTTTGAGCCCATCCGGGGAACCATTCTGGCGGAAACCCAGGAGGCCATTCAAGCCGAGGCGCGAACAAGGTCACTGCGGAAGCGATACGGCCCCAAGCTCTATGAGATGTACATGAGAGGGTCCATCACTTGGGATGAGGCAGAGGAAGTCGTAAACCGACGCCCCCAATAGCCTCCGCTCATCGCACCGGGCAATTTTGCACTCCCCTTCCCCTCAGTGAGTCTTGACGCAGCCCCGAATTTTCGCATACAATACTCGGACGGTCACTTTTTAGTCCCCGGTTCCACTTGTGATTTGAGGACTCCTGTGGCCGTTCCAGCACATTAACAATTGAATATCTGATTGAACTTTCGTGGGTAATAGATGACCCTAAATGTGGGTCAAGTATGAAAGGGTTTACGGTGGATGCCTTGGGGCCAAGAGCCGAAGAAGGGCGTGGCAAGACTGCGATAAGCCCCGGTCAGCTGTCTAGTAAGCTTAGCCGGGGGTACCCGAATGGGGGAACCCGTTCCGGGTCATACCGGAACACCTCGAGAAATCGGGGAGGTAAGCAGGAGAACTGAAGCATCTAACTATCCTGAGGAAAATAAATCAACCGAGATTCCCCTAGTAGCGGCGAGCGAACGGGGAAGAGCCCAAACCTGGCAGGCCAAACGGGCTGGGGCCTTATGCCTGTCAGGGGTTGTAACACCGCCTTGTCCGACCCCAGTACGGACGAAGAAGTTACAAACCATTGTTCTAGACGAATGTCCCTGGAACGGGCGGCCGTAGAGGGTGAGAGCCCCGTAGGCGAAAGAGCAATGGCTTCTGGCGTAGTGTTGAGTACCACGGGGCACGAGAAACCTTGTGGGAAGCTGGGGGGACCACCCCCCAAGGCTAAATACTCTTGGCCACCGATAGTGAACCAGTACCGTGAGGGAAAGGTGAAAAGAACCCCGGGAGGGGAGTGAAATAGACCTGAAACCGTAGACCTACAAGCCGTAGGAGTTCCGGGCAACCGGGATGACTGCGTGCCTATTGAAGAATGAGCCGGCGAGTTAATTTGGGCAGCTAGGTTAAGGAATAGAAGTTCCGGAGCCGCAGCGAAAGCGAGTCCGAATAGGGCGCGAATCGGACGGAGAGAATGTCACTCCGCCGCGTGCCTGAGTCCTGCGCCGCTCTCGGCTTGCCGAGGGCAGTTCGGGACCTGGGTGTAAAGTGGTGGGCGGACTCTCCATTATGTCCGGTGTGTTGTCTGGATTAGACCCGAAACCGGGTGAGCTACCCATGGCCAGGTTGAAGCTCCGATAACATCGGAGTGGAGGACCGAACCCGTGTCTGGTGCAAAAGGCTGGGATGAGCTGTGGGTAGAGGTGAAATGCCAATCGAACCCGGAGATAGCTGGTTCTCCCCGAAATGTATTTAGGTGCAGCCTCAAGGTAGTCTGTGGGAGGTAGGGCACTGGATGGGCTAGGGGGCGTGAGCTTGCCAAACCCAACCAAACCACGAATGCCTACAGATGGTCCTTGGGAGTGAGACTGCGGGGGATAAGCTCCGTGGTCGAGAGGGAAACAGCCCAGACCGCAGGCTAAGGTCCCCAAGTGTGGACTAAGTGTGAAAGGAAGTGGAGTCACTAAAACAGCTAGGAGGTTGGCTTAGAAGCAGCCATCCTTTGAAGAGTGCGTAACAGCTCACTAGTCGAGGGGCTCCGCGCCGAAGATGTAACGGGGCTCAAGTCCACCACCGAAGCCGCGGTCCCGAGCGGTCGCAATCCGTTCGGGAGGTAGGGGAGCGTTCCCAGGGCGGTGAAGCTCGGCTGTAAGGCCGTGTGGAGCGCTGGGAAGTGAGAATGCCGGCATGAGTAGCAACAATCCTGGTGAGAATCCAGGACACCGAAAGCCTAAGGTTTCCTACGCAACGTTGATCGACGTAGGGTAAGTCGGGCCTAAGCCGTAGCGTGCAAGCGAAGGCGATGGACAACGGGTCAAGATTCCCGTACCGCCGATACACCGCTACAAAGCAAAGGGGGGACGCGGGAAGGTAGGCGGATCGCACCCATTGGACATGGTGCGTTGCTGTCTGAAGGCCATGCCGGGATAGGCAAATCCGTTCCGGCGTTACGAGCTGAGGGATGGCAAGACTCTAGGGCTTATGCCCTAGGGGATTCCGTTGATCCTATGCCGCCAAGAAAAGCCTCGTTGCAAGGTGTGATGGCGTCCGTACCGCAAACCGACACAGGTAGGCAGGGGTAAGTATCCCTAGGTGAACGAGAGAACCCTCGTTAAGGAACTCGACAAATTGGCCCTGTAACTTTGGGAGAAAGGGTGCCCGTGGGGTGATCCGCGCTTGCCGCGAGGAGCCCTTGCGGGCCGCAGCGAAGAGGCTCAGGCGACTGTTTATCAAAAACACAGGTCTCTGCTAAGCCGAAAGGCGATGTATAGGGGCTGACGCCTGCCCAGTGCCGGAAGGTTAAGGGGAGAGGTTACTCCGATCCGTCGGAGGAAGCTTTGAACCGAAGCCCCGGTGAACGGCGGCCGTAACTATAACGGTCCTAAGGTAGCGAAATCCCTTGTCGGGTAAGTTCCGACCCGCACGAATGGCGTCACGACCTGAGCGTTGTCTCAACGAGGGACTCGGTGAAATTGCATGGCCAGTGAAGATGCTGGCTACCCGCGACAGGACAAAAAGACCCCGTGGAGCTTTACTGTAGCTTGGCAGTGGACTGGTGTTACGGTTGTGTAGGATAGGCGGGAGACAAAGAAGCTGTCGCGCTAGCGGCGGTGGAGTCAACCTTGAAATACCGCTCTTCCTTGACTTCGGTTCTAACCCCGACAAAATCGGGGGACCCTGCCTGGTGGGCAGTTTGACTGGGGCGGTTGCCTCCTAAAAAGTAACGGAGGCGCCCAAAGGTTCCCTCAAGGTGGATGGAAATCACCTTTAGAGTGTATTGGCATAAGGGAGCTTGACTGTGAGACCTACAAGTCGAGCAGAGACGAAAGTCGGGCAAAGTGATCCTACGGTACCGCGTGGAAGGGCCGTGGCTTATCGGATAAAAGCTACCCCGGGGATAACAGGCTGATACCGCCCAAGAGTTCACATCGACGGCGGTGTTTGGCACCTCGATGTCGGCTCGCCGCATCCTGGGGCTGAAGAAGGTCCCAAGGGTCCGTCTGTTCGCCGGTGAAAGCGGCACGCGAGCTGGGTTCAGAACGTCGTGAGACAGTTCGGTCTCTATCCGTCGTGGGCGCAGGAGATTTGAGGAGAGCTTTCCCTAGTACGAGAGGACCGGGAAGGACAGACCTCTGGTGTACCGGTTGTTCCGCCAGGAGCACCGCCGGGTAGCCATGTCTGGATGAGATAAGCGCTGAAAGCATCTAAGCGCGAAGCCAACTCCAAGATTAGATCTCCCAAATCCCGGATTTCCGGGTGAGTAAGGTCCCCCGTAGACTACGGGGTTGATAGGCCGCAGGTGTAAGTCCCGTAAGGGATTCAGCTGAGCGGTACTAATAGACCGAGGGCTTGACCCACATTTCGAGCCATCTATTACGCAGGTTCAATCAGTATTTCGACGCGGGGTGGAGCAGCGGCAGCTCGTTGGGCTCATAACCCAAAGGTCGCAGGTTCGAGTCCTGCCCCCGCTACCGCAAACCATCGTTCGGCCCCCGCATCTGTTGCGAGGGCCGAACTGCGTTTACAGACTATGCCGGTTTCTCCACGCGTCCGGTTCCGAAGGCGGTGCCGCTCCGACATTTGGTCGACGGATCCCGCGTAAGGACGCTGTGGAGCGGCACCGTGCAAACGTATCGTCTATACTCCTGCTGGAAGGACATGACGCCGCACGAAGGAGGCTCGCGAAATGATCGAGACAGTTCAGATAGCTGTCGACGCTGCAGACCCGGACCTGCTCGCGGAGTTCTGGGCAGAGGCACTCGGCTATGAGTTGCACGGCGGTGGCAGCGCTACGGGTATCTACAGGGGGATCTCCGACCCGACCGGCAAGCGCCCGCCGATCCTCTTCCAGCGTGTGCCAGAGGCTAAGGCCGTGAAGAACAGGGTCCACATAGACCTTCCCCATAACGTGGACAAGTCACTGTCGTTCGATGAGCGCCGCCAGCAACTTACTCCAATCGTCGAAAGGCTCACGAAAGCGGGAGCCACCCGGACCGGCGAGGGAAGCGGAGGCCACGAGTTCTGGATCGTGATGTCGGACCCAGAGGGCAACGAGTTCTGCGTCGGATAGGCGTTAGCGCGTCAACAACACTATCGCTCCGCACGCGAGCGCAAGGCCTGCGAGCTTCTGCGCGTTGACAGCCTCGTTCAGAAAGAGCATTCCCAGAATAGACGCTACAGCGAAGTTCATCGCGAAGATCGGCGTCACCACCGACGCCGGGCCACGGCTCAGAGCGATGTAATAGGCGGCGATGCCCACCGTCAGGGTCGCTCCTGCTGCCAGGATGTAAAGCATCGAGCGACTCCAGCCAACGTGCTCCAGCAGGCTCTCGCCCCGGTACACCATAAACGCCGCGCCTCCTGCCACCAGGATTACGTTGGTGACTACCAGTACAACCTCCGGCGGAATTGTGCGGAATGACATCTTCAACAGGACCACAGTTACTCCGTAGCTGACCATGCCGATCAAGGCGCCTGTTGTGTAATTCACTCGGGCCTCCCTATCTCATGTCTGTCGTTGAAAGTGAGCGGCGCACCTGAACGTTGCCAGCCTCGGCGCCTGTTATCGGTGGAGTGGAAGTGCAGCCGCACGTCCCTGGTTCGCGCCCGCCACGCCGGCGCTGTGTGCTGGGCCGCTCAAGTCAGGAAGATCGCCTTGCTGCCCTGGGATTTCCGGCTGAATTTCTCAAGGTGAGTATCAATGGCAGGCCGACCAGTACGGAAACGGCCAATATTAAGAGCGGGTCCCGGTAGTTTCCTCGCACGTCTGCTAGCCACCCTACCAGGACCGGGCTGCCGATACCGAATACCGTTGAGACCGTTCCCAGAAGGCCCATGATCGAACCGAAGCTCCGGCGTCCAAATTGGTCGGCCACCATAGCAAAGCGGACCGGGACGCCGGAGCCCCATCCAATGCCCCAAAACAACATGAAGCCGACTAGCATGAGCATCGACTGACCGTGAGCGAGAAACAACAGACCTGCCACCTGACACAAAATGCTTGCGGCTATGACGTACCGTTTGTCTACTACGTCACCCATGAAGCCGCTGGAAAGCCGGCCCACCATTGATGCAAGGGACGACCCCATCATGATCAGTCCGGCCGTTCCCAAGCTGAACCCGAAGCTCGTAATTGCAGGAATGTGGTGGAGCGAGGCAGACATCGCCATCTGTGCAACACCCATGGCCACAGCGAACTGCCAGAACCAACGCGTCCTCAAAGCCTGTCGCACAGTGTAGTCGCGGTCCGTCCGGCCCTCCGATCTGTCCGGCGAACGTGTTCCTAGTTGGCTGCTTGCCTCGGTCGCTGCCGCTCTGATTTGCCGGGAGCGTCCGTCGGGAAGCAGCCCGTGGTCCTCGGGTCGACGTCGCATCATGAATGCGGCCGGTATGCCCGTTGCGAAGAACCCAAGGCCCACCATAACTAACGCGGTACGCCAGCTTGTCGCGCTGATGATCAAAATTATCAGCGGCACCAGTAGGCCGCCAATGCCCGTGCCGGTCATCGCAAGGCCCAGTGCCCTGGCTCGCTTCTCAATGAACCAGTTGGCAATGCACGTGGTCACAACCATGAACGTGCCGAACGAGAGGCCAAGAGTGATGACTACGAACGCCAGATAGAACTGCCAGAGGTTCTGAACGCGGCTGAGGAGAATGAATCCCACGCCGAGGATGCTTATGCCGATGAGCATTACTTGCCGAGGGCCATACTTGTCAATGAAGTAGCCTACGAACGGCGCGACCGCTCCGGACTCGGTGCGTTGGATGGACACTGCCGCGGAGGTGACGGCCCTGCTCCAACCGAAGTGATCCACGATCAAGTCGAAGAATGCCCCGAAGCCCTGCCAGTAGGCCCCCGCCGTGTACGCTTGGCTCATCGCGCCTGCGAGTACAATCCACCAGCCATAGAACACTTTCTGGCGGCGGTCTTTACCGTACCGGGCGGCGGCTCCCAGCAAGCTATCTCCCGGGCGCATTTGACTCGTCAGTGTGGTTCAGCGCCGGGGGACAATTCTATCAGGCGCCTTTTCGATTCGACGTGTCGACGCTCAGCGATTATGTCCGCCTAAGTGCCAAGGGAAAATGTCCTCTGAGTAGATTGCCATGCTAGCTGATTACGGTACTTCCGACGTTGCGCGAGCGCGCCATGGGTGGGGTTTCGGCATTCATGTACTTCCTTGCAGTGTCCCGGTGGATGCCCACTTCCCGGGCGATCCCACGGATGGACAGGCCCTTGCGTTTCGCCTTCTGCACCGCCTTCCATCTCGCCGTCTGTAGTGGGGTGGGCTTTCTGGGTCGCGGAGTCACAGTCCTGCGAACTCTTGCGGCGCCGTTGCGGTCGGCATCGTCGCGGAGTCTGTCCGCTTCGAGCATTGTGCCCATTGACTCCACTTCGTCCTCCGGCCTCCTGATGACACCGTTGGTGTAGCGGCTGGGACCGGTCGTGTGTACGGTCCGCGTGCCGAAGCTGCGCAGGATACCTGGTCGCGGAGGCGCTTCCTGGGAGGCGACGATACGCCCTTCGTGTTGCACTGACAGCCGGCCGTCCAGTGCTTCGAGCACTTCCACCGCCGACCCGGCAAAGCTCGGTCGAGCCTGATCGGGAAGCAACTGCAGGGTGCGCCAGCGGTACTTCACAGTGTTGTCCCGGCCAACCCGGCGCCTGTACTTCAGGCATAGGACTGTGTCCAGGCACGTCCCCGGATCCAGGACCCGATACGCGGTGTCTGCGTGTTGCGACGGCACACCAAAACGTTCATTGAAGCGGGGAAGGAAGTCGTTGAGCACGCGGTTGGCGTCATCGATGGTGGTCGAGCCTGCGAGCCTCAGCTCCGTGACCAACCTGTCCTGAAGTGTGCCCGCGGCGCGTTCCACTCGGCCTTTGGCTTGCGGCGACCGTGCGAATATCAGCTGTACGCCGATCTCACCCATCGCGCGAGAGAACTGGGTGGGGGCGGAGGCGGTCTCTGACGGCGGCGTGTGCTTGAAGACGCCATGGCGGTCTGAATAGAGTGCGAGAGGTATGCCGTAGCTCCGTATCAGAATCCGCATCAGCAGTAAGTAGCTGCGGGTGTTCTCCAACTCGCAGAACAGGGCGTTGACGACACAGCCGGTAGCGTCGTCGACCGCCAGCAGCAACGTGAACTGGGGGCCATCTTCTCCCAGCCATCTGTGGTAGCTGCCGTCGATCTGTATCAGCATCCCCTCGCGGGCCATCCGCTGCCGTCGAACACGATGCTTCGGCGGCCTTCGACGGCGGGGGCTGCTCACACCGGCGTCGGTCAGTATCTTGCGCAATGTGTTACGTCCGATGTCTATGCCCTCTCGCTCCCTCAGCAGTTCGCTCAAATGCGTGTGGTTGACTCCCGCGTATCGGGTCCGCGCCAGGACCACCACGTCGGTCGCCAACGGGTCCGGTGTAGCGTTGGCCGGTCTGCGACCTCGATTGCCGTGAGCCAGTGCGGCTGCTCCCTCCTTGCTATAAGCTGCCAGAATGCGCCTGGTGTGGCGCGCGCTCACTCCCATCAACGTGGCCGCCTGCTCCGTGGTCATATGGTCCGACATCAAACTGTTGAGAACTTGAAGCCTCGTCTGCTCTTTCTGTGTCAATGTCACATGCTCCTTCATGCGGACATTTTCGCTTGACAGTTAGCGAGGACTTAATCGCTGAGCAACAACATTCGACGCCTCCTAAAAGGTGCCTCATTGAAGCAGTATTGTCGATAATCCTCGTTATCGTGGGAGAGTTCTGTCCCTTGTCGCGCGCCTCCTCTCCGGTTTCACAGCGAAGTGCTCCTACCCGAACTCTCCAGGTTGCAGTCGACGCAGGCAGACGTCGGTAAGCCCCGGTGAAGCGCTCCAACCGGCGGTGCTAGAATTGTGATATGGGAAGTTCGGATGTGACTGTGGCTCTGGGCCGGGCAGCATACAGCCTTGCGTTGCCGCCCGCCGCCGTCAATGCAATCGGGTGCTGGCTAGTCACAGTCACCGCGATTGGCGCGCTGCTCCTGCCGGCGCTCGGTCCGCTTCTGGACCATCACTTCGTCGAGCGCCAGCCCGTTCACGCTCACGTCTTCCTGGGCGCGGCGCCTCACGATCACGTGCACTCATACGAGTATGGGGCTCATCACCATCCCGATCACGGCACACGGTCTGCAGGAACCGTCTACCTAACGTCGAACGACGGTTTGGGGACGGTGTTCACAGATGTGACGCCACCCATGAACCGCATGGCACACATTCTTCCCAGGGCTTTGGACGATCCGGCATCGTTCGTCTTCGAGTCTGACCGCAGATTGCTTCCCGGTGAATCAGTCGCCCCCCTAACGCACCCTCCCCGCTTGTAGCTCCCCTCATCTCCGGGCCCGCGTCCCCCAATGGCCTTTGAATCGGCCAGACGCGGGCACGTCTGCTCCAGGACACCTTGCGTGTCGGGAGTCGAGATCATTGACGATCAGATTGGAAGGGAGCACATATGAAAAAGCTTTTTGCCGGCGGAGAATGGTCGACCATTGTCCTTGCGGCAGTTCTCGGCTTGACTGTGACCACTGTCTGTGCACATGACGGCAGGGAACGGCAGGGAAGTAGAAGGGTATCGACTGGTCGTTGGATGGATGGATGGATGGAGGAGCCCACGTACGAGGCTCACAAAAACGCGGTGCAACTGCGGGTTATGAAGCTAGTAGCCTCAGGGCAGAGTCACCAGGACTCGATGTTGGACGACTCGGAAGACCAGGATGGACACCATCAGGACTCGACGGATGAAGACTCAATGGAGGAAGAGCACTCTTCGGGACTTGTGACAATTGGCGGGAAGTCGGCCAGCCCCGCACCGCAAATGCATGATAGTGCGGAGGCCCCTGTTGAAGGGCTTCAGGAGACGCTCCAAGTTGAGATCACACACGTGTCCTCGGCGTCGTGCAGGGTTCTGGAACTCCGCGCGGTGCTGGACGATCCGGGCCACTATGCGGTCGACATTATTCCAACGGTGTCTGGCGTGTACGAGTTTCGAGTGTTCGGGACCATCGAGGGCACGGAGGTGGACGAGACGTTCGTCTCCAAGGGAGGCGGTGGCAGCTTCGACGATGTTCGGGTCTCCGCTGCGATCCAGTTCCCGGTGCAGCTTCCTGAGACCCGCGAGCTTGAAAGCGCGGTCCAGGGGTGCGCTGGACACGGCCCAGCGAGCGCAGGACACAGCACTTGAGGCTGGGTCAGGGGCCGATGTCTTGGTTGTCGTGGCCCTTTCTCTGGCGGCCCTGGGAAGCTCTTCCGGGATGCTGGCACTGTATCTGACCATTAAGAGACGCTAGCCTTGCGTGATCGCGGCCGTGCGCTTGCGGTACTGTTGCCGATAATTGCCGCGGCTGCGATCGCTCTCCAAATCACCGGGCAGGCCCCCGCGTTAGCGCACGCCGAGGTGGCTCTGGCGGACCCTGCTCCAAACTCGGTCCTGCATGAGCCTCCGGACCGCGTAGCGGTCTGGTTCACCGAACCGGTGGAGCCCGGATTGAGCGAGCTGCGCGTTCTTGACTCGCGAGGCTCCAGAGTGGACGACGGGGGCGCGCTGTTCGATCGCAACGACGAGACCGCCACGTCGGTGGGATTGAGACCAGTTCCGAACGGCCTGTACACGGTCGCTTGGAAGAACGTATCCAAGGTGGACGGCCATCTGGTTCGCAGCTCGTTCCTGTTCTCGCTAGGCGAACCGCTGAGCGGCGTCCGGTTGGAACCAACCGATAAGCCTCTGTTCAACTTCGCCGCCGAGCCTGTGCTGCGCTGGCTTTCCCTCTTGAGCGCGCTGGCGATGGCGGGCGGCCCTGTGTTCGAGCTACTTGTTTCGCGTCCGGTGTTGTTCCGCCGCGAAGCGCACGAGTCGGTCCGGAGGCTGGGCGCCGCATTGGAGTCGCGATCTACGTTGGTGGTCGGCATATCGGCCGTCATTTTTATGGCGTCATCGTTCGTACATCTGCTGTTTCAGGCGGGCCAAACGGACGATGTGCCACCGCTAAGCTCGCTCGCAGGCCCGGCATGGTCGGTGATCGCAGATACGTCGTGGGGACGTGCCTGGTCTTGGCGGGTGTTGGCGGCTCTGGGATTGGCGATTTCGCTGGCCCAGACGTACGTGCTTGCACGGCGTTCCGAAGGCGCCGCCCAACCCGGTGCGTGCCCGCTGGCTGGACGTCTGGCCATGTTGGCTTTCGGTGGCGGTATTCTATGTATGATCAGCATGACGAGCCACGGAGCGGCCACCGCAGGCATCCGTGGCTCTGCGCTGTTCGCAGACTATCTTCATCTGGTGGCGACGGCGTTCTGGGTAGGGGCGTTGTTTCACTTCGCATTGAGCGTTCCAATTGTCTTTAGAGATCCGGCCCTTCCGCAAAGAATGCAGTGCCTGGCTGCGCTCGCGCGGAGATTCTCGTCAGTTGCCTTCCTGAGCGTGGCCGTACTGATCGTCACGGGAGTGTTCGGAGCATGGGCGCAGGTGAACACGCCGCCTGCGCTGGCCACACCATACGGCGTCGCACTGGTTGCCAAAGTCCTCCTGGTTATACCTCTGTTGTTTCTCGGCGCATTGAACTTGGTTTGAGTCAGGCCGAAGTTGTCTATGAGCGAGAAGGCTGGCAGGTGGCTCCGCCGTCTGCTCTTGGGTGAGGCCGCGCTGGCCGTATTAGTGCTGGCCTCTGTGGGGTTCCTTACAAGCTTGGAACCTGCGCGGCAGGTGGCCGCACGCGAGGGAAAGGGAACTCCTGCCTCCTTGTGGTTCGAGGAGACAGTCGAAGGTACATGGATCGGGCTGAATGTTGAACCCGGACATGTGGGCTCGAACCTCGTCGAGATTTCCTTGCGTGACAGGTTTAGCGCACCGATCGTCAATGCATCCAGCGTGTCGGTTCGGCTGTCGTATCTGGACGCGGACCTCGGGGAGCCGGCTAGGGAAGCGGTGTCGTCTGAGGACACGAAGTACGTGCTGGAGAATGCCCTCATCAGTCTAGCCGGTGCTTGGCAAGCCGAGATCGCGGTACGCAGGCCTGACGCCTTCGATGCGCGCACCGCGTTCCGCTTCGAGGTGAGACCGGACGCCGGAGGCAGCGCCTCTATAGCGGGGTCACCTAGAACGGCGAAACTGCTGCTTGGCTCGGGGCTGATCGCGCTCGGGGTCCTGTTCATGGGATTCGGGCTGCCCTTGGGCGGCTGGTATACTCGTACGGGTGCTGGGATTATGGTTCCGGGTCTGGCCGGGTTCGTGGTTGGGGCCGCCTTCCTCGTCAGTTTGCAGGTCGGCGGGCAAACAGAGGACGAGGTATTTGGCAATCCTTTCCCACCCAACGCAGATTCGCTCAGTGCGGGCTTTGAGGTGTATGAGCGCTGGTGCCTCTCATGCCATGGTGCGACTGGCAGGGGAGACGGATCCGGCGCGGCTGGCCTCGACTCGCCTCCGGCTGATCTCGTTTTGCACGTGCCGCTTCACCCGGAAAGAGATCTCTTTAGTTTCATTCGGGACGTCATTCCGGGCACTGCGATGACAGGCCTGGGCGGTAGCCTGACGGACGAAGAGATTTGACACACGGTAAACTACATCAAGGCCTTGGAGTGAAAATCTGTAGCGGGGCCTGCAGCCCTCCCGTCAATTCAGATAGAATCACGAGCACCCGGGAGCTGTGGTCAAACTGGCCTTCTATGAATGTCTCGATGAATGACACCCTCCAGCGGAGGAAGAAGCATCGGGAGCGGTTGAGTGCGCGGCGGAATGGAACTTCCCGAGAACGAGTTAAAGCGCCGGCTTACGTGGAGAAGAAATGATGGCTGAAGCAACGTTGACAGCTAGAGAGGATGGAGTCGAGGTCGACGACATCATCACCTGCAGGGACGTGCACAAGTGGTTCGACGACTTTCACGTTCTGAAGGGCGTGACCACCACGGTTAAGCGTGGTGAGAAGGTGGTCATACTTGGTCCGTCGGGATCCGGCAAGTCCACGTTCATTCGTGCGATCAACCGGCTTGAGGAGCACCAGAGGGGCGACATTATTGTTGACGGCGTTGAGCTGACAGACGACGTACGGAACATTGACGCCATCAGGAGGGAGGTTGGGATGGTGTTCCAGTCCTTCAACCTGTTCCCACACCTTTCTGTGTTGAGCAATATTTCTCTCGCGCCAATGAAGGTGCGGCACTGGCCCCGCGCCCAGGCTGAGGAAGTGGCGATGGGCCTTCTGGAGCGCGTTGGCATTCCCGAACAGGCGGCCAAGTACCCCTCGGAGCTTTCGGGCGGCCAGCAGCAGCGCGTGGCAATCGCCAGGGCGTTGGCGATGCAGCCCAAGATCATGCTGTTCGATGAACCCACGTCTGCCCTGGACCCTGAGATGATCAAAGAAGTGCTGGACGTGATGCGGGAGCTGGCGACCTCCGGCATGACCATGATCATCGTCAGCCACGAGGTCGGCTTCGCAAGAGAGGTCGCCGACCGTGCGGTGATGTTCGATGAGGGAGTAATTGTGGAGCAGGCGCCGCCGGACGAGTTCTTCACCAATCCCCAAAGCGACCGCACGAAGCTGTTCCTGTCCCAGATACTTTAGGGCCTACTCGATTAGAAGTACCTTCGGCGAAACATACCCCTTGCGTAGCATTGATTGGGGAGGGCTACGTTGCTGACGAGCACCCACAAGCAACGGGTCAATGCCTTCCGCGGCTCATTGGGCTTTGTCATTCTCATTGCAGCGATCCTGATACCTATCGCGCTCTGCTACAGGAACGCGGAAGTCCGGTCCGATCTCACGGCGGAGGGCGAGGGCCGGATGCATGCCCTGGACCTCAACTCAGGCGAGGCTGTCTGGAGCACGAAGGTCCCCGGCGGCGTCGTGGCGTCGGCCGCCTCGGGTGGAGATCTGGTGTATGTTGCCAGCTTCGAGTCGCCGGTTCGCGCCCTCAATGCCCATACTGGCGAGACGCGGTGGGAGTTCTCCCCCGTAGCCAGGATTGAGGCGGCCCCCGTGCTGGTTGACGATGCCCTGCTCGTCGCTTCGCTAAACGGCACCTTGTACTCTTTGGATGCGGCCTCAGGCCACGTTGATTGGTCCTTCTCGACGGGCGGCAAGCTGAGAACGGAGCCGACCGTTTCAGATGGTGTGGTTTACTTTGGCAGTGACGACTGGCACGTGTACGCGGTGACTCTGGAGGGCGGAACGGAAATCTGGCGGTACAAGACGGGTGCGGCGGTGCGGGGGAGAGTTGCCGTGGCCGGAGGCGCAGTGTTCGCCGGAAGCGCCGACACGAGGGTCTACGCTCTTGACGCGGCCAGCGGGAAGGAGCTTTGGAGCTTCAAAACCCCGCACAATGTCAACTCCGGTGTAACGGTTGATAGCGGCGTCGCATTCTTTTCAAGTGCAGATCGGAAGCTATGGGCGGTGGACGTGTCAACAGGCCAGGAGACTTGGAGCGTGAAAACATCCCGCGAAGTGCCATCGGCGCCTTTGGCTACGGAACGCCTGGTCATCTTTGGGAGCGACGACGGCGGGGTCTATGGCCTCGACAGGTCGAGCGGAGAACAGGTGTGGGCATTCCAGACCGGAGACAAGGTCACAGCTCCGCCTATACTGGCAGGCGGGACTCTCTATGTGGGCAGCGATGATCGGCGCGTGTACGGCCTGGACCCGGTGTCCGGCCGTGAGTTGTGGCGTGTCGAGACAACCGGCGCCGTCCGTGCCTCGCCCCTCGTAGTCGGGGGAGTCGTTTACGTGGGTACGTTCGACACGTACATCCACCCCGGTCGATAGACTCGGTGCATGAGCGCCGCTGCCGGAGAGCCGGAAATCTGGTAGGGCTTCGGTCAAGGCCATACAATCAGGATGTGCACTACCTGCAAGAGAGGCGGTCCACATGAAGATCGGAGCGCACGTTTCCTCAGCAGGCGGCCTGGCGAAGGTCGCCGGAAGAGCGAAGGAGATCGGTGCCGAGGCCGTACAGATCTTTGCCTCCTCGCCGCGCGCCTGGCGATTTAAGGAACACTCCGACAAAGACGTTGCCGCCTACAGGCAGAACGCTGAGGAAAGCGGCATCGACACCACCTTCCTCCACGGTATCTACCTGGTGAACCTGGGCGGCGGACCGGAACTGCTGGAGAAGTCAATCGACTCCCTTGCCAATCACATGACGGCCGCCAGCCGGATCGGCGCTGAGGGCGTTGTCTTCCACTGCGGGAGCCACAAGAATGCGGGCTTCGACGCCGTGTTCGACCAGGCTGTTCGCACGATCGAAGCAGTCTTGGAGCGCAGCCCGTCCGATACTCGGCTGATCATAGAGAACAGCGCCGGCATGGGCTTCCACATGGGAGCATCGTTCGAGGAGATAGGGAGGCTCATCGCCGCGGTGGGCAGCGATCAGGTCAAAGTGTGCCTCGATACCGAGCACACATTTGCCGCTGGCTACAACCTCGCGGACAGGGACGAGATCGACGCATCGATGGATGAGTTCGACCGCGAAATCGGGTTGGACCGGCTTGTAGTGGTGCATGCGAACGATGCCAAAGTGGAGTTTGGCTCAGGCGTTGACCGGCACGAGAACATAGGGGAAGGCTACATCGGTATCGAGGGCTTTGAAGTCATCATGGGCCACTCTGCCTTCCGGGACGTCCCTTTCCTGCTGGAGGTTCCGGGCTTCGAGAAGAAGGGACCGGACAAAGAGAACGTAGACAGGCTAAAGGCCGTGCGCTCCCGTCTCGGCATCTCCACGTAAGGAGACGCTCAGGCCCCCGCCCGTTACATGGATAACGCAACGAAACGGAAGTACCGGGACTATCTCGACTCCGAGCTCGAGGCCGTTCACATGTACACAGCTCTTGCCGAGGTTGAGCGCGATCCCGAGCGCGCCCAGATATTCCGTGACCTCGTCGATATCGAAATGCGCCACGCCGCTAAGTGGGCTGACAAGCTGGGATTGGACCCGGCATCGCTGGACCCCGGACGGCGCGGCCTGAAGCCCAGGCTGCTGAAGCTTGGCGCCACCGTGTTCGGTACTGGCCGGGTTCTGCCCGTTCTCTTACGTCTGGAGGCAGACGAGATAGAGGCCTACGCCGGCGATCCGGAGGCGGCGGACATCCTGGAAGAAGAACTCAATCACACCGCGAAACTGGCTGCCATGGCGGGCGTGTCCATGAACGAGGTGACTCGCGGAAGCGAACGTGCTCACCGAGTTGGGCTTGGGAACAACCTGCGCGCCGGCGTCATGGGGATGAACGACGGCCTGGTTTCCAACCTTAGCTTGATCATGGGTGTGTCGGGCGGAGTAGGGGATGCCGATATCGTGCTGTTGGCGGGGTCCGCCGGTCTTATGGCTGGTGCATTCTCGATGGCCGCGGGCGAGTACATTTCGGTTAGGTCGCAGAGGGACCTCTACGAGCACCAGATCCGACAGGAACGCGTTGAGATTGAGGAGAACCCGGAGGAAGAGGAAGAGGAGTTGCGCCTCATATACCGGGCGAAAGGCCTGAGCGACAGCGACGCCCGGCGTATGGCAGCGAAAGTGATGTCAGACCCGGACGTCGCCCTCGACACGATGGCCAAGGAAGAGCTGGGCTTGGACCCGGGAGGGCTTGGATCGCCGGTTGGCGCTGCGATCAGCTCCTTCTTGGCCTTTTCGGCAGGCGCGATCGTTCCATTGATCTCGTACGTCCTGCACCTCGGAGACATAGCCTTTACTCTTAGCGCTGTGCTTAGCGGAGCGGCCCTGTTCGTGGTGGGCGCGCTTTTGGGGGTCATGACCGGTCGCCATCCCCTGTGGGGTGCTGCCCGGATGCTGCTGGCCGGAGGACTGGCGGCCAGCGTCACCTTCGGTATAGGCCGGTTGATCGGCGTCTCATTGTTGGGCTAGTTTGCGGACTCCGTCGGTCCAACTGCCGCTTCGGCCTCTTCCCCGAACCTCCGAAGGACCTCGATAATCTCATTGCCCTTTGCCGCTGAGACACGTGCTCCTGCAGCAAGCCGGTGGCCTCCACCTCCGAAAGACTCAGCGACATCGTCAACTCGCACCCCGGGCCTCGCCCTCAAGCTGATCTTGTAGGAGCCGTCTGGCTCCTCCACTAGCATCATCGCTGCTCTCGCCGATGCGATGAGGAGTAGTCGGTCCACAAACCCGTTCAGTTCCGACCTTTCCACGCTATATGCGCAGAGATCCTTGTGAGTTAGCACGCCCCAGGCCAACTGTCCTTCGGCCGATAGCTCCAAGGTTGACGTGAACTTGCCCAGCAGCTTGAGACGTGCCGGTCGCCAGGTCGCTGACATCAGCCGATGCGCTTCGGCTGGTTCGGCTCCCGCTTGGATGAGTCGGGCCGCGCACTTGTGGGACTCTGCGGATGTGTTCGCTGTTGTGAAGTTCTGTGTGTCGCTTGCCAGTCCAACGTACAGAGCGCTGGCTATCTCGGGTGTCAGCGTCACCGGTAGCGCCTCGATCAATTCCTGCGTCACCACCGCAGCCGCGGCGGCTTTCGAGTCAACAAGGTCAATAGAGGCCCATCCCGTGAATTGGTGATGGTCTATCGCGAGCTTGAGGCCCTTGTACGCCGTTAGGACCGTCTCCATGCGGCCCGTCCTGTCTGGGTGAGCCGCGTCAACGATCGCCAAGACATCCACGCCGTCGATCAACTCATCATGCACAGCGGCGTTATACGTCTCGAACGCCTCGCGGTTTGGTAGGAAACTGTAACGATCTGGCACAGGATCGTTGTTGACGATGCGCACATGTTTGCCCAACTGCGAGAGGGCCCCGTGGAGACCCGCCTCCGCGCCCAGTCCGTCCCCATCCGGTTCACGGTGCGTGGTAAGCACGAACGAGTTGTGCTTCTGAATTGCGTCCGCGGCCAGCATCAGTGTACGCGTTGACTTTATTCCGGCGTCGTCGCTGTTTGACATCGGCCCCAGGGTTAGACTATCGGCCATCTGCTGTCGAATGAGATGCCGGTGCGCCGCATCATGTCCTCGCCCGCCTCTTGCACTTTCTGGATCAGTTCCCATTCGTCCACGTACGTCGGCGCATGGTCCCGGACCACGATCTTGCCGTCCACGATTACAGTGTGGACGCTTCGGCCGTCTGCGCCATACACCAGATTGGTGACCGGGTTGAACAACGTGCGCCACTCCGGGCGCCGCGTGTCAAACAGGACGAGGTCGGCCTTCTTTCCAACCTCGATTGAGCCTACCTCGGTGTCGAGGCCAAGCGATCGAGCTCCATGCAATGTTGCCATTTCCAGCGCCTGCTCAGCCGTCACCACACTCGTGGTGCGCCGTGCGTCCTTGAAGAGTGTTGCTGCGAGGTACATTGAACGCATAGTTTCGGTGAGGTTGGAATTGTTGCCTGAGTCCGTTCCCAGGCCTACGCAGACCCCCCGGTCCAGTAGCTCCGGCAGTACCCCGTGCGGCCCGATGCCGGAACCTTGCTTCAGAGCGGCGGTTGGGCATAGCACCACTCTCGTGTCCGTTCTCACCAGCGAGTCGATCTCCGACGGGTCAGCAAATGCCAAGTGGGCAAGCAACACGTTTGGCCCCAGCAGGCCGTCGTGCTCCAGGCACTCCACCGGATAGTGGCCATGCTCGGCCTTGTGTGTGTCTGCCGTCTCCTTGAGATTGGTCTGGTGCAGCGTGACGCCGGTTCCATTCTCATCGGCCATACGCTTGAGCTGCAGCAGAAGCTCACCCGAGCAGGATTCCTGCGAGAACGGCATCGCCCACGCCCTTACCCGGCCGTCTAAGGCGCCGTCGTACCGGTGGATCGCTTCCTCTGTCATCGCCAGCGCTTCGTCCGTTCCCGTTGGCTTCACACCTGCGACGTCGGTCGCGTCGTTGACAGACCTGCCGACAATGATCCGGCAGCCAGCCTCCCTGTAGGCCTCCATGCAGGCGTCGAGGTGTGTCGTCGTCCCCGGGTCCAGGAACGTTGTGACGCCGTACTTGAGAAGTTCCGTGATTCCGAGCAGGGAAGTGAGGTGCTCTTCCTCTTCCGTCATCGCCTGTTGCAGCCTGAACACCGTCCGCAGGTACTCGTGCGTCGGCAGATCGTCCGGGAAGATGCCTCGAGTGGCATGGGCGTAGCTGACGTGCAGATGACCGTTCGTGAATCCAGGGGTGACGACCATATGCCGTCCGTCGATTACCTGCTCAACGGGTACATCGGAGAGTTCATCCGCTTTGCCCACGCAGGCTATCGTTGAGCCCTCGATGATCACGTTGCCGCCGCGAATGATCCGCCGATCCGCGTCCACGGTGACGACGTATTCTGCGTTCTCTATTTTGATTGTTGAGGCGCTCTTCCGCTCGTTCATTGAGTGTCCCCGAAGAGACTAACAGATTGTGACGAAGCACCGCATGAATGCGACTGCTTATGTGGAAGTGGCTCCGCGGCGGGTGATGGGGATAAGTGACGAACGCTGAGACTCAGTCTTGTCCAGGCAACCTGTGGGCGTGTCAGTCGTGTGGCTCCAGCAGCCTGCCCTGCGCTGCTCCCCTCTTGAGGCGTTCGTACTCAGAACTGATCTCCGCACCGAGGATCAGGATGAAGCTTGCCACGTACGCCCATAACAACAACGCGATCACCGGCGCGAGAGAGCCGTAAACGTTCTCGAAATTGGCGAATCGAGATGTGTATATGATGAACACGTTCTTGGCTGTTTCGAAGAGAAGCGTTCCTACAATGGCGCCGGGCCAGATGTATCTCCAGTAAGTCTTCGTATTTGGCATGTACCGGTAAATCAATAGGAAAATTGCAAGGGTGAGCAGAACCGATGCGGCCCGCAGAAAGACCTCGCTTGACAGGGTTGGGATCGACTCGATCAGCGAAATACCGGACTCTGAGATGCGCTCTGCCTCTCGTGCGAGCGTTGCGGCCCCGAGCGACATGATGAAGAGCAGCGCCACGCCTACCGCCATGAGCATTTGGCGGGGCTTGCCAACGTATAGTGGTCGGTCAACCTGAATGTCCCACGCGCGGTTTATTGAGCGGTTCAGCGCACCGAAGACGGCGCTGGCCGACCAGAACAACCCGAGCACGGCGAACAGCCCCAAAGCGCCTCTGAGGGCCAACGCCGTCTCCACATTCTGCCTGATCAGGTCCTCCGTGCCCGGGAGATACTCATTTGCGAACTGGGTGAGTCTCAAGATGACAGTCTCCGTATCTACGAACACGCTGAACAGGGCTGTCATCCCTAGCACGAGAGGGAACACTGAGAACAGCGCGTAGTAAGAGATGCCGGCTGCCATGTGAGTTGCGTCATCCTCCGACACCTCTCTTACTACGCGCACGATGAGCTGAACTAAGAACATATGGTGCAGCCATGACCATACTACCGTGGACACCCAAATCCACGGCCTGAGCCAGATTAGCCATATACCGGATCCTGCCCGCCCGCGGCCGGATCGTTTTCTGCTGGCTACCATGTGAGCATTTCACCTTGCGGTGAAGGAAGTCTGGTCATGCCCCTTATATAGCATGAACTCATTCGTCGCGCTTAGAATCAGCAGCGCTGGCTACCTTTATGACAACGGTCCGATCAGTGAGAATGAATGTGACGGATTTCGCAAGCTCTGCCGTATTGTGAAATAATGCACTTAACAGATCTACATGTTTAGGCAGAATACGCAGCAATGAGCTTGACATACGAACGTTTCAGATGCTAAGCTTACCGTCAAGGTGAGAGAGGGCGAAGACTGGACTTAACGTCGGTAGTCGGTCCTCCTCGGACACTAACCGGCGCAAAATCTGCGCTGGAATAAGGGGGTAGAGTTGATTAGACTTCACGTTCTGGTCAACCAATGGAAGTTCCCTTCAGGGTCGCCTGGCTGACCTCCCGGCAGGGAATCAGTCAGGCTGCTGTCTGCCCACAGGCAGGAACGGGACCGCTTACCCGGTTCCGAGCATCGCCGGTCCGTACGGCCGGTCTTGCTCTGTAGGGCAGTTGCTCCGGAGCAACAAGGTTTGGCCGCTCAGAAATGGGCGGCCAAACTGCGTTTTGGGTGGAAACTGCAGCGCCCCATGGTGCGAACCTTGCTACACACAGGTCTCGTATTGGCGATGCTTCGGCAGCGTGGCAGAATTCTGAGGGGATCCAATTACAAGAGAGTCAAATGGCGACCGCTAACCCATCTCCACACAGACCGTACTTAGACGAAGTGGTGCAAGCGATAGACGCTGCCGGGAATGAACTGATCGATATCAGCCTCGATATCCACGCGCACCCCGAGCTCGGCAACGAAGAACACCATGCGGCCGAGCTGCTTACGGGCTTTCTCGGCAGACACGGCTTTGAGGTAGAGTGGCCTGTCGCCGGAATCGAGACCGGGTTCAGGGCCGTGGCCGCTGGAAGTTCGAACGGTCCCGTGGTGGCGGTCCTGGCCGAGTACGACGCTCTCCCGGACATCGGCCACGGCTGCGGGCACAACCTGATCGCTCAGACCGCTGTGGGAGCCGGCATCGGGGCACAGGCTGCGCTGGGTGCACTGCCAGGTTCGGTCGTCGTGATGGGCACTCCCGCCGAAGAGACAGACGGCGCCAAGATCCGAATGCTGGAGGCCGGACTGTTCGATGACGTCGATGTGGTGCTGTCCAGCCATCCTGCCTCGGATCGCACTATCATCCACACCGACGTGCCGATTGGGGAGAGTCTCTCACTGGCCTTGGTCGGATACCGCTACGCCTACCACGGTAAAGCCGCGCACGCAGCATCCGCCCCGCACGAGGGGGTGAACGCTCTCAACGCGTTGCTGCACTTGTTCGCCGGCATCGACTCGCTTCGGCAGCACCTTCGGGGCGACGCCCGCGTACACGGCGTCATCACTCACGGCGGCTCAGCGCCCAACGTAGTCCCTGAGTACGCCGAGGCCAACTTCCTGCTGAGAGCCAGGGATCGCGAGTACCTCGCCGAAGTTGTAGACAAGGTTCGAGGCGTTGCCGAAGGTGCGGCATCGATGACAGGCGCTCGCCTGGAGATCCTGCCCGGCGATCCGCTTTACGAAAATGTGCGTCCCAATTCGCCACTTGCAACGGCCGCATTGTCGGCCGCAAAGGCAGTTGGCCTACAGACTGATGAGCTGCCGGCCGGTAATCGGCCCGTTGGCGCCTCTACCGACTTCGGTAACGTCAGCCACGAAGTGCCGTCTTTCGCGATTAGCTTCGCGATCAGCGATGGACCGGTCCCGGGTCACTCGAAGCGAATGACCGAGGCGGCCGGATCCGAGCTGGCGAATCGGCAGGGCATCCTTGTCGCCAAGACGATTGCGCTCGCGGCTTGCGACGTTCTGAACGATCAGGAACTTCTCGACGCTGCGCGGTCGGACTTCGCCGCGCGCTCGGGAGGGTGAGGGTAGGACCTGAAAGCGATGGACAGGTGAAGAGAGCCAAGGCGTTTGAATGATCAGGGACGTGGGAAACGGCTAGATCGGGGAGATATCTCTCTTACCGAAACGCTATCGAATCGCACTCCGTGATCTTCTTGAATGCCAATCGAAGGCGACCCTTGCGGCGACCAATCGCTCAACTGTCTGGCGTTGCCGTTCATTGGCAGTTCATAACAGCCTGTACTCCCCGGTTGCAAGAGTAAAATTTCTGAAGTATGGTCAAGTTTCTGCACACTGCTGACTGGCAACTCGGGATGACTAGACATTATCTGAGCGCCGACGCCCAGCCGCGCTTCAGCGCAGCACGGCTCGATGTTATCGAACAGATCGGAAAACTCTCCATGGAGGAGAATTGCGAGTTCGTCGTGGTGTGCGGCGATGTGTTCGAATCGAATCACGTGCAGCGACAGGTGCTTGGACGAGCATTCGAAAAGATGTCCGCAACCCCGGACGTCACATTCTTCCTGTTACCAGGCAACCACGACCCTCTTGATGCGTCCTCCATTTACCGCTCTTCGACGTTCACCGAGCTTCAACCGGACAACGTGAAGGTGCTGGAAGGGTTTGATCCGGTGCAAGCGGCGCCCGGCGTCGAGCTAGTTCCCGCACCGTGGCCCAACAAGTACCCAAACATCGACTTGGTGAATTCAGCCTGCGAGAAACTTGAGCCAACGGACGCCGTCCGCATCGTGGTGGGTCACGGCGCTGTCGACTCAATGTCACCGACTCCCGACGACCCTAAGCTCATTGCGTTGGATCGGATAGAGGAGAGAGTCAAGTCAGGCTTAATTCAGTACGTCGCTCTTGGCGACCGCCACTCGACAACTGATGTAGGCATCACCGGCAGGGTTTGGTATTCGGGCGCGCCCGAACCCACGGACTATACGGAGATCGACCCAGGGAACGTGCTCATCGTCGACGTCGATGTCGACAGCATAGATGTGGAGGCCCGACACGTGGGCGCCTGGCGGTTCGTGCGCCGTGAATGGGACTTGGGCGGCGAACAGGACATCGAGGCGCTGGAGGAGTGGCTATCCGGGCTGGAAGCTAAGGACCGTACTATTGGTAAAGTGTCGGTAATAGGCCAAGTATCTGTGGCCCAGAAGGCGCGGCTCGACAGCGTGCTGGAGCACAACGCCGACCTGCTCGCGGCCTTGGAGACTTGGGAACGACAAAGCGACTTGATCGTGGTGCCCGATGCCGCCGACCAAGACTATTTCGACTTCTCGGGCTTTGCACAGGAGGCCCTGCTTGACCTGCATGACATGGCTAAGTCCGGTGACCAGGCGGTCGTTGCGCGCGACGCCTTGGCCCTCCTGCACCGGCTCGCGGGTCAGCGCGCATGAGACTCAATCGAGTGCGTTTGCTCAACTACCGCGGCGTTGCCTGCTCTGACGTCAGCTTCTCCCCCAGTGGCGTCACCATCGTCGAGGGGCAGAACGAAGTTGGAAAGACCTCAATTGCGGAAGCGCTCCAGTTAGCGATCGAGCTGCCGGACTCTTCTCAACATTCGGACGTAAAGTCCGTCAAGCCCGTCGACCGCGATGCCGGCCCTGAAGTTGAGATCCATATGACCACCGGCCCATACGAGTTTGTGTATCGTAAGCGGTGGCTGCGTAGGCCGGAGACAACGCTTGAGGTCAGTGCGCCGCATGGTGAGAGTTGCACTGGGCGCGAGGCGCACGACCGTGCAAAGGCGATTCTAGGAGAGACTCTTGACGAGGACCTCTGGGCAGCGCTGCGAATCGAGCAGGGCACGGAGTTGAACTTACCCAAGTTTGACTTGCCGTCGATGGGCAAAGCCCTGGATCGCGCTGCGGGCGGTGATATCGCAACCGACCGCGAAGACACTCTGTGGGACCGCATCGGTGATGAGTACGACAAGTATTGGACCCGGACGGGTCAGACCGGAAGAGAGTTGAGGTCGTTGGAGCAGAGAGTGGAGGAGGCTCAGAAAGATGTCAGCGAGCTGAATGAGCGGCTCGGAGAGATCGAGAGCGACACGAACCAAATGATCTGGTTGGTTGCCGACGCAAGCCGACTTGCTGTGACCCGAACGGAGTGCGAAAAGCAAGAGTCCGAGTTGACAAAGCGGTGGGATTCGGCGGAGAGGCTGCGTATCGAAATCGAGCGCCTGACCGCTGTCTACGACGCTGCAGAGGCGCAGCGCAGCCGGGCTGTCAATGAACAGCATAGCCGGCAAGAGCTGATCAACACGCTCGACCGTCAGAAGAATGGACTGGCTGGTCTCAGAGCTGAGGTCGAGCAATCGGCGCCAACTCTTACGGCAGCCACTCGACACAGCGAAAAGGCCGAGGTCGCCCTCGACGATGCCCGCTCTGCGCTTCGCTGTGCCGAGAGCAGGTATTGGTTGGCCACAGAGGACCGCGACTACCGGCGTCGGAAAATCGAGGTGGCCCAACTCAAGGAACGCCATGAGCGATATGAGGAAGCCGCCAAGACCCTCAGAGAGGCTGAGGACTTTCTCGAATCGGTCAGGGTAGATGACGACCTCGTTTATCGGATCGAGCAGGCCTACCTCGAAGATGAGCGTGCCAAGGTTGCCGCAGACAGTGCTGCCGCTTCAGTCGAGACGACAGCTCTGCGCGACCTTACTTTGCATGTCGATGATGCAGATGAGAGAGTCGAACTAGCTGCCAACGAAGTCAATCGCATGCTCGTAGTCGACGAGGTGGTGCTGGTCATTCCTAACATCGCAAGAATGCGCGTGAGCGCAGGGCCCGAGTCCAGAGGACTCGCCGACCGGCGCGGCAGCAGTCATGAGATCTTGCAGCGCCTATGCGACGAGGGCGGCGTCGCCGATCTGGCCGAGGCGCGAACAGTGGCACAGAAGCGACGGGAAGCCCAACGCAACTGCGAGGAGGCCACCAAGGCCATCAAGCGAGACCTGCGGGACCTCACCCCCGAAATCCTTCTCGACAAGGTCAAGGGGTTATCAAAGCGGGTCGCTACCTATCTCCAAGAGCGTCCTGAGGACCCGCCCCTTCCCTCAGACTTCGAGGAAGCCAAACGGGTCGCCTCTGAGATGGAGCCTTCGTTCGCTGATTGGAAGGTTAAGTGCGGCACTTGCGAAGATGCTGCCAAGAACGCCACTGATGCGCTTCACAAGGCTCAGGTCAGCGAAAAAGTTCTTGCTGCGAGGATCAAGGACGCCCGCATAAGCAATGAGGATGCTGCGGCTACCCTCGCCACAGCCAGAGAAAACCGAGCGGATGAAGTTCTGACGACCGCGCTCGTCGTGGCTGAAAAGAAGGCTGACGACGCTCGCAAATCTCTGGAAGGGGTTAAAGCAGAACTAAAGGCTGCGGATCCGGATTCTCTCGATGCCCTGCGTGATAACGCTCGCGAAGCCTTAAAACGCGCTATTGACGATTTGCAGTCCAACAAGGAGCATCAGTACAAGCTACAAAGCAGCCTAGATTTCCGAGGCGAAGAGGGCCTGCACACTCTCCATGACGAGGCGCTCAACCAGGTCCGGCGAGTGAAGGGAGAGTATTCGCGCGTAAATGCGCGTGCGGAGGCCGCACGGCTGCTAAGAGAAACTTTTGAGAAGCGTCGTCGGCAGGCTCGTCAACGCTACGTCGAGCCGTTCAAAGAGCGCATCGACCGGCTCGGACGTATCGTCTTTGGCCCAACCTTCGCTGTGGAAGTCGACAACGACCTTCGAATCACCCGCCGCACCCTCGACGGCATCACCCTAGACGTCGAACAGCTAAGCACCGGCGCCCGCGAGCAGATCGGCGTCCTGAGCCGGCTGGCCTGCGCCGCCATCGTCAGCCCCGACGACGGAGGCGCGCCCGTCATGATCGACGACGCCCTCGGATGGAGCGACCCTCAGCGCCTCCAAAGCATGGGTGCCGCCATCGCCGCCGCGGGAAGGCAATGCCAGGTAATCGTGCTGACATGCACTCCGGGACGTTATGCCAACGTCGGAAGAGCAAAGGTGGTAACTCTCGGACGCTAGGGTCCCGAGCGAGCCCAACTGTCAGCTCTGAGTATTGTTTGGGCCGTAGCGGTAAGCGATGGGCCCGTCCCCCGTCACTCCAAGCAGATGACTGAGGCCGCAGGTTCATAGCTTGCTCAGGAGCAGGGACTTCACGTTGCGAAGACGCTGGCTCATACGGCATGCGACGTTCTAACCGATCCACAACTTCTTGCCGCCGCCCGGTCAGACTTCGCTTTCCGCGCCGCGAACTGAGCTGTTGAATCATGGTTGCCTGACTAATGGCAGTGTGATGCATAGTTTAATTGCATCCTCGCTTATGCTTTCGTGAATGGACTCATAAGGCCTACAATCGCTGAACTCGTCTCTGTACGGGGCCTCCTACGGCCGCAACCCTCACGCCAGGGCTCTACCTCGCATTGCCCTTCGCGAACAAACATGCTATTATTACTCCATGCGAACGACAATGAATCAACCACTTTCGCGGCGACAGGCCAAGCTCGACGGCTTGGCCTCATTTGGCCGCAAACGGCCGCCTGTGGAGAATCACACACACGCCTCTCAAGTATGAAATCGTCACATTTGGCCGGAATGTGCGGACACGCGCCAAGTCTGTTTCTCTCTTAATTGGAGAGGAGCGAGAGCCTGTCCTGATTCCCCTTGAGCGAGAGGTTGAAGGAAGCAGCGCGGGAGATTCATCGGCACTGAAATCACCTAGCGAAAAGGGAATACCGGACGCCACAGGTATGCACATCATTGTCGGCTAACGTTAGGACAGGCGCCAAGGAGGCCTCCTATGCCAGTTAAGACCGTTGCTATACTCAGCCCCGGTGACATGGGCCACGCTGTTGGCCGCGCGCTCAGAGAACACGGCCTGGACGTAATCACATGCCTTGCGGGCCGTAGCGATAGGACTCGCGGACTGGCTAGCGCAGCAGGCTTCCGTGACGTACCCAGCTACAAAGAGCTTGTTGTGCAGGCGGATCTGCTTCTGTCCATATTGGTACCCGCCCGCACGGTTGAGACGGCGGAAGCAATCTCCGAAGCGATCCGCGCCTCTGAAACTGAGCTATTCTACGCCGATTGCAATGCCATCTCTCCCATGACCACCAAGGAAGTCGAGTCCATCGTTACCTCCGCCGGAGGCAGATACATAGATGCTTCGATCATCGGCGGCCCACCGGGTCGAGGCGGTGCGCCAAGGTTCTACGCCTCCGGCGCTGACACGGGACCGTTGGAGCAATTGGACGGCAAAGGCATTGAGGTCAAGCCCATGGGGTCTCAGGTCGGCCGCGCCTCTGCTATCAAGATGTGTTACGCAGGACTGACCAAGGGGACCAATGCCCTGCATGTGGCCGTACTATGCGCCGCCGCCTCTCTTGGCGTTTCGACCGAGCTAGAGCAGGAGTTCCTGTACAGCCAGTCGGATACGCTCACAAAAATGCGCTCCGGTATTCCTCACCTTGCAAGCGCCGCCTTCAGGTGGATCGGAGAGATGGAAGAGATCGCCGCATCCTTCGAGCACGCCGGCTCTACGCCCCATTTCCATCAAGGTGCCGCGGATGTCTTCAGGCTTCTCAGCACGACGCCGTTCGCAGATGAGAATCCGGAAACAGCAGACCTTGACCGTACATTGGATGAGACCATTGAGGTGATCGCGCGCACGGCGGCGCTGCCAGTGTCGCAGCATTGAAGGCGCTATTTGTCCAACGCGCTGGGGACCCTCCCGTCCTCTGCGTTCGCGATGTCCCTACTCCGAAGCCCGGCCCCAGCGAGGTGCTGGTGGAGGTAACCGCGTGCGGGATGTGCCGCCACGACGTGGCAGTAATGAGTGGCATCTTGCGGCGCGGTGTCAGACAAGACGTAATCTTGGGACACGAGATTTCGGGCGTCGTGGCCGAAGTTGGCCTGGATGTCACGCGACTATCGGTCGGCGATCCGGTTGTAACTATGCTGAACCGGTACTGCGGCAGCTGTGTCAGATGCACTACCGGTCGCGTGTACAGGTGCTTGAATGGTGCCGGTTTGGGGCACGCGTTGAACGGCGGCTTCTCCGAGTTCGTCAAGTTGCCTGAGCATTGCGTCGTCCCGGTGCCTCGTGAAATTGACCTTGCGTCCGCGGCACTCCTCGCGTGTCCTATCGGCGTGGCGATTCGCGCCGTAACCGATGTAGCGCAGGTGGGCACCGGCGACACAGTACTGGTGACGGGCGCGAGTGGAGGACTGGGCGTGCACGCCGTTCAGTTGGCGGCTCACGCCGGTGCGCGAGTCATCGCGGTGTCCGGTTCCGAGGAGAAGGCCGAGCGGCTGGAATCGCAGTTCGCATGCGAACCTGTACTGGCAGGAGAGCTCGACTTCTCGGAAATCGCTCTGGCCCTGACCGAGGATGAAGGCGTCGAGGTTGTGATTGATACGGTGGGCTCGTCGACGTTCCTGTCTGCGCTTCGCAGCCTGGCCCAGTATGGGCGCATGGTGCTGTTGGGAGAGGTCGCCGGAAAGCGGGTGGAGTTTAACTTGGCCGAGTTGGTCTTCCGTGACGCTTCAATCAAAGCATCGTCCGGGGCAGGGAAGTCCGACGTCGAGAACGCCATTGAACTCGTCTTAGCCGACAGCATGCGTCCGGTTGTATCGGACCAGTTCTCGCTTGAGGAGGCCGGAGAAGCTTACGCGAGGATGCAGGCGCGAGAAACCTTCGGAAGGGTAATACTCACGCCCTAGGCGAGTGCTCTTCTATGTCCCGTTCTCGACTGGCCTGATTCGGACTCAGAAGGCAGGCTTGAAGAGTGCTTGGCCTACCCCGAAGATCTCGCGACACCCGTGCTTGAAGCGGCCGTCCTAGTTCCCGGACGGATGCGGTCCAAGATGCGCTTGAGGTCTCCCAGGTCCCACGCGGCAAGTAACTGCGCCGCAACACCGATAGAGCTGTATGTACCGGAGACAACTCCGATTATCAGAACAAGCAGGAAGACCTGAATCGTCTCCCCCCCGAACAGCAAAAGGGCCAATAGCGGGAACATGATCGTAGCGCTCGTGTTGATGGACCGCCCGAGGGTTTCGGATATGCTCAGGTTCACGTTGTCCGATAGGCTGCGGTTTGGGTAGCTGATCACATTCTCGCGGAGACGGTCGAAGATAACGATAGTATCGTTGACGCTGTATCCGATCACCGTCAGCAGCGCAACCAGGAATATTGTCCCAACCTCAATGCCGGCGAGATTCCCAAGTATCGCGAACACCCCGAGCACTATCATCACATCGTGCATCAGCGCAATTATCGCTGCCGCTCCGTAGAGAAACGGCCTGGGCACGTTGCGGAACGCCCACCATACGTACAGGAATACACCCACAGCCGCAGCAACGACGGCCCACAGCGCGTTTAGCACCGTTTCCTTTGCCACAACCGGAGAGACGAGGTCGAACGAAGGAACATTGACCCCGTCGGGCGACAATGAGCTTTCTAGGTCGTCTACAAGCGCGTTCTTTTCGTCTTCATTCAGGACTTTTGTCCTTACAAAGTAAGACCCATCCGCCAACCGGTCGACGTTAGCATCCGGATGGCCGCGCGCCTCAAGCTCGGACCGTAGATCTGTCTCGTCCACGGGCGCCGAGAACTCCAGCATAATCGAGGAGCCGCCTGTGAAGTCAATCCCTGGCTTTAGCCCAGGAGAGATGATCAAAAAAACGATCCCAGGCACGATCACAAGCGCTGAGACTAGGAAGAAAAGGTAACGCTTGCCCACGTAGTCCAAGACTCAACTCCTCCGTGAAGCCGCTTCGGTGAGGACCTGGGGCAAGTCATCGGCACCCGCTGGCACAAACAGATGCAACCGTCTGCCGACACCAGTCTCAGCAACCATTCTCAAGAAAGTGCGGCTTACGAAGATAGCTGAGAAGAGGCTGATACCTACTCCAATCGCCAGCGTCACTGCGAACCCCTGCACAACGGCTGCCCCAAGTTGGTCCGCGAACCAGAATAGGATGGCGCAGGTGATCAACGTCGAAACGTTGCTGTCCCGTATCGCGGGCCATGCGCGGTTGAACCCAATGTTGATCGAGGCGAGCAGAGTGCGACCCCGCCGCAGCTCCTCCTTCATGCGCTCGAAGATCAGAATGTTGGCGTCCACTGCCATGCCAATCGATAGGATCGCCGCCGCCACGCCTGAGAGTGTGAGCGTCACCGGAATGATCTTGAACACTGCCAGCAGCACCGAGGTGTATATGATCAGTGCCACTGCGGCAATCACGCCTGGCACCCTGTAGTACAGCGCCATGAACGACAGCACCAGCGCCAAGCCAATTGCCCCAGCCACTACGCTCTTGTTGAGGGATGCCTGACCGAGACTCGGCCCCACCGTGCGCTCCAAGATCGGAACAATCTCTATTGGAAGGCGGCCCGACTCTAGCAGTAGGGCGAGATCCCTGACGCGCTCTATGGTAAAGTCGTGCCCCTGTATGAAGGCCACGCCGCTAGTGATTGCCTGCTGCACCACCGGCGCCACAAGTTCCTCTTCGTCTAGGAAAATAGCAATCTGGTCTGCTGTCCCCGCTATCTCGGCAGTGAGGTCGCCGAAGATCCGTGCACCACGGTCATTGAACTCGATGTTCACGATTGGCGCCCCTGATCCGCTGTGCTGCCCAGCATAGGCGCGTGCTAGGTCGTCGCCGGTCAGCCCGATGTCGTTATCGTCCTTGCCAGCGATCTTGCTCAACGTTACTCTCGGGCTGTCTCCATAGACAGCGATTGCGGCGGCCGTACTCGTTGCTACGTGAGGTGGAATGACTACCCGGTAGTCATTCGTGCTCTCTAAGCGTTCTATATTGCTCGGGCCGTCGATGCCGATCACTGGCCCGCCGGCAATTGCCACGGCCGGCAGCGACGTAATCTCGTATGTGGGCCCGCCCTCGGCGGAGACCACCAGGAAGCTGGCGTAAGTCTCATTTGAGCCAGGAACCGGTTCAAGGCTCGCGTCCAGATTAGCTATCTCGAGGTCTAGGGCGTCTGCGGCCTCAGGTGTGAGTTCTAGGACGAACATCGGCGTCGGGTCCGGTTCGTCCTCGTCCGTCTCCACGCTGCTTGTGGCGGAGCCGGCGGCCAGTGCCGCGCTTGTCGGGGGCTCCGGACGCCTCTCCTCTATGCGTACGCCGATGATCGAGTCCTCGGTTACGTCCTGGATCTCCAGCGGCACTTCGAAAGTTCGGTGAAAGAACTCGAGACGGGCCGTCGGGCCAATGATTCTCTTCGCGCGCGTACTGTCCTCTACGCCGGGAAGCTGGATCAGAAGGCGGTCTTCGCCGAGGATCAGGATGATCGGCTCTCCTAAACCGGACGTGTTTACGCGGCGCTCTATTGACGCTTTGAGCGCGTTCATCTGGTCTGAGCTCGGGATTGTCAACTCCTCGGTCGCGGGATCCTCCAGCGTCGCTTGGTACACAAGATGGATGCCACCCTGAAGGTCCAGACCCAGCTTCAATCCGAGAGGAGTATCGCCGCCGCGCTCGAACCCGCCCAGTCGAATCGACTGGAACGCCAGAATCAGGGCAGCCAACAACACGAGAACACCAATGGCCGCAAGCGCGCGGTAGTGTCTACGCACGGCGGCAGTCCGAAACAAGCCTGGCGCCCGCAAGGTCGAGCGCTTCCTGCCGAGTGCCGATCTCGCCCGAGCACTGCGCTTCGCGCACTGCCTCCAAGACTTCACCTATGATTGGGCCTGGCTCCAATGAGAACTCGGCCATCAAATCGTGGCCGTCAATTAGCCAACTCGGCCCGTCGGCGCGATCTGGACGGCGATCGCGGTTGTACAGAATCACGCCCAGCATATGGCAGTGCTCGGCCCAGTAGTCGAGCTCAATGTCAGGTCCCCGCGCAGCAAGGTAGTCCGCCATGTTGAGGTACAGCGTGTCCACGGCGACCTCACCGACGTCCCGGTAGTACCGGTACACTGCTCTAGAGGTTGGCATCTCCCCCTTCTGTGAAAGCTGACTAGGCCTGAGATGGAACCGGACCATGGAACGCACCAGACTGCACGTGCGCCCGCTGAATCGCAGGCGCTTCAGGAGCTGTTTCGAGACTTCCGCGCCTTCTGTATCGTGCCCGAAGAACCTCATTCGCCCTGACGGTTCAAACTGCTTGGTCGCCGGCTTCGAGACATCGTGCAACAGCGCCGCTATCTTCAGGACAGTGCTCCTTTGCGCGCCGTCACCTATCGGCTCGGCGAAGTAGGCCGCCATGTCATCGAACTTCGGGACGCACCACGCAGCCTTGTCCGACGGCGCATCCAGAACGCGTTCGACCTGACCCGGCGTTTCCAGCAGGTGGCCAAGCACATCCCAGTAGTGCTCTTTCGGCTGGGTCACGCCGCGCGCATCCTCCAGTTCCGGGATGACCTGTGTTAGTAGACCCAAATCGTCCAGCCGTTTCAATGACGCGGTTGCCCCGGACTCGGCCAGTGTCTTTAGCAGTTCGTCCCTGATTCGTTCTGGGGCCACTGCCCTGACTAGTGTTGCTTTCTCTCGGATGTCACTTGCCGTTTCATCGATGATTTTGAATCCCAGCTGAGCTTCCAGTCGAACAGCTCGCAGCAGTCGCACCGGATCTTTCGGGAGTGAGGAAGGCGAAACCGCTCGTATCGCTTTACCCGCCAGGTCAGCGCGCCCGCCGTGCGGATCGACTAGTTCTTCGGGGCCTCCGTTTAGAGAGAGCGCCATCGCGTCGATTGTGAAGTCGCGCGAGCCAAGGTCGGCTGCAATCCCTTTCGTCGCGGAGTTGAGGTCGATTTGGACTTGGCCCTCCGGATCTGGCAGCATTACCCTTACAATTCCGCGGCTGTTGTCCAGTACAACGGACCGGCCTCCCAAGGTTGTCTCAATCTCCCGTGCGACGCCGGTGGCATCGCCCTCAACTGCCATATCGACGTCCTGCGAATGACGGCCAAGCAACGCATCGCGCACCGCGCCTCCAACAAGGTACGACCGCATGCCGCGGGCTCGAAGGAAATCAGCCATGCGACGGGCCGCGGGCGGCGCGAGTGTTCGTGAAGTAGAGACCGAGGACAAAGTGTTGCCGGGCAGTTCCTGGTGTTGCGGCGCGTCGATTAGCCGACCGCCACCTCTACGGAAGCCGGTTCTTCCTCCTCTTCCAGCTTATGAAGGTCTTCATGTGACTTTAGGTGATCTAGGTATAGGATACCATCCAGATGGTCGATCTCGTGCTCGAGGGCTTGAGCAAGCAACTCGTCGGCCTTGAGCCTGATGAGCTTCGTCGAAAGGTCCAAAGCCTTGACCTTGATCCAGACCGCCCGTGTAATGAACCCCTTGTACCCTGGAACGCTGAGGCAGCCCTCTTCCACCGATCGCTCTCCCTCACGGTGGACTACTTCAGGGTTGATGTAGACTCTTGGTTCTTCTTCCGGAAGTTGGATAGTGATAACGCGGCGCAGCATACCCACCTGGTTGGCAGCAAGGCCGATACCATCAGCAGCCTGCATGGTAATGATCATATCTTCCGCAAGCCGCTCCACGCTCCTGTCTATCTTGCGGACCTTCTTCGCCTTCATCCTCAAGACCGGGTCCGGGTATTCGATTATTGGCAACAAGGCCACGGCGCGATTCCTGTCGAGCGGCTATCTTAGCGTCACGGCGCCACTGTTACGGCATTCCGCGCAGCTAAGCCATTATAGCCGATTGCATTTGGGCCCGCCGCTCACATTGCGTATGGGCCCGCCGCTCACTAGGATTGGGCAAGTGCCAAGAATTCACAACATACTCCTCAATGGCGACGCTCGGTCCAAGTCCGATCAGGAGCCGCTGGGACTTCGCTCCAAAGCTACGGAGGGAAGGAATGTCCGCACTGATCGGAGAATTGCGGACACTTTCAAGCTGTGGAGCGGTTTCAGGCTCTCGAAATGCGGCCAAAGGCGGCCAATTGCGGCCACCACGGCATGGACCGCGACCCATAAGAAACTAGAGCATAGTCACCTGTCCAGGGCGACCATACTTGTCGGGCTGCGGAGTGAGTCCGGCTGTGCTTCGCAGACTTCACATAACGATTATAGTACGGGCGTTCTCAGAAAGAAAGGGCTGGCCAGAGTGCAACGATCCGTTCCACGGGGGATGTGGTTGTGCAACGAATCAATACATCCTGACCCTGGCTCCGGGTGCGGCCAGCAATAGTGAAGGCGCTCCTTACGCCCACGCTGAACAAGTCCGAGAAGCGTGTCGCCCGGCAGACGTTCTGGATGGGGGCGGCCACTGGGATCCAACTGCTCGCAGGGCTGGCCACCGTTTCCATCACCGCGAGGGTCCTCGGTCCCGACGGCTACGGTGTGCTGGCCGTGATCATGTCGGCGACCGGCCTCATTCATGGAATCGTCTCTCTGCCTGGCGGCGACGCCGTGATCGCGTTCGTTTCAAAGAGTGTGGTAGAAGGTCGAGGCGATCAGGCCGCGGCCATCGTTCACTTCGCGCTCGCCGTCTCGTTCGGAATGTCGCTGCTTGCGTACGCCGTGATGTTCATAACGCTCAACGTGGCCCGGGAGTTCACCGGCCTCAGGGACGCGTATGTGGAAGCGACGCTGTTGTTCGGAGTCGTCGGCGTGCTTGGGTCGACGCAGTCGGAGAGCATAGCCCTGCTGCGCCTGGCGGACCGTGTGTCCCTCTCTACGGTCGTGGAGTTGGCGGGCTCTGCGGCTCTCGTCGGCATGATTGTGCTGGCATGGCTTTCGGGCGGCGGTCTGTTCGCGATTGTGGGGGCCTATGTGGTTGGGTCGATAGTGCGCGGAACTGGCATTTTCGCTGCGGCTACAGCCTCCGCGCCAAGAGCGGGCGTTGCCGGGTTCCTGCGATCTCCCAGATTCCGAGTGTCCCGGGAGGTGGTCAGGTTCCAAGCGGGAACGTGGGCCCGGGCCACGATCGGCGCATTGAACGCAAATCTTGACACGATCCTCGTGGGGCAGCTTGCGGGCGCGCCCGCCGCTGGCATCTACCGTGCGGCACGGCGTATTGTCGACACTTGCCGGAGACCGGTTGCCTTGATAGCAACTGGCGCCCAGACTGAACTCAGCAGGCTGTGGTTCGAGGGGCGAGGCACCGATCTGAGACGCACGCTGTTGAGGGTTACACTGGTCACGGCGGGAGTAGCGGGTGTTGGTTTTGCGTTGCTGACTCTGGTGCGGGGACCCGTAGTCGAGATAGTGCTGGGAGCCGAGTTTTCGGAAGCCGCATCGGTTATGTTGATACTGATTCCCGGTGCGTTGATCGGAACAATAGTGGGGACTTACGGCAGGATGCCCCTGGCTATCGGCCGGACCCTGCCTAACTTGCTGTCGGCCCTGGTGGCGCTTGTCATCTCTGCCTCACTGCTTATCTTCCTTCTTCCTAGCTTTGGGGCCGAGGGGGCGGCCTGGTCTCGCTTAGCGTATACCTTGGCGATCATGATAACGTTGGCGCCGTTTGCAGCTTCGATTATCAGGCGGAGCTATCAACTCTAATGAGCGCCCACAGACAGCGAAGGCCATCCACTGGGCGTTTCATAGCCACTCACGTCTATAAAGGTATGAGCGTCAACCGAGCACTTCTTCACCTCCAGGTCATGAAGCATGTGGTGGTCAGAGGTAAGGTGCTGGACGTCGGCGGCGGCAGCAGACAGACTTATTTAAGCTACATGAATATAGACGATGCGGATTGCATAGTGGCTCTGGACATTCAGCCCAGAGGGTCCGATGACATACACGGTTCTGCTACGCAAATGCCGATCAAGGCGGAGAGTTTCGACACCGTGCTCTGCTTCAATCTGCTGGAGCACGTTTACGAGCATCGAAGAGCGCTGCGCGAAATTCGCCGTGTCATGAAGCCCGGTGCGATCCTGTACGGCTGGACGCCCTTCGCTCTTGGAGTGCACGGCGCTCCGAACGACTATTGGCGCTATACACCAGAAGCGTTTCGTAATCTACTTAGTGAGACCGGGCTATCGTCGATCGAGGTGGAAGCCTGCGGGGGCGTGTTCCTATCGGCATTTGACCTCGTGAGGCCATATGTCCGAGGCTGGATTCTAGGAAAGCTGATTCGAGTCTGCGGGGTGATGTTCGCCCTGCTCGTCACCCACCTATTCATATTGATAGATAAGGTAGGTTCAGCGCGACAGAATCCATCTTCTTGCCCGAACGGAGTCTGGTTCGTAGCGCGCCGAAATCAGCGAACCCCGTTGGTATAGCATTGCAAAGCTCAAAAAGTACACCAAGCGATGCTCTTAACATATGCGTTCTCTTCGACACAGTCAGCTCACCTTGGGGCGGCGGAAACCAGTTCCTGAGCGCTCTCAACTCCGAACTGTCGAGGTTAGGGCATAGAGTGACTTCGAGGCCACAATATGATACTCAGGTCGTGTTGCTCAACGGTTTCAATCGCGGCGCGAACAAACCTTTGCTTCCTGCACAGGTGGAGAGGTTGAGGAGAACAGGCGCGATGACTCCTTTTGAATCAGCTTTCGTGACGCGACTGTGGACTCGTGCGATTAGAAGTAGGCCGGTGCTTGTTCACCGCGTTGACGGCGTTCCCGAGATTGTCCGTGGACGTAGGACGAAAGCTGATGAAGTACAGCCTGCGGTGAACCGACTGACCGACTACACGATCTTTCAGAGTGAATACTGCCGGAAGAGCTTCGCCGAGCAATGTAAGTTCTCTCCAGAGCGCTATACGATAATCCAAAACGCTGTTGACCCGCGCGTGTTCTATCCTGGAGGCACCAAGCCTTTCACTGACTCCCCGCTACGGCTCGTCGCAGTTTCCTGGTCTCCAAACCGGCGCAAAGGGTTCGACACCTTGGCTGAGATATCTAAGCTGCCTGGTGTGGAGCTGACATTTGCAGGCAACTGGTGCCCGGAGATCCACCCCGCAAACGTGAACCTTGCGGGAATCCTTCAATCGCATGAACTCGCAGCCCTAATGCGCTCGTCCGACGCCATGGTCCACGCGGCGTGGAACGAGCCCTGCTCGAACGCCATCGTTGAAGCTATGGCCTGCGGGCTACCCGTTGTCTACCGGGATTCCGGGGGCAATTGGGAACTTGCGGGAGAGTTCGGCATTCCCCTATCTGACGACTTGCCTTGCGTGATAGACGACCTGAGGCTGCGACTACCCAGCTTGCGGAGTAAGCTCGTTGAACAACGGGACAGGTTCCTGATCTTACGTGCCGCCGAAGAATACGTCTCCGCCTTCAGAGAAGTGATCGCAGGGCGGCACTCGCAGCGCAACGTATCGTGAGAAGAATAGGCAAGAAGATAGCCAAGCCCGGCCATTTGACGCTGCGCGGATGGTACATATGCACGTCCGCGATTGCTAAGAGATGCTCTTGGGTCAAACCTCCGCTGATCTACGTTGGAGATACCGGCTGGGTTCTTTCAACAATCGGAAACGCCATACGTTATCACCTCAGCAACTACTATGCCTTTGGACCTCAATACGCATGGAGTGATCTGCGTCAGTCTCTTGTCCATTTTGGGTCGCCAACAGGTTACTTTGAAGAAGAGATGTACCGCAGAGTTCATCCTTCCAACAAGCAGGTCGTTTCTTGGACACACGGGAGGAGATCGCACCCGAATCCACAGTTTGCCAGGCGGCTAGATAACGTCTGTGAAGCGAGTAACTTCTTAGACAAGATAATCGTGCATGCTCAAGCTGGCTCAACTACTCTGCTGGAAGAGGGGGTGGACAGAGCCAAGCTTGCATACATCCCTCACGGAATCGATACGCGCTTGTTCCTTCCGCCTACCAGCGAGGAGCGCCTCGATATCCGGAGAAAACTCGGTATTCCAGAAGATGCAAAGTGCATCGGATCGTTTCAAAAGGACGGAGAAGGCTGGGAAGAAGGCCTGTCTCCCAAGTGGGTCAAGGGCCCTGACGTGTTCCTGAAGGTAATCGACCGGCTGCGTCGTGATTTCAATATCTATGTCCTCCTGACAGGACCAGCGAGAGGATATGTGAAGCTTGGCTTGGAGAAGATGGGTGTTCATTACCGTCACGTATTCCTGAAGCGATATGAAGACGTAGCTCGGCACTACTGGGCGCTCGATCTGTATGTGATTGCTTCACGAGATGAGGGTGGCCCTATGGCATGTCTTGAATCCATGGCGACCGAAACTCCGCTGGTTGCTACGAGAGTAGGAATGTGCACCGATCTGATAAGAAATGGGGAGAATGGGCTGCTTGCGGATGTAGATGACGTAGATGGCCTGACAGCCGGCGCGTCAAAGCTTCTACAAGATGCCGAACTTACAAAGTCAATAGTCGAGAATGCCTTGGGTACGGTTCGTCAGCACGATTGGAGTGCCATAGCAAGACGCTATCACGAAGAAGTCTACCGGCCGCTGATGTTGGATTCGGGATATCGTCTGTCATTGTGACTTTAGTCCCTTCCGGAGCCTCCGTCACGTCTCTAGATGTGAAGCTTGCACAATTGGCCAGGGCGGAAGTTCCTCACGGATGGTACCGCAGCGCCCGAAGGGTTCTCAGAGGCGGAGATGGCGGAGAACACGGTCTCTTGCTTTACAAGCTGGGCCGGTTATTCGCCGGGAGCGGCGGTTCGCTGGTAGCGCTCGACATCGGTACGGCTAGGGGCTTTTCCGCCATGATGCTTGCGCGTGCGATTCTGGACGAGGACGCGGGCGGCCATGTCTATACAGTCGACGTGTTCGGTCACGATGAGCCTCGCCGCTGGCACATCGCGAAGCAGCGCGATGACGAGTTGGATGGTGCACGGCCCATGACTCGATTGGAGATCTGGGAAAGGTGGTTCGCGGAGGAGAGTGCAGTAGTCTCCACCATTACGAGCCGTTCACTGGAAGTCTTACAGGAGTGGCCGCATGGCCCAATAGACCTGGCGTTTCTCGATGGCAGCCACACCTATGCGGACGTGAAGGGTGAGTTGACGATGCTCGACTCGCTGATGGCGGAACGGTGCGCCATCGTCATGGATGACTACCACCTCGGCGTAGTCGCTGGGCGTATCAGATCTAGGCCAATGAACTTCGCTGCTTGGGGAGTCGGGCGGACGCTGGGCGTGGTGTGGCAAAAGGCTAGAGACGCGGCTCCCCGCCTGGGGGAAGCCAACGAGTTTGTGGTTCTCAAGCAACGCTTCGCGGGCATCAGAAGAGCGGTCTCGGACTTCCTGGAGGAGCGTGAAGGCCGCTGGTCTCTGGAGATCGTGACCATGCCTTCACGAGGCGAGTACCAGGGCGATGATTACGCTTTGGCGGTATTGACGAGGTCTGCGACGGTACCTTTCGAGTAAGCCGAATGCGCTTTGTGTTCACGGCTCCGAGGTTTCACACGAACCAGCGGTACGCGTTCAGGGCTCTACTGGACGCGGGCCACGAGGTGACGGTCCTGGCGCTCAGACGGGGCCGGAGCGAGGCATACGATGTACTTGAGCCGCGTGTCCTAGGCCGCTCTCGCATTTTCGACCTTCTCCGGCGTATGGTCTCGGCATTGCCTGGACTGACCTGGAGCGACGTTGGCGGCATCCCCCCAGTCTTGACGTTCTGGAGAGAGATGCGAAGCGTGAAGCCAGCTGCCGTTGTCGTCCGGAACCCTTCTTCCGCCTACGGGTTGCTGGCGATCACGCTTTCCAGGATTATGGATGCACACCTTGTTCTTTATAATCAGGCGCCACGGCATCGGGAAGTCCGCCGATTAAAGGGTGCAATGGAAACGACCTTGCTCCGCGTGACGGGCGCTGCGTGGTTCACGCCAGTACTAGGGGACCCCAACCGCCATGCGTGGCCCCGGTGTTCACCTCGATACGTGCCGTTTGTAATGTTGCCGCAGACATCGGCGGACGAGAGGGACTGGTTCGCAAATGGGTACATAAATTTGCTTCACGTGGGCAAGTTCATGCCGCGAAAGAACCATCGAATGTTCCTTGAGGTCGTAGCGAAGTTATCGAAGTCTTATGCGCTCAGAGCAACGATCGTCGGCGAGTGCTCGACATCTGAGCATAGTCGCGAGTGGGAAGAGCTGACGCGGCTCAGAACGTGTCTTGGTATGGAAGAGGTTGTTCGGATCGAGGCCAACGTACCCCATCTAGAAATGGGTGAGTTCTACGCAAGTCACGACCTGTTTGTGCTAGCGAGCCGGGACGAGCCGGCCGCCGTCTCGCACCTCGAAGCGATGGCCCACTCGCTGCCGGTCGTGTGCAGCGATGCGAACGGGACGAGCGGCTACATTCGGCACGGCGAAAACGGTTTCATGTTCCGATCCGGCGACATCGACGACTTGACGGCATGCACCGAGAGAGCAATTAAGGACCGCGAGCAGCTTCTCGAGATGGGACGTCGCAGCTACGAGCTGGTCCTCTCCGAACATTCACCCGACCGCTACGTTGACGTGCTTGTCGAGATGGCGGGCGGCTCACGGTGAGCATTCGCGTCGCACTCTTTGTTAGCTCGCTTCGAGGTGGTGGCGCCGAACGAGCAATGCTCGACATTGCGAGGGGACTAGCGCAGCGGGGGGTGGCTGTCGATCTCATTCTGGTCAAGGCTACGGGGCCCTACCTCGAATTCGTCCCACCGGATGTGAGGCTCATAGACCTCAATTCGCGGAGGGCCCTATTGTGCTTCCCCGCGCTTGTTCGCTACCTCCGTCGCGAGCGTCCATCCGTGCTCATATCTACTTCGCCTGAGATTAACGTAGTCGCAATTCTGGCGCGTGCACTCTTTTCCAGGAAGATGGCACTCGGCGTCCGCCGCGCGAGCACATTTACGATGGAGCTCAGGCAGGGAGGACTTAAGGCGCGCGCCGTCCTGCGGCTTGAGCGCCTGCTTCTGCGGTATGCCGACGTGGTAATCGCAAACTCGCGTGGTGCGGCAGACGATCTCGTCGGCGCCGCCCCGAATCTCGCGCCACAGGTGCGAGTAATCCATAATCCCGTCGTCTGGCCCGAACTGGCCGAGAAGGCGGTGGAACCTGTCGACCACCCCTGGTTCCAGGACTCATCCCTGCCGGTAGTACTCGCCGCGGGCCGGTTGGTGCCTGTGAAGGACTATCCCACACTGCTGGAGGCATTCGCCAACGTGGTGCTGAAGGTCCGCCTAGCAAGGCTGGTCGTCCTGGGAGAAGGGCCGGAACGAGATGCGTTGCGGCTCCTTACTGAGGACCTAGGAATAGAAGATGCGGTTGACTTCCCGGGCTTCGTGAGTAACCCATACTCGTACATGTCCAGGGCAAAGCTGTTTGTGCTGTCCTCTGTATACGAAGGGTCGCCGAATGTGCTTGTTCAAGCGATGGCGTGCGGGACACTGATCGTAAGCACCGACTGTCCAAGCGGTCCGCGCGAAATTCTGCGAGACGGAGCACTGGGCCGCCTGGTCCCGGTGGGAGACTGGCGCGCACTGGGTCAGTCGATACTCGATACGATCGACAGGCCCATCGAATCCACACGCCTCATCGAAGGAACCAGCGAGTACACTGCCGAAGGCTCGATCCAGCAGTACTTCGACCTAGTATTCGAACTGGTGGATACTTCAACAAGGAGGTGAGAGTGCCTTCATCCGACGAGAGTAGAGGCCTGAAAGCGGCATTTAAGAGTGCTGCCAAGAAGTTTGCTAGAAGTGCGTTTGGACTTGACGTGAGTCGCGCGAGACGCAATCCTGAAAATCCGCTAGTAAGCGGATACGGTTTCAAATGGATTAGCCGGTTCATGCACTTCGAAAGGCTGTTGGCAAAAGTGGCCGATGTGGATGGAGTGATTGTTGAGTGCGGCGTCGGTTCAGGTAGGTCCCTCTTTGATTTCTCCGTGATTTCGAACGCAATCGACAGGCCACGTCGCATACTCGGGTACGACACGTTCCGAGGAATACCTGACGCTACGGCTGTTGACGGCAAATGGAATGCTGATCTTGGCGGAACTTGGAACTATTCACAGGAGCAGGTACGCGAGAACCTGCTGGCCGCCGGACTGGACGCGGATTCTATTTCCGACATCGTCTTTGTTGAAGGGGAACTGCGGACAACGCTGCCGTCCTACGACGCAGGGCCGATTGCTCTTTTGCACCTTGACGTGGACATCTACCAGTCCTACAGGGCAGCGCTAGAGCTCTTGTACGATCACGTCGCACCCAGAGGCGCAATAGCATTCGATGAGTACCGTCTAGAGGCGTGGCCCGGAGCCACAAAGGCGATCGACGAATTCTTCGAAGGCAAGCCGGAGCGGATCGTGCGCTCCCCGGTGGCCGAAAGGTACTTCACTATCAAGTGCGCCTGACCATCAAGTACGAGCAACTCCTCAAGAGGACGATAATTGTCCTCTTGGTCATTGGGATGCTGGGCCGCATATGGACTGTTGCAGTATATCCACCGTTCGGCAATGCGAAAGTCTTCATCCTGTCCCTCAGTGTCGCGGTGTTGCTGGCCGGTGCCTGCTATGCAACAGGCTGCGTAAACGCCCGATCCGTTTCCTTCCTCTATGCCCGGCTCAGGCCAGTGGTGCCGATTCTCACAGTTTCGGCGTTGCTTACGTTATGGGCGGCAGCGGTGTACCTGTTCACGGACACGCTCGCACTACTGCGGCTCGGACACTTTGCCATGGGTATAGGCTTGATCGTCGTTGTCTGGTTCTCAGTCGACAGACCCTTCAGGTTGAAGCTACTGCTGGGGGTCTTGGTGCTAGGGGCCGCGATCTGTGCGCTGTATGGTGTGGCTGTGACCTTGTTGGGCGACCCGTTTATGACGGTCTGGGTTATCCTCAGCAGAGTCGACCTGGATAGGATCCCCGGCATAGTTGCCGGCGGCAGGATGGCCGGCCTGTCCCAGAACATCATCGCGTTCAGCTACGTCCTTGCAGCGGCCGTACCTCTCGCTTTCGCGTTTCTTGTGTCGGGCAGCCGGCTACGCACCAAAGCACGCACATGGTCATGGCGGGCCGTGCTTTTTTTCGCGCTCGTGCTGATGTTGACGGTGGTGTTACTGAACGCCACACGCTCGGCAATCTTGGGCGTGGTTGTAGGCTGTGTTGTAACGGGCGTCATCGTACTCGTTGGCAGGCCGGAACTCCGGAGGCGTATGTCAGCCGCTTTGGCTGCGATCGTCGTCTGGCTGCTGCTGATGTTCGTTCCGGGAGTGAGGGGCGCCGATACCATACTCGCGAGCGGGCCAACGCCAAGCATTGGAAACGAAACCGGCGGATTAGAGGACAAGTGGTACGGGAGAGCGCTAGTTCGCCTGTCTCAGCCTGGTTGGCCGTCTGACCAGAACTCACCCTACGAAGTTGAGTTGCGTAACAAGATAGAGACCGCACGTGAGCTCTGGCGAGAGTCGCGCGCCGACTTTGGTCTCAACAGGCGAATCATCAGCCTCGATGACACGTCAGCCCGGGCCAGGATACCTATGGCTCTGACGGCGCTGCGATACTCGCTGGATCACCCGCTGGGAACCGGCAGGTACCTGCCGGAGGACCACCATCTTCCGGGAGGACTTGAGCCTCGAGTTGCCGAGGAGGTCCTCAGGACAACTCCGCACAACCAGTTCCTAGTAGTGCTCGTATACTATGGGTACCCAGGGCTGGCGCTGCTCGTTGCGTTCTACCTGCTAGCAGGCCGGTCGCTTCTTGTAACGTATCGGCGCATTCTCCGCTCACGTGACACTGAAGGCTTGGTACTCGCCGGCGCAGTTACGGGCTCGCTCGCAGGGTATGGCATCAACAGTCTGTTCCACAACGCCGGCCCATTCGTAGGAGACTGGTTCCACTTCGTGTTCGTCGGGCTGGTGTTTTGCATAGAGCGGCTGACGGCAGAACGGGAAGCAACCTCCAATGACCCTGCCGCTAGGGAATGAACCTCGCGTCAGCATTTGACCTATCCGCCCATTGCCGTGTGCGCACTTATGTACTATTGTTGTTGTGTGTGTGAATGGCCTTTAACTCAGCTTCGGCATCACTGTCTGTGGCGGCTAGGAAGGCGGTCAGCATGGCCGCAAGTCCTGCTTCACTGTTGTCTCAAGGGTGCCTTGATCTGTTCCGTTCAGGTTCCACGAACGCTTCTAGGCCGCCTCGTGTTCCAGGCAGTTCCAGCCAGGAAATGAAACGAAATGAATCAACTTGAGGCAAACGATCGCCAACGGGGCTTTGATCAAATGCAGACTAGCCTCAGCGAGATACGTTCAGAATTGCTCTTACCGTATAGAGACGAGGTCATGATTGGGGTTCGACGGTAGTTTCGATGGTTCGACAGTCTTTACAATCACCTGCATGAACGTTCAGAGTCGGATTTCCAGCCGCGAAGCCGTCATCTCCATCGTGGGGCTCGGGTACGTCGGCTTGCCGCTGGCAATACTCTTTGCCGATGCGGGATTTACTGTCCACGGAATAGACATCGACAAAGAGCGGGTGCGGGCGATAAACGCGGGGCAGTCCTACATCAGTGACGTAGCAGACTCGACAATAGAGAGGTTGGTCCTGCAAGAGGGCAGAGTTACCGCGGCAGAAGACTATGAAGCCGTTGCGCTATCAGACGCGATTATCGTTTGCGTGCCAACGCCTCTCGGCAAGACGCGTTCCCCGGATGTCTCGCACGTGGCGGACGCAGTCGAGCGGATCTCGCCGCATCTGCGCGAAGGCACGCTTGTAGTAATGGAGAGCACGATGTATCCCGGCTGCACGGAAGAGTTCTTGCTTCCCTTGCTACAGGCCAACTGCAATACCAGGCTGGAGCCCGGACGCGACTTCTACCTGGCGTTCTCGCCCGAACGCGTTGATCCGGGCCAGAGCGCCTGGACAATATCGAACACGCCGAAGCTAATTGGCGGTCTCACCCCCGCTTGCACCGAAGCGGCGTCTGCGCTCTATGAATCGATAGTTGACCGTGTTCACTGCGTCTCATCCCCCAAGGCGGCCGAGATGGCCAAGCTGCTGGAGAATACTTTCCGGGCAACAAACATCGCCCTAGCCAACGAGATGGCCTTGATCTGCGATCGCTTGGGACTGGACGTATGGGAGGTCATCGAAGCCGCGGGAACCAAGCCGTTCGGATTCATGGCGTTCTACCCTGGGCCCGGGCTGGGCGGCCACTGCATTCCCGTAGACCCACAATACCTTGCGTGGAAACTGCGGACGTTGGACTACACGGCCCGCTTCATACAGCTAGCTGAGGACATCAACTTCTCGATGCCTCAGCACGTGGTCGGCAAGATTGCCGATGCGCTAAACGAAGAATCGAAGGCCCTGAGAGGATCGAGCGTACTGATATTGGGAATCGCCTACAAACCAGATGTCAACGACACAAGGGAATCGCCTGCCTTGGAGATAGTCCGTCTTCTGGCCGGGAAGGGGGCGATTGTCGCTTACCACGACCCGTTAGTTCCCGCCATCCACTATGAAGGAATGGACTTACGAAGCGTTGCAACCGAGGGACAACTTACTCTGGAAGACGCGCTGCAAAAGGCCGATTGCGCTGTTATCGTCACGGACCACAGCTCGTACGATTGGCAGACGGTCGCGGCCGCCGGCCACCTATTCGTCGACACACGCAACGCCTTACGGAAGGCAGGGGCTGTAGCCGGTAGAGTCTTTACGCTGTGACCAGGGACGTGCAGTGAGCGTTTGAGGAAAGCTCCGCCAGTTTCCGCGCATGTGATGTTTGTGATCAGCGGCCTTGAGCGGGGCGGCGCGGAGAACCAACTGGTGGCCATTGCTAATGGCCTCGCAGGGAGGGGGTGGCGGGTGACAGTCCTCTCATATCTGCCGTTCTCTAAGGACTCGCTGCGCCGCGAGCTTCGAGAGCAGGACGTGACCGTGTTGACGCTGAACGCCTCCGACGGGGCACGGAGATTCGCTAGCCTGATCTCGGCCGCATCTGTGATCAGGCGGCAACGGCCCGATGTTCTCGTAGGGTTCATGTACCACGGCATGATAACGGCTCGGCTTCCACGCCTTCTGGTTGGAGTCCGGGCGCGCGTGTCTTCGATTCATAACGAGCGTGACTCCCCAGTCAGAGAAAGGCTGCTGGGGCTTACAGACGGCATGGCTGACGCCGTGACGGTGTTGTCGAGTAGTCTCGCTGACGAGCTTTGCCGGCGGGGAGTCACCACGGCGTCCCGAGTCCGGGTCATCCCCAACTTCGTTGACATCGACAGGTTCGCGCCGGACGGGAGCCGTGAAGAAACGCGAGGAGAGTTGGGCATATCTCGCGATCAGTTCCTGTGGCTGGCCGCGGGGCGCTTGGCTGTCCAAAAAGGTTACCCGACGATGCTGAATGCATTCTCGGAGTTGTCCTGCAAGCGCCCGGAATCGTACCTGGCCATCGCGGGAGACGGCCCCTTACGGAGCGAAGTGCAGTCGCTTGTGCGGCGCCTTGGGCTGGAGGAGCGCGTCGCTATGCTGGGACTGCGGCGTGATGTGCCACGGCTGCTACAGGCAAGTGATGCACTGGTGCTTTCTTCAGCTTGGGAGGGCATGCCAGTGGTCGTGTTGGAGGCGATGGCCTCGCGTAGACCCGTGGTCGCGACATCCGTCGCGTCCATACCCGAGATACTGGAGGATGGAGTGTCCGGTCTCCTCGCACCGCCGGGAAATTCGGAGGCACTCGCGAACGCAATGGAGAAACTTATGGATGCGAGTCCCGAGGAACGGCAGGCCTTGGCGGACCGGGCGTTTGAACGCGTTCGCACCGAGTTCTCCGACACCGCGGTGCTGGATCGCTGGGAAGCACTATTCCGCGAACTGCTCAGTGTTGCGAGGTCGTAGGGTAGGTACGTTGGGTGAAGCCAAACACTGGTGTGACGGCATCGCCAAGTATTCCAATTGGTACTCTACACTGCAAGGTCATCCTTGTCTGTTTGGGAGCATGGCATCATATGCGTCCCACATTGAAATTGCAGAAGCAGTCGATTTGTCCATCTGAGTAATGGGAACGCTCCGGGAGGGATATGTAGGAGTACGTGGTCGTGCAAGTGGTGGAGGAGGCGAGCGAAGCGGCCGACTTGATGTCCTCAACGGTCTACTTGCGGGGCACGGTTGGATGTATTGGTAGGTTGTGAGCAACTTTCGAGTTGCGTGTTGCTGTGCTGACGCCCTGAACTGTTGATAGAGCATTTTGCATGTTCGGCGTGAGTACAAATGTCCCCATGTGATTAAGTACCTTTCGGCCTCGACAACGCCGCGCCGAGTCGGTACGTTTAATGTGAGGGATGCAATGGATCCACGCCATCAAGTGAGAGGGGTCCATCGATATCATTGCCAATGGACGGTATCGGCGTAGAGGGTCCAATCCCCGTAGCGTCGTAACGAGGGCAGGGGTGGAGGGCTAGGTACCTGGCATGCTTGGGGCCGACATACGCAGACAGGTTGTCCAGGCGGTGCGAGCCGACCCGGACGCAATGGTGTACGCCGCGAGAGTCTCAGTGTGGATGCGCTGGCTCATCTGGCTGGCTGCAGTGGCTGTGACGGCCTTTCGACCGGAGTTCTGGTACGCCACCGGCAAGCAGCACCTGTTCCTGAACGTGCCTCTGGTGGTGTTCAACGGCCTTGTCCACTACCGTCTCTGGACTGGCCGGGCGGTGACGTGGCGTTGGCTAGTATTCCTCAGCGGACTGGACATCGCCCTGATCACTGCCGCCATCATCGGCGGCGAATTCGGCCTGTTCATCTATGTGGCCTACTATCCCGCCCTGGCGCTGTTCGCCGTCGTCTTCGCGTCCCTGTGGCTCAGTCTCGCCTGGACCACGATGGTCGCTGCCATCTATGCCGTTGTCACTCTGACGGCGGGCTCCGGCCTCGACTTCGAATCCGGTCAGGAGAAGGCTCTCCTAGCCAGGTTGGTGGCAATGTATGCGGTTGCCGCATCGGTCAGCCTGATCGCCCGGTTCGAGCAGGTCAGGAGACAGGAGTCCTCAGAACGGGAGAAGGAGTTGCATCGGGAGCGCGTTGAGCTTTCCCAGGCCATTCATGACACGGCCGCACAGACCGCATACATGATCGGCTTGGGGATACACAGGGCCATGAAGCTGGCCGCCGGTCTGAGCGAGGATCTGACTGCCACACTGGCCGCGACCTCATCGCTGTCCAAGGTGGCTATGTGGGAGTTGAGGCGTCCCATCAACGAGGGTTACTTCTTCGAGGGTAGAGAGTTGGCCCGCGTGCTCTGGTCACACACAGAGACATTTGCGAAGGTCGCCGCGGTCCCTGCGGAGATGTCTCAGACCGGGACTGAGCCGCCGCTCGCAGTGGTCACCCGAACCCGCCTCTTCTCCATAGCCCACAATGCACTCACCAATGCGTTTCTGCACGCCCGTGCCAGCAAGGTGGAGGTCAGGCTGGACTTCGAGGCCGACGGCATCCGACTGTCCGTCTCGGACGACGGGGTTGGCCTTCCCGACGACTACGCAGAACGCGGTAGAGGCTTCATAGGCATGAAGGCGGACGCTGAGCAACTCGGCGGCGCGCTCACCGTTGAAACAGACGCTCGCCACGGAGGAACGACCGTGACCTGCAAGACGCCCTACAGATAAATCGTTGGCGGGAGGCCCAGATGTCTTCGACTGAAAGGATCAGAGTGATGCTGGTAGACGACCACCCCATCATGAGGAACGGTCTGCGTTGTTGGGCTTCAGCCGCCCGAGTCCACCTCGTCCAGCAGGCCGCTCCTCACAGCCCAGACCACGATTTCCTGCTTCGTACTGATCCCCAATTTGTCCTGAATTCGGTAGATCGCGTTTCTGACGGTCGCTGTGCTGTTACCTCTGGCCTTGGCGATCTGAGCGTATGACTTGCCGTCGGCAAACAACTTTACGATCTCCCTTTCCCTAGGGGTCAACGCATCCATAGTCCGGCCAGCAGTGAGCCCGCGCTGGCCGCGGATTGTCGCAAAGACGTGCCTAAGAGACTTGTCTGGTATGCGCATACGATCCTGAGCCACGTCCCGAACAGCATCTGCCAACTCCTCAGGCCCTGTGTACTTCTGCAAATAGCCCGTCGCGCCGGCAGCGACCGCCTCCACGACCACATTCTCTTCGGTCGAGGCCGTTAGCATCAGCACCCGAGTGTCCGGCAGCAGATCCATGATCTCCCGACAAGCCTCGACGCCGTCTTTGTGCGGCATCATCACGTCCATGACAATCACATCAGGCTCGACGATCTCCGCTACCCTCACTGCCTCTCTTCCATCTCCGGCTTGACCTACGATCACGAAGTCCCCCTCACTTTCCAGAGCGTGTCGCAGACCGTTCCTCATGATGGGGTGGTCGTCTACCAGCATCACTCTGATCCTTTCAGTCGAAGACATCTGGGCCTCCCGCCAACGATTTATCTGTAGGGCGTCTTGCAGGTCACGGTCGTTCCTCCGTGGCGAGCGTCTGTTTCAACGGTGAGCGCGCCGCCGAGTTGCTCAGCGTCCGCCTTCATGCCTATGAAGCCTCTACCGCGTTCTGCGTAGTCGTCGGGAAGGCCAACCCCGTCGTCCGAGACGGACAGTCGGATGCCGTCGGCCTCGAAGTCCAGCCTGACCTCCACCTTGCTGGCACGGGCGTGCAGAAACGCATTGGTGAGTGCATTGTGGGCTATGGAGAAGAGGCGGGTTCGGGTGACCACTGCGAGCGGCGGCTCAGTCCCGGTCTGAGACATCTCCGCAGGGACCGCGGCGACCTTCGCAAATGTCTCTGTGTGTGACCAGAGCACGCGGGCCAACTCTCTACCCTCGAAGAAGTAACCCTCGTTGATGGGACGCCTCAACTCCCACATAGCCACCTTGGACAGCGATGAGGTCGCGGCCAGTGTGGCAGTCAGATCCTCGCTCAGACCGGCGGCCAGCTTCATGGCCCTGTGTATCCCCAAGCCGATCATGTATGCGGTCTGTGCGGCCGTGTCATGAATGGCCTGGGAAAGCTCAACGCGCTCCCGATGCAACTCCTTCTCCCGTTCTGAGGACTCCTGTCTCCTGACCTGCTCGAACCGGGCGATCAGGCTGACCGATGCGGCAACCGCATACATTGCCACCAACCTGGCTAGGAGAGCCTTCTCCTGACCGGATTCGAAGTCGAGGCCGGAGCCCGCCGTCAGAGTGACAACGGCATAGATGGCAGCGACCATCGTGGTCCAGGCGAGACTGAGCCACAGGGACGCGAAGACGACGGCGAACAGCGCCAGGGCGGGATAGTAGGCCACATAGATGAACAGGCCGAATTCGCCGCCGATGATGGCGGCAGTGATCAGGGCGATGTCCAGTCCGCTGAGGAATACTAGCCAACGCCACGTCACCGCCCGGCCAGTCCAGAGACGGTAGTGGACAAGGCCGTTGAACACCACCAGAGGCACGTTCAGGAACAGGTGCTGCTTGCCGGTGGCGTACCAGAACTCCGGTCGAAAGGCCGTCACAGCCACTGCAGCCAGCCAGATGAGCCAGCGCATCCACACTGAGACTCTCGCGGCGTACACCATTGCGTCCGGGTCGGCTCGCACCGCCTGGACAACCTGTCTGCGTATGTCGGCCCCAAGCATGCCAGGTACCTAGCCCTCCACCCCTGCCCTCGTTACGACGCTACGGGGATTGGACCCTCTACGCCGATACCGTCCATTGGCAATGATATCGATGGACCCCTCTCACTTGATGGCGTGGATCCATTGCATCCCTCACATTAAACGTACCGACTCGGCGCGGCGTTGTCGAGGCCGAAAGGTACTTAATCACATGGGGACATTTGTACTCACGCCGAACATGCAAAATGCTCTATCAACAGTTCAGGGCGTCAGCACAGCAACACGCAACTCGAAAGTTGCTCACAACCTACCAATACATCCAACCGTGCCCCGCAAGTAGACCGTTGAGGACATCAAGTCGGCCGCTTCGCTCGCCTCCTCCACCACTTGCACGACCACGTACTCCTACATATCCCTCCCGGAGCGCGGCAACTTCTCAAATCCATTGCTTCTCCTTCATAAGTGCGCCGAGGGACAGAGAAAATGACCTCGTGCCAGACAACAGCAGTCCGATTGCCGAAGAAATCGAAGATGGTGCGAAGTACACAGCCCAAGCATTGGCAAGGAAGCGATAAGCTGCCGTAACGCCCGACGCGCACAACTCGAGAGTCTTGCGCGAGTGTTATCCTTCTTCGGGGAGCAGCACGATCCGCACGTAGCGGTCGTCAGTGAGGTAGCGCAGAGCCGCTGCTGCGACCTGCTCCAGCGTCAAGGCCTCCAAACGTTCATCGAAGCTGAGGATCTCCGTGAGTGACTCACCGCGCTGCATTGCGGTCCGAATCTGACGCAGCCAGAAATCGTTGTCTCGCAGCTGTTCTTGCCGCGTCGTTCGCAGAAGTTCCTTAACGGTGTCCAAATAATCCTGCTCTCCGCCTTCCCGAAGCCACTTCACTTCTGCCATCACTTCCCTAAAGAGTTCTTCGGTGCGTGAAGGATCACTGCCGAATATGATGGAGGCTTGGTACTCGGGGTCCGGCAGAGGTGTGGAACCATCAGCGTTTACGCTGATGCTGTAAGTGCCGCCAAGTTGCTCCCGCACACGTTCCCGGAGGCGGATCCCAAGCATCTCGCCTGCCACAGTGAGCGCCAGCGCTTCGTTGCGGCTCCAATCCAAATCTCCGGCGAACACCAACACAGTCCTGCTTCGCGGTTCAATGCCGCTGCGCACGATGTGATCCTCCACCATAGTCGGCGGGTCGATCCCGACATCGCGCCACTGCTCGGTACGACCAGTGACCGGCAAGCTGGCCAAATAGGTAGCTGAGAATGCTCGGAGGTCTTCCCAGTCGAATGCGCCAACGAACACAAATGTCGCATCGCCCAAGTCTGCAAACCGGTCGGAAAACACCGCCTTTGCATGCTCCAGGCTCAGTTCCTCCAGCAACTCGATTGTAAGTGGACGCTGGCGGAAGTGAGCCTGGCCCAGCACAGTGTTCGCTGTGTCGAAGAGGATCGCGTCAGGCTGGGCGGCACGAGTCTCGGCGACGCTCTGGAGAGTTGACTCGTAGGTTGAATAGTAGACCGGGTCCAGCCTGGGCTCAGTTGCGTAAAGCGTGACCAACTGAAATAGAGTCTCCAAGTCTTCCGGTGAGGAATTGCCCGTGAAACCTTCGAACAACTCTCCGATGTATGGCGACACCGAAACTCTCTTGCCGGCCAGCAGTTTATCCAGGGTTACGTTGTCGTGTGGACCGACGCCGCTGCCGGAAGCTAGGCTGTCAGCGTGCAAGGCTGACACGTGGTCCTCGTCTGCGACAAGCGAATGACCGCCAGGACTAAATGCCTCGAATACAAGCTCGTCGTTGCGGAAGCCGGTCTGCTTGGCGATCACGGTGATTCCATTTGAGAGCGTCCAACTTTGGGCGTCGATAGAATCGATTGGCTCCTCCGCAGTGATGCTTCCCGGAGTCGGAATTGTCGCCAACAGCGGGGTATCGCCAAGGTCGTCCGCGTAGGCTGCCACCTCCAGTGTGTTGGCCGTCTCGAGTTGCGACAATGCCGCCGCCGCCAGTTCTTCATCCGAGCTGGCGTTGGTTTCGGCGGGGCGCACTACCAATAGCGCAGTGTTTTCAAGCTTTGCCCATGACTCAGCAAGGTCGTCAAAATCTGCCAACTGGACCTGCGGCAGCAGCTCCTGGTAAAGGGCCCACTCAGCCTCAATGCCGGGAACCGGAGCGCCTCGGATGAAGTGGTCCACGTACGAATTGACCAGTTCTGATGAGGTCGACTGGTCGCGTTGCCTGTACATGTTCTCCACCGTGCTCAGCAAATTGGCCTTCTCCCGCGCCAACTCGCCACCAGTAAAGCCATGCTGTCGTATGCGCTGTATCTCCTCAAGCACGGCTTCTAGTCCGCGTTCGACACCGCCCTGCTCCATCCATGCTGAGAATGTGAGAAGGTCGAGTGGTTCCACAAACTGAGAACGCCCGGTGGCGGCCCACAAGAATGGGGGATCGGCGGTCTGTCCTCGTTCAGACAGCCTCGCGTTGAGCATCATGATTGCAAGCCGCTCCACCACCACACGGCGGAATGCCGTCAGATCTTGACCAGTGTCGGGATCGAGCTTTCGAACCAGGATGAACTGGGTACCAGGCGACTCGGCATCAGTGAACACCTCAATGAGTGGTTCGTCGTGGCCCGGAATGTCGAAGCGCCGCCTGTCGGTGGCTGGCGCGATCGCGGCGCGCGTCTGAGTGGCTTCGCCTTCAGGTGGCGGAGCAAAGTGCTTCTTAACTTTTGACTCGATCAATTCAATATCGAAATCGCCCACGGCAACTACGGCCATCAAGTCAGGTCTGTACCAACGCTCGTAGTACTCCCTAAGGCGTTCCACCGGAGCTGTCTCAATGACCTCTGTCAGTCCAATGGGGTCCCGAGTTGCGTACCGCGAGGAGCCAAACAGCACGGGAAACCAGTTTTCTTGAAAGCGGGAGTTGAATCCCTGGTATAGGCGCCACTCTTCTAGGACGACAGCACGCTCGAGATCCACTTCGGCAGGGTCGAATGTCACCGCGTATGCCCAGTCGCTAAGAATCTGAAATGCGGTTTCGGTAATCTGGGGATCGTCGGTTGGAACTTCCAGCCAATACACTGTGTCATCGAAGCCGGTTTGGGCATTTAAGTCGGGACCAAGGGAACTGCCGATGGACTCAAGGTAATCTATGATCTCCTGCTTGGCGAAGCGGGCAGTTCCGTTGAAAGCCATGTGCTCTACGAAGTGCGCCAGGCCACGCTGTTCCTCCTCTTCGAATATCGAGCCTGCCCTGACCACGAGCGTTAGCTGCGCCCGATCGCGCGGCTCCTCGTTGTGCCTGATGTAGTAACTCAGGCCGTTGGAAAGAGTACCCCGCACCACTGTGGGGTCAAAGCTCAGGATTGCCTCGAGATCGACTACGGGCGTGGTCGTAGCGGCAGGCGCGGGGGTCGCAGTGACGGTGGGCTCAGAAGTTGGTGTAGGGGAGGGTGACGGTGTTGCAGCCACCGTGGGCTCAGAAGTTGGTGTAGGGGAGAGTGACGGCGTTGCAGTCACCGCGGGTTCAGGGGTTACAGAAGGGGTGGGCTGCGGAGTCAGCGTGGATATGGGTGACGGCGTTGCAGTTACCGCAGGTTCAGGAGTTGGGGTGGCGGCGGGCTGCGGAGTCCGCGTAGGGGATGGCGCCGGAGTGGCAGCAACGATGGGTTCGGGAGTCTCGGTGGGCGCGGCTTCGCGATCGCACCCCATAAGCGCCACCATGACCAGCGTTACGCCGATAGGGACCAACGCTGATCTAAGACTCGCGCTCGTCAATCTCATCTGCGTCTACTGATACTAGTGGCAATGAAGCAGATTCGTCAATTGCAGCTGGAGAGGAATGGTCTGCTCGCGAAGAACTGGACCAGCCAAATGGGTGCGGACCATCATATGGTCATTCAATGCATCGCTCAATGGAAGTACACTAAGGGAGTGACGGGACGAGGATGCGGCAGTCACGTACCTGGAAGTGGGAAGGGATGGCTCCGCAGGCAGAAGCCCGAGTTCGCGGCCGGTGCGACTGGATGCCACGACGGCGCCAGTGTTCCATTCAAGGAGCTACGGCCCAATAACTGGGATGCTCCACCTAGCCCGTGGGGAACGGGACGGAAAGACGAGCGCGGAATGCGGACCGGTCGTCTCCTCTGAAGGGGGACGGGTGAAGCCCCGTGCCCCCTTTGGCTCATGATCGGTGCTCGTCGGTTAGCAAACGGCAGGCCCGAACCCGCCGAAGGGGGCTTCCGTTGCGGATTCTGTTTCCTTATGTCCGAACTAGGAGGCCGAAGGAGTTCCGATCGCCGGCCATCCAGCGCCGCGCGCCGGAGGACAGGCCCTGCGAGTCCTTATCGGGGTGTACGGGCCGGGTGTTCATTCTGTTGGCGCTGCCGCCTGCCAGTACGAGCACGAGGTCAGGAAAGTGGACCTTATGGACTCCATGTGGTCACGTATCGAAAGGGCCGTGGAGTTAACTTCTCCGGGCACACCAGTCCCAACGGCTATTGCCTCCGAGCAGACTGTCGTGGCCACAGCGCGGCCCACACCCGCTCCTGTTAGCAAGAAGTTCCCGGATGGCGGACCTTTGGATGTCGGCGAGATCGAGAAATTGGTCCGCCTCTTCACCAACGAGGAGCGGGACGAGGCCGGTCTCAAGCCGCTCATCGGCGACAGGGCAATCTCGCGTATCTTGAGGAAGCATGGCGCAAACATGGTTCGTTTGGGCTATGCTCGTAAGCTCCTGGGCAAGGACCCTACGGACAGGGCACCTGCGGCCGGATACGACTGCTGTGCCCACCACGCCGATGGTTCGTATTCTTACGGTCTGAGCGAGAGCATCGCCAGGGCTGGCAGGGTGAAGGAGTGGACCAGTCACATTTTGTTCAGTGTGGCGGGCGAGTGGTGACCATCGGACTACCATAGCTCAATGACCATTGCGGCCACCCTTGTCGACAGCTGGATGAACAGTCCCGACCACAGGGCGAACATCCTCGACCGGGAAGCCCGTCGCTTCGGAGCGGGCATCAGCATCAAGGAAACCTCGAGAGACAACTGGACTTAGGAAGAAGTGTTCGCCACCCAGAACTTCTCGGCGTGTGAGTGACGCACTCAAGCGCGACAACCAGGTCGGCCCTTGCGGTCGAGGCGCCGGAAACGGAATCATGGGGCGGGTGCAGGCACGAGTTCTGAGACAGTCCGATTGGACCCATTCAGGGGCGAGCAGGTCACCGCAGCACGGCGCAAGCCTGCCGCACTCAGAAGAGGGCAGCAGATCGTTGCCTGCCTGGCAATCGAGCGTCGAGGAACTCGTCAATGCCGAGCTGATCGAGCCTCTTCTCTCGCCGGCCCCGCAACAACCTGGCTCCCGCCAGCGCCTTTTATCTTTCGGTCACAGAATGGCTAGGTTTCCGTATCATTCCGGCTCTTTTGCGTGAGATCTGGGGATTTTACGTGCTAGTTCGTCGACTTTTACGTACCATTTGCAAGCTGCCATGCCAATCTTGTTACGTAAACTGGGTGGACAGGCCTTATGTACTGTTAGAGAGGGGTTGCCTTTGGAAGAAATGCAAATCCCCCTGGAAGAGCGCGGTGAGGCCATGAAGGGGGTCAATCCAACGGGAACCCGGAGAGGTTGAAGTGTGACCGAGTGAACCTGAGGGGGCGAGGGTCGCGGCCTGGTGCGGATCCCGTGGAGAACACAGGAGCGTTGTTGCGGTGCTTAGCCGCAAGTCATCGTCAGCGGCATTCAATGTGGGTATCCGGCAGTTGCGGAAAGGTAACGTGGAGACCGGCCCCACGCCCGACCGACGGATGCAATCACTCCCTTGGATGTAGCGCTGAGGCTAGGCGCTTGGCCCAATCGGAGATCGACCGGCCCTTCGATGCGGCGGCTCTCAGGGAACTGGCCGCCCGATATGTGCGATTGCGGCGTTCAACACGAATGACCGCCCGGCCGGGCACAGGACGTCGAAGGCTTTCTTGACCAGGCTCCTTCCAGGTTGTGGCTGAACGCACCAGCCGAACCACCTCGATGACGACGAACGTCACAGACCATCCGGCATGATGCGTGCCGGCGCTGGTCTCCACGAACCGCCGAATCACTGACTTCCATCCCGTCAGGTCGAGCTTCGGCAACCGACCCTCAGGTAGCCGGAACGAGATGATGACCAGCCTGGCCATCGGTAGATTGGCATAAGGGTGGAGGGCAGCATGCAATTCCGCAAGTAGTTGATCACAAGTTCAGGCGATGTAGAGTTCTGGTCCCCGATTCGTCCGAGACTAACTCCTGCCCGTGAGAGCAGCCTGGTTTCTTCAGACAGAGGCTGCAAAACATTCGCAAGCTGTAGGGGGCGTCGGAATGGGGCTTGTTCTGAGACCTCTTGCCGACAGCGATCCAACCACTTGCCAACATGTCGTCACACTTGCCGCAGGCAGTCTGCGAAATACTTATGAAACGAGTTTTGGGAGGCGATCGGACGCGCCCTGAGCAGGTTCAATTGTGAACGGCAACTGTGACGGAAGCCTGCCCAAACCGCGAAGGGAGTCCCGTCTGCAAGGCCGCAGCTACCGGATACGCCAGTGTCATGGGCCAGCTTCCGACTATCATTACGAGTCGTCCGCACTGGCCATTTGGACGCTTCTGCCGCTGAATTGAATACAGGAGTTGACGGTGTGGCGTCCGTCGATGACCTGCATCTAAGGGAGTTGCCGTGAAGGTCGCTGCCGCCGCCGGGGGCAGACCAGCGGCCCAGGAGAGGGATTCAAAGGTGCGGTCGGTTCACGTAACTCACGCTCGCCGTTGTCCCGGTGACCATCCACCAGTCGGAGGCGCACGTGGGACGACTGAGAAGCACCCCAACGTTGCGGTGTCGTACAAGCTGGCTGCTTCTCAATTGGCGGACGCTGATATCGGAACCTGTGTCATTCGTGGACATCGCCTGCTTTGCAAGGCCGACGCGCCGCGCAGGAGGGACAATGGATTGGGACAGGATAGGACAGCCGAAGACCTGGCAACGTAGGTGTTGACGGCGCGTCGTAAATCCCCTGTCTCAGATTACGGCATCGTAATCCCCATTGCGGCGGATGCTAGCCAAAGCTATTGGAGGGCCCTTGATCGGCGACTTTGGGCCCGTCGCTAGACGTTCGATTGCGGCGGAATGTCTGAACAAGAATCGATTAGTGGCATCGGCCGATGTCGAGGTGAAGGCGGAACTCGCGTGAAGAAGCAATCATAGGATAAGCGCCTTGGGGAACCTCGCCCCAGAGATCTTCGCTCTGAGGATCCCAACGAATGCATTATGGGCCGCGGGACTAACAAAGCAAGTGGTTCAAAGACTGTAGGCAGGTCATGAGAGCATTGAAATCAGTCTGGGCTTGGGGATCTGCTTTGACAATATCCCTAGCCCTAACGCCGATCTTGGCTCTGGCAGCGTGCGGAGCCCAACCCGGTGAATTCACCTCCGTCAGTGCAGGTGGTTATCACACTTGTGGTGTAAAGACCGATGTCGCGGTGGTTTGCTGGGGCAGTGACGAACATGGCCAGTCCACGCCGCCAATTGGGAAGTTCGCCACCGTAAGTGCCGAGATGAATCACACGTGTGGGGTGAGGACTGATGGCTTGATCGCCTGCTGGGGGTCAATCGTGGACGTGGACGGGTTTTCTGTAAATCTCACCCAGCCTCCGACGGGGAAATTCGCGGCCGTCAGTGCAGGTGGTTATCACACGTGCGGGGTGAGGACCGACGCCTCCGTGGCCTGCTGGGGCGAAGTTACGAGAGAGGTGAGCTCACCTCCTTCAGGGGAGTTAGCGTCGGTCAGCGCAGGCCATCGCCACACGTGCGGGGTGAGGACTGACGCCTCCGTGGCCTGCTGGGGCTTAGATTGGAACGGCAAGGCTATACCATCTTCAGATGAGTTCGTCACCGTCAGTTCCGGGGCGCTTCACACGTGCGGGGTGAAGACCGACTACTCCGTGGCCTGCTGGGGCGATTTCTGGCATGGGCAGATCACTTCACCTTCTGAGCAGCTGAGCTCCGCCAACTGTGACAGCAAGGTCGCACAGGCGCATCGGCGAACCTCGCCGCCTTGGCCTCCAAGCGAGGACTTGAGCGGCGTCGAGTTCAACTTTGAGGTCATGTCCGGGCAGAAGGTGGAGATGCGATTGACACAACGGAACGTCACTAACGAGACAATGACCTTCTTCAGTTCGAATATGGCGAGGGTTTCTTCGTCGTCGCGTTGAGTAGCTGTGAGGCGATCTGGGGACAGCCACCGGGAAGCTTGTTCCGGACCGCACGTCGAGAGCTAGGACCCAATGAGGAAAGGACCATTTCTGCAACTTGGGATCGAGCTAACATTCTGGACCATCCGAGTGAGATGGTCGCCCCCGGGGATTACCTAGTCTATGCGCACTCTAGATTCGTTGTTGTAGATGACCTCACGAATTCCCATGTGGACACGACTTTCATATCGTTACCTCACAAGATAGAGGTGAGGAGCGATGCCGAATTAGGAGAAGCCGCCGAGACGAAACGGTCAACGTTGGGAGATCTCCAGCAGGCCCCGGCACTCTTTTGTTGAAATCGGAAACTAACATGCAGCCGTAGACGAGGGCAACTCCAAGACAGAAACTGGCGGTTAGGCTCCCGATCACCTGTCCAGCCAGGTGGAGGTCAGGCAATGGGCGAAATTGAGGCAGTACTGTCATATTCGAAGGCAACTAGTCTGCTCCCCCTCCAGGTCATGTATCTCATTGCTGAGTTGACGGTCATACCGGAGAAGCAATGACAACGAAACGCTGCGTTACTCGTGGAGGTCGATCTGCCAACGAGCTGAAAGTTAGATTAACTCAATGGGTACAGTTCGAGTTCACTCTCGTGGGCGTGCCATTCTCAGGACAGTACCTGTCGTCCAGGGGAGCGACAGGCTTGGCGAAGTCGAATGGCGCGTCTTTCTGGAGTACATATTCCTCAGGAATGGCTCCGGGCCACAGCCAGCCGCCAGAGGACCACGCCGTTTGACAGGGCTGCGATGAGTGCCAGACATGCCAGCCCCTGCCCGGAGACGGCCCCGATCACCACAATCAACAGGCGCGCATCCCTGGATGCCAGGTTCCCGGCTACTCCACGGAAAGTGAACCCCAGAGAGGCTTCCGCCCGCGCACGACTGTAGCTGATCATCAACGCTCCTACGATAGCCAACACGCCGATGATGACCGTAGACTCGGAGGACAGTCGGCCTTCGAAGGTAATGGACCAGTACGTCAGCCCTCCAAGGATGGCAACATCGGAGTATCGGTCGAGAAGCGCGTCCAAGAAGCCGCCGAACCGTGTGGCCATGCGTTTCCGGCGCGCCAGGTCTCCGTCTACACCGTCAACGATTGAAGACGCATGAACGGCTGCGCCTGCCCATAGAGGATGGTCATTGAGGAATAGCGCAAGCGATCCCAGCGCGATGAACAAACTAAGCAGAGAAACCTGGTTAGGGGTTACCGGAGTGTAAGCCAGCAATTCGGCAATGGGCCGGGAACATCTCCGATTGAGGTGGCGGGAGACAAAGCCGTCATGCGCAACGGTCAAAGCACAGCCTCCGCTAGAACCCCCTTGGCATGGCGAAGGTCTTTCCATGTGTCCACGTCTGTCCAGAAACATCCGGAGATGTCGCAGGCAGAGAGGCGATATCCATGACTGATCATCCAGGTTACGGCTTCGCTGATCTGATACTCATCTCGTTGAACGCACGTCACTGCATCGATGGCTTCGTAGATGGCTGGAGTGAGCCGGAACACACCGGCGTCGACGCCGTCCGATTCACGCAGGTGTTTCCCTATGCGATAAATGCCGCCTCCTGAGTCCACACACACTCGGGTAGCCTCTTCGATGTCGTAAATATCTGGGCTGAAATCTACAGCCAGAGCACTGGAATCGGTTGTGGACGCCAGCATCCTTGATAGCAGTTCAGAAGAGACCAAGTGGTCTCCCATGGAAAGCAAGAACGGATCTTCCTGAGTGTAGGCCTTTGCGGTGTAAAGGGAGATAGCGTTTCCCATTTCGTGCCGGGGGTTTGATAGGTACTCGATACGGATGCCGTGGCGGGCGCCGTCGCCGCTGTAGTCCCGCAGCAATTCGCCACGATAACCTACAACCATTGCAACGTCCCTGATCCCTGCCTTGCCAAACGCCTCCAGGGTGTAGTCGATGACCGCACGGTTGCCTATGCGAAGCAGGAGCTTGTGGCGGCGCCCTTCGCCCAGAGCAAATCGGCTCCCGTTTCCTGCTGCTAGAATGACGCCCTTCATGCAATTTCCTTTATAGAAGCAGCTATTGACGTGCAGCTGCCGAGATTCCATGGTGTACCCTGAACGACTTCGGCATAGACGGACCTCAACCCATACGGATTTTCGGCGCGAAACATACGCGAAGCGGAAGGTTATCGAATCGGCGGACTGCCTCCTTGCTACAGGTAGCCGGTCAGTCTTCGTGAGATCTGAGTAGAGTCCTCTACTGCAGAAGTGTGAACACTGCCGTGAAGAGAGTGCTCACACTGAACAGCACTAAGGAGAGATCGCCTCAACTCTGGGCAGTTGCAGTTGCAGTGCTGTGGTCGTTTGAGGCGTAGACAAAGAGAAACCCCCTCCCGACACGAGAGGGCCTCTTCAATTCACCGCCCGTGAATGAGGCGGCTTACCAGGAACGGCCTGCGTTTGAGCGTGGCCTGTCGGTGCGAGGCTTCGCCTCGTTGACCTTCAAACTGCGACCGTCGAGTGCAGTACCGTTGAGTGCCTGAATGGCTGCCTGGGCACTGGCGTCATCCGCGATCTCGACGAAACCGAAGCCGCGAGACTGGCCACTGTCGCGGTCGGTGATGACCGTGGCCTCGCGGACCGTACCGAAGGGCGAAAAGGCATTGCGTAGCCCTTCATCCCCTGTGTTGAAGCTGAGATTGCCAACATAGATTTTCATAACGGTTCTCCTTCAATGATGTATCAGTAGACTGCCGGAGGAACCGCTGGCGCTCAGCGTGTCGGCCCGAGGGGGGCAGAGGTAACTCAAGAGATCTGTAGACGACCGTATTGTACACTATTTCACAAATGCGAGATTATCTCTGTGCTCAACATAGCTGTCCGGAGTTGACTCAACGGAACTGAAGAGTGCCGGCGGCGGTGAGCAGCGTGCCGCGCGGTATGCGCCCGTCTGAGGTGTTGAGCTGACCGCAGCGCGGGTGAAATAGGCCGCCGCCAATTGAAAGTGTTTCGGACCGAAAATATGCCCACAGCCTTCGTTGCCGCCCACCTGCAGGTCGGCCCCACGGTGCAGGTACTAGATGCGCCGGGGTCTTATTGACCAACGTTATTCACGGGCTCCGAGCCGCGAGTCCGGAAGCCACCTCCCATCCCGGAACGGGAGGTGGAGCGCAATGGGAGATGCGATGCATGTTGGCGACGGGCTGGCGGCCCGCCACGCCTCTTCATACAGCCTGGTATGCCTTACGGTGGCGCGGGTCTCCAAGCTGGTTGCATCCGCTGGGTTTGGTAGGGGCGCTGGCCCCGACGGCAGCTTATGAGCACCGGCGGTCGAGAGGTACAGCTTTGCTCCGCCCCGTGTGTCGGTGGCCAGCATAAGCGTCCTCCCTAACAGGTCAGCAAGAATGTCACATTATGGAGAATGTGACATTGACACAGAGAGAACAGGCAAGACTTCGGATCCTCAACAGCTTACTGGCAGAGCACATGACTCTGGAGCAGGGGGCCACGTTGATGGGAGTGAGCACACGCCACACCAGGCGCATTCTGGCGGCTTACAGGGAGGAGGGAGCAGCCGCACTCGCTCACGGGCATCGTGGACGCCGAGCATCCAACGCGACACCGGAGCCGCTGAGGTCAGAGGTGCTGCGTCTTGCTCGATCCCGCTACACCGAAACCAACCACACCCACCTGGGCGAGTTGCTCAGGGAGCGTGAGGGCATGGAGATCGGAAGAACCACGCTGCGACGCATACTGGTGGGCGCCGGTCTGAAGAGCCCACGCCGCCGCCGACCGCCGCGGCACCGTATCCGTCGGCAGAGGATGCCCCGCGAGGGGATGCTGATGCTGATACAGGTGGACGGCAGCCATCACCGGTGGTTGCGAGACGATGTTCCGCCGATTGCGCTGCTGCTGGCCGTGGACGACGCGACCGGCATCGTGGTAAACGCCCTGTTCTGCGAGCAGGAGAACACCCGCAACTACTTCCTGCTGATGAGGGGCCTGATACAGCGCCATGGCATACCCATTGCCCTCTACACCGACCGGCACTCAGTCTTCAAGAACGTGCCCGGATCCGGGCTACCCCGTGCACCCACACAGTTCAACCGTGCTATGGACGAGCTTGGCATACAGATGGTCTTCGCCCTGTCACCGCAGGCGAAGGGTAGAGTGGAGCGCACTGCGGGGACGTTCCAGGACAGGTTGGTGACTGAGTTTCGGCTCTCGGGTGCAACCACCATCGAGGAGGCCAACGTCGTGCTGAAGGAGTTCCTCGACCGCTTCAATGGACGCTTCGGAGTGCCTGCACAGCATCCTGAGGCTGCCTACCGCCCGTTGGAGCCGGACGCATGCCTCGATCGTCCTTTGCTTCAGGCACAGGCGCAGGGTGGCCAGGGACAACACGGTGATGTACCGCCGGCGTACCCTGCAGCTGCTGCCGGGCATGGAACGACCCAGCTATGCGGGAGCGGTGGTGGAGGTCCTCGAAGGCTTGGACGGTCGGCTGGCTGTGCGTTACCAGGGAGAGATCGTCCCCAGCCAGGAGGCGCCGCCCCGTCCCGGCATGCTCAGAAGCTTCAACGGCTCCTTCCTCACACGGGCCACCCATACATGGCGGTCTCAACGGTCTGGGCAGGCGCTGGGATGTGGCCCTGGCAGCACTCGACGCGGAGATGGACGCCTCCGATGCTGGCGACACGGCCGTCGACTACGGCGCTGTCACAGTTCGAAAGGCCGCCGCCACGCCACGTGGGAAGCCCACTCCACTCCAGACGGCGAAGTGGAACGCTGTACAGAAGGGCCAAGCGCAGGGGCCTGTCGATTCGAGCTGTCGCCAGGGAAGTGGGCATCCACCGGGACACGGCGAAGAAATACATGGAGGCCGATAATCCACCCTTGTACCCAGATCGTGTCCGATAGGAGCCATCTGTTAACATCGTGGGCAGCACCAGTGACATTTATGCTGGCCACTTAGCCGGACATTTTCGCTGACCATCGACACACTGCCGCACCACCGAAAGGGACTCGTGCTCACTGTCCACCAGGGCGCGCCGCTGCCGAAGGCTCAGCGCCCTAACCCTGCCTCCAAGAAATCCCTCTCCACCTTGAGCCGGCCGATCTGCTCGTAGAGTTGGGCCACCAGCGCATCATCGGCCTTCTTGGCCTTGTCGCCATGCCCGTTACTGAAGATAGAGCCGGCGTCTTTCAGCAGAGCTCTCTTCCAGGTGTGTATCTGGTTGGGGTGAACCTCGAACCGACTCGCTAGTTCGCTGATCGTCTGCTCACCCTTGACCGCCTCCAGCGCCACCTGGGCCTCCAGCGCCGGAGAGTGCTTTCTCCTCTTTCCCATGTCCTGCTCCTTTCACATTCCTGCGATCCCAGAAGCAGAACTCAAACTCAACTACCTGTCCAAAATATGGGGTCCACCTCACTCCACAACGGTCTTTCCAATACCCGAAAACCTTAATGGTGGTGAGAGAAATCAGCATTCTGTTCACGTAGGGGCCGTTGCGGCGCCTGCCGTGCGGAATGCGGAGGACCTTTCAAAGCCGTGCTCGGATCGGCAGTGAAGGAGACGGAGTGATGGCCAAAGCGACCAAACCGAAAGCTGTGACTCGACGCAACTTTGGCTTCAGAAGAAACGCTTTACGATTTTGGGCGCTTTGACATCTACGTGAACGTTCTTGATCTCCTCACTCAGACTATTGATTCCTTGCTCCAACCCAGTCTGTAGAGTGGTCACGATGCCGACCAGTTCCGTCATCTTCGACTCAAGAGCGTCAACACGGCTGTCAACTACGGAAATGGACTGCGAATTCGCCTTTACGGATTCTGCAATGCTCCTCAACTCGATGCCATCGAGCAGATCGGCACCGACCTTGAGCACCTCAGCCACTTTCGTCTGTGCGTCTTCCAGCCCTTTCAGAAATCTTGCTGACTCAGCAGCAAATAGGGCAACTTGCTCCGCCGACTCCTGTAGGCTCGCGTTCGCCCTTTCCTCAGCCTTGCGAAGTTCAGCCAAGATCTGTAATTGCTCTCTGACATTTGCCAGCGCTTCCGTCGCTTCGGCAAATTTTCGGACTACGGCATCAAACTCTAGTCGATTCCTACCTTCATCTCTTCATCGCAGTCTCAGTGGTCGAGCTGATAGTCGGGTGATTGGGTGATCTGAAGACTGCCACTAGTGCTCGAAGAGCACCACGTCAAGTTCTTCTATACGCTCGTCAGTTGTGAACCGCCACGTGCCAATGTGACCTCTGAGGAGGTCGCCGTTTCCGTCCCAATCCAGCGTATTGGCGGCACCGTCGAAGTTGATTTTCTTGCCTTCAGCAAGCAAGGTGAGTCCGTCGGCGACGCCTTTCGGAGTGCCCGGAACGGTCTGACCGGGTGGTCCTGCGATTTCCCACAAATGGTCGCGGATCGCGGCTCCGTCGACACTACCAACAGCTTGGGCGGCAAAGGCGAGGGCGACGGTCGCATCGTACGTCTCTTTGACGTAGGCGAGAACGGGCAACTCATCGTATTCAGCAATGAAGGCGGCCTCCCACTCGGCTGTGGCGGCATTGTCAGGAGCAGACGCTCCGGCAGTACCGTACATACCGCCCAGCCTTTCGCCGCCGATCTGTCTGACGAGACTTACCCTTTTGGCCGCGTCGCCAAAGACGAACTGGTTATATATGCCCTCATCGATAGCCTGACGCACTATGACCAGGGCCTGAGCCTCGAAAGCAATGACGATCAAAGCCTGTGCCCCCAACTCCGCGCTCCGCGCCAACTCCGAGAGGTAGCCAGTTTGAGCCTTGCCAACGGAGACGAGCCGCAAGGTTCCGTCCCAGGAAGTCTCGAAGGCGTCAGCCAACCCCTGGCCATAAGCGTCGTCTTGGTAGATCAATCCGACGTTGTCGAAGCCGCGATTCCGGGCCAAGCCGGCGAGGACAGGACCTTGCGCGGCATCTGAGAGTGCCGTACGGAAGAAGTAACCGTCGTCTTCGACATCGCTCAGGTACGGAGAGGTGGCCGAAGGGCTGATAGTGGGAATACCAAGTGTGCCGGAAATGCTCTGGGAAATTGGCAGTGCTGCCGCGCTGGCGTTGGGGCCGACTATCGCATGTACGCCCTCTACCTCTACAAGACGCCGAGCCACCTGCACGGCGGTGGACGGATCGCCGGAGGCATCTGCTGCAACACTCTCGACATGCAATCCAAGCACTCCGCCGCCCTCGTTGATGTGTCGTATGGCGAGGTCGAAGGCTCGCTTTCTGTCCGAAGATGCTTCTGGAGATCCGGTGAAGTCCAGCAGCAAGCCGATCTTCAACGGAGTCTTGGAGGGTTGCCTGCTCGAATTACCGTCACAGCCCGAGCTAACCACAGTCAAGCCCATTACGACCACCAACAAGACCGTGCACAACTTCATTGCTCCACCGTTGATTTGGCGACCCCGGGCAGGGCTGGCATGTCTGGCACTGATCGCAGCCCTGTCAAACGGCGTGGTCCTCTGGCGGCTGGCTGTGGCGCGAAGCTATTCCTGAAGAATATGAACTCCGGATTGACGAGCAATTCGAATTCGCCAAGCTTGTCGCTCCCCTGGATGGTCTTGCCCCATTTTCTGTACCACTCTGAGTGCGAGTCTTGCGGGTAAGTCTTCCTATGTAGCCAATGCGACAACCTCTCGGGGCGACAGGTTTCCCAGCGCACTGTGGGGTCTCTCCCCATTGTAGTGTCTTCGCCACGATTCCACCTTCTCCTCAGCATCCTCCAGCGACAGGAACCAGTTCTCGTTCAGGCACTCCTGTCGAAACCGCCCATTGAATGCCTCGATGAAGGCGTTGTCAGTGGGCTTCCCCGGCCGGCTGAAGTCCAACTCCACTCCGTTCAGGTAAGCTCACTGGTCCAGACGCTTCGAGGTGAACTCCGGGCCGTTGTCGACGCGAATGGCCTTCGGCATGCGATGTTGCTGCATTAATCTGTGTAGAACCTCCACGACCCGCTGCCCACCGATGCTGACCGTCACCTAGATGGCCGGACTCTCACGGGTAAAGTTATCCACTATCGTTTACAGCCGGATCCGGCGCCCATCGAAGAGCTCGTCGCTCATGAAGTCCATGGACCAACTCTCATCAACTCCGGCGGCCACCGGCCTCTCCATGCGTCTCTGATACGACACGTGCCTCTTGGGTCTCTTGGTCCTCAGCATCAAGCCCTCCTGGCGATACAGCCGATAGACCCGCTTGTGATTGACCGCCCACCCCTCTCGCTGCAGCAGGATGTGCAGTCGCCGGTAGCCGTAGCTCACCCGGGCCTGGGCAAGGTCCTTGAGCCGCATTCGTAAGGCCGTCTGCTCAGCGGCCACGCATTAGTACCTGCAGGTTGAGCGCCCAAGGGTGAGCACCTGGCAAACCCGGCGCTCGCTCGAGCCGTAAGCCACCTGCAGATATTTTGCGTGGTCTCTCATCTGAGCAGGCTCGAAGGCTTTTTTCGGAGCACGTCCTGCAGCATCTGCTTGTCCGGACTCAGGTTCGCCACCAGCTGTTTGAGCTTGCGGTTCTCCTCTTCCAGGACTCTCAGCCGCCGCACCTCGGCCACTCCCATCCCCTGGAACTTCTTCTTCCAGCGGTAGAAGGTCTGCTCGCTGATTCCCATCTTGCGACAGACCTCTGCAACCGGCGTGCCCTCCTCCGCCTGGCGCAGGCCGAAAGCGACCTGCTCCGGACTGTATCGGGACCTCTTCAGGGGACGATTCTCCTTTCAATCGGTTTAGATCATCCCACAAGACTCGCATTATGATCGGACCAGTTTTCGGGGAGCAAACCTGTTGTTGCTCAGCGATTAAGTCCTCGCTAACTGTCAAGCGAAAATGTCCGCATGAAGGAGCATGTGACATTGACACAGAAAGAGCAGACAAGGCTTCAAGTTCTCAACAGTTTGATGTCGGACCATATGACCACGGAGCAGGCGGCCACGTTGATGGGAGTGAGCGCGCGCCACACCAGGCGCATTCTGGCAGCTTATAGCAAGGAGGGAGCAGCCGCACTGGCTCACGGCAATCGAGGTCGCAGACCGGCCAACGCTACACCGGACCCGTTGGCGACCGACGTGGTGGTCCTGGCGCGGACCCGATACGCGGGAGTCAACCACACGCATTTGAGCGAACTGCTGAGGGAGCGAGAGGGCATAGACATCGGACGTAACACATTGCGCAAGATACTGACCGACGCCGGTGTGAGCAGCCCCCGCCGTCGAAGGCCGCCGAAGCATCGTGTTCGACGGCAGCGGATGGCCCGCGAGGGGATGCTGATACAGATCGACGGCAGCTACCACAGATGGCTGGGAGAAGATGGCCCCCAGTTCACGTTGCTGCTGGCGGTCGACGACGCTACCGGCTGTGTCGTCAACGCCCTGTTCTGCGAGTTGGAGAACACCCGCAGCTACTTACTGCTGATGCGGATTCTGATACGGAGCTACGGCATACCTCTCGCACTCTATTCAGACCGCCATGGCGTCTTCAAGCACACGCCGCCGTCAGAGACCGCCTCCGCCCCCACCCAGTTCTCTCGCGCGATGGGTGAGATCGGCGTACAGCTGATATTCGCACGGTCGCCGCAAGCCAAAGGCCGAGTGGAACGCGCCGCGGGCACACTTCAGGACAGGTTGGTCACGGAGCTGAGGCTCGCAGGCTCGACCACCATCGATGACGCCAACCGCGTGCTCAACGACTTCCTTCCCCGCTTCAATGAACGTTTTGGTGTGCCGTCGCAACACGCAGACACCGCGTATCGGGTCCTGGATCCGGGGACGTGCCTGGACACAGTCCTATGCCTGAAGTACAGGCGCCGGGTTGGCCGGGACAACACTGTGAAGTACCGCTGGCGCACCCTGCAGTTGCTTCCCGATCAGGCTCGACCGAGCTTTGCCGGGTCGGCGGTGGAAGTGCTCGAAGCACTGGACGGCCGGCTGTCAGTGCAACACGAAGGGCGTATCGTCGCCTCCCAGGAAGCGCCTCCGCGACCAGGTATCCTGCGCAGCTTCGGCACGCGGACCGTACACACGACCGGTCCCAGCCGCTACACCAACGGTGTCATCAGGAGGCCGGAGGACGAAGTGGAGTCAATGGGCACAATGCTCGAAGCGGACAGACTCCGCGACGATGCCGACCGCAACGGCGCCGCAAGAGTTCGCAGGACTGTGACTCCGCGACCCAGAAAGCCCACCCCACTACAGACGGCGAGATGGAAGGCGGTGCAGAAGGCGAAACGCAAGGGCCTGTCCATCCGTGGGATCGCCCGGGAAGTGGGCATCCACCGGGACACTGCAAGGAAGTACATGAATGCCGAAACCCCACCCATGGCGCGCTCGCGCAACGTCGGAAGTACCGTAATCAGCTAGCATGGCAATCTACTCAGAGGACATTTTCCCTTGGCACTTAGGCGGACATAATCGCTGAGCGTCGACAGCAAACCACCCACGAGTACCTCAGCGTTTTGTCGCTATTGCTTCTACGGTATGACCATCAAGTCCGGCGTAACCTACGATTATGAGACCAAGCTGTCTTACTTCCTAGCAGTGGACGTGTCCGACGGCAACGACGGCCAGATCAGCACACCGGCGACAGTGAAGCTGACCGACGTGAACGAGACGTCGGCGCGTGGGACGATGGACACTGCAAGGCTCATTACTAGGACAGCCGCGCGGTCCTTCCAATTCACTCTGACGAAGGAGTCGGTTGTCGCCATGACCTTACCGTTTACGTTTGACGCGGCGTTGTACGTGCCATAGGACACGCCGAACATCGGGTAGTCCCCGGCCCCGGCTACGAGCACCGCCGAGACGTGCGCCGCGAAAATGGCAAGCTCGTGCACGATGGCGGCGGCACCGTCACGCTGATGCTTGAGACCTGAGTGACCTATAATCCAGAGGTGCCTGCCGCCTCCGGAGGCTTCACCGGCAGCATCGAGCTGCAGTAGCGAGTAAAGCGACCCAATTGGACAAGGGGAAGGCAGGCCAACAGGAACAACGGTATAGGGAATCACATGGACGGCGGAGGCAGGCGGCCCTCTGGAAGCCGGAAAGTACAGGGGTCTGAGGCGGAGGAACACGGGACTTTTGCGCCCGCATATGGAAGATTCCCCGGCCCTGCCCTGAAGGGGGCTAACACAATGCCAAGAGAAGCGACGGATCGTGCAGGTGGACGAGTGGGAGAATACGTCAGTGGTCAGATTGTGAGGCTAACTATTATTAGGTTGTTCGTAGGCATTGCGGCGTTGATGGCGTTGGGCGTGGGTTGTTCCAGCGGGCTCACAGAGGCTGAGGTTACTTCCCTGATCAGAGAGCAGGTTCAAGTCATTGAAGGGCCGCAAGGAGAAAGGGGGCAGAGTGGAGAGGTAGGGGCGCAGGGGCCAATGGGATTGCCCGGCGAAAAAGGAGACGTTGGGCCGCAGGGGGAGCGGGGTCTTCCGGGAGCGGTCGGACAGCGCGGGCCGCAGGGCATTCAAGGGGAGCAAGGAACTCCCGGCCAGACAGGTCCAACAGGCCCGCGTGGCCAACGTGGAGAGCGTGGGGAGGCAGGCCCACAGGGTGACCGCGGCCCGCAAGGAGCAGTGGGGCCTCCGGGTCCGCCGGGCAAGGGACTAGAAATCTCTCTGGCCGAGTTCGTTAAGCAAGACTTGGACGTTAACAAGGTTCAAGCTGAGCTTGACATCACTTCAGGAGGCGTCGTTCATGTTCGTGCGCTGATGAGTGAAAGTGGAGGGACTGCCCTCTACCAAGTTGGGACCGGATTCATCTTTCATATTGAAGGCGGGTGGGCGTATGTGTTGACCGCCTCGCACGTCGTTGATGGCAAACCGCTTGAGTTTCAAGTGTACCGAGGTACGGGAGGCCAGCATCAAACGGCAGAACTAGTGTATGAGTCTAATTCATCCCGGATTGACGTAGCTTCGTTGAAGTTCAATTGCTCAGGCTGCAAGGCGTTAGCGTTTTCCAATGAGACGATGCGGAGTCGGACTTCGCAATACAGTGATTACTTCGGCATCGCGCCCGGGCAGGCGGTTTTCTCAGTAACTTGGGGAGACCTCGAAACAGGCGTAGAGATTTTTGAAGGTGAAACGCTGGAAAGCACCATTTTCAGTTTACCCGATGAAATCTACCACGATACGTACTTAATTCCGGGAGACAGCGGCTCGCCGTTGTTGAATGAAGACGGATACGTGGTGGGGATAAACTTTGGGGTGCAAGATGATGGTAGATCTGCTGCCCTGTACCTCGTTGACGAAGAGGCTAATCGTCTAGTGCATAACACCATCAGACGCGCACGTGAAGATACACGCGGGAGATGAGCGAGCGGAGTTGGCTAAGAATGGAGATTCGAAGTCTCTACGACAACGATATTGAATGTACATTGGCGATCCGCCTCGAGCCAATTTTCGCAGGGCGGACTGTGGGCATGGCAATGATGACCGAGGCAGGACTGCTAATCCAGTCGGCATTGGCTGGAGGGGATTTCACACGATCAGGGATGCGACGATTGATGCGGCTGAGCTAGGGGAGTACGAGGTCTTCGCGGACCTCTGCATTTGTTGGGCTGAAGACGCCGCCCTACGACATCAAGACCAATCGTCACCGAAGACGAGATTCAACCTTTCAGTTGCGGTTACCAAGAGAGTGCCCGTGTTAGTGAGTCGTCCTGTCTCCATGCCAGTCGCAACAGTTTCTCTGTTTCGTTCTCTATCTGCCTGCTCAGCTGCAGCGGGTTGAGCGATAGGTACAACTTCTCCAACACGACCTCCTGTGATGCTGACATAATCCCACTGTCAAGGGCGGGTGAACGGTGTACCACTGGGGTGTCGACGCTCAGCGATTATGTCCGCTTAAGTGTCAAGGGAAAATGTCCTCCGAGTAGATTGCCATGCTATCAGGCTGGGGTACTTCCGACGTTGCGCGGGCGCGCCATGGGTGGGCTTTCGGCATGCATGTACTTCCTCACGGTTTGTCTGTGTATGCTCACTTCCCGGGCGATCCCGCGGATGGACAGCCCCTTGCGCTTCGCCTTCTGCACGGCCTTCCATCTCGCCGTCTGAAGTGGGGTGGGCTTTCTGGGTCGCGGAGTCACGGGTTTGCGAACTCTTGCAGCGCCGTTGCGATCCGCATCGTCGCGTAGTCTGCCCGCTTCGAGCATTGTGCCCATTGACTCCACATCGTCCTCCGACCTCCTGATGACACCGTTGGTGTAGCGGCTGGGACCGGTCGTGTGTACGGTCCGCGTGCCGAAGCTGCGCAGGATACCTGGTCGCGGAGGCGCTTCCTGGGAGGCGACGATACGCCCTTCGTGTTGCACTGCCAGCCGTCCGTCCAGCCCCTCAAGCACTTTGACCGCCGACACGGCAAAGCTCGGTCGAGCCTGATCGGGAAGCAACTGCAGGGTACGCCAGCGGTACTTCACCGTGTTGTCCCGTCCAACCCGGCGCCTGTACTTCAGGCATAGGACTGTGTCCAGGCACAGATCCGGGTCCGGGACCCGATACGCGGTGTCTTTGCGCTCAGACGGCACACCAAAACGTTCATTGAAGCGGGGAAGGAAGGCGTTGAGCACGCGGTTGGCGTTATCGATGGTGGTCGAGCCTGCGAGCCTCAGCTCCGTGACCAGCCTGTCCTGAAGTGTGCCCGCGGTGCGTTCCACGCGGCCTTTGGCCTGCGGCGACCGTGCGAATATCAACCGTACGCCGATCTCACCCATCGCTCGAGAGAACTGGGTCGGAGCGGAGGCGGTCTCTGACGGCGGCGTGTGTTTCAAGACGCCATGGCGGTCTGAATAGAGTGCGAGGGGTATGCCGTAGCTCTGTATCAGGTCCCGCATCAGCAGTAAGTAGCTGCGGGTGTTCTCGTACTCGCAGAACAGGGCGTTGACGACACAGCCGGTAGCGTCGTCGACCGCCAGCAGCAACGTGAACCAGGGGCCCTCTTCTCCCAGCCATCTGTGGAAGCTGCCGTCTATCTGTATCAGCATCCCCTCGCGGGGCATCCGCTGCCGTCGAACACGATGCTTCGGAGGCCGGCGCCGGCGAGGGCTGCTCACACCGGCGTCGGTCAGTATCTTGCGCAACGTGTTGCGACCGATGTCTATGCCTTCTCGCTCCCTCAGCAGCTCGCTCAGGTGCGTGTGGTTGGCTCCCGCGTATCGGGTCCGCGCCAGGACCACCGCGTCGGTCGCCAACGAGTCCGGTGTAGCGGTGGCCGGTCTGCGACCTCGATTGCCGTGAGCCAGTGCGGCTGCTCCCTCCTTGCTATAAGCTGCCAGAATGCGCCTGGTGTGGCGCGCGCTCACTCCCATCAACGTGGCCGCCTGCTCCGTGGTCATATGGTCCGACATCAAACTGTTGAGAACTTGAAGCCTTGTCTGCTCTTTCTGCGTCAATGTCACATGCTCCTTCATGCGGACATTTTCGCTTGACAGTTAGCGAGGACTTAATCGCTGAGCAACAACAGATTGGCCGGTGGTAAAATGGGCCACAGTAGACCTGTATACCGGAAGAGCATCGGAGGCTCAGAAAGCGTGCACACTAAACTCGTGCTCGTGATTCCGGCCCTTGCCGGAATCCTCCTAACCGCAGTCCTGGCCTGCAACAATGCAGACCCAGAGGCTGTGCTTGCCCGGGCCCAGCCAGAGGCTGTGCTTGCCCGGGCCCAGGTCGAATTGGACAAGCACCGTACTTTGTGGGAGCAGACCGGTTCACCCGACTACACGTATGAGTACAAGGCAATCTGCTTCCACTGCTCGCGACAGACCGTCAAGATCACTGTCACGAACGGGGATATCGAGTCAGTCGTCTACGCAGAATCCGGTTTCTACGGAGAGTCCGGTGAGCCACCTGTGCGGTGGGACGGCGGACCCAGCTACCCCACCATCGACAGCTTGTTCGACGATATCCAGCACGCCATCACCAACGAGGTAGAGCAGGTTACCGTGAGCTACAACAGTGAGTTCGGATACCCCACGAATGTCACGATCGACTCCAATGTCAACGCGACCGACACCGGGTACACCCACATCGCCAACGCTTACTCCCCTCGTTAGCAGGCTGCTCGCAGCCTGACGGCCCCTCACGCAAGCGGACGGTGCCACAGGCACACATCCCACGACACTACCAACTGTACCGACACCGGAGAGCCGGATGCCGCGAAAGTGGCACGTCCGGTTCGGAGGGGGGCCGACGGAAAAGTGCTCCGCTAACACGGAGTAACTCGCCGGCGGCCTACCCGACACCAAAACCGCCGAGTACGGATTCGAGAAGGACAGCTTCCTCCTGCTGGCGCAGGCCGAGGATGAGGCCCCTGCGCTCCACCACCGCTTCCTCGACAAGCGCAGCCCGCTTCCCCTGCACAGCACCTGGGCGGACTGGCTCTGGCGGAGGGGCCTGGGCGAAGGGGAGATTGTCCCCCTCCAGTCGGTGGGCGTCTCCGCCTACCGGTGCTCCCCCAAGGCCGACAAGCTCCGGGAAGACCTCTCCGACGCCGTGGCGTCGGGCTGGCTCACCCTGCCCACTGAGGAGGTTTCCGATGGATAGGATGCTGAAGACGGCCAAGCGCAAGAACAAGCGCAGGCAGAACCGGAACGGGAGCGCCTGGCGGCGCTTCTCCCCTGACGGGACGACCTGCCGCTACTGCAAGCACGACCACACCACGCACCTGACAAGCTCAGGCCAACCCCACTTCTACCGGCCCGCCACGGAAGCGGAGAAGCGGGACCCCTCGGTCATGCTCTACCGCCACACCCTGCCCCAGGGCGGCTCCGTGCTGGTGCGACGGATGACCGTCTCCAACCACGCCGAGCTCATCACCGCCTTCTGCACCGCGTGCGCGAAGAGCTTGAACACCCACCAGGTGCTCTGCTACCAGCGCAACGTGGGCGTCGGAGAGGTGGTCGGGGTGCAGACCGGCCACAGGGACATGGCAATCGCCGCCTGAGGCGGCGCAACACACAGGAAAGGAGAGGAGACCATGCCAACGGAACAGACGCTGTTCTTCACCTGCCCCCACTGCGACGAGCGGTTCGCGCAGGTCGAGGAGCCTGACAGGGACATCCAAACCGGAGAGACCTACCACTGCGGCTCGTGCGGCATCCAGGTGATCTTCCAGGCGGCGACCGTCGAGGACTACGTGCCGCCCCCCAGGGCGAGAAGGGACTGCCACTTCTGCAACCCCGGACCCTGCCGGTTCGGGCCGTCAACGGACACGACAGACGACACAGAGAAAGGAGAGACGACATGAGACTTGCAGCACAGGCAAAAGGCGGGTTTTACCCCACGCCGGAGCGGGTCGTTGACCTGCTCGCGGAGCTGATTCACACCCCCCCCGGCTACTACCACAGGGACCGGGAGACCCTCCGCATCCTCGACCCCTGCTGCGGGGCAGGGGAGGCGCTGGCGCAGCTGGCCCAGCGGCTGGACGTGCCCAACGCCATCCCCATCGAGACCTACGGCGTCGAGCTGCACCGGGACCGGGCGGAGGAGGCGGAGAAGCGGCTCGGCCACGCCCTGGCCTCCGACCTGTTCGCCACGTCGATAGCGAACGGGGCCTTCGGGCTGCTCCTTTTGAATCCGCCGTATGACCATGACTCGGAAGACAAGCGGACGGAGCACGCCTTCCTGACCCAGACCACGCGCTACTTGGCCGAGGGCGGGCTGCTGGTGTTCATCGTCCCCAGGCAGCGCCTCGCGGTCTCGGCCCGCTACCTCTCCACCCACTACGGGCGGATGCGGTGCTGGGCCTTCCCGCACCCGGAGCGAGAGGTCTTCGACCAGGTGGTGTTGATGGCCTACCGGAAGGTCGACCCCGTTCCCGACGCCCACGGCGAGAGCATGGCGCTGGAGTGGGCGGTGGAGTGGGCGGTGGGAGAGCCGGAGCCGATGCGCCCCGAACAGTACCCGCCGTTCACGCCGAAGACCACGCCCAGCGGCGACATCCTGTTCACCACCCGCACCGTCGATCCCGTCGCGGCTGCTGCCGAGGCCAGGCGGTCGGGGCTGTGGACGAGCACGGAGATAACCGACACCCTCTGGCCCGCCAGGGACACCCGCACCCGCCCGCTGATGCCCCTGCGAAGGGGCCACATGGCGATGCTGGTGGCGGCGGGCTTCTTGGACAACCTCTGCCTGGAGGCGGAGGGGCGGCGCATCCTTGTCAAGGGCCGCACCAGCAAGGAGATGGTCATGGTCGAGGACAGCCCCGAGAAGGAGGTCCACCGGGAGAAGCTCAAGACCACGGTGGTCGCCCTGGACCTGCACGACGGAGAGATCACCGACATCGCAGCATAGACGGCTCGCCCCAAGAGCCGCGCCACAAGGCCCCGCCATCCCTCTACGGGGAAACGGCGGGGCCTCGCTTCGTCTGGACGCAACACCCTTATAAAGGAAGGAAGGTCGTGAAGATGCAGATAACCATGACGCTGGAAGCCTGCTGCCGCTGCGGGCAGCCCATCGCCCCCGGCGAACCCGCCATGCAGACCGCCTCGGTGGACATCATCGGCGGACGGGCGGTCTCCACCCCGGTGAAGTCCTACCACCTGAAGGGCAGGTGCTACGAGGACGTGCACCGGCGGAAGTCCCTTCCGAACGCAGCATAGACGGCTCACACGAGCCGCTCACGAGGCCCCGTTGGTCCCATCGACTGGCGGGGCATCGCCTATCGCCCAACCCCAAGCACTCTCATAAAGGAAGGAGAAAGACATGAACCTCGGACAGTTCATCGACACATTCAAGGACGCCATCGCTCAGCGGGTGGTGGAGTCCTACCCGCCCCTCTACCGGCCCTCGGAGAACGGCCACAGACTCCCCCGCCTGCTCCGCAAGCCCCTGGGGGCGCAGGCCGACGCCATACGGGGCGCGGCCCTCTCCCTCGAAGCCCACCGGGGCACCACCGTCGTCGGCGAGATGGGCACCGGCAAGACCTTCATCGCCGCCGCCGCCGCACATCTGGCGGGCTTCAAGCGGGTCCTGGTCCTCTGCCCGCCCCACCTGGTGCCCAAGTGGAAGCGGGAGGTGGAGATGACGGTGCCCGGCGCACGCGCCGTCGTCGTCAAGTCCATCACCGACCTGGAGCGGCTGCGCCTCTCCGTCGGCTCCGGCCCCCTGTTCGCGGTGATGAGCCGTGAGAAGGCCAAGCTGTCCTACCGCTGGATGCCCGCCGTCATCGAGCGGTGGGCCACCTCCAGGGGCAGGCTGTTGCGGGACGAGGAGACGGGCGAGCCGTTCCGGGTGCCCTGCTGCCCCGACTGCACGGCTCAGATCGTGGACAAGGACGGCGTTCCCCTCACCGACGAGGACCTGAACCGCCGCAAGCACACCTGCGCCAACTGCGGCTCTCCCCTCTGGCAGGCCGACAAGTCCGGCCCCGCCCGCTACCCTCTGGCCGACTACGTGAAGCACCGGATGAAGGGCTTCTTCGACCTGCTCATAGGCGACGAGGTGCATGAGTTCAAGGGGAGAGGCTCGGCCCAGGGCATCGCCGCGGGCATCCTCGCCGACGTTTGCGGCAAGTCCCTCAGCCTCACCGGGACTCTGATGGGCGGGTATTCGAGCACGCTGTTCCACCTGCTCTACAGGTTCTCCCCGGAGATCAGGACGGACTTCAGACGCTCCGATGAGCACCGCTGGATTCAGCGGTACGGCTTCGAGGAGCACACCGTCGGCAAGCCGGACGACGACTCGGTGGAGGACGGGAGGTTCAGCAGGCGGCGCAAGTACCGCAAGGTGGTCAGAGAGAGGCCGGGACTCGTGCCCAGCGCCCTCTTCCACATCATCGGCAACACCGTCTTCCTGCGCCTCGCGGACGTGGCCTCGGGGCTGCCCCCCTACGAGGAGCAGGTAATGCTGTCCTCGATGGACTCGGAGGAGGACGCGACGGGCTACTCCCAGCGCAGCGCCTACAACACCGTGTACGAGGAGCTGCGGCTGAAGCTGGCGGAGGCTCTCAAGGCTGGCTCGAAGCGGCTGCTGGCGACCTACTTGCAAACCCTGTTGGCCTACCCCGACGGCTGCACCAGGGGGGAGACGGTGTTCGACCCCCGGAGCGGGGACGTGATCGTCCAGGTGCCGCCCCTCTCCGAGGAGCGGCTCTACCCCAAGGAGAAGGCCCTCATCGACATGGTGGCAGCGGAGCGGATGGAGGGCCGCAGGGTGCTGGTCTACGCGACGCACACCGGGACGCGGGACATCACCGAGCGGATGGACGACATGCTCACACGGCACGGGTTCCGCGTGGCGGTGATGAAGGCCGACGCCGTTGCCCCGGAACGGCGGGAGGCGTGGGTGGCGGACAGGGTGAAGCAGGGCATCGACGTGATGATATGCCACCCCAGGCTGGTGCAGACGGGGTTGGACTTGATCGACTTCCCAACGCTGATCTGGTACGAAACTGATTACAGCGTCTACGTAATGCGGCAGGCGTCACGGCGGTCGTGGCGCATCGGGCAGACCCGCCCGGTGAAGGTGGTGTTCATGTCCTACCGAAACACCCTCCAGGCCGACGCGCTGAAGCTGGTGGCGAAGAAGCTGCAAAGTTCCCTCGCCGTCGAGGGCGAGCTGCCGGAGGACGGGCTGGCCGCATACGGCGACGACGGCGACGATTTGATGATGGCGCTGGCCCGCAAGATCGTCAGCGGCGACGAGGAGGAGGACGAGACGGAGACGGTGGAGGCGGTCTTCGCCCAGGCCAGGGACGCCGAGGCCAGCGCCGAGGAGTACCTGGTGGACGACGGCTGGAAGCCGGTGGAGGTCGAGCCGGAGGCCGTCGAGGTCAACGGCAACGGCCACCACGCAGGCGGCATCGGGCCGACGGTCGAGCTGGTCCTGGACACCGGTCGCCACGCCAACGGGAACGGACACGCAGCCGTCGAGGTCAACGGGAACGGCCACAGCGACGAGGCCCCGGAGCCGCAGCAGTCGCTGTTCTCCTGGGCGGAGTTCATGGCCGAGGAGCCGGTCAAGCCCAAGGGCCGCACGAGCAAGCCCCAGCCCGCAACCCTCTCGATGTTCGAGTGGGCGCTGACCGTGGAACAGGAGCGGGAGGAGGAGTTGGTCGGCGCGGGGCGCTAGGCCGTCATGGAAGGGGAGGGCATCGTTTATGGAGCGATGCCCTCCCCTAGCTGCCCATGCATCCGGCCCTTGCATCTTGATTCCGGCATGGGACAATCAGACCAACCGCCTGTCCATATATGCGGCCCCTTTTTGTTGCCCGCTTTCCGATGGGCTATTGACTCTCTTTCTGTGTTTGCCCTATTCTTGCTTCAGACAAATCACCTTCGGGAGGGGCAGGCGATGGAAGCCAAGAAGAAGAGACTCACCCTGGACTTAGACCCCGCCTTTCAGCGGCGCCTGAAGGTCATCGCCGCGCTCAAAGGCGTCAGCATGCGCCTGTATTGCCGGACCGCCATCGACCGGGAGTTGACAAAGGACGAAGCCAACGGCCTAACGGGTCTGCCCTCCTCCCTCTCTGACGCGGAGCGGTTCGAAGCGCTCCAAGAGAAGTACTTTGGAGATAGGGTGCTGTCTGGAAGCGGGGCTGACTACATCCGAGAGGCCCGCGAGATCAGGGACGCCCAGATCGAGAACTGGGCATGAGCGAGTTCGTCGTCGTTGATGCAAGCGTGGCATTCAAGTGGCTGGTGAGGGAGGAGCACACCGACAAGGCCCTGGCAATTCTTCGGGTTTGGGATAGTCAAGACATCAGGCCAGCGGCTCCTTATCTGATGCCCTTTGAGGTGGCTAACGCTCTCCATAGGCGAATAACACAGGGCGAGCTAAGTGTCGAGGCGGCTGCCGATCTCATCGGTAGTCTGCTGTCGTCGCGTCTCGAACTGCATCAGCCGCCCAATCTTCATCGCAGGGCGCTCGAGTTGGCCGGCCAGCTCAAGCAAGGCGCAGTCTACGACGCCCACTACCTGGCGCTGGCTGAGAGTCTCGATTGCGAGCTGTGGACCGCCGACCAGAGGTTTTACCGAGCGGCAGGCCCAGGCGTTGAAAACCTGCGCTGGATAGGGGAGTTCAGTGTGCAGGATAACGGATAGGGCAACTATGCCTCTTGTCCGTTACAACCCTAAGCTTAGAGTTCTCTCACCGGCTCCAGCCCGTCTTACAGGAGAAGGCGCTCCTTCTTCCCCGGACGCTCTGCGCGAAGCAAAGATAGGAGGTCACGATAATGACGAGTTCAGGAACGACGAGATGGCTTACCTTGCTGGGCATCGTCCTTGCCCTGGCGCTGTCGGCAGTCCTCATAGCCTGCGGCGGCGATGCGCCGGACGCCGACGGAGAGCGGGCTACGACGCCCCGGACGGAGGCCGCATCCACGCCCGCGACGGAAGCGGCAGCTTCCACCACAATGCCGGGGGACGCGCCCACGGCCACCGCTGCGCCGCGGCCGACGGCTACCAAAGCGCCGCTGCTCACCATTGGGCGGACCTCGGCGGCAACGGACCGGGAAGCCCTGGTTGCCCTCTACAACGCAACGGACGGTGAGAACTGGAAACACAATACAAACTGGCTGAGTGACGCGCCCCTGGGCGAATGGTACGGCGTCGACACTGACGTCAACGGTCGAGTCACAGAGCTGGACCTCGACTGGAGCGATTTGAGCGGGGAGATACCGCCGGAGCTGGGCAGCCTCGCCAACCTGACACGGCTGTACCTCTACGACAACGATTTGAGCGGGGAGATACCGCCGGAGCTGGGCAGCCTCGCCAACCTGCAAGAGCTGGACCTCTTCGGCAACGAGTTGAGCGGGGAGATACCGCCGGAGCTGGGCAGCTTCGCCAACCTGATACGGCTGTCCCTCGGCGTCAACGATTTGAGCGGGGAGATACCGCCGGAGCTGGGCAGCCTCTCCAACCTGGAACGGCTGGGCCTCAGCCGCAACGAGTTGAGTGGGGAGATACCGCCGGAGCTGGGCAGCCTCTCCAGCCTGACAGAGCTGGATCTCGGCAGCAATCAGTTGAGTGGGGAGATACCGCCGGAGCTGGGCAGCCTCGCCAACCTGACAAGGCTGACCCTCCGCAGCAATCAGTTGAGTGGGGAGATACCGCCGGAGCTGGGCAGCCTCTCTAGCCTGAGGAAGCTGTACCTCTTTGGCAACGAGTTGAGCGGGGAGATACCGCCCTGGCTGGGCAGCCTCGCCAACCTGTACACGCTGTCCCTCGGCGGGAACCAGTTGAGCGGGGAGATACCGCCGGAGCTGGGCAGCCTCGCCAACCTGAAAGAGCTGTACCTCAGCGGCAACGAGTTGAGCGGGGAGATACCGCCGGAGCTGGGCAGCCTCGCCAACCTGAAAGAGCTGTACCTCAGCGGCAACGAGTTGAGCGGGGAGATACCGCCGGAGCTGGGCAGCCTCGCCAACCTGCAAAAGCTGTACCTCAGCCAAAACGACTTGAGCGGGGAGATACCGCCGGAGCTGGGCAGCCTCGCCAACCTGAAAGAGCTGTACCTCAGCCAAAACGACTTGAGCGGGTGCGTGCCACGCAGCATGGAAGCCCGGTTTAGAGGATCTTATTCTTCTGACCTTGGCGACCTGCCGTCCTGCTGAAGCCACGCGCCCTCAGCTGGCGGAAACGGCGCCAGGGGCGCGCCTTCTTCCCCGGACGCTCCGCGCGAAGCAAAGATAGGAGGTCACGATAATGACGAGTACAGGAACGACGAGACGGCTTACTTTGCTGGGCATTGTCCTTGCCCTGGCGCTGCCGGTAGTCCTCATGGCCTGCGGCGGCGATTCGCCGGACGCCGACGGAGAGCGGACCGTGACGCCCCGGACGGAGGCCGCGTCCACGCCCGCGACGGAAGCGGCAGCTTCCACCCCCATGCCGGGAGACGCGCCCACGGCCACCTCTGCGCCGCGACCGACGGCTACCAAAGCGCCGCTGCTCACCATTGGGCGGACCTCGGCGGCAACGGACCGGGAGGCGCTGGTTGCCCTCTACAACGCAACGGACGGTGAGAACTGGGAGCACAATAAAAACTGGCTGAGTGACGCGCCCCTGGGCGAATGGCCCCGCGTCGAAACTGACGACAATGGGCGCGTTACAGAGCTGGACCTCGACTGGAACGAGTTGAGCGGGGAGATACCGCCGGAGCTGGGCAGCCTCGCCAACCTGATACTGCTGAACCTCAACCACAACGATTTGAGCGGGGAGCTGCCGCCGGAGCTGGGCAACCTCTCCAACCTGACAGAGCTGGACCTCAGCCAAAACGACTTGAGCGGGGAGCTGCCGCCGGAGCTGGGCAACCTCTCCAACCTGACAGAGCTGGACCTCAGCGACAACGAGTTGAGCGGGGAGATACCGCCGGAGCTGGGCAGCCTCGCCAACCTGAAAGGGCTGCGCCTCAACAACAACGAGTTGAGCGGGGAGCTGCCGCCGGAGTTGGGCAGCCTTTCCAACCTGAAAACGCTGTCCCTCAGCAGCAATGAGTTGAGCGGAGAGCTGCCGCCGGAGCTGGGCAGCCTCTCCAACCTGGAATCGCTGTCCCTCGGCTGGAACCAGTTGAGCGGGGAGATACCGGCGGAGCTGGGCAGCCTCGCCAACCTGACAGGGCTGTCCCTCGGCGGGAACCAGTTGAGCGGGGAGATACCGCCGGAGCTGGGCAGCCTCGCCAACCTGATAGGGCTGTCCCTCGGCGGGAACCAGTTGAGCGGGGAGATACCGCCGGAGTTGGGCAGCCTCGCCAACCTGATACGGCTGTCCCTCGGCGGGAACCAGTTGAGCGGGGAGATACCGCCGGAGTTGGGCAGCCTCGCCAACCTGAGTTGGCGGCTGAACCTCAGCGACAATCAGTTGAGCGGGGAGATACCGGCGGAGTTGGGCAGCCTCGCCAACCTGCCACAGCTGAACCTCAGCGCCAACGACTTGAGCGGGGAGATACCGGCGGAGCTGGGCAACCTCTCCAACCTGACAGAACTGCACCTCCAAGACAACCAGTTGAGCGGGGAGATACCGCCGGAGTTGGGCAGCCTCTCCAACCTGAGTTGGCGGCTGAACCTCAGCGACAATCAGTTGAGCGGGGAGATACCGGCGGAGTTGGGCAGCCTCGCCAACCTGCCACAGCTGAACCTCAGCGCCAACGACTTGAGCGGGGAGATACCGGCGGAGCTGGGCAACCTCTCCAACCTGACAGAACTGCACCTCCAAGACAACCAGTTGAGCGGGGAGATACCGCCGGAGTTGGGCAGCCTCTCCAACCTGAGTTGGCGGCTGAACCTCAGCGACAATCAGTTGAGCGGGGAGATACCGGCGGAGTTGGGCAGCCTCTCCAACCTGGGATGGCTGAACCTCAGCGCCAACGCCTTGAGCGGGGAGATACCGGCGGAGCTGGGCAGCCTCTCCAACCTGGCATGGCTGAACCTCAGCGCCAACGCCTTGAGCGGGGAGATACCGGCGGAGCTGGGCAGCCTCTCCAACCTGGCATGGCTGAACCTCAGCGCCAACGCCTTGAGCGGGGAGATACCGGCGGAGCTGGGTAGCCTCTCCAACCTGGGATGGCTGGACCTCAGCGCCAACGCCTTGAGCGGGATACCGCCGGAGCTGGGCAGCCTCTCCCGCCTGACACATCTGAACCTCGGCGGGAACGAGTTGAGCGGGTGCGTGCCACGCAGCCTGGAAGACCAGTTGAGAGGATCTTATTCTTCTAACCTTGGCGACCTGCCGTCCTGCTGAGGCCCCGGCGCCTCAGCAGGCGGCAAATGGCGTCATGGCGCGCCTTCTTCCCCGGACGCTCTGCGCGAAGCAAAGATAGGAGGTCACGATAAGGCCGAGTGCAGGAACGACAAGATGGCTTGCCTTGCTGGGCATTGTCCTTGCCGTCTCTTGAACGTGGCGATCACCCGTGCGCGCAAGCGACCGGTATTGGTCCTGCCACATGGGCCAGAGTGGACGGTAGGCAGAACCATCTTCGAGATGTGGATGGGCCTTTAGCCCTCTTGGGGTCTGCTTCGGCAATGGCAACGCGGAGAGGAACTTTAAGACATCACGGTCATCCGCCGAATAGCCCTCTACCGATTGATGGTCACCACGTCGGGGAAGAACGCCGTTCTCGTCGGCTACCTGACTCGCTCTATGGGTTGCCATAGATTCAGCTCCTTCTACATACTGCGCAAGATCGATTCCTGAACGTCCTCAGCGCGTTGAATGGCTCCGCCAGTGGGTGTGGACCACCAAACTGGACTCCTTACAGCAGGACCTCCCACCGAAAAGTTCGCAATACGGTACGCTCCGGCCCACCGGCATGGACTCGAACTACGACCAATCGGCTGATCCAGCTTCAGCAAGTTTACAGATCCACCACCCACGAATAACGCAGCGTTTCGTTGCTATTGCTTCCCAAGCATGACCGCGTTGGAGAGGTCGCCGAATGACAGCTCGACAGACTCGCTGTCATCGTCCACGGAGTCTGGGGTGGCGGAAAACGTGAAGGACTCTTCGGTTTCTCCATAGCCGAAGGTTAAGCTATTGGGCACCCCGAAGTAATCAGCATTTGTTGCCCTACCTCGCTTGGTAATTTCAATGGGAATGATTAGGGTGCGTTCTGGGTCCCTGTTCAGAAATACTTTGATCGTAGTTGATTGTCCTTCGGACACGAAGTAATTCGCCCTCTCAAAGGTTACGGTTATTTTGGGCACGTCGTCATCTGTGATGGAGACCGCCGACTCCTTTAAGGTTCCTACAGAAACACCATCGGGAAGAACGCCGAATGAGAACTTGACTAGCTCGTTGTCGTCATTCAGAGAGTCCTGGGTGGTGTAGACGGTGAAGGACTTCACAGTGTCCCCCGGGTTGAAGCTCACACTGGATGGCACGCCGAAGTAGTCGGCGCCGGTTATGCCGCCTTGATCGGTCTTCTCGACAGGGATGGTGAGGTTACGTCCTGGGTGACTGTCCAGAATGACCTCAACCGAGACATCGCCACCCTCGTCAACGTGGTACGTGGCCTTCCCGAAGCTAATCGTCACTTGCGGCACATCATCGTCGATAACTCTGACAATGACATCACTAGAAGTGGCTCCAACATACTCATCATCCAAAGATTCGATAGTGTGGGTGATCGATCCGTGGTAATCGTGTGTGTCTTCATCCGCATTAGCCAACACGACCACGGACTGAATCATGTGCCAGTTGCTGGCAGTGAAATTGAGAAGAGATTTGTCCGTTGCGATTGCTGTTTCGTTAGGCGAGTTAATCGTGACCGTCACATCATGTGTTGGTTCGCTTTCCAAGGCGACGGAGTAAGAGGATGTAGCGCGCTCCGCTATGGTCAGCACGGTAGGATCCACTGTCACTCCGGCGGAGTCATCGTCGGCAATCAGGATGGTCGTCTGTGTCGGAGCCAACGCTGTAATGCCCGCGGGCATCGTCGAGCTGAAAGACAGGAGCACCTTCTCGCCGTCGTCGACGATTGCATCTTGAGCCGCCGAGAAGGTGAAGCTACGCACCGTCTCACCTGAGTCGAAGGTCACGCTTGTGGGAACGCCTGTGTAGTCGGCACTGGTGGCCCCGCCTTCTTCGACCTTTTCTATGAGGAGGCTCACTGCGCGTTTTGGGTCCCTGTCCAAGATGACCTTTACGGTGGTAGTGCTTCCTTCTGCCACGGCGTAGGCTGCCTGGCCGAAGCTGACGGTGACCTCCGGTACATCGTCGTCTGCGATCGCGACCGTCGCCACATCAGTTGGGCCTGACATCACCTGGCTGGGCAGCGCCCCGAAAGAGAGACTGACTGACTCGTTGTCGTCGTCCGAGGAGTCTTGGATTGCGAAGAAGGTGAAGTTAAGCTCAATCTCCCCTGAGTCGAAGGTCACGTTGGTGGGAACGCCTGAGTAGTCGGCGCTGGTGGCTCCGCCTTGCTCGGTCCTGGTGATCGGTATGGTGACGATACGCTCAGGGTCAGTGTTCAGCGTGACTTTGATGGAGGTTGTACCGCCCTCTGCTACGGTGTATGTCTCCTGCACGAAGCTGACGGTCACACTCGGCACATCGTCATCGAATATCGTTACCGTCGCCTCATCGGTTGGGCCGGCAGTCACCTGGCTGGGCAGCATCCCGAAGGTCAGCCTTACCGACTCTCCGTCGTCATCGACTGAGTCCTGGGTTGCCTCGAAGGCGAAGCTATGCTCGAACTCCCCTGAATTGAAGATCACGCTGGCAGGCACGCCTGTGTAGTCGGTGTTGGTTGCCCCGCCTTGCTCAGTCCTGGTGATCGGTATGGTGACGATACGCTCAGGGTCAGTGTTCAGCGTGACTTTGATGGAGGTTGTACCGCCCTCTGCTACGGTGTATGTCTCCTGCACGAAGCTGACGGTGACTCCAGGCACGTCGTCGTCGATGACCGTGACGGCGACCCCGCTAGGCGTGACTCCCCCATAGTCGTCGTCCAAGGAATCGACTGTGTGCGTGATTAAGCCATTGTCATCGGAAGTATCTCTGTCTGGGTTCGCTATCACCGTCACACTCTGCTCTATGTCCCAGTTTTCAGTCGTGAATGTGAGGCGAGGTTGAATCGTCAAGATCTCAGTGCCGGCGGGCGAGTTGATCGTCACCGTCACCTCGTGTGTCGGCTGACTGTCCAGGACCACCGTGTAAGAGGATGTGGCATGTTCGGCTATTTCCAGCATCGTGGGGTTAACCGTCACCCCTGCCGTGTCATCGTCGGTGATTTGGACCGTAGTCTGGGTCGGAATCGCGGCGGTCACGCCTGTGGGTAGACTGAAGCCAAACGATAGCCTGATGCGTTCGCCGTCATCGTCCATCGCGTCATGTGTGGCGAAGAACGTGAAGGCTTCTTCGGTCTCCCCAATATCGAAAGTCACACTGGCGGGAACACCCGAGTAGTCGGCGCTGCTAGCTCCGCCCTGCTCGGTACTGATGATCGGTACGGTCACAGTCCGCTCTGGGTCGGCGCTCAAGGTAATCTTCACGGTGGTAGTACTGTTCTCGGACACGACGTAGGTTGTTTGATCGAAGCTGATAGACACCATAGGGATATCGTCGTCGGATATCGTCACCGTTGCCTCATCGGCCGGGACTGACGTCACATAGCTGGGCAGCGTCCCTAAGGTCAGCTTCACCGACTCTCCGTCGTCATTCACATTGTCCTGAACCGCCACGAAGGCGAAGGCTTCTTCAGTCTCCCCAGCATCGAAGGGCACACTTGTGGGAACACCTGAGTAGTCAGCGCTGGTGGCACCGCCTTGCTCGGTCGCAGTGATCGGTATTGTGATCGTCCGCTCTGGGTCGGCGCTGAGTATCACCTTGATCGTGGTGGTATTTCCCTCGTCGACGGAGTAGGCCGCATGCTCAAAGCTGACGGCAACCCTCGGCACGTCGTAATCTGCGATCGTTACCGTTGCCTCATCAGTCGGGCCTGATGTCACCTGGCTAGGCAGCTCCCCGAAAGTCAGCTTCACTGACTCTCCGTCGTCATCGACTGAATCTTGGATTGCGGTGAAGATGAAACTGTGCTCGGTCTCCCCCGAATCGAACGTCATGCTTGTGGGAACACCTGAGTAGTCAGCACTGGTGCCACCGCCTTGCTCGGTCGCAGTGATCGGTATTGTGATGGTCCGCTCAGGGTCGGCGCTGAGTATCACCTTGATCGTGGTGGTATTTCCCTCGTCGACGGAGTAGGCCGCATGTTCAAAGCTGACGGCAACCCTCGGCACGTCGTCATCTGCGATCGTTACCGTTGCCTCATCAGTCGGGCCTGACGTCACCTGGCTGGGCAGTTCACCAAACGTTAGCCTCACCAACTCTCCGTCGTCATCCAAATTGTCCCGGACAGCCATGAAAGTGAACTCTTGCACGGTGTCGCCTGAATTCAAGGTTACGCTGGCGGGCACGCCTGAGTAGTCGGCGCTGGTGGCCCCGCCCTGGTCGGTTGCGGTGATCGGTATGTTGACCGTCCGCTCAGGATCGGCGCTCAAGGTAATCTTGACGGTGGTAGTGCTCCCCTCTGACACGACGTAGGCTGAATGATCGAAGCTGACGGTGACTCCAGGCACATCGTCGTCGGATATCGTCACCGTTGCCTCATCAGTCGGGCCTGATGTCACATGGCTGGGCAGCGTCCCGAAGGCCAGCTTCACCGACTCTTCATCGTCATCAACTGAGTCCTGGACCGCGGTGAAGGTGAAGCCCTTCTCCGTGTCACCTGCTTGGAAGGTCACTTCGGCGGGCACGCCGGAGTAGTCAGCGCTGGTGGCTCCACCCTGGTTGGTTGCGGTAACCGGTATGTTGATGGCCCTCTCTGGGTTGGCGCTCAGCGTGATCACAATGGTGGTAGTGCCGCCCTCTGCCACTGCGTAGGTCGCCTGCTCGAAGCTGACAGTGACTCCGGGCACATCGTCGTCGGCTATCGTTACCGTTGCTTCATCAGTTGGGCCTGACGTCACCTGGCTGGGCAGCGTCCCGAAGGTCAGCTTCACCGACTCTCCATCGTCATCAACTGAGTCCTGGACCGCGGTGAAGATGAAGTCTTTCTCAGTGTCACCTGCTTGGAAGGTCACATCGGCGGGCACGCCCGAGTATTCGGCGCTGGTGGCTCCGCCCTGCTCGGTTGCGGTGATCGGTATGTTGACGGTCCGCTCTGGGTCTGCGCTGAGGATCACCTTGATCGTGGTAGTGCCGCCCTCTGCCACTGCATAGGTCGCCTGCTCGAAGTTAAGGGTGACGCTTGGCACATCGTCGTCGGATATCGCTACCACTGCCTCATCGGTTGGGCCTAACGTCACTTGGCTAGGCAACTCACCAAACGTTAGCTTCACCAACTCGTTGTCATCATCAACTGAGTCCTGGACTGCCACAAAGGTGAAGCTCTTCTCTGTCTCACCTGGATGGAAAGTCAGGCTGGAGGGCACATCCGAGTAATCAGCGCTGGTGGCCCCGCCCTGCTCGGTTTCGGTGATCGGTATAGTGACGGTCCGCTCTGGATCTGCGCTCAGCGTGATCTTGATGGTGGTGGTGCCACCCTCGGCGACGGAGTAGGTCCCTTCTTCGAAGCTGACGGCCACATCCGGCACGTCGTCATCAATGACCGTTACAACAACACCGCTCGGCGTGACTCTGTCGTAATCATCATCAAGTGAATCGAAAGAGTGTGTGATCACGCCGTTGTCATCGGCCGTGTCTCTGTCTGGGTTCGCTATCACCGTCACACTCTGCTCTATGTCCCAGTTATCCGTCGTGAATGTGAGGCGAGGTTGAAGCGTCAAGATCTCCGTGCCGGCGGGCGAGTTGATCGTCACCGTCACCTCGTGTGTCGGCTGGCTGTCCAGGACCATGGTGTACGAGGATGTGGCGTGTTCGGCTATGTCCAGCATCGTGGGGTTAACCGTCACTCCCGCCGTGTCGTCGTCGATGATATGTACCGTCGTTTGGGTCGGTATCGCAGTGGTAACGCCTGTGGGCGGACTCGAGCCAAACGATAGCCTGACGCGTTCGCCATCATCGTCCATCGCGTCATTTGTGGCGGAGAACGTGAAGGTTTCTTCTGTCTCCCCTGCATCGAAGGTCACGCTTGTGGGCACACCCGAGTAGTCGGCGCTGGTGGCTCCACCAAGGTCGGTTGCCGTAATCGGTATAGTGACGGTCCGCTCTGGGTCTGCGCTGAGGATCACCTTGATCGTGGTAGTGCCGCCCTCTGCCACTGCGTAGGCCCCATTCTCGAAGCTGACGGTGACTCCTGGCACGTCGTCGTCGGCTATCGTCACTGTCGCCTCATCGGTTGGGCCTGTTGTCACCTGGCTGGGCAGCGTCCCGAATGTCAGTCTCACCGACTCTCCATCGTCATCAACTGAGTCCTGGACTGCGGTGAAGGTGAAACTGTGTTGTGTTTCCCCTGAGTTAAATGTGACGCTGCCAGGCACACCTGAGTAGTCGGCGCTTACCGCACCGCCGTGCTCGGTCTTGGTGATCGGTATAGTGACAGTCCGCTCTGGGTCGGCGCTCAGCGAGATCTTGATGGTGGTAGTGCTGCCCTCTGCCACTGCGTAGGTCGCCTGCTCGAAGTTTACGGTGACGCTCGGCACATCGTCGTCGGATATCGTGACCGTCGCCTCATCTGTAGGGCCTGATGTCACCTGGCTGGGTAGCTCCCCGAAGGTCAGCCTCACGATCTCTCTGTCGTCATCGACTGAGTCCTGGACCGCGGTGAAGGTGAAGCTATTCTCCATGTCACCTGCTTGGAAGGTCACGCTGGTGGGAACGCCTGAGTAATCGGCGCTGGTGGCACCGCCTTGCTCGGTCGCAGTGATCGGTATGGTGACGGTCCGCTCCGGGTCGACGCTGAGCGTGATCTTGACGGTAGTAGTGCTGCCCTCGGCCACAACGTAGGTCCCATACTCGAAGCTGACGGTGACCTCCGGTACATCGTCGTCGGCTATCGTGACCGTTGCCTCGCTGTTCATCCCCTCGGAAATGGCCTCGGGAAGTGCCCCGAAGTTCAACGCCACCGACTCTCCATCGTCATCCACTGAGTCTTGGATTGCGGTGAAGGTGAAGCTACGCTGTGTTTCCCCTGAGTCGAACGTCACGCTGGCGGGCACGCCTGAGTAGTCGGCGTTGGTGGCACTGCCTTGCTCAGTTGCGGTGATAGGTATGTTGACAGTCCGCTCAGGGTCGGGGCTGAGGGTGATCTTGACGGTAGTAGTGCTGCCCTCGGCCACAACGTAGGTCCCATACTCGAAGCTGACGGTGACCTCCGGTACATCGTCGTCGGCTATCGTGACCGTTGCCTCGCTGTTCATCCCCTCGGAAATGGCCTCGGGAAGTGCCCCGAAGTTCAACGCCACCGACTCTCCATCGTCATCCATTGAGTCTTGGATTGCGGTGAAGGTGAAGCTACGCTGTGTTTCCCCTGAGTCGAACGTCACGCTGGCGGGCACGCCTGAGTAGTCGGCGTTGGTGGCACTGCCTTGCTCAGTTGCGGTGATAGGTATGTTGACAGTCCGCTCAGGGTCGGGGCTGAGGGTGATCACAATGGTGGTAGTGCCGCCCTCTGCTACTGCGTAGGTTGCCTGCTCGAAGTTTACGGTGACGACCGGCACATCGTCGTCGGATATCGTCACCGTCGTTTCATCTGTAGGGCCTGATGTCACCTGGCTGGGCAGCGCCCCGAAGTTCAGCTTCACCGACTCTCCATCGTCGTTCACAGAATCCTGCGTTGCCGTAAAGCTGAAGCTATGCTCGGTGTGGCCTGCATCGATGGTTATGCTGGCGGGCAAACCCGAGTAGTCGGCGCTGGTGGCTCCACCAAGGTCGGTTGCCGTGATCGGTATAGTGACGGTCCGCTCTGGGTCTTCGCTGAGGATCACCTTGATCGTGGTGGTGTTGCCCTCCTCCACGGTGTAGGTCCGCTGCTCGAAGCGGACGGTGACGATTGGCACATCGTCGTCGGATATCGTTACCGTTGCCACGCTGTTCATCCCCTCGGAAATGGCCTCGGGAAGTGTCCCGAAATTCAACGCCACCGACTCTCCATCGTCATCAACTGAGTCCTGGATTGCGGTGAAGGTGAAGGCCTCTTCGGTCTCACCCGAATCGAAGGTCACGCTGGCGGGCACGCCTGTGTAGTCGGCACTTGTGGCTCCACCCTGGTCGGTTGCGGTGATCGGTATAGTGACGGTCCGATCTGGGTCGGCGCTCAGCGTGATCTTGATGGTGGTGGTGGTGCCCTCGTCGACGGAGTAGGTCCCCTCTTGGAAGCTGACGGCCACATCTGGCACGTCGTCATCAATGACCGTGACGGCGACACTGCTGGGCGTGACTCTGTCGTAATCATCATCCAAAGTATCGACTGTGTGTGTGATGACCCCGTTGTCATCAGTCGTGTCTCTGTCTGGGTTCGCTATCACCGTCACACTCTGCTCTATGTCCCAGTTATCCGTCGTGAATGTGAGGCGAGGTCGAAGCGTCAAGATCTCAGTGCCGGCGGGCGAGTTGATCGTCACCGTCACCTCGTGTGTCGGCTGGCTGTCCAAGACCATGGTGTACGAGGATGTGGCGTGCTCGGCTATTCTCAGCATCGTCGGATCAACCGTCACTCCCGCCGTGTCTTCGTCGATGATATGTACCGTCGTTTGGGTCGGTGTCGCAGCGGTAACGCCTGTGGGCAGACTCGAGCCAATCGAAAGCCTGACGCCTTCGCCGTCATCGTCCATCGCGTCATCTGTGGCGGAGAACGTGAAGGTTTCTTCGGTCTCCCCCGCATCGAAGGTCACGCTGGCAGGCACGCCTATGAAGTCGGCGCTGGTGGCTCCGCCCTGCTCGGTCTTAGTGATCGGTATGTGGACGGCCCGCTCAGGGTCGGCGCTGAGGGTGATCTTAACGGTAGAAGTGCTGCCCTCGGCCACGAAGTAGGCTGACTGACCGAAGCTGATAGTGACCTCCGGTACATCGTCGTCGGACATCGTTACCGTTGCCTCGCTGTTCATCCCCTCGGAAATGGCCTCGGGCAACTCCCCGAAGGCCAACGCCACCGACTCTCCATCGTCATCCGCTGAGTCCTGGGCTGCCGTAAAGGTGAAGCTATGTTGTGTTTCCCCTGAGTTAAATGTGATGCTGCCAGGCACTCCTGAGTAGTCAGCACTTGTGGCACCGCCCTGATCGGTCTTGGTGATCGGTATCGTGACGGTCCGCTCTGGGTCGGCGCTCAAGGTAATCTTGACGGTGGTAGTGCTGCCTTCGGACACGACGTAGGCTGCCTGACCGAAGCTGACGGTGACTTCGGGCACATCGTCGTCGGATATCGTTACCATTGCCTCATCGGTCGGGCCTGATGTTACCTGGCTGGGCAGCGCCCCGAAGGTCAACTTCACCGACTCTCCGTCGTCATCGACTGGGTCTTGGACTGCGGTGAAGATGAAACTGTGCTCGGTGTGGCCTGAATCGAAAGTCAGGCTGGCGGGCACACTTGTGTAGTCAGCACTTGTGGCACCGCCCTGATCGGTCTTGGTGATCGGTATCGTGACGGTCCGCTCTGGGTCAGTGCTCAGCGTGATCACAATGGTGGTAGTGCCGCCCTCTGCCACTACGTAGGTCGCCTGCTCGAAGTTTACGGTGACTCCGGGCACATCGTCGTCGGATATCGTTACCGTTGCCTCATCTATAGGGCCTGATGTCACCTGGCTGGGCAGCCCCCCGAAGGTCAGCCTCACCGACTCTCCATCGTCATCGATTGAGTCTTGGATTGCGGTGAAGGTGAAGCTCTTCTCCATGTCACCTGCTTGGAAGGTCACGCTGCCGGGCACGTCCGAGTAGTCGGCGCTGGTGGCTCCACCCTGGTCGGTTGCGGTGATCGGTACAGTGACGGTCCGATCTGGGTCGGCGCTGAGCGTGATCTTGATGGTGGTGGTGCCACCCTCATCGACGGAGTAGGTCCCCTCTTCGAAGCTGACGGCCACATCCGGCACGTCGTCATCAATGACCGTGACGGCGACACCGCTCGGCGTGACTCTGTCGTAGTCGTCGTCAAGTGAATCGACTGTGTGTGTGATCACGCCGTAGTCATCGGAGGTATCTCTGTCTGGGTTCGCTATCACCGTCACACTCTGCATTTCGTCCCAGTCTTCAGTTGTGAAGGTGAGGCGAGGTTGAACCGTTACGATCTCCGTCCCGACGGGTGAGTTGATCGTCACTATCACTTCGTGTGCTGGCTGGCTGTCTAGGACCATGGTGTACGAGGATGTGGCGTGCTCGGCTATTCTCAGCATCGTCGGATCAACCGTCACTCTTGCCGTGTCGTCGTCGATGATTTGGACCGTTGTCTGGCTCGGAGTCGCAGCGATCACGCCTGTCGGCAGACTCGAGCCAAACGAAAGTCTGACGCCTCCGCCGTCTTCGTCGAATGCATCCTGGGTAGCGGAGAACGTGAAGGCTTCTTCGGCCTCCCCTGCATCGAAAGTCACGCTGGCGGGCACGCCTGTGTAGTCGGCGCTGGTGGCACCGCCGTGCTCGGTCTTAGTGATCGGTATTGTCACAGTCCGCTCTGAGTCTGCGCTGAGCGTGATCTTGATGGTGGTAGTCCCGCCCTCGGCCACGACGTAGGTCGCCTGCTCGAAGCTAACAGTTACGCTTGGCACATCATCGTCGGATATCGTGACCGTCGCCTCATCAGTAGGGCCTACCGTCACCTGGCTGGGCAGCGTCCCGAAGGTCAACTTCACCGACTCTCCATCGTCGTTCACAAGATCCTGCGCTGCCGTAAAGGTGAAGCTACGCTCGGTGTGGCCTGCATCGAAGGTTACGCGGGCGGGCACACCTGAGTAATCAGCGCTGGTAGCCCCGCCTTGGTCGGTCCTGCTGATCGGTATGATGGCGATACGCTCGGGGTCGGCGCTGAGGATCACCTTGATCGTGGTGGTACTGCCCTCCTGTACGGTGTAGGTCCGCTGCTCGAAGCTGACGGTGACTCCTGGCACATCGTCGTCGGATATGGTTACCGTTGCCTCGCTGTTCATCCCCTTGGAAATGGCCCCGGGAAGTATCCCGAAATTCAACGCCACCGACTCTCCATCGTCATCAACTGAGTCCTGGACTGCGGTGAAGGTGAACCTGTGTTGTGTTTCCCCTGAGTCAAATGTGACGCTGGCAGGCACGCCTGTGTAGTCGGCGCTGGTGGCACCACCCTGGTCGGTCTTGGTGATCGGTACAGTGACGGTCCGATCTGGGTCGGCGCTGAGCGTGATCTTGATGGTGGTGGTGCCACCCTCATCGACGGAGTAGGTCCCCTCTTCGAAGCTGACGGCCACATCCGGCACGTCGTCATCAATGACCGTGACGGCGACACCGCTCGGCGTGACTCTGTCGTAGTCGTCGTCAAGTGAATCGACTGTGTGTGTGATCACGCCGTAGTCATCGGAGGTATCTCTGTCTGGGTTCGCTATCACCGTCACACTCTGCATTTCGTCCCAGTCTTCAGTTGTGAAGGTGAGGCGAGGTTGAACCGTTACGATCTCCGTCCCGACGGGTGAGTTGATCGTCACTATCACTTCGTGTGCTGGCTGGCTGTCTAGGACCATGGTGTACGAGGATGTGGCGTGCTCGGCTATTCTCAGCATCGTCGGATCAACCGTCACTCTTGCCGTGTCGTCGTCGATGATTTGGACCGTTGTCTGGCTCGGAGTCGCAGCGATCACGCCTGTCGGCAGACTCGAGCCAAACGAAAGTCTGACGCCTCCGCCGTCTTCGTCGAATGCATCCTGGGTAGCGGAGAACGTGAAGGCTTCTTCGGCCTCCCCTGCATCGAAAGTCACGCTGGCGGGCACGCCTGTGTAGTCGGCGCTGGTGGCACCGCCGTGCTCGGTCTTGATGATCGGTATTGTGACGGTCCGCTCTGGGTCAGCGCTCAGCGTGATCTTGATGGTGGTAGTTCTGCCCTCTGCAACGGTGTAACTTGCCTCCTCGAAGCTGACGGCCACACTCGGCACGTCGTCATCAATGACCGTGACGGCGACACCGCTCGGCGTGACTCTGTCGTAATCATCGTCAAGTGAATCGACAGTGTGTGTGATCACGCCGTAGTCATCGGAAGTATCTCTGTCAGGGTTCGCTATCACCGTCACACTCTGCTCTTTGTCCCAGTTATCCGTCGTGAATGTGAGGCGAGGTTGAACCGTTACGATCTCCGTCCCGGTGGGAGAGTTGATCGTCACCGTCACCTCGTGTGTCGGCTGGCTGTCCAGAACCATGGTGTACGAGGATGTGGCGTGCTCGGCTATTCTCAGCATCGTCGGATCAACCGTCACTCTTGCCGTGTCGTCGTCGATGATTTGGACCGTTGTCTGGCTCGGAGTCGCAGCGATCACGCCTGTCGGCAGACTCGAGCCAAACGAAAGCCTGACGCCTCCGCCATCTTCGTCGAATGCATCCTGGGTAGCGGAGAACGTGAAGGCTTCTTCGGTCTCCTCTGCATCGAAAGTCACGCTGGCGGGCACGCCTGTGTAGTCGGCGCTGGTGGCTCCGCCCTGCTCGGTCTTGATGATCGGTATTGTGACGGTCCGCTCTGGGTCAGCGCTCAGCGTGATCTTGATGGTGGTAGTTCTGCCCTCTGCAACGGTGTAACTTGCCTCTTCGAAGCTGACGGCCACACTCGGCACGTCGTCATCAATGACCGTTACCATCGCCTCATCGGTTGGGCCTGATGTCACCTGGTTGGGCAGCTCCCCGAAAGTGAGCTTCACCGACTCTCCGTCGTCATCAAGTGAGTCCTGGACTGCGGTGATCGTGAACCTATGCTCCGTCTCCCCTGAATCAAAGGTCACGCTGGCAGGCACGCCTGAGTAGTCAGCACTTGCCGCGCCGCCATGCTCGGTCACAGTGATCGGTACGTTGACGGTAGGATGAAGGTCGGAGCTCAGGATGATCCTGATAGTCGTCGTGCCGCCCTCTTCGACGGCGTAGAATGCCTGCTCGAAGCTGACGGCGACGTCCGGCACATCGTCGTCTGCGATCGTGACCGTCGCCTCGCTGTTCAACCCCTCGGATACGGCCTCGGACAACTCCCCGAAGGTCAACTTTACCGACTCTCCGTCGTCCTCCTCCGTATCCTGTGTCGCGGTGAAGGTGAAGCTACGCTCGGTTTCTCCCGAAGCGAACATCACGTTGGCCGGCACACCTGAGTAGTCGATACTGGTGGCCCCGTCCTGAAGTGCAACTACGATGGGAATCGTCACCGCGAGTTCAAGGGCGGCGCTTAGGGTGACTCCGATCATCACATCGTCGCCTTCAGCAACGCTGTAGGAGGCCATATCGAAGCTCACCGTGACCGCTGAATCGTCGTCGTCCGTGATCGACACCACCGTCTCATCCGTGCCTCCAAGAGACACCTTGAAGGGCAGTGTCCCTAAGTTCAGTCTTACTCCTTCGCCATCGTCGTCTATCTCATCCTGCGTAGCCGAGAATATGAAGCTCTGTTCGGTCTCCCCTGCGTTGAAGGTCACCTCGGCGGGCACGCCCGAGTAGTCGGTACTAGTGGCCCCTTCCAAAAGCGTCCCAAAGATGCGGATGTTGACGGTACGTTCTGGGTCCGCGTCCATGACCACTTTGACCGTAGTAGTGCCCCCTTCAGACACGGTGTAGGAACTCTGAGCAAAGCTCACCACGACCGCTGGAACGTCGTCGTCGATCACTGTCACCTCAACAGCACCCGGTATGATTCTGTCGTAGTCGTCGTCCAAGGAATCGATCGTGTGTGTTATCGAACCAGTGTCATTGACGGAGTCTCTGTCCGGGTTGGCGATCACCGTCACCGTCTGCTCTATGTCCCAGTTATCGGTCGTGAATGTGAGACGAGGCTGAAGCGTCAGTATCTCCGTTCCGGCGGGCGAGTTGATCGTCACCGTCACTTCATGAGTCGGCTGGCTGTCCAAGACCACCGCGTATGAGGATGAGGTGCCTTCCGTTACTGTCACCGTCTCTGGGTCAAACGTCACCCCCGCAGTGTCGTCGTCGGCGATGTGGACCGTTGTCTGGATCGGTGCTGTAGCAGTGACGCCTGCGGGTAAGGTCGATCCGATCGAAATTCTGACGCCTTCGCCATCGTCGCCCATCGCTTCCTTGGTCGCCGAAAAAGTGAAGCTCCTCTCCGTGTCACCCGAATTTAAGGTAATGCTGCTCGGCACGCCTGAGTAGTTAGCCAAGGAGATTCCGCGCTGTGGCGACCTGTCCAGTGCTATGGTGACGGAGTGTTCGGGATCCTCGTCGAGGATGACTCTGATGGTGGTAGTGTTACCCTCTGCCACGGTGTACGTTCCACTCTCGAAGCTGACGGTGACCATCGGAACATCGCCGTTCGAGTTCGACACTTTGGGTTGCTCGAGCACGCCCTCCGGAGATTCATCAGGCCGTCTGCCCAAGCTCAACCCCGCCAACTGGCCGCCGCTCCGGGAAAGCATGGCCGCCGAGAAGGAGAAGCTACACTCGGGGCCGCCCACGTATCTGTGGGACGCGATGTTGTCTGAATGAGTGGGACAGGTCTGTTCGACGTTGCGGGCCGTGTAGCGTGTTCCATTCTTGGCGGTATTCGGGCGCCGCACATGCTCAACTTCAACGGCTGCAAGGGGTGCAAACCCGATTACGCTCAGGCTGGACACGAGAGGCGACGGCTTGGATACCACGACTTCGGTGACTTCGCCATTCTTCTTGGGATTCACCTCTGTGGGAGCGGGCTTCCCGAAGCAAGGCTTCACTTCGTTACCGGTGTTGACTCTGGCGCCTTTCGCAGAAGCGACGGCACCTGCCTTATCCTCGCGCCCGCCTTCCAGGGCGTCTCCGCCAGGTGCGAACGCATAGCCGTCGCGAGTCGACCGACACTCGTCGGTTGTCTTGACGGGCTTGGCCTCATCATGCTCAGAGCCTCGGACATCGTCGTATCTCCGGGCAAGCAGTTCCGACCCATGCTCGAAGACCACCCGCAGGCTCGCCGTCACGTGGGCTTTGTCAAGATCGTCGTGCCACGAAGTGGCATCACCGTCCGGCAATCTTCCGATGATCTGCGAAACGCTTGCTTTGAAGCCGACTGGGCCTTCACTAACTGTCGCTTGGTCTGATGAGTCGGTTGCAAGGGAGAGGTCGACGTTCGACTTCTCTGACTCCACATGGAAGGAGGGTAAGGCAGCGGACAAGATGATTGCGACCGACGCCGACAAAAGGAGCAGCAGGGCAGGCCAAGTGAGCCCGCAGGTGTTTGGGGGAACATCGGTCCCGGCCAAGGACCCGATTGTCATCGCCGCGTCAAACAGTCGCAGCGAATCTTTACGGACAATTGCACTGCCGCCGACAGGCGAAGCGCGATGAACTCTGCTCGCCAGCCGGACGGTCTATGGACAGCTCACTAGCGAAGTCCCGCGGTCTCATGCGGCCCGTCTCGAAGTTCCCCGATAGTGAACACCGCGAACCGTTGCGTGGACGAGCCGCCACAGAATCGACGATCTGTCCCCATGGGAGTTTCGGATGCCTTGACGTCCAGTCACACTGGCAAAAGCTACATCCCGCTTGTGAGCTCGCCTAGATCACTTTGTACCCATTTGAGTGGACGTCTCTGCTAGTGAGTATGTACCCGTAGCAATGCAACATTTCGTTCCCGACTCTGCGCCACTTTGCACTTAGGCGTACCTTCCTCGCAACCCTGCCCGCGTCCAGCCGACGGCTGCATTGGGGGAAGCGCAACTACTTCACGCCATGAAGTGAGAGAGGTCCATCGATCGCAAGCAGGCCAGACTTCTCCATCGCCCTCGCACGTCTTCACGTCGACCTGAAACACCAACTGACCCCAAAAGAAATCCGCGCAGCCTGGAGTGACCTGCGAAACGCCAAATGCCTTGGGGTTAGACTCCGCCCTAGGCGAAGCGCGTGACTACCCTTGAGTGGCCTTCACTTAGACAGCGAACAGCCTTAAAGTAGCATTCGGCCTGTCATGTGGCTCAATGGCGTCCCACAGTTCGTACCACAAAGAGGGCGGGATTCAGTGCATTTCACGCCGTATCCAATGCAGACCTACCGAGACTTTCAGTGAATACCGAGACGCACCTTTCTGAAACAACACGGGCACGATTGAGGGCATGTGGAAAGGCGTGGGAGTGGAGATAGGGAGACTCGGAATAGCTATGATATACGACCTCCTTTGGGCTCTGTACCACATTTAGTACCACAGAGACGCAGAGATGTCCTGCAACTCCATGGGGCTTTCTGAGACTATCGACTTTTCACGGGTCAGAGATATAGACATCGTTTACAAGATACGACACTGCACAAGCCCAACCGGTTCAACTATTCACAGTACGCGTTTCCCGCAGGTTCGGTTGTAGTCTCCACAGGTGGTCTGCGACTGATTCGGGACCTAGACAAGTTGCCCCTGGGCAGCGTGAGATTCTCACTGCCAGTCGGCCGGTACTTACGGTCGTTGGAATCACGTCCTCAGCAGTCCAGATCCGATCGCAGACTTGTCTGTATTACCAGCATCTACGTTGCCGGATGAAACTCTCTTCCCTGCCTGAACGTCGCATTGTTCTCCCTAGCGCCTTCAACGTCCGCGACTTGGGAGGTTTGCCCGCCACGGACTGTCGGAAGACCAAGAGGGGCCGTTTCATCCGGTCCGATCTTCTATCCAGTGTCACGGATGAGGCGCGAGAGACGCTGTCTTATTTGTGGCGTGCGAACCGTGGTCGACCTTCGGACTACTGAGGAAACCTTGAGGTGGCCCTGTTCCCTAGCTGACGATGCCCGCTTTGACTACCACCACTGCAACCTCGAGGGAGACGAGCCTGTTCCCGAATTTGGCCTCAGCCAGGGGAATCATTCACTGGCACAATCATACGCCGCACTTCTTGTTGTTGCTCAGCGATTAAGTCCTCGCTAACTGTCAAGCGAAAATGTCCGCATGAAGGAGCATGTGACATTGACGCAGAAAGAGCAGGCTAGGATTCAGGTTCTCAACAGTTTGATGGCGGACCATATGACCACGGAGCAGGCAGCGACATTGATGGGAGTGAGCGCGCGCCACACCAGGCGTGTTCTGGCGGCTTACAGAAGGGACGGCGCAGCCGCAATCGCTCACGGCAATCGAGGTCGCAGACCGGCCAACGCTACGACGGACCCGTTGGCGACCGATGTGGTGGTCCTGGCGCGGTCCCGATACGCGGGAGTCAACCACACGCACCTGAGCGAGTTGCTCAGGGATCGGGAGGGCATAGACATCGATCGTAACACGTTGCGCAAGATACTGACTGACGCCGGTGTGAACAGCCCTCGCCGGCGCAGGCCGCCGAAGCATCGTGTTCGACGGCAGCTACCACAGATGGCTGGGTGAAGAAGGCCCCCAGTTCACGTTACCGCTGGCGGTCGACGATGCTACGGGTTGTGTCGTCTATGCCCTGTTCTGCGAGCGGGAGAACACCCGCAGCTATTTACTGTTGATGCGGGGTCTGATACGGAGCTACGGCATACCGCTCGCACTCTATTCAGACCGCCATGGTGTCTTCAAGCACACGCCGCCGTCGGAGACCGCCGCCGCTCCCACCCAGTTCTCGCGCGCGATGGGTGAGCTTGGCGTACAGCTGATATTCGCACCATCTCCACAAGCCAAGGGCCGCGTGGAACGCACCGCGGGCACGCTCCAGGACAGATTGGTCACGGAGTTGAGACTCGCAAGCGCGACCACCATCGATGACGCTAACCGCGTGCTCAACGACTTCCTTCCCCGCTTCAATGAACGCTTTGGTGTGCCGTCGCAACACGCAGACACCGCGTATCGGGTCCCTGACCCGTGCCTGGACGCAGTCCTATGCCTGAAGTACAGGCGCAGGGTTGGCAGGGACAACACGGTGAAGTACCGCTGGCGCACCATGCAGTTGCTTCCCGACAGGGCTCGCCCGAGCTATGCCGGATCTGTGGTGGATGTACTCGAAGCGCTGGACGGACGACTGTCAGTGCAACACGAAGACAGACTCCGCGACGATTCTGACCGCAACGGCGCCGCAAGAGTTCGCAGGACTGCGACTCCGCGATCCAGAAAGCCCACCCCACTTCAGACGGCGAGATGGAAGGCGGTGCAGAAGGCGAAACGCAAGGACCTGTCCATCCATGGGATCGCCCGGGAACTGAGCATACACAGAGACACCGTGAGGAAGTACATGCATGCTGAAAGCCCACCCATGGCGCGCGCCCGCGCAACGTCGGAAGTATCGTAATCAGCTAGCATGGCAATCTACTCGGATGACATTTTCCCTTGACACTTGGGCGGACATAATCGCTGAGCGTCGACAGAGGACCACGTCAATTCGACCGGTGTGCTAATGACATTGGATTGCAGAGAGTGGATGTCAGTTCTCAAGTCGTCATGCGGGTCGGCTTGTGGAATCGGCCGTCCACGAAGAGTCTTCCCCGCAGAGGAAGATCTTATGGTCTCCATCTTCGTTGATCTGTGTGACAGTGACTTGCAACCAATCGCGATTGTCAAGGAAGAGTGGTACTCCATTTAATCGAAGATAGATATTATCTCCCATCTTGACATGATTGACGTGCTTTGGAAGTATCACGTCACATATTTTGTCGCTCTTTCTGCCAATGAGTGGATACTCGATGACCTGGGCAAGCCATGATGCCTCTGAATTGTTGCCAAGAGGTTCGCCGCCTAAACAATCGTATGCCGTGCCATAGATCGTATTGGACCTAATGCGGTGCTGCTCTTCAATTCCGACCTCATCCTTAAATCTTTCGTGATTGCTATGTTTGTCCAGCTTCTTTCCACGTCGGCTCAATAGGCGGACGCCCTTGGGAGTTAGTTCATACTCAACGTTCTTGTTTATGTTGCTCGCCGGCTTCCGGACGATACCCCTATCATTAAGCCTTAGACAGGATTCGTAATAGTGATGGGAGACCATTAGACCAGCAGGATGGGCAAGCCCATCCGTGTCAATCTTGGCTCGATGCACAATGAAGGGCATCAGTTCACCTGCGTTGAACGAGGCAACAACGAACGTCCCCGTCTCGCGCATGGCCTTGAGAAGATCGCGTTCGTCTGAGTCCAGACTTCTGTAGGCGGGGAGACGTAGATGTTCTGAGTGCTTCCATGCGAACACTACTCCAATGACACCTGTAAGGGCGGCGACGCCAGACAGGGCAACAGTGATGTAGCCCAAGACTTCCACTTGGATAATTCCTCCTAAATCGAATTACCGACGCAGCAGCCACTGACGTCGAGATTTGCCTAGGCGAACTCGAATCAAGGCGGACAATTTCCCCACTCAGGTGTCACAGACCATCCCAGAAGACCTCTGGTTCAAGAAGCGGTTGGATGTGTCTGGGATACGCCACATTCGGTAACAAGCTACGGAAAAGCACTTGGGTGGAATAGGATACCACCACGATGCAGTGAAGGCATCTGGTCTGCCCTCCAAGAACTGAGCGAGTAATAGTGCGAGTCTTTCGGGATGATCTAAACTGATTGGAAAGGAGGATCGTCCCGTGAAGAGGTCCCGATACAGTCCGGAGCAGGTCGCCTTCGGCCAGGCCAAGGCGGTGATCGGCGGAGTGGAGCGGACCGTCCACTATTTCGTGCTCGACCTTCTCCACAGCGAAGGGTGCTTCATCAAGGCGTACCCAGCGGAGACCACCGAGGCGTTCTGCGACGGTCACGTCTCGGCATTCTCCTTCCTCGGCGGTGTGCCGCGGAGCATCGTGTACGACAACACGAAGCTGGCCGTGGCCAGGATCATGGGAGGCGGCCGGCGCAGGCGTAACCGCGTGTTCTCTGAGCTGGTGTCACACTACCTGTTCGATGACCGGTTCGGCCGTCCCGGCAAGGGCAACGACAAGGGGAAGGTGGAGGGGTTGGTGGGCTATGTGCGCCGCAACTTCCTGCTGCCGGCGCCGTCGTATCCGAGCTTCGATGCGCTCAATACCCACCAGGTGGAGCGGTGCCTGGAACGGCTGGGCAGACGGCTGCGCCGGCACGACGAGATGATAGGTCAGCGGATGGAGCGAGACCTCGATGCCCTCCTTCCGCTTCCGGCCACACACTACGACGCCGGCGACAGGCACGTGAGTAGAGTCAGCTCGCTGTCCCTGGTGAAGTACAGGACCAACGACTACTCGGTGCCCGTGGCCTACGGCCACAGGGAAGTGTTGGTGAGAGGCTATGTGGACAGGGTGGTGATCAGCTGCGGGTCTGAGGTGATAGCCCGGCATGCCCGCTCATACGAACGAGACGACTTCGTGTTCGACCCCGTCCACTACCTGCCGCTGCTGGAGCGTAAGGTGGGAGCCCTTGACCAGGCCGCTCCGCTTGCCGGATGGGAGTTGCCGGAGGAGTTCGGAGTGCTGCGCCGGCTGCTTGAGTCGCGGATGGACAGGCGAGGCAAGCGGGAGTTCGTGCAGGTGTTGCGGCTGATGGAGAACTTCCGCAAGGAGGAGGTGCACGAGGGTGTGCGCGACGCCCTCAGGCTCGGGGCCATAAGCTTCGACGCGGTCAAGCACCTGGTGCTGTGCAGGATCGAGGGACGCCCTGAGAGACTCGACCTGGAACTGTACCCCCACCTGCCCAGGGTGAACGTGACAACGACATCGGCAGGCGACTACATGGCGCTGCTGCCGGCGGGTGGGCGATGAGCGAGAAGGCCACGGTGCTGTTGGAGCACCACCTCAGGGAGTTGAAGCTGCCGACCTTCCTGAGGGAGTACGGCAAGGTTGCCGGCGTCTGCGCCGCCGAAGGGCGTCGACCATCCAGGCTACCTGCTGAGGCTGGCCGAGCTCGAGCTCATAGACCGCCATCACCGCATGGTGGACCGTCGGATCAGGGCCGCGCGCTTCCCCGCGGTCAAGAGCCTCGACACCTTCGACTTCCTCGCCATGCCGTCTGTGAACAAGCATCTGGTCATGCAGCTTGCCCGCTGCGAGTACGTCGACCGGCGCGAGAACGTGATCGCCGTCGGCAACAGCGGGACCGGCAAGACCCATGTCGCGCTCGGCCTGGGACTGGCCGCCTGCCAGAGGGGACTGTCGGTCGGCTTCACCACCGCCGCCTCGCTGGTACACGAGCTGATCGAGGCCGGGGACGAGCGGCGACTGCTCAACCTTCAGAAGAAGCTGGCCCGGCTCAAGCTGCTCATCGTTGACGAGTTGGGCTTCGTACCGCTGTCCAGAACAGGAGCGGAGCTGCTCTTCGAAGTCTTCAGCCAGCGCTACGAGCGAGGGTCTATCCTGGTTACCACCAACCTGCCCTTCGACGAATGGACGGAGGTCCTTGGCTCGGAGAGGCTGACCGGCGCCCTGCTGGACCGCCTCACTCACAGAGTCCACATCCTGGAGATGAACGGAGAGAGCTACCGCCTCAGGCAGAGCAAGACGGGCGTCGTCCTACGGCCTGCCGGCAGCCCCACTGACGCCTAGACCGCTCCCCGCTCGATCCCGCTAAGACCCTCCGCTGACGCCCACCGCAGCGTGACACTCATGCTGAACGCCGACAGCAGACCACTCCTGTGTAGAGCATTGGCCCTTCCTTGCGAGATGCGGGCTCAATCGGCCCGGGCAACCGTTCGGGCTCTGCTTGGGGATGGTGCGGCGACCCTTGCTTGACAACGGTCTTTGACGACCAGGGGCGGATCGGTCTGCCACACCTCACTCCACGTCTGTGAAGTCACTATTGAGCCTGTCCCAAAAGTGATGTAGAGGGTGGGAGGTAGGAGCAGTTGGATTAAGCCGGTGGGATTTATTGAACAACCCTTGCCGGGAGAGTTGAAGGTGGCGATGGATTGGCGAAGGGTGATTGCCGGCCCAGTTGGGATCAGGAAGTGGGATGGAGATTCGGCCCGTGGGGTAGCTGGATGAAGGAGCGGGAGCGCCAGGCCCGCCACAGGGTGCGCAGGTTGAAAGCGGTGGCCAATACGGTCCACTCGGCCGCCACGTTGGCGAGGCCACGCAGCAGGAATCTCCGTGCTCCCTGTTGCTCCTTGATGATTCCGAAGACCGGCTCGACCAGCTGCTTTCTCAGCCCGTAAGCCTCTTTGGCTGCTGCGGTGGACATCCAGGCGCGATGGCGACGTAGCACTGCGTCGTGCGGCCCTATGGCCAGACTTCGCCCAATCTCCTTGGCCTTGGTACAGACCCTGAAGACTGGGCATGCCTGACAAACGGCCCCGGAAGCCCGGTACAGGCGCAACGGGACTCTGTTCGCATGCTGTATCCGGACGAACTCGAGCGTCTGCCCCTGTGGACACGTAAAGCTGTCGCTGTGCCCGTCATAGGTGAATCTGTCCTTGTGATACGGGTCTTTGAGGAACCGTTGTCTTGCCTCTGACACCACCACCTGCTGACCTCGACGGTCGCACTCTGCCAGGTGACTCGCGGCGAAATATCCGGCGTCAGCCAACGTCATCGGCGCCCTCGTCCCCGTCGTCTCTTCGGCCTGCTCAACCATCGGCGCCAGCAGGGCATTGTCGTTGGCCTGCTCCACCACGTCCACAGCGGTGACCAACATGCCGGACGCTCCCTCTTTCGTGTCCGTGGGCGAGACCATAGCCTGGGCGTTGTAGCCAGCCACGATGCCCTGCCTGCCCTTCATAAGCCGGGCGTCCATGTCGGTCAGATTGATACGCTTATGGCGCTTCTGACTCCCAAGGTCGGCCATCGCCTGCCTCACCTTCTCTCTCAAGACCTCCTTGTCGGCCAACTCACCAGGCAGATGGGCAACGGCAGCGTCTCCTCCTGCTTCGTTCTGAGCCTCAAGGTCGTCTATCGCCTTGTCCAACCGACCCAGCAGCCCACTCAGTCCCTCGGCATCGTAGCTTCTGTTCACTGAGGCGTTGGCGGCCACCTTTGTACCATCCACCGCCTGGACCGCCAGGTCCACCAGCTTCATGGCCACCGCCGTGCGCACCGTCTGCTCGAACAGCTTCCTCATGGCTTGCCGATGCCCTTTGTAGAACCTCCACAGGGTGTTGTGGTCCGGATGCTGCCACCCGGTCAGCCACAGGTATGGTATCTGGTCCCGGCAGGCCGCCTCCAGCTTCCGGCACGAGCGCACCCCGGTCATGAAGCCGTACAGCCACACACTCAACAGTGCACGGGGGTGGTAGGCTGGCGCTCCCAGTGAATCACTCTCTATCGCCACGCCAAGCTCCGCCCACGCACCCCTGTCCAAAACGTCGACGAACTCGGCCACGAATCGCGCAGGATGATCCAACGGCAACAGCTCGTCAAGCCTTGGCGGCAACATCCACATCTGCTCTCTGTTCATCGGTCGAAGCGGCATCTCAGAATCTCCCTAACTAATGTCGCATCAAAGGTACATCGGAAGACATACCTGTTGCCAGATCAGACTTTTGAGACAGGCTCTATTGGGAACCGTTACCAAGATACAAGGGCGGAGCAATCGTATGCCACAGGGCGGAGGCTCTTCCATTGCCGGTGTGTTCGGCCTGCCAGTCGATGCGAAAGAGCGGCCACGCTCTTTGCAGCTGCGGTGTCGAAGAGGTTACGGTGTGGGGGCCGGGCCCAGAACGCGGTAGCCGAGGTTGTCATCAGTACGCTCGGCGGTCGGGAGAACCTCGACGACTACGTTGGACAGCCCAACCACATCCCCATTCTCGTCGAAGCTGTAGTCGTCACCGATGGCCCCGGTCCAGGTGATGTTGTTCAGACAGTCTCGGAATCCGTCGGCGTCCTGGTCGTCGTCGGTCTTTTTCAGGCATTCGGCGGCGATGTATACATCGTCGTAGGCGGAAGCCTGGAACCAAGGCAGTGAAGCGACTTTACCATAGCGATCCTTGAAGTTTGCCAGAAACTCCTTGCCGGCGGGGCTGGCTAGATCGGGGTTAGGAATAACGGCCTTCAGGCCTGTGGCGGCGTCACCGGCGATACCGAGGGCCACGGGGGCCGTTGGTACGATCTCGGAGTAGATCGGGCCGTCGTAACCCAGCTCGCGGGCCTGCTTGATGATGGTGCCACCGGAGGCCTCGCCCTGGGCGGCCAAGAGGAGCGCGTCAGGGTTCTTGACGAACAGCTTTGTCAACTGGCTACGGAAGTCGATAACGTCGGAGGAGTAGCCTTCCGCGGCCACCACGGAGCCTCCCAGCTTCTCGAACTGCTCGACGGCGGTGCGGCGCGTACCTTCAGCATAGTCGGTCGACTCGGTGATAGTGGCGATACTGCGCCTTCCGTCAACCCAGAGGGTGTTGCCCATGTCGATGCCCAGCTGAAGGTCGTTGATAGCAGTTCGGAAGATGTAGTCGCCCGCGGAGGCGATGTCAGGGCTTGTGGCGGAAGCGGAAAGAAGGACGACACCGTCTTTTTCGGCGAGTGGGGCGGCTCCGAGCATTGAGCCGCTGCATGTCGTGCCCAGGATTATTTTGACACCGTCTACATCGGTAAGCTTCTTGTAGGCGGTGATGGCATCCTGGGCCCCGCACTTGGAGTCCTCGACGACGAGCTTCAACTCACGGCCGTTGATACCTCCGGCTGCGTTGATCTCCTCCACGGCAAGCAACTTGGCCTGATGTAGAGGATTGCCATAGGACTCGGCGACACCGGTAAGCGCATCCATTGCGCCGATTGTGAAAGGCTCGTCGGAGTCTGAACCACAGGCAAGAACTAGAAGCACAGGCAAGCAAAGCAGGGCAATCATTTTCCACAACATAGAGCGTATTCCCCTTCCTCTATCGAATGAAAAGTTCCGGATTAATCTACTGGCGGCAGGTTCAGATTCTCCTGGGAATTCCAGTCTATTCCAACGAAATGGGGAGCAAGAGCGCCTGTGATTGATGGTTGGGCGGGACCCCGCCATCAGCCCAACGCCATACGGTGTGGCGATAAGTCTCCAAGCGGCGGGCGATCTCAGACCACGACAGGCCCGAGTCTTCCTGGAACCGCTTGAGCCGCTGCGGGAAGTTGGCGGGGAAGACGTAGGTTCTTCTGCTGTGATGTGGGCGCTGTCGAGGCATGGCGCAAGCGCTCCCAGAGCACAGCCGTAGGCCTTCTATTATGCGGGCGCAGAGATCCCATTCCTGTATCGCTCATACCGCGGGAGGTCCCGGTCCCGGTCGGAGCGCCCGCCTCGCCCGTTCATACTTGCCTACTTCTTCTTGTTCCCCGCTACTGGCCGGGCCCGTTGACCGTGAGCTCCATCGAGTTGGACAGCATCCTGCCGTCCTCGGTGCACATGGCGCCCTGGGCGTCGCAGTCCTCGGTCACGGGCAGTACGATGATCAAGGAGTCGTCTGAGTCCGGCGTAACGTGGATCTCCCACCCGATATTGCTGGGCGGCCCCAGCCGACGCACATAGGTCACCGAGCCCCCCCCCCCCCCCCCCGGTCACGGTTAACACATGATCCCGCATAGTCACGTAGCTGAAGTCCGACACCAACTCCTCGCTGAAGCGCAGCTCGAAGATGAACGTGGCGCTCCCGTCATGGGACGAAGGCACGTTCTGGGCGCTGGCCGTCAGCGGCGGGTTAACGACTGCCGCCACTGCCGCCGCCACCGCGCCCGTTGCGGCGCTGGTCAGTTCCTCGTCGTTGCCTGCGTCGTCGGTAAAGGACACCTTAACCTTGATGACCTTGCCCGCGTCGGCGGCAACAAGGGTGTAGCTACTGGCGGTTGCCCCGTTGATCTCAGCGTCGGCGGCGAGCCACTGGTAGGCGAAGGCAGCGTTGTTGAGACCGTCGCCGTCGGATATGCCGGTGACGCCGGCGGTTAGGGTCTCACCGCCCTGGGCCGTGCCGGTGATACTGGGCAACCCCGTGGCCGGGCTGTTGGGAGGAGGTGGAGCCGCCGCCACCGCGCCCGTTGCGGCGCTGGTTAGCTGCTCGTCATTGCCTGCGTCGTCGGTGAAGGACACCTTAACCTTGATGGCCTTGCCCGCGTCGGCGGCAACTAGGGTGTAGCTGCTGTCGGTTGCACCATTGATCTCAGCGTCGTCGGCGAGCCACTGGTATGTGAAGGTAGCGTTGTAGAGGCCGTCGCCGTCGGATATGCCGGTGATGCCGGCAGTGAGGGTCTCACCCACCTGGGCGGCACCGGTGATGGTGGGCAATCCCGTGGCCGGAGTGTTGGAGTCGACCTTGATAGTTTCGCCCCCTACCGTCTCCGTGTGCGCGCCTCTGTCCGTGTTTTCAGTTGCGCCCGTTACCGCCGCCTTGGGCGCGCTGGTCACGACCTCGTTGTAACCAAATCCGTCAGTGAAGATGACCTGCACCGTGATAGTTTTGCCCTCATCATCGGCCACAGGTGTGTAGGTAGAACCCGTTGCGCCTTCGATAGCCGTGTCATCTGCGCCGTCGTTTGCATACCACAGGTAGGTGAGCGTGCTGGTGGCGATGTCGTCATCGTCGCTGACGCCGGACAGGTCTACGGAAAGTGTCTCCCCCACCTGCGCTGTGCCCGTGATGACAGGGGTACCGGTGGCCACGTTGTTGGGTGGGGCCGGTATCGGGAGGAGCGGGCCCCTCAGCGTCTCGGTATTGCCGTGATCATCGAGAAAGAAGACCCGCGCCTGAATGCCCTTGCCCCTATCGGCGTCCTTGATCACGTAGACCCACGTATACCAACCGCCGTGCACCCATGAGGGAACCTGCGACTCCACTGCGGTCACGGGGTCAATGCGAAACCACCGCCACGTCAAAAAGGTTAGGTGATTGCGTAGAGATTCGGTGCCGTCTTCGTCCCGTATGTTGCGCGCCTTAGCGTTGAGATGATAGCCAACCTGCAGGTCACTAGTGGGTGTGACAGTAACCTGTCCCGTTGCTGGGGTGTTGGATACCTGCTGTTAAATGATCAAGCCTTCCTCGTCTGCCACGCGGCTGGCGCTCACCCGCTCCGCGGTCTTGATGCATCGGTTTGTGATTTCGGGTCTGGTGGACACTCTAGTACAAGTGCGATCAAAGTATTGTACGGTGAACTTAATGTACATGTACTTGTCTGCTTCCTTCGGTGTATAGGTCGTACTGCGATAATTTTCGTAGTAGTCGCCGGCTGTGAGGAAGAACGGGCCATCAGCGTTGTTGGCCCTGGACCACCATGAGTTGTAGATCCCCCCTTTACGGCCGTCGGGATCGGATAAAGTGGCGCTCAACCCCACTCCTAACTGGGGTGAGGATGTTGACAGCGTGACTGTTCCCGGTTCGTCGATGTTGACGATCTCGATGATCATGGGGACGGTCGCGTCGGTCGTTGGTACGGTTTGCGTGGCGCCGGAGTCGTCCTCCCCGTCGGTCACCATGACATTGACCCGGTAGGAAGTCGGCTCGGCTGACTCGTAGTTGATGGAAGCGCCCGGCTTGACGGTGATCTCGCCAGTGCTTGTGCTCATGGCGAACACCTCATTGAACTTCGCCGCGTCGGTTCCGCCGACAGAGTAGGTGAGGGAATCGCCATCGAGATCGGTGGCGGCCACCGACTGTACCAAAGTGTCGGGGGCGGTGTTTTCGTCGACTGAGAACTCGTAGGAATTCGCTTCAAATGACGGGGCAGTAGAGCCAGCCGCAAGCGCAGGGGTGGCGTGGCTCATAACGAGCATGAGCGTAGCCACAACAAGCATTGTTAAGAGAACACCTACACGAACCCGGTTACCCATGGTTGCTGTCTTCATTCAGAACTTCTCATTTCATGCGGTTGCTGTCTCGACATTCGCGATGCCGCACCATCGGCCAACGTCCCGACGAAGGACATTTCATCCGTCAAGGGCGAACTAAGCCGGTCCCAGCCCTTCGGCGTTGCCGCGAGAGTCTCTCATCATTCCTCGGCGCTGCGATAGGTGACAATGGAAAATGTTGCCTTTGCCTTTTGCTCACTCTTATCCATCGTTTTGCCTAGTCCAATTGGTGCAATGTGCTCTGGCAGCCCCTGAGCAACAGATGTAAGTTGTCAGTGGGTAGCGCAGCGAGATTGCGCGGCCATATGGGGGATATTCGATCTGTAATGTCAAAGCGCATCCAAGTAGGTGACTCGGGACCGGGGGCCTTGGCTTGCTGAAGGCCGGCATAGAAGCCATACAGAAGTGGGTGATGCCGGGCAACCTAGCCGACCCGGACGTAGTCCTGCATGCCGCAAGGGTTTCGGTCTGGGGTCGCTGGTTCTTCTGGCTAGTCAGCATCTTCCAGATGGCCTACCGGCCTGGTTTCTGGTTTCCCGATGACCTCGAATACTTGCCCCTTCCCCTGCTGCTGGCAGTGTTCAACGGCCTGGTCCACTACCGGCTCCTGACGAACAGGCCGGTGACATGGCGATGGATGCTTCTCCTCAGCACCGTGGACGTTGCGCTGATCATGGTCGGCGTAGTCATCGGCGGGGGGTTCAAGAGCTTCGTCTTCCTGGCCTACTACCCAACTCTCGCCGTTTTTGCCGTGGTCTTCTCGTCCTCCTTACTGAGTTTCGCCTGGACGACGACGGCCGCCCTTGCCTACGCCGTCGTGTGCCTAATGGTGGGCTCCGGTCTCGATCTGGATTCGGGCGACGAGAAGGTTCTGGTGGGCAGGCTGGCGGTGATGTACCTCATGGTACTGGGCATCAGCTTCATCACCCGGTTCGAGCGCGTCAGGTGGCAGACTGCGGTGTCCAGGGAGCGGCAGTTGCTGCGGGAACGCATCGATCTCTCCCAGACGATTCACGACACGACGGCTCAGACCGCCTACATGATTGGCCTGGGCATTCACAGGGCTCGGGAGCTGGCTGGCGAATCGAACGAGGACCTGGTGGCTGCCCTGGATGCAACGTCTGCGCTGACAAGGTCGGCTATGTGGGAGGTGAGGGGCCCCATCGACGTGGGACACATCCTGGAGGGCCGGGAACTGGGACGAGTCTTGTGGTCGCACTGTGCGACATTTGAGAAGATCATGGGCGTCCATGCCGAAATGTCGCAGTCGGGAGCTGAGCCCCCTCTCACCACGGAGACCCGAACTCGTCTCTTCTCCATCGCGCACAATGCCCTGACCAACGCCTTCCTGCACGCCCGGCCTGGGAGAGTCGAGGTCAGGTTGAGCTTCGAGGCCGACCAGATCAGGCTCGCCGTCTCGGACGACGGAATGGGTCTTCCCGACGGCTACGCCGAACGCGGCCGGGGCTTCAACGGGATGAGGTCGGACGCTGAGCAGATGGGCGGAGCGCTCATCGTGGAGATCGGCGAAGAGGCAGGCGGAACGACCATTTCTTGTGTGATCCCCTATGTGGCGGACCAAAGAGGAGGCTGAGATGTCAACAGCAGGTCGGATACGGGTGATGGTGGTGGATGACCATCCCGTCATGAGGAGTGGCCTGCGGGACGTGCTGGAAGCATCGGGCCGCTTCGAGGTGGTGGGACAGGCTGGAGATGGAGAGGAGGCATTGAGGACCGTCGAAGAGGTGAAACCGGAGGTCTTCGTCATGGATGTGATCATGCCGGGCAAGGACGGCAGTGATGCCTGCCGGGAGATCATGGAGCTTCTGCCCGACAAACGGGTCATGATGCTGACGGCTTCGACTGAAGAGCATGCGGTGATTGAGGCGGTTGCCGCCGGGGCGACGGGCTACCTTCAGAAGTATTCACGACCGGAGGAGTTGGTGGAAGCCGTTCTGGGTGTGGCCGAAGGTCGGCTACAAGTTCCGGACGAGGCAGTGAGGCGGGTCTTCGCGATGATCCGCGGCGAGCGTAAGCTCGTCTCCCGTCAGCCTTCGGCCAAGCTGACGGCGCTGGAGCGGGAGGTTCTGACGCTGTTCGCCCGCGGCCGGTCTTACGTCGAGATCGCCGAGGCGAGGGGCAACAGTACTGTGACCGTCCGGAACACCCTCTACCGCATACAGGACAAGCTGGGCATCGGGACGAAGCAGGAACTCGTGATCTGGGCAGTGCGGAACGGCCTGGTGGACGACGTGGTGGTGGGTGTTGACTCCCAGCCAGTGCCGGAGGGGCAGTGACCCACGACCAATAGCTGCGACGGGTCTGGGGCCAAGATTATCAACCGGCTCGGGTCCCGTGCGAGCCATTGTGAGGAGGCTGCGCCGCAACCTGGGCGAGGACACGAGCACCCTCACCTACTTCTTTGCAGAGCCCCGCGTCGGCCACCGGATGGATAGGGCGAAGCGCCGGAACAGGAAGAAGCATAACAGAGCCGAAGAGGGCGGCGGGGCCACCGTATCCCTCTTTCGTTCCTCCAGCCTGTCACGGAATACTTCTAAGGCCGAGGGCCCCGGTAGTTCACACTGCCCCTAGCCACATCTCGAAGATAGTTCTGGCTACTGTCAAAATAGGCTCACCAGACTGGACTCGAACTCTCAGCATTGGAATCGACCCGACAGAAACGGCCCGTCCCAGCAGGGAATCGGAAAGCTTGAGAAGGGTCAGGCCACTTGGATTCCCATGTGTGTATGAGAGGGACTTGAGGCAGATAATTGTTCCAAGGTTGGTGGTAGACGCGCAAGGGGTGTATGAAAACACCGCAGGACGCGGGCGCGAACGTAGGCGCCCGCATCCGCCAGACTGTCGACGCTCAGCGATTATGTCCGCCTAAGTGCCAAGGGAAAATGTCCTCTGAGTAGATTGCCATGCTAGCTGATTACGGTACTTCCGACGTTGCGCGAGCGCGCCATGGGTGGGGTTTCGGCATTCATGTACTTCCTTGCAGTGTCCCGGTGGATGCCCACTTCCCGGGCGATCCCACGGATGGACAGGCCCTTGCGTTTCGCCTTCTGCACCGCCTTCCATCTCGCCGTCTGTAGTGGGGTGGGCTTTCTGGGTCGCGGAGTCACAGTCCTGCGAACTCTTGCGGCGCCGTTGCGGTCGGCATCGTCGCGGAGTCTGTCCGCTTCGAGCATTGTGCCCATTGACTCCACTTCGTCCTCCGGCCTCCTGATGACACCGTTGGTGTAGCGGCTGGGACCGGTCGTGTGTACGGTCCGCGTGCCGAAGCTGCGCAGGATACCTGGTCGCGGAGGCGCTTCCTGGGAGGCGACGATACGCCCTTCGTGTTGCACTGACAGCCGGCCGTCCAGTGCTTCGAGCACTTCCACCGCCGACCCGGCAAAGCTCGGTCGAGCCTGATCGGGAAGCAACTGCAGGGTGCGCCAGCGGTACTTCACAGTGTTGTCCCGGCCAACCCGGCGCCTGTACTTCAGGCATAGGACTGTGTCCAGGCACGTCCCCGGATCCAGGACCCGATACGCGGTGTCTGCGTGTTGCGACGGCACACCAAAACGTTCATTGAAGCGGGGAAGGAAGTCGTTGAGCACGCGGTTGGCGTCATCGATGGTGGTCGAGCCTGCGAGCCTCAGCTCCGTGACCAACCTGTCCTGAAGTGTGCCCGCGGCGCGTTCCACTCGGCCTTTGGCCTGCGGCGACCGTGCGAATATCAGCTGTACGCCGATCTCACCCATCGCGCGAGAGAACTGGGTGGGGGTGGAGGCGGTCTCTGACGGCGGCGTGTGCTTGAAGACGCCATGGCGGTCTGAATAGAGTGCGAGAGGTATGCCGTAGCTCCGTATCAGAATCCGCATCAGCAGTAAGTAGCTGCGGGTGTTCTCCAACTCGCAGAACAGGGCGTTGACGACACAGCCGGTAGCGTCGTCGACCGCCAGCAGCAACGTGAACTGGGGGCCATCTTCTCCCAGCCATCTGTGGTAGCTGCCGTCGATCTGTATCAGCATCCCCTCGCGGGCCATCCGCTGCCGTCGAACACGATGCTTCGGCGGCCTTCGACGGCGGGGGCTGCTCACACCGGCGTCGGTCAGTATCTTGCGCAATGTGTTACGTCCGATGTCTATGCCCTCTCGCTCCCTCAGCAGTTCGCTCAAATGCGTGTGGTTGACTCCCGCGTATCGGGTCCGCGCCAGGACCACCACGTCGGTCGCCAACGGGTCCGGTGTAGCGTTGGCCGGTCTGCGACCTCGATTGCCGTGAGCGAGTGCGGCTGCGCCGTCCCTTCTGTAAGCCGCCAGAATACGCCTGGTGTGGCGCGCGCTCACTCCCATCAACGTGGCTGCCTGCTCCGTGGTCATATGGTCCGCCACCAAACTGTTGAGAACCTGAAGCCTCGTCTGCTCTTTCTGTGTCAATGTCACATGCTCCTTCATGCGGACATTTTCGCTTGACAGTTAGCGAGGACTTAATCGCTGAGCAACAACAGCCAGACCGTAGAAAAAACGTCCCGGCCAAAGTCGACGAAGGGCAGTTGCGTCTGAGGGTGTGACTGTGGCCGCTGCGCCGGTTGCCCGGGTGGCAGGCGAAACTTCAGCTGCATTTCAATAGACTGGCTACAGTAGCCTCCTTGTGAGACGCGAAAAAAACTGTGGAAAAGGCCAGCGACTACTGCCTGGCCAACGTAGAACGAGCCGAGCACTCGACAGCAGCCACATGCTGGCAACCTCAAAGACACGGGGCTGCGCGCGCCCATGTACGCCCCGCGATGTGGAAGTATCAGCCCGCCTACAGGCCCGGTCACCATAACGGTGCCGGAACCGGCGGCGTATTGCTTGCGAGAAGCTCGAATCCCATTCGGCGCTAGCTCTTGGCCAAGCGTCTAACGTGCACTCTGAGAGCGTTGCGCTCTCGTCTCTCAGCAGCCCAACTGATGGACTGTCAATGCCTGAGGCACAGGCGTAGACAAGCACGAAAACAAGCCTGAAAAAAAGACAGAGCCACTGAATATATATTTATTTATAAGGGTTTCAGGTAGGACATTGGCCATACGCGGCAACATGCAGCACCGGCCCGGCGCCTACCCTGCATGATTCTCTTGGGTTGTGCGACCGGGCCCGCGAAACCACCAGCTCCGCCTTCTCTTCGTACGCATACGGGTCTTCATGACGGATGCGAGCAGGCACTCGTCACTCACCAGGGTGAGCAATCTCTCCGCGGGCAGGCGGGCTCTTGTCGCGATTGCAGGCAGGCCCGCGCGCTGCATGGCCAACTACAGCAGCGGGAACGTGGCAGGGTGGCGCGACGCTAGTGGCGATTGGTAATGAAGCCCCGCACTTCGCCGTCTGATTTCGTTGGCACGCGCCGGGCGTTGTGATCAAGTCGCTTGGGGCATTCGTTCCGACTCGAACACCATTCGCTTGGCCGGCGCCGAACTACTCCAAGACGAGTTCCGCAAGACCCTGGATTGACATGACAACCACCGAGAGGCTCAACAACCGGCATCTGTGTCCAGATGTCTTGAGAAAAGGCCGGGGCCAATCTACCGACATAGTTCGGCGGATCGGAGCGCCGACCTCTCGAGATGCCTGACATTGCGAACAGTCACTCCAGGGTCATACGCACAGTCATACAGAACGTTCAGACCATGGCACGTTCAACACTGTCGCCCAGGAACTGCGCTGGTCCGAGCAGTTAACCGTCTACTCAAGATCTTGGCCGGAGGCGGCATCTTCCCTGTCGATCCTACTGTTCCTCGAGGTCATGGACGCCGTGCTCATCCGCATGGCTCCGGTCAGCTGTCACGCATCCGGACACCCAGCGGGGTTAGTTGGAGGCCCGCAACTCCGCGCATTGGCCGCTGGAGCCTCTATTCCGCCGTTCCAAGGGGCATTCAGGTCGGGTACATCTCGCCGCATTCGAGGCGCTCTACGGGCGTTCTCGTGACCCTTCACTTTGCAGGCCCCGCCGGCTTGCGCGCCAAGACCGAATCGCGCAGACGCCGTGCTACGATTGGAAGGGTTTCCCCAGGGAGCCATCCGAGCGCTTGAAAGCGGGGGCGGCTGAACCGGCAACATGACCAATCTCAATGTGTGGGCTTTCGAACCGCCGTGGCTGGGTTGAGCATACCGCAGACCGGGCACCGTCGGAGGCCCGCGCGGGCATTGCAGTCGACCTGAGGTACGTCCGTTAGGGCGTAAAACGTGCCAATTGACCTTCCAGGACCCAGGTGTCGAGCGAGGCAAAGGAAGGACCATCTACAGGAGGGAACGGGGAGTGGGCTTGTTACAGACAGGAGAGGCCGAGGCGGCTTCCTACCTACGGTGGGTCGTCGATAAGCGCCTGCAGGCCATTGAGGAGTTCGCCCTGGACCCTCAGGGATTCGGGACCGGCGGTCCCGAAATCAAGGATGCGAAGACACGCCTACACCGGGCCTCTTTGCGGGGAGATAGAGAAGCTGAGCGCGAGGCCGTCGTGGACCACATCAGAGCCGAGACCAGAGATCTGTGGTCGGGCACTCGCGAACTTAAGTGCCTGGCGTTTGACACCTGACTGTGCTGTACCGACGGGCGGATCGGCGTAAGAGGCGTAAGAAGCGATTTGAATCCACCTACAGCAGACGTCGTCCCTCCCACCGGGAGGGCCTCTGTGTTGCGAGGCGTCTGCTGGCCAGAGCCCGGAGCACACGCCCGTTCGACCCTGTATATGAGTCCTTGGAGGTCACAGAAGCCCTGGTACTCCACTGGCTGTACGACTCCAAGGGGAGCAAGACTCGCGTCCTAAAAGCCTATATTGAGCTCTCCGAGACCAATCCAGACTACTTCGGCGCCCTGTACCGCATTTCGCATATCCTTGTTGCCGGAGACAAAGGCTTCCCTGATCTGCTCTTGAAGTGGTGGGTCGAGATTGCGTGCGGTCGCAGGTCTTATCCCGCCCGGAAGACCTTGTCGGCACATCGGCCGGTCAACTCGGCAAACTTCTTGCGTGACGTCGAGATTAACTTCGCCATTGAGGTCCTACACAGGGTCGGAGTGGCGCCGCAAGGCGACGAGGTCTCCGGATGTCGAATCGTAGCGAAGGCACCGGGTCTCAAAGAATACAACGTGACTCGCATATGGAAAAAGCGCATATGGGAAATTCCCCTGGAGCCCGTGTTGCGCAGGCACCTGGAGGCCATGTCCGAGCGCACCGGTCTGGTGTATGACATCGAGGCCCGAGCGAAGGTTGGCCCGCTGCTTCCACCAGGTCCCCTTTCAGGCCAGAAGTAGGCCGCCTCCCTCAGTACTCCGAAACCAGTGTGCACGCACGCATTCGTGTCCTGGTGGAAGCAGGGGGCCGTCCGGCGGAGGCCATAGGCTCACGCACATGGGCCACTCCCGACACGACTTCTTGGAAAACTCCTTACTTAATGACCCAATATGGGTCGTCGCGTCGTTCTAGACTTCTCGCACAGGGACATTGTTGAGTCCCCAGTCGTGCGAAAAGGTGATGGCAATGCGAGAGAAACTGTTACGACGTCGAGAGGTTGAGGAGATTACCAGACTGAGCCGCGCTTCAATCTACAAACTGATTGATGAAGGCAAGTTTCCGCCCCACGGCACAAGATCGCCCCACCCTAGACAGCAGTTTCAACAAATCTGCTTGTTGCGGTGGTATCGTTGTATCGAAGGTGCTGCAGTAAGACCCAAGGCGATTCGAACGCTAGCTCGAGAATCACGCAGATGCGGCTGGCGTTCGCTGCGCGATGCCGCTAACCCTGCATGGGCTGGAGGCAGTGCGCCAATGGAACGCCCGCTGACGGCGGACAGTTGTAACCATGCCCTCGGCGCAAATCGATCGACGACGCGCCGGCGGCTTACGGATGGCAAATCGCCGCCGCTGACGTGGACGCACCATGTAACCGGGGTTGTGCCTCAAGTCGATGACGTGTTTCTGGCATCGAGTCCTTTCGAGATGGACGCCAACTCTCCCGGGGCTTTCATGTCTCATAAAGGCAGCCATCACCTAACGCTGGCGCGCCAACAGAACAGACCTGGAGTGCGCTGCGCAACATTTCCCTGACGACTTTAGCAACGGATCGCAATTGAGACTTCGAGCATGGGCAGCGCCAAGGCGCCGACAACGACCAGGAGGAACAACATGAGAAACATCACAGACCGCCTTGAGTCAGACGGCCCAGCCTCCGGTCTCGAAGGTGAAACAGGTCGATGCTACCGCGGAGCCGCGGTAGAGGCCGCTCAGAGGAACATCTCTCAGTCCGGTGGATTACTCGTACGTCGGTCGGGGCTAGCGTCGAACAAGGGATTGTTCAAGACGATAGCCGCTTTTCCAGTCGCTGTTCTATCGAGGCCACCCCGCTATGGCGGAGGGGACGACAAGATCGGCAAGGACCGGCTGCTGCGAATGTGGGAGGTCGTGCAAATCGTGGGGATCACCGATAAGACTATCTACAGGCTCATGAAAGAGGGCCTGTTCCCTCAGTCGGTGAGGATAGGACCCAACTCGGTCGCATGGCGAGAGAGCGATATCATGGCATGGATTGCCAGTCTTCCTCCAGCCAATGAGGACAGCGCAAACGCACGATGTGAGACCGTACACCCCGCGAAATATGTCTTCGGTCGCCCGCCGGGCGCCTCCTGTCCTCCCAGCCCCTACGTCGGCAGGATGTAGTCGGCCCATGCCTGCATCAGATCCCGTCTCCTGTCGAACAGGTCGGACCGGGCGTATGACTTCTCGACCTGGTTCCCCAACCCGTGCGCAAGCGCAGCCTCAGCCACGGCCCACGGAGCATCCGTCTGCTCCAGCGTCCATGTCCTGAACGACGTCCTGAACCCGTGGCACGTAGATCTTTCGGCCAGCTTGATCGCTCTCAGTATCTTCGTGAGCGTCACGTTGGACAGCGCACGGCCAGCCAGCATCGGCGACGGGAACGCCAGACCGGAGCCGTCGCGTAGGACGCGGGCCTCCCTGAGCGCCTCCACCGCCTGACGGCTCAGCGGCACACGGTGCAACTCGCCTCCCTTTATCCTCTCAGCGGGAATCTCCCACACTCCTCCGTCAAGGTCGATCTCGTCCCACACCGCTCCCCTGGCCTCGCCGCTACGAGCAGCCGTCAGCACCAAGAACCGAAAGCACAGCTTCGACGACAACGATGCCGGAGACTCTTCAACGAGCCTCAGCGCATTGGACACCTCCGCGTAAGGCAGCGAACGAAGGTGGTTCTTCACCTTCGGCATCCTGGGCAGCGCACCGTCTATCGTCTCCCCAGCCGGGTTATGTTCGATGTACTTGTGGGACATAGCCCACCGGAACACCGTACGCATCCGCTGCCTGACACGCCGAGCGGTCTCCGGTATCTCTGTCCAGATTGGCTTCAGCACATCCAGCACGTCCGCCTGGTCTATCCGATCGATGCGCCTATCCCCAATCTTGAGCATCGCATGTCGCTCCAGCGACTGCAGCCACACGGTGGAGTGCTTGTCCGACTTCCACCTTGGACGGTTCATCTCCAGCACCGCCATCGTCGCCTCTGCAAACGTGGGTATCGAGGACGATTCACCGTTTGAAACCGGATCCATGCCGCCGGCTATGGAGGACTTGAGTTCCTGCGCCTTCACGCGGGCCTGTGCGAGTCCCGTTGCGGGGTAACCACCAAGGCCGATGTCGGTGCGCCGTCCGTCGATGACGGCCCGGAGTATCCATGACTTTGACCCGCCGGCCCTGACGGTGAGGTAGAGACCGTCTCCGTCGCCGTAACGTCCCGGCTCCCTGAGCGCCTTCACCCGGGCATGGGATAGCTTGGCCATGGCGTCCCCCTTCCTGTCGTGTGCCAATATGTGTACCACATACTGTACCACACGAGGCGTGCGATGCCATGACTCTACGTGAGGCCCGCTGGGGCTTACTGAGACACCTTACAGATAAGATAAAGGCTTTTATTGAGACAGCATGGACCCCCGTGAAGACGCGTGAAAAGGGGTGAGAGTGGAGCTGGGGGGACTCGAACCCCCTACCTCTTCAATGCCATTGAAGCGCTCTCCCAGATGAGCTACAGCCCCACTAGGCGGACAGTCGACATAGTAACATCGGCGTCGCTCGTTGCGGAAGGCAGTGCCGTCCCGCCATTCGCGGCGCCGACTGTCACTCGCGCGCGTTCAATGTGAAGTCCAGCAACTTCTGGCGTTGCTGATCGCAGAACCTAGGTCAGAGCAGACCTCAGCTGCTCCGCCACTATGTGCTCGTCTCCCTCGCTGAGGTTGTGTACGCACACCCGCAGCGTGTTGTCGTCTACGGCATCCATTCGCACGCGGGGCGACCCGGCCAGGAGTCCGGCCGCCACGTCCGGCGCCGACTTTCCGAGCGTCCCCGTGTCAAGCGAAACGGTAAGGCCCACCCCCCAGTAGGAGGTCGTGCTGACCGTGTCGATAGACTTGATGGCTGAGACGCCCCGAAGTCCATCTTCGATCGCTGTGAACCTCGCACCGTACCCGATCAGACGCTCTTCGTGGTCCATCGTGAACCACTCGTCAAGGGCGGCAACCAGGCCCAGAATCTCCTGCCTGTCCAACTTCATGCCCCTGCCCACGGACTTGTGGGAGATGAAACCATGGTGCGTCACGGCGTCGATGAGGTCACCGCGTCCGCAGACGAACCCGGACGACTGCGGTCCGCCCATGTACTTGCCTCCGAAGCAGACAAGATCGGCCGCCTGAGCGTTTCTGACGAAGTAGTCGGTCGGATAGATCTGCGCAGCAGCGTCTGCAATAACGGGCACACCTTGGCTGCGGGCTAGCTCCACTACCTCCGCCAGGCTCGCAACATTAGAGTCCGGCTCACCTCGCACGAGGTAGGCCACTGCTGCGGTGTTGGGCCCGATCGCCTGCTCGAACGCTTCCAGGCTGGCCCCCTCGTCGTCGCCTGCCCAGACCAGCTTGGCGCCGGACACAGTGTAGCTGCGGTCGTACGTGTACTCCTGTGGCTTGGCCAGCACGACTTCATTCTTCATTCCCTCGGTGTCCGGTAGCCGGGCGCTCAATTCCGGATCGGAGCCGGTCATGCACGCTGCAGTGCTGAGGGCCAGAGCCGCATAACAGCCCGACGCCACGTACGCGCCCTCCACACCAAGGCAGTTCGCAATGTAGTCGCCTGACTTCTTCAGCAGCTCCTCCATTTCGACGAAGCTCGCGTTAGCCTGTTCCATCGCCTGCTGAACAGTGCTCGAAGGCGTTGAGCCTCCCCATACGGTTGTGTTGCCGGCCGCGTTGATAACCGGGCGAGCGCCGATCCTCGAGTAGACATTCTCGCCTGCTGACGCCATGGTTAACTCCTTAGCTGTTTAGTCCCATTTATCTGCCTGTCGCCGCGGGTAGTTTACACCCGCTGCCCGCCCATTTCATCGAGTTGGCGGCATTCGTATCCTTTCGGAGTTGCTGACAGGAAGTCCGAAAGGATACGGGTCCGTAGGTGCGCTGAAAGACGTTCCAGCTTCCTGCGGCAGGCCGTTCAATAGGGACATCTATCTCATTTTGTCCATTGTTGCGTTGATTCGTAGCCAGGAGCGCATGAATCACTAGACCGTCCCCAGGCACCCTTTGAGCGGGAACGAACCTGCATCGAGGCGGTTCGAATCCTAATAGAGACGATAGCGGGCATCTGCTGCTTCGGAGTCCGAGCCGGCAACGCGTGGCCGCCGAATCCTGCCACATGCGGCCAATTCAAACCTGAGGAACGGCATTAGGTCTTCCACAGGCGGCCATTAGTGGCCAAAGGCGGCCGCCGGGGCGTGGTCGAAGACACATACCATGGCTCATCCATGCATCCCCCATGGGATGGCGCGCTTTCAGCGTTGTAGTGCGTTTCGGTGTACACACAACCATGGTAGCACACGCGTTCGCTGAAGGTAATGTGTGACGCCAGTTTAGTAGGGCAACCACATCGACCCTCTCTACCCAGTCAGGAGCTACCGTACTTGTTCAGACGCCAGGCGTTGTAGATTTGTTCACTCTAAGCTGTTCGGCAAGCTCAATAGAGCCTTGTGGGAGGTACTGTCCCTTCGAGGGACTCAGCGCTAGCTGTCAGTCGACGCCCGCTGGGTTCCGACAGGCTCGCCGCGGACAGGCCGAATCCCATTAGTTCTGAACAGTTGGCGGCATTCAATCCTGTGTTGTTGAGTCACAGGCCGTTGGCATATCATGGCCTTTAACACAGGCAAGTCGTCTAACTCACTCAGACGCCCCACCGCAACCAAACCGCTAGGAGGGAAGAGCAAATGCAAGAGTATCTCCGCAAGCAAGTCGATTGGCCCCAAGCGTTCCCGCCCGAAGAGTACAAGACCCGAGTGGACAACGTCCGTCAATCGCTCTCAGACCAGGGAATAGACGCTATCTACGTTACGATTCCCGAGGACATCACATACCTCACCGCCTACGACATGATCTGGTACCACCTCAGGTGCCTGACCGGCGTCCTCGTGATTGCGGACAAGGAAGGCACGGTCTTCTTCGACGGCAAAGGCCACACCACGATCATCTCGACGACGCCTGAAATAAGAGAGATCGTTTGGTTCGAACGCGGCAGCTTTCAAGACAACATTGAGGCCATCGCGGGGGCCCTAAAAGACAGGGGCATCGCTGGCGGGACCATCGCCTTGCAGAGTTGGAGCTACTCGCCTCACGCAACGGTCCTCGAAGCCCTTGGAGACCGCCTGAAGCAGGGCGGCGCCACCGTGGTAGATGGTTCGATGATCGTGGAGGACCTGAGGTTCATTAAGTCGCCTCTCGAAGTCGAGGTGGTCAGGAAGGCCTCCGAGATAGGCGACGCCGCAATGGAGGCCGCGCGGGACGCCATCAGGCCGGGCGTCACCGAAACGGAGATCGAGGCCGTGATCATGCACACCATGATGAGCCAGGGCGGCGGCTACCCCGGCATCAGGACAATGCTGGGCTCCGGGCCGCGCGCCGGAACGCACCACAGCCCGCCCTCCTTACGGCAGGTGCAACAGGGAGACCTGGTGTTCGTGGACTTTAGCGGCTGTTACCATCGCTATCACGTGAACGTGAACCGCACCTTCTCGCTTGGCGAGCCGGACCCGCGGTGGGTGGACCTCATGGACAAGTCCGCCGGCTGCGTAGATGCCATATTGGACGCGGTCAAACCCGGCGATCCACTTTCCAAGGTTCAGAAGGTCGGCAACGAGTACATTGACGACGTCGGCATACGTAAGTACGTGTGGTTCGTCGGCGGCTACGCGACCGGCATAGCGATCCCGCCGGACTGGGTGGGCACCCATCGTTTCGTGCCCGGTGCGGACGGCGTGGACCGGCCCTTCGAGGCGGGTATGATGCTCAACTTCGAGAACCAGTTCGACGTCTGGGAGGACTGGCCGGGCGGAAGCGGCGCAGCCTACATAGACACGTTCCTGATGACCGAGGAACGGCTCGAGGTGCTCTCGCCACTACCCCGGAACCTGGTCGTGGTGTAGTGGAAGCTTAGACCGGCTCCATCGCCATAGTTTCGAAGTCGGAGATGCCGGGCATCCTTGACAGGCTGAACGCGCTAATGTCGAAGCGGGATCGGCCGTCAACGATGAGCTCGCTAACGATCTTGCCGGCGACCGGGCTGAACGCGAACCCTCCGCCGCCAAATCCCATGTTCACGTAGAAGCCCTTCGGACAGTCCAACGCATCGATCACCGGCAGATCGTCCGGGGTTCGCGCTATTACCCCGGCCCACGTACGCAGCACCTTGGCGTGGCGGAGTCCTGGGACCATCTCCACGAATCGGCTGGCGATGTCGCCGGTTACCAGGGACGATGTTTCCAGCCTCTCGTCTACCCTGACGTCCTTGTGCACGGCGTTCCATCCACCGAAATGCAGCTGCCCGCTCACCGCCTGCCGGCAGTAAAGGGCGTTACCCCCAAAGGTAGCCTTTGCAACGGGCGGCAGCGGCAGTGTGCAGAGAATCTCGATTAGCACGGGTCTCGGCGGACTGCTTAGCCCGACCATCTCGTTGATCAGATGCGCCCAAGGCCCGGCCGCGTTCACCACGTGCAGCGATGAAATGACGCCCCGGTCCGTTTCGACGCCTTTGATCTGCCCGTCGCGTGCCATAACTCCGGTCACCTTGGTGTGATCGCGAACGCGAACGCCGCGCCTTTCGAGCGCACGGCGCCACGCTTCGCAGGTAAGCTGAGGATTCGCGTGGCTTCCTCCAGGGTTGAACGTACCTCTCAGCGCCTTTTCGGTGACGCTGGGCAGGATGTCCTGCATCTCTTGCAGGTCCACAACGCGAACTTCTCCCCCTGCGGCTCGGGACGATTGTGCGTTGGCCTCGATCCTTGTCGCCTCTTCTTCAGTAAGCGCGATATGAAGGGATCCACCCTGTACGAACTCGATAGACTGCCCGAGTTCGTCCTCGAGTCCGCTCCAAAGTGCGCAGTTCTCCGCCGCCACGGCGCCGCCTGCCTTACCTCCGGCCCCTGCCCATCCGCCGTTTCGCCCCGACGCCTCCCAGCCCGGTACGCCCTTGTCGACCAGCACCACATCCTTGCCTCGCATGGAGGTGTAGTAAGCCGTGGCCATGCCGACCACGCCGCCGCCTATGACAACTACCTCGGCTTCGTCGACTGTCCGATTCATCGCGCGTCCACCATCACGTCTTTCTCAGTTGCGTAGACCTCCATCACAAGGCTAACTCGCCTCCACTGACCTGCCCCCGGATGTGGGGCTTCGCCGATGCCATCGTATCTTCACGAACTCCTGCTCCTCGGATGTAAGGTCTCTGTTGCGCACCACTTCCAGCGACACTGGCCTGAATGGAGGACGGTACGACGCCGGTGGCACCTGGCCCAATGGCGCTCCGGTTAACTCAGAGACAAGCGCCTGGATGCCTTCCCGGCAGCGCCTTCCCTGGCAGTGGCCCATTCCCCCGCGCGTCAGCCTCTTGACATGGTCGGGCACTCTTGGCCCTGCATTCACCGCCTCGACGATATCGCCCCGCGTTACGCCCTCGCAAAGGCAGACTGGGATGTCGGCGTCTTCCCCGCATAGGGCTCGGTACCATGCTCGGCGTGAGGAGACGCCACTCCCATTTGCCCGCCTCGTCGCTTTAGGCAGCGGCGGCATGTCCACTTCAACCCCCAGATCGCGCGCAGCGGCAATTGCGGCTGTCCTGCCCTGCGCCTCGGCCGTCTCCGGCACCGCGAAAGTCTCTCCAGTAACTCTCGCGCAGTCCCCCACCGCGAACACCTCACGACGGGTAGTCCTCATATCCGAGTCCACTCTCGGCGTTAACTCTCCCTGTCCGGGCCGGTAGCCCATTTCACAGCCGGTCCAGTAGAGCACGTCCACTTGGGATACAAGGTCGAATGCGAAGCACACCGTATCGCACTCGAGTTCCTTCCTCGCGGACTTGGACGGCGATCCGGACTCATCCAGCTCGGCTATCGCCAGTCCTTCCACTTGCTCTCCGCCGAGGGCCTCGATTACCCCGTGACCGGGAAACAACGGTGTGTCCCCCAACTTTCTCGGCATTCGACGGCGAATGTCCACAACCCCAGCCACTTGGACGCCCGATCTTCGGGCGCTCTCAACCAGGGTTTTCGCCAGCCCGCCTCCGCCGAGTATCGCGATTCGGCGTCCCGCGAATGCACCGTACTTGTTCATGAGCGTTAGCGCCGCGGCGGCGCCCATCACGCCCGCCTTCTCCCAGCCTCTGAACGGCAGGCAGAGGTCGCGCGCGCCGGAGGCGAAAATCGCGCGTTCATATCGCAGCCGCCACGAGCGGCTCTCGTCCGCGAATGTCAGCGTGTTGTTGGCCGCACTGTCCCAAGCGACAACTCCTGCGTGAACATTCGCGCCCGCCTCGGTGGCCGATTGCAGGCCAGCGTTGGCGTTCACTACCCTGCTCATCATCAGACCTCGGTCCGAGGTCGTGGCTAGTGCCCGCTGTCCGAAGTACAGCGGGATGTCCATCGCTATTGAATCGGCGTCTGCAGGATGCTCGTCGATGAGCACCACGTCAAGGCCAATCTCGGAGGCGACCCTGGCGGCCGTCGTTCCGGCGACTCCACCACCTACGACCGCAATCTGGGTGTGCTCCATGCTTGGGCCCTTCCGTTAACCGTGGCGGATCCACCGGCGGATCCGCGTCTTACGCTCCGTCAATCTGCCCCTTCAGACACGTGAAAAACTGGTCCATCATCTTGCGGGACACGGAGGACAGCAACCGCTGTCCGACCCTGGCAACCACGCCGGTGACCTGCGCGTTGCCGTCGAGTTCTACGGAGGTGCCGCCGTTTGCGGCGCTCAACCTGAGCTGGCTGTCGCCCAGGATCGAGCCAGCCGAGCCCTTTCCCGCCACGGTCATTCGAAGCGAGGTCTCGTGCTCCCTGTCTGCCAGCGTTATATCGGCGCTGTACTCGCCCCGAATCATCCCGACCCCTACGGTCATTGAGACCTGGTAATGTGAGTCGTCAACGACGACGAAGTCCTTGCATCCCGGTATACAGTGGCGCAGCACTTCCGGGGAGAGCAGCCGTTCCCAGACCACTCCAGGGGCCGAGCTAAAGCTGTAGTTTCCGCTGATTTTCAAGTTCCACTCCTAATCGAGACCTTGCGGTGAAGCACAGGCGATAACGCGCCCATTGTATGGCACATCCGATGTGTGCACGAAACGCTAACCCCTCGACCGGCGTCCCCACAATGGATGTCTGAACGCCAGAGGCGGAGCTGTATCCGGGAGTGCCGTGTGCGGCGTCCCAGCGTCCTCTTCTTGTTGACTACCCTGTTCAATGCTGGAGGGCGCGGGCCTTTGCTGTGACCTCGCTCCGCGGCGCGTCCCGAGACTGCTCAGGTGCTCGGCCAGGTCCTCGAGGCTACCCAAGTTTCTAACAGGCATGTGATCGTCTACATATGGCAGCACCGCCTGCAGTCCCCTGGTCAGCGGTTCATACTCCAGAGGACCCAGCAGAGGGTTCAGCCAAACGAGTCTGTGACAGCTTCGTTGAAGCCGTGCCGCCTCCTCTCCTAGCAACACCGGGTCTCCGCGGTCCCAGCCGTCTGAAATGACGATCGCCACGCTGCCCCAACCGAGAACACGCCTCGCCCATCGGTAGTTGAAAGCCTTCAGCGCTTCGCCGATTCGCGTTCCGCCGGCCCAATCCGGCACCGATTTGGACACCTCCCGGACCGCGTCATCCACGCCGCGATAGGCCAACTTGTTCGTAATGTTGGTCAGCCTCGTCGCGAACACGAAGGCCTCTACGTTTCTCATACCACCCTTGAGCGTATGTATGAAGTGGAGCAGCATACGTGTGTAGCGTTCCATGGAGCCGCTTATGTCGCATATCAGAACGAGCGGTCTCTCCTTCACCTTGCGCCGTCTTTCGGGTAACTTTAGGACTTCGCCGCCAAACCTCAGGTTTTGGCGGACAATGCGCCTCATGTCCTGCTCCCGCCCATTCCCAGGCTCCCAGCGGCGAGTGCGGCGGGTGCCCATGTCCCACGACATACCTTCCATGATTCGGCGGGCTTCGGCTATCTCTGAGGCGGTGTACTCAGCGAAGTCCTTGGCTCTCAGGACTTCGCGCGCGCTGTAAGTGCGAGTGAGTGTTATCAGGTCTCCGGCTTCTTCGATTTCGGAGTCGGCGTCGTCCTTGCCATTCACACCTTCATCCGCCCTGGGTGGTGCCACCAGCGGCTGTCTGTAACGTCGCTGTTCTCCTATGCTCCGTAGGTCCAGCCTAGATTTGCGGTCCTTCGGCGCTCGCCAGAAGACGCGGAACGCCTCGTCGAACAGTTGAAGGTCCTGTTGGCGGTGGACCAGAAGCGTCCGGAGCGCTAGGGCGAAGTCCTGGCGTCTTCTGAATCCGACGTCTCCCAGCACGTCCACGACATCGAGCATACGACCGGAGTGCACGTCGAGCCCCAGCCGCCTCAGTACGCGGCCAAACATGACGATGTTGTGAAGAATGTGTCCGGAAGAGGCAGTGCCGGACGTCTGCACGGTCATTTGAAGCCCAGCAGAAGCACTATCGCCGCCGGCCGCGACGTCCCTCGCGGTTTCTCACGCGGTTCAGCATGTGGCGCACGGGCTCTCCGCGGACCGCCTCGATGTCTTCCCGGTACTTCAGAACGATGCCAAGGGTATCGTCTATCACAGATGCGTCCAGTTCATTCTGGTCCAACGCCACCAGTGCGGCGGTCCAGTCCAGCGTCTCCGCAACGCCCGAAATCTTGAACAACTCGCCTTCCCGCAGGTCCTGCACGAATGCGGTCACCTCTTCGGACAGCTTCCTTGACGCTTCGGGCACCTTGGCTCTCACAATCTGGAGTTCCTTGCGGAAGTCTGGATAGTCAATCCAGTAGTACAGGCACCTTCTTTTCAGTGCGTCGTGGACCTCTCGCGTGCGGTTGGACGTCACAACGACCACCGGACGGTTCTCCGCCCGATACGTTCCCAACTCGGGAATCGTGATCTGAAAGTCCGACAGCAATTCAAGAAGGAATCCCTCGAACTCTTCGTCTGCACGGTCTATCTCATCGATTAGCAGCACCGGGGGTTTACTTCGGCCGGGATCTATCGCCTGGAGCAGCGGCCGCTTGATGAGGAACCGGTCACTGAATATATCTCTCTCAGCGGCGTCGCGATCGTTCAGACTGTCGGTGGCCTCCAGTAACCGTATCTCCAGCAACTGCCGCGCGTAGTTCCATTCGTACACTGCTTGAGCTACGTCGAGTCCTTCATAGCACTGCAACCGGATCAGGTCCGTATCCAAGATTGAAGCCAGCACCTTCGCGACTTCAGTCTTACCCACACCGGCCTCACCTTCCAGGAACAGTGGTCGGTTGAGCTTCAGGGCCAGATAGATTGAGATCGCCAGGCCGCGGTCGGCCACGTACAGGGCGTCACGCAACCTGTCCTGAAGTTCGTCTATGGATGCAGGCGCCAGCGCGGCGTCGGTCAATGCTCGCCCCCCCGATCAGTCCAGCCTGACCTCAAGGAAGTACATTGCGGTGCTGCCAAAGGTACCGTACCGGAACGCTTCATGCCGGTCGTCGTCTGAAACAGACGCCTATCCTGCTCTGGCCGCTGCGTCCAGCAGCGCCCTCTTGACGAACACAACCGCCATCGCGCTCCGATATTCGGCAGACGCGAACACGTCATCCAGCACATAGTCTCCGATGTCGTCCGCCACGGCAGCAGCAGCCCCAGCCAGCGCGTCCTCAGACAGATCGATTCCCTCGAGCGCTGCCTCCACCGATCCGGCCCTGAAGGGGGAGGGCGTTATGCCGCCCACTGCAACGCTTGCGCCGGAGCATACTCCGCCGGCTACTGTCAGGATGGCGCCCGCGCTGATCACGGCGTACCGGGATGCGGGATGCTTCAGCTTGGCATAACCCATCACCTGTCCGCTTTGCCTGGCGGGAATCTCCACAGAGGTAATGATCTCGTCGTCGGCCAATGCCGTCGTCATCAGGTCCTCGAAGAAGTCGGATGCGGCTATAGAGCGCTCCCCATTCGGGCCAGTCGCGTGAATCGTACCCCCAACCGCTGTCACCACTGTTGGCGGGTCCGACGCCGGGTCGGAGTGGGCAAGGTTGCCGCCAATCGTGCCGAAGTTACGAACCGCCGGGTCCCCGATGTCCTTTGCCGCGGAAACGAGCATAGGGCAGTGTTCGGCGACTGCCTCCGAAGAGGCTACCTGCGCGTGAGTCGTCAGCGCACCGATCCGAAGATGCCCTGAGACGGCATCCACGCCCCTCAGCTCTGAGATTCCACCGATGTCTATGAGAGCGGCCGGACTGGCCAGGCGCAGCTTCATCACGGGCAAAAGGCTGTGGCCTCCAGCGAGTAGCTTGGCGTCACCGTGTCCGGCCAGCATGCTTACCGCGCCGGCTACGCTATCCGCACGATAGTATTCGAAACTGGCTGGGAACATCCCTAACCTCCACTTTCCCGCATCGCCGTCCACACCTTCTCGGGGGTAAGCGGCATGTCAATCTTCTCCACACCAAACGGCTTGAGCGCATCCATGACTGCATTGTAGATCGTGATGGTGGACGCGATCGTTCCGGTCTCGCCTACGCCCTTCACCCCAAGAGGATGATGGCCCGACGGAGTCTCGGTGCTAAGGGACTCGATGTCCGGTACCACGTCGGCTCTCGGCAGGCCGTAGTCGAGCATCGAGCCAGTGAGAAGCTGCCCGCTCTCATCGTAAACAGCCCCCTCCCAGAGCACCGGACCTGCCCCCTGCACTACGCCTCCACTAACCTGGCCTTCCACTATCATAGGATTGATCTGTATGCCGCAGTCGTCAACGGCAACGTATCTGCGCAGAGAGACATGCCCGGTGTCCGGGTCGACGTCGACGATGGCTACGTGAGCTCCGAACGGATAGCTGAAGTTCGGCGGGTCGTAGAATGCTTGCGCCTCCAGACCCGGCTCCATCCCTTCCGGCATGTTCCAGGCCACGTTTGCCATCAGAGCGATGTCCTGTATGGACTTCGCGCTGTCGGGCGACCCGCGCACGAAGAAGCGTCCGTCGCCGTACTCTATGTCCTCCTCGGAGGCCTCCAGCAGGTGAGCTGCGAGAGTCCGCGCCTTGTCCTTTACCTTGCGCACGGCCAGCGTCAGCGCCGCGCCGGACACCGCAGTCGTCCTGCTTCCGTAAGTGCCCCACCCCATCGGCGTGTTGTCGGTGTCCCCATGCAGCACTTCAACATCGTCCACGTCCACACCGATCTCGTCTGCTACCACTTGTGCGAAGGTCGTCTCCTCTCCCTGGCCATGAGGCGACGAGCCAATCGCTACACTGACCTTGCCGGTAGGAGTGACCTTGATCGTGGCGCCCTCCCAGAGTCCGCCCTGGAAACCCACGGCTCCCGCAACCTGGGACGGGCCCAGGCCGCATATCTCGACGTACGTAGAAACACCGATTCCCATGTAGCGGCCTTCGGCGCGTGCCTGTTTCTGTTCAGCCCTTAAGTCCGCATAGCACACTGCCTCAAGGGCCTTGTCCAGCGGGGCCTCATAGTCTCCACTGTCATACGTTAGGCCAAGCACGATGTCATGACCGTCATCGAACTTGGCCACAAGGTTCTTGCGCCTGACCTCGACCGGGTCCATGTCCAACTCCCCGGCCAGCTTCTCTATCATGCGCTCCACCAGGAACGTAGCTTCTGGCCTCCCAGCGCCGCGGTAGGCATCGGTGGGCGTGGTGTTGGAAAACACGCCATACACTTCGGCGCGGGCCGCGGGCATATTGTAAGGCCCACAGTACATCAGGCCGTGCAATATGGTTGGAATGCCGGGCGCTGCTGTGGACAGGTAGCCGCCCATGCCGGCGTAGACCGTTGCCCTAAGGCCGGTGACTATACCATCCTTTGTTGCGGCCAACTCCACATCTTGCACATGGTCCCTGCCGTGGATCGTGGCAATGAAGTTCTCAGACCGTGTTTCCGTCCACTTGACCGGCACACCGAGCTTCATGGAGCAGAAAGCCGTTATCGCCTCGTCCGCGTAGTACGGAATTTTGCTGCCGAAGCCTCCGCCCACCTCAGGCGCAATAACCCTGATCTTGTGCTCGCCAACGCCTGTGACTACCGACGTAAGGAACCTTGCAATGTGGGGATTCTGCGTAGTGCTCCATAGCGTCAGGTCGCCAGCCGCATCCGTCCACTGCGCGAGCGCTGACCGCGGCTCCATCGCGTTCGGGACGAGACGCTGGTGCACAATACGCTCGCTCACCAGCACTTCAGGGTTATCGAACGCCGCGTCCACGTCGCCGCCTTCTGCTACCCACTTGAACGCCTGGTTGTTCGGAACGTCGTCGTGAACCTGAGGGGCGCCGTCCTGAAGTGCCTCCTCAGGATTCACCACCGCCGGCAGGATCTCGTAGTCCACGTCAATATGCTGCAGCGCATCCTCCGCATGGTACCGCGAGTCCGCGACAACTACCGCAACTGCATCGCCCACGTATCGCACCCTGTCGACTGCAATTGGAGGATGCTCGGGCGTCTTGAGGTCAGAGTTGGGGACCAGCCACGCGCATGGAAGGCCTTTTAGCACGCCCTGCGTGTCGTTGCCGGTAAACACCGCCGCAACTCCCTGGCAGTCGGAGGCAGCGCTCGTATCTATGCTTTGAATGTTGGCATGGGCGTGAGGGCTTCTGAGCATCGCCGCGTATAGCATGCCCGGCAATTGGAGGTCATCCGTGTACTTGGAGCCTCCAGTAATGAGCCTCGGGTCTTCCCGGCGCCGGATGCCGGAACCGAATATACGGGTTGCCGTAGCCATGCTAGCCCCCCTTCATCGCTTCTGCTGCCGCCCGCACTGCGCGGACGATGTTCGTATACCCGGTACATCTGCACAGGTTGCCTTCCAGGCCGTGCCTGATCTCCTCGGGGGAAGGGTCTGGGTTGGATTTCAGTAATTCGCTTGCGGCCATAATCATGCCGGGCGTGCAGTAACCGCACTGGAGCCCATGCTGGTTCCAGAACGCTTCCTGGAGTGGGTGGAGCTCGCCGGCCGATCCCAAACCCTCGATGGTGGTGATCTCGGCTCCGTTAGCCTGCACAGCCAGCCGCGTGCACGATTTCACGGCCACACCGTTCTCAAGTACAACGCACAGTCCGCACTGGCTGGTGTCGCAGCCGATCTTCGTACCGGTAAGGGCTGCGTTCTGGCGAATGAAATGGACCAGAAGCAGCCTGGGCTCTACGGAATCGGACACGCCCGACCCGTTGATCGAGATCGTCACCGGTAACCGGCCGTTCTGTGCCGGCGGCGCCGGAGGTGGCGCGGCAACTGCGGCCGGTCCCTCGGCCGCAGCAGGACTTTGTTCACCTACACTTTGTTCACCTACAAGGATGCGTCTGACGGATGACCAGAATGACATGACACCTGAACCTTCCTATTGAATGCGTTCATTGACGCATGGTTATAGGCACTCGATCGCTCTATAGACGAACTGTTCCCGCGTGCCTGTGGCACTACCTGGGGGTTCGGGTCCAGCGTGCTGGCTAGGAAACAGCCGCTACGCCAGCCTCCGCAACTGCGTGGTCGTCCTCGACGGTACTTCCGGAAACACCGATGGCCCCGACAATCTCACCGGCGCTGTTCCTGATGGGGAGTCCACCGGGGAATGAGATCAGCCCGCGGTTCGAGTGTTCGATCCGGAACAGTGCCTCCCCAGGCTGAGATAGCTCTCCAATTGCACCGGTCGGCATGTCAAAGTATCGTGCCGTCCTCGCTTTCCTCTGGGCGATGTCGATCGAACCACGCCACGCACGGTCCATTCGAGCGAACGCCTTTAGTCTGACGCCAGTGTCAACTACGGCTATATCCATCTTGACGCCCATCTCTTCCGACTTTCGGATGGCTGCCTTGACGGCGGCGTGCGCCTGGTCGAGCGTGATATCGCTAGCGGCGTCTTCGGACGACTCTGCCGGCTGGTTTTCCGGCATAGACTCCGTGGCCGATTCGGCAGTCCGGCCCCCATTCCCCAACACCATCTGCTTCAATCTTGACCAGAGTGACACGATCCCAATTCCTTTTCGCTAAGTATCGCTTTGGTTCACGACCCTCAACCTAGTCATAGCGAGGCCGGGTTAGCAGGTGTTGAGGCTCCGAACAGTCCAGATGTCCGAGATCCACCGGCAATCTTCACGGACGGCAGACAAACCGATGACCGGGCCCCAAGCAAGAGGACCCGGTCTTCAGCAACTTAGTTTACTGTGGGCTTTTGGTCTCCTATTACAGGTCAGGTCTAGGAAACGGCGGCGACACCGGCCTCGGCGACGGCGTGGTCATCCTCAACGGTGCTGCCGGATACGCCGATGGCTCCGATGACTTCATCATCCCCATTGGTGATCGGTAGGCCCCCGGGGAACGTAATCAAGCCTCCATTGGAGTGCTCAATGTTGTACAGGGGTCCTCCCGGCTGAGACAGCCCGCCGATTGCCCCGGTCGGCATATCAAAGAATCGGGATGTTCGCGCCTTGATCTGAGCGATGTCGATCGACCCGAGCCACGCGCCGTCCATGCGCGCGAACGCCTTGAGGTTCGCACCTGCATCAACGACGGCGATGTCCATCTTAACGCCCATCTCGTTGGACTTTGCTATTGAGGCCTCAACCGCTGCAACTGCCTGATCGAGACTAATGTCTGCCATGATTTGTTCTCCTAAATTATTTGTTGAGCACCTATGGAGCCGGTTGGTTTATAGCGGCGCTCGGTTACGGATGGATGATTACCTTTGTATAGCCCTCTACGCGCTGATCGAACTTCGTGTAGGCATCCGGCGTCTCGTCGAGGCCGATTTCGTGTGATACCACGAAGCTCGGTTCCGCTCTACCGGCGCTGATCATGTCGCGCAGGTAGGCATTGTACTGCTTCACGTTGCATTGGCCGGTGCCCAGCCTCAGCCCCTTCTCGAACAGCTTCCCGAAGTTGATCGATAGGGCGCCGCGCTTGGCCCCCTCATCGACACCGCCGGGGTCCGACGGGACGTACAGGCCGGGAATCCCGATAGCGCCCGTCGGCCTTACCGTCGCTATGAGGTTGTTCAGCACGATGTTCGGGATTTCGTCCTGTTCACCGCCCGCCGCGGAGGAGCCGCGGGCGGTGGCCTGATAGCCCACCGCGTCGATGCCCTTGTCCGTGCCGCCGTCCGTTGCGTCAACTATAGCCTCTACCGGATCGACATCGTCGTAGTTGACTGGAATGGCGCCGATCGACTCGGCCATGTCCAACCGCTCCTGTACGTGGTCGACTGCAAACACGCGCGCGGCCCCCCTGATCAGGCAGCTGTACGCGGCCATCAGGCCCACCGGACCGGCGCCGTAAACCGCCACGCTCTCGCCGGGCCTTACGCTGGCCATCTCCGCGCCGTGATAGCCCGTGGGGAAGATGTCCGCGAGTAGCGCGTAGTCTGCCTCGTGCTCGTCTCCCTCCGGTAGCGGAAGCCCGTTGAAGTCCACGAAAGGTACCTGCAGGTACTCAGCCTGGCCTCCTACCCACGGACCCATCGCCACATAGCCGTACGCGCCGCCGGCAAAGCCGGGATTGACCGTGGTACAAAACCCAGTGAATCCTCCAAGGCAGTTCTTGCAGAATCCGCAGGCCACGTTGAAGGGCATTACCACCCTGTCCCCTACCTTGCGCTCCTTTACGCCGGAGCCGACTTCCTCTATAACGCCCATGTTCTCGTGCCCGAACACGATACCGGGCTCCGCAGACGTGCGGCCCTCGTACATGTGCAGGTCAGACCCGCATATGCATGAAGAGGTGATTCTGACGATGGCATCGTTCGGATGCTGAATTTCGGGACTGGGCACTTCTTCGATCCCAACGCTGAATGGTTCCTTATAAACGACAGCCCTCATAGAGAGAACACCTCCTTCTTACTTACCGAAAGACGCAGATCCGTTCTACAATTTACCGTGGCCCGATTTCGAAGGATCTGCCGTATTTCAACCCTAGCGGCCAGCACGGCCTTCAACTAGACTCAAGCCGGCAAAAACGGGGATTCCGACTAAACCACTCCGAGGGCGCCGGAAACGCCCCGATACTATTGCCGCCGCCTTTAAAAGTCAACACGCCGGCCAAAGTCCTAGTGACTGTTAAGTCTCCGTGAGTTGAATCTTCAGCGCTCCTCGGATTGTCATTCCGAACGCAGCGCCGGCGGAGTGAGAAATCTAAGCAGGCCATTGAGGGCAGCCTACTTCTGAACAGCCCGGCGCATGCCTACGAACTTAGATTCTTCGTCGCTACACTCCTCAGAATGACAGCAGGGCGGGTGTTTCCTGCACATCTCACAAACTCTGAACACTTACACGTCCTGCCCCCTGCCTGTGTCACCACTGCACGAACATCGGCATAACAACGTGCACGTAAGAGTCGTCATCCACTGGCCGCAGGACGCCTGGGCTGGATGGAGTCGTGGTCTCCAGGGCAACTTCATCCGACTCCAGAACATCCAGGACATCGGTCAGATACTTGCAGTTGAAGGCGATCTTGGACTCCTCGCCTTCTACGTTTACGTCGACCTCGCTCTCGTTGTCGCCCACTTCTTCCGACTTGGAGGAGATTACAAGCTTGCCCGGATCTCCCTCCTCACCCGTATGGACATGAAGCCTGACGATTCCGCTGCCGTCCCTGGCGAAAATGGCCGCGGTACGTGTGGCCATCGACACATCGGACAGCCCCATAACGGCGCGCGTTCCATACGATGTGGGTACAAGTTGGTTGTAGTTGGGGAAAGTACCTTGGATCAACTGCGAGACTACTTCCACGTTGTCCAGTCTGAACATTGCCTGGTTCTTGTTTGGAGTGACCGTGAACTCTATTGGATGGACCTGGCCTGAAAGCAACCGGTTCACTTCCTGCAACGTCCGGGCGGGAATTATGAAGTCCAGGTCCTCCGGCGCCGCCCCCTCCATCTTGCCTTTGTAGACGGCCAGCCTGAACCCGTCCGCTGCGGCGAAGGTGTAGTCCTCCCCCTTTATCTCAACCTTGATCCCGGCCAGCACGGGCCGAGAGTCGTCGGTCGCCGCCGCGAACGCAACGTGGTTGATGGCGCGGCCCAATTCTCCTGGGTCCGTGATGCCTGCCACGCCCGAGTCAACCGTGGGTACTGGCGGGAAATCTGCCGCCGCCATGCCATTGACGTTGGCTGAGAAGCGCCCGCACGAAAGGCCAATGCCCAGCGGCTCAGTGCTCGAACTAATATCAATCCGCTCCGGCGGCAGCGAGTTTACGAACTCTGTAAGTATCCGCGCAGGGACCGTGATTTCGCCTTCTTCTTGGACGTCCGCGCCTATCCAGGTGGTGATTGCCACCTCTAGGTTCGTCGCAACCAGCTTGAGCCTGCCCTGGTCGGTGGAGATAAGGACGTTTGCAGTGATTGGAAGTGTAGTTCTGGTGGCCACGGCTCTACCGACCACATTTAGGCCGCGGCTAAGGTTCTCTTGCAGGCAGGAAAGCTGCATTCGTCGCTCCCTTTGAAATTGGTGGCGCTAGTATAGAACCGCTAAATCCGGAGCGTCAACGAACCCAGCCGGGGCTCATCGCATAGGGGTCAGGATGCCCACACAGGGCGAAATCCGTAAGGTGGAAGTGCGGCTGACGCCGCCAAAAGACTGCGAGCCTTCGGGCAGCCTACTGCACTACGATACTGCCGACCATCCCCAGAGCTTCGTGAGGAATGCAAATCAGGTTGTACACGCCCGGCTCAGAGAACTGGAACCCGAACGACAGCGCCTCTCCCGCCTCCACCTGCGCGTCCAGTCCCAACTCTGAAATCGTGAACGTGTGAAACTCCGTCTCCGCAACCAGTGTGAAGATGACCGCCTCTCCAACCGATAAAGTCAGTTGGCCCGGATTGTACCCGTAGACACCGCTGCCACCTGGGTCCTGGAGCCTCACGGCCACGGGCGTACCCTCGGTGATATCTGGGTTGCCCACGGGCGCCTGCTCTACGGGGCCGCCAAACATCGGATCCGTGGCCAGCTTGGCGACTAACTCCGCCGGCGCACCCTCGGGGGGCGGCGGCGAGTCCCTGTACTGCGTGACCGCTTCATCTGCTCCGCATGCCGCAAGTAAGCCCAGCAAAATCGTCAGGCATACGGCCGACAAGGCGGCGCGAGAGGCGATTTTCAACACTATGCCCTTATGCTCCTCAGGTACCGTTTCCACGGCCGCTAGCTACGTTAGTGAAGAGATTCACATCCTAGCACCATCCCGCTGAAATGGTCAACGAGCCTGGCAGTGTTTCCCAGACTCAAGCAAACGGATACGGTCCCATCCACTGCCCCCCCTGCCCGTGACGCAGGCGATGCTACCAGCAAATGAGGGACGACTTTGAGACTAGTTAACCGTGACCGTTCCCGTCATCCCCATCAACTTGAATGTGCCCGCCTTTCCGAACCTCAAAGTGGCCACTCCCATTCATGTCGAAGAGCAATTAGCTGGGAATTGACTTGCCACCAATATGGGGCCGGGTATGCTATCGTGCCGCATACGACATACCCGTGAGGGAGGAAATGAATGCGCATTGGAATCAACGTCCCCACCCAACTTATGGAGCGGGTAAAGGAGATTGAACCACGAGTTAACGTCTCCCAAGTTTGTCGAGAGGCACTCGAAGACCTCGTCGCCACAGACGAGAGAGCCAAGGCCCAAGCCGCTTTCGATGGCATCGATGAGCATGTCGCAAGATTGGTTGAATCCGGAAATGCTCCCATGATCGAACCGGACTGGGATGCCCAGGGTTTTGAAGACGCTGCCCATTGGGTAAGTACCGTGACCCCAGAGGAATGGGAACAATTCATCTATCAGAGCGATGCGCTTCGAAAGCAGGGGGGTAACGAAGCCGACATGGTCGATGTCTGGTCACATCGGGGGGAGAACTGTGGTCTTCATTACCGCTTGTACGACGAACACAGAGAGTGGTTCACTCATAAAATCAAGCTTCAATTCGTAACCGGCGAAAAGGTCGACACACACAAGAAGCCACGCCAAGCATATGCTCGTGCGTGGTTAGGATACGTTAACGAAATCCGCCGGAAAATCGAACAGCACTACAGAGACGAGTACCAACGGGTGCAGACTGAACGAGCGAAGCATAAGCAGTCGCGACCCGAGCCAGAGATACCGCCACAACTGATTTGACGAAGGTAGGTTGCGGCTGACATCTAAACTGTGACGGCGGACGATCTCGACCTTAGTTAACCGTGATCGTCCCCGTCATCCCCAACGCCTCGTGCGGCACGCAGTAGAATTCGAACGTTCCAGCCTTGTCAAACGTCACCGTGAACTCGATGGTCTGGCCCGCTTCCATCTCGTGGCTAATGTCCAGTTCGTCAACTTCAAAAGTGTGGAACTCGGTCTCCGCCGAAACCTGAAAAGTAGCCGTCTCGCCAACCGAGAAGGTCAGTTCGGGCGGAGAGAACTCGTACTTGCCGCTACCGCCCGGGTCCCGGTTCACAACCTTAACCACGTCGTCGCCTGCCGACGTCGAAGACGCGGCCTCTGTTGGCGCGGCCGTAGCTTGCGGCGTCGCCTTCGTCGGTTCGGGCGTTGGCGCCGGTTTGTCCGATCCGCCTCCGCCGCATGCGGCTAGAGCCGCCGCTCCCAACACCATCACCACTGCAGTAAACACCAGTCTCTTCAAGGATCTTCTCCCTTTTCCTGCATTAGCATTCCACGAGCAGGCGCATATCTGCCTGAATTGCGGCTGTCGATGCTAGCAGCGACCTCCGGGAGCGTCAATGTAACTACGGTATTGCTGCCTGCAAATCAGTGCCCGAGACTGTGGCGGCGTGCAGGACACAGACAAATCACAGTTGCTGACCGCCTCTGCCAGGGCCAACCGTTATGGTACGCTTGTCGCGCTATTTGCCAAGCTCCTAGAGGCTGGGCCGGATCGATAGAAAATGCTAGAGCGATTCAAGGTCCCGAAAGAGGACGAGGTCAGAGTTCCGGCCGCGTCGTTGCGTCGAACGGTCGAGGCGCTGTTCGTCAAAGTAGGCGTTCCCGATGACGATGCCCAGGAAGGCGCCAACACCCTCGTCATGACCGATCTTCGCGGCGTAGAGACCCACGGCGTGTCCAACATGCTGCGGTCGTACATCTCATCGTACCAGCAGGGCAGCCTCAATCCTCGGCCCAACTGGCGAGTCATACAAGAATCTCCGTCGGGCGCTGCTGTGGACGCGGACCGAGGCCTGGGAGTGATCATAGCTCCAAAGGTCATGCGAATCGCCATCAGCAAGGCCAGGGAGACGGGCGTGGGCGCGGTCTCGATGCACAACAGCGGCCATACAGGAGCCGTCGGCCACCACGCCATGCTCGCTGCCGAGGCGGACATGATCGGCATGTGCATGACGGCCGGCGGGCCCGCCATCCCTCCCACGTTCGGCGCGGAACCCAGGTTCGGCACCAATCCCGTGTCAATCGCGGCGCCGGCAAGCACAGAGCCCTTCTTCCTGTTCGATGCCGCCACGTCCACGATCGCCGGCAACAAGGTGCGCCTGGCGCAGCGGGTCGACGCCGACCTCCTGCCCGGATGGATCGCGGGGCCGGACGGCCTTCCCAAGACCGAGCCGACACCTGCGACAGATATGGGAGAATACTTCCTTTTGCCGCTGGGCGGCAGCAGGGAGCATGGCTCCCACAAGGGCTACGGTCTGGCGATGATGTCCGAGATCCTGGCCCGCCTGCTCGGCGGATCTCCATCCGCCATGAACGCGCCGGACATCCGCGGCACAAGCGGCACATTCTTTTCCGCTTACAACATCGCGGCCTTCACGGACCTTCACGACTTCAAAAACACCATGGACCGCATGTTAGAGACATTGAGGACAACAAAGCCCGCTCCCGGCTACGACCGCGTTCTGTATCCGGGCCTAAGCGAACACGAAGAGACACAGGAGAGGCTTGCCAACGGCATTCCGCTACACCGCGAAGTCATCGATTGGTTCGACGACATTACAGCCGAACTATCTGTACCGCGTCTTGAGCGGGCCGCGCAGCATTCGTGACTCCACTTCTTGAGGCGAAGAGCCTCACCAAGGTATACGGCTCTACCACCGCCCTGAACTCTGTGGACTTTGAGGTGTCGCAGGGCATAACCGGCATCCTCGGCCCCAACGGCGCCGGGAAGTCGACCGCGATCAAGCTGTTCCTCGGCCTTACCAGGCCCACGTCCGGCGCTGCCCTGATTCTCGGGCAGGAACCCTACGTTTCGGTCGATGCCAGGCAGCGAATCGGTTACATGCCCGAGCACGACTGCCTCCCGGGCGCCATGAACGCCTCCGAGTTTCTGGCTCACATGGCACAGATTAGCGGCCTGCCCGCCGAGGACGCCCGCATCCGGTCGGCGGACACACTGCGGCACGTCGGCCTCCACGAGGAACGCTATCGGCCCATAGACCAGTACTCGACCGGAATGAAGCAGCGCGTCAAGCTGGCACAGGCCCTTGTGCACGATCCGGTTATCATTCTGATGGACGAGCCGACTGCCGGCCTGGATCCCGCCAGCCGCGAAGACATGTTGGACCTCGTCCATCGCATCGGCACGGACTTCGGAATCAGCGTGTTGCTGTCTTCGCACCTCATGAATGACGTCGAGCGCACCTGCGACAAGCTCATCGTTCTCGAAGAAGGCGAAGTCATCCAACAGGGGACCGTTTCGGGCTTCACCCAGGAGACTGAGGCGGTTTACGTGGAAGTCGACGAGAACCGGGACGAGCTCTTGGCGGTGCTCGAGGGCCTGGACGTCCAGGCCACACTGGACGGCGGCGCAATAGTGGTCGAACTGAGCGACGACACCGGATACGATCACATCCGTGACGCCATCGTTGAGTCCGGCGCAAGACTGCGCCGCATGGGCCCGAGGCGCGGCACCTTGACCGACATCTTCAGGAGCCCGACCTCCTGATGGAAGCTCGCGGCGAGGTGTTCGATCTCGGCTATCAACGGTACGACGGCCCGCGTGAGGGCCGAGGCCGCGCGCGACGAGCGCTCTGGCTAGAGGGAATCCGCACTTCATTGGGCATCGGCAGGAGCGCGTGGGCAAAGATCATTCCCGGCCTCTTCATCGTTGCCGTAACGCTGCCGGCCATTGTCATAGGCGTAATTGCGGTTCAGATCGGTCTGCAAGAGGCTGACATCGTTGACCACTCCACGTACCTGCAGATAGTACTCACGTTTATGCTGTTCTTCACGGCCGTCATCGGACCTGAGTTGCTGTGCCCCGATAGGCGAGACATGGTGATCAGCCTTTACATCGTCAGGCCGCTGACCATGGCCGACTACCTTGCCGGTCGCTGGCTTGCTCTGTTCTCTGTGACGCTTGCCCTGGTCTATCTGGGACAGATCGTGCTGTTCGTATCGTTCGCCATGGGTTCGAACGATACGCCGGAGTACCTGCGCGAAAACTGGTTGGACGCCCCAAGGTTCTTGAGCGCGGGCCTCGTTCTGGCCCTGTTCACTACGACAATTGCACTGGCCGCCGCCGCGCTGACCACGCGCAGGGCTTACGCCGCCGCGATTATCATCGGCCTGTACATCATCTCCACGTCAGTCGCCAACCCGCTTGGAGGCTGCGAGGGAGGCGCAGAAAGCGCAGTATGCGAAACACCCTCCGGAGACGCCGGACACTGGATCGCGCTCGTCGACCTCGGACAGGTCCCGAGCCACGTGAATCGGCACATTTTCGAGGAAAGCTCAAACAACAGCCCGGTCGTTAACTCCGCAGCCAGTTTGAACCCCGCCGTCCCCGTGGCCTGGTACGTGCTACTGACCGCCGGCGCGGGTGCATTCCTGTGGTGGCGCTACCGGGGGCTCGCACGCTGACCGTCATGAACGCCGGGGCCACCATAGTCGTCAGCAACGTTTCCAAGTGGTTCGGAAACGTGGTCGCCGTCAACGGCGTATCTTTAGAAATCAATCCCGGCATCACCGGTCTGCTGGGACCCAACGGAGCGGGCAAGACCACGCTGCTGAGCATGATCACCGGCCTCGCCGCTCCTTCCGAAGGCGAAGTCACAGTCCTGGGCCAGAACGCTCGCGGGAATCCTGACGTCTACCGGAACATCGGGGTCATGTCTGAGCACCAGGCCGTCTACGAGTTCCTGTCCGGCAGGGCGTTCGTCAAGACCTGCGCGCGCCTCATGCGTATTGACGATCTGGACGAACACGTCGACCGGGCGATCGACTACGTGGACATGGCCGAGGCGCAGCACCGCTCGCTTTCCGAGTACTCACGCGGCATGCGGCAGCGCATGAGGCTCGCGGCGACGCTGGTCCATGACCCGCAGGTCCTCATCCTCGACGAACCGCTGAGCGGCACCGATCCGCGCCAGCGCGTCGAGTTCCAGAATCTCATGCGCCGCCTCGCCGGAGAGGGCCGAACCATACTCATGTCCTCCCACATCCTGGAGGAGGTAGAGACGCTGTCCGACAGCATTCTCCTGATGGTGGACGGCAAGCTGGCGGCCGCGGGCGGCGTGGCCGCGATCAGGGCCCAACTGGACGAACGTCCGTATACCGTGAGAATAGGGTGCGGCGAACCCCGAAAATTGGCAGCGGCCCTTGTAGGCTTGAGCGAAGTGGAGTCCGTGTCGATAGACGGCAACGCGCTGATAGTCTCCAGCAAGAACGTGGAGTCCCTGCAACGGTCAGTGCCCAGGCTGGCCCAGGTCCAGGGAATCAGGCTTCTCCGTGTCGAACCCTTGGACGACTCGCTGGAAAGCGTGTTTGGGTACGTGGTGGAAGGCTAATGTCAACCGTCTTCTGGCTCACGATGCGCCAGCTAACGGGCCGCTGGCGGCTGCTGGTAACGGTTGGGTTGGCGGCGATAGCCGTCGTGCTTACTATCACGATGTCGGCGCTGACTTCCGACACAGAATCGTTTCAGCAAGACTTCGTGGACAGTGTCGTCGACGCCCTTCTTATCGGAGGCATACTCCCCATCATCGTGATGGTGCTTGCCACTTCGTCCTTCGGCACGGAGGTCGAAGACAGGACGTTGAGCTATCTCGTACTGAAGCCCATAAGCAAATGGAAGATCGTACTGCCAAAGTTTGCGGCCTCCTTGGTTGTTGGCGGCGTGATCGTGCTCGTCTCTGGCATTGCTTCGGTGAGCATCGTGTTCGGAGGGACAACGCAGCCAATCGTCGCCGTTGCCGTGGCACTGATCGCGGGCACGACTGCTTACGCCGCCGTGTTCACCTGGACAGGACTGATTACCACTAGGCCGCTCTATTACGCCTTGGCTTACGTCCTGATCTGGGAGGCAGCGTTAACCAACCTGTTCGACGGCATACGGTATCTCAGCATCCGCGCCTTTACGCTGTCAATCCTGCACAGCGCGGACGAAGAACGGTTTCGAATTGACGTGAACCGACTGCTGGATTCACAGGAAGCGATCGCAGGCGTGGCGATAGTAACCGTCGTCTTCCTGGCCCTGACCCTCCGCCGGCTGCAGCGAATGGACGTGCCATAGAGCGACTGCCTGTAGTCACCGCCCAGCCTTGATGAAGTCGGCGATCTTCTCTGCCATCGCCAGCACCGTCGCATTCGTGTTCGCGCGTACGCAGTTCGGCATGATTGACGCGTCTGTCACCCGCAGCGACTTTAGGCCGCGCACTCGCCCATACTGATCGACCACCGCCATTGAATCGTCAGGCGCCCCCATCTTGCAGGTGCAGGAGCTGTGGTGGGCCGTGGTCACCTCTCCCATCAACCACGCGTCGAGCTCACGGTCCGATGCAATGTCGATCTCGGGACCGGGGTTGACTCTATCGGAAACTATGTGCGCAAAGGCGTTGCTCGCGGACAGCTCGTCGCATATCCGCACCGCCTCTCGCAACCTCTCCCGGTCGAAAGGTTCGGTCAGGTAATTGAAGTCGATCAACGGCTGGCTGTGTGGGTCCGGCGACGTGAGACTCACGCTTCCAGCCCCCAAAGCCAGGTTCAGCACGGCCACTACACCCACGCCGATCGGTTGCCTCGGGTCGCCGCCCCTGTCTATGCGCTTCGACATCGCGGATGCCATATACACAATCATGTCGTTGGGCAGATGCGAACCGCTTGCCGTGTACCTGAGTACAAGGCCGGACTTCTTGGCGTCCAGATCGAGGTCAACCCCCGGACGCACGCTCCACGCCAGTTGGACCAAGGGATGGTCTCTGAGGTTCTGGCCGACTCCCGGAAGGTCCGCGACAACTGGGATGCCGTGGTCCCGAAGGTGCTCCGCGGGGCCGACTCCCGACAGCATCAGCAGATGTGGCGAGCCTATCGCCCCTCCACTCAGGATCACCTCACGGCCCCGAACCGTGAACTTCTCGCCCCCGCTTTCGGCCTCAACCCCCACGGCCCTCAGACCGTCGAAGAGCACGCGCCTGGCAAGGCACTCTGAGCGAATTGTGAGATTAAGCCTGGGCCGGGCCGGACCGATGTAGGCGATCGCTGTGCTCCACCTCACGCGGTCGACGGTGTTGAAAGCCAATGGCCCTACGCCGGTCGCGTCTGGAGCGTTGTGGTCGGGGCAGTCGGCGTATCCTGCGGCCCGGCATGCCTCGAAGAAAGCCTCCTGTGGCGGAAGCCACTGTTCACGCGGCGGCCTGCTGCAGATTATGGGGCCGTCCGTTCCATGAAAGTCGCCGGCAAAGTCCTGATCGCTTTCGACCTTGCGGAAGTAAGGGAGCATTTGTTGGAAGCTCCACTCGTCGTTGCCCATTTCCGCCCAGCCGTCATAGTCCTCGGGCACGCCTCTCAGGAACATCTGGGCGTTGATGGCACTGGACCCGCCCATCACCTTTCCACGGGGAACAATGATGTGATCGGCCTCTTCGGTTGCTTTGGCCGTGAAGTTCCAGTTGTGAGGGCTGTCCCAGACGCTTAACCTACTACCGTATCCGTACTTGACCTCGTCCGGCATCCGGTCCAGGTCGGGAAAGTCCGTGTCGGCTTCCAACAGGAGGACTGAGCAGTCGCGGTCTTCCGTCAGCCTGCTCGCGAGAATACCCCCCGCAGAACCACCCCCAACGATGATGTAGTCGTAGTCCACGTCAGTCGCCTAAAGTGTCGGCGGAGTAATACCGGGTTAAGCTCTCAATAGTCCGGCTGGGCGTGCATCCCTGACTGGCGCGTCGAGCCCATCGCCCGGCCTCTCTTTAAGAAACGTCTCCCAAACAACACCGCGCGATTAGCCCGCCGGAGCCCGTCGCTGGAACGCCGAGCGGACCGCCTCCAGCGTCGGTTCGTCGAACTCCGCTTGCCGAACGAACTGCCCCGCCTCCATAGACGCGAGCACGACGCCGTCACGAAACATCAGTTGATTCGCCGCCGTCGCTGTAACCCGGGGCCCGAACGTGAGTATCCCCGCGATGTTCAGCGGATCGCAAGCGGAGACACGCCACAGGTCGCCTGAGGGCTCGGACTTTCGGACGGTCTTGAGCGCCTCAAGAGCCTCGGGCATAGCGAACTGTTCACCTGTAGTTCCCTGGATGAACCGACCACCTCGGATCTCACCGCGCGCCTCCAGCCTGCGGTACACGCCGAGAATGTCGCGCCATCGAGGCGGCGAAGGCTCCCGGCCGAGCATCTCTCTGAACACTACGCCCCACCGTCTAAGGTACTGGCGAGCAAGCCATTCCACTTCGTTCTCTGCCAGGTCATCAGCGACTTTAGCTCCCGGACTGCTGCCGTCCGAAAGTTCGTCGCCGGACCGCGCTCTGCGTGGCCCGTCGAACAGCGCCCACCGGCTGCCAGGCGACCTGTACCTCGCCCGGCGGCGCACCTTCGCGTTGCGGCGCGACGGACTCTTCGACCCGCCCGCAATGCTGCGCAGCGCGCTGAAATCGTCTGCGGTCACAAGCCCGGCAGCCACTAGCTGCCACAACGCCTCTTCAACATCTGAAGGTAGCCTGCGAGTGTGCTGGATTATCTCGGACAGGAAGGAGGCTCCCCGCCACGAGAGCAGCTCGTAAACTTCGCTTGCCGCGCCGCGCAGTTCGGGTGGACCTGTTTCCCGTCTTCGCCTAAGCCACTCCAGGTCGTCCCTCACTGCCAGGGTAATCGGACTCGTCCGAAGCAGGCCGGTGCGGCCCCGGCGCTCGTCTCCGTTCCGCCGGCCGGACAGTCTGCCCCACACGACATCGCCTGAGCGGCACAACTCATCCAGTAACGATGGGCGGTATCCCGCTACCCTCGCCGGCAGAATGTCGGACTCCCACGCCGACGCTGCTGCCTCGAAGCCCTGAAGTTGTTCGATAACCTCCAGTAGCCCCTGTTCACCCACGGCCTGAGACCCGGGAATTGCGCGCTGCCAGTAGAACAGGAACCGGGCAAACGTTGCCTGCGGTATGGGCTCAATCTCTCTTCTAAGGCCGCTGATAGTGGCCCTGTGGATCCGGGCGAGAATGCGCCGGTCGCAGTACTCGTCCTGGTCCGCGCCGGGACGGAACCTGCCGGCCAACAGCTGTCCCTCCGATTCCAGGCGAGCTATCGCCTGCCGGACCTCGGCCTCGGAGAATCTCAGCGCCCGCGTGAATTCGCCTGCGGTGAACGGGCCCGATGCCTCGGCCCGGGCACGGACGATCTCGACCACGGCATCCTCGCGCTCAGGTGCCGGAGGTGCGTCGCTGAGGGGACGCGGTTCAGGCTTCAGTCGCCCGGTTGGATAGGCGGCGCGTACGACGGCTGCCGTCTCTGCCGCTCCCCATCCGATTGCACCGCCCTCATCCAAGCTAACCCGAAAGGCCCTGCCCTGCGCGACAAGCTCCTCGAACCATTCATGCCAGTTCTCATGCTCGCCGCCGGCGACTTTGGAGTGGGCCTCCTCTTCGGGGAGCACGAGCATCGTCATCAGGACGTCATGTAACTCCTCCGCATCACGGCAGGCAGGCCAGGCGTCAAAAAACGCCTCCTCGATTGCTTCGGGCGAAAGCGCCCCAAGCTCGCGGTTGTCCTCGGGCAGTGCTCGTCTCAACGCTACGGCGCGGGCGCGGCGCTCTTCAAGAGGAGCTTCGTCGAGAAACGCGTACGGGTTGGCATTCAGTATCTGGTGTGAGAAGACCGACGGCTGCAACGTGTCGGCGGCCAGCACTTCCACCTCACCGCGCTCAATCGCCGCCAGAAGATTGCGGAATCCGTCGGCGTCCATGTAATCGGTCAGGCAGTCCCGCATCGTTTCGAATACGAGGGGGTGGTCCGGAACGTCGATGTCCCCGGGCATCGCGTTGTCCTGGCACTCAACCTGCGCAGGAAAGACCAGCGCCAGCAGGTCGTCCGTCCTCATCCTCAGGATGGGAGGCGGAACTCGGCTCCCCGACATGAACCGCAGCACTGCAAGAGAGCGTGTGGCGTTCCATCTCCATCGCGCTCCGAAAATCGGCACCTGAAGTACTGCCTGCTCCAACACTTTGGACGCAGTTGGCGACTTTATGTAACGGAACACGTCGGACAGCGGGAACGAATGCTGCGGGCCGAGGGAGAAGTTGATGCCATCGTCAGTAGCGGCAGCCTGCAGCTCGAAGTCGAACGTGCGGCATATCTGCTTGCGCAACGCCATTCCCCACGCCCTGTTGATGCGTGCGCCCAGCGGTGAGTGAATCACGATCTGTGTACCGCCTGTCTCATCGAAGAATCGCTCCGCTACGATCCTCTTCCTTGTCGGTACGGTACCCAGGATGCGGTGGCCTTCCACCATGTATGCAACTATCTGCTCGGCCACGTCCTCAGAAACGCCGGCGTCCTTCGTCAGCCACGCCGCCGCGCGGGCCGGGTTGTGAATGCGCTCGGCCAGCGCAGCCCTAAGTTCGGAAATCTCGCCGGACAGCTCCTTGGTCCTTGCCGGGGCCTCACCAAGCCAGAACGGGATCGTGGGCGTAGCCCCCGGGGCTGCTTCGACCCGGACCTTTCCCATCTCGATGCGTTTGATTCGCCAGGAGGAGTTGCCAAGGAGGAACACATCGTTGCCCATGCTCTCGATCGCGAAGTCCTCATTTACCGCGCCCACCACCACGCCCTCCGGGTCCAGCACAACGTCATAGTCCGAGTTGTCCGGGATGGCGCCTCCGCTGGTCAGAGCCGAAATCCTCGCCGAACGCCGTCCGCGCAGTATCCCGTTCACGCCGTCCCTGTGAAGGTATGCTCCGCGCGCTCCTCCCCGTTCCACCACACCGCGAGAGAGCATATGCACTAACTGGTCGAACTTGGGTCGGGGCAACTCGGAATATGGGTACGCCCGCTGGCAAAGCTCGAACAGTTCGTCCTCTTCCCACGGCTCGCAGGCACAGGCAGCGACGATCTGCTGTGCGAGCACGTCGAGCGGCCACGGCGGGATGATGAGCGCGTCCAGTTCGCCGCGCCGGATCGCCCGGCACAGCGCGGCGCACTCAACGAGTTCGTCGCGGGTTAGCGGAAACAGCCGTCCCTTGGGAGTCGCGCCGAGCGAGTGGCCGGACCGGCCAACTCGTTGCAGCAGTACCGCGATGGAGCGCGGCGAACCGATCTGGCAGACGAGGTCGACAGATCCAATATCGATTCCAAGCTCCAGCGAAGCCGTTGCCACGCACACTTTGATCAGCCCCGCCTTCAACCGCTGCTCCGCATCTTGCCGTCGCTTTCGAGACAGGCTCCCGTGATGCGCGGCAATCGCGTCGGGCCCCAGACGTTCTTCCAGCATGTGGGCGACGCGCTCCACCATACGGCGCGTGTTGACGAACACCAGGGTCGTGTCATGCCCTCTCACGAGCTCGGCAATGCGGTCCATGGTCCCGGCCATGTACTCGTGCGTGGCGATCGGACCCACCTCGAACTGGTCCGGCACTTCGATCGCGAGGTCGATCTCGCGGGCGTGGCCGGCATCCACGATCTCACAGTCGGCGCGGCCGCCCGGCCCAGTGTTCCCGGAACCGACCAGCAGCAGCGCCATCTCGTCTATCGGCTTCTGTGTCGCGGATATCCCAATCCGCGTAACCTTGTTTTCGGCCAGCTGGCACAGGCGCTCCATCGTGATGGCCAGATGAGATCCACGCTTGCTTCCGGCAACGGCGTGAAGCTCGTCCACGATCAGCGCCCTCACCTCCTTGAGACCGTTGCGGGCCTTCTCGGACGTAAGCAGCAAGTACAGCGACTCCGGCGTGGTGACCAGAATGTGAGGAGGCTTGCGGACCATGGCCTGCCGCTCGGACTGCGGAGTGTCGCCGGTACGGACGGCGACCCTGATCTCCGGCAGCGAAAGTCCCGCCGCTACGGCCATCTCCGTAATCTCGGCCAGCGGCTTCTGGAGATTGCGGTGTACGTCGTTGGAGAGCGCCTTCAGCGGGGACACGTATACGACTTCCGTGCCTTCCGGCAGTCCGCCGTTCAGACCGGCGCGGACGAGACGGTCGATGCACTCCATGAATGCTGCCAGCGTTTTGCCCGAGCCGGTGGGCGCCGCAATGAGCGTGTGTCGGCCTTGAGCAACGGCGTCCCAGCCCAACGTCTGCGCCTGTGTCGGGGCCTCGAACTGCCCCTCGAACCACTTACGCACTATTGGGTGAAATCGCTCCAGGGCCATTCGATGCCTTCCCATCTCGGCTACACTGCCCTCGAAGCCCAAGGCTGGAGACATGGAGGGCATGTCATCTTCAACGGCGCCGACGTCTATCCTCTATTGTCTACCATGTCTTCGTACAGATAAACTCTTTGACGCTCACACCAATAGACCAATGGAGGTCGCGAGTGACCACGTCGTCAGGCCGCAACGGAAATGAACGCTTCCCGATTGACAAAGCTCGTGAGTGGCTCGTAGGCCCCATGGTTGCCGTCGCGACGCCCTTTAAGGAAGACTTCAGTCTGGATCTGGACGCTCTGCGCGACAATGTCAGGTTCATGATCAACAGGGGTGTCCGCACTGGCAACGGCACGCTTCTAGTGGGCGGCGCAGGCGGCGAACACCCGGCCATGAACGCCGACGAACGAAAGACCGTGATGGACGTTGCGATGGAAGCGGCCGACGGCGAAGTCCCGGTGCTCACGAGCGTGCAGCATACGGACACCCGCGTCACAATCGACCTCGCCCAGCACGCGGCGGCGGCCGGACTCCAGGGCGTGCAGCTCGGCCCAACATACTACTACGTGCCGACCGAAGGCGACGTTTCCCGGCTTTTCGATCTGGTTGCCTCCGAGTCCGACGTGATGCTCATGATCTACCACACCCACTGGGACGGCCTCACCATGAGCATGGGCCTGCTCAGAGAGTTAGCCGACATGCCCACTGTCGGTGCCCTCAAGTGGTCCGCCCCAACCTCGGATTTGTACGAGGAGGGCTTGGTCGAGTTCTCAGGCAAGCTGTCGGTGATCGATAACGGAGGCAGGCACGTGCTCAGTCACCAGCTCGGAGCGCGGGGCTTCATCACGCACCTGAGCGCTTTCTGGCCCGAGTACATGGCGGACATCTGGCAGCAGCTCGAGGCTCAGGACTACGACGGCGCCGAGCGCCTGCTGGAGAATTTCAAACACCCATGGTTGGAGTGGCGGACGCAGGTCGCCGCTCTCACCGGTGGCGAGGGGCCGTTCATCAAGGCGGCCATGGAAGAGGTCGGACTGCGAGTGGGGCCTCCGAGACCCCCATCCTCCAAGGCGCCTGAGTCCACTCTTCCCGCCCTCAGGGAATTGCTGCGACGGGCCGGGACGCCGATGGCCGTTTCGGCCGTATAGCCCCGGGAGGACAGACAGTGGCGGAACTCAAGACCAGGAAGAACGATGCCAGCGTAGACGACTTCCTCGCAGGCGCGGCCGATGAACGCAAGCGGGCAGACTGCTACGCCTTGCTGGACTTAATGCGCGAAGTCACGGGCGACGAGCCGTCCATGTGGGGCGACAGCATCGTAGGCTTCGGCGCGTACCGGTACAAACACCGGTCTGGTCAGAGCGGCGAGTGGTTTCTCACCGGGTTCTCGCCCAGAAAGCGGAACCTCACAATCTACATCATGCCGGGGTTCGACCGCTACCCAGACATTATGGCTGGGCTGGGCAAGTACAAAAACAGCGTGTCATGCCTGTACGTCAACAAGCTCACGGACATCGACCTCGACGCCTTGCGTGAGCTCGTGAAGGCATCGTACCTCGACATGAAGGAAGCGAACGCGGCGGCGGGCTAGCCGCTGCAGCTAGCGGCCATTCCCGTGATACTTTTCTCCTGTCCCTTCCCTAGTCTGCTGGGGAAGGCTAGGATGGGGCTGCCGCTACCCGAACCCCCGGAGGTCACATGATCGGAGTCTTGACAAGCCACTGGGCCAAGGACGGTCTCTTCGAAGAGGCGCGCCGCTTGCTCGACGGCAACGGCCTCGCGCAGAGCAAGGCGTCCGGCTTCGTCAGCCGAACCACACTGGTCAGCACCACCGATTCCTCCAAGATCACCACGCTCGTTCTATGGGAGAGCAACGAGATCTACGAAGCTTGGCGCGCCAGCCCCGAGCGGGCCAGAGCCATGGCAGGCGCCGAAGACTTGTGGGCCCGTCCCCCGGAGTCCGAACGCTTCCGCTTCGTTAACTAACCCGCCGGCGTCCTTCAGAGCAGTTCATTGAGCTTGCCTCGCCTTTTGGCTTGCATGGCTTCACGTGCTAGGAAGTCTAGCTTTCCACCTTCCGAGTCAGCCGAGATCTCCAAGTCCCACGCTCGCCAGTCATGGTCATCCAGCCAACGCCTGAGCTGACCATAGTCAGCATGAGAGAGTCGAGGGCAGCTACTCTGACACATTTTGACTTATCTTACGGCGACATCGGACATCAACGTCGAGCACGTCTGATAGCTTCTTCAAGAGTAGCCCTGATTCGCTTCCCTGAACGCTTGAACCCCAGTTCTCTCATCAACTCCTGGATCAGTAGGTCGTCGGTCCGCAAGAGCGTGTCGGACTCAATCCATCTGATAAGGCTCAACAACTGCGGGTATCTGTAATCAGTGATACTGCGGTAGCCAAGCATTCCCTTTCGTGGGACGTTCGGGCGAGGGCCTCGGTTTGGCGATGTGGGTACAATGGGAGTTGAGGGTACTCTGCTAGGCGATGCCGGAGTTGGCGGCTGATCCTCAATGTCCGACGCTTCAACAGCCCGCTTCCAAGCTTCCTCTGCATTATCGAGTTCAGCCTCGCGATCCCGGAACCATGCCGTCGACCAGATCCGATGGAAGCGCCAACCCTTGCTCTCCAACACCTGCTGCCGGAGACGGTCGCGGTCGCGGGCGGTGTGCGCAGAATGATAGCTGGCACCGTCAGCCTCAACCGCAAGGACCATCTTTCCAGGCTCGTCAGAGTGCGCACACGCAAAGTCGATACGATAGCCGGAGACGCCGTACTGGGGAGTATTGGGGATGCGTCGACGGTCAAGACCATCCCTAATGGAAAGTTCGAAAGCGTTCAGCGGTACGTCCAGTACGTCCGAACCGAGGTTCTCACCGCCGGAAGCCGCAAACTCTAAGTACTGGCGGAGCAGGACGACTCCTTTCGCTGATGAGCGGCTCGGGTCCATGTCGTGATGGCTGAATGAAGAGACCAGAGTAAGACGTGAACGGGCACGTGTTACTGCTACGTTGAGCCGCCGCTCGCCACCTTCTTGAAGAATCGGCCCAAATCGGTACGGTAGGTTTCCGTTGATGTCCTTGTGGTATCCAACACTCAATATGATGGCGTCTCGCTCATCTCCCTGAACGCGCTCGATGTTCTTAACGAAGAAGCGTTCCTCGTTCCTCTCCGAAAAAAACTCATCTAGCGAAGGGTCCTCAATTTCACCAAGGCGTTGTCTACGCACATTGTCGATATTGTCGGCGTGATGCTGGCCGAAGGCGATGACGCCAAGTGTCTCGTGAGGGCTACTGCGTGCATGCTCAAGAACAAGTTCGACGACCTTTTGTACTTCATCAGGATTCGAACGTGTGCCGGTCACGCTGGCGATGGGCTGATAGGGGACTAGGCAGTGAGTGACAGGCGCACCAATCGTCACGCCGGGGAAAGCTGTCAGTGAGCCGCCGTAGATATGATTGCTGGAAAATGCGATTAGGCGGTCATCGCGACTGCGGTAGTGCCATTCCAACATCTTGTCGCGGAGAAGCGTGCCAGCGGTGTCCAGCAGAGACTCCATGTCCGAGATTAACGACAAGTCGTTGTCATCGTCATCGTCATCATCATCTGGGCTGCGGCCGAAGAACGAAGTGGGCGGAAGCTGGTGTCTGTCACCTGCGATCACGGCTTGGGGAGCGCCCGCTAGACTCCCAATTGCTTCGGCCGGCGGAATTTGGGAGGCCTCATCGAAGATGACGACGTCGAAGAGTTGTCGGTCGGCCGGGATCATTTCTGCTGCAAGTATGGGCGACATCGTCCAGCAGGGACGAAGGGTAGATAGAACATGAGGAGCGCGTGCAAATAGCTGTCGGGCGCTGAGGTGGCGACGCTTCTTGTTTGCTTCTCTTCGAATCAACATCGTCTCATTGGGATATTGATTCATCGTCGCAACAATGGCCTCAGCGGTCAGCCGAAGAACGCGCTGTGGTGTGGAGTCCCTGTGCGCTTGATCGGCCTCAACGAATTCGGCGCAGACGCGGGAATATGCGCTGCTATCGAAGGCAGATATCCGTCGCTCTTCAAACTCAAGGTCTTCAAGGATGCGAGACAACCAAGCATGTTCAACGGCGCGAGCTGCGTGTTCGGGAGGGATGTTATTACCAACGTAGCTGATGACATTTGAAAACTCTGCCTCTCGAAAGGAGGCTTCAAGCTCGCGAATGCGAGGAAGTCTTGCCGCAATAGAGCGGTCAGAAGCCATGCGCTCTATTGCGGCAGCCAATTCTCCGTGAGGCATCGTGTCCAGCCCGTGGATACCCGTCACGGTGGCCAGAGCACTGAGCCCTTCGACAAGGGTGCCTACCTTTGAGACCAATTGAATTGCCTCTTCTGGTGGGATACGTCGCGAACTCAAGTCCCCCAAAGCATGTTTCGCCATTCTGTACTCTGCCGAGAATATGCTGGCCTTCATCCGTGCCCAGCGCGACATGTTTGAAACAACAAGAAAATGCGCTGTCCTGCGCCACTCCGCAACCGTTTCAGGAAGGGTGATGCCCAACCTGACAAGCTCAGTTCGTAGCGCATGGCGAGCCACAGGAAGGACTTCGTTGACCAAGTCACTAACAAGGCCAAATGCCTCGCGCGCACCTTCGGTGGTGCTCACGGAACTGCGGGACCACTCCGGGTGATTCTCCGATAGTTCATGTCCACCAAGGTTGACCCACTCTTCGATCTCGCTAACCAGTCGCTCGAACCCATCGATATCGAGATCACGTGAAGCCTTGGTAGAAAGGCGCAGATTAGTGCGAACGGTCTCAGGTATGGCGAGCAGTCGCTCGCGCATCTGGAAGACGCTGAGCTTCCAAGGATTGCGCATCTCGTGCACGGCGGCGGCGTTAGCAACAAGAGAATCGCGACGCCCTTTGAGACGACGGTGCAAGGCAGAGTAGTCATGTGCCGGGATCTCTGAGACACGCCTAAGCGAGTCATCGAGCGTGCGGGCAAAATCACGTCTTGAGGTAAGGCGACCGTGCATGTCCATGACAAGATCGCCTAGGCCCACATGGCGCAGACGTTTAGTGACGGCCTCAATCGCAGCGCGCTTCTCCGCGACGAACAGAACACGCTTGCCTTGGGCGATGAGTACAGTTATGAGGTTTACGATTGTTTGGGACTTGCCTGTACCGGGCGGCCCCTGAATGACAAGTGACTCGCCGCCCAGCACCCGATTGATCGCCATGTGTTGACTTGAGTCGGCGTCAAGTACTAGAAATTCGTTTACGGGCGGGTCAATGTCAGGCTGATTGGGATCAGGATCGCAAATCAGAGAGGCGAGAGCCTCACGCGCTCCAGCATCACCTGCGATCGCGGCAACAATGTCGTTTTCGGAAAACAGTTCACCGTTTTGCTCCAAGTCAGTGACAAGTGGCATCGTGGAGTAAGAGAAAGTAGCAACAACGGCGCGGGGTTCGATACTCAAGCCGGTAAGGACACTCCATGAATCCTGCAACTTGTCCAGCAGAGCGCGGAAACCATCGAAGTCCGTGGGTGGGTTCTCGGCGACGTCCGCTTCATCATCTTCGGCTTCAATGTCGTGTTCAGAGCGCAGAACATGAGTCAAAACTGGATTCAGATGGGCGTCGCCTGCAACCTGAATCGTGAAGTCACGCGCAGCGGCGCCTGTTGGTTCGACGTCAAGGGGTAGCAGAATCACTGGTGCGTTTGGCGGTGTACCAGAATCAACCTGCCACATCGCAAGTCCAATGGCGCCAAACAGAGATTCAATGCCCTTCTCCTCAAGGTTTATGAGGGCCGTCTTGTGGATGGCCGCGAGACGGCGGCGCGCGTCTTCGAAGGCGCGTGTAACATCATCGGAGTCTTCCGAACCCTTGGGAAAAAGGTCCCTAAGGCTCACCAGCTTGCCCGCTAGCAGTCGATCAAGCGCCTGGTTGTCAAGGCCGCAAGCTTGCCCTAAGGTAAGGTCAAGCGTACCTGTCTTCAGGTCGCGAAATCGGCGGAGACGGTTGCGGCCTGAGGTATCGACGAGATCCCTTTGCCATCGCTGGGCAGCACGCAGGACGGCTTCAATGCGGTTGTCACCCGGCTGAAACATACACCATCGGTTTCTCTTGTGTCGGCAAGGGGCTAGCCCTGGCTAGCCCGCCAAGTTGCGCACCAGCTGCAGCAGGCCCCTCACGGGAACGCCGTTCGGCCCCTTCGGGTTGTAGCCCTTGTCGCTGCCGCCGTGGTCGCCGAACGAGTTCGCGCTGGACGCGATGTCCAGGTGCACCCACGCAGCGTCACCCACAAACTCGCCGATTATCATCGCGCCCGTAGTCGCACCGGCTCCTCGGCCTCCCGTGTTCTTGATGTCCGCGATGTCGCTCTTGTACAGCTGCTTGTAGTCGTCGTATGTCGGAAGCTGCCACGCCTTCTCGCCGACCTGCCTGCTGGCCGCGATCACATCGTCCACCAACCCCTGGTCGTTCCCGAACACCCCCGTGACGTCGTTTCCGAGTGCCACGCTTATCGCGCCGGTCAGCGTAGCCACGTCAACCATGCGCTTGATGCCTTGCGCGTTCGCGTACGCTACCGCGTCTGCCAGCACCAGCCGTCCCTCGGCGTCGGTGTTGTCCACCTCAATCGTCTTGCCGTTGAACGCCTTCACCACGTCGCCCGGCCGCTGGGCATGGCCTCCCGGCAGGTTCTCGGTGCACGCGGCAACCGCCGTTACATTGATGCGCGGCTTGAAGTGGTTGATCGCCTGCATCGCGCACAACACCGCCGCGCCGCCGGCCATGTCGCCGCCCATCGTCGACATTCCGCTCGCGGGCTTCAGCGACAGCCCGCCGCTATCGAACGTGATCCCCTTGCCGATAAGCCCGATGTTGTTGTCCGCGTTCTCGGGGTCGCCCTCGTATCGCATGATTATGAACTTCGGCGGCTCGTCGGTCCCTTTCGCGACTCCGCAGTACGCGCCCATACCCAGCTCGCGGCACTCGTCGAGCTCCAGGACCTCGAGCGTCATGCCGGAGCCATGTGATATCTCGACCGCCGACTCGACCATCGCGGAAGGCGACATGACATTCGGCGGCTGGTACGCCATCGTCCGGCACCTGTTGACCGCCGCCGCAATTGCCACGCCGTCCGTGACGCCTGCCTGAAGGTCGTCCACCTTCGACGCGTCGTTTTCCACAATCGTCAGCGATTCAAGCTCTTTGCGGTCGTCGTCAGGGGCCTTGTGCTCGGTGAATGTCCAGGTGCCCAGCGCTCCGCCCTCGGCTATCGCCTGGCCTGACTCGCGCGCCGCCATGCCTGCGACACCTGCGCCGTGCGCGATGGTCGCGGCGTCCGTAGCTCCGGCGTCGCGCGCCTTGCGGCAGGACTCCGCGGTGACCTTGCGCACCGCCTCGGCGTCGAAGTCGTCCTGCTTGCCGAGCCCTGACACGATCACGCGCGGCGAGGGCAGCCTGCCGAGGCTGTAGACCAGCACGTGTTCGCCCGCCTTCCCCGTGATATCGCCGCTGGCGATAAGGCCCGTGATCGCCCCGTCGAGCGCGGCATCCACCGTGCCTGTCCCGCCTTCCGGCGCGGTAACCCCCTCGAACAGGTTGACGATGATCGCGCCCGCTTCGTTCTTCGTAATGTCGCCGGATACGACGTTGATTTCCATGGTTCCTCCAAGCTTTGGTGTACTCTCTCGACTCGCAGCCTGGCCCGCGCCGACCGCTCCGCCCCAATGCTAACCTCAAGCGCAGGGTAGTGGAAGAGACTGTCTCCAGCCGACGTGAGCCGCCTTCATAAGGTCACCGGTCTTGGAATGTCCGCCCGGATCGGCCAAATGCGACCATTCCAAAGCTGATAGGCGAGCGTGACATCTCCACAGGCGGCCAAACCCGGCCAATAGCGGCCACAAGGGCGATGCCTGGGCCTCTCCGCAGACACAACAGAGCGCACGTACCCACGACGTGATGCTCAGGGGACGGAGTTCCTCCATTGCGCAATGTCCACCGTTCAAGAATAGCACACTAGTTCGCTGCCGGTAAAGACTGGAAGTTGCGGGCGAACCCATCGCAGTCTGCCGTTCCGAGCGGAGCGACAGAGCAGTCGAAGATCATATGAAGTCTGTCCTCTAGCCAGGTTCCCTGCACGGAAGTTGCCGTCCAAGACCTGTGTGGTGAAGTGGTAGCTCAGCGAAGGCGCGCAGCTCCACGGTATGCTCAAGTCCGACATCTCTGACGTAAAGTGAATCTGTAAAGATGTCCTGCAACGCCTCTTTGAGCCAAGGGGGAAAGTTGTGACCATACAGCACCCTCACAGGGGAGAGAGCGACACAAATCGACGCTCCCGATCGGCGGCGAAGGACAGGGACGCTCGTATGTCTTCCCGTCTGAGATCCGGAAAGTCGGCCAGGATTTCGTCTTCAGACATGCCTGAAGCCAGATACTCCAGCACGTCGTACACGGTGATGCGCAAACCGCGAATGCAGGGTTTACCGCCGCGCTTTCCCGGTTCGATGGTGACGATCTTCGTGTAATCGGGGGACAAAGCCAGCCCCTCTCCCTAGAGCTTTCCTGATCATATCAAGTGTATGCAACTTGACTTTCAGCCGCCGTTGACCCTCCGGCGCCCTCGCGTGTACCGTCAGTGCCGTACCTATTCCTGACTTTGCGAGGTGTCCCGCATGGCTCTACTGTTTCGTGTCGGCATACTGTACGACGGCACGCGCACGCCGCCCATCAAAGACGGCGTCCTGCTGGTCGACGATGGCGTCGTGAAGTACGCTGGGCCCTCCGCGGACGCCCCTGACGCGCACGGCGCCTACATCGTCGACTACACCGGCGCCACCGTCATGCCCGGCATGATCGACGCCCACGTCCACGTCCTCTCGTCGGGCAGCGAGTCGAGCGACGACGAGCTGCGCTCCGCCACCGAGCACGAGGCGCTGTTACAGGGCGTCCGCAACGCGCAGCTTGCCCTTACGAGCGGCATCACAACCCTCAGGGACCTGGGCGACTGGAACTACCTGAGCCTCAAACTCAGGGACTATATCAACGACGGCGGCATCCCCGGTCCCCGGCTCGTGTGCTCCGGCCCGCCGATCACCTCCACCGCCGGCCAGTGCTACTGGAAGGGCATCGAGTGCGACACGCCTGACGAGCTGCGGCGGGCCGTCCGCACGCTCGTGAAGAACGGCGTGGACTGCATCAAGCTCATGGGCTCCGGCGGCAACGCAACGCCCTGGTCCAACCCGGAGGCGTCCCAGTTCGAATTCGAGGGGTTCCGCGCCGTCGCCGACGACGCCCGCAGGCTCGGCAAGATGGTCGCCGTGCACGTTCACGGCGTCGAGTCGATCCGGTACGCCGTTGCCACGGGCATGGACACGCTGGAGCACTGCCCGTTCCGCGCCAGCGGCACGATCGAGTACGACGAGGCCGTCGTCGAGGATATCGTGCGCAAGGGCCTGATCGTGAGCCTTGCAATGCCCGCCACGTGGTACCGCATGACCGCCGGCCAGATGCGCGAGGCCCGCAACCATCCTGGCCATCTGTGGGAGCGCCGCGCCGACACCATTCGCCGCATGCACGCGGCCGGCGTCAAGCTGGTCGTCAGCAGCGACCAGGGCTCCACCGGCACGAGGATCGACGAGCTTGGCCTGCTAATAGAGTACCTCGTCGACTGCGTCGGCCTGCCGGTGCTCGACGTTTTCCACGGCGTCACCGGCCTCGCCGCCGAATCTGTCGGCCTCGCCGGTTCCGTCGGCACATTTGAGCAGGGCAAGCAGGCGGACGTCGCCGTCCTCGATGGCAACCCGTTCGAAACGGCCTCGGATGTGCTCCACGTTCGCGACGTGTACAAGAGCGGCCACTGTGTCGTACACAACGGCGGGCTGGTGGTCCCCAACTCGGACACCATCGCATCCCGGCGCCCGGGGCACGACAAAGAGACGAAGTAGCGCGAAATGCCTTTGGTCGGCATCGACGAATGCAAGTATATCGGCGTGGATGGCTGCAAGACTGGCTGGTTCAGCGTGGGCTTGGACGATGACTGGAACTATGGCCTTGCAGTTTGCAGCACGTTCCAAGGACTGCTGGACCGCCTCGACAACGCCAGGCTAATTCTGGTGGATATCCCAATCGGACTGCCCGACGGCCCCGGCGGGAGGAAGTGCGACTTCGATGCCCGTGACCTCATCGAACACCGTAATCGCAAAACGAGCATTTTCCCAACGCCGGCGCGCCGGACTGTACAGGCTGTGAAGGCGGGAGGAGACCATCAGGCAGCCAATGAAACGGAACGCAAAATCGCCAGGGCCAAGAAGGGCATCAGCATTCAGGTGTTCAACATCGCGCTCAAGATCGCCGAAGTCGGCGAGGTTATGGTGCCTCGCAACCTCGCCGACCCGCCGTCGGTCCGAGAGATACACCCTGAGCTATGCTTCTGGGCGTTGAACGGTGGCCAGTCCATGCAGCATTCGAAGAAGAGGCCATCGGGAAGGGTTGAGCGCCTTCGCGTTCTGAATGGATTTGTGCAAGCTCAGCAGATCTACAACAAAGCCTGTTGCAGATATTTTAGGAAGGAAGTTGCCGTGGACGACATCCTCGACGCCCTTGCGGCGGCGGTAACCGCCCACCTCGCTTGTACCGACCAAGATCGGATGCGAACGGTGCCCAAGCATCCTCCAAAGGACGGCAAAGGACTCCCGATGGAGATGGTGTACTGGCTAAGGGGTGAACAACGGACATCGAGCTAGTAACGTAGTAGTGCGCAACGAACCAGCCCAATAGGGTGTGCCGGACCAGCGCAATAGTGTACAACGAACCAGCTAAGACCGTTCGTGGTGAGCTTGTCGAACCATGAACGGCGCATCGACCCTTCGACAGGCTCAGGGTAAACGGCTTGCCCTCTAGACACATTATGAGACTAAGGAGCACAACATGGCCATCAACGATCGCGGACTCCCCAACATCAAGGAGCGCATCCACCGCGGCGACACCCTCCACGCCGTCAGCCTGCCGGTGACGACCAGCAAAGACGGCATCGAGGCCGCCCTCTCCAACGGCTCCTACGACTTCATCGCTACCGACGCCCAGCACGCCGCCTGCGACGAGGAACGGCTGCAGGCTTTCTGCGCAGCGGCCACCGATCTGGGCTTTCCGGTCAAGCTTCGGATTAAGCACACCGACCACGCTTACCTGATCGGCAACTACCTCGACCTCGGCCCCAGTGGGATCGAAATCCCCGAGGTCATGGAGGAGTCCACGGTCGACGAGGCCCTGCGCCGGTTCTACTACCCCCCCGTAGGCCGCCGGAGCTGGGGCGGCGGAACCCGCGCCGGCTGGTCCCCCGACGCCACCCTCCGAGAGTACGCTGACTGGTGGAACGGCTTCGGCTGGCTCTGCCTGCAGATCGAGTCCGTTGAGGCCGTGGTCAACGCCCGCAAGCTCGCCAAGTCAGGCGTCGACCTCGTCTCGTTCGGCCCCTCCGACCTTACCTTCAGCCTCGAGATGCACCCCGAGTTCCCGCTCAGGACCGTCGACGAGTGCATCGCGCACGTCGCCGACCAGCTATCCGGCTCCGACGTCCACCTCACCCACCGCGTCGACAACCCCGCCAACCGCTCCCGCTACGCCGACATGGGCGTGACCGTGTTTCTGGAGAGACCGGCGTAGGATAGTATGGTTTCATAGGAGTCTTGAATTATGCAGAAAGAGTTGCGCGTCACAACGACGGTTCTGCGAGGCGGCAGAATTGAAATAGTGAACGAAGAGTTGCACGAGGGTGATGACGTGGAAGTGGTCGTGCTGCACACCCCGGCTAAGTCGAAACGATCAGCATACGACATCATACAAGGAGCGCCAGGGCAACGACTCTTCAAGTCAGCAGAGGAAGTGGACGCCTATCTCAAGAACGAACGAGCATCGTGGGGCCGCTGACGCTTCCCTTATCTGTTGCGGTTCCTCCCCGATTTCATACCAGTTGCAAGGAGTGAGACTATACCGTCCTGAACCCCGCCGTCGCGGTTCCACCCACAGTTCTAGCCCCTAACTTCTGCCAACCTCTTCGGCAATCGCCGCCCCGGTTATTTCTAGACAGGTCAAGACTATCATCCGGCCACGGTGTCTTGTTCCTCCTCAGAAATGCGGCATGGATTTTCGGCAGCACGCTTCTGGCGAGCCCCCTCCGAGGCCAGTCATAGACAAATGCGAAAGGATCGCTGCCTACAATGTTATGCGACAGCCTCTGGGGAATAAGGCGAGGGTTGTGGTCTTCCGGTCTCTTGCCGTGATCGGAATGACTTGGCAACAGGAACCCTAAAAGTCCGCATCTCTCGTTGTTTCTTCGGTCAATAATACTGGCCGATATTTCCCAGTCTACGTGCCTACGTTGCCATGTACAAGGGCCGATCAAGACGATGGTAACGGTCGCATCCGCAATGTGGTCGTCACGGATGATGCGGCGTATGTCGTCTAAAGGAAGTCTCTCATCGTGTATGTCTCCCGGGCTGACTGACTTGTCGATAACCTTACTGTCCAACGCGTGGACGAGCCGGTCTTTGTACCCTTGGTCATCTTCGTGATAGTAGCTGATGAACACCTTGTACCTTGGCGACTGCATATTTACCTTCCCCTACACCTCGCATGTTTGCGGATATCTGCCTAGAGTACTACCAGCCAAGCAAGCAGGATCGTGCAAAGCATAACAGGATAGAAGGGCCATATCGAAAAGGAACGTAGGCAGTTGACAAAGAGTTTAGGTGTCGAGCCGGTCGGCGCCACCTTAAATACGTCGGTCGCACCTAGGCTCCCACCGTGCAGCTTCTTGACGAAGGCGTTGTATGAGCCGATGAAGGCTCGCTCCATCGCCAAGTAGTACGTGTCCAATATCAGAAACAGTACGGTTGGGACGACAGCTATCAGTGCGTGCTGTGGTTGCCCTGTTCGCGCCACTAGCACCAGGATCGCGGCGACGAGCGTGACACACCATACCTTGCAAGAGTGGCTGTTACCGGCCATCCGGGTGACCACGCCCTGCATAATCTCAAGATGGGTACGGACGGCAGCCGAGTTCTCGTTCAGAGTGCGGTTCTCCGGCATATTGTCATCCCAACTCGTAGCTACTACGAATCGCTATTGCTTCCTCGACCCAGTTACCGATGTTGTTGCCAATATGGCCATAAACGTACGCGCTGCTCTTGTACGGAGGATCGTAGGCCTTCACGAACGTGGAGAGCCTACTACCGTTCACACTTACACTGTAGAAGGGATTAGCGCCCTTCGTTGATTGATTGCCACTTTGGTCTTTGAGGTTATGGATGTAAATGCCCAACAATCCCTTTCCATAATGCCAAGCCTTCTCGATCTCGTACTTGATCCACTTGCGGCCAGCCGTCCGACTGCCCATCAAGACAATTACGCAGGATCTCCCGTGCATCTGACCATCGATCCATCTCTTGATCGCAGCATCTCCGCCTCGGGTAACGGCCTCCCAGTCATTGTCAGAAACAGGTGCGTTGCCTTCTACAACGCCCACGTTCCTGACCTGACCTGCCCGCCAATTATCACGCCGATAGTGAAAGCTGAAGAATATCCTTCTACGAATCGCCATTCTCATTCTCCGTTATCACGTCAAACTATAGCACTCTTGCTTCAAGTATGACCTTGAGACGGCGTGAGAGCATGATGGCGAGCGCTCGACACAGAGCAGGCGAAGTGACGCGGGCGGACTTCTCAAACTTCGTTTCCCATACGCAGTGGCCTTGGTCCGCGGCCGCACGCATCGAGTCCCGCGGCCTTACCCGCCTCCCGGCCCCGTGCGCTTGCCACCGTGAACGCTCGGCTCCGAGCACCACTTTAGCCTGAGCAGGTCCAGCGGCTCCAGCACCGTCGGCGGCAGGTTCAGCATATCAATCAGGACGCGATGGTCCAGTTCCTTTCGCGAGTTGTCTCGGTACGCCTCATTCGCTGGCAGAAATTGCGCGTCCCGCATGTCGTCGAAGATCTCCTCAGCCGCATCAAGTTGCGCTCGCGTCAGCTTGGTGATATCCAGCGTCGGCATCGACCGAATAGCCGTGATCGGCATACTGCCGCGCCCAGCCTGTTGGCGGCTGGCATGCCACCAGTAGCACAACAGCCCGAGCGTACTGTTCCCCCACAGCGTGTGAGCAACCTCTTCCGATTTCTGGCCAAATCGCAAGTTCTTCCATGCTCTGCCCCCGATTGTCAGAGTATCTGTGAATGCCACCGATAAGGGCTGAGAATTGAACCGAAAATCGGCGTTGTAGTGCGCGTGGCTCCGTGTATCCCAGATTTCTGCAGCCCGTTCTTCTCTACCCGGCATGACTCGTCCTTCGCTATCCGGGCCAACCACCATCCGCTTCTCCCGCCGGGCATCATGGTTCCACAGCATGGGGTAAGTGGGAGCCCTAGAAGGCGGTTTGATGAGGTCGAAAGCAGTCTGACTTCCATTGCCTACAATGTTGTTGTGGTTGACTCCAACATGGCACACCTGCTTGATGACGGCCATAGGAATACTCACCGCATCGCGCTTCAGCATTCGCGGCAGCCAAAGGCTTCCTGCATGTAACCAAGTACGCGGCCTGCGTAACGGAAAAGTCCGCAATACCAGCGGCAGACCAGGGCGCTTCTCGGCTCAGCGGGGCATCAATCATCTCCCCCATTCGCTCGTCGCCGACAAACAGAGGACTACCTCCATAAGGGCCGCCTTCAAGTGTCCTGGTAGTCGAGTCTTCGCTTGTCGCCCGTATCGCCCTTGCGATCTCAATCGCCTCCATCTCGCTGCTCGGACGCCGAATAAGGGACACAAACAAGCCCCTGCCATCTGGCGCGCCTGAGGACTCTCGGCACACCACTAGGGTCTCAGCCATGCCGGTATCCGCCGAGAAGGACTGACCGTGCTGCTTTGCCGCAGCGATGGTCAGTACCGTCACATCCCGGTAGGCATCCGTTATCAGATGTCGCACTTTCTGCCAACTCGTGCCCTGCAACGAGGTCATAGGCAACACTAGGGCAATTGTGCCGCCTTTCCTCACCATGCGATTGGCGAGAGCCACAAAGGAAGATGCGATTCCCGCGAAACCGTGGGCACACGTCTTTCTTGTGTACCCCTTTTCCAAGGCAGACATCTTGGTCTGGGTATCCAGATTCGTGCTGAGTCCTTGAAATTGCTTGATGGAGTCCGATTCCCTACTGTCGCCTTCCCAATCCGAGCCCGGCCTCGTGAATGGCGGATTCATAATCACCAAGTCCTGGCTAGCCGGCGGCATCTCTACGTCGAGGTCGGAGGTAGATACGCCTGTGCCTGTTATGGCAGTGGCCGTATGCAGCGGGATCAATGGCCTTACTACTCCAGTCTCGCCCAGCAGGTCGAGCGAACCGATGGATACGCCACCATGTTCGGTTGCTCCATATTGCATGACTATGGTCCGCGATCCGTCGTACTCCTGTTTCGGATACGACGAAGACAGCATCGAAGCGGTCAAATGTACCGAGGCGGGCAGGACGTCACACGCGGTCAACGCATGTTCCATCATGTGCGCGTGTAACTGCTCCGGATCGCCGCCAGCAAGCCAGTGAAGTTGGTTCAGCCTGCGGTAGGCCGCGTGAATAAGCGTGCCCGTCCCGCACGCGTAGTCAGCGATACGGAAGTCCATCACTCTCTTCGGAGCAGCCCAGCCTCCGTCTTCAGGAATGGCGAGGTTCGCCAGAAGCGCTGCGGATTCTGGCTTTGTATAGAAAGTCGCGAGAAACTTGCGGTCCGCGATGAGACGTTGGAAAACGGTTCCCGAGAGATCGTGAGACTGCGAAACTCCCAGTGCGACCAGCCTGTCGGCGGTGCTCTTCATCACCCGCAGCGCGTCAACGGCCATGCTCGGCGGGTTGACGGCGAGCAGAAGGTCACTCGCGATCTTGAAAATCGACCAGTAGTTGACGCCGAGTATCTTCCGCCATTCCTCCAGCACGCCGGCTTGCGTGAGGACACCGTCGCTCGCCACCTGGTCCAGGTTCTTAACGCCGTGCTGCCCCGCCAGGTTCTGGTGGAACACCAGCGCGTTGACAAGTATCGTCGCTGCCATACGCAAGGTCTGATCGCTGTACGGCTGCTTCAAATGCTCGACTATTGCCGACTGAGTGTCGCCACTCAGCTCCGCAGCCTGCCGCAGAATCGTCGCTGCGTCCTGGACCCCTTCCTCTAGGACATTGACTGCCCTCTGGACTGCGTCCTCCGGCGTAGCCGCGTGGACGACGAACGAAGCCAGGTCTGCGATGGTGCCGGGGATGAAGCCCGCCTTCGGGAACCGCGTGAAATCCGCCCCACCGGATCCGGTTACAAGAACGTACTCAAGCGCGACGCCCTGTGTGAGCATAGCGTCAACCTCGTCCAGCCCGGCGCAGTCATGCAGGGATCTTGGCGACCTGAGCGCGATGACCGAACTGATCCGGCCGGACGCTTTCACGACACTCGCATCGAGGAACTCGCCCAACCGATCCCGCGCCTCCACCTCAACCGTATGAGCCGGCAGGTACTCGTTCTCTATTACCACGGGCTGCCCGCCCGGTTGAATCACCAGAATGTCCGGCTGTCGCTGGCTTCCCTGAAACGCGCCCTTGTTCTCGCCGTGGACCTTCCATCGGGGAGCCATGCGGCCCAGTAGCGTAGCGATGCGTCCGTTAAGCTGGTTTTCTAGTATGGGCAAGTCGCTACCTCCGAAACGCAGCTGAGCGCGGGGCCGCTGACGTTACATGGTAGCGGATAGCCGGCATTCCAAATCAACGAACGGCCCGTCACTCAGGATCGACAAGCAGTTCTGGCACTCGCACGCCGAGGGCCTTGGCAATTGCCCCAAGTGTCTTGTATCTCGGCGTCTGCTCCCCTTTCTCCAATCGCACCAAGGTCACCCGTCCGATGTTGGCCGAATCGGCGAGCGTATCCTGAGTTAGGCCGGCTGAACGCCTCAGCTTTCGGATGCGTTCGCCGACCGTTCTCCGCCCGCCTGCTGCAATCGCCTCAATCGTCGGTCGATAGGTCGCGTCGCAGTAGTGACGGGCGAAGTCCCAGGGAATCTCGACCTGCTCGCTATTGGCAGCTACCAGGACCATCTCATATGGGTTAGGCAACTCCAGGCTGGACACTGCAGCGCGCCGCTTGATCTCCGGAATGTCAGCGTACGGTATGAGCCCCTTGGCGCCATCCGCAAAGCCCATCTCGATGCCATCTTCCAGCAGACAGGCAACCGTCATCATTCGGTTCGCGTTCCTGACAAGAACGGCTTGCATCATCGACCCCCGTGAATGGCGTCCCATGTACCTCAGATATCTTCAGCATATTTGGCATACGTCTTCATGATATCTCTGGACCTTCCGGGCGGCGGCGCGTCCATGAATGTGCCACCGATCAACTCTATGCGGCAGACATCTTCACTGCCCACCCATACGTGTACGTGCGGAGGCTCAAAGCTGTTCTCCCTGGTGTTGACCACAAAGCGGAACAGCCCCTCGACCGCTACGGTCGGCAATCTGAGACCTCTGAGAGAACAGTGCCTCGTACTTCGGAGCTACAAGTGAAGTGTATCACACAACGATACATTGGGCCGGCGTCGCTTGTTGAGGGCACGATAATGACTTTACGACAATGTCTTGCTGAGACCTCAACGGTCTAGCTATGTAAGACTTGTCTCCCTCGTACGCCTACCTGTCTTCCACCGGATCCCAACCTAGCCGCAGAAGCGGCAGCGCGCGTTCTTGCGGGAGAAGATCTGCTCTTTGTCGCCGTCCTTGATCGCGTAGTCCAGGAGCACCCGAAGCGACTTGCTGTCGTCCGGGAACCTGTACTCCTTCGCAATCTCGCCGAGCCACTCGTTGTGCTCGTCCTCGATCTCAAAAGACAGCATGATTTTGTCGCTAGCCATAGTTCTCGCCTCCAGATTGCTTGTACGTCCGCATCGTAGTTTAGACGAGTTTGACAAATAGCACATAGGCGTCCGCGGCGTCGAAGCCACATCTGCCCCGCAAGACTTCGCCCTGTACCCGTTGGGAGGCCTTGCATCCACAATGCGACGGCAATCACGGATGCGCTTTGGCCCCGGTCGCCTTCCACTCCCAACCCAACCCTTGCCCTCTACGAACGCGCGTGCTATTCTTTATACATGAAATCCAGCCACCACCGCACCGACTTACCCGTGGCTTTGCCCTATTGGGTGCAGAGCCTGCCCCGTACTCCGATACGGGGCCAATCCCCGCCTGTCTCACTTTCGTCTCAAAGTGTCTCAAATCTGCCTCATTTCCGTCTCACCGGCGTCTCGGAAACGTCTCATGGACAGCCGGTCCGAGCTACGGAATGAGACGGAATGAGACGAAATGAGACAAAATGAGACAAAGTGAGACAAAGTGAGACAAAGTGAGACATATTAATCGTCCCGCCGACCTACGCCCACAGCCTCGCATTGCCGGTATCGGTGCAGAACCTGCCCCGTGCCCCGATACGGGGGCCATGCCTTGCCCCGGCCCTCAGGTCTGCGAGGTCACCTCGCCCGCCGACACCGTAATCACCTCGCCGTCGTCCTGACGCAGGATGAGATTCCCGCCGTCGTCCACCGACTCTGCCACGCCGCTGAACACCCGGTCCTGCCACCGCACCGTCACAAGTCGGCCCGGCGTCTCCATTTCCGCCGCCCAGCGCTCGGTCAGCCTCGCGCCCGCCTTGATCTCCGCGTACAGGCCGTCCATCCGTTCCAGCACCTCGCGCAGAATCGCCGTGCGGTCCGCCCGGCTGCCCGTCTCCTTGTACACGCTCGTCGCCAGGTCAGCGATCTCCGGGTGCTCCGACGGGTCCATGTTGACGTTCACGCCGATGCCGATCACCGCGTTCACTCGCCCGTCGGGTCTCCATGGAGCATCGATGGGCGTACCCTCGGAGCCGCTGTCGCCCATGACACCAGAGCCGCCGCCGTCACTCTTGGGAAAATTTTCGATGAGCACGCCGCATATTTTGAGGCCGCGAACCCGGACGTCGTTCGGCCACTTGAGCGTCGTGAACAGTCCGGCGTGTGCCCTGAGCGCGCCGGAGACCGACAGCGCCGCGGCCATGTTCATGAACGGTAGTTGCTCCAGCGTCGGCGTCAGCAGCAGCGAGAACGAAACGTTCTGCCCGCGAGGCGAGACCCAGGCGCGGTTGAACCGGCCCCGGCCTTTCGTCTGCTCCTCGACGATGCAGACCAGGCCCTCCGGCTCGCCCGCCCCAGCCAGCCGGCGCGTCTCGTCCATCGAAGAGCCGATGCGGTCGAAGTGAAGTATGCGTCGCCCGACGGTCCTGCCCCGCAGCGCCTCCCTCAGCGAGTCGACGTCGTAGTCGCTGTCAGGCGGCCCGATGGGCTCTCCGCCCGCCCCTACCAACCGATCGCCACCCCGTCTCTCCTCGGGTCCGCGCCGCCGTAGTAAACGCCGTTCGCGCTGTCCGCCACGATCCCTTGCGCCCCTCCCACAGTCGGAGACCACGCCTCGATCACGTTCACCGAATGGCCGACATCCTCCAGCGCCCGCCGCACGTGCACCGGGAACCGCTCCTCCATATCCACGTCCCGGCCCCGCACGACCTTGAGCCTTGGCGCCTCGATCGCCTGCTGCACGTCCATCCCGTAGTCCAGCACGTTCATCAGGAACTGCGGCGTAGTCTGCAGAATGCCGTAGCTCCCCGGCGTGCCCATGCTCGCCAGGAACCGGCCGTCCCTGAACGTCTGTATGGGCGAAAGCACGAAGTCCACCCGCTTGCGGGGCCCGAGCAGGTTAGGACTTCCCGCCTCAAGGTCGAACCAGAGCGCCATGTTGTTCAGGAAAATGCCCGTCCCGCCTACCGCCACCGCGCACCCGAAGGCGCCGCCCAACGTCTGCGTGACCGACGCCACGTTGCCGTCCCGGTCGATGGCCGCGAAGTGCGTGGTCATGCCGCCCTCGCGGTCGTCGACGGTACCCGGAGCCAGCGAGTCGTTCGGCACGTCGCGGCCGAACCGCTCGCCGCGCACGACCGCCGCGCTGCCCATGTCGATGCGGGCGCGCTGCCGCTCCGCGTACTCGTCCGACAGCAGCGTGTCGAGCGGCGCGTCCACGTTGTCGGGGTCGCCGCCGTACTCGATCCTGTCCGTGACCCCCAGCTTCGCCGCCTCGATGAAGTAGTGAAGCGTCTCAGGCCGCTGGTACGCGTCCGGCCCGCACTCGAAGCCCTCCATCGTCTTGAGCGTCTGTAGGATCTGGAACCCGCTGGAGTTGGGGGGCATCGAGTTCATCACGTGCCCGCGGTAGTTGATCGTGATCGGGTCCTGCCAGTAAGCGTCGTAGTCGGCCAGGTCGTCTGCGGTCATCACGCCGCCTGCGTCCTGACACCCCTTCACGATCCGGGTCGCCAGCGCGCCGCGATAGAACTCGTCCTTGCCGCCCTTCGCAATCGCTTCGAGCGACCGCGCGAGTTCCCAGAATCGCAGCCGGGAGCCGTGGGCAGGTGGGCGACCTCCGGGACCGAGAACGATCGACGCCGATTCCGCGAACCGGGCGAGGCGAGGCGCCGCTTTGACCATCGTCCGGGCATTGCCCGCCGTGACCGCGATGCCCTTCTCAGCGTACTCGATCGCCGGACGGAGCAGTCGCTCCAGTTCCATCGTGCCGTACGTCTCGTGGATCGTCAGCCAGCCGGCCACGTTTCCGGGCACCTGGGCGGCCAGAGGCCCGGTGCCGTGCTGGTCGCCGGAGTACATGCCAGGGTGCGCGGATGCCGGAGCGCGGCCGGAGAAGTTCAGGCCCCTGACCGTGTTGGCGGAGGCGTCGTACAGCAGGGCCATACCGATCCCGCCGGGGCCCGACATGTACGGCTCGGCAACGCCGATGGCCGCCGCCGTCGCGACCGCCGCGTCGAAGGCGTTTCCCCCGTCCATCAGGGCTCGCAAGCCGGCCATCGTGGCCCAGGGATGGGCCGACGTCACCATGCCGTTCACGCCCATGGCGACCGGTCTGTTCGATGGCGGATGGACTGATGAGTTACTCACAACAAACAACCTGACTTGCAAGGATCGGCCAAAGCTGGGCACAAGCTATTGACTCGCCTTCGGCTTGTCAAGAAACTGCGTGCGGCGGCTACTCGCCCAGCTTGGTTTCCGTTGACCATAAGTTCGACGCCTGCTAGCATCAACAAAGGTTCAACACTGTTGAAGGCCACCCTAACACCGCACCCGAGGAGACCATGACAACTACATCCAACATCATCGAGGTTACCCCGCTCGCAGCCGAGAAGCTTGTCGACGCGCTCAAGGAACAGGGCGAAGAGGGCGGGATGCTGCGCGTCATGGTGATGCCCGGCGGCAACGGAGGCATCCAGTACATGCTCGGCGTCGAGCAGGGACCGGCCGACGACGATGTCGTCATAGACACGAGCACTGTGAAGATGTTGGTGGACGCCGATAGCGTACCGCTCGTCGAGGGCGCCCAGATCGACTACATTGAGGGCCTTATGCGCAGCGGCTTTGTGATCAGCAACCCCAACGTTCAGACCGGCGGATGCGCCTGCGGCGGCAGCGGAGGTGGATGCGGCGGTGGCGGAGGCGGCGGGGGTGGTTGCGGCTGCGGAGGCGGCTAACCCGCAACTCGCAGCACTTGACGCCGCCGAACGCGGCAGCAAGAACGCGACCCCTTTGGGCCGAGCCGTACTGACAGCCGAGGTCCGTCCCGAATGCTCTTTGTCCTGCTGAGACAGTTCGACGTAGACCCGGCTGGCGCCGTCGTCACCCTTCTGGTGTTGATCGCATCGCTGGTCGCGGCAGTTACGGTCCACGAGTTCAGCCACGCGTTGGCTGCGTTGCGGCTTGGTGACGACACGGCGCGTCGCCTCGGCAGAGTTTCACTGAACCCTGCCAGACATCTCGATCCGATGGGGTCATTAATGATCCTCGTGGCCGGCTTCGGCTGGGGCAAACCCGTTCCGGTGAACGGCACGTACCTTCGACCGAATCCCCGCAGCGGCACCGCGATTGTGGCTGCCGCGGGACCCGTGTCGAACATCCTGATGGCGGCGGTGCTAGCGTTGCCGCTCAACGTCGGACTTCTGAACCCGGAGGTCGTGGGCTTTACCTTCTTCCAGGGAGGTGCCGCCGGTCTTCCGGGATACATAGTTAGCTCGCTGGTCTTCTGGAACATACTACTGGCGGTGTTTAACTTGCTCCCGATAGCGCCGCTGGATGGCTTCAGCGTAGCCCTGGGGCTGTTGCCCCGCGACGCATCCCAGGCGCTTGCCAGGCTGGAGCGCTTCGGGCCGGTAGTCCTTTTTGGAATCATCGCCGTCGGTCTGTTTACCAACGTGAACATCCTATGGGCACTGATCGGCCCAGTGATCAACGCTTTGGGCGAGCTGCTGCTGGTCGGCTACGCCGTCTAGCGCGTTCGTTTAATATATCCGCATAAGAAACCGACTGGGCAGTGAGGGCAGGAGGGAGACAGTGGAGCGAATCACAATAGTCGGGCTGGGGCCCCTGGGAACGTCAATAGGCCTGGGCCTGAAGAAGGCCAATCTCTCCAACGCCGAGATTATCGGAACCTCCCGCGAGCGAAGGAACGCTTCCAACGCCAACAAGGTTGGAGCAGTCGACCGCACGTATGCCGGCCTGGGAGCCGCCGTCGACGGCGCAAATCTGGTCGTGCTGGACGCTGACATGGGTGAGACCGAGGAACTGCTCAAGACATTGGGCCAGCGGCTCGAACCCGGCGCCGTCATCACTGACCTGGGTGTCATGAAGTCCAAGGCCGTAGCCTGGGCCGAGCAGTACATGAAGGAAGGCGTCTACTTCGTGCCGGGCCGTCCTCTGCCCAAGAAGCCCATCACCACCCTGGAAGAGGCGGACGGCGCCGCGTTCCAGGGGTGCCGGTACTGCATCGTGCCACCGGTGTCCGCCCCGGAGGCCGCCGTCAAGACAGTAGTGGGGATGGCAGACGCGCTCGGCTCGACGCCGTTCTTCATGGACGCGCTCGAGCACGACTCGTTCGCGGCGGGCACAAGCTACCTGCCCGTGGTCCTGTCGTCTGCACTGGTGACGGCGACCACTTCGAGCGAGTCATGGAGGGAGATGCACCGGCTGGCCTCTTCGGAGTGGGACGCAGTGGGCTGCCTGGCTTCCAACAGCCCGGACGACAACCTCGCCATAGCTCGAGCCAATCCCGAGCTCCTCGCCCAGTGGTTGGACAAGCTCATACTCGAACTGCAGGCCTACCGCGAGAAGATCCTCGAAGACAGCGAAGACCTGAGGCACGTTTTCGTCGAGGCATGGGAGGCCCGCGCCAGGTGGGAACACGGCGTAGTTGAGGACCGTAGCGGTCCCGAGATTCCCACTGCCATGCAGACCATGGGAGCGTTCCTGTTCGGCGACCGCCTGATGCGTAGGCAACGCGAGATGTCCGAGCGTGAGAAGGCGCACCAGTGGACATACGACAGAGGGCGCAGGTAGCAGGTAATGTCGCAAGCAGTCGCCGCGACTGTCACGCCTCCACGCTCCCTGGAAGGGGCAGCGACGCCTCCTGGGGACAAGTCGATCTCGCACAGGGCCATCCTGCTAAACGCGATCGCGGAGGGGACCGCCATCGTGTCAAATCTCTGCGTCGGGGATGACAGAGACTCCATCCTGCGGTGCATGAGGGGGCTGGGCGCGCGCATAAAGCGTCTGCCATACCACGTCCACGGCGAAGAGGACCGTGACATGGACTGCTTCCTGGTCCGGGGCAACGGGCCCCAGAGCCTCAAGGAGCCTTCGGGGGTTCTCAACGCCGGTAACAGCGGGACGACGATGCGCCTCGTCACGGGCCTTCTGGCAGCCCAGCCGTTTTTCAGCGTTCTTTCAGGCGACAGGTCGCTCCGCCGGAGGCCCATGGACCGCATCATAAGGCCGCTCACCCACATGGGCGCGCGCATTACCGCGCGCGGCGACGACAGACTGGCTCCCATCGCGATCAAGGGCGGAAGCCTGAGAGGGATTGAGTACGCGCTCCCCGTTGCCAGCGCCCAACTTAAGTCTTCGCTACTGATTGCCGGACTGCATGCGCAGGATGAGACCACGGTGATCTCTCCCGCAGCGAGTCGCGATCACACCGAACGCATGATGAAGGCGATGGGAGCGGACATCTCTCAGGACGGGCTGCACCTCACTGTGCGGCGGTCGAGATTGCAGGCTGCCAACATCCGCGTGCCGGGGGACATTAGCGGAGCAGCGTACTGGATGGTTGCGGGAGCGTGCCACCCAAACGCCACTCTGCGGATCAGAAGCGTGGGCATCAACCCGTCCCGGACCGGCATCGTGGAAGTCCTGGAGGCGATGGGAGCGCGGATCCACCTGGAGAATGAGCACAACGACCTGGGAGAGCCAGCGGCCGACATTGTCGTCGAGTCCAGCGACCTCACCGCAGTGGAGGTCGCCGGTGACCTCATACCGAGAGTGATCGACGAGCTTCCAATCATCGCCCTGGCCGCCTGCCACGCGAAGGGCACGACAGTTATTCGCGACGCCTCAGAGCTGCGCGTCAAGGAGTCCGACAGAATAGCTGCCACTGTTGACGGGCTCACTCGACTTGGAGCGGACGTGGAAGAACTGGAAGATGGGATGCTGATTCGCGGAGGTCGCAAGCTCACCGGAACGACGTGCCGAAGCTATGGCGACCACCGCATCGCCATGACCATGGGGATCGCGGGTCTACTCGCGGACGGCGAGACAACGGTGCTTGGGGCCGATGACGCCGCAATCTCTTACCCATCATTTTGGGACACCATCAAGAACCTGACGGCGGAGTAGGCGCCTCGCCACCCTGCGCGCCAACGCCGATCCTCACACCCGGAAGAAGTCTGCTGGTCGTGCTTTCAGGTCCGTCCGGCGTAGGCAAAGACGCGGTGATTGACGGGCTCAAAGATCGCCTCCAGGGCCAGGACGGCTACCACTTCGCTGTAACCGCGACCACGCGTCCAATGCGGCCCGGTGAGCGTGACGGCGAGCCCTACAGGTTTCTGTCCGTGTCGGAGTTCGAGGGCCTGCTTGCCGGCGATGAGCTGCTGGAGCACGCGGTAGTCTACGGCAACTTCTACGGGTCTCCCAAGGACCGCGTGCGGGAGGCACTGGCACAAGGGAATGTCGTCTTACTGAAGGTCGACGTTCAGGGCGCAACGAGCATTCGCCGTCTCGCGCCGGACTCTGTCTCCATCTTCATAGCGCCCCCAAGCCTCGATGTGCTCAAGGGGCGCCTCGAAGCGCGCAGGACCGAATCCGCGGGCACTCTGGAATCTCGACTCTCCGCTGCCAAGGCCGAGATGGTGGATAGCCATGGGTTCGATCACGTGGTCGTAAACCACGAGGGTAGGCTCGACGAAACCGTCGACGAAGTCCTGCGTATCGTGGAAGCGGAGCAGAAGTCGGACAGACCTCGCCTGTACCGATTTTGACCTGGCCAGGTCGTTCGGACTACCCGGCCTGCAGTTCCCGGATCATGCTGGCAAGGCGCTCGCGGTCTTCCGGCGTCTTGATGGGAATGGAGAGGCCCACAGATCCCGCGTAGGATCCGTAACGCTCCTTGATCCTGTCCACTATCTCGTCGTACCCGCCAACAACCGCGAAGGCGTCCAGCATTTCGTCCGTGATCTCTGCGCCCATCTCGCCCCAGCGACCATCTACTGACATCCTGTACAGTTTCTTCGCCGTGTCATCCCAGCCGTGGGCAGCCATGACCGGAACGTAACTTCGCGTGGAGGCGTAGAAGGCAATGCGGGACTTGGTCGTAATGCGCTCCTTCTCCAGCCCTTCTTCTGTGGCCGCCGTCACCACAAAGCCCCCTCCGCTCACTTCTATGTCCTTCAAGCTGCGCCCCGCCTTCGCGGCCCCGCGCTCCAGCCTCGGCAGCACCACTTCCTGGGTGTACCTCGGAGTGTTGAACGAGTGCAGGAAGACCCCTTGGCAATGCTCGCCGGCGACTTCGAGCATCCTTGGATTCACCGCTGCGATGAAGACATCGATGTCGGGGTGCTCGATCGGCTCAGGCCTGAAGAACGGTGGCATGAGATTCATCTTGTAGTGCCGGCCATCGAACTCGAGCCTGCCGCCGTTCTGCCAGCAGTCCCAGACGGCGCGCATCGCGAGTATGTACTCTCGCATCCGGGCGGCAGGAGACGACCACGTTCCGCTGAACCTTCGCACGATGTGGCCTCTCACCTGGCTGCCCAGCCCTAGTCGCAGCCGCCCATTCGACAGGTTCTGAAGGTCCCACGCAATGTGAGCCATGTCCGTAGGGCTGCGAGGAAACGCGAGCGCAATCGAAGTCTGGAGGCCAACACGCTCCGTGTGCTCCGCCGCCAGGGTAAGGGGAATGAACGGGTTGTGGTTGGTCTCGCTCGTCGAGAACACGTCGTATCCCACAGACTCGGCATTTCGAGCCGATTCAGGGATCGTCTGTGGCGCGCCTGGGTCTCCTGACGCAACTACCTTCATTCGGGACTCCTGTCGCAATACAAACTTCCGGGGGTCTTCAGTGAGCGCGTAACTTAGCTTCGGCACAGGCCGGATTCAACCGCGCAAGTTCACTCTGATATACTCGCGGGCACTTTCAGGAGGACTCAACGTGGCCTTCGAGTTCATTCTCTACGAGAAGCGCGACCCCATAGTGCGACTAACAATCAACAGGCCTGAAGTTATGAACGCGCTGCACCCCCCGGCCAATGCCGAGCTCCGGGAAGCCTTCGAGGACTTCCGCGACGACGATGACGCATGGGTGATGATACTAACGGGTGCGGGTGACAGGGCCTTCAGTGCCGGCAACGACCTCAAGTTCACAGCCGAGCGCGGCCACGAGAGGCAGCGAGGCGCAGCCAGGGCAGTGCCGTTCGGTGGCATCACGACGAACTTCGAGTGCTGGAAGCCGATCATCGCGGCAGTCAACGGTTACGCGCTTGGCGGGGGCTTGGAGCTTGCCATGTCGTGCGACATCATCATCGCGGCAGAGCACGCCGAAATGGGCCTTCCCGAGCCGCGCGTCGGACTCGTGGCGCCAACCGGCTCGCACCGCCTGCCACGTATCGTGGGCATGAAGCGCGCAATGGGCATGCTGATTACGGCGAGGCGCATCTCGGCTGCCGAGGCGTACCGCATCGGACTCGTCAACGAGGTAGTGCCTCTCGCCGACCTGTACGCAACCGTTGATCGCTGGGCAGCGGAGATCCTGGAGTGCGCGCCGCTCTCCGTCCGAGCTAGCAAGCAACTTGCCTCACAGGGAGCGGACTGGCCCCTGGACGTCGCCCTGAGCCGCAACTACACCGAGTACCTGCGGGCCGCCAACTCGGCGGACTTCGTCGAAGGCCCGCGCGCGTTTGCTGAAAAGCGCAAGCCCAACTGGACCGGCGCATAGCAGGTCCGGCCCGGAGCCGCCTAACCGAGGAGACCTATGACCGAAGAACAGCGTGAACTGCTGCCCGTCAACATCCGGCCGATCAGGCACGACCTATCACTGGCTCCCGACCTGTCGGCCTTCACGTTCGAGGGGGAGCAAACGATAGACCTGGAGGTGCTAACGACGACATCTTCCATCGTCATGCACTGCGCCGAGATAGAGGTGAGTTCAGCGACACTGGTCGTTGATGGCGGGAGCACACTTGTGCCCCAGTCGATCGACTACGATGCGGACCTGGAGACCGTGACCTTCAGCTTCGGCGAAGAGTTGCAGGCTGGGCGGGGAAGCCTGGCAATGGTCTTCACAGGTGAACTCAACGACAGGCTGCGGGGCTTCTATCGAAGTCGTTACACGGACGACGCTGGAAACGAACGGTACCTTGCCACCACGCAGTTTGAGGCCACCGACGCGCGGCGAGCTTTCCCGTGCTGGGACGAGCCTTCGTGGAAGGCAGCGTTCAAAATAACACTGGTCGTCTCCGCCGAACTCGTGGCGGTCTCCAACATGCCCATAGAAAGCGAGACCACGCTGGAGGACGGCCGCAAGGCGGTCAACTTCACCGAAACTCCGGTGATGTCCACGTACATTCTGGCGTTCGTCGTGGGAGACCTGCGCAGCATCGAAGAGCAGGCCCCTGACGGCACGCTGATGCGAATCTGGTCCACGCCCGGCAAGGAAGAGCACGGTCGCTTCGCCCTCGAGACATCGGTCAGGCTGCTGGCTTACTTCAACCAGTACTTCGGTATCCCCTACCCTCTCCAGAAAATGGACCACCTTGCCGTACCGGACTTTGCGGCGGGCGCCATGGAGAACTGGGGCGCGATCACCTACCGTGAAAGCGCCTTGCTCGTGGACCCTGAGAACAGCTCTTCCGGAACGCGCCAGATTGTGGCGTCGATAATCGCGCACGAAATGGCCCACATGTGGTTCGGCGACCTCGTTACGATGGCCTGGTGGAACGACCTCTGGCTGAACGAAAGCTTCGCGTCCTGGATGGGCGACAAGGCCGTAAACGAGCTCTTCCCCGAGTGGCAGATGTGGACCCAGTTCCTCAGTGCCGACACGAACAGGGCCCTCAGCCTCGACGGCCTGAAGAACTCGCATCCCATCGAGCAGGAAGTGGCCAATCCCGCCCAGATCCAGCAGATGTTCGACGACATCAGCTACAGCAAAGGCGCGTCCATCATCAGGATGCTGGAAGGCTTCCTGGGCGCCGATGCGTTCCAACAGGGGCTGCAGGCGTACTTGCGGAAGCACGAGTACGGCAATGCAGAGACCCGCGACCTCTGGGATGCGCTAGCGGAGGCTTCGGGACAGCCCGTCTCCAGCATGATGGACACCTGGACGTCGCAGATGGGGTATCCGGTGCTGGACGTGAAAACTGACCGCGCCGATGACGGCGTAACGGTCGACCTTACGCAGAAACGCTTCGTGTACGAGAGCATCCTGGGAGGTGGAGACGACGACAATTCCACCTGGAGCGTGCCTGTTGGAGCAATCGCTGATGGCGCGGACGAGGCTGCCTTCGCGCTGATGGAAGGTCGGAGCACGGCGGTAAGGGTCACATCGCGGTCGCGACCCAACTGGGTGAAGATCAACCCGGAGCAGACCGGCTTCTACCGCGTCAACTACCAGTCGGACGACCTGACCGCACTCATAGGCCCGATCGAGCGGCGGGAGCTATCGGCATCTGACAGGCTCGGCATCCAGAGTGATGCGTATGCGCTGGCACGCGCCGGGCTCGCTCCTGTAACGCGGTTCCTCACCATCGCACCTGCGTACCGGAACGAAGACACGGCGCCCGTGGCCTCGGACCTTGCCGTAAACCTCGCGGGGCTTGACTCCATCCTCGCCGGCGAGCCGTTCCGCCATAAGTTCCAGGCGTATGCGCGGAACATATTCGCGCCCATTGGCCGGCGCATGGGCTGGGAGCCGCGCGAAGGAGAAGGCCACCTGGACGCGCTGCTTAGAAGCACGGTCCTGGAGGCGCTGGGGAGGTACGAAGACTCAAACGCGCTTGCCGAGGCCGCCACGAGGCTGCAGAGCTACTCTTCCAACCCGGCCTCCGTCCCGCCTGACCTAAGGCGCACTGTGTACGCCCTCGCCGCCAAACAGGGCGACGGCACCACTTGGGAGACGCTGTGGGGCCTCTACCAGGACACGTCGTTCCAGGAGGAGAAGGTAAGGCTGCTGATGGGGCTCACGCAGTTCAAGGACCACGAGTTGCTCTCACAAACGCTTGAACGCTCCCTGTCTGAGGACGTTCGCGTCCAGGACGCGCCCTACCCAATCCTCGGCACCGGGATGAACTCCTACGGACGCGACCTGGCATGGGACTTCCTGAAGGACAACTGGGAGGAGATCGACCGCCGGTACGGAGAGGGCGGGTTCATGATCATGCGGCTCGTCTCCTTCACCTCGGGGTTCACCTCGGAGGAGAAGCGGCAAGACGTGGAGCAGTTCTTCGCGGACCATCCCGCGCCTGCTGCGGAGCGCAGCATCAGACAGGCGCTCGAGCGGATCACGCTGAACATCGCGTGGCTGGACCGCAACCGGTCCGACCTCTCGGCTTGGTTCGCAGACTGACCTAGTACTCCACGATACCCCGGCCCAGGATCTTCCCGGATGCGAGATCGTCGCAGGCCTCGTTGATCTGGTCCAGGCCGTAGCGGTCTGTCACGAGTTGTTCTAGTGGGAACTTCCCCTCTTTGTGCAGCCTCAGATACATCTCAAAGTCCCGCTCGGGGTAGGTTGCACCCAGGCTGCCCCGGAGCGTGCGCTGTCCTGAAAAGAACAGGAACGGGTCCAGCGTCATTTCGGTGCGAGGCATTCCGACGATCACAGCCATGCCGCCATGGTTGTCTGCGCCCCTGCCTCCCGCTCGCGTCACAGGCAGAAGCTGCTCCATGGTGGCTCGGACTCCAATCGCATCGAAGGCATAATCAACTCCGCCCGTGAGGTCCAGAATCTCCTCAACCGGGTCTGACTCGGACGCATTCACTCCGTGCGTTGCCCCGAACTGCTGCGCGAACTCCAGCTTGTCGTCGTTCAGATCAACAGCAATGATCGGGTCTGCCTCCAGCAGCGCGGCCATTCGCACGGCCGAAAGGCCGACGCCGCCCACGCCGAACACGGCCACCGAGTCGCCCGGTCGCACGTTCGCCGTGTGCAGGACCGCGCCGGCGCCGGTGAGAACGGCACAGCCAACGATGCAACTGATGTCGGTCGGCGCGTCCTGGGGGATAGGCACCACGAACTCAGCGTCAAGCGAGACATCCTCGGCCCAGGTGAAGGTGTTTCGCCCATACAGCGGTTCTTCCCGATAAGTTGCTGGCGATACTGTTGGGTCCGGCACACCCGGGCGAGGACTGCGGGAGACCCAAGTCACGATAGCATGGTCTCCTTCACGCAGGTGGTTTACGCCCTGCCCAACGTGCGTCACAACGCCGGTCCCTTCGTGGCCCATCAGGCGGGGTCGGGGCATGTCTGTCGAGTGGCGCTCGTGAAGCTGAGAGTGGCAGACGCCGCTGGAGAACAGCTTCACCACCACATTGCCCGGACTCGGATCGGGAATCTCGATCTCATCGACCACCATGGGTTGACCCAAGCCTACGTCAATTGCCGCTCTGGATTTCATGAATCGCTCACCTCTTCCGCAGGCAACCGCCTCGCAGCTTCCTCCAGGTCAGCCAGCAACTCGCGTGCTGCCTCGATACCGTGTGCAACAAGCTCCTCGGAATAGAAATCCGCGTAGAAGTTGGCATGGAGGGCGTTCAAGACACCGAGTTTGTCCATGATACCTCTCGGTTCGGACGTCAACTCGACGAGCCTCCTAGCATTGTTGTTGGTTCTCAGGTGGGACCTCGACAGACACCCCTGCTCCTTAGCAACGGACTCCAGGAAGTGCGAGAAAGCACCCCAAGCCTTCTCAGAGGCTTGCAGCAAATCACCCTTCCCCAACTCTTCGCTTGCCTGATCGAGGAAGCGCTTACTGATTTCTTGATGTCTAGCAATCGTAGCCATGCACTATTCTTGTATCGGGAACTACAGCACTGGTGCTTCCTGAATTATAGTCGCTGCAGGCTGGAACGACCTACAACGACCGTTACGTCTCAGATTTGAGCCGTGCCATCTCGGCGGTAAACCATAGCGCCATGCTACCGGTCCGGTCGTCGTAGCCTGAGTTGGCCGGTCGGTCGAGATAGCTCCGAAGGCCATCCATGACCCCGGTCCCGGTGCATCCGTCGACCACGTTGCCCAGGGCATCGATGCGCTCGGAAGCGGCGCGCCAGGCCAGCTCGACCGTCTGTCGGTACGAGTCGTCGAGCAGACCCAGGCGGATGCCGCGAGCCATCGCGTATCCGATCATGCACGTGGCCGTCAGCTCCTGGTACGAACCCATGTAATCGATCACCTGGCGGTACATGCCGGAAGGCTCCTGGAGCGGCCTCAGAGCTTCCATATGGCGGGCGAACATGTCGATAAGCTCACTGCGGTCCGGCCACGTCTGCGGCATATAAGTGAGGCACTCGGCCAGCCCCATCGCCGCAAACCCGTTGCCGCGGCCCCAGTGCACCGCGCCGTACCGGCTGTGCCTGAAAAGACCATTCTCCTCCTGGATGCCAGCGTTCAACAGGAACTCCATAAGCGCAGCCATGTAGCTAGAGGTGTTCGTATCGCCAATGACAGGAGCTCCCCTGCCGATTACAGCCGACGCGAAGAAGTAGTCCTCCACTATGAAGTTCGGGTTCAAAGGTGCGGGCGGCTCACCTGGGCCTCTCGCCTTGAAGTAAGTCATCGCCGCAACCAGGGCGTCGCCGTAACGACGGTCGCCGGTGAGAGCGGCCATCTCCTCCGCCCACACGATCGCCGCAAGTTCAGGGGCTTCCGGCGCGGCACTGAACGCGCGGCGCGGTACCGCAACCGCTGGTTCGACCAGCGACGCGACATCGTCAACGCTTCCGGCCTCGGCCGGGTTCAGCAACGCTAGGCGTAGTCTCCCGCTGATCGCCACGCCCTGCATATACACCAGCGGGTCCAGCGTGCGCCCATTCGTCCTCGCGAGGTCGCGGCCCACCTCCAACGGGCTTCTGTCACGGCGCCAGTCCAGCGCCTCGCGGGCGGCTGACGGACCAGGCGGGTTCGACGTGACCGCCTCAAAGAACCGGACAAGCTCCTTATCCACAGAGTCTTCGTTAGCTGTGAGCCGAACCCCGGGAATTGTCCCAGTGATATCGGCAGCATCGCGTCCCAACGCGGCAACAAACGAGTCTGGCGGGTTAGCGGGTACTGCGCCAAGTGCCTCCACCAACGGCCCTGCGGCCTCGTTCGCTTCCCAGTGGGTCTCAGATCCGTGACGTAGTTCTAGGACGACGTCCGGAGCCTGGTAGCACGCCCAGCGCCAGAGGTAGCGGGACTCAGGACTGGTTGGATGGTCGTAGAATCCTCCTGCCGGCGGATAGCCGACGACCACGGACCCGCCTGCACCATTGGCTGGCCCCGTGCGAAGCGCGAGGCCGCCCGGATTGGCGCACGGCACGGCGCTCAGTGCGAAGCCGTCCCGGTAACGGCCGACGGGGAAGTGCCGTAGCCCTTCCATGGCAACCGCAACGTCGTCCGGCATGCCTGAAAGGCCGCCGACGAGCAACACTCGAACACGGTCCGAAACGGGTTCATAGGCTTCATGGTCGACCAGGGCGGGGATCTGCCGCTCGGACCTCGTCACTCCGCACGCCGACAGCTTCCAGTCATCAGGGAAAGAGGACGCAAGGCCCGCAACCTCCCTCTCCAGCTTCTCAATTGTGATGGCCATTCTTCGCCCCGCAACCAGCTTGTGATTGCCACATCGTAACCTTCCCAATTCCGGCGGGAAAGGCAACCGTGGATTTCGCCTATGGTAGACTCGCGCGCACCGAGACAGTCATACGGAGCCGAATATGTCACAGATCGACGGGACGGAAGTCGTAGTTGTCGGCGCCGGGGTTACGGGCCTGGCCTCAGCATGGTTTCTAGCGAGAGCCGGGGTCGACGTCTTGGTCGTTGACAAAGGGGGCGTCGGTTACGAGGCGTCGAGCCGGAACGGGGGCATCTGCGCGTATCACAGGGGCGCCGATCCCAAGGGCCTGATGGGCTACGAAGAGACCCGGCTATGGCATACCCTCGAAGAGGAACTCGGTTATCCCTGCGAGTTCACACTCGGCAACATCCACGTCGCTCTGAACGAAGAGGGCTGGGGACACGTCCAGACCAGGGTGGAGCGTCTGAACCGGCTTGGCTGGCGCATTGAACTTCTGGACGCCCAGCAGGTGAAAGAACTCGCACCGATCATCAACCCTGACGTCGCTGGAGCCGACTTCGATCCGGACGCCGCTCACGCAAACCCTCAACGAACGGTCCAGGCGTTCTCATGGGCAATCCAAGACCACGGCGGGCGCATTCTCCAGAACACCACAGTAACCGGATTCAAGACGGCGGGGGACAGAGTAACGGCGGTGGAGACTCCGGACGGTGACATCGGATGCCAGTGGGTGGTGCTGGCCGCCGGACCGCAGACCGGCCGGCTGGCAGACCTTGCGGGAGCGTTTGTGCCGATCGCGCCCGGCAGGGCCGAGATCGTCGTGAGCGCGCCGGTCCCGATGATGCAGCACGGTGCGATCATGGGCAACGGCCTCTACGGCAGGCAGACGAGACGCGGCAACCTAGCATACGGCGGCGGTAACGACGAATGGGTAGACGTCGACCTGACTACGCCGGAGAAGCCAAACACGCCTCTCATCAGAAACATAGGGCGCCGCATGAACGAAATGTTCTCGGGAGCCGGCGACATCCCGATGATCAGGAGCTGGGCGTGCGTGGTGGAGCAGACGCCGGACTGGACGCCTATCATCGACACGCTGGAGAGCCCCGAAAACGTGGTCATCGCCAACGCGTCCGGAGACGGCTTCGGACTTTCTCCAGCCCACGGCAAAGCTGTCAGCCAGTTGATCATGAATGGGGAGTCCACGCTGCCGATGGAAGGCTACAGGCTCAGCAGGTTTCGCGACACGCCGAGGGACTGGAGAGAACAGCTTGGCCGGGCCGCACCCCCGGAAGCGGAATAACTCAGGAGGAATCCATGGCTGACATGGAAGGGTACACAGCGTACTTCAACGGCGAGTGGGTCGACTGGAGAAAGGTGCTGATCAGCCCGGACGACCGGGGCTTCATGCTCGGAGACGTGGTCTTCGACATCGCACGCACATTCGACGGCAAACCATTTCGGCTGGACGACCACATCGACCGGCTATTCCGCTCGCTGAAGTTCATGGACATTGACCCTGGCCTGTCCAACGGCGAAATGACCTCGATTTGCGAAGAAGCCGTGGAACGAAACAGGGCCAATCTCCCAGCAGCTGGCGACTTCAACATCAACCCCTTCGTTACCGGAGGCGCTTGGGTGAGAGGCGAGCCCCGGGGCGGCGCGGCCACGGTGTGCGTGGCGATCAAGCCGATCGGATTCAGCTACTTCGCGCCCTTCTATCTAAAGGGCGCCCACGGCGTGATCGCGCGGACACGCAGCTACGCCAGCAACGTCATGGAACCGAAGGTCAAGCACCACAGCCGGGCGAACTTCGTGCTCGCCGAGCTTGAAGCGCGGGCCGTCGACCCTGCCGCCCTGCCAATGCTGCTCGACACAGACGGCAATGTCAGCGAGGGCATCGGGTACAACGTGTTCATCGTCAGAGACGGTGTCATCCTGACGGCACCGGACGACGTAATCCTGCAGGGTATCTCCCGCAGGACGATCATCGAAGTAGCTCAAGGGCTGGATATGCCGGTCATTGAAGAGCGGTTCCAACCGTACGATGTCTACAACGCAGACGAGGTCTTCTTCTCAGGCACAAGCCCCAGGATTTACCCCGTGGGGATGGTCGATTTCAGGCCCATCGGCGACGGTACTCCGGGGCCCGTGACCAGACGCCTTCTGGCCGCGCACAGCGAACTGGTGGGCGTGGATATCGTAGACCAGGCGCTGCACTACGCCGGCCTCACGTAACGTCCTTAGCCTTCTCCGGCAGCCTATCCGGTAACTGTGGGACTCAGTCGGGAAACCCTTCATGTTGAGGCGAACCCCACCTTGGGTCATAACGGGCTCGATCTGTAACCGAGGGGCCGCAAGCAAGGATCCTCAGCCTGCGGTAAAACCTGTACTTTCTCCCTTGCCCTTCTCCCTTGAAGGTAGACCATTGCATAACCCCTTGATCGGTACCACTTCATCCCTTCTCCATTGATGGAGAACATTGTGTTACTGCCCTATGCGCCAGAAGAAGCAGTCTTTTGACCCCTTCCCCAGTCTGCTGGGGAAGGTTGGGATGGGGTTTCTCCCTCGCGAACTGGCGTTACGCATACGTGCCCTTGATGGGAGAGGGCTAGGCTTGACCTGAGTCCCTCGAAGGGGTGAGGGTGAGCTGGGCGGCGAGGGGATGGGCGGAACGTTACGCAGAGCTCTCTTGTTGGGAGCGGGCAATGTTTCTCACGGACAGTCCGCTTGCCACAAGTAACCGGACTCGTTCCCGTTTCTCAGCCGTGTTCAATTCCTGCCTTCCTCATTGAATGGTACAGGCGGGACACCGCGCCGGTACGCATTCAGAAGGACAATCCCCGGCAGAACATGGGTTGCGTCTAAGCCCCTCTTAGGTCTGAATGCTGGAAAGAACCCAATTGTGCATGCTTGTCGGCGATTTCCGAAAACTCTCCGGGCGGTCACTTGAGGGCATAGACGTTTGGGATGCTTCGTCTACATCTGATCCCGGGTAAAGGCACTGATGGGCGATGGGAAGGGTCCCAGTTTGAGAGTTGCCTTATCCAGATACCCCGGCACTTTCGCAAAACTCCCCTAATCGATAAGGTACGTCCTGCGAGTAGCCAGTCAGCAGCGCTGCGATATAGGAACGCTTTTCGTCCAGAGCACTGGCAAACTCAGGAATGCTAAGGTCGCCTGCAAAGTTCAGCACTGCTCGACATGAAGCTTGTATATCCCCAGGTTCCACGACTAGCTCTTCGTCGTACTTGAAGATCGAATCTTGAATGACCTGGCGGGTTAATTGCGTACGATTTGCCCCCAACTCTTCACCTTCTAACCATCCGAATCCCCAAGCGTGCTCTTCGTCAGGCAGATTGAAGAATTCCTCCCATGCCTCTTTCACGGCTGGGTCTTCAGTCAGTACTGGCTCTGGTGTCGATTTCGGAGCGTCTGGCGCATCATCTGGTTCAGCTCTAAAGAAAACTGCAACCACTACGAAGACCGCCAGTACGCCCCCTACGAATAACCAATCGCGCCTGCTCATGTCCTCTCCTAGGCCAACGTTGGGCCATTTGGGCAGATAGAACCTCACTTGAGACTAAGTGAAAGGTACTGCGACTGGCGGCAAACCAGCAATTCGCGGGCCTAGTCCGCATCTTGGGACTTGTGGAAGCTATCTAGTTTTCAGACCAAGACATTCCGGCGCTTAAGCAGAGCGCTCGCAATTCACGGGGTGCCTCCTGCACGTAGGTCGCCATAAGTCCAAGGATGAAAGAACGTTTGACGCCTAGCCTAGCGGCTAATTCATCAACGGGAGCGTCTTCATCGAAGTCTCGGAATTCTATGCAGGAAGCTAGTACATCTTCAGGTTCAACGACTAGCTCCTTATTGTACTTGTAGATAGCGTCCTGTATGACCTTACTGCTTAACTGTGTGCGTTCTGCGCCTAACTCCTCGCCTGCCAACAGTCCGTAACCCATGGCTTTCTCTTCTTGGGGCTTAGCCGACAATGCCAATGCATCCTCAAGCAAGACTAGGTCTTCCGATTTCGCTCGCGTTGGCGTCGGCGCTGATTTCGTAACTGCCGGTTCAGCGTCCCGTCGGCAATTCCAGATAACCGCGATCAGAATGATTATGGTTAGCACACACCCTGCTAACAGCCAATCGCGCTTGCTCATGTCCCCTCCTAGAACGGCGTTCCGGGGTTTGCCAGACTAAGCCATGGGCTTATGTCAATCAAATCAGAGGCAGACAACCAGAACGGCCTAGGGTTGCCTGGGCTGCCTGCTTCTCTGGCCTGTGAGCAGCGTTCAGGCTGCGACGTAGGCCGCCTATGCGTCCATACGGCCCGCCACCGTTCCTTGTCGCGGCTCTCAGGCCGAAGTAGCATTAGCGCATGTGGCGGAAACTCTGGAATATACTTGCGAGGCTACCAACCGTTGTAGGTTTCGCAGTAACTTGCTTGGGGTTCTTGGTGGACTTTCCTGTCGCTAAAGATGGTCTGCAGGATAGCGTCAGTGCCCTCTCACCAGTTGTCGGAGAGAGCTTACCTTGGATGGCATGGGGTGGACTTGTCATCTGTATGGTTGTCTTGGGAATGTGGCTCTACCAGTGGATTGTAGACAGATTGAATGACGGGCCAAGTGTACGCAGATTCCGAGCGCTAGCCGCCAAGCTGCGAAACTGCCAAGAAATCTTGCTACTGTTTTTCGACGCCCCAACTCCGTCGGAGATTGAGCGAAGCGCGAATGCTTCAAGCATAAATGTGCAGATTAAGTTGGTGTTCGAGGAATTGAGCGAACTTGACATTTGGTTCCCTCCGTTCCAAGACATGCGCTCTCATGAGGAGATAGGTCCACTAGCTTCGTACTTGGCAGGCATGGGGACGTTGGCAGAAACCGGAAACCTGATTCATGCCAGGACGGGAACCATGGAGCGACAAGCTGTCGTTGATTCGGCTAACGCGCGGAACATTTGGAAAAGTCCGGCGGTCTGAGTGTGACGGACCATAGCAGCTACTCTGCAGCGTATTCGACAGTCAGGCAATCGCTTCTAGTCCATGCTCGAAGGGGTGAGAGTAAAATACGCGGCGAGGGCAGTCGCAGAACGTTGCACGGAGCTCTCTTCTAGGGAGCGGGCAGTAGAAAAGCGTTGCCTGCCTGCTGATGCAATGGACTCCAGCAGGGTCGCGAGTTGGCCCCCCAAAACTCGCAACCGTTGCCACTGAATGCCATACCCTCGCCCCACTCCCGAAAGGTCCTCGCCCCGCAAGTCCTACAAGCCCACCAGACACCAACTTCCAAATCTGCCGTCCATACTCACGCTTGCCTTCTGCGAACTGCTGTGCTACTATTGACGCGTGAGACCCTTTGAAAACACCAATCGAACGCACCCGCACGGCATCGTGCGAAGCCTCTACGGCTGGCAGGCACCGGCCCCTGTAACAAAACTGTCACCTTTTTGTCCCGGTTTTTATACTCTCAGTCAACAAACTGGTCCAATTCTTGTAACGTGGCCCAATATCCCCAGCTATGGCAAGTGACGGAATGTTACGAAATGTTACACATTTCGCGAGTCCTCCCTTCATCACCGTCCCTCGATGACAGAGAAGCTGTCCTGACGCCGTCCTGAGCTAGTCGAAGGAGCCTACCGAAAGCGGTCGCACGTACCTCCGGTCGCTAGCCACTGTCCACTGCCCGCCCAGGGTTTTATCCGTTCATTGCCTATGAGAGAATGAGCCAGCTTCGGGCCACGCCTGTCCAGGCAATGGTCCGCTCTCGCTTGAGACCAACACGTTGAGGAGTGGATGAATTCATGACAGAAGCGGCGATCAATTCCAAGCCCGTAGACGAGAGCCTGCTCCAGTCCCTGCAGTGGCGCTCAATCGGACCGCCCAGGGGAGGCCGAGTGGTGGCGGTAGCGGGCGATCCGGTAAACCGGGCCACCTTCTACTTCGGTGCGTGCGCCGGTGGAGTGTGGAAAACCGAAGACGGCGGCACCTACTGGGAAAACGTGTCGGACGGCTTCTTCGAGACGGCTTCGGTCGGTGCAATCGCCGTTGCGGAATCGGACCACAATGTGGTCTACGCGGGCATGGGCGAAGCATGCATCCGACTGGACGTAACTCACGGGGACGGCGTCTACGGGTCCACGGACGCCGGCAAGACGTGGGCAAACTTAGGTCTTAAGGACACTCGCCACATCTCCCGCGTGAGAGTGCATCCGGACGATCCGGACACGGTCTTCGTTGCCGCCCTTGGCCACGCCTTCGGTCCGAACGAACAGCGAGGCGTGTTCAAGTCCACGGACGGCGGGCAGAACTGGAAGCATGTCCTGTACGTAAGCGAGAACGCTGGCGCGGCCGACCTTAGCATCGACCCGACAAACCCGCGCATCATATATGCGGCCATCTGGCAGGCGCGCCGCGATTTCTGGAGTCTGACCAGCGGCGGACCGGACAGCGGCCTCTGGAAGTCGGTTGACGGTGGCGAGACCTGGCAGGAAATCACCGGCAACCCCGGCCTGCCGGAGGGCCTCAAGGGCCGGATCGGCGTGGCGGCGTCCGGAGCCCGAAGCGGGCTGGTGTACGCCACCGTGGAATCAGAGAACGCCGGGCTCTACAGATCGTTCGACGGTGGCAAACGTTGGTCCCTTGTGAGCGACGACCAGGACCTGCAGGGCCGTCCGTGGTACTACCAGCACGTTTTCGCCGACCCAAAGGAGTGGAACGTAGTTTGGATACTGAACTACCAGTGTTGGAAGTCGGTTGACGGCGGCAGGTCGTTCTTCCAGGTGAACACGCCACACGGCGACAATCACGACCTCTGGATCGATCCCTCCGACACTGAACGCATGATTGAAGGCAACGACGGCGGCGCATGCGTCTCGTTCAACGGCGGAGACTCCTGGTCCACCATCTACAACCAGCTCACGGGACAGTTCTACCATCTAACTACCGACAGCAGATTCCCGTACCGCGTCTACGGCACTCAGCAGGATAACTCCGCGATCAGCGTACCGTCGCGCTCACACACAGGCGCGATTTCCTGGACAGACTGCTACACGGTCGGGAGCTCCGAGAGCGGCTACATCGCCGTGCACCCAGACAATCCGGACATAGTCATCTCCGGGGCAATCGGAAGCTCACCCGGCGGCGGCGGCAATATGCTCCATTACGATCACAACACCGGTCAGGTCCGCATTATCACGGTGTGGCCGGAAGTCATGACCGGGTTCGGAGCAAAGCACCACAAGTACCGGTTCCAGTGGACTTACCCAATACTCTTCTCGCCCCACGATAGCAACGTGCTCTATGCCGCGGGGAACGTGGTCTTTAGGTCTATGGACCAAGGCTCGAGTTGGGAGCCGTTTACTCCGGACCTGACGCGCAACGACGAAAACAAGCTCGGGCCGTCCGGAGGCCCGGTGACCAAGGACACCTCAGGCGCGGAAGTGTACGCCACAGTGTTCTCCTTCGTGGAGTCTCCGCACGAGAAGGGCGTGTTCTACGCGGGCTCAGACGATGGGCTGGTCCACCTGTCACGGGATGGCGGTGAGAACTGGACCCAAATCCGACCGTACGGTCTCCCTGAACTGGCTCGCATAGACATGATCGAAGTCTCGCCTCACGATCCCGCGACAGCGTACCTGTCCGCCACGATGTACAAGCTGGACGACTACTCACCCTACTTGTACAAGACCAATAACTACGGGAACACTTGGACGAAGATTGTGAATGGACTGCCCGACGACGACTTCACGCGATGCGTTCGAGAAGACCCGGATCGCCGCGGGTTGCTGTACGCGGGCACCGAACTGAGCGCCTACGTGTCGTTGGACGACGGCGAGTCCTGGCAGAGCATTGCCTCCAATCTGCCGCGCGCTCCGGTATACGACATGCAGGTGATAGACAACGAACTCGCGGCGGCCACTCATGGGAGGGCCTTCTGGATTCTTGACGATCTCTCCCCGCTGCGTCAGATCGACTGGGACACGACCACCCGAAAGTTCCGCCTCCTGGTTCCGGCCACCACCTACCGGCCCGCCGCGCCTTTTAGGGCGCGCAAGCCGTCACTGGGCAAGAACTACATGCTGTCACTCGGGGCGTCGGTCGGTTACCGGGAGTGGAAGGGAGAGCACGGTCAGCCTGTGCGAAAGTTCCTCGACGCCGGCGCAAATCCGCCGGACGGCGTAATCGTCAGCTACTACTTGGAGCCCGACCTTGAGGAACCTGTGACCCTCACTTTCCTGAACGGCCAGGGAGAGGAGATAGTCTCCTTCACTAACAACACCAAGAACGGCGCCGAAGAAGAGGACAAGGGAGATGATGAGGAGTACAGCTCCGAGGTCCCCGCGAACGGCGGGATGAACCGCTTCGTCTGGGACATGCGCTATCCGCCTGCACGCTCGGTTCCAGGAGACAAGACCACGGAAGACGCCACAAGGTCGGGGCCGATGGCCCCGCCAGGCGCCTACTGGGTTCGCCTGACGGTGGGAGACGACTCTCAAACTCAGCGCTTCGAGTTGATCAAGGAGCCCAGAGTTGCCGCGACACCCGAGGACTTCCAGAAGCAATTCGAGCTGGCTATCAAGGTCCGTGACAAGCTGTCTGAGACCCATGACGCGATCAACCGGCTCAGGAGCATCCGAGGCCAGGTTACGGAGTGGTCGCGCCGTGCAGAAGACCATCCGTCCGGCGAAACTGTTGCGGCTGCGGCCGACGCGGTGAAGGAAAAGCTGGACGCGATTGAGCGTGATTTGATCAATGTGGACTACAGAGGCGCGCGCGATCGCCTGAATGCACCTACCAAGTTGAATGCGAGACTGGCGGGGCTCACGGCGGTAGTGACTTGCGCGGACTACGCGCCGCCGCAGCAAGCATACGAGGTGCTCGAACACTATGAGGCTCTGATCGATCCGTACGTGGAGAGCCTGCAATCGATTGTAGACGACGATCTGCATTCGTTCGAAAACCTGATTCACGAGATGCAAATCCCGGCGATAGTGCCCCGCTCCAAACCGTAGGGCCGGATAGGGATGACCTGCCAACATCCGTCTTGCTACCGGAAGGGGCGCTTAACGACGAGGGCAAACTGACGGGCGAGCCTGAGTGCGCAGCTTTTATTACATAACCGGGGCGGACTTCATCGTCCGCTCCGCGTACCAGATGGGCAAGACACCATTGCTGCCTATCTTTGCCGCCTCACTGGGAGCGGGAGACGCCTTCCTCGGCTTCATTGTTTCGGTTTCTACGCTCACGGGCATGGTCCTGAAGCCATTCATAGGCTTTCTCTCGGACAGGTGGGGACGAAGGTTCTGGCTGCTGGTGGGCACATGCTTCTTCGCTGGAATGCCCTTTGTGTACGGACTGGTGGAAACGCCGCAACACTTGTTGATCGTACGCGTGTTTCACGGTCTGGCCACGGCCATCTACGGACCAGTAACCCTCGCATACGTGACCGAACTGGCCGGCACAGGACGAGCGGAGCGGCTGGGTTGGTTCGGCCTTGCCCGCAACGGCGGCTACGTCGTGGGACCTGCGGTGGCCGGGCTGCTTCTGCAATACACCTCCCCGGTGACCGTGTTCACGATCATCGGTCTCGTGAGCGCCGCCGCCTTCCTGCCCGTTCTGCTTATAGAAGAGTCTCGCAGTATGGCGCCAAAGGCACGTCTGTCAATCGGCCAAGGCGTAGTCGACGCGCTGAAAGCCAGCAGCCGTACGTCCGCTGTTTGGCTTTCGGGCAGCTTCGACGCCTCCATGTACGTAGCGCTCTACGCTGCCAAAGCGTTCGTGCCGCTGCACGCACTGTCTTTAGGCGCCAGCTTCTTCGAAGCGGGGCTGTTCTTCTCGGTGCAGGAGGCCGCTCACATGGCGCTGAATCCCATCGGGGGTCGGATCGGCGACAGGGCCGGATACCTGCGCACAATTGCATTTGGCGTGTTCACGCTTGGGGTCGCTCTGGCCCTCTTGACTGTAAGCACAAATGGGACAGTCCTGTTCGCTCCCGCGCTGTTGATGGGAGCCGCACAGGCCCTGGCCTTCCCATCGACAGTCGCCCTTGTCTCAACTCGCGTGCCGGAGGGCAACGTGGGCGCCGGCATGGGCGCAGTAGGCGCAATGAAGAACGCGGGCAAGGTCGTAGGCCCAGTGATCGGTGGCTTCCTGATTGCCGCTCTGGACTTTGAAGCCACTTTCAGGGTGTTTGGCGCTTTGCTTCTCGTCGCCTCTGTAACCATACTAGTAGTGGGCAGTCTGAGAACTCGCAGCTGAGAGTCATACGAAGACTCTATGGCAATGGAATCTTTCGACTAGGCAGGCTCGTATCTAACTCAATATGGGCAATGAGCTTCTTGAGCCGCGAACGGAGCGAGTCCGATGCGCCGGACAACTCGACCGGCCGCGGTCTCGCACATGCAACGGGAGGCTGGCATGAAAAAACTTGGCATCGGAAGCGGAGCGCTGGTCGGGGGAATGCTGTCGGCGCCCCTTCTTGCGCTGGTCTATCTTGGAGAGTCGTGGCTCGGCTTGCCGTTCATGCCGTACGACCTCTTCGACTGGGTTACCAGGGTGCTACCGGGCTCGGTGGTCACGTTCGCCATAGACCTCATGATTTCAACGATGAATCTGGTAAACATGAGCGTGGCGAATGCCGCCAAGACTGCTGAACAGATCGCGGCCCTCATCCAGTTCATTGTCATCGGAGTCGTAGTGGGTGCAGTGGCTTTCCCCATAATCAGAACTAGGACCCCCGAGCAGGGATTACCCCTGGGCATTACGGCCGGGGCGTTGTTCGGGTTGCCGCTGATTACCATAAGCGTCGCAATCAGCGCCTCGTCGGTGCACCCGATCCTGGCCATCATCTGGCACGCGGCGCTCTTCCTGTGCTGGGGCGCCGTGTTCGGCTGGGCATCCGACAGGCTGAACGCTGTTTCAGCTCCTGGTGCAGAAGGCGCAGCCGGTAGATTGTCAGAGGGGTACTCACGACGGCAGTTCCTTGTGGGCGTGGGCGCGGCCACCGCAACGATTACCGTACTTGGAGCCGGCGTCGGCAGGTTGCTCGGTGAGGCTGAGAGGAGGCGCCTAGAGGAGGAATTCGCCAATTCCATGGCGCATCTATCTGAGGGAACAAGCCGGTCGCCATTCCCGAACGCGAACGCATCTGTAATGCCCGCGCCTGGCACCCGTCCCGAGTACACGCCGTTGAAGGACCACTACAAGGTCTTCATCCGCGTGCAGCCCACGGTCATAGACGGTGAGACTTGGACACTTCCAGTAACCGGTCTGGTGGACAACCCTCTCAGGCTCACGCTCGATGACCTACGCAACAACTATGAGCCCCGTAGCCAATACGTAACGCTGCGATGCATTTCAGGCAGAGTCGGCACAACGCTCATCAGCACCACACAATGGACCGGTGTGAGCGTGCAGGACATTCTGGCAGATGCCGGCTTGCAGGAAGATGCCAAGTACATGTATCTGAGGTCCGGCGACGGCTATTACGAGACCGTCGATCTGGATTTGATCGAGTCGGACGAACGGGTAATGTTTTGCTACTCGTGGGATGGCGTTCCCCTTCCCTCCGATCATGGGTTCCCACTCCGCATCTGGATACCGGACCGGTACGGAATGAAGCAACCAAAGTGGATTACGGGAGTGGAGATCGGCGCCGAGTACCAAGACGGCTATTGGGTCGCTCGCAGTTGGGACAAGGATGCAATCGTTAAGACCACGTCAGTCGTCGACACAGTAGCCGCATTCGCCTCTTACGAGAGTGGGGACGAAACCCTTGTCCCTGTGGGAGGCATCGCATACTCGGGTGCTCGCGGCATTTCGGCCGTGCAGGTGCGAGTCGATGGCGGTCCCTGGACCGACGCCATGCTGAGAGACCCACTGTCGGAAACCACCTGGGTGATCTGGCGCTACGACTGGCCATTCCAGGCTGGCGAACACACTTTCCAGGTCCGATGCCGCGAGGCCGATGGAACGCCGCAGATCGAGCAAGCGCAGCAGAATAGACCGAGCGGCGCTACCGGGATCCACAGCCGTTCGGCGAAGCTGTAACGAGCGCTCCCCCACGGCTTGCTCAACCGTTTCTGGCGGAGTGGTCTGCCTGCGCGGGTAGACCACTCCGCCGGCAGGTGCTACCGTTCCGGGCACACCATGCTGCAGGACGGTTTCCTTGGTTGCAACTAATAAGAACTACATCGGTGGACGCTGGATGGCATCACAGTCGGGCCAAGTCTACAGGACGACGAATCCGGCGCATAAGTCGGTTGTACTGGGAGAGTTCCAGCGCTCCACCCCGGAAGACGCGCAGAGCGCGATAGCGGCGGCGCGCGATGCCAGTTCCGCCTGGGCATCCACACCCGCGCCCGCCAGGGCTGCAGTTCTCTTCGAGGCGCTCCAAGTGCTCTCAAGGCGCTCGGAAGAGTTGGCGGAGTCGATCACCGCCGAGGAAGGCAAGACTCTTGCCGACGCGCGCGGCGAGGTGCGCAGGGCCATGAACATCATCGAGTACGCGGCTGGCGAAGGACGCCGGATGTTCGGCTACACCACTCCCTCCGAGCTCCCGGACACGGTTGCCTACACGATACGCAGGCCTCTCGGCGTAGTTGCCCTGATCACGCCGTGGAACTTCCCTCTCGCCATTCCGGCGTGGAAGCTCGCACCCGCTCTAATTTGCGGGAACACTGTTGTGTTCAAGCCGGCATCATCCACCCCGTTGACCGCCGTCAAGCTTGCCGAGTGCTTCGAGGAAGCGGGACTGCCGCCCGGCGTCCTCAACATGGTGACCGGCCCCGGGGCCTCGGTCGGCAACGCCCTCGTGGAGAGCCCCGACGTGAATGGCATCTCCTTCACCGGGTCAACGGACATCGGTACGAGCATATATGCGGAGGGCGCTCAGCGGCTCAAGAAGATCCAGTGTGAAATGGGGGGCAAGAACGCCGTTATTCTCATGGCGGACGCCGACCTGGATAAGGCGCTAGGAGGAATTGTACAGGGAGCCTTCGGCTCCACCGGACAGCGTTGCACGGCCACGAGCCGGGTTATCGTGGAAGAATCGATCTACGACAGCTTCATGAATGAGCTGATAGACAGAACAGGCAGGCTCAAGATTGGCGACGGGTTCGACCCGGAGGTCGATATGTCCCCCCTGGCCAGCCAGGCGCAACTGGACACCGTGACTGAGTACATTGGTATCGGAGCCGAGGAGGGAGCCACGCTCGCATACGGAGGCCGCGTCCTGACGGGCGGCGATTTCGACGACGGCTACTACGTGGAGCCGACAATCTTTACCGACGTTCTCCCATCGATGCGCATCGCCCAGGAGGAGATCTTCGGCCCGGTCCTCACGGTGTTCAAGGCCCGGGACGTGGACGAGGCGCTGGACGTTGCCGACAGTGTGAAATTCGGCCTGTCCTCATCTATCTACACCCGCGACCTGAACGCCGCATTCCGTTACGTGAACTCTGTCGAAACGGGCATGGTCCACGTTAACTCCCCCACGCTCGGCGGGGAGGTACACCTGCCATTCGGGGGAATGAAGTCGTCAGGAGTCGGTCAGCGCGAGCAGGGCACCGAGGCGGTGGACTTCTTCACTGAGGTCGTCAGCGTCTACGTTGACTATGCGGGCGATCCACGGGAAAGGTCCCGCTTCATTTAGGGCGGCGGGCGGACAACTCCAACTGCTGGCAAGGGGCCGTTAACATTGCGCCTGCCCCTCGCCTGCAATCCCTTCCTCCTCAAACAGGAACCCTCTGATCGCATCGCTGTACCGCTGATACAGAAAGCCCAGGACCAGAAGGATGAGGCCCAAACTCAGGAAGGCCGCTACTCTGAATCCCTGCTCCAGTGCGAGCGAGTCGAACAGAAAGAGCTTCAGTATCGGGACTGCCAGTAGTCCCAAGCTTGCCAGCCTAACCGTCCGCCACCTCCCAACTATGCCTGCTACAAGACCGACGCTCGCGTAAACCGCCCAGATCAGGCTCAGCCCCAGGCTCTTGGTGTAGAGGGCCGCGTCGCCTGATACGTCCACAATTCCGCTGTCCACTACGGCGATGTACTCCGCGCTCAGCGCCCACAGAGTCAGGAAGTTGGCGCCTATCACGAGTGTGGGCACGAGATGTCGTGCTTCCAACGTGGAGTAGACTCTGCGGTCCCAGGAAACCAGCAGCGCCGCAAGGTAGAGGGCCGCGACTACGGACGCAAAGGCCATCATCCTAAGATTGAGTATGAGCCGGAAGTCCGCCAAGTCGACTTGGGTATCGAACACAAGCAGGCGCACCGCCGCTGTTCCAAACACCGCCGTACCGAGCAGCCGCAGTTCGCTCACCCCGAATCGTACCGATAGCCAAATGAGAACAAGAGCCTCGACAGCCCACAACAACGCTATCCAAGCCCCGTTCACTTGGACAGGCACAGCTACCGTCAGGAAAAGCGTAGCCGCGACCAGAAGTGCAGGAAACAGCTCCGTCTCATACTCTGTCAGCTGCTGACTGCATCGCCGCACTCGATGCGCCGCCACAAGGAACCCAGCTATGACAAGCGCGTACGACACCAGGTACGCGTTGTAGAACGGCGTCACGTCCGCACGAAGCGCCTCGGGCGTGTCGACGGCCAGCAGCCAGACTGACGACAGGACGAACACAATCGAGCCAGCTATTCTGAGTTGAGGCCTCCTCAGGGTGAAAGATAGCCAGAACAGCACCGCACCCTCGACGGCCCAAGCCACGCTGATCCACGGTCCGCCCAGTTGCACGGGAATGGCCACGGTCAAGAAGACCAGCGCAATCCCCATGGCTGTCAGGCTGAGATAGACGTTTTCGCTACTCCTTCTGAAAGCCAGTGCTCCCACCCCGACATAGAAGAGCGACATCAGCAGCGAGAACGTGCCCATCCACGACCTCAGGTCTTCCCACAGGATCCCATAGCTTAGGCCGAAGTAGGCTGCGGCATTTATGATCATGAGGCTCTGGTCGAATGCCTGCGGAACACGTCTCCAGATAACGTGGAACAACGTAGTCGCGCCTACGAATATGAGGAAGATGGCCGTGAGGCTTCCCTGGGCGACCACCAGCGACACGTCGCCGCCGGCGTCCTCGTACCATATTCCGAATGACGCCAGCGATCCGAGGAGCGCCAGGAGCGTGAACCAGCGCCAGTTGCGAACCGTGGATAGCGCAAGGACCGCGAGGTCCACCAACACTACGTATGCCATCGTTTCGATGCCGTCCATACCACCCAATTCCAGCGGCTCCGGCCTATCCCCGAAGGCCCCCAGAACGAACGGTGCGGTGAAAGCGCCGATGATGCCGATGACTGCAAGCGCCACGGCGTTGTACCTCAATGCTGATACCGCGGCCGCAGCGCTCACCAAGAACAGCAGGGCAGTTGCCAAGTAGATGTTGATGAACCCATAGAGAGAGAACGCCGCGAAGATCGATAGGTACAGCAGGGCAATGCCGCCGCCCGTCAAAGTCTGGGCGTAGACCTGGTAGCGAGTGCGCAGATACTCCGCCAGTCCGAGCAGGACCAGTCCGCCGGCGATGCCCAGAGCCACCCGTCCGGCTTCGCCGATCCATTGGTTATCGAAGGCGAGCTTCAGGAAGAAGGCGACACCGATAATCACGGCAAGAATGCCGACGCGGGCAAGCCAGTTACCGCCCAGAATCAACTCCCAGTCCACCTCAATGCGGTCCCAGGGCATGGCTCTCGTAGAAGGCGCCGGTACCCTGCTCGTGACTTCGGGCTCTGCCTCCGGCTGAGGCTGTGGCGGCTTCACATCTTCTTGTACACGGTGAAAGGTCCCGGCGGGGGCCCGCACACCTTGGCCAGCCAGCGCAGTGCGGATTTCGTTGACCGCCGTGCTCAGACGCTCGACCTCTGCCTGAAGCTCAGACAGGGAGAGGTCTCTCTGGAAGTCTGTTTCGGTCACATCCGCTCCACCGCCAACGCCTTCTGACGACGCCATGGTTGCGAGAGAGGCGCCGCAGTGAATGCAGAAGAGGTTCGACTCTCTGTTGGTCCCGTTGCATCTAGGACAGTTCATAAGCCCTTTGCTTCCAAACCGGAGCTAAGTACTCCGTCCCGTCATCCCTTCTCTAGCTATGCGGTCCTTATCACTCGCGTACCGGCCATATGATCGTGCCAACCCTGCTTCTCCCGGCTCCATGCTATCCACAGGAACCCCAAGAACAGAGCGATCGCCGAGACGAATTTGCCCACGACTTCACGCAGAAGAGCGTATCCCAGACCAGGCGCCTTGCCGTCGTGCCGGACTACCGTCATCCCTAGCGCCAACTTCCCTAGCGTTCGTCCGTAAACACCGGTCGAAATCACGAAGTACAGTGGAGCAATCAGGAAAACCCAGTCAACGTCCTCAATGAAGCCATAAGTGAGAACATCGGCCATCGCGAACAGACTCCGCAGCAAGCTTAGCGCAACGCCAACAACCACCGAGTCTATCATCCAGGCCAGAAGCCGCATCCAGAACCCGACGTACGCCATTTGCGGACCTGTAGCCAGGAACCCGGTGCTGCCGAGATCCGTCGACTGCATCCGAGCGCCGCAGTTAGCGCAGAAGCGGGCGCCCTCTTCAACTCTCTCTCCGCAGTTGTGGCAGAACATAACCTCGTTATGTCCGGAGCCGATTGGACTGGCGAAGGCTCCATTGCATGTACGTTATCCCCCTTACTGATTCCCCTCAAGGCACAGCAGTACCGAGCTAGTCCAATAAGCGCGCCGACGACTGTTGTGATCTCTTTTCCCTGCGGACCATACTCCTAGCTGTGATTGCATTGGACAATGGCGGCCATGTACCCTTCTCCGGCACCAATGAATCTCTCGCTAACCTCATTAATCGAGCATCCTGCCACCTGGGCCGCTGCCGGCTTCGTCGTTGGGCTGGCGTTTGGTGTCAACCTGGCGTCGGTTTGGCTGGTGGCAATCGGCCTCGCGGCATTCGTCTTCTATGTCTGGCGTTCTTCACCGCCCGAGCACGGCACCGAGGGCAAGCGGTTGGCGGCTTGTCCCTTGATGCTGGTGGGCTGGATTGCGGGCTTCGTCGTCCATGGCCTCGCCTTCTGACGATCAGGGTCCCGCAAACCGCCAACCCGAAATTCACCACGCTCCACGTTCCGAGCAGGTAAGAGCCTCTCTCTTCGTCACCTGTATAGTCGACCAGTTCTACCCGCCCGTCGGCGAGAGCGCGGTAAGTGTCTTGCGGGGACTCGGCGTGGACGTGGACTTCCCGGAGGCACAGACCTGCTGCGGCCAGCCGGCCTTTAACGCGGGGTTCACCCGCCTGGCGGCAGACGCCGCGAGGCGTTTTCTAGACGCGTTCCGGGGCGGAAGGTACGTGGTGGCGCCGTCCGGCTCGTGCGCCGCAATGGTCAAAATCTTCTATCCTGAGTTGCTGCGAGACGAACCGGAGAATCATGCCGAAGCGCGGCAACTGGCGGATCGCACTTACGAGTTCTCACAGTTCATCGTTGACGTGCTGGGGCGGCCTTACCCGTTCGACCGCACCGCATCGCAACAGCCTAAGGATGATGGCGGCGCGGCGAAGGTGACGTACCACGAGGGTTGCCATCTGCGCCGGGAACTTGGAGCGGTCTGGCAGCCGCGAAGCCTCGTCCGTTCCTTGCCCGGGGTTGAGCTGGTCGAGATGGAGTACCCTGACGAGTGCTGCGGGTTTGGAGGCACGTTCTCCGTGAAGTTCGCGGACATATCCGGTGCCATGCTCGCCGACAAGCTTGACCGCATCGAGGCGACCGGTGCAGACGCGGTGGTGGCATGCGACAGCAGCTGTCTGATGCAGATAGAGGGCGGCCTGCGGAAGCGCGGATCGACCGTGCAGGCGCTGCACCTCGCGGAACTCCTCGACTCGCGCGCCGTCTTCGAGTGAACGCCGCTCGCACGCCAACGCCATGAAGCCAACGGCACGGCAGTTCAAGAGCAAGTCGGCCGCGGCGCTCTCGGACGCGCCCATCCAGGCCAACCTTCGAGGCCTCTACTCCGGCTTCCATCAAGCGCGCATAGCGGCTGGGCAGGCCACGCCGGACTGGGAGGAGATGCGCGACAGGGGCCGCGCAATCAAGACTCACACGATCGGTCACCTCGATCACTACCTGGAGCAGATGACGGATAACGTCGCGAGATCGGGCGGTAAGGTGTACTTCGCCCGCGACGCCGAAGCCGCCAATGACTACGTCGTCGGTATAGCCCGCTCCATCGGAGCGCGCACCGTCATCAAGAGTAAGTCCATGGTGTCCGAGGAGACGGGCCTCGGCTCGCGGCTGGAAGAAGCCGGCATCGAGGCAGTGGAAACCGATCTCGGTGAGTACATAATCCAGCTTGCCGACGAGAGCCCGTTCCACTTAATCGCTCCGGCGATTCACAAGTCCAGGCAGGAGGTCGCCGACCTCTTTCACGAGAAGTTCGGCACGCCAAGGGACCGTGACCGCGAGGGCCTGGCCGCCGACGCCAGGGAGCGGCTGCGTGAGGCGTTCGCCCAGGCCGAGATGGGCGTCACGGGCGGCAACTTTATGGTGGCCGACACGGGCACGCTGGTGCTGGTCACCAACGAAGGCAACGGCCGGATGTGCACGTCGATGCCGCGCGTTCACGTCGCCATGGTTGGCATGGAGAAGGTCATCCCCTCGATGGCGGACCTGGGGATGTTCCTCAAGCTGCTGATCCGATCGGCCACGGGCCAGAGGCCGCTGAGCAGCTATGTGACGCTCGTCAGCGGGCCGCGCGCGGACGACGAAGAGGACGGCCCCGAGGAGTTCCATCTCGTCATCGTGGACAACGGCAGATCTAAACTGCTGGCAAACCCGGAGCTGAGGGAGGCGCTGAACTGCCTCAAGTGTGGCGCTTGCCTGAACGCTTGCCCGGTATACCGGAAGGTCGGCGGCCATGCGTACGGCTGGGTGTATGGCGGTCCTATCGGCGCGATCCTGACGCCCGCCATGACCGGGCTTGCAGAGGCCCGCGACCTGCCATACGCCTCCAGCCTATGCGGGGCGTGCCGGGAGGTCTGCCCGGTGCGGATCGACATTCCACGCATGTTACTGCACCTTCGCAAGGAGATTGCCGAGGGGGACGGAGGATCAGGCCAGGCGAAGGCACCGCTCTTCGAGAAGCTTGCGTTCAGGCTTTGGGGCGCGACGGTCCGAGCCCCCGGCGCGATGAGGCTGGCGAGCGCGCTGGGGCGAGTGCTGCAGTTGCCGCTGCGCCGTAAAGGATTGCTCGCTTGGCTGCCACCGCCCCTGAACGGCTGGACGAGGCACCGGCACTTCCCCGCGCTTGCGTCGAAGTCATTCAGAGACCGGTGGAAGGACGGGCTCGCCGATGGCGGCGGAGCGAACGAAGAGTCATGACAGCGGCCGACGGAAACCGCGCCGAGTTCCTGTCCACGGTTCGGAGCGCGCTCGGCCGGCTGGGGCAGGAAACGCCCGATGCCGCACCTACAGGCATTCGGCATCCGACCCCGGAGGCGATGACTCCCGGCGACCTTCTGGACATGCTGGGGCGCACGGCAGGAGAGGCCGGATGGTCGGTGTGCCGGGCCGGGTCCCCGGAGGACGCGGCAGGCTACGTGGCGGACATCGCGGGCAAGTACGGAGCCGACCTTGTCGTGACCTCGGCACATCCCGTGCTGCGGGAGGTCGGCGTGGAGGCAGCGGTCGAGAGCGCGGGCGCGGCATACGAGGTGATTGCCATCGGTGACGCAAGCTCGGACGAAGAGGTAGAGCGCCAGCGCCAGGCCTTACGCGACAGGGCGTTGGAGGCCGGCATGGGAGTCTCGGCGGCGGAATACGCCATCGCTGAGACCGGGTCGTGCATCATGCTGCCGGGACCAGGCGTGAGCCGGCTCGTGTCGCTGCTGCCCCCCGTCTTCGTAGCGATAGTCGAGCCCGACCACGTGCTGCCGAGCCTCGACGACTTGTTCGCGCTGCTTGGACAAGGGCTCTCCGACGGGTCAGCCAGCAGGTACGCCGGCATCATCACCGGCCCAAGCCGCTCGGCAGACATCGAGCAGACGGTGACCGTCGGCGTCCACGGGCCGGGTGAGGTCCACATGGTGCTGTTGGACTACCTCACCTGAGCCAGGCCTGCCGGCCCGAATGGAAAAATCTGTCTCATTTTGTCTCATTTTGTCTCATTCGTAGCTGGGACTCACGGGATCATGGGACAGTTCTGAGACATCCATGAGGCATGCTTGAGGCAATATTGAGACACTTTGAGACGAAAGTGAGACAGTGCCTTGGGAAGCCACTCCCCGTTCCCAGCGGCTAGGGACTGAACCCAAGGCGAGTACAGGTGACGCCCCTTCGAGAGACTCAGAGCAGGCGCTTGCGAGCGGTGGCAATGTAACGGCGTCCCTCAGGCATTCCGTGTGCATGCATCTATATTAGCACGCGTGTTCTCGAGAGGCAAGGAAGTTGTGAAACAAGTTCCTCAGCACTCGCCAGTTGAGCTGTGAACATCGCCTTCTGCGGTTCCGGGGGAAGTCGGGGTGACTTTGACGCGCGTCCGCGAAACGCAAATCCGTCACAATGATTGTCGATCTGTCATGCCACGCCATGCAACCCAGCACTTCGAGCAGTCTCCAGGCTGTCTAGACTTGGTCTGAGTGCGTGAAGCCTTAGGTTCCTCGGCTACGCTCGGAACGACAGATTTAGCTACGTGCCTGCCTTGTAGCCGAGCGGCAAACTCTGCGGGCTGCTGTGGCTATCGGAATGATGCGACTCGATTGCCTACGCATTATGCAGGCCTGTCCGAAACGTGATGGCGTAGAGAGGTTCCGGCAGTTGCCAAGATAGCAGCGTAGTCTACCGTCGCGAAGTCTGTCGTATCGATGTGTACGAGACCATCTCCTGACGTAAGTGGGCCGTAAGTCTCGTAGCGGCCGCGAAGTTCGGCGATGTGGGCATCAATGCTCAACCCCGAACGATGTCCGCTGTGTCTCTTTCGAGAGTCCTCACGGCGCCTGTATAGTCGGAGCGCCGTCTCCTTGTCTGTATAGCAATGCAATTCCAGGACACGGAAACTGAATAGTTGCTTGAAGCAGTTCAGCCATCCTGTGTCGTACTCGGGCTGAAAAGCAGCCTCGGCGACTATCGATTGCCCCGCGTTGAGGTGTGATTGAATCAGCATGCGCAAGAGCTCGAATGAAGCCGCTCCCAGTTTTCTCGACCAATCCCGGCTACCCTCGCCCAGTGTGTCGAAGAGGCTCTCTTTGATGGCATCCTTTTCGATCACGGCGACCGGCACTCTCTCGGCCAGTCGCTGAGCCAACACCGTTTTGCCTGTACCCGGCGCACCCGATATCAATACCAGCGCCGGCCTTACGGTCAATCCCCACCTCCAACACAGGACAGTTCAGTAAAGGCATGGGAAGGGGTCCAATACCGGCACGCATGCCTCACTGAGACGCGCACTCTTGAAAAGACCGAAAACTAGGCCGCGCTGCCGAAGACCCTCGCGCCCAGACGCATGAAGCGCAGCGCCTGCTCTGTGGCCTGGGCTACCAACTCGGCGCCGCGCTCCGACGATTCCTCCAGCGTCATGGGCTGGCAGACGATGGGCGCCGCGGCGGCTATGCCATGCTCATGGACGTCGCTGAAGCCATCGCCGTGCGAGCCGGAGACCGCAATCACGGGAATGCCGCGCGCCGCGGCGCGACGCGCAACGCCGACCGGGGCCTTGTCGAACACGGTCTGGAAGTCCATGCACCCCTCGCCGGTGATGACGAGGTCCGCGCCTTCGAGCTGCTCCTCCAATCTCAGCACTTCGAGAACGATGTCGACGCCGCGTTCGAGGCGGCCGCCCAGGAAGGCGATGAGTCCGCCGCCGAGTCCTCCCGCCGCGCCTGAGCCGGGCACGTCGCGTACCGACGCTCCCACATCGCGCTTGACGACGGCCGAGAAGTGTTCCAGAGCGGCGTCCAACTCCTCCACCATCGCCGGTGTGGCGCCCTTCTGAGGTCCGTAGACTGCCGAGGCCCCGTTGGGACCGGTCAGCGGGTTCGAAACGTCGCACGCCACGAGGACTTCCGACTCGGCGGTGCGCGGGTCGAGGCCGCCGAGGTCGATCCGGTCGAGCGCCGAAAGCGCCGTACCGCCGAAGGGCAGGTCCGCGCCGTCCGCGTCGAGCAGCCGCACGCCGAGCGCCTGCGCCATGCCCGCGCCGGCGTCGTTGGTCGCGCTGCCGCCAATACCAATAACGAAGCTGCGGAATCCCGCATCGAGGGCGGCCCGTATGACCTCGCCGAGGCCGTAGGTGGTCGTGATGCGGGGGTCTCTTCGGTCCGGCGGGACCATGGCAAGCCCGGACGTCCTGGCCATCTCCACAAGCGCGGTGTTGTCGTCTCCGAGCGCGCCCCACCCGGCCATAACGGGCTCGCCGAGCGGCCCTGTAACCGTGAGGCTCTCGACGGTCCCGCCCGTGCTGTCGACCAGGGTCTCCAGCGTGCCGTCGCCGCCGTCCGCGACGGGCACAAGCACCGTCTCCGCGTCCGGCACCACACGCAGGACGCCTTCACGCATCGCCTCGGCCACGGTGCGGGCCGACAGGCTGCCTTTGTAGGAGTCGGGGGCCAGTACGATCTTCATGCAAGAACCGCCGGGGAGATTGTTCGCTGCGCTTGCTTGTGCACTACTGTACTAGCCTTGGAGTGGGCGGAGATGGCAGCCAAACCTAAACCAATCACAGCTTATGTACGAGCGGACCTCCTGCTACTGCTCGGTGACTAGGCAAAGAGGCGCATCTTGCAAAGTTAGCCGTTCAACTGCCGGTAACGTCCACCCCAATCTGGGAGACTGCGGAGCCTTCGTAGATTCCCGTGTAGAATATCGGGCCCAATGCAAAGTACTTGGTCCATAACCGCCATATGAGCTGCCATTGATCATCCGAAGGGGCAACAGGCATTACCGGCAGGCCAGCCTCCCTAGCATCATCCGCGCTGAATAGGGCTGAATGCGTGGGATTCCTCTCTATCATGGGACCCAACAGGTTGCGTTTCAACCTTTGCACTTCTTCTGGCTTGCGATCCCGGTTACTTTTGAGGGCCTCTTCTAGCAGATCAGAGGTCCCCTGCAGCGCTGATCTTGCCTGTTGCAGCATGATCGCGGTGATATCGCTCAGCAACGGAGCATAAACAGGATAAGTATCCGGCGACTCCATGACCTTCACTGCCGCGTCGTCAACCGCTGCAATAATGTCCTTAGCCGCGACCCACTCATCGTCTACTACGAACTGAGGATCGATTGGGCCAAGGTCGCTGGCAGGCCCCATCATTACATGGTGGGCACCTAATGCCAACAGCGTCGCAGCACTTTTCGCCTGGTCGGAACGATCACCGTTAACCTCTTGCATCTGGACTGAGCGGCCCGCAAGATACGGATCGCTACTTCCCCCTGACCACCTGGCGAATGCAGCAGGATATGAAGGTCCTTGTCTCGGTTGGCATCAAAGATGAGTTCCTCAAACAGAGTTACCCCCCTCGGAATGATAGGATCGATAAGCACCGCCAAACGGCACGAATACTTCTCTTCATATTTTCGTATCAATTCCTGACGGGCGTATTGGTCTGCACGCTGAGCGTGATACAGGGGGCTTTGCCGCGGCAGCGCATCGTCATTCATTGGAGCTTTCCGCGGGATGCGCTAAGCCGTTGCAGCCCAACGACCAGCAAATGTAATCGGCTTTCCTTTCCTCAAGGCCTGCCTTTGAAGCCGTAGCCTTTTGACATTCCTGATGTTCTCGAGCTTAACAACCCAGTCAGCGCCTGAATCGCTATGTGGCTGCAACAAAAGCTCGATCGCCATCTCCTCGTTCTGGACTTCACTCTCATCGTTCCAGTCCATAGCAGCCTCCCATCGCATTCACTACTTACTCAACCCAACTCAGCAAAAGCCTAGCTCCCATCAATGTCAGATTACAAGGCGAGCTAGCGCACATGTGTTCTGCCATAAGTTTAGCATGAAAGTGGGCTTCACGCTATTCCCTATCCGCAGTGCAATTTGGCGCCCATAGACCCCCCTAGTACGCGGCTCCCTGGACCGAGCCGTACTCGCCGCCCTGGCCGGTGCCGGCGACCCACTCGTACTCCTCGCGCCAGTTGCGGGAGACGCCGGCGAACCTGCCCAGCCTGTAGCCCTCGAGGGGCAGCGTCGACTCACCGTGCATCACGAGGTCGCTAACGGCCTTGCCGTGGGCCGGTGACAGGCCGAAGCCGTCGCCCGACGCGGTGGCGATCAGGAAGTTGCTTGGATCGTCGAGCGTGTCGATGACGGGGTTGCCGTCCGGCGTCCACTCGACCACGCAGCACCAACTCCGCAGCACGGGAATGTTTTCGGCGCCTGAGAACAGCTCCATCAGCCTGCGGCCGACGTTCCTGATGAGAGGCGTGTTCGGCTTCTCAGGCGTGGCGTTGTCCACCTCCACCCACTCCTGGTTGCCGCCACCGTACGCCAGGTTGCCGCGCTCGGTCTGCCGGCCGTACAGCCCGTTGCCGCCGACGGCGCCCTGCCACATACGCTCCAACGGCACCGTGACGATGATCTCCACCCTGCCTTGCGCGAGCGGAATGAATCCTCCGACCATATCCGTCAGTATGCCGACCTGAGGTCCGGCGGAGTTGACGACGAAGCTGCAGCCGAAATCGCCCTTGTCCGTCTCCACCGCGATGACCTTGTCGCCCTGCAGTTTAAAGCCGGTGGCCTGCGTGTGCTGGTAGATACGCGCGCCGTGGTCCTGTGCGGCCCATGCGTACGCCTGAACAGTGCGCTGCGGGTTGGCGTGGCCGGAGTCTGGGTCGTACCGGCCGCCGGCAACGGTCGGGCTGACGATAGGCATGTGCTTCTTGATCGTCTCAGCGTCCATCACCTCGGTGCGCCATCCCACGCTGTTGGTCCGCTCCACGCCTCGCTTCACCAACTCGAAGTCGTCCTCGTCGAGCGCGACTCCGATGTTGCCGCGCACGAACTCCAGGGGATATCCGAGCTCTTCCTCGAGCGAATGCCACAGCTTCGTTTCTTCGTAGCCCATCAGGCCCTTCGGCTCGAGGCCGCGGTGGTACGCGCAGATGCCGCCGTTCCGGCTGGACGCCTCGTAGCCGATCACGCCCTTCTCAATAACAATCACGTCCACACCCGACTTTGCGAGGAACCAGGCCGAGGCGAGCCCCGTAACACCAGCTCCGATGATTACTACCTCTGCGCCGTCAACCTGTGCCATTTCTGCCTCCGTTCAGTGGGTTGTGGCCTCTCGCGGAAGGCTTGGGAGCCAAGCCACGCGGACGCGCATAGGGTACACGAATTCGGGAGGTGGTTCCCTTGCCTGTGGGACTTGATGCCATCGAGATCGACCGGACGCGCAGAGCGCCCGAAGCGAGTCCCCGCGCGGCGTCCACAATTGACCCTAGCTCGCGCCCGTACTTATAATCCGGTCAAGGAATGACGGGCACGTCTCTGTACGATGCCCATTCCATACACCAGGGGGCAAACGGCATGGCAGACAACCAATACGACGCCATAGTGATCGGCGCGGGACACAATGGGCTTACAACGGCAGGATACCTCGCGAAGGACGGCCTCTCGGTGCTGGTGCTGGAGCGGCTGGACAAGATCGGCGGCGCGGCGACCACCGACGAGTTCACACAGGGGTTCACCGGGCCGATGTGCTCGTACATCCAGTACATGCTTCAGGGCAAGGTTATTGACGACCTCAAGCTGCGGGAGCACGGGCTGGAAGTGCTTAAAGGCCCAAACAAGCCCGGCTCGGGCGGCGCTTCGATGAGCGGAATCCACCCGTTCCCCGATGGAACGTTTACCGGCGGGCCGGACATCCGCAGCCCGCTGGACGCGGCGGAGCAGATCCGCCAGTTCTCCGAGAACGACGCACGCAACTACTTCGAGTGGACTTCGTTCTGGGAGCAGGCGGCAGGCATCCTGCACAAGACCTTCCTGGGCGAGCCTCCAACCGTTTCCGAGCTCATCACGAGCGTGAAGGGTACGCGGCAGGAGGAGGTCCTCGAGAAGATGCTTACCTGGAGCATTATCGACCTGCTCGACGACCACTTCGAGCATCCCAACGTTCGCGCGGCCTCGCTGGGCATTCCCGAAGCCGACCCGTCGGCCCCCGGGAGCATCATGAGCAACGCCTACTTCTCGACCAGCCAGTTCAGCAGGGCCGAAGACAAGGGCATACCGCGGGGCAGCATGGGCGCGATCACGCAGGCGCTGGGCGCGTCCGTACGGAACCTGGGCGCCGAAATCAGGACGAGGGCGCCCGTGCAGGAGGTGATCATCGAGAACGGTGAGGCCAAGGGCGTCAGGCTCGCTAGCGGCGAGGAGATACGCAGTTTCATTGTGGTCTCCAACGCGGACCCCAAGCGCACGTTCAACACGCTCGTGGACTCCCAGTTCGTAGACGCCGCCACGAAGTCGAAGCTAAAGAGGTGGAAGACGAACGCCAACTGCATAAAGTTCCTGGCGGCGATGAGCGAGCCGTTGGATCTCACACGCTTCCTTGGCGACAGCTACGACCGCGACCAGATCGTCAACGTGAGCATCGGCCCGTCCGTCGAGTACTTCCAGCAGAGCTGGGACGACGCGATTGCCGGGCGCGTGACCGACTGCCCGCTGATGCACATCCAGATGCCTTCGCTGGTGGACCCGAACCTGGCACCGCGCGGCGGCGTGGTGATGTCGAACTGGATCCTGTACTACCCTGCCGAGCCCGTCGACCAGCCGTGGGAGACGCGGCGGGACGCGGTCGGCGAGCAGATCATCGACGCGATCACCGAGTACGCGCCCAATTTCCGCAAGAGCCTGATCGACTGGTCGGTGCAGGCACCGATTGACATCGAGACGCGCGTGGGCATCACGGACGGCAACATCCGGCACGGCGACATGATCCCGTCTCAGATGCTGGCGAACAGGTTCGCGTACAGGACGTCCGTCAGGAACTTCTACATGTGCGGGGCGGGCACTCACCCCGGCGGCGAAGTGACGGCGGCGCCAGGGCACAACTCGGCGCACGCCATCCTGCGCGACCTGGAGCGCATCGCGGTCTAGAGCGGGGCGGCAACGGTCCGCCCGGTAGAACCGCGCAATGGCTGAAAGGGGGCCGACGCTGGCCACCACAAGGCAACTTGTGGTGGTGAGATGAGCGGCCGAGACAGTTTTCAGAAGGCGCAGTCTGTCATACCGGCAGGAGCCGGTATGACAGACAATGAGAAGGTCTTTACTGCCCTGATACCCGAGAGTGGCTCTTGCAGTGGCCTGCTCAGCTTCGTTGGTTCCCCGTCTAACTCGCGGGCCTTCGCCTAGGCTGCATTCCTATCTCCCGCAGGCCCTGCATTGACGAGCCCGTGAGTTGCCGGTTGCGAAGATTAGGACTCCGACGGTTGTGAGGGAGTCAAGTACCGGCACGAAGCCCGGGCGCCTAGTTTTCGGTACTTCGCGGGCACCCTTTTCCCGACGTATCTCTCCCACACATCCTCGGCTTCGTCGCCTTCGAAACCGATCCGTTTCGGGAAGTCCTTGGACGTACCCTTCTTCCACTTTTTCGGCCTGTAAGCTCCTCTCACCACACCCCTGACGTGAGCCAAGACCAGCTTGCGTTGTTTAGCTCTGCTGATATCCAACCTCCACACACCCTTCACGGCCCCATACACGCCGCGTTCCTTCCACAACTGTCCTATCGAGATCAGGAGCAGGGGCTCTCCTACCACGAATTCTTCGGCACTGTACTCCTGTACGATCTCATTTACATGCTGCGTACCCCGGTCCTTCGAGCCAGAACCCGCCACTCTATTGGCCAGCCCCGGATAGGCGTCGATCAACGCCGCCTCAACCTCTTTTGCTACCGCCTCCGACATTCCATGGCGATGGATAATGTGCTGTACATCCATTCCTAACGCACGGATCTCATGGATTCGCTCTACTTTAGGGTCGGCGGCATGTCGGTCCGGATCATCGACTTCGCCACGTGCATGATGGAACACCCTTTGCCCTCTGCCCCTGCCCACATAGAAAGTCTCGCCGTTGCGCGGGTCGATTAGTCGATAAACATAGCAACCCAACGCCTCTATGACTTCCTGCGGAAAAATCTCTATACCCATGTAGTTCTGCCTCCTTCCGGCCCAGATTTTACACCTCGGAACCGCGAACTTCTGCGCGGTGCGGCATTGAATGAAGCTACCCGGATCTCGCCACAAACCCTAAGATCCCCGTCATGCGCCGCGCCGTATCGGTGAAGTGCTGCACCTCCTTCGGAAGCAGGCGCCTGCCCAGGGCCCGTTGTTCCCGGTACGACAGCAATCTCTTGAGCACCAGGTTCCCGCCTAGTTTGCAGAACCAAACGGCGGACGAATCGCTGGCCGTCGACGGCGCGGGCGTTCAGGTAGATGCCGAACGTAGTTTCGCCGAGCGCGGACGCAGGCCCGGCAATGGCGGCTCGCTCTTCTGCCGTGTATGGCCGATCGAATGGGCGGCCGGGATACGTCCTATAACCACAACCTTCGACCATCACGGCCACTAGCCGTCCGCGCCGTAAAGCTCTCGGGCCTTCTCCGGCGAGACGAGGCCGTTCAGTACGTCGCGGCGCACGGTCTCCCGACCGCGCTGGCGCGGGTCGCCGTAGCCCCCGCCGCCGGGCCAGGTGAGTGCAAGCGTATCTGAGTGCCCCCGGACGGTCGCGTAGCCCCTGGTCATGGCCTCCGGCTCGAAGCTGACGTCGCGGCCGTTGTCCTCAACGACGGTGCGGCTGCCGCCGCCGCCGCCGAAAACGCCCTCGGCGGCGAACCGCAGCCTCTTCGGGTAGAAGAAAACGTCCAGGGGGGGCTCGTGGCCCGGCAGCTTCCCGATCTCCAGGCGCTGCCCAAGCGCGCCCCTGAACTTCCCGGCCCCGCCGGAGTCGGTGACGAACTCCTTGGACTTGATTAAGGCCGGGCTCCTCACTTCGAATACCTCCACGGGCACGTTGGAGGCGCTGCTCGGGAACATGTTCTGGCCCATGCCGTCTCCCGTGCTTGTCGCGCCGCGGCCGCCGCCGATGAACAGGTGTGCGTTAAACACGCGGCCGCCATCGTCTGCGCCGTACGTCTGTATCGACGACATGAGCCCGTTGCCGGCCTGAATGCCTTCCGGTACGGCGTCAGCGAGGGCGCCGAAGATCGCGCCGTGGAGGAACCAGCCGGTGTTCACCCGAGCGCCAACCGAGGCGGGAAACTCGCAGTTTACTACCGATGCTTCCGGCGCCTTCACTGTGATTGGAGCGAAGCATCCCTCGTTCACCGGCACGTCCGGCGTCAGCAGGCAGGCCATGGGGTACGTGGTGTGACCGATCGTGTAGATCAGGGTGCAGTTCAGCCCTCCCTGGTCCACCTGAGGCGAGGAGCCGGTGTAGTCGAACGTCATCTCATCGCCGCTCACCGTGATCTCCACGGATATCTTAAGCGGCGTCATAAGGCCATCGGTCTCCACCTCGTTACGGTACGTTCCATCCGGCAGGGCCGAGATCGCGCGGCGCATGGCGGCCTCGGACCGGCCCCGGATTGCGGAGGACAGCCCCGCAAGGTCCTCCAGCCTGTACTCGTCGAGGAAGTCGACGATGCGGCGTGAGCCGACCTCATTGGCCGCCACCTGGGCCTCTATGTCGATGAGTACCATGTCGGCGGCGCGGACGTTCCAGCGGAACAGGTCGAACACAAGCTCGTTGGGCTCGTATGCGTCGTAGAGCTTGCAGATCGGAATGAAGAGCCCCTCCTCGTACGACTCGCGCACCCGCTTCTGATCGAGCGTGCCGCCGATGTCGGACACGTTGGCGATGCTCCCCGCGAAGCCGACGAAACGGCCTTGGTGAAAGATCGGGGAGACGATCGCCGTGTCGGGGAGGTGCCCGGCGCAGAGCCACGGATCGTTGGTAATGTAGACGTCGCCCGGCTTGAACGAGTCGGCGGGGTACTGCTGGAGGATCTTCTTGGTCACGTTCGGCATGGTGAGGTTGAAGACAGGCATGCTCCGATAGGCGTGCGCGATGGAGCGGCCCTCGGCGTCCAGGATCTCGCAACCGAAGTCGTTCGCCGACGCGATGATCGTCGAGACGGCGGTTCTCAGCACGGTGGTCCACATCTCCTCAGCGACGTTGACCACGCGGCTCCACATGATTTCCAGGTCTATGGGGTCGAACTCATCCATGAACGCTGCTCACCTCGATTATTAGATTCAGCCATTGGTCTATCCGCCCTTTGTCCAGCGGACCGAGCACGGCGGTCGACTCCCGCTCCTCGACAATTGCCGGCCCTTCGATAATTACGCCGGTCTCCAGCAGGTAGCGGTCGTAGACCGGGCAGTCGAGGTAGCCGTTCGCCGCCTCGAAGTAGGCGCTTCGGTAGCCGCGGAGCGCGGCTGTGGCGTCGGCGTCAGGCGATACGTCCCGGCGGCGCAGTCTCACCTGCGGCTCCGGCCCCTTTGCCTGCAGGCGCCAGTTCTGGACCTCGATCGGGATGTCGAGGCTGCGACGGCCATACAGCTCGCGATACACGTCGCCGAAGTCGGCCGCGATCCTATCAGCCGAGCCTGTGTCGAGGGGACCGTCCGGGACAGGCGTCTGCACCTCATGGATCTGGCCGGACAGGCGCAGGTCCGCTGTGCGCGTCAGCGCCACGTCGCCGGACTCGACACCTGCGTCTGTCAGCATCGCACGACCCTGCGCCTCCATCTCGGCGAACAGCCCGTTGACGGCCGCCCAGTCGGTGACGGAAAGCTGCGCCGGAAGAGAGCGTACGCCTTCGAACGAGAGAGGCACGGTGAGGCAGCCGAGTGCGGAGGTCACCCCTGCGCCCAGCGGCGCGATCACCTCCCGCACGCCCAACCTTCGGGCCACCTCGCAGGCGTGTACGGGGCCGGCGCCGCCGAAGGCCATCAGAGCGTAGTTGCGCGGGTCCTTGTTCCTCTCGATGATGTGGATGCGCGCCGCCGAGGCCATGTTCTCTGCCACCACGCGAGTAATGCCCCAGGCCACCTCGGTCGTGGACAGTCCTGCCCTGCCGGCGAGTCCGGCCAATGCCCTGCTCGCGGCCTCCGGGTCCAGGCGCATTCTTCCGCCAAGGAAGTACCCGGGGTCGAGGTAGCCCAGTAGCAGGTCAGCGTCCGTCACGGTGGGCTCGTCGCCGCCAAGCCCGTAGCACGCGGGACCCGGATCGGCGCCCGCGCTTTCCGGCCCCACCTTGAGCAGCCCAAGGTTGTCTATCCAGGCGATGCTGCCACCCCCGGCCCCTATTTCGATGAGGTCGAGCACTGGGGCAACAATAGGCAGGCCGCTGCCCTTCTTGAAGCGATGGACCCTGTCCACTTCCATGAAGTTTGCGACCGCCGCCCTGCCGTTCTCTATCACGCAGGTCTTGGCCGTGGTGCCGCCCATGTCCAGAGAGATCAGGTCGAGCCTGTCCAGCAGCTTGCCGTAGAAGCAGGCCGCGAGCGCGCCTGCGGCCGGGCCGGACTCCAGGAGCCGCACGGGATGGCGTTGGGCCCAGCCGCTGTCCATTACGCCGCCCTCCGAAAGCATGACCAGAAGCCTGCCCCCATACCCCTGCTCGGCCAGGCCGGACTCGACACCCCGGAGGTACCGCGATACCGCAGGCTTCATGTACGCGTCTGCCACGGTGGTCGAGGTGCGCTCGTACTCGTTGATTACCGGCGCCACCTCCGACGAGACCGATATGGACAGGTCCGGGTGACGCTCTGCAGCCAGGGACTGCAGCCTGCGCTCGTGGTCCGCGTTCTTGTAGGCGTGGATGAACGACACGGCAAGCGCGGTCACGCCCTCGGAGACCAGGCCGTCCACCACGCTCATTGCCTCTGCCTCATCAAGCGGCCGTATGACGTCGCCGTCGCGGGTGACGCGCTCGCTCACTCCGCGCCTGAGGTGCCGGGGCACGAGCGGCACCGGCATGCGGGCGTGGAGGTCGTACATGTCGTACATCTGCTCCCGGCCCATCTCCAAGATGTCGCGGAAGCCCGCGGTGGTGATCAGCGCGGTCTTCGCTCCGTTTCGCTGGATGATCGAGTTGGTGGTAAGCGTGGTACTGTGCACGATAACCGACAGCCCGTCGAATGCGGCGCCCGCAGCCTCCAGTGCCTCGGCCGCGCCTGCCATCAGCGCTTCCTGCGATGCGTCGGGATTGGTGAGCACCTTGTGGACGCTCACCTCGCCGGTGGCAAGGTCAAGCAACGAGAAGTCGGTGAAGGTGCCGCCGATGTCTATGCTGAGCGCGTGGGATGGGGGTTCGGACACTTGACCTCTTCCTGTACGTGCCGGGTCTGCGCGTGTTTAACCGGCGGTTGATCGGCAGCGTAGTCTAACAACCGAGTCGTACCCGTTCAAAGCGGCGCTGTAGGGGGCGAATTCCGAGGCGAACCCCCGTGATATACTCAACCTGCATCAGGCGCAGCGCGCCAAGGCCGATCACCATGACCACAGCCGCAACCAAGAGGAAGACACTTCCCTACCGCAGGCAGGGCGAGATCTCCTACGACGCTCTGGACTTCGACCCCAGCGAACCGGTAGAGAAGCCCGAAGCCATGGAGCAACGAGGCCCCCAGTTCGATTTACTGCGGCTCATCTGGGGCGGGCTTGCGGAGTTCGGTCGGCGCCCCGGCGTGTTTATCAGTTGGGACACGATCATATCCTACGACCCCAAGGACTTGAACGTTCGGGTTTCTCCGGACCTGTACTTATCGCTCGATGTGGATGTGGACGCGATCTTGGAACGCCGCATCTACCTGCCGTGGGAGGTAGGTAAGCTGCCGGACTGGGCGCTGGAGATCGCATCGGTGAGCACCGGACGCATAGACGTCACGCGGAAGCGGGACATTTACGCCACTGTGGGCGTGCCCGAGTACTGGCGCTTCGACCCGACGGGTGGCGACTACCACGGCGAGCCACTCGCGGGAGACGTGCTTCAGGACGGCGAGGACCGTCCGGTCGCGCTCACCACGGCGCCGGACGGCATACTGAAGGGATACAGTCCATTGCTTGATCTGAGCCTGGCATGGGACGAGGGCCGGCCGCGCTTCTACAACCCTCGCACAGGTTCGTACGTGGAGGACTTCGACGAGGTCTGGGACGCACGCCTACTCGCCGAGCACAGGGCTGACGAAGAACGAGATGCCCGAATCGCCGCAGAGAGCCAGGCTTCCGAGGAGCGCGCGGCACGTATCGCGGCCGAGTCCGAGCTTGAGCGACTTAAGAAGAAAGTGAAGGAGTTGGAGCATGACAACTAAGTACGCGCTTGAAGACTTTGTTGGCGACATGTCGGAGCTGATCGACTCACAGCCGGACCAGGAGAGGCTGTTCGACAAGGGTTCAGCCTACCTGGAGCAGCTTATCAACAACCCGGAGGCGATCCCCGAGGAGTACCGGCTGCCCTCCATGCAGCGGCGGGGCAAGAACCACGGCTCCTACCTGCTCCACTACGGCGAGGACAACGGCCTACTCGTGAGTGCCGTCGTGTGGGGGCCGGGCGACCACACCGGACCCCACGACCACCGGACGTGGGGCATGATCGGCGTGATGGGCAACGCGATCACAGAGACCCGGTTCCGCCGCGTGGACGACCAGGACCGCGAGGACTATGCGGTGCTCGAGAAGGACCGCGTGCTTGTGTCCAAGCCCGGCGAGATTTCACTACTGGTCCCGGACGTTGACGAGATCCACCAGATGGACAACCTCACGGACGTTCCAACGGTAGAGATCCACGTGTACGGGCACGATTTGCGGGGGCTGGAACGCAGCGCGTTCGACCTGCATTCGGGCAAGATCACCGAGTTCGTCACAACCCGCTTCGACAACTGCTAGCCGGGCGCCGGGCCTCGCCTGAGGCCCTTTGCACGGCGCAGAGACCACTGAACCGGGCCGTGGGAAGGGTTAGTTCATGACTAAAGACAACTATGACGCAATCGTGATCGGCGCGGGGCACAATGGCCTCGTGACGGCCGGGTACCTAGCGCAGGCAGGGCTGTCGGTGCTGGTGCTGGAGCGACTGGACAAGCTCGGCGGGGCCGTCACAACTGACGAGTTCGCGCCCGGCTTCCTCGGACCCATGTGCTCATACGTTAGCTATGTCCTTCAGGGCAAGGTCGTGGACGACTTGGACCTGAAGGGCCACGGGTTCGAACTCATCAGGCGGCCAACGGGCGGTTTCGGCGGCATTCATCCGTTCCTCGACGGTACATTCTTCGGCGGCCCCGGCGTCGAGAGCGAGTTCGACGTGGCGACGCAGATAGCGGAGTTTTCCGAGAAGGACTCCCGAAGCTACTTCGAGTGGCGGTCCTTCTGGGACGATGCCGCCGGTATCATGGCGCCGTACTTCCTGTCCGACCCACCGACTATTGCGGATCTGATGAGCAAGGTACGCGGCACGCGCCAGGAGGATGTCCTTGAGAAGCTCCTGACGTGGAGCTACGTGGACGCGGTCACTGCGGCCTTCGAGGACGAGCGTGTCCAGGCTCACTTCATGGGCATCATCGAGATGGACCCCAGCGCGCCAGGGAGCATGCTGGGTCCCGCCATTGAGCGAGCCGGGGTAACCACATCCCGCCCGGAAGACAAGGGCATCCCCCGCATGAGCATGGGCAACATCACCAACGCGCTTGAAAGCTCGGTGCGCAGTCTGGGCGTCGACATCAGAACGCGAGCGCCCGTGTCGCAAGTCATGGTGGAGGGCGGTCTGGCTACCGGAGTGAGGCTGACGAACGGCGAGACGATCACGGCGCGCACCGTTGTGTCCAACGCCGACCCCAAGCGCACATACGGGACGATGCTGGACGGCGCCGAACTTTCGGAAGAAACGGTCAGGCGGGCGAACGGCTGGAAGACGAGGGCCGGGTGCGTAAAGTTCCTGGCGGCGATGACCGACGTCCCCGATCTTTCACGCTACCTCGGAGACGATTACAACCGGGGCGCGTTAACGTCGATCCATATCAACGAGTCAGTCGCGTACCACCAGCAAAGCTGGGACGACTGCGATGCGCGGAAGCCGACGTCCTGCCCAATCATGGGCATCCAGATCACCACGGTGGCCGAGCCCGGCCTTGTCCGGAGCGGAGCCGGGCATGTGATGTCCAACTGGGTCACTTACGAATCTCCGGATTTGGCCGAGGGGGACTGGAGCGACGTCAGGGAAAGCGTCGGCGAGCAGATCATCGACGTAATCACTGAGTACTGCCCCAATTTCCGGGACAGCCTGATCGAGTGGTCAGTACAGACGCCGGTGGACATCGATACCAGGGTGGGCATGACCGACGGCAACATCTTCCACCTGGACATGGTGCCCAACCAGCTGCTCTCGCAGCGGCATCCGTACAGGACCGAGATACAGAACATGTACATGTGCGGCTCCGGCACGCACCCCATGGGCGGAGTGTCAGGCGCTCCCGGGCACAACGCGGCAATGACCGTACTGCGGGACCTGGGGCGCGCCGCCGCGGTCTGATTCAGCCGTGGCGTGTTCGGTCTGGCTGCTTGTGAAACAGCTGTTGGAGTATCTGAACCTGCAGGTACGACTGTGGCCACCGGAAGAGCAGGCCCTACTGGCGCGACTGCGTTGAATCTTTCCCATAAGGCTAGGATAAAGTTGGATCCGCATGCACCAGGACTGTTCCTCAGGTCTGAGGAATTGGGTAAACATCCCTTGGGCGGCTCAGAGGTAGAGGCATGTACGAGTCAGCCATGAGGACTGGAAACCGGGCAACCAGCGAGAATACAAAGTGACCAAGGACAACTACGACGCTATCGTAATCGGGGCTGGGCACAACGGCCTCGTGACTGCCGGGTACCTCGCGCAGGCTGGGCTGTCGGTACTGGTTCTTGAGCGCCTGGACAAGCTTGGCGGTGCTGTCACCACGGACGAGTTCGCGCCCGGCTTCCTCGGGCCCATGTGCTCGTACATCAGCTACATCCTCCAGGGCAAAGTAGTCGACGACCTGAAGCTCAGGAACCACGGATTCGAACTCATCAGGAGACCGTCATCCGGCGGTCCGCGGGGCGCAGATTCCAGTTCGTATAGTGAAGCGCCAATGGAGTCGGGCATTGCGGGCGACGCGTGGGGCATTCACGTGTTCCCGGACGGCACATACTTGGGCGGACCGAACGTCGCGAACGACTTTGACAGCGCCCATCAGATCGCCGAGTTCTCGGAGCGCGACGCGAGGAAGTTCTTCGAGTGGCGGTCATTCTGGGACGATGCCGCCGGCATTCTGGCACCGTATTTTCTCACCGACCCTCCGACAATTGCTGACCTCATGAGCGATGTTCGCGGCACCCGCCAGGAAGAAGTCCTGGAGAAGTTGCTAACGTGGAGCTACGTGGACGCCGTGACGTCAACATTCGAGGACGAGCGTGTCCAGGCCCACTTCATGGCGATCATGGAGATGAACCCCAGCGCGCCGGGGAGCATGCTAGGCCCGGCTATGGAGCGGGCCGGCATGGCGACGTCCCGCCCGGCGGACAAGGGCATCCCACGCATGAGCATGGGCAACATCACGAGTGCACTTGAGAGCTCGGTGCGCAGCCTGGGCGTCGACATCAGAACGCGAGCGCCCGTCTCGCAAGTCATGGTGGAGGGCGGCCTGGCAACAGGAGTGCGGCTGGCAAATGGCGAGACAATCACGGCCCGCACGGTGGTCTCAAACGCCGACCCCAAGCGCACATACCGTACGATGCTCGATGGCGCCGAGCTTGCGGAGGACACCGTCAGGCGAGCCAACGGCTGGAAGACGAACGCCGGCTGCGTCAAGTTTCTGGCAGCCATGGCCGAGCTCCCTGATCTTTCACGCTACCTCGGAGCCGGCTACAACCGGAATGCTGTCTCAACAATACAGATCAACGAGTCCCTCGCCTATCATCAACAGAGTTGGGACGACTGCGAGGCAGGAAAGCCCTCCACGTGCCCGATCATGGACATCCAGCTACCGTCGGTTACGGAGCCGGGCCTCGTTCGCAGCCGCGCCGGTCACGTGATGTCAAACTGGGTGGTGTACGAGGCGCCCGAGCTCGCCGAGGGGGATTGGAGCGACATCAGGGACAGCGTGGGCGAGCAGATCATCGACGTGATCACAGCGTATGCGCCCAACTTCCGCGACAGCCTGATCGAGTGGTCCGTGCAGACGCCGGTCGACATCGACACCAGGGTGGGCATGACCGACGGCAACATCTTCCACCTGGACATGGTACCCAGCCAGCTGCTCTCGCAGCGCCATCCGTACAGGACCGAGATCAAGCACATGTACATGTGCGGTTCCGGCACGCACCCGATGGGCGGGGTGTCGGGCGCTCCCGGGCACAACGCCGCCAGGACGATACTCCAGGATCTGGGCCGGGCCGCCGCAATTTAGATCAGGCTTAACGGCCTAACGCCGCGAAGACCTCGGTCCGGTCGTCGCCAGTTCCGTAACCAGGAGCTCCAGCGCCGTTTCCTCATCCAGGCGTCCGGTCTTGGCGCTGAGGTCCGCCTGCACAAGCCGGCTATGCGCTTCGTGGAGGCCCTCCTGCGTGAACATGGTTTCCTGGTCAAGCGTCTTGCGCAGGGGATAGCCGGACAGGCGCAGCCGGCCTCCCAGTTCCGGCACAGGAACGCCCTGCCGCTTCAGGTCCTTTGCCAGAAGAAGGAGCCGGACCTGTCTCGCGATCATGGCCAGGACGAACCCCGGGCTGTTTCCGCCGTCGAGCAGCCTCCGGAGTGCTCGCAGCGCCACCTCTGGCCTCCCTTCCACCACGGCGTCCACGGCAACGAATATGCTCGCCTCCCCCGTGAATGCAACAAGCACCTCCACGTCCTCCTGGCAGATTGCCCTCCCTGCCGCGTACAGGGCCAGCTTGTCCAGTTCGCCGTCGAGCACTCTCAGGTTGCCGGCGGAGAGGTCTGCGAGACCGTTCACAGCCTCGAGCGTTATCTTGGCATCCTTTTCCTCCGCCCTCTTCCGAATCCAACCTCTGAGGCGTTCGCCTCTAAGCGAGGGAAAAGTCCTGGTGGTCGCAATCGCCTGGACCTTCCTCAGCAAAGGACTGCCGGGCGCAATCCTACCTTCCACAAGGACGAGATCTGTCGAGTCCGGGAACAAGGCAACCGATTCCCACAGGGCATCCCACGATCGGGCAGTGCCTGAATGCCCGCCATCGGCCTCCCCGCCGGAGGCGCCCCTGCGCTCGAACCGCGAGAGCAGACCCCTGAGCACGACGAGGCGCCGAGGTGTCATGAACGGGACGGTCGAGCAGAGGGCGATTACCTGATCTGCTGTCGCTTCTCTCGCGTCCAGGTCCGTTACGTTAATATCCCTTACTTCAGGCGGTCCGACGCCTCTCCTGAGTTCGCCTACCGCGCCCTCCCTGGAGAACTCGTCCTCACCGTAGAACAGATAGAACACTTGAGTGACAACCCTCTCGGATGGTCAGCCGGACCCCTCGTCTTAGCAAGGTCGAGAGTTGTTAGGTATAATGACCTAACAACTCTCGGGAGGCCCAGGGTGCTGCTGAGACCGATCCTATACATCATGCAGTTGACCGGCATCCCCCGCCTGGTCTTCTCGTTGCTCATGGACAAGCGCGTGCCGCTTCCGGTCAAGGCCATCCTGCCCGCGACCCTAGCTTACCTGATTATCCCTTCAGACCTCGTGCCCGACTTTGTGACGCCCATCGGCCGTATCGACGATGTACTGGTCCTGATTGTCGGGGTGCTGGCATTCCTGACGCTGGCGCCCAAAAGCGTGGTATCCGAGTACACAGGCCGCGGCCGGAGCGTCGAAAAGTCCGACGACGACGGCGAGGTTGTCGAAGGTAAGTTCCGCTACATCGAGGATGCCGAAGACCCCTCGCCGGAGAACTCGGAGCGCCGCTAAAGGCGGATTCGCTCCGTCCGCCTCCCTTTGCGCGTCGCCATAGTCGGTCTGCCCCGCAGCGGCAAGACCACCGTGTTCAACGCCATAACCGGACTGGATGCTCCCGTGGGTGCCTACGGCGGCGGCCCTACGCAGCCAAACATCGGCGCCGCCTCGATAGCCGATCCCCGTCTCCCAGAACTGGCCGCGCTGTTCGGCTCCAAGCGGCAGGTCCCTGCCGCCGCCACTTTCGTAGATGCGCCCAGCGATGGAATCAGCGCGTGGTCATCAGGCATGTTCAGCGGCGAGGTGATGAACCACATCCAGGATGCCGACGCCCTTCTTGTTGTGATGCGAGCCTTTGAAGACCCCTCTAACCCACACCCCGACGGCTCGGTGGACGCCGTCCGCGACGCTGAGACGGTGCTCATTGAGCTGGCCCTTGCGGACGCCAACCTGGTCAGACGTCGAATCGGCCGCATCGAGGAAGGCATGAAGGGCGCAAGGCAATCCGAACGGGAAGCCCTGACAGAGGAGACGGCGTTGCTGGAACGGTTGGCCGAAGTGCTCGATACGGGCACGCCGATTTCGCTCATTACACTGTCAGAGTCGGAAAGCGCCCGGATTCGCGGCTTCCAACTCCTCACAGCCAAGCCCTTGGTCCTCCTGGCCAACACGGGGGAAGACGACATCGAAGCAGCGCACGGCCTGACAGACCGGATTTCACGCCTCGACGGGTTCCTGCAGACCGAAACGGCAGGGCTCTGCGGGAAGCTCGAGATGGAGTTGGCCCAGATGGAAGCCGAAGAGGAGGCCGAGTTCCGGCGGTCTTTGGAACTTGGGCAGCCAGCCTCTCAGGTGGTGGGAGAAAAGGTGAAGAATGTCCTTAACATGCTGACATTCTTCACCGGCAATGAGAGGGAAGCCCGTGCCTGGCCGGTCGTCCAGGGTGCAACCGCTCTAGGAGCCGCGGGAACAATACATTCCGACTTCGAGAGAGGCTTCATACGCGCCGAGGTCGTCGGATTTGACGACTTCGTCATATGCGGAAGCCTCTCGGAAGCCAGACACCGGGGCCTGCTCCGGCAGGAGGGGCGAGGCTACGTTGTTAACGATGGAGACGTGATCAACGTCCTGTTCAGCGTCTAGCAGTCGTAGCGGGAACCGCAGCTCAGTTAGAGGCCGGTCTCGCCCTGCCCAATCGCGAATGCGAGCGCGGCTCTGGCCATTTCAAGTCCGGGCCTGAAGCGGTCCAGCGACACGTCCAGGAAGTCCTCGAAATTAACCGCGTTGCCTCCGGCCACCTCCACCTCAGTCGGCGCGAGTCCTACAAAAGGCATCACCACACATGACGATAGAGGCTCCTGAACCTCGACCGCGTCCACGTCCGGGTCATCGGCGTTCAGGTTGCTTTCGAGCTTCTCATGAGCGATCGAGGACGTGATGCCGTACAGAACCGCCGCCACGCAGTCGCACTCCGAAATGTGTCCGCAAAGGGCGCGTGCCGACAGAAATGTGGCACAGGTCACGTCCTCGGCATCTACCGGATCGCACGTGAACTGGTAGGCCAGCCGGTAGACATACTCGGCGTACGCCTCGACCATCCATTCGATATCGTTCTCATTGGTGCGGTTGAGCATCGTCTTTTCCTAAGCTTCCCAAAGGGGCCGCACGGCGATTCTCCATTAGAAACCCGTTAGTCCCTTACCCGGTTAGTCCCTTACTTGGATATACGTAGCGTCGCTCAAGCTCAGTTTCTCGGACTGCGGCGATTGGCAGTAGCTTGTGAGGGGGTGATAACCTCTGTGCCATAGTCGCCTCACTTCTTAAGTCCTCAATCCCATAGGTTTCCGGAGTAGTCCCACCAAATGAAGATTGCCGTCTGCATAAAGCAGGTCCCGCTCGTTTCCATGCTCACATTCGACAATGAGACCAGGCGCCTGGTCCGCGATGGGGTCCCCAGCGAGGTCAATCACTTTGACTTTCTGGCCGTTTGCGCCGCAGTCGACCTCAAGAAGGAGCACGGTGCCGAGGTGGTCGTGTACACGATGGGGCCACCGCAGGCTCGCGAGGCGCTGGTCCAGTGCCTGGCCGTAGGCGCGGACCGCGCCGTCCACCTGACCGATCGCGCCTTCGCCGGGTCCGACACACTGGCAACCGCGCGCGCGCTCTCGATGGCGCTCTCCAAAGAAGACTACGACCTGGTGCTGTGCGGCCGCAACAGTGTCGACTCCGAGACGGGACAGGTCGGCCCAGAGATCGCCGAGCTGCTCAGCGTACCGCAGGTAACCAACGTGAGGAAGCTTGCCCTCGAAGAGGCGGGCAACGCGCTGCGGGCGGAGCGGCTCACGGACGACGGCCACGAGGTGATCGTGGCGCGGCTGCCCGCCCTGATCACCGTGGGTGAAGATGTGGCCGAGGAGGTCTATCCCAGGAGAGAGGCCCTGCAGGAGGCGCAATCGAAGCCGATAGCCGAGGTGTCCGCGGCCGAGTTGTCGGACGACCCCGCCTCGTTCGGTATCGACGGCTCACCTACTTGGGTCGCAGAGATTTACTCCGTCGCGCCGGAGAGGGACGCCGTCGTTGTCAGAGACGTGGATGTGGACGAGGCGGTCGAACGGCTGTTGGCTTACCTGGATGAACGGGGCGCGTTCGACGTCAGCTCGGACGCCGCATCCGAATCACGACAACGCGGCGGCCTGCGGGAGAGGTCCGCCGCCGGCTCGGTCTGGGTAGTCGCCGAGGTCCTGGGGCAGGAGATCAGGCCCGCGACGCTTGAGATACTTGGCCGGTCGGTTGAGCTGGCGGACGAGCTTGGCACCAACGTGGAGGCCGTCCTGATAGGCAACAGCGTATCTGAACACTCAGCCGAGCTTGCGGCCCACGGCGCCGACGTCGTGCGAGTGGCGGACGATCCCCGGCTGGCCGGCTACGACACGCGCACTTACACGCACGTCCTGGCGCGCGCCATCGAGGCGCACCGGCCGTACGCGGTGCTGTTCGGTTCCACCGTGGTCGGGCGCGACCTCGCGTCTCGGCTTGCCGCAAGGCTGGGCCTGGGACTGACCGGCGACTGCGTGGGGTTGGAGATAGACGACGAGGGCCGCCTCGTTCAACTCAAGCCCGCGTTCGGTGGCAACATAGTCGCCCCGATCCTGTCGAAGACCGCTCCGTACATGTCCACGCTGCGGCCCGGGATGCTCACGCCGGTCCAGCCTGACCGCTCGGTGGAAGCGCCGGTGGAAGCTATTGACCTGGGCGGGATGCCGGAGCCGGCGGTCGAGATAATCGAACGTGTCGTGGACCGCTCCGCCGGAGGCGCCAATCTGGAGAACGCGAAGATCATCGTATCGGCGGGCCAGGGCATAGGCGGACCGGAGAACCTGCCCGTGTTGGAAGAGCTCGCTGATGCGCTGGGCGCGGGGCTGGGGGCGACACGAAACGTAACCGACCTTGGCTGGCTGCCGCGCCAGTACCAGATCGGCCTCTCAGGGAAGGCGGTGGCACCCGACCTCTACTTCGCCGTGGCGATCAGGGGGGTGTTCAATCACATGGTCGGCGTTCAGAAGGCCGGCACCATCGTCGCGATCAACGATCGGGCGAGGTCTCCCATCTTCAAGGCCGCGGACTTCGGAATCGTGGGCGACTACGCCGAGGTCGTCCCCGCTCTGACGGCCGCCCTAAGGAAGCGCGCCAATAGCTGACGGGCGGCCCTACTCGCCGGCGAAGCTCACTCTACCGCCACGTACTTGGACGGGCACTTCACGATCACGTTGTGACTCTCGAACACACCGCCGGGCGTGAGCGTGCCCTCCAGAATGATCTCCGAGTTCTCGTTGAAGAACAGGTCCGGCACAATGCCGTCATGGCGCGCCATTAGGGTCTGTTCGCCGTCGGTCAGCCTGAACTCGGCTGTCGTGGAGTCCTCGAGTCGCACGAATGAGCCCGGCTCAAGCTTGCCGCTCACCCTCACAACTGAGTCGCCGAACGAGTCGGCGGCCTCGTTCAGCTCGCCGACCGTATAGTAGTAGACCGTCGCGCTCTTGAAGGCCAGATACCCGAAGTAACCGGCGGCGGCGGCTATGACTATCAGCGCGAGTATCAGCTTGCCCCGGTTTGTGAAGACGGTTGCCTCTTCGGAGGCCGCCTCCGGAAAGTTTGGTATGACCTGTGACATTCCTGGTCCCGCTCCTGTTCAGTCGGCTCGAGGCGGAGCCCCGCCTTCCGAGCCGGTCAGCCTCTTCCTTAAGGCATCGATCTCTTGCCGAAGCTCGTTCTGACGCCTCGACATGACGAACACATACGCGAAAAATGCAGCCCAAGTGATTATGAACACTGCGAACAGGTATGGGAGGTTGGCCTCCGGGCCGCTGTCCGACTCCGGCGCAGACTCTTGCGGCAGGACTTCTACCGCCGCATCGGCAGTCTCGAGTCCCGCCTCGTTGGCGTGCACTGAGGGCGCGTTGATAGCGAACCCGGCCAGCGTAACAAAAATCGCTGCCAGGGCAATAGGCGCGATGCAGCTAATGCGATACACGGCGGTACATCTCGTCAACGAACGCCTCGGATGCCTTCATCGAATATCGCTGCGCCACGACTGCTGCGAACAGAACGACGAACGTGACCAGCGCGGTCATCAGCGTCAGGTTGATCGCCGATGACGCGATTGCGTCTCCCTGCTGCGCCAGCGGCCCGATGTTCGTCTCGGGATGGGCCGTACGCCAGAGCGACGTGGCGAGGTAGTTCAGCGTGGACGCGATCACTCCGATGATGGCAACGACTGACGCATAACGCGCTTGCTGCGACCCCTCCGGCGAATAGGCGCGCACCATCATGTATGCCACGTAAATGAACCAGATGATCGCGGTGAGTGTCAGCTTCGGGTCCCACGTCCACCACTGGCCCCACACCGGCTTGGCCCATATCGACCCGGTGACCAACCCCAGCGTCGCGAACACCAGGCCGGCCTCTGCGCAGGAGTAAGCGAACCAGTCCCAGCAGGTCTGCCTCTTGACCAGGTAAAGCACGCTCCCGACCGCAACGGGTAGCAGAGCGGCGATGCCGATCATTGCCAAGGGTACATGGAAGTAGAAGATGCGCTGGGAAACTCCCAGGTTCAGGTCCGTGGGGACCCAGAAGTAGACCATGTACAAGGTCAGAGCCATGAGCGCGGCGCTCGCCGCCAGCAGCAAGTCCGGCGTCCAGAAGCCGCCCTTGCTCACAGACCGCAACGCCGTATCAGCCGTGTTCCGATCCATATGTGCACTTTATCACAATGATTCATCGCGAAACTACGCGCCAGCGCGCCTGGACATGGGGACGCGGCGGCTGCATGTCAGCATGTGTCCCACAGCTCACCCATAGGCATGCGCGCACAGCCTGGCATAGAGTCCTCCCTGTCCCAACAGCTCCGAGTGTGTGCCCTCTTCCGCGATACGCCCTCCGTTGAGAACGACTATGCCGTCGGCGTTTTGTACGGTGGAAAGGCGATGAGCAACGATGAGCACGGTCCTATCCTCGAACAGGCGCTCCAGCGCGGTACGTACCGCATGCTCGGACACGGTATCGAGATTGGACGTGACTTCATCCAGCAGCAGTATGGACGGTCTGCCCGCGATCGCGCGCGCAAGGCTGATGAGCTGCGTCTGACCTGCGCTCAACTCCAACCCGCCCGGACCGACCCTAGACTCGTATCCAGCGTTCAGCCCCACTACGACCTCATGGATGCCCACCGCCTCGGAGGCCGAAATGATGTCCTGCTCCGAGATGTGCTCTCGCCCGAACCTGATATTCTCGCGGATTGTATCGGCAAATATGTGGGAGTCCTGTACGGCAATGCCGAGGTTTGGCGCCAGCCATTGATAGTCGAACTCGGCAATGTCCTTGCCGTCGACCAGGACTCGCCCCGAAACAGGTTCGTACAAGCGCATGATCAGGGAAAGCAGGGTCGTCTTGCCCGCGCCCGTCGGCTCGACGATCGCAACGGTCTCGCCTGCCCCGATGCGCAGATTGATCTCGTGCAGCACCGGAATGTTCGCCAGGTACTCGAAGTTAACGGACGAGAACTCAATCTCGCCGCGAATACGTGATTCAGACGCAGGCAGTTCACTCCTGGTTGAAGGCATCTCTTGCGCGAGAAAGTCCAGGACCCTCGTGAGCGAGACCGCGGCCCTCTCCAGGTTGCCGAAGCCGTGGGCTATCAGTTGCATCGGCTCGAACAGCCTGGCGCCGTACACCGCGAAGGCAAGTATGATCGTGACGTCCGCCGTTCCTCTGAACACGAGGAGGCCTCCAAGATACAGCAGTAAAGCAAGTCCGATCCCGCTGACTATCTCCATCGTCGGGCGCATCGCGGCAATCGACCTTTCCGCGGACAGACTTGCGTTCAGGTAGGCGGCATTGGAGCCGCCGAGCCTTGCCGCGGCATACCTCTCCTGACCAAGACTCTGGACCACCCTGAAGTTCGACAGGGTCTCTTGAAGCAGCCCATTCAGCGATGAAAAGGTCTCTCTAGCATTGCGGAAGTGCTGTGAGATGTACCTTCTCCACAGGAGGATGACGACTGCCGCTGTCAGGAACATGCCCGTCATGACGACGGCAAGCCAAATGTGGATGAAGAACGCAGCCGCGATTAAGGCGAAGGACGTCATTGTGACAGCCAGGACGAAGAGCATGCTGCTCAGGAGCACCTGAATCTATTCGACGTCACCATGCACGTAGGACATCACTTCACCTACCCGGTCCTCGTCGTAGTACTTCATCGGGAGGCGCTGCATCTGATCGAACAGATCGTTCCTGATCGCGTTGAGCATCCTCTGGGTGACGAATGAAAGCGCGCGCAGGTGTACGTAATACGTAACCCCCTGCACCAGGGCCAGCATCACGAGGATCGTGCCGACCTGCGCAGGGGATAGCGCCTCACCGGCCGGGCGCGGATCGATCGCGTGCTTCATTGCCCAGGGCAGAATTGCGGCGGACACCGAATACAGCAGCGCGAACGCCAACGCAACCGCAATCCAGCGAGGATAGGCTCGGCAGTAGTCGATCAGTCTGGCTACAGTTCTCCGCGTCGTTCTGGGTTCCACGGTCCCAGACGTTCTAGCGTTCATGGACACTATCCGGAGCGTGAGATTGACCATCTGCCAGGACATCCTCTATCAATGTCGCGGACTGAATCTCGTTAATCTGCCTGAAGTGACGACCGGTTGACATCAGTTCCCCGTAGGTCCCCTGCTCGACGATCCGGCCGCGGTCTATGATCAGGATCTTGTCGGCAATTCGGGCGGTGGACACCCGATGAGTCACGATGAGCGTGGCCTTCCCACGAGAAATTCGAGATATGGCCCCCTGTATCCGGTGCTCCGTTTCGAGGTCGACGTTGGATGTCGAGTCGTCGAAGATCAGGATGGGCGGGTCCTGAACCACTACCCTGGCAATCGCAATTCTCTACCGCTGCCCTCCGGAGAGTGTTATCCCACGCTCCCCAATCATCGTCTGGTAGCCATTCGGAAGCTGCGTTACGAAGTCGTGAATGTGCGCTACTCTGGCTGCTTCCTCGATCTCCTCCAGACCGAGGTCCTTCCTGCCAAACGCTATGTTGTCGTGCACCGTTCCGGAAAACATGAAGGAGTCCTGCAGGACGATTCCGACGCTTCTCCTGAGCACGGGCAATGGGATGTCCCTGATGTCGACCCCGTCGATCGTAATCCGGCCCTTGCTGACCTGGTAGAATCTCGGTATCAGATTTGCGATGGTCGACTTCCCGGATGCCGCTGCGCCGAGAATGGCCACGACTTCGTTAGGACGTATCTCAAAGCTGAGATCCCTCACTACGGGAGTGCCAGGCTCGTACTCCGACGACACGCCGGCGAACTCAACCCCGCCGGAAACGCTCTGGTCAGACGCTCCGACGGACACCGGCACCGCTCGCTCTTCCCCGGACTGGTCCATCACCGCCAACACCCTGCGGCCGGAGGCGGCCACCCGCAACGTGGTCAAGATGTAGTGGAGTCCGGACCCGAAGTGCTCCGTGGAGACCTCCAGCATCAGGATGAATGTCGCGAGATGACCGGGCGTGATCGTCCCAGCTGAAATCCGGACCATTCCGTACCAGATCATCAGAGCCAGGCCGAGGTTGTAGAGTGCAATCAGCGAACCGGTCCGGCTCAGGTTGTACGATGTCGCGGAGTGAAGATCGTCCGAAAGCGCGTTCGAGGCCCGGCGGAACTTCGAGACAGCCGACTTCTGACCCCGAATGCGCGGACTATTCTAATGCTGACGAGGCTCTCTTGGAGAATTGCCGTAAGGCTCCCGACCCTGGCCTGGACACGCCCCCACTTCTCCTCTCCTGCCGTTCTCCCCTGGTAGGAGCGAAGGAACCAGACCAGAATCCCGGAAAGGCTGATCACCGCGAACTGCCAGTCCACTGCCAGCATAAGCCCGCCGACGATGCCAACGAACACGAACATGTTGAATCACGAACATGTTGAATACGGAGATGACACCGACGCTCATGAAGTCCTGCACGACTTCTATGTCAGATGTCCCGATCGCCATCGACTCTCCAACCCTCTGCTGGCTATGGAACTGGAAGCTGGAGTACAGCAGGCCGTCGTAGAAGTCATTTCTGAGATGGGCCGCGGCAAGGTGGGAAGTCGACTCCGACATCCATCTCTGGAAGTGGCCCACGAACCCGCTGCCCACTGCGAGAGCCAGAACAATGGCGGAAACCCTGACGATGGTGGCAACGTCGAGACCGTGCTCGATGATGTTGTCGATGACCATCCCAATTACCAGAGGTATTGTCATGGCCATCGACATGCTGGCGACCATGCAGACATACGAAATGGCCAGCCGCCAACCGTACCGGAAGCTGTATTCCCTCAGACGCCACAGGGTCTTCACGGGAGACCCTACTTCAACCGCCTTATCGCCGGCATTGTGACCGCCGTGATCACACCTATGGCCGCGAGCGCACTACCGTTTACCAGGAACGCAATCGGGGCGCCGAATCTGCCGCCCATGGCTCCCACACCCAGGTGGCCGATGGGTCCGGTACCGAGGCCAAGCACCCAGAACCCCATCGCCCTTCCTCTCTCCTCGTTGCTGACGTTTTCCTGCATCAGCGTCTTGTGCAGCGTGTCGGCCAGGAATGCCATCGAGCTCGTGAAGATGCCCGCAAGCAGCGCCAGGTACAGGTTGTGTACCACGAACATCGCCATCAGGCTCACGCCGAAGCCGCCGATGCCCCAGAATAGCAGCGGCCCCTTCTTGATCGAGTCTCCCACGCTAGCCAGGAACACGAGCGCAACTGTGCTTCCGAGCCGCCGCACCGCCGTCAGCCAGCCGAGCGCGACAGCCCCGGCGCCCAGCACTGCAGTTGTATACAGGGGAAGCAGCGTTTGGTGGCTGAACCCGAAGATCTCAGAAGCGCAGGTCAATATCAGGAGCAGTAGCAGGATGCGGTTACTTCTGATCGCCGTGATCGCGCCCGTGAGGTTCTTGATTACCGACTCGTGCTGCCTGGGCGCTGCCTGCCCGACGTCCCTTACAAACATCAGCATCAGCAGAGACAGAGTCGAGGCGACCACGAAGCCCAGGTACGCTTCGCCCACACCGACCCTGGCGACGATGAAGCCGCCGAGCACTGAACCGGAGAAACCGCCTACGTTCAGGGCAAGCGCGATGAGCGAGATGCCGTTGAGCGCGTTCCTCTGGCCCACGATGTCGTACGTGTAAGACAGAATGGTAGTCTGCTGAAACGCCCACGCCGTGCCGCCAAAGGCCGCCAGTACGATGAGGTGCCACGGCTCGGCAACGCCCGAGAGCAGTAACGCGGCAGCGACCGCAGCGACCAGGATGCCCGATGCCGTGGTGACCTTGGAGAACATGCGCCTGTTCACACGGTCCGCGATCGCTCCGGCAGGAATGCCGAAGAAGAAGAACGGCGCCATTCGCGCCGCGCTGGACACCCCTACCAGAAACGCAGAGTCCGTGACATCCATAATCAGCCACGCCAGCGCCACGTGGTCCATGCCGGACCCCAAGGAGTTGAGCGCGATCGAGCTCCACAACACCCGGAAGTCCCGGTACTGGAAGGACCTCGCGGCCGAGATTCGGCCGGTCAGCAGCGCATTCACCGGCGCCCCACCGCGCTGGTCATCGAAGTGCGGGGCGGTCGGCCCTGTGGCGGCGGACCCGATAGAGATGTGGCATACTGGCCCTTACCAGTTGGTAAACGCGCCGTCATTGCGGCGCAGTAGCGGCGCCCAGCCTGTAAGCGGCGCGGGTCTGGACGCGGCCAGCTCCTCGTCCATCTCCACGCCCAGGCCGGGGCGGTCGGGAGCGAAGGCGTATCCGTCCTCCCACTCCACCTGCACAGGGAACAGGTCGGACGCATACGTGCCCGGCCTCCGTGGCATCTCCTGCACACCCACGTTGGTGGACGCCATGCACAGCGCCACGCAAGCGGCGGCACTGACAGGGCCGAGCGGGTTGTGCGGAACGATGTCGATGTAGTGTGTCTCGCACCAGTGAGTGATCTTGAGCGCCTCCGTTATGCCGCCGACGATGCACAGGTCGATGCGGGCGTAGCTGATCGACTCATCCTCGATGACCTCCCTGAACTGCCACTTGGTCGCCCATTGCTCACCGGCGGCAATGGGCAGGTTCACGCGGGCGGCAAGCGTGCGATAGCTCGCCGGGTTCTCCGAGCGCAGCGGGTCCTCGATGAAGAACGGTCGGTACGGCTCCAGCATCCCGCACAGTGTCGCAGCGTGGGTTGTATCGAGCCTCGTGTGCACGTCGAGCAGTAGCTGCATGTCCGGGCCGACAGCGCTCCGTACCGCGGCCATCTGCTTTTCGGCGAGCCTCATGGACTCCACCGGCTCCAGCAGCCCGTCGCCGGTCTCGGTCAGACCCCACCGCGCGAACTTCCAGCCCTGCTCCTTCAGGCGCACGCTCTCCTCGGCCAGCGCAGCCGGCTCCGTCTGCTGGTTGTGCGGGTAGCACACCACCTTGTCCCGCACCGGCCCGCCGAGCAGCTTGTATACTGGCATGCCCAGCGCCTTGCCCTTTATGTCCCACAGCGCTATGTCTATCGCGCTCATCGCACAGGCGTAGACCCTGTCCGACGGGAAGAACATCCCTCGGAACATGTGCTGCCAGAGCATCTCCGTGCTGAACGGGTCCTGCCCGATTATCAACTCGGAGAGGTGCTCCACCGCCTGCGTAATCGCACCCTTCCAAAACTGTATTCCAGCTTCGCCCAGGCCGTGAATCCCCTCTTCCGTCTCAACCTTGACGATGAAGTACGTAGCGTTGCCGTCTCCCTGGACCGAGTACGACTTTACGGCGCTGATCTTCAACGACTTTCTCCTCTCGAAAGCCTGCAGGCCTGCCAAGACCTAGATGCTACACTACCGCCATGAATCTCGAACAATTCGAGCGCCTTGTGCGGGATGCCCTAAGCGACATCCCGGCGGGACTGCGCGCCTGCCTGAACAATGTGGACGTTCTTGTGCAGGAATGGCCCACACGAGAGCAACTGCTAGGTACAGGGCTGGAAGAGGACCAGATGCTGCTTGGACTGTACGAAGGCGTGCCGCTTACGGAGCGTGACAACTACGACATGATCCTGCCCGACAGAGTCATCCTTTACAAGGGCGCCTTAGAGCAAATCACCAGCAGCGAAGAAGAGCTGACCAAGGAAATCCGGGACACGGTGAAACACGAAGTCGCCCACCACTTCGGCATCGACGATGACCGCCTGGAGGAACTGGAGCAGTGCTGAGGGGCCGCACGAGGGAGGTGACGAGACATTGACCAAATAACAATCACGGGACTCGACGACGACCTGAGCGCCAGTGTGCGCCGTCTCTCAGAGCTCGAGTGTATCTCCGTGAATCAGGCCGCGCTCAAGATACTCAGAAAAGGCGCCGGCCTGACTGACAACGCAAAGCCGGAGGGCGCCATTGGCCATTCGCTCGACCACTTGGTAGGTATCTGGACTTTGGAGGAAGCGGAGGAGTTTGACACGGCCATAGAGATTTTCGAAGCCGTTGACCAAGAAGTCTGGCAGTAAGGCTTCTTCTGGACACCAATGCTTACTCACTGCTCATGCGAGGGCATGGGCAAGTTCAAAACTTGGTGCAAAGGGCCGAAGAGGTCCTGTTTTCGGCCATAGTAATTGGTGAATTATTGTACGGCTTCCGACGAGGGTCACAATTCAATAGAAATGCCGCCGAACTCCGATTGTTTCTCGGCAGTCCGCACGTGACCTTCCTGAGCGTGGGATCGATAACCGCTAACCACTACTCCAGCATAGCAACGGCCTTAAGAGCGAAGGGTCGCCCTATTCCGACAAATGATGTCTGGATAGCTGCCCATGCGATGGAGACGGGTGCAGGCCTCGTTTCAGCTGACCGACACTTCGGGCACGTTGACGGGATCGTGTGGGACCGACTTACGGTGGTGTGAAGTCCGCGGCATTGGCTACCGTCGAGATACGCCCCCGTCACATCTGCCTGATCTCTATCTGCTCGCCATCGATACGGATCTCGCGTCCGCCGAACGAGAGCACGGACCTCGGCAACCGTCGCAGCTCGGCGTGGACTTCCCCCATCCGTCTGGAAATGTCGGACTCGTCCCTCGCACGACTCACGCCCCCAACCGCCCGACCCCACAGCGCTGGTTGTGGCAGCAGTTTTACACGGTCGGCCAGGTCGGTCATGAAGGCGTTGAACGCGCTGGATGCCGCCTCTTCCGGCAGAGCCGGACCGTCCGGCATGCCGAAGTAGAAAGCGATAGTTAGCGCATCATCCTCGCTTCTCGACAGAGACATGTACAGCGACGGTGCGATCGGCTCTTCGAACAGCTCTTTCGCCGCCGTATCGGCACGCGCCGACTCGCGTACGGCGGCCTGAAGCACCCTCAGCAGCGAGGACAGGGCGGACACGCCAAGATGCCCCTCGCCAAGCAGGAGGCGCAACTCCACACGACCGCCGTCACCTCTTGCAGTCACCTTCCAGCCCCCAAGTCACTCGCTCCCAATACGGCCGGCATCACCTGAGCACCCTGTAGTCGCCCACCCGCCGCGTGACCTGTCGGCGGTCCAGGTGGTCCATCAGCGCGAGAATGTACTTCCGGCTGTTGCCGAACATGTCCCGGGCGTCTCCCACGGTGATTTGCCCCTTGTCCTCCAGGCACTGCCTGATCTTCCGCACCATGTCATCGTAGGCCCCGGTGCTGAACACGACTCCGTCGCTGACCCTTACGACCTTGCCCTGCTGCTCCAGCCAGGACAGAACGTCTGCCTCGACGTTCTCGTCCGACGGAGGAGAGTACGGGTTCGACTCCAATGTCTTCAGAAATCGCTCGACCTCCCCCAGTTGCTTCGAAGAGAGTTGCGGCACATGGCCCGGCAGACGCACGAAGTTCTCGTCCTCAGCCAGCACGCCCTCTTCCCTTAACTTTGGCAATGCGTAAGACGCCACATGGGAAGGGATACCCAGCCTGCTCCTGAGTTCCTCTTTTGGCGAGCCAATCCTAATGGGAAACTGCGAGTGATAGCTGGCCAGGGCCTGCTCGGCGTCTCGCTTCAGCCGCGACCACCCGGCCGCCGAGTAGAACACAGTCGCGCTGTCGGCCAACAATGGTCCCAACAACACCGCAAGCCCTTCCTGAGCCATACGCGTTAACTCCTCGGAAGCCTCCTCAGCGGACATGTTCGCTCGGTTGACAAGCTCGTTGAACGTAGCCGGCTCGGACGCCTCGATCATCTTAAGCAGCACCTCGGCCCCGGATCCGGACTCTATCGCCTCCAGCCGTTCCAGCAGCGGCTGGTGCCGCCGCCTGTGCCTCCGGGCGTGCGGGTCCACCACGTTGCCCCCGCCGAGAGTGGTCCCTCCTGCCCTGATGACGAAGTAGTCGCCTTTGACCACCGCCATCGGCGTCTCAAGCTTGAGCTGCGCCCACGCCGTTCCGCCCGGCTCCAGCGAGTCGGCGTCGAGCAGCCTGAGCCTTCCCACAGCTTCGCCGCTGCCAGCGTGAACGTTGACGAACATGTTGTGGCGAGCGGCCCTCGGCGCGTCCGCGATCACCCTGAGCCGCACGTCGACCGCCGCGGTTGTCGCCAGCCACCCGGGCGTGGTCAGCACCTCGCCCCTTTCGATGTCCGCCGCTCGCACGCCCGACAGGTTCGCGGCCACCCTGTTGCCAGGGCCGATGCCGTCCACCTTCGTCTTCTGCGTCTGCAACCCGCGTATGCGCGCGCGGGAGCCTGACAACGCCAGCTCCACCTCTTGGCCGACCGACAGGCACCCATCGACGAGCGTCCCCGTAACTACCGCGCCGAAGCCCGCGATAGTGAAGGACCGGTCCACGGGCAGGCGAGGCCGTCCTAAGTCTGGCCGTGCGCCCATGACGTTGAGCAGGCCTTGCACCGTAGCCCGCAGCTCCGTGAGCCCCTGTCCGCTCACTGCCGAGACCTCGGTTATCGGCGCCTCGCGCAGGCACGTGTCTGCGACCGTCTCCTCGATCTCCGCCCTCACCAGCTCGCGCCATTCTTCATCGACCAGGTCGCTCTTCGTTATCACGATGAGGCCCCGATCCACGTTCAGCAGGTCCAGGATCGCGAGGTGCTCGCGGGTCTGCGGCATGACCGACTCGTCCGCGGCCACCACCAGCATCGCGAGGTCGATGCCGCCCACGCCTGCCAGCATGTTGCCCACAAACCGCTCGTGTCCGGGCACGTCTACGATGCTGACCTCTCGCCCGTCCTCGAGTTCCATCCACGCGAACCCGAGGTCTATGGTGAGGCCGCGCTCCTTCTCCTCCCGGAGGCGGTCAGGGTCCATGCCTGTCAACGCCTCCACCAGCGTCGACTTGCCGTGGTCTACGTGCCCGGCCGTACCTATCACATGCACTTTGGGGCTTTCACCTCCCTGAATCCCAAGATTAGCACAATACGCTGAATTGCTATTCTGACGGTCCCTTGAGCCTTGCCCAACAATATCAACGACATGTTGCTATTGGTTTGCGCCTAAACACGTCATGTGGTACTATCCCGCCGCCAGTTGGGGGAAAAGCGTTGCCTCCATAGCAGCAGTGCCGACCCCGAGCTGGTTCCTCCTTCAGGGCCCCCGCTGTGCCGGTTCAACGGGGGCCCCGTTCCTGTTCCAGCAACGTAGGCAACACATCAAATTGCTTTCATCCCCCGGAGAGACACTGAGCTCATGTTCGCGACATCAATGTTTCTAATTGCTGAACCAGACGGTCCCCAGGGAATCACTTACCAGAACTTAGCACCGTTGTAGTAATCTGGAGACGCGATGAAAACTCCCCCGGCAGGCCCGGATCAGCCCGATCCTCTCGAACACATCAGGCTTCAGATCGAGGAAGCGGACGCAGCCATAGAAGCCGACCCCGAAGACGCCCGCGCGCTGTTCAGGCGCGGCGTCCTGCACGGGCAGTACTCCGAGCCCACAAAGTCCATCGAGGACTTCACGCGCGTCATCGAACTGGAGCCCGACAACGCCGAGGCTTACTACAACCGCGGTATGGGATACGTCACACTTCGGCAGGCGATCGTGGCCATCGACGAGTTCACGCACACGGTCAGGCTGGACTCCGAGCATATCGATGCATTCAATAACCGGGCGGCGGCCCACTTCGACCTCGGCGACGCCGAACGCGCCATTGAGGACGCCACGAGCGCGATCCGCTTGAACGAAGGCCAAGCCTCGGCGTACGCCATTCGCGGCATCGCGCGAATGCAGGTCGGGGAGTCCGAGCCTGCGGAGGCCGACATCGCCCGCGGCGTCGAGCTAGGCTTCGATCCGCACCTGCTCAAGTACCTCGCCCGCAGGGCCGAGCGCTGGGGCGGCCTCGGCTAGCGCCAGACCCGCGCGACAGCGTCCCGTTGCGGGTCCAGGCGCGCCTCCTCGATCGACACACCCAGCGCCCCTGCGACTGTCTGCCCAGCCATTGTCATTGGCACACGCTCCGGATTGATCGAAAGGTCGTACAGACCGGAGTTCTCCATGTCCGCGTCGAACAGGTAGCGGTACGCCGCCAGCGCATCGCGGTCCGCGCGCTTGAGCAGCTTGCAGGCCTCGTCGCCCGTCAGTCCTTCGTCGCGTACCACCTTCGCCAGCCGCCACGACTTCGATGCCGCAACGAAGACGCTGACGCTCCGAGCCGCCTTTGGCACCAGGAGGTGGGCCCCGCGACCGTGGAGCACTGCGTTCCCTTTCGCCGCGATCCGGCGCACTATGCTCCGGAGTTCCCTCAGGTAGTCGTCCTTGCTGATCAGCTCAACTGGCTCGTAGTAGTCCAGGCGCGACACCGCCGCGTACACGTCGAAGCCGGGCTCCGTCCCGGCCGACCAGTGCATCGGCGTGGCCATGCGCCGCAGCCACTGGCCCCACCTGGACCGGAAGCTATTCTCCAGGGACTTCAGCTCTCCCTCGCTGCAACGGAGACGGCTGCAGAGTTCGGCCGTTATCTCCTCGTCCACGAAGCGTGACCCCAGAAGCCGGGCTATGTCGCGGGCGATCTCCTTCGAGCCGCTGCCCGCGAGTCCGGTAACGATCGCGATTGGCGCCCACCGGCGCCTCGGCTCGTCCGCCCTCCGCGCCGAGTACTCAATGGCCGTCAACGCCATGATGGAAGACGACGCCCCGGGTACTTCGCCGTGGCCGCATTGGACCTGCCTGCCCTCTACGACGAATCCCAGCTTGCGGAACAGGCCTCGGGCAGGTGCATTGTCGTCGGGGACCGATGCCCACACCTTCTGAAGACCCATGTCATCGAACGCCCGCGCAATCAGCGAAAGTGTGACGGCGGTCCCGTAACCTTGTCTCCACAGGTCCTTGCGCCCGATCAGGACCGATATCTCCGCGCCGTCCCGGTCGTCCAGAATGATCTCACCCTCGCCGACATGCTCCCCGATCTCCGTGTATGCCGACACTACGGCGCGCTTCGGGTTGTCGAACACCATGGCCCACTGGGCCGCGGAGGCCTCCAGCATCATTTGCGGCACGTACGCACGGTGCACCGGGTCACCACAGGTGTACACGCCATACCACCTAGACGACACGTCCGCGTCGGCCAGCCAGGCCGCGACTCGGTCCACGTCCTCTCTGGAAACTTCTGTGAGGTTCACTCTTGGCAGCATTGGACTTCTCCTAATGGCCTCGGTCCAGATTCACCCTCACCTCAGTCCTCTCCCTCGATGGGAGAGGACTGAGGTGAGGGTGAATGCCCCCGAAGCAACTATGCGCAGACTCCCGGTCTAACTTCCATATCAAAGCTCCCCAGCCGACTAGGAAAAGAACCCCTATACCGTGGCCAGGTTGTATTGAGACTACAAGTCAGTTTTTTGCGTGTCAACATTGTGTTAAATCGCACACACGAGGCTAGCGCACCGTGGCCACCATAGCCGCGTTCAGCGCGTACTCGAAGGCCTCGCATATCTCCACCCGCCCTTTCCTCAGTACGGTTGTGTTTACGGTCAGGTTTGTTTCCCCGGTTTCCTCATCGGGAAAGACCAGGACCCCCCTACCGGCAAGGGCTTCGACGAAGCGTGCCACGTCAACTTCTGGATCCAGCTCCAGCGGGAATATGTTCGATCCATGCTCGATCTCCCGGACCCTTATGCCTGTAAGCTCGCCCAGCTTGGCGAAAACGGCGCGGGAGTGCGCCATCGCCTCCGCGAATCGGCCCTCGAAACCGTCGAGCCCTCGCAGGGCCAGCGCCGCGGCAAGCCAGGCCTGCGACAGCCCTCCGCCGAACATGCGCCGCACGTGGAAGAGGCCCTCGCAGAACTCGGCCGTTCCTGCCAGCATTCCCCCGAACGGCGCCCCGAAGTACTTGTATAGCGAGACGTACACCGTGTCGAACAGGCCCGCGTACTCGGACGCCGGAGTGCCTGTCGCCGCGGCCATCATGTACAGCCTCGCACCGTCCAGGTGCGTCCGTACGCCGTGCTCCTTGGCGGTGCTCGTGATGTGCCGCATCTCCTCCAGAGGGACCACCCTGCCCTTCTGCCTGCGCACGGGGCTCTCTACCATTACAGCGCCCACCGGTGTGTCCACACGTCCGGCGCCCGCTGACTTTAGCGCCTCCTCCAGTTCCGACGCCGTGAAACAGGCTCGCCCCGGCGCTAGCGGGACCAGGTTGATTCCGCTAAGCACCGGCACGCAGTCCCCGCTGTCTATATACAGGTGGGACTGCTCCTGTACGATGGCCCGGCGCTTGTCGCCGCACAGTTGCCTGATCGCCATGTGGTTGGCCAGCGTTCCGGTCGGCATGAACACGGCGGCCTCCTTGCCCAGCTCTGCCGCTAGTCTGGACTCCAGTTCGGCAACAGCGCCGCCCAGCGAGTAGGAGTCCTTCTCGATGCCGTGCGCCGCCTGAATCTCGCGAAGCCGCTCGATCATCACCTCCGGGCTGCTCGGCTCGCCGTCACCCCTGAAGACCACCGCTCCCGGCTCGTCTGAAGCCGCTTCCTGGACACTGTTGCTGCGTTCGTTCATCAGACCACCTTCCGACTCTCTTGCTACAATCTACCCAAGCGAGAACTCATGGATATCTCGCATCGTACTCGTTAGTGCGAGAACGACCAGACTCGATTTCCGAAAGGTTAGCAGGTAACAGACGTTAGATGGCCAAGCCCCGCGCTACTAGAGCCGAAGTAAGGCGCGCCCGTCGTTCCAGCCGCCCGCCGGCAGAGACGGGAGTGTCCGGCTGGCTGAGGGCCAGCCGCGTTGGAGTCACGGTCGCCGTGGTTGCCGTCGTTGCTGCCGTTGCTGTGGTCCTCACGCTGGCGCTGTCCGGCGATGACTCCGAGACGTCCGAACTGGACCTGACAGAGCTGATTCAAAGCAGCGACGAGCGGCTTCGCTCGGCCACCCCCGAAGAGCTGGCAAGCGAGTCCCGCCTCCCGATCTCAGAGGTTAATGCCCTGCTGGAGATATCCGACGTTCACCACTGGATGGGCATCAACCAGAGCTGGGCCAACAACCTGGAGGAAGTCCGCCACCACATCGACCACGATATCGAAGTGCTCGACTTCGACCCTAAGCATCAGGAAGAGATGGAGTTGCTTCGAAGAGCTTACGATACTGCGGAAAGCCGCGAGGCCAGCAGCATCCGTTCCACCTTCGACCAGGGAGGCCAGGCGCGCGACATGGACAGCGTCTACCTGTACGGGCTACTAGTCGACCTGGCAAAGGAGCTTGGGCGCGACGATTGGACGGCCCACTACCAGGAACATCTCGACGATACGCTCGCCGAAGGGCAAGCCGAGCAGCAACAGTAACAGACGCAGCAGGACATCCCCGCCAACGGCATCGAAGACTCTCTGAGGTAGCCTTCAGCCCGCCTCACGTCCACCCTCGCCTATCCACCACTGCCCCGCCACTTTGGGGCGCCCCTTGCGAATCGCCCTCGGCCTTCGCTCTGGCCAGCCGACACCCCGTCACGTAGGGGCGGTTCGCGAACCGCCCTCCCTTCTGCCCCGCGGTGTCCCCCAGGTCGACCCCCTACCCGCCTCCGCTCCCCTCCGATGGCAACCGGAAGGTGTCGGCGTCTTCGACGGTCTCACCCAGTTGCTCGAGCACCCACCGGTTGAAGTGGAGAACACCGTACTCCTGGGGCATCAGGACGCTGGTCGTATGACGGCTCGATTTGAGGCCTTTCTGGTTCACCTCGCACACATCGCCGTCCTGCACCACCACCAGCCTACCGAGCTCCGTCGCGTGCTCCAGGTCAAAGCCGTCCTGGGCCAGCGTCTCGGCCTCGAACAACCACTCCATTCTCAGATCGATCTTTTCCGGCCCTCTCGGCAGAATCCTGGCAGCCCTGATGTAGTCGGGGTGCACCGCCATGAAGAAGCCCGGCCTCATCGTCCCGTATGAGAACCCCATTGCCGCTTCCTCCGGCGTGATGTCCTTGAAGAACGGTATCCCCGTCTGACCGTCCACCGTCCAGGTGACGTGGCCCTCCCCCATCCGCGAACGGCCGTTGCCGCTATCTTCCGCAGGCTGGTAGTTGGGGTCGTCCCACGGACTGAGGATCCCCTTGCCGTACGTGGGCACGATCTCGCAAAGCTCCGGATGCACGTTGGGACAGTGGAAGCACTCCGAGAAGTTCTCCCAGAACAGCTTCCAGTTGCACTCCAGCGTGACGTCCATGGTGTCGCCTACGATTAGCTGGTCGACGTGGTAGTTCTTGAACCGTTCAGGCATGTCTCCCAGCGCCTGCTCCAACGGTGCCGCATCGTCGCCGGCTAGGTTGACGAACACGTACCCACCCCACTCTCCCACGGCCACGCGGTACAGCGAGTAGTCCGATATTTGAAAGTCCGCCGACTCGAGCTGGTGCGGCGTCGCGATCAGGTCTCCCTCCAGCGAGTACGTCCACGCATGGTATGGACAGACGATCGTTCCTCCCTCGAACCTGCCCTGCGCCGTCGTACACAGAATGGAGCCGCGGTGCCGGCAGGTGTTGTGAAACGCGCTGAGCCGGCCCTTGAGGTCGCGCGTGATCACGATCTCCTGGCTGCCGATCTGCTCCACGACGAAATCTCTGGGCTCAGACAACTGGTCCGACCGGCACACGTACAACCAGTTGCGGTAGAAGAAGACCGAAAGCTCGCGTTCGTAGTGGGCTGGGTCGTAGTAGTAGTCGATCGGGACGGTGTTCTCGATCTTAGTTAGAAGTCTCCGGCGCGGCGCCCGTTGCATCTCACCACCCCCGTCCTGTAGGTTGACTCGATGGTATGAACGGCACCCAGACTTGTCAACGAAGCACAGGGCCGCCCCGTCACCAGCCTGATCTGTCAGTCCTTCTGAATCCTCCCTAATTAGAAAGGCGTAAGCGCGATGTGGACCAACCGGCTGAAAGCTCTGATCGATGAAGGCGAAGTCGCATACGTTGCCTTGGTCACCGAGTTCCCCTCGGCGGACGTGGCCGAGTATATGGCGCTGCTGGGCTTCGACGCCGTCCTGGTCGACGCCGAGCACGCCGGCGTTGACCCCGTGCTCGCGAGAGAGATGTTTCGAGCGGTGACGGCGGGCGGCGCCACTCCGCTGGTAAGGACCCCCTACAACGATCCCGACCTGATTCTCGGATATCTCGACGCCGGAGCCCAGAGCATAGTGGTCCCACATTCGATAACCGCGGCCGACGTTCGGGCGACGGCCCAAGCATGCCGCTACCCTCCTCTCGGCACAAGGGGCGCCGCATGGGCCGCGCGAGGCTCGCTCTACGGCACCGCCGGAGCGCCGCGCGCCACGTTCGACAACGCCAACCGCGAGGTCATGGCGATACCGCTGCTCGAGGACGTCGAAGCAATTGACAATCTTGACGAAATCATGGCCGTTGAAGGGATAGACGCCCTGTTCGTCGGAGCCGGCGATCTCGCCCTCAGCATGGGCGTCGAGTACGGCGATCCGAAGGTCGTAGAACTCGCAGGAAGCGCCGTGCGCCGCATCGCCGCTGCCGGCCGCGTCGCAATGACCGCCGTCACCAACCTCGACGAGGCCAGCCAGGCCGTCTCTAACGGCGCCCGGATCCTGACCATCCAGCCCTTCGGCCTCTTCCGCAACACCATCCGCGACTGGCTGCGTGAGGCGCGGAACAACTAGCGCCAATAGTAGGCGGCAGACAGACGCCGCTTACCGTCCGAATCTCCGTATGGTCGGCACGCGGCCATAGTGCACGCTGTAACTTGCGAAAGGGAACCTAACATGAAAGCCGGGAATGCGAGCGAAGCGGAAGAAAGTGAACGCCCGAAGATAGCGGAGAAGGTGAAGTTCTGGGAAGAGCAGGACCGAATCAATCAGGAACTCATCCCGCGGGTGCTGAAGCAGCACGATTTGCTATCGTCGCACATTGAAAATCACGAGACGGCGAGCCTCAACATGGCGTCCGTTGAAGCCCGCGTACTGGAAGCCATCAGCCTTGCGAGGGAACAGTACGGTAAGGAGATCGCCGAACAAACCGCCACGCTGGAGGCGAGCGTAGCTGCGGCTATCAGCCTGGTTAATGAACAATCCGACCATAAGATTGCCGACTTGACCGCCTCCCTTGAAGCGCGCATTGCTGATGCCATTGGCGTGGCGAGCGAGCAGGGTGCTCAACTAGCAGCAGACCAGGACACCCTGCTGGAGAAACGATTGTCTGGGGTCATCAATTCCACAAGACGCCTGGCATGGGTCGTTTCAGGCGTAAGTCTCGCAGTAGCCGTCGTTGCAATGTTGCTGGTCTTGGTGGTGTGACGGCCTTGCGTTCGTTGGACTTGTTCCCTGCCCTGCAAAGGCTGCCAGCGGCAGATGACGCCTCCGATTTCAGCCTCCCAAACACCATACGCCGGATTCGAGGAATGGACGGCAACCTCTTCGCTATAGAAGTCTCGGAGGGCGTGGACGAAGCTCTTGAAAGCCTCGCGGATGCCAACGTGCCAGATGACGTGGAAAGTGCCTACAGCTTGCTGTATCCAAACGACAGCATTGCAGCCCATGAGTACTACGAGAACACATTGGCACGCGGCGAGAGATCGGCGACCGGATTTATCTCCAACCTGAAAGGCAAAGTAGCCGAGTTCAAGGCAGAGGACTTACTTGAAGAACGCTTTCCGGGATATGACTTTGAGATTGCTCACGACTTGAACCAGCCTGTTTGGGATCTGAAGGGCATCTCCTCAGATGGGACAGACGAGATTCTTGTTCAGGTCAAGATGGGTGGAGAAGGTTATGCGTCCGATGTGCTTGACCGGATGCAGGATGATCCTGAAGTCCTGTTTGCCGTAAGTTCAGAGATTCACGACAAGATTATTGAGCGGGCGCCGCAACTGGTAAACCAGTTGATCGATCTGGAAACTTCCAACTTGAACTTTACTGAAGGTATGGAAGTGGATTTGGAGATGCTTGCCTCCAATTCCGGCTTCGATATCGCGGACAACTTGAGTGACGTTCTTCCATACATCGGCGAGGTCATCCTCGGAATCAGGCTCATCATGGACATAGTTTCCACGGAGAAAGAGCTAAGTGAAGTCGCTCTACCAGACCGCTCCAGGATGCACGCCTTGAGGGCGCTGGTACTAATGTCCAAGTTTGGCGTGACTACGGTTTGCTCCACAGTTGGAGGCATGGCAGGGGGCAGTTTCGGAACTCTGGGCCTCCCAGGTATCGGTACGGCTGTAGGTGGCATCGCCGGCAGCTTGACCGGTATGACTGTGGCCATAATGTTGAACCGCCGGCTCAAACCTCGCACAATGCAAGTGGCGCTGCGATTGACAGGGCTCGAGGAAGACGATGTTTTCTACCTGCGAAACAAGTCCGTTGTAGACGGAATAGGAGCTTCAATGGCTTCCACTAGTGCCGCCTGATTCATCTTCCCTCCTTTTCCGTTTGTCGCCCTGTCCCGCCCTCCGCCCCCTACCCTTCTGCGAACGCGCGTGCTATTATTGATGCATGAACGCCGAGCAACACTGCACCCGTGCCGCACGGCGCCCTGCGCACCTTGGAATCGCCCTCCCAGCTGTAACAGGACTGTCACCTTTTCGTCACCTTTTTTATACGTTCCGTATACATTCAGTCGCAAATGCGACCATTTCCGTCACTCATCCCCGGGCCTCCCAGCTACGGAGCGTTACAGAATGTTACGGAATGTGACAGTTTTTTCCGAAACCGCTCTCTGCAGTAGGCCGTTCGACAGGTTCTGTCGGCCGCTTTCAGTGATGGCCGGGGCGGCTTGGTCAACGCTCCCGCCTTGTCAGTAGCAGTACGGCGCGGCTACAATCTCGGACGGTTGAGGTGCCAGCCGACTGTCGAGTTGCTGAGACCCTCGACGCCTGCACCACTCTTACCTGTGAGGAGAGCATAGCCATATGACCACCGCCTACGAACCTAACGTAGTTCTGGAGACCGGAAAGTACAACGTGGTGGGCACTCGGCCCATCCGGCACGACGGCGCCGACAAGGTAACGGGCCGGGCCCTGTACGGCGGCGACTTCAACGCCGCCGGCCTTCTTTACGGCGCGATACTCCGGAGCCCCCACGCACACGCGCGCATCAGGTCCATCGACACTTCCAGGGCGAAGGCGCTTCCCGGCGTGTATGCGGTGGCGACAGGCAGCGACCTCCCCAATGCCAGGTTCGGCCAGATGGTCGATACAGGCGAGGGCGCCGTGGACCTGTTCTACATGCAGAGCAATGCCATGGCCGTCGACAAGGTGCTGTACAAGGGTCATGCCGTCGCCGGCGTTGCCGCCGCAAGCCCTCACGTGGCCGACGAGGCTCTCGACCTCATCGAGGTCGAGTACGAGCCTCTTCCGGCCGTTCTGACAGCGCCGGACTCCATGAAAGACGGCGCGCCCATCCTGATCGATGAACTCAGGACGCAGGAAATGGGTGAGACGGGCAGCGAGCACACGAACGTTGCCGAGCACTTCCAGCACAGTCTTGGAAACATGGACGAGGGTTTCAGCAAAGCTGACATCATCATCGAGAGGGAGTTCAACACCGAGACCGTCCACCAGGGGTACATCGAGCCGCAGAACGTGACCGCCCTCTGGAATGAGGACGGCCGGCTCCACATCTGGACGAGTTCACAGGGACCGTTTGAGGTCCGCGCCGCCGTGGCCCAGTCGCTGGACATCCCGGTCTCTCAGGTGAAGGTCACTCCAATGGAGATCGGTGGCGGCTTCGGCGGCAAGTTCCCGCTCCACCAGGAGTCGATCACCGCCCTCCTTTCCAAGCAGACCGGCAGGCCGGTGAAGACCGTCATGAGCAGAAAAGAGGTCTTCGAAGGAACGGGGCCCACGTCCGGCTCGTACATAAAAGTAAAGATTGGCTCCACCAACGATGGCACGCTCACAGCGGCGCAGGCGTACCTGGCGTACGAGGCCGGCGCATACCCCGGCTCGCCGGTATCGGCCGGCGCCATGACGATCTTCGCGCCGTATGACCTCGAGAACGTGGTCATAGACGGTTACGACGTTGTCGTGAACAAGCCGAAGTCAGGCGCATACCGTGCCCCAGGCGCGACCAACGCGGCGTACGCCGCGGAAACCGTGCTGGATGAAATGGCCGAAAAGCTTGGTCTTGACCCCATCGACTTCCGGCTGAAGAACGCGGCGAAAGAGGGCAGCAGGCGCGCGGACGGCCCAGTGAACCCGCGCATAGGCTGCGTCGAGACCCTGGAGGCACTGAAGAATCATCCTCACTACAGCGCGCCGCTCGAGGGCGAGAACACAGGCCGCGGAGTGTCAATCGGCTACTGGATGAACGGAGGCGGCCAGTCGAGCTGCACGATCAGTGTCAACAACGACGGCACTATCAATCTGGTCGAGGGGTCCACTGACATTGGCGGCACCAGGGCGTCCATCGCAATGCAGGCCGCTGAGGTCCTGGGCATATCGGCGGAGAGCGTGAATCCCCAGGTGGCCGATACCGACTCCATCGGCTACACGGCCGGCACCGGCGGTAGCCGCGTCACCTTCGCCACCGGGCTCGCGGCCCACAACGCGGCCCAGCACGTCAAGCAGCAGATGCTCGAACGCGCCGCCACCATCTGGGACGTTGAGGCCGACTCGCTCGAGTTGGCGGACGGCGTGTTCAGGTCCAAGGCCGATCCTGAGCTCAACATGACATTCAAAGAGCTGACCTCTCAGCTCAACGACACCGGCGGGCCCATCGTCGGACGGGCGGCTGTTGACGCAGCCGGACCGGGCGGAGCCTACTGTGCGGTGATAGCCGACGTGAAGGTGGACCCGGATACGGGCAAGGTGGACATACTGCGCTTCACGATGGCGCAGGACGCCGGCAAGGCAATCCACCCCAGCTACGTGGAGGGCCAGATGCAGGGCGGTGCCGTGCAGGGTATCGGCTGGGCTCTGAACGAAGAGTACTTCTACACCGACGACGGCGATATGACGAACAGCACATTCCTAGACTACAGGATGCCTACTTCGCTCGATCTGCCGATGATCGACACGGTGATCGTGGAGGTGCCCAACCCAACTCACCCCTTCGGCGTGCGTGGAGTGGGCGAGGTGTCCATCGTGCCGCCGCCCGCGGCAATTGCCAATGCGATCTACGACGCGGTCGGTGTGAGAATCGACCGGCTCCCCATGAACCCGGTCGCCGTCACTGAGGCCCTCAACCAGGCGTAGCGCCCCAAAGACAGATTCTGAAAGAACCGTCTGCAGCCCGGACGGCGGGGAATCACGCCTCAACAGAAATCCCCTCTCCCTTGATGGGAGAGGGCTAGGGTGAGGGTGACCGGGGCGGCGTGCGGGGAACACAGGGGAACTACGCGTAGGTCATCTCAAGGAGCACCCATGGCGCAAGACGCCCTTAGCAGGGTTTTGCCCAAAGCCGCCCACATTGTGATCATCGGCGCTGGCATCGTGGGGTGCAGCGTTGCTTATCACCTCGCCCTGCGAGGCGTCAAAGACATCCTGATCCTGGAACAGGACAAGTGGCCGGAGCCGGGCGGCTCCACACAGCACGCCTCGAACTTCTCCTTCCCGGTTGACCACTCGGAGGTGACGGCCAACTTCTCCAAGTACGGCCTTGAGTTCTACTCGTCACTCGAACACAACGGCAAGCGCTGCTTTGCCACCGTCGGAGGGATTGAGATCGCCCGCACTGCCGACCGGATGCGGGAGTTGCATCGCAAAGTGGCGTCAGGCAAGACGTGGGGCATCCACGCCGAGATGATCTCCCCAGGCGAGGCCAACGAGCTGTTCCCGTTCCTTGACGTAGCTCATGTCAAAGGTGCCATGTGGACGCCTAGCGCCGGCCTCGTCACACGCGCCGTCGACGCCGCCGCCGAGATGGTTGCCCAGGCCGAGAGCATGGGTGCGCTGCAGGTCTTGTCGAACACGAAGGTGACCGGGTTCGATGTAGTTCGTGGCCGCGTCACCGGCGTTAAAACCTCGCGCGGAGATGTCGCGACCGAGACGGTCGTCTGCTGCGCCGGAATTTGGGGCCCGGTCATCGGCGACATGATCGGCTCGCCGATCCCGCTTGCTCCCATGCACCACCAGTTGGTGTACACAAGCCCAACTGAGGAGTTGGCTGGCGCCAAAGACCACATCGAGTGGCCCCTGCTGCGAGACCAGGACCGCTCCATGTATGTGCGGCAGGAGCACGACACGTGGGAAGTCGGCTCCTACATGCACCCGTCGATGATCACAGACGCGTCCGACATCCCTTCGCCAGACGACGCGATCTACTCGCCCGCCATGATGCCATTCACGGAAGAGCACTTCATGCCCGCCATGGAGTCGATCATCGAAGTGATGCCGGTGCTGGCGAATGCGGGCCTGCAATTCGGATTCAACGGTCTTCTGTCTGTTACACCGGACTCGGCATCGATAGTCGGAGAGTCTCGCCACGTTCGCGGGTTCTGGGCAGCCGAAGCTGTCTGGGTCAAGGACGCGGCCGGAGCGGCCAAGATGCTCACCGAGTGGATGCTGGACGGCGCACCGGAAGTAGACCCGCACTCCGTGGACTACACCAGGTTCCACGATCACCAGCTAAAGAAGCGACATGTGAACGCAAGGACGTCGGAGAACTTCCAGAAGATCTACGGTATCGTCCACCCGCAGGAGCAATGGACTCAAGGAAGAAACAATCGACGGAGCCCGTTCTATCTCAGGCAGGAGCAACTGGGGGCCGTGTTCTACGAGTCGGCCGGATGGGAACGCCCGCAATGGTATGAATCCAACGCACGGCTGCTGGACGAGTTCGACGTTCCTCACCGCTCAGGCTGGGATGAGATGTGGTGGTCCCGCATCATTGGCGCGGAGCACCAGGCCGTGCGCTCAAGAGCAGGCATGTTCGACTTGACTTCGTTCCAGAAGCTGGATGTGACCGGTCCGGGCGCCCTGGACTTCCTCGAGCGAATGACCGTCCACAGGATGGACCAGTCCGTCGGACGTGCGGTGTACACGCCTCTGGTCAATCGGCACGGCGGCATCGTAGCCGACCTCACGGTCCTGAGGATTGGAGAGGACCACTTCCGGGTAGTCACGGGCGGCGGAGTGGGAGTGCACGATCTCGCCTGGTTCCGACAACACCTGCCTGAAGACGGACGAGTCCATGTTCAGGACGTAACATCCGGACTCGCGGTTATCGGCGTTTGGGGGCCCCGGAGTAGGGAAATATTGCAATCGGAGTGCGACGATGACCTGTCCAACGAGGCGTTCCAATTCGCCATAGTACGCGAAGTAACGTTCGGGGACGTGCCCTCGACGATGCTGAGGATCTCTTATGTGGGCGAGTTGGGCTGGGAAGTGTACACGCCAACCGAGTTCGGCCTGAAGCTTTGGGACACACTGTGGGAGGCCGGGCAGGACCACGGCGTAGTCGCTGCGGGGGGCGGAGCGTACGGCGCCTCGATGCGCTTGGAGAAGGGCTACCGCTTCTGGGGCCCCGACATGAACACGTCCTTCAACCCATTCGAAGCCGGTCTGATGCGCGACCGCACCCACAGCCGACCCTCCAGGATAAAGCGCACCGACTTTATCGGCAAGGAGGCACTCCTGCGAATCCGCGAGGAAGGCGTGACCCGCAGGCTCTGTTGCATCACGTTCGATGACCCGGACGGCGTAGCCATGGGAAACGAGCCAATCTTCTTCGGTGAGCACGTGATCGGATACGTTACAAGCTCGGATTACGGCTACTCGGTCGGAAAGGGCATTGCCTACGGGTACCTTCCCCTAGAGCACACCGAGGTCGGTACGGCGGTCGAGATCGAGTACTTAGGCCGCCGTCATGCGGCCACAGTTGCCGCCGAGCCGCTTTGGGATCCTGAAGGATCGAGGCTGAGGAGCTAGTCGTTGGCCTAAAAGGCCTCTAGTCCTCCAGCAGTCGTCGCGCAATCACGAGTTTCTGGATCTCGTTGGTGCCCTCGCCGATGATCATCAAAGGGGCGTCGCGGTAGTACCGCTCAACCGGGAAGTCCTTGACATAGCCGTACCCGCCGTGGATGCGCATGGCATCCAGCGCCACTTCGGCGCACATCTCGTTGGCGAACAGCTTCGCCATCCCGGCCTCGAGATCGACACGTTCACCCCGGTCTTTCAGAGCGGCCGCGTCCCGGGTTAACAGCCGAGCAGCCCTGATCTTCGTTGCCATGTCTGCGATCTTGATCTGCACGGCCTGGTGCTTTGCTATTGGTGAGCCAAACGCTTGCCTTCGTTTGGCGTATTCGACCGCGGCTTCGAGTGCCGCGACAGCCACTCCAACTGCGCGGGCGGCGACATTGATGCGTCCCGTCTCCAATCCACTCATCAACTGGCGAAACCCCCTGCCCTCTTCGCCGCCCACTACATTGCTCACAGGCACCCGGCAATCTTGAAATGCTAGCTCTGCCGTGTCGATACCCCTGTAGCCAAGCTTGTCGAACTTCCGACCTACTTTCATGCCTGGATTCGGCTTTTCTACCAGCAGGCACGAAATTCCTCGATACGGGGGATCGGCTTGCGGGTCGGTCTTCACTGCCACGGCGAAGGCGTTGCCGTTGACCGCGTTGGTAATGAACATCTTCGAACCGTTGATGACGTAGTCATCGTCGTCCCTGACAGCCGAGGTGCGGATCGCCTGAACGTCACTGCCTGCCTCGGGCTCCGTCAACGCAAGCCCGCCGCGTAGCTCGCCGTTGGCGAGGCGTGGAAGGAAGCGCTGCTTCTGGTATTCTGTGCCGAACTCGCTGACCATATAAGCTATTACGTGGTGAGTGCCTATGATTCCGCTGACGCTCATCCAACCGCGGCTCAGCTCTTCAAAGACGGTTGCGAATGTAACGTAGTCCAGCCCCAGCCCGCCGTACTCGACGGGAATCGTGATGCCGAACAGCCCCAACTCTCGCATCTGGCCGACCAGGGCTTCGGGGTAGCGGTCCTCCGCCTCGTACTCGGCGGCAATAGGTTCTACTTCGTTTTTGACGAAGTCGCGGACGAGCACTCACGATCTGGGTGCGGGCCTCTTCGTCGATCTTGCCGGTCATGGACATCACGGAGGTCATGCCTTCGGTAGCAAGTTTGGCCTTGCATGGCGACAAGCGGGCCACAGGGGCGTGTGGCCGACGTACATCATGCGCGCCTGTCGGCTGCAGCTAGATGGTGACGGCGTCCAGGAGCCCCTGAACTGTAGTGGGCTTGGACTTAGCCTCGACCTCCTCCGCTCGCTTCTCGAAGGGTGTGCGGTCTTCATCGACATAAAGAAGCCCAAGTGGTACCCCACCGGAGTTGGCCACTTTGTACGCCTGACCCAGGTCCGTAGGGTCGTGATCATCAGGAATGTCCCAAGCTAGTCCAGGAATGCCCTTTCGAGGATTGCCCTTCAGAGCTTCGTAGTTATTGTTGTACGTTGTGCATGGTGACTGTACGTGAACGATGGCAAACCCGGGATGGTTCAGCGCGTCCCCGATGATCGCCGACAGGTCCTTCACCTTGCTGGACAGGCCGGAAGCCACGAACGAAACGCCAAGCGTGAGGTAGAGGTTCAAGGGGTTCAGCGCGTCCTCCGGCTTGCCATAGGGAGTGGAACTGGTGATTTCGCCGAATCCGGTGGTTGGCGAACTCTGGCCCTTCGTTAGCCCGTACACCGCGTTATCCATGATCACGGCGGCGATGTTCAGATTGCGGGCAGCCTGGGGCCCGATGTGTTCCATTCCGATGGACAGGAAATCGCCGTCACCCGCAACAACTATCACATCCAACTCTGGGCGAGCCATCTTGATCCCGAACGCGGCAGGCAAGGTTCTTCCGTGGATGCCATGGAAGCCGAAGGGTTGGCGGTCCTCTTCGAGGAGGTGAACCATGTTGCCTGAACAGCCGATTCCGGCCACGACCACAGTCTGTTCGATGGGCTTCTCGTGCTCTATCACGCGCCTGTCCATCGCCGCCTCAAGCGCCCTGCGTACGCCGAAATCTCCGCACCCTGGGCACCACTTAAAGTCGTATTCAGGATTCTTCGCACTCATGCCATGACCTCCTCGCGCATCACCGACATCATCCTTTCACGAATCTCGCGCTTCAAGTCGCTAACCTTGAACGGCAGACCCGTGTAATGCGTTATGGATTCGGCGTTCACTCCGTAAGACCGTAGCAGGGCTGAAAACTGGCCCTGGTAGTTCAGCTCAGGAACTATCACCAATTCCTTTGAACGCAACTGGTCCAGCATTGCAGGAGGCAGTGGATGGAGGAACATCGTATACATCCAACCGAGTTTCAGGCCGGTGCCGATGAGGTGTCCGTAAGCTTCCAGGGCCGGCCCTTTCGACCCTCCCCATGGAACGACGGCGACCGGGGCGTCCGGATTCTCACACTCGAAGTCGCTCTCGTGGAGCAATGCTAGCTTTCCGAAACGCCGCTCCGTCATCTGGACGTGGCGGCTCGGCAGGTGGGTCGTGTCACCGATTGCGTCATGCTCACTGCCGTTTGCCACGTAGCTGCCTGGGCCTCCCGGAATGGGCATAGGAGAGAGTTCGATGCCTTCGTACCTCTTGTAACCGTTCTCGCCGGAGTACACAAGTCTGCTCTCTACACCAACGGCCTCTAGATCAGGCTTCGGCAAGTTGGCCTGCCTCTCCGAAAGCATGTGCTCGCTAAGGACAATGACGGGACCCTGGTACCGCTCGGCCCAGTTGAGAGCTGCGGCGCCCGCGTTGAAGCACTCTTCCACGGTTCCCGGAGCGATCACCGGCAGGCGTATGTCACCATGCGCCGGCGTCAGGGCCGCGAACAGGTCGGACTGTTCGGTCTTGGTCGGCAAGCCAGTGGACGGTCCGCCCCTCTGGATGTTAGCCACTACAAGGGGTATCTCGGCCATCCACGCGAGGCCGAGACCTTCGGACATCAACGAAAAGCCAGGCCCGGAAGTGCCGGTCATGGCCTTCTTGCCCGCATACCCGGCTCCGACGATGGCGCTTATGGCCTCAAGCTCGGAGCTGGCCTGGTAGGCGAACCGGCCAAGCCGGGGCATGTTCTGTTCCATCCAGATAAGCAGTGAAGTGGCCGGAGAGATTGGGTACCCCACAAAGAATTCCAGTCCGGCGGCGCAGGCCCCAAGCGCCAGTGCCTGGTTTCCGCTGACAAGAATCTGGTCCCAGTCCGGCTTGTCGGGAGGAGCTAGTTCTCCAAGGCTGAATCCGCTGGACTCGGCTTCGTCTCTGCCAAGAGCCAGCGCCTTCTTGTTTGCCTCAATAATCTTGTCGTCGCCCGGACGTCCGCGCGTGAATTTCTTGACGTTGAATGCCTCCAGAGCCGAGTGGGCAAAGCTCACCAAGTAGGCTGTCGTCCCAACGACGACCATGTTGGCCGCCCGTGCGTTGCCCGTGGAACGGGCGAGGTCGTCGAAAGGCATGCCGAAGCTGTTGGAGTCCCCCTGGAGGTCGAACTCCTTGGTGTCGTATATGACAACGCCACCTTCGCGAACCTCGTCCTTATGGTTGTCGTAAGCTTCGCGGTTGAACGCCACGAGTACGTCGACTTCGTCACCGGAACTGAGGACTCGTGTAGTGGAGATGCGCGCCTGGGCGAAGGTGGGCCCGCCGATGATCTGTGATGGGAAAGTGGCAAATGTCTGAATATGATAACCGACCTGCGTGGCCGCCTGGATGAGGGCGTCAGCCGATGTGAGCAGGCCCTGGCCTCCCTCTCCCGCGAAACGGACTACGAAGTCATCCCTATTCACTTGAGCGCCCCCCCTTCAGGCAGCCCAAACATCAATAATCAATGAAACGCCGACCAGCCCCCGCAGGAGACCATGTCGGCGTTTTCTAATGCATTGCACTCACTCTCGCAATTGCATGATACGTCCGGTACTGAACTGTGTCAACGAACGTTCAGGAATCGTTGGCGATCTTCTCACAGGCTTTGAACCCACTCTCAGCGAGCAAGTTTGCCTGCAATAACTGAAGGATTGGTGCGGTGGCCTAGTCCCTAACGATGAGGTGGAAGGCGGCAGGACCCACTACAGCGAAGACGAGGTCATAAGCGGCTATGAATGGGAGTACCTCGGCGGCACTTCCAACTGCGGAGTCCGACACGATACGGGTGGTTGCCTCGAGGCCGGCCAGTATCACAGGCAGCGCCACAGGGAAGAATAGCAAGGGCAACATGACCTCACGGGCACGGGTGTTGACGGCCATAGCGGAAAAGACTGTGCCTGACAATGAGAAGCCCAGAGTCGCCAGCACGAACACTGGAACTAACTCAGGAGACGCCAAAGGGTAGTTGAACAGAATCCCAAATACTGGGAACACTACTGCTTCAACGGCGAGAAGGAACACGAAACTTGAAAGCGCCTTGCCAAAGAAAATGACGTCCCGGCCAATAGGCGCCAGCATCAGCCCGTGAATGTTTCCGCGCTCTCTTTCAGCCGAGAACGTCCTCGTCAGCCCAACAGCTCCCGCGAATGCGAAGGCAACCCACAATACACCTGGAGCAACAAAAGCGGCTCTACCTGGCGTCGCTTGAATGGCGAAGTCCAGCATGACAACAATAAGAAGCGCAAATGCCAAGACCGAGGCAACCGTCTCCTTGCCCCTGTACTCCAGCAACAGGTCCTTCCAGGCGATAGCCCAGACCGCCGCCATGTAGCGTCGCACCGGGCTCACTCCAGGTTCCCGTGAAGATCGGAGTAGGCTTCCTCAACAACGGCAGCTTCGACGCCGCCAGGTCCCGAGTCGTATCCCACTCTTCCGTGGGAGAGCACCACAGCTCGGTCGGCAAACTGCAGGCCCCAGCGAAGGCTGTGTGTGGTCTTGACAACGGTCATGCCGCGCTGTTTGGCGTCCTGGAGCACGCCGCGAATCATCGAGAGCGCCTCCTGGTCCAAGCCGCTCTCGGGTTCGTCCAAGAGCAACACGGGTGGGTCATGGAGCAGCGCTCGTGCAATGGCCAGCCGTCGCTGCATGCCGTGCGACAGCAGCCCAGCGCGTTCGTCGACATAGTCCTGGATGCCGAGCAGGTCCGCTACGGCGGCGATTCTCAGTCGGCCGTCTTCCAGACCGAACAGCCTGGCGTGCAGGCCGAGGTTCTCTCGGACTGTAAGGCCAGCGTAGTGCATCGGCTCGTGGGTGACAACGCCGATCAGTCGGCGTACTTGCGATCCGTGTGAATCCACGTCCAGGCCAGCAACTCGCGCCTCACCGCCGTCGGCCTCGGTAAGGGTGGCCAGTATCCTGAGAAGAGTCGACTTCCCCGAGCCGTTGGGGCCAAGCACGGTCAGCACCTGACCCCAGGGGACCTCCAATCGCAAGTCTTCCAGCACGGACTTACGCCCAAAAGACTTGCGCACGCCGGTCATCCGTATGGCCGGGGAAACCTCTTCTTGATTGTTGACAACGGCTTGGGGCAAGATTGTCTGAGGAGCGCGAGCCGCCAATGCAAGCGGACGCCGGGCAACTGTAGTATAGCCGTTCCTCTACAGACAACATCCGCGAGGATGGGAGTGACCAATGACAGCAATCAGAGACCTTCAGGAAACTTATGAGGCCCTGGACATCCGCCTGGACATGGCTCCGCAGGAAGACATCAACGCTAGCCTGCTGCTGTGCTTTGACTACGAGTACGAAGGGCAGGAGTCTGAGATCGCTATCGACACGAACGAGTTCACAGCGGTGTGCCCGTGGACAGGACTGCCGGACCAGGGCACACTGGTACTGACCTACGTGCCCGACAAGCTGTGCCTCGAATTGAAGGCGCTCAAGTACTACCTCCTCTCTTATCGGAACGTGGGCATCGTGCAGGAGCACGCGGCGAACCGGATGCTCCGGGACTTCACGGAAGCATGCCGGCCACTTCGTATGACCGTTGACCTCGATTACCAAGTTCGCGGCGGCCTTCACACGAGGGTTACCGCAAGCTACAGTAAGCCAGCCTACGACTGAGAACAGCCATGATTGCGTTCGGCGTCTCTCTGCTCTCCGGCGGGCTGGATTCCACAACGGTAACGGCGTACGCGAGGGACAAGGTAGACAGGCTTACGGCGCTCACCTTCCTCTACGGCCAGACGCACAGCAAGGAGACGGACTGCGCCCAGCATATCGCGCAGTTGCTTGGATTAAAGCACAGCTTACTCGACGTATCGTTCCTGGGAGACGTGGCATGGTATTCGGCGCTCACACACCCAGAGCGGTTCCCTTTGCCCAAGAACCGCGAGGAAGAGACGATCGGGTTTGGCATACCGATCACGTACGTGCCGCTGCGCAACACGATCTTCGTGGCGCTGTCGGCCGCGCTGCTGGAAAGCAATGTGCTTCATGCGCTGGAGACTGAGGGGGTGAAGATAGAAGACGTAGATGCGTGCATCTACCTGGCGCCCAACGCGGTGGATTACAGCGGGTACCCGGACTGCCGCCCCGAGTTCTATGAGCGAATGTCAGAGACGCTCAAATACGGCTCCAAGCTGTGGACAGAGTACGGGATCGAGATGAGGATCGAGACGCCGATCATCGGACTGTCTAAGGCGGAGATCGCGGAGATGGCGCAGCGAATCGGCGCACCAACAGAGTTCACCTGGAGCTGCTACGACGGCGGGGAACTACCTTGCGAGCAGTGCGATAGCTGCATACTGCGGGCAAGGGGATTCCGAGACGCCGGTCTGACCGATCCGCTAATGGCACGGCTCGGCAAGGCGTGACTACGCTGAGGGTGAGCCGCCTTCCGGACGGCAGCCCAGAGATCTTCAGGACCGTTCAGGGCGAGGGGGTTTCCGCGGGGGTCCCGGCAGTGTTCCTCCGACTCGCGACGTGCAACCTGAAATGTTCCTGGTGCGATACCAAGTACACGTGGGACTGGTCGCAATACAACTACGACCGCGAGGTGGCCGCCATCACGTCGGACGAAGCCATGGAGCGCATCCGCGCATTGGGGACCAGACGCGTGGTCGTCACGGGCGGAGAGCCGATGATGCAGCAGCGGTCGCTCGCCGTCTTACTGAGAAACCTCCGAGAAGACGGCTTCGAGTGCGAGATCGAAACTAACGGTACGCTGGTCCCGTCCGAGGAGATGGTCACTTGCATCAGCCAGTGGAACGTGTCGCCCAAGCTGGAGAACTCTTGCAACGGCCTCGAAAAGCGGCGTGTGCCGAAGGCACTGCGGGCGTTCCGGGACCTGGATAACGCGTGGTTCAAGTTCGTGATTGCCGAGCCGGGCGACATTGCCGAGGTCGAAAGCCTCATCCAAGAGTTTGAGATTCCCGACGGGCGCGTGTTGCTGATGCCGGAGGGGACAACGCGGGAGGCGCTAGAGCGGAGGTCCGGGTGGCTGGCGGAGACGTGCGCTGAGCGCGGCTATCGGTTCACGACGCGGATGCACATCCTCACCTGGGGAAACGAGCGAGGCCGATAAGCAGAGCCCGGTCACTTCCACTGCCCAAGGTGGAAGGTAAGGATGGATGCACTCAAGCAAGGAGATTCGTTGATGAAGTTCGCCAGGTACGAAGTGAACGGTGAGGTCCGGTACGGTGTTGTGGAAGGCGACTCGGTGACCGAGACCAGCGGTCCGCCCACAGGGCCCTACGAAGTCCTAAAGAACCGGTCAGCGCTTGGAGACGTTAGATTGCTGGCACCGATCGTACCGGGGAAGATGCTCGCTATCGGGTTGAACTACCGGAGCCACGTCGGTGACAGGACCCCACCGAGTGTCCCGGAGCCGTTCATCAAAACGCCGTCTTCGCTGGTTGGTCCGGGTGACGACATCGTGCTGCCGCGGGAGTCGGCGAGGGTGCACGAAGAGGCGGAGCTGGCGGTCGTGATCGGCACGCGGTGCAAGGGCGCATCCCGGGCCAACGCGCTGGACTTCGTGCTGGGGTACACCTGCGCCAACGACGTGAGCGAGCGCGACTGGCAGGCCGGGGACCTGCAGTGGTGGCGGGCCAAGTCTTCGGACACGTTCACGCCGCTGGGGCCGTTCATAGTCACGGGACTGGACCCGTCGGACCTGGCTCTGGAGGGGCGGGTAAACGGGAGCGTGGTGCAGCAGAGCAGTACGTCGGACCTGCTTCACGACGTGCCGTCAATCATCGAGTGGATAAGCAAGGTGATGACGCTGGAGCCGGGGGACGTGATCCTGACCGGCACTCCGGGACAGACGGCGACGATCCGCGCCGGCGACCACGTGGAGGTGGAGGTGGAGGGTATCGGCGTACTGTCGAACCCGGTGGCGGACGAGGCGTAACGGCTGCCCTTCGACAGGCCCTTTCGGAAGGCCCTTCCGGCAGGCTAAGGGCCGTGTCAGGGCGGCGCTGCCGTGTCAGGGCGGCGCTGCCGTGTCAGGGCGGCGCTAAGGTACACGGCGTTAGATCTCTAGAAGATCTCCGCGGCGCGCAACCTCAGCAACTCGCTACCGCTGCCGAACGTCCAGTAGTAGACGACGTAGGCGCCCGCGCCGACCATGGCGAGGTTGCCGATCGGCTCAATTAGAGGGAATATCTTCCTCATCCCCTTCTGCACTAGTTCCTTGAAGAAGACGACGCCCAGCGTCGCGGCCATGAGTATCGAGCCCATTCCGATGCCGTACGTCACCGACGCCACGACCGTGTCAACGAAAGTAGCGGCGCTGAGTGTCTGCCCAATGACGATGCCCACGGCGGCTAGGTATATCGGCAGCGCGCAGCTCAGCGATGCGATGGCATAGGCAATTCCGAACAGGAAGACGTGCCTAACTCCCTTGCCCTCACCCAGGTCCACGCGGCTTGCCGCCACGATTCCGATCTTGCGCCTGGAAATGATCAGCCACAGGCCGAGCGCCATGATCGCGATGCCTACCCCAAGTCCAAGGAACGGCAGGAACTTTCCGACCAAACGGCCGCCGAGGGCAAGAATGAGCCCGACGCCGCCGAACACGACGAGGAACCCAGCGGTTACCGCGAGGCCCATTATGAAGCCGCGAATGCCGGAGGCCAGCGGGTGCCTCTCGACGGTTGCCGTGTCGAGCTGGTAGCCGACGTAGGCAGGGAACATGGCGGCGCCACACGGGTTGAAGGCGGCGGCTACGCCCGCGGAGAAAGCGAACGCGAGTGGGATGTCGAACATGGCCTGCTTCCTTAAGTGTTGGGTTCGCTTGAAGATACGCTTGCGGCAGCCGTGCCGGATGCCCGGAGGGCTGCGCGCGCCTTCATGCTAACCCTGACATTCGGCCCTTGTGAAGAGGCGGCACAGGCCTCAGTTCAAGGCCGCAGACACCGGAATCTCGAAAAAGTGTCACATTCCGTAACATTTCGTCACTCTACATAGCTGAGGCCGGTTGAGCAATGTGACAGTTTGGGACGTCACAGTTACACTTTCACGACCGTTTTGGGGTGTTTTCGTTACAAAAACGTGACACGCAGCCTGGGCAAAGGTAGGCAGCCCATCGATTTCGCGCAGGGCAGGACTCTTGGGCTGGTTCGCTACGCAGTCAAGAGAGGAACCGACCCTTTCTGTACTGGGAAGACGAGTGACACCCTCCAGGGCCGCGAAGTGATGGCTATTCCACGAATTCTCGCGACGTTTCCCAGGCGAACTGGATGTGCGCGTACCCGGAGAAATGCAGTCAAGCAGCGTCTCTCCGAACGAGAAGCGGCCCGAGAGCGTACGACTTCGACACGCATCTGACATACTGACTCCGAAGCAACAGGAGCGCGATCGACGCCGGGAGACTGGGCACATAGGAGCGCGGATAGTGGGGTCACTGAAGTTCATGAACCAATTATCGCACAGGTGTTCTCAGGAGGCAAGGAGCCGGATTGGCAAACTGAGACACTACCGATTGGTGGTAGGGGTTGCAGTGATAAGTGACATAGGATGCCGCTGACTCTGCCACGAGTCTCAAGCGTGTGGCTTGAATGAGCGAGCCTCCTTGCGGCCCACGACCCCAGGCGACTTGTGGCAGAGAAGCCAACGCTGCAAGGAGGCTCGCTCATGTCCAATCCCCTGGACAAAGCTCGGCGCTTTGCTACCCAGAATCCCGAGAGCATTCACTCCCTCACCCTATGGGCGGTGGTCGTTGTATTTGGCATCCTGAACATCCGCCCAACTACTGGTCTTGTTAACGGCCTGCTCACCTTGTCGGCCATCGGCATAGTGATTTGGGGCACGGTCTTCTTTAGGGATCGAGCCCGGAACCGGATATCGCGGTCAATCAGGATGCGTGACATGGTGAATAGGTTGGTCGACGGTGGATGTCCCTGTCGCCCGCTCTACGACTGCCCCGACAAACGAGACTGCCTCTGTGTATGCCACAGCATGATTGAGGCGGAGGGCTGATGGAGCCTTACTACGACCCCCAGGAATCTCACGTCAATCAGATAGCGAGCGGGGCGATGTGGCAGGACCTGCTAGTCCGGTTCCAGCAGGCAGAACGACTGACTCAGTCTGAGTATCCGGGATTCTGCGCCGAGGCTGTCATTTCGGGCGTGTGGCCTGGAAGGGCGCATGGGAACGACCTGTTGGATGCATGTCTGGAGGCTCGATGTGCCGGGCTCGCTGGGATCGACTTCATACCGACACCCTACGAACGGGAAGCGACCCGGGATCAGTGGCATGAAATCTGTTCCTAGGCGGAACGGGCGTCCAGCGCCGGTCTGGGAATCACCGTGCATGCCGGTGAGTTCTCGCCCGCGAACATACGCAGCGCGCTCGGCGTGCCAGGAATCACACGGATCGGGCATGCAATTCACGCAGCATTCAACCCTGCTCTCCTGGAGGAATTGGCCGAGGCTCAAGTTACCGCGGAGTGTTGCCTGACTTCTAACGTCGTCATTGGGCAGTACCGGCACTCGAAGATCATCCGGTTGCGACCTTCATGAATGCCGGCATACCGGTCACTCTCTGCTCGGACGATCCAGTTAGTCTCGGCACGAGCATAGGAACCGAGTACCAGATGGCGGCCAGTCTTGGGTCAGGTGCTACCGAGTTGCTTGGGTTCACCCGAAACGGGATCGCAGCCTCGTTCGCATCGGACGAGCGGAAGGCGTCCCTGCTCTCGAGGATTGATCAACGGATGAACGGAGATATCGGCCATCAGTAATCAACCGGGCGGTTCGCGAACCGCCCCTACAGGGAATCGGATACCGGTGGCCTTCAAAGGGCGGCGACGTGCTGCAAAGGCAGCACCAATGGTTGACGGTCAAAATCGGGACTGATACCTTGATGAACGTAATGCAGACCCCCACGAATAACATGGTTTGCTTGTGTACGGTCGGCCATTAGGGTCGACGGGCGTTCCCATACAACCAAAGTAACGTAAGAAGCCCCGTTCGGCCGATGCCAGACCGGGGTTTTTCTTTGCCCCGACGGAGCCGGCCGTTAGCTTAGACCACATACAGGAGCCTCGAATGACACAGACGGCACGAAAGCCCGAAGCGAAAGGCGTACTCCAAACCCTGCCGGAGGAGCTCGACGACTTCGAGCGCCAGGTGAAGAGGTTCCAGGCGGGCGAGTGGGACGAGTTGGAGTTCCAGGCCTTTCGGCTCAAACAGGGCGTGTACGGGCAGCGGCAACCGGAGTCGCAGATGGTGCGCGTAAAGGCGCCGTTCGGCGGCGTAACGGCTGAGATGCTGGACGCGCTGGGCGAGTCTGCCACCAAGTTCTCGCCTCAGAACAGGGGGCACGTGACCACGCGGGAGAACATCCAGTACCACCACATCAAGCTGGAGGACACGCCCACGATGATGCGTATCCTGGCAGCGGCGGGTATGAGCACGCGGGAGGCATGCGGAAACACGGTGCGCAACGTCACCGGCTGTCCGAAAGCCGGCGTGTGCGCCGACGAGGTGTTCGACGTGACCCCGTACGTGGCCGCGTACGCCCGGTACTTCGTGCGGCATCCGGTAACGCAGGCGATGCCACGAAAGGTGAAGTCGGCGTTCTCCGGCTGCGAGGCGGACTGCGCGATCACACCGATACACGACATGGGTTTCGTGCCCAAGATCGTGGGCGGCCGCAAGGGATTCAAGATGGTCACCGGCGGCGGGACGTCTATCATGCCGCGGATCGCGCCCGTGCTGTACGACTTCGTTCCAGTGGAGGAGTACCTCAAGATATCCGAGGCTGTGTTCCGCATCTTCGACCGGACGAACGAACTCCGTCGGAACCGCATGAAAGCGCGGATCAAGTTCTACATAGACCGCATAGGAATCGACGAGTTCCGCAAGGAGGTCGAGGAGGAGCTTCGGCAGCCGTGGGCCCAGCGGGACATCGACCCGACCGGACTGCTGTTCGTGGAAGACGAGTCGGTCGATGCGCCGGCACCGCCTGTCGGCGGGTATAGCCGCAACGGGCACGTGCCGGAGTTCGCCAGGTGGGTGGAGTCGAACGTGGAGCCGCAGAAGCAGAAGCCGTACACAGTGGCGACGGCGAGGCTGCCCTTAGGCGACATTTCGGGCGAGCAGTTCCATCAGCTAGCGGACCTGTCGCGCAAGTACGCCGGAGGACGGGCGCGCCTCACGCACCAGCAGAACATCGCGTTCAGGTGGGTGCACCGGGACTCGCTTTATGAGTTCTGGCAGGAGTTAAGCCGGATCGGGTTCGGCGACGCCGGGGTTCACGAGATCACCGACGTGGTGTCGTGCCCAGGCACGGACAGCTGCAAGCTGGGCATCACGGCCTCAATGGGGCTGGGCCGGGCGCTCTCGGATTCCATCCAGGCGATGGACACGTCCGACCCGCTGGTCCGGGCGATGCACGTGAAGATGAGCGGCTGCCCGAACGGATGCGGCCAGCACCACGTAGCGGACATCGGCTTTCACGGCGCGGCGGCGAAGGCGCCGGGCGGGCAGGTGCCGTCGTACGAGCTGTTCCTCGGAGGCAGCTACGAGGGCGGCGACCCGCGGTTCGGACTGCGCGTCCGCGGCCGAGTGGCGGCGAAGAATGTTCCGCTGGCCCTGGAAGAGATCATCGGCCTGTACAAGGAGCAGCGCGAGGATGGCGAGCGCTTCAAGGACTTCGTCGTTCGGGTAGGCCCGAAGACGTTCGAGCCGATCATGGCCGAGCACCGGGAGACGCGCGAGCTCAACCGTGAGTCGATCGACACGTACATGGACTGGGACAAGACGGTGATCTACAAGGTGGAGCGCGGCGAGGGCGAGTGCGCGATCTGATTCCTTTTGAAGAGGGGAGCGGCCACAGCGCACCATCCCTTTTCACCCTCAACCCCTCGCGAGAGACTCGGGTCAGGCTCCTTCGGCTTCGCTCAGGACGGAGTCTAACCCTCTGCCATCAAGGGAGAGGGGGTTTAGCGGAATAATTGGGTAGGTTTCTTGGCTTTGCGGGGCTAGGCGGACACGGCTCGTCCGTCACCACAGTAGCAGGCGTTGCTTTATGGCGACGGTTTTAGATCCCTCGGCTACGCTCGGGATGACAGGGGGAGCAGGGCACGCCCGGGCATAGGGATTGCACGGTGGATGTAAGGCCCGGAGATTACGGTCAGCGGCGGCGGAAGCGGTCCCACCAGGAACCGCTCGATTCTTCCTCGATCACCTGGCCTCTCCACCGCTTTTCGGTCTTCTTCGGGCGGATGAAGAACATGCCGTAGGCCACGATGAACAGGATCAGGCCGGCAAGGGCCACCGGTCCGGTAAGGCCGGGCATCACGGAGTTGAGGACGAGCGCGGCCAGAAGGAGCAGGACTGCCGCCACCATCGCGCGGCCCGGCGAGATTGACCACGGCTTTCCGGCGAGGGACTGCTTTGCGAAAGCCCAAACTAGACGTCTGAGGCCCAGTTTTCTGGGTGAAGGCGCGATGGGCGGCGTGGCTTCGCCGGCCTTTCGCAGAATCTCCTCGATCTCTCGCTGGTATCGATCGGCCATGCCGACTCCCCGGTACGCTCCTGGTAACCATCGGCGAGTGACATACGAAGCGCGTTAATGCGCCGTACTCGCCAGGGCCCCTCTATATGAAATGCTAGCTAACGGCGATTGGGAGTGTCAAGCCGGCGGGGCGGGGCCCCCATGCCACTCGTGGTCCCTATACCAAGCGTTCTCATCAAGGCTATGATGCCCGGGGATCAATCACCGGGGTCTACGAGTTCTGAAGCCTGCAGGGACATCGCATGGAAAGAGATGAGATTCTTCACGCGCTCAGGTCGCATAAATCGACGCTAGCCGAGCGTTTCGGAGTTACTGAACTTGCATTGTTCGGTTCTTTCGCCCGCGGGCAGGCCAAAGAAGGGAGCGACATCGATATCCTCGTCGGCTTCGACGGGCCAGCTACATCAAGGTCCTATTTCGGCGTGCAGTTTTACATTGAAGACCTCCTAGGACGACCTGTGGACCTTGTTACAGATAAGGCCCTGAGGCCGGAGCTACGACCTTTCGTGGAGCGAGAGGCAGTGGATGTATGACAGTCGTGAAGTCACTCGACGGTCGATCCTGTATGTGCGGGACAATATTGAGCTCACAGCGAGAGAAGGTACTGTCCTATACACATGGAATGGACAAGGAGGCCTTCACGACTGACACACGAAGATACGATGCCGTGCTGCGCAATCTAGAGCTAATCGGAGGAGCGGCAACACACATACCCAAACTGTGCGCGAAGGGCACCCGGACATCGAGTGGCAGCGAATCATCGCGACTCGGAACAGAGCTGCTCACGGATACCTGGGCCTTGACGATGACGTTGTTTGGGACATTGTCCGCTCAGATGTCCCGGGCCTGTTGCATAAACTACGCGCTCTGTTGGATTCAGCAGTCCGATAGGCTTTGCAACACCAGCCATCCTGCTTCACCTTAAGTCACAGTACGGAGGTATTAGCTAGCGGCAAATGCGAGTGTCAAGCCCCGGGGCGAGAGCGCGATCTCCGCAAACTATCGCTGACCATTTGACAGAAAGGTGCCAAGCAACGTGAAACTTGTGTCCGAAGAATCGGTTGGGTTCTCCTCTCGCAGACTCTGCCAGATTAACGAGCGTATGCAGAAGTACGTCGACAGCGGCAAGCTGGCAGGGGCCCTGACGATCCTGGCCCGAGGCGGCGACATCTTTCACTTCCAAACGTACGGGGTCACTGACCTGGAGACCGGCGCGCCCACGCAGCCAGACACGATTTTCCGAATTTTCTCAATGACCAAGCCGATCGCCAGCGCCGCGGTGATGATGCTGCACGAAGAGGGGCACTTCTCACTCGACGATCCCGTCAGCAGCTTCATACCGGAGCTTGCCGACCTGAGGGTGTATGACGGCATGAGCGAGGCGGGCATCCGGCTCGTGGACTTGGAGCGGCCGATCAGCATTCGCCATCTTCTGACACATACCGCGGGGCTCGGTTACGGCTTCCAAGAGGGCCACCCCGTCAGCAGGATGTACCGGGAGGCCAGAGTCAACGATCCGGACAGCAATCTCAAGGAGTTCGTCGAGAAGGTCAGCAGGATTCCGCTAGTGGACCAGCCAGGCACCAAGTGGCGATACAGCAACGCGACCACGGTCCTTGGCTACCTCGTCGAGATAGTTTCGGGAACACAATTCGACGAGTTCCTGCGGGACAGGATCTTCTCACCGCTGGGCATGCCCGATACGTCGTTCTTCGCCCCCGAAGAGAAGCTGGACAGGCTTGCCGCCGTCTATACACCTTCACAGGGAGGCGGCATCGCCCGGTTCGACAACCCGATTGTGGACAGCTTCGCGAGGCCGCATACGTTCTTCTCTGGAGGAGGGGGGCTGGTCTCGACGGCGTCCGACTACATGCGTTTCTGCCAAATGCTGCTAAACGGCGGCAATCTGGAGGATACGCGCCTGCTGGCGCCGAAGACGGTAGAAATGATGCGGTCCGACCACCTTACCGACGACCTGAAGCCGTTCTCGGTGAGCAACAATCCGAGCTCCATCGCGTACACGAAGGGCTGCGGATTCGGACTCGGCTTCTGCGTGGTCACGGACATCGCCCAGCACGGCATCATTGGTTCCAATGGCATGTACTACTGGTCCGGGGCGGCGAGCACCATCTTTTGGATAGACCCCGCCGAGGAGCTGGTTGCAATCATGCTGACCCAGTTCATGCCAAACACACAGTATCCGATCGACCGTGAGTTCCAGACCGACGTGTACCAGGCGCTCGTGAAGTAGCAGACCGTCTGCTCCAGGGAGCCGGACGTACAATTCATAGCTGGCCGAAAGCAATAGTGACCAAGCCAGTGGAGCGGGGACGCGACGGTGCCTATGCTATAATCGGGCGCCCTTCAGGAGCATGTTCCTATGGACGGAAACGGTCGGCAGTACGTAAAGTACGATTTCTTCAAGGTCCGCCGAGATTGGTTCCGGCTGATCGAGCCTCATCGGGCTGATGCGAAGAGCCAGTTCGCCGCGGTGGTGAGCGAACTGCCCGACCTGCTCATGACAAGAGCGTACAGCCTCGTGGGACTCAGGGGCGACGCGGACTTCCTACTGTGGCACACATCGGAAACCCTCGAAGGTCTGCAGAGCAGCGCTGCCCGCCTACGCAGCACGGGGCTGGCGCAGTTCCTGGACCAACCGTACTCGTACCTCGCGATGACGAGGCAGTCTGAGTACGTGAGCGATCATCGCCATGAGGGCCAGGAGGGAACGCGGACCAAGGTGACACCGGCCAAGTCGAAGTACCTGATCGTGTACCCGTTCGTTAAGACGAGGGAGTGGTACCTGCTGCCCGCGCAGGAAAGGCAGCGGATGATGTCTGAGCACTTCCGCGTAGGGCACAAGTACCCATCCGTGTCGATCCACACCAGCTACTCGTTCGGGCTAGACGACCATGAGTTCATGCTGGGCTTCGAAACGGACTACCCCGGCGAGTTCCTGGACCTGGTTGCGGAACTGCGCACGGTCGAGGGCAGCATGTTTACGAAGCTTGACACGCCTATATTCACGTGCGTGTCGATGTCGATCGAAGAAGCGCTGGACAGCCTCGGCGGCGCCAGGGCATAGCCCTGGACCCACATAGATAGGCAGACAATGGCTGTCCTGCGACCCGAGGCGCGTCGGTAAAGTCTTGCACTACTAGGAGTAGCCAATTGAATGGTGACACTACGATCGCAAAGATCCTGAAGGCCGAGGGCGTCCAGTGGCTGGCGTGCTTCCCTGCGCAAAGCCTGATCGACGCATGCTCACGAGAGGGCATCCGGCCGGTGCTGTGCCGCCAGGAACGTGCGGGCGTAAACATGGCGGACGGCTTCAGCCGAGTCAAGAACGGCAGGACCGTGGGCGTGTTCACGATGCAGCACGGCCCGGGCGCTGAGAATGCGATGTCGGGAGCGGCGCAGGCGTTCGCGGACTCGGTGCCGCTGCTGCTGCTACCGGGCGGGGAAGCCCGCGACCGGCAGGGCGTGCACCCGTACTTTGCCGCGGCGAAGAACTACGAGGGCTTCACCAAGTGGACCGGCACAACAAGCCTGGCGAGCCGCATCCCGGACGTGATGAGGCAGGCGTTCACGCACCTCAAGCACGGCAGGCTCGGCCCGGTGCTCGTGGAGATACCTGTAGACGTCGCTCAGGAGGAGATACCGGAGGGCGCTCCGGCGTACGAGCCGGTCGCGAGGCGAAGATCGGCTGGCGACCCTGACGACGTACGGGACATGGTTCGGGCGCTGCTGGCAGCGAAGCGGCCGGTCGTTACCGCGGGCCAAGGTGTGCTGTACGCGGAGGCGAGCGACGAGCTGCTGGAGTTCGCCGAACTCGCGAACGTGCCGGTGATGACAACGCTCGCGGGCAAGAGCGCATTCCCGGAAACCCATCGGCTCGCACTGGGAACGGGTGGGCACACGGGCACGAAGATGGTGGCGCACTTCCTCGAGCACGCGGATTTCGTGCTTGGAGTGGGCACGAGCTTCACGAAGTCGACTTTCAACGCTCCGGTCCCGCCAGTGGCAACGCTGGCGCAAGTTACGGTTTGCGCCGAGGACCTGAACAAGGAACGCAGAGTCGAGTTCGGGTCGGTTGGGGACGCGAAGCTGGTGCTGGCGCAGATGTGCGAGGAGGTCAAGCGACAGGCGGGGGAACACGGACGCGGCGACGTGCTAGGCGTGGCGGACGAGATAGCGCGCGTCAAGTCTGAATGGATAGCCGAGTGGGGGCCGAAGTTCACATCGGACGAGACACCGATCAGCCCGTACCGCGTGATCAAGGAGATAGAGAACGCGGTGGACGTGCGCGAGACGATCCTGACACACGATTCGGGCTACCCACGAGACCAAGTGGTGCCCTTCTGGCCGGTGGAGACGCCCCGCGGTTACATCGGCTGGGGGAAGTCGACACAGCTTGGGTACGGGCTGGGACTGGCGATGGGAGCGAAGATGGCAGCGCCCGATAAGCACGTCATCAACCTGATGGGCGACGCGGCGTTCGGAATGTCGGGGCTGGACATCGAGACGGCGGTCCGGTCGGAGATCGGCATTCTTACGGTGGTGCTCAACAACGGCGTGATGACCGCATACTCGGACCACATGCCGCATGCGACCGAGGTGTACGGGAGCAACGCGCTGGGCGGGAACTACGCCGGAGTCGCCAGAGAGCTGGGCGCGAGCGCAGAGCGAGTGTGGTCGCCGGACGAGGTTGCGGGCGCGCTACGCCGGGGCCTTGCGGCGGCGAGCGAAGGGCAACCGGCGCTTGTCGAAGTGATGACCAAAGAGGAGAAGAACGTCCCCAGCTACTGGTAGGGGCGGAAGCTTTCACTCCGGCGGGATGCCGCAACGTCTCCCCTTTCATCTTGGCGCCGCATGAGAGTGCTGCGGGGGACCGTGATTGGATGAGGCCATGACGACCGCCCCCGACGTGACCCACGTGTTTGCCGACGCCCGCGCGATGTACGACTCGGCCCTTCGGCAGTTGGACGCCGCCGACGTGCGCGACTCGGCCGAGAAGGCGCGGTGGGCAGCAAGGCGCGCCACCGACGCGATCATACTGGCGGGCACCGGCGAACTGCCACAGAAGTTGCCCGACGCCACCAGGGCCTTGCGACAACTGGCAATGGACAAGCCAGCAGTACGTATCCTGCGGGGCCGCTACTTTGAGCGCCAAAGCGTGTTGCACGGCGACTGCTTCTACACAGGCCTTTGCGAGCCGATCGAGGACACTGGACGGCTGGTCCGAGAGACAATCGACTACATACAAGACGCGGAGCGGCTGGCGGGCATCTAGCCCCTTCAGGCGATACGCCACGAAGTGCAGCGTCGAGAAAGCCCGCCCCGATGACCGAAAGCGCCCCCGAGTAACCTCACACGGCCTGGACGCGGCCCGGGAGTCCAGACGAGCCTTCCCCTGTTAGGAAACCGGCGATTTCATCAGCATACTTGACCTCTGAGTCGTCCCCAGGCTCGTAACCGAGGACCTTGCGGGCGCTTACCAGCGACCAGAAGGCCCGCGTGTTGTTGCTGATGCCGTACACGACGAGCCAGGGTACGCCGTGCTCGTTGCGTATGTCCGGGGTCTCGATGGCCCTGCGGAATAGTTGCGTGATGTCGCGAGGACTGATGTAAGCGCCGAGGTCCCTCTTGTACAGCGCGGGATTGCCCTCGTAGACGCGGATGTCCAGATCGCGCGGCGCGCCGATGCGCACGCACACCACGCCCAACCTGCGGCCGACGTTGATGTCGCCGACCCGGACCAGGGCCGCGGGGTCCCCGGCACCTTCGGCGAACGCGCCGCACGCAAACAAGAAACCCATGTGCTCGTAGGTCGCCTTGGCCCAGCCGTAGAAGTTGTCGGACAGCGGCAGCTCGTACGGTTCCACGACCGACTTCTCTCCGCTGTGTATAAGCATGTGCTCGTACCAGTCGGCGGCGTGGTTGGAACTCGCCATCGTGACACGCTCGACTCCGGAGTCGAAGGCGCAGCGAAGTACGTTGTACGCCATGGCTACATTCTGCCGCTCGGAGTAGTAGTGGTCGATCAATTCTCCGCCTCGCGATTTGTGCCCGAGGTGGACCACGGCGTCGACTCCCTCGAAGTGGTGCGCGTACTTCGAGCGGTCGTCGTCGATCAAGTCCACGATTTGCACGCCCTCGACAAGGTTCCTGTCGCGGTCTCTGTCAGATACATCAAGCAGCACCAGGTCGTATCGCTGGCGGAAGGCGGGCAGCATCTGGCTGGCTATGTAACCGGCGGCCCCGGTCATCAATACTTTCCTGACAGGCATGGTGTTACTCCTTTCGCATCACTGCGGAGGCGGTTTGGGGCGTTGAGGTGGCAGCGGGGAGCGCCTTCGTCATGCGGATGTGCTCCAGGCCGTCTTCTATGAACAGCGGTCCGTCAACGACGTATCCACGGCGAGCGTAGAAGCGTTCGAGGTACGCCTGAGCGTGGACGACAACCACGCCTGCGCCCTGCCCGACCGCCTTAGCCTCCAACCACCGAAGCAGCTCGCCGCCGATGCCGTACCGACGCATGTCCCGGCGGACGGCCATGCGCCCTATGCGCGCCTCGCCGGCGGCGTCCCGGTACAGGCGGCCGGTACCAACGACCCGGCCAGCCGGGTCGAATGCGGCAGCGTGAGTGGCAGATTCGTCATGCGAGTCGAACTCCTCCTCGGCTGGCAGGCCCTGTTCTTCCACGAAGACGGCACAGCGCAGGGCCTTCACGGCCTGCCAATCGGACTCGCCAGATACGGCTCGAACGTGGATGGGCGTCATGCTGGAGCGGATTCTAACAGGAGGTCGGTTAGCGAAGAGAGGGGCAATGGCGCAGACCAACGCCTAGAGAGCAGTGTTGACGGTCCTTTTCTTGATGTGCAATGTACATACACATTATTAGAGTGGGGACTAAGTACATGGCCAGAGTCCAGTTAATCATTCCCGACGATGACTGGAGCCGGTTTGTTCATCAGGCGCGCATGGAAGGCATGACATTTAGCGCATGGCTTAGAGAGGCAGCTCGGGAGAAGTTGGAAGACCGACAGAAGGGAAAGAGATTCGACACCTCGAAGAAAGTCCAGGAGTTCTTCCAGGCATGTGATTCTAGGGGGGACCAGACGTCGAGCCGGATTGGAGCGAGCATGTGCGCATCATCGAACAGTCGCGCGCCGGTGGTAGGGCCGGGCCTTGATCTTCGCAGATACGAACGCCTTCATGTATGCCGTGGGAAGTCCTCATCCTTTGCGCGCGGCCGCACGATCTTTCTTTCTCGATTCTATCCAGTCTGGCACACCACTCTGCACATCAGCGGAGGTCCTCCAAGAGTTGATGCACGCATATTTGCCAGTTGGCAGGGTCAAAGTACTGGACGCGGCAAGAACGTTAGCATCCAGTTCCGGAGTCACAATCTGGCCACTGGAGGAGGCGGATCTAGTCTTGGCCCGGCAGCTTCACAGCCGGCATCCCGAACTGCGTGCAAGGGACCTTTGCCACCTCGCCAGCTGTCTAAGGCGAGGAGTGCGGGAGATCAGAACATTCGATGAGACGCTCCGCAATGCATCCTTCAGGCTGTGATACCGAAACTTGTAGAATTGCAGTTTCCTAAGTTGCGCACCTTCCTCTCTGCATAAAGAATCTGCCGAACCCAAACTCATCCGACGGTGTTACGTCATTTGTAGTTCAACGCCGCCCGCGCCCAGCAATCGCGACGAGTCCGGCACAGCCGAAGACGAATCCGCGTGCGTGTGTCCGGGGCCCCACAGTAAACCCGCGATCGAGCGCGGCGTGCTGTGGGGCAAGGTCATCGACAACCGCAGGTGCATCGGCTGTCACGCCTGCACCGTAGCCTGCAAGCAGGAGCACGATGTCCCCATAGGCGTAACGCGTACGTATGTCAAGCAGGTGGAGACGGGCCGGTTCCCGGACGTTTCGCGCCACTTCCAGGCACCCGCTGCAACCAGTGCGACAACCCGCCCTGCGTACACATCTGCCCCACAGGCGCCATGTTCCAGCGGTCCGACGGCATCGTGGATTTCGACCGCTCAGCCTGCATCGGTTGCCAGGCGTGTATCGCCGCCTGTCCTTACGACGCGATCTATATCGACCCCGTTTCGAACTCCGCAGAGAAGTGCAACTTCTGCAGCCATCGCGTAGTCGCGGGCCGGCAGCCGGCGTGTGTGGCCGTGTGCCCGACGCAGGCAATAATCGTCGGCGATCTGAACGATCCGGGAAGCAAGATCGCGAAGTTGGTCGCCGAGCAGGATGTCACGGTCAGGAAGCCGGAGAAGCAGACCAATCCCAAGCTGTACTACGTGAACGGACAGCCGCCTTCGCTGAGATGTATCCACATGCCGAGCCACAGGCGTCCTGGGTCGTGCCCGGCCGGCCGAATGGCACCGGTATCAACGGAGACTGGAAGCGCCGGCCGGCCGAATGGCACCGGTATCAACGGAGACTGGAAGCGCCGGCCGGCCGAATCGCCGGGAGAGACGGCCGTGGCTGCCATGCTCGCGTACGACAACCGGCACGAATCGGCACGCCGCGCCCTAGAACTGGAAGGTCTCAGCCTACACGTGGACGAAGTCGGTGGCAGCCGGGGCGATCATGGTCAACTCGATTCTGGGCATTGCCGGCAGGCCGCCTGACCGAACCACCGAGGCCGCTTTGTTGATTGTTGCGGGGTTATTCCTCCTATTGACGGTCGGGCTACTGGTGATGGACCTTACGCATCCCAACGAGGTTCCTATTCACGATTCTCAGGCCACGGTGGCGCTCGTGGGTGGCCAAGGGAGCCTGGATCATCGGCCTGTTTGGAGCGTACATCCCGGTCCACGCGCTGGCGCTCAGCCGACCTCGATACGGCAGCGCAAGGCGTTGCGATGGGCCGGAGCGCCGCTAGGGGCCGCAGCAGGTGGTTACACAGCCTTTCTGTTCATGCAGGCGAAGGGCCGCGACCTCTGGCAGGACCACGTGCTGCCCTTCCACTTCGTGGTGCAGACGGCGCTCGCCGGCTCCGCCGCCTTTGTAATCATTGCGCGGGTCTTCGGCGAAAGCGTCCCGGCTCTGGACGCCGCGCACTGGATGCTGGTGGCCTTGCTGGCCGCACACGTCGCGTTTCTGGCGGGTCACCTGTTCACAGGCCGGCTGTCGGTTGACGGCCGGACCGCCGCTCGAATCCTCACGCACGGAAGATTCCGGGCGTACTTCTAGTGTGCATTAGGCGCAGGTACGGCGGCGCCACTGCAATGGGGGCCGGGTTCGCCTCGATAGAGTCTGTCCAAGTTGCTGCTGCCGTACTCGCGCTCGCCGGACTCGCGGCTTACGAGCACGCGTTCGTTCAGGCGGGCCAATCGGCGCCGCTGAGCTAGGAGGTGCGACGCCCATCGTGACAAACAGACGCCAGATCCAGAGAGACAGCTTCAGGACGCCCGCAGGCGGAGGGCTTTCCGCGAGTCCATCCCCGGAGATGTGGGACCACTGGGAGGAGGCGGACCCACGAGATGCGCTCGGAGCGGAAAAGCGCCGCTACTCGATCGTGCCGACCGTGTGCTTTAACTGCGAGTCCGCCTGCGGGCTGTTGGCCTACGTGGACAAGGACACCAGGGAGATCAGGAAGCTGGAGGGCCATCCGCTACACCTGGGCAGCCGGGGGCGCAACTGCCCCAAGGGGCCGGCCACACTGAACCAGATCAACAACCCGGACCGCATCCTCAGGACGCTGAAGCGCGCCGGGCCGAGAAGCAAAGGCGGCTGGGAGGAAGTGAGCTGGGACGAGGCGCTGGACGACATCGCCGGCCGAATTCGGGAAGCCATCCAAGCGGACCGGCGAGACTCGGTGGTCTATCAAGTCGGCAGGGCTGGCGAGGACCTGTTCACGGAGAGGGTGCTGGCGGCATGGGGCGTGGACGGCCACAACTCTCACACCAACGTATGCTCTGCGGCCGCCCGGACCGGGTACGCGTTCTGGATGGGCATGGACCGGCCCAATCCCGATCACGAGAATGCCCGATTCATGCTGTTGATGTCTTCTCATCTAGAGTCGGGTCATTACTTCACGCCCCACGCGCAGCGAATCATCGAGTCCAAGCTCAAGGGTGGCAAGGTATGCGTGCTGGACACGCGGCTATCGAACACCGCTTCCCAGGCCGACGCGTGGCTATCGCCGTGGCCGGGAACGGAGCCGGGCCTGCTGCTGGCATTAGCGAACTACCTGATTCATCGCGACCTCATTAACAAGGACTTCCTGAGGCGCTGGACCAACTGGGAAGAGCTTCTGAACGACACTTCCTACCTAGCGGAACTTAGAGCCAGCGGCCGAATCCAGGAGATTCCGCGAGGCCGCGAGTTCGAGGACTTCCGTATAGCTGCTTGAGCAGCTATACGGAAGGTATTCGCTTGAGTGGGCGCAGTCGGAAACGGAGGTCCCCGCCAAAGAGCTCGCGTCGGTCGCGGAGGAGATCGCAGCCGCAGGGACGGCGTTCGCCGCCCACGTATGGCGCAATGCCGCGGCGGGGCATCTAGGCGGTTGGATGTCGGCCCGATGCCTGTTTTTCCTCAGTGTGCTCACCGGTTCGGTCGGTATACGAGGAGGCGTGATCCCGAACTCGTGGAGGAAGTTCGTGCCGGAGCCGCACACGCATCCCAAAGCCATCCGAGCGTGGAACCGCGTCCACTGGCCGGAGGAGTTTCCGCCGGCGCACTTCGAGATGGGCTTTGTGTTGCCTCACCTGCTCCGGGAGCAAGGGCACTCTCTGGACGTGTACTTCACCCGCGTGTACAAACCCGTTTGGACAAACCCGGACGGCACTTCGTGGATCGCCATGCTGGAAGGCGGCGACATCGGCCTGCACGTGGCTCTATCGCCCGTCTGGTGTGAGACGGCGCAGTAGGCGGACTACGTGCTCCCAACCGGGCTGGGCGCCGAAAGACACGACCTGCACTCATACGAGACCCACGCGTCGCAGTGGATCGGCTTCCGACAGCCGGTCGTGCTCACCGCAAGGGAGCGCGAGGGCGAGCGGATCGACGATACAAGACAGGCCAATCCCGGAGAAGTGTGGGAGGAGAATGAGTTCTGGTTCGAGCTGTCCTGGCGCATCGATCCCGACGGGTCGCTCGGCATACGCCGCCACATCGAATCGCCCTACCGTCCGGGCGAAAAGATACAGGTGAATGAGTACTACGACTGGATCTTCGAGAATTCGGTACCCGGGCTAGTGGACAGGGCGGCCGAGGAGGACCTTGCGCCCGGCGAGTACATGCGCCGCTATGGCGCATACGAGGTCACTACGGACGTGTTCGCCAGACACGAGCGACCGCTGCCCGACGCAATGCTTGATGTCGCGGAAGTCGACGAGACAACCGGGTTCGTATGGAGAGAGCACTGTCCAACAGAAGTAAACAGGAGGCCGTACCCGGGTCCTTTCAGGGACGAGCATGGGCGGTACCGCGTGGGAATCCGGATAGACGGCGTGCCAGTCCAGGGATTCCCCACGCCTTCAGGGAAGCTTGAGTTCTTTTCAACCACCATGAAGGAGTGGGGGTGGCCGGAGTACGCCCTTCCCTATTACCCGATCGACGACGACGAGAGGGATCGCCACCCGCACCTAGTGAGCCAGGTGCATCGGTCAAAGATAGACCACGACAGGTCGGAGTACTGTCTTCTGCCCACGTTCCGCCTGCCCAACCTCATCCACACCCGGACCAATGGCGCCAAGTGGCTTCATGAGATCGCGCACACCAACCCGGTCTGGATCAATCCAATCGATGCGGAGAGAATCGGCGTGTCTGCCGGAGACCTGGCCAGGGTGGACACGGAGATAGGTCACTTCGTCGACCGTGTGTGGGTAACGGAGTGTGTGCGGCCCGGCGTGATCGCGTGCTCCCATCACCTCGGAAGGTGGAGGCGGTTCGAAGATCACGGCAGCGATCGGTGGAACTCAGCGTTGGTGGAACTCTCCGAAGGCGACGGCATCTGGACGATGCAGCAGATCCAGGGAGTTACGCCGTGGAAGTCCTCGGACCCGGACTCGGAGCGGCTGTGGTGGGCCGAGGGCGGCGTCCATCAGAACCTTGCCATGCCTGTGCAGCCGGACCCGATTAGCGGGCAGCACTGCTGGCACCAGAAGGTGCGCGTTACCGCAGCCGGACCAACGGACCGGTATGGCGATATCACAGCCGACTCAGCTCGGGCCAACGAGGTGTACCAGCGCTGGAAGTCGCTGTGCAGGCCGGGACCCGGCCCCGGCGGGCTTCGCGACCTTTCTGGCTTCAAAGGCCGCTCCAGCCGCAACTCGATGCGTACCGCCAGTAGAGTATGCGCGGGCCGACCGGCCACTATGTGTTTGCTTGACAGCACAGAAGCGCCGTTGCTAGCATCTAGGTAGTGGACGATCCGTCTGATAGTAGCAGCTTAGCGATGTGCCGGACCTCCGGCGCAATCGGCCCGTGCCCGGCGACAGAATAGCCATGGCCAGCGTCGCGGGCGTCGTCCTTGCCGGTGGCAAGGGCACAAGACTCAATTCCCCCACCCCCAAGGTGCTTCACCGCGCATGCGGCCGCGAGATCATCTCGTACGTCGTTGAAGCGGCGCAGGCGTCCGGCTGTGCGCCGGTAGTCGCCGTGGTCCCGCCGGTACACGAGGCCTTCAGGAGCGTACTGGGGGCCAGCGTGTCGTACGCAGTCCAGAGCCGGCCACTCGGAAGCGGGCACGCGCTGCTGAGCGCCCGCCAGCTAGTCGAACAGAGCGGCCATGTAGCCGTGTTCAACGGCGACTGGCCTCTCGTCGAACCGGCAACCGTAGCCACGTTGATCCGCCATCACCTTAGCAGCAGAGCGGCTGTGACACTGCTCACTTCAGAGTTGAAGACGGCCAGCGGGATGGGCCGCATTGTCCGTGACTTGCAAGGCGAGGTACGAGCCGTGGTAGAGGAGCTTGAGGCGAACCAAGAGGTACGCGCTATCAGGGAGGTCAATGCCGGCCTTTACTGCTTCGATGGGTCATGGGTTTGGGACGCGGTGGACGGATTGCGGCCTTCCGAGCGCAAGGGAGAGATTTACCTGACCGACCTGGTCTCCAAGGCTGTGTCTGAGGGCCAGAAGGTTACGGCCGTGAGGTCCGACCGGCCGTACGTAAACTTCGGAGTGAACACGAGGGAACAGTTGGCGGAGACCGAGGCCGCTCTCCGAGAGCGCCTCAGCCCGAATACTGAGCTACAAAACGGCGCTGGCCGCGCCCCTGCCCGCAGGTTAGCGGGAGCACTCGGAGGACGAACGCAGAATGTCAATAGCGATCATTAGCTTGGGGTTGGCGGCAGTACTTGCCGTCTGGCCCATCGAGGCGAGCTTCGCCGCCGCTGGACGTCCGGGACTGAGGAACCTTGCCGCCAAGTATCCCAGTCTACGGCAGGTCATCTCCTCGATCGTCGACCTTCCTATCGCTCCCTCCGCGGGGCTTACTTTGGTCCGCGTGATCGCCTTGTCAGCCGGCGTCGCCGCTGCTGCAGACCTATTTCTAACGGGGACCGACATGGGCTGGACACCGTTTGCGGCGACGTGCCTTGGCTTCCTGCTGTTCGCAGCCGCAGCGCATTTGCTTTCCGCCGTACTTGCCGGAGCGTACGGAGAGGCAGTAATCGTCTCGACTTCCCCTTTCGTCCTGAGGATCACCCAAACACTGTGTCCCCTGGTCTGGATACAGCAGAAGGTCATCGGGATGCTGGCAGAAGCGGCAGGTCGGCCGAACCCGGACACTGAGGACCATCTCTCCGGAGTACCGCTGTCCCTTTCCTCGGACGGCGAGCCGCTTGACGAAGCTGAGCGGCGCATGATCCGGGGTGTGATCACTTTGGATGACACGGCTGCCAGGGAGATCATGATTCCCCGGCCGGACATGGTAGCGGCGGCGGCTGGATCGCCGATCTCGGAGCTTGCGGCCACTATGCTCTCCGCCGGCCACAGCCGGATTCCAATATACGAGGGCTCCTTGGACAACATCCTGGGCGTGGCTTACGCAAGGGACATCCTGCAACAGTTCAGTGAAGGCACCGTGGGGGCCGTACTCGGAACCGAGGTGGTCCGGCCCGTCCTATTCATCCCAGAGGGAAAGAACCTTGGACAACTCCTCGAAGAGTTCAAGAGCAGCCGCGTTCACATGGCTATCGTAATCGACGAGTATGGCGGCGTTTCAGGGCTTGTCACTATCGAGGACCTGCTGGAGGAGATCGTCGGCGAGATCATGGACGAGTTCGACCACGACCGCGAGGACGTGAGACCACTGAGCGAAACCGAGTTTCTCCTGGATGCGGGCGTCGGCATCGACGATCTGCGTGAGCTGGTCGGCGTTGCGGTGGAGGGCAATGGGTTTGACACTCTCGGAGGGCTCGTGTTCGAACGCCTGGGCAAGATCCCCAGCCCTGGCGATATGGTGGACGAGGACGGAGTACAGATAAGGGTCGTCTCCACCGAGGGGCGGCGTCCTAAGACGCTGCGCGTGACGAAGGTGTTCCCCTCGGACAAGTAGCCGAGGCGATTGACGCTCTAGCCGCCTGGGGGCCTGAGGTCTACTCCCAACGCCCGCTCGCACCATTGCGCGGCCCACAACAGCCTCGCCTCGGCGAACGGCGCCGCGCCCAGCTGTAGCCCCAGCGGCATCTCACACTCGCTGAGCCCCGAAGGGATGGTCACCGTAGGAGACCCACAGGTGGTCCAGGGCGACTGAAACATGGGGTCGCCCGTGGTGGTGAGGTCCGCCTGAGCCGGAGTCGCCGTGGTCGGGGTAAGCAGCACGTCGAAACCCTCGGCGGCCTGAGACATCGCGCGAGTGAATTCGCGTTGCGTCCTCTTCGCCCAGATGTACTCTCGAGCCGTCAGGGCGATGCCCTCTTCCAGCAGCTCTCGAATCTTCGGCGCGTAGTCGTCGGGGCGCTCCTCGAAGTCCCTCTTGTGTACGTCGGCGGCCTCGGACCGCATGATGACTCCCTGAGCGGACAGAAGCACCTCGAAATCGAATGCGATGCTCGCTTCTTCCACGATGGCGCCAGCGCCTTCAAGTGTCCGTAGGGCTGCCAGGGTGTGGTCCCAGACCTCTGCCGTTGCGCGATCCTTGAAGAAGCCCGGGATCAGACCTATGCGGGGCACCGTAGTCCGTTCGCGCAGTGCCGCCCGGCAGTCTGGAACGGGCTGGGCCGACGAAGCGTAGTCCTGCGGATCGTGACCAGCCATGATATCCAGGACAATGGCAACGTCCTCCACGGTCCTCGCAAAGTGGCCCATCGTGTCGAGTGACTCCGATACAGCGAAAACGCCACGCCTGCTGATGCGCCCAAATGTAGGCTTCAGACCGACGACGCCGTTGTAGGACGCAGGGCGCAGGACAGAGCCTCCGGTCTGCGAGCCGAGCGCGAACGGAAACGCGCGGGCCGCCACGCCGGCCGCCGAGCCGCTGCTGGAACCGCCGGGTGTGCGGGCCAAGTTCCATGGGTTGCGCGTCGGCGAAGGATCGGCCCAGGCGAACTGCGTGGTCACGGTTTTGCCCATCACGATCGCCCCGGCGGCGCGCAGGCGGGCAACGCTGTCGGCGTCGGCGTCGGGCACGAAGTCGGCGTAGATGGGCGAGCAGGCGGTCGTCCTCATGCCGGCCGTATGGAATATGTCTTTGACGCCCATCGGCACACCGTGGAGGGGGCCGCGCGGGCCTGAGGCGTCCAGCTCGCGCTGGCTCTCTTCTGCCGCCGTGAGAGCCGCGTGGTGGTCCAGCGTGACCCAAAGGCGCAGGTCGTCCTCCAGCGCCTCGGACCTTGCAAGTAGCGACCGCATAAGCTCGACAGCTGACAGACGCCGGGCGGCAATCTCAGATGCCGCCTGCGCAACGGTGAGATCGTATGGTTCGCTCATTGCGTCACCGCGCCTCCGTTCCGACTTCCGGTCCTGCCCAACTCGGCGGTCAGGCCACCGTCCGGCTATGATAGCTTACCGACGGTGTGTGCAATGCTGGGGCGGCCAAGGTGTACGCAGAGCCTAGGGCCAATGAGTTGTGTAATTGTCTTGGGTCCCACAGATTGCGCGACTGAGGATTGAAAACTGATCAGCCAACCTCAACCACGCCGGCCTATGCAATTGCGCCCTTCAGCTTACAGGTGGTCTCAAAGGACACCGTTCGGCAGTCAGGTTCGGAGACGTTCATAGGCTAAATGATGAAGCTGTACACGATCGGGTTCACTGGCAAAACGGCCCGCGAGTTCTTCGACCTGCTCAACGGGACGGACGCAGCGTACCTGGCCGACATCCGGCTAAAGAACAACTCCCAGCTTGCGGGGTTCACGAAGCGGGGCCACATAGACTACTTCACGGAGAAACTCACGCGCATGAGCTACGTGGAGTTGCCATTTCTCGCGCCCAGTGAGCAGATGTTCAGAGACGTAAAGAGGGCAGGAGACTGGGAACTCTACGAGCGTCGGTACGCGAGGCTGATGGAGGAGCGGGACGGCGCCAGCCTGTTCCCCGCCGAGCTGGTGGAGCGCGGCGCGGTGCTTTTGTGCACAGAGCGCACGCCCGACAAGTGCCATCGCAGGCTCGCAGCGGAGCACCTGAGGGCCGCGCGGTTTCCTGAGTTGGAGATACTGCACTTATGACGTGGGGAGAGAGGACATCCAGAATGACTCAGGCAGAGATAGGCAGAATAGAAGAGGTAGCAATCCGAGAGGTTTGGCCAGACGAGGCAAGCGACTTCACCCCGTGGTTGGCCAAGAACCTTGAGGTGCTTGGTGAGGAACTAGGTATGGTTCTTGAGCTGAAGGGCACAGAAGTGCCGGTTGGCAACTACTATCTGGACATCCTTGCCAACGAGGCTGACAGAGACGCTCCAGTAGCTATCGAGAACCAAATTGCGGTAACGGACAATCCGCACCTTGGCCAACTACTGACCTATGCGGCGGGCACCAAGGCTAAGATTGTTATCTGGATAGCAACTGAGTTTCGCGACGAACACCGAGCGGCTTTGGATTGGCTCAATGAAGGAACAGGGGAGTCGCTCGACTTCCTCGGAGTGGAAGTCGGCGCAATCAAGATTGGCAACTCCGTTCCCGCTCCGCTATTCCGCTTGGCGGCGGCTCCTAACCATTGGTCATAAAAGATCAATTCCGTCCCATCCGAACTCTCCGATACACAGGCCAAGTATGTACGGTTTTGGAAGCCTCTCCTGCAAAAGTTGAACCGCGAGCACGGGTGGAACGTAATGACTGAGAACCGGCAGTCCACCTACAACGCAGGCTCAGGCCTCGGGTTTGGACAGTTCGGCCGCACAATGCGCCTGACCTCCGAAGGCGAAGCAAGAGTGGAATTGGTGATTCTGGCTCCATCTAGAGAATGGAACAAGGCGGCATTCGACTTGCTCATGGAAACGAAGGAACTGTTAGAGAGTGAATTTGGTCAAATGACTTGGGAGAGGCTACATGACTACCAGAGCAGCAGAGTTGGAGTCTCCCGAAGTGCAACGGTTGATGACCCGGAACAGGAATTGGATGAGGTCAGAGCTTGGATGATTGACAGGGTCAACAGGTTCAGGGATGTGTTCCGCCCTCACTTGGAGCACCTTCGGCAAAGCCTGAACACCGACGACCTAGGGTAGGGTTGCCACGTATGCCAGAAACTAATCACCACACCCGTGAGAATCCCATCCCGCGGCCGGCGGCGCGCGTCATAGTCCTGGACGGCTGCGGAAGCGTGCTCCTGTTCCGCACTAGGTTTCCCGACCGGGAGGACGAAAGGCTCTGGATCACGCCAGGCGGCGGCCTTGAGCCAGGAGAAACGCACGAACAGGCGGCGCTGCGGGAGCTGCGGGAGGAGACGGGGCTGGAGGGCGCGATCCTTGGGCCGTGCGTCTGGACCAGGCGGCACGTTTTCTGGTGGGTGGACCAGTGGGTGGAGCAGCTAGAGCGGTTCTACCTGCTGAGGTCTCCCGGAATCGTCGTTACGCCTCCGTCCCTGCACGAGCTGAAGAAGAAGTACCTTCAGGAGCAGCGATGGTGGAGTATTGCAGAGATTGAGGTCGCAGCTAAAGCGGAGACGTTCGCGCCCAGGAAGCTAGCGGCACTGCTGCGGCCCCTAGTCGACGGACGGATCCCTGCCGCGCCCATCGACGTGGGGATCTAACAGGCGGCTAGGGCGCGATTACCCTGACGAGCTGAAGATCAGTCCCACCTTGAGCGCCCCATCCTCTGGGGCGTGGGCAAGGTCCAGGGCTTCCTGCACTCGCTCCAGTGGGAAACGATGCGTTGTGAGTGGAGCTACGTCGATCTCCCCGCCGGCGATCATGTCCAGAGCCGCCTGGAAGTCTGGCAGACCCGGCTCGTCCTGGGCACCGAAAACGGCGTTCATCGTCACTCGCCTTCGGAAGAAGGTGTCCCACTCGAACGGCACCGGCTCACTAGACTCCGGCAGGCCAAAGGCGCAGACGTGGCCCTGCTCCCGCACGATGTTCAGTGCCTGGTTCAGTGTCGGGACGCTACCGACAGCCTCGATCACAAGGTCGGCGCCCTCCCCTCGCGTGAGGTCGAGCACGGCGTCCGTTGCCGCCCGGCCCGTCACGTCGAGCACCTCGTCCGCACCCATGCGAGTACCCGCCTCGCGCCTGGCAGCGATCGGCTCAATCGCGATGACGCGGGCCGCGCCCATGCGCTTCAGCATAAATGCGTGGAACAGGCCGACCGAGCCTTGCCCGATGATCGCGGCGGTCTTGCCTTCGACGGACGGCAGACGCTTGCAGCCGTACACCACGGTGCCGAGCTGCTGGGCCATCAGCAGGTGGTCCGGCGGCGGGCCATCCGGCAACTTGAGCAGGTATTTCGCATCGATGGCCTGGTACTCGGCGAACACGCGGGCCGTGAAGATGCTGGGTGCAGTCAGGACGAAGTCACCCCGCGACAGGCCCGAACGGCCTTCGTCCACAACCACGCCGACGCCCTCGTGTCCGGGTAAGCCGGGAGGGAGTGGAAACTCGTTGACGTTCCACCCCATGTAGAGGACGTGAAGGTCGCTGCCGCAGATAGACGCCGCAAGCGTCTCGACGAGCACGGAATCGCCCGTGATATCCGGCATCGGGACCTGCCGGCATTCGACCGTCCCAAGCCCAACGGCGACCGCAGCGGCCATTGTGTTCAATTGGTCAGCCTCCTAGGGTTCGACGAGACGATAGATTCGGCCCCGCTCCCCGTAGTCAAGGATGTACAACTCCCCATCCGGACCGCTGCCGAATGCCGAGATACTGAGTTCGGTGTCGGCAAGCAGGGAGTGCTCAATCGCTGCGGTACCGTCGTACCGAAGCCCCCAGATCTTCCCGCTACAGAAGTCGCCGTACACGTACGCGCCGTAGAGAGAAGGCACCCGGCCGCCCCTGTACACGCGCCCGCCGGTGACCGAGCATCCGTCCGAGCGGTCGTACTCTACCACGGGCGACTCAAGTCCCGCGAGGTCGCAGTCCTGGCCACCGCTCGGATAGCAGTGCAGGCCCTCCGCTCGGTTCCACCCGTAGTTGAGCCCCGGCCGGATGACATCGACCTCCTCGTACCGGTTCTGCCCTACGTCGGCCGTCCAGAGAAGGCCAGTCTCGGGATCGAATGCAAAGCGCCAGGGATTTCGGAGCCCGTACGCGAACACTTCCGGACGGCCCATCGCGCCATCGGCAAACGGATTGTCTGCCGGCACACGGTAACCGCCGGCAGTGCCCGCATCGGAGACGTCGAGCCTCAGAATCGTGCCGAGGAGAGTGTGCGGGTCCAGACCATGGCCCAGCCGGTCTCCGGCGCCTCCGCCGTCTCCGAGGGCCACGTACAGATAGCCGTCCGGGCCGAAAGCGATCTGGCCGCCGTTGTGGTTGGAGAACGGTTGCGGCACTTCCAGAATGGAGACGCCCTTCGCGTTGCCTGGAACCGTGCCCGTGGACAGGTCCGCCGTGTACCGGGCGACGACCGACCTTCGAGGGTCTGGCGCGGTGTAGTAGACGTAGAAGTCACCGGACTCCTCGTAGTCCGGCGCGAAGGCCAGACACAGCAGGCCCTCTTCGGACCCCCTCGTAAGCACCAGCCGGCGAATGTCCAGGAAACGCTCTGACGCATCCACTTCAGGTGAGTCCGGGAATGCGCGCACCTCACCCTCCCGCAGGACCACAAACAGCCGCTCCGTGTCACCGGGGGCGTAGGTGAGGTCCACCATTTCCCTGAAGGCAAGGTCCGGAAAAGCCGCCTCGATGGCAAGCGGCGCCAGGGCAGCGGGCTCGGCTGTCCGCTCACCGTCTGCGTCCGCCGCGCCGGCGTCTCCCGTCGCCGTTCCCGGCGCGGGATCCTGTGTCGCCGTGACCGAGGTCGGCGATGCGTCTGAGTCCTGCTTCTGGTACTCAGAGGAATGCGTCTGCCCAGCCGATGACGCCGGGGCTTCGGCACTCGAGCAGGCAGTAATAAGCGCAGCAGGCAGCACAACTATCATGAATAGAGTTGGCAGGATGGCCTGAGACGACCAGCGTCGCAACGCCTTCCCCTCTGTCGACGGCTGCGCCCGGCTGTAGGACTCTGGCCTAGCCAGCCAGAGCCGAAAGCCTGCTGATGAAACGTCGCACTTCGTCTCGATAGTCTTCCACTTGGAAGTCTTCTAGATGCCCGTGATAGAAGTTGGCATGGAACTGTTCGGCCATGGCGAACATCCCGCGCAGTTCTCGGTCGCCCAACTCTTGAGCTAGCCGCCGAACAGCGTGAGACAATGACCGGTGCGTGCCGTGGGCCCAGCCCCGTCTTTGAGCAAGCGCCATAATGGCATGCGACGCTGCTCCCCACATCTTCTCAGAGGCTTGTAGGTTATCTCTAACGGCGAACTCCCGATCCGCCGCTTCCAGAAACTCCCTAGCGGTCTGAGTATGTTGCTGGGCTAACATGGTGGTCTGTCTTTACTCTCTCCAGTGGCCAGCCTGAGCCCGCGACGCGTATTCATGCTGATATCATACCATCCTGGCCTGCCACGGCTGCTTGCACGCAGGCCACCTTGTTGGAACAAGCTTTGTGCCTAATGCACTTACTGAGAAAGCAGGGCTCCTATCCCATGAATTTCCCCAACTCAAGCCTGTTTCCGATCACGGCGTCCGTCAATGACGGGGACCGGCTCTCTATCGGGGGTTGCGATACGCAGGACCTGGTAAGCGACTTCGGCACGCCGCTGTACGTCTTCGATGAGGACACGCTGCGGGGCATGTGCCGGGCGTTCGTGGACGGATTCAGCGCTCTCTACCCGGAAACACGGGTTCTGTACGCGGGGAAGGCTTTCCTGAATCCGGCCATTGCCAGGATGGTGCACGATGAGGGCCTAGGCATCGACGTCGTGTCGGGGGGTGAGTTGGCGGTGGCGCGGGCCGCCGGCCTGCCTGCCGACCTGGTGTATTTCCACGGTAACAACAAGACGCCGGATGAGCTTGAGATGGCGATCCAGGCCGGAGTGGGCCGGATTGTAGTCGACAGCTTCCATGAGCTCGACCTGCTCAACGGCCTGCTGGATGGAAATGGCCGCCGGCAGGATATCTTGCTGCGCCTTTCCCCCAACGTTGACCCGCATACACACACACACACAACCACTGGCATCCTGGACAGCAAGTTCGGGTTCTCGATAGAGACGGGCGACGCCGCGCAAGCGATCAGGCAGGCTATTGCCGCGCCGACTCTCAATCTCGTGGGCATTCACTTTCACCTTGGCTCCCCGATCTTCGAGTTGGAACCGTACTCAATCGCGACAGACATTGTGCTGACATTTCTGGAGCCGTTCAGATCCGAGGGGCTGGAGCTTCGCGAGTTTAGCCCCGGCGGCGGCTTCGCGATTGGATACGTCAGCGACAGCCTGCCGCCGCCGATCTCGGCGTATGCGGAGGTGATCACAACAGCCCTTCGCGAGCGGTCACGCGCCCTGGGTTTCGGCACGCCGACGCTCATCGTGGAGCCGGGCCGGTCGATCGTGGGCCGCGCCGGAGTCGCGCTGTACACCGTCGGCGCCATCAAGGACATCCCGTCCGTCCGCACGTACGTCTCGCTCGACGGCGGCATGGGCGACAACATTCGCCCGGCTCTCTACGGCTCGGAATACGAGGCGGTGGCAGCCAACCGCATGTCCGACCCGGCCGATACCACCGTCACCCTCGCGGGCAAGTTCTGCGAATCGGGCGACGTTCTCGTGAGGAACGCCGTGCTCCCGTCTCTGAGGCCCGGCGACCTCATCGCGATACCTTCGTCAGGCGCGTACTCTCCTTCGATGGCGTCCAACTACAACCTCAACCCGCGACCTGCCATGGTCATGGTCAAAGACGGGGCCGCTAGGCTAATCCGGCGCAGGGAGACGTTCGAAGACCTGATGCGCGCCGACGTTTGGTAGGCAAATCAGGATGTGGGACACTGCCGGGCATGACCGAGCGGTACGCTTCCTGGAACGGAGCATTTCCGCCGGGCGCCTGGCCCATGCGTACCTGATCGCCGGACGTCCAAGCGTGGGCCGGATGACGCTTGCCCTCGACCTCGCCCGGCTGGTCAACTGCGTCGGAGACCGCCCCCCTTGCTCGGAGTGCGGCCAGTGCGACCGAATCCGGCGGAGCCTGCATGCGGACGTGCAGGTTATCGGGCTCAAGGAAGGCCCGGAAGGCGGGCGAAGCAGAGTCAACATCGGCATAGACCAGGTCCGCGACTGCCAGCGCGACATCAGCCTCAAACCTTTTGAGGGCAAGTGCCGCATTGTCATTTTCGATGCCGCCGAGACCATGAGCGCCGAAGCGTCGAACGCTTTGCTGAAGACACTGGAAGAGCCACCGGACCACGTGATGATCATTCTCGTCTCCCGTGAGAATGCGCCTATCCTGCCTACGATTGTGTCCCGGTGCCAGACGCTCGAACTGAGGCCGGCGCACCCGGATGCCATTGCCTCCCTGCTCAAGGAGCGCCACGGCGTCGACGCCGAGCGCGCTCGGGAGCTTGCGGCTATGAGCGGTGGCCGACCCGGTTGGGCGGTCCGGGCCCTTGCAGAGCCTTCACTGTTGGATGAGCGCGGCAGCTTGCTACAGGAAATAGGGGAGTCCATCGGCAGCACGCTAGAGGGCCGGTTCGAGTACGCCAGCAGCCTGGCCTCCGAGTTCACCCGGAATCGCGAAAAGGGCGGGCAGGTCCTCGATCTGTGGCTGGACTGGTGGCGCATCGTCCTGCTGAAGGCCGTTTCATCACCTACCAAATCAGCGTCCGTGGAAGGAACGCCGGTAACGGTCCATGATGCCCTTCGGGCGATCAGGGCCGTGCTTGAAACGCGCTCCAACCTGCAGAGAAACGTGACCTATCGACTCGCGACAGAGCAGATGATGCTCCAGATGCCTTACGTCCAAATGAGTACATCGGGACTCAGGCAGTGAACATGGCGGGCGTCCGGTTCAGCCCACTAGGTCGAGTACACTTCGTGGACCCGGCCGGCCTGGACTTACATGTCAACGACCGCGTGCTCGTGGAACAGGAGTATGGGGAACGCGAGGCGACGGTGATCATCGAGCCGGGGCAGTTCCTGTACTCAGACCTGCGCGGCCCTATGTTCCGCGCACTGGAGAAGATCGGTCCGAGTTCGGGCTGATTAGCCCCGCATCTGCCTTACGTTCAGTGAGCCCAGGGTATGAACTGGCGCCATTCGGACAGGATCGGCCGGTGATCGAACACATGGAACGGGTTCGGCTTCGGCGCCCTCGGCGAGCGTAGCAGCCTCATTCCGGCCTCGGCAGGCGTCCGGCCTGCCTTCTTGTGGTTGCACGGTACGCATGCCGCCACAACGTTTTCCCACTCGTGCGTACCCTGGCGGGACCTCGGGACGATGTGGTCCAGTGTGGGCTGGCGCGCGACGTCGCCGCAATACTGGCATCGTCCCTCATCGCGGTGGAACACAGCGCGCCGTGAAATCCTGCGCTGCAATATGGGACGCCTGACCAAGTGCATTAGGCGAATGACGGAGGGTATCGGAAAGGAAGCCGATACTGTGTGAATGTCTCCGTGGCCGTTTTCGAGCATCTCGGCCTTGCCGCGATTGACTAGAATCACTGCACGGCGCGCGTTGCAAATGTTCAACGGCACATAGTTCTGGTTCAGCACCAGAACTGGGGAGTTTACCGGCATGGAACGTTGCGTGGTCTGGGCGGGAATCCTTTTGAACTATCTTATCGCACGGTCAGGGTCCGCGCACTAGCAGGGACCGGTCTGAAACGTGGTCGGAACAGTCAGTACCGTGACCGCACATGGCATGCGTAACTTCGGCGGCCTTGTTCGGCTATGTGGCACCGGCCTCATCCATCGCCTCCATCAACATGTCGAGTCCCGTAGCAAACCGGCCCGGCACCAGGCCAAAGGCATCGGCCGGGATGGCATCGATGACTCTGACGACCACCCTTGTCACGGACGACTCGGTGAGGACCTCTTCCAAGTTCTCCCTGGACTCAATCGACTCCGGGACCTTCGAAGAGAACTGTCCCGCTATTCCCTGAGAGGAAGCATCCTCGTACACGTAGGTCAGGCGAGACAGTCCGACGATCACGCCGGCGCATAAAAAGATGCCCAGCAGCAGTCCGGCCGCCAGCCCACCCCCTCTGTCCACCACGGACGATAGCCCAACGGTCAGGAACTTCAGAAGAGGCCTGACCATGCGCCAGACAATAACGGCCCCGCCGAGGGCCGCCGCTACGATGATGCTGTAAACAACGAAGCCTATCCAGGACTGTCGCGCCGGGTCATCGTCGATCACTCCCGCCAACAGCAGGGCGAACTGGCCGCCGAACGTCCATCCCAGATAGAGGGCGACAGCGCCCACTATCATCCCCAACATACCGTTCTTAAGGCCAAAGTACCCGGCACCGGCAATAATTGCCAGGAACGCGAGGTCGAGCCAGTTCAACGAACGCCTTAGCTTGTTCGGTGGCCGCCTACTTCCGGGGGGCCTGCGCCGGCACCGGGTTTATCAGACCGGCGGAGATGGAAATGGGCATCACCTCGTCCAGCTCGTCCAGAGTCCACCGGCCGTTCTTATGGATGCTCCGGATCTGGTGCCTCGGCGAGTACAGTGACATGACCCAGCCGCTGGTGCCTATCACCTGACCGGTCAGGCTGCCACCGGCGTCGGAGCACAGGTACACCGTCTTGGGCGCGTTGTTGGCCGGGTCCCTGGCCTCTGCCGGGCCCTGGATCGGCGCTCCCTGCGCCTGCATGGTTCCCGCGGCCCCCGCCGCCGCCGTGGCCGCCTGCTGCCGCTCCTGAGTCTTGATCTGGCGAGACCGGTCCGGCACCGTTGCCGTCATGCGCGTGCTTCCGCCCGGGTAAACGGCATTCACCGTGATCCCGTGCGGGGCGAGCTCCCTGGCAAGCGACCGGGCCATTCCAACCATGCCCTCCTTGGCTGCCGAGTAGTTGCTCTGGCCCGTGGAACCGAGCCCGGAGCCTGAGGAGAACAGCACGATGCGCCCATGCTTCTGCCTCATCATGTGCGGCACGGCGTGTTTGACCATGTTGAAGGCCCCGTACAGGTGCACCTCAAGCACGCCGTCCCACTCCGTCTCGGTCATGTTGAAAATCATGCGGTCCCGCAGGATTCCGGCCACATGACACACAATGTCGATTCGGCCGTAGTTATCTATCGCGGCTTGTACGATTCTACCCGCCGTGTCGAACTCAGCCACCGAGTCGAAGTTGGCTACGGCCTGTCCTCCGGTGTCCCTGATTTCTGCGGCAACCTGCTCGGCGGGAGCATCGGAGATCCCGGTGCCGTCCACTGCGCCTCCCAGATCGTTCACTACGACCGACGCGCCGTCAGCGGCCAGCCACTTCGATACTTCGGCGCCGATGCCCCTGCCCGCGCCGGTCACAATCGCGACTCTGCCTTCCAACCTGTTGCCCATAATCAGTCTCCCTGCTTGTCCATTGCGCGGAGCGGCAGCCGCCCTGCGAGATGCCTCGATTCGACTAGAACCCAGTGCCGAGAACCCTGGGCACCAGTGTGTCCATGTCTTCCATTGTGAAATTGCCGTACTTGTGCAGCGCCCTCTCCACTTCCGGATTTGAGTAGACGAAAATGCTGCCTCTTCTCACTCCCAGCACGTTGCCGTTAATCTGCGCCGCCGCGTCCGTGCAAAGGTACACGGCCAGAGGCGCAACGTTCTCAGGATCGTCCGGCCCGCCTTCGCCTTCCCACTCTGAGCCCTCCAGCGGAGGGAACGGTCCTATACCCGCTCTCTCGTCCGAAGTGGGGGATATGCCTGCCGCAACCCGGTACTCGTCAACCGTGCCTGGAAAGAGGCGCGTTTCCACCATCGGTGAGATCGCGTTGCAGGTCACGCCATACCTGCCCATGTCCCGTGCCACAGTGCGGGTCAGGCCGACGATGCCCTCGGAAGCGGCAGCGTAACTGGAACGGCCAATGTCGCCGAGGCCCGCGTCCGACGTCATGTTCACTACACGCCCGCCGCGCTGCTGCCTGAACAGAATTGCAGCGAACTTCGAAGGGGCAAACGTCCCCTTGACATTGTTTCGAATGACAAGGTCGAACTCGCCAGGCGTCATCTGGAAGATCATCTTGTCACGGACGATGCCCGCGCTGTTGATAAGGATGTCCAGACGCCCGTATGTATCTACGGCAGTCCTGATTAGATTCTCAGCGCCGTCCATCAAAGCCACGTTGTCGTAGTTAGCAACGGCCGCGCCTCCACGGCTGTTGATGTCCTCCACTGCGCGGTCCGCCGGCACGTTGGACTCGCCGGTGCCGTCCACATCGCAGCCCAAGTCGTTGACCACGACCGAAGCCCCTTCGTCCGCGAGAAGAAGGGCAATACCTCTGCCAATACCTCGCCCGCCGCCTGTGACCACCGCCACCTTGCCTTCGAGCCGGTTTCCCATGCCTGTAACTCCTTGCTTGAGATGGGTGCTGCGCCTGGCGCGGCAGACTCCCAAGCCCCGTAAAGTGGCGAACATTATAACGTCTTGCCCTTTCGGGTGTTAACCTGATCGCAAGGGACTCAAAGACATGATTCACAAAGATTTCGAGTGTGACTTTTACCTGATCAGGCACGGTCAGTCGGAGACGAACGCTGTGCCGGGACTAGTGGCAGGACGCACTCACGACTCCGATCTGACAGCCAGGGGAGAGGAGGAGGCACGTCGGCTCGGCGAACGGCTCGCAGCAGAGGGCGTGAGGTTCGACCGTGTCTACTGCTCGACGTACAGCCGGGCGATCAAGACGGCCCGCACCATGGTGACGGCAATGGGGACGCCGGACGTTAACATCCCGGAGGTCCACGCCTTGAGGGAGCACGAAGGCCCTCCCGAATGGCGCGGCAAACGAATCGAAGAGGTGTTCACGCCTGAGGTCCGCGCCTATTCGGCCGCAAAAGGAAACGACTTCAAGCCGCAGGGGGGAGAGAGTTTGCGAGAGGTGGAGCGGAGGGTCTCCCAGTGGCTGGAAGAAGAGCTAATCTACAATCGGGCTTACGTTTCGCGGCCTCTCTCGATGAGGATCGCGATCGTCGGCCATGGCACGGCTACAAAGTGTCTGATGCGTTACATCCTGGGCTTCGACCAGAGGTTGATGTTTCGGATGAGCCTCGACAACTGCTCGATCTCCCGATTCAGGTTCGACTGCGGCGGCTGGTCGCTGATCTCGATCAACGACAGCGTTCACAGCTCGGACCCGCATTGAGCGGGCGTTCGAGGGCCCGAGTATCTATCCGGTGCGGCGTCCCTCGTGGTCTACGTGGACGACTGGCAGCCCGATCTCCATGAGTCCAGGCTCGACAACCTCACGGTCCCCCACGACAAGCACCATTAGCCCTTCGGGCGCCAGATGCTTCAATGCCGCCGCCTGCACTGCGTCCAGCGTGACGGCTTCCAGACGGCCCACGAAGCCCGAGAAATAGTCGTCCGGCAGGCCGAACAGGACCAGCCTCGAAAGCTGGGACATAAGCTGACGGCGCGACTCGAAGCCCGACGGGAAGCCACGTATCAGGCCGTCGCGAGAGGCTATGAACTCCTCCTCGGTAACGGGCCTGTCATTCACGATATCGGCGAACTCGCGCAACACCTCCTCCACGGACTCCTTCGTGACCGCAGTCTGGACCGCGCCGCCTGCCAGAAACGCCGAGGGGCCGGTGCGCCAGTCGATGGAAGACATGAAACCATAGCTGTATCCCTTGTCCTGCCTGAGGTTCAAGTTCAACCGGGCCGAGTACTGCCCGCCATACACGTCGTTCAGCAACACGAAGGCGTAGTAGTCGGGATGAGACCGCGGCAGCGTGACGAATCCGGTATACAGGACGGACTGCGCGGCGCCCGGCTTGTCTGCGAGGTAGATCGTGGTTTCCCGACGCTCGACGCCGCCGTCTTCAGCCAGGCCTCCACCTACCGGAGCGACCGACTTCGTCCATTCGCCAAAGTAGCGCTCCGCCTTTTCAATGGCTTCGTCCGGAGAGACATCCCCCGCAAGGATTAGCGTGGCCTCAGAGGGACCGTATCTGGAAGCGAAGTGGTTCACGACGTCATCCCTGCTGAACGCCGACACGGAGTCGGTCGTACCGCTCGCAGGATGTCCGTTGGGTGAATTCGGGCCGTACAGCAGGGCTCGCGCCGCCCGGCGCGCGATTGCCGAGGGATCATCGGAGATGCGCCGCAGGTCCGTAAGCCTCTCCTTTCGCACGCGTTCCAATTCGTGGCCTGGGAATGTGGGGCTCCGGACGACGTCGGCCAGCACTTCCAGCATGTCTTCCCATCTCGACGTAAGCGTGCCCGCGGCAAGAGACGCGAACTCTAGCGACGAATTGACCGACAGCTTGGTACCGAGGAACTCCATCTTGGAAGCAATGTCCTGGCTGCTTCGGTTGCCTGCCCCTTCAGGCAGCATGGTCATTGTGAAATGGTCCAGGCCCGGCCGGTCCCCCGGATCGGTCAAGACTCCGCCTCTCAGGAAAACTCCGGTGGAGATGACTGGCAGGCCCGGTCTCGAAATCACTAGCAGGTCGAGACCGTTGGTCAGGCGCGACCTGGCCGGCACCGGAGGAGTGAACGCGGGACGCGCGCTGGCGGCTGGCACGACGGTCCGATCGACGCTGGTGCTTGATGCGGCGTGTCCCTTTTCGGGGACCACTGAGAACCGCACCATGTTGTCGCCCATCGTGCTGGCGGCGCGCTGCACGTCCGACGGTTCGACCGCCTTGTATCGGTCAAAATCACGATTGATCGCCCCCGGATCGCCGAGGTACATGTTGAACAGGTTCAGCATGTCGGCCTTGCCGCCGAATCCGCCCACGCTCTCCATCTGGGCCACGTGATGGCTCTCGATCCGGTTCTTGGCCCGCTGCACCTCCTCATCCGTCGGAGGGGCGGAGCGCATGTCGGCCAGTTCACGTTCCAGTTCCTCTTCGATCTCTTCAAGCGAGTGGCCGGGCGCCGCGGTGACCTGGACAATGAACTCGCCCGCGATCTCCTGCGCGTAGTTGTGGACGACCACGTCCCTCGCGATCTGCTTCTCGTAGACCAGGGACCTGTGCAGCCTCGAACTCTTGCCGTCGCCCAGGATTACTCCGAGCGTGTCAAGGGCAGGCTCATCGGCGTCGAACTCGGGGACCGACGGCCACACCATGTAGAGCCTCGGTAACTGCACGCGGTCGGTTGTCGACAGGTGCACCCGCCCACGAAGGTCCGAGTCCATCCGGCCGACCCTCTGGACCTGGGGTCCCGGCGGAAGGCCTCCGAAGTACTTCTCGACCAGGTCCACGGCCCGGGCCGGTTCAATGTCACCGGCCAGGGCGAGGCTTGCGTTCGAGGGCGAGTAGTACCTTGAGAAGAACGCCTTCACGTCGTCCAGAGAGGCCACGTCCAAGTCCTCCTGGGAGCCGATCGTCATCCAGTTGTAAGGGTGCGGCAGTGGAAACACCGCCGGCTGGATCAGCATCCGGGCGAGGCCGTACGGGCGGTTCTCGTAGCTCTGGCGGCGTTCGTTCTTGACCACGTCCCGCTGGACATCAAACCGCGTCTGATCTAGGGCCTCGAGCAGGAAGCCCATGCGGTCCGCTTCGAGCCAGAGCGCCAGTTCCAGGTAATTGGAAGGCACGTTCTCCCAGTAGTTGGTGTGGTCCGCGCTGGTGGAGCCGTTCAGGTTCGCGCCAACTTTCAGGAGCGGTTCGAAGTGGCCCTCGCTGTTGTGCTTCGACCCTTCGAACATGACATGCTCGAACAGGTGGGCGAAGCCAGTCTTTCCGGGCTCTTCGTTCTTGGAACCCACGTGGTACCAGATGTTCACCGCCACAACGGGCAGGCTGTGGTCTTCATGCAGTATCAGGTCCAGGCCGTTCGAAAGCGTGTGCTTTTCGAAGCTAATCGAGCTCATTGAATCTCCTACAAATTATTGGGCAACACCTCGGCCAGGCACTCGATTACCTTCTCGAGTTCACTGGGTTCGCACTGTCCCATGTGGCCCACGCGGAAGACCTTGCCCGCAAGCTGCTTCTGCCCTCCCGCGAGAATCACGCCGTGCTCCTTTTCCATGCGCGCGATGAGTCCGGCGCAGTCCACACCCTCCGGTACACGAACAGCGGTAACCGTATCGGAGGCCACGCTTTCCTCGGGCAGCAGTTGCAGGCCGAGTGACCTGACTCCGTTCCGGACCACTTGTGCCATCTGCCTGTGCCGTTCGAACACGGCGCCCATGCCCTCAGATACGAGTTGTCCCAGCACGAGGTCGAGTGCGAACATCTGAGACAGTGCCGGCGTGAAGGGAGGCTGGCCAAGGTCCAGATATCGTTGGTACTCGGCAAGATCGAAGTAGAACTTCGGCATCTTCGAACTCTCGTGGGCCTCCCAGGCTCGGTCGCTGAAGCTGAGGAAGGCGAGTCCCGGCGGAAGTCCCCAGCCCTTCTGCGACGCCGTGGCAACCCCGTCGCAGGCCCAGGCGTCGGTGCGCAGAGGTAGCGAACACACGCTGCTGATGCCGTCCACCAGGAGCAGGGCGTCCGACTCCTCCTTCACTGCGGAGCTGATGGCCTCCATGTCGTTCATCACGCCTGTGGAGGTCTCGTTCTGGGTCACAAGGACCGCCTTCAGCGCTGACTCGGACTGCACGGCGGCGCGGAGCCGGTCGGGATCGACCGCCTCGCCGTCGGGAAACTTCAACCATCCCACGTCCGCGCCGTATATCTCGGCGATCTCTCCGAAACGTTCTCCGAATACACCGACCGAAACGCACAGCACCTTATCTCCCGGTGACAGGGTATTCACGATGGCTGCTTCCATCGCGCCTGTGCCGGAAGAGGTCATCACATAGACGCTGCCGGCGGTCTCGAACACCGTCTGCAGTCGCTCGGTGACCCGGCGGAGGATGGAGGCGAACCGCGGGCCCCGATGGTTGATCATTGGGCCTGCCATGGCTTGCAGAACGTCGTCGGCTACAGGGATCGGGCCGGGTGTCCGAAGGTTCATATGCTAACCTTCAATGCGGACAAGCCGGAACTCCCGGGTGCCGCGCCTCAGGACGATAATCTTGCCTTCGATGCTGTGCTCAAGGACTACCCTTAGCCTTACGTCGTTCACCCGGCGGTTGTTGAGGTAGATTCCACCGCCCTGGATAGCCCTGCGAGCGTCCCCTGTCGAAGGCGAGAGCCCCGTCCCTTGAATCAAGTCCAGGAGTCGCACGCCTTCGCCTTCAAACCGTTGCTTGGAAACAGGGAGATGCGGAGCGTCCTCGAGGATCTCGGACACTGCATCTGCGCTGAGGCCGGACACGTCGCCGCCGAACAGCACCTCGGACGCCCGAACCGCGCCTCCCAGAGCCGTTGCCCCATGAACCATCCGGGTGACTTCGGAGGCCAGTCGGCGCTGAGCCGTCCTCGCCTCCGGCTTGGAGGCAACCTCACCCTCGAGATCCTCGATTTCGTCCAGGTCGAGGAGCGTGAACAGCTTCAGGAACTTGCCAACGTCCCTGTCGTCCGCATTGAACCAGTACTGGTAGAACCTGTAGGGCGAGGTCTTGTCCGGGTCGAGCCACACCGAGCCTCCCCCAACGGACTTGCCGAACTTCTCTCCCGTCGCCGTGAGCAGGAGAGGCGCTGCCAGGGCGTGCGCATGCAAGCCCCTGACTCGGCGTAGCAACTCTACACCGGTGGTCAAGTTGCCCCACTGGTCGCTGCCGCCCATCTGCAGCTTGCACCCGTACCTGTCATAAAGTGTGACAAAGTCGAAAGCCTGGAGAAGCGGATAGCTGAACTCGGTGAAGGAGATGCCCTCTTCCTGTTCCATCCGCAGCCTTACCGACTCCTTCGCCAGCATGTAATTGACTGTGAAGTGTTTACCCACATCCCTCAGAAAATCCAGAAGGTTCATGCCGTCGAGCCAGTCCGCGTTGTTGATCAGCATGGCGGCATTGCTGCCGGCCTCGAAGTCCAGGAACTTCTCCAACTGGCGCCGGATGCCCTGCAGGTTGGCTTCGGCCTCCTCACGGCTCAGTATCGGCCGCTCTGCGGAACGGCCGCCCGGGTCGCCTATCAGGCCTGTCCCGCCGCCGACGATGCCGATGGGCCTGTGTCCATGCCGTTGCAGGTGGACCAACAGCATGATGGGCACAAGGTTACCCGCGTGCAGGCTGTCCGCGGTCGGATCGAATCCAATGTATCCGGTGACGCGCTCCTCAGAAAAGAGCGCTTCGAGCCCCGGCGTGACGCTCTCTTCGCCGGACGCTGACCGATGCACCATGCCCCGCGCTCGCATTTCGTCCAAAAGGGCGGCGCGCCCGGCAATTGTTGATTTGGTCTTCGTTGTCATCACATTCACTGTACTGGCTCTTTCAGCCGTCCTACGAGCCTCCTACGCTGCCTTCGAGCACGGTCCTCGCCTGGTCGACGTCCCGCTGAATCTGCGCCACTAGCGGCCCGATGCCTTCGAACCGCACCTCGTCCCGCAGCCGCTCGACAATCTCCAGGACCATAGTCTGCCCGTAAATTTCCTCATCGAAATCCAGCAAGTAGGCTTCCACGGACTGCCTACTCTCCTCGAACGTGGGATTCACTCCAACGCTCAACGCGGCCATGTAGCGCTCGTCCCTAACGTGCGCCCACGCAGCATATATGCCGTTGTTTGGCAACTGGAGTTCGTGACTCAACTCGAGGTTGGCCGTCGGAAAGCCCAACTCCCTGCCGCGGCCGAAGCCGCGAACCACGACGCCGGACAGGCGGCAGGTACGGCCGAAGGGCCTTTCCACTGCCGGCGAAACCTCAGCCGAATCGGCTTCGTGCGAAGGATCGGCTGCGCTCGACCCGTCGTTTGTCTTCGATTCAACCACCAAACAAGTGTAGCCCAAATCGCCTGTCGTTTGGTCAATTGCCGGGCGATTCTCCGAGGGCCGGCGCGTCTCTGCCGGAGATGAACCGGCCAAGCCCAAGGCTCACGGGAAGGATCAGCGCGGTCACCGCGCTCATGGATATCACGGCTATCCTAAGATTGAAGAGGTCGGCAATCCGTCCGTAAAGCACAGGAGCCGCGACGGTACCTCCTTCGTTGGTGGTGTAGAAGTAGCCGTACATCCGGGCCCGGCGGCCGGGCGGAATCAGCCCGGCGAGCGTGGCGTACAGCACAGACGAGGTGCCGTTAAGACCGAGGCCGAGCAGCAACATCAGCGGTACCGCGGCCTCTGCCGGTGCCAGGAGCACGGCAACGAGAAGCACAGCCGTCAGGCCCTTGCTCCACAAGATCAACCGTACCGGCTCGAAGCGTTCGCCGAGCCAGCCGCAGGCGAACTTGCCGGCAGCGCCTCCCACAAACAGGAGGAACAGCATCACGCTGATCCGGCCGACTGACATGCCTTTGTCCTCCAGGACGAACGGCAAAAACGCGAGCGATCCTCCTCTTGCCATAGAGTCTAGGAACCCGATGAGGCTGAGCGCAACGAAACCCCTGAAGTTGCCGCCCTCCGCCGGGAGGTCGTCCCCGGCGTCGGACGGTCGGTCTGCGCGCGGAAGGTCGATGGCGCGGCGCGTCAGGGCCAGCGCAGCCATGAACGCAGCCCCGGCTATGCCGACGACGCGCAATGTCCCGCGCCAGCCGAGGCTGCTAGCAAGCAGTCCGCCGACGGCAGGCGCCGCCATCTTGCCAAGATCGCCGGCGAAGTTCACCGTTCCAACGGCCGTCGACCGGCCCTTGTCATCGTAAGCCCGCGACACCATGCTGGAAGCGAGCGGATGCTGCGTGCCGCCGCCCAGGCCCGCGATGAAGCTCACGGTTACGAGCAGCAGGTACGAGGGCACGACCGCCACCACCAGCAACCCCAGTGCAACCCACAGATTGCCGACAATGAGCAGCCAGAACTCGCCGGCAAACTCCGCGGCCCAGCCGGCTGGAATCTGCAGCACGGCGCTGGAACCGCTGTACACCGCCTTCAGTATGCCAACTTCCGTGTAGGAGAGGCCTAGATCAGGGTCCGCGCGGATTAGCGGCAGCAGCGGAACGATAATCGTGAAGAAGAAGTCGCTCCAGACGTGAGTCGCAGAGCCGAACACCAGAGTGCGCCGCGGCCGCACCTCCGCTATGACTCCAAATTCTGACTTCTGAGGTGGACCGCGCCCTTGCTGTAAATGTTTACGACCTCGGACGCCGGCTTATCGGAATTTACGATTAGCAAGGCCCGGATGCACTTTTGCAGGCCGCCCGGCACCTTCATCTCGTGACCGCACAGCAGCGCCGCGTACTCCCACCCCATCTGCTCACGCGCGGTGAGCGCCGGGAAGTCGGCATTCAGGTCCTCGGTGGTCGTGAAGAAGCAGGCGGCCACGTCCTCCGCATCTATGTCGTTCGCCTCCACGATGCGCTCCAACAGCTCCTTCGTGGCAGCTGCAATCGACTCCTTCGTGTTCTCATCCGCCGTCGTCGCTCCCCTGATCCCAACTACTCTGGACATGCGCGGTTCCTACTCAGTTCGGCCCTTGAGCCGCGCCACGAACGTTCCCGCGCAGGCCGCGGCCTGCCCCTCCGGGGCCCGGCCCACCTCGTCCAGCAGCGCGCTGGCCACAACTACCCCATCGGCGAAACCGGCAACCGTCTCCACGTGCTCCCTACGTGAGATACCAAACCCAACCAGAATGGGGAGCTCAGTATGTCCCCGGATCCTGTCCACGAGGCTTCGCAACCCAGTTGCAAGTGTGTTTCTTGCGCCTGTCACCCCGATCTGCCCGACGCAGTAGATGAAACCGTTGGCGTTGGCGCATGCGTGTTCGATCCTCTCGTCGGTGCTAGTGAGCGCCACCAGCGGAATCAGGGAGATGCCATGCCTTCTGAGGATCACGCGGAAGCTGTCGGACTCCTCCGCAGGCAGGTCCGGCACGATCAACCCGTTGACTCCCGCCCGTGCAGCATCTTCCGCAAACGTCTCAAGTCCCCGCCTCAGGAAGGGATTGTAGTACCCCATTGGTATCAGCGGCGCCTCCACGCCTCTTGCCCGCAGCTCACGCGCGGCATCGAGGCACGTGTCCAGCGTGACGCCGCGCTCAAGCGCGTGCTGGCTGGTCTTCTGTATCGTCGGCCCCTCCGCCAGCGGGTCGCTGAACGGAACGCCCAACTCGACCATGTCGGCGCCCATCTCAACTACGGACTGAACAACGTCAATCGACGATTCCACATCCGGAAAGCCGACCGTAACGAACGGAACGACGGCAGGTTCGCCGGTCTCGCGCAAAGCGTTCAGGACAGACTCAATCCTGTTGGAACCGTTGAGCATTCGTGCCGGAGACGGGCTGGTTGCCCCGGTTTCAGCTAGCCGAGCCAGGATACGTCGCCGAACAGGTCGTCCGGGTGGTCCTTGGACTGGAAGACGGCGAACTCTTCTCTGGATGTCTTGAGCTCTCCGTCATCGCCGTGGCCGGGATAGACCTTGTCAACCTCGTCTAGTACGAGCAGCTTCGTCGAGACGCTTTCCAGCATCTGCTTCAGCGCCTCGGGAGAGTCCGACTTGCCGGGGCCGCCCGGGAACAGTGTATCTCCGCTGAAGAGGTGACTCCCCGTAACCAGGCACGTCGAACCCGGAGTGTGGCCGGGCGTGAAGATTGCCTTGAGCGTAATCGTGCCGGCCTTTATCTCGTCTCCGTCTTCCATAAAGAAGTCCGCGTTCCTGGGAAGGTTGTGGTTGTCATCGCGTCCGATTCCCACGGGAGCGTTCAGGGCCTCAGTGACCTCATCGAACGCCTGGATATGGTCCCAGTGGCCGTGAGTTATGAGGATCGCCTTTACGTCCGTTTCCTTGGCTGCTTTCAGCATCTTGCCGGGATCTTCGGGAGCATCGATAACGATGCTTTCGTTGGTCTGCGGACAGACCAGAATGTACGCATTGTTGTACATCGGGCCGCAGACATACTTGTGAAGAATCAGTGAATCATCCTGATAGTGCGGGGCCAATCGGCACCTCCTTGCAAGTGTATTACTAATGGCGGAACTTGGAACTACGGCCGCCGTTTCGCGTTCAGATCTGTGCCGGCCGATTATATCAGCGAGCGCCGTGCGCCTGCATGCGCGCGCCCACTCGATTGATCCCGTGCCCGGCTAGGTCCATGGACGGAGCTCGCCACAGAAGCTCTGCGCCTTGGAGAAGGTAAACACAGAGAGCCGGGGCTGCGGCTGGTACAATTGGGTGCTCACGCCAAAGGAGTTCACAGTGAGCGAAATGGGCTTGGTCGTAAAGCATGATGCGGGAAGTACACGCATAGGAGTGCAATGCAAGCACCAGAACGGCCTCCTGTATGTGGTGCCCAGCGAGGCAACCTGGGTGTGCACGGAAGATCTGTTGCACGCGCACTCGCTTGCGGGCTTCTTCAAGCAGCTCTGCGGACTTAACGACCCGAAGGTGAAAGAGTTGATGCAGCGGTGGGGAATTTACTTCCGCGATAGGCCGCTTGCCGACCAGCCTGACAACGTCGTCTCCGAGTAGCCGAGGCCCCGCCGGCCTTCCGCCGCGGGTCTAGTAGTCCTGTGCCAGGCGCTCCTCGGGGTCGTCCCCGCTAGCGTTGATGATTCCGTGCACCACCGGCCTGAACGCGTCGTCGTCTCCAGGCTCGGTATCGTCATCGGACCAGTCCTTGAACGACACGGTGTCACGGCGTTCCACGACTTCATAGCCTACATGGGTGGAAGGCACCTGGTGGCGACGATCCGATGAGAGAAGGTTCGGGAAGGACACCGTCTCCGCCTGGGATGGGTGCTTGAACACCTCGCGCACTATGATCGTGACCTCGTTACCGTCTATGCTGGTCACCGCCGCCTCGTACACGTTTCCCCCGTTGATGAGGCGCAACAGCCGCGCACCAAGCTTGGGTGCCACGGACCCGACATAATCACCGCATGGGTCCGTGACTCTGAGCCCCTTTCCCGCCGGCACCAGCTTGAGCGGCTTTCCGGGAGCCAGCTTGAGCAGCGTCTGAGGAGCGCCGGCATTGGTCAGCGTGGTTACGCCGGCCCTGCCGCTCTCTCCAATGAACGCGCGCCTTGCGGCAGACGCCGCTTCAGCGCTGGTCGCGTCGGCCGCCGGTGCTTCATCGGAGAGGCTGGAGAGTCGCTGAAGATTCTTTTGGGCGATAGCGTTCTGAGGGGAGATCTCAAGGACCCTGCGAAACGCCTCCCTAGCCTTGCTGATCTGTCCCAACTCGCCCAGCGCCTTACCCAGCCTGTTGTATGAGCCGAGGTCGTCTGGGAACGCGTTCAGAATGGCGCGATTGGCCTCGATCGCCTGCGCCCACTGACATCCCATGGCAAGCGAGACAGCCTCGCTAACCAATACCTTCATTCTAAGTTGTTGCTCTCTTGTAGAGTGCAGAATCATCCGATTTCCCCTAAAGGCGGGCAAGTTTAGCGAAGCAACTTCGGGTTCGCAAGCTATATTGGACCCCTTGTCAAGTCTGTTTGGACAAACCCTTGAACCGCAAGGGCGGAAGCTTCCAAAGCGCCTCGAGCATTATCGCCCAGGACATCTTTGACTTGCCCACGGCCCGCTCCATGAACACTATCGGGTGCTCCACTACCTTTGCTCCCAACCGCTGGCACGCGTGCGCGACCTCTGCCTGGAATGCGAACCCGTTGCATCTGAATCCGTCCAGGTCCAGCGCGTCAAGTGTTTCTCGCCTGTACGCCTTGAATCCGGACGTCGCGTCCCGAACCCTGAGCCCGGCTGCCAGACGGATGCCGATGTTCGCGTACGCGCTCAGCATCTGGCGCCGCCGGCTCCAATGCTCGTCAACTCCTCCGCCGTCGACGTAACGGGACCCCACTACTACGTCGGCAGACAAGAGAGTCTTGAGGAATTCCGGCAGGTACTCGGGCGCGTGGGATAGGTCCGCGTCCATCTGTACCACGTACCGCGAACCCTGGTCGAGAGCGCGCTTGAACCCTTCCACGTAAGCCGACCCCAAGCCCAGCTTTCTGCCCCGTTGAATCACCGTCACGTCTTGCCCAAGGCTCCGCGCAGTCTCTTCCGTTCCGTCGACCGAGCCGTCATCAACTATAAGCAGCCGCAGGTCCTGCAACTTCAGGGCGGACAACCGTGCATAGAGAACGGGCAGGTTGCCCGCTTCGTTATAGGTGGGGACCACCACCGTTACCGGCCCTGCCCGTTCTGTCATTCCGTCTGCCCTTCGGAGGCCGATCGAGAGTCGTAGGCGCCGGCCATTCCGCGCCAACCCACTCTCAAGACATCCGTCGCCATCGAGAGAGTGTCCGTGCCGCTCCTGACCTTGCTGTCGCGGTTATGGCGCCAGTCGATCGGTGTCTCCGCCACTTTGAGGCCCCACTTGTGGGCCATATACAGGATCTCAACGTCGAACCCGAAACCGCGCACGCTCTGCCGCCGGAAGAGTTCTGCGGCAACGGGGCCCTTGAAGCACTTGAACCCGCACTGCGTGTCGTCAAGTCCACGGACGGCGATGGTCCTGACAAGGCGGTTGAACGCTCGGCCCCGGAAGTGTCTCAGACGAGGCTCATCGCTCCGGCTCGAACTGGGAGCTTCCCGGGAACCAATCACGACGTCAGACCCCTCCTCGATTAGCTCGATGAACCGTCCGATCTGCCAGGCGGGCATCGCCATGTCCGCGTCGCACATCATCCGAAGCCTGCCGGTTACGGACAACATACCGTGGCGAACGGCCCAACCCTTGCCTGAATGCTGAACGGTCTCCAGTCGGACGCCGGCAACTTGAGCCGCGACCTCCCTGACAACGCGCGGAGTACGGTCCGAGCTGCCGTCGTCGACAACCACGATGTCCCAGGAGTAACTCTGTTCCCTGAGATATCGGACTAGGCCGTCCAGGCTTGCGCCAATCCTTGGCCCTTCGTTGTAGGCCGGAATCACAACGGACAGGAATGGAGGCTCGTTCATCTGCTCCGCGGGCGCGGCTACATTCGCCGGGACCCGGCGCTGGTGGAGACATGGGAAGCTCGGCTCACCTGGCGTCCGGCCACAAGCTTCCGCTAGTCCGGAAGGTCCAGATCGAAGACGGTGTGAAGTACTCGGGCGGCCTCTGCCACGTTGCTCTCATCCACGATGCAGGTGATCCGTATTTCGGAAGTTGTGATCATCTCTATGTTGATGCGGCGGTCGGCCAATGCCCGGAACATGCGCGAGGCGTAGCCCGGAGCGTTCTGCATACCGGTCCCTACTATGCTCACCTTGGCCATGCGGTCGGAGGTTACGACCTCGCGGCAGCCTAGTTCTTCGGCCAGGCTCATCACCACTTCACGGGCCTTGCGAAGATCCGGCCGCATGACGGTAAACGTAAGGTCGGTGGCGCCCTCGATACTGGCGTTCTGCACAATAACATCCACGCTGACATCCGCGTCGGCGAGCGGCTCGAATATCTGCGCAGCCAGGCCCGGCCGGTCCGGAACTCCCCTCACGGTGACCTTTCCCACGTTTGTGTCGGTTGCAACACCTCTGACCTTGTTTCTGATCTCCCCAACCTGCGAGTTCATATCAACCTCTGCGTGAATAAGCGTACCCGGCGCGTCCGAAAAGCTGGAGGCAACGAGTATGGGGACGTTGTAAAACATCCCGATCTCGATCGACCGGGGGTTCATCTTGGCCCCGTAGCTTGCCAGCTCCAACATCTCCTCGAATCCGATTTCATCGAGTTTCCATGCCTTTGGTGTCTGTCTTGGGTCAGCGGTGAAGATCCCCTCAACGTCCGTGTACACCTCGCAGCGGTCCGCGCCGAGACCGGCGGCGAGCGCCACGGCCGTGGTGTCGGACGCCCCGCGTCCAAGCGTGGTCACGTCCATGTCTTCAGTAACACCCTGGAACCCCGCGACGATCACTATCCTGCCCCGTTCGAGCTCGCGAAGTATGCGCTCCGGCGCCACGTTCGCGATCATGGCCTTGCCGAACGTGCTGTCGGTCCGAATCCCTGCCTGCGCGCCGCTTAAGCTTATGGCGTCGCAGCCCCGTGCACGCAGGGCCATGGCCAACAGCGTGGATGAGACCAACTCGCCCGTTGAGAGCAGGACGTCCATCTCCCGGGGATCGGGATTGTCCGTGATCCGGTTCGCCATGCTTATGAGGTCGTCAGTCGTGTCTCCCATGGCGGAGACCACGGCGACCACCTGGTGGCCTTCGTCGTGAGACGACGCAATTCGCGCGGCCACATCGTTTATGAGGTCGGCGTTGGCCAGCGAACTCCCACCAAACTTTTGAACGAGCAAAGCCAATCTGGGCTGTCTCTCCTATGCGCTTCGGCGGCGCTCTCGGTCTGCACAGGCGCCGGCGGCCGAGGGGCGCAACACTTTGACGTCGCCTCTCACGCCGGATTTGGCGGCGGCGTCTGACATCTCATACCCCACGGTCATCTCTTTCTCGGTGGTAAACGCAAGTACCGTGGATCCGGACCCGGATAGCGCCGCCCCGTGCGCGCCGGCGCCCAAGGCGGCTTCTATTATGTTCTTCATTGCTGGGAAAACGGCCTGGCGCTGGGGTTGGTGCAACCTGTCCTGCGTCGCTACCCGGAGGTGGTCCAGGTTGTCCGAGGCCAGTGCGGCAACCAACAGGGCCGTCCTCCCAATATTGTACACCGCGTCCGTTCTGGAGACCGACGGCCCCAGCAGCGACCGCGCGTCGGCCGTCGGCATCTCGAACTCCGGGATGAACGTCACCAGCCTCAGTTCTTCAGGCAGCGGGACCTCCATCGTAACCAGCCTGTTTCCGTCCCGTACGACGATCCGGCATCCTCCGAAAAGCGCGGCGACGACGTTGTCAGGATGTCCCTCGATCTCGTCCGCAATTTCAAGCAGTCGCTCTCGTGGGAGCGTCAGACCGCTCATCTCGTTTGCGGCAACCAGGCCGCCAACCACGGCCGTTGCGCTGCTTCCGAGCCCTCTGAAGAGTGGCACCCGGTTGACGCAGCGTACTGCGACGTCCGGTGCGGTACGGCCGATCTCATCGAACGCCCGGTGGAAGCTCGTCAGTACCAGGTTGGAGGCCTGGGTCTCGATCACTCCCCTGCCCTCACCCTCGACCACAAGCCCGGTTTCGCCATATGCGAACTCAAGCGTGTTCCTCATATCGAGCGCCATCCCTAGGCAGTCGAAGCCCGGTCCGAGATTGGCCGTGGATGCGGGAACGCTCACCTTCAAAATCTCAGTTTCGTCCAATTGTCGACTCTCACCGATACGGATTTCGCAGCGTTTCTGCGGCTGTGGGAATTGTACAAAAGCCGAACGCTCTCTGGCGGATAGTATCCAATGAGCTTTCAACGCTGGGAACGTGAGATCGCCTTTTCTGTATTGCTACAATTCAGACTGGACAACCCTATGCGGAATGTGCCTTGACACTTTCTCAGAAAACGGAACAACTCAGTGACCTCGACCGCGCCGCTGCAATGAGCGAGCGCTCGCTCGAACTGCTGGACTTCTTAGCCGTGCGCGACAGCGTGGCCGCGTGCGCTACCTTCCCGCCGGCACGGCGGCTGGCGGAGGAGATGGCGCCGTCCGGAAACCCGGATGTAGTAAACGCTCTGCAAAGGGAGACTGCGGAAGCTCGCATTCTGCTGGAGCGAGGGCTTGGCCTCGACCTGACGGCTGAAGAGGACACGCCGGATCTCGTCAGGCGCGCCGAACTCGGCGGAACGTTGACCGGCGACGAGCTGCTGGCGATATCGGCACTGATTTCCGCCGCCTCTCATGCCCGGCAGGCGATAGCCAAACAGCGCGATCATACCCCGTTGCTCGCGGAGATCGCCGGCCAGGCGCCCGACCTTCGGCACGTGGCCGCGAACATCGCCAAAGCCATCGCGCCGGACGGGTCGGTGCTCGACGGCGCCGCGCCGGGGCTGGGCCTGCTGCGCCGGCAGATGCGTGATGCATACACGGACGTCGACGCAGCTATGGAGCGGATCATCGGTTCATCCGCTTCGCAGGAAGTGCTGCAGGAACGTGTCATCTCCGTGCGCTCGGAGAGGCTGGTGCTTCAGGTAAAGGCCGGCATGAAGAGCCGCATCCCGGGCATCGTGCACGATGCCTCAAACACCGGTGCCACAGTGTACGTCGAGCCGTTCGCGACCGTGGACCTTTGCAACCGATGGCGTGAACTCGCTCTGGAAGAGCGTCGTGAAATTGAGCGCGTGTTGTACCGTCTCTCCTCTGAAATCGGCCATCACGCGGACGACATCTCGCTCGCGACGGCGGTTGCTGCGCGTCTGGAGTTCATAGTAGCGAGGGCGCGGTACGGGGCTGCCATCAACGGGATAGGGCTCGCCGTCGGGACCGAAGCCGGCGACTCTCGCCCTGCTGGAATCCTTAGGCTGGCCGGAGTCCGCCATCCCCTTCTCGGGAGAGACTCGGTCCCAGTCGACGTGATCATTGGCCCGGGGTGGTCCGTTCTTGTGATTACCGGTCCCAACGCCGGGGGCAAGACCGTCGCGATGAAGTCAGTGGGACTACTAGCCCAGATGCACCAGTCCGGCCTGCAAATTCCCGTCGAGTTGGGTAGCTGGCTTCCGGTGTTCGATGGCATCTACGCGGATATTGGAGACCGGCAGAGCATCACGGAGTCCGTGTCCACGTTCAGCTCGCACATGCGCAACGTCATCGACATCATGGCTGTCGCGACCCCGTCGTCCCTGGTCTTGATGGACGAGCTCGGTTCGAGCACCGATCCCGAAGAGGGGGCCGCGCTGGCCAAGGCCATCCTCGACCACATGGCGGACAATGGCACGCCGACTATCGTGACCACCCATCACAGGTCGGTCGCCGCGCACGCCGAAGCCCGGGACGGAATGTTGAACGGCAGCGTGGACCTGGACCCCGTCACCCTTGCTCCTACATACAGCCTGGCTTTGGGGCTCGCCGGAAGCAGTTACGCAATGACCGTGGCTGCCAATCTTGGCCTCGACACGGTCGTCATGCGGGCGGCTGAGTCTATGCTGGACCCAGAGTTCCGGCAGTTCGGCGACTGGCAGAGGGAGGCCGCCGAGGACCGGGCGCGGCTCAGGGAATCGCTGGGCGAAGCCGAGAAGGCTCGAACGGCGTTGGACGCGGCCCGCCGCGAATACGAAGCGAAGCTCGCGGAGATCAACGCCGCCCGTCGGGACATCGAAGAGGACATCCGCGGCGAGATCTCGGAGCGGTACCTGGACGCCCGTCGAAAGCTAAGGCGCGTCGAGGCAGCAATATCCTGGACGCCTCCCGGGACCCGAACAGCCGGCGCCACACCCTCACCGGCCGGACCATCCTCGGAGGAGACAGCGCGAGCAGCCAAGGAATTGGCCGAGGTAAAGCAGCGGATCGACAGGGCGTCCCTGCCGCAGGCTGATGGAGGTCCGGCCGATGCTGAAGTCCGGCCGATAGCGGTGGGATCCACGGTCGAAGTTCGAGGACTGGACATGCGTGGCAAGGTGGCGACGCTATTCCCCGGCAACAATGAAGCCGAGGTGGTGATCGGCAATCTGCGTTTGCGGCTGGACACACGCAGACTCGTATCAGTCTCGGAGCAGCCGGTTGATAGGGACGCTGTTCCCGCACCGTCGCCGATGGAGTTTGCCGAAAGCCGCGACGCGATTCCCAGCCGGGAACTGGACATACGAGGGTACCGGGTGGAGCCGGCCTTACTCGAGCTGGAGAGTTTCTTGCACCGGGCAGCCGCGGACGGCCTTTCGGCCGTGCGAGTGATTCACGGCCATGGCACTGGCGCGCTGCGCGGCGCCGTCCGCGATTTCCTCAATTCTCACTCCCTGGTGGAGTCCCACCGGGCGGAAGCCCGCGAGCGAGGCGGCAACGGCGCGACCGTGGTGGACCTGGCCTGACGTGGCCGCGGCAGGTGCTGTCATCGCCGTCGGCCTTACCGCGATAGTCCTGGCATGTACGCCGGCTCCCTATGCCGAAACCACGCCTGCTCCGGCCGTTGCACAAGTCGCAACTGTGGAGCCTGCGCCATTCACCCCCACGACAGCGCCTGCGACTCCGCAGCCTGTCACACAAACGCCAGCGCCGCTTGACGAAACTCCGCAGGCCGTGACACGCACTCCAACGCCCGAACCCAATACTACGCAGACACCCACGCGCACCCCCACGCCGCCGCCCGCCACCCAGCAGCCAGTGCCCCATACGCCCACAGTGCCGCCCACTGCAACGCATTCAGAACCCCAGATCGATTCCGCGTCCGGGCTGCCGGTCGGCACGGTCATCGTTGGAGACACGGCCTTCCGAGTCGAAGTCGCCGCAGACGCCGGCAGCCGCCGCCAGGGCCTCTCGAATCGCGACGGGATCCCGCAAGACGCCGGCATGCTGTTCCTCATGCCCCAGGCAGGTGTCCAGACTTTCTGGATGAAGGAGATGCGGTTCCTCCTCGACATGGTCTGGATCGGCCCAAACTGTCAGGTGGCCGGAGTCACTCAAGATGTTCCTGCACCGGAGGCAGGCACTCCCACGTCCGAGCTGCCCCGCTACAACTCCCCCGAATCCACGCTGTACGTCCTCGAAATCAACGCCGGCCTCGCCCGCGGGCTGGCCATCGTCCCCGGCACCCCCATCTCCTTCCTCAACATCGAAGACGCAGCACCCGGCGCCTGCCCTCAAACCGACGTCCTCGAGCAACCGTAATGCAGTGGAAGCCCATTGTAAGGAGAGGCGAAGATAGGCCAGTCTAGATCATTCACGTGGATCCCAATTGACCACGTATTTCCTAGTAACTATTATCTGAGCATGATCCGCAAGAGCTTCACCATAATAGTAACCCTAAGCGTGATCGCCACCTTGGTCGGAGCCTCATGGCTCGCCTATAAGCAATTCTATGTTTCGGAGGCTTCTAGTGCCGCAGAGGGATTCTCGATGGTCAACCATCAGACCGATCGGATGGGGAAGACATTAGACCAGACGCGGACATTCATTGGCAGGGAAGTTAGCAAGATCACAGTCCTCGACATCCTCTTGGATGAATGGTCTCCCAAGTATAGAAAGGCTCAGATAGCCTATCGAAGATTCGACTATGCCATCACCAGCGCCGAGGAGCGAGCGGAGATCTACTTCGAGGCCCAGAGGAAGTTGACTGACAGCTATCACAGCAGCGAGGCCCGGTCGAGGGCCATGAGGGAAGACGCCGCGGAGATGAGACAGTATGAACAGTGGAAGAGCCGAGCCCACGAGACCCGCGCCGGGGCTCTCAAATTAATGAATCGGCTCGACGACATGAACGTTACCCTCCTTAAGTTTGACCTTCGGTCGGACTTATCTTTCGACATCAGCGGTTTTGGGGAACTACCCACCGAGATCCGCGCCCTTGAGGATGATCTGGCAGAGTTCCAATCCGCGTCTGACAATATTCGTGAGTTGATATCCTCCCCATTCGAAACCGATCTGTAAGACCCGACCGCGACCCCCCTGAGCTCCGTGAATTCGCGACGTTCGGAGCGCGGATCGTGACGTTCTTACTATCCCTATCTTTGCTCGGTGCATTCTTCCTGCCGTGGATCAGGGTGGATGGGATGCCTGAGGCAAGTAGTGGGGCGGACCTGATCGCACTTGCCTTCTCTCCCACTTTCAAGTACCTCATCTCGGTTTCCCAACCACAGGCAGGCATCCTCCTAGGAAGTCCGGCGCTAATGCTCTTGTCGGCGATCATACTTGCGACCAAATACAGGCGTAGGCGGGCCACGCCCCTCTCCATCTGTGTAATCCTAATAGGGTCTGCCTTGCTTATTCTTGGCACCCCAGACCTAACCGCGAGTGGAGACGGGGCTTATTTCGGTCTGATGGTAACGATTGCGATTTCGTCTGTTCTACTTATCCATCAGGTTCTCCTCAAGGTGAGCCGTAGAGCTTACGGCAAGTATCGATTCCTGTCCGTTGTAACCGGGCAGGGGTTCTACCGCTGGAGGGACAAGTAGCCGAGAAGGGCCGCTTGACCCGCCCAGGAATCTCCCTAATCCCGACACCTTCCGGATGGTAGATGAACAAACTCGCATTAGGCAGCAGAGCAACCGAGAGAGCGTCTAGCAAGTCGCACGGGCAGCTAAGACGCGGCTGAGCTCGTGCCATACACCCATCTTCCAAGAAGCGCGAACTGAAAGGCCATCGATGCCTTCTCATCTAGTTCGCATCGTTACGCAATCGGCTTCCCACACGCCTACCATGCGTCGCCAAGGGAGTGGCGTCCCATCCCATCATCAATGGTGCCTGTCAGCGTATTCGCCCCACCGCCCCTCCTTCAGGTACGCAATCGTCCCTTGCATGCCGCGAACGGTTGTGCTATTATTGATGCATGAACGCATCCGGCCGCACCAACCACCACTCGCGAGCAGCCTCGACCGTCGCCAGTCACGCCCCGCAGTCTCCCGTTCGCGTGTTACAGAATGTGTTCAGTTTTGTCACTTTCAGGCCCAATTTGAATACGCTGAAGCTCAAAATAAGTCATTTCTTGTCACCCCAACGAGGGCCCTCCAGCTTTGGGGTGTTACAGAATGTTACGGAATGTGACAAATCTTCAGGCTTCCACCCTCTCATGCCTTCCCTCCAACTTGAAGAGCAATCTGAGAGTTCCCATCCAAGCCCCGGTCACCTCGCTTCCTGCCCTGGATTCTTGGCCGCTTTTGACCGGTACTGGCCGCCTGTAAAGCCTACGACGCCGCTCACCAGGTTAGATAAGGTCTATTCTGTACGCACGGGGCGGACATCCGGCCTCTAATCGGCGTCGCACTGTACCGGATAACCGCCGTTTAGATTGACTACGGTTTATGATTAAGTCTAGAATCGTACAGTCGTACTGAAGTCAAGAACGAGCATCTCAGCCAACATTCCACAGGAGTAAACATGACCTCTAAGGTCAGACAAAAGATGCCTACCCCAAAAACCGCCGTCCATCTGACGGAGGGGGCAGTCCAGCACGTCAGGGAGTTCGCGATCGTGGAGGGGAAGCCGGGCTCCAACCTGCGCGTTGGCGTTAAGGGCGGAGGCTGCTCCGGCCTGACATACGTGCTCGAACTCGTCGATGAGGATGCCACGGAGGAAGAAAAGGTCATCGACGAGCACGGGCTCAAGGTCTTCATTCCAAAGCGCTCCTTCGTCTTCCTGGCCGGCACCACGCTGGAGTACTCGGACGGGCTGAACGGCAAGGGGTTCGTGTTCCACAACCCCAACGCCAAGACCACCTGCGGCTGCGGAACGTCGTTCAGCGTATAGCGGGGCAGGCGCTATGCCGAAACTAGCCGCAGCGACGGCTGCTGTCGCTCCCCATCTGACAGGCCTGCCTCCCTTCTATACGCACGTCAGGGAAGAGTTGGACGCCCTCCTCAACCGAGCTGGCCTCGTTGACCGCTCGTCCATGGGTCGGCTGCGATTCGACGGCGCCGACGCGCAGGACCTGCTGAACCGCCTGAGCACCAACGACCTGGAATACATGGCCGCAGGCCAGGGCGTATTCACGGTTCTGACTTCGAACAAAGGCCGAATTCTGGACCTGCTGCTCGTACTCAAGCACGACGACCACCTCACGGTGATTAACAGCCCTGAGCGCAGCGACACTGTCACAGAGCACGTAGACTTCTTCAACTTCGGCGAAGACGCGAGCATTACGGACCGGACCGAGGAGTCCGCGATGCTCGGCCTGTCCGGACCCGGTACGCCGGAAGTGATCGCCGCAGCGGCCGGCGCGGACGCATGGCCGCAGGAGCCGGGCGCCTTCGCAGAGGTCGAGTTGGGCGGCGTTAGCGCGCTTCTGGTCCGCACGGACTTCTTGGGAACGCCAGGGGTAGACCTGATCGTGAGCACCGAGCGGCTCAACGACCTCAGGCAACACATACTGGACGCAGGTGCGGCAGACGGACTGCTGGCCGCGGGCGCGGAAGCTTTGGAGACCGCCCGCATTCTTCAGGGCGTGCCGGCTTCCGGCCTCGAACTGACGGAGGACCGCAACCCCCACGAGGCGCGCCTGACCGACTACCTGAGCTTCACCAAGGGATGCTACATTGGTCAGGAAGTCGTGGTGCGTTTGCACACATACGACAAGGTACAAAGGTACCTTTCTTCACTGGAGTGGGAACCGGCGGAGGCAGTCTCGAGAGGCCACGCGCTGTTCGCCGACGGCAAGCGAGTGGGTGAGGTCACCTCCTCGGGAGTGGACATTCGCAACGGACGAGGCATAGGCTTGGGCTACGTTCGAAGGGCCCACTCGGAGCCGGGCACTCAGTTGGTCGCCGGTGAGCCGGACGGCCCGGCGCACGTACGGATCTCGGAGATGCAGGCTACGCAGTAAGGGTAGCCCCGCCGTCCACAACGATCACTTGGCCTCGTATCATACGAGCGTCCTCGGTGCAGAGGAAGCATACGACCCGGGCGACGTCTTCAGGCTCTAGCAGCCTTCCGGCTGGTGTCTCTTGCCTGGCCTGGGCAGCCATCTCGCTACCCTGCGGGAAGTGCTGCAGCGCGTCCGTCAGCACATACCCCGGCGAAACCGCGTTTACGCTGATATTCTGAGCCGCCAGCTCAACCGCGAGATAGCGCGTCAGCGCCTCCAGGGCCGCCTTTGAGGTCCCAACCAAGAAGTAGTCCGGCAGCACGCGCTGCGACCCCATGCTGCTTATGTTGACTATGCTGCCGCCGGAACGCATCAGCTTGGCCGCTTCCACGGAGCACAGCCAGGCCCCTCTGGCGTTGACGTTGAGAGTCCAGTCCCAGTGTTTCTCGGTCAACTGGTCCGCCGGCAAGTTGACGCCCGACGCAGCGTTGTTGACCAGGATATCCAAGCCTCCGAACGCCTCGCCCACCTCCGTGAACATGCTGCGGATGCGCTCGGGGTCGGCAAGGTGCGCCCTGACGCGAAGGCATCGGACGCCGTGGCTCTCGATCTGCTCCTGGGTCTCGGCAGCCTCCTCGTGCCGCCTGAGGTAGTTGAACGCTACGTTGGCGCCGCGCCGCGCCAGCTCCAGGGCGATGGCCTTGCCTATGCCTCTTCCGCCTCCGGTTACGAGCGCGGCCTTGCCCTGAAACGTCATTCGGGGGCCTTATACCGCCAGTCCCCCGTCTACGCTTATAACCTGGCCGGTGATGTAACCAGCGTAGTCCGAAGCTAGGAATGCGACCATCCGCGCCACTTCGTCAGGCATTCCGAATCTGCCCATGGGGATACGGCCGAGCACTTTATCCTTCAGCTTCTGCGGGAGGACTTCAACGGTGTCGGTTCTGACGTAGCCTGGCGTAACAACGTTGACGGTTATGCCGCGCGTGGCAACCTCTTTGGCAAGCGACTTCGTCAGGCCGATCATTCCCGCCTTCGATGCGGAATAGTTGACCTGACCGGCGTTGCCCCTGATTCCCACCACTGAGCCGACATTGATGATGCGGCCCCACCTCAGCCTCAGCATCTGGCGCAACAACGCGCGGGTGCAGTGGAACGTGCCGTCCAGGTTCACCTGTAGAACATGCCGCCACTGGATGTCCGACATACGGATCAGTAGCCCGTCGTCTATGATGCCGGCGTTGTTCACCAGGATGTCTAAGGCGCCCCATCGCTCCATCACCGTATCCACCATGCAGTTGACCTGGTCTAGACTCCCAACGTCGGCCTGCACGGTGAACGCCTCGACACCCATGTCCCGGATCTCCTGCGTCACGCTCTCCGCTTCTTTGGGTGAAGTGTTGTAGTTCACCGCTACCTTCACGCCCATCTCAGCCAGCCTCAGAGCGGATGCACGGCCGATGCCCTTGGACGCGCCGGTAACGAGCGCGTGCTTGCCTCTTACTCCAGAATCACTCAAGTAGCCTCTCCCACGCAGTTTCTGTGCAGGACGCTCCCCTGCACTACTGCCCCGATCCGGCACGCCCGCGTACGCGGGCTAACTCGTCATTCATCTCAGATACGAACCCGGTCTCCACAAGCAGCTTGGCGGTGTTGATTGCCTTTGCGACAGCGTCTGTTCTGGCGCGGCCATGGCCCACTACGCTCACACCGTTAACCCCAAAGAGCGGTCCACCACCGTATGCCTCCACGACGTTGGAAAGCTCGTATAAGCGACGGTCCAGACCCGGGCGACCGTCACCGTCATCTCTCTGATGGTTCTCCCCGCGCACCAGGTCCGCGAAACTGCGGCCCAGGCCTTCAGTGAGCTTCATCACCACGTTGCCCACGAACCCATCGCATACGACCACGTTCGCCAGTCCGGACGTAAGGTCGCCGGGCTCGACGTTGCCAATGAAGTTTAGACCGCTACTCTCCAGATGCGTGGTGGTCTCCCGCACCTGTTTGTTGCCTTTGCCCCTCTCGGCTCCAACGCTAAGAAGGGCAACCTTTGGATTCTCTACCCCCCAGATGGTTCGTGCGAAGACGTCGCCAATCACGGCAAAACTCACTAGCTGGGACGGTCGGCAGTCCAGGTTGGAGCCAAGATCGATCACCAGGGTTTCCGGTGCCAGCCCGAAGATCGGCCCACCCAAGGCCGGGCGATCGAGTCCATCGACCACACCCAGCACCACCGCCGCCGATGCCATTGCGGCTCCCGTAGACCCCATCGTGACGCAAGCGTCCGCAAGGCCCTTCTTGATCATGCCAGTCGCTACGATGATGGAGGCCTTCGGCTTCTGACGCAGAGCAAGCGCCGGCGCTTCGCCTTCTTCGATAACTCCCTCGGACGGCACGATCGAGATCGGCAGTCCCTCGCAGCTGTGCTTGCCTACTTCCACCTCAAGCACGCTCGCGTCCCCCACCAGCGCTATCTGGACACCACCGGCCCGCACGGCCCGCACCGCGCCGCAAACCAACTCTTGAGGGGCATGGTCTCCCCCCATGGCGTCTACCGCGATGGTGACTTGCCGCCTGCTCGGACTCATCCTGGTTCCCTGTGGGTGTGTTACCTAGCGAAGTATTGTTACCGAGGCTTCGCCCGCTATCGCAGGCAGACCGTCTGGCTTACGAACTTCAACTGCGCAGGTCACTATACTATCGTTGTCGCTGTCTCGCACCGACTTGACCCGGCCTGAAGCTTCCACCATTTCTCCGGGGTAGACCGGTGCCCGGAATCTTAGCTTGAGCCTGCCACTGTGAGGCCAATAGTCAGGAAAGGCCAGCGTCATCATCTCAGAAATGGTCGCGGCAATCATCATGCCGTGGGCGATTGTCCCCCCGAACTGGGACCTTGCCGCAAACTCATGGTCCACGTGAATGGGATTGTAGTCTCCAGAGGCCGCAGCATATTGCTCGATGCGTTCCTGGGTTACCAGTCGCTTCACAAAAGGCAGTACGCGGCCCTCTTCCGCCGCAGGGCCCGTCATTTGGCAACCTCCGGCAGCATGATAGTGCTCTTGCCTGTCAAGACAGGCCTCGATGTAGCGTCGCGGGTTTCCAGGTCCACCACAAGAAAACGCCACTCACCGCGAACGGAATTCTGCAACAGAACTGCGGTGCAGGTCAACTCCTCGCCGACTTCCACCTCGGACAGGAATTGCAACTCCTGGCCTGCATGCACTGTGCCGCCCGGAATCCGTAGATCATCTATTACACCGCGCAGGCTCATGGCGGCCACGCACATAGGCGGAACGGTGCTGCCGGCCTGTTCCATGGCGCGGTCGCTCACAGCGTCGAGATAATCCCGAACGGTCTCGCCATCAAGACTGAAGGTGCGTCTGGATACGGAATGTCCCGAAGAAAGTCTGGAGTAGTCGAGTGTCATTAGACGGCTGCCGCCAGTAATATTGCCCCACGACCGGCACGGTGTCCATAGAATCGGTCCGCGCCGCAGAGGTTAATCGGGAGACACTTAGTCTACTCACACTAGTCTGGACAACCTTACTCTGGGGAAGGATTGAGTTCCGACAGGCCGGTATTTGCCACTTGTACAGGATCCGGATCATGTTCTTGGCCGGACAACCAGGACTGAGCTCCGGACTCTGGCGTGATAGCGCTATCTATGGACTCAAGCTGAGTCTCTTCGATTTCTGTCGCCTGATCGGCCCCGTCTTCGGCCCCATCCACGAAGCCAACAAATGCAACCGCGAAACCGACGGCTGCCGCGACTATGGCAACGGCTAGCACTGTCCCTGCATACATCAGAACTGAAGGGACGCGCTTTGGAGCCGTCTCGTGCCAGTGCGTGACGTGCCGAAGTACCACGTTGCCGACTCTGTCTACGTGAATCTCCTCCAAACCGGCATTCATCTTCGAGTCGTCGGATGAATGGAATTCCAGAGTGATGTGAAAGTATCCACCGGACTCGACAGTTTCCTTTACGCGCCACTGGGCCTCCAAACTCTTGAAGTGGCTGCAATGGGGGGAATGGTCTCTCGAGGCGGCGCTCAGAGCGATCGACTCTGCCCGATCTCGCGAAATGGCCATCGGCAACCTGGTGGCTCCGGTGTGCTGGTCGGCAGTCAGAGAGGTATTCGCCGGCGCGGCGTCGCCTTCTTGGGGCTGATGGCGCTCTAACGTAGCATGCTCCCGCAACACACTTGGGCCGGGCGCAGAGTCCAATCCGGCCGTGGCTATTTGTGCCCGGTCCGGGCTCGAATCCGAAGCTGTTTCTTCGAAAGATTGCTCGCCAAGGAAGATCTTTCCAAACGTATCTTCCAGATAGCCGTGTAGGCGGCGCAGGGACCTGATTCCCAGGAAGGCAAGCGCGGCCAACACCACAAACGGAGCGGGAATTGCCAAGGACCCCAGTGAAAGCAGCTGAAATAGAAACGGTATGGACCATAGGCCGATAATGACCACGATGAAGACCATGACAGAGTCACGAATTACCGAGCCAAGGATGTCAGGCACCCACATCGTCCATTGGCGGCCGCGAACGATAAGGTGAGTAGTTACGACATCTGCCAGTCCGCGAATGCTTGACCAGATGGCATAGGCGGGAGGAATGCATAGCACCAGTGTGGTAAACCCGACTACAAACCCTACGACCCTCTCACCCAGTCCAGTCAGGTTCCCAATCTGCGGAGCAGTCTCCGCCGCGAATGTGCCTATGCCAATCAGCACTACGATGATCATGCTGTTGAGCAGGACTACTGATGCAGAGCGTTTAACTCTGTGCCCGAACTCGCTATCGAGTCTTACTCCCGCGATGATCGTCTGTAGAGCTTCGGAGATGTTGGAAAAGTAGCCCTTCAGAAGCGGAGGCCCAACGCGGTCTATCAACCTGAAGATCCTGTCGCCGGAGCGGGCAAGGTAAGGATAGACAAGGGAGTTCACGGCCGCAGCCGCTACCAGCACTTGATAGATGAAAGCGCCAATGGCATTGGATTCCACGCCGACTTTCATGATTGCCAGGGAGAACTCTCCCACCTGGCCCATTCGAGTACCGACGTTCAAAGATATCTGGCCTGATCTGCCAGTGGCGAAAGTTCCAAGGCTTGCGCCGAAGACCTTGCCCACAATGAAGACCCCCGCAATGATCGTGGCGGACAGCAGATGGTCCTTGATCAGGTAAATGTCGACCAGCATGCCAATTGACACAAAGAAGAGGGCGCCGAACATATCGCGGATTGGCGAAATCACGTGGGATATCTGTTCCGACTGGCGCGTGTCGCCGATAACAGCTCCAATCAGGAAGGCGCCGGCCGCGGCAGATATTCCGAGCATCTGTCCGAAAAGCGAGAGCACGAAACACAGCGCAAGGCTCGTTAGCATAAGCGTCTCGGGAGAACGGAAACTCGCGACTACGCTCACAATGCGGGGAACGATGATGGCGCCAAGAGCGAGTGACGCCACCCCAAACACTCCTATCTTCAGCACAAGTAAGCCGACATCTTGCGGCTCAGCGCTGCCTGTGGATGCCACCCCGGACAGGACTGTGAGTAGAATGACAGCGACGAAGTCTTCGACGACCAGTATTCCAACGACGATCCGGCCAACGCCCGCCTTGAGCTGTCCCGAGTCGGCTAGAACTTTGATTAGCATCGCCGAGCTACTTATTGACAGGGCAGCACCGAGGAAGACCGACTCCATCGCGGTCCACCCCATCATCTGGCCCACCTGGTAGCCGAGAGAGGACATTACCAGCATCTCAACGGTGCCTATCAGCAACACCCCCATGCCGACCTGCCGAATACGCCTCCATCCCAATTCGAGCCCTACAGCGAATAGCAACACGACCAGCCCCAGGTCTGCCAGCAGGCGAATGCTCTCCTGGTTAGTCACTGGAGGATTAGGCAGCGTGAACGGCCCGACGACGACGCCCGCGATCAGGTATCCGAGAATCGGGGGCTGGTTCAGCTTGCGGAAGACGACCACGGCCACACCCGCAACGGCCATGATGATGGCGAAGTCGCGGACAAGTGCAGACCCCTCCGCGTGTATCAGAGACTCCGGCATTATTGGATGCTACAACGGGCCAAGCCGGTCTCACGATGCCAATCTAGGTCTAGATTGGACGAAATCGTGAGCTTGAAGCGCACGCCGGCTACGGAAGCACAGGTTCCGCTGCCTATACTGAGGCTAGTCTGATACCCGCCCGCCTCTTTGCATTACGGCCTCTTCCAGCCACCTGTCCAGGAGCATGAATGACTCCTGGATGGTGAAGTCCAGGCTCGCTATGGACATGGCGCGAAACAGGACCCCCGTGGAAACGCGGGCCGTCACACTCTCACCAAGAGCCGGAACTCGCTGCCCGAGCGCCTTAGATACGAACCCGGCGGCGATCATTCCCTCCCTCGTGAGGGGAAAGTGCATCAAGAGTTGGTCATCGTGGGAAAGTAGCAGCCCCGACTCATCCTGGTGCAAGTTGAGGTTGAGGTGAGCCCTGGGCACCGCGACCAGTTCGTCGGCGTACTCTGTGATCTGTACGGCTTGTTCGTTCATGGCAAGTGGACCCACATCCTAACGCCCCCTCGCGCTTCTGGGAACCCTCGACTGGGAGCAGGGCGGCCGTCAACTTGCGGATACCGTTTGGGTCTGTCACGATTGAGCCATGAAGATTGGTATCTTCGAGGTTACTGAACCTTTACCAGAACTGCGGAACACGCGTGCGCTGGCAATCCTCAGGCCATGGATCGACGTTGGTAGGGTCGGTTCAGTAGCCCTGAGCCAGATCGAACGGTACATGGCAGCAAAGGAGCTTGGCCGCCTCGACAGGCCTGGCACGTACTTTGACTTCACGCGCTACAGACCCCGCATACGTTCGGTTGGCGGCAGGCGAATTCTCACCACGCCTAACACCGTAGTGTACTACGCGAGTATAGAAAGCGGCGGCGATTACATTTTCCTGCACGTTCGCGAACCGCATGCCATGGCGGAGGAATACGTAGAAGGCATCGTAGATCTGCTGGAACACTTCAACGTAGTGGAGTACTGCAGGATCGGCGGCATGTATGATTCTGTGCCGCATACACGGCCACTGCTCGTAACGGGCTCGCTCAGCGAAGAGCAATTGCAGAAGGCGGGGGGCACAGTATCCACGCGCGGCAGCAACTACCAGGGCCCCACAAGCATAGTGAACCTGGTCACTCAGTCCCTGGAGAACAAAGGCGTAGCCACGCCAAGCCTGATGGCACACATTCCGCAATATGTGCAGTTAGACGAGGACCACATGGGGGCCAGCCGCCTGATGGAGGCGCTATGCGCCATCTATGATTTGCCGGACTTCCTTGCGGAGTCCAACAGGGGAGAGCGGCAATACAGCGAGTTGAACAGAGCAATCGAATCGAATTCTGAAGTTAAGACTCTGATCAAGCAACTGGAGGCCTTCTACGACCGAACGCAGACCGGTGCTGCGTCAGAGGAAGGAAAAGGCCCGGAGCTCGCCCCGGACATAGAGGCCTTTCTCAAACAGGCTAGCGAACGCCTGCACGACGACGAGGACGAATAAGTAGCGGGACGTCCTGTTCGACACTCTTAATCGAACCTTCGATTTCAGCTCGATAGCGCCGTAGGCTGGTGCGTTCCTCGGGATTTCCTATGGATTCCAGAACGCATACTCCGTGAACCTATACTCTCCTTGACCCATCTACTCGTCAAACCTAGAATCATCCGCACCACATGAGTACGACCGAGAACTCACCCGCAGTAAACCTCCTGTCGGTCGGAGGCGTAGTCGTCCGGAACGGGGACGATGGTCCGGAGGTGGCTCTGTGCGGCCACAAAGTGGGCGACGGCTATGAGTGGGGCTTGCCAAAGGGCACCCCCGAACCCGGCGAGACTAGGGCCGAGACTGCCACTCGCGAAGTACAGGAGGAGACTGGTCTCGAAGTGGTCATCAAAGACTACATTGGAGAAATCGAGTACCAGTTTCCATGGCCTAAGGACGGAGCGCGCGCCGATAGTCCGGACCTCCGTAAGGAACTCGCTCACAAGACTGTGCTCTTCTATCTGATGTCAGCGGTCAGCGGGAGCACGGCTTTGCACGACCACGAGTTCGATGACGTGCGCTGGTTCCCCACTGATCTTGCGGCGCGGTCCATGAGATACGACAACGAGGCTCGCATCGTGGAGAAGGGCGTCCGGATGGCGGCGCGAAGATCATGACCGCAGTACCCACAACAAACAGGGCGCGCATGGTGCTGCTGAGGGACAAGCGCATCGAAGACGCCCAAAACGACTACGCTTGGCGAGTGGATGAGGAGCTTACGCGGCACGACGCTACCAGGCCGTTGCGGATGAGCATCCGCGAGTTTCGCAAGTACTCCAAGGAGGAATTGGACTACCCCAGCCCATGGTCCAGGCGCTTTGCCGTTGAGACGAAGGACGGCAGGCACATCGGCAACTGCATGTACTACGACATCGACACCCGGCGCGGCGAGGCGGAGCTTGGTATAGTCATTGGCGACAAGGACTACTTGGGGAAGGGGTATGGTACTGACGCAGTCGATTCGCTGTTGGACCACATCTTCACCGCTACGACCATTGCCAAGGTCTACCTTCACACACTTGAGTGGAATCACAGGGCGCGTAAGTCGTTCGCAAAGTCCGGCTTCAGAGAGATACGCCCCGTCAGGCGCAGCGGCCTGGACTTCATTCGCATGGAGATTCTGCAAAGCGAGTGGAAGGAGTTACGCCGCCAGGGGAGTCAAGCCTAGGACCGGCTCCGCCCTTCCGGCAGACACGACACACCGCCTACCAGCACCAGCGAAAGCTTATCCCCCAGGACCGGACATTCCAGCCGCCCAGGCTTTGAAGCGTCCAACGCAGATAAAATCGAGTTTGCTCACAGTGAACCTGGTCACGCGCGCCGGGGGACTCATCGGCGGGAGGCCAGTGTCCATCTGGTCGAAACGAAGTGCCCTTATCCGCCGATTGATAAGCCGATCAGACAGGCTATTCTCCCAGAGCGGAAAGGCTGCGCAGTGAGCCCTAGATTGCCAGTCAGCCTAGACTGACTGCGGTCCCATTCCATTCCATGCAAGCTAACTACAGAAACGCTCTCGACAAGGTTATGAGTCTCGCGGACTTCGAGCGCTCTACGCACAGCCCGGAGCACGCGAAGTTTCACTTGGAGCGCATGAGCCTCCTCCTTCAACAATTGGGCGACCCTCATCTGGGTAGACACACAGTCCACGTCGCGGGTACCAAGGGCAAGGGAAGCACGTCTGCCATGATCACTTCGATTCTGGCCGCGAGCGGGTACTCTGTGGGCTTCTACACCTCTCCGCATCTCCACCGGACCGTTGAACGCATTCGGGTGGGGCTTGACCCCATCTCGACCGACGAGTTCGCACACCTGGTAGAAGAAGTCTGGCCGGCCACGGAGTGGACAGGCGAACACGGCGGATACGGGGGTGTGACTACATTCGAAATCCTCACCGCAATGGCGTTCGTGCATTTCAGGCAGGCCCAGCTTGAATTCCAGGTGATGGAGGTCGGCCTGGGAGGTCGGTTGGACGCAACCAACGTCGTCGCGCCGGATGTCTGCGTCATTACGTCCATTAGCCTTGACCACACGTCGACCCTGGGAGAGACGATTCCGGAGATCGCGTGGGAGAAGGCTGGCATCATCAAACACGGCGTCCCCGTCGTAGCTGCTCCCCAAGTCGCCCAAGCGCTTGGCGTAATCAGAGACGTTGCTCGGCAGAAGGACGCTCCATTGATCGACGTTGCGCGCCGTCTTTCGTGGCAATCGCGGGCCTCCGGCCCGGAGGGGCAGTCATTCACGCTTCAGGGCCTGCGCGGCGAGTACCAACTGTCCATGCCTCTCATTGGAGACCATCAGTTGGAAAACGCTGCCGCGTCAGTGGCGGCGGCCGAGACGCTGAACGAACTCGGTCACCACGTGAATGCCGAGTCCATCACGGCTGGCATCCGAGATGTGAGATGGGAGGGTAGGCTGCAGATTCTCAAGTCTGGGCCTCCCGCCTTAGTGGTAGACGGCGCCCACAACCCGTACTCGGTTCGCCGCCTTGCGGAAGCAGTTAAGAGCACTTTCGAGTACACCCGCGTATTTGTGGTCTTCGGTGGCCTGATGGGCCACAGTATTGAGGGAATGCTAGATGAACTGCGGGCCCTCCAGCCGGATATCATCGCGGTAAAGTCGCGCCATCCCCGGTCTGCGCCCAGTGCTATAATTTCTAGCGCGGCTAAGGAACTGGGACTCTCAGTCGTGTTCGAGACCGACCAGATGGTGGACGGCCTTCGCAAGGCTGCGGAACTGGCCGATGAGACCTCACTGATCTTGGGAACCGGCTCCCTGTTTGTGGCGGCGGAGATCACAGAGGCCGTAACCGGCATTGAGCCGGAATTGTATGAAAACATAGTGCCTCCTAGGTGGGAGGACCGGAGGACCGGCCCCTGATGCGCAACGGATCCAGGAACAGAGTGGTCGTAACGGGGATGGGCCTGGTGTCCCCTTTGGGCCAATCTGTGGAAGAATACTGGGACGGCCTCATCAACGGTCGATCCGGAATCGGCCCCCTGACCCTGTGCGACCCGTCGCAGTTTCCTTGCCAAATCGCGGGCGAAGTGACCGGCTTCGACCCACATCAGTACGTAGACCGCAAGGAAGCGCGCCGAATGGCCAGATTCTCGCAATTGGCGGTGGCCGCCTCCGGACTCGCTCTTGAGAACGCCGGCTTGGACGTCTCCGCAGGGGACGAAGAGCGCATCGGCGTGGTTTTGGGCAACGGAAACGGAGGATTCCCGACAACCGAACTGAATGCCAAGCTGCTCTTTGACCGCGGAGGCATGAGGGTGAGCCCGTTCTTCATCCCCATGATCCTGCCGAACATGGCGGCCGCCAACGTCAGCAGGCTGTTCGGACTGAAGGGTTACAACTCAACGATAACCACGGCTTGCGCGGCAGGTACTCACGCCATAGGCGAAGGCGCCGAGGTCATTCGACGCGGCGCGGCCGACGCGGTTCTCAGCGGCGGCTGCGAGGCCGGCATTTGCCACCTCGGCCTGGGCGGATTCAACATCATAAAGGCCCTGTCTCGCCACAACGATGAGCCGGAACGAGCCAGCAGGCCGTTCGACGCAAACAGGGACGGTTTCGTACCGGCGGAGGGGGCTGGGATAGTTGTGCTGGAAGAAATGCGCCACGCCCTGAACCGCGGCGCGAACATCCTGGCCGAAGTGGCCGGCCTGGGCGTGTCCGCGGACGCCTTCCACTCCGTAGAGCCGGACGAAGACGGGAAGGGCGCCGCCCGAGCCATCAAGTGGGCGCTGGAAGACGCGGGTATGACACCGGGGGACATCGACTACATCAACGCCCATGGCACGTCGACACCCAAGAACGATCTCGTTGAAACGCTGGCCATCAAGCTTGCGATGGGGGACCAGGCGTACAAGGTCCCGGTCAGTTCCACCAAGTCCATGATCGGCCACGCGTTAGGGGCGTCCGGCGCACTGGAGGCGATTGCGGCAATCCTGACGATTGTCAATGACGAGATTCATCCAACCATCAACCTGGATACACCCGACCCGGACTGCGACTTGGACTACGTTCCTAACCAGTCCAGGAAACACGTGGTCAACACGGCCATGTCCAATAGCTTCGGCTTCGGCGGTCAGAACTCAAGCCTGATCTTCAAGACCTTCGCAGAGTAGCCTGCCGTCACTCTCTCGTCTGTGGCCGGCGGGCCATGATCGCTTCGCCGGAGACTACGTCTGCTGACCTAGACGCGCCTTCCGATGATCCTCAGCAACGCGTATCCAATAGTTCCCGAAAGTATCGACCCCCCCAGCACTCCGAGCTTGGCCATGTCCACTAGTACATCATGATCGAATGCAATATTGGAGATGAATATGGACACGGTGAAGCCTATTCCTCCCAGGAATGCCACACCTAGCACGTGCCCCCACGTTACTCCAGCCGGTAGCCTGCCCAGGCCCGAGCGGACTGTAATCCAGGTCATGCTGAAGATACCCACTGCGTTCCCCACGGGAAGTGCCACCAGTATGGCTAGCGTAACGCTGCTTTCGGCCGCGGCAGTCAGGGCGTCGGCGGAGAGCACGATGCCGGCATTTGCCAGGGCGAACAGCGGAAGAATCACAAAGCTAGCCCACGGATGTACGGACCGCTCCAGGCGCTCCATCGGCCCTTCCGTGTCCTGGCTCAGCCTTTCGATTGAGGCAACTATTGCTTCCGCTTTTTCCTCGTCTCCAACATTCATCGCTGACCTGTACTCCGCGAGCAGGGCTTCAACCGAGGCCGCATACTTCTGTCGGAGCAAGTACGGATCGGACGGCGTCAGCGCCGCCATCATCACGCCTGCAAGCGTTGCGTGTACTCCGGACTGCAACAGGAACTGCCACATAAGTATGCTGACGATGACGTAAAAACCCATAGATTGAATTCCGGCACGAATGAACACGGCCATGCCCAGAAAGAGTGCTATGGCAAGCCCAAGGTCGAGCCATTGGATCGTTTCCGTGTAGAAGACCGCGATGACCGCGATCGCTCCCAGATCGTCGACCACCGCGAGGCCCAGCAGAAAGATCCGCAACTGGCCCGGCAGCCTGCGGCCTAGAAGCCCAAGCACGCCAAGCGCGAATGCGATGTCGGTGGCCATGGGTATGCCCCAGCCCGCGGCGCCCTCTCCGGTCCCGTTGAAAGCGAAGTAGACAAGCGCCGGAGTTGCCATTCCACCAACGGCCGCGGCCGCCGGAAGAATGGCTTTCCTGAAGTCCGAGAGCTCGCCGTGCATCAACTCGCGTTTGATCTCGAGTCCGACGACATAGAAGAACACTGCCATCAGCCCATCATTGACGAGATGCTCCAGGTCCTCAGACACGCTGAAGACAAACACGTCGAAAGAGATCGCCCTGTGCCAGAAGTTGTAGTAGGACTCAGACCAGGGAGAGTTCACCCAGAACGTCGAGCCCGCCGCCGCCAGAAGCAGGACCATAGCCCCTGTCTGCTCAGTGTGGATGAACGCTTGGACTGGGCGTTGCGCGGCCTTAACGAAGTAAGACGGTTCCGTCAGCGCCCTTCTAAGTTCTCTCGATATGTCGATCAACCGGCTAGCTCCCAGTTCATTTGCCTGCCCCCGTACGGTCGCGTTCGGCTACCGTGTCCATGGTCATTGACGACATCCTAACGTCTGTACGTCTGTGAATCTCAACTTTAACCAGATTTTAAGGGCCTGCGTTCCCCAAATCATCGAGGACAGTCCTTCCAGCGGTATAATATTGAAGCGCATAAGCACGCCCTAATAAGGTTGAGAGATAGCTTGGCTGCGAACGTCTCACGCGAAAGAAGAGTCGTACTGCTTAAGGCACCCGCAAGGGCGCATTCATAGCGACCACTGACGAAGAACGCCGCGCCTGGGACATCTCAGACCTCATGATTCAGGGAAGCGACGTCTTTCACATGGCGTGCGACACCAACACAGGTACAGTGATGGCAGCCGTAAACCACCCCGTGTACGGCCCAGAGGTTTACTTTAGTCGCGACCTCGGAGTCAGCTGGCAGACTTCCAAGAACCCGCCAAGATTCCCGGAAGCATCTGACCTTACTCTGCAACGCGTCTGGCATATTCTGCCGGGCAGGCCCTGCGAACCGGGTGTAGTCTACCTCGGCGTTGAGCCTGCGGCGCTGTTCCGCAGCGTAGACGGGGGCGATACGTGGCACGACGTTGCTGGATTGACCGAGCATCCCACGAGGGAAGTGTGGTTTCTTGGAGCGGGCGGACTGATACTGCACAGCATTGTGTTGGACTACGCGAGACCGGAGCGAATGTGGGTTGGCATCTCTGCCGCAGGCGTATTCCGCACGGAGGACTCCGGAGAGTCTTGGATCCCCGTCAACACCAACGTTAGGGCGGACTTTCTGCCGGACAGACATCCCAGAGTGGGTCAATGCCCTCACAAGTTGCTCGGATCTCCGGAAGTGCCGGGCCTGCTGTACCAGCAGAACCACTGCGGCGTTTACCGGTCGGAGAACGGTGGTGACCACTGGGACGACATCTCAGACGGACTGCCATCCAGGTTCGGACTCCCTATGGCTTTACACCCCCGAGACGCATCGACAGCTTACGTTCTGCCCGAAGATGGCGCCACGGGCGACGAGCTCGGAGGCGCATACAGGTTCGTTCCCGACGGCCGATTCCGGGTCTATCTCACCAGAGACGATGGTAGCAACTGGGAGGGCCTTTCCAGCGGCCTGCCGCAGCGCAAGGTGTATCTACACGCAATGCGCGAGGCCATGGCTGCGGACGGCTGCGTCCCCGCAGGCGTGTACGTCGCTACCACGAGCGGCCAGATCTTCCACAGCACCGACGAAGGTATCAACTGGGACCTGCTGATAGACAGCCTGCCCCCGGTAAACTCGGTGGATGTAGCGCTTATAGACTGATCCTTACAGCCAGCCGGTGAAACGGAGGCGGAAGAGCCCGTTGACAGCCCAGTTTGTTCTCCACCCCATCACCCGACTGCCAATGTGACCTGACGTCGCACGTCAACGCCGCCCAAACTCCCGCTCCACGTGCGCTGTGCTCATGAAGATCATTGTGGGTCTCCCATGCGGGCACGTGTGTGGCTGCGCGCAGTTCTCCAATTGACGCGTCAGCTCTGCTATCTCACTGAACGTTAGCACTCTGCCAGCCCTAATCGCCTTGTGGCACGCTATGGAGTAAGCCGCCCGTTCCTCCCACGACTCCCATTCCTGTCCTTCCCCGATCAGGTCCAAGATGTCCAGAAACGCCGCCGCCGGGTCTCCTTCGTCCAGCAGACTGGGCACTCGCCTTAGCAGGACCGTGTCCGCGCCGAAAGCATCTACATCGAATCCAACATGTTCGAGTGCTTCTCTATGTTCCTTTAGCAACTCCTGCTGCCGGAGGCTCAATTCCACCATTGCCGGCTCCAGGAGCGACTGGCTGGGCGATTGCCTGGACTTGGCCTCATCTCGTACCTGCTCGAACACTACGCGCTCGTGCGCAGCGTGCTGATCAATGAGGTACACGCCGTCCGGGCCGTCGGCAACAATGTACGTGGTCTGGACCTGCCCCAGGGGGCGCAACACAGGCAGCGCCTTCTTCGGCGTCAACCCAGTTGCGGGGTCGCCGGAGATAGGATCCTCCCTACTTGTCGAGGGCGGTGGTCTGAACGCATCCGGCCAGAACGGGGTCGTCATGCCGCCCGGCGGGGCTCCGGACGGCGTTTGCCGCCTGGGGTACGTCGACGGCGATGGCACTGGCGATAGGGCGGTCAGCGTCCTTCGAACGGCGCTCTGTACGGCCGAGAATGCCCGGCCGGAATTCGTGAACCTGACTTCCGTCTTCGCCGGATGTATGTTCACGTCTAGTTCGTGATAGGGAACGGCGAGATTTAGCACGGCAAGTGGGTATCGTCGCTCTCCCAGAAACCCATGATAGGCTTGCTCGATCGCCTGCATCACCATGCGGCTCTGGACCCAACGGCGGTTCACGAACACGCTAACGTATCCGCGGCTGGCCCTGTCTATCGAAGGAGGGCTGATCAGCCCCCAAACGAACGGCCCGTCACCCTGTCCGGCATCCGACGATAGCTCCAAGAGAGCCTCGGCGACCTCCAGCGAATAGACCGCGGCCACCACCTCGCGGAGTTCCCCGGAACCGGAAGTCTCGAACTTCCTCGCTCCCTTTGACATCAATCGGAAGCGGACCTCCGGATAGGCCATCGCGTACCGCGTCAGCAGCGCGTGGATGCGCGACGATTCGGTGGCCTCAGTCTTTAGAAACTTCCGCCTGGCTGGGTAATTGCGAAACAGATGACGCACGGTCACAGTTGTGCCACGTGGAGCGCCCTCCACGGCTAGCCGAACCGACTCTCCCTCCAGCACCTCCAAACGTGTTCCCGTATCGTCCGATCCGGTGCGTGTGACGATCGTAAACTCGGATACGGCACCTATGCTAGGAAGTGCCTCTCCGCGAAACCCCAGAGTCGCTATGGCCTCGAGATCGGTGGAGGACGTCACTTTGCTGGTGGCGAACCTCTGCACCGCGAGCTCGACCTGGTCGGGCGGAATGCCCGTGCCGTTGTCCGAAACACGGATCGACTCCATGCCGCCTCGGGAAACTTCGACCGAAACCTCTAAGGCGCCGGCGTCCAGAGAGTTCTCGACTAACTCCTTGACTACTGATGCCGGTCTTTCGACTACCTCGCCGGCCGCAATCTTGGACGCCAACTCGGACGGTAGCACCTTGATCTGCCGAACTGGGCTCCTCGGCTGCGCCGACGCCATTTCCCTTACCAAGAGCCCCGCATCAGAACTGCCAAATCGATAGCAGGTTGGACCGACGGGAGAGCGTCAACGCGCTGGGAGTGGCCGTCAGGCCGTGTGGCCACCGTTAGGTTGCCGGAACATGGAGTCGGACGAGGCGCCTGTGCGGGCATACTCATCGATCACCTCGTATACACGCTCCATTTCGCCGTCCGACGCTGACGGAAAGTAGTAGGGCCGAATCATCGTGCCCCCAAACACGCCCACGATCTCCGGATAGTCGTCAATTACAAAATCCGGCTTCACAGTAACGTTAAAGCGCGCCAGACCGGTCTCGAAGTTGTTGATGGGCTTCTCGAACACGCCGCTCACGTAGCTTTGAAGCTGATGTCGCTTTACGTCTGCGCTGCGGTCCCCAACACCCGACCATATGTAGAGAGTGTGCCCGTCTCGAACGAGCCGGTCGAATACGTCGCTCGTCCCGGGTCGCAGGCTCCCGTCCACGCCTTGGATCGTGTAGTCGACGTCGAAAAAAATGTTCAACGAGCGTTCTGGCGAACGAGATTGTCCTTGGCGTCTTTCGTCATTTCGTATCGCCGGGGCCTGCGGTTGGAGTTGGGCTCTGTAACGCCACGTTCCTTAAGGAGCGGCAGGATCGAGTTCGCAAACTTGGTCCCGAACCCGGAAGGACTTGATCTGGCCAGGCTGTGATCAGGCCATTGTCCTCTTACAATCTTCTGGCAGTCTCCGCTGCCAAAGAACCCAACAGGCACCTCCCTGATGATCATCTCCGCCATCTGGCCGAGCAATTGGTCATTGCGCCTGTCATCATCTGCCTTCGTTCCTGTCCTGCGTTTGCACGCCGCGGGAGTGGCCTGTGCCTTGCGAGCGGGCTTCGGAGCCGGCTGCTCGGGACGCGCAGTTCTGGGGGCGGCCTGCGAGGGGCGAACTGCGGAGACCTGAGCAGATGCGGGTCCCCTGCCAGTCGGGAAATTTATGGTGTATACGTGATCGTTTGGGAAGTAGTCCCTTATGGTGCCGGAGCGCGTATCCCTCCGGTCCGTAAGCACCCATGTGAATGGAGCATTGCGGCCGTCCCCTCCCGACTCCTCGTTGATCTCCTTGACCTTCGCATACAGACCAATGAAGTCGCTGTCGTCACTTAGCACCACCAGCCAGTTGGCGCGCCTTAGCATCATGTCGGAGAGCGCGTCCATCGCAATCGCCATGTCCGCAGCATTCTTCGACGGGTGGAAACTGTAGTGCTGTACCCCCTTCACCACCACCGCAATGTCCGGGAAATGGCTCCTAGCCCACATCTCCCACAGGTCCAGGTTCTCCGCCCGCACGTAAAGACACAACCTTCCTACGGCTGGAATGGAAGACGGCCAACTGCCAATCAGGTCTTCTACAACCGCCTGAGCGCCGTCACGGAGGTTCTCTACGTCAACGTAGAGCGCGGACCTGTCGCTGGACCGGGAGGGGGAGTCTTGTTTTTTGAGGCGTTGAAACAATCGCCCGACATTTCTCGTTTGAGCTCGATATACCAAGGAGGATTCTAACAGGCCGCAAGCCTGTGGTCATCTCCGTGCAACCACACTTTGCCGGAACTTCTCTCATTTCGAGCCCTGCTCACCTTCAAATCTGCAGATGCTTTCCGATAGAAACTAGGGATTGTGAAGCATGTCACATGGTAAGCTCAGAATGAGCGGGCGTAGAAAACCATCTGAAATGTCTTACGGCATCCCGCACGGATAGATCCCTTTTGATCGGAGAGGTTTCTTTGCAACTGAGAAGACCGAACTTGGGAGACATTCTTAACGCGAGCAGGCGAATCTCCCCCTACATCACGAGGACTCCCCTTCACCGCTACCCTACTCTGGAGAGACTCCTGGGAGCATCGCAGGTTCACGTCAAGCACGAGAACTACCAGAAAGTTGGTTCTTTCAAGGTGCGTGGCGGCTTGAATCTCATATCGCAATTGCCGCAAGAAGAGCGTGACATGGGTGTGATCAGCGCTTCTACCGGCAACCACGGCCAGTCGATAGCGTATGCTGCGCGCGAGTTCGGCGTCTCGGCCACCATCGTGGTGCCAGAAGGCGCCAACCCGGGCAAGGTTCAGGCCATGCAAGACTTGAGCGCCACGGTTGTGTTTCATGGAAGGACGTTCGATGATGCCAGAGATCACGTGGAACGCATATCCCGTGAGGAGGGAATGCGGTATATTCACTCAGCTAACGAGCCCGCGCTCATCGAGGGAGTTGGCACTTACGCCCTCGAGATCATGGAGGATCTCCCGGATGTTGACACCATTTTCGTGTCCATCGGCGCAGGCAGCGGCGCCTGCGGCACCTGCATAGCGGCCAAGGGCGTCAACCCGGCAGTACAGGTTGTTGGCGTACAGGCGAAGGCAGCCCAGGCGGCCTACCTTTCCTGGAAGTCGGGCCTGATGGAGAGTGCGCCGATGGGTACTCGGGCCGAAGGGCTAGCAACGGCCCTTGGCTTCGAGTACACGGTCGGGATTATGCGTGATCTTCTCGACGATTTCGTGCTGGTCTCCGAGGAAGAACTGGATCAGGCCGTTGCCCTTCACCTCGAACTGACGCACGACCTTGCCGAGCACGCAGGCGCGGCGGCTCTGGCGGGTGCGCTAAAGTGCAAGGACCAACTCGAGGGAAGCAACGTTGCGCTGGTCCTGAGTGGCGGCAACATCTCTATGGCCCACCTACGCGCGGCGCTGGCAACCTGCTGAAACCCTCTAGCATCATCCTGGCACACAATTCTCGGTTGATCGCCTTTGCCACGCCCGGACCCCGATAGATCATCGCCGTCAGCAGCTGAACGCTGGAAGCTCCCGCCTTCAGGACCTCCCAGGCATCGTCTCCTGTCGATACGCCCCCGCACGCGTTGACGATAAGCCGGTTTCCAGCATACGAACTGATTTCACTCACCATTCGCAGGGTGTCTTCGAACAGTGCCCTGCCGCTCAGTCCTCCGGAGCCGGTCGCGAGGTTCGAGTCACGCACCGGCCGGGTGTTAGCGACCGTTACGCCGTCCACACCCGCCTCGATACAGGCGTCGACGAGCTCAACTGTCCTGACCCTGGCCTCCTCCCCCGCAGCCTGCCCATTTAGAGGCGATTCAGGAACTCCAGGCGTCGGTGACGCAGCGTAAGGTGGAAGCTTCACAAAGAGCAGTTTCCGCCTCTGCTCGTTAATCCGCTCCAGCAAGCGTTTTAGCACCGGGCGCTCTTGTAAAACTCGTAGGCCGCGAGTGTTGGGTGAGCTGATGTTCACCTCGATTCCAGCCGCGTATGGCTCCAGCCGCAAGTGGCAGGCGACCACGTGCTCGATTTCAGTGCCCGAAACGCTTGCCAGAACCGCCAAGCCGAGACCGGCATCCGCCGAGGCCCTCAGCTTGGCTTCGGCCCGCTCAAGGCCGCGGCCCGGAAAGCCCAGTGCGTTTACCAGCGACTCTTTCGAGACATATCGGCGCATGCGCGGCGCAGGATTACCCGCCCGTGCGTTAAGTGTCACCGTCCCACCGACGATGTAGCCAAATCCCAGTGTGCTCAGCGCGGACAGGTACTCACAGTTCTTGTCGTAGCCAGCGGCAAGACCGATTGGACTACGCAGTGGAATCGGCCCGAGACTTGCCGCAAGTCGTTCGTCGTGCGGCTGCGAGAATGCCGAGGCAGCCTTCCAGGGAACGTCGAACTTCAGGGCGGTGTCGGCCACTTTCTGGGCCGTCTCAGGCGGAAGCCTGAAGAGCAGCGGCCTGATAAGTCCAGCGTACGCGTCCGGATTTAGCAGAAGCAGTTCGAAATTCCCGCTGACGCGTCTGCTCCGGCACTATCCCCTCGCAGGATATAATGGTCACAGCATGCGGCCTTCATCATCATAAGCATGATAGATGATTCCGAAGGTGATCGAGATGACCAGTACATTTGAGAAGGGCAGCGCCTCACAACCGAAAGGTCACGCTCTGCTCTACTTCTCATCAACTTCCGATCCGAGCGAGGTTTGGGCCACGTACGTGGTCATACTTCCGGTCTCCGTAGACGTTACCAAGTACATGCCTCCGTTTCTGATGAACCAGGTCGGAGACATTGGCCTAAAAGACCTGTCGTGCTTCGCCTTTCCGCCCGCCCCGGAGCGTATGGCCAGCAAGATGGAAATCGAACGGTTGGCGGAAACTAGGAGTGATGACCTGCTGTTCGGGGGTGTGATCAACGCATCCGATATCGGAACGGCCATGATGGCCGTTTCTAACGCCGTACAGAGCTACTCCGACCTGTACTCCGAACATGTGGAAGCGTCGGAGACACCGGAGGCGTTGACTGGCGACTCCGCAGAAGAAGGGCTGGGCGTCACTGACGTGATGTACAGCCTGATGAGCGACGCGGACAAACTCAACGAGCTTACCAAGCTGGTGGGGCGGCTCCGGTTCGCGGTGGACGTCTCGGACGCTAATGTCTTGAAGGAGGCCGAGCAGGACATCGGCATTATGGCGAGACACTTCCCCGACAACCACCGTATCGATGAACTCGTCGTGGCCGCGAAGAAGAACGACGAGAGCGGTCCGGTGCTTGCGGATCTTTTTCTCAAGAGGTGTTTCCTCCTGATTCAGCAGGAGTACGCTAAGCTGGGCCAGTTGGAAGACCGGATACAGTCCATCGAGTCCGGGCAGGAACCAACTTAACGCCCGGCGGGACGCGTGGTCCCATCAATGTTGGCGATCCCGCTAGGTTCTCCGCAGCATGGCTTCCACGGCATCCCGGTCCGGCATCCCGTCCTGCGCGCCCGCACTCATAACGGTGGCCGTGCCTGCCATAACCCCATAACGCACGGCATCCAGCAATGGCCGGCCTCCTGCGAGAGAAACAGCCATGGCCCCGCTGAACGCGTCCCCCGCGCCGACGGTGTCGACCGGTTCAACGCGCGGTGCAACAACGTACCCGCTCTCCTCTCGCGTGGCGTAGACCGCGCCGAGGTCTCCAAGCGTGACCACCGCCGCTCCTACGCCGCGTTCTAGTAACCGTAACGCCGCACGTTCTGCAAGTGACGCATCAGAGACGCTCACCCCGGTAAGCGCGGCCGCCTCGTTTCGGTTGGGCGTGATAACGTCAATCAGGCGGTACGCGTCTTCCGGAATCTCCTCGAACGGCGCAGGATTCCACAGAACGGCGGTCCCGGCCTCGGAAGCGCGGCGGGCCGCGTCCAGGTTCACTTTCATCGGGATTTCATGCTGGAGCATCAACACTTGCGCTTCGTCCATCGCCTCGGCCGCAGCGTTTGCTTCGGCACGCCCGCACTCCATGTTCGCCCCAGAGACCACGACGATGCGGTTCTCCTTCTCCACGTCCAGCAAGATGATAGCAACGCCGGACGCGTGGTCGGAGTCGACGGCCACACCGGACGTATCGACGCTTTGTGAGGAGAGGCCGGCCAGCAACGAGTCCCCGAACTCGTCGCCTCCAACCCTGCCGACCATTCGCACCGAGGCTCCCAGCCGTGCCGCGGCGACGGCCTGGTTCGCTCCCTTGCCCCCCGGCGCGGTGCGTAACTCGCCGCCCTTGATTGTTTCGCCGGGGCCGGGGACGCGGTGCGTGTGCACCACCAGGTCCATGTTGATGCTGCCCAGCACCACGACCGTGGGTTTGCCTGTGTCCGAACTCACTTCGGCACCTTCTTCGCCAACGGCTCGCACGCACCTCCATTGATGCAATAGGGCACTGCCTCTGGGCGGCTAGCCAATCTTGCCTGCTTCCAGGAACTCTTCCAACATAAGCGCTACGCCGTCCTCTTTGATGCCGGGCGCTACCAGGTCTGCCGCATCCTTCGCCTCATCGACCCCGTCGCCGACCGCGACACCCAGGCCCGCCCACTCCAGCATCGGCACGTCGTTGTAGCCGTTGCCGAACGCGAGTACCTCGGAGCGCTCGATGCCCAGACAGTTGCATATCCAGGAAAGCGCCTTTTCCTTGCCGCCGGCGGGGCTCAGGATCTCGCAGAAATGTGGCAGAGATCTGGTGACATACAGCTCACCGCCGTGTGTCCGCCTCAGGTGGGCGTTCAGCTCGGAAACCGTATCCTCGTCCGCCACGGCCAGCAGGCGCGTCAGGTTCCAGTCCGCAATATCCCGCAGATCGTCCACGAGCTCCACGTTGACCCCGTTCCTGTCGCGGTAACCATCGGCGAACCGGGTCATTCGGCTCACGTAAACGTCATCATCATGGTACGCCATCACCTCCACCTGCCAGCCTTCCAGCGCCGCAAGCGCCCGGCGCGCCATCGAGGCCGTGAGCGGCCGGCGCCACAGCACGCGACGCGTCTTCGGATCCGAGACCTGTGCGCCTTGAAACGCGGCTATGGGGGTCGTGATGTCAAGTTCGTTCGCGGACCTCAGAGCGGACTCAAACGTCCTGCCCGTCGCGAGTGTGACGACCGCTCCGGCGCTTCGCACGTGTTCGATCGCCGCCTTGGCCCTGTCGGAAATGGGGCTGCTGGCCGTTCGAATCGTCCCATCTATGTCCAGTGCGATCAGACGGTACGGCATTGGTGTCGCGTCGGACGAATGGAAGCGGCTGCTAGAATGGGAGACCGCTGTCCAATATGAAAGAGCTCTTCAAGATTACGCCCCGGAAACTGCTCTGGCTGTTGCTGGCGCCGCTCATCGTATACATCGTGGTGACAGCGCTCAGTGGGCAATAGTGCTGCGCCCATTCTACATCGGCATCTTGCGGAGCGGCACTTCCTAAACCTTGTCGTCACGCGGGCGCCGACCGCCGGCGCCCTACGTGATAGAATCGGCGCCGTTGTCCCAACTCTTACGGTGCCGGCTTTTCGAATCGAATTCGAAACACCCTTCCGGTGCCCTTCGAATATCCATTTTCTGAACAGGGAGGGAGAGGTATGAGGCCAATCGCAGAGATCGCCGAAAAGGTAGGGTTGGACGCCAAGACCATGATCCCACAGGGCCACTACAAGGCCAAGCTGCCTTTGGATTGCACTCGTGAGGGCGAGCCAAGGGGCAAGATGATTCTGGTGACCGGCATCACACCCACTCAGGCTGGAGAAGGCAAGACGACAACCGCAGTGGGGCTCACGGACGGACTTGGAAAGCTGGGAAAGAGCGTATGCGTCAACCTGCGTGAGCCTTCTCTGGGTCCGATCTTCGGTATCAAGGGCGGCGGAACAGGCGGCGGTAAGGCGGTGATCGAGCCGCTGGACGAAATCAACGTGCACTTCACGGGCGACGCCCATGCCGTCGCTTCGGCCCACAACTTGCTCGGCGCTCTGACTGAGAACTGCGCCCGGCTCGGCAACGTGGAGGGCCTGACACCGGAAGGCATAACATGGCGCCGGGTGATGGACATCGAGGACCGCGGCCTCCGGCAGATCGTTTCCGGCCTCGGCGGCTCGGCCAACGCGCCGGTACGGGAAGCAGGCTTCGACATCGTCACGGCCTCCGAGGTCATGGCAATCCTCGCCCTATCCCGCGATCTCGACGATCTACGCGCCAGGTTGGCCCGGACCGTAGTCGCGTTCACCAAAGACGGCCAGCCAATCACCGCGAACGACGTCGACGCCGTCGGTTCGATGATGTCGCTGCTGCGCTACGCGATCCAGCCCAATCTCGTTCAGACGGGCGAGGGGCAGGCCGCCACTGTACACACAGGTCCGTTCGGGAACATCGCCCACGGTTGCAGCTCGGTCGTCGCCGACAGGATGATGCTCGGCTACGTCGACTACGTGGTCACCGAGGCCGGGTTCGGAGCGGACCTCGGTTTTGAAAAGTACATGGACATCAAGGCCCGGTTCAACGGGCTGGAGCCCAGCGCCGTAGTGATCGTGGCAACCGTGCGGGCGCTCAAGTCCCACGGGGGCGTGCCGAGGAGGGAACTCGACGAGCCTAACGAAGAGGCCGTGAGAGCCGGACTTTCCAACCTCGTCCACCTTGTGAAGATGATCAGGTCGTACGGGCTCAAGGTCGTCGTGGCGCTCAACTCATTCCCGACCGACAGGCCGAACGAGGTCGCTCTCGCACAGCGCGCGTCGGAGGCCGCCGGGGCGCACTCGGCGCCCTTGGCCAACCACTTCGCGCTCGGCGGCGAAGGTGCCATCGCGCTTGCGGAGGCCGTCGTCGACGCCGCAAAGGACGGCCCTCCCGCCGAAGTGCAGTACCCGTATGCTATCGAGGACTCCGTGGAAGACAAGGCGCTCAAGCTGGCGCAGACCGTGTACAACGCGAGTGACGTAAGTTGGGCCCCGGCTGCAAGAAGGCAGCTGCGGCGCTACGAAAGGCTGGGTTGGGGTGACCTGCCGGTATGCATGGCCAAGACACACCTGTCCATCTCGCACAACCGCCGGCTCCTCGGCTGCCCCTCCGACTACATCTTCGAGATCAACGACGTCCGTGCCTCGGTGGGCGCCGGCTTCATCTACCCGGTCGCTGGCGACATCGTCACGATGCCCGGCCTTCCCAGCAGGCCTCGAAAACTGGACGTCGACGCCAACGGAAACATCATCGGCCTATAGTGAAAAGCCAAACTCAATCTACCGACTAGGCACGACCATCCGCGAAAGGAGAATCGAAGAATGAAACGAATGCCACTCTACTATTGGCACGTTGAGAACGGGGCCACGATGCTCCCCACGGGCAACTGGGCGCTGAGCTACCCCGCTGGCCAGGAAACGGAGCACGTGACCACAAGGGAGTCCGCTACGCTCCAGGACCTGTCCACGATGCCCATAATCGACATCAAGGGACGCGGCGCCGCTGGCCTCGTCGACCTGGTGTGCGCGAACGACCCGAAACGCCTCCAGGACGGCCAGATGATGTACACCTCGATCCTGGACGATAACGGCCTCATTATTGACGACGGCACGTTGCTCAAGCTGAACGACGAACACTTCGTGTCGCTCCCCACGAGCAGGCCTCTGATCCTGGACCGGTTCAGGCTGTTCGAGCCCATCGCGGACGCCGTGGTTACCGATGTATCGTCGGCCTACTCAGGGCCCATCGCGCTTCAGGGGCCGAAGTCGGAAGAGATCCTGCAGTCGATCACCGACATAGACCTCTCGGAGATGCACTTCTTCTGGGGCGCCGAGTGCAACGTGGCCGGATTCCCGTGCATCGTCGACCGGGCAGGCTACACGGGTGAGGACGGCTTCGAGCTGTTCCCGCTGGCCGAGGACGGTGTGGAGGTATGGACGGCGATCCTGGACGCCGGCAATGACCACGGCACCATGCCGTTAGGCCTGATGGGTATGGGTAGTTTGCGCATTGAGAAGGGCCTGATAGGAGGCTCCGAGTACAAGGGGTCCAATCCTTACGAGTGCAGGCTGGATATGTTCGTCAAGCTCCGGGGCCGGAACTTCATTGGCAGGGACGCGCTCGTACGCATCAGGGAAGAGGGCGTCGCGCGCTTGGTCGTGGGTCTGGGCGTCGACGGAGACGACGTTGCCAAAGCCGGCGATCCTATCCTCGTCGACGGCGTGGAAGTGGGCAACGTGACGGCCGCGACCCAAGGCTACTTCCTGAACAAGAACATCGCTATGGGCATGGTTAAATCGGAGTTCGCGGGCGAAGGCACGAAGGCCAGCGTGACCACCGAGGGCAACGAGCGCGAGGCAACCATTACAGCCGCCCGCCGCTACGACCCCAAGGGCGAACGCCTCAAGATCAAACGCCGGTCAGGCTAAGACAACCGCGGTCAAGGGCCCCATTCCCAGCCTGATGATATGGACTGGGAATTGGGCCCTCACTGTACTCTCGATTGTCCTGAGTTTGCCAAATGGCCTGACTAGACACATTTGCTGAGAGAGGCCGACGTAGCCAATAGAAGGGGCTACCGTCGCAACTCGAAAATAATGGGGAAGCGCGCCAACCTTCGCAACTTGCAACCCGTCTCGGCAGCTCTTAGCCAATTTCGTCGGGGCGGTTCCCGAACTGTTCATGATTCCTGCGAACTAGCCCAACGCCTGCGAGACCTGATCCTTCCTTCTAGATCACCCACACCCCTGTCATCCCGAGCGAAGCCGAGGGATCTAGGGCGGTTGTCCGGGACCAGTGTTGCCTCTAGGAAAGCCGGACATGCCAGGCAGTTCCACGAACAGTTGCGATGCTGCAGATTCCGACGCCTTCCCCGATCAACTGGGAAAGCAGAAATGTGGATTTCCCCCTACCGGTAGTGACGCACCAGCTCGTTCGCGTAACGAGCGCCCAGTTTGTGCGCATTGTCGTCGAGCCAGTCCGCAAGCCGAGTCGTTCCCGGAGGCGCCGCTCCTGATTTCGAGACCAGCAGCCCGACCGTAAGGCCCTCTACCTCCTCGCGCGTCAGCACCACGTCCCCCACCATGGCCCCCGCCAACCGGGCGCCCGCCAGGGCCATCCAGGGCGGCACGCGCACCAGCCTCGCCGAAGAGCCGGTCTTGCGAGCGATCAGCCTCACCATCTCCTCGTAGCTCATCACGTCCGGCCCAACCGCGTCGATCTCCACGTCGTCGCTACTAGCGCCCTGCCCGACCGCGATGTCGGCCAGGTCCTCGACGCAGATCGGCTGCACCGGGTAGTCGCCATTGCCGGGTATCGGATGTACCGGGAACCGGCGCAACGCCCACGCGATGTTGTTGAGTAGGATGTCCTCTCGGCCGAAGATGATCGTCGGCCGTAGTATCGCGTGGGACACGCCCGACTCTCGCAGCGCCCGTTCGACGAGCGCCTTCCCGCTGAAGTACGGCAGCAGCGAGTCTACCGACGCGTTGGTAATGCTGACATGCACGATCCGCCGAACGCCCGCAGCCGCAGCCGCGTCGAACAACGCCCTGCTGTTGCACACGGCCCGCTCGTGCGTAAGATCGCCCCGCGCAAAACGAATCCAGTACGTGTTGTAGAGAGTGTCCACACCCTCCAGGCTGCGCGCCAGCGCATCCGGGTCGTCGAAGCTGTACGGATGAGACTCGACCGCCTCGCCGAACGGACTCGGCCGATCAACGTGCCCCGTAAGTGACCGCACCCTAGTGCCACTGTCCAGCAGCCGCCGCGCGATGTACCGCCCCGTATATCCGGACGCCCCGGTCACGACGTGGGTTATCGAATCCCGCAATGTAGATCGATCCTTCGTCTGGTGGACGCAGTCAACCGTTATGAGCTGCTGTCCGACTCTCCAAGCACCTCCGGCAGTACGCCATCAAAGATATCTTTGAATCTGAGTAGCAATTCCAGCATCCACTTCCTAGTCTGATTCAGCTTATCTTGTGAATCGTCTATAGATGATTCTGTCACCACTCCAACTGCACATGACGGCGTCGTTGGGAACGGGTCCCAGTGCCATTCGAGATCGACGTGCGGGTTCACCTCGCTTAATCTATTTCTTAGGGAGTCAAGCAAGCGTACGTTTCCATCTCTATCACTGCCTGGCAGTTCAATTGTGAGATGCGTCCAAGCACCCCGCCTGTCAAACGCAACTCCGTAAGAGATACCTTCGCGCTCTGAAGGAAAATTCTGATAGTACCGGGCTGGCACTCGTGTGTTACGCGTAAAACCCACTTGACGCAACTCAAAGACCAGCGGGTCAAAGAACTCGAAGTACCTTTGATTCTCTTGAGACCTCCCCCTTGACGCCAACTGATTCGTTTTGGACCACCCCTGTGGGAAGGCCACAACCCGGAACTCAGGCGCAGGGAGAGAATCGCCGATCTTGATTGCGCGCAACTCCACCGCAAAAAACTGGACATCCCCTCCAGTCCACCGGTTGAGCCACTCAATGGCAGCTCGGTGTTCATCCCTGAAGTATGGGGAGACCCAAATGGCTGTCCGCGCATCGCAACCGCTCGCGTATACGAGTAGCTGACCAAGGTGAGTCGAATCAGTCTCCTCAAGTTGGTTCTCAATCGCGACAAAAGCGCCTTCGATGGCATCCTTGGCCAGGATATCGAGATAGTAAGGACCTATCTGGGCTTCTCTTCTTTCTAGCTCCAGCTTCAGCCCAAGCTCGTCGCCCAGGTAGTGCAGGTTGTTTGACAGCCACCGCGTAAAATCATGCGCCTCGTGCGCCCAGAGCGAACGAACATTCAACAATTCGATCTCTCCCAGCTCCTGTGTCCCCATAGCGGTCTATCCTCCTCAGACGCCCCTGTCTCCCAGCCCGACCTCGAAGTCCCGTCGGTCCTTGTACTGCAGCGCGCGATTCACAACGTAATCGTCCGCATCTAGGTCGATATCACGACATTCGGTCATCGTCCAGTACTTGTGCTCGTCCAGGAACAGGTACTCGCGCACCTCGCCAAAAAACCGGCAAACAACGCCCTCTCCCCTCTCGATGCGTGCGCAGAACGCTGTCAGCAACTCGCGCTGCCCGTCTCTCTTGACCATGACGTACTCGTGGGGCCACGTATCCCTGTAGGTAACCGTCTCGCGCCATGGGGCTCGTGCGATCAACCCCATGATGTCAGGCACAGCGTCAGCGTCCACAATGCCCATCCGATCCGTTAATCAAACCTTGGAGGTTCACGCATCGGATCTCTTGAGGGGATTTCAAGCTCCACGCCGCCGAAGGGCTTGAACAGTTCGTGGATGGCTGTTCCGAGGCCTCTTGTGGACACCGCATCTTCGCCCAGCGCCGCCCGCAAGATCTCGAGAGCCTCCTGCTCCATGAAGCGGCCATTCTCAGCCGCCCGTTTGCGCAAGAGCCTCTCTAGCCCTTCATTTAGATTGGGAACAGTAATGCTGGCCAAGAGCAACCTCCTGAAATCGATGCCTGCGGAGGTCGGCGGCCTGTGGCGCCGCAGGACGCCCGCTACTTCTCCGATATCAGCGTGCCCGCCTCCGCCCAGTCGCTCTGTGACACGTCCTGGAAGATCACGTGCGTCGCCTCCGGCGTGGTCTTGGCAATCCGCACAACTGCGTCCGTGATCACCTGGGCCATCTCCCTCTTCTGCTCGGTGGTCCGGCCGGGGAATAGCTGGACTGTTACTATCGGCATTCGTCACTCCTCGCTATGGTGTGCTTGCATCCTGACAGCCAGCGGAGCTGACCTATCTTGAGTATACGTTCCTCCCGTCGATGACATCCCGGTTCAGCTTGCGGTTGAGGTGCAGCCCTTCCAGCACGAAGTCCACCGCCGACGCCACCGCCGCGGGTTCGTCCGAGTGCTCGATGCGCCTCAGCAGGTCGCCGAACCCGTCCAGTTCTCCGGCAGCTCCCGCGTACGCCGCCGACTTCACTTCCGCGCCCGTTTCCACAACTAGGCCTTCATCGAACCGTTCCAGGTGTTCGTCGAATTCCGATGCGCTGAAATACCTCCCAAAGACGTTCAGGACCGCCCTCTTCAAGAGGTTGTCAATCACCTTCTCCTCCATGCCCTCCTCCACCGTCTCCAACTCGATCTTGCCGGACGTGGACGCGAAGAGCCCTGGAAGGTCGCTGGCCCGCGGGCAGGTATCCTCCCCTAGGCGCAGGGAACGCGCGAAGGCGGTGCTGAGCAGCGTCTCGTAGTTCGCGATCGTGACCCGCAGGCTAACGCCGGACCTCTGGTCTATCTCAGGGCTCCGGCGGGCCAGCGCGGTAAACTCGGTGACAACCTGTTTCATGTACTTGGGCATCCGCACACGCTCGCAGGTGTCGTCGAACCGAGCGTACTCCTGCTCCACAATGGCAATCTCGTCTTCCTGCGTCGCAGGATAGTGAGTGCGGATTTGCGCACCGTACCGGTCCTTAAGCGGAGTCACGATTCTGCCCCGGTTCGTGTAGTCCTCGGGGTTCGCGCTGGCGATCAGGAACACGTCGATCGGCAGCGGCACCCTAAAGCCCTTGATTTGGATATCCCGCTCCTCCATCAGGTTGAAAAGCGCCACCTGAATCCGCTCCGCCAGGTCCGGCAGTTCGTTGATCGAAAAGATGCCTCGGTTCGTCCGTGGCACAAGTCCGAAGTGGATGGCCGTCTCGTCCGATAGGTAGCGGCCCTCCGCAACCTTGATCGGATCGATCTCGCCGATCAGGTCGGCCACGGTTATGTCTGGGGTGGACAGCTTCTCGGCGTACCGGCGCTCCCTGGGCAGCCACTCTATTCCGGTATCGTCTCCGCTTTCTCGGACAAGCTCCAGGCAGGGAACGCAGATTGGATTGAACGGGTTGTCATTGATCTCACAGCCGGCGATCATCGGAATCTCGTCGTCGAGCAGTGTCACAAGAGCCCGGATTAGCCGGGACTTTGCCTGCCCTCGTTCTCCAAGGAGGATGATGTCCTGGCCGGCCAATAGGGCATGAACCAGTTGGGGTATGACCGAGTCGTCAAAGCCGATGATCCCGGGAAACAGGTCTGCCCCTGATTGGATCCTCGCGATCAGGTTGCGGCGCATCTCCTCCTTGACGGTAACCACGCGGAAACCGCTCTCGCGAAGCTGGCATATCGTTTCTGGCTTTGGGCCGGTGCTTGATGGCATTGCTGGAGTCTCCACGGTATGACGGAGGGGGCGCTGCGGCCGCGCTCATAGGTGGCAATAATCAGGATGCGCGGCTCGACTATGAATTCCCAGTCTTGCACACGATGACTCCCTCCGCAACCTCAGGCGGCTTCCGTCATTTGCACCCCTATTCCACCATGTCACTTTCCCAACTCCCGGCGGAGCGATAGCATGGGAACACTTCTCTTCTCACCGCGCACGGGCCGGCAAGCCGGCTGTTGGGGACGGTTACGGAGGTACCTATGGCAAAACTCAGCCTCGCTCAAGCCCGGATAGACGAGTTCATCGAGCGTTGGATGATGCTCCACAACGTACCGGGCTTGACGATGTCGATCACCGACCGTAACGAGACACTCTGCGTGATCAACCGCGGCTTTGCTGACGTTGAACGCCGGGAGCCGATCGGACCAGGCGCGCTCTTCGAGGCCGGGTCCATCGGCAAATCGTTCACCGCTCTGTGCCTCGTCCACTTGGCGGAAGCCGGAGTGCTTGACCTGAATCGGCCTGCGTCGGACTACCTCCCTTGGTTCGAGGTCGGAGGCAGCCACGGCACTATCACCGTCCATCACCTTCTAACCCACACCGCGGGCATCACTCGCGGCGGCGACTACGCGCCTTACGGCCAGTACGAGGTCTGGGCGCTGCGAAACACGGCCACCGGCGGTCCTCCCGGCAGGCGGTTCAATTACTCGAACGCAGGTTACAAGGCGCTAGGCCACCTGTTGGAAGCGGTCACGGGAACCGGCTACGCCGGCAACATCCAGTCGCGGATTCTGGACCCGCTCGGCATGGCCGACACCCACGCTGTGACCACCTTTGACACGCGCGACCTCATGGCGCAGGGATACTGGCCCCGCTACGACGACCGTCCCGAACCGCCCGGGAATCCGGTGGTCCCCGCCGCCTGGCATGAGTACGGCTCTGGGGACGGCAGCATCGCCTCCACAGCGGCCGACATGGCGGCATACGTCCGGCTGTTTCTGAACGGCGGCAGGCACAACGACAGTCCGCTCATCTCTTCATCGAGCTTCGACCTTGTTACCGGCAAGTTCATTCCTGTCGGCTACATCCCCGATACTTGGTATGGATACGGACTCAACGTGAGCGACAGGCACGGGTTCAGGCATATCGACCACGGTGGCCTGATGCTGGGCCACCACACGACTATGATGGCGGACTTGGACAATGGCATTGGCGTCTCTGTGCTCACAAACGGCACACTGGAACCGTCGGAGGTTGCCGACTTCACGCTGCGCGCCGTGCGGGCGGCCTTGAACATAGGCCCCACGCCGGACGCGCACGCCGAGCTGCCTGAGCCTGAACGCGTACCCAACGCCGCCGACTACGTCGGCACCTTCACGGGCGAACACGGGAGCTTCGCCGTTACGGCGCAAGGCGGAACCTTGGCCCTTGAAGTTGGTTCAGAGGTCGCTCCGCTCGAACGCCGCGGGCGAGACCGCTTCTACGCAGACCATCCCGACTTCCGGCTCCATCTGCTGACTTTCGGGAGAAGCGACGGCAAAGTGGTGGAAGCGTTCCACGGCCCCGGCTGGTTCGTCAGCGAAACTTATGAGGGCCCAACTGAGTTCGACACACCGGAAGAATGGGACGCCCTTGTCGGTCACTACAGGTCGCACAACCCCTGGTACACCAACTTCCGTGTCTTCGTGCGTAAGGGCCGGCTAACGCTGGCCCTGCCCGGCACACCGGGCTCCCGTTTGGCCCCGCTCGAAGACGGCTCGTTCAGGGTAGGCTCAGACCCGGAGTCGCCTGAGCGGGTGCGCTTCGGCGCCTTAGCGGACGGCGTCGCGCTCAGGGCCAACCTGTACAACTTCGACTACTACCGCACCTTCACACCGTAACCCTCCATGCCTAGACATAATGCACTCCGGTGTATTCTCTAACCTCAAAGGTTCATGGAAGAAGCCTCACTCCGCCAATCGCCGGATATCACAATCGAAGAGTCAGGTCGAACAACATCGTAGGGGCGGTTCGCGAACCAGCCAATCCGCTCCACTGTGCAGCCATCACCTCATCTGTCAAAGACGCCTTTATGGCCCACATCTCGGTTTCCTGGGCAAAAAACTGAGTGCTCTGCACTTGTTTCCTCGGACGCGGCTGCTTAGCCGCACGGAAGGCTTTCGCAATAGCCCCCTACTGAAGCAATCCACAACGCTAGGCGGTCACGGATTCCGGGCTACCTTCCCCCGCCGCCTGGACGCACTGCGCCATTGGCGCACCCCTTCACACTGGTAACCACCTCCTGCTCGACCATTGCTTTCGGCGAACTGGTGTGCTAATGTAGTTACATGTACATGGCAGGCCACCGTAGCCGGTCCCCCGCGAACGGCCCCATCCTGCCCTCGACGCTAACCTGGAGCCCCCAGACCCTGTATCGAAAAGTGCTCGTTTTTGTCACCTTTTGTTTCGTTTTAGGTTCAATCAGGTCGCATTTTCAGGCGCTCATGTCACATTTCCCGGTTTCCTCCAGCTACGAAAGTGACAAAATGTTACGGAATGTGACAGTTTTCTGGCCTCACGGCATCGCCCATTCCACGGTTCGGCCATGGGCCGCTTGCCTGCAACTGTTCAGACTTGCTGAGGATCTCTGGTCCCTTCCACAGTCTGCTGGGAAAGAGCCTGTCCTGAGCGTAGTCGAAGGGTTAGGATGGGGTTCACGACTCGACTCTCACCAAGACTGAACAATTGCCCGGCGGATCAGCACGGAGGACAAGATGACGGAACTGGCAGAGCTGTTCGCGCAGGTTGACAGCGCCGAAGATGAGATCATTGCCCTGCACGAGGCGCTGGTCCGCATCCCCTCGGTCAACACCGGCTTCATGCCGACAGGCGACGAGACGCCCGTGTGCGAGTACGCCCGCGACTGGCTGGCCGAAGACGGCATTGAAAGCAAGATTCTCGAGTCCGCACCGAACCGGGGCAACCTGATAGCCAACATCCCCGGCCGCTCCGGAAAGAACGGCCTCATGTTCATGTCCCACACGGACGTGGTCCCGGTGGAAGAGGAAGACAAGTGGAGGTTCCCGCCCTTCAGTGCGACCATCGCCGATGGCCGCGTTTATGGCAGGGGCGCCTCCGACTGTAAGGGCCTGCTCACGGCCCAGCTTTACGCCATGCGCCTCCTGAAGCGCAACGGCATTGAGCTGCGGGACAGCCTCGTGCTTGCCTCCGGCGCGGACGAGGAGCACGGAGGCCGGTACGGGTTCGGCTGGCTGGCAGAACACCACCCTGACCTCATCGCCGCTCCCGTGGCTGTCAACGAGGGCGGAGGCACGCCTATTGAGGCGGCCGGAGGTCTGACCTACGTGCTCGGCGTCGGCGAGAAGGGCCGCCTCCAGGTTGAAATCGACGTTCGGGGCGCGAGCGCTCACGCCTCCGTCCCCTGGCAGGGCACGAACGCCCTGTACCGTCTCACCCAGGTACTCTCGCGCATCGAAGCCTATGAGCCGGCCCGCGACACGTCCACCAGCCTGTTCCAGCATCTCTCGAACTTCGCAATCGAGCACAAGCCGTCGGCAGAGAACGTGGACGAGATCATCGCTGAAGTTGAACCGGACAATCCGAGGTTTGCGTCCATGCTGAGGGCGCTCTCCAGGATGACCCTCACACCAACGATGATTACAGGAGGCATCAAGTCCAACAGCGTCCCCGAAACGATCCGTCTGACTTGCGACGTCCGCACGCTGCCGCACCAGGACGACACCTACCTCCGCGGAGAGTTGGACGAGGTCCTCAAAGGCATCCCGGGCGTCAGCTACGAAATCGACTACATGGCCGTCCCGAACGCGTCAGACTTCGAGACCGGCTTCGCCAGAAGCATTCAGGATGCGACCGCACTCGCCACCGGCAGGCCAGACGTTCAGTTCGTTCCCGCCGTCAGCACGGGCTTCACCGACTCACGGTTCACACGGCCGCTGGGCACGGTCACCTACGGCTTCTCCGGCTCCGATCCTCAAGACGACCCGATGCTCAGCAAGGCGCACGGCACCGATGAGTCGATAGGTATACGCAGCCTGGTGACCGGCACCAAGATCATGCTCGCATTGGCTGTCGACCTACTAGCCGCCAAATAGCCTGTAGCACATAGCTCACTAACTCGCCCGGAACACGGGGCGGGATTCGTTGACGTAGGCAGTACCGACAACTATCGTCAGTCTAGGCCTCGTCTCATTGCGGCCGGCGTCAATGCCCAAAGAACAACCCACCTCCACACATACGGCCGCCGTGTCTTCGCCGCAGGCTGATACACCTGCTGAGAGTACGCCGGTTAGTCGCGCTCGCCCTGGTTCCTTTTGGGGCCACCCAATGACTAGGACGTTCTCCTCTCTCGCCAACAGAGACTTCAGGTTCCTGTGGCTTGGCATGCTGACGATGATGGGCGGCGTGCAGATGGAGATGCTGGCCATCGGCTACCTGGTGTACGACATCACGAACGACGCACGGCTGCTGGGCTTGGTGGAGACCGGCTTCGCGATTCCTACCCTTGCCCTGGCCCTTTTCGGGGGAGCGCTGGCTGACAGGATCGACCGCAGGCGGGTGATTCAACTCTGCCAGTTCATTCAGGTGGGCGCTTCCGTATTCATCGCTGTCTCCATCCTCACGGATATCGTCGCCTGGCAGCACCTGTTCGTCATGGCCCTGGTCGAGGGGAGCCTGTTCGCGTTCATGATGCCTGCCCGCCAGGCGATCATCCCCCAGCTAGTGAACCGGGAAGAGTTCACGAACGCAATGGCCATCAACTCTGCGGCGTTCTCCTCCATGACGCTCGTCGCGCCCGCCGTGGCCGGCTTCCTGTATGCATGGATGGGCCCGGGTGGCGTCTACATCGTCATCGCGACCCTTCACGTGTCGGCCGTCGCGTTCACAACTATGGTCCGCCCTGTACCGTCGAAACCGTCGGACTCCAAGACGAGCGCAGGAGTGATGGTCGCGGATATCCTGGACGGACTCCGCTACCTGCTCCAGAACCGCCTGATCCTGACTCTGCTTGCCATAGGGCTTATGGCAACGCTGCTGAGCTGGCCCTTCCGCGCGCTACTTCCGGTCTTCGTTGTAGACATCTACGACAGGGAAGCCGACGCGATGGGCCTCCTCATAAGCCTCATGGGACTCGGTTCGCTCGTTGGGGCGCTGGTTATAGCTCAGCTTGGCAGGTGGAAGCGTGGCCTCCTGCTGATCCTGGGCAGCTTCGTTTCCGCGGTCGGCCTCGGGATGGTCGCGGCAATTCCCGTCTACTACGCAGCCGCAGGAATCATGATCATTTTGGGCCTGGGCGAGGCATGCCGCTGGACAATTAGCATGACGCTAATCATGGAAAACGTGGATGACAACTATCGGGGCCGCGTTTCCAGCGTGTTCATGATGAACTTCGGCCTGATGCCGCTCGCCGTGCTACCAGCAGGGTATGCGATCGAATACTTCGGCGGGCAGGCGACGATCGGGTTCTTGGCCGGACTCCTTGCGTTGATAGCCACCTTCGTTTTCATTACCCAGAAGCAAGTCCGCAGGCTGGAATAGACCCAGTTGGACGAGCGCACCCAGTCTCTGGACACACCTGACCGAAATGGTGCGCTGGCCGGGGCGCCGGATGGCCAGCTAACCGGCGGGCCAATTCTAGCGCCATCGACTGCAGACGCACCCGCCCCGCCACCAGGATGGCGCGCGCCATTCTGGTCGCTCGCGAACAAGGACTTCCGCTATCTGTGGCTCGGCATGCTGGCCTTGGCCGCTGGCGTAGAGATGGAACTGATCGCCATAGGCTACCTCGTCTACGACATCACCGGCTCGGCCTTGAGGCTTGGCATCGTAGAGGCTGCGTTCGCCTTCCCCTCGCTGCTGTTTTCCCTCTTTGGCGGCGTCCTCGCGGATCGCATGGACAAGAGACTGATCATTCAGATTAGCCAGTCCCTGGAGGTGGTCGTCGGATTCACTGTCGCCGTCCTGATCCTGACCGGCTCGATCACGTGGACTCACCTGCTGATTATGGCGCTGATCGAGGGCTGCCTGTTCGCCTTCATGATGCCGGCCCGCCAGGCCATCGTCCCCAGGCTTGTAAGCTCAAATCAACTCACGAATGCAATCTCTCTGAACACTGCCGCCTTTAGCGCAATGACACTACTCTCCCCTGTTCTGGCCGGCGGCATCTACGGGATCGCCGGACCAGGCGTCGTGTTTCTCACGCTGTCCTCCTTTAAAGTCGTCTCCGTGGCGTTGACCACGCTGATTAGGCCGGTACCGCCCATTCACTACAGCGACGGCGGTTCAGTTCTCCTGGAGATCAAGCAGGGCCTGCGTTATGTATGGAACACCAGGTTGGTTCTGCTTCTCATGGTCTTGGGGTTCTTGAGCTTCATACTTAGCTGGCCCTTCCACACGCTAATCCCGGTGTTCATCAAAGACATCTATGGTTTGGGGCCCGAGGCAATGGGCCTGATGTTGGGCTTCCTGGGAGCTGGCGCTCTCGTCGGTTCCATGTTTGTGGCCACGGCCGGCAGATGGCACAGGGGCCTGGTCATGATCGGCGGCGGCTTCGTCACCGCAATTGGCCTGTTAGTGGTAGCCGGAATCCCCATTTACTACGCTGCTGTCGGAATCATGGTCCTGGTTGGACTGGGCGAGGGCTTGACGTGGGCTCTCAGCAGTACCCTGACGATGGAGAGGACCAGCGACAAGTTCCGGGGCCGCGTTTCCAGCATCTCAATGCTCACGATGGGCCTGATGCCGCTGGGCGTGTTGCCGGCCGGCTACTTGGCCGAGGTACTCGGGGGGCGGATAACCGTGGCCATACTTGGCGGACTGCTCTTTGTCGGCTCCCTGATATTCCTGGTAACGCAGAAGCGGATCCGGCAGATGCAGTGACCCGGGTTAAAGGGCAGAGCGACAGGTGGGACGCGGCCGCATACGACGGCCGGCACGGGTTCGTTTGGAGACTGGCGGATGACGTTATTCACCTACTCGACCCAAGGCCCGGCGAACGAATCTTGGACGTGGGTTCCGGCACAGGCCACCTTACAGCGCAGATCGCCCAGGCCGGGGCAAGCGTTGTCGGGATCGACAGTTCGCTGGAGATGGTTGCCAAGGCACAGCAAAACTACCCTGAAATGGACTTCCGATGCGCCGACATCAGGAGTTTCGTGGCGCCGGAGCTGTTCGATGCCGTCTTCTCGAATGCCACGCTACACTGGGTGGGAAAACCCGAATTGACAGCGGCGCGCATTCGCGAAGCGCTTCGTCCCGGCGGCCGGTTCGTGGCCGAGTTCGGCGCGCGGGGCAATATCCGCTCTATTGAGGAGGCGGCTCAGGAAGCGAGAGCAGAGATCGGCGCGCCCCAGGACAAACCCCGTGATCCCTGGTACTTCCCCGGCGCCGATGAGTACAGAGAGGTCCTGCACAAGTCGGGATTCAAAGTGCATACAGTCCGGGAACTGGACCGCCCAACCCGCCTCGAAGATGGCGAGTCTGGACTCGAAAACTGGATGAGAGTGTTGGGCGGACGATTGCTGGCGGGCCTCTCGGACTCCGAGGCCACAACTCTCATCAAGCTAGTTTGCGATCGTCTCAGGCCGACGCTCTTCGAGCGAGGATCTTGGATTGCGGACTATCGCCGCATTCGCGTAGCCGCAGTGCGGCCACCGCAAACATAGTTACAACTTCCACGGACGAAGTGCCGTACTCCTAATTGCCCACATATCTTTTCCTGTCTGCGGGGGACGGTTAGGATTGGGAATGAACAGCGGATCCCGAGATGTGCCCCAAACCTCAAACACCCAGGCAAGTCAGGGAGGACAGTATGATCAAGTTTACCGATGAGATGAAGAAGCACATCGACAACGCGTACACATTCCCCATTCCCATGATCGTCGCGACTGCGTCAGCATCGGGCGAACCGAACATGAGCTTTCGCGGCTCTTTCATGGCATTCGACGACGAGCATCTCGCGTTCTGGGATAGGACTCAGCAGAAAGGCCTCTCTCAAATCGAGGAGAATCCGCAGGCGCTTGCGATGCTCATTAACTTCGACGATAGTGTCCGACTGAAGTTCTTCGGGACCGCCACGGTCCATCGCGACGACGAAATAAGGGAGCAGGTAATGGCTCGGGTTGTCCAGCCGGAGTTGGACCGTGACCCCGACCGCGTGGGCATCGCGATTCTCATCAAGGTGAACCGAATCACCGGCCTCAGCGGTAACATCATCCAAAGCCGGGACTGAGCCTCCGGTGCTTATGCCCTCGCTCGGTACTTGAGCGACGCCAGTAACTTCCGGGAGGCTGTGGCTACCTCCAGCACCGCAGCATCAAACGCCGTCGCGTTCACTGCGGAAGGCAGGCGGTAACCGCTGATCTTGCGAACGTACTGAAGCGCCGCAGCTTCTATATCTCCCTCGGACGCGGGTACTGCCCCAGATCTGAGAGTCTTGATGCTTCTGCACACGGTTCCTCTGCTCCTTTCGCAACTAGATTTGCGCGGCCGCGTCAATGTCTGAGCGGTCCCGGAAGATCTCCACGGCCACCGTGTCGAACACTGCATTGCCGATCGGGGCCTCGGGCTTCTTAAGCCGGACCCTCACCGACTCGACCTTGTATTCCTCAAGTATGGCCCGTGCCACGTCCTCTGCCACGCGCTCGATCAAGTCGCGATTCGTTCCCTCCACGACCTCCTTGACCGTACGAAACACCCTCGAGTAGTTGACGGTATCGCACAGATCGTCCGTCAGGCCGGGCCGCCTTAGGTCCTTCGCCATCTCGACGTCTACCACGAAGCGCTGTCCCTGCTTCTTCTCGGACGGATTGACACCGTGGTAAGCAAAGAAGGTCATCCCGTGCAGGTGTATTCGGTCGTTGGCCAATTCTCACCCCCGTTCGTGGACTAAACGCAGACCGTACTCTTCGTTGACACCGGGAAAACGGCCATGCTATAACCCGGTCACGTCCTGGCTGGAGGCACAATTGTACCCGCGCATTCAAGTCTTAGGCCTGACCGGGATGCCTGAGTTTCGTCCGGGCGACAGCATAGCCCAGGCGGTGGTGACCGCAGCCAACGCCCAGGGGACTCCACTGATCAACGGAGACGTGTTGGTCATCACGCAGAAGATTGTCTCCAAGTCGGAAGGACGCCTCGTTGACCTGAACACGATCACTCCTTCGCGATTCGCCATATCGTTCGCCGAATCGGCCGGCAGGGACCCGCGTCTCGTCGAGCTTGTGTTACGTGAAAGCCGGTCGATCGTGAGGATGGACCCTGAACGCGGAGTGCTAATCGCGGAGACGCACCACGGTCTCGTATGCGCAAACGCCGGTATAGACTCTTCGAATGTTCACGGTAAGACGATGGTGGCTCTACTGCCCGAGGACTCGGACCGCTCGGCCAGGGACATCCGAGACGACATCGAACGTCACGAGCATGGCGCGAGGGTTGGGGTTATCGTCTCCGACACGTTCGGCCGGGCATGGCGCGAGGGACACGTGGACTTCGCCATTGGCGTGGCAGGCGTCGAACCGATCAAAGACTACATCGGCACAATCGACGCAGCGGGCAAGGAGATCAAGGTGACGCGAATCGCCGCGGCTGACGAACTCGCTGCGGCCGCCGAGTTGGCGGGCGGCAAGTCCGACAACATTCCCGTCGCCGTCGTTAGAGGCTACCCGTTCGATGCTTCGGAAGCTGGCTCTGCGCCTCTGCTTCGCGAGCGGTCGAGGGACCTCTTCCGCTAGACGGCGCGAGTACCGCCATCCCCCTGCGCCGCTTGGAGCACACTGGGTACTTGCGGCCAATTTGACATCGCTCGGTACCGTAAATATACTGAACCAATCTCCGCACTTGCGAGCGTGATACAGTTACCATGCAAGGTACGCGGTTACGGATACTGCAACATCTGCAGCGCTTCGGTCAAGATACCGTAACTGGCATCTCCGGATCGCTTGGGCTGGCCTCCGCCACGATTCGCCGGCACCTTGACATTCTCAGGCGCGATGGTTTCGTCACCTTCAAAGAGGTACGAAACAGGACCGGTCGCCCGGGCTTCTCATTCCAGTTGACTGACCTTGGGCATGAAACAATGCCGAAGGCCTACGACAGGCTGTTGGGAATGATGATCGGCGAAGTTTCGTCCCTAAATGCGGAAGACACTCGTGAAAAGAACGGCGATGAAGTGTTGGCCCTGGTCTTCAACCGAATGTCGGATCGTGTATCGCGGCGTCACACATCCGTTGCGAAGGACGGCACATTTGAGCAAAAGCTCGAAGGCCTAGTGGCACAGTTGAAAGTCGATGGCTTTCAACCTGACGTTGAGATTGAGGGCGGAAAGCTTAGCATCAAGCTGCTAAACTGCCCGTTTAGAGCCGTCGCCGTCGACCACGAAGCCATCTGTGGGTACGACGCTCGCCTCATCAGTAGCTTCTTGGATGTTAAACCGCAGCGCGGCGACCGAATACAGGACGGTGGCGCGCACTGCGTGTACATGGCCGAGGTTCCGGCAAACGCTTCTGCCCCTGTCCGGCGGTCGACCGGCTAGACGCTCCACTCCTCCATCAGGAGTGCGGCTTCCCAGAACAGGTACTCGTACCTGAGGCCTAGTTCGAACGCGGAGTCCATCTGCTCCAGTACGGTCGGTCCCGCGGCAGCACCGCACCTGTCCACAAACGCCTTCATCCGCTCTGCCGACTTCACGTACTCATCGGATGCGTACATCTCGATCCAAGGCCAGTATAGTGGCTGGTTAGCTGGCAAGCCCCTGTCGAAAAGCATGAGGCCGATCTCCGCATACGTCCACGCGCAAGGAAGCATCGCCGCTGCGATCTCGCCCGGATCACCTTGAGACGCCACCCTTATCAGGTGGCCCGTGTAAGCAAGGGTGGCTGGTGAAGGCGTAGTTTCGCGAAGCTCCAGCTCCGTTACACCAAGTTGTTCACAGTATCCGGCATGCAGGCTCATCTCACTGTTCAGCGTGGCGTCCAGTCCCTGTGAGAAGTACTGCATGTCCTCCAATGTGTCCGCCGTGGTTACCGCAGCAGCCATTGCGCGGCACATATCCACGAGGAAGAGAAAGTCCTGCCGCATGTAATACCGGAAGTTGTCCAGTGGCAGGGAGCCGTCGCCGACACCCTTTACAAAGGGGTGATTCACCGACGCATCCCAGATCGTCGCATGCTTTTTCTTCAGTTTCTTCGAGTAACTCATCGACGTGTCTCCTTTCGCATTGCCAATTGTTCCCTCAGTACCCTTTACATGTAGCTTGAAGCAGCATGGCAGAACGGTCTACCCTAGGTTGCGAGAGACCCCAGGTTAGCTTGAGTATCACGCCTCAAAACTAAGAGGACGGACGCGCCCCGTCAAGTCGATGCCGGTGGGCGAGTCGACGAGACCATCTTGATATACTTGGCGCCGGAAGTACACTAGAACGGAGCAAATTTTGAACGTGCCCACAGTACTAGTTGCCGGCAACCGGCCCAAGGTTGGCAAAACGGCGATATGCGCGGCACTTGCGCGTATTCTGGCCGACAGTGGGACCTCAGTGGGCGTTACCAAGCCGCTCAGTTCTGCCTCCGCTGACGATTCAGAGGACACAGACATGTCCGCATTTGCCGAACTTCTGGGTGCGGACGTCGGGTCTGCGGGGGCGCTCCCCGGATCGGGCCACGCTTCCGAGGTGATTGCCAAATTTCAAGCCCAGGTGGAGCAGGTTTCGGAGGGGCGCGACATTGTCCTAGTCGAAGGCTCCTCCCAAATGGGACCGGAGGTAACGGCCTCGGCGGCCGAATCGATCGACGCCTCGGTGCTCCTCGCCATCGGCTACGAACCCGACCTCAGGCCGGATGCTCTGGCGCCGTGGAGGGAGGCGCTGGGTGACCGCTTGGCATGCTCCATCGTCAACGGCGTCAGTGTATACCGAGTCTCCCAGACTCGGTCTGAGCTTGTCCCCGCACTTGGGCGGGCAGGTCTGCGGCCCGCGGGGTGCCTGCCGGAAGACAGGCTGCTTCTCGCAATTCAGGTTGACGATGTAGCGCGCCACTTCGACGGCGAGTATGTGCAGGAGGAGGGCGACAAGTCCGCATTGGTCAGCCACTTCCTCGTGGGATGTCAGACACTGGATCCCGGCGAACTTTACTTTGGCATCCACGACAATAAGGCCGTAGTGGTGAGGGGAGACAGGCCTGACATCCAGATGGCCGCGCTCTCAACATCTACGGCCTGCATGGTCATAACCAAGAAAATGATGCCGATCGAGTACGTCATGTACGAGGCGGGAGAAGAGGAAGTCCCCGTAATCCTTGCGGAGGCGGACACACTCACGGCTATGGACATGCTGGACACCATCAGCGAAAGAGCGCGATTCGACCACCCCGCCAAGCTGGAGCGCATGATCGAGTTGCTGCAAAGCCACGTCGACATGGGGACCCTACGCTCGGCCATCAAACCAACGAACCCCATTTAGCCGTCCCTTGCCAGAGCAGGCTGCATTGGTCCTTCCTGCGACATGCTCACGGTGGCGGAAGGCTGTTGTATACTCGAAACCTGCCCTGACGCCACTACCCTACCCAGGAGGCCGGTGATTGGACGCCGTAGGGACACACCTGCTCCTCGATCTCAGGCTCTGCGATGCCAGACTGCTCGACGACGACGAGTTCATACGTGAGACGCTAACGCTCGCCGCGGAGACCGCGGGCGCGAGCGTCCTTGGATCTCGCTTCCACAAGTTCCGTCCCGTGGGGGTAACGGGAGTTGTTTTGATATCCGAGTCGCATCTCTGCATCCACACGTGGCCGGAGCACTCGTACGCGGCCGTGGACATCTTCACGTGCGGCAGCGCGTTCAAGGCGCAGGAAGCTGCCGAGACCATCATAGAGCGCCTCGATTGCAAGGAGCCGTCGATCACGAAGCTGCGTCGTGGGGCGTCTCTCCGTGCGGAGACCGCGTCGGCCTAGCGAATGTCGACGCAGGAACTTCCCCAGGGCCGGTGGCACACAGAGTCTGTCACTCCTGATCTCTACCAGTCTGAAAGGATCGACAGGGTCGTCTTCGCGGGCCGGTCCCCATTCCAGACCATCGAGATTCACGACGGTCGCGCCTTCGGCCGCACACTGATCCTCGATGGTAAGACGCAGTCCACGACCGCGGATGAGTTCGTGTACCATGAGTCGCTCGTCCAGCCTTGCATGGTAGCCCACCCCGGCCCGAAGTCCGTCTTCGTCGCGGGCGGCGGCGAGGGCGCGACGATTCGGGAGGCACTCGCCCACACCTCAGTCGAACGCGTGACTATGGTGGACATAGACCGCGATGTCGTGGACGCGTGTCGCCAACACCTTCCGGACCACCACAAGGGTGCGTTCGAGGATCCCCGCCTCGAACTCCACTTTGCCGACGCCGTGGGCTATCTCGAAGAGACCCCAGACCGCTATGACGTCATCATCGTTGACGTTTCAGACCCTCTTGAATCAGGCCCCGCCGTGATGCTGTACACAAGGGAGTTTTACGAGCTTGCCAAAGCCCGGCTCCTCCCCGGCGGACTTGCCGTAACGCACGCGGGCCCGACAGGCCCGGAGTTTTACGAGCAGTGCTTCTCCGCAGTCGTCAAGACGATGGAGGCCGTGTTTCCGGTCACGGTACCGTACGAGGCGTTCGTGCCGTCGTTCGGTTCAGAGTGGGGCTTCGTCGCCGGCTCGCTCGGGTCCGACCCGCGTGAGTTGACCCCGGAAGAGATCGACGGTCGCATCGAGGAGCGTGTGGCCCATTCACTTCGGCACTACGACGGTATCACGCAGCGTGGCATGACCTCGCTGCCCAAGTACCTGCGCGAAGCTCTCCGCACGGAGACCCGCATCATCACAAGGGACAACCCCATCTATGTGGAGTAGCTTTGCTTAGTCCCCGATCACACAGTCATTGACGACCAAACTGCTTGAAGGCCTGAACCCCCGGCAGCGCGAAGCCGCTGAAGCCGTCGACGGCCCTGTCTTGGTGATCGCCGGGCCGGGCAGCGGAAAGACGCGCGTCATAACGCACCGTATCGCATACTTGGTGCGAGCCTGCGGCGTCAGCCCCTTCCGCATTGCCTCCGTCACTTTCACCAACAAAGCAGCCCGGGAGATGCGGGAGCGTCTCGAACCGCTCCTCGGACAACGGGCGGAGGACCTGTCGTGCGGCACGTTCCACTCGTTCTGCGCCCGCATACTTCGCAGGGATGGCGAACGAACCGGGCTGGACCGCAACTTCACCATCTTCGATGACGACGACCAGGTGTCCGCCATCAAGAGAATAATGAAGGACCAGGACATCGATCCCAAGACCTTCAATCCCAGGGCCATCCAGTCGATAATCTCAGGCGCCAAGAGCCGCCTCCTTACGGCAGATGGCTTCAGGTACAACACGGAAAGCTATATCGATGAGGTCGCGCTCAGAGTGTACGAGGCTTATGAAGATGTTCTCGGCCAGAGCTCCGCGCTCGACTTCGACGACATTCTGCTTCGGACGTTCGCTCTCTTCAGAGACGTGCCGGACGTGGCGCGCAAGTATCAGGACCGCTTCGTCCATCTCCTAATCGACGAGTTCCAGGACACAAACATCGCCCAGTACAATATCGCGAAGAAGCTTGGCGAGATTAACCGCAACGTCTGCGCCGTGGGCGACCCGGACCAGTCGATCTACTCCTGGCGCAACGCCGACATCCGCAACATACTCAGCTTCCAGAAAGACTTCGCAGACGCGCGAGTCGTCACGCTGGACGAGAACTACCGCTCTTCGCAGACGATACTGGACGCGGCTACCGGGCTGATCTCCTCCAACCAGACTCGCTTAGAGAAAGACCTGTGGACCCAAAACGGCGCTGGCGTACCAATCGTGGTCTTCGAAGGTTACGACGATTCGGAAGAGGCCGCCTTCGTCGTCAAAGAGGTAGGCGCATTGCTGCGGCAGGGCAACTACAGCCACCGCGACATCGCCGTCATGTACCGCGTCAACGCCCAATCGCGCGCGCTGGAGGAAGCCTGCCTGAGGGAAGGCCTGCCGTACCAGATCATTGGCGGGCAGCGCTTTTACAACCGCCAGGAGATTAGGGACCTCATAGCTTTCCTGCGCCTCATCGCAAATCCTAGAGACCAGGCTGGTCTCCTCAGGGTGATCAACGTCCCTCAGCGAGGCATTGGCCAGCGCACGGTCGACGAAGTCGCCCGCGTCGCCCGGGACCGGGATATCTCCATGATGCAGGCCATTGACGACATTATCGCCGGCGATGCCGGGCGCCTGGCAGACCGTAGCGTGAAGGCCCTGGGCAGGTTCCGGGACCTCGTCGACACGCTGATTGAAGGGGCGCAGCACCTGGATCTGACGGGCGTAATAGACCTCGTGATGGATCGCACCGGTTACGGCATGTATCTGGAAGAGTTGGAGCGGGGCGATGAGAGGCTCGAAAATGTGCAGGCGTTTCGTGACGCGGCGGCGGAGTACCTTCACTTCGGAAGACAGGAAGCTCTCATGGAGTTCCTGGAGAGAGTGACCTTGGTGAGCGACGTGGACGGCTACGAAGACAATGCAGACTTGATCACATTGATCACTCTCCACCAGGCCAAGGGACTGGAGTTTCCTGTCGTGTTCATAGCCGGCATGGAAGAGGGACTCCTGCCGCACATCAGGTCATTGGACGATGAAGACGAACTGGAGGAGGAGAGGCGGCTTTGCTACGTGGGTATCACGCGTGCCAAGGAGCGTCTGTACATGCTCAGGGCCTTCCGCCGCGGCTTCCGTGGCGGCTTTGAGCGCCGCGTTCCCTCCAGGTTTTTGGCCGACATCCCGCAGAAGCTCATCATGCCGGCGGAAACCGCCGCCCCCAAAGTCCGGCGGACTTCACCCAAATCCGCGCCCTCGCTTGCCAGGGCAGAGCCCGAGTCGGCCCGGCCGGAGCCTCTACTATCGCTCTCCACCGGCGATAAGATCATGCACGCTAAGTTCGGCGCGGGCATCGTCGTCAGCGTCAGACCCTCGGACGGCGACTTTGAGATAACGGTTGCCTTTGACGGCGGCGCGGGCATAAAGCGCCTTCTTGCGAGCTTCGCACCGTTGGAGCGCGTAACGTGAGGTGGCCGCTTCTCCTTGACATGCGTTCGGCGCGCTACATAAACTCAACAGACTTAAGTCTGAATCGGCTTTCACAGGGAGACTGCCCAGATGTCTGAGGACTCGGTTATCACTCAAGAGATGAGGGAGGCTATCGGCCAGGAATCTGAGCCGATGACCTCCGAGATTGAGAAGGGCGCCATCATCAAGTTCGCCCGCGCCATCGGAGACGATAACCCGTTGTATTCGGACGAGGAGTTCGCCCGCGCGTCCCGTTTCGGCGGCATCATCGCGCCGCCTACCTTCCTGCGCTCCGTGCGCGCCCCGAGGCCGCCGAGGGACTTTTCGTCTCAGTTCAGCGCAGGCCTCGACGGCGGCAGCGAGTGGACCTATCTCGAGCCGGTACGGCCTGGCGACCGCATTACGGTGACGGCGAAGATCGCGGACTTCAACGAGCGCAAGGGGCGCCTCGGCACGATGCTGTTCACGATACGCGAGACGAGATACACGAACCAGCTTGGACAGACCGTGGCCATCCAGCGAGGCACGGGCATCAGCTACGACCCGGAGGCTTCGAAGGGAGATACCTAGCCGGGTCGATGTCTTGAGGCTCGGCCCCCCATGGGAGTTCTTTGCGAATTGCTTTCTGGCCCGCGGCAAATCCTCCTCACCCTTGATGGGAGAGGATTGAGGTGAGGGTGAATCGGGCGGTGTGAGAGAATCGTCGGCAAGTTTCGCGAAAGTGATCAAAACCGGAAACGGAGGCAAGAGCATGTCGGAACAGGTCTACTTCGAGGACGTGGAAGAAGGTACGGAATTGCCGGCTCTCCGCAAAGATCCCACTACCCAGCAGCTCGTTATGTACGCGGGTGCCTCCGGCGACTACTACCAGATCCACTACGACAAGGATTATGCCAAGAACAACGGCCTGCCGGACGTGATTCTGCACGGCGCGTTGAAGAACGCCTACCTAGGCCAGTTGATGACCGACTGGATCGGGCAGCAGGGCTCACTGAAGAAGCTGGCCGTTCAGTACCGTGGCATGGACGTTCCTGGCACACCCATGTTCGCTAAGGGCACCGTCAGCAAGAAGTACGAACAGGACGGCGAGCACATAGTCGAATGCGACATCAGGCTCGAAAAGGAAGACGGACAGACGACCACGCCGGGTCACGCCGTGGTCGCCCTCCCCAGCAGGGGCTAACGCCCTTCAGCCTTCCGCCGCAAGCTCGGACAATCGCAGGTCCCCGGAAGCGCGGGCGCGCTTCCATACCGAATGGAGCGTAAGCACCGTCGCATGGAAGTTGCGACTTCGCTCCGAACGACGGGCCGCTTCATTTGCGACCGGGTTCGCCCCACTGCGCCTCAATGGGAAGAAACGCCACTCCTGGTTCCTCTGATTCGAACTGTGAACCAGGATATGGCATTTTTGCTACCAACAGACCGACTTCGGAATCTGAAGCGGTTAACACTGCCAATGGCCTCAGGCCATTTGATACCATTCCGGCAGTATGACCCTCTCATACCCGCCCCACCAACACCGGGACACCGTCTTCCCTTGGCCGTAGCAGCACAGCCGACCGGCAGAGTGACCATCGGCGTCCGGGGAATGACCTGTGGCGCCTGCGTGGGCCACGTCGAAAAAGCGCTTGCGGGCGTAGACGGCGTCGTCACCGCAGCCGTCAATCTCGCCACTGAACGGGCAACGGTAGAGTACGTTCCGGGCGCTGCCCGCATCTCGGATCTACATGACGCCATCTCGGTTGCCGGGTACGCCCCGCTCACGCTGGAGGACTCCGCCACGGGGATTTCATCTGAAGTTGACGATACCGGCACGCTAAAGTTGAAGATGGCCGCCAGTCTCGGCGCTGCCGCAATTATCATGACGCTGATGGCCCTGAAGCCCGCGATGCCGTTCCGGGCCGACTTTCTGTTCCTGATACTGGCGGCGCCCGTTCAGTTCTGGGCCGCTGCCGGGTTCTACAGATCAGCCTGGGGTGCCCTCAGGCACGGTACCTCAAACATGCACACGCTTATCGCCGTGGGGACCACCACGGCATTCGGGTACAGCGCTATCGTGACCTTCCTGCACGATCTGTCGGTCTTCTCGGTACACGGAGCCGCGACCTATTTCGACACATCCACGGCCATTATCGGGCTGGTGCTTGTCGGACAGTACCTCGAAGGGCGCGCGAAGGGACGTGCGAGGGAGGCGATCAAGCGGCTAATGCGGCTGAGGCCGGAAACGGCAAGAGTCCGGCGGGAAGACCGGGAAGTAGACCTTCCCGTAGAGGAGGTTGTCCCCGGCGACATCATACTTGTCCGGCCTGGCGAACGGCTGCCGGTTGACGGGGTAGTTGTTGACGGCTTCTCCGCAGTCGACGAGTCAATGCTTACTGGAGAGAGCATGCCAGTCGACAAGACGGAGGGCTCACAGGTCTACGGCGCTACTCTCAATGCAACGGGCGCCTTCACATTCCGGGCGATCAATGTTGGACAGTATGCTGTCCTCGCGCAGATCGTACGCCTCGTGGAAGAGGCGCAAGGTTCCAAGGCGCCGGTGCAGAGACTCGCGGACACCGTCTCGGCCTACTTCGTTCCCACCGTGATCGGCATTGCGGCACTCGTGTTCGCGCTCTGGCTGGCTTTGGGACCCGCCCCGTCGTACACGAACGCCATGCTGGCGGCCGTGGCGGTCCTTATCATCGCCTGCCCATGCGCGATGGGCCTGGCCACGCCGACGGCCATAATGGTCGGCACAGGCAAGGGGGCCGGCCTTGGCATTCTTATCAAGAGCGCCGAAGCTCTGGAACGCGCGCACAAGCTGGACACCGTTGTCCTGGACAAGACGGGAACACTGACACTTGGACGGCCTTCTGTAACGGATATCCTTCCTGTTGACGGCACACGTGAAGCTGACTTGCTGCGCTTGGCAGCATCTGCCGAGCAGCGATCCGAGCACCCCATCGCCACAGCGCTGTTGGAAGCCGCCGAAAATCGAGGTCTGGGTCTCGCTACGCCTGAGGCGTTCGAAGCTCTGCCGGGCCACGGCATCAGGACTGCCGTCGATGCGGCCGAGGTGACTATCGGCAACAGCGCTCTCATGGAACGGGAGGGCATCCCGATCGAAGGCCTCACATCGAGCGCGGACGGCCTCGCGGCAACGGGAAAGACCCCTCTTTTTGTGGCCCGCGAAGGCGCCGCCGTTGGATTGATTGCCGTATCCGACACCCTGAGACCCGGCGCCGCGCCGGCCGTCCGCACGCTGCGAAACCAGGGCCTGCATATTGTAATGCTCACCGGCGACGGCAGGAGGACGGCGGAACACATCGCGGGTCAGGCCGGTATCGAACATGTGGCGGCGGAGGTGCTCCCAGCAGACAAAGCTGCCGTAATCCGTGGCCTGCAGGCTGAGGGCCGCACCGTTGGCATGGTGGGAGACGGCATTAACGACGCCCCGGCCCTGACGCAGGCAGACGTCGGAATCGCCATTGGAGCAGGCACGGATGTCGCCATGGAAGCCGCCGACGTGACACTCGTGGGCGCGGACCTGGCAAACATACCCGCAGCCATGGCCCTTAGCCGCACGACTATGCGAACGATTAAGCAGAACCTGTTCTGGGCATTCGCCTACAACGCCGCCCTGATTCCTATCGCTGCGGGAGTGCTTTATCCGGTATTCGCCAGCTCAGGCGTACCAGAGTTTCTGACCCCCATTCTTGGCGACCATGGCTTCCTCAATCCCATCCTCGCCGCGGGCGCTATGGCGTTCAGTTCGGTGTCGGTCGTCGCCAACTCTCTCAGGCTCGGACGCTTCCAACCGCCTAGCTCTCACCGCCTGTCCTAGCTCCCACCGATCCCTAGGCACATCCTGCATCGAGGCCGATACTCGTCCTGTGCAAAGGGGGACCAAATGCGGAGACTCGCTAGACGCTAGCTTGCTCTACCCATTGGCAAAACGCTCCATTCTCTGTAACCACGAGGCAGTCACGGCAGTAACTACTCAGAATTGCAGGGGATTCAGGCCGTGCGTGGCGAGCTTGTCGAAACACAACGGGCGTCGATTGAGGACAGGTTCCGCTACAGCTCAGAGCGAATGGCCCTACATCTCACAGGGTCTGAACAAACACTGATGCCATACGCGTCCTTCCCTTTGGCGCACGCCTGTGCTGATATTGACGCATGACTGTAACAAGGCACAGCAGTTTCCCTGCGCAGCTTCGTACCCCGATGGGTGCTCCTGCAAATGAGCTCCAACACTTGTCGCGTGTGAACCGTGTCTCAGCTCCGTCTCTGAAACGTACGCAAATGCCCCAAAGCTGCTTTATTTCTGCTTCACAAACGCTTCAAAGGGTCCACAAATCAGGCGGTTCCAGCTACGAAATAAGGGAACCGAGACAAAATGAGCCAGTTGACGTCTTTTGGGCGAGGTATTTCGTCCGGCCGATACTCGATCTCCCTTGTCGGGCCACTCGACTCCTCTTGAGGCGGAAGCAATGGGGATGCAGCTTGGTCTCACTGTGGATGGGGAAGCGTCTAATTCGTGCCTCTGATCAGTGGGCAAGACATGGCCGCAATTGGCCGCATTTGACAGCATGTGAACTCCTGCCCGCCGTTCCTCAGCTACGAAATGTCCGCTTCTGACTTTGTGAGGCGGACACAGACAACGGCAGCCGCGAGAACAGTTCCGAGCCGGCTTCGCAATAGAACGGTTCCCTTCAGCCAAGATGTCTCGAAGGGCAGAAGCCCCTCGGACTCGTGCGTGCGGTCACCGCAAAGTGCTGAAGAACCGAATGTCAGGCGGGGGCAGCGCCGGCACTCACAGGCCGTTCGCTCCGTTCGGCGCAGCTCGCCTGGCGCATCCTCTGCAGTTGGTCAAGGCCCTTCTTCGTGTCGCTGGCAATCTTCGGCTTGTCTGACCGCCAGAGCCGCAGCTTGAAGAGCCAGTAGGTGAACTCCTTGCACTCAGCCAGCGACATCGGCTCTTCGGATAGAGGCGCGGCTTCGCCGTCGGGCTCGGCTGCCTCGCACCGGAACTTTTCGGCCAGCTCCGTCTGCGTAGCCCCGTATATCCTGGTGAATGCCTCGTCCGTGAGATCGGCAATCCGCCGGATCCCATTGCTGGCGTAGCGCTTGATAACCTCCTGCTCGACAGCGAGTTGCAACGCCTCCTCTACGGTTACGCCGTAGTGAAAATTCAGGTAACCGCGATACTTCTCTACACCCAGCAGGCTCTGGATCCCGTCTTCGTCTATGCCGGCAGGCAGGACTCCGCGGGCCACAAAGTCCTCCCTTTCATCCGCAGGTACCTCACCGGCAATCACTTCTAGCAGCCGTTCGGCCAGGAGCAGCCTGTCGAACGCTTCACCGCCAATGAAATACTGGTAGTGCCGCCCGTCTACGAACTCCTCAGGATCGGCCCATTGACCCATGGCCCGAAACACAGCCTCAGCCCAGTGGACCCCGTCACGGACCTCTTCCCGGAGGCGATCAATAGCTTGGTCGCTGGACCAGCGGACTTCCCGCTCGACTTGCCTAGCATCCTCACGCATTTCGGGCGAACCATTCCGTACGCCGCAGCTTCTCCGTCGCTAGGTACTCCTGGAAGCCCTCCAGCGGCAGCGCGTTCAAAATGTGCCGACGCTCGCACCAGCCCCGCCGCGCCACGCCAATGCCGTACCGGGTGTTGTCCAGCGCCTCTGTTGTGTGGGCGTCTGTGTTGATTACCAGTGGTACGCCTAGCTCCCTCGCCCGGTAGACAAGCGTATCCTTCAGATCCAGGCGCTCGGGCGACGCGTTGATCTCCATGGCAGTGCCCGTCTCCGCTGCGGCCTTCAGAATAGCGTCGTAATCGGCCTCAATTGGAGGGCGTTGTCCGATGAGCCGTGTGCTCAGGTGACCTATCACAGTCACGTGCGGATTCCGCATAGCCTTGATGATGCGCTCCGTCATCGTGTCGGCGTCCTGACCCATTGCCGAGTGGATGGACCCGATGACCCAGTCCAACTCCTCCAGGACTTCGTCACCGTAGTCCAGGCTGCCGTCCGCTCGGATGTCCATCTCCGTCCCGTGAAACGCCCGGAGACTGCCGAAGCGTGCTGCCGTCTGCCGTAGCGTAGCCCCATGGGCCTTGAGGCGATCAACGCTCAGACCGTTCGCAATTCCTCTTCCCACTGAGTGGTCAGTAATCGCAAGGTACTCCAGCCCCTTGGACTCGGCGGCCGCCATCATGAGCTCCATTGGGTCGCGGCCGTCGCTCCAGTCCGTGTGCACATGCAGATCGCCCCTGACGTCCTCCAGGGTAACCAAGTGCGGCAGGGCGCGTCTTGATGCGGCTTGGATTTCATACATGCCCTGCCGCAGTTCCGGCGGTGGAGTATCCAGCCCAAGCCTTTCATACAGAGCTTCTTCGCTGGCAAACTCCTCCATGTCGCCTGTGTCCAAGTTAGTAAGGCCATACTCGTTCAGCGAAAGCCCCATACGCTGCGCCCGTTCCCTCAACTGGACGTTGTGTTGAAGACTGCCGGTAAAGTACTGGAGAAGCGCTCCGTAGTTGCTGTTCTTCACAACGCGCAAATCGACTTGAATACCCTCGCTGAGCACCACTGACGCCTTGGTTCCGCCGTGTCCAAGCACTTCCCTCACGTTGGGCTGGGTCACGAGGGCTGCCAGCACCTCGGCGGGATCTCCCGCAGTGCAGACCAGGTCTATGTCGCCGATGGTCTCCTCGAAGCGCCTCAGACTTCCGGCCGGCTCAATCCTGGTGAGGCTGGGACACGCTTCTCTCAACACTTCGACCAGGCGCTCGGACGCCCGCATCGCCCTCCTAACCGGGGTCCGCTGGTCCTTCGTTCGCGCAGCTTCAATCTGCCTGAGGATGTTGTCGGTGCTCCTCTTCCCCATGCGCGGCAGCGCCGCGACCGCACCGCTTTCGATGCCCTCTTTCAGGCCCTGCAGATCGGAAATCCCAAGCTCGCCGTACAACCTTGCCACGGTCTTGGGCCCCAGCCCAGGGACCCTCAGGAGGTCTAGGCTGAGATCGGGAAACTTGTTCTTCAGGTTGTTCAGGTATGCCAGCCCGCCCGTGTCGACCAACTCGCCTATCTTGGCCGAGATCGCCTTGCCAATTCCGGGTATGTCCGTAAGGTTCTGTTCTTCCCGCAGCATCTGCTCAAGTTCCGTCGGCAATTGACTGATCGTTCGTGCGGCCCTTTGATATGCACGGACCTGGAACACCTTCTCCCCGGCCATCTCAAGAAGGAAGACAATATCCTCGAAGACGCCGACGATCTGCAAGTTGTTCAACTGACAGTCAGGCGCCGCCGTGGCAGCGCTTGTACTTCTTTCCGCTTCCGCATGGGCACGGGGCGTTGCGGCCTACCTTGCGAGAAGCGGCTGGCTCGCCGCCAGTGTTGGCCGCTGCCCGAATCGGAGACGGCGTCCCTATTGGCGAGCCGGCGCGCTGCCTCCCGTTGGTCTCGGTCCTGCTCCTGGGAGCAACCGCGACCCGGTAAACGGAGTGGGCAATATCCCTCTGTATGCGCGCCATCAGTTCCTGAAACTTATCATGGGCCTCCTTCTTGTACATCACCAGCGGGTCTCGTTGGCCGTAAGCGTGGAGGCCTATGCCCTGGCGCAGATTCTCCATTGCGGTCAGGTGAGTTACCCAGTGTGCGTCAATTATCCTGAGCATTAGATGCCGTTCAACGGATCTCATAAGGGCGGCGCCCATCTCAGTTTCCTGACGGCTGTACAATTCACCCGCCCACTCGTGGACCCGTTTCGAGATCGCGTCCGAAGGTAGATCGAAGACTTCATCAGGGTTAGAGAGGTCCGGTGGAAGTGGAAACAGTGTCACCAGTTCTGCCAGAAGGCCGTCCACATCCCAGTCATCCTGGCCCCGGTCACTCATGTACCCGTCCAAAACATCCTGGACTTCCATTTCAATCATTGAACGAACGTTGCTCTGCAGGTCGGAGCCGTTAAGTATCTTGTCTCTCTCGCTGTAGATTACGTCCCTGTGGGTGTTTACCACGTCGTCGTAGTCCACGAGATGCTTCCGCATATCGAAGTGATGGGCTTCGACCTTGACCTGTGCGCTTTCCAGCGACTTGTTGATGACACGGTTCTCGATTGGCACTTCCTCTTCCAGGCCTGCCCAGTCCATGACCGTCTTTATCCGCTCACCGCCAAACCGCCTCATCAGGTCGTCGTCCAGCGCGATGTAGTAGCGCGAACTTCCGGGGTCGCCTTGTCTGCCGGAACGCCCCCTGAGCTGGTTGTCAATGCGCCGGGCCTCGTGCCGCTCTGTGCCGATGATGTGGAGACCTCCCGCATCAAGTACCTTCTGATGTTCCTGAAACCATTCGACCTCTTCGAGGCCATCACGGCTGCCGCCCAGGATTATGTCCGTGCCGCGCCCCGCCATGTTCGTCGCAACCATCACGGCACCTGGCCTGCCTGCCTGCGCCACTATCATGGCCTCGCGCTCGTGCTGCTTAGCGTTCAGAACTTCGTGCGGAATGCCCTGCCGCTTCAGCATGCTACTTAGTGCCTCAGACTTTGAAATATCGGTGGTCCCAACCAACACTGGTTGGCCGCATTCGTGCCTCGACTTGATATCGTCAACAACCGCCATATACTTGGCCTTCTGGTCACGGTAGATGAGGTCGTTAGAGTCTTCGCGAATCATTGGCCTGTGGGTAGGTATCTCAACAACCTCAAGCTTGTAAATCTTGAAAAACTCCTCGGCCTCGGTCGCTGCGGTACCCGTCATGCCGGCCAGTTTTTCGTATAGCCTGAAATAGTTTTGAAGGGTTATCGTGGCGTGCGTGATGGTCTCACGCTGTATCCTGCTACCTTCCTTGGCCTCAAGCGCTTGGTGCATTCCGTCCGAGACGCGGCGGCCAGGCATGAGACGTCCCGTAAACTCATCAACCAGCACCACCTCTCCATCTTTGACGACGTAATCTCTGTCTCGATGGTAAATGGCCTGCGCCTTCACCGCGTTTTCCACGAAGTGGACTAGGCCAAAGTTTGACGGGTCGTATAGATTCGAAACTTCTAAGAGTCTCTCAAGTTTTGCCATGCCATCTCCCGTGAGCGAAACCGCCTTGTGCTTTTCGTCCACGGTGTAGTCGTCCAAGGCCCGCAGTTGGAGCGCGAGCTTGGCGAAACGCTGGTACTCTTTTGGCTGCGTGTCTGCTGGCCCGCTGATGATCAGCGGAGTCCTGGCCTCGTCGATAAGGATGTTGTCCACTTCGTCGACTATTGCGTACACACGGCCCCTCTGGACCCTGCTTGCCAGTTCTACGACCATGTTGTCTCGGAGATAATCAAACCCGAACTCGTTGTTAGTTCCGTAAGTAACGTCGGCCGCATAGGCTTCTTTGCGGGACGCGGCCCGAAGTTTCTCCATGCCCGACTTAGGACTCGGAGGATCGGGATCGTATAGGTACGCGCTCTGGTTTTGAAGGACGCCAACTGTCAGGCCAAGCATGTGATAGACGGCACCCATCCACTGTGCGTCGCGTCGGGCGAGATAGTCGTTGACGGTCACCACATGCACGCCCATGCCGGTAAGTGCGTTCAGATACGTCGGTAACGTCGCGACCAGAGTCTTGCCTTCTCCGGTGCGCATCTCCGCAATCTTGCCCTCGTGCAGCACCACACCACCTATAAGTTGAACGTCATAGTGACGTTGGCTCAGGGCTCGCTTGGCGCTCTCCCGAACCGTGGCGAACGCCTTCGGCAGAACGTAGTCCAGCGATTCACCCTCGCCTAGCTTGGCGCGAAAGTCGACGGTCTTAGCCCGGAGCTGCTCATCGGTTAGGGCCTCGAACTCAAGCTCAAGGGCATTGATCTCCTCGACCTTGCTCATTACCTGCTTGACCGCTCGCTCATTTGAGTTGCCTATGAGGCTTGCAAACTTCTTGAACATGGTCCTGTAATTGATTCCTCTGCTACACGTACGGAAACATACCGGCCGTGACCTAGCCTAATCGCGACAGTATCATTGGTTCAGATTATACCAACGCCATATCACAAGATGCCGTTCACAGTCCAATGCAGCGAACCGTACTGCGCCGGTTACTCTCTATAATGCGGATCCAGTGCTATTCTGCGGAGTACTACATGAACATTGACCTACGCCGCGTTAGGGCCGAAGACCTCTTTTCGCTGTGCACCGTTGCGGACTGTGATCTATCTCCGGATGGACAGCACGTGGCCTATAGCGTAAGGAGAATCTGCAAAGACCGACAGAAGACGTACTCGGACATCTGGCTTGCGGCCACAGACGGAAGTGGAAGCCGACCCTTCACAGCAGGCGATTGGATTGATGGCAGCCCGAAGTTCTCCCCTGACGGGACTCAGATGGCCTTCTTGTCTGATCGCGAGGACAGTCGACAGAAGGAACTGTTCTTAATCCCTCTCGACGGAGGAGAATCGAGAAAGTTGACCGCCGCAATGGGTCAAATCGGCAAGTTTGACTGGTCCCCAACCGGGAATTGCATCGTCTCCGAGTTTCGCTCAAATGACCCAGATGCGATCAATCTGAATGAGGAGGAAGGATATGGGCCTTCGTACCCCGTCGAGCGGTGGATCGAGCGAATGCATAACCGACTGGACGGCGTTGGCTTCTTGCCAAAAGAGCGACAGCACTTGTGGACCGTCTGCACAGACGCCGGGTCTCTAGAACAACTCACTGACGGCGATTACTTCGACGAGCAAGACCCGTGTTGGACGCCAGACGGGCGTCAGCTGGTGTTCGTGTCCAACCGGGGTGAAGACCCCGACCTCAGGCCACACGAAGTCGACCTCTATGTGGTTGCGGCGTCCGGTGGAGAGCCGCAGAAAGTGGAGGCGCCAGAGGGGCCGAAGTCGCTGCCGAGCGTGTCGCCGTGTGGTCGATGGATCGCCTACATTGGATACGAGGGCGCCGGCAGCCCGTGGAAGAACTCAGGTATTTGGGTCGTGCCCGCGGACGGTTCGGGGACGGCACGCGATCTGACAGGTATCTTCGACATCGCCGCAGGAAACGACACAATAAGTGAACGCGGAGACGGCCCGACCATAAGGCCGGTGTGGTCGGCCGACTCAGAGCGGATCTTCTTCCAAGTCACGCACCGAGGCAGGACGCAGCTCTGTTCCGCATCCTTAGACGGAAGGCTGGAAAGTATCTTAGATCACGACGCCATCGTCGGCGAGTTCGGCCTTGACAGGACGAGCATGGCGATCGCGTGGGTAGACGTTTCGGAGCGCAGCCCAGGGGAAGTCCATGCAGCCAAACTAGGCAGCAGAGTTCGAAGACGAGTAAGCGCTCACAATGAAGGTCTGCTTGCGACGCTCGATCTTGGGGAAACAGAGGAAGTGTGGTTCACGAGTCCATCCGGACGGGACCTTCAAGGCTGGATCCTTAAGCCTCCGGGATTTGACGTAGCCACGACCTACCCGTCCATCATGCAGATTCACGGTGGACCTTGGGCGCAGTACGGTAACGTCTTCATGCATGAGTTTCAGTATCTCGCCGCGCACGACTACGTGGTCTACTTCTGCAATCCCCGGGGAAGCCGCGGCTACGGCGAATCACACGCTAGTGCGATTCGCGGGAGCTGGGGCGGCGATGACTACGAAGACCTGATGGCCTGGGCGGACCACGTCCAGGAGTTGCCATACGTGGACGGGCACCGTATGGGCATCACTGGGGGCAGTTACGGCGGCTACATGACCAACTGGATCATCGGCCACACGGACAGGTTCAAGGCGGCGGTCACCCAAAGGTCCGTAGTTAACTTAATAGACTTCTATGGGACCAGCGACACCGGATGGACTTGGGAAGGCGTGTTCAGCGAGAACCCGCCCTGGGTGGACCTTGAGAGCTACTGGAGGCAGTCTCCGCTCCGCTACATTGGAAATGTTCGTACGCCTACTCTGATAATCCACAGCGAGAACGATCTTCGGTGTCCGATTTCCCAAGCGGAGCAACTCTTCACTGCTTTGAAGCGGGAGGGAGTGGAGACGGAGTTCGTGCGGTTTCCCGATGAATCACACGGACTTTCGCGTGGAGGACGTACTGACCGGAGGATCAGCCGCCTGAATCACATCCTCCGCTGGTTCGAAAAGTACCTTAAGTCCTAGGAGCGAAATCTACTTCTCAAACATGGCTCCGACAGACAGCCCGCTATGTATGCGATGGATGGCCTCTCCGAGCAGCGAGGCCACTGATAGGACGGTCAGGTTTTCGAAGCATTGGTCGTCATTCAGGGAAAGCGTGTCAGTGACGACGACCTCGTCCAGGCAACTTAGCCGGTCCGCGGCGCCATCGCAGAACACGGCGTGTGTGCCCGCGCAAAACACCGCCTCGGCGCCCCGAGACCGTAGCACTTCCATAGTGTTGACCACGGTGCCGCCAGTAACAATCTCGTCGTCTACTATGAGGGCCGGACGACCGCTCACGTCTCCAATGAGGTTGCGCGCCTGCGATTTGTCGTCGTTTCCAAATCGCTGCTTCTCCACGATTGCAATGGGTGCGTTCAAATGGTCTGCGAACTCCCTCGCCAACCTAGTTCCTCCTACGTCCGGTGCGACAACTACAAGACCATCAAGCCCCTTGTCCTGAAAAAAGCGCGAGAGCAGCCTGACCGCGGTCAACTCGTCGACCGGAATATTGAAAAAGCCCTGTATCTGCCCAGCATGGAGATCAATTGTGAGCAAGCGGTCTGCCCCGGCGGTTGTGATGAGGTTGGCTACGAGCCTGGCCGTAATTGGGACACGAGGCTGGTCTTTTTTGTCGGACCGGCCGTAGGGATAGAAAGGGACTACGGCTGTAATTCGGCCTGCGGACGCGCGCTTGGCAGCATCGATCATGATCAGCAGTTCAATGAGGTTCTGATCGACGGGCACGGCGGAAGGCTGGACGAGAAAGACATCTCTCTCCCTAACGTTTTCCATGATCCTGACGAACGTGTTGTCGTTGGCGAACTTGGAGACATCGCACTTGCCGAGAGTCATTCCAAGATAGTTGCAGATGTCGTTCGCCAGCTTGGGATGCGCGTTGCCGGTGAACACGCTGAGGTTTTCGAACTGAGTCATGCAGATCCTCGGGTTTCCAAGGCATGAATTCGGACTAGCGCGTAAGTGCCCGAAAAGCCGCCTCGGAACGCTGTAACCAATGCGCCATTGCAGGCCTGATTATATAACAGGGGAGTCTGAAGGGCCCCTTAGATCAACGAATGAAACGGGCACGACGACCGTGGGATATCGCCGCCGCAATGTTCGAATCCGCCCGAGGTTACGTAGTTTGAAGGGTTGGGGCGTTCAGAGGTGCTATTATTTCTCCCTCGTTGAGCGGGTACGCTTCCTTCTTGTAGATCTGTACACGATAGCGGGCGTAGTCAGTGACGAACATGTGGAACTCAGCGTCAACGTGTACAGAGGTCGGGCTACCGAAGCGTTTCTGTTCCTCAAGTCGGGCCATCTCCCTGAGGCGCATAGGCTTGGCGTTGGTCATCATGTACGAAATGCCGGACTTAGAGAGCGTGGCGTCGCCAATGAACTTCTCAACGTAGCGACCGGTCTGGTCGAAGAGCTGGACGCGATTGTTACCCCAATCGGCCACGTAGATGTCGCCGTGGGCATCCACTGCGACTCCAGCCGGTCGGCTAAGCAGGCCATCTTCAGTGCCGGACCTGCCGATGCACATAACGGGATCGCCTTCGGGGGTGAGCTTTGCGACTCGGTCGTTGCGCCAGTCTGCCACATACACATACCCTTCCTCGTCAACCGTCACACCCCAGGGCATGTCAAACTGGCCCGGCGCACTGCCATGCTCGCCAAACGACCTAATGAACTCTCCTTCCCGCGTGAACAGTTGAACACGGTGGTTAAGACCATCCGCAACGTACATGTTTTGGTCGGCATCCAAGGCAAGCCCGGCCGGCCGGTCAAGCATCCCCTCCGCCCTGCCCTGCTCTCCCCAACAGCCGACGTATTCGCCCTCCATGTCAAACTTTGAAATCCTGTGCGTTGCCTCATCCGACACGTAGATCACGTCGTCGTCGTCGATGACCATTGAGGCTGGCCAGTAAAGCTTGCCTTCGTCCATTCCCAAGCTGGATATGGCTCCCAGGTTATCGTCGTCCCAGGACAGCTTGCGGATCTGTGTGGCGTTTTCGCCGCGGCTGAGAATTAGGCAAGTACCGTCCGAGGACCGCGAAAAGTCCATCGGAAAGTTCGTGGTCCGCCTCATGCCGATCGTCTTGTTGTACGGGAATCCCGCCCTGAGCAATGCGTAAGGTCTGCCCATTATCGAATCCTCACTTACGTCCCTAATGGCGGCCCTCCTACTTGAAGGGGTTGACTTGCTCGAAGTCCCCGCCAACGATCTGGTCTGGGGTAATCCCCATCCATTGATCCAACATGGTCCCGTAGATTCCGCGGAAGTCGATCGTGTGCTTCAGGTCTTCGCCGTTCAACCACTCGCTCGGTTCCAAGGACGGGTACTCAGCATACAAGCCACCCTCCACCTTTTCGCCGATGATGAAGGCACCTCCGCCGGAACCGTGGTCGGTCCCGCTGCCATTGTCCTTCATGCGCCTGCCGAATTCCGTGAACACGAGGATCGCGACCTCATCGGCAGCGTCGTGCTCCCTGAGATCCTGCATGAAGTCTGATATGGCCCCCGAAAGCTCGGACAGAAGCCGAGGCTGGGTGGGGTTCTCATTGGCGTGGACGTCGTAGCCACCGTGCTGAGCGTAAAAGATTCGCGTCCCTAAGCCAGCCAAGTGAACGCGGGCCACGTCCCGAAGACTCTTTGCGATTGGATTGCCAGCATACTCTACGCTGGACTGGTACATCTGCGGAGCGACCTTAATCTGGTCGGCGCCCTTAATGACGTCCAATCCCGTGCGAGCAAGATAGTCTGCCACGGGGCCTGAGCCTATCGCCGGGCCGTACATCTGTTTGAAGATGTCTAGCGCCTCGCTCCGTTGTTCGACATCTGAAATGCCTGACATTAGTCCGTAGGTGTCCAGGTCTCCTACCGACGTGATTGGTACACCGGGGCTAGCGAGAGCCCGCGGCATGCCCCTGCCGAAGTTAACGGTGGTCAACACGTTCTCATGGCTTGGATCGAGAATCTCCGTAGCCCTACCAAGCCATCCCTGTGTACCCACCTCGTTCGGCTCGCAAGTGTGCCAGATGTCCATGGCACGGAAATGCGACCGGCTCGAGTTGGGGTAGCCGATGCCCTGAATTATCGCCACATCGCCCGCCTCGTACAGGTCCTTCAGAGGTGCGGCCGAGGGGTGAAACGCTAGTGTGTCATCAATAGGCAGGGACTCACCTTCCGGAATAGCCGTCGTGCCCCTGGCGTCGTAATAAACAGGGTTCGTATACGGGATGACGGTGTTCATGAAGTCATTCCCGCCAGTAAGCTGGATTACTACTAGGACGGGGTCTCTACCATTGCCGTTCTTCGCCATTGAACTCCTCCTGTCCTGAGCAATCCTGCCTCGGTCTCCTTGCCTGCCTACGCGAACTGAAACTCCGTGGACGCCACTATCAACTGAAGCGTCCTCTGAATGCGTTCCACGCTATTCTGTCTGTCTTCTTCAGTATCGAACTTCAGAGGCCCGTCTGCTCCGGCCTTGTGCACAAGCGCCATGCGCGTGTCCTGGCTCACATCAATGGCCCCCAGCTGATCCAAGCAACTCTTGACCACGTCCTCTCCCGTAATCGTCGAACCAGAAGAGCCCACCGCATCGACAATGGCCTTTACACCGGGCTTATCCAAGTTGCCGATCTTGTCTACGGCGAAATTAACGCGCTCGTTCAGGGTGCCGCCATCGATCCATTCTTTGCCAGTGTGCCAGCCCTCAACAGTCGGCGGGTCCATCAGCCTCTGACCCATCACCATAGTCGCCGTGTCGAGCTCCACTAGGCCCGGCTCCGGGAATCGGTGCTCGCCCGTTAGCCTCGTCACACCGACGACGAGTTCGGTTGGGCTCTTGACCTTCTTGAACCGCGACTGCTTGAAGAAATCTGAGTTGAAGAGCGTTCGCAGGACGGCCTCAATCGAGCGGCCTGACTCCGTGAAGCTCTTCATCAGCGTCTCGACCGCCTCAGGGTCCTGCGGCGGTACGGTTTCCCAGGCCGGGACCTGCGGTTCATCCGCTACGAAGAAGTTGTACAGGTGGCGGCATATGAAGCGGGCAGTTGCCGGCTCCTCCAGGATGATGTCGATGATATCCTCGCCGTTGAACCTGCCCTTCCTCCCAAGGAACTCCTTCTCGCTGTTGTCGTGGTCCTCATCCACGTAAACGAATTCGGGAACATGATGGCCGTGGGGGTACAGCGGGATGACCTGGCGCATGGTCCAGCCGGTAAAGGCGCGGGCCGCGTTCTTTATGTCCTGCTCCGTGTAGTTGCCGACGCCCATGGAGAAGAGTTCCAGCAGCTCCCTGCCGTAGTTCTCGTTGGGGGCGTCCCAGTGATTCTCAGAGTTGTCCAACCAGTCGATCATGGCGGGGTCACGTGAGACGTCAAGCAAAATCGCCTTCATGTCAGTCATACCATTCTGGCGGAAGGTGTCAATCTGCTTCACAAGTGTGGGCGTATGCTCACTCTTGTTGTAACCCGTGGCAAAGACGTGATGCCAGAACAGCGCCATCTTCTCTTCAAGGGGCCGCCTGGTGTTTATCATGCGGTACAACCATCTGCCGCACCAAACGAACAACGGCTCCCACCCGTTCAACGCCGCGTAGTAGCGCTTGAGAATGTCCTCCTCCACCTCCGGAAACCGTTCAGGATGGAGAAGGTCTTCGACCACGTCCTCATAGTTCCTGGCGGCGAGTTCTTCAAGTTCGGCCCGTGTTGCCCCGAAGCCGGCCCGGCGCATCAGGTGGCCCATCAAGGCGACTCTATCGTCAGACATGCCAGCCTCCTTAATTGAGGGTCATTGCATCCTACCCAGACCCAAACTAACTAACTTCCACCGATTGCGATTATAGGTACAGGTCAAGATAAGGTCAATTCGGTTTTTGCATGAATCACCGACCCATCCACACGGGCCTACGCGAGACGCGAGACAGGCGGAGCGGGGCTCGCCGTGCTACCATCGAGCGACACTGCGGGCCCTCCAATTTCATACCAGGAGTAACCGACCAATGCCAAACTACGAGGACTTGCAACAGCGTCTGGATGACGGCGAAGTGGTTATCCTGGACGGGGCAATAGGCACGGAATTGCAGCGGATGGGGGCTCCGATGGACTACCACTGCTGGGCCGCCCTGGCAAACGAGACCCACCCCGCAAGCGTGCGCCAACTCCACGAGGACTACATCCGCGCAGGCGTGGATGTGATCACCACCAACACGTACATGTCTGCCAGACACGTGATCCAGCATGGGGGATTCGAAGACCGTACGCGTGACTGGAACAAGAGATCCGTGGAGCTTGCTCTGGAGGCGCGGGAACGCACGCCGTCGGACAGGCCAGTATACGTTGCCGGTTCGGTCTCCGTGATGGGTTCCGGTGCCGAGTACGCGCCTGCCGAGGTGGAAGAAAGCTGCCGCGAGCAGATCGGTCTTCTCGTAGAGGCCGGCGTGGACCTGCTGCTGCTGGAAATGCTCGCCACGAGCGTTGACCGTGTGCAGGCGTCGATTCGGTTCGCATCGGAAGCGGACATGCCCGCGTGGCTAAGCTTAACCTGCATGATCGAGGACGGAAGCGCAGAGGTCATGTACGGAGACAGGGAGGCGTTCTCCCAACGCGCGGCCAGGGTGGACGACATCACGTTCGAGGGGGCCGTGGCAAAGATCTCGGAGGTGAAAGGACCTACCGCACTGCTCGTGTTTCATTCTCAAGTCGAGAGCACGGGTCCCGGCCTGCAGGCCACGAAGTCGGGCTGGAGCGGGACGACCGGCGCCTACGCCAATTCCGGGTACTGGGTTCGCCCGAACTGGCAGTATATCGAGATGATTTCGCCGGCCGACTATCTCAGATACGCTCGAGAGTGGGTGGGCCTTGGGGCGCAGATCATCGGGGGATGCTGCGGCGTGGGGCTTCAGCACGTTGAGTTGCTCCGAGAGGGTCTCCCGGACTCGATACATACGACTGCATCCGCGCCGGCGTAACGGCGCGCATTCGACACTTGCAGGTCCTAAAGTCCAAGTACGGCATGTTCGGTGTGGAGCTGACGGGTCGTGTGGCCAATGTGACGCTCGACAGGCCGGAGCGCCGCAATGCGATCGACCTGGAAGGGTGGAAGGCGCTTAGGGCCCTAGCAGAAGACATCGACACAAATGAAGATGTGCGAGCGGTGGTGTTCAGGGGCGGTGGGGACAAGGCATTCTCCGCCGGAGCGGACATCTCGGAGTTCGAGCAGGTCCGAGACAACTCCTCGCAGGCAAGGGTGTACGGGGAAGCCATCGACGGGGCGCTGATGGCAGTGGAGCGCATCAACAAGCCTACGGTGGCTGCGATATGCGGCTTCTGCGTGGGCGGGGGCTGCGATCTGGCCGCTGCCTGCGACATGAGGGTGGCTACGGAAGACAGCACCTTCGGGATGCCGGTTGCGAGGCTGGGAATCCTGGTGAGCTACGACGAGATGAGGCGTCTGACCCAGCTGATCGGCTCGGGTCATACCAAGGACCTGCTGCTGACAGGCAGGCTGGTGGACGCGGCCGAGGCGCTGCGGATAGGGCTTGTCTCCCGCGTTGTGCCGTCGGGGGAACTTGAACCGTACGTCGAGGGGCTTGCTGCACGGATCGCGGAACTTGCGCCTCTTTCCCATAAGCTGCACAAGAAGATGTTGCGCATCCTGGACTCCGCAGCAGTCCTGGCCGCGCTCACACCTGAACAGAACGCGGTGCAGTACGAAGCATTCGACAGCCGGGACTACCGGGAAGGTCGGACGGCCTTCTTAGAGCGCCGGCCGCCTGAGTTCGAGGGCTCCTAGCGGCGAGCAGAGCCGGGGCGCCTAGCGCTACTTGATGCGCTGGAGAACTCTCCGCGTGGCGTCAACTAGTGCCGTTGTCTCTTCAGTGGTCGTGAGGGCGCTAAGCGAGCCGTGGCACCGCCCCTGGATGAGGACTCCCTCATTGACCAACCCCATGAAGAAGACGCTTGCTATCGTCTTGTCGGCCCTGGCCACGGGGCCATATGAGTCAATCTCCTCGCCTGTGAAGTGAATGCCGAAGAACGAGCCTACCCCGGTGACCTGCGCGTCAACTTCCGCCTCGTCGAACACCGCGCGCAACTGTCTGCGGAGGTCTTCGCCCAGGGCGTTCATCCGATCGTAGACCTCCGGCGTGAGATGCTCCATCACGGTCACACCGGCAGCCATGGTGATGGGATTGGCGTTAAACGTGCCGCCGTGCGTGATCTTCGTGCCGGGAAGCGTGGGATCGTAAAGGGCCATAATCTCCCGCCGCCCCCCGAAGGCTCCCACCGGGGTGCCGCCGCCGATGATCTTCCCGAAGAACGTAATATCGGGCACGACGTCAAACTCAGCCTGGGCGCCACCCTGTGACAGCCGTAAGCTCTGCACCTCGTCAAACACGAGCAGTATGCCAAGCTCGCTTGTGATCTCACGGAGGCCTACGAGGAAGTCCTGATCGCCCCGGATGTAGCCCCAGCCTGCCACGACAGGCTCAACCACGACGCAAGCAAGGTCATGGGCGTGCTCCCTGATGATCCGGTCGCAGCTTTCCAAGTCGTTGTATGGGAGGATGACCACGTCTTCCAGGAGACGGGGCGACATGCCCGGATACTCGTGAACGGCCTCGGGGTCGTCCTCGGCCGGAGCCGGGTAGACGCTGACCGACATCTCCTCGCCGGACCCGTGGTAGGCACCCTCAAACTTGGCGAATTTATGGCGCCCGGTGAACGCCTTCGCGGCGCGGACGGCGTTAAGCGCTCCCTCCGTTCCGGAGTTGGTGAACCGGACGCTGTCCAAGCCGGGTACTCGCTCCACCATCATGCGGGCCAGCGTGGTCTGATGTTCGGTCGGATTAGCGAAGGCGGCGCCTTTGGCGGCCTCCTCCTGTATGACCTGGACGACCTCCGGGTGAGCGTGGCCCAGAATGAGGCTGGTAGCGTTCAGCATGAAGTCCAGATAACGGTTGCCGTCGACATCGTAAACGTAGTGGCCATCGCCGTGCTCGGCGAAGAAGGGGTACGGCTTGAAGTAAGCAGTGGTCCTGGAGCTTCCGCCCGGGAGATACTTTACCGCCTCGGCCTGCATTGCCATAGAGCGGGGAGTCTTCGCAGCGTAGGCGTCGGACTCGCGCCGGAGTTTTTCAGTTGTCATAGGTCCCTCCAGAGATAGTTCGCGGTGCGTATTATGCCGGAAGGCGCGGCGGCGGCGCGAGGCACCAGGGCATTGCATTTGCGTGTCCACCTAAAACGGCCAGAGGCGGATATTTCATAGCTGATAAGCGGCGACGGTTCCTCCACAGGCGGCCAAGACCGGACAAAAGCGGCCATGGCAAGGCTCGGCCCCATATCGCGATACGGGGCAGGCTCATCGGTTGTGCTCATTCGGCAAGCTCAGGACGGCGTCAGGGCAGGTTCTTGGCCCATATAGACCAGGCAGGACGGGGCAAGAGATCGAAAACTGTAACATTCCGTAACAATTCGTAACAGCCCGTAGCTGGGGAGCGTCGATTGGATTCACCAAAAGTGACAGAATTTGGGCACTGTCGTATACAAACTGAGCGAAAATGGTACAAAACTGACACAGTTTCGTGACAGGGGCACGGGCGATCCGGCGGTGTGTTGCTCGCCCTGCGGCGCGGGGCGCCAGGGTCCTGTTTCGTCGCGCGTTCAAGTACATGTGTCTATTTTAGTACGGGCGTTCTCAGATGGCAAGTGGCGGGGGAAGATGAGGGAAATGCAAAACTTCGATCTGACTCAGAGGGGTGTGTAATCGCCTCTTCTTTGATTCGGCAATCTGCATCCTCTTACAGTCATCAGGTTTGCTTGGGCCGCTCGCCGGGCAGGCTGACATCATGCGCTGGATGGTCAGGGAGGTGGCCTAGCCCCGCCGGATGTCTTCGGGTGAGATGACCCTAAAGTTGTCCCGATGGAGCGTACGAGCGAATACGACCGTAAGTCTGATGCAAAAGGGAAACTGTACGCTGGCGCAACTTGGCAACTGTGGGTACAGATGACCATCGTGCCAATTGTCTTGGCCATTATTCTTGGCCTAGTTGTCGAACTCCTAGGTAGCTTCGGGATCGAACCATTTGCGGCAATCGCCCGGGAGTATCACCCTTGGTAGTTGCCACTACTTCCCACGTAACTGGCGGAAAACTTTCCGAACCTTCGCCATTGTCGGAGATAGAGCCCCAGTTAGCAGTGGGGCGATCCAGCCACCTAGCCAAGCAAGAGTCCCAATGCTAATGGCCAGCGCTGCGAGATAGACCCAAGTGGAATCTACGACCTCATCCCACAGCCAGAAAGCAGTCGACCCCATCGCCATCGCCAAGACCTGAATCTGGAATAGACGCTCCACCCGATCGCTGTTAAGCCTGTACTTGGCAATCCAAACCCCGCAGCCTGCGAGCACGGTCAACTAGCCAAAGGTGGCTGCGGAAACGCCTCGTCCTTCCGAATCGGGCGATTCTATTACCCCAAATAGAAACATGCCCGTGACGTAAATGATGGGGATCGTGATCGCAGCGAGCAATGCCCACTCTTGTCGGGTCATAGTTTTCCTAGACCCCCTTCACTGTTGAGGGGCTTGGATACGCGCCTGTGGCGTGGTCCTGCGTGGTCGAGCCAACAATAGGAGCCTTGCACTTCCCTCGAGGATGCAAGTGCCCAGAGTTGGGAATGGCCTCGACAGCTCGGGATAGACACCCATACTGCTATGGCTTCTTGCGGAGGGGGCCGTCCGGCCGGACGCGGTCCAGGAGGGCAATGGTCTGAGGCTCGAGGCGCTTGCCTCTGTTTCGGCTGAGCGCGAGCATGTCCAGCGCGTAGTCCGAAAGAGAGGACTCCGCCCGCATGGTCTCAGGCAGGTATCTCATGCAACGCCGTTTGAGGACCTGGGCCGGACGGCGGCTCTTCTGAGCGCAAGCGTAAGCGTACTGGCACATGTATGCGTAGCAGACGGTCGTCTCGCGATGGAGAGGATCGACGGTGCTTTCGTAGGGAGGCAGCCGGGACTGCATCGCTTTGTCGAGGGCGTCCTCGATTCGAGTCCCGCGTGAGCGTCGCCGGCGCATAGATTCCTCCGAGAGAGCCAGAGGCGACGCTGAGTGGATGCAGGGCAGAGCCACACGATCAGGTGAGCGGAACTTCTGTTTCGGAGAAGTCTAATACTTTTGTGGATGGCCCGCAATGGGTAGTTGTGAGGTGTTCGGACGGGGATTTGGGGTTGGCGGAGATGGGCTACTGCCTGCTGCTATAACAGATCCAGGGCGGGCTTCGTGCTTCCTCCGCAAGTGGAGGAAGGGGAGAATACGCTGAAGGGAGATCCTTCTCTAGTAAGGCCCGCTGCCTAACCGTCTGAGAGGGCGGGCGGCCAGGGCACCTGCATAGCTGTTACCTATGTGCCCGGTCTATACCGCATCCCAACCCTTCGGCTTCGCTCAGGACAGGCTCTTCCCCAGCAGACTGGGGAAGGAGCCGGAGCGACTCCTTCATTCAAGGGAGAATCGAGATTGCTAGGGTCCGGCTACGTGGGAGAGGGGGCCGCGTCAGATGGGAGGCGGGCGGAGGGCGGGCTACATTTCACCCAGGCGGAGGATGCGCTGGAGCGAGATCCTCCTGATGAACATAATTACGCCGACAATGATGACGGCAAAGAATATGCCCATGGCAGCGTAAGTGGACAGCAGCGTGGTCCAGTTCAGGTCGACCTGGAACGGGGGCAGCACCTGAGTCCCTTGCTCCGTGTGGCCGAGGAAAGGCATGACAGTTGCGCCCAGTCTTCCTCCCATCCACGAACCCAAGGCGAGGCCAACTACTATCACAACTACCTGCTCTAGCCACACCAGACTGAGCAACTGACGGCCGGACAGACCGACCGTTCTCAGCAGAGCAAACTGCAATGCCCTATTGCGGAATGAGACGTACGCGTGGACAAGGAAACCCATGCAACTGAGAATTAGCACGGCGCCGAACGCAATGAACAGGAGTGCCCTCCAGCCCGCCTCTACGAGGGGATCGGACTGAGATTCGATTCTGTTAAGTTCAAGATCAACGAGGCGGTTGGTTTCGAATGGCTGCTCCAAGAGAGTCTCACGCAACCGCTCACGATCGGCCGGCCCGGCGGCGATCGTGAGCCAGGCTTCATTCGGATAGATCTCGCCGAAACCGCCGTCGAGGTTGGCCTGCTTCGACACAGCTTCGAGATCGGCAATGAGCCACCGCTCCGTTAGCGTGTCCAGCGTGGGAAAGAAGTTCACGCCCCCGACGATCTTCGCAAGCATCCGGCGGCCTCTCACGGACACCGTCAAGGAAGAGCCGATATCGTGATCGGAATTGTTCAGAAATGACCGGCTTGCCAAGACGGGCACCGGTTCAAGCGGCAAGCCGGCATAGAATCCCCGGGAGCCAAACGAGCCCCCCTCGCTCCAAGAGAAAACCAGCGAACTGTCGCTGCCTTCGCTTGACGCCTCACTATATCGGACGGCGTCTGCTACGGCGTCGGGCGAAGCGTGGAAGGCATGCCACTGGGACCCGACGTCGAATTCTTCCAAGATAGTGGTCCGGCCCCCTCCCACTGCGCGTATGTAGTCGATGAGCAATGATCCGGTTGGAAGCGGCTGAGTGAGACGGATCTGGTCAATGTATATGGAGACGAGCGTCAGGGGCTGTGCCGGCCTCAGCCTCGTTGGACGTCCAAACCGATTTTCGGAAGTGAGTTCGTTTGTCAGCAAATGCCAGCCACCGGAGTCGAGCTCTCCGAGAGGGAACGGAAAGTGGCGGCCGTTAGCATCGCGAATCCTGGCGAACAGCACGGCATTGGCGTATGCCTGATCGGGCCTGACCATCACGGAGAGGGAACGCAGGTTGTCGGGAAGCGGCAGGCCGGCGGGTACGCGCTCCTGCGGTAACAGCCGGAGCAGGTCCGTGACTGGCTCGTCGGCGAAGTCATCACGGAACCAGGCAACGTCTCCGATGCTTCGCGAGTCCACGGCGAACATGTTGTAGTTGACGCCGAAGAGGGTAGTAAGATCGTACCCGCTTCCCCGGTAGGCAGGCACCACACCTTCCACGCCATCGACCGCCTCATAGCTTTCGACAAACGGCCTCGTGGTCCCGGAGCGTACGAGCGACACACTCTGCAGGCGAATGTCGCTACCTGTGGAGTAGAGGACTCTTTCCTCGAAGTTTCTCTGGAGCGTGCCCCCAAAGCTGGCGGCGAGGATGCCAAGCCCGGCCGTGAGGATTAGCAACAGGGAAAGCCTAGCGTAATGTGTAGGATTGCGAGCCATCTGCCACATTCCGAGCATGAGTCCCGCCGGCAACCAGTTTGTCAACAGCCGGCTGAGCACATTCATGACTATGGGGAACAGTCTCAGCAGCACCATCGCAGCCGCGAGCAGCATGATTGCGGGGACGGCAAGCAGCAGCTGATTGACGGCCACTTCGCCGAAGACCTCGACCGCGAACACGGACCCCTGTTGCGACAACTGGCGGAATAAAAGAATGGCCACGATCAACAGGAAGATGTCCACATAGTAGCGCTGAAAGACCGGCGCCTCGGCCGGCCGCGCGGACTCCTGCCTGTGCCTGGTGACGCTAATTCGTGTGGCCCGGAAGGCCGGGACCATAAGCGCCGCGAAGCTGAGAAGGCCGCCGACACCGCTCATCATGTATGCGTTCGCGGATATGGACACAGGAAGTATGGCGCCGCCGCTGAGGTCGGAGAAGGCCGGCGTCAGGCCAAGCAGACCAATAACGACAGCGGCAAGCAACGGGCCGACGACGGTTGCCAACAGAGCCAGAGTTGCGCCTTCCAAGACGAAGACGGCCATAATCTGGGTCGTGTCGGCGCCCCTACTCCTCAAAAGCGCGACCTCTCCGCGCTGTTCCTCCACGAGCATCGCAGAGAGCGTCACGACGTAATACAGGATGACGACGGCGATCAAGACCAGGACGACAAACATGGGAACCTTGGAGAACAGCAACCGCCTGCTGTGATCTTCCAGAGCATTATCCAATTCTGTAATCTGCCGGAAACTGTTCAGTCTCTGCAGAAGTCGGCTCCGGAGCAACTCAACATCGCTGAGAGCTTCCTCAGCGTTGCTCGCGGTCAGGTTTTCCGTATCGACATTGAGCAGCCATCCGTAAGTGCTGTCCATGTCCTTGAACGAGCCCCCAAGGACTTCCATGAATGCCGGCACTGTCACGTAGAAAGGCACAGTGCGGAAGGACGGCCCGGTGGCCGACCTCAGCACGGTCCTGTCCAGATGCCAGACCTCCTCATCCGGGTCCAAGGGTGAGAACACCCCGGTGATCAGGACCCGTGCGTACGGTGTCTTCGACTCCCAATAGGGGACCGCAGAGAGCTGGTCGCCCACTTCGACTCCGAAGACCTCGGCAGCGTCCGCGGGTATGACAGCCTCGATCACGGGCGGGTCACCCGGAGCGGGCAAGTCGCCGTCGAAAGGCATCCTACCTCCGGGATGCAGTGCGACCTTGTCTTCGAAGCCCTGGATCACGCCGAAGTAGGTACGAGAGTTGTCGGTGCCGGCCAGGGGCTCGCGACCCGCTTCAGTCACGTAGAACGTGGAGGACTTGAACGCAATAGTCCGTCCTTCGACATACGGCGACACGACGGCGTCTACGTTAAGGTCGATGATACGCTCGACCTTCGCAAACTCCTCATAGTTTGTGGGACCGCGGTCCGCCTTCAGGACAATGTTCGCCTCGTCGGCAGTGAGCCTGCGAAGCGACGTCTCAAGCGCCAGGTTCCGCAGCGCGTCGAAGTAAATCACTGTACCGCCCATGATGGTGGAGGCCATCAGGACTCCGATAATCACGGAAGACAGCAGCCGCCAGTGTGCCAAGGCACGCTTCAACACCAACTGCCACGCGGAAAGCAGGCGGCTTAGGTCAAGAGGCAATGCGCCCTCCCGCGTGATGCCACGTAGCCCGACGCATCAGACGGTCTCCAGGCGTGAGATGGAGTACAGGTCGAGCCTGGTGATGCCGCGGTTTACGACCATGAGAGCGGTCACAAAGATGGCACAAAGCACCACATACACAGGTGCCATGATGTTCCATTCAGTGGTGAGGATAAAGGGAGGCACTACCGGATGGCCGGAGGTGGTTACTGCAAGGGCGGAGACCATGATCCGGCTCATCTCGTAGCCGGCCCAGGTGCCGAGACCGAGGCCGAACAGGGCCACCAACAGGTGCTCGACCCCCAGCAGACCCGAGATCTGCCCGCGAGTCAGCCCCATCGCCTGCAGGAAGCCCATCTGATTGCGATTGCCGTGCGCAAACGATAACAGGTACGCCACATAGCCCAGACCCGCGGTGAAGATGATGATACCTATGGACAGCGTGACCATGGCCTTCCATCCCGCAGATACGAGCGGATCCAGACTGGACGCGCCTGCCTGCCACTCTCTGTCGCGAACCTGCGCCGACGACTGGACCATGGAGTAGAGAACGCTTCTAACTGCGTAGTCGGCGCCGGGCGCTTCCTTGATGAACAACTCGTTGGGAGCGGCAACGCCGGTTGGAGAGAGCATGTTAAGCCGCTCAAGCAGCAGTTCCAAGTCTACCAAGATATAGCCGACTCCGATCTGGGGGTTCATTGTCGGGAAATAATTCACGGTGTCCCTGACGACAACAGGAATGTACCGCTGGGCCACTTCTATCGTGAACGTGTCTCCGACCGAGATTCCAGTTGATGACATAAAGGAGGAACTGACGACAATGGGAACACGCCCCCTGGCCGTACCCCTGTAAAACCCCCTTATGCCTGAGTTTGTGTCCCGACCGAACGTGAAAACGGCAGCAGACCGGCCCGAAACTGCCTCGCCCCTGGTGATTCTGAGCGTATCGGATGACACGTCTGACGTGGTGATTGGGACCCAGCCCAACCGCTCTTCGAAGTCTTCCAGCATTGTCACGGCGCCGTCCGCGCCGACTGCGTGGATGCCATCGATCATGAGAATGCCGGATGTGCCGACCGCACCAAATCCGGGCTCGAACAGATTGACGGATATCAGCGAAACAGGGGGCTCCAGACGCCGGTTGATGTCGGCTGACAGGAGCGACCAGCCAGACTCTCCGAGTCCGCCTGCGGTGAACGTAGCAATCTTGCCGGACCTGTCCCGCACCACGAACCAGAGAAAGACGCCCCGGTAGTTGTCTCCCGGATTTACCCAAGCCTGGATCTTCGTGGCGCCTTCGGGCAACGGAATGGGCGAGAGGGTTCCTCCGTTGCGGAGCTCGCGCATCAAACCCACCAGAGGCTTCTCAGAGAAGTCGTCCCTGTACCAGCTGATGTAAGGGAAATCCTGCGATTCCAATGCCAGCAATTCGAACTGGCCGGCACCTGACCCCGCTCCGATGCTGCCTCTGCCACGCAGGGCGACTGATACGGAAGTGACGCCGGGAATCGTCATGTAGAGCTCTTTGAGCGACTGGGTGCTCACCTCCCGCACGTTCCTCAAGCCTGCAACTCTGAGGTCTGCTCCCACATTGTAGAGGGCCTGCTCCTCTCTGCTCCTGTCCAACGTACCTCCGACAGTTGTCGCCAGAATGCCAAGACCGGTCACGATAACGATCAGAAGCACGAGCCAACTGTACTGGGAAGGATTGCGAGCCATGTTCAACAACGCCATTGCCACCCAAACGGGCGAAACGTTCGCGAACAGCCTCAGCGCCAAAAAAGCTGCCTGCATTGGGACGACAGCCGCAAGCACGATGGTGGGGACGCGCATGAACTCCCCTTCTCGCGGCGGTTCGATCCACAGGAACCACGCGACCAGCACCGCCTGAACAGCGAGGGCACCAAGCACTGCGCCGGGCCGACGCGAGCGGCTTCCGAACCAGTACGCGGCGGCGATACCGGCCAGGACGAGTACCGGCTCTATCCAGCCAGCCGGGCTGCCTGCCCTCACCTCGCGCACTACCAGACCGGCCGTGACCGCGACAACGGCACCCGCCGCGATCACGTGAGTCAGCGCCGGGGAGTCGCCGCTCAGATAGCGGACGAACAACGGAAACAGACGCATGAATAAAAGCGCCACCACTGTGAGGAAGAGCACAGGGGCTATGAGCATAGCCTCATTGACCTGGACACCCGTGAAGAGGCCGCCGGATATCAATTGGCCACGCGAGCGCAGTTCCCAAAAGATGAGGCCACCGAGTATGAGCAGGGCGGCATCTATGTAGTATCTCTGGAAGAATGGAACGGTGGGCGGCCTAGATGCTCGCAGCCTGTGGACGATCAGACCCGCCCTGGCTCCGAATGCAGCGGGTGTGACGAATAGCACCAAGCAAAAGGCGCCAACAGCGGCGGCTGTCAAGAAAGGCGCCAGCTCAAAATGCACGGGCAGGAACTCTCCGTTAGTGAACTGGTGAAAGTAAGGGAGCTTACCCACGGAAGCTATCAGCGCCATGGCAATCAAGGGAGAGACCAAGACCGCAAGCACCACAAGAGCGGCTCCCTCAAACGCAAGCAACCGAAGGAGCTGCACTGTGCTGGTGCCGCGGCTCCTCAGCAATGCGACGTCCGAAGTCCTGCTCACCACAAGATAGGAGACCATCATCGCCAGGTAGTAAAGGACGGTTGCGACCATGATGGTGAGCAGAAGGAGCAGGGGTACGGAGGAGAAGAATGTGCGCCGCTCCAGATCGTCCAGCATTGCCCGGACACCGGTTATCGGCGTGGCGCCGCCCATCGTCTCGGCCAGCCTGGCTTCCAGATCGTCCAGCCGACTTCCGATCTCGTCCGCAGACAGTTGCTTCAGCGCATCCCGGTCCATGTTCATGTACCAATGCGCGTTGACCAGAGTTCCGGGATAAGTCTGACCGATGCCAGACAGCATGGCCTCTTCCGTCACGAAAACCGCAAGCGGGGGTTCCTCGGCGTCAACTTCGAGTCCCCGCTCCAGTGGCTGCTGCTCAGGCGACGGATACATGAACAGGTTCACGTTCTGTTGCCAGTACGGATCCGCGTCTTCGTCTGCACGGATCACGCCGGTTATGACCAGGGTCACGCGCACAGGGTCGGTGATGGAGCCGGCCATCACCATCTCGTCACCGACACCGAGGTTGAAGAACTCGCTAATTCGCTCGCCGAGTACGGCCTCAACTATCGGACCTTCCGGTCCCTGGGTTACTCCGCCCCGTGGCAATCTGCCGTCGTTGAGGGCCGCATAGCGTTCGAGTCCAGTGAAGAACTGGACGAAGCCAACGGACACGCGGGCGCCACCAGTAGAAGCTTCGGGAAGCGGGCGGCCAGGGAGACCAGCGATGAAGGGACCAAGCCTGTTGTAGCGCTCAACGCCTGCGTTCACCTCTCCGAGCGCAGCATCGAACGCCTTCCGGGTGCTGTCATCGGTCCTGGAGGTGGTAACGGCATTGAGGGGCAAGTACGGGGCGTACGTGTAGACGTTCAAGTATCCAGGCGTGGCACGGTCTACGGCAGTGTCAAATGCCAACTGGCGGAGTGAGGAGAGGTAGACAGGCGCGCTCGCTACGAGCGTGCCTGCAACAGTGATACCGATGAACACAGCGAGCAGCAGTCGCCACTCGCTGCGAAGGCGGCGTCTTAGTAGGCTACTGGCAGTTACGATACGCACTTGTACTCAGACCAGCGGAGCCCGCCGGCGTACCAAGAACAGGGAGGCCACTCCCATCAGCGCCGGTATACGGACCTGCCGTCGACGAAAGTCTGCTCGACGACGATGTCCACGATGGAGTCCGGGCTCACGGCGGTAGGATCGTGACTCAATACGGCCATGTCCGCCCTCTTTCCCACCTCGAAGGAGCCGACCTCATGATCCCGGTTCATGGCGTAGGCGCCGCCGAGCGTGTACATGCGCAGGCCCTCTTCGGCCGTGACCGCCTCTTCCGGCACCACGGGCCGATCGAGCGAGCGGGTCTTGCGAGTGACAAGCGAGTAGAGCCCCAAAATGGGGTTGAGATCCGCGCAAGGACTGTCTGAACTTGCGGCGACAGCCACACCTTCCGAAAGCATAGTCTGCAAGGGATAGACGAGTATCTGCTCACCGTCTTCCCTGAGGCGGTCCAGATAAGACTCGTTCATCCCGTAGATGAAGGACGGCTGTATGGACGCGATCACGCCAAGGGAAGCCTCACGCTTCACCTGCTGAAGCGTGAGCAGGCCGCCGTGTTCTATGCGAAACCTCGGTTCCTCGGCGGGATGCTCTCTTAGAGCACGCTCAAATGCGTTGAGCGCCTGCCCCACTGCCCAAGCGCCAAGGGCGTGTATTGCCACCTGCATGCCACGCTTGTGGGCCTCCAACACAAGCTGGTCGGCTTGCGCTTGAGTGTAGTACCGGACGCCCGTATGCTCGACGTGACCATCGGGGGAGAACTTCAGCCTGGCGGCGCTAGGGAAGACCGGGTCCATGAATATCTTCATAGTGCCCGCCCTCAGCCTGTCCGATACGTCCGGCGAGCGTTCTCCCCTGCTCGTGGCCTCCGGCGCCTCGAAGAAACCATCGCCCGCCACGAGCTGATGTATTGTGATCGGCAGCTTACGCGCCGCGTTCGCCCGCCTGTACATCTCGGCGGCGTGAGGCACTACGCACGCGTCTCCTACAGAGGTAATGCCGAGGGCGGCGTGCCGTCTGGCGTTATGCTCGACCAAGCCGGCGACGGAGTCGCCGTAGTGGTCCAAGTGGCCGCTGAGGGAGAGGTTGTAAACCGGGTCCATGGCCCCTTCCCAAAGCGTGCCGTTCGGCTCGCCCGTCTTGTCGCGGAGGACCTGCCCATGAGGGGGATCAGGCGTGTTGCGGTCGATACCTGCTAGGCGCAAGGCTGCCGAATTGGCGTAGCAGGCGTGGCACGAACTATCCATCACGCACACGGGGTTGTCAGGCGCGGCTTCGTCCAGGTCTGAGCGCAGGAGCTTCAGCCCGTCTCCTAATCGACGGCTCGACATGCCCCAGCCTCTTATCCACTGTCCGCGCGGGGCCGCAGAAGCCGCTCCCGAGATCGAGTCGAGAATGCTACTGGCGCTCTCATGGGGAGGAACGCTGCAGTCCACCGAAACCGGCTCGAGGGCTGTGACGCTGAAGTGGTTGTGAGGGTCGACGAAGCCCGGTATTACGGTCCGGCCGTGCAAGTGTGTTACCTGCGTGTCCGGGCCGGCCATGGCGGCGATCTCGGCAGAGGCTCCAATGGCACTGATCTTCCCAGCCTCTATGGCCAATGCCTGGGCGCGCGTGCCTTTCCGGTCCAGTGTGAGGACGTTGCCGCCGGTCATAACCAGGTCCATGATCCCCGGCTCCTATGCTATTCCGTGAGTGTTCTTGACTTGGGGCCTGCGGTCTCACTTTACCAGAGCCGATGATTGATCGCATCGCAGTGCCAACCTAAGTGCCTGCTACGGAGTCGGCCCAGAGTTACCCTTAGAGTAAGGTTCGCAACGTCAACCGCTAGCTGGATCTCGCGCCTGAACCCGAAGCATGAAGATATCAAGAGTCAGCCTCAGATCGTACTGTGCGACCAGGTCATTCTTAGTGAAATCAAGCGTGAACCGCTATTGGTAAGACCTGGTGTCAAGAAGATAGAATCGGGCCAGCGGGAGGTTCAGACGATCTGCTCAAGCGTGTCCCGAACCCCGAGCGCCGCAACGATTACTAGAGGCGAAGCGGTAAAGGTCAACTACTGCTGTTGCTGAGTATTCTCAAGGACTCCGCTACCAAGCGAATTTTCCTTTTCTTGTGCGCGGTGCTTGCCGTCCTAATCTTTCATTCAGACAACAAGGCGGCCGCGCAAGAGCTGCCTACGGTAAGCATCGCAAGTGTCGAGCCGCGGACGGTGCGCGAAGGACAATCGCTAAGAATCACGGTAAGAATCGACCAAGAGCTTACGGACGGCTCCGGGGAGTGTAGGAGAGTCGATGGCGGGGTAATAATTCGGGACTCGTGGAAGGGTGCCCACGAATTGCATGCCTTCGTTTTCCGCGTGGGGAATAAGACGCGCAACACACCTTCGTACAAGGTGGAAGACGACGGTGAAACGACGACGGGCCGGACCATCCGAATTCAAGTCAACCCGTCCTTTGACGGAGAGGAGTGCGGGTACAAGGCGGGCAGTCCGTCCGAGGTGACTATCCGAGTGTTGGACAAGGAGGACACCGGGACGACAACGCCTCCTCCTGAACCTGAACCGGCTCCAACGCCCGACCCCACGCCTACAGCCAGACCGAGGCCTACGCCTACACCAACAGCGACAACCACGCCGGTAGCGACGACTACACCCTCGCCGACTCCGACTCCTGCACCGACGCCCAAGGCAACTCCAACGCCCAAACCCACACCCAAGCCAACGCCGAAGCCTACGCCCAGGCCGAGGCCCAGGCCAACTCCCACACCGACACCCACTGCTACACCTACGCCTACACCAACGGCGACAACCACGCCGGTAGCGACGACTACACCCTCGCCGACTCCGACTCCTGCACCGACGCCCAAGGCAACTCCAACGCCCAAACCCACACCCAAGCCAACGCCGAGGCCTACGCCCAGGCCGAGAGCTACACCTTCGCCGACTCCGACGCCTAGTCCGACACCCACGCCTTCGCCGACGCCTAGTCCGACGCCATCACCCACACCGACGCCGCCACCTGCGCCAACGTCCACCCCTACGCCCACGCCCACGCTTTCGCCGACGCCGCGCCCGACACCTTCGCCAACGCCGATTCCAACTCCGATACCCCCACCTACACCTACGCCTGTTGTGACACCCGCCCCTTCGCCAACCCCGACTCCTACGATCGAGCCGATCTCGGCGACAAGCGATGATGAAGCGGAGACGCAGCTTGAGGTGCGGGACCTGGAGCAGCCTCCAATCCCGATAATCGGGGAGCCAATAACCCGCGTGCGCGACACGCTGGGCGGCGTTGCGTCCACGCCGCGGCGACGCGCAACGCTGATCATTATCCAGGCAATAGCCAGTGCCATTGCCTTTGGAGTCTTTGCTTACCTGATACTACGCAGGGAGTAGGGAAGCCGCGCTCCGCAAGAGCGCCGAGTGAAGACCGGACGGTCCACTAGGTTACTGCCTCAGCCTCCAGCTCCGAGCCGACAATAACCTGCAGGGACATCGTGAACTCAGTGAACTCACCAAACACAGTGTCTACCGAGAGATCTCCGCCCAGCCGCCTAGCCACGTCAGCGGCTATAGGCAGGCCAAGCCCGGCGCCCGAAGCACCGTCACGAGTCGAGAAAAAGGGGTTAAAGATGTGGCCAACTACGTCGTCAGCGATTCCCGGGCCATTGTCACGGATTCGAATTTCAACAAAGTCATCGACCCGTTTGGAGGAAACGGTTAAGACCGGTTCATAGCCCTGGTCAGAGGAGTTCAAATTCGATCGCATAGCATAGCAGGCATTCGATACCAAGTTCAGTATCGCTTCACCGAAGTCTCCTTCCACCAGCAGCATCTCCTGCAGCGATGTGTCAAGATCGAAATTCTGGCGCATTGAGAAGTCTTGCCACTCTGCACTAAAAGTCTTGAACCCGGTCTGAACGGCCTCTCTCAGCACGGCGTTGAGATCGGTCATGGCCGGCCTCCCGCCGACAACACCCAACCCGCGCATACGCTCCACGATGGCCAGAGCTCGTCCTCCATTGGACAGGACCCGACTAAGACTGCCGGTCATCTCCTGGTTGATGTCGTCCAACAAGGCCGTATCCTGCGCCGTCATTTTGTCCCGGTAGTTGTCCAACATTTCAGTCAACTCGTTGTACAGATCCAGGGAACCTTCCGAGAAGTTGTTGACGAAGTTCAAGGGGTTGCTGATCTCGTGAGCCACGCCTGACACCAGCTCGCCCAGCGCAGCCAGCTTCTCCTGCGCGACGAGACGCGCCTGTGTTCGCTTCAGCTCCTCATTGGTCTCGCGCAGCTCCAGATTCAGCTTCTCAACCAAGTTCAACCGCTGGACCTCCAGCGCCTGCTGCCGGAACACCTCAAGCGCGCCGGCCAGTTCTCCAATCTCATCTCTTGCCACTTCCGGTACGGGGGTTTCCAGATCCCCATCAGCCATTCCTCGCATACGCTCCGACATGCGAGAGAGTCTTCTCACCATTCCATTTCCCACCCAGATCCAAGCCGCCAAGACGGCCGCGATCACGCTGATCACGCTGATTGCAGTCAGTAGGGCGCGGCCTTCATCGAAGCTGCTAACCGCGAGATCAATGGTCTCTGAAGAGTGGGTGCGAGCGGCGTCCAACAGGCTGGCTACGGCAAAGTCCAAGGTAGCACTGGACTGATCGAAGGACGCTGCCAAACCAAGGGTGTTGGCTTCCAATTGCAACTGCCGACCGCGGATGTAATACACACCCTCATGTTCTCCCAAGGCAGCCACTTCCGGATCAATGCCTACCGCATAGAGAGTAGTGAACTCATCCCAGAGACCCTGGAGAGCAGTTTGGTCTTCCGATTGCAACATTTGCTGAAGCACCGACACAGCAGCTGTCGACTCGCCAATCTCAGACGAGATAGTGGCAAGTCGCAACCGGTGGTCAGCTGCGTCATCGCTCACGTCGCCGTAGGCAACTCTATTCGCAGCAAGATTGTCAATAATCTCCGCCAAGTTCTGGGCGGAGACGCTGACTTCCTCAGCATACGCTCTCAAGGCCCATACACCGCTCGCCTCATCCAGAGCCGCAATCAGTCGTTGCAATGAGCTATCGACTGAGTCTGAAGTCAAGCCTAGAAAGCCTGAGTCAGGCCCGGCCATCAGCCCGAGCCCTATGGTGCGCAGCCGTTCGGCCTCGCGCGCTGCCGTCCAGGACGCCTCAAGCGCCGGTAGGGACTCCGACTGCAGTTCGTAGTTAAGATTCCCGCTCTGCTCAAAGTAGTACACTGCCGCGGCGCCGGATATGAGCGTCAGGAATACCGCAAAACCCAAGGCCAGGTAAAGCCGGGTACCGATACGCCGCCACCTGTCCATTAAGAAGCGCACATCGACCCCCTCAATGCTGTCGAGGCTCCAGAAATGAGAACTTCACTAGCCGGCTGGCGGGCTAGAGTACCATAGCTGCGTCACTACGTTCGGGTACCTTGGGGCCAAAGCGGCCCAACGGTCTCAGGTTCCCCTTGAGCGGCAGAATTGCGCTGATAGCCAGCGCCGCCTTGTGAGCCTTCCACCATGAAACGCTAGGTCCTTTTGAAGGAGAAAATTAGGGGCCCCACAAAGTTGCAAGAGCTTTCTGCGAATAGTCAACTGCGCAATTCTGCCACTGCTTCCGGGTACTTCGGGCACTAACCGTGACGGCCAGGGTTGGAATCCAACCGCGGCAGGATGGACGTAGAAGTTTGACGAGGGTGCACAGCGAGAGGAGGCTGGGAGTAAAGACCCGGCGGAGGACGGTGCACCGGGTGGCGGATGGGCGGGGCGGGTCTGTGGAGAAGTCCGGCAAGAGATGTCGGACTTCTCCACGACAAAGTCCGCGTTTGAAGTTGATCTTGGCCGAGCACCCTTTCCATACAAGACAAGTGCATGCAGAACCGACAACCGTCCCTAGCAGATTCCTGCTTGAGGTGCAAGTGGTACTTCCAAGGCACGGCAGATGTGAACCAAACCCTGTTAGTATCCTCACGCAACCGCAGTTGCGCTGAAGCCGGAGGCCTAAATGCCGATCAAGAAGATAACGCTTGTACTTCTCGCCCTAGCGTTGGCGTCGGGACTTGCAATCGCCGGATGCGGAAGCAGCGATTCTGCGAACGAGACCGAAGAAGTAACAACCGTTGAGGATGTTCCGCTAGAGGAAGACACCGCGTCAGACGATTCTTCCGCCGGCAGCGCAGGCGAGACCACAGATGCCGTAGACGAGCCAGAACCCGAGCAGGTAACCGAAAGCGCTTTGGAAACGGCCGAGACCAGATTCGGAGTTGGATCCCCCGCGCCCGAAATCAAGTCCGACCCCGGAGGTTGGATCAACTCCACTCCACTTTCAATCGCCGGCAGCCGCGGCCAGGTGGTGTTGATCGACTTCTGGACGTACACATGTATTAACTGCATACGAACCCTACCGTACCTTAAGGCCTGGCACGACACTTACGCAGATGAGGGCCTGCGAATCATTGGCGTGCACACGCCAGAGTTTGAGTTCGAAAAGGTCAGAGAGAACGTGGAAGAGGCAATGGAGGGATTCGAAATCGAGTACGCCGTGGTCCAAGACAATGACTTCCTGACCTGGAGAGCCTTTCAGAACAGGTATTGGCCCGCGAAGTACCTGATCGACAAGGATGGGATCGTCCGATACTCCCACTTTGGCGAAGGCGCATACGACCAGACGGAAGAAATGATCAAACAATTGCTGGGGGAGACTGGCTCCGACCCCGGCGCAGGGCTAGTGTCGCCAGATGCACCTGAAAGGGACCCGAGCGCGTACCCGGCAGACCAAACGAAGGGTCTGACACGCGAACTGTACGCCGGCGCCGGGCGCAGCTATTCGGCTCTTTACAACGGAGACGCCCCGTACATACTGCAGGAGGCCTTTTACCAGGGACCTGAGCAGATACTGGAGTACGAAGACCCCGGAGAGCACAGCAATCACTTCCTGTACTTACACGGTCTGTGGCACAACGGCATCGAGAGCCTGCTCCACGCCAGGCAAACTGAGGCGTTCGAGGACTACATCCTGGTCAAGTACTACGCGCGTGAAGTCAACGTGGTGATGTCCGCAGAGGAACTCGCCGAATCGTACAACGTGCGGCTTACGCTGGACGGAGGTCCAGTGGGCCCGGACACGGCCGGCGCCGACGTCATGTATGACGACGAGGGCAATAGCTATGTACACGTGGACTCATCCAGAATGTACAACCTCGTAGACTCCGACCTGTTCGCAGGACACGAGTTGCAGCTAAGCTCCAACTCGGATGATTTCGCACTGTATGCATTCACATTCGGCGCATACAAGCCTTCGACAGGATCGTAAGCACTTTCCCATGAGAGTGGCGGCCCTGTTTCTGGGCCTGTTCCTTCTGGCTGTCGGCCCCGTTGCATGTGCGTCCAACGACGATGACCAGTCGCTGGAAAGGCCGGCAGAGATTGTCGAAGAGTTGTTGGAGCCGGGCCGGGAATCCCTGATCGAGGGGGAGTTTTCTCAGACCGGCGTGAAAGCAATTCTAGGAACTTCAGATCTCGGCCTCGGCAGGAACCGCTTTGGAGTCGCCCTCGTCTCGAGGCAAGGGCCGATCACAGAGCCAAAAGCAACTTTACTGCTTCGTCATTTGGACGATGGCACAACGTCAGTTCAGGCGGAAGCGGTGTTCCGCAAGTGGCCCTACACGAGCCGAGGCCTATACACGGCCGAATTAGAGTTCGACAGAACCGGGACGTGGGAGCTCACCGCGGAGATCTCAGGAGATGGAGAAGTCCGCCGGGCCTCCCTAACGTTCGAAGTAGCTACGCATACGAGTGCTCCAAACGTGGGCGAGCCGGCTGTCAAGAGTCGGAACAGGTTAGCGTCGGAAGTCGATAGTATGGAGCAGCTAACGACCGGTTCACTTCAAGACCCCGAGCTTTACAAGACCACTATCGCGGACGCCGTGCAGAGTGGACTACCCACTGTGATCGTGTTTGCCAGTCCCGCATTCTGCGTTAACGCGGTATGCGGCCCCCAAGTTGAGGTCCTGCAGGAGCTCAAGAACATGTACAGAGGAGAAGCCAACTTTGTGCACGTGGACATCTACGATAACCCTCACGAGATACAAGGCGACCTATCGGTTGCCAAGATCTCTTTCGTCATCAAGGAGTGGGGTCTGCCCAGCATCGAATGGACCTTCGTGATTGACCGTCAAGGTGCAGTATCTAGCCGATTCGAAGCGTTCGCGACGCTTGAGGAGGTCGAGGAGGCCCTCAAGAGGGAGCTCTAGCCGCGGACGGAGATGCGCTCCCTCTCTCTCGCAACCTCTCCTGACCGTACGGCAGCAGACGCCTCACGCCTGGTACTTGGACTATGTCCGATCAATGTGCGTGAAGCACGACCCCCAACACAAGACGGGACATTTCCATGGCCTCTTCCGACTGCCCATCGACAAGGTAGAAACTCAGATCGCCACAGGGCTAAAATCCCAACCTCGTTCAGATGAACATGTCGATGCGTAAGCAATCACACGCAGTCCACCTCACATGCAGTCGCTGTGGAGTGGCACACGCCCGCGTATCCACCGAACGGATGGGGGCCCAGCAGTCCCAGCTATGAGTCCCCTGAAGGCACTCCGTAGAGTCGCCGCGGCGATCCGTTCCTCTGTGGAATCACTCGTCGACGCCATTCCTCCGTACCTAATCTACGAAGGACCGCTGGCGGAGAAGCTTCGAGACGGTAATGGCCGCTCCCTGCTTCGATGCGGAAGGGACCTAGTTGAAGTTGATGGATTTACCTACGAATCTCTCAACGTGGGGGACAGGTTGCGGCTACGGTACACGCGCGGCAGGAAAGCGGTCAGCATCGACAGGCTTGTGCCGCCCAGCGGTCGAAACAAGACAGGCGTACAAGAAAACCGCTAGGCCGTCAGCGCCTCTTCAAGCGGTGTGTAAGGGAGATCGACCCCCTCAGCCACGGCCTCGTACGTTACGTGGCCCCGTATGGTGTTCACGCCCTTGGCTATGTCCCGGCGGGACTGAATGAGCTTCTCAATTCCGTTGTCCGCGATTACCAGCACGTACGGCAGTGTGGCGTTGGACAAGGACATGCTGGAAGTAACCGGGACTATTCCGGGCATGTTCGGGACTGCATAGTGCACCACGCCGTCCTCCAAGTAAGTTGGGTCGCTGTGGCTGGTGGGCCTAATACCCTCCACCGAGCCCCCGTGGTCTATCGCCACGTCTATGACTACTGCTCCATCGGCCATGTTGGAGATCATCTCACGCTCGACTACCTTCGGGGCCGACGCCCCAGGCAGCAGCACCGCACCTATGACTACATCGGACGCTGCCAAGATGTCAGCGAGGTTGGCCGGGCTTGAGAATGCGGTCTTGATCCTGCCGTCCGAAAGCGCATCGATGTACCTAAGCCTTCCGAGGTTTATATCTGCAATCGTGACCTCAGACCCCATGGCACTAGCAACAAGCGCTGCGTTCAGCCCCACGGTGCCTCCTCCAACGATCGTAACGCGGCAGGGCTCTATGCCCGGAACGTGACTCATGAGCTTTCCCGGTCCGCCCCAGTGGCTCTGCACCAATGTGCCCGCCGTTAGCGCCGCGAGCTTTCCGGCGATTTCGCTCATCGGGTACAGCAATGGAAGGCTGCCGTCAGCGTCCTGAATCGTCTCGTAAGCAATGCTCGTGGTCTTCGCGGCGACGAGCGCGCGGGCCAAGTCGGGCTCGGCTGCCAGGTGAAGGTAAGTGAAGACTACCGTGTCCTCGTTGAGTAACTCATACTCATAAGGCTGCACTTCCTTAACTTTAACAACTAGCTCGGTGTCTTCGAAGACTGCCGGCGGGCCGCCTACGATGTCGGCTCCCACAGCCTGGTAGTTCTCATCGGGAAATCCGGACCCGATGCCAGCGTTGGTCTCCACCGCGACGCTGTGTCCCCGCCTAACGAGCAGGTCAACCTTGTCAGGTGTCAGAGATATCCGACGCTCGTCTGTCTTTGTTTCCTTCGGTACGCCTATCCTCATTTATAGACTACATCCCCCTTCAGCTCAGGGCAGCCAGGCCGTGCTAACCAGAGCTTCATGTTAGCTTGATCCGAGATTGAGCGAAAGACATCAGATAGATTCTTCCAGAACTTGAGCCAGATGCTTGGCTTCACGACCTGTGGCTTCGAGTATCTGCGCACGGCAAGAGACGCCGTCGCTCACTATGGCCGCGTCTCCAGGGGCTTCCCTGACAGCAGGGAACAGGCGGTCTTCGCCGATTCGCAAGGACAGTTCGTAGCGATCCACCGTCATGCCGAACGAGCCGGCCATGCCACAGCAGCCCGCATCGATCTCTGAAACCCCCGCCCCACCGAGGCGTCTGAGTACGCTCATTGCGCTCCCAGTCCCGGTCAAGGCCTTCTGGTGGCAGTGGCCGAAGTATCGGAGCTGCGCAGGCGGTTTCGAGAAAGGGGAGCAAGACATCTCCGACAGGGTCTCGTCCACTAGCCGATCAAAGGAGACGATGTTGCGGCGTACGGCTTCCACCTTGTGCTCTGTTCCGAGCATGTCGCGGTAATCATCCGAGACCGCCAGAGTACAACTCGGCTCCAAACCTACAATGCGGGCGCCGTCGGCCGCGAATGGATACAGGGCCTCGACGTTAGCCAACGCGTTCTCTTTAGCCTTGTCCAACATTCCGGCGGAGAGCATAGGCCTGCCGCAACACACTGTGTCGGGAATGACAACTTGGTATCCCAGATGTTCGAGTACCTTGACAGCGGCCCTTCCAATCTCCGGATGATTGTAATCGGTGAACGTGTCTGCGAACAGCACAGCAGTACCGAGTGGGCTTGGTCCTTGTGCATCTGGCCTAGCCTGGAACCACCGGCGAAAGGTTGGACTCGCGAATTCCGGCAGACGCCTGCGGCGATCTATTCCAGCGACGCTCTCAAGGACACGTCTGAACGCGGCTGAGCGCAAGGCCATGTTGGATACAGGCGCCAGCCTCGATCCGGCGGCGTTCATCCTAGCGATGTTGCCGACCATTCGGGCCTTGAGGGGCAGTCCGTTGGTCCTACGGTACAAATGGAGGAACTCGTACTTAAGCTTGGCCATGTCCACGTTAGAGGGGCATTCGGCCTTGCAGGCCTTGCACTCGAGGCAAAGGTCCAGCACATCGTAGAGCCTGCGCCCGGTTAGCGAGTCGGCGGGAAGACCTCCCGAGATAACTGCTCTGAGGGCGTTAGCTCTGCCCCGTGTGGAGTGCTCCTCGTCCAAGGTGGCCATGTACGAAGGGCACATCGTACCCCCGGAGAGCTTTCGGCACGCACCCTGGCCGTTGCAACGCTCAATAGCGCCAGCGAAGCCATTCTCGGGCCCAAAGTCCAAGCCGGTCTGCACACGAAGCGGAGCGTAGGCCGGCGAGATGCGCAGGTTCTCAGTCATCGATGGCGGATCGACTATCTTCCCCGGGTTCATGAGGCCGTCAGGATCGAAAATGCGCTTGACCTCCCGAAAGGCCTCGTAGAGTTTGGGGCCGAACATCTTCTCGTTCCAGACGCTGCGTACGAGGCCGTCGCCATGCTCAGCGCTCATGGCGCCGCCGAACTCAAGCACGAGATCGCTGACGGCCGATGCGATTGACACCATACGGTCTACGCCGTCCTGGAGTTTCAGATCCACCAAAGGACGTATATGAAGGCATCCCACGCTTGCGTGTCCGTAGTAACCAGCCACCGTGTTGTGATCACGCACGATCTCGTCGAACCGCCGCACATACTCGGGCAACACCTCAGGAGCAACGGCCGTGTCTTCCACGAATGCCAGCGGCTTGGCATCTCCCGGCACATTCATCATCAGTCCAAGGCCAGCCTTTCGCACAGCCCAGACCTTTGCCTGATCGCGGGACTTCATCAATCGCACGACCTCATACCCAAGGCCGCCTTGCGCAAATCGCCTCTCCAACCGATCTATGCGTGCTCCCACCTCGGCTTCGGTGTCACCCACAAACTCCACGGCCAGCAGTGAGTCCGGTTCGCCCTCCACGAAGTCCATGAGGCGGGAGTATGCCAAGTTGGAACGAACGGTGGAGAGAATCATGCTGCCAATGTACTCCACAGCAGAGGGCTCCAACTCCAGGGCCGCAACCGTGGCTTCCATAGACTCGTGCAGGCTGCCAAAGTGCACAACCGCAAGCCCGCGCGCCTTCGGGATGGGAACGGTCTTCAGCACGGCGCCAGTGACGGTCACAAGCGTGCCCTCCGAGCCGACCACAAAGCGCGCCAAGTCCGGTGGGCCCAACCCGGTAAGCTCATCTAGGTTGTAGCCGCCCACGCGTCGCATGATCCTGGGAAACCTAGCTTCAACCTCATCACGGCAGGACTTCCCGAGATCTGACAGCCTGCGGGTAATCTCTCTCACCGGCGAGTCAGCCCGGGCCTTACTTGTCAGTTCACCTTCTAGCGTTGGTCCGAGGCGGGCAGTCGACCCATCAGGAAGAACGACATCGAGCTCGTTCACGTTGTCTACGGTCTTGCCCCAGATGATCGAGTGGGCGCCGCAGGAGTTGTTTCCGATAGCGCCACCTACGGTCCCACGGTTGCTGGTGCTTGGGTCGGGGGTGAACATCCGTCCCGAGGGCCTGATCCGGCGGTTCAGTTCATCCAAGATGATCCCGGGCTCGGCGCGAACCCATCCCTCCTCCGGGCATTCATCCAGCACGTTGCTCAGATACTTGGAAAAGTCGATTACCACGGCGCGGGCGACGGTCTGTCCCGCGAGACTGGTCCCGCCGCCACGGGGCAACAACGTGCCTTTGTGCCTGCGGACGATCTCGACTGCCGCGATGACGTCCTCCACCGCTCGGGGAATGACAACACCGACAGGCTCCATCTCGTACATGCTGGCGTCCGTGCTGTAGAGAGCTCGCGACATTGCGTCGAAACGCACCTCCGCGCTCGTCTCCCGACGCAACTCCTCTACGAGGTCTCTTGTCTCGGCAAGCGAAGAACGCGTCATCATGTGCTCATTCAGGCGTGTCCGGGGATGGGGCAGTTGGCGGACGCACGATGTAAACAAGGCTGCGCGGCCACAAAGCAACTACGCCCAGCGCCAATCCGAAATAAATGAAGGCGAACAGATATCGTTCGAACGGCTCAACAAAGAACAAGTGGACCACGAACAGACCGAGCAAGGCTACTCCGGCGTGCCACGAGACGACTCGCCGGGCAAGGATCAGGATGGCGAACGCAGACACAGCGGTAAGGAGAATGAACTCGGCCAACTGCCTGTCGGCGAGGGGGAAACTCAGTACCTGGCCGGCCGAAATGCTGAACACGATCACCATGCTCCCTATTAGCAGCGTGAGCTGGTTTACCTCGGCCGAGACAAGGGTGGAAAGGCCGGCCACAGGATTAGCGCGCAGGCTAAAGAGCACCGCAATGATAATCTCAGGAGCCTCGGAGGCCAGGGGCGCGATCCACTGTATAAGGATGAACTTGTCTATTCCAATCTCGCCGCCCGTTTCGATCAAGGCTTCCACAAACGGCTCCGCAGCCGCCAGTATGACCGCCGCTGCGTAGATGCCCATGCCGGCCACGACCAGCCGCCGCCGGGCAGGCGGGAACGCACCGATGGTCAGTGCCGGCCCAACCAGCTCAGGTTTTTCGGTCTCCTGTCGCGAGCTTACCCACAGGTAGAACAAATACAGTCCGATCAGACCCAGACCAAGAATGAAGTTAACCTGTTTGGTGAAGAAGATCAGCAGCGTCAGCAGCGTCGCTACCGTTAGCATCGCCACTTCGAGATTAAGGTGGCCCCGAAGATCCAGACTGCGCTTTCGGCGCAGCCAGAATATTAGGATCACCGCGGACCATCCCAACCCGATCAGCAGACGGTTCGCGCCGGTCACGTTGGCCGCAACCAGTCCCATGTCTTCAGTCACAACGCCCGTCGCGGGATCGAAGGACGCCCCTGCCCTCCACGCGAGCACGGCCTCGATTACGTATTCTGGCAGGACCGCTATGAGAGCGAGGACGGCTATGGCGAGTGCCGTAGAGACATCCAATTGGGCGACCTCTGCCGCCCAAGAAAGAAGGAACGCACCGCCTACAACGCCCAATCCAAGCAGCAGGGCCGTCAGGAGCGGGTCCATATGCAACCCGGCGCCGCGTAATACGAACGCGGGAATGCCCAAGGCGACGAACCCTAGAATCCAAGCAGCGTCTCTTATGCCGCCTGTCGAGGCGGGCACCTCAGCGCGCATGGTTCGTCCGAGCCGGAGCCTGCGTGCTGCGGAGCAGTTCCGAAGGCAGCCTCCTCTGGATCATCAAAAGGAGCTTTAGGTCGACTAGTTGATCCTTACGACTTCGTAGTCCACCTTGCCTCGCGGCGTCTGGACCTGCACTTTCTGGCCGGCCCGCGCTCCGACCAAGGCCTGACCGACGGGCGATACATCCGAGATTTTGCCCTCCAATGGGCTTGCCTCGTTGGCCCTGACTACCACATAGGTGGTGTCGTTATTCTTAGCGGAGTCCCGTATTACGACCTTCGAGCCAAGCACTACGGTCTCTGTCTTCCTCCCGGAGGCGTCGATGATTACCGCTGCCTTGAGTGTGGCTTCCATGTCCTTGATGCGGCCTTCCAAGTAGCCCAACTGCTCTCTGGCCGCCTCAAGCGGAGCATTCTCACGGACGTCCCCGTCAGCCGCCGCACTGCTAATCTGCTCAGTTATAGGAATACGCTCCGCCTTCAGCTTGCCAAGCTGGGCCTCGATCTGCGCGTGGCCTTCAGCGGTCAACTCTACGACGTTTCGGTTGCTTGCCACTTTGCCTGCCGCGGAGGACCTCGACTTGCGAATTCGAACGTGCTGCGCGAGATTGACTTCTATGAGACCCTTCTTCTTGGCGAAGGTGAGAAATTTCCTAACTTCCTGAAGGCGAGCCGCCGACTGAAGGCTGGTGCCCATTCCGTTGTACCGCTCCACGAAGTCGCCGATCTGGGAGGCGTTGAGAGCGGAGATTTGCTTGTCACCTCCGCACCAATTGATAAACCTTTGCAGGCCTTGGTGCCCGACATGAGAATCGGCCTTCACCTTGGCGTCTCTCATGTAATCTCCCACGGCCTGCATCAGTGTTGTCGGTTCGGTGGTTGTCAATCTCTCCTCCAGATTTGCAGTTAAGAACTGAGCCGCCACAGTGGGTTTCATGGTATTAAGGCCTGTCGGGCAAGTCAAATGACTAGGAGGGTCCCCGGGAAAGCTACGATGGTTCGTACAACTCGGTATTCGGATAGTAGTCGCTCCAACCGAACCAGAAGGAGTTGAAGTACGGAAAGGGCGTCAGCTGACTGCCTTTCAGGTTTCCTGAGACGGACCTCCCCGTGAGCTTGCTCCATATGGTTCCCGTCTCGACGTCGATAATCTCACCTTCGTCCGGGCCGTCCACAAAAGAAAGTACACGGCCCCCGACCCTCCGTTCAAAGATGCCGGCTGCGCCGCTGACACTGTCCATGGCTACTACGATCTCTGCTCCTTCGAACGTATCGTTCAGCGCGCCTACTTCAGCGAGGTCACCGTGCGCATACGCCCTCTGGGAAGAGGCGCCCGCGACGCCCACCACCAGATCTTTGCCCCGGAGGCGGTCGTCCCGGTTGGCCCAACCAAGCACGCCGGCCGAGGGGGCCGAGTAGTAGTCGTTATACTGGTCGATCCTTGGGGCCCTGATGTCAAGGGCGAGGGTGTCGGGATGTTCCTCCCTCCAAGAACCCCAGGTAGTGAGCTGCGAGGCCACTAACTCTAATTTCGCGCCCTTTCGGGGCCCTTCGACAGCTTCTCCGAGGAACTGGCTCCACAGCGAACCTGTCTGCCGGTCGAACATGATGAGCGCGTTGAGCGAGAGTTTTCCCGAGACGCCAAACGTCAGAGCATCCCCTTCGAGCTCGCGGGCATAGACTATGCCCGTAAAGCAGAGGGGTCACCAAGTGACCGCTATTGGCAGACCTCCGACCACATCATTCACGATCTCATGGCTGCTGAGGAACGCTGTCGAGTAGGCCTTGCGCTCACCGTTGATCGAGACGCCGATTATAAGATCCGCGTCGTCCATCTGTCGGGAACCACGTTCGACGTCGACGAACATTGGGCTGTCTATGGAAGGTATAGCGTCCCTCGAAAGCAACGTTACGATTTCCAAATCACCCCGCTCTTTTGGTTCGTCCGGCCTGCTGAACTTGGCCGCGAACGTGGGTGCGCGCAAGTCAACCGGTCCCGATTCAAAAGCGGTCGCCGTGGACAGCTGCGAGTCCGTTGCGGCGGGATCTACTTCGGCGTCCGGGGCCTGGGTCTCGGATACGCTCGACGCACCGCATGCCGCGGCAATGCCAATGATGGCGAACGCAAACAGCGGCGCAAGCCAGACCTGGGGAATGTTCAAATGTCCGATGCTCCAGCAGAAGTCTCGAACCCAAGGCCGTTCATCGCCAGCGGCAAAGGTTGGCCTACGCGAGCTGTTGCCGACCATCGCCTTGCAATGCCTCGATATCCAATAGCCGCATCTCGGCGATTCTGAGTTCCACTTCTGAGACGAACGTCCTAACCGCCCTTCGGTATTTTCTCTTTATCCTCAGCCGGAACCCGTCTTCACTATGGCCGGGGATGTCTTTCACTGATGCCATGTCCATTGTCCTGATGCGCAACTGTATTCCTCCCAGGCCCAACCATTGCCACGGGTCTGCCAGCATCCGTTCGAGGGCCATCTCCTCTATCGAGGATATCGGAACACGTGCCTCTCTGACTCCGGACCTGAGCCAACTGAAGACGCAGTCCTTCAGTTGGAACTCTAGCACGAGATTGTCAGCATCGTTCCTGAGCACACCCTGAGCGAATCCCAGACCGCCATAGACGTTGCTGATAGAGAGCTGATAGAGAACGGTACAGATATCATCTATACGCCTCCCGGGATTCGCCGACGGGAGGATCGGCAATTGCGGCTAACCCAAACGGTGGCCAGGTGATGGAGAGATCCTCTTCCAAATGGCAAGACACAGGGCCAATTGCTCCCGTCGAGCCAGAGCGGTACAGATTGATTCTTGTGCTACGCATCCTTTCCTGAACAGCGCATCTTCTTCAGGTGCATATTAGTGGAACAGAAGGGGCTGTCTCTCAGCGGAGCGAGCGGAGGTCCTGCGCAAAGGCTTGCGCCCACCGCTCTGCGGTGTCTCGCGTGGCCTGCTCAGCAACGGCGATAGCGGCGACTAATGCTTCGGTCGAAGGCTCGCTCTCCAAAGCCTCGAAAAGCGGATGAAGGCCGAGCCAGATGGGGGAGATGCGCGACAAGACCGGGCTTTCCTTCTGCGTGCGAGCTGCCACCGATGTGGTGAATTCGCCGTAATCACGGTACCAGGCAGAGGTCGGAATCCCTTCCACCAGCCGAGCAACTTCGGCAGGGTCGCTGCCGTCTTCCAGCATACGCCTGGCCTGTCCGAGACTGGCCAAAGCCTGCGAAGCTACTTCGAACTTGGGACGAACGCCCCAGAACTGGCAGCCGTACATGTTGCGGTTCACGGTCCTGATCAGCGCCAAGGACCTGCTGAGCCTGTCTCCCCGGCTTCCCGCCTCGTTGATGCCGTCGGCGATATCCCTCAGGCGGTTTGCGATGTCTTCCTGCAGCTCGGTGCAAGACAGGCCTCGCACGGCCGAGTCGACCAGATGGTCCGCCGAGAAGGGCGGCAATCCACCATTCGCAAAGCGCCAAGCCAGCAGAAGCCACGCCCGGGCACTCGTCTGCAGCGCTTCCTGAAATACGTGCTCGGAGTCGTCCCTTGTAGTGTGGTAGATAGAGAAGAAGGCCGACAGTGCCTCATCTGCGGCGTCCGCCGACCTGTGCTGGGACAGTTGGGCGGCCGGGACTCCGAGTGTATGAAAGCAGAAGTGGTCGCTGGACGACCATCCGATGGGGACTTCGGAGAAGCTTGTCGGGTCCGCCAGGTCGAGCGTGGCTTGCTGGACCGCGGGCATCAACTCAGGCGAAGCGTCTATAGCCGTACCCTTAGTGTAGCCGGTGATCTCACCGTTCAGTATGCACATCGGCTTCTCGCTCGGGTCCGCGCCGGAAAGCACGCTTTCATGGGCAACGCTGTACGCTGTCGAGCCCTGATCCCAGTAGAGAGCGTCCCTGTCCATGGCGACGCCTGACTCTTCGGAACCGAAGCTTACGAACCTGACCGTTCGCTCCGGGCGATCCTGAGTCAACACCTTGGCCATTTCAAGCAATAGCGCAACGCTGGCGAGGTTGTCGTTGGCACCGTCGAAGAAAGTGTCGTGGTGCGCAGTCAGGTATACGATCTCTCTTGGGTACCGCCACCCGGTGAGTTCGCCTACTACGTTGTAAGAAGTGCTCTCCACCGCATGCTGATCGGTCTTGTACTTGATGCGCAACTCACCGTGCTCTCCGATCAGGCTGCGAAGTTCACGAGCAGACTCGTTGCTAACGGAGAGTGCGGGTATGTCCGTGTTTACGCAGTAGACGCTGATCAGATCATCGTCCCTGGGGGGAAAGTGGTAGACGACGCAGGCTGCACCGTGGGCCCGCGCTTCCAGAGCGGAAACGGCGAGGCCCTTCGTATCTGAAATCAGGACGGCCTTACCCGAGACATCGCCCAGGCGGCGGTAGTCCGAGCGGGTCCCCTGGCCGACATCCACCAACGCAAGCTCGCCGGCGCCAGCGGCGCCGCAAGGGCTTACCTCGCAGGTAATCTGCCTGTTAACGGGAGACAGAACCTCCAACTGGCCCTTGCCGCGTACATAGGAAGTTACAGGGAAGCCTTCAAGCTCGCACGAGTCCAGGATTATGTGGAGCTTGTCGCGGATGAGGCGGGCCACTTTCTGCTCGGCTTCGCTCCCGGACATCTTCTCTCCGCCCTCGAGGAGAACGGCAACTTCGTTGAGAGCCCGACCGGAGTCGATCAGGGAAAGTAAGCGGGTTTCTTCGCTGCTCAGCATGCTAAAGCTCCTATGATGCCTTGACCGCCTCGATCCCTTGCCCGCCAGACGATTCTAAGAATGAATCTTATCGCATTCCGGCCCGCATACTCCACTGAAGCATCGCTGGGCGGGCGCCCGGCCGCTTGCCACAATGCATAGTCACGCGTACCCTGAGGCTATGAGCGACGGCCCCCAGCCTGACGGGGAAGACGACTCAGGCGTCCCCAGTCACGCCCAGGCGGCGGCAGGCCGCGCTGTACCCCTGAGCGGCAGGAAACTGCCCCTATCGCCCAAACGCCGCGCTCCAAGGTCCCGTCCCCTGCTGTGGCGAAAAACATTCAGTTCCCTCTCCAACAGGAACTTTCTGTTCCTATGGCTGGGCATCATGGCGTGGATGGGCGGTATGCAGATGCAGATGCTTGCCCGCGCGTACCTGGTCTACGACCTCACGGACTCAGCCAGTCTGCTCGGCGCCGTAAACGCGGGGGCTGCGGTGCCGATGCTCGTACTGCCGCTCTTCGGCGGGGCGATAGCTGACAGGTTCCAGCGCAAACGGATCATCCAGATAGGTCAGGCCGCTGCAATGCTGCTGGCCGTGGTGGTCGGGGTCACCATAGCCACTGGTTTCATAACCTGGTACCACCTGCTGATAGCCGCCGTGGCGCAGGGGGTCTTCTTTTCCTTCGCGATGCCTGCCCGGCAGGCGTTGATCGCCCAACTCGTACCCCGGCGCCAGCTCACGAACGCGCTGGCGCTTAACGCGGGCGCTATGAGCGCGATGACGCTCGTGGCGCCGGCATTGGGCGGTGCGATGTACGCCTGGGCTGGGCCGGACACGGTCTACTACCTGATCGCGGGGCTTACCGCAGCCGCGGTGCTCGTGACCGGACTCATCGATAAAACCGCCGAGGAAAACGGCTCGTCCCAGGGTGCGATGGTGTCGGACATCGCGGCGGGGATCGGATATGCGCTGGGGCATCCTCTTATCCGACTGTTGCTCATCGTGACGCTGTTCACCACGCTGCTTACTATGCCGTTCCAGTTCCTCATGCCGGTGTTCGTGGTGGACGTGTATCATCGCGGCCCGGACGCCATGGGCCTGCTAGTCGCGATAACCGGCGGCGCTTCTCTCGTCGGCTCGCTGCTGATTGCGGCCGTGGGCTCATGGAGGCGAGGAATGCTGCTGCTGGGCGCGAGCGCGCTGTCCGGCATCGCGCTGATGCTGGTGGCTGCGGTGCCGGCATACTACGCCGCGGCGGGGTTTATGGTGCTGCTAGGTCTGGGCAACGCCGGCCGGCGGACACTGATGCAATCGATCGTGATGGAGGAGTCGGACGCAGGGTACCGAGGGCGCGTGATGAGCCTGTACATGATGAACTTCGGCCTTATCCAGCTGGGAATCCTGCCGATCGGGATCCTCATGGACGAGTTCGGAGGCCAGCTTACGCTAGGGGTCATGGCCGCGTTACTCATGGCGGTGACAGCCGTTGTACTGGCGACACAGAAGCGGCTCCGCGATGTCAACTGAAGCAACGTTGGGCGACCACGAGTTTCCTTGTCACAAGGCCAACGCGGGCGTAGCCTGAAGCTATGAGTGACGGCCCCCAGCCTAAAGGGGACGATGGCTCAGGCGGTCAGAGTTATGCTGCGCCGGCAGGCCGCGCCGATACGTCAGGCGGCCGCAAGCCGATACGCCCTGCCCAACTCCACGCGCCCAGATCCGGCGGCTTGCCGTGGCGTCAAACATTCAGTTCGCTCTCCCACAGGAACTACCTTTATCTGTGGCTGGGCATTATGGCGTGGATGGGCGGGATGCAGATGCAGATGCTTGCCCGCGCGTACCTAGTTTACGACCTCACGGACTCGGCCAGCCTGCTCGGCGTTGTCAATGCGGGCTCTGCCGTGCCGATGCTGGCGCTCCCGCTCTTCGGCGGGGCGATTGCCGACAGGTTCCCGCGCAAACGGGTGGTCCAGACAGGGCAGATTGCCACATTGTTGATCGCCGTGTTCGTTGGGATCAGCATTACAGCCGGAGTCATTGCCTGGTACCACCTTCTGATAGCCGCAGTAGCCCAGGGCGCGTTGTTCTCATTCGCAATGCCGGCCCGGCAGGCGCTGACCGCCCAACTCGTGCCGAGGCGCCAACTGACCAACGCTCTGGCGCTAAACGCGGGCGCGATGAGCTCCATGACGCTTGCGGCTCCGGCTCTCGGCGGGGTGCTGTACGCCTGGACTGGGCCTGACACAGTCTATTACCTAATTGCCGGACTCAGTGCAGCGGCGGTAGTACTGACGGGGCTAATCAAGAGCAGCGACGACCAACCGGTCCAGTCCCGGGGAGCTATGGTGTCGGACATCACAGCAGGTGTCGGCTACGCGTTTCAGCACCCACTGATCCGGGTGCTGCTATTGGCAACGCTATGCACCGCGTTTCTGGCAATGCCGTTCCAGACGCTTATGCCGGTGTTCGTGGTGGACGTTTACAAGCTTGGGCCTGACGCGATGGGCCTGCTGATAGCGATAACCGGAGGGGCGTCACTCGCGGGCTCGCTCATGATCGCGTCTGTCGGATCGTGGAAGCGGGGAATGATTCTGCTGGGTTCGAGCGCTCTGACAGGCGTGGGTCTCATGCTGATAGCAACTGTGCCGGTGTACTTTGCCGCGGCAGGTTTCATGGTACTGCTGGGGTTGGGGAACTCCAGCCGGCGCACACTCTCGCAGGCGATAATGATAGAAACGTCTGAGGAAAGGTACCGCGGCCGAGTTCTCAGCCTGCACATGATGAACATCGGCCTGATCCAACTTGGTGTGCTGCCAATCGGGATACTTATGGACGTGTTCGGAGGCCAGCTTACGATCGGTATCTTGGCGGCGCTGCTACTGGCGGTGACGGCCGTGTTGCTGGGAACACAGAGACAACTTCGCGAGTTCAACTAAGCGGGAAGTACGTTACATGTTGCTACCAAGGGAGATGGCATGAGCCCAAGCGACGATACGGAGATGGGTGTCAGGCGAACACTGGACGAGCTGGGCGCGGAGTACGAGTGGATGAAGATCGACCCCGCGTTCGCGGATACGGCCGAGTTCTGCGAGCGGTACGGGGTGCCGGAGGTGAACAGCGGCAACACGATCATCGTGGCCTCGCGCAGGGAGCCGAGGCAGTTCTGCTCGTGCCTTGTGCAAGCCACATTGCAGCTCGACGTCAACCGGACGGTGCGACGGCTGATGGGGGTGCGACGCCTCTCGTTCGCCTCGGCAGAGGACACAGCGGCGCTCACGGGGATGATGATCGGCGGCGTGACGCCGTTCGGGCTGCCCGACGACCTGACGCTATACATCGACGAGCTGGTAATGGCGCTGGACTGGGTGATCGTGGGAGCGGGGAGCCGGGCGGCGAAGGTGAAAGTTCACCCGTCTGTGTTCGAGAAGATGCCCAACGCGCAGGTGGTGGCGGAGCTATCGAGGCCGCGGGCGACGTAGGGAGACGGGGGCCCAGGCATGGCTCTCCTTCGACATCCTCGGGCGACAGCCTCAGGCCGGCGCCTGGACCCACAAGGGGCATTCCCGGCCTTATGTGACGTAGTCAAGACGAGGCCTTTGTCAGTGTCCGGCTGAATCGGACAAAAGCGACCATTTCATACCTGAGGGATGGCGTCGACATCAGTACAAGCGGCCAAAAGCGGTCAGAAGCGGCCACTTGGGCTTGTGCCCGATCCCACAAGAAGTACACACGAGGTGGGGCGCTACGACGAGGTTCTTGCGATCGATGATGCACATGCATCCAGTTTAGTACAGGCGTGCGCTTTTGGCAAGGGGCGTAGGGCTACGTCAGCACAGTTGGGAGCATCTCACACTCACTTCCCACTCTGACGAAGAAGGTTAACTTGAAGTCTTCCTCAGGCTTGCTCTTATAACTTCCAGGCCTCCGTCAACCTCTCGGAGAACATCGTTGTTCCAGAAGCGAAGTACCCTGTAGCCGCGGCACTGGAGCCAGGATGTCCGCTCGGCGTCATGACCTGCACGCAGTTCCTCGTGTTGACTGCCATCGACTTCAACGACCAATTGTCGATCCAAGCATACAAAGTCAACTATGAATGGCCCAATTGGGTACTGTTTCCTGAACTTGTGGCCGTCGAGTTGCCTACTGCGGAGATGCTTCCAAAGGGCTCGTTCGGCATCAGTGAGATTGGAGCGAAGAAGCCGTGAGGACTTGGTTTTGTTTGTCCGAGACATGATGCGAGTGTGTTGTGACTCTACCCCATCCTAGCCTTCCCCAGCAGACTGGGGAAGGGACCAATAAGCTTACGCTCCAAGCATACAAAGTCAACTATGAATGGCTCAATTGGGTACTGTTTCCTGAACTTGTGGCCATCGAGTTGCCTACTGCGGAGATGCTTCCAAAGAGCTCGTTCGGCGTCTGTTGGGCTCGAGCGGAGAAGGCGTGAGGACTTAGTCTTGTTTATCCGAGACATGATGCGAGTGTGTTGTGACTCTACCCCATCCTAGCCTTCCCCAGCAGACTGGGGAAGGAACCAATAAAGCTTACGACAACCAGCTGGCGATCCAAGCATACAAAGTCAACTATGAATGGCCCAATTGGGTACTGTCGCCTGAACTTGTGGCCATCAAGTTGCCTACTGCGGAGGTGCTTCCAAAGGGCTCGTTCGGCGCCTGTTGGGCTCGAGCGGAGAAGGCGTGAGGACTTAGTCTTGTTTATCCGAGACATGATGCGAGTGTGTTGTGACTCTACCCCATCCTAGCCTTCCCCAGCAGACTGGGGAAGGGACCAGACAGCGCGACAACTGAAATCAGTGTTGCGAGATGGCCCTCAATAGGATAGAGGACGTCAACATAGCAATTGGCACTGGCGTGCTGGCCTTTTGGATCAGGTTACCTCTTCGAAGACTTCGGTCTCGTGGGTGACGGCGAGGACGGGGTAGATTCGCTCAAAGATCTCGGTGATGGAGCGGGTGGCGCGAACCTTGTCGCGGGAGGCGTCGTAGTCGGCGAGCGAATCCCAGCGCTGAACCGTGACCATCATGCCGTGCGGGCCGAGGACCTTGCGCATAACTGCGAGGGCCGGGAAGCCTGCCTCTTCGGTGGCGGCCCTTAGGTCCCGCAGGTGATTGGCGAGTCCGCCTCCTCCGGGCCTGGGTGTGTAGGTGCGCTTGACGATGATCATGGGTGTCTCCCAAAAAGGTGTGTGGTTTGGACGTGTGAGTATAGCAGGGAGCGGATTGGGGAAGCCCACCCCACGCTACCTCCCAGGGCCTTTCGATTCTCCCGAAGTATCGTCAAGTCCGTTCGTGATGAGCCGTTCGGCAAGCTCACGAGAGCCCTGTCGAACCATGATGGTGGCTACCCTTCGACAAGCTCAGAGCGAACGGTGGATGGGGTCACGGCAGGGTCAGGGCGGGTTCCGGGCTTTTCAGTTAGGTGAACTGTACATAGTTTTCCGACGATCCCCGTACGTCGCCCATTTCACCATCACCTACCTCCTCTCCCATCAAGTAGGTCCTTGCATAACGTCCGTAAGCGTGTGAGAAACCCCATCCCAGCCCTTCGACTTCGCTCCTTCGGCAAGCTCAGGACAGCGTCAGGGCAGGCTCTTCCCCAGCAGACTGGGGAAGAGGTCAATGGAATCCTTCTTCCAGCGCAGGCGGTAGTTGCGCGATGGTCTCCATCAGAAGGGAGAGGAGGTTGGTGGGTACAGACCGGGGACACAGGTAACACTCTGGTAGGCGTGCCAGTATTCGGCCTTCGTGTACTATGCCAAGCAAGCGCAAGCGGGAAAGGAACGACGATTTGGAACCGCAGGCCGCTCGCGAAATCGAGAGGTACGAGGAGGGGAATCCGCGCTCGAAGGCTCTATTCGAGGAAGGGCGGGAGTTCCTGCCGGGCGCCAGCACGCGCATGCACTGGGAGCCGTTCCCGCTGTTCTGGGAGCGGGGCGAGGGAACGCGCGTCTGGGACGCTGACGGGAACGAGCGGCTGGACTTCCTGGGCAACAACACCGCGTTGCCTCTCGGGCACGGGCATCCCGATGTTGTGGCGGCGGTCGTCGAGCAAGCGCGTAACGGCTTCTCGTGCAGCGGACCTCACCACATACAGAACGTATTCGCCCGGCTGATATGCGAGAGAGTACCTTCGATGGAGCAGGTGAGGTTCACCAACTCCGGCACCGAGGCCACGATGAACTGCGTCCGCGCGGCGAGGGCGTTCACGGGCCGGAGCACGGCGGCGAAGGCCGATGGGGCGTACCACGGCACACACGACACGCTGGGCTTCAGCGGGCCGGGCGATGCCAGCGGGCCTGACCCCGTGCCTTCATTTCCGGGGATGCCACCGGGGCTGGCCGACGACGTGGTCGTGTTCCCGTACAACGACACGGAACGGGCATGCGACATCATCGAGCGGCACGCGGACAGGCTGGCGTGCGTGGTGGTGGAGCCGATGATGGGCGGCGCAGGCTTCATGGGGGCGGAGCCGGAGTTCCTGGAGGCGCTGCGGGAGGTGACGCAACGACACGGCATCCTGCTGGTCTTCGACGAGATCGTGACGATACGGATGGCGCCGGGCGGAGCGCAGGAGGTCTACGGCGTGATACCGGACATGACGGCGCTGGGGAAGTCGATTGGCGGGGGCGCAGCGATCGGCGTGTTCGGGGGGCGGCGGGATGTGATGAAGCAGTACGACCCTACACTGCCGGGCGGCGCGAAGATCGGGCACGCCGGCTCGTTCAACGGCAATCCGCTGAGCCTTACGGCAGGGTATGAGACCACACGACTAATGACGCCGGACGTGTACGAGCACTGCAACCGGCTGGGCGACAGGCTGCGCGATAGCGTGCGGTCTGTGTGCGCGGAGTTCGAGATCCCGACTGACGTGACGGGCGCGGGGCCGCTGTTCTGCATGCACTTCAACGACGGGCCGGTGACGTCGTACGCGGACACGCTGCGGAACGACAAGCCGTTTTCGCATAAGGTGTTCATCGGGCTGCTGAACGAGGGCGTGTGGGTGAGTCCAGGCCTTTTCGGGGCGGTGTCGGCGCCGATGACGGAGCCGGAGGTGGACGCGTTCGGGGACGCGTTGAGGGCGGCGCTGGGGAGGTAGGGGGTTTGGCGCTTGCCTGCTGTCACCCTCACCTCAGTCCTCTCCCATCAAGGGAGAGGAGGGCTTGTTGCACACCAAGCCGCGTTTCGAAAAGGTCTCCATCGAGGGAGGGGGGACCTAGCGGTGTCGGCGCCGATGACGGAGCCGGAGGTGGACGCGTTCGGGGACGCGCTGAGGGCGGTGCTGGGGAGGTAGGGGTGCGAATTGGATGATCAACGGGTTCACCCTCACCTCAGTCCTCTCCCATCAAGGGAGAGGAGGGCTTGTTGCACACCAGGCCGCGTCTCGCAAAGGTGTCCATCAAGGGAGAGGGGACCTAGCGGTGTCGGCGCCGATGACGGAGTCGGAGGTGGACGCGTTCGGGGACGCGCTGAGGGCGGTGCTGGGGAGGTAGGGGTGCGAATTGGATGATCAACGGGTTCACCCTCACCTCAGTCCTCTCCCATCAAGGGAGAGGAGGGCTTGTTGCACACCAAGCCGCGTTTCGCAAAGGTCTCCATCGAGGGAGAGGGGACCTAGCGGTGTCGGCGCCGATGACGGAGTCGGAGGTGGACGCGTTCGGGGACGCGCTGAGGGCGGCGCAGGGGAGGTAGGGGTGCGAATTGGATGATCAACGGGTTCACCCTCACCTCAGTCCTCTCCCATCAAGGGAGAGGAGGGCTTGTTGCACACCAGGCCGCGTTTTGCAAATGTCTCCATCGAGGGAGAGGGGACCTAGCGGTGTCGGCGCCGATGACGGAGCCGGAGGTGGACGCGTTTGGGGACGCGCTGAGGGCGGTGCTGGGGAGGTAGGGGTGCTCTAGTGGTAAGGGACCCATTGCGAAACCACACCGTACGGCTCGGGGAACCCCATCCCCGCCTTCCCCAGCAGACTGGGGAAGGGGTAAGAAAATCCTCTCCATTGACCTCAGTTACAGTCTTGCAAAGGATTCCACCAAGGGAGAAGGTATTGTGGGGCCATCGGCCAGGCTACCTTGAACGCTCCACTGTTCAGGGATTGTGGCAGGCTAGAGTAAGGAGCGAGAGACTTCAACGTGCCAGGCGAACTGTTCACATACTACTTCCTCACCGAGGGAATCAAGACCACCGCAGAGTGGAAAGCCTCGGAGCGCGAATTCGCTGATTTTCGAGCTCGCCTTACGTGGATTTTCGCGAGTTTCAGCCAACACTAACAACCGAACGAAGCTGTGACCGAGCAGGAGCTAATCCTCCCGATACTCGAGCTACTGGGATGGAAGGAATATCTGCCGCAGCAGGGTGCGGCGCGCAACGAAGACATCCCGGACATGCTGCTGTTCGCGGACGCGGACTCCAAGGCGCAAGCGGCAGGGCGGTCCAACTCCGCCGACCGATTCGGGGACGCCCTTGTCGTAGAGGAGAGCAAGCGGTCCGGGCGTGCGCTAGACAGTCGAGACGGCGGGATCGGTTCAGATGGCAGGACACCGCACGGCCAAATCCTGAGATACCTGTCGACGGCGGACGTTGAGTCCAGGGGAGGCGTTCGCTGGGGCATCCTCACCAACGGGAACGTTTGGCGGCTGTACGATCACCGTACCAGGCCGCGTTCGAGCGCCTACTTCGAGGCAGAGATTGCGCCCGTGCTCGGGCAGTTCGACGATGACCACCTGAAACTGTTCTTCCTGCTCTTCAACCGCAGGGCATTCACGCTACAGGGCGGGGCTACGTCAACTTTCATCGAGGACGCCCTGGAGGAGGGCCGCCGATACGAGGAGAGGGTGGCCCAGGACCTGTCCAAGGTGGTGTTCGACGACGTGTTCCCGAAACTGGCAGGCGCGCTGGCCCAAGGCACGGACGCTAGTCTAGCCGAGGTCCGCGACGCAACGCTCATCTTTCTGTACCGCCTGCTGTTCGTGCTGTACGCCGAAGACCGGGGCCTTCTGCCGGTGAACGACTCGCGGTACGACGACTACGGCCTACGGAAGAGGGTGCGGGACGACGTAGCCGAGAGGATGGAGAGACAGGACACCTTCTCGGCGGCAGCCACCAGCTACTACGACCACCTGTCCACACTCTTCAGGCTAATCGACGGAGGGGACGCGTCAATCGGACTCCCGCCGTACAACGGAGGCCTGTTCAGCGGGGATGCCGCTCCACTGCTTGAGAGGGCCAGAGTTGCCGACAACATAATCGGGCACCTCGTGTACGCCATGAGCCACTCGCAATCCGACCTCACTCCCGGGGGCAGTCCGAGGTTCGTCAACTACCGTGACATGTCCGTGCAGCAACTCGGTTCGATCTACGAGCGGCTGCTGGAGCGGGAGCTGTCGCGGCACCCGGACGGCTCCGTGTTCGTACGCCTCAACCCCTACGCCCGCAAGGACACCGGCAGCTTCTACACTCCCCAGAGCCTCGTGGACCTGATCTTAGACAGGACGTTGAAACCCCTGGCTGAAGAGCGGCTCCAAGCGTTCGAGAAGAGGGCGGCAGAGCTCAAGAACGACCGCCGGCCAAAGTCCCAGAGGCGCGAGGAGCTGGAGAACCTGGATCCGGCGCAGGCGGTGCTGAACCTGAAGGTGCTGGACCCGGCCATGGGAAGCGGGCACTTCCTGGTAACCGCCGTGGACTATCTCACAGACTACATCGTAGACCTCATCGAGTCTGCGCCTGCGGTCCCGGACTGGCTGGACGGCGAGTACGCGTCTCCACTCGTGGAGCGGATCGTCGTAATTCAAGATGGCATCAAGCAGCGGGCCAGGGAAGCGGGATGGGTCCTGGACGATGCGCACCTCACCGACCAGGCGGTGATCCGGCGGATGGTGCTGAAGCAGTGCATATTCGGCGTGGACAAGAACCCGCTGACGGTGGAGCTGGCGAAGGTGAGCCTGTGGCTGCACAGCTTCACAACCGGCGCGCCACTGTCGTTCCTCGACCACCATCTGCGGCACGGCGACTCTCTCGTCGGGCTGCGGGTCGGAGACGCGGTGGAGGAGCTGGTCCGGCTCGGCGGGCCATCGGTGTCGAGCGCGATCCAGGGGTTCGAGAGCGCAGCGGCCGGGATGAGGTACGTCGAGGGGCTGGCGGACGCGAACGTGGCGGAAGTGAGAGAGTCGGCCGCGCAGTTCGGCCGCGTCGAGGAGATCACGGCCCCGCCGCGCGAGTTCATGGACTTTATCTGCGGACTGCGCTGGATGACCGCCGGGTTGACCAAGCGGGCGCGGAAGGCCATTGAGTCGCCGTTGCAGAACGCTCTGGACGCACCAGCCAACGATGTGTTCAATTTGCTGGCGAACGGGCCGGCCGACGGCGATCCGCCCGCGTTAACTAGATTGTGGCGCGAAGCCCGCTCGGTGGCCGACCGCGAACGCTTCATACACTGGGAGGCGACTTTTCCCGGAGTCTGGAGCGGGTGGCAAAACACGCGTCCATCCGGCGGGTTCGACGCGATGATCGGCAACCCGCCCTGGGACTTGATTGAACATCCTGTTACGGAGTGGTTTCCGAGCCGCGGTGTTGACATTCAATGGCCTGCGAGGAGTTCAGAGCGTACAAGGCTGATTGAACGTCTCATAGAAGATGGAACCGACCTGGCAGTTCAATACGTTGCGATCAGAAATCGAGCAGCAACATTGCGCGCATATGTCCGAGGTTCAGGCAACTATCCTCTACTGAGTGCAGGCAGAATCAACCTGTATTCGCTTTTTGTGGAGCGGGCCATGAGCCTCATCAAGCCGGACGGCGTTGTGGGGTTGCTGACGCCGTCGGGCATCTACGCAGACAAGCCTACGGCACGGTTCTTCAAGATGGTCTCCACAAACGCACGCCTCGGCGGACTGTTCGACTTCGAGAACCGGCGTTTGGGAACGGGACTGCCGCCCTTCTTCCCGGACGTGGACTCGCGGTTCAAGTTCTGCGCGCTCGTGTTCGGCGGCGAGGAGCGGGTGTTCGAGAAGGCGGAGTGTGCGTTCTTCCTGCATGACACGGAGACGATCAATGACCCGGACCGGTGCTTCGCGCTGGCGCCGACGGACTTCGCACGCGTGAACCCGAACACGGGCACGGCGCCTGTGTTCCGCAGCAGGAGCGATGCGGACATCGTACGCCGCATCTACGAGCGACACCCGGTGCTGGTAACCCGCTCACATGGTGAGGAAAGCATGACGTGGCCGTTGCGACACTTGAGGGGGATGTTCAATCTGACTTCCGATTCTCAACTGTTTCGTACTGCCGTACAACTTGAAGGGCAAGGCTACTTTCCAGTTGGAGGCAACAGGTGGAGACGAGGTGATGATCAATACCTACCTCACTATCAGGGCAGGATGATCCACCAGTTCGATCACCGATGGAAGGCAGTTGGCATAAACCCAGACAGCACCCACAATCCTTATGTAAACATTAATGTAACCCTGCAACAACACAAAGATCCAAACTTTCTACCTGAACCGCAATTCTATGTGCCTGCTAGTAAGGTTGAGCCAACTGTTCAGGAGTCACGTAGTTGGTCACTTGGATTTCGTGACGTCGCCCGGCCGACCGACATGCGTACAATGATCGCTAGCATAATGCCGTGGGTGGGATCCGATCTCGCAATTCGACTAATCCTACTTGCAGGATGCGAGTCAGTTGCAGATGTCTTAGGCCCTGTTCTGGCCAATTTCAATTGCTTCGCATTTGATTTTGTTGTGCGACAGAAAGTTCAAGGCACCCACGTTAGTTGGTACATCGTCGAGCAGCTCCCTGTCATTGCGCCCGAGGATTACGACCGGCGATTCGGCGACAGCACGGCGCGCGAGCTGGTGCGGGACCATGTGCTGCGGCTGACGTACACGGCGCACGACATGGCGCCGTTCGCGCGGGACCTAGGGTACGACGGGGCGCCGTTCACGTGGGACGAGGAGGAGCGCCGGCACCTGCGGGCGCGGCTGGACGCGCTGTACTTCCACCTGTACGGGCTCGACCGGGAGGATGCGGGCTACGTGCTGGATACGTTCCCGATTGTGCGTCGGCAGGACGAGAAGGAGTCCGGCAGCTACCGGACGCGCGGGATGGTGCTGGCGTACATGAACGCGCTGGCGGCGGGAGACACGGAGACGGACGTGGCGGTGTGAGGGGCTACGCGCAGGCAGTGGGCTTCGGAGCTAGCTAACGTGCGAGACGGACGGTCCAAGATGAGCGCCCCGGTGTACCGGCGGGCAGAGCGGCTGCTGCCGTGGAACGTGGACGGGCTGGCGCTGAACGTCAGGGTGAGGCCCCGGTGGGTGCTGGGCGGGAGTGCGGTGCTGTACCGGCGAGACACTGGTGCGGGGCCGGAGTTCACGCTGGTGGATGGGGAGACGGGCGAGAAGTCGGCGGCGTTCGACCATGCGCGGCTTGCGAACGCGCTCACACGGCACACGGGCGCTGACGCATCGATTGGGGACATCGTCGAGGACTCGGTGGTGCTTGCGGAGGATGGAGGGGCGGCGACGTTCGACTTCGAAGGAAGACGCTGGCGGTGCGACCTGCGGTTGTACGCGCTCGAAGAGCTTGGGGCGGCTGCAGAGGGCGAACTGCGATCGCCGGACGGCTTAAGGGCCGCGTTCGAACGGGGGCATGACCTGTACGTCACGGCTACGGACGGGGCCGAAGACGTGAGGCTGACGTTCGACGGCCAGCCTCACCACGACTACGCGACGAGACCGGAGTCGTATACGCAGGCGGTGACCGACCGGCTGGCAGGGACTGCGCTCGCGCCGCTGGCGGTGTGGTCGCCAGACTCCTCGAAGCTCGTCACGCACCGGCTGGACCAGCGCCGCGTGGGCGAGATGCACCTGGTGCAGACCGCGCTTGGCAACGACAGCGGCCGGCCAAGACTGCACTCGTACCGGTACGCGCTGCCGGGCGACGCGGAGGTCCCAACGGCGGAGCTGGCGATCTTCGACGCGCGCACCGGGGAACGGACGGACGTTGATTACCCTCCCCTGCCCTGCGCCACGTTCTCGCCGTTCCAGCATGACAGGGTGTGGTGGTCGGACGACGGCCGGCGCATGTACTTTATAGACCAGCCGAGGGACTTCAAGACGCTCCGGCTGGTGGAGGTCGACGCGGCGAACGGGGCGGCGAGGGTCATGTTGGAGGAGAGTTCGAGCAGACCGGTGGACGCCAACCTGTACATCTTTGGGAGGCCGAACGTCCGGGTGCTGACGACAGGCGAGGTGGTTTGGTTCTCGGAACGGGACGGCTGGGGCCACCTGTACCTGTACGATGGGGCGACCGGGAAGCTCAAGCACAGTATTACGGACGGCGAGTGGGTGGTACGAGAGATCGTTCACATCGACGAGACGGAGCGCACGGTCCTCTTCACAGGCGGAGGCCGGGAGCCGGGCAGAAACCCATACTACCGACACCTGTACCGTTCGAGCCTTGACGGATCGGAGCCGGTCCTGCTCACGCCCGAGGACGCGGAGCACGAGGTGTGCGTCAGCCCTGACGGGCGGCGGTTCGTGGACGTGTACTCGCGCGTGGACCAACCGCCGAGGGCGGTGCTGCGGGACTCGCAGGGGCGGCTCGTGAGGCAGTTCGAGCGTGCGGACGTGGCGGCGCTGGAGGCCGCCGGCTGGACTCCACCGGAGACGTTCTCCGTCGCTGGCGCCGACGAAGAAACGACGATTCACGGTGTGATGTACGTGCCGTCCGACTTCAACGCGGCTTCGAGCTACCCGGTGATCGACAGCATCTACCCCGGGCCGCAGCACCTGCGGTCGCACCAGTCGTTCGCGGCGGCGCTGGCGGACAGCGCGAGGGCGATGGCGGAGCTGGGCTTCGTGGTGGTGACGATGGACGGCCGGGGAACGCCGCTGAGGTCGCGGTCGTTCTTGGACGCCTCGTACGGGCGGCTGGAGACGGCAGGCGGGCTAGACGGCCACGCGGCGGGACTGCGGAACCTGGCCTCAGAGAGGCCGTACATGGACCTCGAGCGCGCCGGCATCTACGGCCACTCAGCGGGCGGGTACGCTACAGTGCGGGCGATGCTAACGTACCCGGAGCTGTATAAGGCGGGCGTGTCGTCGGCGGGCAACCACGACCAGCGAGTGAACGTGGCAATGTGGGGCGAAAGGTACATTGGCCTGCCGTCGGAGGCCGACTACGAGCCGCAAGCGAACGCGAACGTGGCCGCTAACATCCGAGGCAAGCTGCTGCTGGCGTACACGGACATGGACGACAACGTTCATCCCGCAGGTACGGTGCGGCTGGTCGACGCCCTTGTCAAAGAGAACAAGGACTTCGAACTGCTGCTGCTTCCGAACAGAAACCACGCATACGCGGACGATCCGTACCTGACGAGGCGACGCTGGGACTTCTTCGTGCGGCACCTTCAGGGGGCACAGCCGCCGGAAGGCTACGAGATCGCGGGGCAAGGCGCGACAGGGTGAAGGGCGGGCGGCGTAGGTGTTCAGTCCCATTGAGGGTGCTGCCGCACCGCTCCACCCCTAGATACCGGCCGCCGCCAGTATGACGGACACGCCAGCGGAGGGATGTTATGCACTCTAAACAGTTGCCGGGCCACATGAGCACTTTCGCTTCCTGAGCAGGCTAACGGAGAACAACACTTGAGCGAACAACGCGACAAGCTCCCGCCCTACCGGCTGCGATTCCTGGACCCATCGACGCCGGTATCAGATGACCCAAGGCGGATTCCGGCTCCGTCCAGCGACGCAGAGTCGGGGGACGTCCTCGTGCTGGAGGGCGGCCGGGTGTTCGACGCCGTCGACGGCACGACGCGGACCGGATCGGTGGTCGTACGGGGCAACCGGATAGAGGGCGTGTTGCCGGAGGGCGAGAGGAGTTGGCCTCCAGGCGCGCATGTTATAGCGGTGCATGGCAAGACGGTGATGCCAGGGCTGATCGACCTGCACACGCACCTCACGTACACGGGGCGCGACGTGCCGACGCGGCTCGCGGTGAGCCAGGCGGACGCAACGCTCAGGGGTGTGGAACGGCTTCGCTATTTCGTCGAGAGCGGTATTACGAGCGTGCGGGACGTAGGTTCACACGGGGACGCGCCGTTCCGGCTGAAGGAGTGGTCCGCAGCGGGGCGCATTCCGGGGCCGCGAGTGTTCCCGGCAGGAAAGCTGATCACGGGGACCGGCGGACACGGCGCACAGAACCTAGACCGAACGTCGTTCCTGTATGGGGCGATCAGAGAGGCGTCGGGGCCGGACGACTGGCGCGACGCGGTGCGGGAGCAGTTCAAGGCGGGAGCGGACGTCATCAAGCTGGCGAGCCACTTCAGCCGAGCGGAGGTCGAGGCGGCGATAGAGGAGGCGCACGACCTGGGACTGAAGGTGACGGCCGACGCGGAGACATTCTACATAGGGCGCGCGGTGGAGGCGGGAATCGACTGCATCGAGCACCCATTGCCACGGTCTGAGGCGACGATACAGCTCATGGCCGAGCGGGACGTGGCCGCTGTCCCGACGGTGGTGTCGTACGTGTACCTGTTCGACCAGAACCGGGGCGGATACTTCGGCTCGAGTTCGCGAAGGTTCACGTTCGACCATCGCTCGAACATGGAGATGGTCAGACGGCTTCGCGAGGCTGGGGTGAAACTGGGAGTGGGCACCGACCTAATCTACGACTCGTACCGTTACCTGCCAGAGTCCTACGTGTGGGAACTGAAGTACCTGGTGGAAGCCGGTCTGACCACGACGGAGGCGCTCACTGCGGCAACGAAGACGAACGCCGCGATTCTCGACATGGACGACCGGCTAGGGACATTGGAGCGGGGCAAGCTGGCGGACATCCTGGTGGTGGACGGCAAGCCGGACCTGGACCTGGACGCGCTGCGCAGGACGAGCATGGTTGTAAAGGACGGCCGGGTGGTCGTGCGGGATAGTAGACTGACGACCCCGCCGCACCCTGAGCTGCGCTGGGCATCGCCGGAGAGGATGCCAGGGGCCAGCCCACGCAAGGAGGAAACGGAATGACCACCACGGAGAACCTGGAAGCGGAGTTCGCCGAGGCCTGGGCGAACCTAGAGAGCGCCAAGCAGAGGATGGCCGAGTTGCGGCGTCGCATGGCGCCGGAGCGAGTCGAAGACTACGTACTCAAGGGGCCCGATGGAGGCGTCAGGCTGTCGGAGATGTTTGGCGACAAGACGGACCTGATCCTGATACACAACATGGGTTCGGAGTGTCCATACTGCACGATGTGGGCCGACGGTTTCAACGGCGCGCTGCGACACCTGCAGGACCGGGCGGCGTTCGTGGTGGTGTCGCCAAACGATGTGGGCGTGCAGCAGGCGCTGCGAGCGAAGCGCGGATGGCACTTCGAGATGTACTCGGCGGAAGGCACGACGTTCATCAAGGACATGGGCTTCGAGTCGGACGGGACAGCCTACAACTCTTCGGCGATGCCGGGGGTCTCGACGTTCCGCAAGAACGCGGACGGCTCGATCGATCGGATCGCGAAGGACTTCTTTGGCCCGGGAGACCTTTACTGCGGAGTGTGGCACCTGTTCGACCTGCTGGCTGACGGCGCGGGCGACTGGGAGGCCAAGCTGGACTACTAGGCGCGCGCGGAGACCATGGGATTGCGGGACCTCCTTGGATGTCACCCTCACCCCAAACCTTGCCAATCATGAAGGAGATTGCGTGACTTTGCTGATGGAACACTATCAAGAGATGCACGTAATTCCCTCAAAGATGTCGCCCCACCCCTAGATTCCCGCCTGCGCGGGAATGACGGCGACTCGAAGGTCTCCTTCGGATGAATAGATGTCCTGCAACGGTTTCGGCCGTAGGCGTGTAGTCTCGGCAAGCGAACCAGACTTGAAGGCTCCGACAGTCTGCGGTGTGATTGAGGCATCGGTGAGAGTTTCGCGATGAGAGGGAAGACTGGCCAACCGGAGGACGCGGGGCGTCTTTGGGAACTGGCCCTGTACAGCGGAATGAGCCGACGCAGGTTCCTTGTGCTGATGGCGGCTGGCGGAGCGGCGGCGGTGCTGGCTGCGTGCACAGACGTGGGAGCGCCCGGCGACGCAAGCCCGGCCGAGGCACCGGAGGCGAACCGGTCGCGGTGGCTCAAGGACGCAGGGCCGTTCATCCAGCACGAGAGGAGCCTGGAGGCGAGGCTCGAGAGCATCCAGGGCACGATTACCCCGAACGACTTGTTCTTCGTGCGTAACAACTCGGTTAGCGTCGACATCGATACGGAGGAGTGGCGGCTAGCAGTCGAGGGAGACGCCGACGCGAAACCGCTCAGCCTGTCGTACGATGACATACGCCGACTGCCGAGCCGTACGGTGGTGTCGTACCTGGAGTGCGGCGGCAACCACCGGGCGATGTTCGACATCGTGCAGGGCCGGAAGGCCGAGGGCACTCAGTGGAAGACGGGCGGCGTGGGCAACGCCGAGTGGACCGGCGTCGCGCTGAGCGATGTGCTGGACGGGGCCGAGGCCGCTCCGGACGCGGTCAGCGTACTGCTGATAGGAATGGACGTGGAGTCGCCCGAAAACGGGTTCCGAAGAGTGCTACCGATCGAGAAAGCGATGCACCCGGACACGCTGCTGGCCTACGCCATGAACGGCGAGACCCTGCCGAGGGACCACGGTTACCCTCTACTGGCGCTAGTGCCGGGTTGGGTTGGCAGCTCCAGCATCAAATGGCTGAGCAGGATCGTTGTGTCTTCCAAGGAGGTGTGGGCGCGGAATAACATGTCGTCTTACGTGCTCATAGGCGACGCGTACCCGGCGGAGGGCGAGGCCCGGGCAAAATGGTCACGACGCAGACTATCAAGAGCGCTCTGGCACTGCCCTGGCCTGCCGAACTGAAGGCGGGCCGGAAACGCTTGAATGGTTTCGCCCACTCGCCTGCCGGGCCTATAGCACGGGTGGAGTGGAGCTACGAGTCCGGCCGGACGTGGAGCGAGGCGGCGGTGCTGGATCCTCAGGTCCAGCGGTCCTGGGCGCGGTTTGAGTTCGCGTGGGACGCCGAGCCCGGCGAGTACACGATAATGACGCGAGCCACGGTTGCGGCGGGGAACACGCAGCCTGAAGTGGTGCCGTTCAACGAGAAGGGATACCTGTTCAACCGGCCGCTGCCCCATCCGATCAGAGTTAGCTGAAACCTGTGGGGACGCCAGTTTCGTATCAGTAGACGTGGGCCGGCGCAGCGAAGGATGCCGGCCGGGACTGCCGAATGATCGCAAATGTCATCACAGCACTGTTCGCTCTCCTACTGACGGCAGGGCAGGCACCGCCTCCCGATCCGACGGTCGAGGACCACGTGCGCGTCCTATCCTCGGAGGCCGAGGTCCAGTTTCCCGACGAGATCGTGTTCCAGTTGACGGCGGAGTCGGAAGACAGGATTACCGGCATCAGGCTGCACTACCGGTTCGTCAACCTGAGCACGACGAGCTACGCCTACCCGGAGTTCAGACAGTCTAGCCTCGTGAGCGCAAGCTACCGGCTGCAGACCGGCGGGAGCTCCTACGTGCCGGCCGGGGCGACCATTGAGTACTACTACGAGTTCACGGACTCGATCGGGCGCCGCAGCCGGACGGAGTCCGCGGTGGTGGAATACCTGGACCCTCGGTATGAATGGCGGACCGTCCGGACCGAGAATCTGCTGGTTACCTATCACGACCGCGCTGAACAGAACGTGCTAGCAGCCGCAAGAATCGTGGACCGGCGGCTAGCGGGCGTTAAGGACCTGCTCGGGCTCGAAACCACGCGTCCCGTGAAGGCGGTGATCCTGAACGGGAGGCAGGAAGCGCGCAGAACGTTCCCGTTCGTGAGCCAGACGGCGCACGACTCGCACCTGTTCGGCGGCTTCGCATACGGCGAGTACGGCCTGTTCCTGCTGGGCGGACTCGATCCGGACGGAATGACGCACGAGGCGGTCCACGTCATGGTCCACGAGGCGCTGGATTCGCCCTACCTGAAGATGCCTGCGTGGCTCAACGAGGGCCTGGCGATGTACTTCGAGCCGGACGGACGTCACAGTTACTCCCTAGTGGCGCGCGCCGTGCACTCCGGCGAGGCTCCGCCGCTGCGATTCATGCACAGCATTCCGGGGCGGCCGGCTGAAGTCTCGCTGTTCTACGCGCAGGCTCGGAACGTGGTGACGTTCCTGATCGACGAGCTCGGCAGGGACCGAATGTCGGCGCTGCTGCAGGAAATCGGAGAAGGCGAAGAGATCGACGAAGCGGTCAGAGGGGCGTACGGTATCGGGCTGGACGAGCTGGACGACCACTGGAGGTCGTGGGTAGTCGGGAGGCGGGCGCAAACCAACGTTACGGGTGTCTCGGAACGGGAACTCGAGCTCAGTTCCGAGGGAGACTCGCAGACGCCGACACTCGAGGCATACGGCGCTACGGACGTTTTCGAGCTAGCGTCCGGCATTTCAGGCGGCTCGGCAGTAGTAACTGAGCGTCCAGAAACGGACGTTGCCGCGGGCTCGCCACGAGTGGTGGAGCGTAGAGCGTGGTGGCCATTCATCGCAGTGGGCGGGGCGCTTGTCGCTGCGGTGGTGTTCGCCGCGGCGTTGAGGCTGAGAAAGAACTAGCGAGCGGTCGTCACTCTCCGCGCCTGCCAGCTCCTGGCAGCAACCGGATGCCCGGGTCAGGGAGAAACCAGAGTAAGAGCGCCGCAATGAAGGTAATGATCATCGACGGTCCAAGCAGCCAGTCGTAGCTGCCCGTGCTGTCGAAGATCCAGCCCGCGAGCACCGGCGTGCCGATCGTCCAAACGCTAACGGACGAGCCCATGAAGCCTCGGAGGGTGGCCACGTTGCGTCGCCCGAACAGGTCAGCCACCAGCGCATACCCAAGGGACCAAGTGGCCTCAGTAGGCGAGAGCAAGACCAGCACAAGGAGTATGCGCCAGATGCCGATCTCATCCCACAAGAAGAGAGGCAGGAACGCCGCGATCCTAACCAAGTGGCCTGCGGCAGCCACGCGCTGCATCGGTACGATGTCTCCCAGGAATCCCATGATCAAGACCATCGGCCCCATCATCAACGACAGCAGTCCCACCAAATAGCCAGCCGTGGATTCTTCGAGTCCCTTGGATACCATGATGGCTACCATGTGCAGACCAAACGCCGTGGCCACTACGCCGTGCAGACCGGTGCTCACGGTCATCATCCAGAAGGCCCGTGAGCCCAAGGCCTCTCTTACCGTGAACTCATCCTCAGCCGCGGCGGGAGTTCCTACGGCGGGCGACTTCACGGGCTCGTCCTGAGGTCCGCCGTCCGGCAGAAGGCCCATGCTCTCCGGAGACCTGCGAATTCGGGTAGCGAGCGGCACCACCACGGCCAAGATCGTCAGGCCCGTGGCCAGCATGGTCGTGCGCCAGTCCAACCGGGAGACGCCGAGCGCGAGAAGTGGGGTGATGACGGCGCCACCCGTCGTGAAGCCTGTAAACGCCACCGCCATGGCGGTGGAGCGGCGGCGGCGGAACCAGACGTTGACCGCGGTGGTGGTGGACATGACCCAACTCATCATCCCGATGCCGAGAACGCCTGTAATAATGGCTATGAACATCGCAAGACTGTTGGCACGGCTCAGGAGCACCCAACCAAGGCCGGCCAAGAAGGCGCTAATGGTAAGCACGCGCGCCGGGCCGTACCTGTCTATCAAGACACCCGCCAAAGGGCCACACAGCGCGGGCACAATCTTGTTGACCGTGAACGGCAGCGAGCTCATCGTGCGCGACAGGCCAAGGTCCCTGCCCACGGGGAGAAGGAAGATGCTGGCACCCAGGTAGTAAGTACCGTCGTGGAACGCGTTGATGACAAAGCAGGAAGCGACGATGCGCCAACCGTAGAAGGAGGTCGACAGCTTTTCCTTGAGGCTGGCGGCGAGAAGTGCGGGCGAGTTCACTCCGCCCGATGGTATTGGCCGCGCGGCGCATCGGTCAACGACCGGACCGACTGCGGCCCGCTCCGACAGTCATCTACAATGGGGCCCGACCAGGAGGAACGATGACTGACAAGACCGCGTTTGTTTACGACGACGCACTATCTGGGCACTCGCTCAGCGACACGCATCCGATGAAGCCGGTCAGGCTACGTTACACGTACGAGCTTCTTCAGGCATACGGCGCGCTGGACCATCCCAACGCCATGCTCGTGTCCCCCAGACGGTCCACGGACGAGGAGGTGCTCAGCTTCCACTCGCGGGAGTACCTGGATGCGGTGCGCGCGCTCAACGAGAGAGGCAGTACGGACGACGAGCACCGTTTCAACTTCGGGCCCGGCGACAATCCGGCCTACGCCGGAATCTTCGACGCGGCGTCGCTCTCTACGGGCGCTTCGCTGACGGCGGTGGAGTTGCTGCTGAGCGACCGGGCGGACCGCGCGTTCAGCATCTCCGGCGGCCTTCACCACGCGATGCCGGGGTACGCGTACGGTTTCTGCGTGTTCAACGATCCTGTCATAGCGATCAACGCGCTTCTTGATAAGGGCCTGAAGGTGGCATACGTAGACATCGACTGCCACCACGGTGACGGCGTGCAGCTTGCGTACTACGACACCGACGCCGTGCTAACTATATCGGTCCACGAGTCGGGCGCATTTTTGTTTCCGGGAACCGGCCACGTACAGGAGGCCGGCGCTGGGAAGGGCCGAGGTTACTCAGTGAACCTGCCACTCTATCCTTACACGCGGCCTGACCTGTACCTGTGGGCGTTCCGGGAGATAGTACCGCCGCTGCTGGAGCGGTTCCGGCCGGACGTCCTAGTGACGCAACTCGGAATAGACTCGCACTTCAAGGACCCGATCACGCACCTGGCGCAGACCGTTCAGGGGTTCGCCGAGGCAGTCGGCGCGTTCGCCCGCACGGCGCCGAAGTGGTTGGCGCTCGGAGGCGGCGGGTACGATCTGCAGGCCGTGGCGCGAGCGTGGTCCTCGGCCTTCGGTGTGATGGCCGGGATCGAACTGCCGGATGAGATACCTGCCGCTTATGGCGAGCGGTACGGAGTACGGTCGCTAAGCGATCCCGAAGATCTGCAGCTTACCGAGCAGGTTGACAGAGACGCGAAGTCATTCGCGGAGTCGAGTGTCCGGGCCGTCCGGCAACTGATCTTTCCCATGCACGGGCTGAGGTCGGTGTAGGCGGAGCCGCTTAGACCTCCCGGAACTCGCCTTCCACGGTGCCCTCCGGAGTATCGTCATCGCCGGGAGGCTGGCCCTCGGCGCCTTCGCCTGCCGCCTGGGCCTGCTGGCTGGTGTACACGTGCTGGCCAACCTTCTGCAGGGCCGCGTTGAGTTCGTCCGAGGCGGACTTGATGGTGTCGGCGTCATTGCCCTCGAGGGCGGACTTCAGCGCCTGAATCTTGGCCTCGACCTCCTGCTTGAGGTCTTCGGGGATGTTGTCGGCGTTGTCCGCCAGCATCTTCTCGGCCGAGTAGACCAAGCTGTCGGCAGCGTTCTTGGCTTCCACCTGTTCGCGCCTGCGCTTGTCCTCTTCTTCGTGCGACTCAGCGTCCCTGACCATCTGCTCGATCTCGCTATCATTCAGCCCGGAGCTTGCCGTGATCGTGATCCTCTGTTCCTTGCCCGTGCCCTTGTCCTTAGCCGACACATTCAGGATGCCATTCGAATCGATGTCGAATGAGACTTCAATCTGGGGCAAGCCTCTTGGCGCAGGCAGGATGCCATCCAGGTTGAACCTGCCGATCGACTTGTTGTCCAGCGCCATCGGGCGCTCGCCCTGCATCACGTGGACCTCCACGCTGGGCTGGTTGTCGGCTGCAGTGGTGAAGGTCTCGCTCTTGGCCGTTGGTATGGCGGTATTGCGCGGGATCAAGGTGGTCATCACGCCGCCGAGGGTCTCGATGCCCAGAGTGAGCGGCGTAACGTCCACGAGCACGATGTCCTGCACCTCACCCTGAAGCACACCGGCCTGGATCGCCGCGCCCACCGACACGACCTCGTCCGGGTTGACACCCTGGTGGGCCTCTCTTCCGAACAGCTCCTGGACGGACTTCTGAACAACCGGCATCCGGGTCATGCCCCCCACGAGGATGACCTCGTCCACTTCCGACGCAGCTACACCAGCGTCCTGCAGAGCCTGCCTGCATGGGCCGACGGTCTTCTCCACGAGCTCAGCCACAAGCTGCTCCAGCTTCGCACGCGTCAGCGTCATCACCAGATGCTTGGGGCCCGCCTGATCCGCGGTGATGAAGGGAAGGTTTATCTCCGTTTGGGCAACCGAAGACAACTCCACCTTGGCCCTCTCCGCAGCCTCTCTGAGCCTTTGCAGAGCCAACCTGTCGTCGCGAAGGTTGATCCCCTGATCCCTGTTGAATTCTTCGACGATCCAGCCAATGATCCTCTCGTCGAAGTCATCGCCGCCAAGGTGAGTGTCGCCGTTGGTGGACTTCACCTCAAAGACGCCATCGCCGATCTGCAAGATAGTGAAGTCGAAAGTTCCGCCGCCAAGGTCGAAGACCGCGATAGTCTCGTCGCCTTTCCTGTCCAAACCGTATGCTAGCGCAGCTGCCGTAGGCTCGTTAATGATCCTGAGGACTTCCAACCCGGCGATTCGGCCGGCGTCCTTCGTGGAATTTCTCTGGCTATCGTTGAAGTAGGCGGGAACGGTAATCACCGCCTGGGAGATCTTCTCTCCAAGCTTCGCCTCGGCGTCCTGCTTGAGCTTTTGAAGGATCATAGCGGAGATTTCAGGAGGCGCGTGCTCCTTGTCTCCAAACATGACCGCAGCGTCGCCGTTGCCATGCTTTACGACCCTGAAGGACACCATGGCCTTGTCTTGCTGTACGGAATCCTCTTCGAACCGGCGGCCCATGAACCGCTTGACCGAGTACAGTGTGTTGTCCGGGTTGGTTACGGCCTGCCGCCGGGCGGTCATGCCGACGTAACGCTCCCCAGTGCGCGTGTTGAGACCCACGACGGACGGCGTTGTCCGCGCCCCTTCTCCGTTCTCAATGACTCTCGGTTCCCCGCCCTCTATGACAGCCATACAAGAGTTTGTGGTACCCAGATCGATTCCTAGAATCTTGGCCACTTCTGACGACTCCTCCTGAGAATGTTTTCGTGTCTTGGTTCTGCCCTGCAGGCAGCGATCTGACCGGATGCGTCCAGTCAGCCCTCTTCGCTCGGTCTTGCGACGGTTACCTGTGAGGCCCTGAGCACCCGATCGTGCAGCCTGTATCCCTCACGAATCACCGTTACCACATGCCCTTCCTCGACATCTCCGGAAGCGGCTTCATATCCCACCGCTTCATGCTCTAATGGAGAGAAAGGCACTCCTTTCGCCTCAATGCGCGTGACGCCCTCGGACTCCAACCATTGCTGCATCTTCCTCCAGACCAGCCGGAGGCCATCCAACCACCCGGGAGTCACTACCTCTTCCGGCACGAGCGCAAGTGCGCGCTCAAAGTCGTCCATCATGGGAAGACTTCCTGCCAGAAGTTGGGACTTTCCGTACTTCCTGAGATCCTCTCGCTCTTCTTCGGCGCGCCTTCGGAAGTTCACAAGATCGGCCTGCGCCCTCTTGTGCATCTCTCGAAGCTTTTCAATCTCCCCCAAGGCCTCGCCCAGTTGTTCTTCCAGGGAGGCGTCCTCAGCCGGCGGGCCTTCCTCTTCTCCATTAACCTTGGCCGATACCTCTTGAGCCCCTGTCCCTTCACCGGTCTTCATAGGGCCGCGCCCCCAAACGCCTGTAATCTCATACCGATCCCTGCTCCAGTAGCTCGATCATTCGCGACACGCCTTCGTCCAGCGAGGCCCGAACCCGAGATGGCTCAAGTCCGCGAATCTGCCTCTTCATGCTGATCAGTCGATTGAACATGTTCAACGCCAGTCTCACGCCGGCCATATTGAGGCCGACATTGGTTACGAGATGTTTGATCAGCCTCAACTGCGCAATGTCTAACTCTGAGTACAAGCGCAGCATGCCCATCGTGCGAGACGGTGTCACCATACCCAGCCGCTCGTACTTTCGGAGCGTCTGAGGATGCATGTCCAGGATCCGGGCTACCACGCTTATCACATAAAACCCTGAGCTTGCGTCGGCCCGAGTGCCGAACTCGCTTTGCCATGCGCCGGGGACGCCGACCGTTCGCACGGTGCGCTCGATACCGGTACTGCCAACCGGCCGTCCGAATGCACGTCTCTGGTCTTTTCGATTGTCCATGCCGCTCAAACTCGCGTGTGCGTTATGACTAAACGAAGTTATCGCCAATTGATGTTAATTCTTGATACAATATATGTCAAGTACTAACGTCTGCCGGGCAACCACATCGCTTTCACATTGTGGGCAGGTACGCCGCAGGAGAGAACATCACGACACCTAATACTTAGTATCTTGGCATATGCATACACACAATGCCTCTGGTTGCGTATAAGTATATGAACATTTCTAGCAAAATCGAACGATTTCAAGGAAGGAGGGTTATATGCTCGATTTCAAGTCATGTCCGCGCTGCAAAGGAGACGTACAGAGGAACCGGGACTACTACGGCGAGTTCCGCCAGTGTCTGCAGTGCGGTCACACCGAGTACCCCCGTTCCACCACCAATCCCTACGCCGAACTGGCCGCCTCGGTAAAGCGCCAGGCAGCCGCCTGATCCTGACAACGGGAGCCAACGACGGCCCTCCAAATTGGAGGGCCGTCTTCATTTTACGCGTACTTCGTAGCTCGCTAGACAGTTGGCGCCGCCGGTCCCAACCGGCCTTTACATCAACTCGTGCCAGAAACGCTCTTCCTTCCAAGGGTCGCCCTTCATGTGGTATCCCAACTCTTCCCAGGTCCCTGGTCTGTCCTCTCTCATGAACTCAATCCCGTTAGCCCATTTGGCGCTCTTGTAGCCGTACAACTTGGGAACCACAAGCCTAAGCGGACCGCCGTGCTCCCTGGTCAGAAGTTCGCCATCGTGCTTGTAGGCGAAGAGCACGTCGTCAGCCATCAGTATGTCGAGCGCGACGTTGGTGGAGTGCCCGCCGTAGCAGTGCACCAGGGCGTACTTGGCTTCCCCGCTCGGTTCAGCGAGGGCGGCGACCTGATTGAAGGGAACGCCTTCCCAGGAGTTCTCAAGCCGGCTCCACTGGGTCACGCAGTGGAAAGGAGACTGGATTGTCACCGACGGAAGGCTCGTGAACTCCTGCCAATCAAGGACAATTTCGTGGGCGGCCAGACCGAACAACCTGAACCTCCACGAGTCCATATTTATCTCCGGCGTTGAGCCGAAAGTCAAAACCGGCAATTTCTGGGTCACGAACTGGCCGGGGGGGACGTCCAATCCCTCCTGATTCTGGTTAATCCTGGCGATGCGTCCTATCTTTCTAAGCAACGTGTGCGCCCCTCCGGCTCTTGAAGTAAAGGTCACAAACTCGCGAGAGCCCAAGCGTAATTGTAATGCATTCGCCAAGCACCATCGGTTGTGCCCAACGACCCTTTCCGGGGACAATACGGCACATGGAAGCGCAAGCGAACCGCAGCGACGTCGTGGACGGCATCCTAGAGGGCGCTTGCGATTTGCATGTTCTTTCCGCTCCCGATCATGTGACTCCCCTCAGGCTTGACGCCTTGGACACGGCCCGCTATGCGCAAGAGGCCGGGCTTGGGGGATTCGCGCTTCTCAACGACCACAACCCCACCGGCCCTCAGGCCCAAATGCTCAACAGGGTATATCCGGGACTGATCGTCCATGGCACTGTCACTCTGAACAGGAGCATTGGAGGATTGAACGCCGCCGCAGTCGAGGCTGCCGCGGGGGCCGGGGCCCGCATCGTGCGCATGCCCACGCGCGATGCGGTGGCCGCAGGAGGTGAGCTATCCGTGCTGGACGGGTCAGGAGCGGTCACGAGTGAAGCGGAGGCGGTACTGGATGCGGCCGCCCGGCACGGACTGGTCGTGGCGTCCGGCGGGCTGTCGCACTCCGAAACCATCGCAGTGTTCAGGGCCGCCTGCGATCGGGGCGTGAGAATTATGCTCGCTTCATACGGTACGAGTCCGATCTCCGCCGGGCAGTTCGAGGAATTGACCTCATTGGGCGCTTACATTGAGCACACATTCGCGGCGTGCATGCCCTCCGGTGGCGGAATGACGCCTAGCGCGCTGGCGGCCAGAGTAATGGACGCGACCGTAGGTGCGTCGATCCTTACGTCCGGCTTCGGCCAATGGTTGAACCCAATGCCCGCTGAGGGCCTGCGCATGGCCATAGCCTCTCTGCTAAACGAAGGACTGGCACCGGACGAACTCGCGATCCTCGTCAAGAGCAATCCCGCCCGGTTACTGAAGCGGGAGAGCTCTGACCAGGTCCATTGCGATCGTAACGTAAAGGCTTCGCATTGACAGAAAACTACTCAACCACGTCCGTTCGCAAGACTGTCCTGGACAACGGGCTCCGCGTAGTCACCAGCGAGATCCCACATACAAGATCCGTCTGTATCTGCTTTTTCATAGGCGCCGGGTCCCGGCACGAGAGCGCCGAGCAGGCAGGAATCGCGCACTTCGTGGAGCACATGCTCTTCAAGGGAACCGAGTCGCGCCCCACTCCCATGGACATCAGCGGCTGCATCGAGGGCATGGGCGGCATGATGAACGCCCACACCGAACACGAGATGACAATGTTCTGGTGCAAGGCAGCATACAACTGCCTTGACGAAGTAATGGACCTGATGGTGGACGTCATGCGCAACTCGGCGTTCGATCCGGCGGAGGTAGAGAAGGAAAGGAAGGTCGTATTCGAGGAACTGAGCATGAACCGCGACCATCCCGACTACGCGTTGGAGGCCCTGGTGGACGAGATGCTCTGGCCAGGCCACCCGCTCGGCAGAGACATAGCGGGATCCAAGAATTCCGTATCCGAGATCACCAGTGACATGTTGGCCGGCTTCGTCAGACGCTCGTATAACCCGTCCAACATAGTCCTCAGCGTGGCAGGAAACGTCGGGCATGACGCTGTTGTGCGGCAGGCGGCGTCGCTCAGCGCCGGCTGGGAACCGGACAGTCCGCTGTCGTCACCTAAGTTCGACCACATTCAGTCCGCTGCGAAGTTCGAGATAGAGTACCGGAAGACAGAACAGACCAGCGTATCGCTGGCCTTTCCCGGGCTCCCTTCCGACCATCCCGACCGGTACGCCCTGGACCTGCTGAGCGTGGTGCTAGGCGAGTGCATGAGCAGCCGGCTGTTCATCGAGATCAGAGAGAACCGCGGCCTAGCCTACGATGTGCACAGCGATGTGTCTCACTTCCAAGACACCGGATCTTTCGTGGTCACTGCGGGCGTAGAGCCGGCAAGAACGTACGAGGCGATCGAATCGATTCTGGAACAGCTTGCTCTTGTCAAGGAGGGTGTCCCTGAGATGGAATTGACCAAGGCAAAGCACCTGGCAGCGGGCAGGCTGATGCTACAAATGGAAGACACACGCGCGGTGAGCGGGTGGAACGGCGCCCAGGAGCTGGTGCACGGCCGGATACACGACACGGATGAGGTGGTGGAGATGATTAACGCCTCGAAAGCCGAAGACATCAAGCGCGTGGCGCACGAAGTGCTCAAAACGGACCGACTTAACTTGGCTGTTGTTGGACCAAACAGAGGCCGGAAGCGCATAGAGAAGATGATAGAGCGCGGCCTCTGACCCGGGACTGCCATTCGTTGTAGCGGCATTGCTGCGTTTGATACCCTTTGATGAGTGATGAGATGCAGCTCTTTTTGAACGGAGGCTGATGTTGCACGAAGTTTTCAAAGAGGCCGGACACCTACTTAAGGCTGGAGAGCCGATAGTGGTCGCCACGGTCATAGACACGAAGGGCTCGACCCCTCAGAAGCCTGGTGCGAAGCTGCTGGTGCGCCGCGACGGGAGCGGTGTGGGCACGCTGGGCGGCGGTTGTGTGGAAGGCGACATCTGGTTCGCAGCCAGCGAGCTGATGAGGCGAGGTGGAGGCGCTCAGTATCGGGACTACCACCTGAACGAAGATCTGGCGGCAGAGGACGGTTTGGTGTGCGGCGGCACGATGTACTTCCTTATCGACCCGATCTACCGGCCAGAGGGCTACCTGACCTACGCGGAGGAGATCGACAGCGCGTACAGTGGCGGGCCGTCGGTGGCGCTGGCCAGCCTGGTCAAGCCTGCGCACGAGGAAGGCCAATCGACCGGCGCTAAACTGCTCATTCGCGAAGACGGCACAACGGACGGAACCCTGGGGGACACCGCGCTGGACCGCGACGCAGCGGCACGAGCGCGAGAACTGATGCTCCACGGGCGCAGCGACTACGTAACGGCCCCGGACGGAGCAGAGTACTTCCTTGAAGCATACACGACCCCTCCGCAGCTCGTTCTCTGCGGGGGAGGTCACGTTTCCAAGGCGATCGCACCGCTCGCGGCCACCCTGGGCTTCCGACTTTTCGTAACCGATGACAGGGAGGAGTTCGCCAATGAGAACCGGTTCCCGGAGGCGGATACTGTGGTGGCCAAGAAGCCCGAGGAGGCGCTGTCCGATCTGCCAATTAACGCGAATACGTTCATTGTGGTCGTAACGCGGGGCCACCGGTACGACAATGTTGCGCTCGAGGCAGCGGCTGCCACTCCCGCAAGCTACGTCGGGCTGATGGGCTCGAAGCGAAAGACGATCCTGATCTACGAAGACCTGATCAGGACCGGAATGTCCCTGGACCGCATACGGGAGATCAGATCGCCGATAGGCCTTGATATCCATGCCCGGACGCCGGAAGAGATCGCCGTCAGCATAATGGCCGAGATCCTGATGTTCCGGCTGGGCGGCACCGGCGTGCCAATGAAGCTGGAAGACCGTCGGCTGCAACGCATCGTAGAGAAGGTGGGCAGGACTCCCGTCACGGCCTCCGCTGCAGACTGACCAGCTCGGCGCTGACGCAGTAGGCTGACCATGGGCTCGGTGTCCGCGATACTCACTGCGGCCGGCGCCTCAACACGCATGGGTCGTCTCAAACCACTGCTGCCGTGGAAAGGCGTAACGCTCATCGAGCATCAGGTGCGCTGCCTGACCGACGCCGGGTGCGCAGAAGTCGTCGCAGTGCTGGGGCACAGGGCGTCGGATGTGTCCCCGTACATTCGGGGCCCTTCGGCGCGAGTTGCGATCAACACAGACTACGAACATGGAAAGACGAATTCCATCAAGGCGGGCCTGCGGGCAATCGATCCAGGGGCGGGGGCCATCTTGTTTCTGGCAGTAGACCAGCCTCGAACAGCGGGCATTGTCTCCGCTGTAATCAGCTCTCATCTAGAGAAGGGCGCACCAATAACGTCGCCCCGACACCGCGGAAGGGGCGGACATCCACTTATCTTCGACGCATCTCTCAAGAGTGAACTGGAAGCTGTTAGCGAAGGGGGCCACGGTATTCTGGAGGTGTACGAGCGGTATCGCGGGCTTGTGAACAAGGTCCAAGTAGAAGACCCGATCGTACGGCTGGACCTCAACACGCCCGACGAGTACCGGACCGCCTACGAGAAGTACGGCGTCGAACAGGAAGGACGTGTAGGAGCAGAGTGGCATGGCAGTTAGCGCGGCGAGTCAGGCCTCACAATTCACCGAGTTGCAAAGATTCAGGCAGTTCTGGTTGTGGCTGCTGATGGGCGTCACGACCGTGCCGGTGTTGGGTTACTTCGGCGTCCTGCTCATCGGTCACTTCGCTCTCGGAAAGACGTGGGTGGGGCCGTCGGACACTGGCTTGGCGGCTATCTCGGTCGTTGCAATCGGGCTGCCGCTGGCGGCATTGGCACTGCTGTACTTCGTGGCGCTGGTCACGGAAGTAACGGACGACGGTGTCAGGATCCGGTTCTCCCCGGTCTACGACCGTGAGATTCCATTCGATGAAATCGAGTGGCAAGAGGCGGGCATGTACAGCCCACTGTCTGAGTACGGGGGCTGGGGCATCCGCTGGTCAAGGAAGAACGCTATGGCCTTTAACGTGAGCGGGGACCGGGGAGTCAGACTCAGGCTAACTAGGGGCCGGAGTGTCCTGATTGGGTCAGCGGACGCTGAGCGCCTCTCCGCGGAGATACGGACGAGGATGGGCGGCTGACGGCCTAGCCTACCCGACAAGCGCAGTACTCAGCAGTTCCGTGAGCCTGAACTTTCGGCAGCCTCCAAGAAAGGATCCTGAACGGATAGCGACTGGATTCGCTGGCCGTGCTGGAGGTCTTCACTGTAAAGGCGCGCGCAACCGGACTGAAGGGCGGCGGCCACTATCATCGAGTCGTAGAAGCTGAATCCATACCTGGCGCGCAACTCCAATCCTTGGTCGAACAGTTCAATGCTCGGCTGGACTGTCCACAGCGATTCCAGGACACTACCCAGCAGGACACGGGCGTCCTCAGCCGAAAAGCCCAGCTTCTGGGTTGCCACGTTAAGGGTCTCCTGAACAACCTGGTAGCTGATGCAGCCGGTACCAGCCTCGATGCTGCTCTGTACAAGCTGCTCGGCACGGCGACGTTTTAGGTCGTTGGTATCGTCGAGCATATACACAAGTATGTTCGAGTCAAGGAAGTGCTCAACGCTCATTTAGATCTTCCCTGCTGAATTTACGACCTCCTGTCTTATACTTGGTCTGTAGTTCTCGTACTGCGCTCATGGCCCGAGCCGCCCGGTACCGGCGAGCGTACATTTCCAGCCATCGACGAAACTCAGCGTTAAGCGTAGTGTTCTCGGACGCCGCGCGTTCCCGTGCGGCGTCAATTACGGTCGCGTCCGCACTCAGGGTAATGTTTCGCACGTCTCACCTCCCAGCCGATTGACCGCTTCGCAGAAGATCATGCACACAAGAAATGTTACACTGCCTCTACGGCACTGTGAAGAGGCCACTGCCAGAATGACATTGTGCTTTTCGCCGAATTGCCTGCAGAGAAGGTCTCTGGTCAGTAGAGTCCTGTACGAGAGCTCAATGGCCTGACGCCGCTAGCCAGCAACCTCTACCCACTCTTCAACTGCCCGTTCGAGTTCCGCTTGAGCTTCCTCGTACTCTCTGCCTAAGCGCGCAACAGCATCGACGTCCCGGCGCTCGGAGGCCCTTGCCAGCTTCTCCTCGAGCGACTTCACACGGCCTTCAAGCTCGGCGACGTTACGGTCGGCTTCGTCACGTCGGCGCTCGGATTCGCGCTCAGCCGCCTTCCGCTTCCTCTCCCTGGCCTTCGCCCGTGATTTCGACGGCTCGCTCCTTCGGGCTGCGATCCGCTTCGGAAGAGCGCGCTCTATCTGCTGACCATCGGCCAATTGCCTATCAGCAGGCGCCGTAGAAGTCGGCTTGGTCTCGAGGCTCGCTGCCCATTCCTCGAACGTGCCTTCAAACTCCCGCAGGACGCCGTCACCCACTAGCCACAGACGGCCTGTAAGCCGCGAAATGAAACGCCTATCGTGAGATGCAACCAGCAACGTGCCCTGATACTCGTCCAGCACCTCTTCCAGGGCTTCCCGGCTAGGAATGTCTAGGTGTGTAGTTGGCTCGTCAAGAATGAGGGTGTTGGGCTCGGAGATTAGCAGCCTCGCAAGGGCAAGCCTGCTTCTCTCTCCACCGCTGAGCGACCGAACGGCCTGGAAGACCTCTTCTCCGTGAAAGAGGAAGCGGGCGAGGTAGTTTCGAGCCGCGCCGATTCCCATGTTGCGGATATCCAGGAAAGCCTCAATCACGGTCTTGTCCTCCGGCAAGTCGTCCAAGCCCTGGCGGTGGTAACCGGTGACTACGTTGTGTCCTCTGTCGGCGCGACCTCGAAGGGGGGGATGGAGTCCAATCATCGTCCGGATCAAGGTGGTCTTTCCAGCCCCGTTAGCGCCTATGACTGCTGTGCGCGAGCTGCGCTCGAGTCTGACGTCGGAGACCTTCAGCAGCTTGACTTCACCGTCCGTCATACGAAAGCCAACCTCGAGGCCATTAGTGCTCAGCACGACCTGCCCGGTCCGAGTGACGCCTGTAGTTGAGAAGGAAGCTGACCTGCTCTGCGTGGGCGCCTCTACGCGCTCCAGCCTGGCAAGCTTCTTCTCACGCCCCCTGGCCTCTTTGGTCCGCTGGCCGGCCTTGTACCTCTGAATGAAGAACTCCTGCTTCTGGATGTAAGCCTGTTGCCGTTCGTACTCGACAAGCTGCCGGGAGTCCTGTTCCTCCTTCTGGGCCCGGTACGCGGTGTAGTTGCCTTTGAAGCGCTGGAGCCGGCCTCGCTCCAACTGCCAGGTCTCACGAGTGACCCGGTCCAAGAAGTATCGATCGTGCGACACAACAACATAGGCGAGGGAAGACGCCGTCAGAAAGTCTTCCAGCCAGTTCAGGCCCGGAAAGTCCAGATAGTTCGTGGGCTCATCGAGAATCAGCAGGTCAGGCTCGGACAGCAGAGCGCTCGCCAGAGCGGCCCGTGTTCTCTGGCCTCCACTGGCAGCAGCAACAGGCGTTGACAGTGCGTCGGGCGTTAGCCCGATGGCGGCGACAACCTTCTCCATGTCGCTCTGGTAGTCGTATCCGCCGACAGCCTCGTACCGGGCCAGCAGTGCCGAATACCGGGTTTCGGCTTTGCGACGGTCACGACCTGTCGAGTGCTGGATGTCCAGTGCCGCGGAGGCTACCTGCTCCTCCAATGCGGCGATTTCGGTGAAAGCCGTCATGACTTGGTCGCGAAGCGTTCCTCCCGTGTCCTGCGGCGGACGTTGAGGAACGAAACCTAGTCGAAGGCCTTGCGAACGGACCAGCACGCCGGCATCGGGGTCCCGAGTACCAGCCACCATCTCCATAAGCGATGTTTTCCCACTGCCGTTTGGTCCGACGACACCAATTCTTGCCCGGGCGACTACCTCAAAGGCTACATTTGAGAAAATGCTTACGTCGCCGAAGACCAAGGCCATCCCTGAAGCGGAAAGCAACTGCACAGCGTCGCCTAACGCGCAGAGTCCGGGGATGCGGTGGGTTCGTGGACGAGATGCCTATCGAACCAGTCCCTTACTCGGGCAAGATACTCTTGGCGAAGCTTGGGGTGGCCGGTGCGCAAGAAAGAGTGGGCGCTTTTGGGGAACCTGACGAACTCGACCTCTTTGCCCAGCCGCTTCAAGGTAACGAAGTACTCTTCGCTCTGGCCGATTGGGCATCTGTGGTCGTCCTCGCCGTGGAGCAGCAGCAGGGGAGTCTCGACAAATGGAGCGTAGGTAAGCGGAGACATCTTGAGGTACATGTCGAGGGCATCCTTGCGCATTCCGCCCCACTGCACTTCCCCAAAGTTGATGCCAATGTCTGAAGTGCCGTACATGCTGGAAAGGTTGATGCAGGGAGCGCCTGACACGGCAGCCTTGAACCGACTATCGTGGCCAATTATCCAGCAGGTCATGAATCCACCGTAGCTGTATCCCGTGACCCCCATGCGGGAGGAGTCCACGTAAGGCAATGTCTCAACTCTGCCCACAGCAGCCATGATGTCAAGATAGTCTTCCCCACCCCAGTTACGAATTACCGCCTTCATGAAGCCTTCTCCATATGTGGAAGAGCCCCTAGGGTTTACGGCAAGCACAACGTACCCGGCCGACGCCAGGACCTGCTGTATAGGATTGAAGGCATCGTAGAAGACGCCGTGCGGACCTCCGTGGATATCCAGAACCAGCGGGTAGGACTGCGCTTCGTCGAAGCCGGTCGGCAAGAAGAGGCGAGACTCGATCTCCATACCTCCCCGCGTGAATACAAACTTTTGCATCTCCGCCGGCGGATGCTCAGCGAGGAAATTGTCGTTGACAGCGGTAAGCTTCCTTGAGCCAGTCCCGGACTCAAGGTTGAAGATCTGCAACTCGCTGGGAGATCGGGGTGTAGAGGCGACCACAACGGCGGTACGGGCATCGGAGTCCAGAGCGAGCGAGGTTAGCTGTCCGTTAGAGTCTCGCACGGACCGTACCGCGCCGGAACTAGCGTGCAGATCAAAGAGGCATGACATGCCCCGACGGTCAGCGAGCAGTACGATACGCTCGTCCTCAGTCCATCTCATCTCAGGCGGAGTTCCCAGGCCCGGGAATCCGCCTACTGGCGAAAGTGACTCGCCCGTCAACTCCAACGGACCACGGTCAGGCTCCAAGACGTACAGTCGCCCCTGCCAATGTCCCATATTGTCCGGATCCATGCTGCCCAGCGCCAACAGCCGTGTTCCGTCCGGGGCCCAGGAAACGGACACGACATTCAACAGACCGGCCGAACGCAACTCAGGTTCGCCCCCGTCAGTGTCTACGACGTACGCCTCACTGCCGGCCCGGGTGTCGCGGTCGGCTGCTCGGCCCGAAACGAAGGCCAACTGGGAGCCGTCAGGGGACCAACGGACGAACCCGTCGTCCCAGTCGCCGTCGGTGACCTGCCTGGACTCTCCTGTTTCGGTATGTACGACGAAGAGATGCCGATGCGAGTCGCCTCTCCAGCCCAGCGTGTCGTACCGGTACCTGATCCGGCTGACGACGCGCGTCATGGGATCCTTGGCCGGGTCGTGGTCTTCGGGGAGAATGTCCGGGTCAACGTTCGAGACGTACGCTAGACTTGAGGAGTCGGGTGACCAGGTGAACTCACTCACGCCGCCGCGCGTAGAAGTGAGCTGCCAGGCCTCGCCGCCGTCAGTTGGCATGAGCCAGAGGTTTCGAAGACCCTCGGCATTCGAACGCAGAAACGCCAGTGTTCGTCTGTCGGGCGAGAAGGCGGGAGCGGCGTCTCCCGGACCGGCCGTGAAATCCTCAGCCTCTCCACTCGGAAGCCTAGCCAGCCTGATTCGGGATTCAGTCTTCTGCGAGTCGGCATTCACCTGCGACTGCACGAACGTTAGAAGTCTGCCGTCGGAGGACAACGCTGGGTCCGACACGGACACGAGATCGTAAACTACGGACGGAGTTAGCTCTTTTGACATACTGCCTCTATTGACCATTGTGCATAGCTAGTCCGGAGCCGACAGATACACGCGGTCCGGGTCGACCTCTTCCCTCAACAAATGCAATTCTGCTTCAGACGGCTGGTCGACCGTTCCCAGTCCGGCGGCCGACTCAGGCTTGAAGCCGGTGTTCTCAATGACCTCATCAAGCGTTACTCCGGGCATCAGCTTTTGGATGCTCAAGCGACCTGTGGACTTATCAACTGCCATCACGCACCGGTCCGTGATTACGACAATGTCCGGATACGGTGTAGGGAGTCCAGCGTTCCGTCGACCATCAGGCCCGTCAATGTACCCGGGGCTAGTGATGAAGTCGCACCGTTTGGGGAACCTGCGCTTCTCGTGACGCGTGATTATGAGTATCTTATGGGCGTGGGAAGCGAGGTCGTTAGCGCCTCCGCTGCCAGGAAACCGTACTTTGGGACTGAGGTAGTCGCCAATTACGGTTGAGTTTACATTCGCGAACTCGTCGATCTGCGCTCCACCCAGGAAGGCCACGTCCGCGAGACCTCGCTGCAACACGCCTCCGAGGGTGTCCACCAATCCGCCGAGCTTGACGGCACGATACATTACGCGCGCGTCCGAGACCGATGTGGGAGTAGGAAGAAGCTGCGGCGCGATCGAACCAGTCTCCACTACATAGCACATGTTCGGAGCGTGGTTCTTCTGTGCCAAGAATGCGGCAGCGAACGGCAAACCGGTCCCGACCATTACGATGTCGCCGTCGCCGATGTGACGCGCGGCTTCCACCACCATCAGTTCATCGAGCTGAAAGTCTACCGTCATTGCGATCATTCACCCCGTCCCGATCTTTCCGCTGCGCTCAGGCCAGGCACTTCGTCAGCCTACTGGAAAAAGCGCGCAGCCTTCACGTGTCAAACTAGCCTCGCCATGAGCGTCCGCAGCCGGTTGAGCTTAGCGACACCCGCGGCCTTTTCAAGATGTTCGTCGAATTCTGCGCAGTCCCTGACATAGTCGTTCAAGTAAGACTGGTATTCTTCGCCGCCTCTTCTGGCGATCGACTGGTACATCGAGAGATGCTCCGAGTCAACCTCATAATACTTGTAGACTGAAGTAGGGTATCCACCCCACGGTTGCTCGATCACGGCGTCCACGAACAGGTAGGGCACGGTAGTGCGGTCCGGGTCTCGCCTGATTTCATCGGTGCTTATCACCTGCTCGCAGCTTACGATGACAGCCTTGGATGCCTTCATCATCTCCGGCTCCTGGGTCGTAAATCCCTCCACAACCACATTGCCCATCTCGTCCGCCTTCTGAGCGTGGACTATCGAGACGTCGGGTGACAAAGCCGGAAGGAGAACAACAGGGTCTCCCGGGTTCCACGGATTATCAACTATCTCGAATGGTCTTTCGCCACAGAAGGACTTCTTGTTCAGATTGTCCGTGCCAAGCAGGCTTTTGGACGGCATGAAAGGAAGGCCAAGGGACGCGGCAAGAAACCGTGACGCCATTGCCAAATGGCTATAGTCCCTCACCTCCAGCCGACCTTCTTCGATAGCCCTGCGCCACCGGAAAGCCGTGCCGAAGCGCTCCAAGTTACCAGTGCCGCATTCAGTACGGCGGACGAGGCCTGCTCCAACGAGCAAGTCCATTGAGAGGGCCAAGTTACAGCCGACCAGGGTAAGATCCTTCTTACCTTGCCTGACAATCTCGTGGGCAAGGGCCATGCTGTTCCGCCCGATGCTCTGACCGCCCATTCCGACGATGGCGCCATCGAAGACGAACCGGCCTACCGCCTCGGCAGCGCTCATCAGCTTGCTGCCCGTACGCTTAGCCACTATGCAAGCACCGACTCGCCGAGGGACGTCAGGAGCGCGCCTCCGCCTTGGCCCGCTCGGTCTCCTCGACGATCTTGGGTACAAGGTGACCCGGCACCTCATCGTAGTGGTCAAACTCCGTGGTGAAGGTACCCTGCCCTTGCGTTTGCGACCTCAGGTCCGTGGCATAACGCAGCATCTCAGCCTGTGGGATCTCAGCCTCAATCTCCGTTGTGCCGTCACCTTTCGGGGTCATGCCCTGGATACGTCCGCGCCTGCTGTTGAAGTCGCCCATCACATCGCCAGCGTATTCGTCCGGGACGACGATCTTAGCCCGCATGACCGGTTCGAGCAGCACGGGCACAGCCTCTTTCATGCCCTTGGAGAGCGCTTGCCCACCTGCGATCTCGAAGCAGATGCCTGAGGAGTCCACCGGGTGGAAGCTGCCATCGAAGAGCACGGCTTTAAGGTCCACTACGGGGTAACCTGCTACTACACCCGAGTCCATGGCCTTCACAACGCCCTTTTCCACTGCAGGTATGTACTCTCTGGGCACGGAACCGCCCACAACGGTTGATGCGAAATCGAAGCCATCGCCCCTGCCTTGGGGTCCAATCTCAAGCCAGACGTGACCGAACTGTCCATGGCCTCCTGACTGCTTCTTGTGCCTGTACTCAACTCTGGTCGTGGCGTTGATCGTCTCCCTATAGGGCACTTTGGGCATATTAAGGACGATTTCGACTCCGAACTTCCTGGCCATTTTTTCGACGGCGACCTCGACATGGTTATCGCCAAGACCTGCGAGCAGCAACTCCTGGGTTTCCGGCGATCGCGTCACCTTCAGGCTGGGGTCCTCCTCCGCGATCCGGGACAGCGCGCCCGTCAGCTTATCCAAGTCTGCTTGCGACTTTGGGGACACCGCCATTTGGTACACGGGACTAGGGAAGGTGATCTCCTCCAACACCAAGGGATTGTCACGCGTTGAAAGAGTGTGGCCTGTCAGAACCGAAGAGAGCTTGGGCGCTGCTCCGACATCGCCTGGACCCAGTTCGTCGACCGGATGCTGCTCCTTGCCCATGGTGACAAATACCTGTCCAACGCGTTCGGCCTCCCTGGCCGTGGCATTCCATAGCTGCGAGTCGCTCTTTAGGGTCCCGTTGTACACTCTGAAAAGCGACAGCCTGCCCACGAACGGGTCGGCAGTTGTCTTGAACACCAATGCCGCCAGAGGCCCAGCAGGGTCCCCATCCAGCGATACGTTCTCGCCCCCCTCAGGGCCCTTGGCCTCTTCCGACGCACTCTCACCCGCCGAGGGTAGGAAGTCCACTATCGCGTCCAGGAGTTCGGAGGCGCCAATGGCGCTGGGTGAACTACCTGCCAAGAGGGGCACAATCTCGCCGGAGGCGACGCCCTTCTTAAGGCCCTCGATCAGTTCCGACTCGGTTAGAGGCTCCCCCTCCAGGTACTTCGTCGCCAGGTCGTCGTCGGTTTCGGCAATAGCCTCAACAAGACGATCTTTCGCAGCCTCGACATCGTCGCTGAGTTCATCGGGCACGTCGCTCTGGTCTCCGAGCAGGCTTACAACTCCGGAGAAGTCGGCCTCCGATCCGATTGGCACCTGAACCGGCACAACATGGCGGCCGAACGCCTGCTCAAGCGAATCCACCACACGTCCAAAGTCGGCATTATCCCTGTCCAGCTTGCTGACGAACACGATCCTTGGATGATCTAGCTCGACGGCCATGTTCCACATCTGCGTGGAGCCGACCTCCACTCCCGCAGGTCCCGAAATCACAAGGATGGCAGCGTCCGCGACTCGAGCGCTTGACACGACTTCGCCCCGGTAGTCCGCGTAGCCTGGCGTGTCGATCAGGTTTATCTTGTGGTCGCGCCAATTCAACGGAAGCACAGTAGCCTGTACGCTGTTTGAGCGCTTGATCTCCTCAGGCTCGTAGTCGGATGTGGTATTGCCGTTCTCAGGCGTGCCAATCCTGGTAACGGCTCCAGCTGTGTACAGCAGCGCTTCCGTAAGCAAGGTCTTGCCCGCACCGCCGTGTGACAAAAGTACGACGTTACGAATCTTGTCCTTCGGGACTGCGGGCATAGCGCTGCACTCCTAGGGTCTGCAAGTTGGCCACATTGTAGTGAACCGCAGCAACCGCACGCAATGCGCATAGAAACAGGGAATCTGCCCGCAGCAAGTTGCTGAGTACGCCCAGAGACGCTAGATTACCGCCAATGAGTAAAAGGGTTTTGGGGTTCATCGGAGGCACTGGTCCTGAAGGCCGGGGGCTGGCGCTCCGATTCGCGCTCGCAGGGCACTCCGTAATAATCGGCTCCAGAGATGTGAGCCGAGCTACGGAGGCCTCCGACTCCATATTGGAAAGGGCGCCTTCTGCCGAGATTGCCGGCGCGGCGAACAGGAGGTCCGCCCTGGACGCTGAAATTGCCTTTGTCGTGGTGCCTTACGGCGCAATGGTCACCACATTGGAATCTCTCCGGGCGCCGTTGATGGGCAAGACTGTTGTCAGCGTCGTTGCGCCGCTAGAGTTCACCGGCGGCCATCCGGGTGCCATACGCGTCCCCGAGGGCTCCGCCGCTGAACAGGCTCAACGAATACTGCCGGAGTCGAAGGTGGTTGCGGCGTTTCAGACAATCAGCGCAAGGGACCTGCTTCGCGGCGAGCGCCCGGTGGACTCTGACGTGATCGTATGCGCCGACGCCGGAGATGCCAAGCGGAACGTAATGACCCTTGCCGAAGATGTACCGGGACTACGCGCCATCGACGGCGGGCGACTTTGCAACTCGCGGTACGTGGAGGACTTCACCGCGTTGCTCTTGAACATCAACAGGATCTACAAAGTCCACTCAGCGGTGAGGATAGTCGGGATTTGAGCACGGCAGTTGACCGCTTCCGGCTGAATCGCCTCTACTAAGCAATCGAACGTTTCGGTGGGGTCGCATCAAACGGTTGACACTGTTTTCGACGCAGTGCCACAATTCCCGGCTGACGGGCCGCAAGCAGGCAACAATGCAGGATCCGCCGTGATATTCATCTTCAACGCCCCGTGCAGCACTTGCTTTGAGTGAAGCTACCCTAGCTTTCTTTGGAGGCTCCGGATTCGCGGAGATGGAGGGCATTGAAGACCCCCGGACTCTGGCCATTGACACTCCGTACGGACCTCCAAGCTCAGACGTTACGTTGGGTGTCATTGGCGGCGAGAAGGTGGCATTCCTACAACGTCACGGCGCGGGACACCGTCTTTCGCCGTCTGAGGTCCCCGCAAGGGCCAATGTGTACGCCATGCGGTTGCTGGGAGTGCAACGCATCGTATCCATAAGCGCCGTTGGCAGTCTCAAGGAACACATGCATCCCCTGGACGCAGTTGTCCCGGACCAGCTAATAGACAGAACCAGAGGAAGGCCGAGCAGCTTCTTCGAGGATGGGATTGTGGCCCACGTGGGAATGGCCAACCCTTACTGCCACGACCTTTCGGCCAAGTTGGCCGACGCGGCCGAGAACGAGACACCCGCCGTCCACCGGGGTGGAACACTAGTGGTTATTGAGGGACCGCAGTTCTCAACGAGGGCCGAGTCGGAGCTTTTCCGATCGTGGGGAGCCAGCATCATTGGCATGACCGCCTTGCCGGAGGCCAGGCTGGCAAGAGAGGCGGAGGTATGCTACGCGACGCTAGCTCTGGTCACCGACTACGATTGCTGGCACGAGACCGAGAAGGATGTGTCCGTGGAGGTGGTAGTGGAGAATCTGCACCGCAGCGTTGCCGCAGCTCAACGCATTGCCGCAAGGCTCATCCCTACTCTATCCGCAACCAGGACGTGCGCCTGCGAATCGGCGTTGCGTAGTGCTATCATAACGAGACCCGACGTCATTTCGGACGAAATCAAAGCAACCCTTGCGCCCATAGCAGGGCGCTATCTTGAGTAGAACAGCGGAGGTCCTACTATGCCCAGGCAACAGCCGGGCGAGCCGTACTACCGTATTGACATCGACGAAGCCGAGGCGATGTACAAGCAAGAAGACGTCACTTTTGTCGATGTTCGTAGGGACGACGAGTACCGCGAAGGTCACGTAAAGGACGCCCTGTTCATCACCGTGGACGATATTCTGGCCCGAATTGGGGAACTGCCAACAGACAAGCGACTTGTGTTCATCTGCGCCCAGGGTGTCCGAAGTGGGCTTGCCTGCGAGATGGCAGCAGCGATGGGATTCGACTCCGAGTCGCTGTTCAACGTAGAAGACGGCACGAGCGTGTGGATCGAGAAAGGCTACCCCACCAGCTACGGCGACGAGTTGTAGAATCCTGACGGGCCTGACTCTGAGCTTCTTCGACCTCTTCTGATAAAAGGATTGCCATGTCACTTCTTGTAGTGGGTTCCGTCGCATACGACTCGGTTAGGACCGGGGCCGGGAGTAGAACCGACGCGCTCGGAGGGTCGGCCACGTACTTTTCGGTAGCTGCCAGCTACTTCTCGGACGTAAGCCTAATCGCGGTCGTGGGCGAGGACTTTCGGTCTTCTGACGAGGGTCTGTTGCGAGACCACAATGTCGACACTGCTGGGCTGGAACACGCATCGGGCAAGACTTTCAGATGGTCAGGCGTGTACGACCTGGAAGACGTCAATAGCCGTGAGACCCTCGATACCCAGTTGAATGTATTCGCCGACTTCAGCCCCAAGCTGAGTGAGAACCACCGCAGTCAGCCCTATCTTTTTCTGGCTAACATCGACCCCGAGCTTCAGCTCGACGTGCTCAACCAGATGAAAGAGAGGCCCCGGCTCGTGGCGCTTGACACGATGAATTTCTGGATTGAGGGGAACAAGAGCGCTCTCAGCAAGGTGGTAGAGGCCGTAGACGTGCTCTTCATTGACGAGACGGAGGCACGGATGTTCTCCGGCGAAGGGAACCTGCTACACGCAGCCCGCGAGATCACGGCGCTGGGACCTCACACCCTGCTGATAAAGCGAGGCGAACACGGCGTTCTCCTGTTTCACGAGAGTTCAATCTTTGTCGCGCCGGCGTTTCCGCTGGAAACGGTCGTGGACCCGACCGGCGCCGGAGACTCATTCGCCGGTGGCTTCATGGGCTACATGGCCGCAACGGGAGACATCAGTTCCCGAGGCTTGCGAAGGGCCACAGTCCTCGGCTCCGTCATGGGCTCGTTCTGCGTAGAGGCATTCAGCCTGGAGAAGACGTCAGCGCTCACAAAGGAGCAGATCGAGAACAGATTCCGGGCGTTCGCAGACCTTACCAATTTCGAGCCCCTCGGCAAGGATGAATCCCTTCCTTAGCCGTGAAGCACAGCTTAGAGTACCCTCCCTTTGTTCCTGAGATTGAGATGGCTGAAGGCTGTCACGGTGTGGATGCTCGCATGCCCGAGCAGGCGTACGGTTTCGAAACAGCCTTGAGCGCCGGCGACAATTCTGGACGCAAGAAGGACGTTGAACATATCCTTGATGGCCGTCCGGATTGAATAGTAGATAACGTAAGGCCGTTAAGAACGCGGCATCTAGACACGAGCAATTTGAGGAGGAGAGATTGACGACTTCTACCAAGGGAGATGTCAGAGACCTGGCGATGGCGAAGGACGGCGTAAACAAGATCGAGTGGGCAGCGAACGATATGCAGGTCCTGCTCCAGATCAGGGAGCGTTTCGCCAAAGAGAGACCGCTGGACGGGATGACAGTGGCCGCCTGCCTGCACATTACTTCTGAGACCGCGAACCTTCTGATCAACATGCGCGACGCAGGCGCCGAAGTTGTTGCCTGCGCCAGCAACCCGCTCAGCACGCAGGACGAGGTGGCCGCAGCCCTAATCGCGGAGTACGGCATACCGACCTACGCGATCACCGGCGAGGACAACGATACGTATTACAGCCACATCAACGAAGTTCTCGACTACCATCCCCAGATCACCATGGACGATGGCGCGGACCTGACGGCTGTCCTGCACACGAGCAGGTCCTCTCAGATCGGCGACATCATCGGGGGCTGCGAAGAGACGACCACGGGCGTCATCAGGCTCGAGAGTCTGCACAAAGAAGGAAGGCTCAAGTACCCGATCATCGCCGTAAACGACGCAGACACCAAACACTTCTTCGACAACAGGTACGGCACCGGCCAGAGCACGATAGACGGCATCACACGAGCCACAAACGTGCTGTGGGCGGGCAAAAACGTGGTTGTGTGCGGCTACGGGTGGTGCGGCCGCGGCGTAGCCTCTCGGGCAGCCGGACTCGGGGCCCACACAATCGTTACCGAGGTCGACCCGATCAGGGCGCTCGAGGCCGTGATGGACGGCCATCGAGTCATGCCCATGATGGAGGCGTCGAAGATCGCCGACGTCGTCATTACCCTGACCGGCGGATACCATGCCGTAGGGCGGACACACTTTGAGGCGCTGAAGGACGGCGTCATGCTTGCTAACAGCGGCCACTTCGACGTGGAGATCGACATCGAGTCGCTTGAGGAGATGAGCGAGTCCAAGAGCCGCGTGCGTCCGATGGTGGACGAGTACCGGCTGAAGGACGGCCGCAGGATCCACCTGCTAGGTGAGGGCCGCCTCATTAATCTCGCGGCCGGAGACGGCCACCCCTCGGCAGTGATGGACATGAGCTTTGCGAACCAGGCTCTGTCCGTGGAATATCTCGCCAAGCACGGAGAAGGGATGGGCCCGCAGGTCATATCCGTGCCGAAAGACATTGACCGGGAAGTCGGAAGGCTCAAGCTGATTTCCATGGGGTTAAACATCGACGATCTGACCGCGGAACAGGACAAGTATCTAGCCAGTTGGGACCTGGGCACCTAGCAGAAGGCACCATCGGGACGTCGGCCGCCGCAAGACAAGAGCAGCCCGCGTTCCTGTAGAAATCACGCCCAAACAACACAATCGAAAAACGCGAGGAGGGCAAACACATGCCAGTCAGCTTCATGGAGTCCAAGTCTTATCTGTTGACCTCAGAGTCGGTAACAGAGGGTCACCCGGACAAGATTTGCGACCAGATTTCGGACGCAATATTGGACTCCATGCTTGAACAGGACCCAATGTCGCGCGTGGCCTGTGAGGTGTGCTGTACCACCGGGCTTGTTATGGTGATGGGTGAAATCACCACGAAGGCCATCGTGGACATTCCCAGTTTGGTCAGGGACACGATCAACGGCATCGGGTACAACAACCCGGCATTCGGGTTCGACGGCAATACTTGCGGAGTCCAGGTTGCCCTGGACAAGCAATCGCCAGACATATCGGCCGGTGTGTCCACTGCCCTTGAGGCCAGAGGCAGCGACGAGGCCGACGACGCCGAAAGCCTGGGAGCGGGCGACCAAGGAATGATGGTCGGCTTTGCGTGCAACGAGACGCCCGACCTCATGCCCCTGCCGATTCACCTTTCGCACGAGATTTGCCGACGCATGTCTGAGTTGCGCAAGAACGGCACCCTCCCTTACCTGAGGCCGGACGGAAAGTCACAGGTCACCGTCGAGTACAGCCACGGCGAGCCCAAACGCGTGCATACAGTAATCATGAGCACGCAGCACAGTGCGGACGTGGATCAGGACCAGATCAGGGCCGACCTCATCGAAATGGCGGCCAAGTCGGTGGTGCCTGAGCACCTGCTGGACGAGAACACCCGGTTCGAGGTCAATCCCTCCGGCCGCTTCGTCATAGGTGGGCCGGTCGGTGACTCGGGTCTGACGGGCCGCAAGATCATCGTGGACACGTATGGAGGAGCAGCAAGGCACGGCGGAGGCGCATTCTCAGGCAAAGACCCGACGAAGGTAGACCGGTCCGCCACATACGCCGCTCGATGGGTGGCAAAGAACCTGGTAGCCGCCGGAGTGGCGGACCGCGCCGAAGTCCAGCTCTCCTACGCTATCGGCGTCGCCCAACCAATTTCGGTATCCGTCGAAACGTTCGGGACCAACCATATCCCGGATGACCGGATCGTGGAGCTTGTGAACAAGCACTTCGACCTGAGGCCCGGCGCAATCATTCGCGACCTTGGCCTAAGGAGGCCGTTGTACAAGCAGACCGCAGCCTACGGGCATTTCGGCCGCTCGGACATTGAGTTGCCATGGGAGCAGACCTCCAGGGCCGAAGCAATCAGAGCCGACGCGGGCCTCTAGGCCCTTCGGGCCCGTTCACCGCTCGTCTACAGCAGTCAGCCTACTCCGGCGCCGGGACGTCCAGTTGCAAATAAAGTTCGGCACAGATGGCTGGCGGGGCATCATCGACCGGGAGTTCAACACCCGGAACGTGCGGTTCTGCGCCCAAGGCGCCTCGAGCTACATCAAAAGCCAGGGGCTGACTGCAGACGGCGTGATAGTAGGCTACGACACGCGCCGCCGCTCCGATGAGTTCGCCAAGGCCGTGGCGGAGGTCACCGCCGGCAACGGGATACCAACCACACTGTGCGACCGGCCCGCTCCGACTCCCACTGTTAGCTATGCCGTTGTAGGCCAAGCCGCGGCGGGGGGCGTTGTAATCACCGCCAGCCATAACCCGCCGGAATGGAACGGCTTCAAGTACAAGCCCGGTTTCGGGGGTAGCGCCGGCCAGGACGTGGTCGACGACCTGGAGCTTCGCATCGCAGACGCGCACGACTCAGGCATTGTGCAGTCCACGTCCCTGGAAGAAGCGGAGCGCATCGGGCTGTTTACGTACATGGACCCCCTACCCTCGTACCTCGGACAGCTGGCATCTCTTGTGGACCTGCGGGCCATCAGGGACGCGGGACTCAAGGTCGTCGCGGACGGCATGCACGGGACAGGCGGCGGCCTGTTCAGCAGGCTGCTGAACGGCGGAACGACCCAGGTCACCGATCTGCGGGCGGACCCGGATCCCAGCTTCCCGGGCATGGTCCAACCAGAGCCAATCGCAGGCAACCTCAGCCAGCTCATGACGGCGGTGCCGAGCGGCTCGGCCGACATTGGCCTTGCCAACGACGCTGACGCTGACCGGCTCGGGGTAGTGGACGAGAACGGGAGGTATATCACCACGCTTCAGGCGTTCGCCCTGATCTGCCTCCACCAACTCAAGATTCTCGGAAAGGAGGGCCCGCTCGTACGGTCGATAACCATGACGCGGATGATCGACCGGCTAGCGGAAAAGTACGAAGTGCCAGTCTACGACGCCCCGGTGGGATTCAAGCATCTGGGCCAAGCGATGATGGAGCAGAACGCGCTGCTGGTCGGGGAAGAGAGCGGCGGGTACGCGTTCCGAGGGCACATCCCGGAGCGCGACGGCATCCTGAGCGGCCTGATGATCCTGGAGATGATGGTCAAGACGGGGAAGAGCGTGTCCGGGCTGATCGAAATGCTCAATGACGAGGTCGGGCCCTATCACTACGACCGTTGGGACCTGGAGATCGAGCCTTCAGAGAGGCGAGAGATCGAGAGCAGGTTGAGCGACGCGCGTCCGGACTACCTGGCCGGCTACAAGGTGGAGAGCATTGACACCAGGGACGGGCTCCGGTATGGGCTGGAACGAGGTCACTGGGTGCTCATTCGATTCTCAGGGACGGAACCGCTGCTGCGCATCTACGCGGAGGCGTCCTCTCCGGACGACGTGCAGGACCTGCTTTCGGAGGCCAGAGGCCTGGCAGGAGTGTAGGCCGCACGGACTCACGCGGCCGGCGCGTCAGTGTGGTCCAACAGGGTTGCGCCTTGTTCCCGCTATAATGCGTTTGCCGGTTCGGGGAACCGGTTACCACTAGACGGGCAGACGCTGCGTGTGAGATTGTCGGAGACCGATCCACCAGCACCGGCCGCCCGCGCAGGAAGCGCAGCAGATGCCAACCGATCCCGTCTCCCACGAAGGCGCTCCGCTGAGGTCCATGCCCGGGGCGGCGCCTGTGGCTCAACCTGCCGACGGCAGCGCGACGGAAACGACAAGCAGGCGCCCTTCTCGTACCAGGGCGCAGAGGCGTCATCCCGGTTGGCAGAGGCCGTTCCTATCGCTATCCAACCGGAACTTCCGATTTCTGTTCTTCGGCACTGTGCTCTTCATGGGCTCCATGCAGATGCAGATGTTGGCTGTGGGGTACCTGACCTACGACATCACGCGGTCCGCCCTGCTTCTGGGAGTTGTCCAATCGGGGTTCGCGCCGGCGATGCTGGTTCTCGCGCTTTTCGGAGGCGCGATCGCGGACCGGATAGACCGCAGGCGGATAATCCTCGCGGCCCAGGTCTGGGAAGCAGCCATGTACCTGGTCATCGCGGTGATTATCCTCATCGACATCGTCACGTGGTACCACCTGCTGGCGATGATGGTGTTCGACGGGATCATGTTCTCGTTCCTCGGTCCGGCGCGGCAGGCGATCATTCCGCAGATGGTGGGCAAGGAGATGGTCACCGGCGCCCTGGCGATGAGCGCGGCCGCGATGAGCATGATGACACTCACAACGCCGGCGATCGCCGGATGGCTCTATGCCTGGCTGGGGCCGGAGGGAGTCTTCTTCATCACGGCGGTGATGGCCCTGCTTGCCGCGTTGCTGACGAGGTTCATTCCGCCGGTGCCGCCCTCCGGGGCGTCCCAGAAGAAGACGATTATGGCCGACATCAGGGACGGCCTAGTGTACATCCGCCAGACGAAGCTGGTGATGGTGCTGCTGATAATGGGAGGCGCGACCGCCCTGTTCGCGATGCCCTTCAAGCATTTGCTGCCGGTGCTGATGGTGGAGATATACGATCGCGGGCCGGAGGCCATGGGGCTGATGTTAAGCTTCATGGGCCTAGGGTCGCTTATTGGCGCGCTCTCGATAGCCTCGATGGGCAGGTGGAAAAGAGGCCTCGTCCTGATATCGGGGACGCTGGTAACGGGCGTGGGGCTGTCGCTCATCGCGGCGATACCCATGTACTACGCGGCGGTAGGGCTGACTGTGCTCATCGGGCTTGGGGACTCGACGAGGCGCACGCTTTATAACGCCATCCTGGTGGAGCACACGGAGGATAGCTACCGCGGACGGGTCATGAGCGTCTGGATGCTGAACTTCTCGCTGATGCCGCTGGGCATGCTGCCGGGCGGGCTAGTGGCCGACTGGCTCGGAGGGCAGGCTGCCGTGGGCATGTTCGCGGTAGCCGTGCTCGTCACCGGCGTGATCGTGCTGGTCACGCAGACGCAGCTACGGAGGCTCCAGTAGGCAGACGGTCCGGCCCCCAAAGTTCTTTGGATTGTCTCCAAGAAGCCAGCTTTCGGCGTTCGTTCCTGTATCGAGTACGGGACTGGCTCTGAGAGGGTGTCTAATTAGGGGGTATGTCCTGGACACACTCGTCGGAGAACCCCATCCCAACCTTCCCCAGCAGACTGGGGAAGGGGTCAGATAGGCTCCAACCCTCTCCCATCAACGGGGGCCTTTGCATAACTACTTGTGTGCGGAGGGGAACCCCATCCCAACCTTCCCCAGCAGACTGGGGGAGGGGTCAGATAGGCTCCAACCCTCTCCCATCAAGGGGACCTTTGCATAACTACTTGTATGTGGAGGGGAACCCCATCCCAACCTTCCCCAGCAGACTGGGGAAGGGGTCAGAGGTTGTTGCTAACCGCGCTGCTCCCAGTTTTCGCCGACGCGGTCGAAGCGTTCCCGCAACTCGGCGGTCACCGACTCTGGCACGTTCAGGCCGGACTCGACCATCCGGATGTTCGACTGCATGTGCGCCTGGTTCTGGGTGCCGAGGATGGCGGTGTCCACCTGCGGGTGTGAGAACACGAAGCCGAGGGAGGTCTCGATCCTGTTTTCGGGTTCGTCCGGAACGTCGCCCATGGCGGCGAGCTCCTGGGCCCTTCGGAAGTACTCGTCGGCGTACTCGGATGTGCTCTTAGCTGCGCGCCAAACGGCGTTGCCGATCGGCCGCTTGATGATGATACCCATGCCGCCCTCGTCAGCCTTGCGCAGGATCTCCCACGTCCGGGCGCGCTGGTCGACGACGCTGAAGGAGGTCTGGAGCGTGTCGAAGTGGCCGCTCTCGACGGCCCACAGCGCCTCTTCGTTGTCGCCGCTGTAGCCGGCGAAGCGGACCTTGCCCGCGCGTTTCGCCTCGAGCAGGGCCTCTATCACGTCACCGCGCTCCAGCACTTCGAGCTCACACGAGTGGAGCTGCATGACGTCGATGTGGTCGGTCTGCAGGCGTTCGAGGCTGCGGTCGATGCTGGTCTCGACGGTGCGCCGGTCCCAGTCGCCCCACTCGAAGCCTTCCCTGGAGTGACCGCACTTGGAGGCGAGCACGAACTCGTCCCTTCTGCCGGACACCGATCTGCCGACCAACTCCTCGCTGTTACCGTAGCAGGCGGCGGTGTCGAGGAAGTTGATGCCGCCGTCGAGTGCGGCGTTCAGGACGGCGGATACGGTACCGACGTCTTCATCGGTGAGTTCGTAGCTGCCGATCTCGGACAGGCCCATGCCGAGCCGAGTGATTTCGAGTCCTGTGTTTCCAAGCGGTGTTTTTTCCAAGACGCGGCTCCTCAAGTGAGTTTTCTAGAGAGGGGGCGGCGCGGGAAGCGCCTGCACGATCAACGCTAGCACGGGGTCTAAAGCCTCGGCAATGTTTCTTGAGGCTCGACCACCAAGGCGCCGGCCGGTGCTGAGACCGGTGCGGCGAAGCCGATGGGAGCGGACGTGGCCGCCCCAAGCGGCCACTTTCAGCTTTTTCATACCTGATTGCGTCGGTGGAGTCTCTGCGGGCGGCCAAATGCGGCAAGATGCGGCCACCAGGAGTGGCCGGTGCGGCGAGGCCGAGGAGCGCGGGTGTGTCGGCTCTCTTCAAAGGACGCAGGAGAAGGTTGGAGTCGCTAAAATTGTCACATTTCGTAACATTCTGTCACTTTTCGTAGCTGGGAGGATAGGACCGTGTTACACATTTTGGAGAGCTTTGATACCTGAATGTTCTCGGATTGAACCAAAAAGTATAAAAACTGTGACAGTTTTATTACAGCTGGGAGGGCTATTTCAGGCGAGTAACCGCGCCGTGCGGGGCTGCCCGCCGGGGCGCGGTCGAGGTGTTGTACGTGTTGTACGGTGTTCATGCGCCTATTTTAGCACGCGCGTTCGCTGAGGGGAAGGGGGTGGGGAAGGCGTTGGGGAGAGTTTTGGGGGCGTAGAGGCTGTCGGGAGAAGCAATGCAAGAGCGTCTTGGATGGGGTGGGGTTGGAGTGCTAGGCAGGTTGTGTGGACACTGGGTCCGGAAATCGACGCCTTCTACAAGCCTACATGCTTGGCAGAGGCTAAGGCGATCTAGCAGGCCCACACCGGCCGCGCAGCGTCTGGGCTGAGCTCACTAACTATAGTTTCGACTGCGGTGACGCAGTCCGACAATGTAAAGATCACCGGCGGATATGGCAGTTGAGAGCCTTCCATAGTAGAGCGATATCTTACGCCCGTCTCCCGTAATTCCCTGTCCATAAAGCAGATTCGCATGTCGACGTCCAACTCTACCTTGTGCTCTTCTCCAGAGCCTTGCAGATACATGTACAAGCTCAGCCCACCTGACAATCCATCCGGCAGCAACTTACGATCTACATCTGCCTTCAAGTGCGCCGAAATACTCGAGTATTGATCAACTAAGTTCAAGTGTCGGTGCTTGTCTATATTGCAAATGCTGTGAAGAATTCGGAGGAACAATCCAGTTTCACTACCCTGATAGGGCTGAACATCTTCGATCATTCTTCGGCTGTATGGATCAACGCCCTTCAGTTGCCTCGTGACCGCCTTATCGAATTTGGTCTTGTCCATGAAAATTGGGAACTGGTTGCTGATTGTTGGAGTTCTGTCATTGTGCATGACAAGCTGCCAAATGAGATGGTCTAGCGATGATCGAAGATTGTAGGATATTTCCCCAATGCTTACCGCCCACTCTTTAGGGAGGTCACTGGGTGCGCCCAGTGGGAACGCCGTACTTTGACCAATGTGCCTAGCTTCCCGGCTCAACTCATCGATTATGCTATTGCAGTAGTGTGAGGTTTCGGATTCTAGATTCCGAAGACTCGATCGAGCTCGATCGAGCTTTGCACCAACGCCCTCAAGATCAAACAAGCCCTTACCTCCTCTTAGCCTTTACGCCAGGAGAAGTCACGCCCGAAAAGGTGTTAAGCAGATAGTGGCTCACCTGTTGTAATTGGCATGCCATGGCTAGATGACTTGAGTGGCGTCCTTGGGCCGAGCCTTGCCGCCGCGGACTGACGGTTCTGCGCACCACTTGGCGGCTAGGCGTCGGACTGCGACGTAGGTGTCCTCATCGAAGCCTAGGAGGTCGCAGACGACGTGCCGGTCGAGGAGCGCACGGTTGGGGTCTGCGTCCGCGAGATAGGCGGGTTTGAGCGCCCTGTCCCTAAATTCCTCGAAGATCGACTGTGCCGTGAGCAGTTGCTCCTGGCTGAGGGAGCGAAAGTCTAAGACCGGAAGGGAATCAGCGGAACGGATGGCCATTCCGGCCTTGCTAGATTGCTGACGGCTAGAGTGCCACCAATGCAATAGTAAGCCCAGAGTACAGTTACCCCACGCAGCAAAAGCGTAGTCAAATCTCTCATCGGGGAAATTGACATTGGGCCATACTCTGCCACCGATGCTCTCTTGCTCTGTGAATGAGACGGCAAGTGCTTGTGAACCGAAAGTAAACTCGCGGTTTAGATGACTTCGGCCAGCAGTAGCCCACACCGTAGCAGCCTTAGTCTTCATCCCCGGACGGACTTGCAATTGAGAATCTGGAGCGCAAATGATGCGGGTTTCGTTTCTCGCATTATGGTTCCACAAGGAGGGGTACGTGGCTGTTGCAGAGTACGCCATCCTCGTGAACGATCCTTGAGGCGGTTGTCCTGTGATGTCTAGATCATATAGGCCAAGGGACCCAATCTCGGCTAGCCGGGCAACTTTCAGTTCTAGTGGAGAGTGATTGCCAGGAAGCCATAGCTTTGACTCCGACAAAGCGTAGGCGGCCTGCGCTAGAGAGTAATCTGACAGGCGAACCGCACCCCAAGGGTCTCCGCTCAAATGGGACGATGCAGTTATCGCTTCGCCAGTGAGCTCTTCCCCCACCATCAAAGGCGTTCCACCGAAAGGCCCTTCTTCAATTCGCCGAATGTAATCACCTGTCACGATGCCCTTGGCAATCTGAGCGGCGTGAGCAAATCCCTGCGGCCGATGGCGCAGCGACACAAAATGCGCCCGTCGCACGGACGGGGAACGATCTCGGTCATCTTTCTGTTCTTGTTTCCCTCCAGAGTGTAGTGTTCCCCGATGCGATCCACCAATTGGCACCTTGCGGGCGAGAACCAGACATTCCGCCATGCCGGTATCAGATGAAAACGACATGTCCCGGCCGTTGGCAGCAATGCTCAGAACCATCAGATCGGTGAAACCTTGGGCCATCATCTGGCGAAAAGCCCGCCACGACGATGCAGCAGAAGCCGTAAGTGGTACAACGAGGGCAAGTGTCCCGCCTGGCTTTAGCTTTCGCTGGGCCAAAGCTGCAAACGCCGAGGCCATACCGGCATGACCATGATAGCAAGTACCTTTCTTGAGTCTCGAAAGATGTCTTGCCATGTCCCGCTGATCTCTATCGTCGCTAGCAAACGCGGCGAAAGCCGGAGCGAACGTTCCAACATGCATAGTTTCTTTGGCGGTGTTGCTGGTAAAGGGTGGGTTCATGATTACCAGGTCATAGCCCTCGTCCGGAATTTCGGCGCGTACCTGGGCGGCAGTCTCCTCGCCCGCGCTGCCGGTGCGCATGGCCGGGTCGCTGGTGTTGAACAGTGTGAGAACGCTTGATGACCGGAGGAGTTCCAGGGAACCTATCGTCACGCTGCCGTCCTTCATCCTGCCGTAAGGCATTGTGTACAGGCGGGACTTGTCGAAGAGAACGGACGGCTCCACTCCGGAGAGGGTCGAGCCGGTGATGTGGACGGCCGAGGGCATGACGTCGCAACCGTAGAGAACTTCCTCCATCATCAACTTGTGGAGAGCGGCAGGGTCGCCGCCGGCCCGTTCGTGGCGGGCGGCAATCTGCTCGTAAACCGCCGAGAGCAGCGCGCCGGTGCCGCAGGCGAAGTCCCCGATGCGCAGTTTGCCTATGGCCTCGGCGCTGGACCAGTCGACACCATCCATCTTGGCGACAGCAAGCCTCGCCAGGAGCGCGGCAGATGCGGGCAGCGTGTAGAAAGTAGCCAGGTACTTGCGATCGGCGATGAGGCGCTGGAAGACGCGGCCGGTCAGGTCGTGGGCATTGTCCACGCCAGTCGCATGGACCGACTGGGCGGTGTTTCTCAGCCGTCTCAGTATGTTCGCCGCATCGGCCGAAGGCAGTTGCTCCAAGATGTCCTTGGCGATGGCAAAGATGGCCCAGTAGTTGATGCCGAGGATTTCGTCCCAGGCGGCGAGTACTTCTCCCTGGGGGTTGTCCACGCCGTCGCCGCACACCCTGGCCAGGGGCTTGATCTCGGGGTGCATTCCGGCGATGCGCTCGTGGAAGACTAGGGCGTTGGCGATGATGGCACAGGCCATGCGGCGGGTCTGGGCCACGTTGATCATTCCAAGACGCTGGGCTATCGCCACCGTGATGCCAGGGCGTACGTCCTCAAGTTCATCCAGTAACTTCGCAGCGTTTTCGATGCCGGCTTCCAGCGCATCGGCGGCTTGGGTTACGGCGCGCTGAGGGACGGACACCAATCGCACCATGTCCGCCAGATCTTCGATAGCGCCCTCCAGCCAGCCGGACTCCGGGAAGCGGCTCACACCTCCCGAATCTTCCGTGAAGAGACAGTAGGACAGTCTTGCTTCTGAAAGGGAGGCGTGAAGATCGTCGGCATCGCTAATCGATTCCGGGTACCGGATGGCAATAGCCGCCTCGATGATGCGCCCGTTGGCGGCCACCTCCAGCCCGAGGCGGGACCTGGCCTCCGGTTCGACGGTGCGAGCAGGCATGTACTCGGCTTCGAGTGCAACCGGAGAGCGACCGGGCGCAGCGACAATGATGTCGGGGCGCAGGCCGGGGTGACCGGAGATAGCCTGCGTGTTCTCGGAACGCACTTGGCTCCGGGGCAGCATCGCTTGGAGGAGGCTGCCCCGGGCGTTGTTGACGTTAGGCTCGGTCTGGCGTGGCATATTTCGCTATAAACCTAGCGATGCGTGATGAAACAGCAGTGAGAACTCGAACAGAGTATCCCATCGGCCAAAGGGGGAAGTCCAGCAGTCCGGCTACGGGAACAGTACGAAACCTGGGGCAAATGTCCCCGAACTTGTCCAGTTGGATGCGCTTGATGGGAACGGCGAGGTCTTGGGAAACGTGTTCGATTGGACATCGCCTACGAGCGGCCACGCCCAAGGGTGGAAGTGTTGTCGTAACCCAAAATGCGAGTCAACATCGTGAAGGGAACGCTGCATATTCCCTGCTCGGCGCATCGCTCTTGGATTGCCGCCGTTGGAGACTTTTGCGAAACTTGCTCACTGCGCCCGCACCCGTCTCCATTCACCCTCACCTCAGTCCTCTCCCATCGAGGGAGAGGAGGTCTTGTCGCGCTCATGACTCGGCGGCCCGCTCCTGGATTCCCGCCGTTGGAGACTTTTGCGAAACTTGCTCACTGCGCCCGCACCCGTCCCCATTCACCCTCACCTCAGTCCTCTCCCATCGAGGGAGAGGAGGTCTTGTTACGCTCATGACTCGGCGGCCCGCTCCTGGATTCCCGCCGTTGGAAACTTTTGCGAAACTTGCTCACTGCGCCCGCACCCGTCCCCATTCACCCTCATCCCTCGAGAGACTCGGGACAGGCTCTCAGTCCTCTCCCATCGAGGGAGAGGAGGTCTTGTCGCGCTCATGACAAGGTTGTGCAAAGGTCTCCAAGTGTGGGTGGAGTCGCGGCGGGCGAGGTTTCGCCCGGGGCGAGTCACGTTGTGCGGATGACCCCGTTCGTATCTAACCTGCGGAACGTGCCGTGCTTTGGACGTGCTCGCGGAGGGCCGCGTTGATGGCGGTCTGGTAGCCGCGACCGTCGCGGGCGTGGGCCCTGAACCAGGCGATGATGTCGGCGTCGAGCCTCAGCGTAATCTGCTGCTTCACGGGCCGGTAGAAGACGCCTCGCCTGGCGTCGGACCAGTCGAGAATCTCCGGGGCGTCGGTCGTGTCGATCTGATCGTCAGGGAGGGCCTCCAACGCTCGCACCTGAGCCTGAACGTCCGGCGGCAGGTCAGTGATGTCCTTCTTCATAGGCCTCCCTCTCACGTCTCGTAGCCTTGCGTGCGGAGATGATGCGTCCGCTCTCATCAGCGGTCTTCCGTCGATGTCGGGCCAAATGTGGACTACCATCACGACCTGAGTGCCCACCATGCCGATAGTCCGCCACCGCTGTTCATGTGGGAATGGGTCTTCCTGCGTCGCAGATATCGGATCGTCAAACACGTAGACGGCAGCTTCGAAGCTGAGTCCGTGGGTCCGAGGGTTCGCTTCATTCTTGGTCTCGTCCCATGTCCAACGCAAGCGCAATCATCCTCTGGCACACTACACCATTGTAGTTACAGAAGCAGGGCGGGGTCAAACCCTGTACCGACGCCAGCATCGAGGCTAGAGGCTAATGGACGGTGGGTCGGGGGACCAATGGCCTTACTGCCGTTCCATGAGACCTTCACGCATAGGCCAGCATCGTGAGATAAAAGTGGCTTTCCTAGCTGGCCGCCCCACCTCGTCATTCCCGCCGTTGGCGACTTTTGCGAAACTTGCACGCTGCGCCCCGCACCTGTCCCCATTCACCCTCATCCCTCGAGAGACTCGGGACAGGCTCTCAGTCCTCTCCCATTGAGGGAGAGGAGGGAATGCAAAGGTCTCCCGTTGCGGGAATCAAGGTGCGGGGCGTGGGAAACCGGTGCCGACGAGACTCTGAAGTAGAGGTATGGCCCAGGCATGATGGCGGGGAGACCGCACAAGACGCTCGGATACAGGCCGGCGGAGACTGAGACCTTCCTGCATACTAAGCCTTGCCCTGTCCCTGCCTGTGTAACATGACTGGTGGTCTAAACAACGGAGGCAGGTTACCGGAGCATGACTCAGCCGGCGGAGTCGAAGGCAGAGGAAGGCTTGGGGCTGCTGCCCCCGGACCATGGCGTCAGACTTGAATGGGCAGATATGCCCAGGCGCGTGCGCGGTGAGATCGAGCGATGGCTGGGTGGGAGAGTCGTCCGGGCAGCCACGCAGCGCACCGGCTTTTCGCCCGGTGTGGCGGCGCGGCTGACCGCGGACGACGGTCGGCGCGTTTTGGTCAAGGCCGTCGGACCTGAGCCCAGGCCAGACACGCCCGCGATGCACCGGCGGGAATCCAGAGTAATGACTGCCCTGCCCAGTACTGCACCCGTCCCCCGGCTGCTGTGGTCGTGCGACGAGGGCGAGGGCGGCTGGGTCGTGTTGGTCTTCGAGGACCTGGACGGCCACCATCCGTCGGAGCCGTGGCAGATGGCGGAGGTACCTCGCGTAGTGGGTGCGTTGGAGGACCTCAGCACGCTGTTGACCCCGTCGCCGCTGCCAGCAGCCATGGTCGGATCGGCGGGCAGCGCATTCGCGCCGGTTGTCCATGGCTGGAGCCGGCTACGCAACGAACAGCCGTCCCGGATGGACTACGTGGATGAGTGGTCGCGCCGACACATTGAGACGCTGGTAGCGATCGAGAGGACTGTCGGAAGCGCGCTGATGGGCGACACTCTGCTGAACATGGACGTCCGGGCAGACAACATCCTGTTCACGCCGGGTCGTACATGGTTCGTCGACTGGCCTCTTGCTCGCGTCGGCCCTCCGTGGATGGACGCAGTCGCGTTTGCCGCCACTGTGCCAATGCAGGGCGGCCCACGTCCCGAGGATGTGGCCTCCATGCACTTCGCATTTCATGACGCTGATAGCGATGCCGTCACCGCCGCAGTGGTCGCAACGGCGGGATACTTCACGTACAAGGCTGTGCAACCGCCGCTCCCGGGACTGCCGACGTTGCGCGCATTCCAGGATGCGCAGGGTGTGATCGCGCGGAAGTGGACCGCCCAACGAACGGGATTTTCTTGAGGGGCGGAGACTGCACTAAACGGGCAATACATGCGGTTGAGTCCGCTGGGCGAGGCATCACGGCGAAGTCGTCTGACACGGGTACGCTGGTCGCCGTAGTTGGCGGGGTTGGCATCAACTTTCGACGTGTAGGTCTCGCTGGGCTGTTGCGGCGGAGTTGCCGATGGTACACCGCCCTGTGCCTACAGTCGCTAATGAGGCTGAAACGATTTTCCCCGCATGTGCCGGCCGGGTGGGCTGGCACGACTAAGAAACTATCTCAAAAGCATCTGAAACTCGGAGCATTACCCTTCGACAGGCTCAGGGCGAACGATCTTCTGTATAGCTCAGATTGTACTGAGCTCGTCGAAGCACCCTTTTGAGATAGTTTCTTAGGACGGGAAACATGCCCCGAGCCCTGGCAGACGATTCGAAGTGTCGACCGAAGTCGCTCAGGCAATGCGGGCGGTGACCGGTTAGGGAGTGCTGGGCTATACTCGCAAGTCCCAGCCTACACGGAGAGCTTTGCGTAACCCTGTGCGCTGGGGAGAATCCCCATCCCAGCCTTCCCCAGCAGACTGGGGAAGGGGCCGGAGAGTCTCTCCCATCCGCCGAGGCGGCAGTTAAGCAAAGGTCTCCACAAGGGGAGAAGGGACCAGATTATCTCCATTATCCGTTCCCATCGTAGTTACGCAAAGGTCTCGAATCCGGGAGTGAGACTATGACGAGCAGACCACCGCGTCGAGAAGGCCACCCGTACTATATGCACGATTGCATCCGGGACCAGCCTGAGACCATAGCTCAGATCCTGGAAACGCAGGGGCCGGTTGCGGACGAACTGGCAGCCCTGGCGTCGAAGGCAAGAAGGACGTATGTGTGCGGGATCGGAACGTCGTGGCATGCGGCACTGGTAGGTGAACATCTATTCAGGTCGGTGGGACATCACGACGCCCATGCGTGGAATTCGTTCGAGTTTGTGTCCTACCCTCCACCGCTTACCGAAGAAGACCTGGTCATTGTGATGGCACACAGCGGGACCAAGCGCTACTCGACGGAAGCGTTGAGACTGGCGAAGGAGTCGGGAGCAACGACCGCCATCGTTACGTGCCAAACGTCCGAGGCGAGGCTGGAAGAGGCGGACGTTGTCGTAAGGACGACATACCGAGACAGGTCGTCGGCCTTCACAGTCAGCCACACCGGAGCGATGACCGCGCTGGCCCTGATAGCCTCCAGGCTGCCAGGGGGCGAAGAGCTTGGCCGCGAACTCGTCGGACTGCCCGACGCGGTGGCCTCGGCCCTGAAGAGCGAGCCGGTGGTGAAGGAGCTGGTGGGGCAGGTCCGGGAATTCGGGTCGTACTGCTTCGCAGGCTGGGGACCGAACGCCTCCACGGCGTACGAAGCTGCGCTCAAAATCAACGAGGCAACTTACGACGTGACCGCGGCCTTTCAACTCGAACAGTTCCTGCACGGACCGTTCGTGGCGACCGGGCCAAGATGGTCGGTCACGCTGGTCTCCCCGCCAGGGCCGGGGTACGGAAGGTCACTGGAGATTGGAAGGGCGGTGAAGGCAACAGGGGCGGGCCTGACCGCATTGGTGACCGAAGGGGACGAGGAGATGGCGTCGCTGGCGGACCACGCGGTCAGATTGCCAAGTGTGACCGAGGCGCTGTCGCCAATCGTTTACGTGGCGCCATTGCAACTGTTCACGTATTGGCTGGCGTTGGACCGAGGGAAGAATCCGGACACGTTCCGGCTGGATGACCCGACTCACCTCGCCGCGAGGGAGCATTACTCGCTTTAGGGCACGGCCCACAGGACCGCCATCGGTATGTTGCGCACGGCGCGAGGTTGGGGGAAGGCGAACGCGGGGGCGCTGGTGGTTGACGGTTGGGTCGCGGGCCGGTTGAAGTAGGAGGGCTGTTGCATGGTCGACGAATATCTTGCTCGCGTGAGGTTCCTGGCGTTCGACATCTTTGGCACGGTGATGGACCTCACCGGCAGCCTCACGGGTCCCGTCGGAGACTTCCTGGCGGCGCACGGCTCGGAGGTGACGTGCGAGGCGTTCTACGCCGACTGGCGGGAACGGCAGCGCATCGAGCAGTACCAGGACAACCTGTTGATGCTGGGACACAGCGGCTACCTCGAGACGTGCCGGCGGGCGTTCGTCTACTGCCTGGAGAAGCACAACGTCAGCTACACCGACGAGGCGGTCCGGGAGTTTATGGAGGCCTATGAAGGCCTGCGGCCTTTCGAGGACGCCGTCCAAGGGCTGCGGACGCTGGCGGGGCGCTACACGCTGGTCGCCCTATCGAATGGAGAGCAGTGGTACCTCAAAGAATTGCTGGGCAACAACGTGCCAGTCAGGTTCGACGCCATAATATCGGTGGACCAGGTCGGCGCATTCAAGCCTTCGCCCGGGATCTACCGCAAAGCGGTACAGCGGCTGGGGTGCGAGCCGGGGGAGATCATGATGGTCGCCGCGCACTCGTTCGATATCCTGGGCGCGCAGGCGTGCGGTTTCAGGGCGGCCTACGTCGACAGGTACGGACTTCCGACGGAGGTATCGGAGTACCAGCCTGACATCGTCGTGGACGACTTCGTCGAGCTGGCCGCGGAGCTGCTGGCGTAGGCGGGAGGGCTCCACTGGGTGGCAAGCATTGTAGCGACTCGGAGCGGGTTCTTGGACAAGGCCCTTCGACAAGCTCAGGGCGAACGGAATTGGGGCAGGCTCTTCGTGCCACTCGCGGCGGGGTATCACCCTCACCCTGTACGACCGGGCACATAGGTAACAGTTAGACCGGGGACATAGGTAACACTTTTACGGGTGTCTTGTCGATCTGTCTCTCGTGATCATCCAGGGTACCGATGATGAGTGGGCCGAACTGTATGAACCAGGTTTGCTCGTCCTGCTGTACGAGGCCGACGGGTTCGCCTTTGAGAGACGCACTCAGGTAGATCAGGTCTCCCTTCCACTTGATCTCGCCGTTGCTGCGGACGCTGCGGACCGTGACTCCTGATCCGTATTGCGGTGAGCTGATGCGTGCAGGATAGGGTCTGGACGAGGGCGTGTACAGCAGACTCGGAGGCCGCTGTCCCAGGGCCTCGTGCGGCCTCTCGTTGTTGTAGCTGTGCCTGAAGCGGTCGAAGGCGTGACGCTGACGCCTGCGGTTGACCTGCGGAGGCGTGGCCGTCTCAGCCTTGAGCGTCCGGTGCAACCGCTCAAGGCGACCGTTCTGCTCGGGGTGTCCGGGTTCGATGCGCTCAGGGATGATGCCCAGCTTGACCCACCACACCGACAGCGACGAGAGGCTGCCAAGTCCCACGCCGGCGAACGGGGGGCCGTTGTCCGTGCGGATGGCTCTGGGCAGGCCGTACTCCCGGAATGCACGCTCCAGAACGCGCCTGGCCTCAGGCCCATTGGGCCGCTCAAGTCCGTCACACACCAGCAGATACCTCGATGCCGCGTCCTGGACAGTCAGAGGGTCGATCCGTGTCCCGTCTGCGGTGCGAAACCACCCCTTGAAGTCGATCGACCACACGTCGTTTGGCCTCCTGGCGCCTGAGAAGGGCTCGCCCCACGGCGTGCTGCGCCGCCTGCGCCGCCGACGTTTCACCAGTCCGACACGGTCCAGTATGACGCCCGCCGTACTGGCCGACGGCCACGACTTGTCAGGCCCTATGAGCCGCAGCCTGCCGATTACCTTCTTGGGTCCCCACAACGGATGATCTCGCTTCATCTCTATGATCCGATCGACCAACTCCGGGGGTGTCGCGTTCGGGTGGTGATGCGGCGCTCTGCTGCGGTCTAGCAGACCCGCTTCACCCTCGGCCTTGTGACGGCCGATCGTCTTGTAGACGCTCTTGCGGCTGACGCCGAACTGACGGCTCAACTCGGCCACGCTTTCCTCTCCCAGGGCGTAACGCTCGATCAGACGCAATCGCTCAGACTCCGGACTCGTATCTCTCCAGGGCAACACACTTGCCTCCTTGTGGAATGGTTCTCACAATCCCACATTGTGTTACCCATGTGCCCGGTTTAGATGTAACCTATCTCCCCGGTCTGTACCCACCCTAACCCTCTCCCATCAAGGGAGAGGGGACTGGTAGGCACGGCCCTTCGACAAGCTCAGGGCGAACGGCGTTGGGGCAGGCTCTTCGTGCCACTCGCGGCGGGGTATCACCCTAACCCTCTCCCATCAAGGGAGATGGGACTGATCGGCACGGCCCTTCGACAAGCTCAGGGCGAACGGCGTTGGGGCAGGCTCTACTTTGTCTTCGTGGTCACGCTGGTCACCTTCCGTCAACGAGACGACGAAAGGCACTGCGAGGAGAAGTACGACGCCGAAAGTGGGCAGAGTACAAGGCACGCGTGAAGTATCGGAATTTCCCGGCGTCTATCTATTAGGAGGACTCCCAGCGGCGTCCATGCAGGGGAGCCTGTGGCTGACCGAGCCGGGCGGGCGGGCTTGTTCAACAACGTTTTCGAAGGTGAGCGCGCCGGCGTGCTGTCCGGCGACGCCCGTGTCGACCTCGACGGGCAAGGACCGTGACAACCGCAAGATGTACAGCCGCAGAAAGGGGCACTGGGAAGGGCCCCGGGAAAGATCGCTCTCGACTAAAATGTGACCCTGCACATAACCCCGCGAAAGATGCGCGGCTGCTGAGCCCAACCAACCGCTAGAAGGAGGCAACCCATGAACGACCACGAGCGATACCTGTTCGACCTCCAAGGATACCTCGTCGTGCCGGGGGCGCTGAGCAGGGAGCAGATCGCGAAGCTCAACAGTGTGCTCGACCAGCGCATCGCCGCCGAGTGCCCGCCGGACATGCGCACCCACAGGTTCGTGCCCCTGCTCGACTGGTCCAAGGAGTACCGCGACCTCATAGATAGTCCGACGGTGACGCCGTACCTGGCCGAGCTGCTAGGCGATCAGTTCCGGCTCGACCACGTCTACCTCGACGTGATCAGGTCGGGCAAAGGTCCGATAGGCACGAGCCTCCACGGCGGCGCGGTCCCATTCAACCCCACTCACTACTTCCGTTTCGAGAGCGGGATGATGCATAACGGGCTGTCGGTGGTGGCCTACAACCTCAAGGACGTGGGCCCCGACGACGGCGGATTCGGCTGCGTGCCCGGCTCTCACAAGAGCAACTACCCGTTCCCGGATGAGTGGAAAGAGATGGACGAGCCCGGCCCGCTCGTCGAGCGCGTCACGGGCCCGGCTGGTACAGCCATTCTATTCACTGAGGCGCTCACTCACGGCACGCTGCCCTGGAAGGGGGCCGACGAGCGGCGCACCATATTTTTCAAGTACAGCCCGCACCCGCTCTCATGGTCGGCCGACTTCCTCGACCCCGACGACTACGAAGGCCTCACCGACAACCAGCGCGCCATCCTCGAAGGGCCCAACGCCCGCTACACCTACAGGCGCCAGTAACGCGCGCGCAAGGGGCCTGGGGGACGAGGCTGCCTCGTTTCCGGCTACGCTAAGCTGGCGGACGGAGTGTAGCGCCGGCAGCGGATCGCGGGGAGTCGGTCGGCGGCGCGCGGGCCGAATCGGGTAGTGCGGTGCCGACACTTGCCGCTAGGCGACGGGGCGGACTTCGCTCCATGACCCTCCGCAGGCCCTGTCCCGGTGTGGCAACTTGGCGTTCAGGGCGATGACTTCGACGGAGCGCCGGAGCGTGCGGGAGCGGCGCATACGCCTAGTCACGTAACTGTTCAGTAGTCTGAGGCCTCAGCCCGTTCGTGGTGAGCCGCTTGGGAACTGGCGAGTGCATTGCGGGACCAGAACGGGCGGCGACTGAGGATGTGTCTTTTGACAGGCCCCTTCGGCAGGCTCAGGAGGGGCTCGGGGCGAACGGTATTGCATCCTCGGAAGTCTGAACTGTTGTCCAATCACTTGCGCAGTCCAGAGGGGCGGGGCAAACTGGAGTCGAAAGTGCTTGAGCCACAGGCGGGGCGGTGGGAGAGATGAGCATGGTTGGGGACGGCGAGGTCCACGGCGGTGGCGGTCATCCAGTCGTCACAGCTAAGACGTCAGTAACGGCCAGTTTGGCCCGAATGTCTGCCGGGCAACATGTGAAGCCGCGATCTCTTCACAATTCCTTAACACGGGCACGATACGCTTGAGCGATGAACGCGTCGAACCCATAAGCGAGGCAACGCCGCGGACGGGGTTGAGGTCCGTGCGGATGGGAGCCGGGAGGGAGCGTACGCGAGCCGCAACAATGCAACGATACGGACACGTACCCGACGCCGAACCCCAAAGCACCGAGGCGCCGGCTGGGCCCACTTTCCCAGGACCCCGTAGTTGGAGTGGGCCGCGCCGTATCCTGCGTGAGCGGTCCGGCGTACTGACGGCCGCCGCATTCGGAGCAATGGCGCTGCTCATCGCCTTCCTGCTCTGGGACGACTCCGATGCAAAGGTTCAAGAGGCCGCGCCGGTCGACGTGGAGGCGGAAGTCGCGGACGCTCTGAGCGCACAGGCGCAGAAACCGGCCGTCTCCGCGCTGGTCTACCAGGCCATATTGCCGTCGCTGGTCGTCGTGCAGACGGACATTGCCGGCGAAATGAACGGCATCGGCATCGGGGCCGGAGTTGTGGTCAACAGCGATGCGGAGGTGCTCACCGCGCTGCATGTGGTCCAGGGATCAACGGACATGAAGATCGCCTATGCGGACGGGACGCTGACATCCGCCACGATCGCCAACATCGACGCGGAGCGAGACATCGCCGTGTTGACGCCCGCGCGGATTCCGAGACTAGTAACGCCGGCGACGATCGGCAACCCATCGAGGCTGAGCGTAGGAGACGAGGTGTTCGCGGTGGGCAACCCGCTGGGCCTGGTAGCGTCGTTGAGCGCGGGCGTCGTGTCCGGTCTCAACCGCGAGTACCTGCCCTCGGACAGGGACGACCCGATCGGAGGGCTGATCCAGTTCGATGCCGCAGTTAACCCAGGTAACTCGGGCGGCCCGCTGCTGAACAACCGGGGGCAGGTTGTGGGCATCGTCACGGGGCTGGCCAACTCAACCGAACAAGACTTCTTCATTGGAATAGGTTTCGCGGTGCCCATCGACGCGGCAGCCAGCGCCGCGGGAGGGCCAGACCAATAGACGAGCCGGGGGAATGAATCGACTATGACCAACGACGGCGGCAGGGAACCGATGGAACGGGTCCTGTACGAGGTGAAGAAGGTAATTGTGGGCCAGGACCATCTTCTGGAGCGGATGGTGGTGGCACTGCTGGCCAGAGGGCACATCCTGGTGGAGGGCGTCCCGGGACTGGCAAAGACCATGGCCGTAAAGACACTGGCGCAGGCAGTGGGCGGCGAGTTCCAGCGAATCCAGTTCACACCAGATCTCATGCCCGCGGACCTCGTAGGGACCCGCATCTACAACCAGAGGACAGGGGAGTTCAACACTTCGCTGGGACCAGTGTTTACAAACCTGCTGCTTGCAGATGAGATCAACCGCGCCCCGGCCAAGGTGCAGAGCGCGCTGCTGGAGGTGATGCAGGAGCGGCAGGTGACCATAGGGCGCGAGACGTATCCCGTGCCCAGTCCCTTCCTGGTCATGGCTACACAGAACCCAATCGAGTCGGAGGGCACCTACCCGCTGCCAGAGGCGCAAGTGGACCGCTTCATGCTCAAGGTACTTGTCGGATATCCGAGCACGACCGAGGAGTTCGTGATCGTGGAGCGCATGACGGGCGCTCTACAGGACGTGGCGCCGATCTTCGATCCCGACGGGCTGCTAGCCATGCAACGCCGGGCGGACGGCGTCTACGTTGACCCCGCGCTAATCGACTACTCGGTGAAGCTGGTGTCGTCTTCGCGCGAACCTGAGATGTGCGGACTGGGCGATCTGAAGCGGTACATACTTTTCGGCGCAAGCCCCCGCGCGTCCATCAACCTGATCGTCGCGGGACGCGCCCTCGCGTTTGTGCGCGGGCGCGATTACGCGCTGCCGCAGGACGTCCGCGACGTGGCCCTCGACGTTATGAGGCACCGGCTCGTGCTTTCTTACGAAGCGCTCTCGGACAACGTCCAGAGCGACGACATCCTCGACAGCCTTATGGAGGCAGTCTCGTTGCCGGAGGTGCCTTTACGTGAGTACGCAGGCTCCCGTCCAAGCTAGCGGCCCGGAGACCCCCGAGCGTGTGCTGCACCGGCTCGACTGGCAGGTGGTGCGGCGTCTCGACGGGATTCTGCACGGAGACTACCGGAGTCTCTTCATGGGCGGAGGGCTGGACTTCGCCGAGCTGCGGGAGTACCAGCCGCCGGACGATATCCGACACATCGACTGGAATGTCACCGCGCGGATGGATTCACCATACGTGCGCCGATACCTCGAAGACCGCGAAGTCACGGCGTGGTTCCTGCTGGACCTGAGCCCATCGATGGACTTCGGAGGGCCGGAGCGGCGCAAGGCGAATGTCATCGTGGACCTGGTGGGGTTGCTGGCGCGCCTGCTGACACGCAATGGGAACCGAGTGGGCGCAGTGTTGTACGACAACGATGTCACGCACGCGGTCCCTCCTCGCGGCGGACGCCGTCAAGTGCTCAGGCTCATCAACGACATCCAGAGGCAGCAGTCTTCGTCGGGCGGAGCCATGACGGACCTAACAAAGCTGCTTGAGTCCGCGTTCAACACCGTCAAGCGGCGCTCGCTCATCATCGTGGCTTCGGACTTCATCTGCCTGCCCGGCTGGGAGCCCGCCATGGACCGCCTGAACAGGAAGCACGAGCTTCTGGCCGTTCGGCTCTGGGACCCACGGGAGACAGACCTTCCGGACGTCGGGGTCGTACTCGTTGAGGACTCGGAGACAGGTGTCCAGATGAGCGTGGACACAAGCGACAAGGGATTCCGACGGCGGTTTCGAGAGGCTGCGCAACGGCGCGAGGCAGAGCTGGCACTCAGCTTCAAGCGAGCGGGAGTGGACGATCTGCCGCTGTCCACGGAGCAAGACCTCGTACTGGCCATCCTTCGTTTCGCCGCGCTGCGCAACAGGGCGAAGGGCCTGCGGCGGTAAGGAAAGAAGAGCGGTGTCCTTCATCTGGCCGTGGGTCCTCTTATCGCTACTTGCGTTGCCCGCGTGCGTCTATCTGTATGCGGGACTGCAGCGGCGGAGGAGCGGGAGCGCGGCCAGACTGGGCGCAATGGGAGCGATGCAAGGCAGCCCAGGAGATGCGGTTGGGGCATTGCCGGGACGGAGGCGCCACATCCCACCGATCGTCATTCTGATTGGAGTCGTAGTGCTGACGCTGGCTTCGGCGCGGCCCCAACTCACACTGCCAGTTCCGCGAATGGAGGGTACGGTGGTGCTTACATTGGACGTGTCGTCGAGCATGGTTGCCGACGACGTGGAGCCCACGAGAATGGAGGCAACCAAGCTGGCAGCCAGAGCGCTTGTGGACGGGCGGCCCAGCGGCACGAGCATCGGCGTCGTGTCGTTCGGGGAGGGCGGGCTCGTGGTGCGTGCGCCGACCGACGATGAGGAGGAGTTGACGGCGACCATCGACCTGCTGGTCCCGCAGAGCGCGACGTCGCTGGGTACGGGAATACTGACTGCGCTCGAACTCATCTCGCGGGAAATCGGACCCGGCCCGACGGACTCGGCGCTTACGGTAGGCGGCGGGCACGAGGCCGCCTTCGCGCGGGCGGTCATCGTGCTGCTGACCGACGGCGAGAACACCGATCCACCGAACCCGCTGGAGGCAGCACAGGCGGCCGCCGACCGCGGAGTGCGTGTGCATACCGTCGGGATCGGGACGACTGAGGGAGCGACGATTGACATCGACGGGTTCAGCATGTTCACACAACTGGACGAGCCGCTGTTGCAGGAGATTGCGCTGCTGACGGAGGGCGACTACTTCAGGATTGAGGACGTCGACGATTTTTCCTCTGTGTACGAGCAGTTGGAGACCGAGTTCGTTGTTGAATCACGCGAGTTCGAAGTCACGTCCGCCTTCGGAGGCATCGGCGCGCTGCTTCTCATCGCGGGCGGGCTGCTCTCGCTGATCTGGTTTGGCCGGGCGCCATAGCCGGAGGTAAGAGATGGGGTTTTCCTGGCCGACATTCCTTCTACTCCTAGCCGCGATTCCGCTGATAGTGACAGCGTACGCGCTTGTCCTGAGGCGAAGGCGACGGTTTGCCGTGCATTACTCCAGCCTTTCCCTGATACAGCAGGCGATGCCGGGGAGGCTGCGATGGCGGCGCCATGTGCCATTTGCACTCATGGTGCTTGCCATCACGCTTCTCATCCTGGCGCTTGCGCGTCCCTTCGCCGACGTGACCGTGGCGTCCAACCGGACCACCGTCATGCTGGCGCTGGATGTTTCGTGGAGCATGTGCGCCGATGACGTGTCTCCCAACAGGCTCACGGTCGCCCAAGAGGCCACCGAGAGGTTTATCGACAGCCAGGAGCCGGGCACGCGCGTTGGGATCGTTGCGTTTGCCGGCATGGCCCAGGTGGTCGTACCGCCCACGACGGACAGGGAGGAGCTCTCCGAAGCGGTTGCCAATCTGACCACGGGGATGGGTACGGCCGTGGGCAGCGCCATCGCGCGGTCGCTTGACGCGCTGGCCGAGGTCAACCCTGAGATCCCGCCCGTGAGCGTGTACATGGCTCGGGACGACAATGCGAGCGACCTGGGCCTGGACGAGAACCTGCAGCCGGACGTGATCGTGCTGCTCACCGACGGGGCGAGCAATCGTGGAGTGAGACCCCTGATCGCCGCCCACGCCGCGCGTGACAGGGGGGTGCGTGTATACACCGTAGGCTTCGGGACGTCGGGGCGAGCGGTGCTCAGGTGCACTCCTGAACAGCTTGGGGGAGGCGAACTGCCCGGCCGTCTGAGGCGCGCAGGGTTCGGGAACTTTGGTGGAGGATTCGGTAACTTCCTGATGCCGGACGAGTGGACCCTGAGCCGAATTGCCGACATAACGAGCGCCGAGTACTACCTGGCTGAGGGTGCAGACGAGCTACTGGAGGTCTTTTCGACGATACCGGTACAGATCGAGAAGCAGGAGGTGCGCACGGAGGTGTCGGCTGTGCTGACCGGAGTAAGCGCCTTGCTCGCGCTAGCGGCCGTCGCGCTCGGCCTGCGCTGGAGCCCGCTGCCGTAGGGCTGCGTTTGCGGTCGGTCTGAGGCGGTGCGTGGTCCGCGCGTCGTGTTGCGCGGACCGACATCAATGGCGAAGACACGCATTCTGAGTTGCGTGCCATGCTCTGATTCGCCTCAAAACCTACAAAGCGCTTCGCAACGGGCAGGGACAGGGACACGACTTGCTGCGCTACCCCAACGCCAGGGTTCGTGGTCAGCAACCTAGTCCTAAGGCGCCATCGGCTCTTCTGAGACTCTTTCCAACCTATACCCTCGGAGACCGAGGGTATAATGTGGCACTCAATTCAACTTGGAATCACCATGTGAGCCGGTCCCTTCAATACGTCAACACGCTAGAAGCCATTGTTAGGAGATGTTGGCCACGCAGGTGCAGTCAGGCTCGGAAGTTACATCAAGGGTCAACTGACAGATGCGCCTGCCAGCGTCCAGGTGCTGTCTGATCGGTCTCTCGGCGAAAGGCTGCCGGGCCTGTGTATTGATCCCAGCAGGTGCGACATAGGCTGCTGACAGGTCAAGGTCACTAAAATTACGGAATGGTGAGAACAGCAAGCTGAAGCACCCAGTTTTGTATCCAAGACTGAAACGAGCTAATGCCGCTACCAGTGAAGTTGCCGTAGGATGAGACAGACACTCTCTAAGGTCTTCCTTCCCGTTACTTTCTCCGCACTCACTTGTCTGGTTGCAATATGCCTTGTGGCCTGTAGCGACGATCCTGAAACGGGACCCGAGACGCCTGTACAAGACGAGATCGATGGGTCAGGGATTCCAGAAACCCCTGAACAGGACGAGATCGACGGCTCAGGGATTCCTGAAACTCCTGCGCAGGACGAGACCGATGGGTCAGAGCTTCCTGAAACCCGTGAAGAGAACGCGATTATTGGGTCAGGGATTGACGCTTACTACGAGATAAGCAAGGCGGGAATAGATATCAGGTGGATGAATCCCGATGATGGCAGCTACTCACTTCTGCTAAAGACTGAAGGCTCCAGCGAGTGGAACATCTACTACGGCGGCCACAGGGAAGATGCCGCTCCGGTGGAGTATGAACTGTTCAATCTTTCAGGGACAGAGGCCCTTGTTGGCCTCTTTGTGCAACATGACGTAGACGGTAGGGTCTTGGAGGAGCATTCAGAATTCACGATTGACCTGTCGACAGTAGTACTTGTAACCCCAGAACAGTACCCGATCGATGGCTCGGAGATTGGTGCATTCTACGAGGTCAGCTCGGATGGAATCGTCATCGGGTGGAACAATCCCGTGGATGGCAACTACACGCTAAGCCTAAGGACAGAAAACTCCCTTGAATGGGACATCTACAACGGCGGTCACGGGGAAGAAAAGGCTAGAGTTGATTTCGATCTACTCAACCTTTCAGGGTTGGAGACTCTGGTAGGGCAATTCCAAAAGTATGGCAAGGACCGAAGCTTCTTGCAGGGGTATTCGGAGTTCAAGATCGACCTGTCCACTGTTGAGTTCCCCTAGCATTCCGTGTGAGGTGACCCGTCCGGCGGGACTCAACACCCAATCCCAGGCTACATCTCGACCCAAGACGGATGGCGGCGGCGATGCCAACGTTCGCGCTTACGCTTACTAAGTCACGCCTGTACGAAGACTGACTCACCAGCGCCGCTTCGACCCTAATCGGACTCGATAGTCTCGATGCCGTATGGTCGAATTTGCGGGGGGACTGAGGAGTGTGGAGACAGCGTGCTTTGTTGCGGAGGCCGACGTATTCCGACGGGAAGACGTGTACCGGTTGACTGAACAGGCGCTCCGATCGTCGTTCAGGCGGAGACACTACAAGGCTACGCGTACCGGGTGCAATGGTGAGGCCATTCGTACTAATCAACGATGGACGTTCGTTTGCTGAGCGGCGGCGTCTCCCCCACCCGATGGACGGCGTTACCAGAGGGAAGAGCAGAAGGCGTTGCTCATTCGCAGGATCAGAACTCTGCGCCCGCAGATCCAGCCAGGAGTCCTGACATTTGAACGGACTAGTAGTAGAAGGTCCGGTACCCGATTACGTTTTACGTTCGCGAATGCTCCAACCACAGCACCAACCATCATCCCCATCAGGGCTCCAATGATGCCGCCCACGAAATCGCCAAGGGCCCAACCAATGAGGGCGCCGAGCGCCGCTCCCACCACAGCACCGACTACAGCGTCGCGCCCATTCGCTCGCTTCAGCATGGGAGACACTTTCGAATCCGGCCGACTCTACTCTTCCGGACAGCGGCCGCGGGTGTGAACCGGTTGATGGTCTCCGGGTAGAACTTCAGGAGGCGGGACACCTCACAGAATCAACTCCGCCGGCCAGGGCAGTGAGGACTTCCCTAGCGCAGGTGGACGATGTTTCCGGTGATCAGGCGGGCATGGTCTGACGCCAGGTAGGCGATGACATACGCTACGTCTTCCGGCTCAGCGATGTGGACCAGGTCCGGCCGTTCACGAACGTGCTGCCTTACTTCTTCCGTGACCCAACCGGTGTCGGTAACCGGCGGATAGACGACGTTTGCGGTGATTCCAAGGTCAGCCAGCTCGACGGCCGCAGACATCGTGTAGTTCTCAAGGGCTGCCTTGGCGGCGCCGTAGGAGACTTCGCCCGGGAACCCACCTGGCCTTCCGGATGTCAGGCCGATGATGCGGCCCCACGTTGCGCCCCGCTCCGAGTGGCGCCTTGCAAACTCCGCGATCATAGTGGCCGCGCCACGTGCATCCACCGCAAACTGCTGCTCGAAGGTCTCGGCGGATACTGGGTGGAGGAGCCGACCGAACTGGTCACGGGTCTCGCCAATGAATGTGTCCTTCCCGCCTCCTCCGGAGGCGTTGTTGACCAGGATGTCTACCGGGCCAAGCTCGGCCTCGGCAATGTCGAACAGGCGCTGGGGCGAATGCGGATCGGCCAGGTCAGCCTCTACGGCGGTGGCCAGCCCGCCCTTCCTGAGGATGGCGGCAACGACAGGACCGCCATCGGAGGCGCGGGCGCGATGGAACGCCTCCGGCCTCCCGGGGGACTCGTCTTCCTGGAGCCTAAGGTATGTAATCAGGACGCGAGCGCCGCAATCGGCCAAGACGCGCGCAGCGGCAGCGCCGATGCCGTGATTTGCGCCGGTAACCAGCGCAACGTGATTGGTCAGATCGAAGGGTGGCACCGGTAGGGCTCCAAACTGATCGGATAGAGTCGCGGACCTCTGATATCTGTTCCTCGGCCCAAGAGACTGTCCTTCTGGCCGCCGACTCCAACAGACCAATGGAACCACGTCCTGACTGAAGATCGAGACCAAAACGCCGGGAATGTGGAAGCCCAAGCGTAATTTCCCTCTATCCGTTGGAGGAGGACTGGCGGCCAAAGAATCGGCTCGCGGCCCTTTCTCAGGGCCTGACGATGCTGCCGTCGGCGCGGTGGACTTCGCTCCAGGCGCCTCCGTAAGACGCGGGGCTATGTTACAGACTCTTGCCGATGGGGTGGATTTGCGCTGGAAAACGCAATGCTACTCACCTGCTGACTGCTTATTTTGCACTGGCCGCGTTTGTGCGAAATGACAGGGTAGATTCAGGAGGAGCGGTGCATTTTGCCAAGTGCTCACTTCGGCGGGTGCGGCCTCAGTTGTCAACGTCCGGGGTGAAGATTTGGTCTATTGGGTGCCCGAAGAGCTTGGCTAGCTTGAAGGCCAGAGGCAGGCTGGGGTCGTATTTTCCCCTCTCCACCGCGTTGACCGTTTGGCGCGACACACCCAAGCGACTCGCCAGTTCCGACTGCGACCAGTTGCGCTCGGCACGAAGTACGCGGAGTCGATTCTTCATCGGTACCTGCGAACAGCGTACTCGTTGCCGAGCATCCAAGAAACTCCCATGACCGGCCACACCCACCACCAGTTGATGTGTGGCAGGCCAACATGCTCCTGAAATCCGTAGGAGAAGGTGTTGGCTGCCGTCGCACCGAACGCGATTGCGAGAGCCTCCAGGTCGATCCGCTGCTGGAGTTCGTCGACCCTTCGCAAGTAGCGGACGTAGGCGACGATCCCATAGATGAACGGCGCCATCGGCGTGACGGCTACAGGGAAGCGCCAAACTCCGTCCGGATACGCCGAGGTCAACGGGACGGAAATCGCAAGAATGACGGCGTATGCCAGCAGTACCAAGGCCAGTCGCATGTAAAGCTGTCTTCTGGCGCTATCCATTGTGTGACCCTCCTCATTCGTGTTGGGCAGAAGGTGAATTCTCCGAGCGGAGACAGTAAAGCGGCCTTTACTGTCTGTCAAGTACTTATTACATATACGGCTCCTCCAAAGAACAGGCCGCAGTCGTTACACCCGGGGCAAAATGCCACGCCCCGCGTCGGACACGCTCTGCGCAGTTTGCCGACAGTGCCCGCATAACAACCATCTTGATACCTGCCTCCTCCAGTATGACGGTTGCGTAAGGGTCTTCTTCGCGGCAGAGGAGGTCTCGTAGTCTGAATGAAAGAAGACTTTGCATGAGTCCCCGCGTCTTCCTTATCCGGCGCGAGACTTCAGCAGGAGCGACACCGCTATGTTTGTGTAGGGCGGAACAGGCGCCGTGGAGCTTCGGTACTCGCGTGGATGGAGGTTGGGCTGGTCGGAGGAGATCTTGGACCAGGGTTGCCAATGGACGCGCCCGCCTTCCGGGTGAGGACACGGCACATGCACGGGAGGTCGGACACCAATACCGAAGACGCGACGATTGCGGTGGCGGCCACGGCCCATCGGCTGACTGTGGTCACTCGTACGTGAGCGACTTCGAACAACTCAGAATTGAACTTCTGAATCCTTTTGAACAGTGCTAGTCCTCACTTTCATCGAGCAAGCTGAGCTTGATCGTCTGGGAGTGGCACTATTTGGAATGTGAACATTGCCGGGCGACGGGAAACCTACACGCAAGGGCTCCAGAAGCCCGCAGCAGGCGGCAAAAGAGACGAAGATGCACCGGAAGGGTGCCTCGCCCCGGCGTCTTCTGTAGGAGTACCCAGGGATTGACCGCTTTCAAGAGGCCGCTCTATGATGTCGCCGCTTCGATTGGACTGTTCTCGAAGCCTGAGCCTGGCCGAAGTGGGATATCCCAGCCAATGCCCTTCCGTCAAGACCAACACCACCAACTCTTTCACCTTCGGCCTCGACGACCGGCGAGCCGGCATCGCCTACGCGTCCGACGAGCCGGGAGCGACCCCGGACGCGATGATGGAGTCAAGGAGCGTGGAGGGTCGCCCAGACATAGACCGATACACTTCCATGTTTACATTCTTTCCGCGACCCATCGACGAGGTCCCGGACATGCTGGGGACCCAGCCCCACCCGAGGAAGGGAGACCACGTTGACGGCTAGCAGCGCCGGACGTCGACCGAACATCCTAATAATCGGCGTCGACTCCCTTAGGGCAGACCACCTGAGTTGCTACGGGTACCCACGCCTTACGTCGCCCCACATCGACCGCCTCTCCGGACAGGGGACGTTGTTCGAGAACACGTTCAGCGCCCACATTCCCACGACCAGCGGCTACACATCCATGCTTAGCGGCACGGACGTGTTCACTTCGCAGGTGGTGGCCCTGCGGCACAGAGGCCCGGTCAGACCGGAGGTGACGATGCTTCCGGAGATCCTGAGGGCTGAAGGTTACAACACCACCTGCGTGGGCCTTACCGGCAACCCAAGCTCCAGGGGGTTCGACACCTACCTGGACTACAAGGCGTGGGGAATGTGGGAGGAGCGACCCTTTGTCAAGGCCCAGGAACTCAACGGGGTCGGCATCCCGGAACTGGACCGGCTGCTGGGCCAAGACCAGCCCTTCTTCGTGCTGCTGCGCCACATGGACCCCCACACACCCTACCTGCCGCCCCCGCCGTTCGAGCGCATGTTTTACCATGGCGACGAGCGCGACCCGGGCAACGACTCGATGGAGCCCGTCTTCGCCTTCAAGCCCTTCAAGGACTACTTCGCGAGCTGGATGCCGCCCGGCATCACGTACAAGGAGTGGGTGAACGCCCAATACGACGGGGCCATCGCTTACATGGACTCCTGCATCCAGACGATCCTTACTTTCCTGGAGACCCGCGGAGTTCTGAACGACACCGTCATCGTCCTGAACTCCGACCACGGGGAGACACTGTACGAGCACGAGTGCTGGTTCGACCACCACGGGCTGTACGACTCTAACCTCCACGTACCGCTCATCATTCGCTACCCGAAGAAGGTGCCCGCTGGATTGCGGGTGTCCGGCTACAACCAGCACAAGGACCTGGTACCTACGCTGCTGGAGTTGGCGGGTATCGAAACCGACATACCCTTCGACGGCAGAAGCCTGATGGGCATGGTGCGGGGCGAGACCGCCTCCCACGAGGCCGAGGTCTACGTCACCGAGTGCACCTGGATGCGCAAGCACGGCTGGAGAACGCCACAGTGGAAGCTCATCCGGGCCCTGGAACCCGACTTCCACTTCAAACCTCCGATGGAGCTCTACAATCTGGTGGAGGACCCACAGGAGGTGAATGACGTAGCGGGCGACCATCCTGACGTAGTTGACGCCCTCACACGCAGAATGGAGCGATGGATAGACGCGCGGGAGCGGCAGACCGGCCTCGCCAACCCGATTTATGACCAGGGGGACTGGCACGGCCACGAAGGGGTCGGTGCGTTCGATTCGTCGCAGCAGGCCTATGACACCCTACACATCGGCGGCTCTTCCGAGGCCAGGCGATTGCAGGCCAGATCACGCAGCTAATGCCGGCATGCCCGAACGAAGGAGGCTGGTTACAGTGACACTGAGAGTAGCAATCGTGGGAGCAGGCACCATCGGCAACAGGCACGCTCAGATCTACGATGACGACCCGCGCTGCGAGGTAGTGGCGGTCTGCGACGTCATGAAGGAGAAGGCGGAGGCCGCCGCTCGGCGCTACACATGCAAGGCCTTCTCTACCGTTGAGGAGATGGTGGAGGGCGGCGGGATCGACATCGCGAGCGTCTGCACCGCCGGCGTGGAGAACGGCGGGGACCACTACGAGCCCACGATGGCACTGCTCTGCGCAGGCGTAGCAGTCCTGGGAGAGAAGCCGATATCAAACAAGATCACCGAGGCGCGGGAGATGGTGGCGCTCGCGAAGGAGAAGGGGCTGCGGTACGGGATCAACCTCAACCACCGCTTTACTCCCGCCGCGGTGCGGGCGAGGGAGTGGGTGGACGAGGGCCGGCTGGGCGAGTTGAATATCGTCAACATGACCATGTGGATCAACAATCCGAACGAGACCTCTCCCCACTTCCACATGAGGGCCCTGCACTCTCACTCCATCGACGTCATGCGGTACTTCTGCGGCGACGTCGCCAAGGTGCAAACGTTCTTCAAGCGCGGCAAGGGGCGGCAGGGATGGTCGAACGTGCAGGCCAACATGCTGTTCGAAAGCGGCGTAGTGGGCCATCTGACCGGCAGCTACGACGCCGGAGGCAGCTACGGCCTGGAGACGCTGGAGGTGGTCGGCTCGGAGGGGAGGGTTGTGCTGCGAGAGGCTTGCGAGAGCCTGGAGCTCTATCCCCGCCGCTCACGGCAGGTCGAGACCTACGCCTACCTGGGTGGCATGATGGGTTTCGGCGAGACGTTCAAGAGCCGCATAACCCGCTGGATCGACCAGAACGTTTCCGGTGACTCGCCGGAAGAGCTCGACGGCTCCGCCGAGGACGCGCTCAGGGCGCAGCTCGTGATCGAGGCGGCCATCGAGTCATGGGACACCGGGCAAGTGATAGACGTGGAGCAGCCATGAAGCTGGGAGCAAACACGGTCCTCTTCGGGGGACATAGCATGCGGACGGCCTTCGAAGGCATCGCCATGGCGGGCTACGACGGAGTCGAGCTGTCGGCCATCGACGGCATGAGCGAGCACCTGGTGCTGGAGCGCTGGCATGAGCTTGCGCCGGAGATCCGGGACCTATCGGAGGAGTACGAGCTTGAGCTGCTGGCCATCGAGCAGCCGTCCCACGACCCGGTGAAGATGGACCAGGCGTGCGCGGCCGCGTCGGCCCTGGATATCCCGGTGGTCAACTGTGGACCAGGCGGCAAGATTGGCGACGAGGACAGCATCAGGGCCTCGATCGAGTCCCTAGCCAGAATGTCGGAGGTAGCGGAGGCTCACGGGGTGGTCCTGTGCGTCAAGGCGCACTACGGCGCCAGCATTCACGATACGGCCACCACGCTGCGGGCTATGGAGTCGATTGCCTCGCCAGCATTCGGCATCGACATGGACCCATCCCACGTTTACAGGGCCGGGGAGAACCCGGCGGAGGCAATCGTGCCCGTCATAAGTCGCGTGAGGCACGTGCACATACGCGACTGCAAGGGCAGGCAGGCGTCGCCGGGAAGGCCCGAGGACCAGGCCAACGGCAGGGGCGACATCGACCTGCTGGGTTTCGTTCGCGTGCTCCACGAGCACGGCTACGAGGGGCCTCTGGACCTTGAGGTCATCGGCGCCAGGGCATTCACGGTCCAACAGTGCTCTGCAATCGCCGCCGAGGCGCGCGGCCATATGCAAGCCTGCCTGCAGGTTTGCGGCGCCCGGTGAGACTAGCCGCGCATGGGCATACATCTCCGCTAAGGCCGGAGCGTGCAAATGTACATGCGTCTGTCCGCCCCAAACGGCCAAGTGCGGTTGTTTCATAGCTGATATGCGCCTTCGGAAATCCTGCTGGCGGCCAGAACCGGCCAAATGCGGCCACCGGGGGCAGAGTGCCCTCATGGGACACCCCTACAAGGCGATACCGTCCGGGCTGGTTGCTACTGTACGTGGCCTCCATACGTCAATGATAGCACAGTTGTGCGAAGAAGGCGAAAGGCGGGATGAATGAACAGTGACGGTAAGCTGATATCTTGGGCAGACGCGAGGAGGTAGACGAGTCCGGCGGTCACTCCACTTGAAACGGGTGTTTCCTGATTGCCATGCCCCGGACCGCTTGGAACCCAAGCCTCTTGTAGAATCCCCGAACGTCTTCGTCGCAGATCAGATCGATGGCGTAGACCGCCCCTAGCTTTGCCAAGTCACGTCTGATTAGCTGGGTGCTGATGCCCCGGCCCTGCCATTCAGGCAACACTTCAAGTCATGGTATGTGGGCGGTGGAAACGCCGTCTGTGATAGCCGTGACGAACCCGACCACCTTGCGGTTCTGCGAGATTGCCATAACCAGGAGATCACTCCCCTGGAGGATTCTCATATGGCCCTCCGCAGACGGCCGTTTAGGCCATCCGACGAAGAAGCCCCAAGTTGGTCAGGACCGATTCCATTAGTCGTCTCCTGGTAAGTGATTGACATCGTCACGCCTCAGAACGAGCGAGCGTGTAGAGCTCTATGCCTTCGCGATTGCATCTTAATCTACAATCTACACTGCAATATGCAGGTCCCAATCTGCTGGCCGGGACTGCTCATAGGAAGTTACTGACTACGGCAATGCTCGGCATGATCCCCCATTGGGAGACCTTCGCATGACCGCATTATTCGGGTTGTGTGACCCGATCCCAGCCCTTCGACTTCGCTCCTTCGGCAAGCTCAGGACAGCGTCAGGGCAGGCTCTTCCCCAGCAGTCTGCGGAATGGGTCAAGTGAATACTTCGACAGGCCCATGCGATAGTTACGCAATGGTCTCCATTAGGGAGCTCTTGACTCCCGCAAGGCTGGCCCCAATGCGGCTTGCTTTGGCCGCGAGAACAGGGGGGCGTACTGCTGTAGACTTGTCCGCGCACTTATCGGCCAACGTACGCACTTGTACTGACCTGGACATCTCCGAGAGGACTGAGCTTGCGATACATTCACCGGAACGAATGGCTGGTTTACGGCTTCCTAGTGGCCGCTACTGTGGCGGCATCCCTGCCGCTGTTCCCCTACAGGTGGCACACATTCCTGCACATCGCCGGAGCGGTGGTCTTCCTTGGGAACATAATCGTAACCGGCGCTTGGATGCTGATGGCGGAGAGGACGCGCAACACCAGCGTCATACACTTCTCGGCCAAGGCCGTCGTCCGGGCCGACCTCCTGTTCACCTTGCCGGGCGTGCTCCTGATAGTGATGAACGGGGTCATCATGGTAGTCGCTCACTGGGGTGGCTGGGACGCGTTTCACCAGCTTTCATGGATAACCCTTGCGCTAGCGTTGTTCATAGCATCCGGCATCATCTGGGTGGGGATACTCATACCGGTCCAACACCGCATGGCTGTGTTCTCCGACCCATCAGACTACCCGGACTCTCTGCCGCCGAGGTTCTTTTCGGCCGTCCGGATGTGGTACATCTGGGGGGCAATCGCAATAGCGCTGCCGATTGTTTCGCTCTACCTAATGGTCAACAAGCCGACCTTCGGGTAAGGAGTTTGCAAGGGGCGCTGCTGGGCTCGTTCTCGCTGCGATTTAGGCCCAGGTTGGTTTCGAGTTAACCCTCAAAGCGATATGCATTGTTCACTGCAGGAGGTGCCGGAGTGAAGTATTGGCGCCCTTGCAACGGGTTGGTAACCCTTGGCTGGATTTTCGCCGTTGCCTTCACGGGCGCCCCCACGGAAGCGTCACTCACAGATGACGATCTAACGGTACGGCTTTCGTATGGAGTATAGCGGTGGCGGTCGCCGTTATTGGGCTTGTGATCTACATGGTCATTAGGACGAGGCGGCGGGCCGAAGACAAGGTCAGAGCATCTGAACTCATTCTCACCTCGGACGTGCAGGTGTTGGCGAAGTCAAACTCGCGGCTGCTGGAAGACGCCATAGCCCTGCTTGGCGCCCAGACGTTCCGGAGCCCCAACAACGGTGACTAGGCGAGTTGGCCGACGGAGGTCGACAGCTTCTCTGCCAGCCTGCCATTCGCGCTCGATAGAGAGCCGGCCCGAGGAATCCAGACGCTGAGATTAGCCCTGCGGCCAGACCGTTCGCGGCTACTCGTACCAGCCTGAGGCGAAGATCAGGCCGTCATGGCCCACTGCCCAGGTGTGCTTCTGCCGGTCATCGCCGGTCTCCGGGTTCAGCAGCAAGTAGTCGACCCAACGCCCCGACTCGGTGGCACCCAGCAGGTGGTCCCCGTAGAAGTGTCCCGTGGCGTCAACACGGAGGTTGGGGTCCCGGCCTCTGACCATCTCGTTGAGGTAGGATATCGCGTAGCCCTCCTCATCGATGATGAAGACGTACCATTGGCCGTCCACGCTCTCCATGGTGTTGTAGTAGGCCACCGTGGGCATCGTGGCCGATGGCGCTGTACAAGCTAATGGCCCGGGCTACGAAGTCCTGCGTGTATGCAGGGGCATCGTGCTTGCCCGACGCTCGCTGATGCCAGCCCGATCCAAAGGTCAGGCCATCGTACTCGACCATCCAGGAGTGTTTGGCTTCGGCTGCGCCAGTCGCCGGGTTCGTGAACGTGTAGCTGAACTACTCGCCATACTCGTCGGCAACGGCGACCAACGCTTCTCCGGAGGGAAAGTTGTTGGGCCCGACGGCCTCTGAAGCAGGCCGGTCAACGAGATCGGGGTTGGCGGCGTGGGCCAGCATTATGTCGTCCTGGTCGAAAATGAACATGTACCACTGCAGTCGATGCTCTCTTCCGTGTTGTAGTAGGCGACCGTGTCATCGAGACCTTCGGAGTCATACCTGCCGATGGCCTCTTTGCCGAAGTATTGAGTGTACTCGTCAGGCTCCCACTTGGGGGGTGCGGGGGCCTGCGGCTTAGCGGCAGCGTCCTCCGACTTGGCTGCGGCGGCGACCCTCGCCTCCGCGATGGCGTTGATGATGCTGGATGTTACTGCGATGCCTTCCATCAGCTCGAATGTCTGCGCCGTCTCCTGGTCGGGCGCGGAGGCGGCGGACTCGAAGACCCTGTGAATCTCGCGGTCCAGGCTGCCAGCCGCTCCTTGAAGGCCGGGTTCCGGGTGTTGTCGATGATGCGGTGAACCAGATTGTCCAGGCGCTCTGAGTCCTCACGGCGGGCGGCGGACAAGGCGGAGTCTGGCGTCCTGCAGCTGTTCCAAGACTGAGGCTATGGTGGCCTCATCCAGCGAGGCGATGTCCCCTGCCGGGCCGGGAGGTCCCGCGGGACCCTGCGGACCGGGAGACCCCTGCTCTCCGGCAAGTCCTGCGTCTCCCTAGCAGGCCACGGCAGTCAGGACAAAGGTCATGATTGCGATTACCGCTATCAGTGCGCGCACCGTTTCACCTCTCGTGTTTGTTCCCGTCAGTGCCGAACGAACTCCGTTGTGGGACGGCATGTCACTCAGAACGCCTTGTGAAGGCTACAGCAAGAGTTGAGGACATCTCACATACTCGCCTACGGTCTCAGGTTGCTGTCCCATAGACTTGTAGCTCAGTGTGTCTGGCGAGCACGTCGAAGTCGGAGTCGTTGTGCAGGACCGGCACATCGGCGCGAATCGCAATTGAAGCGATCAGGCAATCTATGAGTTTGCGTATGGTCTCGCCTTGCCGCCTGCAACGGCGATAGAGCGCGGCTGCATCTTCGTAGTCCGTGGCCCTAGTATGCAACAGCACCCCTCGCGCCAGAAGCCGCCTCAGGCTGGCCAGGTGTGTTTCGTCACGTGCACCAGCGAACACTTCCATCCGAACGGGATCGCAGACTGCGATATCTCCAGCCAGCAGTTCGTCTACCTGTTCGCAGACTCTAGATTCAGTGTTCCTGAGAAACTCTATCCATGCTGAGGTGTCGAGGAGGATCACGGCGCGCGACAGGCGCGCATCGCGTCCAGATCCCCTTCCCACCCGGTCCCCCGAAGTGCGCGGGCTTCGTCGACAGAAGCTGGTTCTGCCGCCAGTACACGTAGCGCATAGTTAATGGCCTCTCGCTTGGTCGCCAAGCGATAGCGCCGCATCACCTCCGCGCACGCGCTGTCATCGATGTCTACGTTGGTGCGTGTCATACACATACCATACACCACACACTTGTGGCCGGCAATAATGGCTGAACCGCAAGTGCTTTGCATGAGAGCGGCGCTGCCGAAGGGCACTGCCAGGCCCGCGTACTTCCCTACCCTTCAGAACTTCCAGACACTTCGAAGAAGACGAGCAGGGTCAGGTCCTCGGTGATGGAGTGGAAGTGGTGCCTGGCATCCGCGGCGACGTAGGTCACGCTGCCTTCCTGCAACGGCATGTCATCTGCCATTGCCTAGTTTTCCAGCCTCGACTCAGCTATGGCCAGTGCGTAGCGTCCGAAGCACGCAGCTCACGTAGTTGCGGACAGGCAGTACTTAACCTCCGAAGAGCGCGGCACGCACTTCATTTTGGCGAAAGCCAAAATGGGAAGAGATATCGGCAACTATTCCACCTAGTGTTCCTACGCGAACGGCGCGGTGGAGTGGAACGGTAATGCTATCGGCTACGCCGCCAACGGTTCGGGTCAATGTCACATGGCTGCCCCTTTGCCGCAAGACTTGGTAAGCGTATTGACGGCGCAACAACACTACCAAGTCTTGGCCCGACAGGTCTCGGAGCAGTCTCACACTGCGATGGCTTCGCCCTTGACGAAATGCAGTCTTATGACCTTAGGCATTTCCTGGTCGCCGAAGTGACAGTAAACGGCATCCTTGACCACTGCTTTGAGGTCTGACCAGTCCTCGCATTGTGTGAAGATGCTATAGCCAAGCGCCCGGGCATCGAGGCCGCCCTCAACAGCTTCAGTCACTTCGAATATGATCTCGGTCGATGCTCCCATGGTCCCTCCGACGCCCGTCAACTAGCGGCCACATCTCGCAAAGCCTTCTTGGTCGTGGATGTCACAGTGTAAGATCGGGGCCGCCTATGGGCAACGCACGACTTGCGTACTTCCCTACCCTTCCGAGCTTCCGGATGCCTCGAAGAAGACTAATAGGATCAGGTCTTCGGTGATGGAGTGGAAGTGGTGCTTGGCGTCCGCGGCGACGTACGCGACGCTGCCCTCCTGCAACGGCATGTTGTCCCCTTCCACCTGTATGACGCCGCGCCCTTTCACGACGTAGTAGACCTCGTCGTCCGCGTGGGGCTGCTGTGGGTCTTTGGTCCCGGCGGGCAACACGTAGAGGCCGCAGTACATCCTCGGTACACGGAGAAACTCGTACCAGAACCCTTCGCTCTCGCTCTGCTGCGCCATGAGGTCGGCAATCGCGAAGACTTGTCCTGCCGGCATGGGAACACCTCCGGAAATTTAGTGCGTCTACTTATGCTACTAAGCGGAACCGCCGCCGTCAGCAGATGGGCCCGTAAGAGGGGCGGGTCAGCCCTGATCCTCGGGATCGGTAGAGTACTGCTTCGCCCTGACAAGATAGACCACCGAAAGGAGAGCGGGAATGGCCGCGAGCCCCGACAGCGCAAAGGTTATGCTGACGAAGGTGGCAGCGCCCCCTATGGCCATTCCTCCGAGTGACATCGTTCCCCAGGTGAGGCCCTGCAAACCTATCATCCTTCCGCGGTACTCCTCAGAAGAAACAACCTGTATGAGGGAAGAAGACAGTGAGTTGAACCCGCCCGAGGCCATTCCATTCAGGAAGAGGAACAAGGCCGCAAGCGCGAACCACGGCGACACGGCCCACCCGATCACCATCGCCGAGTATCCCAGGGAGGCCACCAGGTAACGTGCGTGCGTGGGCTTCAGGCTGGCGGAGCTTGCGATAAGCACGCCGGTCATCAGGGACCCGACACCCATAACTCCCATTAGGACACCTAGCCCCGTCGCGCTGACACCCAGGACCTCCCTCGCGAAGAAGGGAAGCATGAGTTGCGAGCTGTAAGCGAAGCATGACATGAGTATGTCCATGACCATGATCATTCGCATGTTCCTGTTGCGGCATGCGTAAGAGGCGCCTTCCGTCAGGCTTAACCAAACGGAGCGGCGGGGTCTGGGCTTCATTTCAGTGCGCGGCAGCCGAAGAATGCAGTAGGTTGCGACGATGAACGAGCTTGCGAGGAAGAAGAACGCCCCGCCGGTGCCCGCAAGGTCCGTGATCACACCGGCAATCACAGGGCTCGCTATGCGCATGACGTCCGAAGCCAGGTAGTTGGCGGACATCGCATTCATCAGGCTCTCGCGACCCGCGAGGTCGAACGTGACCGCGTTGCGGGTCGGCATGCTGATAGCCATGATGATGCCCTGAAGCAGCGAGATGACTATCAGGTGCCACATCTGCACCCAATCCATGATAACGAGGGTCCCCAGCACAAGGCTGGTGGTCATGTTGAACGTCTGCAGCGCGACCAGCAGTAAGCGGCGGTCGAATCTGTCGATAATTACGCCACCGATGGGCGACAGGAAAGTGCTGCCGATGGCGCGGACCGCAGAAAGGATGCCGAGCCATAGCGGCGCGCTGGCGCCGCTCTCGTCCGTCAGGTCGACGACGAGCCAGCCCTGGGCGAGCATCCGGCCGCTCATCCCGGCGGCCGACCAGAACATGCTGGCCCAGAACCAGACATAGCCCTTTATGCTGAAGGCTACGAACAGCCTTCGCCGCGGCTGAGAAGCCCTCTGGGCCGGGGATTGGGACCGGCTTGTCATCCTACCTCTCCGTTTACGCCGCCCCTGTTGTTACGAAGAAGCAATGTTACTCCCCAGCACGTGGAGTAACCAATGAGTTTTAGTGTTGCAGTGGACTGAATTGGCAACTAGAATCGCGTTACGCGCCTGTATTCAATCATCGGCGCACCATATACCGAAGGCAGCGCACACGACCAGGAGGGAATATGCAGGCTCAATTTGCGGGTCCATCGATACTCAGGCAGATCAAGAACGGACTTCCATACCGTTACTTCTACGATCCTGAGCAGCACCAAAAAGAACTGGACGTTTTCTGGTACGACATGTGGGTGTACGCTTGCCGGGCCGAGGAGGTGGCGTCGCCCAGGGACTACAAAGTCTTCACCGTCGGCGAACAGAGCTGCGTCATCACCAGGGACCTCAAGGGTGTGCTGCGCGCGTTCCACAACACCTGCCGGCACCGCGGATCCATCCTGTGCACGGAGGAGTCGGGCCGGTTCGAGGGCGGTTCGGTGGTCTGCCCCTACCACGCATGGACCTACTCGCTGGAGGGCAGCCTGATCGCCACGCCGCATCAGTTGGAGTCGGCAGACTTCGACATGAACGAGTATTCGCTGTACGGGGTGGCCGTGGGAGAGTGGGCCGGGTACATCTTCGTGAATTTCGCCGGCGCTAACGCGGAACCGCTCGAGCATACGCTGGGCAACACCCCTGCCCGACTTCAGAACTACCACATGGAAGAGTTGAAGCTGGGCAAGCGGATCGTCATCGACGTGGAGGCCAACTGGAAGCTGCTGTTCGAGAACTTCTCGGAGTGCTTCCACTGCCCGGGGGTCCATCCGGAGTTGTGTGACGTGATCCCGATCTACGGCGAGGGACTGCTCAGCGACCGTCAGAAAGACGACGGCATGATGCTAATGGAGCAAGGCAAGGACTTCGAGCCTACGGGCGGCCAGACGATGAGCCGAACGCAGCGGTTGGCGCCCGGCAAGGTGACCCTCACCATGGACGGCACCACGAACGTGCCCTTCTTCCGCGACCTCACCGAGGAGGAACGGAGCACCGGCTACACTGCGTCCGTGCTCAGGCCCAACCTGTTTATCAACATCCACCCTGACTTCATTCACACTCACCGGATGCTGCCCACAGGCCCGACCAGCGTACAGATGGTGTACGACTGGCTGTTCGAGCCGTCTTCCATGGAGAGGCCGGACTTCGACATCGACAAGATGGTCGATTTGTGGGACATCACCAACCGGCAAGACGCCCAGAACTGCAAGTGGCAGCAGGAGGGACTGGCCAGCCGGGAGGCCGATCACTGCACCTTCGTGCCCCAGGAGATTGGGCCCTGGCGCTTCCACCAGTGGGTGCTGGAGCGGCTCGGCGAGGAGACCGACCCGGACTACGGCGGGGACACCAGGTACTAGCCGACTGCACATCCGAAAGGACTGAACAGCGGCCCCGCCGACGCATGGCGGGGCCGCGCGTTTTCGTCTAACATAGCCGAAACTGCACCCGAGCGGAGGTAACGCGCCATGCTAACGCGGCAGTCATTTGCTAACAGTCCAGCAGCCATCGGCCACCTGGAATCGAGCTTCCCCAACCACTGGCACTACGACCCGGAGCACCACCGGAAGGAATTGGACGTCTTCTGGTACAGCATGTGGATGTACGCGTGCCGCTCTGAGGACGTTGCCTCACCGAGGGACTACAAAGTCGTCTCCATAGGCGATCAGAACGTCATTGTCACCAGGGACCTCAAGGGCAACGTCCGCGCGTTCCACAACACCTGCCGGCACCGGGGCTCCATCTTGTGCACCCAGGACGAGGGCCGCTTCGAAGGCGGGTCGATTGTCTGCCCGTACCATGCGTGGACCTACTCGCTGGAGGGCGGCCTGATCGCGACGCCACACCAGCTGGAGTCGGCCGACTTCGCCATGAAAGACTACTCGCTGTACGGCGTGGCCGTCGGCGAGTGGGGCGGCTTCGTGTTCGTGAACCTGGCGGGGGATAAGGCCGAGCCGTTGGAAAACGTACTCGGCGACTTCCCGGAACGGTTCGCCAACTACCGTACTGAGGACCTGCGCCTGGGATACAGGTACGTAGCCGAGATCAAGACGAACTGGAAGCTGTGGTTCGAGAACTACATGGAGTGCTTCCACTGCCCGCAGGTCCACCCGGAGCTGTGCGCCGTTGTGCCGATCTATGCACTGGCGCTGGACGGGGGCTTCGCTCGCGACTGGGAAGGCACCGGCGGCGACACGATGGTCAGGGAGCTGGACATCATCCCCGGCGCGAAGACCTGGACCATGGACGGTCAGTTGAGCGGACCGGCGCTCAGCGGCCTCAATGAACACGAGCTGGACAGTCCGCAGAACGGCGGCATGCTCAGACCGAGCTTCTTCCTGAACATGCACCCGGACTACGTTCACACACAGCGCATGCTGCCCACGAGTCCGTCCACGGTCGAGATAACGTGGGACTACCTGTTCGAGCCGGAGACGATGGAGCGCGAGGACTTCGACGCCAAGCGCGCATACGAGCTATGGCACATCACGAACTTGCAGGACGCCCAGAACGTGGAGTGGCAGCAGGCCGGGCTCATGGCCGGGCGAAACGTGCACAAGGAGAGCGTGTTCGTATCTAACGAACAGGGACCGTGGCGATTCAACAGGTGGGTGGCGGACAAGCTCAAGGAGGCCGGGGCAATCTAACTACTTGCCAGCAAATAGCAACACGCGGCCCAGAACAGGCAGGAGGTCCCAGAGATGCAAGTGTACGACTACGACCAGAGATCGCGCGTGGTGCTGGACAAGCTGGAACCCAGCTTTCCGAACAGCTGGCACTACGACCCGGAACACTACAGGAAGGAACTGGAGACGTTCTGGTATCGGATGTGGATCAACGTCTGCAGGTCGGATGAGGTCGCCTCGCCCCGGGACTACAAGGTCGTATCCATTGGCGAGCAGAACATCGTCGTCACCAGGGACCTGCGGGGCAACCTGAGAGCGTTCCATAACACGTGCCGACACCGCGGTTCGATCCTGTGCACGCAGGACGAGGGGCGGTTCGAGGGCGGCTCCATCGTGTGTCCGTACCACGCGTGGACGTACTCGCTGGAAGGGAAGCTGATCGCCACGCCGCACCAGCTTGAGTCGGCCGATTTCGACATGAAAGCTTACTCACTTTACGAGGCGGCAGTCGGCGAGTGGGGCGGCTTCGTGTTCGTTAACCTCACGCCGGAAGAGGCCGAGCCGCTCGAAAAGTCGCTGGGTGACACTCCGCTGAAGTTCAAGAACTACCACCCAGAGAGGCTTAAGCTGGGTTTCCGGTACGTCCATGAGGTCAAGGCGAACTGGAAGCTGTGGTTCGAGAACTACAGCGAGTGCTTCCACTGCCCGCAGGTCCACCCCGAGCTCATCAGTATTGTGCCGATTTACTCCAAGGGACTAGGCGACGTCAGGGAGGACCCGGAGTGGAAGCCGTCCGGCGGGGAAACGATGCTGCTGCACGGCGGCTCGGACATCATACCGGGCGGCAGGACGTGGACGATGGACGGCCAGCTCAGCGGCCCCGCGTTCAGCGGCCTGACGGAAGAAGAGGCGAACTGCACCATCGGTGGGATGCAGCTCAGGCCGAACTTCTTCTTCGTTGCGCACCCGGACTACGTCCACACTCAGCAGATGATTCCCACGAGCCCGACGACGGTGCAACTGACGTGGGACTACCTGTTCGAGCCTGAGACGATGGAGCGCGACGATTTCGATGCCAAGCGCGGGTACGAGCTGTGGCACATCACGAACCTGCAGGACGCGCAGAACGTCGAGTGGCAGCAGGCGGGAATCGAGGGCGGCCGCAAGCACCACGAGTACAGTGTGTTCGTACCGCAGGAGACGGGACCGCACCAGTTCAACAACTGGGTGATGGAGGTCATGGAGTCGGCCGGGCACACGGTGCGGAGGCGCGATTCGTAAGCACGGAATGACGTAAAGGAAAGAGTGGCAATCGTACGAAAAGCGGTCGAGCCGGCGACGGAGGTTATCAGATGCAGGTCTACAGCTACGAACAAAGGCGGAACAGGAAGCTTGTCCTTGACGAGATGGAGCCCAGTTTCCCGAATAGCTGGCACTACGACCCGGAACACTACAGGAAGGAACTGGAGACGTTCTGGTATCGGATGTGGATCAACGTCTGCAGGTCGGATGAGGTCGCCTCGCCCCGGGACTACAAGGTCGTATCCATTGGCGAGCAGAACATCGTCGTCACCAGGGACCTGCGGGGCAACCTGAGAGCGTTCCATAACACGTGCCGACACCGCGGTTCGATCCTGTGCACGCAGGACGAGGGGCGGTTCGAGGGCGGCTCCATCGTGTGTCCGTACCACGCGTGGACGTACTCGCTGGAAGGGAAGCTGATCGCCACGCCGCACCAGCTCGAGTCGGCCGACTTCGACATGAAAGACTACTCGCTGTACGACGTGGCGGTCGGCGAATGGGGCGGATTCATCTTCGTGAACCTGGCGCCGGAAGAGGCAGAGCCCCTGGAGAAGGCCTTGGGGGACACTCCCGTGAAGTTCAAGAACTACCACCCGGAGAGGCTCAAGCTTGGGTTCAGATACGTGCATGAAATCAAGGCCAACTGGAAGCTGTGGTTCGAGAACTACAGCGAGTGCTTCCACTGCCCGCAGGTCCATCCGGAGCTCATCAACATTGTGCCGATTTACTCGAAGGGCTTGGGCAACGTCAGGCAGGACCCGGAGTGGAAGCCGTCCGGCGGAGAAACGATGCTGCTGCACGGCGGCTCGGACATCATTCCTGGCGGCCGGACGTGGACGATGGACGGCCAGCTCAGCGGCCCTGCGTTCAGCGGCCTTACGGAAGAGGAGGCGAACAGCGTCATCAGCGGCATGCAGCTAAGACCGAACTTCTTCTTTGTGGCGCATCCGGATTACGTCCACACTCAGCAGATGATTCCCACCAGCCCGACGACGGTCCAACTGACATGGGACTACTTGTTCGAGCCTGAGACGATGGAGCGCGAGGACTTCGACGCCAAGCGAGCCTACGAGCTTTGGCACATCACGAACCTTCAGGACGCGCAGAACGTCGAGTGGCAGCAGGCGGGCATCGAGGGCGGCAGCAAGCACCACGAGTACAGCGTGTTCGTGCCGCAGGAGACCGGGCCGCACCAGTTCAACAACTGGGTCATGGAGATCATGGAGGCCGCCGGACACGAGGTAATCAGGCGCGACGGCTAGACCCGGGCCGTCCGGGCACCTTCGTCACGGCGTGAGCAGGAGACGCAGCGAACAGAAAGGAGACCTGCATGACGCAGTTGTACTCGTACGAGAGCAGGATGAGGATCAGGAGGCTCGACAAGCTGGAGCCGAGCTTCCCCAATAGCTGGCACTACGATCCTGAGCATTACCAGAAGGAACTCAAAGCCTTCTGGTATCGCATGTGGATCAACGTCTGCAGGTCGGACGAAATCGCCTCGCCGCGAGACTACAAGGTTGTCAGCATTGGCGATCAGAACCTCGTCCTCACGAGGGACCTCAAGGGCAAACTGAGAGCGTTCCACAACACGTGCCGGCACCGTGGCTCGATCCTGTGCACGCAAGACGAGGGCCGGTTTGAAGGCGGATCGATAGTCTGCCCGTACCACGCGTGGACGTACTCACTGGAGGGGAAGCTGATCGCCACGCCGCACCAGCTTGAGTCGGCCGACTTCGCAATGAAAGACTACTCGCTCTACGACGTGGCTGTCGGAGAATGGGGCGGGTTCGTGTTCGTAAACCTGTCCCCGGACCCGGCCGAGCCGCTCGAAGCGGCGCTGGGAGACACGCCGGAGAAGTTCAAGAACTACCACCCGGAACGGCTGAAGGTGGGCTTCCGGTACGTGCATGAGATCAAGGGGAACTGGAAACTGTGGTTTGAGAACTTCTCGGAGTGCTACCACTGCCCGACGGTCCATCCGGAGCTCATCAGCATCGTGCCGATCTTTTCGAAGGGGCTTGGTCGAGTCAATCAAGACCCGGAGTGGAAGCCTTCCGGCGGGGACACGATGGTGCTGCACGGCGGCTCCGATATCATCCCCGGCGGTAGGACTTGGACCATGGACGGCCAACTCAGCGGCCCGACGTTCAGCGGCCTGACGGAAGAGGAGGCCACCAGTGTTATCAATGGGATGCAACTCCGGCCAAACTTCTTCTTCATTGCGCACCCCGACTACGTGCATACGCAGCAGATGATCCCCACGAGCCCGACTACGGTACAGCTAACGTGGGACTACCTGTTCGAGCCGGAGACGATGGAGCGCAAGGACTTCAACGCAAAGCGCGCCTACGAGTTGTGGCACATCACGAACCTGCAGGACGCCCAGAACGTCGAGTGGCAGCAGGCAGGCATCGAAGGCGGCAGCAAGCACCACGACTACAGCGTGTTCACGCCGCAGGAGACAGGTCCGCACCAGTTCAACCAGTGGGTCATGGAGGTCATGGATGCCGGGGGGCACGAGGTGCTCAGGCGCGACCGTTAGGCGGCAGCGGGCCGAACGGAGTGCGCGGCGTGAGCGGGATATCCAGCGAGCAGAGAGGAGACACGCATGACACAGTTGTTTTCGTACGAGACCAGTCAACGCAGTCTCGACAAGATGGAGCCGAGCTTCCCCAATAGTTGGCACTACGATCCCGAGGACTACCAGAAGGATCTGGACGCATTCTGGTACAGGATGTGGATCAACGTCTGCAGATCGGACGAGGTCGCCTCGCCCAGGGACTATAAGGTTGTCAGCGTCGGCGATCAGAACCTCGTCCTAACAAGGGACCTCAAAGGCAACCTGAGGGCGTTTCACAACACCTGCAGGCACCGGGGCTCGATTCTCTGCACGGACACGCGAAGGGGCGCTTCGAGGGCGGGTCCATCGTCTGCCCTTACCATGCGTGGACGTACTCGCTGGAGGGCAGGCTGATCGCCACGCCACACCAGCTGGAGTCGGCCGACTTCGACATGAAAGACTATTCGCTTTACGAGGCGGCGGTCGGAGAATGGGGCGGCTTCGTGTTCGTGAACCTCACGCCCGAGGAGGCCGAGCCGCTCGAAGCGGCACTGGGAGACACCCCTGAGAAGTTCAAGAACTACCACCCGGAAAGGCTGAAGGTGGGCTTCCGGTACGTGCATGAAATCAAAGGGAACTGGAAGCTGTGGTTCGAGAACTTCTCGGAATGCTACCACTGCCCGCAGGTCCACCCGGAGCTCATCAACATTGTGCCGATCTATGCCAAGGGCCTTATACGAGTCAGCGAAGACCCGGAGTGGAAGCCTTCCGGAGGCGACACGATGGTGCTGCACGGCGGCTCCGACATAATCCCCGGCGGCAGGACGTGGACGATAGACGGCAAACTCAGCGGTCCGACATTCAGCGGCCTGACGGAAGAAGAGGCCAACCGCGCCGTCACAGGGATGCAACTCCGACCAAACTTCTTCTTTATCGCGCACCCCGACTACGTGCACACACAGCAAATGATTCCCACGAGCCCGACCACGGTGCAGCTAACGTGGGACTACCTGTTCGAACCGGAGACGATGGAGCGTGAGGACTTCGACGTGAAGCGCGCGTACGAGCTGTGGCAAATCACCAACCTGCAGGACGCGCAGAACGTCGAGTGGCAGCAGGCGGGGATCCAGAGCAGCCTCAATCACCACGACTACAGTGTCTTCGTGCCACAGGAGAAGGGGCCGCACCATTTCAACAACTGGGTCATGGACATCATTGAGTCCGCGGGACATGAGGTGCTCAGGCGCGACGGCTAGGCGGCAGCGGGCCGAACGGAGTGCGCGGCGTTAGTGAAGGAGGTCCCTGAGATGCAACTGTACACCTACCAGCACAGGCGCAACACGCTTGACAAGCTGGAGCCCAGCTTCCCGAACAGCTGGCATTCCGATTCCGAGCACTACCAGAAGGAGCTGGAGGCGTTCTGGTACCGCATGTGGATCAACGTCTGCAGGTCGGAAGAGGTGGCCTCGCCGAGGGATTACAAGGTCGTCGCGATCGGCGGGCAGAACATCGTCCTGACAAGGGACCTGAAGGGCAACCTCAGGGCCTTCCACAACACGTGCCGGCACCGAGGGTCGATCCTGTGCACGCAGAACGAGGGCCGCTTCGAGGGCGGCTCCATCGTCTGCCCGTACCACGCGTGGACGTACTCGTTGGAAGGGAACCTGATCGCCACGCCGCACCAGCTTGAGTCGGCCGACTTCGACATGAAAGCCTACTCACTCTACGAAGCGGCAGTCGGCGAGTGGGGCGGCTTCGTGTTCGTCAATCTCACGCCGGGAGCGGCCGATCCGCTCGAAGAGACGCTGGGAGACACTCCCCTCAAGTTCAATAACTACCACCCGGAGAGACTCAGGCTGGGCTTTCGCTACGTGAAGGAGATCAAGGCGAACTGGAAGCTCTGGTTCGAGAACTTCACCGAGTGCTTCCACTGCCCGCAGGTGCACCCTGAGCTCGTCAACATTGTGCCGATATTTTCCAAGGGGCTGAGCGGCGTCCAGCAGGACCCGGAGTGGAGGACCTCCGGCGGCGAGACGATGCTGCTTCACGTCATGGACATCATACCGGGCGGCAAGACGTGGACGATGGACGGCCAGCTCAGCGGCCCCACGTTCAGCGGACTGACGGAAGAGGAGGCGAACAGCGTCATCACCGGGATGCAGCTCAGGCCAAATCTCTTCTTCATCGCGCACCCGGACTACGTGCACACGCAGCAGATGATCCCCACGAGCCCGACCACGGTGCAGCTCACGTGGGACTACCTGTTCGAGCCGGAGACGATGGAGCGTGACGACTTCGACGCCAAGCGGGCATACGAGCTCTGGCACATCACCAACCTGCAGGACGCGCAAAACGTCGAGTGGCAGCAGGCCGGCATCGAGGGCGGCCGCAAGCACCACGAGCACAGCGTGTTCGTGCCTCAGGAGACTGGGCCGCACCATTTCAACCAGTGGGTGATGGAGACCATGGGAGCCGCGGGGCAAGTAGTGATCAGTCGCGATTCGTAACCGCGAAACGCCAGGGGCAGGGGGAAGACCAAGGGAGGTACACGAATGACGCAGCAGAGCGATTGCTGTGGCACCGTCTATGGCGACCAGATCGAGGTGCGGTCTTCAAGCGCGTCGATTCGGCCACTGGAGCTGCTGGAAGGCATGGGGAAGAGCTTCCCGAACCACTGGCACTTCGACCCCGACCACCACCGGAAGGAACTCGATATCTTCTGGTACAGCATGTGGATCTACGCGTGCCGCTCCGAGGAAGTCGCCTCGGCCAGGGACTACAAGGTTGTCTCCATTGGCGACCAGAACGTCGTCATCACCCGGGATCTTAAGGGCAACGTCCGAGCGTTCCATAACACGTGCCGGCACCGGGGCTCCATCCTGTGCACACGGGACGCCGGACGGTTCGAGGGCGGATCGATAGTCTGCCCGTACCACGCGTGGACATACTCGCTGGAGGGCGATCTGATCGCGACACCGCACCAGCTGGAGTCGGCCGACTTCGACAAGAAAGACTACTCGCTGTACGGCGTGGCCGTGGGCGAATGGGGCGGCCTGGTGTTCGTGAACCTCGCTGGCGACCGTGCGGAGCCGCTGGAAGACGCGCTGGGCGACGCGCCGCAGAGACTCAGTAACTACCGGCTGGAGGACCTGCGCCTCGGCTTCCGGTACGTCGCGGAACTCAAGGCAAACTGGAAGCTGTGGTTCGAGAACTACACGGAGTGCTTCCACTGCCCGCAGGTCCACCCGGAACTGATCAACCTCGTTCCGATCTATGCCAAGGGCCTCGTGGATGTGCGGCAGGACCCGGAGTGGCGGACAAGCGGCGGAGAGTCGATGAGGCTGGTGGGTGCGGACATCATCCCAGGCGGCATGACGTGGACGATGGACGGCAAGCTGAGCGGCCCGCCGATCAGCACGCTCACCGAACAGGAGCTCATGCATCCGGTGAACGGTACGGTGCTGCGGCCCAGCCTTTTCATGAGCACGCACCCGGACTACGTCCACACGCAGCGTCTGCTGCCGACCGGTCCGAACACGCTCCAGTTGACGTGGGACTACCTGTTCGAGCCGGAAACGATGGAGCGCGACGACTTCGAAGCCAAGCGCGCGTACGAGCTGTGGCACATCACGAACCAGCAGGACGCGCAAAACGTGGAATGGCAACAGGCGGGCATCGAGGGCGGGCGCAGGGTCCACGATCGCAGCGTGTTCGCGATACAGGAGACGGGGCCCAACGCCTTCAACCAGTGGGTGCAGGAGAAGATGAACGGAGCAAGCACTCCTTGAACTCGGAATCAAAGCTGGAAAACCTAGCCACTTCTGTTAGCGCGGAGCGTCGGCCAACGCTGTTGCTCGACGAGACAGGCAAGAGCTTCCCTAGTCGCTGGCACTACGACCCGGAACACTACCGCAAAGAGCTCGACGTCTTCTGGTACGGCATGTGGATCTTCGCGTGTCGCTCGGAAGAGGTGGCCTCTCCCAGGGACTATAAGGTCGTCACAATCGGCGGGCAGAACCTCGTCGTAACCAGGGACCTGCGGGGCAACGTCCGAGCGTTCCACAACACGTGCCGGCACCGCGGCTCGATACTGTGCACGCAGGACGAGGGCCGCTTCGAAGGCGGCTCCATCGTCTGTCCGTACCACGCGTGGACCTACTCGCTGGAGGGGGACCTGATCGCGACGCCGCACCAGCTAGAGTCTGCCGACTTCGAAATGAAAGACTACTCACTGTACGACGTAGCCGTTGGTGAATGGGGCGGATTCGTGTTCGTGAACCTGGCCGGTGACCGGGCCGAGCCCCTGGGGGACGCACTCGGCGACGCGCCGGAGAGGCTCAAGAACTACCGGCTGGAAGACCTGCGGCTGGGCTTTCGCTACGTTGCTGAGCTAAAGGCGAACTGGAAACTGTGGTTCGAGAACTTTCTGGAATGTTTCCACTGCCCTTCAGTTCACCCGGAGCTGATCAGCCTGGTGCCTATTTTCTCCAAGGGCCTAACGGACGTTCGCCAGGACCCGGAGTGGAGATCGTCCGGCGGCGACACGATGTCGCTCTCCGGAGGGGCGGACATCATACCTGGCGGCAAAACGTGGACGATGGACGGCCAACTCAGCGGACCGCCGATTAGCACGCTCACCGAGAGGGAGCTGAACACCCCGAGGGACGGCACGATCATGCGACCCAGCCTATTCATAAGGTCGCACCCAGACTTCGTGCACACGCAGCGGCTTCTTCCGACGGGCCCGACAACGCTTCAACTGACGTTGGACTACCTGTTCGAGCCGGAGACAATGGAGCGCGACGACTTCGATGCCAAGAGGGCCTACGAGCTATGGCAGATCACAAACCTGCAGGACGCGCAGAATGTGGAGTGGCAGCAGTCGGGCATCGAGAGCGGACGCCGTCATCATAACCAGAGCGTGTTTGCGCGCCAGGAAACGGGGCCGTACTGGTTCAACCGCTGGGTTGAGGACACGCTGAAGGCTGCCGGCGCAAGCGCAGAGTAGCGCACCGGTGGCCGTTACATGCCGACGGCCATCTCACAGCGAAGGCTTGGACTGTGCGCTAGTCCCACCGAGTCGGACTGGCGTTGTCCGTTCCACTCAAGGTGTGAAACACGCAACCTGGCTCTGCGCCAGGCAAGCCTACGCGGCTACTCGCGGCGATGGGATGCGGCCCGGCAGGCCACCGCGCAGTGGCTCGATGTAGTCGGCGCCGAACCCGCAGCAGCCGCCTATCACCTGTGCTCCCATTTCCACCCACTTGGCGGACTCATGCATCAGGTCCTCCGGAGACTCTTCATTGGTCAGGCTGGCGTCGCGCCAGGTCTCTATGAAGTCCCCCCTACCGGAGTCAGGATAGGCAACAACGGGGCCGGACCATTGCGCGAGCATGACACGCAGCGCCTCAGTAGTGGCGGCTATCCTAGCGTGGAATACGCCCAGCACATCCGGCTCCAGCCTGATGATTTCCGCCATGCCTTCCGCCAGTGTCATTTCATGGTTGATCGGGCGCCAGTCGGAAGTCCACAGAGGCATCCCCATGCCTCCGCTATAGGCGTTGCGGGTGCCTCCGAAGTCCATCCTGACGGTCTGGCCGTCCGGCGCCATTGAGGCTGTGAACGCCACCCAGACCGGCAGGCCCGTGGCCTTGGCTGCCTCGGTAGAAATCGCCCTGGACTCGTTGTCGGCCCACATGTTCTCAATCAGAAAGAAGTCAACCCCGGACTCGGCCAGGACCTCGGCCTGTTCGTCTACGTACGCTCGTAACTCCTGCGCCGAGAAGCTGGCGCCGTAGCCGTAGCCGGTGCCACCCTGCAGCGTGCCGGTCCTGGAGTCGCGAACGGGCGTCCGGCACGCAATAGAGCCGGCGATGTAAACGTCTCTATCGCCAGCAACCCGGTCTCTGGCTTCGATCGCCGCGTCGACTGCGCGCGTGTTTATCTCCCTCACCTTGTCGGTGTAACCGGACGCCTCCAGCGCAGGGCGTATGGTGTTGAACGTGTTGGTGGTTATGATGTCTGCCCCCGCCCGGATGTAGCGCTGATGCATTAGGCGGACGGTTGCCGGGTGCGTGTAGTTGGCCGGGCCGCACCACGATGCCGGGTCCATGGGGGCACCCATTGTCTGGAGCTCGGTCCCGATTGCCCCATCCAGGATGATCACGTCACCCTGGTCCAAGCGGTTCTTCAGATGTTCATAGTTGGGCATGGCCTCGTCCTCCGTTGCGGCTCAGTTTTCTTCCAATTTACTGTGATCAACGCACGATCCTCGAAGGGCATCATCGTAGTTTTTCCTCATATGTGGGGTCAACTAACGAAATGTCATAGATCATTACTATCGGCTTCGCGCGGTAGCTGGAAGAGCGGCTCGAGGTATTAACCATCACGGTTTTCTCGCCAGGACCAGGGGATGGTCCTCCATGCCATACTGAGGCGACTCCTCGTAGCCGTCAGCCGTGGACCATACCTCAAGCAGCACGAATCCAACTTCGTTCAGTATCTCCAGGTACTCCTCCAGGCTGTAGTTGCTCCAATACATCGTCGCCCCAAAGAAGTCCTCCTCCGTGTAACCCTCTTCATTGCAATAACTCAGGGTGCACAGCATGTGCCCGCCTGGCCTGAGCCACCGATGGATCCTCCGAAACAGGTCCGGGTGCTCTTCTCTGGGAAGGTGGAATACGGAGTAGAACGCCACCACCGCATGAAAGCTGTCTGGAGGATAGCGAACCGACATAATGTCAGCGCACAGGAAATCGCCAGTCGGTACATTCCTGCGCGCTAAATGGACCATCTCTTGTGAGACGTCCACTCCCGTGACGCGGCAGCGTGAGGCCAGCCACCTGGAGACAGGGACGCCAGCGCCACAGCCAACATCGAGCACGGCGTCGCCATCTTGCAGGCGGTCTGACAGTCCGCGTATCTCAGTTCCCGGCTCAGTGATTCGGGACCCATCGTACGCCCTCGCGCACGCATCGTAGCCTCTCTTCACCAGTGCCTTGTAGTCGGCCTCCGGATCGATCGCGGGGATCATGACAACTTGCCTTCCCACACATGCGGCAATGTCATTCAATGACAGCCTCGATTGCTAATGCGGAGACCATACGTCAATCCACTGCGAAGAGGTCATGATACAGGCGACCCTTGCCAGCGCAGAAAGCCGGCGGGGCGGTCACCTGACCGCCCCGCCCATCTCACAATCTTCCGGTCGTTATCGAACTGCTTCAGCCCTGTTGCTGGGACTGGATCACGCCCTTGTTCTGCTCGACCAGCTCCTCGAACTCCTCGTCCGAGAGCGGCCGGCGCTGGCGGAACCAGGAAACCCAGTTGTCCCGAGTTTCCTGCGTCTCCTCGTGCGGCCACATCACCCGCAGCGACAGCGGGCGTACGGGAGGCCGATAGCTCATCATCGGGACCTCCGTCAGATCGGTGCCCGACTCTTCAGCGAGCATCATCATTACGTGCTCGCGGCACCGTCTGCCCTGGCAGTGTCCCATGCCCGCACGAGTTAGCCGTTTGACCTGGTCAGGGTTCACAGGCCCGTCGTTCAGAAGCGTGCCCAAGTTGCGCGCGCTCATCTGCTCCGACTCCCACTTCAGGTACCGTGGTGGCGAAACGTCGAGAAGCTCACCCTTGGTGACCTCCTCACACTGGCAGATGTAAGCGTCCAAGCCGCCCGCGTTGATCAGCGCGTGCATCCAACGCTTCCAGTGCGAGTGCACCTCTGAGGCTCCCGCACCGTCCAGGACTGCCGCAAGCTCCGACCGCCTCGCGTGGGCGGTGGCGCTGTCCACGGCGCCGAGCGACTCGGCAGCGGCGATGCCGGCGATGCGGCCCTGGGCCTCTGCGATCGCGGGGTTGGTCACCATGCCGTCGTTGAAGCCGGCGGCGTCTCCGGCTATGAACACGTTGTCGACGCTGGAGCGCATCCACTCGTCGACCACCGGCGCCCAGCCGCCCCGCGCGGAGTCGAACGCCAGCTCGCACTGTAGCAGCGCCGGCAACTCGACCGTCGGGACCATGCCGATCGCGAGGACAACGGAGTCGCAGTCGATCTCTGTCTCGCTGCCGTCGACAACCTGGCCGCCGTCGTCGAGGCGCACCAGAACGACCGACTCGATGTCGTCGGTGGCGCTCCTGGCCTCCTTGATGGCGTGGGACGCATAGAACGTGACTCCCCTGCCCTCGAGCTCGGCGCGCAGAGCGTCGTCTCCCTGTACCGTGGAGGCCACCTCGACAACGCCCGACACCGTGATTCCGCGGTCCAGCGCCAACTTCGCGGTGTTGAGGCCGAGGTTGCCGGAGCCAAGCACCACTATGTTCTGGGCCGTCAGCGCCTGGTAGCGCGTCATCAGCGAGTGGGCGCCGCCCGCGCCCATGCCGCCCGCGAACTGCCAGCCGGTGAAGCCCATGCCCAGGTCGCGAGCTCCGGCTGCGACGATCAGCCGCTCGTAGCCAAGAATCCAAGACCTTTCGGTGTCGGCCAGGCCGACCTGGGGGCCGTCAAGCATGCGAACATTCCGGGTGTTGCGGAACGCTCCCCAGCAGTAGATGCCAAGCTGGATGTCCACGCCCGCTTCCTCCGCCTCCAACAGCGCGGGGTTGGATTGCACGACGCGCTCCATCATCACGCCCCGGTCGGCCGCCGTGGGCAGGATGCGCTGGCCGAAGTAAAGGGGCACATCAAGGCCCATCATGGACATTTCGATCGGGTTCTCGTCGATCAATGTGACGTCGACGCCCGCCCTTGCAGCCTCGGTTGCGGCGGCACATCCGGCCACTCCCGCGCCGATGACCACGAGAGGCGTTCGCTGTTCAACCTTCTGATAGACCATGCTCTGTCCCCCGTATTCCTGAGTTTGGAGGCGGCTGACCGCCCCGATTCTCCAACCTATGCGGACCTTCCGATCCTAGCGTCGAGCAGGGCAAAAGGCCCCGCTCAGATAGCGCCTGAATTGTAAGTTGCTGCTAGTAGGCCGTCAACACTGGCTGCACTGGGCGGCAAAACGCAAGCTGATAGCATGGCCACACACAATGACGCGGGGAGGACTGTCGTGAATGACACCGGTCACATTACTCCTGAGTTGTTTCAGTTCCTGGCCGAACTCAGACTGAACAACGAGCGCACCTGGTTTCAGGCGAACAAGGGCCGCTACGAAAAGCACGTGAAACAGCCGCTCCTGGAGTTCATCGCAGACTTCGGCGAGCACCTGGAGCGCGTCAGCTCGTGCTTCGTTGCGGACGCCCGTGGGAACGGCGGGTCGATGTTTCGCATCTACCGTGACATCCGGTTCTCGAAGGACAAGACCCCGTACAAGACGGCGGCCGCCATGCAGTTCCGGCACGAGCGCGGAAGGGACGTTCACGCCCCTAGCTTCTACCTCCACTTGGAGCCCGGCATGGTGTTCTTCGGGGCCGGTATATGGGGTCCGGACTCTGCCTCGCTGAAGCGGATACGTGACGCGATCGATACCGGAGAAAAGAGGTGGCGCAGCGTGCTGGACGCGGAAGACTTCGCACCCACCTTCTCATTGCACGAAGGCTCGCTCAAGCGTGCGCCGAAGGGATTCGATCCCGATCACCCTCTCATCGAGGACCTTAAGCGGAAGCACTTCATAGCGTCGGCCGAGCTCTCGGAGGACGAGGCGTGCGAGCCGGGGTTCATCTTCGAGGTTGCGGACCTGTGCGAGAGGGCATCGGGCTTCGTGAGGTTCCTGACGGACGCGGTGGGGCTGAGGTTCTAGCGGGGCTGAGCAACGGGCCAAGACAACTCGTCTGCCCAGCGCAGCCAAGGGTTGGTTTGGCCTCTGCCTGGGTACGCTTGTCGCCTGCGTTGTCCTGCTAGGCGGATGCTCGGGCACTCCGTCCCCGGAAGCGTCGGAGGCTGAGCCGCTCGCCAAGGCTAGCCTCAGCCCTACGGTGGCGACTTCAATCACAACGCCGTCTGCCCACTCCGACACCAATGCCCACGCCCACGCCCACGCCATCTCCTACACCAACGCCGAGTAGGGAACCACCTCTACATTGACGCGAGTGTCCCTGAGCACATGGCTTCCGTCTGGTGGTACTGGGACAGTGACGAGAAGGGGTTCAGCGAGTTGCTGGTCGAAGCAACTATTCGCAACGACATCGGCGACTTCTCCGAGCGCAACGGCGTGTACCTGTTGCTTGGTCAAGGCAGCATATCGGACGCACTGTTCTACTTCGGCATTCAGACATCGGTCTACGACGCAAGAGTCGTTCGATGGCGAGGAGAGGGGCTGATCTTTTCGAGATGGAATACGCGGGACCTCGACAACGCTCGCATCGCAGAGGACGGATGGGCTCAGTCTTCTGGTCACGAGGGGGACTTCATTAGCGTCAGGATTCCATACAACTGGGGAGCTGGCGACTATCGGGTGCGCCTAGCGTCAGACGGCCAGGACCCTGACGGCGAGTGGTTCGGTCTGTGGATCTCCGACCTCGAGTCGGGGAAAACAACGTGTGTCGGTTCGCTCAAGTTCCCGTACGTCGACGGTCGGGCTCTGATCCGGCCCCGGTCCTACACGTCGATTGAGATTTACGGGTCAAGTCCGATCCGTCCGATTGACATCCCGGAGATCGCCCTCACCGTCAAGATTCCGAGTGGAGACGGGATTCCTTCGACTATCGGATGCTCGGACTATTCGGTCTTCCATGGCGAGATCGAAAACTCCGAAGCTAGGTACGATCGGGAATCCGAATCCGTATACCTGAAAGCTGGTGGGCCCACTCAGCGCGAGACCTTCCACTCTGAGTGTGTTAGATTCCTGATCGTTCCGGCAGCCGATCCGCCCGGCATTCGAGGAGTGGTCACCGGGCCAGAGGGTCAGCCGCTTGAACGGGTAGCGCTTTGGGTCAAACGAGGGGAGGAGACATACTCGGTCGCAACCGGACCAAACGGGACCTTCGATATCTTAGTGCCGTCCGGGTCATTCATCGTGGAAGTGTCGGTACTGGTCGAATCCGAATACTTCTTTGTGGGATGGTACGACGGCATTGGCGGCATAACCAATGATCCTAGCCAACTATCTGAGGTGATCGTAGAAGGCCCCGAAGTCATAGACATCAGGCTCCCGGCTGATACCGAAGTCCTGCTATGTGCATCAGGCTCACACCGTTCTACTGTCACCAGACGCTGCCTATAGCAGGCGGACTTCACGAGAATTGGAGCCTGACAGCACCAAGGACATCGGGGCAATTCTAGCCAGCACAGTGTTCTGCTCGCCGCGCGTCTAACTCACAGGTGCGCGAGGTACTGGGCGACGAAGTCCATGTCCACGAGGCCGCGATAGGCGTCGGTGAGGCGGTTGGTTACGGCGCCGGGCGTTCCTTCGCCGATTGCCACGCCGTTGATCTTGGATACGGGGCATATGCACAGGCTCGTCGAGGTGATGAACGCCTCGTCGGCGTTGTAGGCGTCGAAGAGGTCCAAGTCGGTCTTCTGCACTTCGAGTCCCACCTCGTGGGCCAGGTCGATCACGGTCTCACGGCTTATGCCGGGCAGCACGTACCTGTCCTGCGGGGTCATGACCACGCCGTCGCGTACCAGGAAGATGTTGCTGCCGGAGCCCTCGCACAGGTTGCCGTTCATGTCCAGCAGGATCGGCCAGCCGTCAGGGTTCTGCGCCTTCACCTCCAGGCCGCCAAGGCTCAGGTTCACGTAGTTGTTCACCTTCGCGCGCGGGCTCATCGCCTCCGGCGGCGTGCGCCGGATCGAGGGCGTGACCACGTGCATGCCGTCGCGGTAGTAGTGCGCCCGTTCGCCCAGGGGCAGCGGGTCGCAGTGGAATAACACGGTCGGCCGCAAGCCGTCCGGTGTCCTGACCCCGCGCGTGATGCGCTGGAACACCCAGTAGTCGCTGTTGTCCTCCAGGAGCGGCAGGTTGCGTTCCAGGACCTGCATGGTGGAGTCCGCCATCTCCTTCTTCGACATGCCGGGATCGATACGCATGTACTTCAGCGTCCTGTAGAACCGGTCCAGGTGCTCCCTCAGCTTGAAGATGCGGCCGTCGAACGTGCGCGTGGTGTCGAAGGCCGCGTCACCGTACGTGAAACCGGCGTCCCTGAACGGGATGCTGGCCTCGCTCTCCGGGACAATGCGCCCGTTCAGGTAGACGACTCGCTCAGTGTCCATGCGACCTCTCCGTGTAATGTTCAAGCGTCTGTTGACGCGACGCCCCTCAGGGCGTCACGGCCGAGTCGTAGCATCCCCGCTGTGCGAGTTGCTAGCTGTCCTGCCCCGCTACGCGCGACCGGCGGTGGTATCAGAAATCGAACGGCGGGTAGCGGTCCGTCCAGCCAGCCATCCACGCGTTCGCTCGCATCCCCCTCCGCTGCTCTCCAACCTGGAAGTTGAACAGGCCCCTCGGATAACGACCTGTGATGAGGACGGCCCAGTACCCGATGTACATGAGAATGAAGCTAATGATCGAAAAGTAGTAGAGCGCAATCATGTGGGGAATCAGGGCCAGTCCCTTGATCAGGAACAAGACTCCCAGCAGCGCCCACAACCTTGAGGGCGCTTAGGGATAGACAACCTCTAGCGTCACCGGATACTCGTCATGACCGCCTGTAGTCATGGGCACACCCCCTTAGGCTTGTTGTCGGCTAGTTTGTCACTCCCAATTGTGCATTGCAAACCGGCACGGCCTGCAAGCCGAAACATTCTCACTTTCCGCTCGCCCTGAACCGTTCGGCGAGCTCACGAGAGTCTTGTCGAGGGGCCTGCGCACGGTCGGCGCCACTTGTGGTTCGACAGGCTCACCACGAACGGGTTGGGCCGGTGGTAAGCTGGCGCCATGCGACTACTGTTCATGGGCACACCCGACATTGCGACGCCTGTGCTGACCGCCCTCATGGATGCCGGCCACGACGTGACTGGTGTGTTCACGAAGCCGGACCGGCGTCGGGGACGCGCGCGAGGACAGTCTCTTCCGTCTGTAGAGACCCATGCGCGCAGCAAGGGTCTGCTCGTTCACCAGCCGGAGTCGCTGCGTGGTGAAGAGGCGCTGCGGCTCATCGCCGGGCTTGAGCCGGAGCTGATCGTGGTGGCCGCGTACGGGTTGCTCCTGCCGGCAGAAGTGTTGGACCTGCCAAAGTTTGGAACGCTGAACGTGCATCCGTCGATGCTGCCCGCCTATCGTGGAGCGGCGCCGGTCTCCCAGGCGATTCTCGACGGCGCTGAGTCGACTGGCGTGACGATCATGGTGCTGGACGAAGGCCTCGACAGCGGCCCGATTGTCGCGCAGGAGGCCACAGCGATTGCCGCCGACGAAGACACGGCGGCGCTCACCCGGCGGTTGTTCGAGGTCGGCGGCCGCCTGCTTGTCGAGACGCTGCCTCTATGGGAGCGCGCCGAGATCGACGCGCAGCCCCAGGACGAGTCTCTCGCCACGGTGACGCGACGTCTCACCCGCGACGACGGACGGATCGATTGGTCGCGCCCGGCAGCCTTCCTCGCTCGGAAGGTCAGGGCGCACACACCGTGGCCCGGTTCATACACAAACTGGCGCGGACGAGTCCTCAAGATTGCCGCGGCCTCGGCCGTGCACGGCACGGGAACGCCCTCGCATGTATACGCCGTCGAAGGCGGCGCTGCTGTCGGCACCGGCTGCCGGATGCTGGAACTGGACCAAGTGCAGATGGAAGGCCGTCGCCCGATGCAGATCGACGAGTTCCTGCGGGGGCACACCGGTTTCATCGGCGCCACATTGGAGTAGCGCGCCGTCAGCAGCCGCATTACAGCAGCCGCGGCTGCCCTTTCTCATCGTCGGCATCATCGGGCTCGCTCTCGAAACCCGACACACCGACGCCAAGCAGCCTGAACTGTCGCTCCTCCGCGAGCTCCGCGGCCAGCAGACTTCGGGCGACACGGCCCAGCTCGTCGGCCGACGATACCGCCTCCGGCAACGTCTTCTGGCGCGTAAAGGTGGTGAAGTCCGACAGACGCAGCTTCAGCTTAACCGTATGCCCCAGCATGCCGCTTCTTTCGACGCTTTCGGCCACACGGTTGCTGAGATCGTCAATGATCGAGTTGAGCCGGTCGGAGTCGCCGGTATCCTCCGCCAGCGTCGTCTCTGAGCTGATGGACTTGACCTCGCGCTCCACCGACACCGGGCTGTCGTCCAGGCCGAGCGTCAGGTCACGTATGCGCCCACCAGTCTTGCCAAACTGCGCGTCGAACCACGACCGCGGCTTGGCGGCGAGGTCGCCGATCGTGTACACGCCCTCGGCCTCCAGACGCTGGGCCGTTTTGGGGCCGATGCCCCAGAGCCGGGACGCGGGCAAGGGCGCCAGGAAGTCGCGCTCGGTGCCCGCGGGCACGATCGTCAGGCCGTCCGGCTTGTCGAAGTCGGACGCGATCTTCGCTACCGACCGGCTGGTCGCCACACCCACCGAGATCGTGAGGCCCAGCTTTTCCTTGACCTCGCGCCGGAGTTCGGCGGCGATGATACCCGGTCCTCTTCCATCGGAGACGACATCCGAAACGTCGAGAAACGCCTCGTCAAGCGACATTGGCTGCACGAGCGGCGTGATCTCGCGGAAGATGGCCATGACGGCCAGGGAGACCTCGTGATAGCGGTCGAAGCGGGCGGCGACCCTCACCGCATGAGGGCAGTGCTGGAGTGCCGTGCGCATGGGCATGGCAGACCGTATGCCAAACGCACGCGCCTCGTAGGAGCAGGCGGCAACGACGCCGCGCGCGTCCGCGCTCCCGCCGACGACCACGGGCTTGCCCCTCAATTTAGAGTCGTCCAACTGCTCGATCGAGGCGTAGAACGCGTCGAAGTCAGCGTGGAGTATGTGCCGCATTGTGGTACTGCTCAGCCTCCACCTCAACTTTAGCACGCGCAAATCCCATTCCTTAGTTGGTTTGTTATAGGAGATCTCCGCCGCCGCTCAAACGGCTTTACTGGTCTGGAGACGCGCAGGCAACTGGAGAGTGAGCGCCGTTCTCGGCTAGACTTGTTGGAAGAACCGAAGCGCGAGTTGGAAATATGAGAGTTCTCACAATTAACGGTCCGAATCTGAACATGCTCGGCCGGCGCGACTCTAAAGTGTATGGCCGGACGCGACTTGTCGAGATTGAGGACATGGTCCGAGTGAATGCGAAGGACCTCGGAATAGATGTGCAGTTCTTCCAGTCCAACCACGAAGGCGCCATCGTCGACTACCTTCAGGAGAACTCCGCCGAAGCCGCCGGTGTTATCATTAACCCAGGTGCGTTGACCCATTATGGGCTGTCGCTGCGGGATGCCTTGGCAGATACGGGGCTTCTCATTGTGGAAGTACACATCTCCAACATTCACTCTCGAGAAAGATTCCGGCGCAACTCGGTCATCGCGCCGGTCGCAGTAGGCCAGATAGCCGGGCTGGGGCCGCTCGGATACGTCCTTGCGCTCGAGTTCCTCGCGGCGCGGCTCAGAGAGGGAGACACCGAATGACAAACAGACTTTCCCGGCTTCGCGCCGAGCTCGATGCCAAAGAGTTGGACGCCATGCTGGTGTCCTCCTCGGAGAACCGCCGATACATGTCGGGCTTCGACGGCTCGGCGGGATACCTGCTGATTACGCAGTCCGACGCCGTGCTGGCAACCGACTTCCGGTACACGGAGCAGGCGGAGACGCAGGCGCCGGACTTTCGCATCCATCGTATTCGGGGGCCTCTGAACTGGTTTCCCGAACTCGCTGCCGAGCTGAGCGCCTCGCGAATCGGCTTCGAGAGTGAGGAAGTGACGGTGCAGATGCACACCGCACTGCTGAAGGCCATCGATGAGAGCGAGGCCGCCCACAAGCCTGAGATGGTCCCGACTACTGAAGTTGTGGCCCGCCTGAGGGAGCTCAAGGACGCGCAGGAGATGGCGCTACTCACCAGGGCGGTGGAGATCGCCGACGAGGCAATGGACGATGTGGCGCCGCGCATTAAGCCCGGCATGACCGAGGCACAGGTCGCCTGGGACATGGAGATGGCCATGCGAAAGAGGGGCGCGGAGATGATCTCGTTCGACACGATCGTGGGCGCGGGACCGAACGGCGCGATGGCCCACCACAGGGCCGACGACACCGTGATCAAGGACGGCGACGCGATCGTCATAGACATGGGGGCCAAGTACGAAGGCTACTGCAGCGACCTCACTCGCACCATCGTCGTTGGGCAAGCGAGCGACAAGTTGAAGGAGATCTACAACATCGTCCTGAGGGCCCAACTGGAGGCGGAGGATAAGGTCCGCGCGGGCATGACAGGCGAAGAGGTCGACGCGCTGGCGCGCGACGTGATCGCCGACGCGGGCTACGGCGACGACTTCGGACACAGCCTCGGCCACGGCGTCGGACTCGCCGTCCACGAGTACCCGAGGGTGGCGCCGCGTGTGGAGGACAAGCTCGAAGACGGCATGGTGTTCACCATCGAGCCTGGCATCTACCTACCGGGCTGGGGAGGGGTGAGGATCGAGGACATCGTGGTTCTGGAGAACGGACGGGCCCGCGTGATCAGCTCGGCGTCGAAGTTGGAACTCTAGAGACGCCGCCGGAGTATCTGAATGACACTTGGCTACGGAGACCTGCGCAAAGGCATGGCGATCGACTTGGACGGTGAGCCGCATGTGGTCGTGGACTATGAACGCTCCAAGATGCAGCAGCGCGCGCCGTCGCTCCGCATCCGCTTTCGCGCCATTAGGTCGGGCCGCGTGGTTGACCGGACATTCACCGGGTTCGACGTCAAGTTCACACAGGCCGAGGTCAGCAGAAGGCGCTCGCAGTTCATCTACAACGACGACGGCATGTACTACTTCATGGACATGGAGACATTCGAGCAGTTTCCCCTGTCCCAAGAGCAGTTGCAGGACGCCATTCCGTACCTCGTGGACCAGCTCGAGGCGGACCTCGTACTGCACGAAGACGCCCCCATCGCCCTGGAGATGCCGATCACAGTGGACATGCGCGTGTCGATGACCGACCCTGGCCACCGTGGCGATACTGCGCAGGGCGCCACCAAGCCTGCGACGCTCGTGACCGGGCTGGTGGTCAACGTACCCCTGTTCGTATCGACAGACGATGTAATAAAGGTCGACACCAGAAGCGGGCAGTATATTTCAAGGGTCTGAAATGCCTGTCTTCACAATCAGCCAGGTGACCTCACAAGTGAGGAGCGTCCTGGAACGCGACGTTGAGCTGCAGGACCTCTGGGTGAGGGGCGAGGTGTCCAACCTCGCGCGCCCCGGGTCGGGCCACTCGTACTTCAGCATTCGCGACGGGGCCAGTTCGCTCCGCTGCGTGATGTTCCGTGGATCAGGCGGCGGCGGACTGCTGGAAGCGGGAGCCGAGGTCATCGCACACGGGCGCATCTCGGTGTACGAGGTCCGCGGAGATCTCCAGATGATCGTCGACCTGGTCCAGCCGGAGGGCGCAGGCGAGCTCCAGTTGCGGCTCGAAGAACTGAAGCTGAAGTTTGAGCGCGAAGGCTTGCTCGACCCGAACCGTAAGCGCCCGCTGCCGCCGCTGCCCAGGCGCATCGGCGTCATCACCTCACCCACAGGGGCCGTCCTGCAGGACATCCGCACCGTGGTTGAGCGACGCTATCCTCTGGTGGAGCTACTGCTTGCCCCGTGCGCCGTGCAGGGAGACAGCGCGGCAGACACCATAGTCGACGCGTTTGAGGCGCTGAACGAAACCCCTGATGTGGACCTCGTCATCCTCGCGAGGGGCGGGGGGTCGATGGAAGACCTGCAGGCCTTCAACGAGGAACCCGTCGGCAGGGCCGTGTACTCCTCCCGCGCCCCCGTAATTTCGGCGGTCGGACACGAGACTGATACGACGCTGGTAGACCTCGTGGCGGACCGCCGGGCCCCGACACCGTCCGCCGCCGCCGAGTTGGCAGTGCCGGACCGGACGGAACTTCGATCCTACATTGATGCGCTCGTGTTCGGCATTGAGGCCTCAGCGCTCAGGCGTATGGACACAGCGACAGACTCGTTGCGCCGCCTTGAGACAGGCGTCGGCCAGTACCTCCCGGACCTGGACACGATGAGAATGGGAGTCGACGACGTGCTGCGCCGGGCCTCCACCCTCGTGTCACACAGACTGGACCTGGATCGGGGACGCATCGAAGGCGTGGCCGGCCGGCTCCGGACGCTGTGTCCGGCAGACACGCTGAGGCGCGGGTATGCGGTGGTCGAAAGAACACAAGACGGCCGCGCTGTCACCACATCGTCGCAGGTGTCGGTCGGGGAGACTGTACGCGTCGGCGTGTCGAAAGGCAGCTTTGAGGCTGAAGTTAGCGGGGTGACCGCTTGATGGCAGTGGTACGCCCGCCCCTGAAATGAGACCTGCGCCTTGAAAAACACTAACCGTGCGAATAATGACTTCACCGGACTCACGTTTGAGGAGGCGCTCGCCAAGCTCAACGGCACCGTCCAGGAAATGGAAACCGGCGGGCTAACGCTGGACGACGCCACGCGCATGTTCGAGGAAGGCATGTCCCTGGCAAGGCGCTGCAGCGAGCTTCTGACAGAAGCCGAGCTCAAGATTAGTCGCATCAAGACAGCCTACGGCGAGCAGATGCGCCTGCCGCACGGCGACGACGACGAGCCCGGGAGATAAAGGTTTGCTTCGGGCCGATCTTCACGTCCACACGAGCTACTCGCCGGACTCGGAGATGTCACCGGCGAGGCTGGTCGCGCGGTGCCTCAAGACAGGGCTGAACTGCCTGGCGGTGACTGACCATGACAACATCGAGGGAGCGCTCGCGGTCCGGGAACTTGCGCCGTTCCGCGTCATCGTGGGTGAAGAAGTGTGCTCGGCCGACGGTGAGATGACCGGCCTGTTCATGAGCGAGTCGGTCCCGCCGGGGCTGCCCGCATTGGAAACTGCGCTCCGCATAAGAGAACAGGGCGGCCTGGTCTCGATACCGCACCCGTTCGACCGCTTCAGGTCCAGGGTGATTACCGCCGACGGCCTCAATGACATACTCTCCCAAGCGGACATCATTGAGGTGTTCAACTCCAGGAATAGCATGGACGCTGACAACCGCAAGGCAAGCTACCTCGCCGGGGAGCATGGGCTGCTCGGATCGGCCGTGAGCGATGCCCACACTGCGCTGGAGGTCGGCAGAACCTACGTCGAGATGCCAGACTTCGACGGCACACCCGGAGGCTTCCTCGCCGCGCTCGCCGAGGGCCGGCTCATCGCCAACAAGACCAGCCCCCTGGTCCACGTCCTCACCACGCTGACCAAGGCCAAGCGTCGTGTGTTAGGCGGCCGCCGTTTCGCATCGTTAGCGGCCGGCCAAACCCGATAGGCCTGTTGCCATGATTGGCCCACAACGGGGCTTCCGCTTACCCGGCGCAGGGCGGGCGCCCATGGTCACATATTCGCTGCTGGCCGTAAATTGCGTGGTGTGGCTCGCGTCATACATTGCCGGTGGCCCGGACGACCGCGGAGCACTGCTGGACCTAGGCGCCATGTTCGGCCCGCTGATAGCCGACGGCCAGTACTGGCGTCTGTTCACCGCCATCTTCCTGCACATCGGTCTCCTGCACATGGTGCTCAACAGCTTGGCGCTATTCATCTTTGGCAGGATCGTCGAGGCAGTCTTCGGCCCCACGCGATTCGCGGCCATCTATATTGCCGCAGGTCTGGGGGGAAGTGTGACCAGCTATCTCTTCAACTCGATCGCCCTCGCGGCGGGTGCGAGCGGGGCCATATTCGGCGTTCTGGGCGCATTGACTGCGTTCTTCTTCGTGCAGCGCAACGTGATGGGGGAGATGGCAAAGCGGAACCTCCTCAGTCTGCTGGCGCTGGCCGGGATAAACCTGGTTTTCGGCTTGATGTTCCCTGGCATAGACAACTGGGCGCATCTCGGCGGTTTCGTGTTCGGGGCTGCGCTCGGTATGCGGCTTGCTCCCCGCTACGAGCCTGTCAGAGACCTGTTCGGCCAGGTAGTTAGCTTCAGAGACAGGAACTCCCTGGCAAGAGAGTTGCCTTCCCTGGCGGCAGCGGCCGGAGCCATCGTCGCAATTGCATTGCTGGCGACGGCCACATTTCCGGACAACGCTCTGACTCGCACGTATGCCGCGGACAGGCTCTTCGAACAGGGGATGTACACTGAGGCGCTGGACGAACTCTCGCGCGCGCAGGAGATTGACCCGGTGGAGCCCCAAGTGTATTACGTACGCGGCAAGATCCTGGCCGAAGCGGGCGAGATCGACCGGGCCAGGCTGAACCTACGGCTCGCCATGCGGAACGCACGCCTGGTGGGGGACGAGGATACATATGAGAAGGCCCGAGAGTTGTTCGAACGCACTGGCTGACCGGAATGCGGCGGCATTCCAACGTCGCCGTAGAATGGACGCAAACAGCACATGCTGAGGATCGGCTGGTTCACTACAGGCAGAGGCCCCGGGTCACGAGGATTCTACACCACGGTGCAGGGCGTAATTGCCGGCGGCGAGCTGGACGCGAAAATCGATTTCGTGTTCATGAACCGCGACCGAGGCGAGGCGGAGGGCAGCGACAGCTTCATAGACCTCGTCCGGCATCACCGCACCCCTCTGGTTACGCTCTCGTCCCGGCGGTTCAGGCGGGAGCACGGGGGCGGTACATTCGGACAGCACAGGCTGCCGTACCACCGACAAGCCATGGACCTTTTGCGACCTTACAGACCGGACGTGTGCGTCATGGCCGGATATCTGCTGTTCACCGAGACGGAAGTGGTGACCCGATGGCCCACAATTAACCTGCATCCGGCAGCGCCATGGGGCCCGGCCGGTCTGTGGCAAGATGTGATCTGGGAAGCAATAGCCCGGCAAGCTTCGGAGTCCGGCGTGCGCGTACACGTCGCCACAGGCGAGTTGGACGAGGGCCCCCTAGTTTCGTACTGTACATACCCCGTTCGCGGCCCGCACTTCGACCCTTACTGGCAGGATGCCTCCGGTCGTCTGATCGACGAACTGAAGGCCGAGGGCGAGGCGAACGCTCTCTTCAGCGAGATCAGGCGCGAAGGGCTGCGGCGCGAACGGCCGCTGTTGCTGGAGACACTGCGGGCTCTGGCGGACGGGCGCAGGCGAGTGACGTGCGGCAGCGTCGAGGCGCAGGACGGTGGCCCGGCCGAGCCGCTGTGCCTCAACGAGGCAGTCGAGGAGGCGCTTGCGGCCACTCCTCGATAGGGTGAGGTTGGGCTACACCGTGCTTTGGATGGTCCCCTGTTGCTGATCCATACGGGCTAGGCGTCGGTGCAGCAACTTCGGCCCATTCGGCATTCTGGGGACACACAGCCTGCCCCCACCTCGGCGTAGAGACGTACCATGCTCTAGTCCTCCACGTACCAATCACGCATGTTCGTATAGTACCCCGGATTGGCTTACTACTCCGCGTAACCGACTCCGGTGGGCAACCACGTTGGGCACGTACGTAAAGTACATGGTCGGGACCTCCTCGATCAGGATCTTCTGCATCTCCTCGAAGTACCCTTTTCTCGTCTCCAGGTCGTACTCCAGTGCCGCCAAGGACAACAGTTCATCAAAACGTGGGTTACTCCAGTGGGACTCGTTCGACTCGCTGTTGCTCTTCAAGGCAAAGTCGAGGGCATCTATTGCCCGCCTTCCAGCCCAGGAGGCGGCACGAACGGGACAGCCATACCTCTTCCCAGTACGTCTCTGACGGCTCCTGGACAACCTCAACCCTGGTGTGCGCCTCCGCCAGGGAATCTTTGAATGCCAGAGCCGCTTCTAGCAATCTAAAATCATTCATCGTATGGAGAGTCAGATCGATGCTACCCTGATAGCCTGCCGCAGCCAGATATTGCTTGGCTTTATTCAGGTCTCGCTCGACGATCGGCCGCTCATCCCAATAGTAGATTTCTGTCGGACCAACCGGATGGTCGTTGGCTCTGGCGCCCATGCCATAGTACGCGGCGCCACGCACGAAGTCCCGGTCGTACGCTGCCTGGATGGCCTTCCGCAGGTTCTTGTCGTGGAAAACGATTCCCTCCCGGTTGTCCATCACGAACTGCCTCGTGCCCGACGTCGTTGGGTCCTTCAACTCGATGTTGCCGTCTGCCTGCAGGCTCTGTGCCTTGGAGAGGTCGCTGACCTCATACCGAACGATGCCTCCGGACTTCAGAGCTTCCCCTCGCATTCTCTCTCCGGGAATGTCATGTACCTTGAGGAAATCGATAAGCGGCTTGCCGCTGTCCCAATAATCGCCAATCGCCGAACCGCTCATACACCGTGCGCTCATCCGAGTCATGCTCCACCATACTGAATGGACCTGAGCCGCCAACCTCCGCTGAAGTGATCAGGCTGTAGTCCACGTCGGATGGGAGAATCCTGATCTGATAGTTGGAAAGGACAAGCGGAAAGAAAGGGTCGTGTCCTGCAGTGAGATGACCACGGTATGGCTGTCCGTAGCTACGGTCCTCTCCACATTTCTCAGAGTGTTGAATAGGGTCGAGTTGCTCTCTTTGTTGAGCAAGCGATTGAGGGTGTACTCCGACAGGTCTGGACTGGCTTCCCACGATTCAACCGTCCTGTTCACCGGCTGCCCGTCGTTGCCTGTCTCAATAAGTCCGCCGAAGACAAGGTGAGAGTACCACTTGGCTCCAACATCAAACTCAAGAGAGTCAGGATCAAAGTAGGCGAAGCCAGGCAGAGCAACGAACACCGTACGGGCAGCCTTGCCCGCCTCATGTTCCGGTTCGGTATCTGGTGCAGGCTCGGGCGTGGTCGTGGCCGACGCCTCTATGGCCGCAACGGCCTCATCCCTCGCGGAGGGCACTTCAACCAGTTCGATACATGCGGCAAAGAGAATGGAGACTGCTGCACGAGCCGTTGCAAACAGCCCAGGACTGAGGTCTGCAGCTTGGTCCAATGGCTCAGGGAATGCATGACGAGGTACGCCGATCTTGCCGAAATCTATTTTCGATCTTATGCCGCTGTCAATTGTGTATCATGCACGGCACTTCCCGGGACGCCCTGCACGGGCTCAGTTCCTGCGAGCGATCGCCCGTTCGGTTCATAGAAACCGTCGACACACTCCCCGGGGCATACTATCGGCATTCAACCGACTGGCTGAATCTCTAACGCAGAGCGGCTGAGGTATGTTTCCCACTGACTAAGTAACAGACGATACCGTTGCCCGAAAGACTGCGCCCGGCGATTTGAAGCAGCGTAGAAAGCAGCCTTGGAACATGGAGGGACACTTGTCCCAATGTGGCTTTGTCAGGCCGACTTCTGCCTCAACGTTGGTATCGGGACCGCCTCCCCCTCTTCGCTGGCCAACTGCACTTCGCCGGCTCCTAGTATCGCGTCCTTGTCGACGACGCAGCCGGTCACGGAAGTGAGGCTTGGCAGCTCGAACATCACGTCCAACAGCGTGCGCTCCAGGATTGTGCGCAAGCCTCTCGCGCCAATGTTTTGCTTGAGCGCCTCCTCGGCCGTGGCCTCCAGCGCTTCCTGCGTGAACTCAAGCTCGATGTCGTCCATCCTCAAGAGGGACTGGTACTGCCGGACGACGGCGTTCTTGGGCTCAACGAGAACGCGGATCAGCGCCTCCTTGTCGAGGCTGGCAAGGCTGACCACAACCGGAAGCCGGCCCACGAACTCCGGTATGAACCCGTAGCTGAGCAGGTCATCGGCGGCCACGCTTTCGAACAGCTTCTCACGCTGCCGGTGCTGCTCTTCAGTCGTCGCGCGCGGCTGGAATCCAATCTGGAACGAGTCCTTGTTCACACGCTTCTCTATGATATCGGCCAGCCCTTCGAACGCGCCCCCGCACATGAAAAGTATGTTTTCAGTGCGTATCTGCAGAAACTCCTGGTGGGGGTGCTTGCGTCCGCCCTGGGGTGGCACATTGGCGATGCAGCCTTCGACGATCTTGAGAAGCGATTGCTGCACGCCTTCGCCAGATACGTCCCTCGTAATGGACGGATTGGGACTTTTGCGGGAGATCTTGTCTATCTCGTCTATGTAGATGATGCCCTGCTCCGCCTTGGCTATGTCGCCGTCGGCGGCCTGGATCAGCCTTAGGAGGATGTTCTCAACGTCCTCCCCCACGTATCCGGCCTCGGTGAGCGATGTAGCGTCGGCGATCGCGAAAGGCACGTCGAGCGTGCGGGCCAGTGTCTCCGCAAGCATCGTCTTGCCGCACCCGGCGGGACCCAGCATGAGCACGTTGGACTTCTGTAGCTCCACGTCGTCCTCTTCGAGCGCCTGTGACCGTAGCCTCTTGTAGTGGTTGTAAACTGCAACGCTGAGGACCTTCTTGGCCCGCTCCTGGCCGACTACGTACTCGTCGAGCTTCTGGTACAGCTTCTTGGGGGTGAGGTCGCCGTCGACGGGCCCCTCAGCTTCCGGGGGAGGCGCCATCGTCTCCTCGGCGACCATCTGATCGCAGAGGACCACGCACTCGTCGCAAATGAACGCCCGGTCCACACCCGCGATCAGACGCTTGACCTGAGATTGCGTCTTGCCGCAAAAGGAGCAGCGATACTTCGTGGGGCCGCTCGCGGTGCGGGTCATGACGGCCCGTCCGTAATGACCGGCCGGTAGTCCAGACAAGTAAACGAACTGGTTCCCCGCACAATCGCCCCCTTTCGCTTAGGCGCCGGAGCCGCTGTGACTAACGTTATGCTGGACCATGCCCGTTCGCCGGCTTGCCTGTGAGCACCTCGTCAATCAGACCGTACTCTTGCGCCTGTTCCGCCGTGAGGTAGTAATCGCGGTCCGTATCACGGGCTATCCTGTCGTATGGCTGCCCTGAATGGAGCGACAATATTCCGCGCATCTTGTCCTGCAGGCGGAGAATCTCCCTTGCCGCGATTTCAATATCTGACGCCTGCCCCTGCGCTCCTGAGATCGGCTGGTGCATGTGCACCGTCGAGTTGGGCAGTGCGTAGCGCTTGCCCTTTGAGCCCGCGCAAAGCAGCACAGTGGCCATGCTCGCCGCCATGCCAACGCAGATGGTGGACACGTCCGGCCTGATCAGTAGCATGGTGTCGTATATCGCCAGTCCGGAGGAGATTACCCCGCCGGGCGAATTCACATACAGGTTGATGTCGCGCTCGGGGTCCTCGCGGTCCAGGTATAGCAACTGTGCGATTATCGCGTTGGACACCTGGTCGTTGATCGATGTTCCCAGGAAGACAATGCGTTCTTTGAGTAGAAGCGAGTATATGTCGAACGCCCTGTCTCCCTGGGCGGTCTTCTCCACCACCATGGGTATTATGCTTTGAGGTCTGTCAATCATTGGTCTGGCCTTCCGTTCCTTCCGGTACTGCCTCTTCTTCATCGTTCCCGCCAGAGCTCTCGTCAGGCGGTTCGATTGTGACCAACTCCAGGAGCCGGTCGACCGCCTTTTCGTTCCTGATGCCGTGGCTTAGGTTCTCTCTGCTCTCTGCGGAGTTCAGCTCTCGCCTCTCTCGGTTGGTCAGCTTGCGGCCGGCCGAGGCAATCACCCTCTCCAGTCGTTCCTCGATCTCATCCTCTGACACCATTATCTCTTCCGCTTCCGCGAGCTTCTCAATCACGAACGCGCTCCTGAGCTCGCTCGTCGCCCGATCCATCATCTGGCCGTCCATCTCCTCCGCCGTTGTCCCCTGGATCGCCAGGAAGTTGTCCAGGGTCATACCCATCCTCTCGAGCGACTGGTCTCTGTCCCTCTTGAGGTGCTCCATGCGGTGCTCTGCTAGCATCGGCGCCAGGAGGATGTCGGCGCTGTCAACAAGCGTCTCAACCGCCTTGTTCCTCCTCCGCCTGTTCTCTACTTCCTCGGCCACGCGCCTGAGCCCTGACTCAATCTCGTCCCTGAGTGCTTCCACCGAGTCGTAGCCTTCACCGACACTGGATGCGAACTGGTCGTCCAGATCGGGAAGCACTTTCTGCTTCACGCCCGTTATCGTTGCCTCGAACTTCGCGGAAGAGCCGGACAGTTCCTGGTCGCCGAACCCCTCCCCCAGCTCCAACTCGAACTCCGTACTCTCGTCCTCTTTGAGGCCTGTCAGGTGATCGAACAGACCTGGGAGTCGGCCGTCCTCTCTATCGGGGTCAAGCACGATGTTCGTGCCCTGTTGTTCCAGGAACGTCCTGTCCCCGGAGGTCCCCTGGACGTTCACCGTGACCATGTCGCCGGTTGCAGATTCCCTCTCAACCGGCTCCCAGATGACCATGCTCTCACGCATCCGTTCGATCTCGGCGTCAACGTCCTTGGACGTCACTTCCTTCAGTTCGGACTTCAGCCGTAGGGCTTTGTAGTCGCCCAGGTCCACCTCGGGCCTGAGCGCGACTGTTGCGGTGAAAGAGACCGGTTCGAAGCCGGTCAGGTCGTAGCTGGGAACTCCCGTAATGTCGAGTTCCTGCGCGGCCACGGCGCGGTCTGTAGCGTCGGGCAGCATGTAGTCCAAGGCCTCGGAGAGCAGTCCTTCTCGTCCGAGGAGGCTCTCAACAATCCTACGGGGCGCTTTGCCTTTTCTGAATCCGGGTATCCGGAGTCGGTTGACAACCCTGCGGTATCCACGCTCGAGGTACTCGTCAAGATCGTCTACTTCCAGCTCGATGTTGAGTACAGCTTGGTTATCGACCACCTCTTCCTGGATGACCTTCATGCGCAGAGACCTCGCGGCGCTGGAACGTGCATACCGAGATTATACCAAAGCAGGGTCGGGCCTCAGTGTCTTCGCGTCCATGCGCAGGCTCATTCCTAGGCTACGCTGCGCTTCCCAGACGGTCGTAGGCCCAGCTGATGAGCTCTTCCGTCTCATCCCAGCCTATGCAGGGGTCGGTTATTGAAACGCCGTACTCCAGTCCCTCAGCTCCGCCGTTCAGGTTCTGGTTCCCGGGTTTGATGTTACTCTCCAGCATGCAGCCAACAAGCCCCTGGTTGCCGGCCGCCCGCTGCTCTACAACGTCGATGAAGGCCGACCGCATCTTCGTATGGTCCTTGGCGCAGTTGGCGTGGCTGCAGTCCACGACAAGCCGTGGCGCAAGTCCCGCCGCCTCTAGCTTCTGCTGCGCGTCCTCGACCGACGCCGCGTCGTAGTTCGTGCCCCTTGTGCTGCCCCGCAGCACCGTGTGTGAGTAGGGGTTGCCGGTTGTCTGGATGGCTGACGCCTGCCCGTTCATGTCGATGCCCAGAAAACCGTGCGTGGCCTGGGACGCCACCACTCCGTCGACGGCAAGCTGCACGCTTCCCCCCGTACCGTTCTTGAAACCTATTGGCATGCTGAGACCGCTGGCCATCTGCCGGTGCGTCTGGCTCTCCGCCGTTCGCGCGCCGATGGCGGCCCAGGATACGAGGTCCGCTGTGTACTGCGGGACAATCGGGTCCAAGAACTCCGTCGCCGCAAACAGCCCCATGCGGGCGACCTCCAGCAGAAGCGAGCGCGCCCTTCGCAGACCGGTCGTGATATCGAAGCTGCCGTCCAGGTGCGGATCGTAGATAGCCCCCTTCCACCCCACCGTCGTGCGAGGCTTCTCGAAATACACCCTCATCACCATCAATATGCGGTCCGCTGTGCGCTCTGCGAGCGCCCCGAGCCTGCCCGCGTACTCGATCGCCGCATCGTAGTCGTGAATAGAACACGGCCCCGTTATGATAACGAAGCGGTCGTCGGCCCCGTCCAGCACATCCTGGATCCCCTTCCGGCCCTTCACGACGGTCTCCTCGGCCTGTCCCTCCAGCGGCAGCTCTGATAAAAGCTCCGCCGGCGGCATCAGCGGTTCCGTAATACTGATATTCACATCCCGTAGTCTTTGTTTTCTTCCTACTTGCAGCGACAATTTCTTCCTCCACGAAAAAACCCCAACCGCCGCCGGTTGGGGTCCTGTGCCTGGCTGGATGTTCTTACGTTCTACCTGCTAACGCGCACCTGGACGCAACCGGCGGCCTTGGGGCCGCTGAAGTAAGGGCACCAATAAGCTGCGCGAATATGACTCATAGCGCCAGCACAATAACGTCATTCCTAAGCCAGAGTCAAGGTTTGCGCTGGCTAGGTTACGATTGCCTGCGGGTTGCCAACTGCCGCGATTCATTCATAATTGTCTTCAATTTCAGGAGATGCGCCTATGCAGATAAGCCCCCACGTCTACCAGATGCATTTTGACGACGACTCCGACTTCCATCCGGGAGGCTCCAGCAATTACTTCGTGGGAGACCCCGAAGACGAGATGGTGTTGATCGACGCGGGCGACCTGCAGCGCCAGTGGACCGATTCCATACTCGAGTACCACGAGGGCCTCGGCAGCCCGCGCGTCAAGGCGATCATGATCACGCACGGCCATCCCGACCACATCGGTGGCCTCGACCGCCTCCAGGAGGCGTTCGGATGCGTCGTGCACTGTCACTCCAGGCTCGCGTCCCGCTTGACCCGGATGCTGGGCGACGGCGTCGTTCAGCCGCTCAAGTGGCGTTCGCGCGTCGAGATCGGACGCGTGCTGGGCATCAGGCCCGTTTTCACGCCCGGGCACACTGAGGACCACCTCTGTTACTACTTCCCAAGGGACCGCGTCCTGTTCACCGGAGACACCGTGTTGGGCGCATCGTCGACCTCCGTTTCAGACCTCAGCGCATACATGAGGTCGCTGCGCATTCTCGTGGCTTACAGGCACAAGATTATTTGCCCGGGACACGGCCCGGTTGCCGCTCCGCCAAGAGGTATCAGGCTCGTCCAGCGATACATCGACCACCGTCTCAGGCGCGAACGTCAGGTTCTGGCGGCGCTCAGGAGGGGTTGCGAGACGGCTGCGGAAATAGCCGACGCGGTCTACCCCTTCAACCTCAAGAACGCCCTGCGCCCCGCGGCGGAGAGAAACGTGGTCGCTCATCTGCGCAAGCTGGTCGAGGAGGAAGTGGTGTCGGAGGAAGGCGGCGTACGCTACCGGCTCGCGTAACGCACGTCCGAAACACGCGGGGTCGCATCGCGCCCGGACCTTCGAACACGCCCCCGTGACAGTTCAGAGTTATGGGTCGCCTGCCCGTTCGTGGTGAGCCAGTGGAACCACAACGGACGTTAGCTGAAGACCTCCTATTCGACATGCCCAGCATGACCGGGGCAGGGCAAACGGACTCACATCACGCAGAGCCCGTTCGGAAACGCGCCTCCGGAAATCGTTCAGACGGACCGTCGGGTACGCCTATACTAGCCCCATGACCGGCATCATCGAAGAAGCTCTGGAGATCGTCCACCGCACGGGCCCGGAGTTCGGCCCGGGCCTCTCCAACCACGCTCCCATGGGCGCGGAGGCCATGATCGCCATGGGCCGTGCGGACTCCGTCGTCGCGTGGGTCGAAGAGTACGCGCCGCAGCTACGGCCCGCGCCGGAGAGCGTGAGGCCGGTCTCGCGCGAAAACTGGCGGGAGGCGCTCGGCGACGTCCGCCGTGTCGCCGACTGGGTCGCGTTCTTCGACCGCGAGCTTGCCGAGGCTCCGTGGCAGGACGTGCTCGCTGCATGGGCGCCGAGGCTCGCCCCGGCGATCATGGCCGCCGCCACGCACGGTCTACTGCGCACCGCCCACGCCGCCCGGAGTCTGGCCGAGTCCGAAACGCCGCCGCGTCTCCACGAGCTTGCCCAGGGGCTCGGCTACTGGGCCGCCCGATATCAGGAGCTGCCCGGCCGCCCTTCGCAAGACGACTCGGTGATGCTGCCGTCGGACGCCGTGCAACGTCTGCGCCGCGTTCATGGCCCCGGCTTCGAGGGTCAGGACCTGATCTTCGAGGCGGTGAGGGGCCTCGACCGCGAGCCTGACTTCGAGGCCGCAATCGGCCTGTCCGGCCCGGAAGTGGACCTGTCGGCATTCCTTTCCGACCTGACGGAGACCTTCGCCGGCCTGTACCTGATCAACGATTCGTCTCCCATCGCCTTCGTGCACACGGTCACCGCGCCCAGCTCCCTGCGGCTGATTGCACCGTACCTCGACGAAGCGGACGCTCGCCTGGCCGCCCGGTACGCATGGCAGACCTGCGCCGCCGTCTACGCGTGGTACGGCGTCCGCAATCCGGCGCCACACACCGCCCGCGAGACCTCGCAACACAACCGTGACGACCTTGTAGACCGCGCCCTCCACGCTGCAGGCCCGCACACGATCAAGTTCACCGAGGCCTGCCTGCGGGAGCACGCCATTAACCCACGCCCGGTGTACCTCGCCGCCGCCAGCGACGCAGCGCATCGCGTCGGCCCCTACTGAAGGCTCCCGCTACAACCTCTCGCACAGGCCTTCCACTCCCTGACCTCCCACACTTAACGATCTCAAATCTCGTCTGATGAGGGCCTTCAGAGGGAGGCTTCCCAACAAAAGGGCATCTGCTCTTCCCCACGTCCTATAAGCGCAGAGCCACGCCCTACTTGGAGATGTGCTCAGTGCCTTATCGGCGCACGGCCTCGCTCTGCCTCTCCCTCTTGCGGCCATCCGAACGTGCGGCCTCCGCAGCTCCTGCCGTTGCGCCCATTTCCAGCCGCCGTATCGTCGAGTTCAGCAGCGCCGGCCCCAGCGCGAACACCGCCACCGCCACGCCGCCGACCACCACGGCGAACGGCGCGCCGATAACGTTCGCCACCGCGCTCGACTGCATCCCGCCGAGCGGGTAGATGCTCCACGTCATCCCGTAGAAACCCATGACACGCCCTCGCATGTGGTCCGGCGTCATCATCTGCAGCGTGCTCATGACCGACACCATGTACATCGAGTTGAACGATCCCAGGACGATGACAATGACGATGGCCAGCGGGTACCACCCTACGTACTCCGACGTGAGCGCGAAAGCGCAGATCGACAGGCCGAACATCACCGCTCCCCCGGTCAGGAACAGCCCCACTCGGCGCGGTATTCCGAGCGACCCTATCAGCAGCGTCGTCGTAAGCGATCCGATCCCGCTTACGCCGAGAAGCACGCCCAGCCCGCTCGGTCCCGCCTCCAGCACGTCCTTCGCGAATATCGGCATCAGCGCCAGGAAAGACATCCCGAAGAAGCTGTTGAAGAACGTCATCGAAATCAGGAACTTGAACACCGGCTCCCGGTTGATGAACTTCAGGCCGGTCATCATGTCCTGTACCGCGCCGCTCGACTGGCGGCCCGCATCCGGTGGGGCAGGCAGCGAGAGCACCACGAAGCACATCGCTAGGAAGCCCGCCGTTGCCGTGAAGAACACCGCCGCGGTCCCCAGTGTGGCTATGATCAGGCCCGCGACCGCCGGCGCTCCGATGCGCGTCCCCTGCCAGATCGTCGAGTTCATCGCGACCGCGCTCGCCATCACTTTCCGGTCGATCAGGTGAGGATAAAGTGCCTGCCGCGCGGGCTGCTCGAACGCACCGAACGCACCGGTGATGAACGCCGCCGTGATCAGGTGCCACGGCTGGATATGCCCCGTCACCGTCAGCACGCCCAGCAGCCCGATCACCACCGTCATGACAACCTGCCCCAGAAGGATCAGCATGCGCTTGTCCATCCGGTCCGCCACCACGCCGCCGACCAGGTTCAGCACGATCGCCGGTACCGCCGCCGCCGCGCCCACATACCCCAGGTACAGCGGGGACCCCGTCAGGTCGTACGCCAGCCAGCTCTCCGCCACGTACATCATCTGCCACCCGGAGACCGAGGCCAGCGAACCCAGCCAGTACCGCCGGAACGCCGGGTAGCGCAGCGCGGGGGGCAGCTTCACCCGGTCCAGCAGACCGGGCCGAACGCTATGTTCCATCTCAGTCAAATGCTCCAATCCCCTGACGCCGCCTGCGGCTTCTCCAAGTCTAGACGATAGGCCAGCGAAAACTCGCCAATTATCGCCGCCGCTGAAGCCCTCAGGCAGTCAGGCCCGGGTTCCCAACAGATGCCCCGGTCTGCGAGACGTCTCCTGTGGACCTACAGACCAGGCGTCCCGCCCTGCCCCACGCGCTCCGTCTTCCGACCTTCCGCCTGCGCCGCCTCCGTCGCCCGTGCAGTAGCGCCCGTGTCGAGCCGCCGTATCCTCGCGTTGAACAGCGCCGGGCCCAGCGCGAACGCCGCCACCGCAACGCCACCAACCGTCACGGCCAGCGGCGCGCCGATGAAGTTCGCCAGCCCTCCAGCCTGCATCCCGCCCAGCGGGAAGATGCTCCATGTCATCCCGTAGAACCCCATCACGCGCCCCCGCATGTGGTCGGGAGTCATGAGTTGAAGCGTGCTCATGATCGACACCATGTACATCGAGTTGAACGATCCCAGCACAATGACGATCGCGATGGCCAGCGCGTACGATCCCAGGTACTCGGCCGACAGCGCGAATGCGCAGATCGCCAGCCCGTACATCACCGCTCCCCAGACCATGAACATGCCCACCCGGCGCGGCAGTCCCAGCGAGCTTATTACCAGCGTCGTCGAAAGCGACCCTATCCCGCTAACGCTGAGCAGCACACCCAGCCCGCCGGCTCCCACCTCCAACACGTCCTCCGCGAATATCGGCATCAGCGTCAGGAAGGACATCCCGAAGAAGCTGTTGAAGAACGTCATCGAGATCAGGAACTTGAAGATCGGCTCCCGGTTGATGAACTTCAAGCCTATTACCATGTCTCGTAAGGCGCCGCTCGACTGGCCTCTCACAATCGGCAAAGCAGGCAGCGAGACTGCCACAAAGCACATCGCTAGGAAGCCGGCCGTCGCAACGAAGAACACCGCCGCGGTGCCGACGGTCGCGATGATCAGGCCAGCCGTCGCCGGCGCGGCGATCCGCGTCCCCTGCCAGACCGCCGAGTCCAGCGCGACCGCGCTCGGCATGACCTTCCGCTCGATCAGGTGGGGGTACAGCGACTCCCTCGCGGGGTGCTCGAACGCCCCGAACGCTCCGGTGATGAACGCCGCCGTGATCAGGTGCCACGGCTGGATGTCACCCGTCACCGTCAGCACACCCAGCAGCCCGATCACCACCATCATGACCGCCTGGCCCAGCAGGATCAGCATGCGCTTGTCCACGCGGTCAGCCACCACACCGCCCACCAGGTTGAGCACAATCGCCGGCACCGCCGCCGCCACGCCCACGTACCCTAGGTAGAGCGGGGACCCCGTCAGCTCGTACGCCAGCCAGCTCTCCGCCACGTACATCATCTGCCACCCGGACACCGAGGCCAGCGTGCCGAGCCAGTAACGCCGGTACAGCGGGTAGCGTAGGGCGGGCGGCAGCCGCAACCGGTCGAGAAGACCGAGCCGAACGCTATGCTCCATCTCCGTCAATTCGATCGTACCCCCATCACCGCCTGCTGAACTCCAAGTCTAGCCCAAGCCCCCACGAATCACGCCCATTTCCCCGGCCGCGGCGGGACCTTTCTCACTCAGGAAGATATGCTAGCGTCTCCAAGAAGTCCAAAGAGCGGAGCGTTCCAAATGACCAAACTCGTAGCAATCGGCGGCGGCAAGATGGCCGAGGGCGAGACGCTCGCCATCGACAGGCAGGTCGTCGCCCTTACCGGCAAGACCAACCCGCGAGCCCTCTTCATCCCCACTGCAAGCAGCGACTCGCGGGAGTACTGGCAGGGCTTTCAGCGCACCTACGCCGGTGAGCTCGGCTGCGAGACCGACGTGCTCTTTCTGCTAGGCGTCACTCCCACCACGGAAGAGCTCGAACGGAAGATTCTCTCGGCCGACCTCGTGTACGTCGGCGGAGGAAACACCCTGATGATGATGAGACGCTGGCGAAGGCTCGGCGTCGACGCGGTCCTGGAGGACGCGTACGCGCGGGGCATCGTCCTGTCCGGCCTGAGCGCGGGGTGCATCTGCTGGTTCGCGTGGGGCCACAGCGACTCCATGTCCTTCTACCAACCCGACGACTGGAGCTACATCAAGGTGCGCGGCATGGGCCTGGTCGACGCCCTCGCTTGCCCCCACTACGACAGCGCCACTGCCGGCATCGAGCGCCGCGACGACTTCCAGGCCATGATGCGCAAGCACTCCGGGCTAGGCCTCGCCATAGACGACCACTGCGCCCTCGAGATCGTCGACGACACCTACCGCGTCATAACCTCACGCCAAGGCGTCGGCTCCTACAAGCTAACCAAACACCGCGGCAACCTCACCATAGCCCCCATCCCCCAACACGCCGAGTACCACCCCATCGCTGCCCTGATCCAGGCACAGTAATGCCGCAGTTCTAGCCGACATCTTAAGGTTTGCACCCCTTCCTCAACCAAGGCGGCAGTGCTAGCTATAACTCAAAATTAGCAGCAACAATAGAATTCGATGCAGCTCCAACTGATGCTGCAACAGTTGTACCGCACGGCTACGCGTTTCGTTCGTCTCCTGCTTTGTCCCACTGAATCCCCTTTTGAGCCAACCAAGCACGTACAAGGCTTGAGAATTGAGCGTCACGGGCGGTCAACTTCTGGCCCATACTCTTAAAGTCAGAAACCTTATCATTTTGCGCGCTCCCAAATGCATGCGCTAACAACGTAAGCCAAGACAGTCTCCTTCTCAAATGATGTCTGCCATTGAGTTGAAGATCTTCAATGGTTTTTAGTGCTCTTACACGACGCCTTTGGTCCAATCCTATTCGAGGAAGCATCTCCGCTGTCCAAACATCATAATCGAAGTATTGCTCAACTGGAGATGTTCTCGAATCTCCACATGGATCAATATAGCCGTTAGCAAGCCATTTGGCACCCTTAGCTAGATTGCAATCGTGACATGCGAAAAGCCAGTTCGACCATTCGTAAACCAACTCCGGAAATTGACTCTTCGGTCTGAAATGCTCAACTTCCCCTTTGCATAGCTCTTCGCAGTACGCACAGAGGCCGCAAAAAGCTCTGTACAATTTTTCATGGAAATTCCTCCAGTAGGAATCTCCAGGTTTGTCACCATGATTGTGTCGATAGAATTGAACCCACCCTTGAGTCCAACGTTCTCGCAAATGTCTTACCCCAACGGGCTCTGGCCCACGATCCACCCAATGCATAGCTCAGCTAACCAAATTCCTCATCCTAACCCTCATCTACATAGGGCAGTGGTTCCTCACAAGGGCTATCTTCTGAAAAAGAACCTTTTAATTGCCTATCGAACTGTTCTATCTGCGAAGCCATCGGACCTCTCAATAGATCTTCCCTAACCGTACGCCGCAACGACTCCAGTTCTCGATCTTCCTTTGTGGACAAAGTTTCCTTGCCTCGCAATGCTTGAAGTCTCTCTAGATGGCCAGCCGTTTCCAAGTCAGTAGGATCATGAACTCCCAAGATACTTCGAAATACTTCATCAGCCGACCAAGCAATTACATCCATATCATTTCTTGAAACAGTCACCTTTCCGTTCTTATCTCGCCTCATGAGTTGGATTTGACCTTCTCTCAATCCAGTTAACATCAATGGAGAGTGCGTGGAACAGAACAATTGCAGGTTGGGGAAATGGCGTGTCAAAGTAGGGATCACACGCTGTTGCCAAGATGGGTGTAGATGGGCGTCAATTTCGTCAATAATCAGGATTCCTGGCAAGTCGGCCAAATTGTCTGGAAAGTCGTAGTATTCTCCGTACCCTATCAAGAGATGAGCCAGCCATTGCACTATTGACTGCGTCCCTTGGCTCATTGTGTTGAGTGGCATCGGACCATCCATTGTGGCAAATTGAGGGAAAAACCCGTCTTCGTCTTCGTCTATCCCGTCGAAGACAATCGGAAAGTCTTCTGCAATTTCAGACGCTATCTCTCCCACTTTGCTTATGATGTTGCGGAGTCCTGGTCGTCGCTTCAAGTAAGAGCGGTAATCCAAGTCAATTATCATCTGTATGACAGCTTCGTCGCTTATCAACGAAGCATCTTCGGATGTTAGTGCGAGCCGCCTTCTCAACTCAGGCTCTTTCACAATGCTACGTAGATCCATTGCTTTAGTCCAATTGAATGCCATCTGTTCCGTACTTCGCACTGGTTGATTCTTTCCTGTTTGCCGTATCTCGGTGTTATAATCTTGTCCCTGCATCACTGTCGGACCTCGAGATCTGAATTCTGTACTTCTGCGCAACGCTGGTATGAATTTTGTGTATCCCACTTTCCCCAACAATTCAACATAACGTGACCAACGCTTTGGAGTCCAAAATCCGTTTTCTTTCTCGCTTGAAACACCAACAATTGGCAGCTGCCCGCCAAACTCTCGGATGTGCTCATCCTTAATCGCCAACTCAAACTTCGCAGTCTTCCCGTCTCTTAGCAATTTGCGCGGAAAATTAAATGGATATACAGCTACATCTCCTATTACCCACAGCACTGATGATTTGCCAGAGTTATTCGGTCCCGTAAAAACATTGACCTGCGAGTCAAATGAGAATTCCACTTCCTCGAAAGGGCCAACGTTAGTGAAGCTGAGACTACTTATAGGCATCTGTTACCTCACGGATTGCAAGTAGCGACAAGAGCTAAGAGATTCTTCCTTTAGTATAGCCATACCTCCATTCAAATGGAATCACTTGCACAATTCCAGGCCAACAGGTGTCGTCGCAACTTAAGGTTCTAACAGCGAATCGAATGCCCACCTTCGTCAAAGGCCTCAGCGCGCTATTGTTAACGGTAGCTCATTTGGGTTCCCCATTGTGATGCTCGTGGGAGTTTCAAATAATCAAACTAACCCTCCCCCATCCCCCGCAGCCCCAGCTCCGCGCGCGCCTCGTCCACCGTCATGATCCCCGCCTGCACGTACGCCGTGCGGCGGCTCGCCCGGTCGTTCTCGTTCTCTCGCAGCGCCTCGATCGCGCCGATGTCGAACCGCACCCGCACTCCTTCGTCCCCGACGCCCGGCGCCAGCATCTGCTGCAGCGCCTCCTCGTAGAACGATAGCTGCGGCAGGATCGTGTCCTCCCAAAACACCCGGCGCGCCGTCCGGAAGTTCGAGAACGTTGCCCGCTCCATGTCGCCCAGCATCAGCTTCGGTACCCCGTACGTCCGCGACACGTCCTCCAGGCTCCACCGTAGGCTGTGCATGTAGTCCATGTCGCGCGGGCTGAACCCCAGGTTCGTCGCCCTCATGCCCTTGCTCAGCAGCGCCGGCCGCCTGCTCCTGTTCGCGCCCTTGAACCTCGACTCCCACCGCTCGTAGAACTCCCGCACCTCGTCGTCCGTCGGATAGTCCGACGTCTCGATCACCAGCCCCGGCAGGCTCTCGTTGCCCAGCGCCGACCTGTTCGCCCGCAGCGCGTCCATCCCCATGTCCGCCGACAGCCTAAGCGGCGCCATCGGCGACAGCCCCGCGTACTCGTCGATCGGGTTGAAGTACCGGAACCACACCACATCCTCCGGCACGTACGGCACCGGCGCCCCGCCGCCCTGCGACGCGTACACGTATCCGCGCACGTACCGGACAGGGTCCGGCAGCACCCGCACCCTGTCCGGCCGCAGCGGCCAGATCTCCGCGACCTTGCCCGCGCCGTCACGCTCAAGCCCCCAGAACGCCGACCCCCACAGCCCGAGGTACGTCTCCGTAGCCCGCCACAGGTCGCCCCGCGTCCAGAAAGGGTTCGGCATGTCCAGCAGCCGCTGCAGCGGGTGGTCCGCGCCCGCCGGCACCTCGACGCCCGAGCCGGGTGCCGGCCGATGCACGACCAGCGGCGTCCGCGCGACCGACTCCCCGCGCAGCCTGATCGCCGCGTACACCGGCACCGACCGCGGGTAGTACTCCCCGTACGACAGCGGCCGCCACTCCGAGCCCACGCCCCACACGCGCGCAGTCTCCCCACTCAGAACCGGCGCCACCCTGTTCGCTCGAAGCCGCGCCGCGATCGCGCCGGCCCAGTTCCTGAGAAGCCCGCCAACCGGCGCACGCCGCCCCGCGACCGTCTTGGAATAGTTGTTCATACCCATATCCTTATCCCCTCCCCCGGTCTCACCGCGTAAGTCATCGCCAGCGCGTCCGCCTCGTCCGGCGAGTGCGTGATGCGCTCCTTGCTCTCGATTCTCGTCCGCCCGTCGGGCGTGTACGTGAACTTTCTGGAAATGACCTGCGCGATCAGCGCATCGTCATTCTCCGTGTCGATCTCGCCCGTCTCGTATTGCAGCGCCATCCGCGTCCAACACTCCGTGGTCCTGTTAGCGAACTTGTCCGGCGCGTCAGCCTTCTTGCCGCCGTTGAACGCGAACAGCTTCGCGCCCGCCACGCCCATCTCACGCAGCCTGTCCAGCACTCCCGCGCCGACGCCAGGCTCGTCCACCACCAGAAAGTCGACGGGGTTGTCCTCCACGTACCTCTTGAGAAAGTTCGCCGTCTGCATCGTGTCCCGGCCCTGCGTCCGGTGCACGATCCGCGCCACGGGCCCCGTCCTCTGCACCGCCACCGTCTTGCTACTGCCGAACCGCGCAACGTCGCATGCCACCACCACCGGCCCCCACGGCCGCAGCGACCGCGCCACCGCGTCCCGCGCGTCCTTCGACGAAACGAACGTGTTGTCCAGGCGGTCCGGAAACTCCGCGAGCACCGACCCTTTGTACCTGTCGCTGTCCTCCCGCCAGTCCTGTCTGCGTTCCTCGACGTCTTCCGCCGTAATGAGCCCCGGCACCAGCGGGCGGCCCGCCGCCACGTTCGGCGTATCGGACGCTGCGATCCGCACCGTCCCGTACCGGTGCCGCTGCTCGTGGTGCGACTCGAAGAACGTGCCCGCCACAGTGAACGGGTTGCCCGTCAGCAGCAGCAGCGCCGGGTTCAGGCGAAGCACCGCGTCCATGTCCTACTCGCCCACCGCGTGCGCCTCCGTCACCACCACCAGCAGGTTCGGCGAGTGAAAGCCCTGCAGGTTGTACGGCGAGTTCGTCGCGAACCCAATCGCGAACCCGCGGCCCTCCGCCTCGTACCGCGACCGCCGGAACAGCCTCCCCTCCAGTGTTCCGTCCGACTCCCGGTACGCCTGCTTCAGCTCGCTCCACACGATGTTGTCCACCTGCCGGGTCGTCGGCCCCGTCACCACCGCCTTCGACGGGCTACGAGTGTGCATCCACCACAACACCACGCGCCCAGCCGTCCAGTCCTTGCCCGACCCGTTGCCAACCACCGACACCCGCCGCTGGAGCGACACCGCCTCCAGTATCTCCTTCTGCTTGTCGTACGGCTCCGCCTTCAGCACCTTCTCGAAGAATCCCGCCGCATCCTTTGTATACCTTTCGAGTCCGCCTCCCATATCCACGCCCCCTCCTCTTCATCCACCATCCCCACAATCCGCACAATTGACCCCATACATAATCCGCTTCCCGCCCCCGAAAGTATTCCTACCAAGACCCAACCTCGTTCGCCCTATGCCTGTCGAACCATTCCCCAAACCCCTTCCCCAGTCTGCTGCGCCCGACGCCGTCCTGAGCTTGCCGAAGGAGCCTGCCCCGAGTCCCTCGAGGGGTTGGGATGGGGTTCCCAACCCGCACTTCAACACCGCTCCTGTCACTGTTTGCGTGCGTCCATCGCGCTCTACACCCGTTCGCACTGAGCCTTTCGAAGGGCACCGTCCGGGCCCCGCTCCGGCACCCACGCTCATGGACCGAACACAAAGCTGCACCTCTTGCAGCTTCTCCGGACCGCCGGCCCCTTCCCCAGTCTGCTGGGGAAGGTTGGGATGGGGTTCCCCTCCCCTCAACCGGCTTCTCAGCACCGTCCGACCCCCGCCCCGGAGCGCGCTCACGGACTGTACACATGGCTGCACCTCCGACATCGGAAGCAAGTGTTGTAGTCCGGCCTAACCTTCTCCAGCATCACCGGACCGCTCGTCCCGCACCTCGGACACACGCCCGACGCACCGCACGCCTCAGCTACGGCCTCTTCCTCCGAGTGCCGCCCTCCCGCGCCTAGGACCACCGGTCCCGGGTACACCACCTCCGGCCGGTCCCCGCACTGCAAACAGTGAACGTCGTCCGAAAACGAAGCGTCCACGTCTCCCCCGCACCGGGGGCACGACTTGAACAAGATCAAGACCTCCTCCTACAAATGAAATGCGCCCCGAAACTGGGACGCTAGTACATCTGTTCTCAGTATCCGCCAGGTCCGCTATCTTGTCAACCCCCCAACAAGTCCCGCCCTCCGCCTTCCGTACGGGCGGTTCGCAAACCGCCCTCGTTCCCGCAGAAGATCCGCGCATTCCCCATGGAACAACGAATTGACAATGCCGCAGGTCCGCCTGTTACCCAAATGCCCGTCGCCACGTGAGTGGTCCGCCCCATCAGACCCGCGCCCCTACATTGTTTGACGCCGCGATATCTCGCGCTAGAATCAGACCATCCGCAGTTCGGCTCCGAGACCGCCATGAGCCACGACACTCCCCGCGCCTGCCACCGCTCACCCCAATTGCGAAGTGCGCTCAGCACCGCGTGGAGCAACCTCGCGACCATTCGCTTGCACTCAGTCATACCGGCGCTCGTCCTCACCGCCCTCGTCCTCGCGACCCTGTCCGCCTGCGGCCGCGACGCCATCGAAGACACCGAGCCTGCCGCGAATCTGCGGCCCCCTCCATCGCCGGCCGCCAGTCCGCAGGAAATGTCGACACCATCGCCGGCTGTGACGCCAACACCAACGCCAACCGTAACACCCCAGCCAACGCCGATTCTGGAAGAGACACCCGATCCCAACGGCAGCACGGAGTGCGCTCTGGATCCCGTGTTTGGCCCCCTGGCATGGCAGACGGAGGACTTCTTCAAGTGGTCCCCGGACGGCTCACGGATCCTGTTTAACCTGCGGCGTGGCTACGTAGGCGTCCCCTTGTGGGTCGCCGATGTGGAAGGCACGTACGTTCGCGAAATCGTAGACACAAAGCCCGAAGACTCCTATTGGGATCTGATTGGCCCCATGATCTACTTCGACGCGTCTCCCGATGGCTCTCGTCTCGCCTACTCAACGTGCCAGTATCCAGAAGACTCGGGCCCAAAGAAGTCGACGTACGATCGAGCAGATTACGACTACGAGATCGTGATATCGAACATCGACGGCACCGGCGTCACAAGGCTGACCGAGAACGACTATCTCGACAACTTTCCGGTGTGGTCGCCCGATGGGACACGCTTGGCCTACCTGACGAATATGGAAGAAGGTAGCAGCGGCAGGCAAACCAGGCTCAACGTCCTGACGTTGGAAACCGGAGAAACCAGGACATACAGCCCTCACAATTTGGAACTTGACCCGCCGGTTTGGTCTCCGGACGGCCGGCGAATAGCGGTCGTGACATGGGTTGCGCAGTACGGGGGCGAAGGCTACGCAAGGAGGCGTCCACGTTCCGTCTACGTGGTTGATACTCACGACGCAAGCGAAGTAAGGATCTCCGAGACGCTGTCCAGACCGTCGTGGTCCCCCGACGGGCAGAGGATTGCTCTGATCACGCCCGGGGAGGGTGAAGAGGCGGCGCTGTACACGTTCGCCTCAGACGGCGGCGACCCTGTCAGGATTGCCGGCCTCGGACTCGTTGAAGACATCGTTCCGGCTCACGACTTCGATGCATACTCCACCTACACCTATTTTGGAAAGAGCGACGCGGATTGGCTTGGGAGCGTGTACTGGTCTCCCGATGGCTCGGCCATTCTGCTGGACGGCCACATGGTGAGGTTCGCCGCCGACGGCTCTGGCATCACCGACTATCTGCAGTTGGACAAGGTCAAGCGAACGGAGGTCCCGCCTGAAACATACCGGTCCGAACATGCCCCATTCACCCGCGCCGCCTGGTCTCCGGACGGATCAAGGATTGCCGTTCAGATATCGCGGAATCCGCTCGACTATTACCCTGACAACAACGTTTACCTCTATACGGTAAACGCGGACGGCACCGAACCGCGGGTGCTCCTGACGCTAGCGTATTCTGAAGATGACAGCCGCCGGTGGCGACTCGTACCGAACCCAATGCCGCCCCCGCCGGACCTTGATTCGTGCTCCGCAGGGATGGCCGTCCCTAACCCGGACGACAACCCGGGCCTGGTCGAGGACTGCCGGACGCTGCTGGGCAACAGGGACACGCTCGCCGGCTCCGACGCGCTCGACTGGAGCGGCGACAGGCCAATCGCCGGGTGGACAGGTGTGGAGTTGGGCGGATCGCCGCTTCGCGTCCACGGCCTGGTGTATGACGGAAACGGGGGCGGCCTGTACGGCTGGATTCCCGCCGAAATCGACAACCTGTCGGAGCTGAGAAGGCTGTCCCTGCGGAACACTGCCGTCAACGGGCCCATACCTGCTGAGTTGGGGAACCTCACGAATTTGGAGACACTCGTACTGACTTGGAACCAACTAAAGGGAAGCATTCCCGCTGAGTTGGGCAATCTCGCGAATCTCCAGGAATTGAGGCTCCTGTTCAACAAGCTAACCGGCTGCATCCCTTCCCCGCTCCGCGACAGATTCGCAAACACAGACATAAACAAACTAGGCCTCCCGTACTGCGAGTAGCGGGATAGGCCCGGCTGCCGGCAGAGGCCACGCAACGCCATTGCTGAACCGCCAACCCTCCTACCCACCCCGGCCCCAAGGCACGCCTCCCTCCGCATCACCGGCTGAGAGCCCCTAGAGCAGCCTCGCACATCCTTCATTAGTGGGTTGCGTGTTGGTGGCCTCTTCGAAAGCTTCGACAACTGAAAGGAGCCAGGATTGTGCGTCGTAGAACGCGTTGGGCGGACTAATCTGGGGCTAGCCAAGGAAGCACGTTCGAATTGCTTTAGCCTTCCCTAAACTCGCGATAGGACCAGGGATGTAGGGCTTCGAGATATTGATAGTGGCCTTGAGGTGGGGGGAGTGTGTCGACGCTCAGCGATTATGTCCGCCTAAGTGCCAAGGGAAAATGTCCTCTGAGTAGATTGCCATGCTAGCTGATTACGGTACTTCCGACGTTGCGCGAGCGCGCCATGGGTGGGGTTTCGGCATTCATGTACTTCCTTGCAGTGTCCCGGTGGATGCCCACTTCCCGGGCGATCCCACGGATGGACAGGCCCTTGCGTTTCGCCTTCTGCACCGCCTTCCATCTCGCCGTCTGTAGTGGGGTGGGCTTTCTGGGTCGCGGAGTCACAGTCCTGCGAACTCTTGCGGCGCCGTTGCGGTCGGCATCGTCGCGGAGTCTGTCCGCTTCGAGCATTGTGCCCATTGACTCCACTTCGTCCTCCGGCCTCCTGATGACACCGTTGGTGTAGCGGCTGGGACCGGTCGTGTGTACGGTCCGCGTGCCGAAGCTGCGCAGGATACCTGGTCGCGGAGGCGCTTCCTGGGAGGCGACGATACGCCCTTCGTGTTGCACTGACAGCCGGCCGTCCAGTGCTTCGAGCACTTCCACCGCCGACCCGGCAAAGCTCGGTCGAGCCTGATCGGGAAGCAACTGCAGGGTGCGCCAGCGGTACTTCACAGTGTTGTCCCGGCCAACCCGGCGCCTGTACTTCAGGCATAGGACTGTGTCCAGGCACGTCCCCGGATCCAGGACCCGATACGCGGTGTCTGCGTGTTGCGACGGCACACCAAAACGTTCATTGAAGCGGGGAAGGAAGTCGTTGAGCACGCGGTTGGCGTCATCGATGGTGGTCGAGCCTGCGAGCCTCAGCTCCGTGACCAACCTGTCCTGAAGTGTGCCCGCGGCGCGTTCCACTCGGCCTTTGGCTTGCGGCGACCGTGCGAATATCAGCTGTACGCCGATCTCACCCATCGCGCGAGAGAACTGGGTGGGGGCGGAGGCGGTCTCTGACGGCGGCGTGTGCTTGAAGACGCCATGGCGGTCTGAATAGAGTGCGAGAGGTATGCCGTAGCTCCGTATCAGAATCCGCATCAGCAGTAAGTAGCTGCGGGTGTTCTCCAACTCGCAGAACAGGGCGTTGACGACACAGCCGGTAGCGTCGTCGACCGCCAGCAGCAACGTGAACTGGGGGCCATCTTCTCCCAGCCATCTGTGGTAGCTGCCGTCGATCTGTATCAGCATCCCCTCGCGGGCCATCCGCTGCCGTCGAACACGATGCTTCGGCGGCCTTCGACGGCGGGGGCTGCTCACACCGGCGTCGGTCAGTATCTTGCGCAATGTGTTACGTCCGATGTCTATGCCCTCTCGCTCCCTCAGCAGTTCGCTCAAATGCGTGTGGTTGACTCCCGCGTATCGGGTCCGCGCCAAGACCACCACGTCGGTCGCCAACGGGTCCGGTGTAGCGTTGGCCGGTCTGCGACCTCGATTGCCGTGAGCGAGTGCGGCTGCGCCGTCCCTTCTGTAAGCCGCCAGAATACGCCTGGTGTGGCGCGCGCTCACTCCCATCAACGTGGCTGCCTGCTCCGTGGTCATATGGTCCGCCACCAAACTGTTGAGAACCTGAAGCCTCGTCTGCTCTTTCTGTGTCAATGTCACATGCTCCTTCATGCGGACATTTTCGCTTGACAGTTAGCGAGGACTTAATCGCTGAGCAACAACAGGGAGTGCTTTGCAAATTGGGTACAGGATTGGGCGAGTTCCATTAGCCTCAAGGAAACTCAAATAGGCCTGTTTGTAGCGCCGAACGGATGACAACTGGACTCTTCTCGGATGCTCTCTCGCTACAGCTTCTCTTACGAAGACTCCGTAAATTAGAACCCGGAGTTCATCTACCAGTTGGCTCAAGTGCGGCTGATCGCGTCTGATCCTTGTGAACTCTGCGTGCTCCCTGTCATACCAGGAAGTTTCCTGATATCGCCATTCCTTCGCGCTCAGCCGCTGCACGTTCTTTGAGTTTACGATTGACGGCACTCGATCGAGTGTTACGGACACTAGATCGTCAAACGGAATCTCATGCGCGGGGCCGCCCTCCGGCCCGATAGATAGTTGGAGCATAATCGTATCTCCAAAAGCATAGCATGACCAAACCTGGCACTGAGCAAGGGCAGGAAGCCACCACTGCTCTGTACATGGCTGCGATGTTCTCCAATACGTCCAGCGTCTCTGTTGAGTGTACGGCTTCTTCGATCCATGGACGATAGCGGTTTACCAGGGGACTGCCGCGTACCTTCTTGCGCCTGGGAGTTTTGCACTTCCCTCACCCCAAACAGATCTTGCGTCCTGCGAACTGCTGTGCTATTATCCATGCATGAACACCGCCACCGCGCACAATACTCCCGCCATTGAAGCTCCTCACAAGGCCCGGTCCGGCAATGCCCTAGGCTCGAAAAAGTGTCACATTTTGCATCAATTAGTACCAGTTCGTGTGCATTTTGGTTCAAATCGTGCCACTTCCGCTCATTTCATGTCACATTCCACGGACCGCCCAGCTACGCAAGGTTACGAAATGTGACGAAATGTTACAGATTTCGGTCCATCGCAAGCAGGCAGGAGCCGCTCGCTCCCGGAATTCCGGCACGACTTGACCCGCTGCCGCACACTCTGCTAATCTGTATGAAACTTACCAATGCTTAGTTGCTGTCGGACCGGTAGAAGCATTCACGCAGTGCATCGGCTGACCATTCAGAAGGAGGAAAGATTGCTAAGGTTTGGCTCATGCCCAAGATGCGCGGGGGACCTGCACCTTAAGCAGGACTACTACGGCGCGTTTGAAGACTGCATCCAGTGCGGCTACTCCAAGGACATCCCGGCAACGCCGCGCCGCGTCTTCACCCCCGAGCAGCTAAAAGGAAAGGTCGGGAGGCCCAAGAAAGCGGTAACCGGAAGCAGGGCAGCCTAGCCACTCAGGCTAGCCCCTGCTGACACCCTCCAGTCAAAGCAAGCCAGGCCCCAATCGAGGGGCCTGTTTCACGCCCAGCCTCCTGCGGGGCCCACAAACGTCACGTCCCGGTCCGCGCAGGAGTCGCCCATCCACTGTAGCGGCTTCGGCCGCACTCAACGCCGCCTACCAGCCGAGCGCGTACCCGATACCGCCCTTGGCCGTAACCGCACCGTGGATGACCCCGCGTTGCCGGTCGATCCGGATCGCCATCGCCTTGCCGTGCGACCATGGCCCGCTCAATTCGATCCGGTGCCCGCGCCGCTCCAGCTCCGCGATCGTCTCCTGGCTCACCCGCGACTCCACCGACAGGCTCCCCGGGTAGGCCGCCCGCGGGTAGAACGACGATGGGAAGTGGATCGAGTGCACCGAAGGCGCGTCCAGCGCTCCCTGCAGGTCCATCCCGAAGTGCAGGTAGTTGAGGAAGAACTGCAGCGTCCACTGGTCCTGGCTGTCGCCCCCCGGCGTCCCGAACACCATCTCCGGCTCGCCGTCCCTGGTCGCCAGCGAAGGCGTTAGCGTAGCGCGAGGCCTCTTGCGCGGCGCTAGCGCGTTCGGCCTGTCAGGGTTCAGGTAGAACATCTGCCCCCGAGTTCCCAGGCAGAAGCCGAGTCCCGGGATGACGGGCGACGATCTGATCCAGCCGCCGCTGGGCGTGGCCGCCACCATGTTGCCGTGCCTGTCCACGGCGTCCAGGTGCGTTGTATCGCCGACGTGCGAGTGGCTCAGCCCGATGTCTTGTACCGGCCTCGCCTCCACTCCTAGCGCCTGCCGGTTGTCGGCCGCCACGTCCATCGGCGCTATGACCGGACCCAGCCCGTCCACGCTGCCCGGCCTCAGCTCCAGCGACGCCTCCGCCCCTATCAGTGCCCGACGCCCGGCGTTGTAGCCGTCCGAGAGCAGCGCGTCCAGAGGCACCTGATCGAAGTTCGGGTCTCCGTAGTACGCTTCCCGATCCGCGAACGCCAGCTTCGCCGACTCTGTAACCGTGTGTAGATACTCCGCCGAGTTGTGCCCCATCTCCGCGAGGTCATAGTCCCTCAGGAGCGCAAGCTGCTGCAGGAAGACCGGCCCCTGTGTCCACGTCGGGCACTTGTGCACACGCAGCCCGTGGTAGTCGTACGACGGCGGGTCAGCCTCCACGGTCGCCCGCCACTCGGCCATGTCTTCATACGAGAGCAGGCCGGCGTGCGACCTCCTGCTGGCATCCTCGACCGGGTGCTCGCGAATATACTCCACTATCGACTCGGCGATGGTCCCGCGGTAGAACGCGTCCCTCGCCGCATCGATGCCGGCGGCGCGCCCGCTGGTGGACGCCGCCTCTTCAGCCTCGCACATCAGCCTCAGCGTCCGCGCGAAGTCAGGGTTGCGAATCAGCTCCCCCACCTCGGGCACGCGGCCCTCGGGGCAGTAGATCTCGGCGGTGCCGGGGTATCGCTCGACGTACAGGTCACTGTGACTCTCGATGTGGTCCCTCAGCGATGGATACACCGCGAAGCCATTCTCTGCCAGCTCGATTGCGGGCTGCAGTATCTCGCTGAACGTCATCGTCCCGAAGCGGTCCAGGGCCACTGCCCATGTGTCTACGACCGCGGGCACGCAGGCCGGTAGGAACCCGTCTCCCGGAATCAGGTCGATCCCGTTCTCTCGGCACCAGTCCAGCGTGAAGTCCTTCGGCGACCACCCCATGCCGGAGATTGCGTACACCTGCCGCTCTTCCGCGGAGTAGATGAGCGTCGGCACCTCCCCGCCGATCCCATTGCTCTGCGGCTCGAGCAGGTTCACGCAGAAGCACATGGCCGCGGCAGCGTCTACCGCGTTGCCGCCCGCCTCCATGATCCTGAATCCCACGGCCGTCGCCAGGTAGTGGCCGGAGGTCACAACACCCCTGGTTCCCATGATCACCGGTCGCGTCGAAAACTGAGCCATGTCGTCCTCCTTAGTTCAAAGAAGCTCATCCATCGTGCTGACCCTCCCCTGGCAGGGGACAGGAACAAGGAGAAGCCATCCTTTGGCCCCTTCCACAGTCTGCTGGGGAAGGTTGGGATGGGGTTCCCCTCCGCAGTTGATAGGTAAAGCATAGGTTGCTTCCCGGAGACTATCGCCGGCGTCGCCGCTACCAGGGCAACTGCCGGCCCGTCTCCTTCCTGAGTGCGTCCGCCGCGGCCTCCGTGGCGGGCATCATCAAGGCGCCTAGCTCCTTTTGCATGTACCGCAGCCGTTCCTCGTCCGTCAACTCCGGATCGTTCCAGCTGCTGTAGAACTTGAGGCCGGCATCGTCGCAGGCGGACTTTACGATCTTGCGCGCCTCGTTCATCTGCTCTGAGTACGGCGGGTCGTGCCCGTCCGGGTCGCCGAACGACATTGCCATGTCTCCCGGCCCCCATTCCGCGAACGAAAGCCCCGGCACCGCCGCGATCCTTCCGGCGTCGGGCAGGCAGTGCCGGTCCTCGATCTTGAGGCCCAGCATCAGCTCCCCGTCTGGATTGAGCGGCCACGGGTCTGCCCTGCGGACATACTCGACATGGCTCATGCCCCATATCTCCGCCGGAACGCGTTGCCCACCGGCCCCTCTCAAACCCTCCGGCAGACCGGCGTCTAGTCCGATGGTCTGAAACGGGTACCGTGCCGTAGCGACGAACGTGCGCACCGCTTCCACGTCCCTGGCATGCGTGTGCAGCACCCCGTGGGCGCCCGTCGAAAGCACGTGCCTGGCCTGCCAGGCGTTGTACAGGACCTCCGCCGCGCTCATGCAGTTGGAAGGCAGCGAGCAGACCACCGTCGGCGTTGCGTGCCCGGTGGGCGTGGGGCCGCCGTCCTTCAGCCCGCGCATGAACTTGGTCAGGCCGCCGATGTCGAAAGTGTGATGCTCGAAATCGACCAGAATCAGGTCTGCCCATGTGTGCGCTGAGCGCAGGCCACTCTCATAGGTTAGCTCAGGAGCTGGCATGGAGTAGACCGGCTGTCCCGCCTCCAGAAGCTCGATGCACTTGTTCACCCTGGGCATGCGGTATCTCCTTATGTAGAGCCTTCCGGCTGAGTCCCTGTTGTCCGCCTCTACTCCGTGACGAACTGGCTCTCGAGTTGCCTGAACCGTTCCGAGCCAATGATGTGGTCGAACTCTTCGAACGCCAGCACAGAGTCGAATCCTGCCGTTGTTCCGTGCGCCTTCAGGTGAACGGCCGCTTGACGCACGGCGTTTGCCGCAGCGAAGAGCCCGGACAGCGGGTAGACGACGAGTTTGTAGCCAAGCTCCTGGAGCTCGTCCGCGGAGAGAAAAGGCGTCTTGCCGCCCTCGATCATGTTGGCGAACAGCGGCACGGACCGATCGAACGACTCAGCGATCTCGACCAGCTCATCCCACGACTGCGGCGCCTCGATGAACACGACGTCGGCCCCGGCCTCGTGGTAGGCCCGGCCTCGCATGATCGCGTCATCGAGCCCGTTCGGCCCTCTCGCGTCGGTCCGGCCGATGATGACCAGGTCTTCGGAGCCGCGAGCGTGGACGGCAGCCTTTATCTTCTGGACATGCTCATCCACGGACACCACGGTCTTGTCGTTCATGTGCCCGCACTTCTTGGGCCAGGCCTGGTCTTCTAGAATGATTCCCGCCACGCCTATCGACACGCACTCCTCAACGGTCCTGACCACATTCAGAGGGTTGCCGTATCCCGTGTCCATATCCGCCACGAGAGGCACCGAGACGCAGACCGCGATCCTTCGCACTCTATCAAGCGTTTCAGTCGCGGTCAGGAGGCCAATGTCCGGCAGGCCGAGCGTGCTGGCCGAGATGCCGAATCCGGTCGTGAAAACTACAGGAAAGCCAGCCTGTTCGATCAGCATTGCTGAAAGGCAGTCGTAAGCGCCGGGCAACACCACGATGCCAGGCTCGGAGATAAGTTTCCGCAGACTCGCGGCTTTCCCCATGCGCCGTCCCTCCAAGTAGCCTCGGAGTGTAGGATGTTCCAATGTGAGCGTCAACGCTGCACGACTTCCACAATGCACTCAGTGGGCCGGACCTATCCGTTTAGGAGACTGGTGAATTCCGGCCGGTCCGCCCGGACAGTGACTTCATAGATAGAAGGAGTACTAAGGAGAAGGAGTCATGACCTACCGCTGGGAAGTGGAAACCACTATTGAAGTCGGCCGGTCGAAACCGGCAAAGCGGTTCATGGTGGCACCCATGGGAGGCTACTTCCCGGTCGTGGCCAAGCTCGCAGGGAACTCGCTCGCGGTCGTACACCGCACAGGCGACTTTCACAACGGCGCCCGCGGACGGTTGGAATTTACGCTCTCCGAGGGCGGCGGCGAAAGCTGGACGGCGAGCCGCGTAGTCGCCGACCACGCGGGCGACTGCCGCAATCCCGCGTTCGGCGCGACCTTTGACAGCACGCTGGTCCTGGCGTACGTCTCTGTGGAGTACGAGGGCGGACGCCCTTACGCCTGGACCGGCTTCGGAGGCCTTTACGTCATCCGGTCGGAGGACAAAGGAGAGACCTGGAGCGAGCCTCAGCCTTTCGCCGGCGATATCCGCGAACTCGCGGCTGCGGAACGCGGCGCCTCTCCTTACGGCAGGATCGTTGAGCTTGCGGATGGCGTGCTCCTAATGAACGTTTACACTCACGGAAACGATCCTTACACAGAGCACGAGACGCACATCATCAGATTGAAGGACGGTGGCCTGACGTGGGGCAGCCCCTCGACAATTCCCGTGGATGACGGAGACGAGACGGGTCTCCTGTCGATGCCCTCTGGAACACTGCTGGCCGCCGTACGCCGCACTGGCCCGGACGTGGCGCAGCACGTGTGCGTCACATCCTCCTCGGATGGCGGCTACGCGTGGTCTGAACCCAGGGCCGTCACCGGTCCAATGCAGATTCCGGCCGACTTGATCCGCCTTGCTGACGGCCGCGTCCTGATGGCCTTCGGACACCGCAACGCACCCTTCGGCGTTCGTGCCCTTGTAAGCCGCGACGAAGGCGAGACGTGGGACCATGAGAATGCGGTCACCTTGGTGGACGATAGTCTGCGGGCCGACTGCGATTATCCGGGTTCCATCCAACTGGACGACTGCAGCATCTTCACGGCGTTTTACGCTTACGAGAGTGCAGGCCCTTTCCGGGACCGCCGGCTCAGCTCAGTCTACGGGATGAACTACGACCCTCACTGCGCCGGCGTGAAGTACGAACCTGAAGCATTACACTGAAGTTCGTGCAATGCTTCACATACTTGACACGTTCTTGACGGTACGCTAATCTCCCAGCTTAAGTTGGGTTGCCCGTCTTGGGCGATGTTCGTTTGTGTCGCTCGTCGGGCGCTGGAGGAATTAAGGACCGGTGCTCCAAATACTGATGGGGCGCGGTTGAGGAGAGAATTGAGGAGGGCCCTGTATGAGCGTTAAGCGTTATGGGATGACGCTGCTCGGATTTGCCATGTTGGTTGTTTTTGCGTTCGCGCTGGCCGCGTGCGGCGCCGCGGAAGAGACGACCACGCCTGCAGATTCCACAGCAGCGGAATCAACAGATACGGAGGCGATGGACGACGATGCCATGGCCGCTGATGATGAAGACATGATAGACGACGATGCCATGGCCGCTGATGATGAAGACATGATGGACGACGATGCCATGGCCGCCGACGATGAAGACATGATGGACGACTCCGGCATAGGCCTGCAGACGTACAGCGCCGAGATCGACGCGAGCCAGCAGAGGGTGCACTTCACGGACCCGGCGGTTTCCCCGCCCAACCGCGACAGCGTCATCCGTGTGCGCAGTTGGGACTACACGTGCTTCGACCTGCACGTCCTAGGCTGCGGGGGTGCGCTGGGGAGCATGCTGTTCAACACGCTCACGCAGTGGTACGAGAACCCCGCGGAGCCGCTGGTGGTTGGAGACCCCCGGCCGCTATCTGAGTTGGCCGAAAGCTGGAGCTTCCCGAGTTCCGACACCATCCGGTTCAACCTGCGTCAGGGTATCTTGTTCCACGACATCGAGCCTGTGAACGGCCGCGAGATGGTCGCCGATGACGTCGTGTACAGCTTCCAAAGGGGCATGCTACCGGACGCGCCCAGAGCTGCTGAGCTCGGCAACATCGCTTCTATCACCGCCGTGGACGATTACACGGTTGAGTTCAAGTTCAACGAGGCCTTTGCGCCTTTCATGACGCTGGTCTCCCAGTCCCGATGGCTGGTCAGCAGTCCTGAGGCCGAGGACGAGTTCGGCGACCTCAGGGCCGCCGAGTCCCAGATCGGCACCGGACCCTGGCAGCGCGCAACGTACGAGCCTGGGTCGAAGATCAGCATGGAGCGCAACGACGCCTATTGGCGCGGTCCCAACGGCCAGACGGGCGAGGCGCTACCGTATGCTAGGAAGTTTTACGCCATAATCATCGAGGACGAGGCCGCCGCCATGGCAGCCTACCGCTCCGGCCTGCAGGACCACGGACCCGCGTGGCGATGCTGGGGCTGGTGGAGCGCGCTGGATGACCATCTTGTTGCACTAAGCGACCGGCCGGACCTGGTGTACCATTACCACTCCACGGGCGGCGGCATGTACGCCAACTACTTCTACGGCCCCAAGCTCGAGGGCATCTGGGAAAACAAGAACATGCGCTACGCGGTGGCGATGGTTAACGACATCTCCTGCGCGGCATGGTGCGCGGTGACCGGCGGCATCCAGGACACACGGTACGTGGCCGCGGACAACCCGTGGTTCCTCCCCAACGACCAGTTGACGGCGGATGGCCAGCAGTTCTACTTGAACTTCCCCGCTTCCACAATGGACCTCGACAAGGCCAAAGGGTTCCTCATGAAGGCCAAAGAAGAGCTCGGCCTGCCGCTTGACGAGCCTGTGAAGACGACCCTATCGATCAGGGGCTCCGACCAGTCGATCATTGACATCGGCGGAAGGTACGTTGCAGATCTCATTAAGATCGGATTCGATGCCCAGTTGGTCGTTCTGGACCGGGCCGACTTTACGAAGATCGTCAAGGGTGAGTACGAGCACCTCGCCCTGTTCTACAACTCCGGTTGGCAGGATGCCGACAGCCTGTTCTACAACAGGTACTACAGCGGCTCGATCAACAACTTCATGGGCCTTGACGACCCTGCATGGGACGAGTTGATCATGGAGGGACGGGCGGAGTTCGATCCCGCCAAGCGCATCGAGATCTACTACGAACTGCAAAAGCTCCAGGCGGACCAGCAGTACGACTTCGCTGTTCCGAACTGGACGAACACGAACATGTTCCCAGAGTGGACGCATAACCCAGGACCGCAGATCAGCGCGAACGGGTACGTGGGCACTTACCAGCACATGTGGATCGACATGGACCACCCCTCCCGACAAGGCTATTCATGGGAGTAACGGTTCAGCCTAGCTTGTAGGCACAACTCCAGCAGACCCAAACTAGAAGGGGCCCGGCATCCGCCGGGCCCCTTCTAGTTTCTAGGTCGGTGCGCCTTTGCCCAGGCGTAAGCCTAAGAGTGGATCTGGACCTTGATGGAGCCGCTGCCTTTATCGTACGCGGTGTCCAGCGCCTCCTGCATCCTCTCAAGCGGGAACCTGTGTGTGACCATCTGCCCCACCGGAGCGCGTCCGGCGGCCACCATGTCGATTGCCGCCTCGTAGTCGTGACGGCCGTCGAGAATGCTGTAACACGACGAGAAAATAATCGACTGCTCCTTCAAGAGTGGCTCCATCCAGTCGGTTGTGATTGCCTTCCAGTGCAGCCCCAGGATCACAATGCGTCCCTGCATTCGTGTGCAGTCTACGGCCTGTGCGATAGTCTCCCCGGTACGGCCGCCGACCGTCTCTATAGTAAGGTCGGCGCCCCTGCCCTCGGTAGCCTCTAGAAGGGCCTCCTTCAACTCGGTTCCGCTGTCGGAGACGACGGTGTCAGCCCCCAGGCGCTGCGCCATGTCGGCCTGCTGCGGATGTCTTGCCGTCGCGAAGATCCGGCCCGCGCCCATTGCTCGCGCGGCAGCCACGGCCGTCAGGCCGATGTTCCCGGCTCCGAGAACCAGGACGGTCTCGCCTCCGCTCAAGGCTCCTCGCCGGACCGCGTGCACCGATACTGCGAGCGGTTCAACCAGGGCAGCCTCATCCCATGACATGTTTTCAGGAAGAGGGAAGCAGCCGGCGGCTCGTCGCTTGATGAACTCCGCATACCCGCCCCCTTCGTTCTTTGCCGGACGCTGACACTGAATCGGCTGGCCCATTCGGCAGTACCAGCACACTGCGCACGACAGGCCGTAGCCCAACGTGTCAATCGCAACTCGCTGGCCGATGCGGGAAGCGTCCACGTCTATTCCGACCTCCACTATCTCCCCGGCAACCTCGTGACCTGCGGGCTTGGTCTCCGCCTCCTCCTTGTCCCACCAGTACTGAAGGTCCGATCCACATATGCCTTCCGCCCTCACGCGTATCACGGCGTCCTTAGGGCCTAGTATGGGCTTCGAAATCTCGGTAATCTTGACTCTTCGATTGCCCTGGTACAGGATCGCGTTCATGATAGCCATCGATAGCCTCCCCGGTGACGCCGGTGCTGTCGCACGGCGATGAGTCTAGGATATCGCCCCATCCTAACGCTCCGTACTATGTTCAGGGAAGAGAGAGCTTGAGGGGTATAAGCTCAGCTTCGATGGTAACGGGTGTTCCTTCACGAGAGCGCCTTCTAAACCCAGCTACCGTCGCATTAAAGTAGGAGCTGCGGTTCTCCGTCATAGAGCGAAAATCCACCCTCCTGCACGATAGGCTGCAGGTCCAGCCCAACTTGTCGGGCCTCTCAATCGGGTGAGGAGACTGCGCAACTCAGGCGCATTGCTTAGGGCGAACTGTCGTGCTACTATTGATGCACGCACCCAGCCGACCCCAGCGGCCACGCCGCCAGTCAGGCGCTGAGAACGACTGAACCGATGTCGCAAGCGCATTGACGTTTCTGTTTCTTAGGCCGCCCATGGGCCTCTCAGATAGCATTCCCGGCCTAGTCTAGTGAAGCGTGCCGATGATCCCAACTTTGGGATGTCGCCAATTGTCTCGAAATAACATGAAAATTTAGGGTGTGCGACATACCGACGATATACCGGAGTATTGCCGTTTAGTCACCGTTGGTACCTTGGCGACAGTTTTCACAGGCTTTTGCTGCTAACGCACGCGAGGAAAGTAAGACCTCTCCGCTCGGTCACGCTGAGCCAAATACTGGAAAGCGATTCCCGCACTTTCCGGCTTTTCTGGTCGCTAACCCTAGGCTAAGGGGCGAGGCGCAGCTCGCTATAGACGGTCTTCCTGACCTCGCTCATCCGTAATGGCACGTAAGAGTACTTGCCGCTCAGCTATGGCGCGGTTCCGCTCGATGCGTTCGCTGTCGCTTGGCCAGCGCAGCACTTCGGAGTCGGCGATGTCGATGCCGGCATATCCTACACTCGACGGTTGGAGAGTTCTGGTTGCCAAGTCCTCGAACACTCACCATGCCGGTATGGAAAGCTACGGGTCGTCGAATCTTCGAGGCAACAGCAGGCCGGTGGCAGTCATGACCAGCGCGCAAAGGCTTGTGACAGTGAGGGCTAGCCTCAAGTCCCCGGAGCTCTCCTGAATGAAGCCGGCCATAATCGGGCCCATCGCACCGCCGACCCACATAGCGGTGGTAAGTAGCCCCATAATGACTGCAATCTCCCTGGGCCTGATGTTCTTGAGCTCGAACGGGATTGTTATGAGCACTGGGAACAGGGTCCACGCTATTCCGTTGATCACACCTAGCGCCATGACGTAGCCAAGAGAAGTCACGTGTAGCATGAGAATGCTGCTGATGGCAGCGAGAATTCCGGAAAGCCAGAGCACCGTCTTCTTTCTGCCGACGCGGCTGACCGCTAGCCCGACGGCTACACCGCCCACGCCGGCGACCATTCCGGAAACTGAAATCACACCTGCCGATGTGGTGAGCGACATCCCGAATTCGTCGAGGACGAAGCTTGGCCAGAACGTTGTAAACGCAGTCCACGTTATCGATATTCCCAACATCCCGATTCCGACCAGCCAGATTTCTGGGTATCTGAAAATGCTGGTTATCGGTGTTCCTTCCTGTGCTTCCATCTCCGACGCGTACTCCTGCGAACGCCTTTCACGGCCCACAATGTGCCAGACTACTGATAGGGCAAAGGCCGAGACTCCAAAGACATAAAACGTTGCTCGCCAGTCGTCATCGAGAAGCCTCATGACGAGGGGCACAGCGATAAACCCTACGGCGACAAACCCCCACAATGCGCTGCGCAGACTGTTGACTATTACGATCTCACGTTGGGGGACCCACTGTTTGGTGAGCATGGTTCCCGCCGGTTCCCGGATCATCATCACGGTCCCAAAGAGGAACCGGCCTGCAATCAACACGCCGTAGACGGGCGACCAACCTTGAAGTACCCCTAGCGCTGCGGCGGCGTAAAATGTAACCGTGCTCAACGACTTTGGGTTGAAGCGGGACATCAGCCAGCCGGCGGGCAAGGCCAGAACAAGATTGCCGATCATGGCCGATGAACTGAGCCAGCCCTCTTGTACGGGAGACAACCCCATGTCGTCCCTCAAGCTGGGCAAGAACAGGCCAATGGTTTCAAGCAGGACGTAACCCCAGACATGCACGCCTGTCCAGGTAAGCATGACTACCCAACGATACGCGGACACACCAGTATCTCGGGCTTCTGAGGAGACTGTCACAGTGGACTTGGCCATCGGCCACCGGATGATACGTTGTTAAGAAGTGGTTCTCCACCAATTGCCGGCTGAGCCTTACGACGCATTGAAGCAGCGTCAAGGCCGTTGCTATAATCGGCGGGCGGTCCGGCCTTCACGGGCCGCGTTCTCGCTCCGCAGTAGCTCAGTGGTAGAGCGGTCGGCTGTTAACCGATTGGTCGTAGGTTCGAATCCTACCTGCGGAGCCATTTTATACCTAAAGGGGCCCTGCGCACTACATGCGCACTACTTCGCTTTCGATTGACCTCCCCCGCATTCGTGGTGTCCAAATGCGGCGGTCTTCGACTGACAGTTCCCACAGATTCCGAGTCGTGGTCACGGCGAGCTGCCAGAGAGAACTTGAGATTGCGCCAAGATGATCCAAAGTCGGAATCTGGGGCATGCCAAACCCAAAGCTATTGACCGGATTCGTCTGTCGAGGCGCTATGAATCCAATGTGTTGCCGCTCTTGAGTGTTCTCTACGCCAGTGGCTAAACACCCAGATCGCCTCATGTTAGGGTCGCCTGCATTGACATAGTCTTCCATTACTAATCAATGAGAATTGGAAGGAACTGAGCTGGCAGTCCAGACAAGTTCGAGTCTCTCTGGGTGGGCCGGACTTGACGAAATCAAGAACCGAGGCCGATTCCGAGGTCACGCCGTCGCTCGGCATGGGGACCGTGTACGTCAGCGTCGCCTCGTCTCCCACCACCTCGATGCCCTCCACGAAGTTGCGGATGAGCGCCTTGCGCTCGGGGATCGTCCCGTCCTTCAGGAAGTTTCGGAAGTCCGCCACGTACTCCACTATTTCCTCGGTGTCGGGAAGGACAACCCTGCGCTGCTCAAGCCGGGTCTCGGCCTCGTCCCTGGCAGCCTCCAGCTGCTCCTCACGGTGCCTCAGAGACATGATGCGGGGCGACAGGACCTCAAGGGTCAACTCGCTGGTCTCGATGGCCTCGTAGAGCTTCTCAAGCCGCTTCCGCACGTCCCCTAGCTCCGCCTCGACGACCTCCAGCCTGCCGGACAGCTCACCCGCCATCGCGTCGATCTCCTCGGCCACCAGCTGCACCAGCGCCACGATGGTCTCCTCGGTGAGGATGCGCTCCCTGATCTTCTCCACCACGAAGGTCTCCAGCCTGGGGGCGTTCAGGTAGCGGGCGCTGCACGTCCCCGCTCCCTCCCTGAACAGGGTGCCGCAGATGTAGTAGGCGAACTGGCCGCTCTTGGCTCCCTGGGCCGAGTAGGGCCTGCCGCACACCCCGCACTTGAGCAGCCCGCTCAGAAGGTACGGGCTGCCCACCCTGGCGGGCCTCTGCACCTTCGGGGCGCGGTCGCTCATCGCCTGCTGCACGTCGTCGAACAGCTCCCTCGACACCAAGGCCGGCCACGCTCCCTCCACCCTTACAGGGTCCTGGGTCTTCTCACCCTTGCTGATCTTGCCCCATACGGCGGCGCCGGTGTACGCCTCGTTCCTCAGCACGTAGTGGAGCGTTCCCTTGTACCAGCGTTTGCCCCTGTTGGTGACGCCCCGGTCGTTCAGGGTCTTGCATATCTCTTTCAGGCCGTAGCCCCTGAGCGAGCTCTCGAATATCTCTTTCACCACCGGAGCCGTGGCAGGGTCTACTTCAAGGGTGGGGCGCTCCTTCGCCCCGTCGCTGACCTTGATCTTCCTGTAGCCGAAGGGGGCCTTCGAGCCGAGGAAGAAGCCCCGCAACGCGGCCTCCCGCATCCCCCGGACGACCTCCTGGGCAAGATTCTCGCTGTAATATTCGTCCACGCTCTCGATGATTCCCTCAAGCAGCCTGCCGGTGGCGTTGTCCTCGGCCTGCTCGGTGATGGACACCACGCGGATGCCCTTGCGCCTCAACTGGGACTTGAACGCTACAGCGTGCTCGCGCTTCCTGGTGAAGCGGCTGAATTTCCATACCAAAATGACCTCGAAGGGGGCCTTAGTCTTGCTGCCCTCCTCGATCATCTCCCTGAACTGGGGCCGGTTGGCGACGCGGCCGCTCTCGGCCTCGTCCACGTACTCGCGGGCCACGGAGTAGCCGTTGGCCTTGGCGTACTCCTTGAGCGCCCGCAGCTGGGCGGACACGGACAGGTCCACGTCCTGCCTGTTGCTGGACACCCTGGCGTAGAGCGCCGCCGGCGTGAGCGGCTGTAGGTGCTTCTTCTTCATGCTGTCCTCCTTCAATCTCCTCGTGAATCTTCCTGTTCGGCATGGCGAGTGCGGAGCCTCTCGTACCGGATGGTCCTGAGCCACTCCCGCTCCTCCATGTAGTTGCGAAGGGCCTCGCGGATGAGCTCGCTCATGGTGCGGCCCTCGTCGCGCATCACGTCCTGCACCCGCTCGGCCATGTCAGGCGGCAGGGAGAAAGTGATCGTCTTCGTGTTCCTGTTGATGAGCCTGTTGGTCATATGCTGTCTTACTCAATATCATGCGCCATCTGGCCATCGGCTGTCAAGATTGCTCTGCCCAGTGTTCTGGCCCAGGACTGCGACACCTCAAGCAATTCTCAAGGTTCCATCAAAAAGATTGACTAGCCGTAGACGTTTGGCGGGCAGTTGATTGGCCGCAGTATCGGTGAATGAGCTCGGGGTGTGAATGCCCATGTCGGGCAAAGTTGCCCCAAAGTAATCTCGGATGGTGCTTCTCTTATCTTCAGAGAATGACTCCCATATTTCTGGTGAAATCACTATGTCCTCGAACCGTTCCAAGAGCTGTTGGCTCACTCTCCTCTGCAATACGGTATCTTTGGCAAGACGTATCGCCCTAGTGCGGTTTCTGATCGTTCCTTCGTCCGACGCTGGGAAATGGTAAACGACGATGTGCTCGTTCTCCATCGGATACACAGTGCAGCCCCACTGCGCGATTCTCTCAACAATCTGGCCATATGGAGTTGGAGTCACTCGAAAACCCAAGCCATCGGTCCAGGAGCTTGCCGCAACCGTCGGAACTCGACTGGGTACTCTAACCACTATGTGTTTAAGGACATTGGGCACGCTCTCATAAGGCGATGGATGTTCCGCTATGCCAAGCATCTCTTCCGCAACGTACTTGTAGTACCCGATACCTTCCTCCATCTCCCTGTGCAGCCTAGCCATGTAATTCGGCAAATCACTTTCCGGGTCCTCTGCCTCTACAGCCGTCCATGCGACTCTCGCCAACTTCGCATCCCATGCGCCCTTTAGTAACGCCTTGTATGCCAGTAGCAGTAGGTGTTTCTCATTGCCAAAGTCGGGCACCTTCCTTTCGATGTCGGCGAACAGATTCTCATGTTCTCTGCACGCGAAGTACCCTGTCGTGGCATGAGAGATTTCGACCTCTTCCGGGAAATGCCGCTTCGAGACAACGGGGAGGCAGGCGAAAGACATGATGGTGGTGCGGCGCGTCAATCGGCGCATGACAGCCTCTTGTATGTTGTGTCCTTCTGCGATTTTCCCGTTGTGTCTTCCAGGGACTATGCATTCCTTCAACGCGGCCCTTTTGGTCCGGGCCGTGAGGACTTGGATAATCCTCTTCTGTTCATTCATTGGCATGTTGACTAGTTCGTTGTGGAACAGCCTGCCAAACCAACGCGAGATTCCATCGTCTGTCATGCTGTCTCCCGAACGGCGGATTTCATCCTGCCCGTTTGCGTTTGGCTCACAGAGTTGCCGTAGTCCCGCGCAGTCTCTTCTGAGTCACCAGCCATTCCGCTATCCCTATCTAAGCACAAACCACCACAGGAGAACGCTGCCGACCAGCAGCACGAGCAGCGCGGCGGCGACCAGGCCGAGCCTGAAGGCCAATCGTCTCGTCCTCCCGTGCTCGGCGACCTCCTTCCGGTATGCCTCCTCCATCTCGTCATGCGCCTGTCGGCTGGCGGACGCGGTGTTCCTGGCCTCGTCCCGCTCCCTCTCCAACTCTGACGCTCGCCCATCCAACTCCCACACGGTCCGCTGAAGCTTGTCCTCCCGGGCAAGGGCACGGCGCAGCAGCTCGTCGTCGCTCACGTATTCCGGCCCCTCCAGACGCACGTAGACCCGGCGGCCCTCCCTGCGGACCTCGATCTCCCCCTTCCGTATCATCCGGTCCAGGGTTGAGATGGAGACCTCCAACTCCCGCAGAGCCTCCGCCTTCGTCACCCAGCGGGCCTGCTCATCCATCGCTCTTTTCCTCGCCCTGCGACTGACGCCTCCGCTTCCAGTCGAACAGACGCAGGCCCCGACCCCCGGCCTCGGGCACATCCGCCGATTCCCGGCCCGCGGCGTCGTCTTCGGCCTTCTGTGCCGCCTCCAAGACCGCCACGCGCCCAGTCAGATGCTCCACCAGCGCCGCCAGCTCGTGCACCGCTTCGAGCGCCACCCTTATCCTCGCCTCCAACCTGTCCAGGGGCGCCGTCCTCTCCCATCCGGGATCGTCCAGATTGGCCATGAGCCGCTGCACGGCCAGGGCCATCCTGCCCGTCAATAGCTCCCGGCGCAGGGCCAGCGCCACCGTCTTTCGGTTCACGCCCAGCAGGGCCGCCGCCTTGCGCTGTCCCTCCCGCTCGACCAGCCACTCCACGACCCACTTGAGGTCGGGCTGATCGTCTCCGGCCCTTGATGCCCGTCCATCACTCATTTCCATCCTCTACAGGGGTGGCCCGCTTTTGCAATTCCATCCCTTTTTCGGTGGAACCAGCCCTTTACTCGAAGTGTTCACTGGTTCCCGCCAATTTCCTCCAAATATGGCGCATATCCCTAGTTGACTGGCCCAGGATGTCCGTTTCTGCCCGGCCCCCAAATTCGTGTCCTCCACCCCCACATCATTTCCCGCCAAAACCGATGGGCCACACTGGGCCACGGACGCCGCCGGCACGCCAAATCCCGCCCGCATCGACTCTCCGGACCCGCCGGACAGGGTCGTCCGTAGCTGTTTTCCTCACTATCGGACGACACGTCAGGGGTTGCAAAGTGCAAACGAGGTGTCATTAGAGAGGCAATGTAGTTTAGCATGGCTTCCCATCCATTTGCATTTTCAGGCGCTGACCGGTCAGAGGGTCTGTCGGCCTGTTTCGTAGCTAAAACAAGGGTGAATGGGGCGGTCTGCGGCCTCTCAAACCCTCGGCCACAGGACAAGATGTCCCGTTTTGCACCCCCCAGACAGCATAGAGGGAAGATAGGGACGCATCGGCCCTATCTATCCCCCCCTACAGGACGGTGACGCATCCGGTGGTAGAGTGAGTCCCAGTGGTAGGCTCTCAGCCCTGACAGCGGCAGTCGGGGAGACTCCGGTTCCCACAGTGGACGCCATGATCTTCCCAGTATCCCCGTGTGTGACAGAACGGGCACGCAGGACACGAGGACGGGCACGGTCATCAGAGTCATATGGGCCGCTGTGCTCACGTAGGTGTCCTCGACCTCCTCGGTGTCCACGACGAACAGGGTGACGGGGTACGGCGGCTGGTCCTCCCCCGGCTCGTTGGAATGGTAGTAGCGCGTGTAGGGTCTCAGGCGGGCAATGACTCCCCTGGGGTGACGGGCGCGTAGCTCGTGCTCGAAGTAGAACGGTATCCGAAGGCCCTGGGCGGTCATCCGCCCCACGGCGTCGGGGGCGATGGCCGGATCCCCCCAGTTGTAGGACCGGTCGGACCTGGCGGTTGGGACGGACCACTCCAGCTCGCTGTCGGGGTCCGCACGGGCCTCGGCCTGGAGCTTCGAGAGGAACCACGTGATGCCGTCGGCGTGCTTCGTCTGCCGAGCCCACGTCTCGATGCGGTGTCCCGCGTGCCGTCTCCGGCCCTGTTTGTCGGTGGTGAGGGCGGTGCTCCATATGCCCCGCGTGGTCGGAAGCTCTGCCCGGTCCCGGTGGGTGACGTAGCGAATCCCCTCGGCGGACAGCGTGTAGCGGGTGTCTCCCCGTTTGCCCCGGCGTTCGACCAGGCCCCAGGTATCGACGAGGCTGCGCATCATCTGGCTGACCCGTCCCTCGGAGACGCCGAGCCAGGTCGCAAGGTGCTCACGGGGGATCATCGGGTGGTCGGTGATAAGGTCCAGCGTCCGCTTCTCCGACGGGCTGACGCCGAAGGCCGGCGCAGCCTGTGCCATCCGCTCGGGACGTGGCAACGATGCTCGCTTCCGCTCCGGTGATGCGGTGGAACGCCTTCCGCCGGGGCTGCCGTGGGAGCACACCGTCACCAGTGTGGAGTAAGAGAGTCCGAACAGGCCCGTGGGTCCGCACCAGATGCGAAGGTCCCGTCTTTCGAGGGCGTCCCTGGACTCCACGGCGATGAAGCAGTCGCGGGGATCGTTGTTGATGCAGAACCTCGCCGTCCTCCGCAGCTCCCATGCGCTGGGAACAAGGATCAGCACGGTGTCGGGACGGCGCCAGTGGTCGTACTGCGCGATGGCCCTCAGCCGGTCGTAGAGGGACCGGCGCCGCAGGGCCAGGCCCTGGCGCACCACGCCGAAGCTGCGGCCGTCGTGCAGGGTGATGGCGGCGTCGAAGCGGCCCCTGCGGTGGAACTCCACGCGGGAGCGGAGCCCGTCGATGCCGGGGGACATCGAGGCGGCGAGTCGGTAGACGCTGGCCACCGCGTCCATCCTTCGGATGAGCAGCGTCAGCCACTCCCTGGACATGGGGTAGGCCCGCACGAAGTCCGAGGGCGTGTCGAAGCCGAGTACCTTGGCGGCCTCTCTGATGCCCTGGGCCGTCAGGTGGTACCTCTGGCTCGATGGCAGGTGTGCTGTGCCGTGGCTGACGCGCCCGACGATGCCATCGACCAGCAGGTTGGTCAGGGCGCGGTGGACCGTCGCGTGCGGCTCCCCCAGGATGCCCGCCATCTCCGTCGAAACGACGAACGGCGTCCGGCCGAGTGAGTCGAGCAGTTGTCGGTTGGAGAATGGCATGTATCGAGCATGACAATAAGTGGCGTGGGCGGCAACCATCTCCTGGCAGTGTCGGTGCAAGACCTCAAGATGGCGGTCTCATGCATAAGAGTCGCTGTCAGTTCCCTAGCTACCCAACACCCCATCCTGCCCGACTACGAGCTCCCAGGTCACCAGTTCAAGGTCCTCGACCGACGGTTTCCAGGTCTCAGGTCGTGCAATAGGGCGGTCGAGACCCTCCGCTCGGACAGCCTCTCGAAGCGCAGTCAGGGCCTGAACTACTTGGCCTAATTCTGCACGAGTTGGCGCAAGCTGGTTCATGACTCTAACCGGGTCTCGCATTCCCACACGCCTGGTTGCGTCAGAAGGCAACGGCATCTCAACCCAATCGTTGAAGAACCTGAATAGGTCAGGTTGAGATTGCAGTAGGTCATCACGATTGAGGAATTGCCTGATGCGTCTCGTGAAACTGTCAGATGTAACTGCGGATATGGCGTCCAAGTATGCCTGGCCGATCTGGTCGACGGCTGCTTTCAGAGGCTCCTTCAAATGCCTAAATGGGTTTTCGTCTGGCGGGATCTCGAAACGGTGCTCGTCTCTGCTGGCCTCCACAATGGATAGGACATCGGTTGGCGACGTCATGGGCTGCGCCACGTTGCCTAGGGGGTAGAAACGCCAGAACACTTCGCCCGACGCTTCTTCGGGCATTTTCAGCATGATGTAGACACCGTTGGCCATGCCCTTCTTCACGCTGTAGACGCCGTTGGGGATGTCCCTTACATCCTCCGTGGCGAACTCCTTCATCATGTCCAGGTATCTGTTCAGCAGCTCCGCGCCCTCGTCCAGTCCCTGGCTTCGCTCTCCCTCGCGGTAGACCTGATCTGCCTGGACTCCACCGGCGCGCAGCTTCATCACCTTGTCCAGCTCTTTCGCCTCGATCTGCTCTCCGAGTACCGAGGCATCCAAAGCTATGGCATCCTCGATGGTCTCGATCTTCCTGGACAGATTCTCGACTAGGTTCAGCAGGTCCTCCAAGCCGTCCTCAGGCATCAGGTTGTAGATGTACACTTTGTCGTGGGGAGAGAATAGGCGGTCAATGCGACCAGCGCGTTGAATCATCCTCACCGGGTTCCAAGGCAGATCGTAGTTGACCAAGAACTGGGCGTCCTGGAGGTTCTGGCCCTCCGAGAGTACGTCTGTAGCTATCAACAACTCGATACCCTGCGCTCTCAGAGGCTCTATCTTCCTCAACAGGACAGGGTCGTCCAGAGGTTCGGTCTCGCGGTGGGTTGCCAGTGGCGCGAACCGCTCAAGCACCGAACGCCGCCGATTCTGGTCATCTACCCCTGTGAGCAGCGACATCCACCGTGCGTCGTCCAGGTTGCTCTGGACGCGGAGATCGCTCTTCAAAGAATCCACATCTCCGCCGAACTGCTTAAACAGGTGTCGAGCGGTGTCCTTGTACGTCGTGAACAGGGCCACCTTGGCAGGGTGCCCGTGGTCGTCCTCTTTTGGAAGCCCTTCGAGCAGCTTACGCACGGTCTGGGCCTTGGGGTCGCCCTGCTCCGCCAACATCTCCTCCAGCCACTGAAGCCGAGTGAGCAACGTCTGAAGTCTGTCCCGGTCGAACTCCACATCCGCCTGCAACCGCCCGCGAAGGTCCAGGTCCTCTGGCGCGGCGAGCTCCTGCTGCAATGCCGCCACTGCCTTGGGGTCCATGTCCTCTAGGTCCTGGTCGTGGTCTGGCAACGACCCTCCCAGCACGCCCCGCAGCTTGTATGCCTGCTTGGGCGTCAAGACATGTCCCTGTTCCAGCCTCGCCAGGAAGAGATTGAGATAGTCCACAAGACTTCTCACCGTGGACGTGAGCGCAGCGAGGGAACTCTCCATACGCTTCAAGAGGATGGTGCGCATGATGCCGACGAAGTTGGCGTTGCGCTGCCTCAGCTGCGCACTGGTCTCCTTCTCCCCTGTCTCAACGCCGTACTCGTCTAGGCGGTAGACTGCGAAGTTGAGGTGCTCAATGGCGTCGATGATGTCGTGGTAGATATTTCCGTACAGGCCTTGCAGGCTATAGTCCACCGCCTTCGGTATCTCGTGCTCCGGGAACCGCAGAGGCTGCCCATTGACCTCCATCGTCTCCCCAGCCTCCTGCATGGACCGGATGTCGTGCCGGGTCCGGCGAACTAGGGACAGCATCATGGTGTCAAGCAGGCCGGAGTCGGACTCCCCCTTCTCAATCGCCTGGAACGCCGCTTTGAGGTTGGGTATTGGCCCTCGCCCTGCATACCAGGTGTCGTCTCCCCTCGTGATGAGCATGAGCTGGTGGTACAGGTCCCAGACCGAGTTGTTGATGGGCGTGGCTGTCATCAGCACCACCCTGGTGTCCGGCTTGCCGCCTCGGATGATCTCCATGAGGGCACGGTAACGTTTCGTCCTCGGATTGCGGAAGTTGTGGGACTCGTCCACCAGGATGACGTCGTACTGGTCCTGGTAACGCTTCAACTCAGCCCGGAGCCGTTGCCGCTGAACGGGTGACGGCTCCTCTTCGATGTCCGCCAGGCTGGGCAGCGACTCCATCGTGACCGTGGTGGCGATGATTCCCCACTCGGCGAACCTGTCGGCGCTCCAGTTGTCTTGAAGCTGGGCGGGGCAAACGATCAACGCCCGCGTCGAGGTTCTCGCTCGTTGCGGGTCATCGTTCCGCTGGTTGGCGAACTCCCGAAGGATGCCCAAACCTTCGTAGGTCTTGCCGAGACCCACCGAGTCGCACAGCATGGCTCCCCAGTGGCGCCTTAGTAGTGCCACGCAGCGTTGGACGGCCTGTTGCTGGAATCCGGCCAGCCTTCCCATGACCTCTTCCGACAGCCCCAGCTCTAGGAAGCGGCCGTAGGCAGCGTGCAGCGACTTGAGCATGACCTGCCATGGGGTGTACCGTCTCCCGAACAGGACACACTCTTCTAGGCGCTGGATGAACTGTGCCTTACAGTCTTGGCCAAGCTCCCACTTATCGTCGAACCAGCCTTCCAGGTGCACCGTCAGGTCATGGTCGTAGGAGGCCAGGTTTAGCTCGGAGTTCTCGGATAGGCCGCTCTTGGTGAGGTTGCTGGAGCCGACGGCCGCATACCGTCCCATCTCGCCGGAAAAGAGGTACGCTTTTGCATGAAGCCGATTTCTGGGCGAGCGATGATCCAGCACCTTTTCGGGCAAGATTTTGCCCTTATCGGACCCCAGGAACCGCCTGACCTCCACGCTGTCCCTTCTCAGAAAGTCGACCAGCGTAGTGACCCGTTCCCACGCGGACAGGTCGAACGCTGCCGCTTCGGGAGTTACGCCTCGTGCCAGAAGCTCCCGGCGTTCCTCGTGAGTGAGCAGCAGCCAGGGGTAGCCGCCTTCGAGAAAGGTGTACCAGTCGACCGACTCCGCCGGGCCCTGAAGCTCGTCATGGTAGCCGGGTTGGGTGAGCACGTCTCTCGGCCCGCGCCGGTTCATGAAGGGCCGCTCCCCCAGCAGGAGTCGCACGGTATGGGCACTGTCCATGGCATCCTTCAATTCAAGGAAGCCGTCGGGGGTCAAGTAAGCTGTCGCGATGCGGATGTCTTGGGGGATTACGCAAGCCAGCGCGCCGACAAGGTGCTCTCGCATCGCCCCGGTGGTCGGTTCGTTGGCTATAGGGAGAACGCCAGCGTCATTGGTCATGAAGCCGACCTTGAATCCCGTGAAGGCTTAGCTACGACGCCAATAACTTGCTTCAATATCCAAATCACCCTCGCCAACCGGAAAACCGACAAGCAAACAAAGAGCGCAAGGGGGATCACGAGCCAAGTAGTAGGAGCGTCATCGCGATCCCATATCATGCAGACTAATGCAGCGAGCGTGAGTGCTCCCAAGAACCAGGTGGTTTGAAAGAGCGTTCTCCAAAGAGTCGGATAGTGTCGGCTATTCCGCAGCACTGCTAGACGCGGAGAAGAGACTGCATTCAGCGTAAAGGAGGCCGAAGCTATAGAAAGACCCAACAGCGTTCCCGAAATACCCGCCAAAGTTCTGTAGATGTTGGTTCTGTTTCCTTTCAGGAGTTCCTCTACGTGGTCCGTTCCTTCAAAAGCCAAGTACCAGATTGCCAATGCCGCGGCGAGTCCAACTGCGATGAGTGCGTCAACACCCAAGAAATGTCTCTCCCAGAACTTCATTAAGACACACTCGCAGCCGCCGTCAATTCATCATGCAAATCACGATACGCCTCTTGGGTCGCTTGAAATGCTGCCGCAGGAACGAGTGCTCGGCTTCTTGGATTCATACGGACAATTGCCTTTGTGGAAATCAACTGGTCCTTCAGCAAATCGATTGTCTCCACGCGATCCGTGTCTTCACACTTACCATGTACCTGCAATCGGTCGGCTCCCTCCCGCACGTTGCCGTTACTGACTAGCTCTTTGAGGCCTCCTATCATGTTGGCCAGGAAGCCGGTGGAGGCTTCCTGCTGAGGTTTGAGGATGACTTGAAGAACTTTGGGGTTCTCTAAGACACGGCCATTGGCGGCCAACGCATCGGCCAAGGACCCGTGTGACTGCCTGACAACATCGACATACGAGGGCAGAACGCTGAGTTCTAGCACCCGCAGGTCGGAGAGTCGGTCTAGCTGTTTGGCCGCGTCTCCTCTAAGAATCGCACTGAAGGTAGCCCTTGGAACGGCCTTGCCTGATTTGTCATGTAAGAAACTGCCGAGCCTGGACACCCTGGGGCCGAAATGATTGTATTCGGCTCCCACGATATTGTTCGGGAAAAACACAACGTGGATGGCTTCTAGGAGCCCCGCATCGGCATCCAGAACCAGGTCGCTTATGTTGCCTGCCTGCTCCAACTGCGGCAGCCCATTGCGACGGACGCGCCCGAACTGCAACGTTACGTTGGAAACACTATGGTGCCTTCTGACGCTCAAGGCATTGCCATCGGCGTCAAACTCATACCTCCCGTGAGCATCATTCGTAAAGGGCAGGGAATCTATGGCATCCAACGCGGGCACCGGATCAAAGGCAAGGAGTTGGCCTCCCTCATCAGTCCCGACGTCTACACGGTAGAAGTAGATTTTCCTTTCAAGAGTCCCCGGCGTACTTCCAGTTACCATGAGTGTCCTTTAATTCGTATTCCTCGTTCTCTTGCTACGTCCCCGCCAGTGCAACCAGCGACATCTCTCTACATCGAAACGATGCTTAGGCCCTCCATCCGCTCGAAGTGCCGTCTGTTGTTCGTGAGCAGGGTGAGGCCGTGGCGTATCGCTGTAGCGCCTATCCAAATGTCGTTATTGCCGGTGTCAGCGTTGTCGGCTCTCAGTCTGCCTCTCTGCTGCCCGTAGATCCTGCACACTTCATCGTCTATGTGAACCACGTCGATTTCAGAGAGCACAAGCTGCAACGCCTTCTCACTGCGTGTAGGGTCGGAAGCTTTATACACCCCTTCATAGAGTTCGCCCATCGACACCACGCTAATGCCGATACCCTCAGGGGTCAACTCTTCTATACGCCGAGCCACTTCTCTATTGCCACGGAAGTGAAGGATTATCCAGTCCGTATCCACCAGATACTTCACTGCTTCAAAGCCTCGGCTCGGGCCGTGTGTCTATAAGCCGACTGGCATAGATGTCCTTTATCAGTTCATCCGCGTCGACGCTACCCCGCCACGCGCCCGCCGTCGCCCGCAGAGCGTTGAGCTTCCGCCAGTCTGGGGGCATCTCAGCGCCCAGGGCCTCGCGGCGTTCTCCCAGCCAGTCCAAGACCAGCTTGCGTTCAGAGGCCGACAGGCCGTAGGCGTCGAACACGATAGTGTCTATCTCTCGCTCGATGGCTTCCACCTGTTCGGGAAACTTCCCAAGGCCAAGTATCTCGTTTGCAAGCCTCTCGAGTTCAGCTTGAGCTTCGCTGTCAGGGGGTACGATGGGGGCTGGCTCGATGTAACCAATCTTGAACGCTTGGAATGACCCACCTCGCGAAACCGTGAGCTTCGGGTAAAGGAAATTGAGCAACGAAGAATTCATCAGGGGTAGTAGCCAAGGCACGGGTTCAATCAGGAAGTTGGCGGGGGCAGATACGTATGCCCGTGATAAGTCCCTGGCAAACTTGCTCTCTACGGCTAGATTCCCCCAAACAATCTTCGGATGGGCGAACTCGTGGTAGATACCCTCCTGGGGCTGCTGAAGCTCATACCAAGGGTGCAGATGCGCTGTGGCACGCTTCTCAAGGTCATTTCGGAACCATCGCAAGTGACCTTCGATCGCCGGGTATAGGCTAATATCCATCCCTCGATTGGCAAAGATGATATGGAGGCCAGGCGAATATGCTCTCCACCGCTTGATGTCCCGACCCCGGAGCCACGGCTTGATGAGTTCCGCGCTGCGTGGGTCCTCCTCTATCAATTCGTCTCGTTTGTCATGGTCTATGACAAACGCCTCATTCAGGCCTGTGACAACGCCCCGATAGATACGTCCTTTGACAAACTCACCTAGAGGTGTGCCTTGGGCCATCAACTTCTCGAAGAGACGTATCAAAGCGGGGTCTTCCAGGACCCACCCGTCCTTCTTCAAAAGTGCCTGAGGGAAACCGCCGACCTCGGCCCTCGCCAGCACGCCGTATAGGTCTTCCAGCACTCCCCGCACGCTCTCGGCAGTGACCTTCAGGTTAGAGTTAGACAGCTCCCCGCGGACTGGGCCAGCCAGATCCGCAACGGCCACCGCGTGCTCCGCTAAGTCATCGGAGCGGCTGCCCACCAGCACGGCCGGGTAGGCAGCAATAGCCTTCCCGTTGGCCTCAAACAGGGGTAAATCGCCAAAGTCGATGACCCGTTGAATGCGCAGTGAAGCGGGCAGATGGTCACGGATGCCAGCGCCGTATTCTGCCCGCATGAACTTGTTACTGGTAATGAATGCCATCCACCCGCCGGGCCTGAGTATCTGAAGGGCACGGGCGTAGAAGTAGACTAGGAGGTCCGCCCTCGAAGCGGCCACTTCTGGGAAGGCCTCTCCGTAAAAGAGTTCGTCCTCGTTATCAATCCTCTCCATCCGCACGTAGGGTGGGTTGGCCAGCACGATGTGGAAGCCTGCATCTGGGTCGCCTTGACGCAAGACATCGGGGAAAGCGACGGGCCATAGGAAGGGCTTCTGCACCAGGGCGAAGTCCGTTGACTCCACGCCGTTCAGCAGGGAGCGAATGCGCTCTATGAAGCGCTGAGCCCTGTTCAGCGCGGCTTTGGAGGGTTTCTCGCTCTTTCTCAGGGCCTCCAGCTTCTCCTCGGCTCTCTTCAGCCCATCGGCCAGGTGCAGCAGGATGATCTCACGTTGGTCCCGGGCAATGAGGTCCCCCAACTCTCGGAGGCGTCTTGGGTTCCTGTGTGTCCTCCCGAACTCCCGCCTCCGATGGTCGATGTTTCGCTCCAGTCTCTGGAGGCTGTCCTGGAGTTCCATGTCCAACTGCAGGCCCTTGGGCGTGGGCCAGGACTCCTTGAACGCCACGCCTGCTACCCCGTCCACTAGTGAGTCACCAGCAAGGATTTGGAAATCCAGGTTGGGCAGCGCCCAATCGGAATTGGGATCAGGCGGTTCGTCCATGTCCAGCACCATGGAGAGCCAGAGGCGCAGGCGGCATATCTCTACAGCCTCCGGGTTGATGTCCACTCCGTACAGGCTGTTCTCGATGATACGACGCTTCCATTCACTCACCATCTGGTAGAGCTCATGGGGTTCGACGTAGTTGCGCTGAGAGTAGAGAATCCCTCGACGCAGTGCCACCATCTCCTGGATGGCCCCCAAAAGGAATGCCCCGGAGCCGACGGCCGGGTCGCACACCCGGATGGTTTCCAACGCATCAATTAGAGCGTCAGTGGGGATGTTGGATAGGGGCTGGTGCTCGTCCCTAGAGCCGACAGCCTCCTGGCGGAGGGTGTCCAGAGTACTTTGGTCGACGCCGGTCTCGTCTCGCAGGTAGCCGTCCAGAACCTCGCGGCACATGAAGTGGACAACCTCTCGCGGGGTGTAATAGGTGCCCGTGTTACGACGCTCATCGCCCTGGTATAAGTTCTCGAAGACTCTGCCCAGAAGCTCCGGATCGGGGTCAACAGACTGGTCGTCCGGAGTTGACTCCATGGTGGTGAATCGATAGCGGGAGAGCAGGCCGAGGAGGGTTTGCTGCTGGCCCTCTTCATTGTCCGCATCGGGGTCGAACACCTCGTCTGGCAGGGACACTTCTCCCGCGTCGTCGATGCGGTCCTCCAGAGCGTTCCGGCGGAACAGGCCGCCGTTCAGATAGGGTATGAAGCCCAAGACCGGGTGCTCCCCCCGGCTACTGCTTCCCGTCGCCATCGCATCGAAGAACATTGGGGCTAAGATGCCGCGATAGTATTCACTCTCTTGCGTCTCTGCCCGCTTGTCCCAAAGGTTCAACAAGTAAGTTGGCGAACCCGTCCCTCCGGGTTCTCCCAGCCAGCGCTTGGCCTGAAGGAACCAGAGAAAGAGCACGCGGCCCATCTGTCGGGTAGCCCAAGCGCGGGCCTCCTCCTCGCCGAGGGAGGCGATTACAGGATGGTGCGGGTTGTGGGCCAGTAGCGCCCTGGCAATGCGGTCGCGGACTGCGGCGTACTCCTGGTAGAACCTGGTGGTGACGCGCTCAACGCTGAACTGATGCTGCCACAGCCTGGATACTTCCAAAAGACTCGCGCCGGGAGTGACGCGCAACCCCCGCAGAAGTTCCCGGTGGAACCGGGTGGGGTTGTCTAGGTCCAGGTGGGCACGGATGCTGGTTACAGCCCCATTGGAAGAACCGATCTGGGTACGAGGAAAGACAAGCTCTGCTTCATGGCGCGGGTCAGTGGTTGGAGGGACTAGTAGAGCTAGAGACCGCCTATCAGGTACGTGTTCCACAAGAGCGCGGGTGATACGCCGCCGCGAGCGGTCCCTGTCTGAGGACCGATACCCCCAGTCGGAGAGTACGCCGATCCACAGGCCAGCCTCTGCCGGGTCTGCTTTGCGGCCTCCGACGCGGTAGAGCTCGCTTACGCCGAAGCCGCCATCGCCACGGCCTCGCAGGAACTGCTTGAGTCCCCCGGAGAGCGGGCCGGCCAGCCGGTCTTCCGGGTTGGGAATCGGCTCGAACCCCAGAAACGCAGCTAGGCTATCAGCCTTCTGAGGGTCGCCTCCGAAGCCTTGAAGGATGCCGGCTACGTTGCCGTCAGCGGAGAGAGTCATCGTCGTTGCTCCGCGCCGTCTATGACTTCAACCGTTGGATGTTCCAACCCCATCCTGTGCTTCACAAGATCAAACGGATCGGGATAGACGATAGCCTTGTCGGGTTCCTTCGGAAACTTGACGGGGAGCCAGTGCTCCATTTCCCTGTTGTCCTCCCTAAACTGCGGCAGAATTGCCAACACCCTCTTGGCTTCTGCCACCGCTTTGTCATAAGTGGAGTGCTCGGACTGGTAGGCTGGGAAGGGCAACCCAAGTCCCCATCCCATGAATCCCACTCTGTACCGCACCACATCGCTGGCAAGCTGTTTCATCTCGGCATCGCTCAGGCCGTAGTGGTCGCGAATAGCCTCCGCACTGATGCGGTACTCGCGAGCGACACCCTTTACCCGTACCTTGGACGCCTCAAGTCGTCCATCTACAATTCGCTGGCGGACAGCTTGGGGCGTGATCCCAAGGAACTGGGCCACTTCCGGCACGGTGTACATTCTTTCTTCTGTCCTCATGTGCAACTCCGAGATCTCTCTCAGGTTGAGCGTAGGCTCGTTAGGCCCTTGCACCCCACACTGCTACCTAAGACGAGGCACCGACACCCATGAGGACATAGTTGTCCTGATGGGACGAACGCCAAAGCAATTCTACCAAAGTGTAGCAATGGACACAATCCAGCAAAGGCGAGCAAGAATGGGAAAGCAGGGACTGGTGGCAGGCACTTGCAAACCCCCTACGGTCCTTCAACCGCAGGGGTGTGGAGGATTCTCTCAGGCTCGTGGACCCACCGCCCAAGCCGTCGGTATAGCTTCCCTGACTACACTGCCAACTTGAAGCGCAATTCGAAAGTTCTTGATTTTATCAAGTCTGGTGGGCCTAATTGGACGGTAGACAGAATCCTCTTCGAGATGTGGCTGGGCAGCCTATGAGGCTACCAGGACGTGTATGTCCACGAAAACCTTTGGGTCGCTGTACTCTTGTGCGGAGTGTAAACGGTGTCGACGCTCAGCGATTATGTCCGCCTAAGTGCCAAGGGAAAATGTCCTCTGAGTAGATTGCCATGCTAGCTGATTACGGTACTTCCGACGTTGCGCGAGCGCGCCATGGGTGGGGTTTCGGCATTCATGTACTTCCTTGCAGTGTCCCGGTGGATGCCCACTTCCCGGGCGATCCCACGGATGGACAGGCCCTTGCGTTTCGCCTTCTGCACCGCCTTCCATCTCGCCGTCTGTAGTGGGGTGGGCTTTCTGGGTCGCGGAGTCACAGTCCTGCGAACTCTTGCGGCGCCGTTGCGGTCGGCATCGTCGCGGAGTCTGTCCGCTTCGAGCATTGTGCCCATTGACTCCACTTCGTCCTCCGGCCTCCTGATGACACCGTTGGTGTAGCGGCTGGGACCGGTCGTGTGTACGGTCCGCGTGCCGAAGCTGCGCAGGATACCTGGTCGCGGAGGCGCTTCCTGGGAGGCGACGATACGCCCTTCGTGTTGCACTGACAGCCGGCCGTCCAGTGCTTCGAGCACTTCCACCGCCGACCCGGCAAAGCTCGGTCGAGCCTGATCGGGAAGCAACTGCAGGGTGCGCCAGCGGTACTTCACAGTGTTGTCCCGGCCAACCCGGCGCCTGTACTTCAGGCATAGGACTGTGTCCAGGCACGTCCCCGGATCCAGGACCCGATACGCGGTGTCTGCGTGTTGCGACGGCACACCAAAACGTTCATTGAAGCGGGGAAGGAAGTCGTTGAGCACGCGGTTGGCGTCATCGATGGTGGTCGAGCCTGCGAGCCTCAGCTCCGTGACCAACCTGTCCTGAAGTGTGCCCGCGGCGCGTTCCACTCGGCCTTTGGCTTGCGGCGACCGTGCGAATATCAGCTGTACGCCGATCTCACCCATCGCGCGAGAGAACTGGGTGGGGGTGGAGGCGGTCTCTGACGGCGGCGTGTGCTTGAAGACGCCATGGCGGTCTGAATAGAGTGCGAGAGGTATGCCGTAGCTCCGTATCAGAATCCGCATCAGCAGTAAGTAGCTGCGGGTGTTCTCCAACTCGCAGAACAGGGCGTTGACGACACAGCCGGTAGCGTCGTCGACCGCCAGCAGCAACGTGAACTGGGGGCCATCTTCTCCCAGCCATCTGTGGTAGCTGCCGTCGATCTGTATCAGCATCCCCTCGCGGGCCATCCGCTGCCGTCGAACACGATGCTTCGGCGGCCTTCGACGGCGGGGGCTGCTCACACCGGCGTCGGTCAGTATCTTGCGCAATGTGTTACGTCCGATGTCTATGCCCTCTCGCTCCCTCAGCAGTTCGCTCAAATGCGTGTGGTTGACTCCCGCGTATCGGGTCCGCGCCAGGACCACCACGTCGGTCGCCAACGGGTCCGGTGTAGCGTTGGCCGGTCTGCGACCTCGATTGCCGTGAGCGAGTGCGGCTGCGCCGTCCCTTCTGTAAGCCGCCAGAATACGCTTGGTGTGGCGCGCGCTCACTCCCATCAACGTGGCTGCCTGCTCCGTGGTCATATGGTCCGCCACCAAACTGTTGAGAACCTGAAGCCTCGTCTGCTCTTTCTGTGTCAATGTCACATGCTCCTTCATGCGGACATTTTCGCTTGACAGTTAGCGAGGACTTAATCGCTGAGCAACAACAGAAGTGGCGCTGTAAGACCGTACCACCCGCCGCCTTCCATAGAGTTCGATGCAACTTGATGGAAGGTGATGAGGATGTACAAGGTGGAGTTGTACGTTCGAGTGCGCCGGGCCTGCATGGTCGATGGATGTGATGAGCACGCGTGAGACGGGGCGTGTGTTCGGTCTGCACCGCGACACCGTGCGCAAGATGCTGAAGTACTCGGTTCCTTCCGGATACCGTCGAAGATCGCCGCCGCGGCGCCCCAAGCTGGACCCGTACCGGGGAGTGATCGACCGGATCCTGGATGAGGACCGTAGTCTTCCGAAGAAGCAGCATCACACCGTAAAGCGCATCCACGAGCGCCTCAGAGCCGAGCACGGGTTCGAGGGCGGGTACACGATAGTCAAGGATTACGTGCGAGAGCAGCGTCTCACTACACGCGAGATGTATGTCCCGCTGTCGCATGCTCCCGGAGCTGTCCAGTGCGACTTCGGACAGGCGAAGGCCATGATCGAGGGCGTGGAGCGTACTGTCCAGGAAAGAGCGTCCGTGCAGGGATGCGTATAACGGAACGCCGTACCTAGTAAGCGGAAGGGCCTTCGAGATGTGGATGAGGCCCTTTCGGTGCTAGGGAAAACGGAGTTCGCGAGGAATCTGGCACTTGTCGCGTCATCTTACTGGGACTGAATTGCAGGCTAACCGCCTGGAGGCAACCATCCAAGAGAGCATAACTATTTTGCGTCGGCTGAACGTCTTGTTCTGCGGACCATCAAGGCTAGTCCCGTCAGCGCCAAAGTTCCGCCAACTGCCGCGGCCGAAGTTAACGTCCATGCTGGCGGGATGTAACCGCCGGTGCTTGGAGGCTCCACTGCGCTCAGCGTGTAACTGATGTAAGAGTAGTAGATGGTGCTCAGTCCCTCGAATCCGGAGTCGGTGCCAACGATAAGCCAGACCCGGCCCTCATTGTCTGTGGCCACCGTTACGGGCATGTTCTGATTGTCCAGTGTCTTGATCCGGTACTCGCTGCCCTGCACTTCACTGTGAGCCAGATTACCTACTACCACCATGGCCTCGCCGCTCTGGGCTTGGTTGCCCTTATCAATGTTCATTCTGAGATGCCTGTTTTCCCCTTCGACGGCTTTGGGTTCGACGGTTGACGCTCCTGCCTTGACATACACACTCTCGCCCGGTGAGCCGCCGATACCTGCCAAACCGGCCGGGACGTTGGTCGCCAGCTCCACGGATACGAACACGGAATATGTAGTGTTCGGTCTAAGTCCATCAATCTGCCTCTTCATGAACATGAACAGGTCGGCACTGCGGTTATGGCCCTGCAGGTAGATTCCACTTCCTTCCAGACCGTCCGGAAGCGGACGATGTCCGTGGTCGAGTTCGAATGTCTGTTGATCGTGATCCACGGGCAGGTCCGCATACTCAACCACCCATCCCTCAGCATCGTTTTCGAAGTCGAAGTCTCCCTCAACCCTGAGAAGTTCCGAGTCCTGTGGTTGTTCTGGCACCGGCCCGCCCACCCCGGTTCGAGGAGCGTCGCCAGTCTCCAACTCTTCGAGGTCCTCCTGGGCCAGCGACAAGACCTCAGTTCGACTGCATATGCCAACGCTATAGCCGCCGTCATCGTAGGCACTGTCGTAACCGTAGACTATGTAATCCTGACCTTCCACGAATGTAAATCCGCAGCTTCCACCTGTTGGTGGTGTAGTGATGTACATTTTCTCGAAGACCGTTCCCTTCCAGACGGTACTGACCTCCAGGCCAATCGTGGTGCGGTCGTTGGGCGAGACAGACACTGAGTCTGGGTCGTAGGAGTGATTGATAGACAGGACTTTACCGGCAAATACCGCAGAAAACTTCTCCAACTCTTCGGTAGGAGTCCCAGGCTGCACGCACGAGCACGCGTGAACCGGCGACGTACTCGCCAGATTCCAAAGCACGCCCGCCACAAGCGCGAGGCTCACTGTAATGATTGTCACGGCTGGGATCCGTATGATTTCGTTTCGGAGCATGGCAAACACCTTTAGACTTCCATGGTAGGCGGAGGCAATACATCGCGCCTACCTCTAGTCTAATGGACTGATCCCGGAACGAGTTGGTTCCATCCTCTCAAGCAAAGGCCTGTTGCATCTTACGTTCCCTGGGCCTGCAAGGACTCACGTGCTACTGGCGGTAGTTCGCGGCGAGAGGCTGGGAACCAGACATCTCACCTAGAGAAGGAAGTTCGCGTCAACTCCATAGAAAAGCAGTCTTCGAAGGCGATCGGCAGCCGGTGAGAGCGAGATACTTGAGCATGGCGCCCCTTTTCCAGCGATGCGGGCAGCTATCTACCATACTCGGTTCCACACGGAGTTCGCCAAGACATGCGTCGCCGTGAGACTCGATGGGTCTAACTTAGACGGCCCTCAGATGCGTAATCACGACTTATCGAGTCGACGTGGGGCTTCATGGAGGTGCACAAAACGGGGTGTGGAAGTGGAGCAGGGGAGACTAGGCATAGCTATGGCATAGGGCCTGTGTTCGGCCATGTACCACAATTCGTACCACAGGAATGATGGGATGCCCTGGAACCTCATGAGGCCACTTTCGACAAGCCAACCATCACTGTGCATTAATAGATATGAAAAGTGGGTTGTGCCTTCCGAAAGACTCGAGGGCTGAGTTTCATGTTCCGTACATCCGAATATGCGGTTCGAGTCTCTCTTAGTGGGCCGTGTAAGACTGAATTGCGAACTTTTCGCTGGGAGGTCCTGATTTAGGGAGGCAGGATGCCGACTAGGCAATAGCGCCCCAAGCCTGTTGAGCCTCTACCATCAGGGCATGTGGCGTATGCTTCCTGCATATCGCTCTAGGAGATTCCCCAGCCCCGCCGACAACGCAAACTCTCCTAATATGGCCTGCTAGTCTGAATTGTCCCGTCTAGAAATGATTGCTGCGACAATCCTGTCTGCCGCGTCAGAAGGGTCCTCGTGCTCCCAAACACGTACCACTGACCAGCCTGCATCGTTTAGCGTAACTGACTGTCGTCTATCCCGTCGAACCGTTTCAGACACCTTTTCTTCCCACCAAGCACTGTTGGTGAGGGGCGGTCTGAAATGATTGGGACATCCGTGCCAGAAGCACCCGCCTATGAAGACAGAGAGTTTTTCTGGGAGGAAAACTAAGTCAGCGGTCAGGCGTAACTCCGCGATGGGCCGCGTGGCAGTGTTGAATTGTAGGCCTCTTCGTGAAAGCTCCTCACGTATGTGCTTCTCCGGCTTGGTTCCCGTTCGGTGAACAGACTGCATAAGGTGGCGCACACTAGGTGTGCTAGCTTGTGGAGCGCGAGACCTGACAGATCTTCTCGGCCTCATTCTGACTGATTGGCTTCTGAGTCGGCCGTTGGTTCCCGTGGTACGGAGTACTCAACGGTACCAACGTTGAACACGACGGCATCGGCCTGCATTGAGAGAGTGAGGTCCGGGAGGTCAACCGGAGCCGAGTTGAGCAAGTCATCCAAAGGAGAGCGTACATACATTTCCAGGAACTTTGCCATCGTGCCACCCGCCTCCTCTTCCAAGTGTGCCCAAGCCTCCTCACCTGTGTATACGACGCCTCCTGCTCCAGCGAATGTGTTTGATAGGTCAGTGAGCTTCGGATTGGGGGTGGGGTCCAAGACTATGAGGATCGGTCTGAACCCACTTTCCACTGCGTCCTGCGGGAAGTCCAACTCTTCCTGCCACCGTCCTTGGCCTGAGGCGGCAATGGTTACCCGGAGCTTGATCTCGTACGCTAGCCGATCCTTAATGCAGTCTACTTGCCTTCCCTGGCTAGGGCGGTTCCGTCTCCTGATCGGACTTTGCCGAGCACTTACAGAAACACCTCCGATTGCGTTGGCAATGATAGGTTCGAAGAGATATCCTGTTTCCTGGCCAGCTCGATTGTCGATGTCAAACATCCACTTCCGCCAGTACAATATCGCAGCGAGTTCTGGAGTCGGTAACATTCCGAACTGGAGAAGACCTCTTGGTCCTACTTGGTCGAGGGTAGGAATTGGCTGTGTAGATAAAATTCGTTGATATTTGAGACGACTCTTGTGGAGCGTTGCCAAGCATTGGAAGTAGGTGTCGGCGTCTCTGTTGAGGTTGAGGAGCTGCTCGAACAACTCGAAAAGATCGAACGAAGGAACATCCAGAGATTCGGGAGGAATGTCGAAGAATGACTGTGTCTGTAGCGGAAGGCCTGGAAACGACTCGCCAAGGCCGAGATCGCGGACGACAACCGCGATGATCCCTACGCACTGGTCGTCAGTGAGGGCTATACCCTGGCTGCCTCCACCTAGGGCACGAGCTCGTTCGAGGATTGCTTTTTGGTTCTGGCTAAGCATGGAGTGGTAGTTGAGCTGCAATCCTCTCACGAATACGCACCCCGTATCGCTTCGTGACGTGGCCAACGATCTCACTCAGGATGGGACTCATCCCGGTAGACAACGTTGGGCTGAAGCTCAGGAGTTTACCTTCTGTTGTCAGAGTCTCGTTTATCTGAGCGGTTTGGTAGTCGCAGAGTGCCGACAGACCGAACGCCTCGGCCAGACGGGGCGGGACCGCGTTGCCTATCAACAATGATTGTTCACTCTTGGTTCCGAGGAAGTCAAACTCGTCAGGAAAGGTCTGGAGCCTCGCGCACTCGCGGATGGTCAGAAAGCCGTTTAGGGACGGGTGGAGGAACTCATTAGTGGCTGTTCCAGTGATCGCCTTCGACGGCTCGTCTGGCCGGAGCCTCCGGAGACCTGCGGGTGCCCCACCGCGCCGTTCTGTGGGCATGCCATCTTTCACCCTTCGATTCGCGCGTCTTAAGTAGCTCTCATGCTGCAAGCCGATAGGGAGGTCTTTCATGGTTTGGCCTGGCTCGAGTGCAATACAGCGCTGGAGGTCAAGTCCCTCGAGAGGTTCCCGAATGTGGCCGTCGAAACGTGCTGGCACCTTTTCCAAGTCACCGATGGTCTCTTGGATGGTTGAAGTGCGAGGAAGATACCTACCAGCGAGGTGGGCTCCAGGCGCACCATAGGCCGAGTGTGTCGGTGCAGGGAAGGAAGGGGCCATGCCGAGCGCTCCTACGGCAATCACCCGCTTGCGTAGCTGTGGCACGCCGTAGTTGGCTGCGTTTACCTTGCGGAGGTGGATCTGATAACCAGCTTCGACTATCGGATCAAGGAGAGCGACGACAGCGGACCCTCGGCCCGTTGTTAGGAACCCTTCCACATTTTCAAACAAGAAGAACTGGGGCATCAACTCAGCTACGAGGCGTGCGAAGGTACCTACCAGCGTGTTCCTTGGGTCTTTGGGCTCTCGCCTGCCAGCAGAGGAGAACCCCTGACAAGGCGGACCACCTGCTATGAGCGTCGGCTGTTCATCGCCTTGAATACCAGCAGCATCCAGTAGGTCGGTGATCCCTACCTGGTTGATGTCCGCCAGTAGGAACGGTACATCTGGGAAATTGCGTGTGAAGGTTTCCTGGGCGGCTGGCCAGTTGTCGACTGCGAGGGCAGTACTGAACCCTGCGCGCTTCAGACCCATGGAGAGACCGCCAGCGCCGCAAAACAAGTCAATCACCTTCGGTCCTCCCCTGGACCCTGGGAGGTTGACTAACTGGTCTTGCCCCGAGCTTCCAGCGAGGGTTCGTTCTTCAAGTGTCAAGTCATTTGCCTCGGCTAGTGCGGTGCAGGCGCCACGCCTCGTCACTTTCTCACTTCTATCACACTACCACACGCGATGAACAACCTACAAGATACGGTGTCTCTACCAACATCGGTTAGAAGCTGTAGTGTGTTTGCTAGGAATGACCTGGACAAGTCTTCTTGAGCCTGCGCCGGACCGCTCCAGTCTATGGACTAACTCTCGTGGCGCACCCACGTCTGTTAGTGCCCTCTGTACGGCCCTGATACGGGCATAGACATGCCAATGTCGAGCACTCATACCGCTCGACGAACTCCATCTATTAGGCCACTCAGATACGCAGTAGCTTCACCCTCCTCGTCGCGCAGTCGAATCATCCTGATGAGGTCCTCATTGCTGAGAGGAACGACCATTTTGTTCGAATGTACCCACTGGTCAATTATGGCGTAGTTGGCCACTCCCCTAGAGACTCCGTTCCTGGAAATAAGAAGCCCGAAAAGCCCCACACCTTTTTCTTTCATGTAGGCTGCCAACTGCCAAACCGACGAATTGGAAACCGAGCCTGTGTTGTTCTTCATCTCGGCAACCATATAGTCCGCATGGTATCTTTCTCTAATGCGAGCCCAGAATCCCTGCTCGGCGTGATTGTCCATCACAACGTCGCGGCGTTGCGAGCGGTTCACCGTGTAGGATTGAGGGTCAGGCCTTCCAAGCTCAGGGCAGAAGATATACTCCAGTATCTCACAACAGACGCGCTCGTAGTCGGGATAGTTTGCCCTGCCCGGGAGGACTCGTGACAAAGCCTCAATCAACTGGTTTGCTCTATCCGTCAATCCGGGATCCTCATAATCGGGGGCCAAGGTATTCCAAAAATCGGAACACAGGTCCCTGAAGCTGCGACGGGACCGAATCACGACCCCACTATCGCGCAGTAGTTCTCGCGCTCCCCGTGTTACGTCCCCGGATGTAAGCAACAAATAAAGTGTCCGAGAGTACCCATCGTCGTCCGGTATGGCGGACAGTCGCCTGAGTCTCTCACGGGCATCAGCAGGCGTGACTACCGCTGACTGCGACACTTCCAACATTACTCGCCTATTAGACTCGTTCGGTGGTTCGCCCGGACCACATATGATGCCGTCGTGTCCAATCCCAGCGAGGTAGCCGCTGCCACGGACCTCCTTGATGTGTTGCTGGCCTAGGAGTGAGACCAAGAGGTCTTGGGCAATTGACTTGGTCGTATAGGCAACCATTGAATACTCCTCCTCTCCAATCAAACTCCATCAATCTCCAACTGACACCCCTCCTCACGGAGGCGTTGGAGGATTTCAATGGTTCTGAGGCTCTGCTTCTCAGATGGGACCCTAGCTGGCATCGAAATCGCGACGTCCAGTATCCCTTGGTCATCCGGTGATAGGAGTCTCTTGGACATTCCCCATACTTTGACATCGCTCCAGAGTGCGGACCCAGCCCGAACTACGACCGTCTGAGCCTCGATACCATTCAACATCCTTTGGTCTTTGATCGCAGCCCTCTTCACCTCGCCTCGCTCAGCTGAGCTGACCAGTTCTGTCTCCAAGGCCTTGGGCCATGCCACATCCAGACTCATCACTCGATGCCAGCAGGCCTGCTGCTTCGCCCACTCGGTCACATTCCGCATGCCTTCTGGCGGATCGACTATCATATCGTGGGCCGCCTTGGCACTGACCACAAGCGCGTCCCTCAGTACGGGCGAGATTCCCTGTGCTCGCCAGACCCTCTCAAAGTTGATGGACTCGCCGCGCTGAGCCACATCATGAGCGAGCTTAGCGATTGCGTACGCCACGACATTTGCACGGTAGCCTCCCTCGTATCAGGACTGCTCTGTTACGAGACGCTCGACTGACCTGAATACAATTGCTTTGGCAATTGCCTCTCGGTAGTACATCTCGCCGAAATCGTTGGAGTGTTTGTTCCACTCTCCCCCGATGAACGAGGCAAAGTCGGCGAAGTTCTTCTGTGCCCCCCTGCTGACGACATCCGGTTTGTCGCGCCATACATTCAGGAATTTGGCGAGGTCCGTCTTGGTGAACATCTGCGGCTTCGGATACTCCAGGTCGAATCTCCTTCTTTCCGCCTGTGTCAGGCGGCCGCGGGCATCCTGATACTGGCCTCGTGCTCGCTCGTAGAACCACTTCGACTGACGGAATGCACCGTCTTTCGAAGGAGCGTAGAGCCTCCTCGAGAAACCCTCCATCCTGATGTGGAACGGGTGATTTGAGAAGAAGTCAGCCGCACTCACCCGGTTCTGGGTGTTGGCATACTCCGAAATCTTTGGGACTATCTCCAATGCCCTGTCTGGATTGACGATGGAGAGCTTCATCTGGACGAAGACCTGATCGAGGTCCACCTCCTTGTTCCTCAACGCCGCATGAATGGACGCCGTGGTCTGCCCGCCATTGACGATCTGGAAGTTGCGTATGCCCGTTAGGAGCAGGCCGTTCGGAGACGCCACGGCCTCGATGCTCTCCGCGGTGGCCGTGATGCCGTTGTTGTAGGCGAAGAACATCTCCGGATTGTTCGCAATGGTGTTCCTCAGCCCTCGATTGACATTCCCACGCGCCTGAAGGAACACGCGGACATTCTGCTCCAGCAGACGGGCGCCCCAGCGGTCATATATTCTCGCCAGCTGTCGGCCGGGGAAGACGGCCAGGTAGGACTCATAGTCGGCCTGCTGCATGTGTGCTGGCAGCACCAGCAGTGGGCCACCGAACTCATCCAGGTTGACCATGTAGTCCTCGCGCTCATGCCCGGACGTGACGAAGCGGTGGAGACGCCCCAAATCCCACACGCTGTAGGTGATGGGGACCTCATGAAGTTGACCGGCCTCTCTGCCGTCCACCCTGGAACTGAGCACCCTGTTGGTGACCAGGAACAGCCTCACCCTGGATATGGAGGGCCACCGCGCCGCGATGAGATCGGCCAGGCCGAATGCGGGTGCCGACTCCTCCAAGCTGTTCCGAAAAACTTCATCCAGTGATCGGTCGAGAAAGTTGGACAACCGCTTGAAGGTTGCGTCCATGTTGGTCGCCGTCAGCGTTGCGATGTCCTGTGACTGGCTGAAGTCGGTGATGATCAGGCTGAGCACCGCGTCGGAGTTGACGGGATCTCCCCCATAGCCGTCAACTCGAATGCCCCGAGGGGAGACGTGATGAACGCGGTCCGCCGTCTCAATCTCACCGGCATCGATCAGCGGTGCCGTGAGTACGTCGAAGAAGGCGTCCTCCGCAAACCTGCCCTCGGCATCCGCGAGGCTGTGGACCTCCTGAAAGAGCTCCTCGTGGTACTCCGCAATGTCAATCGTCATCGTAGCCTACCGTTCTGCCAGGGCTTCGTTCAGAGCACTCACCGACGTTGCGAAGGGCTCGCAGTCGGCCAGCGAGACCGAGTACCTTACATTCGAGACACCCGAGCGTATCTCGCCCGAAGTGATGCGGGGGAAGTTGCCGGTCACCAGGTAGATGCGCGTCGCCCCCTCCAGCCAGCGGTGGCCGGAGTAGTCGTCCTCCTCCCTGTAGCCCGACGCCGACAGCCGTGTTTCGAGAATGCCGCTTGAACCCGGGTCGAGCGAGAGGAGGCGTCCGCGAATCCGCTCGGCCCCGTCATGGAGGGTCACACCATCGGTGGCATCTGTCGGGGCCTCATCCAACTCGACCACATGCAGAAACAGCGAGTCGACGCCTCTTTCGTCCAGCTGGCTCTCAGATGTGATTGAGAGAGACGGTGTGGCTCCCCCGCGGCGCGTCTTCGCCTCAATCGCAACCCTCGCAATCTCGAAGTCCTTGGGTGCACCCAACGGGCCGCGCCATGCCGTCACCGCAGATGAGGCATCCATGCTGGGGAGCAGAAGACGCTCCAACACGAACAGCTCCCCCAGCAGACCCTTCTGTTCCTCCGGGGAGAGGAGCGTGCCACGGCCGCCTCGCAGCAGATGGTGCCATCGCCATGTCCTCATCAGCGCAGCGTTCACCGCCTCAGCTTCGGACGCCGCGCTCGCAGCAGCGGAAATGATGTCCAGACAGAGGGTCTGGAAGATGTCACGCTGGTTCGAGTCGAGAAGCTTGAGGGCGAGCAGTTGCGTGTCCGACTCATCGGGTGGGGAGAGGGTCACATCAATGTCACGCAGCCCGGGCAACCGGGTGGTCGGTGCCGACCCCGTGGTGTGGCGCAATGTGAGAAGGACCTTTCCGTCCACCCCCCGGGCCCAGAAGAAATCCCAGGGCAGGGTCGCGTCGACACGACGAGCCGCGACCGAATCGGCGATGCTGGGCGGGTCAATCTCCGCCCAGGGGTCCTCACGCATCATCGCCTCCCATCTCGTCCTCGTCGACATCATCGTCGAAGTTCTCCCGGAGCCAGGTGGTGTTGACCACGTATTCCACCCGCCGCTCCTCCCTTTGGGTTCGCGGAAAACTGATGCCCCATGCAACCACGGGCTGGGTTATGGGGTCGCCCTGGCCCTTGGTATCTATGTCAATCAGGTGGATCATCAGGAGGGGCTTCGTCCGCATCTCTCTGTATGCCTTGTCTGGGTATTGGATCGCCCGACCCTCGGACGACCTGCCGCTCCTCCCCGGATCATCCATGTACGCTCGCTCCGCGAGCTCGCGCTCCTCACCACTGAGGCCCGTCCGCTCGATCCCCCTGCTCGAGACCCTCTGTCGATTGCTGACCTTCAGTGTCCTCGCGTCGCTCCTCTCACCGGCAGTCCTGCCCTGGCACCGAATAATCCTTCCGAGGGATTCGTCCGTTCTGTTGCCCTCTCGCTCACCCACGCTCGCGAAGAGCACGTCCCATTCCGAAAGCTCATCATCCTGGCGTTCTTCGATGTATCGCCTCACGGGTTCCCCATTGGTCGCCAGCGACCCATCGTGGTTTCGGAACTCAGTAAGGAAGTCCAGTATGGGAGCCACCGGAACTCCCCGAAGAAGGAACCTAGAAGTATCCCTCTCGGCGGCCTCAATGGGGAATCCGCTCTGCCGGAGCCGCCAGGAGAGCCTCCGCGCGGCATTCCGGTTGACCTCCAGGCTCTCAGCATCCCTCCGAAGCGTGTGCGTCTCGATCAACCTGAACGCCAAACCGATGCTCACGACTATCTGAGCCCCGGTTCCCATCTTGTTGCGTGCGGTGACGATCAGTGTATCCGGATGGCTCCGGACCTTGAGTTCGAATTCCTCCGGTGTCGCATTGGAAGCCTCCATACTCCTGAATTCACCGCGCAATTCCTCAATGGATTCCGCGATGTGCTCGTACCAGCCCTGCGCTGCCTCCGGCATCCAGATGCGGCAGAGGTCCTGATAGTCCGGTCGATATCCAAACCACCGCCCCATCTGCATCAACGTGTCGTACATCATCGAGTTGCGCAGGAAGTAGCTGACCATGAGCCCCTCGAGCGTCAGCCCACGTGACAGTGAGAAGCCGCCGACAGCTATGACATTGAGACCATTCTGCCGATTCCCGCTGTAGTCCAGCGTGCCAGGGGACTGGCTGTTGACCTCGACCACCCTGATGGGAGAGGCGGCCTCATGCAGACGGTCCTGCACCTCCGCCCAATCGAACTCCGTGCCGCGGAACTCGCGTTCCCAGACCGTGTGGAGCGCGTTGATCTCCGAGTCAAGGAGTGCTGTCCCCGGGGGCAGGGCCCCATTCACTCGGATGGAGCGCTGGATGCCATCAAGCTGGGCATGAATCTCATTTCGCAGTTGGCGCTGCACGTTCATGAAGCGCGACGCATTCACCAGCATTGAGCAATGCTGTCGTTCGTGTCCCCTGGCAAGTCGTATGGCTCGGCCCAGGATGAAGGTCCTTACCGCATCGGTCAGGGATGGGGGAATGGAGGAGAGAACGATGTCCTTCTGATGTCTGATGGGTAGTTGGCCGTCGTTGTCCTCAATGTGGCGCATGTATTGGCCCGCGTCCTCAAGGAAGACTTCGGTGGCTCCGAAATAATTCGAGGGAGGATCAAGACTCACGATGAAGCTGCGGGGGAACAGGTCCTCACCGCGCATCTGGTCGTCTGTTTCAGGGTCGATGAAGATGTTGGCGAAGGGCGTGGCTGTGTATCCCACATAGCAACTTCTGTCGAACATGTGGAGGAGTTGGCGTATCTGACCATTGATTCTTGAGACCTCGCCAGCCCCATGCCGAATGTTGATGGAGGCGTTATCCGCCTCATCATCGATCAGCAGCATCGGCTCATTGATACTCTCGCCACCTCTCCGAGCGCTGTGCTCCCTGAGCCACTCAAGGAGATTCTTAAGCGTGCTGCTGTTCTTCTTGATCACGAACACGGCGGGCTCGGTGAGGTTCTGGAGCGGTATACCGACACCTGTTGCCGTCGTTTTGTTGAAATCCCGTATGGTGTTGGTGAATGTGACGGGGCGCCTCATATGATCGAATCGACCAACCCCCACGAACATGTCATCCTGTCTGCTCAGAAGGCGTGCGCTGTCCCTGCCCACGAAGCCCTCGTCGATGCGTCGCTGTGTCTGGCTTCGCAGGTTGTTGTGGACACCCGCGATGACCACGATCAGCTTGTACCCCGCGTCCGCGGCCTTGCAGATTAGCCCTGCATAGTTGGCCGTCTTGCCAGATTGCACGTGCCCGACAACCATCCCCCGTCTATCCCAAGGGCCATCCCTCAGCGGGTCCTGCATCAGTCCGAGCACGCGTTCGGTGACCTCATCCAAAGTGGTGACGGCGGCGGTGGGAAAGCCCTCCTGTATGAGGTGCTGTCGATAGCGACTCCAGTAGTACGGGTCTATCCGTGCCTTGGCAGCGTCCAGCCAGGGTTGGTGGTCACGTTCGATCAGAATGGAGCCGAGGCGCTGGGTGATGCTCACACGCTCTTCGAATAGCTTTGCAAGCCTCTCCGCATCGTCCTCGGTGACGCCATCGAATATGGACAACTGGCGGAGATCCCCAATCAACTTGCGGATATCCTCCCCGGTTGGTCCCTGCCGATTGGCGAGACCCGCGGCCACCATGCTTTCGAGGTTTGACAGCGGGTCAACCATCCGGCATCTCCTCGTTTAAGTCTTCCCTGATAATCTCTTCTGTGCGCTCCCAGTTCGAGCGGAATGGCTCCGCCACCCTCATCATGGTGAGCACGTCCTCAATCGACCTCGCCGTCCTGCGGAGATGACCGAACGTCGCGAGCGTCGCGTAGCGCAGGGCCTGCTCCGAGGTAGCGTTGCCAACTACTGACTCCCCGTCGCCGCCCAGGTCGGCGAAGAGGGCATCCATGGGCAGCGACGCTCCCGCGACCTCGATCACCCTCAGAAGGTCGCCACGTGCCTCGGGGGACAATCTGGAGAGAAGGTCGAGGACCATGGGGTGCTCATCGTTGATTCGATACGAGATCTCATTCTTGTTCTGAATCCTGTTCCAAACCGGAATGCGATTCTCCTCGATGAGCTTTTGTCCCTTGCTCTTATACACTCTCTTCGATGCCGCTCCCAGAGGCTCGATGATGCGTCGCAATCGTTCTCGTACCGGCGGTGGCAACTGCGCAGATGCCTTCTTCACATCGATCTTCCAGGCCCCATTCAGGGTGTTCGGCATGTCGATGCGGACTCGGGCCAGCTTCGTGAGCTCCGTTTGCCGCGCCAATCCAAACCAGGTGCCATGGATGATCAGCCGCCGCTGCCTGTACACGTAGAAGCCCTGGTTCTTGACATAGCCCTCCGGTCCTCCATAGCGTTCCCACTCCGCAGGCGTGACCTTCCCGTGGTGCGGAATGGTGAACGCCTGCACCAGAACGTCCTCATCTGCGACTCGAATCCGTTCTTCGGGGCCCGCAATCGTCGCCGGATGCCTGGAATGGAATGGATCAAAGGGCTCCAGGGACCGGTTGTTCATCTGTATGCTCACACTACGGCGTCCCGGTTCACCGGAGAGGTAGCGGTGGAACACCAACTCCAGGTGGGACCGGGCCTCATCCATCTGTCGCACCAAGTCGGCCATATTCCGACTGGAATCTCCGTTGTCCGTCCTGAGACCGAGCTGTTCCCAGACAACGAGCGTCCCGCTCGAACCGAGATGTTCAGTCCAGGGGATCGATGTCAGGTCGTCAGGTACTTGGACCTGCCACCTGCCCGACTCGGCAATGTGGTCGAGATTCCACCGGGCACTCGCGGTCGTTCCATTTGTTCGGGTTACGACCGTGAGCATCCGGCATTGGGAGAAGGAGGCCGTCTTCAGGCCGAGGCCGAAGCGGCCAAGATCGGACTGCGCCCTCTCCTCCAGCGGGCTGCGGCTCCCCAGCCGCATTGCCTCAAGGAGTTCGTCCTCGGTCAACCCCACTCCGTCATCCAGAATGCCAACCTTCAGATCAGACGTATCCAGACTCGAAAATATTTGGATTGTATTCGCTCGTGCCGCTATGGAGTTGTCCACCAGGTCGGCAAGGGCGGTGCTCAGCGAGTATCCGATGGCCCGTATGCTCTCGATGAGCGATGATGGTCTGGGTGGAATATCAAATACCCGCATTCACCTCTCCCCTGTCGCCCCCGACCTGTAGGGTCCCCGTGGCACAGTAGGAGCGGACGGGACAGACCTCACACCTGGGAGCGCGGGCTGTGCAGACCAATGCACCGAGATCCAGCAGCGCCTGGTTCCATTGGACATCCGCTCCCCTGTGTCCAGCCAATTCATGCAGGACAAGCCTGAGCCGCCAGCTCGGTTGGTCGGAACTTCCCAACACTCGGCGAGCTATTCTCACCGTGTTCGTGTCCATCAAAACACTGGTGCGCCCGAATGCGAAACACAGAACGGCGGAAGCTATGTAGTCTCCCACGCCTGGGATGGCGGTCAGTTCCTGCCAGTTGTCGGGAACCTCTCCGGCCAGCCGGTCCCTGACGAACTCAGCCGCGGCAACTAGATTCGCAGAGCGCCAGTGCAGCCCGAGCGAGGCCACCACTGGTGCCAGCTTCTTCGAGTTGCCCAGAAACGAATCTGGAGTTTCACCGAGGCTGAGAAGTTCGTCCGAGACCCGGGCCACCTGCTCAGCCTTCGTCCGGTGGAGACACATTTCCATCAGCAGGATCTGCCAAGGGCTCAGGCATCGACTCCTCCAAGGGAAGTCGCGTCTGTTGCGCCCGAACCACCTGACGAGAGCATCTCGGAAGGGGCTCGCGCTCGTAGGTTGGCGGTCGTTGGTTCCAGCGTCCTCATCTACGTCTCCCAGGGCGCTCTTCACCGACGAGGCCATTGCCGAGGCGAGCAGGGGCGGAACGGCGTTGCCTATCTGCTGATACCTGCTCGACGGGTGGCCGGCATACCGGAACCTATCCGGGAACGTCTGGATTCTGGCCGCCTCCCGTATGGAGAGGGTCCTGTCCTCCCTGGGATGGATGTACCAGTAGCCATCCTTGGCAATATGGGCAGTGATGGTCCTCGACAGGTCTTCGAAAGATAACCGCAGGTATTTGTCACTGAAGATGTCTGACCGGTACCTTCTCAGGTGTTCCGGTACATCGATGTAGGTGTCGCCAGGTTCCAGCAATCTGTAGATTTCCGCATCGTCCGGTCGGACCGCCCTGGTCACATGGTCACGAACAAACAGGCCTTCCGAACCTCTCAAGCCCTTCCGGAGTAACCTCGCAAGTACCGATGTCGGAGGTCCCTCATAGACTTGAACTTCGTCACGGACATCTGCCTGTATCACCGGAAGGTCCCCGATGGCCTGCCCGACCGTAGGTCGCCTTCCAATCGGCTTGGGCCATTCGAAGCTCCCGTCGCCAGCGACCCCAATCACAAAGAGCCGCGACCGATGCTGCGGAACGCGGTACCTCCATGCCTCCAGCACCTGCACATGCACTCCGTATCCCCGACTCTCCAGTTCGTCCACCAATGCAATCAAAAGTGCTCCGCCTTGGGCTTGGGCGAAATTCGGAACGTTCTCGAACAGCATTGCCCGCGGGTTCAACCGGTCAACGATGGCGAAGAAACTGCGCCAGAGATCGGCCCTTTCGTCGCGGGGGCATCGGCTCCCTTTCCTCACCAAGTCACCGATCTTCGACATGCCAGCGGTGGAGAAAGGCTGGCATGGAGGACCGCCTGCAAGAAGGTCCACGCCTTCTATGCCCCAGTTGTCCAGGTGACGAAGGAACTCAGTGGGGTTGGAGAGGTCACCTGTCCAGGTGAGACCCTGAATGTTCGCCGCATGAGTCTCCGTTGCTACTGGATCAGAGTCCGCAGCAGCGACCACTGAGAACCCCGCCTCCTCAAGTCCCAAGCTCAACCCACCGGCTCCGCAGAACAGGTCTATGGCCCAAGGGCGTGGTCTGCTTTCCAGCCAAGCGCGGACACATGCCTTGTCGTTCGGGTCAGGTGAACTGCGGTGAGGGTTGAGGCTGATACGTGGCCCGCGACGGACCGCAACCCGGTACCGTGAATTGAGTTCGGCGCCATCCACTCGACCATTCATGGTTGCACCTGCGGAACGCGGGGTGCTGAGGTATCGGTAGTTGACGGGCCGTTCCTCCTAGGCCCCCAAACACAATGAGAGCACATGCGACCTGCGTCACCCCATAGGGTCGCCACGTCGAATGTGCAATTCTCAAGCATTCTAGCTCACCCTCCTATTCTTCTCGCCCGCGTTACCTTGGTCGTTGAGTGATTCCCCGAATCCCTGTTCCCGCTTGTTCTCACCCACTCGTCCACCTCCGAGAGCCGGAAGCGAAGGAGGCGCCCCACCCGATGAGCGGGGAAGTCTTTCGTCTCGACCCATCGGTAGATGGAGTCCCTGGCTACTTGTAAATGGGCCGCAACGTCTGCGATGCCCACCCAACCTTCTTCAGAGGCCATCTTGACTAACTCCTCTCCAGGAGAACGCAGTTATACTTATGAAAGGATATTACAGTAGGTATAACTCGTCAATGTCTGTGCAGCTAGTTTTGAAGGACGCGTCCAATCGAGGGCTCGATTTTGGGCAACAAAAGAGGCCGCATACATCGGATGCCAGGGGAGGCCGTCGCACTCGCAGCGACGACCTCCCCATTTTCTGAGCGGACTAGCGGCCCGCGTCGACCAACTCCTCCTCCCTCTCCTGCTCAAGGGTAAGTGCCCAATCGAACAGGGACGCGGTTGCGGGCTGGGTCTTGCGGCCCTTCGGCTTGACCGGCTCCTCGGCCATGAACTCCGCCCAGGAGAACAGCGACTGCTGCGGCTCCGGGGTTTCGTCGCGGTGGCCGTTCCCGTTACCGTTCGCGTGACCGTTGGCCGGGACAGGCTCCACGGTCGGCCCGAATGGGTCGTCGTGGTGGCCGTTCCCGTTGGCGTGGTGTCCGTTGCCGTTGACCGAGATGGTCTCCGGCTCCACTTCGACCACCTTCCAGCCGTCGTCCACCAGCAGCTCCTCGGCCTCGCTCTCGGCGTTCCTGGCCTGGGCGAACACCTCCTCCATCGTCTCGGCCTCGTCCTCCTCGTCACCGCTGACGATCCTGCGGGCCAGGGCCATCATCATGTCGTCGCCATCGTCGCCATCGTCGCCATCGTCGCCGTATGCGGCAAGCCCGTCCTCCGGCAGCTCTCCCTCGACGGCCAGGGAGCTCTGCATCTTCTTCGCCACCAGCTTCAGCGCGTCGGCCTGGAGGGTGTTCCGGTAGCTCATGAACACCACCTTCACCGGGCGGGTCTGCCCGATGCGCCACGACCGCCGCGACGCCTGCCGGACCACGTACACACTATAATCCGTTTCGTCCCAAACGATGGTCGGGAAGTCGATGAGGTCGAGGCCGGTCTGCACCAGCCTGGGGTGGCAGATGAGGACGTCGATGCCCTCCTTCACCTTGTCGGCGACCCACTTCTCCCTGCGGTTCGGGGCCACCGCGTCGGCCTTCATCACCGCCACCCTGAATCCGTGCCGGGTGAGGAAGTCGTCCATCCGCCCGGTGATGTCCCTGGTCCCCGTGTGGGTGACGTAGACCAGCACCCGCCTTCCCTCCATCCGCTCGGCGGCCACCAGGTCGATGAGCGCCTTCTCCTTCGGGTAGAGCTTCTCCTCGGAAAGGGGCGGGACCTGCACGATGACGTCGCCCGTCCTGGGGTCAAAGACGGTCTCGCCCCTGGTGCAGCCGTCCGGGTAGGCCAGGAGGGTCTGGAGGTAGGTCGCCAGCAGCCGCTTGGAGCCGCTCTTGAGGGCGGCCGCCAGCTCTTTCTTCAGCTCCTCGAACACGGTGTTGTAGGCGCTGCGCTGGGAGTACCCGGTGGCGTCCTCCTCCGAGTCCATCGAGGACACGAGGATCTTCTCCTCGTAGGCGGGAAGGCCCGAGGCAACGTCCGCCAGTCTGAGGAACACCGTGTTCCCTATGATGTGAAACAACGCCGAGGGAACGAGGCCCGGCCGCTCCCTGGTCACCTTGCGGAAGCTGCGCCTCCGGCTGTTGCGCCCGTCCTCCACCGCGTCGTCGTCGGGCTTGCCGACGGTGACCTCCTCGAAGCCGTACCGCTGTATCCAGCGGTGCTCGTCCGACCGTCCGAACTCCGTCCTTATCTCCGGCGAGAACCTGTAGAGAAGGTGGAAGATGGTCGAGGAGTAGCCGCCGAGGAGCGTCCCCGTAAGGCTGAGGGACTTGCCGCACACGTCGGCGAGGATGCCGGCGGCGATGCCCTGGGCCGAGCCGCGCCCCTTGAACTCATGGACCTCGTCACCGATAAGCAGGTCGAAGAAGCCCTTCATCCGGTGCTTGATGTAGTCGGCCAAGGGATAGCGGGCCGGGCCGGACCGGTCGGCCTGCCAGAGGGGGGCGCCGCAGACGGCGCAGGTGTGCTTGCGGCGGTTCAGGTCGGCGTCGGTCAGCGGCACGCCGTCCTTGTCCACCACCTGCGCCGTGCAGTCGGGGCAGCAGGGGACCCGGAAGGGCTCCCCCGTCTCCTCCTCCCGCAGGAGCCTTCCCTTCGAGACGGCCCACCGCTGTATCACGGCCGGCATCCAGCGGTAGGACAGCTTGGCCTTCTCCCGGCTCATCACCGCGAAGAGGGGGCCGGAGCCGACGGAGAGGCGCAGCCGCTCCAGGTCGGTGATGGACTCGACGATGGCGGCGCGGACGCCGGGCACCGTCATCTCCACCTCCCTCTTCCACTTGGGGACCAGGTGGGGCGGGCAGATGATGAGCACCCGCTGGAATCCCGCCATGTATGCCGCCGCCGCGCCGATGAAGGTCTTGCCGGTGCCCATCTCGCCGACGACCGTGGTGCCCCGGTGGGCCTTGAGGGAGAGGGCCGCGCCCCTGATGGCGTCGGCCTGCGCCCCCAGGGGCTTGCGGAGCAGCCTGGGGAGCGTGCCGCCGTTCTCCGAGGGCCGGTAGAGCGGCGGGTAGGACTCCACCACCCTCTTGGCGATGGCGTCCTTGAACGTGTCGATGAAACCTCCGAGGTTCATGTCAGTCGTCCTCCTTTTCGTGGTAGTTAGAGGACGACGCCGGAACCCGGACGCACGTCTCCATCAGTCGCCGCCGCCAGGCGGAGAGCGACGGGAGACGGACTGCACCGCCCCAGCGGGGGCGGTCGGGTTCCGGCAACGCCCCCAGGCGAATGCTTGAACGTGCGAAGGCCCGCCCACGGCGGGACTCGCGTATGCGGCCCGGTGCGGGCCGTCCCAGGCTGCTCCGAGGCAGCCACCCATCATGCGGTACGTCATGGAACCCTACGCAGCTGCCGTCTCCGGCTGCTTGAGCATGGCGGAGTAGCCCCGCTCGACGACGTGCGTCACCGAGACCCGGCCCGCGCCGTCGTACCCCGCGCGGTAGGCGAACTCCGCCTTCGCGCCCCAGGGCACCCGGCCGCCGACCCTGACGGTGCCGCCGCCGGACTTGGCGCCGCGCCCGGGGCCACCGGCGCCGCGAACCACCATCCCGCTCCGCTCTCCCTTCCGCCAGCCCAGCACCTTCACCTCGGCGGGCATGACCCGCTCCGCACTCGTCGGCTGGAACAGGACGCCGTGCAGCCCCTTCAGCACGCCCGCCGACGGGGAGGACTTGCCGTTCATGATCTGGGAGAGATGGGCCGAGCTGATGCCCGCTCGCCGGGCGACCTCGTTCTGGCTGAAGCCGTGGGCGTTCATCCGGTCCCACACGGCCTCCCGGTCGATGCAGGCTGGCTGCGCGGGCGCGACCTTGGCCGGAGCCTCCAGCGCCAACTCCATCCTGGCCTGGACCTTCACGCCCATGTTGCTATGACCCCGCGCCACCATTGACATGTAGCTGTAGGAGACGCCCACGCGGTCAGCCAGGTCCCGCAGGCTCATGCCCAACTCCCTGGCCCGCTCCCGGATGTAGCTGCTCTCCCCGGCCACGACGACGCCCTGGCGGTTGGCGCACGTGGCGGGCGCGACCTTCGCCGGGGCGTGCAACGTCGACTCGACCCTTGCCTGGACCTTGACGCCCATGTTCTGGCGGCCACGGGCAACCTGCGTCATGTAGCTGTAGGACACGCCAACGCGGTCGGCCAGGTCATGCATGGTCATGCCCAGGGTGCGGGCGCGCTCCCGGATGAAGCTGCTCTCGCCGGTCACGCCGCCGCCCTGGCGGTAGACGGTCCCCTGTCCGGGGACCTCTCCCAAGACCGCCGCGACCTTCTCCCGCATCTTGGGAGTCCACGGCGTACGCCCCGTCGAAAGCCCCGACAGGTAGCCCGCGTTCACGCCCATCAGGGCCGCAAGCTCCTTCATGGTGATCCCCCGCCGCCTCGCAGCGGCCCTCAGCTCGCTCTCGGTCCTGTCAATGCTCGTAGTTGTCATGTCGCTTCCTCCTGTAATGAAGAAGCGGGACCGCCCCCTTGCCGGAGACAGTCCCGCTCGAATCCGTGTCCCGATGGTTGGGACTGTCTCCTTGGGTGGCGTTGTTGCCGTGGCGAATGGCCGGGCGGCATCCCGAACTCAAGCCCGGGCGGCCTCTGTGCAAGGCCGTGTGCGGGGCAAGCCCCCGGAATCAAGTCCGGGGCAGGCTCCGTCGTGCATCGGGCACAGGTCCCACCCCCAACCGGAGTCGGGGAGAAGACCTGTGCGACGCGTGTGGGGTTGGGGGAAGAGGGATGGAAGCCCGCAGGGGAGCGGGCGGAGGAGGCAACGCCCCCCGTGCGGGGCGCTGCCTGGTGGAACGGAGCGCCCGTGCGAGCAGTCGCAAGAAGGCGACGACCCGGGGTCCAGGCAGGGCACTGAAGCGCCCCGTTTGCCTCACGGGTCGTCAACCGTTGCTTGGGCTACGCCAGCGCCGGGCCACTCTCCGGTCAGGGCCGAGGGCAAGCCCTCGCCAAGGGCCGGAGCCCCCGGAGGCTGCGCCCCGAGACGACCTTGCCGGGCCGCCAGCGCATCCCCAGGACCGCCGCGACCTCAAGCGAGCCGTCGTTTCCGGTGGGCGCCAGGGCGGCGGCCTGTCATTGGGTAGGGACAGCGCCGCCGATGGCCGGATTGCTCCGGCTGGTTTGCGCCATCCCTCCCACCGAACCGGACGTGCCACTTTCATGGCATCCGGCTCTCCATTAGACGGTTTGTAGTTGGCTCGAACGGTGTACAGCCTCATGGCACGTCCGGCAGAGCGTGACCAGGTTACTGAGCACGTGCGATTTCATGCCTTTGGTGTGGTGGACATGCAAAGCTGCCCGTGTGCCACACTTTCGGCATTTCATGTCGTCACGCACCTTTGCCCGAAGTCGCTGTTCGGCAAGGCCGAGGGGTTCGTCACGTTTGACGTGACCTACGCCGACGGTTGCCGTATAGATACGCTCGTCTGGGCCGGTTGCTCCCTGTGGATGGTCGCCTGCCGCCGTTGCGTGGCCGGACAGGTAGGGGTGCGGGAAGTCCGCTTCCCCCTTCCGTCGGTAGCGTTGGCGGTCAAGCTCCTGTCGGGTGGGGAGCCATTGGTACGTTTCCAGCGTGTTACCGCCTTCGCGCACCTCTGCGTGCCAGCGGGTTCTGCCGTGGAGCACTCTGGTCTTGTCTTTCATGAGCTGTCCCTTGCGACTTCCCTTGTGCTTCTTCTGCAACCAGTAGAGGTAGCGGAACCACACGAAGGACGTGATGTCCTCAATGTCGCGTACGAAGCTGGTGTACCGGTAGTACGCGGCCCAGCCCCGCACGATAGCGTTCAGGGTTGCCAGTCGGTTGTACTCGTCCATCCAAGCCCAGTTTCTGGAAGTCAGGTCTTTGAGCTTCCGTTGCACTCGCTCCTTTGCCTTGGCCGTCGGTCGGAGATGCACCGCCCACTTGCCGTTGGCCCGCTTGCGCTGGATATGAAAACCCAGGAAGTCAAAGCCGTCGTTGACGTGGGTGATGGCCGTCTTTTCTTCCGATAGCGTCAGGTGGAGTTCGTTCTCCAGAAACTGCTGTATGGCCGCTTTGGTGGCCTTGACCTCGGCTTTGGTGCCGTTGCTGACGACCACGAAGTCGTCCGCATAGCGCACCATCTTGAAGTTGCCGAGACCCGCCTTTCTTCGCCGTTGTCGAGCGTTAGGGTCGAGATCCCACTGCGCCGCCGCCCACTTGTCAAACTCGTTGAGGTAGACGTTGGCGAGCAGCGGGGATATAACCCCTCCCTGTGGCACACCGGAATCGGTGCGCCCGAAGAGGCCCTCTTCCATCACGCCCGATTTCAGGAACTTCCAGATCAGGTCTAGCACAGCCCTGTCCTTCAGCCTCCTCCGTAACAGCTTCATGAGCGTCCGATGGTGGACGGTATCGAAGTAGCTGTGGAGGTCACCTTCAATCACGTAGTAGTGTTTCACGTTGCTGTTGAACAGGGGCATGAGAGTCCCTATTGCGTCCATGGTGCGACGACCTTTGCGGAAGCCGTAGGAATGTCGGTAGAAGTCCGACTCGTAAATCGGGTCGAGGATGGCCCGAAGTGCTTCCTGCACGATGCGGTCTCGCAGGGCGGGGATGCCCAGCGGGCGCTTCTTGCCATCGTGCTTGGGTATGTAGACTCGCCGGACGGGTTGCGGTGTGTACGTCTTGCGCTTCAGTTGGTCGATGAGCGCCGTCATGTGGCGCTCGTAGTCCGCCTTGAACGCAATCCGCGTCACGCTGTCCACGCCGTCGGTCTGGCTACCCGGTCGCGCCAGTACCCTTTCAGCCGATATGTGCATCCAGTAGTCCCAGTGCAACAGGTCGTACAGGTTGGTGAACCTGTGATCTGGATGCCCACTGGCCGTCCTTGCTAAGAACCTTTGCTTTTCTGCCATCTTCGTTGGGTTCATACATCCCTCCTCTGGCTTAGTTCGCTTGTGTTCTGCACTCGTCTAACTGCCCTCCTTCGCCATGTGGCCGGCTTTCCCGACCGCGGACTACTACGAGGGCTCTGCCCCACGTCCGGCATTGGCCGCAAGCTGGCCTACTCCGGTTTGGCTCCATGTTGATTTTTTTTCCCGGCGTGTTATCGTGACGCTGCCGTGCTACCAGCAGAGGCCCCATTTGGGGACATCGACACCAAGGGAGGCATCGAATGTCGGACACTGCAATGTTGATCACAGCGTTTTCGGGACTTACGGTCGCGGTCGGCACGCTTCTGGTTTCAACCGGGGTTTTCGTCCTCGTCATGAAGCTAGGCTCCGTCGTCGAATCGATGGGCGGGGACAAGAAGGACTAGCTCCGTCTCGCCGGGGAGCCGAACGTGGTTCCCAAGTTCACTTAGGTTGCGTCTGCGTGTCGTGGTAGGTCCTGTCTGTACGCCTGGCACGGCTCGTTGCCGCGCTCGTCATCGGGGGATGCCGGTCAAAGGGAGGACAGCATCCCTGCCCTAACAGGTTGTCTCTGCGGCACAGAGGCAGAGACTCCGATGACTCCACCCTCGCCCTACCGTGAGCGGGTGGTTCAGCCTTCGACGCGTTAATCGACAGTTTCTTGTGTGACCATGACGACACTCTGGCTAGCAGCGCGCGGTTCAGTAGGGTGGCCGCCGCCACATTGTCGGGAAGGCTTCAGACACGGTTCTGCCTCTGGCCCCCGTGCCTGCTTCCCTAGCCACCGGCCCACTCCTGGCCGGGTTCCACATCTGGAACGTTCAACCTAAGCGCTTCTTGGCGCACCTGCGCCCTGGCTGTAGACCAGGACGTCCCGGTCCCCGAACCGCCGCTTCACCAGGTCAGTCCACTCGGCGTAAGCCCACCTAGCCTGGTGCGGCCCAGCCTTCGTTGTGGCGGTGCCGGCGAGGACCGCCAGCGCACCGTCCACATCTCCCGCCTGCCTGAGCCGCCGCGCCTCGTGGACGCTCTTGGCCACGCTCGCTGTCTCCGTCGCCGATGCCGTCTCCGGCTCCTTGAACAGCGCCGCAATGAGCCGGTCGACCAGCTCTTCGAGGCTGCGCCTAGGCCGAGCTTCCGTCATCGTCCGATTGCCAGTTGCCAATGTTGCCGTTGTCATCACGACCTCCTTCTGTGTTGTGTTGCCTTTGTTGCCTTGCCGATTGCGCCCGCTTGCGGGCAAAGAAGAAGGGCCGTCCCCGGATGGAGACGACCCTTGCGTGTTGGGATGGGTATGAGGGAGCCGGAGGACCTGTCGTCAGCGGCGACGGACCCTCCCTACCGGACGCCGAGGCATGAACCGCCGGAGTAGCAGCGCCCCGGTGCCCAGCCCGACGAGGTTCAGGACGAAGAGCTCCACGTCGCCGGTGATGAGCGGCGCCGCTACGACCAGGGCGACCACCGTCGGCGCCCAGACCCGCTGTCGCTTCCACCAAGGCCGCTTCTCGGGGGCCTTGGCTGCCGCGTCGCGCACCGGTTCGTAGGCCGTCCAGATGGGCAGCCCGATGAGCGCCTCAAGTTCGGTTATCACCACGCCGGCCGAGCAGCCCCCGGTGTGGCAGCGCACGTCGATGCCGTTGCCGTCCGGTCGCTGCCTGAACGCCAGCCCGTCCGACTTGCCGCCGTGACAGATGGCCGTCGTCGTCCAGAACCAGCCCCGCTCGAAGCTCACCCGGTGCGGAAGCAGGTCTGCGATCCGCTTCGCGCTCGGTCCCGTGTACCGTTCCGTCATGTGCGCTCCTCCTTCGCCGTTGCCGTCCGTCCGTTCAGTAGCCATACCGTCGTTACCTCCTTGTTGCTGTTGACTCCATGAATCCGTGTTGCCGTTCCGCCGCCATACGCAGTCCGACCACGAGACGAACGCAGGGAGACGCCGTGGTGAGAAAGACGCAGCTCGGCCCAGGGTCAACTCACGGGAATCGACTCAGGGGAGCTGCTGCTACCTGGGGGATGAAGAGGACGCAGCCCGGCCCAGGGTCACATCACAGGGAATGGACTCAGGGGGAGCTGCTATGAAATGGGGGAGAACCGACCGGCCTGCAGAGCAACCACAGGACGGCGCGGTGAGAGACGCAGCGAGACCCGGGAGCTACGTCTGTAACGTCCTGGGAAGCTGCGAGGGAAGCGGCCAGCCAGCTAAGACCTCATCGCAGACCGGCGCGTGGTGAAGCTGCGGCCAGTTCCACAGGAACCATGCCGCAGACGTGAGGAACCGGCCAGTGTGCAGGGCGCACTCCGACCAAGGTGTCCGAGGGGCCGAAGCGAGAGACGCTCCAACCGCTGCGAATTGTGTCCTCCGGGGCGGCCTTCGGGAGAGCGAGGCTCAATCCTTCCGGTCCGACCCCTGGGCGGCTGTTCGGAGAGCGAGGCTCAATCCTATGCAGCCGGTCCCGGATTCGGGGGACGGGAATCCTCCAGGTTTCTAGGCACGAAACACTGGAAAAGCCAGAAACTGCATCAATTATCACCCGAACAACCGAGCGAATGGAAGGCTTCAGACGGGGTTTGGGGCCAACCCGCACCAAATCACACGCTGCTACGTAGCTCCCATGTCGCTCCGATGCAGCAACCGCCGAAAGCCGGCCCCGGGGCCGTCTCCGGGGCCTACTTCCGCCACAGCCACAGGGTGAGGACCGTCCGCACCCAGCGCAGCAGCTTCCGTTTCCTCAGCGCCACACGAGTGTCGGCCAGCGCCTTCCAGCGATGGTTGATCTGACCCTTGCGTCCGAAGCCCCGCAGGGCCTGGGTCTCCGGGGGCAGGGTCAGCCCGTACTCCTCCAGCATAGCCAGCTCCAGCACGAGCAGACGCTCCTCCGTCGTGAGCCACGACAGGCTCCTCCCCTGGTGGGGATGCCCGGCCCGCAGCCGTCGCCACTCCTCCACCAGCGGCCACGCATCGCCGTAGACCTCATCATCGTCGTCGGCGGGCTCCTCGGTGACCACCTCCGGGTCCAGCCTGCGCAGCGCCGCCCGCTTCTTCGAGCGCAACCCCGCCATCGGAGGGGCGGGCCTGGTCTCCGACCGGCCCGCCCCCTCCTCGTGCTTCCCGCCCTGCGCCTGGGTCTGGGTACCGTCCTCGTCACCGCCCTCCACCTGGCTGCTCTCACCCCCGCCTTCCACATCCGCCGCAGGAGGCGTCTCCATGCCGCCCTCCAGCGCCGCAACCCGCTCCTCCAGCGCACCGACCGCCTCCCGCAGCCGCGCGACCTCGGCGTCGTCCGCCCTCCTCAGCAGCAGCTCCAGCGCATCGCCCATGCGCCCCGTGATCTCACCCGACTCCTCGGCCCGCGTCAGGGTCTTGTGGTTGACCCCCAGCAGCTCCGCAGCCTCCATCTTGCCCTCCTGCCGAACCAGGTCCCGCAGGAACTCGCTCAGCCTGAGCCGCCGAAGCCTCTCCGCGTCCACGCTCCCGTTGCCGTTCCCATCCCGCTCATTCATGGTCGCACCTCCTCGCAGTCATGTCCTGTAGGGGGCTGTCCTGTAGGGGGTTTCGACCCCCGATTCCAACCTCCCCGTCCAATTGCTCGCTCCGATGTCGCGCCACCCCCGACTTCCCTTTTGGGCCGCTGTCGGAACCACCCCTTTCACCAAAGTGCTCGCAGGCTCGGCCTCACTTCCCTTCCTTCACGCCCGTTTCACGTTGCCCACAGCCCAAAACTTCCCTTCTGGGCACCGAAGCAAATCCCTGTACACGGGTATGACACCACATCCGGCCCATTCCTTCCCATGCCCTAAAAGGGAGGACGCGCGAGTCCTCCCATATAAGGCATGGTGTCCGGCCCCGCGACTTCCCAGACTCGATGGCAGAACAGACGGCCCCATCAGCGAAGAGGAGGCGAATCGTGGGAGCGCAATCGACGGTCCGAAGGTCCCTTGGCAGAGCCAGGCGGCTGATGCCCCTGGCCGCCGCGCTGCTGCTGGCAGCGCTTCTGGCAATCCCCGCAAGCAACATCGCCCTGGCCCAATCCCCGCCCGGCAACGAGCTAACCCTCGTCAACGCCGACCGGGAGTTCGTGGAGCGCAAGGGCGGCGGCGAGTTCGTCGCCCGCCCCGTCTTCGACCGGGAGATCGCAAACCTCTTCTACGCCGTCCGCGACGCCGACACCGGCGACTGGATAAGCGCCATGTACCGGGTGAAGGGCGGCGAGAAGAAGCGCAGCGACGGCTGGGAGTATTCCTGGGAGTACCCAGACCTTGACGAGCACCCCGAGCTGGACCGCGACCGCGCCTACCTGATGGTCATGCTGGCCGAGGCCGAGGCCGGCAAGAGGGGCGACTTCTACGCCGTCGTCCCCATCCACCAGCCGGGCCGCATCTGGGACAAGATTCTGTCCGCCCTCAGCCCGGCGCGCTGGGCCAAAGCCTTCGCCGGGTGGGTCATCGAGGGCGTCCACGGGACCCTGTGCGGAGTTGTCGAGCGGGCGTCGGGCGAGGACGCCGACAACTGCGGGGGCGGGTAGCGCATGGGCGACATCCTCACCGGAACCCCTCCCAACCTCACCTACGACCACCACCTGGTGCAGCAGGCGTGGATGGTCGTCTGGGCCATCACCTCCGCCGCCCTGGTGGTCATCCTCGGCTGGATGGGCCTGAACTTCATCATCGCCGAGCACCTGGGCCGCTCCCATGCGGGGTGGCGCGAGATGGTCCCCCGCCTCGTTTTGGGCCTGGTGGCCGCCGCGTCGTCCCTGTGGTGGTGCGCCCTGGTCATCGACGTGGCCGATGCCGTGTCCGGCTTTATCGCCTTCTCCCTGGGCGTCACCGCCGGGGACATGCTGCGCTCGACCCTGAGCACGTTGATGACGGCGGTGCAGGCTGGGAGCGTGGGCATGGCGCTGCTCCTGGCCATTCTCTACATGGTCTACGGCTTCTTCGTCCTCTACGTCATCGTGCAGATGATCTTGCGCCTTGCCCTCATCGACATCCTGCTGGCCCTGGCCCCCATCGCCCTGGGGCTGTGGATACTGCCCCACACGGCGGGCTGGGGCCGCCAGTGGCTGCGCCTGTTCATGACGACGGTGTTCCAGCAGGCCATCCAGCTCATCGCCCTGGCGTTGGGATTCGGGTTTCTGCGGGAGTTCGCCGCGATAGCGGCCTTCGAGCCGGTGCAGGACCTGATCTGGAAGCTGCTCATGTCCCTGGCCTTCGTCTACATGGCGACCCGGGTGCCGTCGATGCTGGGCAACTCAGGGACCTTCGACTCCTGGCTCTCGATGCTCTATTTCGGCATGAACCTGCCCTCCTCGATGGTCAGGTCGGCCAAGACCATCGGGCTGCTGGCGGGCGGGGCCGCCGGGGGTCCGGGAGGCATGGCGGTGGGGGCGATGGCGGCCAGCGCGGGCCTGTCGGCAGCGGGGAGCGGCCTCAGCTCGGCGGCTTCTATGGCCACCCCATCGGCAGGCGGGGGAGACGGAGGCGAAGCCCCCCGGAGCAGCGGCGAGTAGCCCCGACAACGACGACCCCAACGGAGTGCGGGCGCGGCCTGCGCCCATCGACAACAGGACGAAGGAGGTGAGAGCGATGTGCAGGTAGGCAAGCGGAGACGGCGGAACTGATAGAGACGGACGAAGACCGGGCGGGGAAACGCCCGGCAGTCAAGACAGAGAGGAGACAAGACTATGGAAGCACTGACTCAGACCATATCGAACCTGGTGGGCATCCTGCTGGGCATCGTGGGGGTCGTCGGCGTGGGCTTCTTCATCTACGGCGCGTACCTGTACCTGACGGCGTCGGGAGCGCCGCACCAGATGGAGCGCGGCAAGAGCGCAATGATGACCGCCCTGGCGGGCATCGTCCTGGCGATGGTGGCCTACGGCGTCGTCGAGCTGGTGATGAACGCGGTCGTAGGATCGCCGGTTGACCCCAACGTGCCCGACCCCACCGCCCCGACTCCCGCGCCCACACCGGACAACTAGGCGGCGAGGAAGGAGAAGAGCCATGAGAGAACACGAGGTTCCAACCCACGTGCAGGCCGAGGACAAGGTCCTGCTGGGGTTCACCTTCCCGCAGGTCGTGGCGATGATGGCGGTGTGCGCCCTGTCCTACGGCGCATACCGCTACGCCCCCGTCGGGCCGTCCGAGGTGAGGATGGCGATTGCCGTCCTCCTGGGCCTGGCGGGGCTGGTCGCCGTCGTCGGGAAGATAGGCGGTCGGCGGCTGCCCCTGGTGGCCGCCGACCTGCTGAAGTACCGGCTTGGGGCGAGGCTCTACGCAGGGCCGCCGTCCGAGCTGGCGCGGAGCGAGCCGCCCGCGCCGGCGCAGCCGGTGAAGAGCGGCCCCGGCCCTCTGCGGCTGATGGCGAGGCGGGCGGGCAAGACCCTGCGCCGCCTTCGCCGCAAGCGCGGGAGCCGGGAGCGGACGGGCGGGCGGATGCCCTTCCGCCCTCACCGCTGGTTCGGCAAGCCCAGGCGGACGGACAAGGACAACATAAACGGAAACGGCAACGGGGACGGGAGCCGGAAGTCCCGGCAAAGCAAGCCCCCGAAGAGCTTCCTGGCAATCGCGGCCGCCGTCGCTCTGGCGGCGGCGGTCGCCGTCCCCCAGGCGGCCCTTGCCGACGACCACTGGCGGGACGAGATCGACTTCGAGGTGACGGAGCCGGTCGAAGGGCGGCGGCTCTTCGTCGAGGGACTCACCGTCTCCGGCGACCGGGCCGCCGTCACGCTCAGAGCGGCCACCGCCCTTGACATCCGCGTCCGCGCCTTCGGCGGGCCGGAGGGCACGTGGCTGCGGTTCTGGGGTTCGGCCTCCCTGGACGAGGGGGAGCGCATCGACTACTCCCTCCCCCTGGACGGCCCGAACCCGTCCTTCACCTTCTCGTGGGAGGACACGCTGGGGCAGGCCGGGGCCGTCACCGTCGAAGGCGGACAGATCCCGTACCCCCTTCCGGCCATCGACGGGGAGCTCTGCGACCTGCGGGTCGTCTCCCTGGGCTGGAGTCCGGGGGCCGTCAAGGGAGCCGTCGCCTCCGAGTGCGTATCCCGCACCCTGGAGCCGGTCGAGCTTCAGACGGTGGCCGGACACGCCAGCGTCACCGAGACGGCGTTGATGGACGCCGAGGTGACGGGCATCGCCGGGACCCTCACGGTCGCGGGCGGCGGCTCCCAGGCGAGCGTCGCGTTCGTCCCCAACGGCGAGACCCGCTTCCGTGTGGTCGTCGGCGAGGGCGCCGCCGTTTACGAGGTGAACGTCGAGGCGGACCTGGAGGCGGCCCTTCGTATTCCGCTGCCGCCCCTGGTGCAGTTGACCCACCACCCGGAGCGGACGGAGCAAGTCACCAGGACCGTGCACCTCCATCGCCCGGGGGACAGCGACTCCGACAGTGAGACGGCAACGGCCACCTGCGAGGACGGCGCCACGGCGTCCGCCACCGCGACGGCGTACGCCTACGTCCCCAGCGCCACCATCGCCAAGCAGGTGACGGTGGACGTGCTGCACAAGGAGCACGTCAAGGCGGAGACGGTGGAGCGGTCGCCCATCGCCGGGAGCCGCGACGAGACCCTGGCCCTGGCGTCGAGCGTCGGGGCCGACGACCCCTTCGAGGTCCTGGTCCTGCCGGAGCCTGAGCCGGTAGACCCGCCCGCCGAGCAGGAGTCCGCAGACGGCGGCCTGAGCGACTGGTTCGACCTTCTGGGATGGGAGTGGCCGTGGTGAGGCGTCTACTGACGGCAACCCTTCTGATTGGGACCGCGCTGGCGACCACCGGCGCGGTCCCGCCCGAGGAGCAGGCCATGCTGGACGCCTTCGACCGGGTGCTCACCGCGATGGCCTACGCCGCCTCCGGGCTCTGCCTCTTCGCCATCGTCTGGGCGGGCTTCGTCCTGATGGCCGAGGGAGCCGAGGAGCGGGGCGGCGGCAGGGCCAAGAGCGCCGTCGTGATGGCCGTCGTCGGCCTGGTGCTGGTCCTTCTGGCCAAGGCGGTCGCCGCGCTGCTGCGCAGCGGCCTCGTGGACTTCCCGACCCCCTAGCGCAAAGGAGAAGACCGAGTTGAAGAAGCCGAACGACCAAATCAAGACACCCGGAGCGGAGGGGCCGCCGGATGGCGCAGCCGCTCCGCAGACCCAGGAACCCACAGAACCGCAGGCACCGGCCCCCAAGCCGCCGCCACCCCTGCCCCTGTTCTTCATGCTCTCCCACCTGGAGGAGGACGGCCCCGTGCGCCTGGACGGGGTGAAGCTCGGCGTGTGCGAGGTGATGGGCCTGGAGATCGACGAGCCGAAGCTGGGGGCCTTCGCCGGGGCGCTCAACGCCTGCGACTTCCCCGTGCAGCTCCTCATCCGTCAGCACCCGCCGCGCCTTGGCGGGCTGCGGGAGGAGCTCAGGGAGGCCCAGCCGCAGGACCTTCCCCCGCAGACGAGGGCGGCGGCCGAGTCGCTTCGCAGGCTCTTGACCGAGTTGGAGGCCCGCGACGGCATCCTCGACCGGCGCTTCTACGCCGTGTGCGAGTTCGGGCGGTTCGACGAGCTGCGCGGCCTGCTGGCGCGGGCCGGGCTGTCCGTCCACACGCTCAGGGGCCGCCAGCTTCGGATGTTCCTGGTGTCCGCAGCCCTGGGCGGATCGCCAACCGAGTTCGACGAGGAGGCCCCCGTCGAGGTGGAGATAGGCCGCCGCGATATGCGCATAGGCGAGACCCTCGTGCGGTCGCTCCACCTGGGCAAGTGGCCCCGGTCGCTGGCCCCCGGCTTCCTTCAGAGCCTCATGGCCGCAGGCGCGCCGATGGACCTGTCCATCCACCTGGGGTCGATTCCCGCTGAGCAGGCGGCCAGGACCCTGGAGTGGCAGAAGGTCCGCTTCGAGTCGGCGCAGTCGCTGTCCTTCAAGCGGGGCCGCACCATGTCCCCCGAGGCGGAGATTGCCCTGGAGGACGTGACCCGCCTCAGCGACGAGGTGCAGCGGGGCCGCGAGCGGCTCTTCCACGCGTCCCTCTCCATCACCCTTCACGCGAAGGACGAGGCGTCCCTCAAGGAGATGACCCAGCGGGCCAAGGCCCACTTCGCCGCCACGCTGGGCAAGCTCGATCCCCTGGCCTTCCGCCAGCGCGAGGGCATCCTGTCCACGCTGCCGCTGGCCCTCAACGCCGTGGCGGAGTGGAGGACGCTGGACACGTCCAGCATAGCCCGTATCTTCCCCTTCTCGCCGCCCGACCTGGACACCCGGAGGGGAACGCTGTACGGCATCGACATGCGGGCCTGCGCCCCGGTGGTCTACGACCCCTGGGACGGGACGCACCTGAACGCCAACACCGCCGTCCTCGCAAGGTCGGGCAGCGGCAAGAGCTTCGCAACGAAGCTGGGAATGCTGCGGGGCCTGACCAGGGGCATCACCGCCTACGTCATCGACCCCGAGGGTGAGTACGCGGACATGGCGAGGGCGGCGGGCGGGCGCGTCCTCTCTCCCGGCATTCCCGGCCAGGGCATGAACCCCTTCGTCATCGAGCGGGGCGACTCCGAGGAGCTGCTTCAACGCATCGGCAGCCTGCGCCGGCTCATAGAGGTGATGGTGGGCGAGAGTCTCGGCGCGGAGCGAAGGGCCTCCCTGGACCACGCCCTGGCGGGCTACTACGCCCAGCCCCGCGAGCGCACCGGCTTCCGCGACTTCTACGAGTACCTGCAAGGAGATGAGGCGGGAGGGAAAGACATGGCGAGGCTGCTGCGGCCCTTCGCCACCGGCAGCCTGCGCAACCTCCTCTCCGACGAGGGCGACGACCTGCTGTCCAACGAGGCCCTGATCACCGTCTTCGACCTGCGCCTGCTGGAGCCGGAGCTTCGCCCCGCCGCCGCGATGGTCTGCACCGAGACGGTGTGGGCCGCCGCCGCCCAGGACCCCAAGCCCCGACTGCTGGTGGTGGACGAGGTGTGGTCGATCATGCAGCACCCCGAAGGCGCGGCCTTCATGGTGTCGATGGCGAAGCGGGCGCGCAAGCACCGGCTGGGGTTGCAGTTCATCACCCAGGACGTCCAGGACCTTCTGTCCGAGGACTCCTCCCGCGCCATCACCGGCCACTCAGGGCGGGCGCTTCTACAGAACGCCGCCTTCAAATTGCTGCTTCAGCAGGACGCCGCCGCCATCAGCACCGTGGGCGACGCCTTCGACCTGCCCGAAGACCTTCAACGCTGGCTGCTGTCCTGCCCCAGGGGAGACGGGCTGCTCTTGTCGAAGGGCCACCGCTTCCCCGTCCGCATCGAGGCCACGCCGGAGGAGACGGAGGTGATCGAGTGGCGGCCCGGTCGTCACTAGGAGCGACCGAACGACCGCAAGGCGAGAGAACCGATAGAGAAAGGAGCAAGCGAATGAAAGTGAACCCCATCAAGTGGCTGCTGAACGACGAGGGCAGGAAATCCCCGGTGCTGCTGGCGGTAACGCCGCCCAGGACGGGGGAGAGAACGCTCCTGGGAGTCGAGAACATGCTCGGCTCCATCGCCGTCCCCGAACCCTTCTCCCTGGAGCTTGCCGGGGACGCCGACGGCGTGACGCTCTTGGCCCGCTGCCTGGACGACCAGGTGGTGCGCTCCCAGATCGCCGCCCGCTATCCCCAGGCCCAGATACAGGAGATTCCCGCCGGGGACGACCCCCTGCGCCTGGCCGAAGACGAGCAGGCGTGGAGCATGACGCTCCGGGCCGACGGCCCCGAGTACGTGCCTCTCCGGGTCTTCCGGGACGACGACCTGCTCGACCCCGGCTCCGACCCCCTCATCGCCCTCATGGGCGCGCTCTCCAACCTCAACGAGGGGGAGCGCATCGTGGCGCGGCTGATGCTGCGCTCGATGGGACCCGACTGGTCGGAGTCCCACCTGGAGAAGGCCCACAAGCGGCCCGTGGAGGACCGGCGAGACCCCGCCTACACCTATCAGACCAAGCCCCTCCAGACCGACGGCGTGACGATGGCCGTCCTGGGCGTGGCGGCCCTGGCCGCCGTCAGAGGCTACCTGTGGGTGCAGGCGGGAGAGACCTGGAAGGCCGTGCTCATGGGAGCGGGCGTCGCCCTCACCCTGGCCGTGGGCGGCTGGGCCTGGCACCGCTTCAAGAAGGCCCGCAAGCGGGTCTTCGACCCCATCCTCATCAAGGAGAAGGTCTCCCGCATCGCCTTCGACGCCGAGATTCAGGTGACGGCGATCCTGCCCCGGAGCACCCGGCCCCACCGGGCGAATGAGCTGCTGGAGCCGGTGGCCGCCGCCTATCGCGGCTATGACAACCCCGCGGGCGCGCGCCTCGACGTGAGCCGGGTGCGGCCCGCCGTGCCCGACCCCTCGATGCTCCACCCGTCAGGCCCCGGCCTGTTCGGGAAGCGCAGCGTCATGGGCGTCCGCGAGGCGGCCTGCCTGTGGCACCCGCCGGGAGCCAGGGACGAGACGCCACTGGTGGCCCGCGCCGGGACCAAGGTGCTGCTGCCCACCGCCCGCAGCGTCAGCGGCGGCGCCCATGTCGGCGACACCACCACCGGAACGCCCAGGAAGATTCACTTCCCCGCCGACCTGCTGAGACGCCACCACCTCTACGTGGCCCGCACCCGCATGGGCAAGTCCACCCTGATGCACCATATCGTCGCCCACAAGATGCGGGAGAAGGCCGAGGGCAGGGACGGCGACGCCATCGTCGTCGTGGACCCCCACGCCGACCTGGTGGGCGGCCTGCTCCAACACGTCCCGGAGTCCCTCATCGAGCAGGTACGCCTCATCGACCTGGCCGACGAGCGGGGCGCTCCCGGCATCAACCTGCTGGACACCCGCATCTTCGCCGACCGCGACCGCACCGCCGATTCGGTCGTGCGCATCGCCAAGGGCCTCTGGGACCAGTGGGGGCCGAGGATGCAGTCGATCCTCGAACAGACGGTGAAGACCCTTCACGAGGCCAATGAGAGGACGGACGCGGGCGAGCAGTACACCATCCTCGACGGACTGCGCATCCTGGCCGACGACGGATTCCGCGCCGAGGTGCTGGCGAAGGTCAACGACCCCTACCTGATGCAGTGGTGGGCCAGGGACTTCTTCGGCTGGCGGCGCGAGACCCGCGCCGACGCCCTGGCCCCGGTCCAGACCCGCCTCTCCTACTATGCATCCTCCAAGCGGGCGCGGGCCATCCTGGGCCAGCCCCGCTCCACTATCGACATGCGCCGCACCATCCACGACGGCGGCATCCTGCTCGTCTCCACCGCCCAGGGAAAGGCGGGCAGGGATGTGGCCGCCTTGGTGGGCGCGTCCCTCCTCAACCTCGTGGACGCCGTGACACGGGAGCAGGGAAGCCTGCCCTTTGAGCAGCGGCGCGGCGCTCTGGTGGTGGTGGACGAGATGCAGTCCATGCCCGGCGTGGACTACGAGTCGATGCTCAGCGAGCTGGGCAAGTTCGGGGCGTCCTTCGTCCTGGCAACCCAGAGCCTCGCCAAGCTGGACGACCTCTCCCGCACCATGCGGGACACGCTCCTCGCCAACGTGGGCTGCCTGGCCGTCTTCCAGGTGGCGGGGAACGACGCCCGCCAGCTCGTGTGGGAGCTGGGCAAGGAGCGGGTGACCGAGGACGACATCACATCGCTGCCGGTCCACCAGTGCTACGTCCGCGCCACCGTGGGAACGGAGCGGATGGACGCTTTCTCCATGAAGGTCGCCAAGCCGGAGCCGGGAGACGCCGACACAGCCGAGCGCATCCGCGACCTGGCCGAGAGCTACCTAACACCGGCCAGCGACATCGAACGGCGGGACGCGGACATGCAAGACCTGGTGGACAGGTACCGCGAGGAGCTGGAGAAGCTCAGGAAGGGCCAGGACACCGAGACGGCGGAGAGCGGCGGCCAGCCCCAGGAGCAGGCCCGGCGCAAGCAGCGCAGCAAGCGGGACCAGAACCCTGGGGACGACTCCCCGGAGACGCCGGACGGGGCCGCGGACGAGGAGCTTGAGGAATGAGGCCTCTCACCGGGGGGAGGCGGGAGCTGCTTCGCCGCCTCGCCGCCATGCCCTTTCTCGACCGGCTGGAGATGGCCGCCCTCTCCGGCTGGTCCCAGAGCGCGGTCTACGAGGCCGCCCGCCAGCTGGAGGACGACGGGCTGATCGCCTCCGTACCCCACGGGACGGAGCTCGTTGCCCCCACCCGCAGGTTCCACCTCACCGGAGACGGCCTGCGCCGCCTGGCCCAGGAGGAAGACCTCACCCCGGATCGGCTGCTCCGCAGCTACCCGTTGGCTGCCCGGTGGCGGCGCGTCCTCCTGGAGAGGCTCGACGCCGTGGCGGTCATCTACCGCCTGGCCTCCGCCGTCGCCAACATCCACCACCCCATCCGCTTCCGCTGGTACCGCGCCATGCCGATGGACGCCGCCATCATCCTTCCCGACGGGAGGACCATCGGCATCGTCCGGCAGGGCCACGTCACCGACCGCACCGGCTTCTCCAAGCGGATCGGGCGGCTCAGGGACGGGCCGCAGCCCGGCGGAATCCTGCTCGTCCTCCCCGACGAGACCCGGCTGCGCTACGCCCGAGGGATTCTGCGCCGGGCGTCCACGCCAACGGTCCTAGCACTGGAGAGGGAGGCGGCGGCAGCGGCCACCGACGACGCGGTGTGGCGGCTGTCCTCGGTCAACGCCGCCGTCAGCCTCAGAGACGCCATCGACCGGATCGAACGCAGGGGCGCGCTCCCCGCCGAGCGGCCCCTGGCGCGGGTTTCCATGCCCGAGGACGTCGACGAGCGGGGGAGCGGGCGGGGCGTCCCCGAGCACATGCTGCCCGCCCTCCTGAAACCCACCGAGAAGCGCGTCCTCGACCTGCTCTCCGACTGGCCCTGGCTCGCCCTGGGCGACCTCGCCGGTCTGCTGGGCGTCACCAACCAGCGCGCCTCCCAACTCACGACGGCCCTTGAGGGTTTCGGGCTGGCCGCCCGCGTACCCTCCGCAGAGCGGCGGCTGGTGCTCACCGACGCGGGGCTGACCCTGCTGGCTCGCAGGGACCGGGCAGCCGTTGGCGGAGCGAAGAAGCGGTGGAGCGCCGCTCCCCCCGACGCCGGGGCCGCAGCAGGCTGGCGCGGCGTCTCCGGCAGGCGCAGTCGGCAGCTCCTCCGCGACATGCAGCACACCGCAGCCGTCCACGACTTCGTAGCGGCCCTCTCCCGGCAGGCCCGCGTCCTGGGCTGGGAGATCGACCAGCTCGACCCGCCCCGCAGGGCGTCCCGCTACTTCCGCTACTTCGGCGGGAGGCGCTCGGTGCACCCCGACGCCTTCGGGATGCTCAGGCGGGGGAAGACCGCATGGCCCTTCTTCCTGGAGTGGGAGCGGAGGGCGGTGCGGCCGGTCACCATGGCGGCGCGACTCGCCCCATACCTGCGCTACTACTCGTCCCACCGGCCCATCGACGACCACGGCGCGCCGCCCGTCGTCCTGGTCGTCTTCGACAACGACATCGCCCAGACCCACTTCCTGAGAGTGGCGCAGGGCGAGATGGACCGTCTCAGGACCGCCGTCCCCCTGCTGGCCTCCCACCGCGAGCTGGTCGAGCGGGAGGGGCCGCTGGGACGGGCATGGTTCGCCCCGGGCGGAGGCTTCGAGCCGGTGCGCCCCCTGACCAACATCCAAGGAGAACCAAGGCCATGAGAATCTATTACATCGACGAGTCCGAGGGTCCCCGCTACTACGTCCGCTCCGCCCTGGGCGTGAACGCCGAGCGGTGGAACGGCCTGCATGGCCGCATTCAGGACTGGCGCACGGCGTTGGCGGGCGACTACAGCGTCCCGACAAGCCGGGAGCTGCACGCGTGCGACCTGCTGGCCGGACGGGGCAACCTGGCCCGCATCGACAACACCGGCCGCAGGCTCACCCCGGAGCAGGGAGCCGAGATTTTCATGGACGGCCTGCGCATCATAGAGAACGCCGCCCATTCCCTGGGCGGCATCGAGGTCGTCAACGTCTGCCTGCGCAAGGCCGACGTGAAGGGCTACGAACAGGTCAGCCTGGACCGGTTGCTCAACCGCATCAACACGTCCGTCGCAGCGGACGGACGCTACGCCCATCTCATCTTCGACGAGGGAGGGGAGCGGATGGTCAGGCGGCTCTACGGCAGGCTCAGGAGCCGCAACCCCGTGCCCAGCAAGTACGAGGCGTGGGAGGACGGCGCGCCGACGAAGGACATCCCCATAGGGCGGATCATCGGCGGCCCCTCCTTCCGAAGCTCCCGGGACGACGACCTGCTACAGATGGCCGACCTCATCGCCCACGCCCTCCTCAAGCAGGAGGAGGAGCCCTCCCAAAGGGTGACGGAGCTGGGCATCCGCTTGGCCTTCGGGATCCTCGACCGCGCCCTCAACCGCAGGGCGTCGAGGACGGATCCCCAGGGCGTCGTCAGGAGATGAGGAAAGAGGAGGAGGAGGGCGCTTGGACGTGGCCCGGCCTCTCGCTCCTATTTCGCCGGTTCGCCCTCCGATTCCGGGTCGCCGTAGAGCATTAGATTGAAGCCCCCGGGAACGCCCCGCGCCAGCTGCATGATGCCCATGTAGTTGAACCCCTTGGGCACCCCTCCCCTGAGCCACCTCCGCACGGTGGGCTCCGTCACGCCGAGAAGCTCGGCCAACTCCTGCGGCGACAGCTCGGCCATCTTCAACAGGCGTTCCAGCCGCTCCCCGAAGTCCTCGGGAAAAGGGGGGCGTCGTTGCTTCCTAGTGCTCCCTTCACGTCCTTCGACAGTCATTGCGCCACCTCCTCGGTCTCTGTCTGTGATTGCCTCCTCGTCCAAACCCGTTTAGCAGAAGCCTCCCCGGAACGAGAACAGAGCGTCTCGGTTTGAGACGCTCCCCGGACGCCGAGAGGGTAGCCGCCCGCGTCCGGGATCATGCAGCCTTGATCTCCACACCCCTTGTGCGCCCTGTGCCAGGCTGCCGCAAGGCAGCGTTAGCGTCTTCCGGGGTGGTGCAGACCCAACGATACACCAAAGGGGCCTCCCATCCAAGACGAAGCGGAGGCCCCCGGTGCGGCAGGCGGTGAGCGGCGAGGAGGGGGAAGGGCCGGAAAAGACAGGAGGGCCGGGCGGATTGAACCGCCCGGCCCTCTTTGCGTCGATGGACAGCCGTTGCCTGTGGCGTTGGCCGTCAGTCCAGACCCACGGCGGCCTCCTCCGGACCGTTCCCGCCGCCGACGGGTTCTCCACCAATGCCGGGGCCTCGTCGCCGTTCAGCCAGGCCCAGCAGCGGCCCCGCCAATCGACGCCGATGCCACCGTCCTCCGCGAACCGCGTCTGCGCAACCAGGGGGCGCTCGGCCACCAGGTCGAGATTGAATCCGATGATCTCCTCGCTCTCAGTCACTGTCTCTCTCCCTTCCAGAGTGTCTTGGCAACGAACAAGAGGGCCGGACGGTTGATCCCGCCCGGCCCTCGCCGCGCCCGCCGGTTGCCCGTTGGCGGCCTCTCTCAGGCTTCGCCGGTAGGTCCGCATGTAGCACCTGCCGCCGCACCACCCCTCCCGGCCCGAATTGCGCCGGAACTGCCGGTAGTAGACCCGACCGCAGCCCCGGCATACCTTCTCCATGTGTCCCTGCCTGTATCCGGTCATTGGCCCGCCCCCTGGAACGCGCTCGGCTCTTCCGCTCCGCGCAGCAGGTGGTGGAGCAGCCCCATCCCCGCGGCCAACTCCAACAGGTTGACCAGGTGGCCGGGGCCGGGCTTGGCTCCCGCCTTCCATCGGCGCACGATGCGGGCGTTGACCTTCAGGCGGCGGGCCAGCTCCCGCCAGGACAGCCCTGCGGCCTGCCGGAAGCGGTCGAGGCGCTCAGGAAAGTCCTGGGGGAACTCTTCAGGCTCTACGTGGTAGACCCGCTCCTGCCGGCGTCCCATGGCCCCTCTACTCCTCCGTCCCGTCGTCGCCGTACATCATCAGGTCGTAGCCGCCGGGAAGCTCGCGGGCCAGCTCGATGATGGTCCACAAGTAGGCCCCCGAAGGCGGCCCTCCCCTGCGCCACTTCGCCAGGCCGCGCTGCGTCACGCCGAGACGCTCGGCGAACTCGCCCCACGACAGCCCGGACAAGTCCTTCAGGCCCTCCAGCCGCTCCCCGAAGTCCTCGGGAAAGAGCGGGGGCCGGTT